>NZ_JAQNDO010000001.1:6232500-8632500 GCF_028369105.1 Polyangium mundeleinium | reverse complement strand
CGAGAGGTGGCCGAAGCTCCGTCAATGGATCGAAGAGAGCGCGCAGGATGCGCAGTTCCGCTCCGAGCTGCGCGCCGCGGCGCAGCAGTGGGAGGCCCGGGGGCAGGCCGATGGCCTGCTATGGCGCGATCGCGCGGCCCGCGAGGCCCAGGCATGGCTTTCGCACCGCCGTGCTGAGCGGGGAGAAGCTGCGCCTCTCGGCCTCGGCCTGCGCGAGGAGCGCTATCTGCTGGCCGTGGTGGCGCTCCTCGAGCGCGCGGAGCGGCGGCGAAGACAGACGACCATGGGCGTCCTCATCACGCTCGTCGCGGTCGCGTCGATCGTGTCCTACCTGGCGCTCGTCGCGGTGAGGGAGGCGGAGCGCGCGCAGGCCGAGGCGGTGCAGGCGCGCAATGCGAACCGCATGGCCACCGCGCGGCAGGTGCAGTTCGATCCCACGACCGTGCTCGCGTTGGTGCGTGAGATCGAGCCCCCTCGCGCCCCCCGCGGGTCATCCGATCTCGCGCGCTGGGCGCTCGACACCGGCGTCGCCGCCGTGGTGCTCAACGGGACGGGCGGGTTCAACCACGCGACCTTCAGCCCGGATGGCACGCTCATCGCGGCCGCCTCCAACGACAAGACGGTCCGGGTGTGGCGCGCCGACGGCAAGGGCGAGCCCCGCGTCTTTCCTCTCGACGTCGTGGGTACGTGCGGAACCTTCAGCCCGGACGGGAAGCGCCTCCTGATCGCGGCAGCGACGCCTACGGTGCACGTATGGAATGTCGACGGCACGGGCCAGCCGATCGTCCTGCGTGGTCATACGGAGGTGGTCATCAGCGCGGCCTTTCGTCGAGATGGGAAGCGCATCGTGACTGGCTCGTACGACAAGACGGCGCGCGTGTGGAACGCCGATGGCACGGGCGAGCCCGTCGTCCTTCGTGGGAGCAAGAGCCTCCTCTGGTCGGTGGACTTCAGCCCCGATGGCCAGCGGGTCGTCGCGGCGACGGAGGATGGCACCACGCTCGTGTGGAACGCGGACGGCACGGGCGAGCCCGTCGTCCTTTCTCACGATGGCAACGCCGTGTTCGGGGCGGCCTTCAGCCCGGATGGCCGGCGCATCGCGACCGCATGCAAAGACAAGCTCGTGCGGCTTTGGAACGCGGACGGCACGGGCGAGCCGACCCTCCTTCGCGGTCATACGGACTGGGTCTGGTCGGCGCAGTGGAGCCCTGACGGCAAGCGCATCGTCTCCGCGTCCTTCGACAAGACAGCACGGATCTGGAACCTGGGCGCCGCGGGGGAGCCGCTCATCCTCCGCGGCCACCAGGACACCGTCACCCACGCCGAATACAGCCCGGATGGCAAGCACGTCGTGACCTCGTCGCTGGACAAGACCGTGCGGCGTTGGGACCTCGACGACATCCGACCGCCTCTGACGCTGCGCCGGCACGAGGAGGCCGTCGCTTCCGTGGCCTATAGTCCCGACGGCCGGAGCATCGTCACCGCGTCGAATGACAAGACAGCGCGGATCTGGAGCGCTTCGAGCGGCGAGGAGCGCGCGGTCCTGCGCGGACACGACGGCTGGGTCAATAGTGCATTCTATAGCCCCGACGGCCTGCGCATCGTCACTGCGTCGAAGGACAGGACCGTGCGGATCTGGAGCGCCGACGGCACGGGAGAGCCGGTCGTCCTGCGCACGCACCAGGACGAGGTGTCCACGGCCGTCTACAGCCCCGATGGCCGGTCCATCGTCACCACGTCGTTCGATACGATGGTGCAAATCCATCGATCCGACGGGACGGGCGAGCCGCGGGTGCTGCACGGGAACGACATGCCTGTCATTTGCGCGGCCGTCAGCCCGGATAGCCGGCGTATCGTCAGCGGCGGCTTCGATGCGAGCCTTCGGGTCTGGGACGTGGACGGCACGGGTGAGCCCATCGTCCTCCGCGGGCACCAGGATGTCGTCAAATTCGTCACCTTCAGCCCCGACGGCCGGCAGATCGCGAGCGCGTCCGACGATTCGACCGTTCGGCTGTGGAAATCCGATGGGGCCAAGGAGCCCATCGCAGTCCTCGACCATGGCGCCATGGTCAACTGGGTGGCCTATAGCGCCGACGGCCGGCGCATCGTGACAGCGTCGAATGACAAGGCGGTCCGGATCTGGAACGCGGACGGCACGGGCGAGCCTGTGGTCCTTTATGGCCCCGAGGTAGCGGTCAAGGCGGCGGTCTGGACCCCGGATGGCAAGGGGATCACCGCTGGGTCCCTCGACGGCTCCGTCTGGAGCTGGAGCGAGCTCCGGCCGGTCGATCGCATCGACGCTCCGGATCTGTGGGCCGCGACCGCCTACTGCATGCCCATCGAGCGCAGGATGCAGCTTATGGACGTGCCCAACGAGATGGCCCGAGCCGATCGGGAGCGCTGCCTCTCGCGCGTGGAACAGGCCCGCGCGACCGGCGACCGCTGGCAATAGACGAGGATCGTACGAGCCCTGCAAACGGTGGTGGGTGGTTTCCTGTTGCACCGCATGCCTCGGTAGTACCCCTCGCGTCGCAGGTTGGGTTTACAATATCCGCGCATGGCGACCGATACTGCGGCCTCGACCACCGACAACAGCACCCTGGGCGACGGGCAGCGCGGTACGCCTGCACAGCCGTACCTGTTCGTCGTGTTGCACTGCGACAGCCCCCTTTCCGGCAGCGCTCGCTACGGGCTCGCCGACGTCGACGTCGTCTCCATCGGCCGCGGAGCGGCGCGGACGGCCACGCGCGAACGTGACGGATCCCTGGAGCGGCTCGTGCTCCGCCTCCCGGGCAACACCATCTCGTCGTCCCACGCCGGCCTCGCCCGCAAAGGCGAGGGCTGGGTACTCGAGGACAAGCAGTCGAAGAACGGCAGCTTCGTCAATGGCCAGCGTATCACCCGCGCCGTGCTGAACGACGGCGACATCATCGAGATCGGTGGTGTGCTCCTGTGCTACCGCGCCGCCCTTCCCACCTCCCCTGGCGCCGCCCCCGATCTCGACACGGCCATGACCGCACCTCCGGCCCCTGGCCTCGCCACGCTCCTGCCGGGGCTCGCGGCGCAGCTCGCCGCCCTGGAGCGTATCGCCCGCATGCCGGTCCCCGTGCTGCTCCTCGGCGAGACGGGCAGCGGCAAGGAGGTGCTGGCGCACGCCGTGCACACCCTCTCGGGCCGCCCCGGGCCCTTCGTCGCCGTCAATTGCGGCGGCCTGCCGACCTCGCTCCTGGAGAGCCAGTTCTTCGGGCATGTCAAGGGCTCCTTCACCGGCGCCGCGCGCGACGAACCCGGCTACGTGCGCGCCGCCGATGGCGGCACCCTCTTCCTCGACGAGGTCGGCGACCTGCCGCTGCTGGCGCAGGCGGCCCTGCTGCGGGTGCTCCAGGAGCGCGAGGTCGTGCCGGTCGGGCGCACGCACCCGGTGAAGGTCGACCTGCGCGTCGTCGCCGCCACGCACAAGCCGCTGGCAGAAATGGTCATTCGCGGCGAGTTCCGCGGGGACCTTTTGGCGCGCCTGTCGGGCTATCGCCATACGCTCTTGCCGCTCCGCGAGCGGCGCGAGGACCTCGGCGTGCTGATCGGCGCTCTCTTGCGGCGCCCGGAGTTCCCCGCGGGCGACGGCGTCCGTCTCACCACCGCCGGCGGCCGGCGGCTCTTGGGCCACGACTGGCCCCTCAACATCCGGGAGCTCGCGCAGCTCCTGTCGGTGGCCGTGGCGCTGGCCGACGGCGGCGTCATCGAGCCCTCGCACCTGCCGGACACCTCGCGACCGCCGCCGCGCGCTCCAGCGCCCACACCGGAGCCCATCGCATCCATCGAGCCAGAGGCGCTGCGCTCGCATCTGATGGCGCTGCTCGAGAAGCACCAGGGCAAGGTGAGCCACGTGGCACGCGACATGGGCAAGGCGCGGATGCAGATCCACCGCTGGATGCAGCGCTTCGGGCTCAATCCTGACGACTTTCGGGGCTGAGCGCATCGGCTACGCGCGGTGTAAGTGACCGTCCGGACGCTCTCGAGGGTTACAACTTCATCCTGACACGCAGGTCCCTCAATCTCACCGCATAGCTCCGGGTATCGTTGAGCGTGATTCCCAGCAGCAGCTCCTTTCTGACGTCGACGGTGATGATCCAGCTCAGGAGCAGCCCCATCATGGCGCCTCCGGTCTGCGTGTTCTGGACGGCGAAGAAGATGTTGTACAAGTACGTCGTACTATGTGCCGTTTCCGTTTGAAAGAATAGCCACGAGGAGGTTTGCTGGGACGCCAGGTTCGTGAACGTCGAAGTTACCGCCGCCACGACCTGATCGCGGAGGTGACCTTCCGTCAAGAGCGCGAGCGGCAGTCCGGAGACATGATAATCGACGAGCGCACGGACTTGTGCGTTGGGCTTCGCCACCGTTATGTCGTCCCCAGAGACGTACTCCAACCGTTTGTTTTGGCGAATGATTTCATGTGCCTTGTCGTAGTCGAGCTCGAGGTTCTCACGGATGGCGGGCACGAAGCACCGACTCAACCACACCGCGGCAGCCACGTGCTGCGAGTCCACGGACACGATATCGACGAAAGGGAGCGGGCCATCGCTGGGGGGAGGGTGGGCCGCACTTGGATCGAACAAACGAACCTGTTCCTTGGTCATGTCACGTCACCTCTGTACTGCCCGCCGATGGTTGCCGGCTACGCTGCCAGCCAATGGGACATCGCCACCGGCAGGATATGCCGGGGCGACTCTCCTGCTATACCAAGAGCGTAGCCCAGATGGGCCCGAGGACCTGGACGTCGAACGTCGCCTTGTCCGAAAGCATCAGCTCGAGCACGTCCTCTTTCTTCTTGTCGATCGTGATCTCGAAAGCCAGCAAGGCCCCGATCCGGAGGGGGCTCTGCGCTGACTTGGCCAGGCCGAGCAGCATGTACCGGTACGTGGTGCTGGAGCCATGAGGGCTGAAGAAAAGATAGGCCGCCCCCTCTTGCTCGGCGAGGCTCGTGAAGACTTTCACAAGAGCCGCGTCGAGCTTCTCGACGAGCGACGGCGTCGATCCGGAAAACGCAACCTTCATCGCAGCAGCGACCTGGTCCACCACTTCCTTGACCGAGCCCTTGAAGCCGGTTGCTTTATGGTTGAAGGTTCCCTTTATTGTCGTGTTGGGATCTTTCTGAATGATGTCCAGTAGGCGGTCCGTGTCGAGCTTGAGGTCCGCACCGATGGCGGAGCTGATGCTCTCGTTGATCTGAGAGACATCCTGCGGCGCGATGTCCCCGTCCGTGATGAGCTTGAACCGATGGCGCTCGGTCTCCTTTTGCATTGGCGGGGGAATGGCCATGACCTGATCGTGCTTGACAGTCGACATTTTCGTCTCTCCTGTGGCATGCCCACGTACGTACTCGGCGCTGCGCCGTGGGGCAAACGGCGAGCTGCTTCCTGCGACCTCGGCAAGGTCCATCAGGATCTTCAAGAAGCATGCCGCGTATGTCTCCGCTCGCAGCGACGTTCGCGTGCCGTACTCGACGGGGTCTTGTCTGGAAAGGACGCGCCATTTCTATCTGCGCACGTCCACCCGACGTCGGCTCTCGGGTGCAGGTCGTATCACCCTGTCGCGTTACAGTAACCGTTACAGTAACTGTTACGATGACACGATGGCCTTGCCGCCGCGCGCGGCGTCGGCGCTCTGGACGCCATCGCATCGACACCCATCGCTCCGACGAGGTTCGTTGCTGGTCGGGCGGAGTCTTCCCCAACCTCGGATATGGGGAGGCGCCCGCGAAACACCTGGCATGCACGTTGCTGAGCACCATGGACACATGACTTTCGATGCACCCCTTGCGGGGCCGAAGAGTCATTCCACTCGACGGAGTTCAATCCGTCGGTTCTCGAAAAAAGGAGATCCGTCATGATTACGAATCTATCCGCTGGAATGGACGCCGAAGCCAACGCGAAGCTGGAACGGCTGATCGCTGCCACGCGCTCGCTCGCGCCTTCGCAGATCCATCGGCTGGATGACGACCATGTCCTCGTCGCCATCCCGCTGACGTCGGCGCAACCCGCGCGGAGGGCGCAGGTCGCCGTGGCGGCGACGCGCAGCGACGACATCCCCTACAAAGATATCACGGAGGTGGAGGTGCAGCACCTGGCACAGGCAATTCGCCTGAGCAAGACGTTCGAGCCCGCCATCGACAAGCAAACCCTCGAGATGGACCTGGGCAAGGCGCTCGAGCTCGTCCAGCAAAATCAGACGATGACGGTCGTGGGTACGGTGAACACGACGGTTGTGGAGCACGAGAACAAGGTGGAAGCGACCGTGGACAAGGTGCTCGCGATCTTGCTGGAAGCATTCCAGCTCGCACTATCGGCACCCCTGAAAACGGCCCTCACAGCTGCCGTCACGAACACGTTCACCAACCTGGCCACGCAAGAAGGGGGCGCATGGATCTTCTATCAGTCGTCGACCTCGAATAACTGCACGTACGTGTACAACATCCTGTTCGCGGTCCAGAACGACAAGACCGGTGGGGTCATGCTGGCCCTTCCCATCAGCTACAAAATCACTGTCAACAAGGACAAGAAGACCGTGCTCTTTCTCACGATCAAAGACGTCGCCGACTATTCGGTCCAGATCAGGGGCGTCCGCGTGGCCCAGATCCTCGAGTAGATGCACGGCCCCGGGCGGCGATGCCAGGGTCCTGCCGCTTCGTTCTGTACGCAGACTGCGGAGCGTGAGCGAAGTCGAAGGACGCTCTCGTGCCCCACGCTCCGCAAGTTCGCCTGCGCGCGAGATTGGATCGGGGACGAGTTTGTCCCATGATGCGTGCGCTCCCCATGCCGACCCCTTCCCCCGCGCCACGCTGACCGCGCTCCTGCTCCTCGTGCCTGCTGCTGCTGCCCGCGCGGACGGCTCGACGCCGCGGGGGTACCGCTCCTTCGAGGAGTTCATGCACGACGTCGATCGCGCGCGTGCGCTGGGCCAGCTCGCTGAAGGGCCGGCGCTGGAGCGCGAGCGGCGATGGGACTGCGTGCGGCTCGACGTGGATGTGCGTGCCGCGTGGGGGCTGGGGAAGATGGCGGCGTTCCCATCGATGCAACTCGCGACGTGGTCGGCCGGGGTGGAGATATCATCACCCATGGTGACCTCGCCGCCGCCGGTGAGTCGGGCGACTCGCGCACCGTGCCCGTTTCGGGGGGAAGGGATCTGAAGGTGGCCAACCTGTCCACTGCCGCCGAGCCCGTCTTCCTCGGCGTCGCCGTGACGTCGTTCTAGCGCGCACCCTCGCGGGGAATCTGGGAGCGCCTGCCACACGCGTGTGGCGGGCGCTCCTGCCATTTGTAGCCACGCTGTGCGACGGAAAGGAGGATGACTTGTCCCACGCATCACCCATTGCATGTCCTTGCAATGGAGAGAGCATTCCTCTCGGTCCGAATACGACCCGCTCGTGTGAGTCGGCGGGTGCCCCGGCATCCCGACGTGGGAACGCGCCTTCGTTACAGTATCGGTTACGGGGACCGTTACATCGGTTTTGGCCGTCCCCGCATCGCGGCGAAGCGATGACCAGAGCCTCGGAGCCAGAGGCCGGGCCGTACGCGATGGCGCGGCGCAGTCCACCCTATCGAGAGGGGACAAGGAAATCAGGTGGCACGCCCATTGCTCTACATGAGACACGAACCGCCCCCAAAGGAAAGACACCGGACCCTCCGATAGATTCGTCGAGGAGGGCGAGGCGAGACGTCTGCGGGGAACCGCACTGGGTGCGCCAGCAACCGAAGCAGAAAGGATAACCACCATGTCGAACGCGAACTTCTCCGAGCCCGCCACGGTAGGGATCAAGCGAACGGAAAAACTGACCAAGGTGGTCAGTGAAGGCCTGGAGAGCATTCTTCAGGTCGTGTACACGCCCGCCGAGGATCTGGAGGACCCCCGTCCCAGCGCGCCTCTCTCCCCCACGGACGCGGCCGTCGTGAAGGCGAGGAAGTATGCGGCGCGCACGGGCTCGCTCGCGAGCTCGCTGAGCGACCTCCTCGGCGCGGGCTTCATCCTCGAGCTGCATAAGGAGTGGAAGGATCACACCCGCGATGCCGCCCTCTACGTGGGGCTCGAGGCCATGAAAACCCTGGCGATCAACATCGCGAACATCGTCGACTACGTGTCGAAAACCTCCCCGAAGCCGTAGCACGGCCAGCCGTCGGGCCCGGCTGCCAATGCCTCATGGCCTGGGCTGCTCCCAGGCCATGCCGGCCATGCATCGACAACGAGGCACTCCGCCGTCCCTTCGTTCTCCGGGCCGCGCAGGCCGCGACCGACCATCTGCTCGTACCGCAAGGCGCTCGTCGTCGGCCGGGTTATGCAAACCGCGTCGGTCCGCGGGGCGTCAAATCCTGTCGTCAGGACCCCGACGTTGCAAAGGAATCGTAGCCCCTCGCCATTCCGGAAGCGCGCTTAGCACTACTCTGCCATCCTCACCCACACGTTCATATCGGCACGAGCGCCCGCACCGTCGCTCCGCACCGCGCGCATCTTAGAGCGCGCCGACCTCCGTGGGCGTGTTTCCCGTGGCGCGAAGGGTCGGTAGGGCCTGCTCGAGGTCGGCGATGGCAGCTGCCGGATTGTCCAAGCCAAAATGAGCGGTGCTCACGTCGACGAGGGGGATGGCCTCGTCCGCGCGGTTGCCCAGGGCGCGGTGAATGGCGAGGGCTTGTTCGAAGCAAGCGAGTGTGCGGACCGTCTTCGGGTTGGTGGAGGAACGTCGTACCACGCAGGCGAGATGTGTTACCCGACCGCGGGGACCTCGTCATGGGGTCGCCTCAAGGACCATCCCGACGGCGGGGACCTGGCGACGGGGCCGCGTCTCCAAGGCGTGCGGGCACGTCTCCCAAGTCGCGCGCACGCGTCTCCAAGGCGCGCGGGCACGTCTCCCAAGTCGCGCGCACGCGTCTCCAAGGCGCGCGGGCACGTCTCCCAAGTCGCGCACACACGTCTCCACGTCGCGTGCGCGCGCCTTCCTGACAGTCTCGAACGATCTCCACGTCGTGCGCGCGCGCTTCAGCCTCGCTCGCGCGCGCCTCGACGCCCCTCGCACGCGCCTCCCGCTTGCGCTCCCGCTCCCGCCTGCGCTCCCGCTCCCGCCTCCTTCGCCCCGCGGCGGAAAAACGCTACTCTCTCCAGTGTGCACCTTCGCCTTGCTTTGCTGCGTCGAGCGGCTCGGCCTTCCGACAGAGCAGATCGCGGGCGACGAGGGGCTGGCCGAGGGCGTACGGCTCCCGCCCTTCAAGCCTGAGGCTTCGATTCCCCCGGTCCCCCGTGCCCCACCTCCCCCCCATTCGGCCAAGGCGCACTTGGTTCCCGATCTCCTGATGGTATCCTCCCCCCGCCCATGATCCTCGAATGTCGCCACTGCGGTGCGCCGCTCGACGTGAAGCCCGAAGCGGCGCTCACGAAGTGCCGCTACTGCGACACCACCAGCGAGCGCCGCCTCCTCCGGACCGTCTCCGCCGAGACCCCCCGTGACTTCCGCCCGCCCTCGCAGTGGACCCCGCCCCCGCAGTTCCCGGCCCCGTCGAACCAGGCGCTCGCGTATCACGAAGTGACCTTGCGCGCGAACACGCGCGCGAACTGGATCGTCCTCCTGGTGGGCGTCTCGTTCGCCGCGGCGCTCGTCCCCGTCCTCCTCCTCACGCTTGGCCCCACCAAGGGCGGCTCCTCGAAGAAGGGCGGGATCGTGGGGGGCGTGCTGCCGGGCAAGACGCCCCAGGAGCTCGCGGCCGTTCGAATCGACCAGTCTCGGGAAAACCTCGCGAAGGCGCTCTCCGGCAGCCCCATGGGCTCCATGCTCGTCGTGTCCGTCTCGCACCCGCGCTACCAGAGCATCTCGTTCATGTACGACGACAAGGAGCCCGCGTTTCCGCAGAGCTTCACGCTCGTGCAGCGCTCCGGAGCGACCCCGGATCCCAAGGGGATCGAGGCCCTCGGGAGCCGCCTGCACGGTGGGCTCGTGAACGGAAGCTGGAACTGGGCGGGCCTCGTGTCCGTGAACACCGACGCGAAGACCGGCCTCGTCTCCGCCTCCGTGCTGGGGGCGCGCGTGGGCGGTACGAGCGCGCAAGCCAAGGTGCAGCTCGTCGCCGTGTGGAAGCTCGTCCTGCACGCCGTCTTCGGCGCGGGGAGCGGCCCGACCGTCGAGGAAGCCCGCTGGATCGGCGCGCCGCACCCCTTCGCCGCGCTGGAGACGATCGACCTCACGACGACCGTCGACAAGGCCGCCGCGACCCTGACCCAGAAGTTCCCCGGCGCATCCTTGTCCACGTTCATCGATCTCAGCGTCACCGTCTCCGTGGATCACCCGCTCCTGCGGAACGCCGAGCTCTCCTACCCCAACGAGAAGGGGGGCACGCTCCGGACCGCGGCCATGCGCGGGACCAAGGCGTTCCCGGAGCGCCGCGAGGCCCTGGTCGCGTGCCTGGAGGGCAAGCTCGGCAAGGCCAAGGTGGAGGATCGCGATTACCTGGCCAAGAAGCGCGATTACGAGTTCGCCCTGGGCAAGATGTGGCTCAGGATCGGGGAGAACGAGGCCCGCGTGCACTGGCTTCCCGGACGGCTCAGCGCCCCGGATTGGAAGCGAATCGTGGGCGCCTTGAGCGCCTGCCGTTGACCCCCGGAGCGTCCCTTGCAACCCATCGTCAAGGTCTTCGAGGACAACCACATCGAGCCGCCGTGGGCGTACATCGCCGTCTTCGCGATCGACGCCGTCATGGTCCTCGTGATCGCGTTTTGCGTGCGCGAGATCCTGCGCGCGCGCCGCGCGGCCGTCGAGGCGGACGCCGTGATCAAGCCGAAGGCCGCGCTCTTCGAGGGGGCGCGGTTCGTCGCCGGCACGGTCGAGTTCGCAGAGGGCGAGTTCGAGGCCGTGCGGGTGACGATCTCGCAGGAGGGGAGCGAAGAGGCCGACAAGAACAACAACAAGACACACACGTGGACGGAGACGGAGCGCGAGACCCGCGCGCGGCCGTTTTATCTGCGTCACGACACGGGCGCCCGCATCCGGGTCGAGCCGCCCGAGGACGTGCTGCTCGTCGACACGCTCGATCAAAAAGAATGGCTGCATTCGTCGAAGCGGAAGCTGCGCGCCGAGCTTTTGCCGGGCGAGCGGGTCGTGGTGGAGGGGCGGCTGCACAGGGCGCCGGATCCCGAAGAGGTCGGGGAGACCGCGGGCTATCGCCAGGCCGCCACGACGGGCTGGACGATGAAGCCCTCGCCGCAGAAAGGCATGCACGTCTCGACGGAGAGCCTCTCCCGCCGCCACGAACTCCGCGCGCGGGCCTTTGTCTGGACGTGCGCGTGGGTGGGGTTCCTCGGGCTCGTCATGCTCATCCCGCTCGGCACCTACCGGGCGCGCCTGCTCTTCGGGGAGAACGTGGTCGCGACGTACCTCGGCAAACGGACGTTCGAGAGGACGAGCAAAGGCAAGACGACCGTGCACCAGGGCGTCGACATTCGGTACGAATCGCCGCCGGGCACGGTGCGCTTCAGCCGGGGCATCGAGGTCGACGAGGACGATTACCTGGAGCTGCCGGCGGGGCCGGGGGAGATATGGCTCCGGCGTGTCCCGGGCTTTTCGACGGCGACGGCGCTCGGGCAGGGGAGCTCGGTGTGGGTCCCCCCCTGGTGCGCCGCCGTGGTGCTCGCCGGCATCGCGGCGTACCGCGCCTACCGCACGCACACCTATCGGCGCTGGTACGAAGGGCGCCTCGTGGAGAAAGGCAAAGGGCCGCTGCCCCCGCAGTCGAACGAGCGTTTCCTCGCGGACGATCCGATCGCCTTGGAGGGGCGGCGCGCGCGGGCGCTCCGGCGCGAGAGGGCCGCCAAACACGTGGAGCCCATTCCGCTCGAGTGAAGCTCAGGCTTCGGCCTTGGGCCGCAGCATCACGAGCAAGACGTCCGCGTCGGGGACCTCTTCCGTCGGCACGAGGCGCTTGCCGCCGGGATCGAGCCGCACCTCGATCCATCGCGACGAGAGCTTCGCGCGCCGGACGGCCTGCCGCGAGACCGCGTCCCCCTCGCCGAGGTGCAGGCGCATCTCGTCGAGCATGCAGCGCCCGAACAACACGCGCCCTTTCTCCTGGATGCGCCGTTCGGCCTCCTCCAGCCGGCGATCGAAGGTGCGGGCCGCGAGCTCGCGGCCGAGCTTGTACGGGTCGCGGACGGGCGTGGGCAGGCGGATGCGGTCGCCTGTGCGATCGTCGATCCAGAGCGCCGAGACCGCGGGCGGGGCGTCACCGAGCGCCTCCCAGAACAGGCCTCCGACGGACGTGATGTCTTGAAAGCGCAGGTCCCTCGTGTCGTTGCCGCGCCCGATGCGCAGCCCCTCCTCGTGCACCTCCACGCGTTGCCCACGCGCCCGCACGAAATGGGAGAAGGCCCAGAACCCGAGCGCGCCGAAGACGAGCGCGGCCCCGCCGAAGACGACGAGGCTCGCGAGATCGTGCCCCAGGTGGTCCGGGATGATGAAGAACGGCAGGGCGACACAATCGGCCGCGACGAGGAGGCAGAAGAGCCCCACGCCGATACGAATGCCCTGCTGGGCGAGCGAGACGGGGTGCTCCGAGACGAGCGCGCCCAGCGGATCGGCCTGACGATACGGAGTCTGGGCGCGCACGGTCCTCCTATTTCGCGACGTCGAGCCGCTTGGCTTTCGGCCCGTCGATGTCCGCGAAGAAATCGTTCCCCTTGTCGTCGACCACGATGAACGCCGGGAAATCGACGACCTCGATCTTCCAGACCGCCTCCATCCCGAGCTCGGGGTATTCGAGCACCTCCACCTTCTTGATGCAATCCTTCGCGAGCCGCGCCGCCGGGCCGCCGATCGATCCGAGGTAAAAGCCGCCGTGTTTCTTGCAAGCCTCGGTCACGGCGCGCGACCGGTTGCCCTTGGCCAGCATCACGTACGAGCCGCCGCTCGCCTGGAAGAGGTCCACGTACGCGTCCATGCGCCCCGCGGTCGTCGGTCCGAACGAGCCCGAGGCGTATCCCTCCGGCGTCTTCGCGGGGCCGGCGTAATACACCATGAAATCCTTCATGTAGTCAGGCATGCCGTCGCCGCGATCGACGCGCTCCTTGATCTTCGCGTGCGCGATGTCCCGTGCCACGACCATCGGCCCCGAGAGCGAGAGGCGCGTCTTGATCGGATACCGCGAGAGCTCGGCCCGGATCTCGCTCATCGGGCGGTTCAGATCGATCTGCAGGACCTCGCCGCCGAGGTCCGCGTCCGTCGTCTCGGGCAGGTACTTCGCCGGATCCCGTTCGAGCGCCTCGAGGAAGATGCCGTCCTTCGTGATCTTCGCGAGCGCCTGCCGGTCGGCCGAGCACGAGACGGCGATGGCGACGGGGCACGAGGCGCCGTGGCGCGGCAGGCGGATCACGCGGACGTCGTGGCAGAAGTATTTTCCGCCGAACTGCGCGCCGATCCCGGTGCGCTGCGTGATCGCGAGGATCTGTTGCTCCAGCTCGACGTCGCGGAAGCCGCGGCCGAGCTCGTTGCCCGCTGTGGGCAAGGTGTCGAGGTAACGCGCCGACGCGAGCTTCGCGACCTTGAGCGTGTGCTCGGCGCTCGTGCCGCCCACGACCACGGCGAGGTGGTACGGCGGGCACGCCGCGGTGCCGAGGGCGCGGATCTTCTGCTCGACGAACGCGAGCAAGCTCTCCGGGTTCAGGAGCGCTTTCGTCTCCTGGTAGAGATAACTCTTGTTCGCCGAGCCTCCGCCCTTGGCCATGAACAGGAATTTGTAGGCGTCGCCCTCGGTCGCGAAGATGTCGATCTGCGCGGGCAGGTTCGTCTTCGTGTTGACCTCGCGGTACATGTCGAGCGGCGCGAGCTGCGAGTAACGCAGGTTCGTCGTGCGGTACGTATCGGCGATGCCACGCGCGATCGCGGCCTCGTCGTTGCCCTCGGTGAGCACGTGCTGGCCCTTCTTGCCCATCACGATCGCGGTGCCCGTGTCCTGGCAGGAGGGCAGCACGAAGCCGGCGGCGATGTTCGCGTTTCGGAGCAGCTCCAGCGCGACGAAGCGGTCATTCGCCGAGGCCTCGGGATCTTCGAGGATCCGCGCGAGCTGCGCGAGGTGGCCTGGCCGGAGCAGGTGCGCGATGTCGCGCATGGCCTCCCGCGCGAGGAGCGCGAGCCCCTCCGGCTCGACCTGCAAGAACGTCCGGCCCGCCGCCTCGATCGTCGAGACGTGGTCCTTCGTGACGAGGCGGTAGGGCGTCTCGTCTTTGCCGAGGGGGAGCATGTCCTGGAACTGGAAATCGCTCATCGGGCGAAGGTGTACCCGAGGCGGTAGGCGCGTGCCAAGGGCGCGTTCGCAGGGGGGCGGACAATTGCAGCGATCGACGGTCTGGTTGCGCGGCGACGGATTGCCGCGTCGGGCTTCATGCACCCACGCTGCAAAGAAACGAGGTCGCGCGAAGGCATCACAAAGCTGCCCCGCGCGGGACAGCGCGCAGGAGGGAACGTACCATCGAGGCATGCGCGCTTGGATCTCGGCTTGGATCCCGCTCGGCGCCCAGCACGATCGAAAGCTGGACGACGCGGAATGGTTGCAACGCGGAGACCCAAACGACGCACGGGCAAGGCAAGGCGCGTTGCGAGCGCCAAACCGGCGGCGATGCGGGCGCCGACGTCGGGCTCTACACGATCGACGGCGGGAGCGACGAATGGCTGGCGGGCGGCTCCGCCATGGGAATGGGCGCCCTCGCTGCGACGGACTACATACTCGATTTCCTGGACGCCCACGCCATGCCTTGACCCCTCGCCCCTTGACGCGGGCGGGCTGGGCTGGATAAAGGAACACGATGCTTCAGGTCCTCGACGCAGACGAAGAGTATCTCGTCGCCACGCGAGGCCACGTGCTCGTGACGGTCTGGGGCCGCATCAACCTCGACCGGGTGCGCCGCGCGTTCGCCGTGAAGCGCTGGTTGCTCGAGGCGTCCGACCACGAGGCGACGTCGTTCGGATACATCGCCGTCCTCATCCCGCAGCGGCTCGCCATCCCCGACAGCCTCGACGCCGAGATCCGCAAGCTCGACGAGTTCTTGGCCCCGCACATCTTCGCGAGCGCGGTCGTCGTCGAGGGCGATGGCATGCGGTCGAGCCTCCTCCGCGGCTCCGTGAAGGCGACGAGCCTCGTCAAGCCCCGGGGGTACCCCGAGAAGAACTTCGGTGAGATCGGGGATGCGGCGCGGTGGATCGTGCCGCTCATCGCGACGAAGACCGGTCAGGTGGTCTCCGCCGAAGACCTCGCCTGGGACATCGCCGAGGCGCGGGCGCTCCATCATCACATCGGCTGATTCGCCCTCGAACGTTCGGGGGAGCGCAAGCTACTCGATGTCGAGTGGAACGACCTCGACCGAGGGGCGATCGTCGGATCGCTTCACGTACACGAGGTGCTGGAGCGGCACCGCGTGCCACGTCCCGTGGTCCCGCGTGAGCGGCTCCGAGGCGATGATGCACGAGCTCGCGTCCTCGTCCGCCGCGAGCATGCGCCATTCGCCATCGTACGCGCCGTACGATTTTCCGATCGTGTACCAGATCCGGAGCACCCGCTCCTCCGGCGGATGGAAATCGTCCCCGAGCCCGTCGTATTGCCCGAGGCCGTAGGTATAACAGACGGCGACGAGATCATTGCCGTCCGAGAGGAAGAGGTTCATCGGGGAAAACGTGCGGATCCCGAGCTCGCGCCGGATCCCCGCCACGATCCGCAGCGCGGAGGTGACTCCGCGGGCGATGTCGAGCGCGCCGAGATCCGCGTACGGATCGGGGAGCTGCGAGAGCAGGAGCGCGTAGAACCACTCGGAATCGGTCGTGCCTTTGATCGCGCGTGAGAATTCGGGCCGGATCTTCGGCAAGAGGGCAAACTTCATCTCGTCGAACCGCGCGAGCTGCCCATTGTGGGCGAGCGCGAGCTTCGCGCCCTCGAACAGGAACGGGTGCAGGTTCTGCTCGTGGATGATGGCGCGCGTGTCGTAGGGCACGCCGCGCAGGTGCGCGAGCAGGGACGTCGCGCGCACCTTCGCCGCGAGCGCGCGCAGGTTCCGATCGTAGATGGCGAGCTGCGTGCTGCGATAGGCGAAGGGCAGCTCCGGGCGCTCCGAGCGCGCGTCCCACGCGAGCAGCCCCGAGCCGGCGAGGTTCAGCCGGGTGTAGAACGCGGCCTGGTGGGTCTGGTTCACGAACGAGACATCGGGCTTGTAGAGCAGATCCTCGAGCGGGATCGGCTCACCGAGGTAGGCGAGGACGCGGCACATGGGAGCCCTGATGTCGCCCGGGAGGCGCGCGCTTGCAAGCGCCAACGCGCGAGGGTTCGTGCGCCCGCCTCGCCGGGAAATGGTATCGTCTCCCCGAAGGGGCGATCACGCGTGCACGAGGGACGACGATTCATCGGTGGGGTCGCGGGCGCGCTCGCGCTCGCGTGCATTCTCACGGGCACGGAGGCCGCGCAGGCCGGCGATCCTTCCCATGTCGCGCTCTGGCGCTTCGACGTGCACGGCGCTTATTTCCAGGGCGATCAGCGGCTCGGGGTGGGCACGCTCGCGCCGTACAACGGCTGGGGATTGTGGGGGCGGGTCGGCATCTCGGAGTTTCCCTGGAAATGGCTGGGGTACGACGTGCTCGCGCAGATCGGTATGGTCGGCACGCCGCAGGGCACCTTCGACGTGGCGGCCGAGGGCGCCGTCGCGTTCGCGCCCGCGCGCTGGAAGGGGAGCGTGGACGGCTCGATCGTCCTCGGCGTGGGCGGTGGCTTTGGACTCGAGCGCCCGGTGTGGCTCGGCCGCGGGGGCACGGGGTATCCGCTTTTGCTCGGGCGCCTCACGCTCAAACCGAAAAACTCGATCCGGTTTTTCACGTCGTTTCGGTTCACGCCCATCACCTCGGACGCGGGCTGGGTGCGCGCCTATGATCTCGAGGTCGCGGGAGGGTACAAATGGTGGTATCTCGGCCTTCGGGGGCGTATCGACGACGTCACGCAGGGGGATCCCGAGCGATTGTACCGCACCTACTGGCTCGGCCCGACGGCGGGATTGGTGATTCGATGAGCCGCGCGAGGACCGCCGGGTTTTTTCTGGTCGTGATGGCGCTCGCCGGCTGCGGCCTCGATCCGGTGCGCGTCTCGGATCGGGTCTCCACGCGGGACATGTTGCTCGGCGTGACGGCGCTCGACGACGGCGCGGCGGCGGCGATCGACGTGCGGGTCGGCAGCCCCATCGGCGCCGTGGAGCTCACGGGCGGCGACGCGTTGTTCGTCACGGTGGACGGGACACGCCGCCCGATGGCGGAAGGTCAGCTCAATGGCGCGCCAATCCATTCGGTCCAGCTCGACGCGCTGCCGGGCGATTTCCTCCTCGACCTCGAACGTCAGAACGATCGCGACGTGCACGGCGTCGTCGTCGAGGTCCCGCGTCCGTTCACGATGACCGCCGCGGGCCTCACGCAGGATCTCCCGCTCACGCTCTCTTGGGATGCCGATCCCGAGGATGGCGAGGTCGTGGTGACGGTCCAGGGGGATTGCATCGACACGCTCACGCGCTCGCTCGACGAGGACACGGGCATGCTCGTGCTCGCGCAGGCCGAGCTCCGCCCGCCGCCGGCGGGCCCGCCCGTCGCGCCTTGTGCGCTCCAGGTATCGATCTCCAAGACGATCACCACGCGGGACGCGCTTTTCTCGACGAACCCGGGTGGAAACGTCACCACGAGCGCCGAGCAACGCCGGACGATCGGAGCCACCTGGATGCCCTGAAGCCCCAGGTCACACGCGTGACCTGGGTGCCCACGCGATCGGGTCGCGGCTCAGGTCCCCGCGACCTGCATGCCGTCGAAGACGAGCGTCGGGGTGCGGCTCGCGCCATAGGCGAAGGGATCGTTGCCGACGGCGATGAGGCGCTTCCACACGTCGACGTGGCGGCCGGACACGTTCATCTCGGCGATCGGCTCGCCGATCTTTCCGCCGCGGATCACGAAGCCCTGTACGCCGAGCGAAAAATCGCCGGTCGCGTCGTTCGAGTTCCCGCCGAGGAACGACGTGATGAGGAGGCCCTCCTTCACGTCGAGGGCGAGCGCGGCCTGCGTCTTCGGGCCGAGCTTCCAGGCGATGTTCGTGGAGCCGCCCGTGGTCGGCGCCATGCTGAGCTTCTTGCCGTAATACGTGTCGATGTAATGGTTCTTGAGGACGCCCTTCTCGAAGAGGGGCATCCGCCGCGCGGCCAGGCCCTCGCCATCGAACGGGCGCGTGCCGAGCCCCTTCGGCAGGAGCGGGTCGTCTGCGAAATCCAGTTTGTCGCTGCCGAACGGTTTGCCCACGAGCCCTTCGAAGAACGAGCGCTTCTGCTGCAGCGCGGCCCCGGTGAGCGGGCGGAGCAAATAACTCAAGAAGCGGCCCGCGGCGCGGTTGTCGATGAGCACCGGCATCACGGACGAGGGGGCCTTCTTGGCGCCCCGCCGCGCGAGCGCCCGCTCGGTCGCGCGGCGTCCCACGGCGGCCGCGTCGGGCAGATCCGCGTAGAGCCGCACCCAGGCGTATTCGCCCTCCTCGGGCCTGCGCCCGTCGTCGTCCTTGATGCTCACGTCGGCCGAGATCGAGAACTCCGTGCCCGCGAAGCTCGCTTCGAGCCCATTCGAATGCACCTGCGTCGTCTCGTTCCACGAATGGTAGCCGTTCGTGGTGACGCTCAGGATCGCCTCGCTCCCCTTGACGCTTCGCGCGGCCTCTTCCATGGACTGCGCCGTGCGGCGCAGATCGAGCGCGGTGATGCTCTCGATCTTCGGATCGGCCATCGACAGGCCCTCCGGCGTCGCTTTCGCGTAAAGCGCTGGATCCGGCAGGCTCCGGTGGGGATCCTTCGCCAGCGTGCGCGTGAGGCCGATGGCGTTGTCGAGGAACGACGCGAGGCCCTCGGGGCGCAGATCACTCGTCGAGCAGGTCGAATACCGCCCGTCGACATACAGCCGGACCTCGAGCCCGCGGCTCGTCGCCTCCGTGATTTTTTCGAGCTTGCCATCACGCCACGTGACGTCGACGTCCCGCTTCACACGCGCGACGGCCGCGACCTCCGCCGCTCCCTTTTGTTTGGCAAGGGAAACCGCGTTCCTGGCGATTTGCAGCATGGCTTCGTTCGTCATGACGCCCCTCAGCCCTTCGCGCTCGCCTTGTTGCCCTGGGTTCCGCCCTGACCGCCCACCGTGATCGAGGAGACGCGCACCGTGGGGATGCCCTGCGAGACGGGCACGCTCTGCACGTCCTTGCCGCAGGTCCAGCCTCCCTCGTCGATGACGAGGTCCTTGCCCACCATGTCGATGCGCTCGAGCACCCGCGGGCCGTTGCCGATGATGTTCACGTCCTTGATCGGCCGGGTGAGCTTGCCGTCCTCGATGAGGAAGCCGTTCTTCACGTAAAACGTGAAATCCCCGGCGCCGATCTGGACCTGGCCGTTCGAAAAACTCTGGCAGTAGATGCCGCGCTTCACCGAGGCCACGATCTCGTCGTGCTCGTGCGGCCCGGGCAGCATGTACGTCGCTCGCATGCGCGGCATCGGCGGGTGCTGGTAGCTCTGCCGCCGGCCGTTGCCCGTGGGCTTGAGGCCGTAGTGCTTCGCCGAGATGGAGTCGTGCATGTACGTCGCGAGGACGCCCTTATCGACGAGCGTCGTCGTACCCGCCGGGTTGCCCTCGTCGTCGACGTTGATCGCGCCGCGCGCGTGAGGCTGGGCCGCGTCGTCGACGATGTTGACGAAAGGCTGGGCGATGGGCTTGCCGATCTTGTCCGCGTAGATCGACGTGCCCTTGCGATTGAAATCGGCCTCCATGCCGTGACCGATCGCCTCGTGCAGGAGGATGCCCGACGAGCCGGCCGCGAGCACCACGGGCATCTCCCCGGCCGGCGCCGGCACCGCGTCGAAGAGCACGGTCGTCCGCGCGACCGCCTCGCGCACCACGCGGCCGATGGTCTCCGGCGAATAAAAGTCGAACCCGCGCCGCCCGGCGACGTTGTAGCCGTTCGTCTCCTTGCGGCCGCCTTGCTCGGCGACACACGAGACGTAGAGGAGCGTCATCGGCTGGAAATCCTCGACGAGCCGGCCCTGGCTGTCGGCGATGAGGATCGCGCCCGCCTCGTCCGCGAAGAAGACGCTCACCTTCTTGATGCGGCCATCCATCTTGAAGATCGCCGCGTTCACGCCGTCGAGGATCGGGAGCTTTTGCGCGGGCTTGATGCCGTCCCAGGGCACGTCGAGCGTGTACCTCTGCGGCAGCGCCGCCCCGACCGCGAGCGCCGTGGGCCCAGGCCGCGCGGGCCCGTCCGCGACCGCCGCCGCCGTCTGCGCCGCGCGCTTGATCGCCTCGCGCGTGAGCTCCTCTGTATACGCGTAGCCCGTCTGATCGCCGCGCACCACGCGCACGCCCACGCCGAGCTCGACGCGCGTGTAGGCGCGGTTCACCTCGCCGTCTTCGAGCTGCAATCCATTGGAGACGCGGTGCTGGAAGAAGAGGTCGGCGTGATCGGCGCCGCGCGAGAGCGCGTCCGCGAGCCCGTCCCGGATCATCCCCTCGTCCACACCGAACCGGCTGAAATACGAGACCCGCGGCGCGTCGGCCGAGGGCACGACCGCCGCCGTGGTGGGCTTTTCGAGCGCCTGCCCCGCGCAGCCGAGCAGGAACCCGCCCGCCGACGCCGCCGCGATGCTCGATGCTCCCATCTCGATGAATTGCCTCCGGTTCATGCGATGATCGTGGCCCATCGTCCGCGCTCCAGGTGAAAAGTACGGTCACGACGATACACCCCCGTCCACACGCGAGCACGCGGATTCAACAGGTGAGCCGCGTTTCGACGCCTCCGTCCGGGTGGTTCGTCCGGGAACCTTGCTCCATAATGTCATGCCGCAGCGCGGCACGGCCTGCCGCTTGCAACCAATGCCGTGCCGTGGTCTACAGCGTCGTACCGCCTAGCGGGTAGACGCTCCGGGACGACGCGTGTGAAGGCCGAACGCGGATTCATCCTGACCCCGACCTACCGGATCCACGACGATCGGACCGAGGTGCACCTGTATGCCGTCCTCGCGTGCGGCGAGCCCGCGCTCCTCGTGCACGACCAGCATCGGCCGTATTTCTTCGTGCGCGCGCGGGACGAGGCCGTGGCGCGCCGTGTCGCGGGCGAGCGCTTGTCCGAAACGCCCCTCGTCTCGTTCGCCGGAGATCCCGTCTTGCGAATCGAGGCCCCGAACCCCGAGCGCCTCGCGTCGCTCCGCGCGTCGCTCCTCGCGAGCGGCGTGATCCCGCTCGAAGCGGACGTGCGTTTCGTGCAGCGTTTCCTCGTCGATCACGGCATCCGCGGCGCCTTCTCCGTCGAGGGCCCGTTCGAGCGCCGCCGCGGCGTGGGCCGCGTCTACATGAACCCGCGCATCGAGCCGGCCTCGTTTGTCCCGCGCCTCTCCGTGCTCTCGTTCGACATCGAGACGAGCCTCGACGGCGCGCACCTCTTCTCCATCGCGGCCGCGGGGCAAGGCGGCGAGCGCGTCTTCCTCATGCAAGGCGGCGCCGCGACCAACCTGCCCGCCTCTGTCGACGTTTTTTCCGACGAACGCTCCCTCCTCGCCGCGTTTTTCGAGCACGTCCAAAAGGCCGACCCCGACGTGCTCACGGGCTGGAGCCTGCCCGATTTTGATCTCCCCCAGCTCGTCACGTTCGCCCGCCGCGCGCGCATCCCGTGCTCGCTCGGCCGCGCCTCGGGCAACCCTACGATCCGCCGTGATCCCGGCTTCACCCGCGAGGCGCGCGCGTTCGTCCCCGGCCGTGTCGTGCTCGACGGGCTCGCGCTCGTGCGGGGCGCGTACGTGCGGCTCGACGACTATCGTCTGGAGACCGCGGCGCGCACGATCCTCGGCCGCGGAAAACTGTTTGGCCCCGAAGGACGTGGTGACGCCATCGAATCCGCCTTCCGCGACGATCCCGCCGCGCTCGCCGCGTACAACCTCGAAGACGCCCGGCTGGTGCTCGAGATCGTGCAGAAGCTCGGCCTCGTCGAGCTCGCCGTCGAGCGCAGCCTGCTCACGGGCATGCCGCCCGATCGGGTCGGCTCGCAGATCGCCTCCGTGGACTCGCTTTACCTCGGCGAGGTTCGGACCCGCGGCCGCGTCGCGCCCTCGGTCGCCCGCGACGACGACCTCGACACGGGCCCGCTCGCGGGAGGCCTCGTCCTCGATGGCAAACCTGGGTTTTTCCGGAATGTGCTCGTTTACGATTTCAAGAGCCTGTATCCGAGCCTCATCCGCACCTTCAACATCGACCCGATGACCTTCACAGGCGAGGGCCATCCCGGGGATCCGAGCGTGATCCACGTCCCCGGCGGCGCGACGTTCCGGCGGGACGAGCGGGGCATCCTGCCCGATCTCGTGGCGCGGCTCGGCGCGGAGCGGCAGGAGGCGCGGCGGAGCGGCGACGAGCAGCGCGCGCAGGCCATCAAGATCCTGATGAACTCGCTCTACGGCGTGCTCGGATCCCCCGCGTCGCGCCTGTTCTCGCCGCCCGTGGCGAGCGCGATCCCGCTCGCGGGGCAATGGGTCATCCGCGTCGCGGCCCGCGCCGCCGCGTCGCGGCCCGGTCATCGCGTACTCTATGGCGACACCGACTCGCTCTTCGTCGACGTGGGCGAGCCGGATCCCGAAAAAGCCGCGGCGTATGCGGACATGCTCCGCGCGCACATCGCTGCCGAGGTCGATGACGCGATCGGCCGCGCCTTTTCCGTGCAGAGCCACCTCGACCTCGCATTCGCGAAGATGTACGCGCGGTTTTTCCTGCCCGAGATGCGCGGCCGCGCCGAGGGCAGCAAGAAGCGGTACGCGGGGCTCGTGTATCGCCCGCGCGGGGACGGCGAGGTCGAGATCGTCGGCCTCGAAGCGGTCCGGCGCGATACGAGCGCCATCGCGCGTCGATTCCAGCGCGAGCTTCTGGATCGCGTCTTTCACGATCGCGCCGTGGAGCCTTTCGTCCTCGCGTTCGTCGAGGATCTCCGGGCGGGCCGATTCGACGCCGAGCTCGTCTACCGCAAGGCGCTGCGCAAGCCGCTCGATGCGTACACGAAGACCACGCCGCCGCACGTGAAAGCGGCGCGCAGGCTCGGCGCGGACGCGGGCCGCGTCGTCTCGTACGTGGTCACGAAAAACGGCCCCGAGCCCACGAGCGCGCGTTCGTCCCCCTTGGATCACGAGCATTACGTCGAGCACCAGATCAAGCCGATCGCGGACGCGGTGCTGCGTCTGTCGGGCGGGCGCGATTTCGACGACGTCACGGGCGCGCGGCGCCAGCTCTCGCTCTTCTGAATTGCCCGAGTGACAGGCGCGGGGGCGCGGAGTATCGTGCCGCGCCATGCAATACACCCGACTCGGCCGCACGGCCCTCAAGGTCAGCCGACTTTGCCTCGGCACGATGAACTTCGGCCCCCAGACGAGCGAGGAGGACTCGTTTCGCATCATGGACCGCGCCCACGATCTCGGGATCAACTTCTTCGACACGGCCAACGTGTACGGCTGGAAGAAGGGCGAGGGCTGGACGGAGCAGATCCTCGGCCGCTGGTTCGCCCAGGGAGGCGGGCGCCGCGAGAAGACCGTGATCGCGACGAAGGTCTACGGCGGCATGGGCGACTGGCCGAATACGTCGCGCCTCTCGGCGCTGCACATCCGGCGGGCGTGCGAGGAGTCGCTCCAGCGGATGAAGACGGATCACATCGATCTCTACCAGATGCACCACGTCGATCGCGACGCGCCGTGGGACGAGATCTGGCAAGCGATGGAGGTCCTCGTCCAGCAGGGCAAGGTGATCTACGTGGGCTCGTCGAACTTCGCGGGCTGGCACATCGCGCAGGCGAACGAGGCCGCGAAATCGCGCCATTTCCTGGGGCTCGTCTCCGAGCAGAGCCTCTACAATTTGATCGACCGCACGATCGAGCTCGAAGTGATCCCGGCCTGCCAGCACTACGGGCTCGGCCTGATCCCGTGGAGTCCGCTCAAGGGCGGCATCCTCGGTGGCGCCCTCAAGAAGGAACGAGAAGGGCGGCTCGCCACCGATTTCGCGCAAAAGAACCTGGCCAAGCACCGCGAAAAACTCGAGCAATTCGAGGCGCTCGCGGCCGCTCTCGGCAAACCCGCTGCCGACGTCGGGCTCGCCTGGCTCCTCGCGCAGCCCGCCGTGACCGGACCGATCATTGGTCCACGTACGATCGAGCAGCTCGACGGCACGGTGCGCGCGCTCGACCTGAAGCTCGACGAGGCGACCCTGAAGAAGCTCGACGAGATCTTCCCCGGCCCCGGCGGCGCCGCGCCGGAAGCTTATGCGTGGTGAGTAGCGGCAAAACGGCGCCGGGATCGAGTACGCTCGGCCCGTGACGTTTCGCCGGGCCCTCTCCTTCCTGCTCTTTGTCCTCGCGCTCGTCTCGTGGGCGCCGCCTGCGTCCGCGCATCCGTACATGCTCCCCGGCGGGCGCGAGAAAGACGTCCTCGCGCTTTTCGCCCCTTTCACGCTCGGCAAGGAGGTCGCCGCGGGGTTCGCGCTCTGGAGCGTCTCCATCGACCAGCAACGGATCGTCGTCGGCCTGCGCGAGCCGAAGGGGCGCGAGGCGCGGATCACTCTCGTCCACCCGGACGACGACGCCGCGCGCCCCGAGGCCCCGCGCTCGTCGAGCTTCGTGGCCGCGCGTGAGTCCACGGGGGATCCCGAGGTCGAAAAGGCGGTCGCGGCGCTCCTCGGAGCCCTCGCGCAAAATGATCACGGTGGCCTGTGGATCGAGCCGCGGCCGAGGGCAGCCCCGCGCTCGTCCGGCGTGGCCCCGATCCAGGCGCGCGTCGCGGCCTACGCCGCGGGGCAATGGGGCGATCTCGACGGGATCGTCGCGCTCTTCGGGTTCGTCGCGCTTGCCACCGTCCTTGCCGCGCGGCTCACGCGGGACGAGCCTGCGTGGATCCGCGGGGCGCTCGCCGCGATCGTCTTCGCCGGCGCGGCCACGCGGCTCTGGCTTTCGCCGGTCTCGTTCCTCGGCGCCTGGCCCTGGACGCGCCTTTGGCCGAACGTTCGTGCTGTCGCCGACGGCCCGTTGCTCGAAGCGATCGCCGCGCGCGCCGGCGGCCCGTTTTACTTGACCGACGTCATCACGTGGACGAACTTCGGGTACGCCGCCGCGATGCCGCTGGTGCTCTTCGGCCACGCGACCTACCTCCTCCGGGATCCACGCGCCGGGCTCTTCGCCGCGTTCGCCGTCGCGCTCTTGCCGCAACACATCCGCTTCTCACGCTGCGAGGACGCATTCATCCCCTCGCTCGTGATCACCTCGCTCTCGTTCGCGCTCATCCACGCGTGGCTCCGCGACCCGTCGCGTGTCTTCCGTATCGTCGCGATCGCCTGCCTGCCGGCTGCGCTGTACACGGGCTACCTGCTCCGGCCGCTGAACATCCTGTTCATCGTTGTCTACATGGCCGCCGTCGTCTCGCTCCACCCGGAGTCGGCGCCTCCCGTGCGGCGCGTGATCGGCGTGCTCGTCATCGCCGGAATGGGCGCGCTCGTGTTTCCGGTGTTTCTCTCGACGAACGAGGCGGCCGTGCAAACGGCGCTTTTTTCCCCGGGATGGCTCCTCAACACGGGGCGCGCGTTCCTCGTGCCGAAGCTCTTCGTGCTCACCGATCCCGCCGTGACGCCGCCGGTGCTCGTGGTGCTCGCCGCTGCCGGTGTGATCCTCGGGTATCGCGCGGGCGAGCGCAGGCTCGTCGTGTTCCTCCTCGGCTGGCTCGGGATCTTCACGATCACGCACGCCTTCGTCATGGAGGATACGATGCGCCCGCGGTATCACTTGCACCTCGTCGTGCCTTTCCTGCTGCTCGGCGCGATCGCGGTGCCGTGGCTCTGGGAGCGGCGCCGCGCAGGTATCTTCGTCGCCTGCGGGGCGCTCCTCGCGGCGCCGCTTCTGCATCGGGGTTGGATCGAGGACGTCGGGTACACCGAGATGCGCGAGCACGCGTTCGTGCAAAAGGCCCGCGAGATCGTGCCCGAGGGCTGCACGGTGATCGAGTACGTCGGCGCGGACGCGCAGGCGAAGGCGCTCCGGTTCGCCCGCATCGGCGAGCGCGCGGGCGGGAAGGATCGCGGCAAGGATCGTTATCGTGTCGTCCCCGCGTTCGCCCCCGGCGTGAGCCCCGAGGTGACGATCGAAAAGCCGCTCGACGAGCTGCTCCACGACCCGCCCGCCTGCCTGTACCTCTATGAGGGCCTGCCGTGCTGGTTCGGAAAAACAGAGGACGAGGCCTATGCGTCGACGTGCAGCGAGCTCCGGCAAACGCTCGGCGCGGAGGTGGTGATGCAGGGGGAGGTGCCGCTCGCGATTTACGACCGGCAAAACATGCCGCCCGGTCGCCGCGACGGGCCGAACGTCACGTTCTGGTTGTCGCGGGCGCGCGTGGAGGCGAGGGCAGGGGAGACCGGAAAGGGGCGGCCTTGAGGCCGCGGGGGAGGGGAACGAGAATCAGGCGGCGGCCGCCTTCTTGTGCTCGGTGATGAGGATCGGGTTCGCCGGGGCCGGGAAGCCGAGCTTGCCGATCTCGTCGTTGATGATCTCGTTCGCCGCGAAATACACGCCCCAGTAATGCGCCGTGTGGCAATACGGCCGCACGGCGAGCACGGGGCCGGCGAGCGTGAAGGTGAGCAGCTCGACGTCCGGCGCCGGCGTCTTCGCGACGTTCGGGATCGTCTTGAGCTTCTCCTTCAGCACCGCGATGGCCTTGTGCACGTCGGCCCCGCCCGAGAGCTGCGCGACGAGCTCCACGCGGCGATAGGGGTTTTCCGAGAAGTTCTTGATCGTGTCGCTGAAGATCTTGCCGTTGCCCACGAAGGTACGGACGTTGTCGGGCGTGTCGATCGCCGTGACGAACAGGCCGATCGCGTGCACCGTGCCCTCGACGCCGCCCGCGATGACGTAATCGCCCACCTTGAAGGGCCGGAGCACGATCATGAAGACGCCCGACGCGAGGTTCGAGAGCAGGCCCGACCACGCGACGCCGATCGCCACGCCCGCGGCCGCGAGCAGGCCGGCGAACGTCGTCGTCTCGATGCCGAAGACGCTGAGCACCGAGAGGATGAGCAGGATGTTGAGCAGGACGCCCGCCACCGAGCCCATGTACTTCGTGACCGTGTCGTCGATCTTCCGCGCCCGGAGGCTGCGCTCGAGGATGCCGAGCACCGCGCGGACCACGATCCGGCCGACGATCCAGAGGACGATCGCCCCGAGGATCTTCAACCCCACGTTCATGCCGATCTGAACGGCCAAATCGATGTACTTTTGAATCGTTTCGCTCATGATGAATGTTCCCCTCAGCAATACTCGTGCCGGAACGTATCCGTGCCGACGTCCCTCCACAAGGGCTCGATCTGGATGTGCGAGTGGCCTCGATCCGAGGCGGCGAGGCATCACTTTGCGCAGGGGAGGTGAGGACACGCGTCCTCAGCGCGCGGCGGAGCGGATGCCAAGTCGTTGGAGCTTGCGCCAAGGGGTTGGAACCTGGTTTCCTTCGGGGTCATGGATGGGGATCGGGATCTCGCGGGTCGGCTCGCGAAAAACGTCAAGCAGCTCCGGGAGGCGCGTGGGCTCACGCAGCAGCAGATGGCCAAGCTCGGCGGGGTGCCGCGCGCGACGTGGGCGCACCTCGAGTCCGGCGAGGCGAACCCGACGCTCGCGGTCCTGAACCGCGCCGCGACCGCGCTCCAGGTGTCCATCGAAGAGCTTTTGAGCGCCCCGCGCAGCGTCGCGCGCCACTACCCCCGCGAGACCTTGCCCGTGCGCACGCCAGGACAAGCCCTGGTGCGGAAGCTCCTGCCGGACGCCATTCCCGGCATGGAGATCGATCGCATCGAGATCGCCCCTTCCGGCCGGATGACGGGTGTCCCGCACACGCCGGGCACGCGTGAATACCTCACGGTCGAGGCAGGCGAGTTCCAGCTTTGGGTCGCGGGCGAGCGGTTCCAGGTGGAAGAGGGCGACGTCGTGGTGTTCCGCGGCGATCAGCGGCACTCCTACCACAACCCGGGCCGCGTCCCGGCGGTCGGTTACTCGGTGGTCGTGCTGGCGCGGGGCGATTGACGCGCGGTTTTCCGGCCAAACGTCTTCACGAGCAGGGATCTCCGGCGACACGTCCGCCGCCGTCGACCGGCATGCCCATCACGGCCCTGCCTTTGAGCGCGGCGACGACGAACTCCATGCGCCGGTTTTGCTTGCGCCCTTCCGCGGTGCGGTTGTCGGCGATGGGCTTCACCTCGCCGAACCCGACGGGGAGGAGCCGCTTGCAATCGACCCCGCGCGTGACGAGCGCGCGGGCGAGGGAGAGCGCGCGGCGGCCCGAGAGTTCGAGGTTCAGGGGGGCGCTGCCCTGGCTATCGGAGTGGCCCTCGATGCGGAAGAGCGTGATCTCGGGTTTGGCCTGGAGGAACGCGGTCACGAAATCGAGGGCCGGCCCGCTCGTGGCCCTGAGGCTGTCTTTGCCCGTGTCGAACTCGATGGGCTCCTTGACGAGGAGCCGGCCGCCTTCGAGCGCGAACGCGCCGGGGCTCGTGGGCCCGGCGAGCCACGGGGAGGGAGCGAGGATTTCCGCGGGATTGCGTGATTCGGGTACAGGCGCGGGCGCGGGTTCGGGCTCGGGCTCGGGCGCGGGCGGCTCCTCGGCCGCGGCGACGGGCGCAGGCGGCTCCTCGGCCGCGGCGACGGGCGCAGGCGGCGGCGCCTTCGGGTTGTCCGTGAGGACCACGGGCGGAGGTGATGGCTCGGGGGACGGCGTGGTCGCGCCACACGCCGATCCGAGCGCGGCGAGGAGGAGGAGCGAGGCGAACGAACGAGGCGAGCGCACGAAAGGAACGATGCGCGCCGGCGGGCGCGCCGGGAAGGAAAATCGTCAGCGGGTCAGGTTCACGGTGTATTTGCCGTATTCGCTCGTCGCCGTCCCGGAGATCTTCGTCGTCCCCGGCTTGCGCTCGATCTTCATCGGATCGGCCATCGTGGGCTGAAGCTCGCCGTTGATCTCGAGGTCCAGCGTCACGTTGCCTTCGAGCGCGCCCGACATCGTGAACGATCCGACGAGCGTGCCCGTGATCGTGCCATCGGGGATCCCATTGAGCTTCAGGTCGAGGACCGGGCCCGTGCCCGAGGTGTTGTACGTGACCTCGCCATCGTCGGAGTAATCCTTCAAGACCTCGTTCAGGGTCATGGTTTTGTTGGGGGACGAGCCCTGATCCACCTTGCCGCTGATGGTGAGGGTGCCCGTCCTGTCCCCATTGGCCATCTGCGGATCGATGTTCGCGCTCGACGCGGCATTGAAGCCCTGGAAGCCGAGCTGCATGGCCTTGTCGATCGATTTGTCGAGGCTTTCGTAGGCGCGGCGCGCGTCTTCCTCGGAGGCCACGTCGTCGCTGCAACCGGCGAGGCCGAGGGCGAGAGCAAAAAGCGGAAAGAACATGCGTCGTTTCAAGATCGTCACCTCCGATAAGCAGGATAGACGTCCCCGTCTTGAAAACAGTCACGATTTTCGCGAGTTCGAGCGATAAAAATATTTACCAGGACCTCTTACCGTCCTCACCGCATCGATAATCATCCCTGGAAACGGCGCTGACCAGCGCTCGAGCACTGCGTCCTCGACCGGGAAGCCGATGTCACTGCCTTTGATGATCCAGGAGGTCGTCTCGAAGCACGGGCGGGCGTCGGGTTCGGGCGGTGAAGGGCGCGGAAAGGGGGGCGGGCACGGATGCGACAGCGTGCGCTGACGCGGAAGCCTGCGGAGGCAGGACGGGCCGCCCAAGCGTCGGTAACCCAGCCCGCACTCCTCTCGACCCACGTTCATCGAAGGCGCAGAGCGTGCCGCGGGGGTCTGTCAACGCCTGAGTGGCAGGAGCAGGGTTTTGACAATCGGCGCCACAGGCGGGATTGATTGGTGTCGTACGGCTGGAATATGTCCAGATCGGAGAATGTCCCGCTTGACGTGGTCTGGCATGGAGGTGTACCTCGCGTTGCCTCCGAACACTCCGGCCCATGTGTTCGCACAAACGTATCGATTCGCACGAATGTTCGACCTACCTGAAGCGATTGCATGAAGACACGAAACGTTCTAATGGCCGCTCAGACGAAATGGCAAGGGAGCCGACGCACCTTGGCTGCCGGCTCTGCACAGCCTCCTCGCTACAGCAGCTTCCGCGCCCTGCTGGCCCTCTTCCTGAGCATAAACATGATTATCGGCCCGGTCGGTTGCTGGGGCGTCGGGCCCTCCGACCGCGCGGAGCACGTCGAGACGGCGAAGCAGGCCGACACCTTCGAGCCGCCGCCGATATCGAGCGAGCTCCCCCACATCATCCCTGCTGGCCCTGGTCCCGCGACGGGCTACCTGCCGGGCAGGTCCTCGGTATCGGCGTCTGGCGGCTATGAATACACCATCCCGCTCGACGTTGCGCCGGGCCGCGCGGGGATGCAGCCGAGCCTCGCGCTCACCTATGCGAGCGGCGCCGGCGTCGACTCCCTGGGGGTCGGGTGGGCCGTCGCGGGGACCCGGTCGATCGTCCGGCTGTGCGCGCCGACGTTCGCGACCAACGGCCATGTCGGCTTTCCCTCGCAGTTCTGCCTGGATCAGCAGCCGCTCATGCCGACCGGCAATCCCGGCGAGTACCGCACCGAGAAAGATTCGTTCGCGCAGGTCAAGGCCCAGCCCGCGCAGGCGACCGTTCCCGACAGCTGGGTCGTCCGCCTCAAGAACGGGCGCAATCGGACCTACAAGTCGGTGCGATACGATGGGACGAATACGCGCTTCTGGGCCCTCGAGCGAGAGGTGGACCGGCGCGGCAACACCGTCCGGTATTACTACGACCACCGGGAGCTTTGGGAGTCGTGCACGGCTGCTCAGAAGGCGGATCCGGTCGCGAACCCGGAGTGTAAAGAACCCTATACGCACTTCTATTTCGAGCTCGAGCGCATCGAGTATACCGCGAACGAAGCCGAGCAGGCCCGTCGTAAGGTTGTGTTTCACCATCAACCGCGTGATCCACAGGTCAAGCCCACCTACATCCGCGTGTGGGATGTCACGAAGCAATCCTTCCATTTCCAGGACGTGTCGAACCCGCTTGATTTGATCGAGATGTACGGCCCGACCGAGGAGCCGTGGAGCGGGACACCGTCGCTTGCGTGGTCTTACGAGCTCGTCCACACATCGAGCCCCGATACCGGCCGGCCGCTCCTCGTGAGCGTGAAGAAGTGCAGCGCCTCCCAAGGATGCCTCCTCGCGCGCGAGTTCACTTACGGCGAGCGCAGCCCCGGCGCCTCCGACAGCTATGAGGTGCTCTGGGAGATGACGCGGTCCGACGTGGTCTTGGCCGAGGACTTGCGGATCTTCGACGGCACCGGCGACGGCAAGGACGACATCCACATTGTTCGAGACGCCGACCCGGACCCGCTTATGGTCGATCTTCACGGCCATCTCTTTCCCTCCGGCGACTCGGCCGTTTTCGCCACCAGCACCGATACCCCGGCCGACGCCGTGCCCGTCGATATCGACGGCGACGGCTTCGTCGAGCTCGTGGGAACGCGGACCATGAGCCCGCCCCCGAACCTGTTGTGGGAGAACTGGGTGTACAAGCCCCAGGGTTCGACGGGTGTGTTGCAACCGTGGGTGAAGCTGCCGGACATGCCGTCCCTATGGCCTAACGACCCGCACGTGACGGGCTACGAAACCATATTTTGGACTGACCATTACCCGATCCTCTTCGGGGATCTGGACGGGGACGGGCTCCCGGACTTGTGCCGGAGCCGCCCCGGAGGCACCCTCCCTCAGCCGAACTACGACATCCAGCGGGTATGGACTTGCGCGCGCAACCTGGGCGACGGAAGTTTCGGCCCGTGGGGTCTCTGGGCCCACGTCACGTGGTTCGGAGACGGGCAGGAGTACCTCGCGGACCTCGACGGCGACGGTCGCGTGGAGTTCTACAACGGCGACGCGGCGCTCGGGGATCGCAACGGCGACGGTTTTCAGGAGGTGCTCGCCTCGAGCGCGTCGGACACCGTCACCGTCGGCGACTTCGACGGCGACGGCCGCGACGACTTGGTCAACGACGCCTCGCTCACGGTCGATTACGCCCATCCGAATCCGGGGGCGCAGGCGCCAAACGCCCACCGCACGGGCTCGACCTTCGACGTGGGCACCTTCCGCGGCGACTTCGACGGCAATGGCCGAGACGACCTGCTGCTCGTGTGGATCGACGCGAACCAGGCCACCCACATGAAGGCCATCACCATGGCCGGCCCCGATCCCGATCGCCTCGTCGAGGTGGGGGATGAGGACGCGGACTGGCGCGAGCGCGTCACCTACACGCGCGAGCTAGCCCCGAACTGGGATCCGACGAGCTGCACTGGTGCAACCTATCCCAACACCTGCGTACGTCGCGGCTTCAGCGTGGTGTCCAGGCTCGAATCACGGACGGGCACACCCCACGATCGACACTTCGCGTACGACTTCCCGACCTATGATCGTCACGGTCGGGGCTTCCTCGGCTTCAACCGTGTGCTTGAGTGGCAGCCGGACCGACCCGCACTGCTGATCACGCAATACGACAATATAATATCGAGCAGCCAAGGGGTGTATCCGTTGGCGTTCCGCCCGTTGTACACGATTGAGGTGGTACCGATCCTCGAGCCGCTCTCGTCAGGCGCGGCGATTCCGCACCTGAGCAGCGCCAATGCCCGGGTCAAGCGCACGAAGTATCGTTATCTCCTCGACAAGCACTGGACTGGAAGATATTCGGTCATTCCTGACCCGGAGAGCTCGTGGAACAGCGAGGAGTGGGAGCAAGAGGTGTCCATCGACTGGGCGGCGTGGCCCCACATCGTCGCCTGGTGGTCCCTGCTGTCCCTGGATCCTGCGATTGCAAAGCGACGTCAAGGAATCGAGCAGTACGATTCGTTCGGTAACCTCACCTTCTCCGAGGAGCGCACGTTGGGCGGTCCGCACCCGACGCTCGGCAACATCGGTGGCACCCGGAGGACGACGACCCTCACGTACGATCTGCGGCCTGCCGACTGGCTGATCAGTCTGGTCGATCAGGTGCAAGTGGAAGCCGAGGCGCCCGACGGGCTGACCACCACCCGCACGACCAAGTACGTTCACGACGCGTGGGGCCAGCTCGAGTCGATCGAGCACATGCCGAACTCGAACGCGGACGAGCAGCAGCTCATCACGTACACCCGCAACACCCGGGGCCTGATCACCGACGTGACCGCGACGACCGGCGGCGCTGCTGCGCGGGTCCAGCATATCCAGTACGACGACGAGGGGGTCCACCCGAAGCAGACCTGGAATGACTATGGCCACACGTCATCGATGAAGGTCCACCCCACGCTTTCGGTACCGACGATGAAAGTCGACCCGAATGGCGTGACGGATCATTGGATCTACGACGATCTCGGCCGCCTGCGGCACGCGATCCCGCAGGCCGGGAACTGGAGCACGACGCAATACGAGCCGTGGATCGAGAGCGGCCTCCGGGAGGGGACCCTCGTGAAGGTCTTCCAGGAGGACGGAGCGAGGAGCGAGACCTGGCTCGACGATCAGGGACGCGGGGTCACGAGCCGCAGTCTCGATTTCGCTGGGCAATGGCGGAACGTACGCGTCTCCCGAGATCGCCTGGGACGCGTCTTCTATGAGACGCGTCCCTACTACGTCGGCGGGCTGGCGGTGTCGCCCGCGACGTTCTACCGCTTCGATAGCCTCGACCGGGTCGTGGAGGCGTCACTCCCCGACTTCACCTCGCGCGTCAGCACGTACGACTTCCTCCAGACGGTCCACCACGACGCACTTGGCAATGAGCAGGTGCTCACCTACGACTTCGACGACCGCGTGCTGCGTAGGGCGAGCCACGCCCTGCCGACGCCCTCGGAGCCGGGCTCGACCCTCGTCAGCAACATCGAATATGCGCCCTTCGGCCAGATCAAGACGATCACCGACAACGGCGGCAACCAGATTCAGATGTTCTACGACCATCGCGGGCGTCCCAAAAAGACGATCCACCCCGACCGCGGGCAGACGATCGTCCAGTACAACGGGCACGGTGAGGTCCAATGGTCACAGACGGCGGCCGGCACGTCCACGTATACGCATGACGATCTCGGTCGCGTGACCCTTTTGACGACCTGGGAGGGAAACACCGAGTTGGTCTGGGACCAGAGCCCCAACGGCATCTGCAAGCTGTCGAGCTCCCGTAGCTTCGACGGCACGAAGACGAGCTATACCTACGAGCCCAACGGGAACATCCAGGATGCCATCTGGAATGTCAATGGCATGGCTGGTTCGTTGGTACTCAGCAGGACCTACGACGACCTCGGCCGGCTCCAGACGCTGGAGTACCCCGAAGTTACTGGGCTCGGTCGGACGAAGATCGAGTATGGGTACAATGAGTACGGCTACCTGCAACGGGTGGCCGATGTGTCGCCGACGGTGGCGGCGGACGTCCTTTGGAGCGTCCTGGCCCGCAACCAGGAGGACGCGCTGCTGATGGCGGAGGGCGGCGACTGGGCCACCACGATGAGCTATGGCCCGAACAATCGGATCGAGGAGATCAAGGTCGTCGACACGCCGGCGATGACCGACGTCTTGCACCTGAACTACCACTATGATCTCAACGGCTCGGTCGACCTGCGGGAGGACCTCGTCGAAGGCCGACGTGAGGTGTTCCGCATGGATGGGCACCACCGGCTGAAGCAGTGGCGGCTCGATTACGGTCTAGGTGGCCCGAACCCGGGGAACCGCACCTCGACATATACCTACGACGACGTCGATAACCTCCAGGAGGTCAGTGTCTCCGGCAGCGCGATCTCGCCGTATTCCGAGCTCTTCACCAGCGGCAACGGCGGCAAGCCTCACGCGCTGTACAACAACGCGCAGCCGAACGCGCCGCAATCCTACTTTTACGACGCGCGCGGACGCCTGAGCAACGGCGACGGGCGCCAATATACGTACACGAGCTTCGACCTGCCGCGGACGATCACCACCCCCGCCGGTACCACGAGCTTCGAGTATGACGCATCAGGCCAGCGCGTGAAGAAGTGGGGGCCGGGCGGGATGACGGTCTCGATCGGCGGCCTGTACGAATCCCGCGAGGAATCGTCGGGCATGAGCCACGTATTCGTCGTGCAGGGAAGCGACGGCCCGATCGCCCAGATCGTCTATCGACCCTCGCAGCAAGCTCGCAAGGTCCATTACCTTCACCAGGACGCGCTGGCGAGCGTGAATGTGACCACCGCGCAGGGCATCGCGGCGAGCCGCAGCTACTACGAGCCGTTCGGGGCGCGTGTCGACGTCGCAGGCAACCCGGTGGCAGGCCCGGTACAGGATATCCGCAACGGGTTCACTGGGCATCGTCATGACGACGACCTGGGACTTATCAATATGCGGGGACGCGTCTACGACCCCGGCACGCGGCGGTTCCTCACCCCGGACCCGTTCGCCCAGCTCGACGAGAATCCGTACGGCTATGTCGGGCACGATCCGCTGAACTGGACCGACCCCTCCGGCTTCACGCCGGAGAAACCGGGCGGGAGCTGGTACGATGGGATCCTGGGCTTGTTCGGTGGGTCCGGTGGCGTCACCGCGACGCCGATCGCCGACTACTCTGGCATGGCGCAGTCGGGCCTGGCGGGGACGATCACCAGCGCCGTCATGGCCGTGGAGGTCGGGAAAGGCAACGACGGACCGAATTCTTCGGGTTGTCCGACGGGGACGGGGTCGGCGCCGCGTCCCTGCGCCGGAGCGGGCCAGTCCGGCTGCCCGGCGGGCCCTGAGGCGGGCTGGCTCGGGATTACCGGGAGGGTCCTTTGGGGGGCCGGGGAGAGGCTCACCGAGCTGCCGCTCGAGCTTGCGGTGGGGTTTCTGAATCTCAACGCGATGAGGGCCGGTGGTTTGGGCATGGGTTCGAGCGCGGCGAACATCTTCCAGCCAGGATCGGGATACGTGGACCACGGCTGGGACGCTGGGCGGGTGCTCGACGAGGTGAACAACCTGAACCCGCTCTACGCCGTGTCGATAGAGGTGATCAAGGGGATCGATGCGGGAGAAAAGGGCAACTACGAGGCGGTTGGTCGGGCGGGGATGGGTGTCCTCGCCACAGTGGTCCTGGTGGCGCTCACGCGGAAGGCGGTAGGGAAGGGCGGAGGTCCCGTCGCAGCCGAAGGAACACCGCTTGTCCACCTTACTGGCGCAGGGTCTGCGATCTCCGAGAGCGGGATGCTGCTTGGTCGCAACGGTATTTACGTGACGACGCGGGCAACCGCCGGGCACACGGGTGCCGGGATGACGCTCCGTACCGGAGTGAGACCGTCGTCTGCGACTTCCGTGGTGCCCATCCCATCGACTGCGCTCGGAGCGTTCAGGCGACCCATCCCGATCGGGCCCATGACAGCATGGCAGCGAGGCTTTGGTACCCAGTACTCGGCAAGCGGGACGTTGGATCTGGCCGCTGGTACGTTCGCGCGGACGGGCGTAAACTGGAACCAGGTGGGGTTCTACGCCGTCGACGCAGCTATTTCGGTTTCTGTTGGCACAGGAGCCTACATTATGTGGACCGAGTGATGCAGCCTATAAACGTGGTACTGGTTACAAGTGGATCGGCCATGCTCGTCGGTGCGGCCACGGGGCTGGCGGGGATTCTGCTTCCCTCGTCCACGCTCAAGATGGTTGCCAAGTGGTCCTTGGCGATCGGAGTGGGCGTCGGCTTTCTCCCGTTGACGCTTGCGCTCCTCCACAGCCTCTACCTGTGGCTGCGAGGCCGAGACCAGGACCCGTAGCTCTCAAACACCTCGACACGTCGGTCAGATCCTCCAGGAACGTTCTCCCTGTCGACAGCGCGCATCGCGCGCTGTCGCCCCGCGTCCAGGGCTTGCCCTGGTCCGGGTCGAGGGGTGGAGAACCCCTCGTCGGGGTCCGGACTGATCTCGCCCGTCGAGACGGCTGTCATGAGGTGCAAGTCGATGGAACGATGGGGAAGCTCGTATCTTCTGCATGATGCAGAGTCCGTGCGGCTCGTCGCGACGCTCGGTTCGTCGACGGACATCGTGGGTACCGGGACGATCTATGTGTCGTTCGTTCAAGAGCCTGTCTTTGCCGTTACGCGCAATGGATCCCGGTGCGAGCTTGTTGTCAAATGGGACGTCGCGCTGAGATTGATGGCCTTGGTGCATGTCCTCGTGTTGCAGAACAAGCTGCTCCGCGGTGAGGCCCCGGAGATCAGGGGCGCACCTGATAGGGCGCAAGTCTTCGAGGTGACTGGAGGCTTGCGCTCGTCCCCGATCGTATGCTCGTGGGACGCGTCGACGGCAGGTGTCGAGTTCAGACCTGTCCATGAAGGGATGGCCGATCCGTTCGAACTCGTGATGAAGGAGGAGGCGGCCGTTGAGCTGGTTTTGACACTCGCGGAGAGAATCGCGCACAACGGCACCACGATGGCTCGAGAGGGTGGATGATTGGCGAGCCTGATTCGTTTGCGCCTTCTCTGCCGGAAGACGCGGAAAGGGGCATGCATCCGGCGGAGGGCCCCCGCTCCACGAGCTCGGACCGAGAAGCGGACGCACGCATCCCAGCGTTTCTTCTCCCCAGCAGACAATGATTGACGGGAGCCAGCCCCTGCGCTGGCTCTACGTCCTCAATCCGCGTGTTCGCAAGCTCTTTCCGTCCCTCGTTGGCCTCGCCACTGGCGGTCGCCTCGACGCCGGGGCCACGATCCGCGCCGGTCGATCTTCCAACCGACCCCCCGTTCATGCTACGCGCCTCCCGTATGACGAACCTCGTGGAGTTCGGGACGCCTGCCGCGATGCCGCCGTCGGAGCGGCGTCTGCTTCTCGTGTTCGACGGGGGGAACGCGCCGGGATACGCGTCGGTCGCCGTCGCGCTCACCGAGGAGGCTTCGCGCCGCGGCTACGAGGTATGGGCCGCGACCGAGGGCTTCCGCTCGCTCACGCCCGACGCGACGAACGAGCCGCGCTTCGAGCGGCTCATCGTGAGCCGCCGCGAGCGCTACGCCCTGCTCGCCAAGGGCATCCCGGCCCGCAGCATGGGCCGCCGCGTCCTCGACGCCGGCAGCGACTTCCGCAGCGAGCGGTACCTCGGCTTCCACGATGTGCAAAAACGCCGCGCCGCCGCGGAGACCTTGCGAACCCAGGGGTTTTCCCACCTCGTCGGCGTGGGCGGCAATGGTACGTTCGAGGGCCTGCGCGCGCTGCTCGGCGAAATTTCCCCGCGGGTGCCGACGGGCTTCGTGAATGTCTCGATCGACAACGATCTCGCCGGCGATCGCGCGATCGGCTTCCTCACGGGCGTCGAGGCGGGCTCGACGATCGCCCGCGGGCTCTACGAGGATGCCTACACGCACAAGCGGATCTACCTGCTCGAGATGATGGGCAACCGGAGCGGCCGGCACGCGCTGCACTGCGGCGTGGCGGCGCGCGCGCACCTCATCGTGCTGCCGTTTTTCCAGTTCCCGGAGGCCGTGCTGCGCGAGACCGCCGAGGCGCTGTCGCGGGCCGACTACGCGCTCGTCGTGGTGGCCGAGGGCTACGAGCGCGAGCGGCGGGCGCGGGAGATGCCCGGCGCGTCGGCGAGCGAGTTCCTCCGGCGGCAGCTCGAAGCGGCGGGGCTCGCCGATTCGGCGCAGAAGCGCGTGATCGCCGAGCCGTTCAGCCGGTACCTGCGCGGCGTGCGGCCCGCGTTCCTGGAGATCTCGGCGGCGTACGTCAAGGCGTCGCTGCTCTTCGACGCGTTCGAGGAGGGCCGGACGGAGATCATGCCGTTCGTGCTCGCGTCGAACGACGTCGGCGTGCGCCCGTTCCACCTCATCGCGCGGGAAGACCGCGTGGAGCGAGCGTTCCTGCCGCTGCTCGCGCGGCTCCAGATCCCCGGCTTCTCCACGTGGATCCGGGACAATTTCACGAGCGAGAAGACCAGTCTCTGAGCGGAGGAGCGTCGTGGCAACGAAATGCATCATCCTCGATTTCGACGGCACGTTCACCGACGTCGAGCGAGAAGCCGCCCCGTTCGTGGAGGTGTACCGGGAGGCGGTCTTTGATCTCCTCGGTCGAGAAGATGCCGCCGTCTGGGAAGAGCGCGCCGCCGAGATCGCGCGAAATCCAGGCCGTTACGGCTGGATCCACGACGGGCGTATCGTCGCGCCCGCCGGGGCCGATCCATACATCCGCTCGACGAGCATCGCGCAGCTCCTCTTCGAGAAGTACGGCGTCCTGCGCGGCGAAGCGACCCGCACGGCCGTGCTCACGGTCCTGTATCACCTCGCCTACGAGCGCACGCTGACCGCGTTCCGGCCGCGCGCGAAGGAGGTCCTCGAAGCCCTCGCGGCGTCGGGCGTGCCGACGTTCGTCGTCACGAACGCGCGCACGGAGGCGGCGCTGAAGAAGCTGCGGACGCTCGGGCCCGAAGGGCTCTCGAAGATCGAGGTGCACGGCGACGCGCGCAAGTACGTGGTGGCCGAGCCCGAGACGGAAGACGCGCGGTTCTCGCGGGTGCCCGCCGAGATCCTCCTGCCGGGCCTCGAGCGCCCGGTGTATCCGCGGCGCGGTCGCTACTGGGAGAAGCTCGCGCACATCCTGCAAACGACGAACGTCGCGCCCGAGGAGGTGCTCGTCTGCGGAGACATCTACGAGCTGGATCTCGCGCTGCCGCTCGCGCTCGGCATGCAGGTGCACATGGTCACGGGCCCACGCGCGCCCGCGGCGCACGAGGTCGCTTTCTTCGAGTCGCTTGGCGCGCGCGCGAGCCACGGCGACGATCTCGGGCAGATCCTCGCGCGGGCCGGGCTCTCCGGGTAATTTCAGCCGCCGGTGCTGCCTTCGGGCGCCGGCGCGTCGACGTTGCGTTTGCGGCTCGGGAACATCCGCCGCGTTGTGATGGGCGTGAGCTTGGGGATGGATGGATCGCGCTCGTGGGCGCGGTTGACGATCTTCATCACGCGCTCCATGAGCGCGAGGCAGATGCCGTCTTGCAGGTCGAGATCGGCCTGCGTGATCTTGCCCTTGGTCCGCGCGCCGGAGGCGAGCGCCCCGGTGGACTTCACGTTCGCGGCGACGTCCTCGAACGCGAGGATTTGCGCGCTGTCGAGCCCTCCGTCTTCGAGCTGCCGCGCCGCCTTCGAGAGGGGGTTCTGGCGGATGTCCTTCGCGATCTTCGTCAGTGCTGTGAGGGATTGGGCGAGGGTGGTGAAATCGGTGACGCGGCCGGTGGCCTTCGAGATGCGCTCTTCGAGCCCTGGTTCGAGGTGCGCCACGCCTTCGAGTGCGGTGACGAGGCGCTCGCGATCCTCCATTCCCTCCTTGTAGGTCCGGTCGGCGACGGCGTGGGCGGCGGCGCGGCTGACCTCGCGGTCATCCTCGGTGGCGTCGAATTGCGCCACCATGTCCGCGAGTTTTTTCCCGGAATGGACGAAGACTTTGAGGAGCGGCTCGGAGAAACCGAGGACGTGGCGCTTTTGCGCGGCGGTGGCCTTGGGCCAGAACTCGCCGAGGATTCCGCCGAAGCGCACGAGGTCGGTGAGGATCTTCTCGCTGCGGATTTGCGAGCCCCGCTCCATCAATTCGGCATTGGGGATCTCGTTGGCGTAACGCTCCGCTTCTTCCTCGGTAGGGGCGGAGACCATCGCGAGGACAGCGGGCCAGGTGTAGGTGGCGGTAGTAGTCACGCTCGCTACGGTACCTGCCAGCGATCCGGGTGAGAAGGGGAAAAATGCGAGGGAAACGGGTGAAGCGGCACATGTAGGTGTTGTGTCGGTCACCGTGGACGCGTTCGCGGTGCCGGCCGACGCGTTTGCGGTGGTGCTCGACGTGTTCGCGGTGGCGCTCGACGTGTCGGCGGCGGGGGTCGACGGGGCTGCGGTGGGTGGGAGGGGCGTCGAGGAGGAGGGATGCGGGCGACTGCGCTGGATACCCGACCTGCATGCATCCTGCTTCGACGCGCCCGGGGAGGTTTGCCTGGAGGAGGGGGATCACCCTCGTTCGCACGTGGGCCAACCATTGCGGTTGGGGCGGGACCCCCGAGGGATGTAGGAGCCATCCGGACGGGATGTGGTACCGTGCGTCGTGCCCGTGGATCGCACCCTTGCGCCTCGACTCTCCCGCGCCCTGCCGCTGTTCGCGCTCGTCCTTTCGACCGCCGCCTGCGATCGCGTCGGCTACCGCGCCCTCGAACCACGCCCGAACGCCGGCCTCGCGACGAGCGGCGCCGGCATCTCGGCGCGGGTCGAGCGTATTCACGTCGGGTACTGGCAAACGAGCGCGAACACGCGGGTCGACGTGCACGTCGTCAACGAGGGAAAAACGCCCCTCCACGTCGAGCCCGAGCGAATCGAGCTCGCCGTGCTCGGGAGGCCGTCGCCGCTCGTCTCCGCATCCGTGGCCGACGGCGATGAGGACCTCGCGCCCGGCGAGGGCGGCACCTATCGCCTCACGCTCCCGGGCGCGCCGATCGAATCCGGCGCCCCCTATGTCCTCCGCCTCCATCCTGCCGTCCATGCGCCTGCCGACGCGATCGAGCCTTTGCCCCTCGTGAATCCGGGCAAGCCGCACCTCGGGTATGGCCCTCCGGCCGATTCCACGTGGGTCTTCGTCGCCCGCGTCGGCGGCGGCGCCATTCGGCGTGATGACGTCACGGCGGGGCTCGGCGGGATCGAGGTCTTCACCGGGCCGCAGTTCGGTCGATTCTCCTTTGGCCTCAGCGCGATGATCGGCGCGGGCTCGATCGGCGGCGAGGTCCGTTATCGCTTCGAGCCGGCGAAGGTGCTCGCGATCGTCCCGTTCGCCGGGTACGGGTATTATCCCATCGCGGGGATCGTCGGCCTGAATGTGGGTCACGGCGGCCGCGTCGGCGCCGAGCTCCAGTTCTCGCTCGGCGAGGTCTCGCGCTTCGGCTGGGCCCGGAGCGGCGCCCGCATGGGCCTCTTCGCGCACGCCGGGCCCGTCTACATGCGCGTCCTCGATTCGGTGGGCTTCGCCGCGCAAGGGGGCCTCACGTTCGGATTTTTCTAGCGCCTGCAATCGGAATCGACCCGGACATCTGGTAGCATGATCGGCCGGATTGCTTCGGAGGTCCCTTCATGACGCGTGACAGACTCTGGTTTCTTTTCCTTGCGGCGGCCGTCTCCTCCGCGGGGGCGATCGCCGCGTGCGGCGGCGGCGGCGAATCGAGCGGCGGCGCCGCGGGCAGCGGCGCTTCGGCCCCGGACGCCGGCTCGTCGTCCGGGGGCGGCGGCTCGGGCGGCGAGGGCGGTTTCATCAATTTCGACGGCGGCGAGCAGTCGCTCGTGATCGAGCCCCAGGACCCGATCCTCGACGTGACCGGCGTCCCCGGCTCGCTCCCCTTCCACGCAAAGCTCACCGACGGCTCGAACCCCGGCGCCGTGGATTGGTTCCTCGACGATGTCACCGTAGGAACCATTGGCGCTGACGGTGTTTTCGCGTCCGGCGGCTTCGTGGCCGGCAAGGCCAAGGTCACCGCGAAGAGCGGGCAACTGGAGGCGAGCACGACCCTCACGGTGCGCGTGAAGATCGCCGACAATGCCGGCAGTCTCTCGCCCGACGATCAGACGAAGCTCGACACCGGCGGCAATGCCGATCCGGGCTTCCGGTGGCTTTATCCGTACGACAAGACCGTCTTCCCCCGAGGACTTGCGGCCCCCACGCTCCAGCTCGCCGGCAATGCGGACGCCGTGCTCGTGAAGATCCACGTGGGCGACTTCGAATACAAGGGCTACTTCGGCGCGTCGGCCCCCGCGCGGGTGGACCTGCCCCCGGCCGTATGGAAGGGCGTCACGCAGAGCGCCGGCGCGAGCGACACGGTGTCCGTCACGGCCACGAGGCTCGCGGGCGGCGTCGCGACGGGGCCCGTCACGCAATCGTGGCGCATCGCGCAGGGCAGCCTGAGCGGCATCGTTTATTACAACACGTACGTCTCGAAGCTCGCGAACGGCGGCGCGGTGATGCGCATCAAGCCGGGGTCGAATGCGGAGGTCCTCCTCGGCGGATGCAATGTCTGCCACTCCGTCAGCGCGAACGGGAACGTGCTCGTGGCGGGCGTCAACTGGACCGTCGACAATCCGCTCGACAGCGCGAGCTACGATCTCACGCAGGACGGCACGGCCTCGCAGCGCTACCTCGACAACGACGGCCGCAAGTTCTCGTTCGGCGGCCTCACGCCCGACGGCACGTACATGATCACGAACGGCATCCCGGCGGGCGGCTCGCCCGTGCGTGGTTTGGCCGGGGATTACCCCTCGCGGCTCCTCGACACGAAGACGGGCGCCGACGTGGGGGCCTCCTCGTTCACGAACGCCGTGAAATACGCGCTCACGCCGACGTTCTCTCCCGACGGCAAGCACCTCGCGTTCACGTGGTACGACGCCTCGCCTGGGCGAACGCTGGCCATGATGGACGCCGACCTCTCGCAATCGCCGCCTTCGTTCTCGGCCATCACGGAGCTGCTCACGGTGCCCTCGGGTATCGTCGGCTGGCCGAGCTTCACGCCCGACGGCGGCGCGGTGCTCTACCACGCGGGGGATCGCTTCGACACCGCGGGTGGCGGCGCGACGCCTTCGTATGCCGAGGTCCTCCTCGTCGAGACGGCGACGAAGACGGTGAACAAGCTCGCGGCGCTGAATGGCTACGACGAGAATGGGCAGTTCATCCTGCCGTTCGGCGACGCCGAGGAGGCACGCCTGAATTACGAGCCCACGATCCTGCCCGTCCCGGTCGGCGGGTATTACTGGGTCTTCTTCACGAGCCGGCGCGTGTATGGCAACACGATCGGCCCCGGCGGCACGGTGCCGGCAGGCGACAACAAGTGGGGCACGTACATCAACGGCGCCGAGACGCCGAGCCCGCGCAAGAAGCTCTGGGTCGCCGCGATCGACATCAATTACCAGGGCAAACCCGATCCGAGCCACCCGGCGTTCTACCTGCCCGGCCAGGAGCTCGAAGCGGGCAACATGCGCGCGTTCGCGGCGCTCGAGCCCTGCAAGGACCTCAACCAGCCTTGCGAGTCCGCCGCCTCGTGCTGCAACGGCAACGTCTGCCGCCCGGCCGACGTGAATGGCGACGGCACGAAGGAGCTCGTCTGCGTGCCGCCGCCCGCGAACGAATGCGCGCAGGAGGGCGAGAGCTGCGAGACCGCGGCGAACTGCTGCGTGCCGGACTCCTTGTGCATCAACAATCGATGCGCGGCCCCCACGCCGAAGTGAGGTCGAGGCGCACGCCTCCGGCCTGATCGACCACGCAACCAGGGCGGCGCCCGGCGCACCGGGACGCCGCCCGTCAAGCCCCCCAGCATATTTCACGGGCGGCCGTGACCGGTCACGGGTCCTCTGGAAGCGCGTCCGTTCGAGCGGATGAATGCGTCGGAGGAAACCGACACGTCGCCCCTGGCACGCGAGATGCTCGGGGGGTTTGCATGTCGTCCCTGAGAAGACGCTTGGAATCGTATTGCGCCTTCGTGATGGGAGCGGCGCTCGGGCTGCCCGGGAGCGCCGCCGCGGTGGAGCCGAAGCCTCCGGTGGAGATATCCGGCTCCCCCGGCAATGGGGTGACGGTGAAGGTCGGGGACGTCTTCTCGTTCAATGCCCGGAGCCGGATCCAGCTCCGCTACCAGATCAACGTGCCTCCTGCGGATGATCAGGGCGAACGGGATTTCCAGCAGATCGTCAACATCGGGACGGCGCGCCTCTGGTTCTCTGGCCACGTCTATCGGCCCGAGCTGACCTACATGATTCAGCTCGCCATTGCTGGACGTGACTATCGTGACGGCGCGACGTCACCGATCTTCGACGCATACATCGACTGGAAGATCCACCGCGATTTTCATGTCCGAGCCGGGCAGTTTTTCGTTCCGTTCGATCGATTGCGGACGGTGCGCGAGTTCGCGTTGCAGATGGCCGACAGGCCGGTGCCGGTCGGCGAGCTGACGCTCGATCGCGACGCGGGCATCACGTTGTATTCGGAGAATTTCCTCGGGAAAGAGTCTCCCGTCGCCTGGCGGCTCAGCGCATTCGGCGGAGGCGGGACGAACCTCACCACGTCGAGGGAGCCCGGCGCGCTGCTCGTGGGACGGCTCGAGCTCCGCCCGCTCGGCAAGATCGACGATGACTCCGAAGGAGACCTCGAGCGCCGGAGAAAGCCGGCCGTGGCCCTCGGCGGCGCTTTCGCGGCGAACTACAACACGAACCGATTGCGGAGCACGACGGGCGCGACGTTCCTCGGCGGGACGACGGATTACCTGCACGCCGCGGCGGATCTCGTGTTCAAATGGCGCGGATTCGCGCTCCAGGGCGAATATTTGTGGAAACGCGCGGATGTGGATCGGATCGAGTCCACGGACGAGGATGGAAACCCGCGCACGGAGTACACGCGTTCGGGCCAGGGCACGGTCTTTCAGGCGTCGTACGTGTTCGATCCGCCGATCGAGATCGTGGCGCGGTTTTCACGATTGTACGCGTTCGGCGGGACGGATCCGAAGCTCGTCTCCGAGGTCCAGAGCCGCGGGCAGGAGGTCGGCGTCGGGCTCAACTATTACTTCAACAAGCACAAGATGAAGCTGCAAGCCGACTGGATCGCCCGGATGCCGCACGACTTCGATTTCGAGAAGGCGAACCACGCGGCCCACCTCCAGCTCGACGCGATGTTTTGAGGGGGACGCGTGCGTCTATCGATTCGGCTGCATCGAGGTGGGTCCCGCGGAAGGCTCGCGGAACCGCGACCACTCGATGCCGAGCTTGCGCATGCGCGCGCGCAGCGTGTGCGGGTTGATGCCGAGCAGGCGCGCCGCGCCGAACGGGCCTTCGATGCGGCCGCCGCGCGCGGCGAGGGCGCGTCGAATGTGCGCGGCCGTTGCCTCGTCGAGCGTCACGATTTCCTCCGCGTCGTGGAACGCCGCCGAGGGGGGAGGGCGCGAGGGTGGCTTCATGATCGGGCTGCCGAGCGCGGCCGCGAGCTCGAGCCGCTTGCCATTGCCGAGGATCGCGCCGCGTTCGATCACGGTCGCGAGCTCACGCACGTTGCCCGGCCACGTGTATCGACGGAGCAAGTCGAGGTCGGCGGCCGTCGGTGTGAGCCCGGGGCCGCCGAGGCGTTTGCCCGCGCGCTCGGCGAAAAACGCCGCGAGCGCCGGCAGGTCCTCCATGTGATCCCGCAGCGCGGGCAATCGAATGGGGAAGACGCTCAGGCGATACCAGAGGTCTTCCCGGAACGTTCCTTCGGCCACCATGCTTTCGAGGTGGCGGTGGGTGGCCGCGACGATACGCACGTCCACGTGGATCGTCTCGTGCCCGCCGACCCGCTCGATCGTGCTCTCCTGGAGCACGCGCAGGAGGCGCACCTGCGCCGCGCGCGGCAACTCGCCGACCTCGTCCAGGAAAAGCGTGCCGCCGTCCGCGCGCTCGAACCAGCCTTTGCGCGTGCCCACGGCGCCGGTGAATGCCCCGCGCTCGTGGCCGAAGAGCTCCGAATCGATGAGCTCCGAGGGAATGGCGCCGCAATTGACGCGCACCACGGGGCCCTTCGCGCGTCGCGAGCGCGCGTGGATGGCCCGCGCGATGACCTCCTTCCCGGAGCCGGTCTCGCCCAGCACGAGCACCGGCGCGTCCGTGGACGCCACCTGAAGGACGCGCTCCATCACCGGCTTGAGCCCGGCGGATTCTCCGATCACGAACTCGCTCATTTCCATCGGTTCCTCGGATATCGGCTCGGAAGGACGCGTGAGGCTCAGATCTCGTAATCGGGCACGAACACGCGGACCTTGCGCGGCGCGACGTGGACGGTGTCGCCCGATTTCAAGCCGAGCTCGGTGAAACGCTCGGGCGTGAGCTCCACGTTGATCAATTGGTTCGAGTCCAGCGCGCGGAGCTCCACCTTGGTTCGGGATCCCGTCGGATTCACGTGCAGGACCTTCGCCGCGAGGCTGCCTGCCTCGGTGGGGCTCCGCTCGACTTCGAGCTCGTGCGGACGCACGTACACGGCGGCGTCGCGCGCCTCGGGGTGCGGATACTCGGGATAGGCCACCGTGAGGCCGGAGACGACGGCCCGACCACGCTCGACGCGGCCGTGGAACACGTTGACGTTGCCGAGGAAGTCCATGACGAACGCATTCGCCGGGCGTTCGAACACCTCGGCCGGCGTGCCCACCTGCTCGATGCGGCCTTCGTTCATGATGACCACGTGATCGGCGACCTCGAAGGCCTCTTCCTGGTCGTGCGTCACGAAGACGCTCGTGACTTGAATTTCCTCGTGGAGCTTGCGGAGCCATTGCCGGAGCTCCGTGCGGACCTTGGCGTCGAGCGCGCCGAATGGCTCGTCGAGCAAAAGGACATTCGGCTGCGCTGCGAGCGCGCGGGCGAGGGCGACGCGTTGCCGCTGCCCGCCGGAGAGCTGCGCCGGATACCGCGATCCAAGGCCTTCGAGGCGGATCAACTTGAGGAGCTCGTCGACCCGGGTTTGTCTCTCCTGCTTGGGCACCCCGCGTACGCGCAGCCCGTACCCGACGTTCTCGGCGATCGTCATGTGCCGGAACAGGGCATAATGCTGGAAGACGAAGCCCACCTTTCGATCACGTGCGTCGTATTCGGTGATGTTCTCGTCGTGGTGCAGGACCGTGCCCCGGTCGGCGACCTCCAGGCCCGCGATGATTCGCAAGAGCGTGGTTTTTCCCGAGCCGGATGGGCCGAGCAGGGCGAGGAGCGAGCCGCTCGGGACGTCGAGGCTGACGTCGTCGAGGGCCCGGAAGCCGCCGAAGTTCTTCGATACGCCCTGGATGCGGATGCTCATGGATGCGCCCCCGTGCGGCCTTGCTCGGAGGCCGGGATGCGATCTTCGAGCTTCCGTTTGACGATGAGCGTCACAATGGCGAGTAGCGTCAGCACGGACGCGACCGCGAACGATCCCGGCATGTTGTACTCCTGGAACAACTTCTCGATCCGGAGCGGCATGGTGTCGGTCTCCCCGGCGATGTGGCCGGAGACCACGTACACCGCGCCAAACTCGCCCATGGCGCGGGCGTTGCACAGAATGATGCCGTACACGAGCCCCCATTTCACGTTCGGCACCGTGACGTGCCAGAACATCTGCCAGCCGTTTGCCCCGAGGCTCAGCGCCGCGAGCTCCTCGTCCGCGCCGATGGCATTCATCACGGGGATGAGCTCCCGCGCCACGAAAGGAAACGTGACGAAGGCGGTTGCCAGGACGAGCCCCGGCGTGGCGAAGATGATCTTGAGGTTTTGGTTCGCGGGCCACACGTCGAGGGCCTGCTGCCCGAGGACGAGCAACACGAACACCGTGGCGCCCGCGAGCGCCAAGCCGAGGGGAGGCGTTTTCCAAAGGCCACGTCGCGCGCGCGGGTGGCTTGGCCGAAAGACGAAATAGGCGACGGCGAGGAGGAGGACGAGGAGGGCCGAGACGAGGTACGGCATGATCGCGTAACCGTCGCGGCGCAGGAAGGCTCCGAAATACCCTTGGAGGCCGAAGATCAGCACGAACATGAGCCCGGCGACGACGGGGGAGACCGAGAAGGGCAGGTCGATCAGGGCCGTGAGCAGGGTTCGTCCCGGGAAGGAAAACCGCGCGATCGCCCAGGCCGCCGCGACGCCGAAGACGACGTTCGCCGCTACCGCGATGGGCACGACCGTGAGCGTCAGGCCGATGGCGTGGCGCGTGTCGGGATCCTCGACGAGGTTTTTCCAGTACACACCCGCGCCCTCGGCCAGCGCCCCGGCGAACACGTGGAGCACGGGAAGGACGATGAGCACGCCGACCACGGCGACGGCGAGCCCGATGAGGCTCCATCGCAGCCACGCGGGATCCTGCTGCGCCCGCCGGATTTTCGTCGCCGCGGACCTCGTTCGAAGCGCGTCGCGGACCTCCGCCGTCTCAACGGTCATGGCGCCGGCTCCAGCTCTCCAGGAGGTTTACCACGAGCAGCATCGAGAACGAAATGACGAGCAGCACGACCGCTATGGCCGTCGCCTCGCCATAAGCAAACTCCTCCAGGCGGGCGACGATCAAAATCGGAGCGATCTCGGTCTTGAACGGCATGTTGCCCGAGATGAAGACGACCGAGCCGTATTCGCCGATGGAGCGAGCAAACGCGAGGGCAAACCCCGTGATCAATGCGGGATACAGCGTCGGAAGGATCACGAAGGCGAACGTTTGCCAGCGCGTCGCGCCCAGCGAGGACGAGGCTTCTTCGGCTTCCGGGTCGAGGTCTTCCAGGACGGGTTGCACGGTCCGCACCACGAAAGGCAGGCCGACGAAGACCAGGACGAGCACGATCCCGAGCCTCGTGTACGCGCCGCGGATCCCGAGGGGGACGAGAAATCGGCCGAGCCAGCCGTTTTCCACGTAAAGGCTCGCGTACACGAGCCCGCCGACCGCGGTCGGAAGCGCCAGGGGCAGGTCGACGAGGCTGTCGAGGATACGTTTGCCCGGGAACGTGTACCGCGTGAGCACCCAGGCGATGAGTGCGCCGAGGACGACGTTCGTGAGCGCGGCGAGGAACGAGGTCCCGAAGGTGAGGAGATAGGCGGCGCGCGCGCGTTCGGTCCATACCGCGCCCAAGAAATCGTGCAGCGAGAGCGACCCGGCCTTGACGAAGACGGCCGCGATCGGCAGGAGCACGAGGAGGCCGAGGTAAAAGACCGTATACCCCAGGGTCAGGGAGAAACCCGGGAGCACTCTTCGGTTCACGCTCGCCATTCGCGGCTACTTCTTCGGGCTGTAGATGGTGTCGAAGACGCCGCCCTCGCCGATGAACTGCTTGTGCGCGTCGGGGAAGTCCTTGGCGATCTCGGTGATGGCGAAGAGCCGGAGCTCCGGGAAGATCGCGGCGTGTTTCTTCAGGATGGCCTCGTTCGTCGGCCGGTAGAAGTGTTTTGCGGCGATCTCTTGTCCCTCGTCGGTATATGCAAACCTGAGATACGCCTCCGCGGCTTTGCGGGTGTTCCTGCGGTCGACGTTGCTGTCGACGAGGGCCACGTGGGGCTCGGCGCGGATGCTGATGGGCGGATACACGAGCTCGAGCTCGCCTTTCGCTTCGCGCACTTCGAGGTGGGCTTCGTTTTCCCAGGCCAGGTGGACGTCGCCGATCTTCTTCTGGACGAACGTGGTGGTCGCGCCGCGCGCGCCGGAATCGAGGACGGGGACCTGCTTGTACAATTGCGTGACGTACTTGATCGCGTCGTCGCGCGAGCCGCCGCGCAGGACGACGGAGCCCCACGCGCTGAAGAAGGAGAGGTAACCGTTGCCCGAGGTCTTCGGGTTTGGCGTGATCACCTCGACGCCGGGCTTGATGAGGTCCGGCCAATCCTTGATTCCCTTCGGATTGCCCTTTCGCACCACGAAGATGACCGTGGACGTGTACGGCAAGGAGCGCGAAGGGAGTTTGTCGATCCAGTTCGGCTGGATGAGGCCCTTTTTGCTGATGGCGTCGGTATCGAGGTACGAGGCGAGCGTGACGACGTCCGCTTCGAGGCCGTCGATGACGGCCCGGGCCTGCGTGCTGGAGCCGCCGTGGGATTGCTTGAGGGTGACCTTCGTGCCCGATTCTTTCTCGTAGGCAGCGATGAACTTCTCGTTCAGGTCCCGCCAGAGCTCCCGGGTCGGGTCGTACGAGACGTTCAGGAGCTCGACCTCCTGGGCCGCGCCTCCAGGTCGGGACTTGCCGCAGGCCAAGAGCCCGAGCGCGCCCACGATCAAGGCGGTGATCGCCGTGCGTCGGCCCGCCGTCCCACCCGTCGGATTGTGTGCCACGATGACGAACTTATGTCTGCTATAACGGACGTGTCCAGTGAAATTTACTGGATGTCCGTCATGGCGGACGAGTGCGTGTGTGGATGAATACTGTGCAGGCCGCGTCGCGGATTGACGTGCGTTCGTGACGCGGGTATTCGGGGCGGATGTCGACGCGACCCCAAAAACTCGCCGCTTCGCTGGTCGTCCTCCTGGTGCTCGCCGGTTGCGGGGGTGGAGGCGGAAATGGGAGCGGTAGCGGGGGCGCAGGCGGAAGCGGCAGCGGCGGCGCGGGTGGAAGCGGCGGCGCAGGTGGAAGCGGCGGCGCAGGCGGTAGCGGAGGCACGGGCGGCAACGCCGTGAGCCCCGAGCCGCCCGCGGGGCTCGTTCATTACGTGACGGGCAACGACGCGGACGCCGACGTGACCCCCGCGGGGCCGGGCCTCATCTTGATGGGCGGCTCGACGGACGTGGACGCCGCATTCACCTGGTGGAAGCCGCGCATCGCAGGCGGCGACGTCGTCGTCCTCCGGGCCTCGGGCGCCGACGGGTACAACGAGTATCTGCAGGAGCTCAGCGCCTCGGATTCGGTGGAGACGATGCTCGTCACGAGCAAGGATCTCGCGAACAGCGAGTATGTGAAATGGCGCGTCGAGCACGCCGAGGGCGTTTTCCTCGCCGGCGGGGATCAGTCCGATTACGTGACGTTCTGGCGCGGCACGGCCCTCGCCTCGGCGATTGCCTCGGTCTGGCAGCGCGGCGGCGTCGTCGGCGGAACGAGCGCGGGCTGCGCCGTGCTCGGCGAGTTCGTGTTCGCCGCGCACGAGGGCAGCGTGTACTCGGACGAGGCGCTGCTCGATCCGTACAACGTCTTCATGACGATGGAGCGTGATTTCTTCACATTCGCGCCGCTCGCCGGGTTCATCACGGACAGCCATTTCGTGCCCCGCGATCGCATGGGCCGCCTCGTCGGTTTCCTCGGGCGGATCCTCACGGACGGCTGGGCCCCGAAGGCCAAGGGGATCGGCGTGGACGAGCAGACCGCGGTCGTGATCGACGCTCAGGGCAAAGGCGAGGTGATGGGGGAGGGGAAAGCGTATCTCGTGGTGGCGAACGAGAAGCCCACGAGCTGTGAGGCTGGAAAGCCGCTCGTGTATTCGGGGTTGTCGTATCATCGGCTCGCGGCCGGGGATACGCTGGAATTCCCGTCGGGCGAAACGAGCGTGCCCGCCGAGCCCCTCAGCGCCGCGAACGGCGTGACGAGCCCGGCGGACCCATATTGATCCGGATCAGGGCAGCGCTTTGAACTGCGTGATCATCTTCGTCCAGACGGCGGGCGTCACGCCGACTTCGAGGTGGCCGTAGGGCACGCCTTCCTGCTTCGACTTGTTTGCCTTGTTCGTGCTGGTCCAGCCCTGTGTGAGCTGATCCCGTGCCGCGATGCTCACGTCGAAGAGCACGCCGTCGCCCTTGGGATCACAGGTCGGGCAGGCCATGCCGTCGATCTCGAAGACCTGCCCGCTCGTGCCGCCCGAGGTGCCGTGCAGCACGTAGAGGTAATCGAGGCTCGTGCTGAGGCCACGCGCTCGGAGCCGATCGATGAGGTTGCCGCCCATCTCCGCGACGGCCTTGATGCCGATGCCGTCCATCAGCTTGTACTGCGCATAGCCGAGCGAATACGACTCGGCGGTGAGGCTGTCGTAGTAGAGGTGCTTGGCGCGGCAAGCGGTCGCGGGATCGTACGCGGTCGCGCGGCAGGTCGTGTGACCGGCGTCATCCATGATCCAGCCAGCGCCGCCGAAGATGTTCGCGGGGTTGTAGTTGGTCTTGATGGCGATCCAGTCGCGCCATTTCGTCTCGTCCGTGTCGAGCGTGGACCAGTCGTAGCTGATCGGATCGTCCTGCCGGTTCGGGAGCGGGTAATACGGGCGCAGATCGTAGGTGACCTGCATCTGGCCGAGGTAGGCCGAGACGAGCTTGCCCTTGTCGTCGACCGAGCCCCACATGGCCAGGTTGTACTTGTCGAACGAGTAACCCGTCGCCGAGGCGCCCTGCTCGGTGTTCAGCGTCTTCAGCGACTTCGGCGCGAGCGGCTTGCCGGTCGTGTCGAGGCCCGTGATGTTCGACGTGTAAATGCGGCGCCAGTAATCGAGCCATGTGCCGCCGCGGTTTTCGCAGACCGAGTAGGCATACGGGTTCGGGAAGATGTCGTTCGGCGAGTCCGCGTAGCCCCACGTCACGCATTGCACGGCGGACATGTAGCTCCACGTCACGGGGCCCTGGCCGAGCGGCGCGTTCTCCGCCGTGCTGTAGATGAGCAGCGGGTTGAACGGGTGGCGGAAGTTCAGGTCGATGCCGAGGTGCGGACCGGAGAGCGCGACGTACGTGCGCACGTCCTTGCGGAAGTTCGGGACGCCGAGCGATTGAAGCGCCGCGAGCTGCTCGAAATACTTCGGGCCCCAGTCGGTCCAGGTCGCGGGGCTCGACATGTAGAGGTCCGCCGCGACGACGCCTTTGCTCCAGGCGACGAGGTTGACCTTCGGCCTCCCCGTGAGCGAGCGGATGCGCGAGAGCGCGTTCGCGATGTGAATGGCCTGGTTGAAGTTGTCGCCGTGGAAGTTGCCGAAGGTCGTGGCGTAGGTGCAGAAGCCTTCGGCCTCGAGCGCCTGCACGAAGCCCGTCGCCTGCGTCATGCCGGGGTAGAGCTTGCCCGTGCCGTCGTCGCCGCTCGGCCGGAGCCAGACGTTCGCGTTTTGCATGGCGCCGTGCACGAGCAGCACCGGGGCCTTCGTCTTGTCACACTGATCGAGCGCGGTCTTCGGGCCGTGATGCAGGAGCACGAAGCGCGCCTCGGGACGCGTGGGGCCCTTGTCCGGACAAGCGGCGGCCGACGTCGAGCCGACGGCGCCGGCGCAGGTGTTCTGGTATTGGATGTTGAACCCGTCGACGAGCTGCTGGTTCAGGGCGCCGAAGTAGGTGCGCAAGGGATAGGTGGAGTCCTGGAACGTGTCCTGCCAGCGCCCCTTCGCCGTGCGCAGGTTGTACCCCTCGGTGCGGAACTTCTGCCGCCCTTCGAGGAGCTCGATCTTGCCCCAGGACCAGCTCGGGGGCGTGATGGCGCCGACGAGCTTGTAGCTCTGCGAGAACGTCGTGGTCGCGGGGGGATCGAAATAGGCCTCGTAATCGGAGATGAACGTGAGGTTGGAGCTGGCTTCGTCGGTCTCGTCGTCGCCCGGAGCGAACTCGTCGACGGGCGACGCCACGCAGCCCATGGCGGAGAGGGCCGCGAAGAGGGCCGTGAGCGCAAACGAACGACGGGGAAGCGAAGATTGCAGCATGGAAACCTCCTGGGCAGCGCCCGCCGGGGAGCCCCGGTTGTGCGACCGCAGCAAGTGCGGGTCGTCCATGCCTATCGGTGATCCGTGGGGTTTTCAAGCATCGTTCGAACCGGAAGGTCCGTTTGATGCTGCGGCTGCGAAGAAGTGTCGGAAGGGGAGCAATTGCCGCACTGCAAAAGGACGCCAGATGTGCGTGCTGCGGCGCAGCATGGAGCGGCGCGTCGTCAGCCGCGGATCTTCTTCGCCATTTCGGCGACGCGCTTGCCGAGGTACGTCGCGTGCGCGATGTCGTGCTCGGTGGGCGCGCCGTTCGCCGTGACGGAGGGGCCGTAGGGGTTGCCGCCGGACGAGAACACGAGCGGGTCGGTGTAGCCCGGCGTCACGATGACGCCGCCCCAGTGGTAGAACGTGTTGTAAAGCGCGAGCAGCGTCGACTCCTGGCCACCATTCGCGTTCTGCGCCGAGGTGAACCCCGAATACACCTTGTTCGCGAGTTTGCCCTGGAACCAGAGCCCGCCCGCCGTGTCGATGAACGACTTCATCTGCGCCGCCACGTTGCCGAAGCGCGTGGGCGTGCCAATGACGACGGCGTCGGCCCAGTCGAGGTCCTCGAGCGAGGCCTTCGGCTCGTCCTTCGTTTTGTCGAGGAACGCGCGCCACGCAGGGTTCCGATCGATGGCCGCGTCCGGCGCGGTCTCGGCGACGAGGCGGAGGCGCACCTCGGCCCCCGCCGCGCTCGCGCCCTTGCCCACGGCCTGCGCCATGGCGTGGTTGGTCCCGGTCGACGAATAATAGATGATCGCTACGTTGGGCATGGTGGCTGTCTAGCTCCGTCCAAGATCGGAAGATGAGGGGGCGGGGGCTCGCTCGGCGTGTCCGAGCGGAGCCCCCGCGCGGAGGAGGGCGCGTACGCTATCACGCAAGATCGAAGAGCAGCACCTCTCCTTTTCCGTGGCCGCTGAAGACGAGCTCCTTTTCGCCGCTGATGGCCGCGCCGTCGCCCGCGTGGAGCACGGTTTCGCCGAGCTTCACTTCGCCCTTCGCGACGTGCACGTAGGCGTGCCTGCCGTCGGCGAGCGCGTGGCGCGTCTCTTCGCCATCGGCCAGGAGCCCTGCATACACGCTCGCGTCCTGGTGAATCGTGACGCTGCCGTCGCGGCCGTCCCGCGAGGCGATGAGGCGGAGCCGGCCCTGTTTGTCCTCTTCCGAGAAGTTCTTCTGCTCGTACCCCGGCGTGATCCCGCGCTCCTCGGGCGCGATCCAGATCTGCAGGAAATGCACGCCATCCTTGCGCGATCCGTTGAACTCGCTGTGCGTGACGCCCGTGCCCGCGGTCATGCGCTGCACGTCGCCCGGCCGGATCACCGAGCCGTTGCCCATCGAGTCCTTGTGCGAGAGGGCGCCTTCGAGCACGTACGAGAGGATCTCCATGTCCCGGTGCGGGTGCGTGCCGAAGCCCTGGGCCGGCGACACGCGGTCCTCGTTGATGACCCGGAGCGACCGGAAGCCCATGTGCGCCGGATCGTAATAGTTGGCGAACGAGAACGTGTGGTACGAGTCGAGCCAGCCGTGGTTCGCGTGTCCGCGGTCTTCCGAGCGTCGCAGCCTGATCATCGTGGTCTCCTTGGTCCCCGGCCTCGTGCGGGGCGCTGTCCTTTCGCCCTCCAGACAAGCACGAGCCGGGCCAAGCTCGGGTAGGCGCTTTTTCGGCGGGAAACGCGAGGTTCGTGCTGCCTCCGTCTATCAAAATGATAGACTCGGGGCTCTCGAAATGAAAACCAAGGGCATGCGGGCCGCCGATCTGCGGCTCTCGGATCTGTTCTCGTTCGGCCCGAAGGGCGGGGTGATGCGCTTCGCGGGCGAGCGCGTGCTCCTCTTCGACGCGGTCGCGCTCGGACTCTTGCGCAAGCAGCTCATCGAGAGCTTCGGCTACCACGCGGCGCGCGCGGTGTTGACGCGCTTCGGGTACGGGCACGGCTGGCGGACGGCGGAGGCGCTGCGCGAGCGGATTCCCTGGGCGGACGAGCGGGAATGGCGCATCGCGGGCGGGCGGCTGCATCGGCTGTGGGGGCTCGTGACGTTCGAGCCGGTCGAGCCCGACGGGCGCCCGGGGCCCGAGCCGTTCGCCGACGCGATATGGAATGACTCGTACGAGGCGGAGCAGCACCTCCTGCACCTCGGGCAAGCGACGGAGCCGGTGTGCTGGACGCTCGCGGGATTCGCGAGCGGATACCTGAGCCGCGTCAATGGTCGGCCGATCTTCGCGCTGGAGGAGTCGTGCCGCGGCAAGGGCGACGCCGTGTGCCGGATGATCGGGCGGAGCCGCGAGGAGTGGGGCGAGGCGATCGTGCCGCACCTCTCGTTTTACGAGACAGACTGCCTCGACGCCTCGCTCCGGCACGTGCAGCGGTCCCTGCGGCGTGCCGAGACGCGGCTGCTTCGCGCCGAGCGGCTGCTCTCGGCGGGCGAGGACGATGCCGAGGTGCCGGGGATCGTGGCGCGGAGCGAGGCCATGCGGGGCGTGGTCGCGATGGCGCGGCGGGTCGCCCGGACAAACGCGACGGTGCTTCTGCTCGGCGAGAGCGGGGTGGGCAAGGAGAGGATCGCGCGGCTCGTGCACGACGCGTCGCCGCGCGTGGCGGGGCCGCTGGTGGCGATCAACTGCGCGGCCGTGCCGGAGAGTCTGCTCGAGAGCGAGCTCTTCGGGCACGCGAAAGGCGCGTTCAGCGGGGCCGTGACGGAGCGGGCGGGGCTCTTCGAAGCGGCGCGGGGCGGGACGTTGTTCCTCGACGAGGTGGGCGAGATCCCGCTCGCGATGCAGGCGAAATTGCTCCGGGTGCTCGAAGAGCGCGAGGTGCGGCGGGTGGGCGAGAACCGGACGCGCCCGATCGACGTGCGGATCGTGGCGGCGACGCACCGAAATCTCGCGGCGGCCGTGGCGCAGGGGCGCTTTCGGCAGGATCTCTATTTTCGGCTGCGGGTCGTGGAGATCGCAATCCCGCCGCTCCGCGAGCGTCCGGAGGACATCCTGCCGATCGCGCGGCGACAGCTCTCGGAGGCGGCGGCGCGGGAAGGGGAGGCGCCGAAGGAGCTCGGCAAATCAGCGTGCCGCGCGCTCTACGAGCACGCCTGGCCGGGCAACGTGCGCGAGCTCGTCAATGCGATGGAGCGGGCGCGGATCCTGTCGGAAGGGCCTACGATCGAGGGGGGCGATCTGCCGCCCGAGATCGGAGGCGCAGCAGCCGCAACAGCTCCGCGTGAAGCAGGGTTTTCCCCGCGCCCGCTCGCCGAGGTCGAGCGGGAGCACATCCTCGCGATGCTCGCGGCCGAGGGAGGAAACCGCAAGGAGGCTGCGGCGAAACTCGGGATCGGCGTGGCGACCCTTTATAGGAAGCTCAAGGAGTACGGCGAGGGCTAGCCGTCACTGGCAAGCGCCGCCCAGGAGATCCGCGCCGAGGCATTGCCCGCTCACGCAATCGGCGTTCGCGTAGCAATCTACGCCCGGCGCGCCGAGCGCGCAGACGTTCGCGACGCACACGCCCCCGAGGCAATCGGCGTCTTGCAGGCACGCCTTTCCCTGCCGGCACGGGTTGCAGGCGTCGCCGCCGCAATCGATGTCGGTCTCGTCGCTGTTCTTGATGCAGTCGCCGCAGCTCGGGCCGTGCTCGCCCTCCTCGCCGCACGTGATGCGCCCGTCGACCGGCGCGCAGAGCTGTCGGACCGAGCAGAACACGCTCACGCAATCCTGGTCGCTCGCGCACGCGGCGCCGTCGGGGCACGCGCCGCACGCAGTGCCGCCGCAATCGACGTCCGCCTCGTCCCCGTCCTGCACGCCATTGCTACACGGCTCGGCAGCCCCTTCGCCGCCCTCACCGCCTTCGCCCCCCGCGCCGGAATCCCCCTCCCCCTTCGCCCCGGCGCCGTTGTTCCCGCTCCCGTCCGCGTTCGCCGGGTCCTGCCACGCCTCGATGCCGAGGAGATCGGCGCAGCCGGTCATGGACACCAGCAAACCCAAACCCGATGCTATGAAGAGAATGGAACGCATGTTCAGTAGTTTACCTGGCCGAGCCTGCGCTCCGCAAGGCAACTCGCAGCGCTCGGATTAGAAATTTCCGATGAGAAGCGCTCCGCCCCCGGTCCGATTGGCGAAGGGCGCGACTTCGTAGTGGAAACCCGTCAGCGGCGCGGGCTTGGGGGCCTCGGCGCGCTCGGGGAGCAAAGCGAGTACGAGCGCCGTCACCGTGCTGGCGGCGCCAATGCCAAAGGCAATGTTCGCCACCGTGGCCGACCGGAGCGCGTCCTCGCGGAGCTCGCGCCCGCGCTCGCACGAGGCCGCCGTCGTGCAGGATTCCTGGAGCGAGACCGACGCGGCGTTCCGGCTGCTGGCCGAAAGCGCGAAGGCCCCCGCGACCGCGAGCCCGGTGAAGCCCACCCCGCCCGCCACGATGGCGCCCACTTTGCGCGGGCCAAGTCCTTTGGAGGTCAAAAGATTGGAGGTCCCAGGATCCGATGGTGCCGGATTTTTCTTCGCCGGCTCCACCGACGCGGGGCGATTCCAGCCGGGGATCTCGACCTCGGCGACCTTGCGCGCCTGCGCCGTGACCATGGCCCGGAACTCGGGCCGGCCCGCGAGGCGCGCGACGATCTCGTACGTGCCCGGATCGATGGGCTGCGCGACCCCGAGCTCGTCCGGCGCGAGGCGCACGCCATTGCGGAAGACGGCGGCCCCCTCGGCGCCCTTCGGGAGCCGCACGAGCAGGCGCGGCAGCTCCGGTTCGAGCGCGCTCGCGCGCTGCCGGGCGAACGCGCCGCGCTCGTCGTTCACGGCCTCCGCGCGTCGGGCCGTCTCGCCATACTCGCGCCACGCGGTGGCAGTGCGGCCCTCCTGCTCGTGGCAAGCCGCGAGCAGCCCGAGCGTGCCGATCGCCGGATCGAGCGCGTCGCTTTGCGCGAGCTTCGTGCAGGCCTCGACGAACGCGCCCTGTTCGAGCAGGCGCTTGCCGTCCTGGAAGAGGGTCTCGGCGAGCGTCGCGGCCTCGCTGGGATCGGCGGGCGACGTGAGCGGGGGCTCGTTGTCCGCGCGGGCTGCGGCGGGCGCGAGGGCGAGAAGCGACGCGGCGACGAGGACGAACTTATTTGCGCTTGCCACCGAAAATCCCCACCGTTTGCTTGATTGTTTGCGTTTGCTTCGAAGTCTTGGTCGTCGTCGGCGCCTTCGTGGTCTTCGCCGGGGTCGTGCTCGTGGCCGTGGACGACGTCGCGGAGGGGAGCGGCGCCGCGACCGTGACCTGCGGAGGCGGCGGCGTCGTCGGATCGGGCGCGCGCGCCGCGGGCGTGGCCTCGGGCGGCGTCGTCGTGGCCTCGGGCGTCGCTGCGTGTTGCGTGACGACGACGAGCGAGACGACCAGCGCGGTCGCGACGAGGCCCCCGGTCGCGAAGAGCGCCGCGCGTTTTTTTCGGCCTCGGGCGTCGCCCAGGTCGACGGAGCTCGTGAAGCCTGGATGTGTGTGCGCGGGCGCGCGCGGGAGCGTGATCGCCTGGTCCGTCGGTACGCGCGAGGGCCGGCCGGGCGAGGTCGTCTCGAAGCTCGCCGTGCCCACGAGCGCCTGACCGATGCGCGTGGCCCGGGTGCGAGCCTCGGGGCCGCCGAAGGGCGCGATCGCCTCCGCGAACGCGCCGAGGTCCGGGAACCGCTCGTGCGGCCGCTTCGCCAGGGCGCGCAGGATCGCCTCTTCGAGCCGCGCGGGGACATCGGGGCGTTTTTCGCGCACGCGCGGCGGTGGCTGCGTGGCGATGACGACGATGAGCTGGGTGATGCTCTCGGCCGCGTAGGGCGGCGCGCCCGCGAGCATCTCGTACAGGATCATGCCGAGCGCGTGCTGATCGCTGCGTGCGTCGACGTTCTTCGTCGACTGGATCTGCTCGGGGGACATGTACTGCGGGGTGCCGAAGACGGCGTCGGTCCCGGTGATGGAGGCGCTGTGCCCCGGCGCTTCTTTCGAGAGGCCGAAGTCGAGCACCTTGAGCACGCGCGGGCGGAGCGGGCGCTCGGCAAGGAAGAGGTTCGCCGGCTTGAGATCCCGGTGCACGAGGCCCTGCGCGTGGGCCGCCGCGATGCCCTCGCAGGCCTCGAGCGCGAGGTCGACGGCCTCGGCGACGGGGAGCTTGCCGCGCCGCGTGAGCTCGGCTTCGAGGTCGTGCCCGTAGAGCCGCTCCATCACGAGGTACGGCGCGCCCGTCTCGGTCTGCCCGACGTCGCTCACGCGCGCGATGTGCTCGGAGGGCAACGTCGCGGCGATGCGCGCTTCGCGGAGAAACCGCGTCACGACGTCCGACGAGAGCGCGAGCTCCGGGTTCAAAAGCTTGATGGCGACGGTCTGGCCGAGCGCGAGGTGCGTCGCTTCGAGGACCACACCCATCCCGCCGCAGCCGAGCTCTTGCTCGACGCGGTACTTGCCCAGCAGGATGGTCCCGGGCGGCGGCGCCACCATCATACTGACGACAGACGCTATCACGGCTCGTTTGCGACCGAAACAAGGTCGTCGTGTGTGCGCCGATGGAGGGACGTGTCGGAAATCCGACACCCCCCGAAGTGTCCGCGGACGAACCGTTGCAATTTGCAACGCACGGGGACGCGCCTGCGACAGAGGTATCGCAGCATCGGACGAAAAGAAGGTGACCGCAATTTCTGAGCAGGTTGCTTCGTGGACAAAGGGCCAAATTCGTGTTTGATGGTTTGACATGCCGAGTCGACCCTTCCGCACCACGATGGGCCTCCTGGTTTCCTCCGCCTGGCTCAGCCTCGCGGCGTTTCACGCGGCTTCATGCGCGGAAGGAGGCGAGGTCGGTACGAGCGGCACGGCCGGCGCGAGCGGATCGCCGAGCGGAAGCGGCGGCGGAGGCGGCGACGCGGGAGGCGGCGGGACCGGGGGCAACGGCGGAGCCGCGGGCACAGGCGGCGTGGGCGGCGTAGGTGGCTCCGGCGGCGTCGGCGGCGTCGGCGGGAACGCGGGCATGGGAGGCGCCGGCGGCATCGGCGGCGCAGGCGGTAGAGGGGGGACGGGTGGGGTCGGCGGCGTAGGCGGCGAAGGCGGCGCAGGTGGCATGGGCGGCGCGGGCGGCGGGCCCGTGGCCGGGCTCGAGCTCTGTGTGCTGAACGACGCGGGGCCGGAGGGCGCTTGCGCGAGCCCCGAGGAGCTCTCGTACGGCCTCGTGCCCCCGGGGACGACCCGGATGCGGCTTTTCCGCGTGGACAATACCTCGAACGCAACCGCGTCGTTTCAGACGGTGAGCGTGGCGAGCCCCGACTTTTCCGTCGCGGTGGTCCGGTTCGTGCCGGACGCGCCGAATCCGCCCATTCGCGTGCCGGTCACGTTGCCGTTCGACCGGCCGCCCGGCACAGCGCTTCATTTCGAGGTCACGTATACCTCGCCCGGCCTCGCCGAGCCGCTCGACCCGCTCCACGTGGAGGTCACGGCGACGATTGGCGGCAACCCGGCGTCCGACGTGATCGTGCCCATCGTGGGGACCGCCGAGGGCTGCCCGCAAGGCCAGGCCGTCTGCGACGCCGATCCGACGAACGGCTGCGACACGGACATCATGACGAGCGCGGGTCATTGCGGCGCCTGCGACAACGCGTGCAGTTTGCCGAACACCAACGCCGTCTGCGTGTCGGGATCTTGCAAGCCGGGCGCATGCACCACGGGGTTCGCGGATTGCAACGACGTGGCGGGCGACGGCTGCGAGACGGACGTGACGAGCAACGTGCTGCATTGCGGCGGCTGCAACTACGCCTGCGAGCTCGCGAATGCGACCGAGGCGTGCATGGGCGGCGCCTGCGTGCCGGCCGCGTGCACCGCGCCGTTCGGCAATTGCGACCAGGTTCCGAGCAACGGCTGCGAGACGAACCTGCAAACGACCCTCGCCCATTGCGGCGCGTGCAACGCCGCGTGCGACCTCGCGAACGCCGCCGAGTCCTGCGTGTCGGGCTCCTGCACGCTCGGCGCCTGCGACAGCGGGTTCGGCAACTGCGACGGCGTGGCCGCGACCGGCTGCGAGACGAACCTGCAAACGACCCTCGCGCATTGCGGCGGGTGCAATGCCCTGTGCGATCTCGCGAACGCCGCCGAGTCCTGCGTGTCGGGCGCCTGCACGCTCGGCGTCTGCGCCATGGGCTTCGGCAACTGCGACGGCGTGGCCGCGACCGGCTGCGAGACGAACCACCTGAACGACGCGGCGAACTGCGGCGGCTGCAACAACAACTGCGGGATGCTCATCCCGAACGCGCAATCGACCTGCTCGTCCGGCATGTGCCAGCTCGTCGCCTGCCAGCCCGGCTACGTCGACGTCGACGGCTCCCCGCAGAACGGCTGCGAGTGCCAGTTCGTCGGGGCAGACCTGCCCGACGACACGTTCGCCGACACGAACTGCGACGGCATCGACGGCGACGCGTCCGCGGCTGTGTTCGTCGCGAAAACCGGAAATGACCTGAACCCCGGCACGCGCGAGTCGCCGATGGCGACGATCTCCGCCGGGATCTCGAGGGCCGTCGTCCTCGGCAAGAAGCAGGTGTACGTGTCGCAGGGGCTCTACGACGGCCGCATCACGCTGGCGAACGGCGTGTCCTTGTACGGCGGGTACTCGGCGCAGAACGCCTGGGCGCGGAGCGCGGCCTACGTGGCCACGATTCAATCGAGCGGCGTGGTGAATGGGCGCGTGGGCGCGGTCGAGGGCAAGGACCTCGTCACGGCGATGACCGTCGACAGGATGACGATCCAGACGCTCGACACGAACGCGGCGGGCATCTCGAATTACGCGATGTACTGCAACAACTGCCCGTCGCTCGTCCTGAAAAACAGCTCGCTCTCCGCCGGCGCGGCGGGGCCAGGGGCGGCGGGGGCGGCGGGGACCGTTGGTGGGACCGGAGGCAATGGGGCCGCGGGCGGGCCCGGCGCCTGCGATTCCAACACCACGGCTGCCGGCGGCTCGGGCGGGTCGAGCGTGTGCAGCCGGACCGGCGGCCTCGGCGGCAAGGGCGGTTATGCAGCAGTCGGCGGATCAGGGCTCTCGGGCATCGGAGGCACGGCCGGCGGGATCGGCGGCTCCGCGGGCAATACGGGAACGGACGGCGCGGGTGGCCAGCCCGGCGCGGCGGGGACGAACGGCGGGAACGGGGCGGCCGGCAACGGCGGATCGACCGCGACCCTGTTCTGGGTCGGCAATGCAGGCGTGACCGGCGTGACCGGTGTGCACGGCAATGGCGCCGGCGGTGGTGGCGGTGGTGGCGGACAGACGGGCGCGTTCGTCATCAATGGCACCGGCAACGGAGGCGGCGGCGGCGGCGCGGGCGGCTGCGGCGGAACCGGCGGCGTCGGCGGCGGGGCCGGCGGGGGCTCGTTCGGGCTCTTCGTCCTCAATTCGAACGGAATGTCCCTGTCGGGCAATACGATCCGGAGCGCGAAGGGCGGGAACGGCGGGAACGGCGGTGCGGGCGCCGCGGGCGGGGCCGGCGGGAGCGGCGGTACGGGCGCGGCGACGTGCACCGCCGAGGTGGGCCAGGGCGGCAATGGCGGCACCGGCGGCAAGGGTGGCAATGGCGGGCATGGCGGCGGCGGCGCGGGCGGCCCCTCGTTTGCCGTGTACCGTGTTGGCAGCCCCTTGGTCTCGGTCACGGGCAACACGCTCACGCCCGGCACCGGTGGCACCGGCGGCACCTCGTCCGGCAACGCGGGCGTCGCGGGCTCGTCCGGGCAGCTCTTCTGAGCGGCGACAGTTCCGCCGGGCACGGTTCGTCGCACCCTTTTCCCGAGGGCCGGGGTTTACGGCCGGCGCGCGCGTCGCCTAGACTCGCGCGCCGCGGCGCTCGTGCGCCCGAGGGAGGTGGCCGTGTCCATTCGTTCGTTGTCTGCGGTATCGCTCGTCGTGCTGGTGCTCTGCTCCGCCGGGTGCAACAAGTCCGACCAGGCGGGCGGAGAAGCGAAGTCCGAGACCAGGGCCGGCGTCGATGGGAAGGCCGCGCCGGGGCAAAAGCCCGCGGGGGAGAGCGCGGCGGCGCCGTCGGGCGGCGGGGACATGGACGCGGCGAAGGCGCTGCTCGAACAGTTCTTGAAGCCGGGCGCGGATCACGCGGCGCTGACGAAGCGGCTCGAGCCGACGACCGGCGACTACAAGGCCGTGTTCAAGGATGACGCCGCGGGCAAGCTCGAATCGCATTACAAGAAGATGTGGTCCGACCCGAACGCGGCCATCAAGCCGAACGAAGGACAAACCCAGCTCCTCCTGTATTCGGCGACGACGGAGGAGATCGCGGCCGGCCAGGGCGACGGGCCGAATTTCCCCGGCGGATACAAAAAAGCCGTGGAGTCCATGAAGCCAGGCGTCCGCTGGTATCGGTTCAAGTTCGTCAAGCCCGGGGAGACGCTCGGCATGGCGTTCGACGGGCTCACGTACGTCAATGGCGAATGGCGCTTCTTCCCGAAGCCGTGGCGCGGGCTCGAGGGATCCTGAGGCGCCGGGAGAGACACGTGATCAAAACACGCTGGATGTTCGTGTTCGTGGGGATCGCGGCGGCTCTCGCCGGTTGCAGCGGCGGCGAGGGCTCCGAGCCCGTCGACGTTTGCGCGCCCTTCATGTCGGAGGCTTCCGCGGGCGAGGTCGAGATCGTCGTCCGGAACGACCGTCCTCAGCCCGTCTATTTGCGCAACGGAACCTGCGACGCGCAGTTTCAAATCGCGCCGCATGGGGAGGAGACACCACGAAGGGCGGAACTCACGGTCCTCGACGTCACGTGCGACGCGGCCCGGACGCTCGAAGGGTTCCCGCTCGATTGTTTCGACTCGGCCCTTTCTTCGATCGCGTCGGGCGCGACGCAGACGTTTCGATGGTCGGGCCTCCTCTACGAGCGGGTCGAAATGCCGGCGAGCTGCTATGCGAAGGCGGACCCGGCCGCGATCAAGCCGTCCACGTGTTCGCAGGGCTTCGCCGTCGCGCCGGGGATGGTGGAGGTGACCGTGCCGCTTTATGCGAACGTGAAGCAGAACTGCGAGGACGGTTGTCAGACCGGGCTCGATCCGTTCGAGGTCAAAGGAACGTTCAGCTACCCCGACGCGACGACCGTCACGATCCCCGTCCCGCCCTGATTCAATGTAGATCCGAGAGCAGCTTCTCCGCCGTGAGTTGGTCCGCGGCGAGCCCGCCGAAGTACCGCATCAGGCCGACCTCCTCGTACCGCGGCATGATGCGCGGGGAGAGCAGGCCGATCTCGCGCAGGTTCGGCACGAGCCGGCTGAACATCACGGTCCGGAACTCCTCCATCCCCTTTGACCGGTACACCACGTTTCGCCACTCGGCGCGCGTCATCCGGCCCTCGAACCACTCCTCGTAGACCTCGTACGCGGCGAAGCGGTTGCGCATCAGCAGCGCGACCTCGAACGCCCAGTCCTCGCGCTCCTGCCGCTCGCGCTCCGTCAGGTGCTTCGTGAAGTGCTCGCGCAGCGCGCAGACGCCGTAATGCACGTGCCGCGCCTCGTCCTGGATGACCATCTTGAGGAGCTCCTTCAAGAGTGGCTCCTTCGTCTGCTTGTACAGTGTGCTGAATGCGCCGAGCGCGAGGCCCTCGACCATGATCTGCATGCCGAGGAACTTCATGTCCCAGCGGCCGTCGGTCATGAGCGAGTCGATGATCACGAAGAGGTTGTCGTTGATCTGGTAGAGCTTGTTGAGCTTCGTATCGAGGTAACGGTTGAAGACCTCGACGTGGCGGCCCTCGTCCATCACCTGCGTCGCGCCGTAGAGCTTGCCGTCGAAGAACTGGACGGCCTCGGTCACCTGCGCGGCGGCGAAGAGCGCGCCCTGCTCGCCGTGCAAGAACTGGCTGAGCATCCAGGCGCACATGCTGTAGCTGAGCTTCAGCCGCTCGTTCTTGTCGAGCTTGATGCCGAGGTCCTCGATGTCGTCGAAGGAGAGAAACTCCTCGGGGATGATCGGGATCTCGGGATTGAGCGGATCGACGCTCGTGTTCCAGGGCAGGTCGTCGCCGTTCCACTGGCCGAGCTTGGCGCGGCGGTAGAGGTCGGCCATCTCGGGCTGATCGCTCGGGTAGGTCCAGTCGAAATGGGCCGTGTGCGTCGCGGGCATGTCCGTCGGCGTGCCTTGTTTGCCCCGGTGCAAGAGCAGGCCCCGCACGCCCGAGGGGCCGAGCGCGCCGAGCACCTTGGGATCCTTGACCGAGAGGAGGACCTCGAACGCCTCGAAATACGCGTCGATCTGCGACTGCATCCTCGGCGGGAGGAACCTCGTGAGCCGGCTCGTGTCGAACATCGTATGCCTCCTCCGAAAACCGTTTGATGTCAAAGCGTCGCGAGGAAATTCCTCGCCAGGGCGTCGTGATAACGGACCAAAAAGGCGTTGATGAGCGGCAGCGCCCGCTCGACCATGGTGGCGGCTTGCTCGGGCGCGAGCGAGGAGAGGCGCTCGGCGAGCAGCTTCGCCTCGCGGGCGAAGAGCGCGCCCATGGCCTCCTCGTACATCAAGATGTCGCGCGCCGAAAAACCGATCGACTCGTTGAAGCCGATCCGCCGGAACTCGGCGAACGTCTCCAGGATCCACGTATCGTCGCTCGCCACGACGAGCCGCGCGCGCCCCGAGGCGTCGTGCTCCTCCGCGGCCGCGATGAGCCCGAGATCGACCATGTCCTCGAGGTCCTTGCGCGAGAGCCCGAGCTTCTGGATGAGCTCGTTCGCGTCCGCCGTCGCGGGGTTGTCCGCGCGCGCGCCAAGCGCCCTGCTGAGGCGGGATTTCACCTCGTGGACGAACCTGCGTTGCGCGGGACTGAAGGCCTCGTCGCGCTCTTCGAGCAGGGCCTTGATGGCGCGCAGCGGGAGGAACCGCTCGTGCTGGAGCTTGCGCACGAGGAGGATACGGGCGAGGTGCTCCTCGCCGTAATACGCCATGTTGCGGCCGGTCTTGTGGCCCTCCGGCACGAGGCCCTGCTGGATGTAGAAATGGACGACCTGCCGCGGCAATCCGGTCCGCTCGCAGAGATCCTTCATGCGATACGGATACGCATCACGGTCCACGCTCGGGGGCTTCGCTCGGGCAGGCCGAGCTTCGCCCCCGAACCCCCCCACGGCGGGGCGCGCGGGCTCCTTGCTCGCGACGACGACGTCCATCACGGGACTTCCACCGTGCACGGCGCCGCCGCGCGGGACACGCACGCGAGGACGAACCCCTGGTTTTTTTCTTCCTCTTGCAGGCAATTCGGCTCTTCGCTCGTCACGTCCCCCGAGAGGAGCTTGATCTTGCACACGCCGCACCCCCCCATCGTACACGAGAACGGCATGGGCAAGGACGCGGCGAGGCCCGCTTCGAGCAGGGTTTGTCCGGGCGCGGCGGTCACGGTTTTCGTGCGGCCGCGGAGGCGGATCTCGATCGGGGCGGAGCTCGTGGGGAGCGCCGGCGTGGTGCGGCGCGCGGGGGCGAAGAACCGTTCCTCGTGGATGCGAGCGGGATCGACGCCGCGGGCGAGCAGCGCTTCCCGCGCCGCGAGCATCATCGGCTCGGGCCCGCAGACGTAATAATCGGTGGCACCTGCGTCGAGGCCGGAGGCCGCGGCGATCATGTCGAGCTCGCGTGTGACGTTGTCGTGATCGAGCAGGCCCGTGCGTCCCGTGAAACCCGCGGGCGGATCGGAGAGCACGTGGCGGAGCGTGAAGCGATCCGCGTGGGCTTCGGCGAGGGAAGCGAGCGCCTCGCGGAAGATGATGTCGGCCTCGCCCCGGTTTCCGTACACGAGCGAGACGCGGCTCTCGGGCTCGCGCGCGAGCGTGGTCCGCGTGATCGAGGCGAGCGGCGTGATGCCGCTGCCGCCCGCGATCAACACGAGGTGCCTTCGCGCCGCGGGATCCGGCGCCACCGTGAAGCTGCCGGAGGGGCCGAGCACGTCGAGGACGTCGCCTTCCGCGATCCGCTCGTTCAGGTGGTTCGAGGCGCGCCCGCCGGGCATTCGTTTGATGGTGATCGTCACCTCGGCGGCGGCGCCGTCTTCGTCGGGCAGGCTCGAGATCGAATAGGCGCGGCGGAGCACCTCGCCGCTCGCGAGCGTGACGAGCACGGTGAAGAACTGGCCGGGGACGAAGGGGATGCGGCGGTCCTCGGGATCGGCGAGCGAGAGCGAGACGGCGTCCGGGGTCTCGCGCACGACGCGCGTGACGCGGAGCCTGCGCGGCGTGATGCCGGCGCTCGGCGCGGGGGAAGGCGACGACGTGAAGGTGAGAAGGTGCCGGACGAGCGGCTTGCGGACCGAGTAGGGCGCGGGGCGCGCGCCGGTGAAGTCGTTCAAGACCGTACGTACGTCACGCACGAGCGCTTCGAGCCGGACGACGATCCTGGCGGGTAGGAGATCCGCGGGGCCTCCGCCTTTGCGCGTCTCGGCCTTGGCCTTGTCGAGCTCCATGGCTCGCTTGTATCCGCCGGACTGCCAAGTGTCAAGTGTCACTTGACACTGTGCGCGGTGGCTCCGAGGCAGCCGTCGCTGGGGATGCCGTCGCTGTCGCCGTCCGCGGGCGTCGCGCAGCGCCCCCCGCGTCCGCGGGATCGGAGACGCGGCACGAATTCGACGAGACGACGATCAGAACGGGAAACACCCGCGATGGATGCTTGGGGGTCGTACCATCGGCGTGGGTTCGTCGGCGGGACGTGTTGTCGTCCTGCCACCACCATGCTTTCCTCGGTACCGTGAGCTACCTGTTCGTCGTGTACCTGTACGACAAACGTCGCTGCTCGGCGAAGGCCATCGTGGATCCGTGGGCCGACGCGGAGCCGGGCTTCGCGGGCGAGAGCCTCGTGCGCGTGGCCGTGAGCCCGCGCGTCGAGGCGGTGTTCTATTTTCCCGGGAACTTCCGGCTGAAATCGCTGGCATTCTCGTTCGGCTGCGAGGTGTTCCTGGTGGACGACTGGGCCGAGGCGCCGGCCGAGGCGCTCCGGAAAGCAGGCGAGCGGGATTGGCAATACGTGGCGTGGATGTCGTCGGACATGAGCGACTACGACGTGGCCATGCGTCTCACGCCCGACGGCTTCGAGGGACGCGCGATGATCGACGGGGAGGGCGAGCGCGTCGCGATCGACAAAGGTGTCCTCCGGACGTACGAAAAAAAGACGATCGCGGCCTCTCCAGAGGAGCTCGGTTTCGGGTCCGAGGACCACACGACGTTCGATGAGGCGGCATTCGAGCGCGCGCTCGTGGAGCGGGAAGAGCCTTTCCGGCCGGGCCTCCTGGTGCACGACACGCTCGGCGTGACGCGTGGCAAGGTGATCGACGCGCTTCACAACGTGGCCGAGGGGCAAGGTGAGGTGCTGTGGCCCAAGGGCGGACCCGTGGATACGCCGGCCCTTCGGCGCGCCGTCGTCGAAGCCGACGACGCGCTCGTGCCGGCGCTGCCGCTTTGGGCGCACTTGCGTGACGAGACGAAGAAAGCAGCCGGCGGGGCGACGAAAAAGACGGGCCGGAAGAAATCGGGTTGATTCAGGGGCCCGGGCCGAATGTGCGCTCGGCGGCGACGAACGTAGAGCCGGCGATTCGGAAGGGCATTGGCATCACGTCCGCGGGCATGGGCGCGCGGAGGAGCTGCTCGGGCAAGGCATAGGTCCGATCGACCACCCGCACGGTCACGGGCGCGCCGGGCGCGAGGTCGATCGATCCTTCGATGCCCTCCGCGGGCAAACCCTGGAAGGTAAAACCCCAGGGCTCGGTGGTCGTCGCTCGAAACGCGCTCGGCTCGTCCACGCGTCGCCCGTCGATCGTCGCGCCGCGGAGGGGCGCCTCCGAGGTGACCGAGACGAGGACAAACGGCGCGCTCCGGCCCGAGCGAAGACGAAAGCGGAGCGTGCGGATCCCGTCGTGGATCGTGTCACGGAGGGATTCGATCTGGGGCGGCGGGACGTCGAGCGGCGGCGCCTCGGCCTCGTGCCGGAGCGTTCCCTGGTCGGGGAGCGAGAAGCGAGCGGCGCGGCGCGTGGCCTCGGGGATGTACAAGGTCGTCCACGGAGCGGGTTTGTCCTCGGTCGTCGTCCAGACGGCCTCGCGGCGATCGGCGTCGAGGGCGTACGCGAGGCAAGCCGGGCGCGGCCGCGCCGGCGAGAAGGGGTTTGTCCCGACGGCCAAGCCGAGCGTGATCACGAAGGCCGCCGCGAGGCCGAGGGCGGGTTTTCGCGAGGCGCCCGCGCCGAGGACCTCGAACAGCGGGGCGAAGAGGCCCGCGAGGAGGACGACGACGGCGACGGCCGGCGCGGCCCGCGGCAAGCCGAGGGCGACGAAGAGGAGATAAGGGACCGGGACGACGAGGACGAGCGCAGGAAGCGCGGAGAGCAGGAGCCAGAGGCCGCTCGACGGCGATTGCGGAGAAGGGCACCGTTGCCACACGAGCAGGCCCGCGAGCGACGCCGCGAGCGGGAGGGCAAAAAGAAAACTCGCGCCCGGCAGGAGCGCGGCCGTCACGAACGCGAGGAGGAGCCAGGCCGAGGCCGCGCCGAGCGCGAGTTCGACCGGGGAGAGGCGTGCCCGGAAAAACCGATGGGCGGCGGCATAGATGGCGACGCCGAGCAGGGCGAGAGCGATACGCGCGAGGCCTGGATCGAAGGGATCCCCGCGGAAAACGCCCCACACGGGCGTGAGGGCGCGGAGCGCGGCGACGATGCCGGCGGCGAGCCCGGCTGCGAGAGCGAGCGAGGCGAGGAGCACGCCGAATCCGGCGAGCACACGAGCCGGGCGCGCTTGTCCGCGCCGCATGGCAGAGAGGAGCGCGAAGACGAACAAGACCGCGGGGATCATCGCCATCGGCAGCGCCCACGCGCGGCCGTACACGACGAGCCCGAGGCCCGGCACGTCGAAATAAACGACCGGCTCGGCCGCGAGGGTCGTGAGATCGAGATCGCCGAAGCGCCGCGCGAGCGCGAGCGCGAGCGTCCCCGCGTGCGCGAGCGTCCGCCGGTCGAGGTGCGCCGGGGCGTCGACGGGAGAATGGTAATGGGCGGCCCCGTCGGCAGCCGCGAAATTCATCCCGGGCACGCCGGCCTGGCGGAAGGGGAAAAAATCGGTCTGGTGGCCGAGGCGGCGCGCGATCTCGGGGAAGAGCGACGAGGCGATGGGGTCGGGCGTGGCGTCTCCGAAATGTCGCACGAGCGCGCCGGCGTCGGCGCTCGTCTCGATGAGCCCGACCGGGCCTCGTGTGCCACGCGCGTCGAAGTTCAGCACGAGGCCGATGTCGCGGAACGACGGGTGCTCGCGGACGAAGACGTTTCCGCCGAGGATGCCGGCTTCTTCGGCGTCCGTGAACAGGAACATCACATCGTTGCGGAGCGCGGGGCCCGCGCGGAGGGCGCGGGCCGTCTCCAGCAAGACGGCGACGCCGCTCGCGTCGTCGGCCGCGCCGGGCGCATTCGGAACGGAGTCGTAATGGGCGACGAGCGCGAGGGCCGGGCCACGCTCGCGTCCGGGCAAACGCGCGACGAGGTTCTCGACGCGGGCGACGTCGTACGGCACGCCCCAGTGCGTGCCGAGCGCCGTGGCGCGCTGGATCTCCACGGAGATGCCGAGGCGCGTGAGCTCGGCGCGGATGAACTCCCGCGCGGCGTCGTGGCCCGAGGTGCCCGGAGGACGCGGCGCCGCGGCGAGGCGCGCCACGTGGGCCGCGGCGAGATCCACGGAAAAAGCCTGCGGCGTGGTGCTCGGCGGTGGGTCGTTCGGGGCGAACCCGACGATCCGGAAAGCGACGATCACGAGGAGGGCGAGCACGAGCGCGGCGCGGTGGGCCGCCGGGGGCATTTTCATTGGTTTTTCTTGACGTACCTGAAATCGCAATGGGAGGCGCCCGTGCCGATCGTGCCCGTGCGCTCGAGGCGCAGGCCCGAGAGCTTCGAGGCCAGGAAATCGTCGAGCCGGCAGATCAAGGGGACGATCTCGGGCGCGCCGTGCTCCTCGGCGAAGCGCGCGATGGGGCAGGCGTGCACGTCGAGCGCGAGTACGGCGTTCGAGGCCTCGGGCACCTCGATGCGGAAGCCCCCGGGCTCGCTCATGCGGGTCACCTGTTGCAGGTACACGCGCCGTATCGGCGCGACCTGGTAGGTGACGTTCAGCGCGGCGACGCGCACGGGGCTCATGCGCTCGCGGTACGACGCGTGGAGCATGTCCTCGGCGAGGCGGAGCGCGTCTTCTCGTTCGATCTCGAGGCCCTGGCGGAGCGCCTGGTAGAGCGCGAGGAGCGGGAGGGTGAGGACGAAGAGTTTTCGATTCGTCTTCTCCTGGAAATTCGGCGCGTCGGGCACGAGAGCGTAATAACGGGCCCACGTGAGCGAGCGCAGACGATCGGCGCGCGCCTCGCCGAGAGCACGTACGGCCTCGTCGCGTCCGAACCGGAGGATGTCTCCAAGGTGCTGCTCGGGGGTGACCCTCATGCCCCAAGACTACCACCGCGGCGGACCGGGGGCGGCGATTGGATTTTGCTCACAAGCACCACGACCCGGCGTCTATCCTGTGCGCCCCAGGCGTCCCCAGGAGGTCGTTCGTGTCCGTTCGTGTTTCTCTCGCCCGCACATCCCCGTTCGTCCTCGCGCTCCTCGCCTCGCCCGCGTGTCACGTCGAGGAGAAGGCCGCCCCGACGCCGCCGCCGCTCTCCGCGCCCGCCGCCGCGCCCGCCGCGACGAGCGAGGGCGAAGCGCCGGACGCGCGCGCAGAGTTCATCCGGTCGAGGTACACGAAATACGAATACCGCATTCCCATGCGCGACGGCGTGCGGCTCTTCACGGCGGTGTACGTGCCGAACGACGCGAGCCCTTCCCGGAAGTATCCGTTCCTGATGATGCGCACGCCTTACTCCGTGGCGCCGTACGGGGCCGATCGGTACCGCGAGCGCATGCTGTCGGAGGCGTTCGAGAGGGAGGGCTTCATCTTCGTTCATCAGGACGTGCGCGGCCGCTTCATGTCCGAGGGCGAGTTCGTGAACGTGCGCCCGCACCTCGACAAGAAGGGGCCGAAGGACATCGACGAGAGCACCGATACGTACGACACGCTCGAGTGGCTGACGAAAAACGTGGCCGGGAACAACGGGCGCGCGGGCATGCTCGGGGTGTCGTATCCGGGGTTTTATTCGTCGGCGGGGGCGATCGACTCGCATCCGGCCTTGAAGGCCGTCTCGCCGCAGGCGCCGATCGGGGACTGGTTCCGCGGCGACGACGTGCATCGGCACGGCGCCTTCAATTTGCAGCTCGCGTTCCATTTCTTCGCGTCGTTCGACAAGCCGCGGCCGAAGCCGAAGGAGGACAGCGAGGACGATTGGGAGGGGATCGACTACGGGACGCCTGACGCCTACCGGTTTTTCCTCTCCGCGGGGCCCCTGTCCGAGGCCGAGGCAAAGCATTTCAAGGGCGAGCGGCCGTTCTTCCGCGAGATCGTGGCGCACCCGAACTACGACGCGTTCTGGCAGGCCCGGAACATCCTGCCGCACCTGCGCAACATCAAGGCCGCGGTGCTCGTGGTGGGAGGATTTTACGATACGGAGGATCTCTATGGCCCGCTCGCCACGTACCGCGCGATCGAGGCGCAAAACCCGGGCGCGAAGAATTCGATCGTGATGGGGCCGTGGAAACACGGGGGCTGGTGGCACGGAAAAGGGGAAAAGCTCGGCGACGCAGAGTTCGGGTTCGCGACGTCGGTCGTGCTTCAGGAGCTCGAGCTCGCGTTCTTCAAGCATCACCTGAAGGACGGGCCGGATCCGGAGCTCGCGGAGGCGCTGGTCTTCGAGGCGGGCGCCAATCGCTTCCGGAGGTTCGACGCCTGGCCCCCGCGCGAGGCGAAGAAGGGGCGCCTCTACCTGCAAGCGAGCGGCGCGCTGTCGTTCGAGCCGCCGAAGAACGCGGAGGCCGAGAGCGACGAATACATGAGCGACCCGGACAAACCCGTGCCGTACACCCAGGAGATGGCGAACAACTGGTCGACGGGCTACATGGCCGAGGATCAACGCTTCGCGTCACGCCGGCCCGACGTGCTCGAATATCGCTCGGAGCCGCTCGAACGGGACGTCACGCTCGCGGGGCCGCTCGAAGCCGATTTGTGGGTGAGCACGACGGGGACCGACGCCGACTGGGTGGTGAAGCTCATCGACGAGAACCCCGGAAAGATGCCGGGGTTCACCAAGGAAGATCGGTGGGCGGGCAAGAAGGACCGGGGCGGGCAGCAGATCCTCGTGCGCGGCGAGCCGTTCCGCGGCCGGTTCCGCGAGAGCTACGAGGCGCCAAAGCCGTTCGTCCCAGGCGAGCCGACGAAGGTGAAGTTCGCGGTGAACGACGTGTTCCACACCTTCAAGAAGGGGCACCGGATCGTGATCCAGGTGCAATCGACGTGGTTCCCGTTCATCGATCGAAACCCGCAGAAATTCGTGCCAAACATCTTCGAGGCCAAGCCGAGCGATTACATGAAGGCGACGCACCGGGTGTATCGTTCGCAGGGGATGCCGAGCGCCCTGGAAGTGACGATCCTCCGGGCGCTGGACGAGTAGGTTTTTCTTCGCACCTCGAACGTTTCTCCGGTACGCTCGCGGCCCGACCCGCGATGACCACGATGAAACCCACCGCCGAGCCCACTGCCCCGCCGGAAACCACGACCGCGACGGACCCCGAGCAACAATGGCTCGATACGGTCTATCGCAAAGGGGAAAAACAGCTCACGCCGCGCGCGGTCATCGCCGGGATGCTCATCGGCGGGGTGATGTGTTTGTCAAACCTCTACGTTTTCTTCAAGACGGGCTGGAGCCTCGGGGTGACGCTGACCGCGTGTATCCTCGCGTTCGCCGTCTTCGAGCTGTTTCGCGCGGCGAAGCTGACGAAGAGCGAGTTCACGATCCTGGAGAACAACGCGATGGGCTCGGTCGCGTCCGCGGCCGGGTACATGACGGGCGGCGGGAACATGGCGGCGTTTGGCGCGCTGCTCATGGTCACGACGATGCGGCCGAGCACGGTCTGGCTGATGCTGTGGTTCGGCGTGATCGCGGCGATGGGCGTATTCGCAGCGATCCCGATCAAGCGGCAGCTCATCAACAAGGAGGCGCTCGCGTTCCCGACGGGCACGGCGACGGCCGAGACGTTGCGCTCGATGCACGCGGCGGCGCATGGAGATGCGGGGGCGCAAGCCGCGGGCGGGGGCAAGGAGAAGGCGCGGCTGCTCGGCATCGCGGGGCTCATGGGCGCGCTGCTCGCGTTCTTGCGTGACGCGAAGGCGGCGTGGATCCCGTTCAACCTGCCCGGCTCGATCGCGCTGCCCTTCCAGATCGCGGGGCGCGCGGCGAAGGACTGGACGATCACGCTGAACTGCGAGCTCGTGCTGGTCGGCGCGGGCGCGCTCATGAGCTTCCGCACGGCATGGTCGCTCCTGCTTTCGGGGATGGCCGGCTACGCGATCCTCGCGCCGCGGCTCGCCGCGGAGCACGCGATCAAAGAGGTGAGCTACAAGGCGATCGTCGGGTGGACGCTCTGGCCAGGCGCCGCGATCCTCGTGGCCTCGGGCCTGACGAGCTTCCTGCTCGATTACAAGAGCATCGCCCGTTCGTTCCGAGGTTTGTCGGGGATATTCAAGGGTGGCGAGAAATCCGAGAAAGAGGAGCCCATCACGGAGGTGGAATGCCCGGCGTGGTGGTTTCCCGCGGGGTTCGCCGTGCTCGCGCCGGTCGTGATCCTCTTGATGGGGTTCCTCTTCAAGATTCCGCTCTGGGCCGGGATCATCGCGGTGCCGCTCTCGATCGTGATGGGGTTTGTCGCGGCGCGCGTGACGGGCGAGACGGACGTGACGCCGACGAAGGCGCTCGGGCCCGTGACGCAGGCGGTGTACGGGGTGCTGACGCCCGGCAACCTCGCTGGCAACATCATGAGCGCGAACGTGACGGGCGGGGTCGGGCTGCATGCGGCGGATTTGCTGACCGACCTGAAGAGCGGGTGGTTGCTCGGCGCGAGTCCGCGGCAGCAGCTCAAAGGGCAGCTCTTCGGCGTGGTGGCCGGGGCGCTCGTCGTGGTGCCGGCCTTCTGGCTCATCATGCCGGACCCGTCCGTGCTCGGCAGCGAGGAGTGGCCCGCGCCGTCGTGCCTCGTATGGGCCGGCGTTTCGAAGGCATTCGCAGGCGGGCTCGGGGGTTTGCCCCCGGGGGCGGACCGCGCGATGGTGATCGGCCTTCTGCTCGGCGTGGTGCTCGCGCTCGCGGAGCGATTCGCGCCGAAGAAGGTGCTTCCTTTCGTGCCTTCGCCGGCGGGCCTCGGCATCGCGCTGGTGATCCCGGCGAGCAACGCGATCGCGATGTTCATCGGGGCGACGATCGCGCACGTGCTGCGCAAGGTGAAGCCGGTGCTCGGTGAGCGGCTGACGGTGCCGGTGTCGAGCGGGTGGATCGCGGGTGAGAGCTTGATGGGAATCTTGATCAAGCTGCTCGTGGTGGCCGGCGTGCTGCAGAAGTAGGTGGGAGTTTTCTGGGGAGGAGCCGGTTGCGCGTGGATTGCTGAGGGTCGATGATGCTCGCTTGATGAGCAAGACCCAAGGCGCCACCGCGATGGCCGTACTCCGCGCGATCGGAGAGAATATCCCCGGCGCGATCATGTTCGCGCTCGACCGGGACTATCGATACATCTATTTCAATCCCCGACACGAGGGGGTCATGCGGGCGATCTGGGGCGCGGACATCCGCCTCGGCCTGAGCATGCTGGAGGTCATCAAGGCCTCTGCTGATCGCGAGAAAGCCCGCCTGAACTTCGATCGCGCGCTCGCCGGCGAGGCATTCACCGTCGTCGAGGCGTATGGCGACGAGGCGTTGCAGCGGAACTACTGGGAGAACGTGTACGCGCCGGTGCGCGGCGAGGACGGCGCGGCGATCGGCGTGTTCGTGCAGGTGAAAGACGTCACGACCGAGAAGCGCAACGAGGCGCTCGTGGCGGAGCATCGAGCCGAGCTCGAACGAATGGTGGCCGCACGGACGGCGGAGCTCGAAGAGAAGATCGCGCTGATCCAGGCGATCTCGGCGCCGATCATTCAAGTGTGGGACGGCGTGCTCGTGGTCCCGCTCGTCGGGACACTCGACGAGCGGCGAGGCGAGCGGGTGACGGACGATGTGCTCGCGGCCATTCAGCAATTTCAGACGCGCGAGGTGCTCCTCGACATCACGGGGATGCGGTCGGTGGACGAGAGCGCCGCGCATCGGCTCCTGCAAACGATCAGCGCGACGCGGCTGCTCGGGGCGGGCTGCGCCGTGGTGGGCGTGAGCCCGGAGGTCGCGAGGACGCTCGTGGGAATCGACGCGCCGCTGTCGGGCGTGCCGACGTATGGGACGCTGCGGGATGGATTGCGCGCGGCGCTCAGGCGAATGGCGTTCGAGGTGGTGCGGCGGAGGAAGTGATCATGCCTCCGCCGCGCCCGTCTCCTTCTTCTTCGTGCGCCGGGAGAACAGCCGCCGCGTCGAATTCGGCAGGAGGCGCGGGATCGTCGGATCGAGATCGTGCGCGGCTTCGAAGGCGCGCACGATCTGCCCGAGCAGGAGGATCGCCACGCCGTCTTCTCGATCGAGTCCTGCCTGCGCCGCGGCCTTCGCCGCTTGCCGTTCGCCGGCATTCGCCGCGGTCGTCCGCACGGCATTCGCCGCGGCCCTGAGCTCCTCCGCATAGGCCGCATCGAGGCTCGCGAGCGTGAGCCGCGCGAGGATGGGCGAGGCGGGCGGGGCTTTCAGCCACGCGTCGAGGACATTGGCGAGCCCGTCGAGCCCGCGCGCGAGCGTGTCCGGCGTATCGGCCGTGCCGACCGTCTCGTCGACCTCCGCGCGTAATGCCGGGTCGAGGCCTGCGGCGTCCCGCAGCGCCGAGGCGGCCTGATCACGCACCGCGACCGCATGCGACGCGGTGCGGCTCGCCTCGGTCGCGCGCTTCGCCCGCGACTTGCCCTCGTCCGTCGTATCGTCCGCCATCTTCTGCGCCCGCACGTGGAGCGCGAGGAGCTGATGCACGGCCACGCCGAGCAGGGGCAACGAAAACCCCTTGAGGCATTTCTTCTGCGGATCGGTGGCGCCTTGCCAGAAGTTGTACGCCTCCTGATACAGCCGCACCCCGTCGACGACGAGCCGGCTCGTGGCGATCTCGCGACCCTTGTCGGTGAGCTGCTCGTTATCGGTGCCCGCGAGCAGCGCATCGAGCAATCCCGCCTGAGGCGCGCCGACCTTCGCGGCGAGGATGTCGAGGGTGTGGATCGGATCGTCACTGGATTGGATGGGCATGGCCGGGAGAGTCGGGCGAGCGGGCGAGCCGTGTCAAGGGGAATTGTGGGCGAGAGCAGGGTGGAGCGCTGCTGCAGCATCGAATGGTTTCGATGCCCGGCTTCCGACATGATCAAGAGCGGCCACGCCGCCGTTGACGAGGGCACGAGCTCCTCGCGAACCTTGGATAGCCACGAGGGGACGGCGTCGTTCTCCTTGGGCATCGGGGGCGGGCCGGCCGAACGCCTATGCGGCGCTCTCTTCCGGGGTATTCGTAAAGATGAACTCGACGTTCTGCAGGGCACCGGACCCGAGCTTCCGGCGCAGGTAGCTCCAGACCCGGGGGCGTGATCCGATTCATGCAAGAGCAATGACCTTGCTCCGCCAGCCCAGGGCCTCGTCATCCAGCCCCGAGGCCTCGTCATCCGCCCCCGCCCCGTCGTCATCCGGTCGGAGCCCATCGCCAAATTGCGTCGTCATCATGTTGGACGCCGTCGTCATCCGAGAAAGCGCCCTCGTCACGCGAGAAAGCGCTCTCGTCACACGAGATCGCGCCCTCGTCACGCGAGAAAGCGCCCTCGTCACGCGAGATCGCGCCCTCGTCCTCCGACAACGCGCCCTCGTCACCCCACCGGGACCAGATCGATCCTCCCGAGCTCCTCGTGGACGGCTGCGACGGTCGCCGTGATCCGATCCCCCACCGCGTACCGCACGCCCGCGCCGAGGAGCGCCTGCGCGGCGAGGTCCGTGCGGAAGGGGCCGCCAGGCAGAGCGTCCGTCGTGATCGAGCCCATCGCGCCCGTGCCGGCGATCTGCACGAGGAGGCCAAACGGCTTGAGCGCGACGATGTTGCCCGAGACCTCCTCGCCGAGGCGGCCGGCATAAAGGCGCGCGACGAGCATGCGGTGGCGCTCGGCTTCCGCCTTGCCCGCGTTTTGCGAGGAGCGGTCGCAATCGGCCGCGAGGACGGCGAGGCCGGCGCGGATGTCCTCGTAATCGCGGTGGCCTTCGAGGTACCGCTTGAGGATGCGGTGCACGACGAGGTCGGCGTATCGGCGAATCGGCGAGGTGAAATGCAGGTAGAGCGGCGCGCCGAGGCCGAAGTGCGCGCCGGGATCGGGCGTGTACCGCGCCGGGCCGAGGGCCTGGCCGAGCACGGTGCGGATCGCGGGCTCGAAGCGGGCGCCCGCGATCTGTGCCTCGAACGCGGCGAGCGAGCGGGCCGAGAGGCGAGGGCCGAAGCCGGCTTCGATGCCGAAGTTATGCGCGAGCTGCGCGAGCGTGCGGACGCGCTCGGGCGAGGGTTCGTCGTGGACGCGGTAGATGCCGGGGAGGCCACGCGCGACGAGCCACTCCGCGACGGCCTCGTTCGCCGCGACCATGAGCCGCTCGACGAGCCTGTGCGCGGGCGTCTCGCGGTGCGCCTCGATCGCGGTCGGCTCGCCCGTGCGCGCGTCGAGCTCGATACGCGCCTCCTCACGCGCGAGGTTGACGCCACCCCGCGCGGCGCGAACGGCGCCGAGGCGCGCGACCGCGGTGCGCAGCCAGCGCAGCGTGCTCTCGACGGCGTGCGGGACGCCCTCGGCGTGGCCCTCGGCGAGGAAGGTGTCGACGGCGTCGTACGTGAGGCGCGCGCGTGAGCGGACGAGGCTCTCGTAGACGTCGACCGACGTGATGCGACCTTCGGGATCGATGCGGAGCTCGGCGGTGAGCGCAGGCCGGTCCTCGCCCTCGACGAGGCTCGCGGCGCGCGACGAGATGGCCTCGGGGAGCATCGGCAGCACGCGGCCCGCGAGGTAGACGCTCGTGCCGCGCAGGCGCGCTTCGCGATCGAGGGCCGAGCGCTCGGGGACAAACACGTCGACGTCGGCGATGGAGACGAGCACGCGGAGTGCGCCGCTCGCGTCGGCCGGATAGGCCGAGAGCGCGTCGTCGATGTCCCGCGTGGAGGCCGCGTCGATGGTCACGGTCGGGACGCTCCGGAGATCGCGACGCCGCTCCATCGGGATCGGCCGCGCGGCTGCTTCCTCCGCGGCGCGATCGAGGGCCTCGGCGAAGACCGCGCGGAGGCCGTGCCGCGCGATGCAACGCTCGACGCCGAGGTCGGCGCCCTCGGGCACGACACGCGCGACGACGAGGCGATCGCCCGAGACCTCGGCCACGACGTGTGTGCCTTCGGCGAGCTCGCTCGTGGTGTCGAGGGGCCAGTCTGTGTTCGCCACGGAGCGATCGATGCGCAGGTATCGTTTGCCGCCGCGGAGGGCGACGCTGCCGAAGACCTCGGCGCGGGGGCGGCTGACGAGCGCGAGCTCGGTGGCGACGAAGCGGCCGCTAGCGTCGGACGAGAGCCGCGCGGAGACGACGTCGCCGTCGAGGAAGGGGTTCAGATCCGGAGGCGTGATGAACGCGGAGATCGGGGTCGTGCCTTCGACGACGAAGAACCCGAACCCGCGGGGATGAACGGAGACGCGCCCGCGTGTCGTGCTGTCGTTCATGTGCTGTCGGGACCGTCGCTCTCGGCTTGCCCGCGGCGCCACCGGAGCTGCATCTCGATCTCCTCCGTGTCGCCCTCGGCCTCGTGCTCGATCGAGAGCTCGGCGTCGTACGGGACCGTGACCCGAACGCCGCCGACCTGGACGCGGAACGGCTCGCCTCGCTCGACCGCGTCGGCGACGCGGCGGAGGAGCGCGACGAATTCATCCCTCGTGCGGATGCGCGTGACGTCTCTCGCCATGGCCGGGAGGATAATCGGCTGATCGTCGCGATGTCCACGGGGCATGTGCTAGTGTCCGCCCCCCTCAGGAAAACCGAATGGAAGCGAAATCCGAGGTGATCCAGCGTCTCGAAGCGAAGGCCAGCCGCGCCTTTCCGCACGTGCTCGCCGCGCGTGACCTCTCCGCGCGGACGCTGGTCAGGCTGCGCGAGCTCCTTCAGGGGCACGATCCGGAGGACGCGAGCATCGTCGTCTTCGGGTCGTTCGCCCGCGGCGAGTACACGCCGGGCAGCGACATCGACTGGACGCTGCTCGTCGACGGGCGCGCCGACCGGGTCCACTTCGAAGAGGCCGTCGCGATTACGCGTATCCTGGATGCGGCGAAGTTCCAACCGCCGAGCCCGTTCGGCGTCTTCGACAACGTGTCCTTCAGCCACCCCTTGCTGCACCTCATCGGGGGCCACGACGACACGAACCGCAACACCACGCAGCGCATCCTGCTCCTGCTGGAGTCGATCGCGATCGGCCAGAGGGAGGCGCTCGATCGGGTCGTCGACCTGGTGCTGCACCGCTACGTCTCCGATGATCGTGGTCTTTTGTTCTCCAAGCGTTCGAAGCTCGTGCCGCGTGTCCTCTTGAACGACATCATCCGGTACTGGCGCACCATCACCGTCGACTTCGTGAACAAGCAGGGCTTCAAGGGCGGCTGGGCGCTGCGGAACGTCAAGCTGCGCACGAGCCGGAAGCTGCTCTTCGCGAGCGGGATGCTCGCGTGCTTCTCGCTCGAGCTCTTCGGCAAGGGCGAGTTCCGGCGTGGTGAGGGCGGCATCGATCCAACGCGTGTCGTCCACTACCTCCGCGAGCGGCTCCGCCTCTCGCCGTTCGAGCAGATGTGCGAGGTTCTGCTCCGGCCTACGATCTCCGTCGAGACCGCGCAGAAGGTGATGGGCTCGTACGACGCCTTCATGGCCATCATCTCGGACGAGGACAAACGCCGGCACCTCTCGGATCTCCCGTTCGAAGCCTTCAATCAAGACGCGCTCTGGAAGGAAGCGACGAACTTGACCTACACGTTCCAGGAGGGGCTCGATCGCGTCTTCTTTCACGAGGACGAGGAGATCGCGGGCCTCGTGCGGCAATTCGGCGTGTTCTGAGGGGAGCCGCGGTTGCGCGTGTGCCGGCCGCGGAGTAACCACACCGCCTTGCCATGTCGGTTCCAGATGAACGACGCACGCACAGAGGCCTGACCGTCGCGGGCCTCGTGCTCGCCCTCGCCATGGCCGCGCTCGAGGCGACCGTCGTGGCCACCGCGATGCCCACCGTCACCGGGGATCTCGGCGGCATCGAGTATTACGCGTGGGTCACGAACGCGTACCTGATCACCTCGGCGATCTCGGTCCCCATCTTCGGCAAGCTCGCGGATCTGCACGGTCGAAAGCCCGTGCTGCTCGCGGGGATCGCGATCTTCCTCCTGGGATCGGCGGCGAGCGGCGCCGCACAATCGATGCCCGCGCTCATCGCGTTCCGGGCGATCCAGGGGCTCGGCGCCGGGGCCATGCAGCCGATGCCGGTCACGATCATCGGCGACATCTTCGGTATCGAGGAGCGCTCGAAGCTGCAAGGGTACATCGGCGCGGCGTGGGGGTTTTTTGGCCTCGTCGGGCCGATCATCGGCGGCGTGATCGTCGAGAACGTGTCCTGGCGCTGGGTCTTCTACATGAACCTGCCCTTCGGCGTGGCGGCGGCGGCGCTCGTCGCGACGGCCCTGCACGAGCGCGTGGAGCGAAAGACGCGGCGCCTCGATCTCGCGGGGGCCTTGCTCCTCGCGGGCTTCGTGACGTCGCTGCTCATCGCGAGCTCCGGGGTGCACAAGTCCGCGACCTTCGTCCTCGCGACGCCGCTCCTGCTCGGGGCCTTCCTCTTCGTCGAGCGTCGCGCCGAGGAGCCGCTCCTGCCGCTCGCGCTTTTTGCGCGTCGGGTGATGGCGCTCTCGTCCGCGATCGGCGCGATCATCGGCGGCGCGATGATCGCCCTCCTCACGTACGTGCCGCTCTTCATCCAGGGCGTGCTCGGCGGGACGCCGACACAAGCGGGGAGCTCCATCACGCCGATGCTCGTCTCGTGGCCCATCGCGAGCACGTTCAGCGGGAGGATCCTCCCGAGGGTCGGCTTTCGTGCCCTCGTTCGTTTCGGGATGGGCTGCACGGCGGCGGCCGCGGTTGCCTTGCCCCTCGTCGCCGAGGAAGGGCCCATCGCGCTGCGCGTCGTGACCGGGCTCTTCGGGATCGGGATGGGCTGCGCCAACACGGCGCTCGTCATCTCGGTGCAGACCTCGGTGCGCTGGGAGCAACGCGGCGTGGCGACCGCGAGCACGATGTTTTTCCGGACGATCGGCGGGGCTGTCGCGGTCGGCGTGATGGGCGGCGTGATCGTGGCCTCGCTTCGGAAGGACCCAACACTTCCGAGCGACGCGGCGAGCCGAGCGCTCTCGCGTGAGGGAATGTCCGCGCTCGGGCCCGACGTCGTGCAGCGTATCTCCGGCCTGCTCGACGCGGGCCTCGGGACGGTGTTCTGGATGATCGCGGTCCTCGGCGTCCTCGCGTTCGTCGGGGCGCTGTTTTTCCCGGACGTACCTCTGGCGACGAAGGCCGCGGAGCCGGCGCCCGCGCCTGCACCTCCCGCGCATTGATCGTTTGCGATCGAAAGAAGAGCCCACTCAAGGAGCGGGCGCCGTCGTCGGGATCTGCCGCGAGCGTGGCAGGATCTTTTTCACGCGCGGGTTCGGCGTGAGATCGAGCCCGAAGCTGATGCCGAGGCTCGCGCGCACGTCGTGCAGCGCGGCGAGCTCGAGCGTGGGCGGGACGAGGCGGTAGCTGCCTTCGAGGAACAGGGAGATCGGCTCGTCGTTGATCGCGAGGATCGTGCGCTCGACGCGGCCGTAGCCGAGCGCGCCGACCTTCCACGTGCGTTCGCTGGTCCAGTGCGGGGTGATCTCGGCGCGGGTGTCGAGCGAGAGGAGCCCGTCCTGCGTCTCGAAGCGGAAGCGGAGCGAGCCGGCTGTGCCAGGGGCGACACGGTGCACGAGGCGAGGGCGCGCGATCGAGCCCTCGGGGCCGGTGCCGCGCTGCGCGCCGTAGACGTCGAGGTCGTACCGCACGCCCACGCCGATCTCGAGGCTGCGGCCGGGATGGTTGGAGCGCAAAGGATCGAGGTAGGCGGTCGCGCGCGCGACAGAAACGCGGAGGAAGGGGATGGCCCCGCCGTCCGCGGTGCCCGTGGGCAGGGCCCGCGGGACGATGACGCGGCCGAACTCGGCGTCGAAGCCGACGTCGAAGGGGAAAGGGATGCTGAGCGGCGGCGAGGAGGGCAGGACGATGCGCGGCGCGAGGTCGTGGCGGTGCGCGGCGGCGCCGTAGAGGACGGCGTCGAAGGAGGGCATGTCGCCGAACGGGCGGGCGAAGGGGGCGACGAAGCCCGAGAGAATGCGTTGATCGAATTGCCATTCGACCCGCGCGGGCCCTTCGCCGAAGGCATACCGGCGGCGGATGGAGATGCCTGCATGGACCTCGAGCGCAGGGGTGATGCGGCCGTTCTCCTTGCGCGCGCCGGAGGCGGCGGCGCCGAGGCGGATGCGGCTTTCGAGATCAAAACGGACGCGGAAGGTGCGGCCCTTGGGCGAATGGCGAAAGTCTCCCTCGTCCGCCGCGGCCATGGGCGCGGGGGTCACGGCGATCGCACCGATCACAGCGATCGCAGCGGTGAGGGAGCGTCGGATCACGGGTCCTCGAAGGCGGGCATCGGCTCGAAGACGCGCGGCGGGGCGCCGAAGGACATGCGCAGGCCCGCGAAGAAGCGGAGCTCGACCGCCCGCACGTCACGCACGAAATCGTTCTGCGTGCGGCCCTCGGCCGCGAGGCGGACCGAGATCGGCTGGTCGTTGATCGCGACGAGCACGCCCTCGTACGCGAACGAGCCCGCGAGGCGATTGACGGTCTCGCCCGTGAGATCGCCGGAGACGATGGTGGGGCGGCGGAACGTGAGGTCGCTGAAGAGATAATGCAGGCCGCCCTTGCCGAGGCTGATGCGGGTCTCGATCGCGGCCGTGGGTCCGAGGAAATAATTGCCCGATTTGCCGGAGACGATGGTCCGATCCTGCCAGTGCGCGCCGAAATTGCCGCCGATTTCGACGCGGAGGTGGCTGTACATGTCGTCGGATTGCCAGGGGTTCCAGGCGACGTGGAACTCGCCGAACTCCATGTCGAGGGCGTCGCGGAAGGAGGGCTGGCGATCGAGGACGGAGAGGACGCGGAAGCCGAAGCCCATGCGCGGCAGGATCGGGAAAACGTCGGGCTCGCCGAAGAAGGTGCTGATCCAGAAGAGCGGGCGCCTGTGCTCGTGCTGGTAATCGTAGGAGAGGAGCGTGCCGCGGAGCTCGAGGTCGGCGAACGTCGCGCTGCCTTCGAGGATGCGGAGGTCGTGCCGGGCGCGCCGTCGCGGCGAGAGAATGCTGAGGTGGATGCCCATCTCGGCGTTCGCCCGGGCAAACGGGAAGCCCGCGGGGATCGCGAACCCGCGGCTCGATTGCAGGGTGGGGGCCCAGCCGACGCCGATGTAAAAGCGGTTCAAAAGGTCGAATTTGACCTGGAAGGCCCGGCCGCTCTCGCCGCGCGCATACCCGGGCGGCGCCTCGGCGACCGCGGGGACGATGCGGGCGCGGCGCGCGAGATCGCGGTAGGCGTCATCGTTGTAGGGCGTGCAGGGCTGGACCTTGTCGAGCGGATCGCCGATGCCGACCATCTCGCCGGGGGCGACGAGGCACGTCTCTCCTTTGGCGTCCTGCGTGCATTGGACGCGGAGCGTCTTTCCCTCCTTCAGGTTGTAACAGCTCACGGGCTGGTCCCAGCGGAGCGCGGGCGGCGCGTCGTCCGCCGCGGCGGGCGCCGCAAACGCGAGGAGCGGGGCGGTGAGCAGCGCGGACAAGAGGAGGCGTCGGGGAGGTGATCGCACGGTGTTACCTCGTGGCGAAGGCGCCGGCGCGCGAAAAGGAGATCGCGGCATCCAGCAGGCTATCACGGTAGAGGCACGCGCCGTGCCGGCAAGAGGGGAGGGGTGGGATCAGGGGCCTATCCGTTCCGAAAGTGCAGAACATCGACGACGACCGCCCGAAATTCGACAGGGGCCTGCGAAGCGGCGGACGCGGCCACGCGCGGGATCCTGCCGACGCGGCTGCGCATGTGGCGCGCCGTGCCTTTGCCGACGTTGAGCGCTCCGGGGTGTCCTTGGTAGATTTCACCCGATGCTCAAGAACTTCCGATCCTTCACTCGACAGGCAAACCCATTCCAGGCGGCCGTGGCCCTCGCCGCCCTCTCCTTCGCGGGGTGCAGCGACGAGCCGGCGCAAAATCCGCCCTGCGTGGGCGATGCCTGCAATCCTCCCCCACAGCCGTGCGTGCCGGCGATGGACTTCGAAGGGCTCGATGGCGGGCTCACGGGGACGCTACGCAGGTTCTACAACGGCAACGGCGACGGGGGGCTCGCGCACATCAACTACTGGACCCTCAAGGCCGGGATGCCCGAATTCGACGACCTTCCGCCCGAGGAGCAAGCGAAGGTCAAGAAGATGCAGGCGAGCCTCCTGCATTCGTTGAAGCTCGCGCCGAAGGACGACGTGGCCGGCATCGAGGTCACGGGCACGCTCACGGTGACCGAAGGCGGGGTCACGCGGACGCAGGAGATCGTGCTGAAGATGCCGAACGACTGGAACGGCAAGCTCGTGGTGGCGGGGACGCCCGGTACGCGCAGCGAATTCGCGAACGAGGGGACGATCGTGCCCTGGGTGCTACGGCGCGGTTATGCCTACGTGGCCGGCAACAAGGGAATGACGAACGGCGGGGTCGACGGGAACGCGACGCTGCTGAACAAGGCGCACCCGACGCAGCACTGGGGCGCGATGATGCTGGATCTCGCGGAGTGGGCCGCGCAGCAGATCGAGATCGTGACGTGCAAGGCGCCGACCCACGTGTATGCCGTGGGCCTGTCGAACGGCGGATATCAGGTGCGGCGCGCGCTGGAGATCGATCACGAGCGCGAGAAGGCCGGCGGGAAGCGGATCTTCGCCGGTGGGCTCGACTGGTCGGGCGCGTACTGGCCCGACGCGCGGGTGCTCGACAAGGACAAGAACGGGACGGTGACGCCGGCCGAGTATGCCGCGGCAAACCACCTCGTGAGCTCGAATGAGCGCGCGGCGCTCGCGATGAAGTGGGCCTACGATGCGGCGACGCTCTCGACGCCGGCCGCGTTCGCGGAGACGCCGCCGTTCTCGGGGGCCCAGGATGCGATGATCGCCGCGGGCTTCGGCGCGCCGTCGGCGACGATATGGGGCGCCTACAACACGGCGTTCGACTCCCTCAAGGCGTCGCTGCCGCAATTCAAGGGGATCGGGTACTACAACTTCACGGCGTATTACTTCAAGGCGGAGCTCCTCGGCCACGATCTGGCCGGGAGCGCGGCGTATAGCTGCTTCCCGCCGAACGACATGGATCCGCCGCCGTTTTATGCGTTCCTGGCCTCGGCGCCGGACGCCGGCTGGACGGAGGAGAGCGTGTCGTATGCCCTGAAGAACGCGAACACGGGCGAGTTCTCGGCGCCGCTCGTGAGCATTCACGGCGACGCGGACGGGCTGCTCGGGGTGATCTCGAACGCGGAGGACTACCGCGACGCGGTGACCACGTACGGTGATCCGGACCTGTACCGGCTCTACGTCGTGGCCGGCGGCGGCCACGTGGACCTGCATTCGGACGGGGTGCTCGATTTCGATTTCGACGGCACGCCGGCCGAGGAGGGCGCGCAGGACAAGTTCACGATCCTGCAGCCCTACGCCGAGCGTGCATTCGACGCCCTCGTGGAGTGGGCCGAGAAGGGAACGGCGCCGCCGCCGAGCAAGACCCTGGCCGCGGACGCGGTGAACGATCAGCTCGACGCGTCGAAGATCGAGCTTTAGCAGGCTGTCGAGAAACACCGCGAGCGCCCTCCAGTCCGTGAACACGGACCCTCGACGCGGGTCGATGATCTGCGGGTTGAAGGGCGCTTGCCATCATTCTAACGCCAGCGTCGACGCAAGATCGTGATGGGGCCGTGCCGGTATTGCAGGAAGCGCGTCGCGAATACACCAAGCTGGAGCGGGTCTGGGTCGACGGTGCGTATCACGGGGAACCCGAACCAGATTGATCCTTTTCTGATGGTGGGTGGCTCACAGTGGAGCCTGCAGGTAAGGTGATGTCTGTCCTGGACATGTACGAAATTCCTGGAGTATTTGGATGACGAGTGTCAAGACTCCGGCCCGGAGGAACATTGAAGTCCGCGCCGTTGTTTTTCGAGGAGAGCTCGTCGTCTCAGGCCATTGATGCGATCAGACAATGGCTCGTCGCGCGAATGGCGGCGCTGGTGGGCGCCGCGCCGCGAGAGGAGCAGGCAGGGATCGACCTCGGCGCCCCGTTCGCGCGGTTCGGCCTCGACTCGAGGCAGGCGCTCGAGATCCTGCGCGAGCTGGAGGCGCTGGTCGGCCGGAGGTTGAGCGCGACCGCGATGTGGGAGCACCCTACAATCGAGGCGCTGGCGCGCTACGTGGTCGCCGGCGAGCCGGAGGCGCGCGCGCACGGAGCGCCCTTGACGGTGCCGGTCCCGTCGGGCGGGAGTGACCGGCGCGACGAGCCGCTGGCCATCGTGGGGATGGCGTGTCGATTCGCCGGAGCGCCCGATCTGGACGCGTACTGGCGCTTGCTGGCCGAGGGCGTCGATGCGACGGGCGAGGTGCCCGCAGAGCGGTGGGACGGAGGCGCGTACTTCGACGAAGATCGCAGCGCGCCGGGCAAGGCGGTGAGCCGCCGCGCGGCGCTGCTCGAGCACGTCGATCAATTCGATCCGGGGGTGTTCGGGATCTCGCCGCGCGAGGCGCACGAGCTGGATCCGGCGCAGCGGCTGGCGCTGGAGCTGTCGTGGGAGGCGCTGGAGCACGCGGGGATCCCGCCGCGGTCGCTCGAGGGCAGCGCGACGGGGGTGTTCTTCGGCTCGATGTGGCACGACTGGGCGGACCTGACGGCAGGCGACGCGGCGGGCATGACCGCGCACCGCGCGACGGGGCAGGCCCCGAACATGATCGCGAACCGGGTGTCGTACGTGCTGGGGCTGCGGGGCCCGAGCGTGGTGGTCGACACGGCGAGCTCGTCGGCGCTGGTGGCGCTGCACTACGCGGGGCACAGCCTGCGGAGCGGCGAGGCGGAGGTGGCACTGGTGGGCGGCGTCAACCTGCTGCTGGCGCCCGAGACGATGGTGTTCGTGTCGAAGTTCGGCGGGCTTTCGCCGGACGGGCGGTGCAAGGCGTTCAGCGCGAACGCCGACGGCTTCGGTCGCGGCGAGGGCGGTGGGGTGATCGTGCTGAAGCGGCTGTCGCAGGCGCAGCGCGACGGCGATCGGATCTACGCGCTCGTGCGCGCGACGGCGGTCAACAACGACGGCGCGAGCTACGGGCTGACGGCGCCGAGCCCCGCGGCGCAAGAGGCGGTGCTGCGCGAGGCGTACACGCGCGCGGGGATCGAGCCGGGGGCCGTGCACTACGTCGAGGCGCACGGCACGGGCACGCCGCTCGGCGATCAGATCGAGCTCGGAGCGCTCGGGGCCGTGCTCGGCGGCGCGCGGGCGGCGGAGCGGTCGTTGCTGGTGGGCTCGGCGAAGACGAACATCGGCCACACCGAGGGGGCGGCGGGGATCGCGGGGCTGCTCAAGGCGGTGCTCGCGATGCAGCACCGGCAGGTGCCGGCGAGCCTCCATGCCGAGCCGCCGAACCCGGAGATCCGGTTCGGCGCGCTGGGGCTCCGCGTCCCGACCGCGCTCGAGCCATGGCCGGCGGCGGCGTCGGAGCGCGCGCTGGCGGGCGTGAGCTCGTTCGGCTGGGGCGGTACCAACGCCCACGCGGTGCTCGAGGGGCCGGCACCGGACGTACATCTGCTCGCGCTGGCGGCGCCGGCGGAGGGGGAGCTTGCCGAGCGCGCGAGAGGGCTGCGCCGCGAGCTCGCGGATGCGCCGGCGGGCGCGCGACTCGGCGAGCTTCTCGCTGCGAGCGCAGCCGGCGCCTCGGGGCAGCCGGCGGATCGATCCGAGGGAGCGTCCGGGCGTCATCGCCTGGCCGCCGTGGTGCGCTCGTCCGGCGAGGCGATCGAGGCCCTGGACGCGTTCCTGGGCGGGGTGCCGCACGCCGGTCTGATCGCGGGGGGCCGCGCGCCGGCGCGTCCCGGCGTGGTGTTCGTGTTCTCGCCGCTCGGCGCGCAGTGGGCGGGCATGGGCCGGCAGCTGTTCGCGCGCGAGCCGGTGTTCCGCGCGTCGGTGCTGCGGAGCGATCGCGCGCTCGGTCCGCTGCTCGGCCGGTCGATCGTCGAGGATCTCGTGCAGCCGGCGGCGCCTTCGCGGTTCGACGACGCGGTGTTCGTGCAGCCGTTGCTCTTCGCGGTGCAGGTGGCCCTGGCCGAGACCCTGCGCGCGCACGGCGTCGAGCCGGACGTGATCGTCGGCCACAGCGCCGGCGAGGTGGCCGCGGCCTACGTCGCGGCGGCGCTCGATCTGGCGGACGCCGCGCGGGTCATCCATCACTACAGCCGCGTGCAGGCCTGGGCGGCGGGGCCGGGCGCGATGGCGGTGGTCGAGCTGCCGGCGGCCGAGGTGGCGGCGATGCTCACGCCGTACGCCGGCCAGGTCGAGCTCGCGGCGGTGAACAGCCGGCGCCAGGCGGTGATCTCCGGCGCAGCGGAGCCCGTGCACGCGCTCGTGGAGGCGTGGCGGGCGCGCGGCACCACGAGCCACGTGATCCGCGTCGACGTGGCGGGCCACAGCCCGCGGATGACCGCGCCGCTCCTCGAGGAGCTCGAGGCGTCGCTGCGGGATCTCCAGCCGCGGCGGCCGCGGATCCCGATGTGGTCCACGGTCACGGGCGCCCGGGTCGACGGCGCCGATCTGGGCGGGGGGTACTGGTCCGGGAACCTGCGCCGTCCGGTGCAGCTCGGCGCGGTCATCGAGCAGCTCGCGGAGGATCACGGTGTGTTCGTCGAGCTCGGGCCGCACCCGGTGCTCGCGTCCGCGCTCGCCGAGAGCGTCGCGGCGCGTGGTGCGCCGGCGGAGGTGCTGGCGGCGCTCCGCCGCCCGACGGACACCGCCCGCGGGGGGGACGACGAGCGGCGGTCGCTCGCTGAGGCCCGCGCGAGGTTGTTCGTGCTCGGGGCGACGCGGGCCTCCGGCGAGGAGGCGCCGATCGAGCCGGTGCCGGTGGTGCTGTCGGCCCGGAGCACGACCGCGCTGCGCGGTCAGGCCGAGCGGCTGCGCGAGCACCTGGTCAGCCGCCCCGAGCTCGCGCTGATCGACGTTGCCTTCTCGCTCGTCACCACCCGCTCGTGCCTCGAGCACCGCGCCGCGATCGTGGCGCATGATCGGCCGGAGCTGCTCGATGCGCTCGATGCGCTCGCCGCGGGACGGTCCGCGCCACGCGCGGTCGTCGGCCGGCGCACCGGCGGCGGCAAGGTGGTGTTCGTCTTTCCCGGCCAGGGCTCGCAGTGGCAGGGCATGGGGCGGGCGCTCCTCGACAGCGCGCCGGTGTTCCGCGATCAGCTCCTCGCCTGCGAGCGCGCGTTGGCGCGCCATGTCGACTGGTCGCTGCTCGACGTGCTGCGTGGCGACGGCGCTTTCGCGGGCACGCCCGCGCTCGACCGCGTCGATGTCGTGCAGCCGGCGTTGTTCGCCGTCATGGTCTCGCTCGCCGCGCTGTGGCGCTCGATGGGCATCGAGCCCGACGCGGTCGTCGGCCATAGCCAGGGCGAGATTGCCGCGGCCTGCGTCGCGGGTGCGCTGTCGCTCGAAGATGCCGCCGCGGTGATCGCCCTGCGCGGCCGCGCGCTCGCCCGGCTCGCCGGCCACGGCGCGATGGCCGCCGTCGAGCTCGGCGTTGACGCCCTCGCGCCTCACGCGGCGCCGCTCGGCGATCGCCTGGCCATCGCCGCGATCAACAGTCCGCGCGCCACGGTGGTCTCGGGGGACGCGAACGCCGTGGACACGTTGCTCGGCGCGCTGTCGGCGGCGGGGGTGTTCGCGCGGAAGGTCCGCGTCGACTACGCCTCGCACGGCGCGCAGGTCGAGGCCGCCCGGGCGGAGCTCGTGGCGGGGCTCGCCGGCATCACGCCGCGCGCCGCCCGGATCCCGCTTTACTCCACCGTCACCGGCACACCGCTCGCGGGCGACGAGCTCGACGCCGGGTACTGGTATTGCAACCTCCGGCAGACCGTCCGGTTTGCGGACGCGATCGAGCGCCTCGCCGCCGACGGACATCACTCGTTCGTCGAGGTGAGTCCGCACCCGGTGCTCGCGCTCGCGCTCGGCGAGACGCTCGAGCACGCCGGCGTGCCGGCTGCCGTCGTCGGCTCGCTGCGGCGCGACGACGGCGATCTTTCGCGTTTCCTCTGCTCGCTCGGCGAGCTGCATTGTCTCGGGCAGCCGGTCGACTGGAGCGCGTACTACCAGCCGCGGCGGCCGCGGCGGGTCGAGCTGCCGACGTACGCGTTTCAGCGACAGCGGTTCTGGCGCGCGGCGCCGGGGAGGCCTCACGCCGAGGCCGCGCCCACCAAGCCCGCGCCGGTGCCCCTCGCAGCGTCGTGGCCGGAGGCCGGGGACCCGGCGCTGCTCGGCCGGCTGCGCGCGCTGTCCGAGCCGGATCGGCTGCGCCACCTGCTCGCGATCGTGCTCGCCGAGACCGCCGCCGTGCTCGGCCACTCCGCCACGTCGTCGATCGATTCGCACACGGGGTTCTTCGATCAGGGCCTCGATTCGTGGACGGTGACCCAGCTCCGGCTCCGGCTGGAGCACGTCACGGGCGTCGCGCTCTCCTCCAGTGTCGCGTTCGATCGTCCAACACCCCACCACCTCGCGGCGTTCCTCCGCGCGGCGCTCGCACCGGCGCTCGGGGCGTCCGGGGACCCGACCGACGAGGCGCGCGTGATCCCGCCGGCGCGTGCGCCGAGGGACGAGCCGATCGCGATCGTCGGCCTCGCGCTCCGGATGCCGGGCGGCGCCGACGACGCCGACGGCCTGTGGCGCCTGCTCGAAGGCGAGGCCTGTGCGGTCGGTCCGATCCCGGCGAGCCGCTGGGACGCCGACGCGGTCTACGATCCCGATCTGGCGGCGCCCGGGAAGAGCTACGTCCGCGAGGCCGCGCTGCTCGATCGGATCGATCTGTTCGATGCGGCGTTTTTCGGGATCAGCCCGTTCGAGGCCAACCACATCGATCCGCAACATCGGTTGCTGCTCGAGACGGCCTGGCAGGCGCTCGAGCAGGCGGGCATCGTGCCGGCGGCGCTGCGGGACTCGCAGACGGGGACCTACGTCGGGATCGGGCCGGGGGATTACCTGTCGCTGCACGGTGCGCCGTCCACCGAGGCGCACGCGATGCTGGGGACGAGCCCGTCGCTGGCGGCGGGGCGGCTTTCGTTCACGCTGGGGCTGCAAGGCCCGGCGCTGTCGGTCGATACGGCGTGCTCGTCGTCGCTGGTGGCGCTGCATCTGGCGTGTCAGGCGCTGCGCCACGGCGAGTGCAGGCTCGCGCTGGCGGCGGGCGTGAACGTGCTGGCCTCGGCCGACGGCTTCGTGCGGATGTGTCGCGCGCGGGCGCTTTCGCCGGACGGCCGGTCCAAGACGTTCTCGGCGCAGGCCGACGGCTACGGGCGCGGCGAGGGCGTGGTCGTGCTCGCGCTCGAACGGCTGTCGGATGCGCGCGCGGCGGGGCGCGAGGTCCTGGCGCTGGTCCGTGGCAGCGCGATCAACCACGACGGCGCGTCGAGCGGGCTCACGGTGCCCAACGGGACGTCGCAGCAGAAGGTCGTGCGCGCGGCGCTCGACGACGCGGGGCTCGCGCCGGCCGACGTCGACTTCGTCGAGTGCCACGGCACGGGGACGGCGCTCGGCGATCCGATCGAGGTCCACGCGCTCGGCGCGGTGTACGGGCGGGAGCGCCCGGCGGACCGGCCGCTGCTGCTCGGGGCGGTGAAGACCAACGTCGGCCACCTCGAGTGGGCGGCCGGGCTTGCGGGCGTGGCGAAGGTGATCGCCTCGCTGCGCCACGAGGCGCTGCCGGCGACGCTGCACACCTCGCCGCGCAACCCGCGCATCGACTGGGACGCGCTGCCGGTGGCGGTCGTCGATCAGCGGCGGCCGTGGCCCCGGGATGCCGCGGGGCGGGCGCGCCGCGCGGGCGTGTCGTCGTTCGGCCTCTCGGGGACCAACGCGCACGTGATCCTGGAGGAGGCGCCGCGGGACGCCTCGGGAGAGGTCGAACGAGCGGCGCCGGCCGTGGTGTCGCCGGTGCCGGTGGTGCTGTCGGCCAAAAGCGAGGCCGCGGTGCGCGCCCAGGCCGCGCGGCTGCACGAGCACCTCGTCGCGCGTCCCGAGCTCGCGCTGGTGGATGTCGCGTACTCGCTGGTCACCACGCGCTCGCAGCTCGCGCATCGCGTGGCGCTCGTCGCCCGCGAGCGCGCCGAGCTGCTCGGTGTCCTCGCGTCCTTTGCGCAGGGGTTGTCCGCGCCACGCGTGGTGGTGGGTTCGCGGACCGGCGATAACAAGCTGGCGGTGCTGTTCACCGGACAGGGCAGCCAGCGGCCGGGGATGGGCCGCGGGCTGTACGACGCGTACCCGGTGTTCCGCGAGACCCTCGACGCGGCGTGCACGCACCTCGACGCCGCGGTCGCCGAGGGAGGGCGGCCGCTGCGCGAGGTGATGTTCGCTGCCGAGGGGAGCGAGGCCGCGGCGCTGCTCGACGAGACCTTGTACGCGCAGCGGGCGCTGTTCGCGCTGGAGGTCGCGCTGTTCCGGCTGCTCGCGTCGTGGGGCGTCCAGGTCGACCTCTTGCTCGGGCACTCGATCGGGGAGCTTACGGCAGCGCACGTCGCGGGGGTGCTGTCGCTGCCGGACGCGTGCGCGCTGGTGGGGGGGCGCGCGCGGCTCATGCAGGGGCTGCCGGGTGGCGGGGCGATGGTGACGGTGCACGCGTCCGAGGAAGAGGTGCGGGCGCTGCTGGCGGCGCGGCGGGAGGCGGGGGACGGGGCGGGCGCGGAGATCGCGGCGATCAACGGGCCGACGTCGACGGTGGTGAGCGGGGACGCGGCGGCGGTGGGGGAGGTGGCAGCGCGGTTCGAGGCGCAGGGGCGGAAGACGGCGCGGCTGCGGGTGAGCCACGCGTTCCATTCGCACCACATGGACGGGATGCTGGAGGCCTTCGGGCGGGTCGCGGAGGGGCTCACGTACCGGCCTGCGCAGATCCCGATCGCGTCGAACGTGACGGGGCGGATGGCGACGGACGCGGAGCTGAGCTCGCCGGCGTACTGGGTCGACCACGTCCGGCAGGCGGTGCGGTTTGCCGACGGGATCCGCGCGCTGCACGGCGAGGGCGTCCACACCTTCCTCGAGCTCGGGCCGCACGCCGTGCTGTCCGCGCTGGCGCAGGACGCGGTGGAGCCTGCGACGCACGAGGGCGAGCGGAGGGGCTGCGTGGCGATCCTGCGCAAGGATCAGCCGGAGGATGGGACCGTCACGGCGGCGGTCGGCGAGCTGCACGCGCGCGGCCACCGCGTCGACTGGAGCGCGTACTTCGATCGGCGCGAAGCTGCGATCCGCCCGCGGCAGGTCGAGCTGCCGACGTACGCGTTCCAGCGCCAGCGGCACTGGCTCGATGCGCCGAGAGCCAGCCGCGCGGATCTCGCGTCCGCCGGGCTCGCGGCGGCGGACCACCCGCTGCTGGGGGCCACGATCGTGCTGGCCGGCAGCGAGGGGGTGCTGTTCACTGGCCGGCTCTCGCGGGTCGAGCACCCGTGGCTCGCCGGCTACGAGGTCTTCGGCGTGGTGATCTTGCCGGGGACCACGTTCGTCGAGCTCGCGGTCGTGGCCGCGCACCGGGTCGGGCTTCCGCAGGTGGAGGAGCTCGCGCTGGAGACCCCGCTCGTGCTCCCGGCTCAGGGGGGCGTGCTCGTGCAGCTTACGGTCGGCGCCGTCGACCAGGGCGGCCGGCGCTCGCTCGAGATCCACGCGCGCGCCGAGGACGCGCCCGCCGGCGTGACCTGGACCCGGCACGCCATCGGCACGCTCGCGACTGCATCACCGGCCAGCGAGCGCATGGCCGCGCTGCACGCGTGGCCACCGCCGGGCGCCGCCGCGGTCGCGCTCGAGGGAATCTACGAGCGGCTCGCCGCAGCGGGGCTCGCCTACGGCGCGGACTTCCAGGGGCTGCGGGGGATCTGGCGGCGCGGTGACGAGCTGTTCGCCGAGGTCGAGCTCCCCGCAGCCACGGCCGCCGACGCTGGACGCTTCGCCTTGCATCCGGCGCTGCTGGATGCGGCGCTGCACGCGCTGGTCGCGCAGGAGCTCGAGGAGACCAGCGGCATCGCGCTGCCGGGCTCGTGGCGCGGTGTGTCGCTGCGCGCGGTCGGCGCGTCCAGCCTGCGCATACGGTTCGCGCGCGGCGGCGCGGAGCACACGACCTCGCTCGCCATCGCCGACGGCGCCGGCGAGCCCCTCGCGCACATCGAGGCGCTCACCGGCAGGCCGGCCTCCGCGGCGCAGGTGCGCGGCGCGCCGGGGGCCTCTCAGGACGCGCTGCTGCGGCTCGAGTGGACCGAGCTGTCGCGCATCGCTTCCGCGCCGGGACGATCCGAGCGCTGGACGCTCGTCGGTGCACCCGAGGGGCTCGAGCTGCAGCCCGCCGGTGTTGTGCTCGATCGCCACCCCGATCTCGCCGCGCTGATCGCCGCGCTCGATCGCGGCGCCTCGGCTCCTGATGCGGTCGTGGTGCCGTGGCGCTCGCGTGTTGCCGCCGCGGCGCCGGCCGACGTGATCGCCGGGGCTCACGAGGCCACCGCGCGGCTGCTCGCGCAGCTCCAGGCGTGGCTCGCCGACGAGCGGTTGGCCTCGTCGCGCCTCGTCGTGCTGACCCGCGGGGCGGTTGCCGCGCGCTCCGGCGAGGACGTGCCTGACCTCGTCCACGCACCGCTGTGGGGACTGGTCCGGTCCGCGCAGAGCGAGCGCCCCGATCGATCCATCTTGCTGGTCGACAGTGATGACACCGAGGCCTCACGCGCGGTGCGGTTCACCGGCGGAGACGCGGCGGAGACCCAGCTCGCGCTACGCGGGGGCACATGTCTGGTCCCTCGGCTCGCGCCGGCGCGGGCCGAGCGAGCGCGCACCGTGCCGCGCCCGCTCGCTCCGCAGGGCACGGTGCTGATCACCGGCGGCACCGGGGCCCTCGGCGGATTGCTCGCCCGCCACCTCGTCCACGTCCACGGCGTGACGCACCTCGTGCTCGCGTCGCGGCAGGGCCCCGCGGCGCCCGGCGCCGACGCGCTCGGCCGCGAGCTCGAGGCCGCCGGGGCACGCGTCACGATCGCCGCGTGTGATGCCGCCGACCGGGCCGCGCTTGCGGCGCTGCTGGCCGGGATCCCGCGCGAGCATCCGCTGACCGCGGTCATCCATGCCGCGGGCATGCTCGACGGTGGCGTCGTCGGTGCGCTCACGCCGGAGCGGCTGCGCGCCGTCCTTGGCGCCAAGCTCGACGCCGCCGTGCACCTGCACGAGCTGACGCGGACGCTGGAGCTATCCGCGTTTGTCCTGTTCTCCTCCGTCGCGGGGGTGGTCTTTGGCGCCGGCCAGGCCAGCTACGCCGCGGCCAACGCGTTCCTCGACGCGCTGGCCCACCATCGCCGCGCCCAGGGGCTCCCCGCGCTCGCGCTCGCTTGGGGACTTTGGAAGACCGGCGCCGGGATGGACGCGCGCCTCACCGACGGTGTCGTCGAACGGCTGGGACGTGGTGGCCTGCGCCCGCTGTCGCCGGACGACGGGCTCGCGCTGTTCGACGCTGCCCTCGCGCGACCCGACGCCGCGCTCGTCCCGGCGCGGTTCGATGCCGCCGCGCTGCGTTCGCACGCCCATGCCTTGTCCCCGGTGCTCCGAGGCCTGGCCGGAGGCCCTGCAGCGCGTCCGGTGGTCACGCACGCCGCGGCGACCTCCTCGCTCCAGCACCGTCTCGGCGCGCTGTCGGCCGAGGACCGCGAGCGCGCCCTGCTCGAGCGGGTACGCGTGGAGGTCGCAGGCGTGCTTGGCCTGGGAGATCCCAGCACCGTGCCGGCCGAGCGGCCGTTGCGAGAGCTGGGGCTCGACTCGCTGATGGCGGTCGAGCTCCGCAGCCGCCTGGCCGACGCGACGGCCGCCCGGCTGCACACCACCCTGCTGTTCGACCACCCGACGCCCGGAGCGCTCGCGCGCTTCCTCGCCCACCAGCTCTTCGGGGGCCCCGAGGGACAGCCCGAGGCCGCGCCCGCGCCTGCGCCCGATCCGAGGGCCGGCGCCGACGAGCCGATCGCGATCGTGGCGATGGGCTGTCGGTTCCCCGGCGGCGTGCGCATGCCCGAGGACCTGTGGCAGCTCCTGGTCGAGGGCCGCGACGCCATCGCCGGCTTTCCGGACAACCGCGGCTGGGATCTGGCGACGCTCTACGATCCGGATCCGGAGGCCGTGGGCAAGGCCTACACGCGCGAGGGAGGCTTCCTCCACGACGCCGATCGGTTCGATGCCGAGCTCTTCGGGATCAGCCCGCGCGAGGCGCTGGCGGTCGATCCGCAGCACCGGCTGCTGCTCGAGACGACGTGGGAGGCCGTGGAGCGCGCGGGCCTTTCCCCGACGACGCTGCACGGCTCCAAGACCGGCGTGTTCGTGGGGGTGATCTACAACGACTACGCGACGCTGCTGCGCGACGCCCCGGGCGATCTCGAGGGTTACGTCGGCCTCGGCAGCCTGCCGAGCGTGGCGTCGGGGCGGATCGCGTACGCGCTGGGGCTGCACGGTCCCAGCCTCACCGTGGACACGGCGTGTAGCTCGTCGCTGGTGGCGATCCACCTCGCGGTTCAGTCGCTGCGTCGGGGCGAGTGCACGCTCGCGCTGGCGGGTGGGGTCACGGTGATGGCGACCCCGGGCATGTTCATCACGTTCAGCCGCCAGCGCGGACTTTCGCCGGATGGCCGGTGCAAGGCGTTCTCGGCGGCGGCGGATGGGACGGGCTGGGGCGAGGGCGCCGGCATGCTGGTGCTCGAGCGGCTGTCGGACGCGCGGCGCCACGGCCATCCGGTGCTCGCGGTGCTGCGCGGCTCGGCGGTCAACCAGGACGGCAGGAGCCAGGGGCTGACGGCGCCGAGCGGGCCGGCCCAGGAGCGGTTGATCCGCGAGGCGCTCGCGGACGCGCGGCTCCGGCCCGACGACGTCGACGTCGTGGAGGCGCACGGCACGGGCACGAGGCTGGGCGATCCGATCGAGGCGCACGCGCTGCTGGCGACCTACGGGCGAGATCGATCCGAAGATCGTCCGCTGTGGCTCGGGAGCCTGAAGTCCAACCTGGGACATACCCAGGCGGCGGCGGGCGTGGGCGGGGTGATCAAGATGGTGCTGGCGATGCAGCACGGGGTGATGCCGCGGACGCTGCACGCGGCGGAGCCATCGCCGCACGTCGACTGGTCGATGGGGGCGGTGCGGCTCTTGAACGAGCCGGTGCCCTGGGTCGCGGACGGGCGACCGCGGCGGGCAGGCGTGTCGTCGTTCGGGGTCAGCGGCACCAACGCGCACGTGATCCTGGAGCAGGCGCCGCCTGGCGAGGAGCCGCCGGAGGGGGCGGGCGGAGCTTCGCTGGCGGTGCCGGTGCTGCTGTCGGCCCGGAGCGAGGCCGCGCTGGCTGCTCAGGCCGTGCGATTGCGCGAGCACCTCGAGGCGCATCCCGGGCTCCCGCTGATCGATGTCGCGTACTCGCTCGCTACCACGCGCGCGCGGCTCGAGCATCGGGCGGCGCTGGTCGCCCGCGATCGGGCCGGGCTGCTCGACGCGCTGACATCCGTCGCGCGGGGAGAGCCGACGCCGCACGCGGTGGTGGGATCGTCCACCGGTGGCGGCAAGGTCGTGTTCGTGTTCCCGGGGCAGGGCTCGCAGTGGCCGGGCATGGCGCGCGCGCTGCTCGACACGGTGCCGGTGTTCCGCGATCAGATCGCGGCGTGCGAGCGCGCGCTTTCGCCGCACGTGGATTGGTCCTTGCTGGCGGTGCTCCGCGGCGAGCCGGGCGCGCCGAGCCTCGAGCGGGTCGATGTGGTGCAGCCCGCGCTGTTCGCGGTGATGATCGGGCTCGCGGCGCTGTGGCGCGCGATGGGCGTCGCGCCGGATGCGGTGATCGGGCACAGCCAGGGCGAGATCGCCGCGGCGCACGTGGCCGGTGCGCTGTCGCTCGAGGACGCAGCCGCGGTGGTCGCCCTGCGCAGCCGCGCGCTGACCCGGCTCGCCGGCCGGGGCGCGATGGCGGCGGTGGAGCTCGGCGCCGCCACGCTCGCCCCGTACCTCGCCCCGTTCGGCGCGCGGGTGGCGATCGCGGCGGTCAACAGCCCGCGCGCGGTGGTGGTCGCGGGCGAGCCCGAGGCGATCGAGACCCTGCTCGAGCGGCTCGCGGGCGCGCAGATCTACGCGCGCAAGGTGCGCGTGGACTACGCGTCGCACGGCGCGCAGGTGGAGGCAGTCGAGGAGGAGCTCGTCCGTGCGCTGGCGGGGATCACGCCGCGCGCGGCGGCGATTCCGCTCTACTCGACGGTGACGGGCGGGCCGGTGGCGGGTGGCGAGCTGGATGGAGCGTACTGGTACCGCAACCTCCGCCAGACCGTCCGGTTTGCGGACGCCGTGCAGCGAGCGATCGCGGACGAGCACCGCTGCTTCGTCGAGGTCAGCCCGCACCCGGTGCTCGCGCCTGCGCTGACCGAGACGTTCGAGGGAGGCGCCGCCGCGGCGGGCGCGGTCGTCGGCTCGCTGCGGCGCGACGACGGCGACCTCGCACGCATGCTGATGTCGCTCGGCGCGCTGCACGCCCACGGTCAGCGCGTCGACCTCCGCGCGTGCTTCGAGCTGCTCGGCGACGTGGCGAGCGGCGAGCCCGGGAGGCAACCGCGCCTCCGGCGGGTCGACCTGCCGACGTACGCGTTCCGGCGCCAGCGATACTGGCCGGAGGTCCGGCCGCGCCATGCGGCGCCGCGGAGCACCCGCGCTGCCGGGGAGCACCCGCTCCTGGGCGTACCGTTCGTATCCTCGCTGCACCCCGAGGAGCGGCTCTGGGAGCAGCCTGCGCTCATCGACGCTGCGCCGTGGCTCGTCGAGCACCGGCTCGGCGGCGAGGCGATCTTGCCGGGCGGGGTGTACCTCGAGATGGCGCTCGCAGCGGGCGCCGCGCTGCACGGCGCGGACGGATTCGAGCTCGCCGGCGTGCGCTTCGAGCGGATGCTGTCGCTGCCCTGCGGCGCGCTCCAGGTGGCGATCGCGCGGGAGGCGGGACGCGCCACGGTGGCGATCGCGTGTCGCGCGGAGGGAGCGGAGGCGTGGACGCGCCACGCGGTCGCGGAGCTCCACGTCGCGCCGCGGACGCGGCAGCCGCGCGAGACGACGCCGGCGGAGATCCGGACGCGCTGCGCGGGCGTCGTGGACGCGGCCGAGCACTACGCGCGCATCGAGCAGCTCGGCGTGGCGTACGGACCCCGGCTTCGCAGTGTGGAGCGGATCTGGGTGGGAGACGGCGAGGCGATCGGCCTCGTGCGCGTGCCGCCGGAGCTGTCGGGCGAGACGGCCGACTATCAGGCTCATCCGGCGCTGCTCGATGGTTGCTTCCAGGTGATGATGGCGCTGGTGTGCGCGCGTTCGGCGGAGCGCACGCTCGTGCCGATCGGGTTTGCCCGCGTGCGGATGCACGCGCGCCCGCCGGCGCAGGTCTGGGTGTACGTCCGCGGCGACGCGCGAGACCTGAAGCTCGCGGTCCTCGACGACGACGGCGGCGTTCTCCTCGAGCTGGGCGACGCGCAGCTCGTGCCGCTTCCGACCGCGACCGATCCGTTCGACGACTTCGTCCACGGCGTGGCCTGGCGTCACCGCGAGCTGCCGATCGAGGCTCCTGCGCAGGCGCGGCCTCGGGAGCGAGCGCCGTGGATCCTCCTCCGCGACGCGCACGACACCGGCGCGGGGCTGGCGCAGGCGCTGCGCGCACGGGGCGAGGCGTGCATCGAGATCGACGCGGCCGAGCCGGTGGAGCTCTCCAGGCTGCTCGCGGGCGCCTGTCGCGGCGTGGTCCACTGCGGGAGCCTCGATTCCGCGCCCCGGGCAGAGACGACGCCCGCGACGCTCGAGGCGGATCTTCGCCGCGGAGCGCACGCAGCGGTGGTGCTGGCGCAGGCGATCGTGCGGCGCGCGTTCCGGAACCCGCCGCGGCTGATCCTGGTGACGCGCGCGGCGCAGGCGATGGGGACCGGTCCGGTCTCGGCGGCCCAGGCGCCGCTGTGGGGGCTTTCGCGCGCGGCGGCGATGGAGCACCCGGAGCTCGAGTGGACGTGCATCGATCTGCCGGCGGTGCCGCTGTCCGGCGAGGCAGATCTCCTGGCGCGCGAGCTCCTCGCGGGCGACGGTGAGGAGCAGATCGCGCTGCGCGCGGAGGGCCGGTTCGTGGCGCGTCTGGTGCGGACGAGCCTGGGCACGCCGGCGCAAGCGGGCGCGCCGCCGGCGAAGATCGCGGCGGATCGGACGTACCTCATCGCGGGCGGGCTGGGCGGGCTGGGCCTCGTGCTGGCGCGCTGGATGGTCGAGCAGGGCGCACGTTCCCTGGTGCTGGTGGGCCGGAGCGCGCCGGGGGAGGCTGCGCGAGTGTCGATCGGCGCGATGGAGGCGCTGGGCGCGAAGGTGCTCGTGGTCCAGGGGGACATCTCGCGCCGGGCCGACGTCGATCGGATCGTCGGTGCGATCTCGCGCGATCTACCGCCGCTGCGCGGCGTGGTGCACGCCGCGGCGGTGGTGGCAGACCGCACGGTGCTGGAGCTTGCGGACGTGGAGCTCCTGGCCACCGCGAGGCCGAAGATCCTCGGCGCGTGGAACCTGCACGAGGCGACGCGGGAGATGCCGCTCGACTTCTTCGTGATGTACTCGTCCATGGCGTCGGTCCTCGGCGTGCCGGGGTTGGCGGCCTATGCGGCGTGCAATGCCTTCCTCGACGCGCTGGCGCATGCACGCGCCGCAGAGGGGTTGCCGGCGACGAGCATCCAGTGGGGCCTGTTCGCGGAGCTGGGCGTGGCGGTCGAGAACGGCCGCGGGCTCCGGCTCTCGGCGCGGGGCATCGGGGCCCTCACGCCGGCGGAGGGCACCGAGCTGTTCGGCCGCGTGCTCGCGCACCCGCGCGCCGAGGTGGCGCTGTTCCGGCTCTCGCTGCGCCGGTGGCTCGAGGCGACGCCGCAGGCGGCGGGTACACGTTACCTCTCCGAGCTGCCGGTCGAGCTGGCTCGCCCCGCGGGGCCTGCGCCCTCCGGGCTCCGCGAGGTGCTGGCGAAGGCGCCGCCGGCGGACCGCGTGGATCGGATCGCGGCCCACGTGATCGAGCAGCTCGGCCAGGTCCTGCGTGTTCCACCGGCGCGCATCGATCGCGGCACGCCGTTCCAGAGCCTGGGCCTGGACTCGTTGATGAGCCTCGAGATGCGCAACCGTCTCGAGAAGAGCCTGGGGCTCCGGCTCCAGCCGACGCTGTTTTTCACGTTTCCGGCGGTGCAGCCGCTGGCCCAGCACCTGCTTTCGTGTCTGGACCTCCCGGCGGCCGAGGCCCCCTCGGTCGCCCCGCTCCCCGCACCGGACGGTGATGGGGTGGAGCGCGGCCAGCACGAGCCGCTGGCGATCGTGGGGATGGCCTGCCGGTTTCCGGGGGGCGGTGACAGCCCGGACGCCTACTGGGATCTGCTGGTGCGCGGCGTCGACGTGGTTCGCGAGATCCCGGCCGATCGGTGGCCGGCCGAGGCGCTCCCCGGCGACAATCCCGCGGCGCGATCCGCGGCGCTGCTCGATCGGGTCGATGGCTTCGACGCGGCGTTCTTCGGCATCTCGCCGCGCGAGGCCGAGAGCCTCGATCCGCAGCAGCGTCTCTTGCTCGAGATCGCGTGGGAAGCGCTGGAGGACGCCGGGCAGCGGCCGGAGGCGCTCTCGGGCACCGCGACGGGCGTCTACGTCGGCTTCAACTCGCTCGACTACCAGCATCGGTTGATCCTGCGGGGCACCTCCGACGTCGACGCGTACAGCGCCCTGGGCAACCTGCTGAGCACCGCGAGCGGCCGGATCTCGTACACGCTCGGGTTGCAGGGGCCGAGCATCTCCGTGGACACGGCGTGCTCCTCGTCGCTGGTCTCGGTCGCGCTGGCGTGTCAGGCGCTGCGCGCGGGGGAGTGCGATGTGGCGATCGCGGGTGGGGTCACGCTCCTGCTGTCGCCCTACACGATGGCGATGGTGGCGGGGACCCAGGCGTTGTCCCCGGATGGTCGCTGCAAGACGCTGGACGCGCGGGCGAACGGCTTCGTCCGCGGCGAGGGCTGCGGGCTCTTGGTGCTCAAGCGGCTGTCGGACGCACAGCGCGACGGCGACCCCATCCGCGCCGTGATCGAGGGCTGGGCGGTGAACCAGGACGGGCGATCGGCCGGCCTGACCGCCCCCAACGTGTTCTCGCAGCAGGCGCTGCTCCGCACGGCGCTGGCACGCGCGCGCGTGTCGTCCGACGAGGTGGGCTACGTGGAGATGCACGGCACGGGGACGCCGCTCGGCGATCCGATCGAGGCGGCCGCGCTCCGCGAGGTGATCGGCGGGCCGCGGACCGATGGCTCGCCGTGCGTGCTGGGCGCGGTGAAGACGAACCTCGGGCACCTCGAGGCCGCCGCGGGCGTCGCCGGGCTGATGAAGGCGGTGCTCTCGCTCGAGCACGAGGTGATCCCGAAGAACCTGCACTTCCGGACGCTGAACCCGAGCATCTCGTTCGAGGGCACGCCCTTCACGATCCCGACCGAGGCGGTGCCCTGGCGGCGCGGCGACCGGCGCCGTGTGGCCGGCGTGAGCTCGTTCGGGATCAGCGGGACGAACGCGCACGTGGTGCTCGCGGAGGTGCCGGCCGTGACGGCGGCGCAGACGGAAGCGAAAGCTCAGCCGGAGCTTTTGGTGCTGTCGGCCCGGAGCATGGGGGCGCTGGAAGCACAGGCAGGGCGGCTGGCGGCGCACCTCGGGGCGCATCCCGAGCTGCCGCTCGGCGACGTGGCGTTCAGCCTGGCGACCACGCGCAGCGAGCTGCCGCATCGGCTCGCGGTGGTGGCGACCGCGCGTGAGGCGCTCGCGGAGTCGTTGTTCGCGGTGGCGCGAGGTGCGTCGCCGGCGGGCGTGTCGCGCGGGCGCCTCGGCGCCGGCGGGCCAGGCCGCGTGGTGTTCGTGTTCCCGGGTCAGGGCGCGCAGTGGATCGGCATGGGCCGGATGCTCCTGACCGAGGAGCCGGTCTTCCGCGGCGCGCTGGAGGCGTGCGATCGGGCGATCCGGGACGAGGCGGGGTGGTCGGTGCTTGCGGAGCTCGGCGCGGACGAGGCGGGCTCGCAGCTGAGCCAGATCGACGTGGTGCAGCCGCTCCTGTTCGCGATCCAGGTGGGGCTCGCCGCGCTGTGGCGGTCGCGCGGCATCGAACCGACGGTGGTGATCGGCCACAGCATGGGCGAGGTCGCGGCTGCGCATGTGGCGGGCGCGTTGTCGCTCGAGGACGCCGCGGCGGTCATCTGCCGACGCAGCCGGCTGCTCCGGCGGATCAGCGGGCGGGGAGAGATGGCGGTCGTGGAGCTGCCCGCGGCCGAGGCCGAGGCGGCGCTTTCGGGATACCAGGATCGGCTGAGCGTGGCGGCGAGCAACGGCCCACGCTCGACGGTGGTGGCAGGTGATCCGGGTGCGCTGGGCGAGGTGATGGCGGCGCTGGAGGCACGGGGCGTGTTCTGCCGGCGCGTGAAGGTGGACGTGGCCAGCCACAGCCCGCAGGTGGACGCGCTGCGCGAGGCGTTGCTCGCGGACCTGTCCGGTCTCACGCCGCGCCGTTCGGCGGTGCCGATGCGCTCGACGGTGACCGGGGTGGCGGTGGAGGGACAGGAGCTCCTGGCCTCCTACTGGGCCGACAACCTGCGGCTGCCGGTGCGGTTCGTCGAGGTCGTGCAGGCCCTGCTCGCGGACGGCCACGGGCTGTTCGTGGAGGTGAGCCCGCATCCCATCCTGGTGCCGGCGATCGAGGAGCTGCTTCACGCGGCGGCGCGGCAGGGCCTGGCGGTGGGCTCGTTGCGCCGCGGCCAGGACGAGCGCGCGGCGATGCTCGAGGCGCTGGGCGCGTTGTGGGCGCGAGGTCACGTCGTGGCCTGGGATCGGCTGTTCGACGCCGGTCACCGGCGCGTGCCGTTGCCGACCTACGCGTGGCAACGAGAGCGGCACTGGATCGAGGCGAAAGCCGGCGCCGAGGCGAGCCGCGGCGGTCGTGGCCACGCGGGCGGCCACCCGCTCCTGGGCGAGCGTCAGACGCTCTCGATCCAGCCCGGGACCAGCCTCTGGGAGACGACCCTGAGCGCCCGGCGCTTGCCGTGGCTCCGCGATCACCGGATCCATGGCGTGGCCGTGTTCCCGGGCGCGGCGTTCCTGGAGATGGCGCTGAGCGCGGAGGTCGTCGGCCAAGGTCCCTGCGAGCTCGCCGGCGTGACGCTGTCGCACGCCCTGGCGTTCTCGGACGACGCGGCGGTGACGGTGCAGATGGTGACGACCGGCGAGCCCGCCGGCCTGCGGTTCCAGATCGCGAGCCAGGTGCCGGGCGCGGAGCGCGGCTCGTGGCAGGTGCACTGCCGAGGCACGCTGGACCGGACCCCGCGCGCCGAGGTGCCGGCGAGGCTCGACCTGGAGGCGCTGCGCGCTCGGCTCGAGGTCGACGCACCGATCGCGACCTTCTACGCGGAGCTCGCCGCGCGGGGGGTGCAGTACGGCCCGGCGTTCCAGGGGCTCGTGGAGCTCTGGCGTGGAGAGGACGAAGCGCTGGGGCGCGTCGAGCTCCCCGAGGCCGCTGGCTCGCCGGCGGCCTACCGGCTGCATCCGGCGCTGCTGGATGCCTGTCTGCAGGTGGGCAGCCAGCGGGACGGCGAGCAGGCGCCGTGGGTGCCGGTCGAGGTGGGCGCGCTGCGGCTGTGGCGCCGGCCGATGGGGGAGCTGTGGTGCCATGCGAAGCGTCGCGCGGTGCAGCCGGGAGGCCGGCGGAGCCTCGACCTCCGGCTGGCGGATAGCGCGGGTGTCGTGGTCGCGGAGATCTCCGGCCTGGTCATCCAGCAGCTCGCCGAGGAGCGCCGCCCGCGCGAGGCCGAGGACGAAGGGTTCCTCGAGCTCGACTGGGAGCGCGCCGCGGTGGCCGCGCCCGCACGCGTGGCGGGCCGGTGGCTCCTGCTCGGCGGAGGCGAGCTCGGCGCCTCGACGCGTGCGGCGCTCGAGGCCGCGGGACACCTGGCCGTGCACGCAGCGATCCCCGAGGACGCCGCGGGTGCGCGTGCGCTTTTCGGGGCGGTGTTCGCCGGGCAGCTCCCCACGGGGGTGGTGCACCTGGGCAACCTCGAGGCGGGCGGCGAGCTCGACACCGACGCGATCGAGACGGCGCTCGCGTGTGGCTGCGACAGCGTGCTTGCCACGGTGCAGGCGCTGGCCGTGGCTGCCGATCGAGACCTGCCGCGCCTGTGGCTCGTGACCCGAGGCGCGCAGTCGCTCGGCGGCGGCCCCCGGCATCGGGTGGCAGCCGCGCAGGCGATGGCGCTGGGGCTGGGCCGCGTCATCGCGGCGGAGCACACGCGCTTGCGTTGCGCCCGGGTCGACCTCGATCCGGACCACCCCGCGGGGGAGATCGACGCCGTGCGAGCGGAGCTCCTGGCCGACGACGCCGAGGACGAGGTGGCGTGGCGCGGCGGCGAACGCCACGTGGCACGGCTGCAGCGCCGATCGCTCGAGCGACGCCGCGCGCAGGACCTGCCGGCAGGCGCGCGCGTCCGCCGAGACGGTAGCTACCTGGTGACCGGCGGCCTGGGCGGGCTGGGGCTCTCCGTCGCCGGATGGCTGGCGGAGCAGGGCGCCGGCCACCTGGTGCTGGTGGGGCGATCCGGTGCGGCGACTCCGGCGCAGCAGGCCGCCGTGGCGGCGCTCGAGGCGAAGGGCGCGCGCGTGACGGTGGCCCGCGCGGACGTCGCCGATCGGGCGGAGCTCGAGCGGGTGCTGCACGAGATCGGCGCGTCCGGAATGCCGCTCCGCGGCGTCGTCCACGCCGCGGGTGTCCTCGACGACGGGCTGTTGTTGCAGCAGACGCCAGCGCGCTTTCGCGCGGTGATGGCGTCCAAGGTCCGGGGCGGCTTGCACCTGCACGCGCTCACGCGCGAGCTGCCGCTGTCCTTCTTCGTGATGTACGCATCGGCCGCCGGGCTCCTGGGCACGCCGGGGCAGGGCAACTACGCCGCGGCCAACGCGTTCCTCGACGCGCTTTCGCACCACCGGCGGGCGCTCGGGCTCCCGGCGCTGAGCATCGACTGGGGCGCTTTCTCCGACGTGGGCCTGGCGGCGGCGCAGGCGAACCGCGGCCAGCGGCTGGCCGCCGGCGGGGTACGGAACATGACCCCCGAGGAGGGCATCGGGGTGCTGGCCCGCCTGCTCGAGAGCGACCATGCGCAGATCGGGGTCGTACCGCTCGATGTGTCGCGGTGGGCAGACCTCCACCCGGCGGTGGCCTCGTCGCGGCTCTGGTCGCGGCTCCGGTCCACCAGCCGAGGGGGCGCCGAAGGGCGCGCGGAGGATCACGCGCTGCTCGATCGACTGACGATGGCCGGACCCGCCGAGCGGACCGCGCTGGTGCGGGCGGTGCTCCGCGCGCAGGTCTCGCAGGTGCTGCGCATCCCGGAGGAAAGGCTCGACCTGGAGGAGCCGCTCACCAGCCTGGGAATGGACTCGTTGATGGGCCTGGAGCTGCGCCATCGCCTGGAGGCGCGGTTCGGCATCCAGCTCTCCGCCACCTTGTTGTGGCGATATCCCACGGCCTCGGCGATCGGGGAGCACCTCCTCGAGGAGCGCCTCCGGGTCGCGGTGCAGTTGCAGTCGCCCGCATCACCTCCGGGCACGCCGAGCTCGGCGGCAGACGACGAAGAAGAAGGGATACTATGAACCTCACGGAGATCCTGCTCGCTGCCGAAGCTCGCGGGGTGAAGCTGCGGGTCGAGGGCGAGAACCTGGTGTTCAAGGCGCCCAAGGGGGCACTGACGCCGGAGCTCCGCCAGGCGATCACCGATCAAAAGGCGGAGATCATCTCGTTCCTGCGAGCCGGCGACGCCCCCGCCAGAGCGCCGATCCCTCGCGCATCGGCGCCGGAGACGGAGCCGGCCCCCGTCTCGGCCGGTCCTGCGCGGCTCTGGTTCCTCGATCGGCTGGTGCCCGGGAGCTCGCTCTACAACGTTCACGTCGAGCTGCGCATGAAGGGCGCGCTCGATCGCGCCGCGCTCGAGGCGAGCCTGGCCGCGGCTGCGGAGCGACACGCGATGCTGAGGGCCACGTTCCCCGAGCTTACCGGGCGGCCGAGCCTCGTGATCGGCCCCCACGCGCGGGAGCTGCCGATCATCGATCTGCGCGCCTTCGCAGGCGATCGGGAAGCCGAGCTCGCACGACGCGCGACCGAGCGCGCCGCCCTACCGTTCGATCTCGCCCGGGGGCCGCTGGTGCGACCGACCCTGATCGCGCTCGGCGACGAGGACCACGTCCTCCTCCTCGTCCAGCACCACATCATCACGGACGGGTGGTCGCTCGGGGTCCTGTTCCGCGATCTGGCCGAGCTCTACACGAGCTCGCGCGAGGGGAGGCCCGCCCGCCTCCCCGAATTGCCGGTTCGCTACACGGACTTCTGCCGGTGGCAGGAGGTGGCGCTCCAGGGCGAGGGCATCCAGCGGTCGACGGTGTGGTGGAAGCAGACCCTCGCGGGGCTGCCGCAGCTCGAGCTCCCGGCGTCGCGGACGGCGGCGCGAGGCCCGAGCCACGCCGGCGACGCGTGCTCGTTCACGCTCTCGGCGGAGCTGACCGCGGCCCTCAAGGAGCTCGCCCGCCGCGAGTCCTGCACGCTGTTCGTGGCGCTGCTTGCGGCGTGGGCGATCTTGTTGCACCGCTATTCCCAGCAGGTGGACTTCGGGATCGGCACGGTCGCGGCGGGACGCGACCTCCCCGAGCTCGCCAACCTCTACGGCTTCTTCGCGAACACACTCGTCTTGCGGTGTGATCTGTCGGGCGATCCCGAGGGCGTGACCTTGCTGCGCCGGCTGCGCGGCGTCGTCGAGGCTGCGCTTCAGCACCAGGACGTGCCGTTCGACCGGATCGTGAGCGCCGCCGGCGCCGCGCGCGGCCGGGATCTCAATCCGCTGTTCCGGACCAGCTTCGTGCTCGAGAATGCGCCGCTTCCGGATCTCGCCGTTCCGGGGATGTCGTGGACCGTGCCGCCGGAGCGGGCCGGCGGCGGCGTGGACGGCACGACCAAGTTCGAGCTCGGCCTGATGATGGTGGAGACCGGCGGACGGCTCGCTGGGCGGCTCGAGTACGCGACCGATCTGTTCGATGCCCCCGCGATCGAGCGCATGGTGGGCCACTTCCAGGTGCTGGCCGAGGGGCTCGTCGCCGAGCCGGGCCGGCGGATCTCGGAGCTGCCGCTGCTCACCGCCGCGGAGCGGCGCGAGCTTTCGACGTGGAACGAGACGGCGATGGCGGTCCCGACGGATCGCTGCGTCCACGAGCTGTTCGAGGCCCAGGCCACGCGGACGCCCGACGCCGTGGCGGTGGTCTTCGAGGACCGAGCGCTCACCTATCGAGCGCTGGACGAGCGCGCGAACCAGCTGGCGCACCACCTCCGGTCGCTGGGGGTAGGGCCGGAGGTCCTGGTCGGGCTGTGCGTGGAGCGATCCGCGGAGATGGTGGTGGGCGTGCTCGGGATCCTCAAGGCGGGCGGTGCCTACGTGCCGCTCGACCCCAGGTACCCGGCCGATCGCCTGGCGTTCATGATCGACGACGCGCGGGTGGCGGTATTGCTCACCGAGGCGCGAAGCTCCCAGCCCGCGCCGGCGCGCGCGGCGCGCGTGGTGCGGATCGACGTCGACGCGGCCGAGATCGCGGCGTGGCCTGTGACGGCGCCGCCACCCCTGGCGACCGCGGATCACCTCTCCAACGTCATCTACACCTCGGGCTCGACCGGCAGGCCCAAGGGCGTCGAGCTGCTCCACCGGGCCATGGTCAACGTGCTCCACGCCACGGCCGCGCGGCACGGGATCGCGGCGTCCGATCACCTGCTCGCTGTAAACAACATCTCGTTCGACTTCGCAGGGCTGGACATCTTCCTGCCGCTCATGGCGGGCGCGCGGCTGGAGATCGCGCCTCGCGCGCTCGCGCTCGACGGCGCCGCGCTCGCCCGCCGGCTCGACGAATCGTCGTCGATCACGATCATGCAGGCCACGCCCTCGACCTGGCAGATGCTGGTCGACGCGGGCTGGAAAGGCCGTCCCTCCTTCCGGCTCGTGGCCGGCGGAGAGGCCGTGTCGCGGGAGCTACGCGATTGCCTCGTCGCGCGTGCCGGGGCGGTGTGGAACATCTACGGGCCCACCGAGACGACGATCTTCTCGTGCACGCAGAAGCTCGACGCCACGGACGGACCGGTGTTGATCGGCCCGGCGATCGCCAACACGCGGCTCCACGTGCTCGATCCTCGCGGCGCGCCCGTGCCGGTGGGGGTGACGGGGGAGCTGTTCATCGGCGGCGCCGGGCTCGCGCGCGGGTACCTCGGGCGCCCGGAGCTGACGGCGGAGCGGTTCGTCCCCGATCCGTTCTCGCCTGGCGAGCGGCTCTACCGCACCGGCGATCTCGTCCGCTTTCGGCCTGACGGCGCCCTCGAGTTCGTCGGGCGCGCCGATCATCAGGTGAAGATCCGGGGCCACCGGATCGAGCTCGGCGAGATCGAGGCCGCGCTCTCGGCCCACCCGGACGTGCGCTCGTGCGTGGTGGTGCCGCAGGACATCGCGGGCGACCGGCGCCTCGTGGCGTACGTGGTGCTCGGCGAGCCCAACCCTTCGCAGCGCGCGCTGCGGGACCACCTGAAGGCCACGTTGCCGGACTTCATGGTGCCGTCGGCGTTCGTCGTGCTTCCCGCGCTGCCGATGTCGCCCAACGGCAAGGTGGACCGGATCCGCCTGCCGGCCCCGACCGTGGCTCGTGACGAGGCGGCGGAGCCGCCGGCCGCGGAGGAGTCCGAGCTGGAGCGGACGATCCGCGAGATCTGGCAGGACGTCCTCGGGATCCCGTCGGTGGGCCTCACCGACAACTTCTTCGACGCAGGCGGACACTCGCTGCTCCTGACCCGGGTCCGCGCGCGGTTGCAGCAGGCGCTCGGGCGTGAGCTCACGATCGTCGAGCTGTTCGAGCACCCGACGATCGCCTCGCTCGCCCGCCACCTCGCACCGCTCCCGGTTGCCACCGGCGAGATCGCGGGGTTGCCGCCGCTCGAGCTCGAGCCCGACGCCCGGCATCTGCCGTTCGAGCTCACGCCGCTCCAGCTCGCGTACTGGGTGGGCCGTGGCTCGTTCTACGAGCTCGGCGGGGTCGCGTCTCACGCGTACAGCGAGCTCGATCTGCGCGGGCTCGACGTGGCGCGCCTCGAGCGCGCGCTCGACAAGGTGATCACGCGCCACGACATGCTGCGCGCGGTGATCGACGCCGATGGCCGGCAGGTCGTGCTCGCCGAGGTGCCGCGGTTCACGATCGAGCTCGTCGAGCCGCCGAGCGAGGCGCGGTTGCTCGAGCTGCGCGACGCGATGTCGCACCGCGTGATGCCGGCGGATCGCTGGCCGCTGTTCGAGCTGCGCGCGGCGCACCTCGGCGAGGGGGTGGTCCGGCTGTTCATCGGCCTGGATGCGTTGATCGCCGACATGCACAGCATCCAGGTGATCTTGCAGGAGGTGGTGCGTTGCTACAGCGACGAGGCCGCCGAGCTCGCGCCGCTCGGGCTCACGTTCCGGGACTGTGTCCGGTGGTCCACGGAGGCCCTGCGCAGCGAGCGCGGCGAGCGCGACTGGGCGTACTGGCGCGCCCGGACGGGCACGCTGCCGCCCGGGCCGGAGCTGCCGCTCGCGGTGCCCCCCGAGGCGATCGGCGTGCCGCGCTTCGAGCACCATGCGCGCCGGCTCGATGCCGCGACGTGGAGCGCGCTCGAGGCACGCACGACGCGGCACGGGCTGACACCATCGAACGTCCTGCTCACCGCGTTCAGTGAGGTGCTCGGGGCGTACAGCCGGTCGCCGCGCTTCACGGTCAACCTCACGTACTTCAACCGGCCGCCGGTGCACGCCGAGATCGGCCAGATCGTGGGCGATTTCACGTCGGTGCTGCTCGTCGAGGTCGACCTCACCGGCGGCACGAGCTTCCTGGCGCGGGCGCGCCGGCAGCAGCACCGGTTGCTCGAGAGCATGGACCACGCGCTGGTCAGCGGCGTGGACGTGATGCGCGAGCTCGCGCGCCAGCGGGGCGCGAAGGCCGCGCGGTTTCCCGTCGTGTTCACCAGCGGCCTGGGGGTCGGCGAGCTGCTCGGCGATCAGGTCATGTCGGGCGTCGAGCTCGTCGGCGAGCCGTACGGGATCGCCCAGACGCCGCAGGTCTGGCTCGATCATCAGGTGTTCGAGCTGCGCGGCGAGCTGCAGATCAACTGGGACGTCGTCGCCGGCCTGTTCCCCGCCGGGATGATCGACGTGATGATCGACGCGTACCTCGATCTGATCCGCGCGCTGGCCGAGCGCGACGAGGCGTGGACGGCGCCGGACCTGGTGGCGACCCCGCGGCGCGAGCGCGAGCGCTTCGCCGCGATCAACGCGACGGCCGGCGCGACCGGGGACGGGCTGCTCCACGACTTGATCGAGGCGCAGGCCGGGCGCTGTCCGGACGCACTCGCGGTGGTCGATGCCGAGCGCCGGCTCACGTACCGCGAGCTGGTGAGCCTCGGGCGGCGGCTGGGCCGGGAGCTCCGCGCGCGCGAGGTGGCGCGCGACGAGCTGGTCGCGATCGTGATGGACAAGGGCTGGGAGCAGGTCGTGGGCGCGCTCGGCGTGCTGCACGGCGGCGGTGCGTACCTGCCGATCGCGGCGGAGCTGCCGGAGGCGCGGCGGGACGAGCTGCTGGCGCAGGGCGGGGTACGCGTCGTGCTGACGCAGCGGCGGCTCGCCGCGTCGGCGTGGCCGGCGGGGGTCACGGTGATCGCGATCGGCGAGGGGGAGCCGTGGATGGCGCACGACGCCGGTCCGCTTTCGCCGCTGCGCACGCCGGCCGATCTGGCGTACGTGATCTTCACGTCCGGATCGACCGGGCGGCCGAAGGGGGTCGCGATCGAGCACCGGAGCGCGCTCAACACGATCCTGGACGTCAACGAGCAGTACGCCGTGGGGCCCGCGGATCGGGTGTTCGGGCTCTCGTCGCTGTCGTTTGATCTGTCGGTGTGGGACGTGTTCGGGGTGCTCGGGGCGGGGGGCACGCTGGTGTTGCCCGAGCCCGGGGCGCTGCGTGATCCCGAGCGGTGGCTCTCGTGGCTGCGGGACGAGGGCGTGACGATCTGGAACTCGGTGCCCGCGTTGCTCGAGATGCTGGTGGAGCACGCCGAGGCGCTGCCGGGGACGCTGCGGCTCGCGCTGCTCTCGGGGGACTGGATCCCGGTGACGCTGCCCGAACGCGTGCGCGCGTGTGCGCCCGGCTGCCGGGTGGTGAGCCTGGGCGGCGCGACCGAGGCGTCGATCTGGTCGATCTGGTATCCGATCGATCGGGTCGATCCGAGCTGGGTGAGCATCCCGTACGGCCGGCCGATGCGGAACCAGACGTTCCACGTGCTGGACGAGCGGCTGCATCCGCGGCCGGTCGGGGTGGCCGGTGAGCTCTACATCGGCGGCATCGGGCTGGCGCGCGGCTACTACGGGGATCCGGTGCAGACGGCGGAGCGGTTCGTGACGCACCCGATGACGGGCGAGCGGCTGTACCGGACGGGGGATCTGGGGCGCTGGCAGCCGGAGGGCACGATCGAGTTCCTCGGCCGGCAGGACCACCAGGTGAAGATCGGCGGCTACCGGATCGAGCTCGGCGAGATCGAGCATCACCTGCTGCAGCATCCGCAGGTTCGGCGCGCGCTCGTGGATGCGCGGGGAGAGCGCCACGCGCGGCGGCTGGTGGCGTACGTGGAGCCGGGCGACGAGCAGCGGCTGGTCCCCGAGGCGGTGCAGCGCTGGCTCGCCGAGCGGCTGCCGGGCTACATGGTGCCCGCGCAGGTGCAGGTCCTGTCCGCGCTGCCGCTGACGTCGAACGGCAAGGTGGATCGCGCGGCGCTGGCCGGGCTCGACCTCGGCGAGGCGAAGGTCGAGCCCAGCACCAAGGTGCAGGCCCCTGGCTTCGAGCGCGCCCGGCACAAGCTCGAAGCAGGCTTCGCGTTCGACGCGGCGAGCGGGGCGCGGGGCGCGGCGCTCGACCTCCCGTCCGCGACGCTGGCGTCGCCGTGGCCGCGCAAGAGCTACCGCACGTTCGAGGGCGAGGCGCCGCGCGCCGACGCCCTCCACCGGATCGCGACGACGGCGCCCCGGCGCTCCGGCGCCCCGGTCGCGCTCGATCGCGAGCTCGTCGGTGGGTTGCTCGGGGTGCTCGCGCCGGTGGCATCCGACCGCGATCCGTTCCCGAAGTATCGCTACGCCTCGGCGGGCAGCCTCTACGCCGTCCACGCGATCGTCGACGTCCCTGACGGGATCGCGGGGCTCGCGCGCGGGCGCTACGGCTACGATCGGGTGCGGCATTGCCTGGTGGCGCTCGGATCGCTCGCCGCGGAGGCGCCGTTCGCCGTGCACCTCGCGGTCGAGCGAGGGCGCATCGAGGCGCGGTACGGCGAGCTCGCGGAGGCGCTCACGTGCCTCGACGGCGGGTACCTCGCCGAGCTGTTGATCGAGCGCGCCGCGGAGCTCGGGGTCGCGCTCGCGGACACGCTCGTCGCGACCGTCGCGCCGCCGGGGCTGACCCCGCTGTGCCGACTCGGGCTCGCCGAGCCGCGTCGGCCGAGCGAGGCGCCCCCGCTTGGCACCTGGCTGGTCGTCCGTCACGACCTCGCCGAGCTGCCGCGCGGCATCTACCGGCTGGGCGCGGCGCCGGCGTCCCCCTGGGAGCGGCTCGGCGCGCAGGCGCTGGCCGACGAGGACTTCCCTCACAACGAGGCGATCGCGGCGGGGGCGCCGGCGGCGCTGCTCCTGATCGGAGCGCCCGGCCCGGAGACGCGGCATCAGGCAGGTCGCCTCGGCCAGCGCTGGATGGAGCGCGCGGCCGGGCTGGGCGTCGGGATGTGTCCGGTCGGCCGCGTGTCGCGCGGGCCGCTCGGATCCCTGCTCGAGCCCGGTCAGGAGATCGTCCATGCGTTCCTGGTCGGCGGGATCACCGCGGAGCAGGCGCGCGCCGAGCAGTCGAGCGAGCCACATCGTACGGCGCCGCGCGTCGCGGCACCGCCCCACGATCGAGACGAGCTCGCCGCGCGGATCGCCATGATCGCCGCCGAGCGGCTGGGGGTGGCCACGGTCGAGCTCGATCGATCGCTGTTCGATCAGGGCGCCAGCTCGATCGGCATGGTCCAGATCCATCGCCGGCTGCGCGATGAGCTCGGCCTCAAGTTCCCGATCGTCGAACTCTTCAACCACTCGACGATCGCGGCGCTGGTGCAGTACCTGGACCCGCCGAGCCTGTGCGACGACGGCGCCGCGCCGGCGGCCCCGGCCGGCGACCCCTGGGCGGACCGGCTGTCCGCCGAGCAAGAGGGGCTCTGGTTTATCCAGCACAGCGCGCCCGACCACGCCGGCTACAACGTGGCCGTCGCCCTGCGCATCGAGTCGGAGTCCGAGCATGCCCCGGTGCTCCGCCGAGCGCTGCAGGCGCTCGTCGACCGGCACGCCCCGCTGCGCACCTCGTATCCGGAGGTGGACGGCGTCCCGCGCGCGCGAATCCACGCGGATCGCGCCGCCCCGCTCGTCGAGATCGAGGCGGAGGGGCAGGGCGTGGCCGAGGTGCTGCGCGCCGCCGCCGTCGTGCAGCAGCGCCCGTTCGACCTCGCCGTGGAAGGTGCGTTCCGGGCGTGCCTCTACCGGATGGGGCCGCGCGAGTCCGTGCTGCTGCTGTGCATCCACCACATCGCCATCGACGCGTGGTCCGTGGCCGTGATGCTGCGCGAGCTGGTCCGGCTGTACGCCGCGGACGGCGGGCCGAACCCGCTACCGGAGGTCGAGCACACCTACCAGCAGTTCGTGAGGTGGCAGCGCGATCTGCTCGCGCAGCGCGCCGACGAGCTGCGCCACGTCTGGCTCGACGAGCTCGCGGGCGCGCCGTTGGTCCTCGATCTCCCGACCGATCGTGCGCGCACCGCGGGTCGGCCGTTCCTCGTCGAGACCCGGCGGCACGTCCTGGGGGCGGCGCTGACCGACGAGCTACGCAGGCTCGCGCAGAGCCAGCGCACGTTCCTCGCCACGATCCTGCTCGCGGCCTACGAGGTCTTGCTCCACCGCTACACCGGCCAGGAGGATCTCTGCGTGGGCTTCGGCGTGACCCGGCGCGACCGGGCCGAGCTCGCCGGCACCTTCGGGTACATGGTCAACCAGCTCGTCATCCGCTCGCGGCTCGACGCGAGCGATCCGCCGGACTTCCTGTCCCTGGCGCACGCGACCCGCGATCGCGTGCTGGCCGCGATGGACCGGCAGGACTACCCGTTCCCGTGGCTGGTGAAGGATCTGCTCACGAGCCGTGACCCCAGCCGCGCGCCCGTGTTCCAGGCCGCGCTCGTGTTCCAGGGAGAGGCGCCGGACGCCGAGGGCGGCCTCATGACAGGTGCGCCCGTCCTGGCCGGCGGCGCGCGGTTCTCGGTCGTCCACGCGCGGCAGGCGGCCAGCGAGCTCGATCTGCTCCTCGAGGTGATCGAGGGCCAAGGCGGGCTCACGCTCGATCTCCACTACAGCGCCGACCTGTTCGACGCCGGCACCATCGACCGACTCGCCCGCCACCTGGAGCGCCTGCTCGAGGCCGCTGTCGCCGATCCCGGCTGCTCGGTCGCGCGGCTCCCGATGCTCACCGACGACGAGCGCCACCAGCTGCTGGTGGCGTGGAACCGGACCGATGCCCCGTTCTCGAGCGAGGCGTGTATTCACGAGCTGTTCGAGGCGCACGTCGATCGCGCGCCCGACGCGCCCGCCCTCGTCGATCTATGCGACCCGGCCGACCCGGCCGCGGGGCCCCACGGCGCAGCCATCACCTACCGGGAGCTCGATCAGCGCGCCAACCGGATCGCCCACCGCCTGATCAGAGCCGGCGTCGGGCCCGAGGTGCGGGTGGGCGTGTACCTGCGGCGCGGGGCCGATCTGATCGCCTGCCTGCTCGGCGTCCTCAAGGCCGGCGGGGCCTTCGTGGTCCTCGACCCCGAGCACCCGCGATCGCACCTCGCGTTCCTGCTCGAGGACGCCGGCGCGCCCGTGGTGCTCACCCACGCGTCCCTGCGCGCCGCGCTGCCCGAGACGCCCGCCCACGTGATCGAGATCGATCACGAGCTCGCCGGCGAGCCCGGCTCCCGGCCGCGGCGTCGCGCGACGCCGACGAGCCTCGCCTACCTCTTGTACACGTCGGGCTCGACCGGGCGGCCCAACGGCGTCCTGATCGAGCACCGCGGGCTCGTCAACGCCATCGAGGCGTTCATCCGGATCATGGAGACCGGGCCCGGCGCGCGTCACGCGCACGCGCTGTCGCTCAACTTCGACGGTGCACTCGGTCACCTGTTCACGGCGCTCTGCTCCGGCGGCGCGGTCTACCTCGCGCCCCGCGAGGGCGAGCACCTGGGCGGCCTCGTCGAGCTGATGGCGCGCGAGGCCATCACGCATATCGTGCTGGTCCCCTCGGTGCTCGCGGCGCTGCCGGACGCCGAGCTGCCCGCGCTGCAGACGCTCCTCGTCGGAGGCGAGCGCTGCACGGCCGAGCTCGTCGCGCGCTGGGGGCGCCGGCGCCGGTTCATCAACGTGTACGGTCCCACCGAGGCGACGATCCTGGCCACCGCCACGCGCTGCGTGGCCGACGGGGCCACGCCGTCGATCGGCAGGCCGCTCCCCAACCTGGCGACGTACGTCGTGGATCGCTTCGGCCAGCTCGCGCCGCCCGGCGTGGTCGGCGAGTTGTGGCTGGGCGGCGTGGGCGTGGCGCGTGGCTACTTCAAGCGGCCCGAGTTGACGGCGCGCAAGTTCATCGACAACCCGTTCGGGACCGGGCGGCTCTACCGCACCGGGGACCTCGTGCGCCTGCGCGGGGGCGGTGACCGGCCGCCGGTGCTCGAGTTTGTCGGCCGCGCGGACCACCAGGTGAAGATCCGCGGCCACCGGATCGAGCTCGGGGCGGTGGAGAGCGCGCTGCGCGCGTCCTCGCAGGTGCGCGAGGCCGTCGCGATTGTGCGCGACGCCGAGGGGGCGTCGCCTCGTCTCGTCGCCTACGTGACCCTGGTCCACCCGACGCCGCCGGACGATCCCACGCCGGGCCACCGGCATCGAGAGCTCGCCGCGGAGCTGATCCGCGAGCTGCGCGAGGCGCTGCCGCCGTACATGGTGCCGGCGGCGGTCGTCGTGCTGCCAGCGCTACCGCTCACCCTCAACGGCAAGGTGGACGTGCGGGCGCTGCCGCCGCCGGAGCGCTCGCCGGGCACGCCGGAGGAACCGGCCGAGCCGCGGACCGAGCCGGAGCGGAAGCTCGCCCAGGTCTGGCGCGAGGTACTCGGGCTCGAGCGGATCGGGATCCACGACAACTTCTTCGAGCTGGGCGGGGACTCGATCCGCAGCATCCAGGTCATCTCGAAAGCGCAGGAGCTCGGGATCGCGCTCCGCGCCGCCCACATCTTCGAGCATCAGACCATCGCGCAGCTCGCCGCGGTGGTGGGGGCACAGGCCGCCTCTGCGGACCAGGGCGCGGTCTTCGGCCCGGCGCCGCTGACCGCGATCCAGCGCTGGTTCTTCGCGCAGGATCGCTCGGCGCCGAACCACTTCAACCAGGCATTTCTCCTCGAGACGCCTGCCGACGTGGACCCCGACCTCTTGCGGCAGGCCCTGCAGCACGTGCAGTCGCACCACGACGCGCTGCGCATGCGGTTCGTGCTCCGCGGATCGTCCTGGCTCCAGGAGGGGCTCGCTTCGCTCGATGCGGTCGCGTTCGAGGTGGTGGATCTCTCGTCGCTCGCAGCCGGCGCGCAGCGCGCGGCAATGGACCTGGTCGCGGCGCGCCTGCAAGGCAGCCTCGACCTCTCGGCCGGCCCCGTGATGCGGGCCGCGCTGTTCACGTTGGGCTCGCCGGGGACCGGGACGGATCGGTCGGGCCGGCTGCTCTGGGTCATTCATCACCTGGTCGTCGACGCCGTCTCGTGGCGGGTGTTGATCCCGGATCTGAGCACCGCATATCAGCAGCTCGCCGCGGGACAGGCCGTGCGGCTGCCGGCCAAGACGACGTCGTTCAAGCGCTGGGCGGAGCGCGTGACCGCGTACGCCCGCACCGCGGCCTTCGAGGAGGAGCGCGCGATCTTGGCGCTCGCGCCGCCGGCCGCGCTCCCCGTCGATCGGCCGACCGGCCGCAACCGCAGGGAGTCGGCCGCGGAGGTCGTCGTGTCCCTCTCGCCGGAGGAGACCCGCACCCTGATCGCGGACGCGCTGAGGCCGTACAACCTCGGCGTGCAGGACGTCCTCTTGACGGCCCTCGCGCGGACCGTGGCGCGCTGGACCGGCTCGCTCGACGTCTGGATCGATCTCGAGGGGCACGGGCGCGAGGAGCTGTTCGACGACGTGGATCTGTCCCGTACCGTCGGTTGGTTCACGTCGCTGTTCCCCGTGCGCCTCCGCCTCCCCGACGGCGATGACCCGGCCGCCGCGCTCGTGGCGGTCAAGGAGCAGCTCCGGGCGGTGCCGCGGCGAGGCATCGGTTATGGCCTCCTGCGCTACCTGAACGACGAGGGAGCGGCGCTGCCTTGGCCGGCGCCGCAGATCAACTTCAACTACCTGGGACACCTCGGTGGCGAGCGCGACGCCGCCGGCGGCCTTCGCCTCACATGGGAGAGCGCGGGTCCGCGGGAGGCCGGGGGCGGGACGCGGAGCCACGTCCTCGAGGTGAACGCCGTGGTGGCCGGTGATCGCCTCGCGGTCATCTTCGGCTACAGCCGCGATCTTCACGAGGCCGCGACCGTCGAGCGGCTCGCGAGCGAGCTCGTCGAGGAGCTCGGGTGCCTGCTCCGCCACGGCATGGCGCCTGGCGCCGGCGGCTTCACGCCCAGCGACTTCCCGTTCGCCGGGCTTTTGCCCCAGGAGCTGCGCGTGGTGCAGGGCCGACTCGGCGAGACCGGGCGCTCGAAGCTCGAGGCGATCTATCCGCTCACGTCGTTCCAGCGGGAGATCCTGTTCGAGACGCTGAACGCCGGATGGTCGAGGATGTACATGACGCAGGCGGCGCTCACGTTCGAGGGAGCGCTGGACGTCGCCGCGCTCCGGTCGGCGTGGGAGCAGGTCGTCCGGCGGCACCCCTTGCTGCGCAGTTGCTTCTTGTGGGACGGCCTGACGGCGCCGGTCCAGGTGGTGCTGCGAGACGTGCCGGTGCCCTGGGACGAGCGCGACTGGCGCGGGGTGCCGGATCAAGAGGCGAGGCTCGCCGTGCTCGGCGACGAGCTCGTCGCCCGCGGGCTGCCGCTCGACGCCGCTCCGATCATGCGGCTGACGCTGATCCGGACCGCCGACGAGCGCTACGAGCTGCGCTACGACTGCCACCACGTGCTGACGGACGGGTGGAGCCTGGGCGTGATCCTGCGCGACCTGTTCGAAGCCTACCAGGACGCGCGGGGAGGCCGGCTCCCAGGCGTCGCCGGAGCCGGGACACGCGTGGCGGGATCCTACGACAGCTATCTCGGGTTTCTCGGGCGCCAGGACCTGGAGCGCTCGAGGACGTTCTGGCGCCGAGCGTTGCACGGTGTGGAGGCGCCGACCCCGCTGGTCATGGAGCGGAGCCAGCCGGCCGGTGCACACCGCGTCTGCGTGCACCAGATCCACCTGGACGAAGGCACGACGGCCCGGCTACGAGCCGTGGCGGATGCCGAACACATCACACTGCACACCATGCTCGATGGGGCGTGGGCGTTGCTGTTAGGCCGGAGCTCCGGTCGCGAGGACGTCCTGTTCGGCACGACGAGCTCGGGGCGTGAGGTCGGCGTTCCCGGGATCGAGGACCTGGTCGGGCTCTTCATCAACGTCTTGCCGACGCGCGTCCGTATCGAGGAGCGCCAGGACGTCTGGACGTGGCTGCGCCGGCTGCAGGCGGAGCAGGTGGAGGCGCGCGAGCACCAGCACCTCTCCCTGGCCGAGCTCCAGCGAGCCGCCGCGGTCCCTGCCGAGAGCCCGCTCTTTCGCACCATGGTGGTCTTCGAGAATTACCCTCTCGATCTCCGCATCTTCGGCAGTGCCGGGCTCACTGTGAAGCTAGGATTTGCAGCCGGCGGGCCTACCCATTATGCGCTGGCGGTGGTTGGCATGCCGGGCCCGGGGCTCGACATCTACATCCAGTACGACCTCGCCCGCTTTGACGCCGAGAGCATCGGCCGGCTGGTCGTGGGCCTCGAGCAGCTGCTCCGCGGAATGATCGGCACACCTGCGCCAACGCTCCGCGCATTGCTCGCGCTGCTGGGCGACGATGCTTGGCCGAGCTCGGCCTCATCGCCGTCGTGACGCGGCTTTGCGCTCGGTCACGATATCGCGTCCTTGCTTTCAGGAGTTCCGGCGCGACCACGGGCTGGACGTCCGCGCCGTCACGAACCCGAACTTCACGATAGCTTGCCCGTCAGGAGGGCCGCTCGGGCGCATCTGCCCCGAGCCGCCCTCGCTGGCGCCGCGCCTGCATGCGCCGGAACTTTTCGCGCAGGTGGTAGAGCGTTTCGAGGAGCGCGCCCAGGAATTCGAGCGCCTCTTTTGCGTCCTGGTGCGAGGCCTTCGGGTCCGTGGGCAGGACGCCGACGTCGCCGAGGAACCGGAGCTCCTCGCCCCAGCGGCAAAGCTCCTCGCTGATGAGGCCCTTCGTGTAGAGCGCCCGCAGGCCGTCGAGGAAACGCTCGTGATCGGGCGCGAACTCGCGCACCACGACCTCGAGCGTGCGCCGCGCCATGACCGCCGTGGCCATCCACGCGCCGGCCGCCTCGCACCGCAGCGTCTCCTGGTAGGCCTCCATCACCCGCGGCGGGAGCTCGAAATCGATGGGCCGGAGCACCGAGGGCCAGAGCTGCCGCGGCTCCGCGGCCCCGCCGTCGGCTTCGTGCTCGTATTCGACGAGCCCCACGCGGTTGCAGCGGGCGCAATGACCGAAGACGTAGTCCTTCGAGGCCCCGTCCTGCTGCTGGTACTTGTGCTCACCGTGGTGCACGAGCTGCACCTGCATGCGACACGCCTGGCAATAAAAGCTCGGGTTGCGGTGCATCGACATGGTTACTCCTCGAAACGATGGAAGCACACTCTTCCACGCATGCCGTCCGGGGGCAATGCCCATTCCGTGCCCGGCGCCCCCGGGCCTCGCGGCCATGGCCCCCCTCCGGGGCTACTCGCCTTCCGGCTTGGGATCTTCGTACTTCGGCGCGAGCGGCGCGCTCTGCCCCTTGGGCTCGAGGAGCTCGAAGGTATTGACGCAGAGGCCGAGCGGGACGACCCACACGTCCCACACGTCGAGCGGCGCCATTCCGATGAGCGCGAAGAGGCGATTGCCGTCCTCGAACATCGTGATGCGCAGCTTGAGCTTGCCGAATTCGCTCGCCTGCAGCGCGACGGCTTCCGCGGCCCAGCCGAACGGGAACTTGTTGAGCTTGATGCGCTCGAGCGCGAGCTGCTGGAGATAACATTGCCGCTCCAGCCATTCGGCCACGTTGCCCTTCTTCGGCGCAGGGCGGACGCCGACCGTGAAGAGGATGGGCGGCAGCATCTCCTTCGCCGCGCTGAAGAGCGCGAGCGGGACGAACTCCGACTCCTTGGAGAAGTCGATTTTATCGATCGGCGCGGGCTGCTGATACCAGCCGTCGGGCAGAAGAATGCTGAAATCGAGATCCGAGCGCGGCTGCCGGACCGTGACGGTGATGCAATCCTTCAGCTCTTCCTCGTTCGGGAAGACACCTTGGGTCGGGAGATCCGGATCGTCGAGCGCCATGTCGAGCTCTTCCTTCGCTGGAGTCGAGTCTAGCACCTTCGTCACAACGGATCGTCGAATACGAAGAGGTGCGCGAGGCCCTCGCCGTCGACGGCGATCGTGCGGTCATCGAACAAGCGGGGCGTGCCGAACACCTCGTCCGGCTCGGCGAGGGCGGCGAATGTCTCGCGCTTGACGTCGAGCAGGACGAGGCGGCTGGTCCCCAGGCGCTCCTCGTCGCCGGGCTTTTCCGTGCGGAAGAAGGCGATGGAGCGGGCCGCGGGCGTGAACGTGGGCGTCCGCGCCGGGTCGAGGTAGCTGCTCTCGTAGAGGACGTGGCCCTCGCCTTCGAGGCGCGGGACGACGATGAGCGCGGTCTTCTCCTGGTCTTCGTGCACGCAGAAGAGGCCGAGCGTCGTGCCCTTGGGCGACCAGAAAGGCAAGATGTGGACGTTCGCGCCGGGGATCTCCGTGAGGATCGTGGTCACGACCGTGCTCTTTTCGCGCTTGACGAGCCAGACCTCGGAGACCTCCTCGCCGTCGCGCCCGGCCGTGTACACGATGTGCTCGCCGTCGGGCGAGACCACGACCTGCGCAGGGAACGAGGGATCGGCGTCGTCCTCGAAGGGGCCGAGCTCGCGCGGATCCTCCTCGTCGAGCGCATACCGAAGGAGCGCTTTGCGATAGGGATCCGCGACGAGGATCGCCTTGCCGCCGGGGGTCCAGCCAAACCCCGTGCCTTCCACGCGCCGGAGCTCGCCCGGCGCATCGGCGCTCGCCCAGCCGACGGTGCCACGCGCGCCGAATCCGAGCAGCGGCGCGACGCGATACGCGATGTGCGAGCCATCCGGGGAAAACGCGAGATCCTCGACGCGACCGGGCTTGAACGGGACGAGGAGCCGGACCGAATGGGCGTTGTGGAGCTCGCCGATCCAGATGCCGGTTTGTCCCTCGGGGCCGTCCTCGCGGACGAAGGCGATACGATGGCCGGAGGGCGCGAGCCGGCAGAGCCGCAGGACGGCGTCGCTGGGCACGGGCGCGTTGAACGTGCGGTGCTGGTAGCGGAGTCCGGCTAGTTGGGTGGCCATGCCGTGAAATATCCGTTGAGCTCGTGCAGGCGTTCGATGAAATCAGCGAGGTCCGGATCCTGCGCCGGCTCGAGCTCGCGGGCGGCGAGGAGGCCGATCGTGATGGACTCTCGCTCGTCCTCGGTGGGCGCGCGGCCGCTCTCCGTCATCGATTGCATGGCGGCGAGCTGGCGGGCGATGGATTCGTACAGGGCGGAGCGCGGCGCTCGCTGGAAGCGCGCCTCGGCCTCGGTCCGCGTCTGCTCGAGGACTTCGAAAAACTCCTTCCGGCTGTCGATCGGACGGTTCATGCAGGATCAGGCGGCGGGCTTCGCGCCGATTTCGAGGATGTTCGAGTTGTCGCCGATGTAATACTGGGTCATGCCGCCCGGGGTCATCGCCGGCTTGTTTTGCACGCTCCACGTGTCGAGGATCTTCGCCGCCGTGGTCTTCAAGTAGGGCGTCGACGGGGGAATGGCGTACGGCTTCGTGATCTTCTCGACGACCGTGCCGTCCTGCTTCGTCCCGAGCTTGCCAATGCCGAGATCGGGCGGCGTGGCCATGGAGCTCGCGAAGTAATTGCCCTTGAACCCGTCCGGGACCTGCCATTGCGTCAGCCGCTTCGGCGCGGGCGGGGGCGGGCCCACGGAGAGGGGCTCCTTGAAATCGATGCCCCTCATGTGGCTCAGGATCTCGTTGATCTCCTCCGGGTACTTGTAATTGCGCACCTTCTGCAAGGCCTTGTCGAACTTCTGGCCCATGTCCTTGTAGAAGTGGAGGGCGACCTTCTTCCGGGCGGCGATCTGCTCGACGCTGTTCCCCTTGGCCGCGGCGACCTTGAACATCTGCGGCGTCGGCGGGCGGAAGCCGATGACCTGGCGTTGCATCGCGAGGCGCACGGCCTTGGACTTTGGCTGGCCAAACGTCTCCAGCACCGCGCCGAGCGTGCGGCCCTGGGGCCTGCGCGCGCCGTCGCTCGCGCTGCCCTCGACCTTGGGCGCCTTGCCCGGCACGCTCTTCGTGTTGATGTAGACGTGTTTGCCCTCGATGATGACGTCCTTGCCCGATTTCAGGACGACGTTGCGATCGGCGAGCAGGTTGATGTTCGCGTCGTCGATGATGCTCGTGCCCTTGCCCGTCGTGAGCGAGATCTTCGGGTGGATCGTCTCGATCATCGTCTCTTTGAGCACCATCGTGGGCTCGTTCGGTTTGTCCGGGTCTTTCTCCCGGAACTCGACCATCGCGGCGACGCTGCGCTGGCCGACCATGACGTTGTCGACGGCGCCGATGAAGGAGCTGCGGTTCGCGCCCACGAAGATCGAGCGATTCGCCCCCGTCCGCTCGTTCTCGTTCGCCTTGACGAGCTTCGAAAGGTTTCGCTGGGCCTGCATGTAGAGCACCTCCTTGCCCGCGGCGTCGTCGAAGGTGATCTCGTTCCAGCCCTCGGATTTCGGCGAGGACTGCGATTTCCACGTGCTCACCGTCCGTTGCTCGGGGAGGTTGAAAGGCACGGGCGCGACCTTGTTGTACGCGCGGCCGAGGAGGACGGGCTGGTCCGGATCGCCTTCGAGGAAGGCGATCAAGACTTCCTGGCTCACGCGAGGCAGCACGATCATGCCGAACGCGCCGCCGGCCCAGCCCTGGCTCACGCGAATCCAGCAGGAGGATTGATCGTCGTATTGGCCGTCGCGATCCCAGTGGAATTGCACGCGGACGCGGCCGTGCTCGTCGGTGTGGATCTCCTCGCCCTTCGGGCCCACGACGATCGCGCTCTCGACGCCCTCGACGACAGGCTTCGGCGTGACCTTCTGCGGCCGGAACCGCGTCTTCTCCTCGACGAACGCCGCATACCCGGAGAGCGTCCATTCGCCGTCGTGCGTGCCCTCGACGCTGATCTCCGTGCAGAGGAAGTGACCCGCCGAGACGTCGCTGCGCGGGTGGCTCTCCACCTTGAAGAGCAGCCCCGGCGCGAGGTCGTACGCGTTCGAATCGAACTGGAGCTCGCGTTTGCCGCGGCGCGCGGCCGCGAGGTCGATGTCGGCGACGAGCTTGCCCTCGGGATCGGCGGGCACGCGCGGCTGCTCACGCCGATCTTTGACGAGCCCGGCGGGGGTGTACCGGTAAAGCTCGTAAAAGTCTTCCGGCTTCGACGCCTTCTCGGCGTCGCCGAGGAGGTGGAAATCGGGGCGCACGAAATCGTAATCGCGGAAGCTCGCCGCGCCGGGACGAATGCGGTGCGCGACCTTGACGTTGCGGACGAACTCCTTGCGCGCGTCCTGGTTCGGCGTATACACGAAGGGCAGGGTGGGGCGCTCCTCGCCCGCCTCGGGTTTGTCCGCGAGGACGAGCTCGGTCGTGTACGTGCCGGCGTTGCCGCCGCCGACCTGCTTGAACCAGTACGAGATGCCCTCTTCTTCGAGCAGGCGACTCACGAAATCGTAATCGCTCTCCTCGTACTGGACGCGATACTCGTGTTCCTGGTGCTCGTCGACCGTCTTCATCTGGTGGACGATCGAATACTCGTCGAGGATCTGCTTGACGATCGCAGGGATCGTCATGTGCTGGAAGATGCGGTTCCGCTTGCGAAGCCGGAGGAGCCACATCTGCGGCACGATGCGCACGAAATAGGTCGAGAGGCCCGTCGGCTCGGCCTGCACCATCTGGATGTGGCTGGCGACACCCGACCACGCGCGCGGGCCCGCGAGCGGGCCGCCCATCATCAGGAACGCCGCGGGTCTCCCGACGAACCCTTCGAGATCGAGCCCGGGCAAGCGCGAGCGCGCGAGGACGCCCACGTCGAACGAGCCGGAAATCGGCTCTCGGACGGTGAAATGCCGCACCGAGAGGGAGTCTTCATTGTTTTCGAAGGCAAGCTCCAGCAGCGCCATGATCTTCCTCTTCGATTACGTCAGATCGTGTCGTCCGGGTCGTCTTGCTTCACGGGGCGCAAGGGCGGGAGCGCGCGTCCGTGCGTGATGTCCGCGACGCGCGCGAACCAGCGCGTCGTCCACGTGGCAGCGAGATCCCTGAGTTTTTCCACGCCCTCGTCGAGCATCTCCCGCGTCGTCGTGGCGAGGGGGAAGTCTTTCTTCAGGAAATAGATGCGTTTGTCCGGGTCGAGGTGGAAATACCCTCCCCCCTGGTCGAAGAGCCCGCCGATCGCCGGATCGTTGAGCGCGCGGCCGACCTTCATGAAAGCGTCGATCTGCGCCTCGGGCGCGCCCTCGCGCCACGCCTTCGCCACGAAGACGCGCGCCACGAGCGCGTCCTTCTCGGGCTCGTGCCGGAAGCCGAACTCGCCGAACGAAATGTCCCCGCTCGCGTCGAGCTCCGCGTCGTAGCGGTTCTCCTTGCGCGCGTAGAACTGCATGAGGGCCTCGGCCCTGTCCCGCCCCGGCGGCATCGCGCTGTTCGTCGCCATCGTCGTCCCTCTGCCTTCCGCCTCGGCGTCTTACTTGTTCTTGCCGCAGCCGCAGGTGTCGCCGGTGTTCCGGTTCTGCTGCTGGTAGGCCTTGAAATAAAGATCGTCGTCGATGCCGTGGTATTCGGTCATCCCCGGCAGCCAGTGCTTGTCGAGGTTCTTGCCGTTCGTCTCGAAATCGGCCGCCTGGCCGCGCTCGCCCGAGAACGTGACGACGTTGCCGCCGCCCGCGTATTTCGCGTGGTTCTGCGGGTTGTCGCCGAGGCCGAACACCATCGGCGTCGCGTCGTTCACGTGCACGTAATGCGTGTACTTCGGCCCGCTCACCCATTGCGGCGCCGCGGAGCCGAAGCTCGTGACCTTCACGTTCTCGTCGAGGCCCGCGTTCGGCGAGGGCGAGCCCGCCTTCAGCGTGTTGTTCGCGTCGTAAAGCGCGAGGCTCGTGACGGCGCCGCCCTGGCTGTGCGCGAAGATCTCGACGGGGCGGCCCGATTCACGCTCGGCCACGACGAGGTCGCTCAGCGTGTTCACGGCGGGGTTTCGGCCGTCCGTCGTGAGGTCCTTCTTGCCCGCGGCCGCCTCGCGGATGAGGCGCCGATCCTTCGAGGTCTGCTGCGCGTCCTTGGCAAAACCCTCGGTCGCGTTGTACACGCCGACGACCGTGGCGCACGTCATGTCGCCGAGCTGCTTCAGCGTCTCACAATGCGTGGTGCGCGTGGTATTGATACCGTTGACATAAAAGATCGTGCGCGGAGGTTTGCCCTCGGTGCATTTCGCGCAGCAATCCTTCGTGGCCTGCGAGGTGTTCCGCGTCGGATCGTCCGGCCGATCGGCGTCGTAGGCCGAATGCGTCGGCGAACTTGGGTTGTAGCCGCTCTTTTTCGCGTTTTCGATGTCGGCCCGCGTGACCTCCTGGCCTTTCTGCGTGAGCGGCACGCATTTGCCATTCACGTAGCCGAAGATCGCGCCGTCGTGGTCGACGTCCTTGCCGGTGCACGCGATGCAAGGCTGGGCCGGGGGTTTGCCCGTGAAATACTCCTTGGCCTTCCCATACGCGTCGCTGACGCGCTTCGCGCCGGAGTCGAGCGCGTCCTTGCCCGCGCCGACCGCGTTGTAGCCGGCGTCCGCCACGGCCCGCGTCGCGCCGCGGACGCCTTCCTTGACGCCGTCCTTGACAGCGATGGCCGCGTTTCCGACGGCCTTCGCGCCCGTGACGGCCGCGTTTCCGACGGCCTTCGCGCCGCTGACGACCGCGTTGCCGGCGGCCTTCGCGCCGCTGACAATCCCGTCGCCGACCATCTTCGCGCCACCCGTGATGGCGCCGGCCGTCTTCTGGGCCGCGTTCGAGGCCGCGCCCCAAGCTCTCTGCAATAGACCGCCACCAGGCATGACTCAGGTCTCCTCGAGCGTACGAAGAAGCTTGCGCGTGAAGTCCGAGATCCACGCGGCCTTGTCACCGGACGAGAGGTGCTTGGCCGCGAGCGTCTCCGCCACGGCCGGCATCGCCGTGTCGAAATCGCCGCCGAGGGCCCAGGCCGTGATCACGTACGTCACGAGCTCGAGCTCCGTCGTGAAGCCATGCAGCGTGCGCGCGCGATCGATCTGATCGGCGACGAAGTACTTGAGCGAAGGCCTCGGCTCTTCCCGCGCGTCCGGGAACTGCACCTGGAGGAAGTTCACCGTGCGATCCGTGAAGCGCTCCTCCGAGGCCTTGGCGAAGGCGCGCATCTGCCCAGGCCGCAGTTTGTAGAGGAGGTCCTCACGCCTGCGCGGCGCGCCCTCGACGAGGCGCTTCCAGAAGAGCGCGCCGAGGCCGTCTTCCGTGGGGATGCCGTACTCGCTCACCGGGCCGTAGAAGTCGTCGAGCTCGGGCGGGGTGCAGCAGTCGAGCCACGTGACGAGCACGCGCGGATCGTAGAAGCGGAAGTTCATCTTCGTGCCCGCCGGCGACTGCACCAGGAGGTAGCGGCGGAAATGACGCCGCATGCCTTCGAGGTTCGTGTCGGCGATCGCGAAGATGCAGAGGCTCGGATCCTCGGCGAGGCCCTCGCGCAGCCAGCTCCAGGTCGAGAGATCCACCTGGAAGAGGTACGGCGCGGCGTCGGCCCACTCGGTCGCGTCCTTGGGTCTGTAGAGACAGACCGCGGCGTGAGGGCCCGCTTGTGCCGCCTTCTCCGCGACGAACGGCGCGTCCGCCGCGTCGACCGCGGCAAACAGGCGGCCCGCGCGCGCGAGGCGCTCGATGCCGTCGGCGAAGGCCGCGGTCGTGACGAGGGGGGACTCGTGCTCGTTCATGCCGGTGTCCATCGAGCCTCGTTCCCCCTCAGAAGTCGCACTTGATCGGCGTGAACGGCGCAGCCGCGCGTTTCGCAGCCTTGAGCGTCAGCGCCTGGGATTTGTTGCGGATGCCGACCGCGTCGACGATGACCCCCGGCGGTTGATCGGGCGGGGGCGCGCCGGGCATGTACGGCGGCGGCACACCGCCGATGAGCACGGTCATGCAGCCGATCGCGATCGGATCGATGCCCGCGACGCCGGGGACGCCGGGCGCCTTCGGGGGCTCCTTCTTCTGTTCGGCCGGGCCGATCTCGATGTTGAACTTGAAGCCGAGGCCCGCGAGCAGCGCGCCGACCTTCGCGCCGAACCCCATGCGGAGTTTGCCGTCGCGGTAGCCCGCGAACGCGCTCGCGCGCGCCTCCGCCGTGAGCAGCGCGCCCGAAGCCTCGCCGCCGATGCTGACGTCGAGGTTCACGAGCGGGATCGTGAACGTCTTCTTGCCCGCGACCTTGCCCTCGACGACCGACGCGCCCGCGCCCGCGGACGCCTCTGCGTACGCGGACTCGAGTTTGCCGTCCTTGACCTCGGCCTGGATGCCTGCGGCCGCGTCGGCCTTCGCCGTGAGGACCTTCGCTTCGCCGGAGACCTCGCCCCAGCCCTTCGCGTCGCCGGCCTTGCCCGAGGCCGCGAAGAGCGAGCCTTCGACCTCGGCCTTGCCGCCGGCGTTCGCCTTCATGTTGCGAACGCCTTCGAACTCGGCGTTTGCCCCGTACGAACCCTTCGTCGAGCCCGAGAAGAACTGCGCGTAGTTGTCGACGGGTTTGCCGTCGGGGCCCTTCGGGACCGTGCTCGCGCTCCAGAGCTCCTTGTTGGCGCCGACCGCGACCTTGGGCTTCCACGCCTGGTCCTTCGGATCGCGGCCGTTCACGACCTGGTCGATGGCCTTGTCGCCAGCCTTGTTGTTCGCCTTGTCCCAGGCGTCGCGCAGCGACTTCTCGCTGTAGTCTTCGCCGTCGGTGGCGTACTTGTTTTCCTTCGTCGCGGCCCCGTCCGCTTTGAAGGTCCACTTCGCCTGCTCGGGTTTGTCCCCGCTGCCGCCGCCCAAGGCGGTGGAGGGAATCATGCAGGTGCACGCGTCGCCCACGCGCGCAGCGCCGACCTTGTTGATGAAGACCGTGAGCGAGGTCTGCGTGACGGGCCCAGGGCCGTGCAGCGGGCAGACGTGTTTGTCGAGGAGGCGCGCGGCGGCCATCCCGCCGATGGTGACGTCGGGCGAACCTTCGGCGATCACGCCGCCGTGCACCGTCAGATCACCTTTGCGTGCGGCTTGCGGCATGGCGGGCTCCTAGCAGTTGATCTTCACGAACGGGCCGCCGTGGATGACGACTTCGCCGCCGGCCTTGAGGTTGATGTCCCCGTCGGCCTTGAGCGAGATCGTGGCTCCGTCGAGCACGATGGTGGCCTTGCCTGTCGTCAGCGTGATCTTGCCGTCGACCATCTCGATCATGGTCTCCTGCTTCTCGACGTCGGGGCTGCCCATGGCCTCGACCTTGAGATCCTTGGGTTTGGCCATGACGAGCGTGTACTTCGATCCGACGAGCGTGGTGTCGACGGCGCCGACGACGCTCGATCGGTTTGCCCCGACGACCATCGTGCGGTTCGCGCCGGTGCGTTCGGTCTCGTTGCGCTTGACGAGCTTCGAGAGATCACGCTGCGCCTGGACGAAGAAGAGCTCCTTGCCCGCCTTGTCCTCGAACATGATCTCGTTGAAGCCGCCGGTCGTCGGCGAGCTGTTCGTCTTCCAGGTGCTCTTCGTCTTCTCGTCGGGCAGCTTGTACGGGACGCGGTTCTTGCCGTTGTAGAGGCGGCCGACGATGACGGGTTCGTCCGGGTTGCCCTCCCAGAAGCCGACGAGGACCTCCTGGCCGATGCGCGGGATCGTCATCATGCCGTACGCGGCGCCGGCCCAGCCCTGGCTCACGCGGATCCAGCAGGTCGAGGTCTCGTCGTACTTGCCGTCGCGATCCCAGTGGAACTGCACGCGCACACGGCCGTACTCGTCGGTGTAGATCTCCTCGCCCTTCGGGCCGACGACAAACGCGCTCTGCAGGCCGTTGATCTTGGGGCGCGTCGTGCGCTGCGCGGGACGATGCGGCACGTCGACGAACGTGGCCTCGCCGGAGAGCGTCCACTCGCCGTCGGGCGTGCCTTCGTGGAGCGCTTCGAGGACGAGCAGCTTCTTGCCCGGATCGAGGTCCTCGCGCGGGTGGTTGTCGATGCTGAAGATCACGCCCGGCGCGAGATCGAAGGCGTTCGCCTCGTACGACACGACGCGCTTCGTGCGGCGCTCGGCTTCGAGGAGGATGTCCGCGCGGCGCTTGCCCTCTTTGTCGTCGGTGAAGGCGCCGTGCTCGTAGACGTATTGCTCGTAGAAGTCCTCCTTCTTGGCCTTCTCGGCCTCGCCGCGGAGGAGGAACTTGGGTTTTTCGAAGTCGTAGTCGCGGATCATCGCGGCGCCGGGGCGGACCTGGTGCGCGAGGTGGACGCGGCAGATCCACTCGTTGTTGCCCGGCTGGTTCGGGTTCTCCGCGTGGCGGATGGGCTTGCGCGCTTCGCCGCGCGTGGGCGCGTCGGCGAGGTGCAGCTCGCTCGCGACGTTGTTGCCCTTGAGGACCTGGCCGAACCAGTACGAGATGCCTTCTTCTTCGAGCAGGCGGCTCACGAAGGCGAAATCGGTCTCGCCGTATTGGACGCGGTACTCGTGCTCGGGGTGCGGCTCGGTGAGCTTCTCCTTCGGCTCGATGCCGTACTCGCCGAGGACCTTCTTCACGATGTCGGGGATCGACATCTTCTGGAAGATGCGGTTGCCCTTGCGCTGCGTGAGCAGCCACATCGTGGGCACGATCCGGACGAGGTAGGTGGAGAGCCCGAGCGAGGTGCCCGTCGGCGGCTCGACGTCGATCTGCTCGGCGTGGCTGACGACGCCGGTCCAGCCGCGCGGCACGTTCAAGTTGCCAATCGCGAGCAGGCCGCCGGCCTTGCCGACGAGCGATTCGAGGTCGATGTCTTCCTTCGGCGAGCGCGCGACGACGTTGGCGCTGAAGAGCGTCGAGATGCCCTCGTGCACCGAGAAGTGCCGCACCGAGAGGCTCTGCTCGCCGGACTCGAAGGAGAGATCGAGGATCGCCATTGGCCCAGCCTACGGAAAGGCGGGCGAGACATGCAAGAGGGCCGAGTTACGCAAAGGCATATCGACACCCCGCGTCATGCTGATGGAAGGCGCTATCCGTGAAAAATGCTGCCGGCGGTGTAGATTGGCGTGGCCGGGACCCCCATCGCGCGGGGGCCGTGGTCCGGCATGCCGAGGCGGAAGGGGATCGGCGGGATCAGCGGTCCGCGTCGCGGAGCTGTTTCTTGAAGGTGAGGCGGACGATGGGGACGATGGTGGGGTCGTCCTGGATTTCGCGTTCGAATTGGAGGACGTCGTAGTAACCGCAGCGGCTCTTGCCGGGGTATTCGCGGCAGGCCTGGGGGCGGCCCTCGTAGATGGTGCAGCCGCGCGTCTCGGGGTGGAGGAATTTGCAGGACCTGCCGAAGAAAGGATCTTTCTTGCGGCGAAGGATGCGGCCGCCGAAGCGGTGGACGGTGAAGCGTTTCTCGGCGACCTCGGGGGTGAGGCCGAAATGGGAGGCGAGCCGCTTGACGTCCCGGGCCGTCACCTCGACGCGCTCGTAGATGGAGCAGCAAAATGCCACGCACTTGGTGCAATCGTATTGAACGCGCGTTCGTCCGGCAGCCACGGCTGACTCCAGGGAGAATTGGAAATGGTTGGATGCCGCGTCCCCTGACGAGGCGGCGCGAGTCTAGGCGCATCGAAGGCCGAGGTCGAGGGGGTCCGAAGGGGGTTCGTCCAGGCAGGCGAGGTGAGTCAGAGTACGCATTCAACGCTTGGGGGCTACGCTCGGACAAGCCGAGCTGCGCCCCCAACCCCCGCTCGGGACGAACCCATCCCGTTCGGGGCGGTCTCCCGCGTGTCCGAAGCGGCCAGGATTGTGTGTAGTCTCGCAATTCGTCGTGACGGGGTCGAATGCGGGCGCTACCTTTCATGGACTCACGCGGAGGTGCTGTTCATGCGTGTTTTCTTGGGCGCCGCTCCGCTTGTCTTGCTGCTCGCGTGCTCGCGCCCGGCTTCGCCCGAGGATCACGGCACGTCGGCCGAGGCGCTGTCCGGGCCGCCGCGAATGCAGAGCCTCGCGTCGGTCGGGCCCGCGAGGGTGAGGCCGGCCCCGCCTCCGGGCGGGCGGCGATTCCGGGTATCGCCGTCCGGACGAGACGCAAACGATTGCTCGGAGCGCAATCCGTGCCGGGAGATCCAGCGAGGCATTTCCCTCGCGACGGCGCCGGGCGACGTGCTGCTCGTGGAAGACGGGGAATACGCGCGCTTCACCGTGGACGGGCTGAGAGGCGAGCCGGGCCGGCCCATCACGATTTTCGCGGTCGGCAGGCGCGCGCTCGTCCGGCCGGACCCGAATTGCAAGAACCAGAACGCTTGTCGGGATAATATCATTCTACGGAAATCCCACCACGTCGTCCTCGACGGGATCTCGTCGCACGGCGCGCCGCGCGCCGCGGTGGCCGTGTTTTACGGGACGAACGTGACGATCCGGAACGGGACGTTCCTCGACAACGGGCGGTGGGGGATCTTTTCGTCGTTCGCGGACGACATGACGGTCGAGAACAACGAGATCCGGCGGAGCCGGCGCGAGCACGGCATCTATCTGTCGAACAGCGGCGACCGGCCCGCGATCCGCGCAAACGTGCTGCGCGAAAACGACGGCTGCGGCGTCCAGATCAACGCCGACATGCGCGAGCGGCCCGAGACGGACAAGTACGGCAAGAGTTTTTACGATGGTGTGGCCGACGGGCTCGTGACCGGCGCCGCCATCGAGCGGAACCTGATCTTCGGCAACGGCGGGGGCGCGCTCGCGAACAACAAGAAGCGGAAAGGCGCGGGGATCAACCTCGACGGCGTGCAGGACTCGATCGTGCAAGGGAACGTGCTCTACGACAATGCAGCGTCGGGCATCGTGGCCTTCGGCGACGCCGACGGAATGGAGCAGGACGCGGAGGAAGACGGGGACGGGCGTGCCGGTCCGAAGGGGCTCTCGATCGTGCACAACACGGTGGTGATGCCCGAGGGGGCGCGAAACGCGCTGCAGCTCCGATTGAGCGCGGGGCCGAACGTGGTGCGGAACAACATCCTGTTCCACCGCGACGCGCGCCGCGCGGGGCTCGAGCTCGTGACGGAGAAGGACGCGAAGCTCGTGGAGAGCGACGGGAACGTCCTCGATCGGGTGGCGATCGGCGATCAGGTGCGGTCGCTCTCCGATTGGCGAAAGCAGCTCGGCAAGGACGGGCATTCGCTCTCCCTGCCGCTCGCGCGGCTCTTCGTGGATCCGTCGCGGGGCGATTACACGCTCTTGCCCGCGTCGCCGGCGGCGCGGGCCGCGACGGCGGATCCGGTGGACGAGCACCAGGATTTCATGGGGAAATCACGCATGCGGCGGGAGAAGGGGCACAGCATCGGGGCCTGCGAGGTGGCGCCCTCGGAGGCCCCGGGGATCAAGGGGTCGCCAGTCGGACCACGCGCTCACCAGCGATGAGGACGAGGTCCTTTCCATCGACGGTGACGGCGCGGACGCCGCGCGGCGCGACGGAGAGGGGCGGCGCGCCCTCGCTCGCGAGGCGGCCCGGCGCGCCGCTGCCGAAGACGTGCGCGAAGAGGCTCGAAGGCCCGATCGCGCCATTCGTGTCGGGCTCGACGACGACGAGCGTGTGGCCGAAGTCGTTCGCGATGACGAGCTCGCCCGTGGGGAGGAAGGTGATGTCGCTCGGGCGGTTGAGGCGCAGGTCGGAGAGGGCGCCGGGTTTGGCGACGCCATACCGCTGGCTGTCGCCGGAGATGACGTTTTCCGCCGTGAAGGGGCCCGCGGCAGGGACGCGGCGCACGGCGTTCGAATCGTACGAGGCGACGTAAAGATCGCCGTTCGGCGCGAAGGCGACGCCGCTGATGTTCGGGCCGAGGCTGAGCGGAACGTCGTCGATGTAGCCGGGCTGGAGCGTGACGCCGAAGGTGGTGATGGGCTGGTTCGTGACGTTGATGATGCGGAGGTAGCTCGAATCGGCGAAGTAGAGCGCGCCGCTCGGGCCGACGACCGCCTTGCCCGCGCCCGTGTTGATGGCGACGCGCGAGGTCGCAGCGAGTCCCGCGGCCTGCTGTTCGGCGGTCGTGGCGGCGCGGCCGTCGCCCGCGACGACGGACAGCAGGCCCGTCGCGAGGTCGACCTTCGCGACGCGCGGCAAGCTCGCTTCGAGCAGATAAAGCGCGTCGCCCGCGAGCTCGACGCCGCGCAGGGTGGCGAGATCGGAGGTCGTGGCCATGCCGTTCGGGCCGATGGTGTTGCCGGTGTAGCCCGTGCCCGCGAGGGTCGTGAGCAGGTTCGTCGTGCGATCCTGCGCCACGACGCGCGCATCCGAGGTGTAGACGTAGCGGTTGTTCGCCGCGTCGACGCGGATGGAGCTCAGGCTGTTCAGCGCGCGGAGGGAGAGCCCGGGGAGATTGTCGACCTTGCTGGGGCCGATGCCGGCGACGGCTTCGACGAGGCCCGGATTCCCCGCGGCGTCGAAGAGGACGCGGCGCAGGCGGCCCTCGGTGAGGACGAGGAGCGAGCCGTTCCGATCGACGAAGGGGCGCGAGAAGAGCGCGAACGCGGCGCTCTTGGCAGGGCCGCCGTCACCCGCGTATCCGGCGTTCGGGATGGCCTTGCCGGCGGTCCAGCTCCCGGCGACGAAATCGATGCAGTCGCTCTCGTCGAGCGCGATCGCTTGGCTGCCGCCGGCAGGGCGAACGCGGCGCACGAGGCCGTGGCGGCTGCCAATGAGCAGGTCGCCGCGGACTGGATCGACGACGGCGCCGCGGTTGACGCCGAGCGATGTGGTGATCGCAGGGCAGCCCTCGGCGGGCAGGCTCGAATTGTTGCCGCCGCCCGCGAGGTGCAGGCTCTCGGCGTACATCGGATCGCCGGCCGGCGGGCGGTTCGCAGGGATCTTGCGGACCTGGAGCGAGGTTGCCGTGTAGATGCTGCCCTCGGCGTCGAGGGTGACGGTGAGCGGGTTGACGACGCCGGGGTTCGCGATCTGATCAACCGCGTCGGCCGCGATCGTGACGCCCCAGGCCGTCGTTGCCGTGCCCGTGGTGTTGATCGCGCGGATCGTGCCGTTGTTGTTGTCCGCGACGAGCAGGATGGAGCCGTCGGCCGTGAAGGCGAGGTCGCTGATGCCGTTGAAGCTCGCGCTGAGGCGATTTCCGCCGTTGCCGCCGTTGCCGCTCGACGCGGTGCCGGCGTAGTCCGTGATGGTGCCGTCGGTGCGCTTGGCGCGGAAGATGCGGAAGCCCGTGGCGAAATACGCGTCCTGCGTGACGGGGTGGATCGCGACGGAGCCGACGCCCTCGGGCGCTTGCGCGACGGTCTGGATGGTCTTCGGCTGGATCGTCTTGCCGAACATCGTGACGGGCGCAGAGCTGTTGTTGAGGACGCGGACGCGCTTGCGATCGGCGATGTAATAGTTGTTGGCCGCGTCGGTCGTGACGAACTCGCCTTCGATCGAGGCGAGCAAGGGATCCGCGCCGTCGCCGATCTCGGTCTCCTCGGGGCCGCCGCCGGCGAGGATCGTGTAATCCCCCGTGACGCCGAAGACGCCGGCGTTCGTGGTTTGTCCGGCCGAATCGATCAGGATCTCGGCCGGGCCGAAGTCGACCGCGGGGACCTCGACGACGAGCCGATGGGGCTCCGCGGAGAGGACGACGGCTTCCACGCCGTCGAACGTGACCTTGTTCATCGCGGCGCCCGGGGCGAAGCCCGACCCGCGGAGGACGAGCGCGCTGCCGGGCGCGCCGCCGGCCGGGGTCGTGTCGAGCACGGAGAGCACGGGCGTGGTGCCGGTGATCGTGGCGGCGACGTAGCTTCGCGCGGGCAGGCGGCCCGTGGCAGCGAGGTGGATCGGGCCGGTGACGGCGTCCGCGGGGACGGTCACGACGGCCTGCGTGCCGGCCGCGTTGATCGAGGTGACGGTCGCAGGCGCGGCAGCGCCGGAGAAGGTGACGGCGAGATCCGCAGGCTGGAGGCCGACGAAGCCGGCGCCCGTGAGGGTGATGCTCTCGCCGGGCGCGTGGGCCGCGTCGAAGCCTGTGACCGCGAGCTCGGCGGGGATCGACGCGTCGGTGATCGTGAGGGGGAGCCAGTTCGAGCGGAGGCCGTTGATCTCGATGGCGACGGCGCCGGTCGCGAGCGTGGACTCGGAGTTGCCGACGCCGAGCGCGAAGGCGAGGTCGCCGGAGGCCGCCTGGTTCGTGACGATCTTGCGGCGCGTGCCGCTGCGGCCCGGGATCGCGAGCTGGTTTGCCTCGACAGACGCCGGATCGAAGCCGAGGCCCTGGACCTTCAGCGTGGAGGAGAGTTTGGCCTGGGTGACGTCGGTCGACGCGGCGACGGGAAGGTGGGTGAAGCCCGGGGAGAACGTGGCTTGGGGTTGGCCGTTGATGGTGACCGTGACGGTGCGGGTGCGGGCGACGGCGGCGGGCGTGGTGACGCTGAGGGTGCCGTCGTCGAGGACCATGACGTCGGCGGCCGGGACGTTGCCGAAGAGGACGCCGATGGCGCCGACGAAGCCATACCCGCTGATCGTGACGAGCTCGCCGCCCGCGGCGCTGCCGGCGGCCGGTTGCATGCCGAGGATGTTGACGGCCGGCTCGACCTCGATCGTGTAGTCCTGTTTCGCGCTCTGCCCGTCGGGGCCGGTGGCCACGAGCGAGACGATTTGCGGCCCTTCCTGGCCGGCGGCGGGCGTCCACGTGACTTCGCCCGTCGCGGGGCCGACCTGCATGCCGTCGGGTTTGCTCGCGAGTGTGTAGGTGATCGTATCGCCGGGCAGGGCGTTTTCCTGGACGGCCTGTGACGCGTACACGTAGGGGTCGCCGACGCGCGCGACGAGCACCGGCATCGTGGTGAACGAGACCGGGCCGCGCATCTCTTCCTGTCCGCCGGAGCCGCCGGAGCCGCCCATGCCGCCGGCGCCGCCCATGCCTCCGATCCCGCCGGAACCGCCGATTCCGCCGGAGCCGCCGCTGCCTGCGGGGTTTGTCGTGCCGGTGGTCGTCGACGAGTCGTCGGAACAGCCCGTCGCGAAGGCGGCGAGCGGGAGGCTGATCAGGAACGCGAGCGAGATTCGGCTTTTTGCGCGGGAACGCATGGCGAGCTCCTCCTGTGAACGAAGGGGAAGAATCGAGGAGGATAGAGCGGGAGCCCTCTCCGCGAAAGGGGGGAGGGGAGCGGCGGTCAGTCAACCTTCTGACGCAAGCGGACCGTTGATCTGCAAGAGCCCGCATCCGAAGAGGCCGAGGGCCGCGATTCCAATCGCAAGATGACCGTGCTTCATGTCCGTTTCCTGTTCGGGGGCAGGCGTGATGGGTTGCCCACGCCCCATTCGGAGCGCGCGCCGCTCTCGTCGTAGGCGGTTCCGACATGCAATGGAAATCGGTTTCCAGCCCGAGAGCGACGTGACGGTGGCTCGCCAATGCCACTGGATGAACCGCGGGATCCCACCCATGACGAGAGGAAACGATTCTCCCAAGAGCAACGTGCGACGGGGCGTCGTCGTGGCGCCCGCGCCAGGAATTTGCTCTCGGCTGCCCTGCGCTTTCCGGACGGGTGCGAGATGGTTTATGTTCGAGTCGTCAGCATGGACTCAAACCAAACCGAGCTTTCTTTTATCGCCCTCGCCCTCGCCCTCGTCATCCCCTTCGCCGCTTGTTCGTCCGAGAGCGACAGCGGGACCATGACCGGCAGCGGCGGCTCTTCCTCCTCGGCCTCCTCCGCGTCGTCGGCCTCGTCGACTTCGTCGGCCTCCTCGACCTCCTCCGCGTCGTCGTCGTCATCGTCATCGTCGTCCGGAGGCGGCCAGGTGCATACCGACCTGTTTGCATGCGGCGTGACGACCGATTGCCCGCAAATGAACATTCACCTCTACCCGGGGCCGGAGGCGGCCGTCATCTGCGCCGCGAAGTTCCTCGTTTCGAACAAGCCGGGTGCGCTCAGCGCCATCGAGGTGCCTGGTGGCAACATCTTCGAGACCGAGCAGCTCATCATCGTGCAGGGCGACGGCAAGGCTCTGGTGCAATCGCGCCATCGGGAGTGCGAAATCGGGAGCTGCCCCACCCCGCTTCCGTGGGAGCCTTCCTCGGCGCATCAAATCTGCGACGTCGTCCTCGGCGACGGCGTCGCGGCAGGCTGCGCGGCCATGGACGACATGACGTGCCGGTGGTCGCCGTGGGGCCCTGGGAGGCTCGAGAACTGCGTGGAGGTCGAAGATTGGAGCTGCGACGACGTCGCGGCGGTCCTCTGATTTCAAGACCGTTGCAGGAGCCCCCTTGCGCCTCGGCGTAGCCGTCTCGTTATGCCCCTCGTACGATCTTTGCGACGGCTGCGAAGTGCATCGCGGCGGCGACGACGGTGCAGGCGTGGAAGACCTCGTGGTAGCCGAAGACGCCGACGACGGGGTTCGGGCGCTTCGATGCGTAGGCGAGGGCGCCGACGGTGTAGATGATGCCCCCGCCGAAGAGCAGGATGAACTCCGTGGTATCGAGGGCGCGTCCCACGGCGCTCAGAAACGGCACGATGCACCAGCCGGCGGCGACGGCGATGGCAGCGGTCACCCATTTCGGTGATCCGGACCAGAAGACCGATTTGAGGATGCCGACGGCTGCACACGCCCACGCCAATGTGCAAAGCTTCGTCCCGTCTCCGGGGCCCAGGGCGATCAGGGCGACGGGCGTGTACGTGCCAGCAATGAGGACGAAGATGGCCGCGTGATCGAGGCGACGCATCCGCAGGCGCGCCCTCGGGCCCCAGTTGATTCGGTGGTACGTCGCGCTGATCGAGAAGAGGGTGAGCAGACTGAGGCTGTAGACCGCGGCGGCCACCGAACGGCGGATCTCGGTGGCGATGTACACGAGCGCCACGCCCGCGACGAACGCGACCACCGCCGCCCATTGGTGGATGACGCCCCGGAGCAGGGGCTTCTCGGAGTACGGTTCGCCGCCGTTCGCAGCGGGCGTAAGCAAGTCGTCGTTCATGCGGGGGCCTTTCGCGGGGGCCAGCGGCCGCGCGTTTACCTACGGTAGCGTAGATACGAGCGAGGAGACAAGAGCTCAAACGGTCATGGGATGCCGTGGTGATCCTGACCGAAAAATGACTGCAAACGTTCGATTGACGGTCGGCGGGCCGGCGTAGAAAAACGAACCTTGGGTCTTGAAACCTACTCGGACGTAGGTAGAAGGAGCCATGGCTTCCGCGAGCGGCCATCGCAGCAACCGGCGCACCGACACCCGCGGGGCTAAACTCGCCACGATGCCGCCCCGAGCGCCCCGCCTCTCTGCTTCGGCCCGCCGCGCCTCGATCATCGACGCGGGTCGGTTCGTCTTTGCGCGACGTGGTTACGAGGCGACGTCGGTCGAGGAGATCGCCGAACGCGCCAAGGTCTCCAAGCCGGTCATCTACGAGCACTTCGGTGGGAAGGAAGGGCTCTACGCGGTCGTGGTCGACCGCGAGATGGACTATGTGGTCCGCAGGATCTCCGAGGCGATCGCCCAAGGCGGCCCACGCGAGCGACTCGAGCAGGGGGCCCTCGCCTTCCTCACCTACGTCAAGGACCACCCCGATGGGTTCGCGATCCTCGCCCACGACGCCCCTGCCGCCGGCGGCGGGATGTTGTCGTTGCTCAGCGACCTCGGCGTTCGGGTCAGCGAGGTCTTTACCACTTCTTTCAAAGCTGCCGGGTACGACGCTCGGGCGGCGCCCATTTACGGTCATGCCCTCGTCGGCATGGTGACGTTCGTCGGCCAGTGGTGGACGACGGTCCGCAAGCCCCCGATCGAGGAGGTGGCCACCCATATCGCGGCTCTCGCGTGGATGGGTCTCCGTCACCTTCCCAAGCGCGCAACGAGTCTCCCAAAGCGGTCGGGTTGATTCCCCCTCAGCACCTGGCGAGCCCGAGCAGCACCAGGACGGTCTCCGTGGACCGCTCCGCGAAATCGGCGCTCCGCGTGTTTCCGGAGGGGGTGAAGGCCCCCGCTGCCTCGATCTCGTTCTCGTATCGATCCTCGCCGACGTGCCGACGCCGTGGCTTCGCGCTCGCTCGGGCGACCCTCATTGACGAGATCGCCTCGGGTGGGTAGGGTCCGCGCCATGCACGAACCGAACGTTCGAGTCGATAGGAAACGATCGTATGCGCGCTGGCGGGGATTCTCCTCGCTTGCAATGGCGCTCGGCACGCTCGCGGCCTGCGGCGGCAACGAGGTCACGGAGAAGCCCGGCGAGGCCTTTCGCGAGCCGGAGGATGCGGCGGCCGAGCCGCTGCGCACGAAGCTCCGCGCGGGGTTCCCCGGGCAGGTCGAAGAGGTGCTTCGGTCGTCTCCCTTCGAATCGGATGAAGCCGGTTATCGTCGGCGCCCGCCCCGGGGGGTCGGCGCATGGGACGATTTGATCGTCGCGCTCCCGCGGGAGGGCGAAGGCGCGGTGCGCTTTCGTGCCGCCGACGGCTTCGAGCTCCTGGTGCGCGAAGAAGGCACGAGCGGCCGCGCATTCACGGTCGATGATGCCGTCGCGTATCCGCGCCGAGGAGGCACGTCCCTCTGGGTCGCCGGCGCGGGCGGCGTCGAGGAATGGCTCGTGATCGAGGCCGATCGCGCCGCACCGGGTGAGGTGCTCGGCGCGTGGCGTGTGGACGGGGCCGAGGCGCGAAACGACGCTTCGGGGGTTCATTTCTTCGATCCGGCCGGCCGGGCGCGTCTCCACGTCACCGCGCCGCGCGCCTTCTCGGAGGGCGGTCATCCGATCGGCGTGCGCCTCGCGCTCGACGGCGCGACGATCAAGCTCTACCTCGAGGATGCGCCGCCGCCCGGCGCGGCGCTGCTCGTCGATCCCGCGTGGACCACGGTCGCGCCGATGAACACGCCGCGCGATAACCACGCGGCGTCGCTGCTCGCGAATGGCAAGGTCCTCGTGACCGGCGGCTATTCGGTCGGCGACGTGGCCACGAAATTCGCCGAGCTTTATGATCCGGCGACGAACCTGTGGAGCTTCACGGGTTCCATGAAGGATGCGCGGTACGCCCACACGTCGACGAGGCTCGCGGATGGCCGGGTGCTCGTCGTGGGTGGCCTGAGCAGCATCTTCGGGAGCCTCGCAGCCGCCGAGACCTTCGACCCCGCGACGGGGACGTTCAGCCCGGCGGGCGTCATGTCGATCCATCGCTACACGCACCGCGCCGCGCTCCTGCCCGATGGCCGCGTGCTCGTCACGGGCGGCGCCGACGCTTCGACCGAGATTTACAATCCGGCCACGAATGGCTGGACGGCCGGCCCCGTGATGGACGATTCGCGCGAGGCGCACGCGCTCGTCACGCTGGCGAGCGGAAAGGTGCTGGCGATCGGCAGCGCGGGCCTTTCGGGAGGCTCGTTGACCGCGGAGGTCTACGATCCGGCGACGAACGGCTGGAGCCTCACGGGTCCGCTCAACGTGCCGCATGCCTACAATACGGCGGTGCTCCTCGGGAATGGGAAGGCGCTCACCTGCGGCAACACCGATTCCCAGGCCTTCTGCGAGCTCTACGATCCTGCCACCAATGCGTGGACGCTCACCGGATCCATGGTCAAAGGCCGCTACGCGCTCAGCATGACGCTCCTGCCCACGGGCAAGGTGCTCGTCGCGGGCGGCATGGGCCCGTCGTCGCTGGCGAGCGCTGAGCTCTATGATCCGAGCACCGGCGCGTGGTCCACGACCGCATCGCTCGGCCTCGCCCGCGGCTACCACACCGCGACCCTGCTGCAAAATGGGTCCGTGCTCGTCGCCGGCGGCGATCCTCCGAACGTGCTCTACACGACGAGCGCTGAGATCTATACCTCGACGACCCCGATCGCATGCAGCGTCCCGGCGGATTGCGCGAATGGGCTCTGCGTCGACGGGTATTGCTGCGACTCCGCATGCGGGGGGGGCGCCGCAGGTGATTGCCAGGCGTGCAACGTCCCCGGGGCCCAGGGCATCTGCAGCCCGATCGCCGCGGGCACGACCTGCCGAGTGGCCGCGTCTGCGTGCGACATGCCCGAGACGTGTAATGGTGTCGCGACGACCTGCCCCGTGGATGTCGCGCTGCCGAACGGCACGGGCTGCAACGATGGCAATGCATGCACGCAAAACGATACGTGCATGAGCGGCTCGTGTATGCCCGGCAGCCCCGTGATGTGCGTGCCGCTCGACACATGCCACACCGCGGGCACGTGCAATCCCGCGAGCGGCGTGTGCACGAATCCCGCGAAAGCGGACGGCAGCGCGTGCAACGACGGCAACGCGTGCACGCAGACCGATCAATGCGCGGCCGGCGTGTGCACGGGCATGGCCCCGGTCGTGTGCGCGCCGCTCGACGCATGCCACGAGGCCGGCACCTGCAATCCCGCGAGCGGCGTGTGCACGAATCCCGCGAAAGCGGACGGCAGCGCGTGCAACGACGGCAACGCGTGCACGCAGACCGATCAATGCGCAGGTGGCGTGTGCATGGGCATGGCCCCGGTCGCGTGCGCGCCGCTCGACGCGTGTCACGAGGCAGGCACCTGTGATGCCGCGAGCGGCACGTGCTCGAACCCCGCGAAGCCTGATGGCATGCCGTGCGCGGGTGGCGTGTGCGTCGCCGGTGCGTGCGCGATGGATCCGAGCGGCTCGGGCGGCTCCGGTGGCGCGGGCGGCAATGGCGGCTCAGGCGGCATGGGCGCGGGTGGCGCTGGCGGCGCGGGCGGCAATGGCGGCAATGGCGGCTCCGGCGGCGCCGGCGGCATGGGTGCGGGTGGCGCGGGCGGCAATGGCGGCGCGGGCGGCATGGGCGGCATGGGCTCTGGCGGCAATGGCGGCGCGGGCGGTATGGGCGCGGGCGGCTTTGGCGGCGCCGGCGGAGGTGGCGGCGCGTCGTCCTCGTCCTCGAGCGGATCGGGCTCGGGCGGCTTTGGCGGTGACGCTGTGACAGAGGAGGGGAGCTGCGGCTGCCGTCAGGTCGGCGGGGGCTCGCACGGCGCGTGGTGGGTGCTCGGGCTTCTGCTCCTCCCCCTGCGTCGAAAGAATCGGGTGAACCAGGCGCGCGCCTGAACGCGAACACGGGAGCCGCTGCCGTCGAATCGACGGCCGACTTCGCGGCACCACGGGCGCCTCCGCGCGCATGCACGCGCGGAAACCCAGGTCGCCGGTCTGTCCCCCCTCCAAGAGCACGTCCCGAATCCTGCTCCTCGCGGAAGCACGATGGTCCTCGTCCGCACCGACGTGTAGCATCGTGGAAACCTGGCCGTGTCCCGGCCATTTCCTTGCAAGCCCGACCGTAGGGGCGGCGGACACACCCGATCGACCGCACGCTCGACGAGATAAGGAAGACGCCTTGATGAACGATCGCTCTGGGATACATGGGCCGATGAGGCCTCCGCGCGCCGCGCGGCTCGCTGGACTCACGTTGCTTCTCCTTGGCGCCGCCGCCTCCGCCGTCGCGGCGACGCTGACGCGCGCGCCGTCGCCCGCCGCTGCGGGTTCGCCGGCGCCGCTCCTCCCTGCCTTCCGTGGTGGCGAGGGCGTATGGACTGCCGGAGGGGACCGATATGCCGTGCGCGCCTCCACGGAGGCATTCGAGCTCGCGCCCCTCGCCGACGGAAAAGGAAAAACCCCCGCCGCGCGCCCGTCGCCGCTTCGTATCGAAACGACGGACGTGACGCGCGGCAGCCGTTCGCTCGGCCAGGCCGCGTCTGCGGCGAAGCCGGCTGTCGATGCGGGCGGCGAGCTGATCCTCGACCGGGGCGAGGTCGCGCAACACCTGAGGCCCATGCCGGAAGGCGTGGAGCTGAGTTACACGTTCCCCGCGCGCCCCGAGGGCGAGGGAGACGTCACCGTTCGCCTTCGGGTCTCCGGCCAGGCGTATGCTGGCGAAGGCGCGGCAGGGCATCGCTTCGCGGATCACGCCACCGGGCTCGGCGCCCGTGTCGGACATGCGACGTGGATCGACGCCCGCGGCGCCCGCGCCGACGTGCCCGTGCGCGCCGTCCCCGGGGGCCTCGAAATGCGCGTCGCCGCGAATCTCGTGGAGACGTCCGCCTACCCGGCCGTGCTCGATCCGCTCATTTCACCCGAGACGGGCACGGATGATCCCCTCTTCGGTCCGGCCGGTTTTGCCGAGCATTCGACCTCGGTGGCCTTCGACGGCACGCAGCACCTCGCCGTCTGGTACGACGGCCGCGGCGCGCCGGCGACGATTTACGGCGCGCGCATCCTGCCCGACGGGACCGTCCTCGACCCGTACGGGCTCGGTCTCGCGGTGGGGAGCGAGCCACGCGTCGCCGAGGGCGGAGGCGTGTTTCTCGTTGCTTTCCTGAGTGGCACCGAGCTCCAGGCCGTGCGCGTGGATCCGAGCGGCGCCGTGCTCGACCCGACCCCGATCACGATTGGCGCCACCGGTGTCGGAGGCCAGGGATTCGGCGTCACCTATGCGGCGGGGCAATTCGTCGTGGCCTGGTCGAGCTCCAATGCCCCGGCTGGCCTGCGCCACGCGCGCATCACGCCGGCCGGCGCCGTCCTCGATCCGGGCGGCGTCGCTTCCATCGCGGGTCCGTCCTGGTCCTTCAGCGGCCTCGGGCTCGCTTCCTCGGGCGCGGACACGCTGATGGTGTGGCATTCGAATGGCATGCTCCGGGGCGCGCGTATCGACGCCCAGGGGGCCGTGCTCGACCCGGGCGGCGTCGACCTCGCACCCACGATGGCCGGTTACACGGGCGACGAGTTCATCAGCGCGCCGGCCGTGGTCTTCGATGGGACGAATCATCTCGTCGCGTGGGAGACGGCCTGGACCGAGAGGGCATTTCATACGGTCCGCGTGTCGGCCGCGGCCGTGCCGCTCGGGGCGCCGAACACGCTCGCCACCACGGATCCCATCAACGACGAGCTGATTCGCGTCGGGCTCGTCGAGACCAGCTCCGGGTTCCTCTTGACGTCGAGCAACAGGTGGGAGGTGGAGCTCGTCGAATCGGGCGGGACGCTGCGGCTCCTTCGGCTGGACGCGCAGGGAGGTTTTTTGGATCCGGCGCCGAGCACCCTCACGACGTCGGGCCGGGACGTGGCCATCACGTCCGATGGGACGAACGCGTTTGTCGCCTGGTCCGCGTTCGCGGGGAACGACTTTGGCGCACCCGATGTCGCCGACATCGTTGGGGCGCGCTTCGCGACGGATGGAACGCAGATCGATACGACGCCGATCCTGATCTCGGCGAGCGCGAACAGCCAGACGGACGTATCGCTCGGCTGGAATGGGCAGAATTACCTCGTCGCCTGGGAAGACGATCGCAACTACGCGGCGGGCTCCATGGACATCCTCGCGACGCGCCTTTCTCCCGCGGGGCAGGCGCTCGACACGTCGGGGCTGCCGATGGCCACAGGCCCGCTCCACCAACGTGATCCCCTCGTGGTCACGGGCGGGCCGTCGACCCTGCTCCTGTGGTCCGCGTTCGATCTCCAGGCGGGGGCTTTGGAGGAGCAAAACTCGCTCCGTGCTTCGCGCGTGGATGACCAAGGGATGCTGCTCGACAACCCGCCCCTTCAACTCGGGGAGTACAAGGTCGTCGCGGCGACGGCGGTCGCGGCCGACACGTTGCTCGTCCTTCAGTATGCGGGCGGCTACCTCTACGGCGCCCGGATTCCCTTCCGCCTCGACGCGCAAGGGAATGTCACCGAGTTCTCGGCGCTGCCCTATGGCTTCAGCGGCGCGCTCGCCTCCGACGGCACGAACGCCTTGTACGTCTGGGGCGCGGACCCGAATGGCACGGGATCGGGGAATCCGACGATCCTGCGCGCCTCGCGCCTCGACACGAACGGGGCGATGCTCGATCCGGGGGGCCTCACGGTCGCGAACCAGAACGAGATGCTTTGTGGGTTCGACGTCGCGTTCGGCGGGGGCGTCTACTTGATCGCCTGGAGGGCCTTTGATCTCGGGACGAAGGTCACCCGCGAGCGCGCGGCGCGTATCACGCCGGATGGAATGGTCCTCGATTCTCAGGGGCTCTGGCTCGACGAGCACCCGGACCCGAACGGGTACAATGGATGTCGCTACAGCCATTGGGAGCAGCGTCCTGCCGTGGCGTTCGACGGGAGCCTGTTCGTCGTCGCGCGGTACGCGCCTGGGGCTTCCCCGCGGCATGAGATTCTTCGGGGCGTGACCGTCGCTCCGGACGGGACGGTCAGCGCGCCGTTCGACATCTCGACCGAGCCTGGCATCCTCAAGCCCGTCGAGCTCGCCTCGCGCGGCGACGGGGAGACGATGGTGGCTTTCTCGCGGTTTGTCGAGGGCGCCCCCTACGAATCGGTTCGCGTGCGTCTTTCGCGGATCACGACCTGCGGCGTTTGCCCGAGCGGCTTTTGCTCGGACGGCGTCTGTTGCGACACGGCATGCGGCGGCGGCGATACGACCGACTGCATGGCGTGCAGCGTGACCGCCGGTGCGCCGGCCGATGGGGTGTGCGCCCCGCTCGACGGCACGACGTGCGGCGATGGGACGAACGTGTGCTCGGCGGGGACGTGCATGGAGCCGGTCGATCCGCAGGACGCTGGGACGGACGGCGGCGAGCCGCTCGATGCGGGAATGGATGCCGGTGAGGTGATTGATGCTGGAACGGACGGCGGCGAGCCGCTCGACGCTGGAATGGATGCCGGCGAGCCGCTCGACGCTGGGGCGGGCGGCGGCGAGCCGTTCGACGCGGGGACCGGCTCCGATGCGGGTCCGGGCGGCGGGCCCATTCCTGGCGGCGGCTGCAGCTACAGCGTAGAGGACGCAGAACGCGCGCCCTCTTCGTCGCTGCTCTTCCTGGGTGCGCTCGGGATCCTCTTGTCGGTCAAGCGGCGCGCAGGCGGCGCGCGGCGGTCGCACCCCAGGGCCTGAGCCGACCCATCCTCGGCTGCCTCGGGACTCTCAACCGAGAATTTCGCTTTCGCTCCCGGTCGTTCTGCGCATCTCCTCGCGCTCGAACGCCTCTTTTTGCGCCAGGAGCCACACCCGCGCGGACGCCTCGTCGTCGAAAAAGCCGGACACGTACTTCTCGCCGTGGATGAAGTTCGTGGCCCGATTCCACATGTTCACGAAGACCCGCAGGCTGAAGCCGGCGCCGATGTAGGCGGTGAAATACCGCTTGGCAGGCTTGGGGTTCGTCGCGCCGAGGCGCCGCGTCTCGCCGTCCATCCCCTCGAACGCGCGGATGTCACAGAGCAGGAGCACGGCGTCCGGCACGTTCGAGAGATCCTCCGTCGCGAGGATCTCGCGCATCTCGTTGTACGAGACGCGGCCGCGGTAGGTCATGGTGGAGACGTCGTCGTCGCCGTAGACGAGCGTGTGTCGCCCGATGTCATGGATTTTCATGCGACCGACGCCTGTGAACGAAGGTCGTTCCGGTTGAACGGGGCCAGGGAGCGGTCGAGCAGCGGCTTCGGTTGCATCAGGGCGGCGCGATGGTCGCTCCCGCCTCCGACAATGTCAACACGCGTGCATTTCCGCTCGTGCTGTCACCAATGCGGAAATGACCAAAAGCTGAAGGTGTGAGACTCGCTCTTTGTGCATCGACCGCATTGCGGTCGATGCTCCACGCGTCCAGGGCTGGCCCTGGTCCGGGTCGAGGGGTGGACAACCCCTCGTCGGGTCCGGGGTGAAACCCCGGCGCTACGCTGCTGCCAAGCCTCCTCACGCAATGCGATGCAGCAATGGCTCCCCCTGGAGCAGCCGCTTCACGTTGCCGGCGACGATGTCGGCGATCCGGGCGAAGGCTTCTTCGGTGGAGCCGGCGACGTGGGGGAGGACGACGACGTCGTCGCGCCGGTAGAGCGGGTCCGTGGGGTCCCACGGTTCTTCCCAGAATACGTCGAGCCCTGCGCCGCCGAGCTTGCCTGTCTCCAGGGCGTGGAGGAGGGCGCCTCGATCGACGATGGGGCCCCGCGCGACGTTGACCAGCAGGGCCCCGGGCTTCATCCGCGCGAGAAAGGCTTCACCGACGAGACCCCGTGTCTTTGGCGTGAGCGGGCAATGGATGCTGATCACGTCGGCGCGGGCAGCGAGGTCGAGGATGTCTTCGTGGGACGTGGTGCTGCGCGCGGCGAGGATACGCATGCCGAGGGCCTCGGCAATCCGGGCGAGGGCGGCGCCGGAGCGGCCGAGGCCGAGGATCCCGAGCGTGCGGCCGGCGAGTTCGATGCCGAGGGGCGCGCCGATGGAGCGCTCGGTGAAGGCGCGGCTCGCCCGGGGGAAGCGGCGCGCGAGGGCGAGGATCAAGAAGAGCGCGGCTTCGGCGACCGATTGCCCGTTCGTGCCAGGCGCGTTGCACACGGGTACGCTCCGGGCGCGCGCGGCGGCGAGGTCGATGCCTTCGGTGCCGACGGCCGGCTGCTGGATGAGGCGGAGCTGGCGCGGCGCGGCGATGACGGCGGCGTCGAGACGCGCGTTCGACGGCAAGAGGATGTCGGCGTCCTCGACTTGGCCGGCAAGAGGCAAGCTCGGGTCCCAGGTGCGCAGCGTGATGCCGAGGGGCAGCCGCGCGCGGATGGCGTCGACGATAGGAAACCAGCCCGTGCCACAGAAGACGATCTGCACCGGGGACCGTTACCGCCGTCGCGGCGCGGGCGCACGCGTCGAGGACGGTCCCGTCGCTCGGGCAGGCAGGCGTGTTCCCGCCGTGTGTGGAAAAAGATACAGGCTTTTCCGTACGTCGGCCGACCGAGTTTGCGGCGGAGGCGCAACCTTTTGCCGGTTCGCCGTCGGTTTCCGTTAGCATGGTCGATCGTATGGATTTGGCTCCGGGCTCAATCATCGCGGGACGGTATCGGGTCGACGCGCGTGTCGGAGCGGGCGGCATGGGCGAGGTGTGGGCCGGTGAGCACCTCGCGATCGGCATGAAGGTGGCGATCAAGACGCTGCTCGCCGCCGCTGCCTACGATCGCGAGGTGGTCGCACGTTTCCGGCGCGAGGCGAACCTGCTCGGCCGCATCCGGAGTGATCACGTCGCGCGCGTCGTGGACTTCGTCGAAGACCCGAGCGTCGGACTCGTGCTCGTCATGGAGTACATCGAGGGCCAGCCGCTCTCGAAGGTGCTGCACCAGCGAAGGCTCTCCGTCGAGGAGGCGATCGACGTCGGATGCGACGTGGTGGACGCGCTTGGCGATCTGCACCGCGCGCACGTCATCCACCGCGACATGAAGCCCGGCAACATCATGATGGAGCCGACGCCAAACGGAAAATCGCGCGCGATCATCGTCGACTTCGGCATGGGCCGCATCGAGTCCGGCGCAGGCGAAGATCTCGAGCAGACGAACCTCACGCGCGCAGACATGGCCCTCGGGACGCTCGAGTACATGGCGCCCGAGCAGATCCTGAACTCACGCGACGTGACCGCAGCCTCCGATCTCTACGCCGTCGGCGCGATGCTCTACCGCGCGATCGCAGGGCGTCACATCTTCGGCGACGCGCAAGACGCCGAGCTCGCGCGCGCCAAGTTGATGACGGACGCACCAGCGCTGCAGACAGGCCGAAACGATCGGATCTCGCAAGGGTTCGTCGCCGTGGTGACGCGCGCGGTCCAGCGGCGGCCGCAGATGCGCTACCAGAAGGCCGAGGACATGCTGAACGAGCTACGCGCGCTGCAAGACGCCGTGCGCGCGATGGCCTTCGAACAGAGCGGTGCGAGGCACCTGATCGCGCCGGCGAGCGTCGCAAACCCGAGGCCGTCACAAACGTCGTATCCAGGCTACGCCGCGACGCAGACGCCCATGCCGTATGCGCAGCAGCCGCAGGCCGCACAGGCGCAGTCCGCGATGATGCAGGCGCAGGATCGGCCCTCGCTGCCAGGCGGGCCAACGTCGAGGCCAAGCGCGACCTCCGCGCCCATCTCCCTCCCCATGGTTGCTCCGCGCCGCGGGATGTCCCCCGCAGCCGTGGTAGGCCTCGTGTTCCTCGCCCTCGCAGCAGGCGTGGCCGGAGCAGCCGTCTTTTTCCTGAACACAAGGCCCGCCGAGCCCACAAGCACCGCACCCGCCGCAACCCCCCAAGCCCCCGCGCCGAGCGCAGCCCCCGCGCCGCCCACCACAGCCGCGCCGCCACCTTCCGCAGCCGCGCCAAATCCAAGCGAAGGAGGCGACGGCCTCGAGGTCGAGCCCGCCACGACCGCAGCGCAGCCAACGCCAAGCCAGAAGCCCGCCGGGGCACTCGGCAGCGGCGCGTTCTCCGCGAAGCCATTCGGCGCCGGAAGCACAGGCACCACGAAGGCGCCCGCCGGTACGGGCACTGCGCCGAACGTCAGCAAGATCCAGTTCTGAACGGTTTGTCCGCTTGGCTGGGGGCGTTGCGCTGGGGCTTTGCCCCAGGCCCCACCGGGGCTGTCCGCCCCTGGACCCGGACCAGCGCAAGCGCTGGACTCGGGGTCGATGAACTGCGCGGTGCGCAGTTCATCGAACAGCCGCAAGTCAAGACCCTCAACGACCTTGCCAACGAAGACCGCGGCGCTGCAGGTTCAACCTGCAACGTGCCCGTTGCCTGCTCGAGACGCACGTCCCTGGTCTTGCCACCGGCCCGTTGGAAGAACTGCGCACCGCGCAGTTCTTCCACCCTCGGTCCAGGCCGTGCCTGGTTCGGGTCGAGGGGCGAACAGCCCCCGCGGGGTCCGGGGCAGCGCCCCGGCGCGGCGCCTCTCGCTCAGTTGCCGTCGTTCGAGCAGGCGAAGAACTGCGCGCCGCAGCCGTTCGACGAATTGTCGAGCAGACAGTTCTCGCACTCGGTTGCGGGGACCTGGCTCGACATGCAGGCTTCGCCGCACTTGGATGCGCAGGCGCCGTAGCACTTGCAGTCGGTGAAGGCTTCGTAGAGGGGGACGGACCCGGGGCAGAGCTCGGGTGGCATGTCTTCGAGCATGAACTGCTTGCACGATGCGCACGTCGAGGCGCCGCCGGAGCCACCCACGCCACCCATGCCGCCGGCGCCGGCTGCGCCGCCGGCGCCGCCGACGCCGGGGGCGCCGCCGACGCCCACGGCGATGGAGGTCCCGGGTGGGAAGGGGCCCGGCTCGGGGGCGCAGCTCCCGAAGCCTGAGCTGTCCTCGGTCACGTCGTAACAGCAGGTATCGCCTTCGAACGTGCCCTCGCTGGTGACCGCGGTGATGTTGGTCGAGCAGAAATCACCCTGGAAGAAGTCGAACGCCTCGCGCTGCGAGGGGCATGTGCCTTCGAGCTCGGTCCAGTAAAAGCAGGCGCGGTCGGTCCCGCATCCGGAGCTCGACACCGTCAGGAGCAGGCCGGTCGCGAGTGCGAGCGAGAGGAAGGGGAACGTCCGCGAAGAAAAAGAAAAGAAGCTCGGCTTTCGCATGCGTTCAGCGTGGCGCTTCGCGCTCGAAAATTCAATCGGAGGAGGCGCGGTACCCCTTCACGTCGTCGAGAACGGCGCGCGTCAGATTGGCGCCGTCGAGGATCGCGTCCGTCAGGTTCGCTTCCGTGAGGATCGCGTCGACGAGGATCGCGCCGGAGAGGTTCGCGCCGGCGAGGTATGCTCCTTCGAGATCGGCGCGGGTCAGGTTTGCGCCCTTCAGGTTTGCGCCTTTCAGGTTTGCGCCGAAGAGGTTCGCCATGATCAGGTTTGCGCCGGCGAGATTTGCGCGGGCCAGGTTTGCGCGGTGGAGCGCGAGGCCGGAGAGATCGAGCCCGGACAGGTCGACGCCCATCAGCCGCGGGTGATCCCCGGCGGCGATGAGGGCGAGGACCAGCTCTTTGCGGGTGATTTCGGCCACGGGGAGCTTCCTTGTCGTGGGGGTCAGCGCGGCGGGGGGGGCCGGCTCTCGGGCGGCGTGGCGAAGAAACGCAGCAGCCGCTCGGCGAGCGTCTCGGGCGCGGTCCAGTGCATCATGTGGCCGGCGTCGGGCAGGTCGACGTGCAGCGTGTTCGGGATGCAGGCGAGCCGCTCGGCCTCGTCGGGCAAGCGCAGGCCGTTCACGCCGCCGCTCATGTAGAGCGTGGGCGCTGTGATGCGGCGGAGAAAGCACTTGAAGGACTCGAGGTGGAACGGGACCGGCGCTGTCGTGCGGTGCATCGAATCGTAGGCCCACGACAAACGGCCCGAGTGGGTGCGCGTGAGCAGGCGCGCGCGGCTCTCGAGGATCGCGCGCGGGACCTGCGGGTGCCTGCGTGCGAGACGATCGAGGGCTTCGTCGAACGAGCCCACGGGGCGCGGCGTGCGATCGAGCGAGCGCATGTCGTCGAGCCAGGTGCGCATGCGATCGACGGCCGTGCTCGGCTCGGAGGCGGGCGCGCCGAGGCCTTCGAGCAGCACGAGCTGGTCGACGCGCTGGGGCCTTGCGCCGGCGAAGAGCGCGGCGATCGTGCCGCCCATCGAGTGGCCCACGAGGGCGAGACGCTTCGGCGCGAGGATGTCGAGCAGCGACGAGAGGTCGCTGACGTAATCGGGGAAATGGTAGTAGCCGCCGGCGCCGACGGAGTCGCTCTCGCCGAACCCGCGCAGATCGGGCGCGAGGACGTCGTGCCCGGCGCGCGCGAGGGGCTCGGCCACGAGATCCCACGTGGCGCCCGAGTCCAGGTATCCGTGGAGAAGCAGGACCGTCAGGCCGCTCGGGCGTGCGCTGGCTGGCTGGAAGCGGTGGATGTAGAGGCGGATTCCATTGACGAAGACGAGGCCCGACCCGCTCTGCACCTTGCCACCCTTAGCAGGGATGCCCCGGCGCGGATAGTTCTGCTAGCGTCCGCGCCAGCAGGCGTCGGGGGCTTTGCCCCCACCAACACGCCCGGAGGCCGGTCGATGGCTGCAGAAGGCGGCAATGGCAAGGCGGGGCCGAGCGGGGCGCGGACGTACCCCGACTTCTCGGCGCCCACCGTGGACAAGGTGATGGTCGAGGAGCGCGCGGCGGCCCTCGGCAAGCGCAGCATCAAGAAGGAGGCGAAGGTCGCGGGGCTCTTGCTCTCCATCGCGATGATGGATCTCACGACCCTCGAAGGGAAGGACTCGCCGGGCAAGGTCACGCAGCTCTGCCAGAAGGCGATGCGGCCCTCCGCCTCGCCCGAGGTGCCGCCGTGTGCTGCGATCTGCGTGTACCCGAAGCTCGTCCCCGTGGCGAAGCGCGCGCTTGCTGGATCGAGCGTGAAGGTCGCGAGCGTGGCGACGGCGTTCCCGAGCGGGCTCTCGGCGCTCGACGTGAAGCTCGAAGACGTCCGGCGCGCCGTCGCGTGGGGCGCTGACGAGATCGACATGGTCATCGATCGCGGCGCCCTGCTCGCGGGCGAGAAGACGCGCATCTTCGACGAGATCGCCGCCACGAAAGAGGCGTGCGGACAAGCGCACCTCAAGGTGATCCTGGAGACCGGCGAGCTCGGCACGTACGACCTCGTGCGCGAGGCGAGCCAGATTGCGATGCTCGCGGGCGCGGACTTCATCAAGACCTCGACGGGCAAGGTCACGCCGGCTGCGACGCCCGCCGTGACGCTCGTGATGCTGGAGGCGATCCGCGATTTCTTCTACGCGACGGGCAAGCGGATCGGCATGAAGCCGGCCGGCGGGATCCGCACGGCGAAGCAGGCGCTTCATTACCTCGTGCTCGTGAAGGAGACGCTCGGGGATGCCTGGCTCACGCCGGATCTCTTCCGCCTCGGCGCGTCCACGTTGCTCAACGACGTGCTCATGCAGCTCGAGAAGGAGCGCACGGGCGCCTACCAGTCAGGCGATTACTTCAGCAAGGACTGAAGAGGAGACACGATGACCGCCAAGGAAACGATCGCCTCTGCGACGAACGGCGAGACCCACGCGGCCCCGTCGTCGCCCGCAGCGCGCGCCGCGCTCGATTTCGGCAAGGCGTGGACCTACGCGCCCGCGCCCGAGGCCGCTGATCACGTACGGATCGATCCGCGTTACGAGCTCTTCATCGGCGGCAAATGGGTCGCGCCGTCGTCGGGCAAGTACTTCGAGACCGTGAGCCCCTCGACCGAGCAGAAGCTCGCCGAGGTCGCCGAGGCCAACGAGCGCGACGTGGATCTCGCCGTGAAGGCAGCGCGCGTGGCGTATGAAAAATACTGGTCGAAGCTCTCCGGGATCGAGCGCGGCAAGTACGTCTACCGCATCGCGCGGGTGATCCAGGAGAAGGCGCGCGAGCTCGCCATCGTCGAGACGATGGACGGCGGCAAGCCCATCAAGGAGTCGCGCGACGTCGACCTGCCGCTCGTGGCGGCGCATTTCTTTTATTACGCGGGCTGGGCCGACAAGCTCGCGTACGCCTTCCCGGGTCGCTCGCCGCGCCCGCTCGGCGTCGCGGGGCAGGTGATCCCCTGGAACTTCCCGCTGCTCATGGCCGCGTGGAAGCTCGCGCCTGCGCTCGCGGCGGGCAACACGTGCGTGCTCAAGCCCGCGGAGACGACGCCGCTCACGGCGCTCTTGCTCGCGAAGATCATCGAGGAGTGTGATCTGCCGCCGGGCGTGGTGAACATCGTGACGGGCGCGGGCGCGACGGGCGCGGCGCTCGTCGCGCATCCGGACGTGGACAAGGTCGCGTTCACGGGATCCACGGACGTCGGCAAGCGCATCCAGAAGGCGCTGTCGGGCACGAAGAAGAAGCTCACGCTCGAGCTCGGCGGCAAAGCGGCGAACATCGTGTTCGCGGATGCGCCGCTCGATCAGGCGGTCGAAGGGATCATCTCGGGCATCTTCTTCAACCAGGGGCACGTCTGCTGCGCGGGCTCGCGCCTGCTCGTGGAGGAGGGCGCGTTCGAGCCGCTCTTGCAGAAGCTCCGCGATCGCATGCAGACGCTGCGCGTGGGCGATCCGCTCGACAAGAACACGGACGTCGGCGCGATCAACTCGAAGATGCAGCTCGACAAGATCCGCGAGCTCGTCGAGGCGGGGGAGCGCGAGGGCGCGTCGCGCTTCTCGACGCCGTGCGAGCTGCCGGCGCGTGGCTACTGGTTCGCGCCGACGCTCTTCACGGGCGTCTCGCAGTCGCACCGCATCGCGCGCGAGGAGATCTTCGGGCCGGTGCTCGCCGTGATGACCTTCCGCACGCCCGACGAGGCGATCGAGAAGGCGAACAACACGATGTACGGCCTCAGCGCGGGCGTCTGGACCGACAAGGGCTCGAAGAGCTTCTGGGTCTCGCAGCGGCTGCGCGCGGGGGTCGTCTGGGCGAACACGTACAACAAGTTCGATCCGAGCTCTCCGTTCGGTGGTTACAAGGAGAGCGGCTTTGGCCGCGAGGGCGGCCGGCAAGGGCTCTTGCCGTATCTCGAGGTGGACTGATGGCGCGTACGAAGGACAGCAAGGTCAAGGACAACGAGCGCGCGCCTCTGCAGGACGACGTGGACGCGAGCGAGAACGGGTTCGTCTTGCCCGAACGCCTGCGGGTGAGAAAAGCCTACAAAATGCTGGTCGGCGGGCAGTTCGTTCGATCGGAGTCGGGCAGGTACATCCAGGTGGCGGATCCGATGAGCCTCGGAGGGACGAAGGAAAACGTGCCGTGGGCGTCCCGCAAGGACGTGCGCGACGCGGTCGTCGTGGCGCGCGGCGCGTGGGAGGGGTGGTCCGGCCGGACCGCCTACAACCGCGGGCAGATCCTCTACCGGCTCGCGGAGATGCTCGAAGCGCGGCAGGGCGAGCTCGCGCGCGCGCTCGAGCGCGGCGGCCTCGAAGCGTCGCGCGCGGCGGCGGAGACGGCGGCCGCGATCGATCGCGTGGTCTCGTACGCGGGCTGGGCGGACAAGTACCAGAGCTTGTTCTCGAGCTTGAATCCGGTCGCTGGGCCGCACTTCAACTTCACGGTGCCCGAGTCGATGGGCGTGGTCGGCGTCGTCGCCCCCGCGCGGCCGGCGCTCCTCGGGCTCCTCGGCGCGGTGCTGCCGATCATCACGGCGGGCAACACGGTCCTCGTGCTCGCGAGCGAGGCGGATCCCCGCACGGCGCTCGTGCTCGGCGAGGCGCTCGCGACGAGTGATTTGCCGGGCGGCGTGATCAACGTGCTGACGGGCCGCGCGGCCGAGCTGCTCCCGCACCTCGCGAAGCACATGGAGGTGGCGGCGCTCGATCTGCACGAGGTGACGCCGGAGCTCGCGCGCAAGGCGGAGGAGGCGGCCATCGTGAACGTGAAGCGCGTGCGGACGCGATCGATCGACGAGGCGGCCTGGTTCGACGCGGAGAGCGCGACGAGCCCGCGCTGGATCGAGCGCTTCGTCGAGATGAAGACGATCTGGCATCCCTCGGGCGTGTAGGCGACGCCCTCCGCTCTTCTTCCCCCCGCACCATCCCCGTTTGCATACGTGATCCCGGCCGCGTGACCGAGACGCGGTCACGCTTGCGCCGACGCACGCGAAGGCGAGCCGCGTGCGAGGGTGGCCTTGCGTGCACGCAAATCGAGCGATGCCGCGTGCGAGGTGATCCTTGCACGCGCGCGAAGGCCGCCAGCGACGTTGGTTGGACGCGCTTGCACGCGTGCAAGGGCGACCGCGCATACAGATGGCTCGTGCTCGCGTGCGTGCAAGAGCTTCCGTGACGTGGGCGGGATGCTCCTTGCGTGCGTGCAAGAGCTTCCGTGCCGTGTGCGAGATGCCTCTTGCACGCGTGCAAGAGCTTCCGTGCCATGGGCGGGAGGCCCCTTGCTCGCGTGCAAGCGCCGTCTCCAGAGCGGGGATCGTCGATTTGCGTGCGTGCAAGACACGCCGTGCAGAAGCGGCGGGGGGTTTTGCGTCGTGGATCCGGAGGAATCGTCGAGGGCGGGACGGATCCCGCCCCGCGTTCCAGCTCCCGCAACGACTTCCTCCGCCGCCTCTGAAGCGCTACACCCCGCCCGTGCGCGCCCTCTTCTTCGGCACCCCCGCCATCTCCGTCCCTGCGCTCGACGCGCTCCACGCCATCGCCGAGATTCCGCTCGTCGTTTGCCAGCCCGATCGCCCTGCTGGCCGCGGCCTCGAGCTGCGCGCGCCGCCCGTCAAACAGCGCGCCCTCGAGCTCGGCCTGCGCGTCGAGCAACCACTCAAGGTCAAGACACCGGATTTCGCCCGCCTCATCGCCGAGACGAACGCCGACGTCGCGCTCGTCATCGCGTATGGCCGCATCTTGCCGAAGGCCGTGCTCGACGCGCCTCGCCGCGGCTGCATGAACCTGCACGCCTCGATCCTGCCCAAGTACCGCGGCGCAGCCCCGATCACGTGGGCCATCGTGAACGGCGAGCGCGAGACGGGCGTCTGCCTCATGCAGATGGACGAGGGCATGGATACGGGCCCCGTCTACGCCACGCACCGGATCCCGATCGGCGAGGACACGACCGCCGACGAGCTGTACGTCGAGCTCGGCGAACTCGCGGCGCGGGTCGTGCGGGAAGATCTCGCGCGCGCGGTGGCCGGGGACCTCGTCGCGGCGCCGCAGGATCACGCGGCGGCGACGATGGCGCCGATGCTGGAGAAGGAGCACGGCCGCATCGATTGGTCGAAGCCGGCACGCGCGGTGCACGATCACGTCCGCGGCATGACCTCGTGGCCCGGCGCGTTCACGACGTGCGCGGGCAAAGGGCTGAAGGTGCTCGCCACGCGCGTGGCCACCGAGCAAGGCGTGCGCGGCGCGCCCGGCACCATCACGGCCGCGGACAAATGGGGCGTGGAGGTCGCGTGTGGCGCGGGCGCGATCACGCTCGTGCGCGGGCAACTCGAAGGACGGAAGCCTCTGTCCGCGCAGGAGCTCGTCGCCGGTCGTGCCCTCACGAAGGGCATGATCCTCGGCGCTTGACGTCGCCCTCGCTCGACCTACCCCGCGCGCTTCTTGCGCTTCTTCTTCGCCGGCTTGGGCTTCGCCTCGCCGCTCTCGTCCTTCGTTCCGTCGCTGCCGCCCTGGGCCTTCGTCGTCTCGGAGAGCTTGCCGGGGTCGGCGCAGCAACGGAAGCCCGTCTCGTAGAACGTGAACGTCGGCTCGTGCGCGTCGTTCGTGCCGCGACAGCCCGTCCACGGCTTCGCCCAGAACCCGCCCATGAGCGCGCCGGGGAACTTGCGTCCGGGCCGCGTCGCCACCCACTCCTCGACGTTGCCCATCATGTCGTAGATGCCGAACGGCGAGACACAACTGAGGTACGAGCCGCTCGTCGACCCTTGCCAGAGCTTTTCGAGCTCCTTCTTTTCGTCCTCGCCGCCGGCCGCGAGCGCCCGCGCGTCGAACGGACGCCAGCCTTTGTCGCTGTTGCATTGCGTCCGGTTCACCTGCCAGCCGTACGCGAGCGGCCTGCGCTCGCCGCCCTCGCAGGCGAGCTCCCACTCCTGCTCGCTGCACACGCGCTTGCCTCGATCGCCGCACCAGCGCTCGGCCATGCGGAACGACTGCATCACGAGCGGGCGCGCGCCGCGCCGATTCGGGGCCTCGAACTGATCCATGCAGACGCGGATGTCCGTCCGCGCCCCTTCCTCCCCCGTCAGGCCCTCGAAATAGGCGAAGCAATGCGTGGTCTTCGCGTCCTTGCGGGGGTCCGTGCAGAGGTGCTGCACCTCGTCGGCGTGCGTGCCCGCGACGAGGCGCATGTCACTCGGGCACTCGGGGGTCGGGCCTGGATCGAGCGAAGGCGCTGCGGGGACGTGCAGCAGGAAGGCAGCGAGGGACAACGTCGCGACGACCGGATCGAGCAAGCAGCGGCCTCCAGCTAAGGAAAAGGCTGCCCGCGCGCTCGCGCCCGCGCCTTGGCGGCAGAGCAGAGGAGCAGCCTGCTCCCGGGCGCATGGTACCCGCCCGGGACGTGGGCGCTAGCCGTGGCGGGCTCATCAAAACCTGGGAGAAGGTCCTACGGCACCCCCGGGGCCCCCGAGAGCGGATGAAATCTCCCGCAGAGGCCTGGCATGGCGCGTGCGTCGTGTCTACGTTGACCGCCGCCTCCGAGACCCCGCTCGGGCGTTGCTTGCTCTACGGGGCTCGGGAGGACACACCAAACCGATTGACGCTATTCGTGGGCTGGCCTCTGTAGGGTCCAGCAATTGCCGCCGATGCCGGTCGAAGCTGCTCCCGTCCCGGGTAGCTTCGCAGAGGAGATCGTCTCATGTCGGAAAAGAAAAACCCGCCGAGTCAGCCGCGTTCCGAGGAGGAGGTGGTCTTCGGCGACGAGCTCCCGGTCCTCCCCATTCGCAACGCCGTGCTGTTTCCGGGAGCGGTCGCGCCGTTCGACGTGGGCCGTGAGAAGAGCGTCGCGCTCGTCGAGGACGTCGACAACCTTCCCGGGCCGGTGATCGCGATCTTCGCGCAGCGGGATCCGTCGACGGATGATCCCGCGGCCGAGGATCTTTTCCCGGTCGGTTGTGCGGCCCGCGTCCTCAAGGCGCTGAAGCACAGCTCCGGCAACTACTCGCTCATCCTCCAGGGCCTGACGCGGATCCGTCTCGAAGGCGTGGTCACGATGTCGCCGTACATGAAGGCGAAGATCCGTCGCATCGAGGAGCCCGCGACGGAGGACGTCGAGGCCGAAGCGCTCGCGATGAGCCTGCGCGACATCGCCAAGCAGGTCATCCAGTTGATGCCCGAGCTGCCGCGCGAGGCGGGCTCGCTCATCGACTCGATCCAGGCGCCTGGCGCGCTCGCGGATCTCGTGGCGGCGAACCTCGACGCGCCCGTCGAGGAGAAGGCGCAGCTCATCGAGACCGTGGACGTGAAGGAGCGCATCCGGAAGGTCCTGCGCCTGCTCACGCGGCAGCTCGAGATCCTCAAGATGCGCGAGCGCATCAACTCCCAGATCAAGGAGGAGATGGGCAAGAACCAGCGCGAGTACGTGCTCCGCCAGCAGCTCAAGGCGATCAAGGAGGAGCTCGGCGAGGACGACGGCGATCAGGGCGATCTCGACGGCCTGGAGGATCGCATCGCGAAGGCGAACCTGCCGACGGAGGCGGAGACCGTCGCGAAGAAGCAGCTCAAGCGCCTGCGCACGATGCAGGTGGGCTCGGCCGAGTACACCGTGGTCCGGACGTACCTCGACTGGATCCTCGACATCCCGTGGACGCAGTCGACGACGGACAACCTCGACATCGCGGCGGTGCGCAAGGTCCTCGACGAGGATCACTACGGCCTCGAGAAGGTGAAGAAGCGCATCCTCGAGTACCTCGCGGTGCGCAAGCTGAAGCAGGACAAGAAGGGACCGATCCTCTGCCTGCTCGGGCCTCCCGGCGTCGGCAAGACCTCGCTCGGGCGCAGCATCGCGCGCGCGCTGGGTCGGAAGTTCCACCGCGTCTCGCTCGGCGGCGTGCACGACGAGGCGGCGATCCGCGGCCACCGGCGCACCTACGTCGGCGCGCTGCCCGGCCAGATCATCCAGGGCATGAAGAAGGCGTCGACCGTGAACCCGGTCTTCATGATGGATGAGGTCGACAAGATCGGGCACGACTTCCGCGGCGACCCGTCCGCGGCGCTGCTCGAGGTGCTCGACCCGGAGCAGAACAACACGTTCGCCGATCACTACCTCGAGATCCCGTACGACCTGTCGCACGTGATGTTCGTGGCCACGGCGAACACGGCCGACCCGATCCCGCCTCCGCTGCGTGACCGCATGGAGATCCTCGAGATCCCGGGCTACACGCGTCGCGAAAAACTCGCGATCGCGCGGCAGCACCTCCTGCCGAAGCAGCTCTCGGATCACGGCCTCACGCAGGAGCAGCTCGAGATCACCGATCGCGCTCTCGAAGAGATCATCGATCGGTACACGCGCGAGGCGGGCGTCCGCTCGCTCGAGCGCCAGATCGCGAGCGTCATCCGCGGCGTGGCGGTGAAGGTGGCCGAGGGCGAGACGCAGAAGCGTCGCGTCGACAACGAGGACGATCTGCACGAGTTCCTCGGCGCGCCGAAGTACACGAGCGAGGTCGCCGAGCGCACGGCGGACACGGGCGTGGCCACGGGCCTCGCGTGGACGAGCGTGGGCGGCGAGATCCTCTTCATCGAGGCGACGCGCATGTACGGCACGGGCAAGCTCCAGCTCACGGGGCAGCTCGGCGACGTCATGAAGGAGAGCGCGCAGGCGGCGCTGTCGTTCGTCCGGACGAATGCCTTGCGGTACGGCATTCCGAAGGACTTCCTCGACAAGAGCGACCTGCACATCCACATCCCCGCGGGCGCGATGCCGAAGGACGGTCCGAGCGCGGGCGTGACGATGTTCACGGCGCTCGTCTCGCTCCTGACGGGCCTCAAGGTCCGGCACGACGTCGCGATGACGGGCGAGATCACGCTGCGTGGTCGCGTCCTGCCGATCGGCGGCCTCAAGGAGAAGGTGCTCGCGGCGCACCGCGCGGGGATCAAGCGCATCATCGTCCCCGAGCGCAACCGCGCGGACCTCGAAGAGGTGCCGAAGGAGGTCGTCGACGAGCTGCAGTTCTTCTTCGTGAGCCGCATGGAGCAGGTGCTCGAAGCGGCGCTCGAGTCGATGCCGCAGCCGACGCCGGAGGGGACCGAAGAGGCGCGCGACGGCGAGAAGAAGGACGCCGAGAAGCACCCCACGGCCAGCAGCAACTGACGCGGGTTTGTCCGAAATGAACCTCGGGGGTGGTGCTTCGCGCGCCGCCCCCGATGTCTTTTGTGGCGCCTTTCCCAGGCTCGCCCGACGTGCGCGGAGCGGGAGACCCGCGGCGGACAAAAATGTTAATGTGGCGGGCGGATGAAGCCCTGTCCCAGCTGTCAGTGGATGCTCAAGGACACGGACACGGTCTGCAACATGTGCGGAGCGTCCGTGGGAGGAGGCGCGGGAGCACCGGCGCCGCCCCCGATGGGTGGAGCGGGGGCCTACGCGCCTCCGGGGCCCCCAGGGATGGGCGGCGGCTACCCCGCGCCCCCGCCGAAGATCAACGCCGGTGGGATGTCGCCTCCGGCGCCCGTCGCGCCCGGCGCCTATCCGCCGCCGCCGATGGCCGGAGGCGGGATGCCGGCCGCGAGCGCGTTCTCGTCGGCCGACGTCGACGACAGCCCCATGCGCTCACCCTGGGCGCGTGAGGCGCCGAAGCCCGCGCCGCAGCAGCCGATGGGCGCGCCGCCCGGGATGCCCGCGGCTCCGCAGTTCGGCGCGCCGCCCGCGCCCGGCGGGATGCCGTTTGGCCAGGCGCCGCTCGGCGCACCGCCCATGAATGCGCCGCAGATGCCCGGCGCGCCTTCGTTCGGACAACCGCCGATGGGGCAGCCGATGGGGCAGCCGGCGCCGACGTTCGGCAATCCAGGCATGTCCGCGCCGCCGATGGCAGTGCCGCAGATGGCGCCGCAGATGGCGCCGCAGATGGCGCCGCAGATGGCGCCGCAGATGGCGCCGCAGATGGCGCCGCAGATGGCGCCGCAGATGGCCGTGCCGCAGATGATGCCGCCGGGCGGCATGGGCGCGATGCCCGCAGCGCCGCCGCGCCTGACGGGGCCGGGTCAGCTCGGCGGAGTCGCGCCGCCGCCGATGGTCGCGCCGCCGCCGATGATGTCTCCGGGCGGCCTGGGAGGCGGGCTCGGGCAGCCGCCGATGGTCGCGCCGCAGATGGTTTCGCCGGGCTCGTTGTCAGGGCCCGCGGGCGCGCCGCCGGCAGCGGTGGCGCCGTCGGGGCAACGCGTGCTCGTCGGTTTCCTCGTGACGTTCCAGAACGATCCGGGCGGGAGCTTCTGGGCGATCCACAGCGGTCGCACGCAGCTCGGCCGGAGCGGCGGGGACAGCGGCGTGGACATCGCGGTCTCGGACGGGAGCACGTCGTCGCGCCACGCCACGATCCACGCGGATCCCGCGACGGGTCAGGCGTTCGTCGAGGACGACAACTCGCGCAACGGGACGTTCTTGAACGAGCAGAAGCTCGTGCCCGGCGATCGCCGCCAGCTCCGCGACAACGATCGGCTGCGCCTCGGCAGCACGACGTTTGTCGTCAAGCTCCTGGTGTCCTGAAAAGAATCGAGCGAACCGCGCGCGTGGGGCGAACGTGCACCACGCGCGCGGTGTTGCGTGTCAGGGATTGCCGCCTGCGCCGCCCGCGCCACCGGCGCCACCGGCGCCGCCCGCACCACCTGCGCCGTCCGGGCCCGCGTCAGGCATCGTGCACGCGCCGGCATCCGCGTCGGTGCGGCAGCGCTTCTCGCCCATCGCGACAGTGACGCAGAGGTTGGAGGCGCAGTCTTCGTTGACGAGGCAGGTCTGGCATTCGCCGCAGGTGTTGCCGCAGACGACGCCGCAGTCGATGTCGCCCTCGATCGAGTCCTTCTTCCCGTTGTCGCACAGGGGGTTCTTCGCGCACTTCAGGATCCCCATGCTGTCTTTGGCGCAGTTCCGGGAGGCACAGTCGGCATTCACCACGCACCGGGAGCCCTCTATACAACCGATGCCGCAGATCGCGCCGCAGTCGGTCGAGGGTTCATCGGGATCCTGCACGTTGTTCGAGCAGGTCGCAGACGCACCGGGAACAGCGCACTCGAAGTACTCGACCACGACCGGCTGCGCGCCACTGAGCGGCGTCTTCTCGTCGGTCGGCATGTCGATCGCGCTCGGCGGGTAGAAGACGCGGAACCGCACGAAGCCGTTCACGCCGACGGTGCCCGGGTTGGACAGGAACTCGGCGCGCGGCATGAGCTGGTCGTAGTCCTGCTCGATCGCCTGATCGCCGTCGCACTTCGCGAGCTGCAGCCGGTTGAAGCGATGCGTTTCGCCGCTCGGGCACTTCGTATCGATGAGCTCGCGCTCCGTGATGGCCTTGACCGAGAAGGAACCACCGCAGATCTGCTGCTCCGAGGAGCAATCCACGGCGCCCGCGTCGCCCGGTCCGCCGTCGGGGATGGAAGGCTCCGACTCGATCGAGATCGCAAACGCCCCATCCGCGTCGACGGCGCCCGCGCCGCACAACGTCGCGTTGCCGTTGACGATTGCAAACGCCGCGGTCGTGACGGGGAACTCGGCGACGTCGAGCGGCGGATCGAAGATGACCTGTCCGCCGGCCGGGCTGTCGAACACGCAGAGGTCGAGTTTGTCGCGCTTGAGGAAGCTCCCTCGGCGCGGAGAGGGCTGGGCGGGATCGTTGGGCGGGACGTTCAGGTCGGTGACGACCGCACCACACCGGTCCGTCACCTCCTGGGCGAACTTGCGGTAGCAGTTGTTCGTGTCGCCGAGCCAGCCGCAGAGATCATCGAGGTTGTCGGCGGGGCTGCAGGCGGCGAGGTACGCGCCGATGACGGTCGGGATGGCGGTGAGGGCGAAGGCGAGCCGAAAGCGCATGGGGCGAGTTTACGTGAACGACACGCATCCGGACTACATCCGCGCGCGTCCTTCCCGTCTCGTGCGCCGGCTCGGGGGAGGGGAGGGCGGTTCGCTCAGAGCTCGGTGTACGGCCCCGGGACGCCGTACACGTCGTCGGTGCCCGAGTACGCGAACATCCCCCAGCAAACGAGCTTGTGCTTGAGCGCGAAGGCGACCGACTCGGAGAGGCCCGTCTTCGGCGCGAGGACCGCGAGGTTCGAGCGGCGCACCCCCCACCAGCCCGGACCGTGATCGAGCAGCGATTCCTGCAGATCCCGCGTGGCCGCGAAGTGGTCGTCGAGGACGGCAAGGCGGAGCCGGAGGAACTGCTGCGGCTCCCCCTCCTTCTTCTCGCCCGTGGGGAAGTCGAACCAGTAGAGGTTGTCGCGCGCCTTCTGAGGCTCGATCTTGAGCCCCTGGGTCTCCAGGAACCGCGCGAAGTCCTCCGGCCCGAGCCGCTGCGTGACCGGGCGGGTGTCGACCTCCTTGCAGACCTCGTCCTTGATGACGAAGCCGTTCAGCGAAATGCTGGGGTCCGCCTCGCCCTCCGGCGTCGCCACATGCTCATCCGGCGAAGGCAAATCGCTCGGATAGTCGATGCCAGCCTCGAGCCCGACGCAGCCGAGGCCGCCAAGCGCGAGTGCGAGGGATAGAAGGACACTACGTTCTGCGAGATACGTCACGGTGCACTCCCCAGGCGTCGCGCGAGCGACGTCGGATCCTGGCATCATCTTGTCCACAGCCGCCCCGATCATTCAACGGTCTCGGCGAGAAGGCCAAACTCATGAGCGATCATTTGGCCCCGCGACCAGGGTATCCTAAGTTAACCGTGATGAGGCCCGTCGACCTCTCTTCGCCCGCCCTCCGCTCTGTTCGCCGCCTGGCCGTCGTGCTGGGCGCGCTGACCCTGCCTATCGTCTCCGTCGGCTGCGGTGGCTCGCCCACAGCGCCGCAGCGAGACGACGTGTTCTACCTGCACGGCAGCGGGGTCATCGACAAGAACCAGAGCTACGAAGTCTACTTCCCAAAGCTCAACGCCGACGAAAACGAGCGCCTCCCGCGCCGCGTCGGCGTGGGCGTGCTCGAAGGAGACGTGCGCCTCGCACGCCCGATCGACTGGTACGTGCGCGACGCGGACTACTCCCCCGGTCAGCGCTTCATCTCGTACCAATCGCCGCGCCAGTTCCTCTTTTCGATCTACGAGCGGATCGATCACCCCGAGGACACCTGGCCCGACGTGATGAAGCGCTACGAGCGTGACTGCGAGGACCAAGGTGCGCAGATCCTCGCCGGCCGCATGCCGGTGGCGACGGCGAACGCGCAAGCACGCAGCTACATCGTGAAGACGAAGGTTCCCGCGAAGCCGGCGTACCATTCGTACGCGCACGAAGTTCTGATCCGCAGCGACAATCGCCTCCTGCTCGTGCAGGTCGTTCACGGCGAGAACATCGAGTCGGTCGCCGACGAGATGGCGACGGCGCTGCGCAGCATGCTTGTCTACTAGGGGGGCTCCGGTCGGCCCGCCCAAAAGCGATTCTTCGCTACGCGAAGAATCGCCGGGCCTTCCTCTGCCCCCCTAACCCCCCGCGCGCTCGTTTCAGCTTCACTTCGTTCCGCTGCCCCGAGCGCTTCGGTCTGAGGCCTCGTCCAGTGGTGTTCGGGAACGACGCCTCTTGCCCCCTCTCCCGAGAGGGAGAGGGGGATGGGGGTGAGGGGTTCGTCCTAGTAGGGCAACGGGGGCGGGTCGAGACGCTCTTCTTCTTCTTCGTCTCCCTGGCCCGTGCGCTGCGGTTTGTCGTTCAGGGGTACTTCGATCACGAAGTTTTGCCCCACCGGGCCGCCGAGCCACGTCGTGCGCGAGAGCGTGGATGCGCGGGGCGACGCGAGCTGGAAGCGCGGGGCGTCTTCCGTTGCGACGTGCAGCTCCAGCATCGCGTCACATGCGCCGCGCGTCAGTGTGTCGACTGCGGCCTTGAGCACGGAGCGGTTCGAGCCGCCTGGCAGGAACGAGATGTACTCGTCGTACTTCAGCGGCCCGAGCTTGATCTTGAAGCGCCCCGTGCCGTCGTAGACCCATCGGCCGATCGTCAGGCTCTCGCCGAGCTGATGGTTTGCCACGCCCATCTTGTTTCGCAGCGGCTTCTCGATCAGCGTCCAGTGCCCGACGAACTGCTCGATGTCCACGCCCATGCTGCCGAAGATGTCCTTCAGCACCACCTCGAGCCCGTGCGCGCTGCGGGACTTCGTCGCGAGCAGCGGCGCGTAGCGCAGGTAGAGGAATCGATGCAGCGGGCTCTTGTGCTCGCGGAATCCATCGACGCCCGCTGCGCAGAGCAGGCGCCGCGTGAACGGATCGTCGCCCTTCTTCCGGTAGCCGACCGAGTGCCGGTACTTCGTGAACGCCCGGTAAAACAGCGACAGCAGGCGATGGTTGAAGACGTCGAGGAACTCGCGCTTCGGCTGCGGACCGCCCTGGTAGTCGTCCTGCGCGAGCTCCTCGACGTAGTACGTCGGCAGCGGCGAGACCGAGCCGTAGAGGCCCATGAAGCCCGCCGTGATGCGCGCGCGATCGATCTCGTCGGGGTACTTCGTGGACTTGAGCTCGCTCACGTCCGTCGAAGCGAAGATCAGGCTCGTGTCCCCGCGCAGACGGATGCGCTCCGTCGCCACGGGCCCGAGCTGGCCCACGGGCGCGCTGCCCGGGAAGAGGCGCTCGAGGATGTAGACGAGCCGAAAGAACGAGTAGCGCCGTGCGCTGTGCTCGAGCTCGGCCATCTTCGCCGAGATCATCGCCTTCGCCTGTCGCTCTGGATCGAGCGACGGCGCGAAGGCGGCGTCGGGGTTCGGCCCGCCGCTCAGATCAGGTTGAGGCTGCCGCTCTTCGGCTCCCATCGATAAACCACGCGCGTATTGGTGCCGGTAACGCTGAGCTGCGTGAAGGAGTTGAGCGAGACGTACGCCGCGAGCATCTCGTTCAGGATGCTCGCAAAGAGGTACATCTCGCCTTCACCCGCGAAGCCCCCTTCGTCGAGCTCGACCTCCGTCGCCACGCCGCGCACGGGCGCGCCGCGGTAGAGCCGATCCGTGGGGCGGACGCGGATCGACTTGATCGCCTGCATGCGGAGCTGGTTCGCCCGCGCCGCCTGACGATCGATGAGCGCGGGGAAGTTGTAGATTTCGAGGACCGACCGCAACACGTCGAGCTCCGTGACCGATCGATAACTCATCGCCATGTGCGAGAGCACGCGCCACTGCAGCTCGCGGCCCATTGGCGGAGGCAAGGGCGCGGTCACGCCCGTGACGTTCGTGAAGCTCGCGACCGCGGGCGACGTCGCCGTCGGTACGCGAAGATCGCCAACCTTGAGCTGTGCGGGCAAGCGCCGGTTCGTGCACGTCGCCTCGATGCTGATGACGTCGAACTCCGGGATCGCCGCGCCGTCCTGCGCCGAGCCGAACGAGACGTAGAGGTCGACGCCGTCGCCGATCGACGCGGGCTTGATGTGCGTCTGGTAGAAGACGCCGCGCGCCGACGCCTCTGGATCGAGCTCGTGCTCGAACGAGAAGAACGGCGGGATCTTCACGCGCTGGCTCGTGCGCCGCGCGATGCCGATCACGCTCTCGATGCTGTAGAGCTCGTACGCGACGGGCGTCGAGCCGGCGGGGCGCGCGAGGTACTCGTACTTGCTCGGATCGGGCTTGATCGGATCACTCGAGTGCTCGAACAGGTTGACGACCGGCGAGCAGAAGAGCCGGAAGTTCTCCTTCGAGAGGCGTGTCCCCGCGGGTAGCCCGTCCTTGAACTGGATCAGGATCGCGAACCGGTCCGAAAGTTTGTCCGCGGGCATCGCTTCGAGCCCCTGGACCTCGAAGAACGCGAACTTCTGCGGGAGCGTGAAGTACTCCTGCAGCAGCCGGAAGCCCGCGTAGACCGTGGGCGGGTAGGGGATCAGCGCCTCGTCTTCATCGAACCCGACGAGTTTTACGTTGCGCGCGGGCAAGGTCGCGAGCGCCGTGTCGCGGCCCGCGCCGTCGACCGCGCAGAGCGCGATGGAGTCGACGTGCGCGCCGAGCCAGACGCGGACGTCGTCCTGGAGCCTCCGCTCGCCGTGGATGTAGAAGCGGATCCTCGAGAGCGCGAGCGCCGCGAGCGCCGCGCCGCCCGTCACCTTCACCTCGATCCGCAGCGACTGCGCGAGCTGCGCGCCCGTCTCGACGCGCACGTCCTCCACGGTGAGCGGCAAGAGCTCCACGTCCTGCGTGGTCCGGAATCGGCACGACACACCGTCGACGGGCACCGAGCCGACCTCGGCATGCCGCGCGACGATGAGCTTCTCGCGCACCACGTTCGGCAGCGGCGTGAACTCCACGATCGACGTCGCCGGGATCTGCCGCAGGTAGTGCGGGAAGAGCAGCGACGCGACCGAGTGGATGACCTCGGGCAGCTCGTCGTCGAGCTTTTGCCGGATCTTCCCCGTGAGGAACGCGACGCCTTCGAGCAGCCGCTCGACGTCCGGATCTGCCCCGCGCTCCGCGAGCATCGGCGCGATCGCGGGGTACGCCTGCGCGAACTCGCGCCCGAGCTCGCGCAGGTAGGATAGCTCGTCCTGGTAGTACTTGTTGAACATGGGGCCCGACGCCGAACAGTCGACCGTTCCGGAGAGGCAGTGTCAACGATCGTGAAGAGGTTCGCGCCTCCGCGAACCGATCAACCGATCTTGACGTTGCCGCTCTGATCCACCGAGGTGCTGAACCGAAGCCCCGAACGGCGTCCGTCCGGGTAATGCAGCTGCCCCGTGATCTCGAACTCGAGGTACATGGTCCCCATGACCTCGTTCTTGATGTGCCGGACCTGCACGTTCTTCAGGCGCGGCTCGTACTGCTGAATGCTGTTCTTGATGGCGCGCTGCACAATCCCGACCGCGTCGGGGAAATCGTGCAGCATCTCCGACACCTCGATCAGCCCATAATCGGGGCAGGTGAGCGAGCTGCCCTGCCGCGTGTTCAGCATCCGCGCGAGGTGCGCGATCACGGCCTGCTCGAGATCCTGATCCTTCCACGTATGCCTCTCCAGCGAGTGCGGGTTGGCCGCGTGGGCGATGCGCGTGAGCAGGGAGGCAGCCATGGGACCATTCTACCCCTCGCCCCGCTCGACCAGAAGCCCCCAAACCCCGCGCCGCGCCCTCCGCATCCCAGGGGATCGCCCCCATTGTATCAAAGGTCACCCGTCGCCCTTTTGAGGGGGCGTTGTCGGGGTTCGGGGCGACGGATCGTGCGAGGTCGAGCCACAGGGAATTTTCGTGGCAGGCGCCTTGCGTGATACGAAATGAGGCGTGAAGCCGTCTCTTCAAGACCGCCGGAACCAAGCGAAAACGGCACGTCGCGGGAGCCTCGTCGCCCTGGCGATGGGTCTCGCCTCCACGATGGGCTGCGGCGCCTCGCCCGAGCAGCCGCACCTCGAGGCCAGGACCCGCGAGCAGACGCCGATCGCCGTTTGCACGCAGAAGCTCTCACCGCTGCGCGGGGGCCGCGGCAAGGCCGTGGTTCGTACGCTCGAGCCCGATCAGTGGGCCGAGATCGCGTTCCCCGGGTTCAACGCGGACAAGGGGTTGAACCCGACGGACGTCGACTGCACGGGTCACTACGCCTTCGCGAACGAGTCGCTCCGCGGGGGCATCTCGGAGAAGGGCTGGCCGCGCAAGCTCGACGTCGAGGAGGTCGACGTCCGCTCCGGCCCGAACGGCCTGCGCACGCTCTGGTACCGCGTGCTCAAGTTCGAAAACGGCGACGAAGGCGGCCCGATCCTCCTCGCGCGTGCGGTCGACGATCGCGCCGAGATCTACGCGATCGGGAGCTTCCGCGGGCCGGCGAAGTCGCAGATCACGCCGGTTCGTCTCGGCGACGACAACCTCGTCGTGGCGGAGGCGAAGCGTTGCCCCGATCCGGACGACTGTCGCAAACAGGCGCACATGTTTCTCGCGCGCCGCGGGCGCTTGATCGAGGCGGCGAAGGTCGACATCGAGCGCGTGCAGGTGCTCCCGTCGGTCACCGAGCGCGGGCTCTACGCGCGGTATCAGCTTCGAACGGACGTCAGCTACAAGCCGAACGGGATCCAGCTCCTCGAGCAGGTGAAGGTGAGCATCATCCACTACGAGGATCCGAACCGAGACAGCGACCGCGCGCTCCGCAAGGTCGAGTTCTCGCGTTTCCTCAAGGTGGAGCGCGACGCGTTGTTCTCCTCGAACGATCCGCTCTGGGAGCGCGTCGTGGGTCAAGACTGAGGTTCAAGAAAGAAAAACCGTTGGTGCTCCGAACTTCGGAGGGCCAACGGTTCAGGACGTGATGGAGACGCCCCGCCGAAGCGGGGCGTTTGCCATTTTACCAGCAGAAGATCGCGTTGCCGTAGCCGCAGGAGGGGCGCTGGAGGAGCGCGTACGCGCCGCCGACGAGCAGGCCGGTGAAGAAGCCCGCGAACGTGCCGGCGATGATCTGGTTCGAGGTCTCGTACGGGAGGGTCTGCGTGCCGAACTCGTCGACAGCGGGCGACTCGACGCCGCGACCGACCGACGTGAGGATCGAGGCCACGAGCGGGACGCCGATGTTCCCGATGAACGAGCCCGCGTTGAAGCGGCCCTTCGAGAACTTGATCGTGTCCACGAGGAAGATGCCCGTGCCCACACCCGTCGCGCCCCACGAGGCGAAGGCGTGTGTCGAGGGCCCGCCGAACGTCTCGCAGCCCGAGTCCGTGTTCGCGACGAGCGTCTGATCCACGGTGCAGCCAGGGCGCGGATACTGGAGGGCGTTGCGGATGGGGCCGTCGACGAGGAACGTCGCGGCGGCCATCGTCATCGCCGGGGCGAACATCGAGAAGTGCCAGCGGCCCTTCCAGCCGACCGTCGACTCCGGGTCGCTGTAGTACACGCGCGGCATGAGAAAGACCGTGCCGGCGCCGACGCCCAGCATGACGTGGCTGACCGTGCCCCACGTCTCGTCGCGGGGGGCGATGGCCGGGACGGTCTGGGCGGATGCCTCCGTGGAATAGGCGAAGGAGGCTGAGACGAGGCCCAACGTGGCCAGAACGATCTCCCTGATACGCATTCGGATGAGCCTTCCGTCATCCGCGCGCCGCCCGTGGCGGGCGCGGCTCATCGTTTGATCTGATTCGCCGAGAGGGTGAAGCGGCTACGGTTCTTCGCACCCGCGTCACCGGTGGTTTTCTCGTCATCCCCGGCGGTCGCAGCGTACGCGCGCGAGAACTGCGGGCCAAAAATAATCAGGAAGGTCTCTTTCTGTTCTCCAGCGTAGTCGCCGTGGACGACCTCGTAGAGCTTCCAGAGAGCTTCGAATTTGTTCGAGAATAGGCCGCCTCTCTTGCCGCGTCGCTCGAGCTCCTCCTCGATCGTCTTCGGGGAGAGCTTCGTGAGGAGCGAGCGCACGCCTTCCATCACGCCGTTGATGAGCGCGACCTGGTGGCTCATCACGTCGACGAAGATGTCCTGGAGCTGCCGCGGCGCGTCCGGGCCGCTTTGCGGGCCGAGCAGCACGTTGCCGAGCTCCTTCTCGTCCTTCGCGGAGGCCACGCGATCGTTCTCGTCCGGCGTCACCTCGCGCGCGAGCATCTCGGCCTCGAACTCCTGGTAGCCGTTCCGCAGGCTCACGAAGCACTTGAGGAACACTTCCATCGCGTCGCGGAGCTTGCGGCCGAACGTCAGCACGCTCTCGACGTCCTCGATCGGCTTCGAGCCCGGCGCGAGCGTGCGCGAGAGCTCGATCATCGCGGCGTGCGCGGCCTGCGCGGGGCTCGGCTCGCCGAGCATGCGCGGATCGACGCCGTAGTACTGCGAGAGCTTCTGGAAGTCCTGCTCGGCCGCGATCGTCGGCTGCTCCATCGCGATGCGCTTCAGGTAGTTCTGGCGCACCTCGGGCGAGAGCCGCGGCAGGTGATCGTAGATCACGCGATAGACGCCGCCCCAGGCCGCGCGGTAGGCCTCCACGTAGGGCTGGACCTGCCGCACGTAGCCGTCCTCGGCGCCGGGCGTGATCGGCTTCTGCTGCTGCCTCCAAGACGCAGCGGCGTTGCCGGATTGCTCCTGGGCGAAGTCGAGGACGGTCCCGTCTTTCGGGGCTTCACGTTTCTTCGGCGCCGCGTCGATGAGCTGCATCCGCATCACGATCGGGCCGATGGTCAGCTCCGGCGTGCTCGTGACGTCCGTCGGCGTGTCGCGCGTGAGGCGCCGACCCGCGAACACGGTGCCGTTCGTCGAGCCGAGATCCTTGACGATGATCTGCCGGTCGCGGACGTCGATGGCCAGGTGGAACTGCGAGACGTACGGCCGATCGATGTGCAGGTCGTTGAGCTGGTTTCTGCCGATGCGGATGGGGAAGCGCTCGAATGTGACGTCGAAGCTTTGATTGGCCTGGGTATCGATGACCCGGGCCACGAGCGCCAGCGGCATGGGTGCGAGACTAGCAGACAGTGTCCCGGGACCAGAAGTAGCGGGCGACGATCCCGTGAAGCCTCTTCCGACTCCCGCGGGGGCCCTCTCCACCGGGTGCGTCGCGTCGTTCGCGGGCCTCGCGGCGCGCCGAACCGGTTTTTTGACACCTTTGCCTACATCATGCGACCCTGACCGACATGAGTCTCCTCCACAGGATTCCGCCCCTCGTTTCGGCCCTTGCGTTTGGGTACGGCGTGGGGATGAGCGCGCCGGACGCGGCGCTCGCGCCGGTCCAGGCCGCTGTGGTGGCGGTCGCGCCGACGTCGGGGGCGCCTCGTCCCGAGGCCGTGCCGGCGCCGCTCGTCGTGGATCCTTCGCGGGCGCCCCTGAGGGGCGAGCCTCTGCGGGGCGGTGTCACGGCGGCGCGGATGGGCGGGCCGGAGTCGCAGCACCTCGGCAGGCTGCGCGAGGTCGAGATGCGGGAGGCGATGCGGGGCGAACAGTCTTCGCTCGATCGGCCGATGTACTCGCGGTCGCCGCGGCTCAACTCGGACGCGGCGGCGGGGGAGGGGGCCGAGGTCGACGATCTCGACGTGGCGGGCACCGAAGCGCTGTCGCGGATGCAGCTCCCGGATCTGAAGGTGGCGATCACGCGGCGCACGTTGAAGTACGTCCGCTTCTTCACGCGGACCGATCGGGGCCGCGGGATGTTCGAGACCTGGCTCAAGCGCAGCGGCCGGTATCAGGACCTCATCCAGGGCGAGCTCCGCGAGTGGCGTTTGCCCGAGGATCTGATCTGGGTCGCGATGATCGAGAGCGGGTTCGACGCGCGGGTGAAGTCGCCGGCGGGGGCGATGGGTCTCTGGCAGTTCATGCCTGCGACGGGCGCGGTGTACGGGCTCGAGCAGAACAAGCACGTCGACCAGAGGAAAAACCCGAGGCTCGCGACGCGCGCGGCCGCGCACCACCTGCGCGATCTCTACATGCGCTTCGGCAACTGGGATCTCGCGCTCGCGGCCTACAACATGGGCTACGAGCAGCTCCTCGATCGGATCGATCGGTACGGCACGGCCGACTTCAACGAGCTCGCGCGGCAGGAAGCGCTGCCGAGCGAGACCGCGTCGTACGTCCCGAAGATCGCGGCGGCGGCGCTTGTCGCGAACAACCTGGAGCGGTTCGGGTTCGATCAGGTCGAGCTCGTGCGTCCCGTCGACACCGCCGAGATCGCCGCGCCACCTGGTTTGTCGCTCAAGACCCTGGCCAAGGCGGCGGGCGTGCCGCTGAAGACGGTGCGGCAGCTCAATCCGGATCTGCTCGGCGACAGGCTGCCGCCGGGGCGCGGTGATTTCCTCGTGAACGTGCCGCCCGAGTCGCTGTCGCGCGTGCACACGATGCTGCCCGTTCTCTTGCAGACCGAGCCCATCGTGACCGAGGACGCGGCCGTGCTCGATCCGGTCGATCTCCTCGGCGGGCGCGATTTCGTGCGGCGTCGCGCGGCGACGCGGGACAACGACAGCCTGCTTTCGCTCCTGCCCTCGTACAGAAAGCGGCGCGCGCTGCGGGATCCGGTCGAGGAGCTCGCGGCGCAGGCCGGCGTGGGCTCCGCGGCGGACGACGACGAGGGCGACGAGGAGCCGTTCCGGCCGCGCAAGAAGCGCGAGGGTCGCAAGACGTTGCTTTACAAGGTCGGTCCGGGCGACACGCTCATCGGCATCGCGCGCCAATTCGCGATGGATGTGGAAGACGTGGCGCGGGAAAACCGCCTCGGCGAAGAGGACAAACTCCGCGCAGGATCCATTTTGAGGCTCCGCGTCAAGCCCGGCGTGCTCGGTGCGCTCGATCTCGGCGCAGCCGAGGGAGGTGAGGCGGGCGCCAAGGCCGAGGAAACGCAGCGTCGCATCATCGATCCCGGTACCCACGCGAACGCGAGCGCGACCAAAGATAAGGACAAGGGTCCTTCCGACGCAGCGCGCGGTACCGAGAAGACGGACGCGCAAAAGGGTCGCAGCGAAGGAAGGAAAGGATCCCGGGGCCGATCGCGCGGGTGACGTCGGGCCCTGGGTCCCTGTAGGATGCCCGGGCCATGATGCTCGTCGAAGCCAAATCCATCATCAAGCGGCTCACCAAAGTCTGCACCGCTGCGCTCGAGGCGGCGGTCGTCCAATGCGTCAATGCCAGGCATTACGAGGTGACGGTCGAGCACTTGCTGCTCTCGCTCCTCGACGACGCGAACTCCGACATCGCGTTCATCGTGATGCACTACGACCTGGATCCCGCGCGCCTGCGGCAGGCCCTGCAGAGGAGCCTCTCGGATTTGCGTACGGGCAACGCCGGCAAGCCCGTCTTTTCCCCGACGATGCTCGAGTGGATGCAGGACGCGTTCGTCGTCGGGTCGATGGAGTACGGCTACACGAAGGTGCGTAGCGGCGCGCTCTTCGCGCGGCTCGTCAACCAGCCGACGCGTTACTCGATGAGCGGCATCGGCTCGCTGCTCGAGGGCATCTCGCGCGAGGACGTCAAGAACAACCTCCCCAAGATCATCTCGGGCTCGAAGGAAGACGCGGAGACGGCTCCGGGCGGGGCCGCGGGCGCGGCGGGCGGCGCGGCGGGCCCCGGCGGGCTGCCGCAGGGCGCGGCGAGCGCGTCGGCGGATTCGGCGCTGGCGAAGTACTGCGTGGATTACACGGGCCGCGCGCGTGCCGGCCAGATCGATCCGATCTTCGGCCGTGAGGGCGAGATCCGGCAGATGATCGATATTCTCGGTCGCCGCCGGAAGAACAACCCGATCATCGTCGGCGACAGCGGCGTCGGCAAGACGGCCCTCGTCGAGGGCATGGCGCTCATGATCGTGAACAATCAGGTCCCGCCGCTCATGCAGGGCGTGGAGATCATGGGCCTCGATCTCGGCTTGCTCCAGGCCGGCGCGGGCGTGAAGGGCGAGTTCGAGAACCGGATGAAGCAGGTCATCTCGGAGATCAAGGGCTCGCCGAAGCCGATCATCCTCTTCATCGACGAGGCGCACACGATCATCGGCGCGGGGAACCAGGCCGGCGCGGGCGACGCGGCGAACCTCCTGAAGCCCGCCCTCGCGCGCGGCGAGCTGCGCACGATCGCGGCCACGACGTGGGCCGAGTACAAGAAGTATTTCGAGAAGGACGCGGCGCTCGCGCGGCGTTTCCAGCCCGTGAAGGTCGACGAGCCGAGCGAGGCCGTGGCGATCACGATGCTCCGCGGCCTGCGCCCCAAGTTCGAGGAGGCGCACAACGTCATCGTCTCGGACGAGGCGGTCGTGGCGGCCGTGAAGCTCTCGGCCCGCTACATCTCGGGCCGCCTGCTGCCGGACAAGGCGGTCGATCTGCTCGATACGTGCTCGGCGCGCGTGAAGATCGCGCTCCAGCAGAAGCCCGCGCAGGTCGAGGACATCGAGGTCCGCATCGAGACGCTCTCGTCGGAGCTCGCCGCGCTGACGCGTGATCGCGCCGCCGGCATCCGCATCCAGGAGGAGGAGCGGATCGAGCAGCTCACGGAGAAGATCGCGAAGTCGAAGGTGGAGCTCGAGAACACGCGCGTCGCCTACGACAACGAGTCCGCGGGCGCGAAGAAGGTGCTCGAGGCGCGCACGCGCATGAACGCGGCGAAGTCGGACGAGGAGCGCGACGCCATCCGCAAGGAGGTCGTGACGGCCATCGACGAGCTGCACAAGAGCCAGGGCGAGGTGCCGCTGATCCGGCCCGACGTCGACGAGGCGATGGTCGCGGCCGTCGTCAGCGCCTGGACGGGTATCCCCGTCGGCAAGATGGTCGGCGACAGCGTCCGGGCGCTCGTCGAGATGGAGTCGCGCCTCAACGCGCGCATCAAGGGCCAGAACTACGCCCTCGAGACGGTGGCGAAGGAGCTCCGCGCCGCGCGCGCAGGTCTCAAGCCGCAAAGCACGCCGATGGGCGTCTTCCTCTTCGTCGGCCCGTCCGGCGTCGGCAAGACGGAGACGGCCCTCGCCCTCGCGGACATGCTGTTCGGCGGCGAGCGCATGATGGTCACGATCAACATGTCCGAGTTCCAGGAGAAACACACGACCTCCCGGCTCATCGGCTCGCCGCCCGGCTACGTCGGTTATGGCGAGGGCGGCATGCTGACCGAGGGCGTGCGCCAGAGGCCGTATACGGTCGTCCTCCTCGACGAGTGCGAGAAGGCGGATCCGGACGTGATGAACCTGTTTTACCAGGTGTTCGACAAGGGCGCGCTTACGGACGGCACGGGCCTGCTCGTCGACTTCAAGAACACGGTCATCATCATGACCTCGAACCTCGCCACCGATAAGATCACGAACCACGTGGTCAGCGCGTGGGAGGAGAAACGCGAGCCGGTGATCCGCGAGATCTACGAGGAGATCAAGCCGACCCTGTCCGCGCACTTCAAGCCCGCGCTGCTCGCGCGTATGACCGTCGTGCCGTACATCCCGATCTCGCCGGCGGCCCTCGGCGACATCACGCGCCTCAAGCTGAACGCGCTCGTCGATCGCTTGAAGAAGAGCCAGCGCATCGAGGCGACGTACACGGACCGCATGGTCGAGCTCATCGCGAGCCGGTGCACCGAGGTCGACACGGGCGCCCGCAACATCGACCACATCCTGCGCGCGACGCTCCTGCCGATGCTCTCGCAGGAGATCCTCACGAGGATGGCCGAGGGCGTGATGCCGAAGAAGCTCGTCATCGACATCGACGATCAGAAGAACTTCACGGCGACGTTCCCGGAGTGACCGGGGAAGACCCGCTCGGGGTCAAGGCCCCTCTCGCGCTTGGCGAGGGGGGCCTTTTGGTTTTTGGGCCGACGCTTTCGGCAAAAATCTAGGCCACTCGCCGCACCTTCCGATAAAAAGGAGGGCCATGGCGGCCTCAGCGTCCACCACCTCCTGGAAACGCAAGCGCGCGGCCCTGGCCCTTGCCTCTCTCTCCTTCCTCGGGCTCGGGCTCGGCGCGCTCTCCTCGTTTGCGATCGGCTGCGGATCCGCGCCGCCACCCGCTGCGCCGAAGCCGTGTGACGTCCAGATCGTCACGCTTCGCATCTACGCCGCGGACAACATCAACCCGAACGAGAACCAGAACCCGCGCCCCGTCGTCATCCGGCTGTATCAGCTCAAGGACGAGATGCGGATGCAGAACGCGACGTACGACGAGGTCCTCCTTTCGGACAAGGAGGTCCTCGCCGACGACATCGTCAAGATGGACGAAGTCAGCGTTTTCCCGAACGATCTCGTGGAGGTGAAGTTCGAGCGTGCGAAGGAGGCGAGCACGCTCGGAGGCGTCGCGCTCTTCCACAGCCCCAAGGGGCAGAGCTGGAAGACGTTCTACGCGTTTCCTTTGATGCCAGGCGAGGCCCAGTGCGGCGGCCGCGAGAGCGACGCCGGTGCGCAGGCCGACCCCAAGACTGCCTTTTTCGTCGAGTCCACGAAGATCGACAACGGCAGCGAATTCGACGAATCGATGTTCCCGAACGCGACATCGGTCCGCAGGGTCAACCTCCCCAAGGCGTCGGGCGGCAACGCTCCGCCGAAGGCCGCCGCCCCGGCCCCCTAGGGCCGCGCGGCGAGTTCTGATAAGACTGACCGGGCGATATGATCCACCCGCGCAAGCCCGTCTGGACCGAGGGGCTCTTCATGACCCCTCAGCATCTTCAGCAAGGGGACCAGTACCACGAGGCGCTGCTCCAAGCGCGGACCAACGCGCTTTTGAGTTATCCGTGGGGCGTGATGGGCGTGCAGTTCGACGAGCGCGCCCTCGCCGCGGGGCAACTCAAGCTCGTCAAGTGTCACGGCTTCTTCCCCGACGGCACGCCGTTCTTCGTCGGTGATCGCGGCGAAGACGTGGTCGAGGCGCGACCGCTCGAAGGCGTGTTTCCGGCGGCGCTCGAGGCGCTCGACGTCTTCGTGGCGATCCCGAACGTGCGTGAGACGCACCCGAACGTCGCGCTCGATCCGGCGAAGGCGAACCCTGCGATCCGGTTCGTCGCGTCGTCGACGACGGTCCCTGATTTGACGACGGGCCGCAACGACACCTCGGTCGTGTGGGCTCGTTACAACCTCCGCATCCTTTTCGGCACCGAGCCGCGCGACGCGTATCAGACCGTGCGGATCGGGCAGCTCGTGCGGGATCGGACGGGCGCGATCGTCCTCAAGAAGAGCTTCATTCCGCCGATCCCGCACATCGGCAGCTCCGACTACATCATGTCGGGGATGCGGCGCATTCTCTCGGCGATGGTGGGCAAGCAGAAGTCGCTCGCCGAGGGGCGCAGGCTTCGCACGGCGGCGTCGGTCGACTTCCAGTTCTCCGACACGGCGAAGTTCTGGATGCTTCACACGCTGAACGCGTTCATCCCCGCCGTCTCGCACATGGTCGATCACGGCAACGCGCACCCCGAGGATTGCTACGTCCTCATCGCGTCGCTGATCGGCGAGCTCTGCACGTTCGCGGCGGACGGCGATCCGACGTCGATCCCGAAGTTCAACTACCTCGATCTCGAGGGCGTGTTCGAGCCGGTCTTCGATCGCGCGCTCACGCTCGTCGCCAGCGTGCTCGCGGAGAACTACACCGTCGTGCCGCTCGAGAAGCGCGAGGACGGCATGTACCTCGGCAAGTTCGAGGATCCGAAGCTCCCGCGCACGCACGAGCTCTTCCTCGAGGCGAAGGGCGCGGACGAAGCGACGCTGCGCGAGCGTCTGCCGCGGCTCCTCAAGATGGGGTCGTGGACGCAGATCGGTTACATCCTGAACGCCGCCATGCCTGGCGTTCGTGTCGCGGTCGAGTACCGGCCCCCGGGCGCGATCCCGGTCAAGCCGGGCGTCATCTATCTCCGCGTCGACCAGGCTGGCGATTACTGGAACGATATCCTCGGCTCTGGCACGATCGCCATCTACCAGCCGATCGACCCGCAGAAGGTCGATCTGCGGCTGATCGCGGTCCAGGGCGGCAAGTGAATGAAGCGCGCGGCTTTTGAGATCATGGGGAGCGCATGAGCCTGTCGCAGTCGATGTATTGGGTCTGCTCGGATGTCCTGTCGCTGATCCTGCAGCTCAGGAACTCTCGAGATCTGCCTGCGCCGGACATCCTTCAGCGCCGTGTCCTGCAGCTCTTCGACACGATGATGCAGAACGGCCGCGAGGCTCGGATCCCCGAGCAGGACATGATCGACGCGAAGTTCGCGCTCGCGGCCTTCGCCGATGAGGTCATCTACCACTCGAGCTGGCCGGGCAAGACGCAGTGGCTCAGTAACCCGCTGCAGCTTCAGTTCTTCCAGCTCAACACGGCCGGCGACCAGTTCTTCGTGAACCTGGACAACCTGCACGGCCAGCGCAACCGCTCGCACGTCGCACAAATCTACTTCCTCTGTTTGGCCCTTGGCTTTCAGGGGAAATATCGTTTGCGACACCAGGAGGGGCTCCAGGCGGTGGTGGAGGGACTCGGCAACTATGTGGCGCTGGCGGAAGGCGGGGGAGATCAGCTCTCGCCGAACGCGGAGCGCAAGGACGGCGGCGGTGGTGCCGTTCGTCGCGAGCTGCCGTATCTCTTCATCGCGATCGGGTTCCTCATCCTGGCGCTGATCGTGATCTTCATCCTTTGGCTCATCATCGGCTCGAACGCCGACTCGACCGCCGAAGCCATCAAGAGACTGCTCGGCGGCGGCAAGTAGAGTCCCGGGGAAGAAGCTCCGGACCGAGGGAGACGTTCCATGTGGCTGTGGATCCTGAGCGCCCTGTTCCTCGCCCTGGTCTGGGGCGTGTGGTTCATCCTGAGACCCACAGGGCCTGGGCCGAGCGCCGAAGTGTTCCCGACGTGGATCCCGATCGCCATCACGGCCGTCGTGGTCCTCGGACTCGTGGGTCTCGTCGTGTATCGACGGATCCGCGCGGCGCGTGCGGCGCGCGCGCTGGAGAAGGCGATCGCGCAGCAGGCCCAGGAGCAAGCGCTCAATGCGAAGCCCGAGCGGCGTGCCGAGATCCAGGAGCTGCATCGCCAGCTCCAGGAGGGCATCAACGCGCTCAAGTCCTCGAAGCTCGGGGGCGGCACGAACGCGCTGTACTCGTTGCCCTGGTACGTGATGGTCGGCCCGCCTGGCGCGGGCAAGACGACCGCACTGCGCCACTCGGGCCTCGTGTTCCCGTACCTCGATCCCGCGGGCGGCGGCGTCCGCGGCGTCGGCGGCACGCGCAACTGCGACTGGTGGTTCACGAACGAGGCGATCCTCCTCGACACCGCCGGCCGTTACACGACCGAGGCCGACGACCACGACGAGTGGATGGCCTTCCTCGAGCAGCTCCTCAAGTATCGCCCGGACAAGCCTGTGAACGGCGTCGTCTGCGCGGTGAGCATCTCGGAGCTCGTCGACGCGACGGAGGAGCAGGTCGAGTCGATCGCGAAGAAGGTCCGCGCGCGCATCGACGAGATGCAGTCGACGCTCAAGATGGTCCTGCCCGTCTACGTGATGTTCACGAAGGTGGACCTCGTCTCCGGGTTCGTCGAGTTCTTCGGTGATCTCAAGAAGAGCGAGCGCGGCCAGGGCTTCGGCGCGACCGTCAAGCTCGACGCGAACAAGAGCGAGCCGGGCAAGATCTTCGACGCCGAGTTCGACACGCTCGTCGAGCGCATGCACGACCGCGCGCTCCGCCGCATGGTCACCGAGCGCAACCGTGGGACGAAGGAGAAGGTCTTCCAGTTCCCGCTCGAGTTCGCGGCGATCAAGGGCAACCTCTCGCACTTCCTGAACGTCGCGTTCCAGCCCTCGAAGACGGCGGGCCTGGCGACGCCGATCATGCGCGGCTTCTACATGACGAGCGGCGTGCAGGAGGGCAAACCCCTCGAGCGCGTCCTCGGCACGATGATGAGCGCGTTCGGCTTGCGCCCCGCGATCGCGGACGAGTCGTCGACGGCGGGCACCACGGAGGCGAAGAGCTACTTCCTCCGCGACGTCTTCATGAACGTCATCTTCCCGGACCAGGACATCGCGGCGCGCACGGCGGCCGAGGTCCGGAAGCGGCGGTTCCAGCGCTTCGCGGCGGCGTTCGCGGCGGCGGCGCTCGCGGTCGTCCTGCTCATCCCGTCCGTGATGTCGTTCGCGAACAACCGCGCGCTCGTGGCCGAGACGTCCCGGATCTCGGGCGAGGCGGCGGGCGTGAAGTGGACCGACGGCAGCTCGCCGCTGGAGAAGGTCGAGAAGCTCGACAACCTCCGCTCGCACGCCCAGCTCCTCGATCAGTACCGCGAGGAGGGCGCGCCCGTGAGCTACCGCTGGGGTATGTATCAGGGCGACAAACTCTTCGAGCCGACGAAGGACCAGTACATCGCGTCCTTGCGCGAGGGCTTCGTCAAGCCCGTGCGCGCGCGCCTCGAAGAGCGCCTCAACGCGGCGACCGGCGGCAAGTACCTCGAGGAGTACAACGACCTCAAGACGTACCTCCTGCTCGCCGACGAGCACCGGACCCACCTGCTCCCCGAGTCCGAGACGGCGTGGGAGACGGGCAAGCTCCTGCAGCTCTGGACCGACATCCTCCGCCCGACGACGGACATCCCCGAGGCGGACCTCAAGGCGAAGCTCGCGCCGCACGTGAAGTACTACGTGGACCTCCTCCGCCGCGGCGCGATCCGGGGCGAGGAGCTCGACAAGCGCACCGTGGAGCGCACGCGCGACATCCTCGCCCGCGTCGGCCCCACGCAGCGTTACTACGACCGGTTCGTCACGGCGCTGATCGACGAGAAGTACGACGAGAACGGCCCGAACACGCGCGAGAACCTGAAGTACCCGCCCCTCTCGCTCGACGATCTCTTCTCGGATCGCCCCGAGGTGCTGAGCAAGGTGCGGAGCGCGCAGAAGGAGCGCACGAGCAAGTGGTTCGTCGTGCGTGGGCCGTATACGGCGAAGGGCCACGCGCAGGTCGTCGCGAGCCTCGAAGAGGGCATCAAGGTCCTCGATCGCGAGCGCTGGGTCGTGCCGCTGACGCAGGAAGAAGAGCGCCAGGGTGACAAGATCGCGCAGGCCCTCGCGCGCGTGCGCCAGGACTACGACGCGCAGTACATCCGCGAGTGGCTCGAGTTTTTCCGGGACATCCTCGTTGAGATCCCGCCGAACAACAAAGAGGCGATCGAGGAGTTCCGTGTCCTCTCCACGCCGGACTGGCCCTACCAGCGCCTGCTCCGCGCGCTCGAGGACAACACGCAGTTCGACGTCGTCGAGAACCAGGCCGAGCAGCAGGTCCTCAACGACGGCGGCGTGCTCGATCAGGTCAAGGAGCGCGTGAAGCGCCGGATCGACTCGTCGTTCAGCACGCGCACCGGCACGAGCGGCCGCCTCTCGCAGCTCGTGAACTTCGGCGGCGGCGCTGCGCCGGGCATCTACGATCCGATCCCGGACAAGTTCCGCTCGATGGTGCGCTTCGGCGTGCCCGAGCAGCCCAAGCAGACGGCGGAGGGCGTGGCTCCGCCGCCTCCGACGCCGGCCGAGCTCTCGAAGTACATCGGCCACCTCGAGCAGCTCGCGGCCGAGATGGGCGGCATCGAGGATGCTCCGCCCGGCGCGAGCACGCAGGGCGCGCGCGAGAAGTTCGGCGAGGCGGTGCGCGAGACCGAGAAGCTCCTGCTCAAGATGGACGAGACGGGCCAGGAGCTCATGACGCCGCTGCTCATGAACCCGCTTCGCCAGGCCTACAAGGCGGTCATGCGCAGCGCCGGCGGGTCCGCGAGCGGGCTTTGGGAGGTCGTCGTCTGGCCGCCCTTCCGCGAGAACATCAAGGATCGGTATCCGTTTGATCTCGCGGCGTCGCGTGACGCTTCGTTCGAGGACGTGGTCGCCTTCTTGAAGCCGAAGGAGGGCATCCTCTGGGGCTTCTACGAGCAGCACCTCAACGACTTCCACATCCGCGTGGGCCACGACTTCATTCCGAAGGGCGGCCTCGAGGGGCGTCCGAAGCCGGCGAAGCCGTTCACGCCCTTCAACGCGATGCTTTATCCCTGCCTGCACAGGGCGCACGAGATCACCGAGGCCATGTGGCCGAGCGGCGGCGGCGACAAACCGCAGGTGACGTTCCACGTCAACCTGAAGACGGTGAGCCCGATCGTCAGCGAGGTGCTCTTCGAGATCGACGGCCAGAAGCGCCAGTATCGGAACGAGAAGGAGTTCTGGCACACGTTCACCTGGCCGGGTGAAAAGCAGACCGGCGCGCGCCTGCGCGTGCGTGGCGCCGGCGGGCTCGACGAGGAGCTCGTGCGGGAGGGCCCCTGGGGCATCTTCCGCCTCTTCGAGGCGGGCACGACGACGGCCGAGAAGGACAAGGACAGCGTGTTCACGGTGACGTGGCAGATGACCGCGCCTCCCGTGACGGTGACGATGGAAGTGCGCCCCACCCGCGCCAATCATCCTTTCGTCAACAGCTTCTTCCGCGCGACCAACTGCCCCCCGAGCATTGGCGACAGCTTCGGCGGCAAGAAGGGCTCTTGAGATGGTGTTCCACAGGCGCCGCGTAGCAGCCTGTGGAATGCCCTCCCAGGGTTCGCCCGCGGCAGCACGCCCCCTTGTAAAAAGAGGGGGTTCGTGTATTTGTGAGCCGGGCCGGTGATGTTCTGGCGAAAGAAGAAGGGTCCTGCGAGCCCCCCGCAGATTGGCTGCTTCGGCAAGCTGCCTGCGACGGGTGATTTCATCCGCTTCAATGCCGGCGGAGACGAACTCGCGGCGTTCGATCGCTGGCTCGGCGGGGGCCTCGATTTCGCGCATCGCGCGCTCGGCTCCTCGTTCGACGCGGCGTACCAGCCTTCCGTCGGGCTCTTCATCTTTCACGGTGAAGGCAAAGGCGACGAACCTCCCACGCGCGGCATGGTCGGCGCCTGGGCCGCGAGCGGCGACAACGCGGGTCGTACATACCCGATGGTTGTTTTTGCTTCGTACGATTACGGCCAGCTCGTCTCGGCCGGCGCGTCGCTCCCGATCGCGCTCTGGTCGCTGCTCGCCTCGTCGTACGAGATCGCCACGAGCGGGCGAACGCTCCCGGTCGACGCTTTCGTCGATCGCGTCTCGCGCATCGTTCCTCCTTCGCTCGACGACGCGGACGCCGCGGGCGCCGGGTATCGCTCGTGGCTCACCACGCAGTCGATGAAGGCGCTGTGGGAGACGGGCTTCGGCACGGATGCGGGCCGCTTCTGGGTCTTGCAGAACGTCTTCGCGTCGGTCGAGCCGTTTGTCGGCCAGGAGAACCCGAAGACGGGGCTCTGCATTCGCCTCCCGCTCGGCGCGGGCGACGCGTACGCGGCGGCGGTGTGGATGGACATGACGCTCCGCCTCTCGCGCTGGAAGAACACGCTGCTCAATGCCTTCTGGGTTCCGCAGCAGACGATGCTCCTCCACCTCGGTCCGCCGCACGTGGCCTCGTTCCGTGAGCTCATCGCGCCGACGGGTTATGCCGATCACGTGGTGGAGCTCTGCCGTCCTCCGACGGTCGACGAGCCCACCTCGCGCCGCGCCCTCGGCGTGCAGCTCGACGCCCTCGTGGCGCGCTCGGAGCTCACGATCTCGGGCTTCCTCGACGGCCTCTCCCAATAACGAGCCCCGCGTCCGAGCGACGCGCGTTTCGTTCGCGGCGCGCACACGTGGTGCGAACCTGCGCGACCCGTGGGTATGATGCCGTCCATGGCGGCGAGTGACGCGGTTGAAGCTGCAAAGAACCGAGTGTCGGCGTTGATCGAGCCGATCTCGGGGGGTGTTGGGCAGGACGTCTCGTACGACGAGCTCTTCGAAGCGATCAAGGCCGAGGTCGACAAGGCGCAGTCCCTCGAGGGCGGCAAGATCGACTGGTCGAAGATCGTGACGAACGCCGAGGAGCTGCTCACCGAGAAGTCGAAGGACTTTCGCCTCGCGGTGTATTACGCGGCGGCGAAGGCGCACACGGACGGGATCCAGGGCGCGGTCGATGGGCTCGTGGTCATCAACGAGCTGAACACCGCGTTCTGGGACAAGATGTATCCGCCGATCAAGCGCCCGCGCACGCGCGGCAACTTGATGAGCTGGTACGGCGATCAGGTCGCGGCCGCGATCGGAACCTTCAGCCCGACCGCGAAGGACGCGGACATCGTCGGCGCGCTCGATCAACAGAGCCGCCAGCTCGACGGAGAGCTCCGGGACAAACTCGGCGATGCGTACCCGGGCATGGGGTCGCTCCGCGAGTCGTCGCGGCGCATGCTCGCGAGTGTCCCGAAGGAAGCTCCGCCGCCGCCTCCTCCGCCACCGCCGCCTCCTCCGCCACCGCCGCCGCCTCCTCCGCCTCCTCCGCCGCCGCCCGTCGAGCGTGCTGCGCCGCCTCCGCCGGCGGCCGTCGCGCGCCCGGCGGCGCCGCCTGCGTATTCCGCGCCGGCCGTGGAGACGGCGGCGGTCGAGGTCTCGGTGCCGGATGGAACGGCCATCACGGATGCGGACTCGGCGAACGCGGTGCTCGATCAGGTGAGCACCTTGCTCATGCGCGCGGGGGAGGCGCTGCGCGCGGCCGATCCGTCGAGCGCGTTCGCGTATCGCATGAGCCGCACCGGCCTCTGGCTCTTCATGCAGCAGGATCCGCCGGCCGAGGGCGGACAAACCTACCTGCCTTCGCCGCCGGATCACGTGCGTGGCGCGTTCGACGGCATGGCCGAGGCGAGCAACTGGGATGGGATCCTCGCGTCGGTCGACGAGGTCGTGTCGGAGCATCGGCTCTGGCTCGATCCGCACCGGCACGTCTCGAATGCGCTCGAGCAACTCGGTTATGCGGACGCGAAGTTCACGCATTTGCGCGAGGTCGCGCTCCTCTTGCAGCGCGCGCCGACGCTCGTGGATTTCACGTTCAACGACGGCGTCCCGCTCGCCGACGATCTCACGAAGGCCTGGATCGACGCCGAGGTTCGTCCGGTCCTCGGAGCGGGCGGTGGTGGGGGCGGCGGCGGCGCGGCGGCGGGCGGCGCGCCGGGAGGCAAGGGGTTCCGCGCGCTCGACAAGGCGATCGGCGAGGCGCGGAACCTCATCGAGAATGGCGATCCGCTTGGGGCCATCCAGGCCGTGGCGAAGGTCGCGGGGCAGGCGGTGACGCCGGTCGACAAGTTCCGCGGCAAGCTCGCGATCGCGCAGGTTTGTCTGCAGCTCGGGCAGCTCGCGATCGCGCGCGCGCAGCTCGATGGGCTCGAGCGCATGGCGAAGCAGCACAAACTCGACGAGTGGGATCCGGAGCTCTGCGCGGAGCTTTATGGGGCGCTCTACACGGCGCTCCGCGGGTTGAACCAGGGATACGAGGTGAGCGAGGAAGCGCGTAAGCGCGAGAACGAGGCGTTCGAGCGTCTCTGCGAGCTGGACGCCGCGGCGGCCTTCCGCATCTCGATCACCTGAGCGCCCGCGTAGTGAAACGAGGGAACTCGTTCGGAAAGATAACGATGGACGAGGTCGGGGTAGTTTGCGGTATTCTCTGGCCGCCTGTCGAGGTGGGCCCCGACCTGACGGCAATCACGTATTCAACGTAGGGCGGCTCGGAACGGCCGCTCGGAGCATGTAGCTCCCAAGCGTAGGGGAAAGGAGCCTTCCGAGATGAAAGAAGGATCAGTCGCGCCGAAAGAACGCGTGAACATCACGTACAAGCCAGCGACGGGGAACGCGAAGGAAGAGGTCGAGCTCCCGCTGAAGCTCCTCATGCTTGGCGACTACACGATGCGCCCCGATCCGACGCCGCTCGAGGATCGGAAGCCCATCAACGTCGACAAGGACAACTTCCAGAAGGTGATGGCGGAGCAGAAGTTGTCCCTGAACATGGCGGTCAAGGATCGTCTGTCGGAGAACGAGGACAACGAGCTCAACGTCAACCTCAAGTTCCGGCGTTTGTCGGACATGGAGCCTGCGGCGATCGCCAACCAGGTGCCCGAGCTGAAGAAGCTGCTCGAGCTCCGCGCCGCGCTCACCGCGCTGAAGGGCCCGCTCGGAAACGAGAAGGCGTTCCGCAACAAGATTCAGACGATCTTGAACGATCCGGCCCAGCGCAACCGGCTCATCAACGAGCTCGGCCTGAAGCAGGGGGAGGAGTAACCGATGGCTTCCGAGTCCCAGGCGCAAGGCGGCGCGGGCGTACAGACGCTCGAAGGTGGCAGCCTTCTCGACGACATCCTCTCGGAGACCAAGATGGCTCCGGGCGATGAGGGCTACGAGGTCGCCAAGCGCGGCGTCCAGGCCTTCATCGCGGAGCTCATCGCGCCGAAGCGCGAGGGCGAGAAGGTCGACAAGGCCCTCGTCGACGCGCTGATCGCGGAGATCGACGCGAAGCTGTCGCGCCAGATCGACGAGATCCTCCACCACCCGACGTTCCAGAAGCTGGAGTCGGCGTGGCGTGGCCTCAAGTTCGTCGTGGACCGCACGGACTTCCGCGAGAACGTCAAGGTCGAGCTCCTGAACTGCTCGAAGGAAGACCTGCTCGCCGATTTCGAGGACGCCCCCGAGGTGCCCAAGAGCGGCCTTTACAAGCTCGTCTACTCGGCGGAGTTCGGCCAGTTCGGCGGCCGTCCCTACGGCGCGATCATCGCGAACTACGAGTTCGGCCCCGGCCCGCAGGACATCAGCCTCCTGCAGAAGTGCGCCTCCGTCGCGACGATGTCGCACGCGCCCTTCATCGCCGCGGCCGGCCCGCAGTTCTTCGGCCTGAAGGACTACCTGAACCTGCCGAACCTGAAGGACCTCAAGGCGCTCTTCGAAGGCCCGCAGTACACGAAGTACAACGCCTTCCGCGAGACCGAGGACTCCCGCTACGTCGGCCTCGTGATGCCGCGCTTCCTCCTCCGCCTCCCCTACGGCGCGAATACCGTGCCCGTGAAGGAGTTCAACTACGAGGAGAACGTCATCGGCCAGCACGATTCGTACTGCTGGGGCAACGCCGTCTTTGCGTTCGCGACGCGCCTGGCGGACAGCTTCGCCAAGTACCGCTGGTGCCCGAACATCATCGGCCCGCAGGCGGGCGGCTCGGTCGAGAACCTGCCGCTCCACCAGTACGAGGCGATGGGCGAGATCCAGACGAAGATCCCCACCGAGATCATGCTCACGGAGCGCCGCGAGTACGAGCTTTCGGAGGAGGGCTTCATCGGCCTCACCTACCGCAAGGACTCGGACAACGCGTGCTTCTTCTCGGCGAACAGCGTGCAGAAGCCGAAGTACTTCGGCCAGAGCGAGGAGGGCCGCGCGGCCGAGCTCAACTATCGCCTCGGCACGCAGCTCCCGTACATGTTCATCATGGCCCGCATCGCGCACTACCTGAAGGTGCTGCAGCGCGAGCAGATCGGTACGTGGAAGGAGCGCGCCGATCTCGAGAAGGAGCTCAACGACTGGATCTCGCAGTTCGTCGCCGATCAGGATGTCGTCTCGGCGAGCATCCGCGGCCGTCGTCCCCTCCGCAAGGCGCGTATCATCGTGACCGAGGTCGAGGGCAACGCCGGTTGGTACAAGGTCGACATGCAGGTGCGCCCGCACTTCAAGTACATGGGCGCATTCTTCACGTTGAGCCTCGTCGGCAAGCTCGACAAGGAATGAGCCGTTTCGGCTGATTCCGACAAACGCTGAAGGCCGGCTCGAAAGAGCCGGCCTTCGTGTTTTTGTGATTCGTGTGGGCGAGGGCGGGTGACCGGAGCGCGCCGGCCCCCCGCGATCGATCAGCCGACGAGGAACTCGAGGGAAAACTCTTCCAGGGCGACGCCGAGGAAGCGGCGCGGGCGGATCGTGACGGCGACGGCGGTGCCGTCCGAGGTCGCGTGCGCGTTGACCACGATCTCCACGCTGCCGGGCTTGGCATCCTCGAAGAGCGCCCAGAGCGAGCGATCCACGAGCGATTTCGCCTCGGAGGGCGCGACGTTCCCGGGCAAACGGCCGGCGATGACACGCAGGAACTGGACGATCCGGGCCACGAAGAGCTGATCGACCAAGGAGACCCGCTCGAGCCGCGCTTCGGGCTCCGTGGAGGCGCTGTCGTACGTGCGCTTGGGCGGCGGGACGTAGGACGTCGGGGCTGCGAGCACATAGACCGCGTCGCTGTTCGGGGCCGATGCGAGGAGGAGCACGCCTGCCTTGGAGAGCTCGCGTTGCGAGTCTGTCGAGACGAACGCCTGCGTCGGGATCGCCACGACCTCGGCGTCGTCGACGTGCCCCCGCACCTCGTGGATCGTGAGGTTTTCGAGCGTGCCGCCGCTCCTGGCGCCCACGACCCGGCATGGCCAGCGCGTCTCGCGGAAGCTCTGCGTGACGAGCGCGCCCACGCCGTAGGCCGGCGCGATCCAGACCATCGCGCCCTCGTCCGCGGGCTCTTCCTTGATGACGGCCTCGCGCACGCGCGAGGTCGACTTGTCGTAGGCGGCGCGCGCGAGGATGCCGTTCATCGCCATCGTCACCCAGCGCATCGCGGGCTTCTGCGCCGTCGATTGCCAGCGCACCTGATCCGGCGTGGAGAAGAGGGCGATCTTGTTGTCGAGACGTTCGAGATCGCCGAGCCGATCCAGGCCGAGGAGCGCGTGCGACGCGTTCAACACGACGGGCACGGTCTGCGATTCGGCGACGCGGGCGATCTCTTCGAGCTGGGCGAGCGTCGCGGAGGTGCCGGTGATCGTGACGTCCACGATCGCGCAGGAGACCGGGGGCTCGCCGCCGGCGTTGTGGCGGACCGCGCGTTCGAGCGCCATCGCCGCGAGCTCGGGGCGCGCGCAGACGACGTCGATCTTGAGGCCCTTCGTCCCCTTCGAGCGATCGGCGAAGAGCTGGAGGCCACGCCAGGCCTCCTCCAGGCGGCGCACCTCGGGGTGCTGGAGGATCGCGCCGAGCTGCGCGCCGATGGCCTTCTCGACGCGCTGGATGGCCTCCTGCGGGCTGAAGCGGGCCGAGCTCGACTTGCCGGCGTTCGCGACGGCCGAGATGAGCGCGCCGAAGCGGGCGTCGGAGGCGGGGGCCTGCGGCCGCGTCGGCACGACGGGTGCGGATTCGGCGCGGCTCGGTTCGGTCTCGACCATGTCGAGGATCGAGGCCACCGACGCGTCGGTCGTGCTCTGCGTGGGCGCGGAGAACGTTGCGGCGCGGGGCGCGCTGCCGGCCTCCGAGACGAGGCGGAGGACGTCACGCACGAAGGGCGAAGAGTTCCAGATCCGGTCGAGCTCGACGCGGGCCTGGTCGCGATCGATGGTGCCGTCGCGGAGCTTCTCCAGCGTCAGCTTGCCGTCGAGGAGCGAGCGGAGGAGCGGGACCTCGGTGAGCAGCCCATCGGGCCGGAAGCTCTTGAGGCTCGTCGGCGCGAGATCGACGCGCGCGCGGTTGCCCTCGGCGAGCACGCTCGGCACCTCGAGGGCGATGCGCGGGCGAAGGCGCGTGAAGAGGTCGTCGAACGCGAGCGGATCGACCCGCACCGCGAGCTCGGGCGCGCTGGCGCCGGCGTTGTGTTCGTCGCGCGGCAAGAGATCCGCGACGACGAGCACGCGGAGCGGCAGGAGCGGCCCCTCGACCTGCTCCATTTGCTCGGGGCTCTCCTCGCCCACGTTGAAGTTCATCCCACCCTTCATGAAACCCTTCGTTTCGGCGGCCATGGCCAAGAAGTGTAGGGGGGGAGCGCGCGCGGGAGAAGCGGCAATCGCGGGGCCTGAATCACGGCGGCGCGGCTTTCTTTGACGCGGGCCGGGCCCTGCTAAGCTCCGCGCCCATGCGTGGCCCTGCGAACGCCGAGGACCCCTCGACGACGTCTCCGCGGCGTGGATCGATCCGACTCGGCCTGCTCGGGTGCGGCACGGTGGGCGGCGGCGTGCTCGAGCTCTGCGCGGCGAACGCGCGGTGGCTCGAAGGCCGGGTCGGCGCGCCCCTCGAAGTGCGCCGCGTGCTCGTCCGTGATCCCCGGAAAGAGCGCGTCGTCGCTTGTGATCCGCGCTGGATCACCACGCGCCCCGAGGACGTCGTCGACGACCCGGAGATCGACGTCGTCGTCGAGGTGATGGGCGGCGAGGGGGCTGCGCTCGAGCTCGTGGAGCGCGCGATCTCGGCGGGCAAGGGCGTCGTCACGGCGAACAAGCTGCTCCTGGCCAAGCATGGGCCGCGCCTTGTCGACCTTGCGATCGCGCGCGGGACCGATCTCGCGTTCGAGGGCGCCGTCGGCGGCGGCATCCCCATCATCCGCACCCTGCGCGAGGCGTTCGCGAGCGACTGGGTCGAGCGGCTCGCGGGTATCGTCAACGGCACCTGCAACTACGTGCTCGGGCGCATGCGCGAGGGCGGGCTCAGCCTCGACGAGGCCGTGCGCGAGGCCCAGGCGAAGGGCTACGCCGAGGCCGATCCCTCGCTCGACACCGGTGGCCACGACGCCGCGCACAAGCTCTGCGTGCTGGCGATGCTGGCCTTCGGCGCGCGCGTCCCGGCGAGCGCGCTCCACGTCGAGGGGATCGAGGGCATCGAGGAGCGGGATCATCGGTATGCCGAGCGCTTCGGCTACGTGATCAAGCACCTCGCGATCGGCCGTGATTTCGGCGACGCGATCGAGCTCCGTGTGCATCCGACGCTCATCCCGAAGACGAGCGTGCTCGCGAACGTGTCGGGCGTCTTGAACGCGATCCTGCTCGAAGGCCGCGCGCTCGGCCCGTGCATGCTTTATGGCCGTGGCGCTGGTGATCTGCGACGGCCGTGAGCGTGGTGAGTGACATCCTCGACGTCGGGCGCTCGATCGTGGCGGGCGCGTCGGGGCTGCTCACGCGGGGCATTGCGATGGAGCCGCGCCCGCTCAAGCCGCAGGAGGACGTCGAGACGCGGTATTACTTGCGCCTCTCGGCGCCGGAGCGGCCGGGGCTCATGGCGCGGATTGCGGGCGGGCTCGGGGAGCTCGGCGTGAGCCTGGAGCAGATGGTGCAGCCGGAGCGCCCCGCGACGCCGGGGGATCCCGTGGACATCGTGGTCATCACCCACGTGGCGCGGGAAGGGAACGTGACGGCTGCGCTCGAACGGATGCGCGCGGAGGGGCTCTTCGCCGCGCCGCCGCGCCTGTACCGCATCGAGGTCTCGTGACGACCTCGCACCTGGATCCCGACGCACCGCTTGGCGTCTTCGACTCCGGCCTCGGCGGGTTGACCGTCGTGCGCGCGCTTCGTGCGCGGTGCCCTGCGGAGGACATCGTCTACCTCGGTGACACGGCGCGCGTGCCTTACGGGACGCGATCTGCGGAGACGGTCGTGCGTTACGCGCTCGGGTGCGCGCGGGTCCTCGTGAATCGCGGCGTGAAGGCGATCGTGGTCGCGTGCAACACGGTCAGCGCCGTGGCGCTCGACATGCTGCGCGTGGAGCTCGATAGGCCCGTGCTCGGCGTGATCGTGCCGGGCGCGCGGGCGGCGGTCGCGGCGGCGGAGGGCGGGGCGGTGGGTGTGCTCGGCACGACGGGGACGATCACCTCGGGCGCGTATCCGCGCGCGGTTGCTTCGCTCTCTACGCGGACCGAGGTGTTTGGCCAGCCTGCGCCGCTGCTCGTCTCGCTGGCGGAGGAGGGGTGGCTCGAAGGCGAGGTGCCGCGGCTCGTCTCGCAGCGTTACCTCGAACCGCTGGTGCGCGCGGGGGCGCGCTGCGTGGTGCTCGGATGCACGCATTTCCCCCTGCTCCAACAGGTGATCGAGGCTGAAGCGGCCTCGATCGCGGGCAAGCCGATTCCGATTGTGGACAGCGCGTCGGCGACGGCGGACGACGTCTCGACGTTCCTCGCGGAGCGAGGACAACGGACGACGCGGACGACGCGGGGCAAGCTCGAGCTCTTCGTGACGGATCTCCCGAAGAGCTTTTCCACCGTCGCCGAGCGATTCTTGGGCGAACCACTCGGCGACGTGCACCAGATCGATCTTTAGAAGCCTTCGTCCTTCTAGAACTGGTGGGCTTCGGTCGACTCGTTCAGCGCGAGTGTCGAGGCGAGGCCGCCTGAGACGACCTGCGCGACCTGATCGAAGTAGCCTGTGCCTACCTCGCGTTGGTGGCGCGTGGCCGTGTAGCCGGCTTTCTCTGCGGCGAACTCGGCTTGCTGCAGCTCCGAGTAGGCGCTCATGCCGCGCACTTTGTACTCGCGGGCGAGCTCGTACATCCCGTGGTTCAGCGCGTGGAAGCCGGCCAGCGTGACGAACTGGAACTTGTAGCCCAGCGCGCCGAGCTCGCGCTGGAACTTTGCGATCGTCAGATCGTCGAGATTCTTCTTCCAGTTGAAGGACGGCGAGCAGTTGTAGGCGAGCAGCTTGCCCGGGAACTTTTCGTGGACGCTCTCGGCGAACTTGCGCGCTTCGTCGAGGTCCGGCGTGCTCGTCTCGCACCAGATCATGTCTGCGTAGGGCGCGTAGGCGAGCGCGCGCGCGATGGCTGCGTCGAGCCCGCCCTTGAACTGGAAGAATCCCTCGGGCGTGCGCTGCCCTGTCAGGAACGGGCGATCTCGCGGATCCACGTCGCTCGTCAGCAGCTTCGCGCTGTCGGCGTCCGTGCGGGCCACGAGGAGCGTTGGCACGCCCATCACGTCCGACGCGAGCCGCGCGGCCACGAGCGTCCGGACGAACTGGCTCGTCGGCACCAGCACCTTGCCGCCCATGTGGCCGCACTTCTTCTCCGAGGCGAGCTGGTCCTCGAAATGCACGCCTGCGGCGCCGGCCTCGATCATCCCCTTCATCAGCTCGAAGGCGTTCAGCGGCCCGCCGAAGCCGGCCTCTGCGTCGGCCACGATCGGCGCGAGCCAGTGCCGCTCTCGTTTGCCCTCGGCGTGCTCGATCTGGTCGGCGCGGAGCAGGGCTTGGTTGATCCGTCGCACCACGCTCGGGACGCTGTTGGCCGGGTAGAGGCTCTGATCCGGGTACATCTCGCCTGCGAGGTTTGCGTCCGCCGCGACCTGCCAGCCGCTCAGGTAGATCGCCTTCAGCCCGGCGCGCACCTGCTGCATGGCCTGGTTGCCCGTCAGGGCGCCGAGCGCTGCCACGTAGTCCTCGGTGTGCAAGAGCTCCCAGAGCCGCTGCGCGCCGAGCTTCGCGATCGTGTGCTCGATGTGGAACGAGCCGCGCAGGCGCTCGACGTCGGCCTCCGTGTACGGACGGGCGATGCCTTCCCAGCGGTTCGGCACGAGGCCGTTGCTGGGGACAGCGGACGATCGAACGGGAAGCGGATACGCGACGGACATGGGTCTCTCTCCTTCAGCGGTTCATGCGGCGACGGGCGACGTGTCGGTTTTCCCCGCCAAATTGGAAGACAGGGCGAGGAGACGTTCGTACGCGGGCAGCGTGAGGAACTCCTCGAGCTCCTCCGAGGTGGTCAGCGTGGTGAAGAGCTCGCGGGCTTCCTCGAAGCGACCGTGGGCGAAGGCCTCGGCGCCGCGCTCCTTTGCGAGCTCTTCCATCGTCTCGTCGATCGTCCGGACGAGCCGCGCGTGATCGAGCGGCGTGCCCTCGACGGACACGCCGTGGTGTTGCCACTGCCAGACTTGCGCGCGGCAGATCTCGGCCGTCGCGGCGTCTTCCATCAGGTCGTAGAGCGGCACGCATCCCACGCCGCGTAGCCATGCCTCGATGTAGAGGATGCCGACCTTGATGTTGTGCCGGAGCCCCGCCTCGGTGCGCGGACCGTCGGGGACACGCAGCAGATCCTCCGCGTGGACGTTCACGTCTTCGCGCTTCACGTCGAGCTGGTTGGGTCCGTCCATGTGCGCGTCGAAGATCTGGCGCGCGATCGGCACGAGCCCCGGGTGCGCGACCCACGTCCCGTCGTGTCCCGCGTGCACCTCGCGGAGTTTGTCCGCTCGAACCTTGTCCAGGGCGGCGCGGCCGCGCGCTTCGTCGCCTTTGATCGGGATCTGCGCGGCCATTCCGCCCATCGCGTGTGCGCCGCGGCGGTGGCACGTCTTGACGACGAGGTCCGTGTAGGCCTTCAGGAACGGACGATCCATCGTGATCAGGCCACGGTCTGGCAGGATGAATGCCGGATCGGAGCCGAGCTTCTTGATGAAGCTGAAGATGTAGTCCCAGCGGCCGCAGTTCAGCCCGGCCGAGTGGTCGCGCAGCTCGTAGAGGATCTCGTCCATCTCGAACGCAGCGGGCAGCGTCTCGATGAGCACGGTGGCGCGAAGGGTGCCGGGCGGCAGATCCAGCTCGGCCTGCGCGCGCAAAAAGACGTCGTTCCAGAGGCGCGCCTCGAGGTGGCTCTCGAGCTTCGGCAGGTAGAAATAGGGGCGCTTGCCGCGCTCCACGAGGGCGCTGGCGTTGTGAAAGAAGTACAGGCCGAAATCGAAGAGCGACCCGGGCACGGGGAGACCGTCCACGAGCACGTGTTTCTCCGGCAGGTGCAGCCCGCGCGGTCGAACGAAGAGGACGGCCGTTCGTTCTCCGAGCGTGTACGACTTGCCCGACGTGGGATCGACGTAGCCGATCGAGCCCCGCACGGCGTCGGCGAGATTTTTTTGCCCTTCGACGAGGTTCGCGAATGTCGGCGACGTCGCGTCTTCGAAGTCGGCCATGAACACGTTCGCGCCGGAGTTCAGGGCATTGATGATCATCTTCCGGTCGACGGGGCCGGTGATCTCGACGCGTCGATCCTGGATGTCGTCGGGGATGGCCGCGACGGACCAAGGGGCGGCGCGGAGCTCGGCCGTCTCTTCGAGGAAATCGGGGCGCTCGCCGGCGAGGAAGCGCGCGCGCCGCTCGGCTCGCCGGGCGAGGAGCGCGTCGATGCGCCCGCGAAAGGCGCGCGTGAGGTCGGTTATGAAGCGAAGCGCCTCGGGCGTGAGCACATCGCCCTGGGAGGGGGTGTTCGGACCGAGGATGGCGACCTGCGAGGAGGTTCCGTGCATGGCTCAACGCTCCGCGTCCAACGCTGCGCGTCGTGACATAAGAACTATTTGGCGTTTGCCTTCTGTCGTCAATGAACGAAACAAATTCATGATGTTACGTATGTACGGTTCCAACGTTTGACTTGCAGTCACGCTTGTAAAGATTGTAAACTCCCTTTGGCGGTCACCGAGCAAACCGCAAGAGCTCCGCCGCTTTGCGCTATGGCCGAAAATACGATGCTGGGCGGAAAGGTGAGGGCGCTGCGTCGACGCGAAAACATGACGCAGGGGCAACTGGCCGATCGGCTGGGGATCTCTCCGAGCTACCTCAACCTGATCGAGAACAACCGGCGCCCCCTCACAGCGCCCATGCTCATCAAGCTGGCGCAGCTCTTCGAACTCGACCTGTCCACGTTCGGGACAAGCGGAGACGTCTCGATCGTCTCGGATCTACGCGAAGCCTTCGGTGATCCGCTCTTCGACAACCACAACGTGACGACGAGCGATCTGAAGGAGCTCGCAGGCAGCTCGCCCGCCCTCGCAAAAGCCGTCATCGCCCTCTATCGCGCCTATCGCGATACCCGAGAATCCGCCGAAACACTGTCCGAGCGGCTCGAAGGAGGCGAAGGCGTGGCCGGCATGGAGCCCACGCGATTGCCCACGGAAGAGGTCAACGACCTGATCCAGCGGCACATGAACCACTTCCCCACGCTCGAGGACGCCGCCGACGAAGTCCGCGCCCGCAGCAGGCTCGAATCCGACGACGTCTACCGTTCGCTCGTGCGCTACCTCGATCAGGAGCACGGCGTCGATGTCCGCCTGCTGCACGTCGCCGACGAACGCAAGGCCATGCGCCGCTACGATCGCGAAGCACGGCGCCTCAGTCTGTCCGAGCTTCTGCCGCCGCGCAGCCGGCGCTTCCAGCTCGCGCACCAGATCGGCCTGCTCTCGGCAAGCGACACCATCGACAGGCTGCTCGAAAGCGAGAGCGGTCTCTCCAACCCGGAATCACGCGCGCTCGCCCGCGTAGCACTCGCCAACTACTTCGCCGCCGCGCTGCTCATGCCCTACGTGCCGTTCTACGAGGCCGCGCGCGCCGAGCGATACGACATCGAGCTCCTGGCCCACCGCTTCGGCACGAGCTTCGAGCAAGTCTGCCACCGCCTGACCACCCTGCGCCGGCCAAGCGCCGAGGGCGTGCCCTTCCACTTCCTGCGCATCGACATCGCCGGCAACATCTCCAAACGCTTCAGCGGCTCCGGCATCCGCTTCGCGCGCTTCAACGGCGCCTGCCCTCGCTGGGCCGTCCACACGGCGTTCCTGACCCCAGGGATGATCCGGGTGCAGCTCTCCCGCATGACCGACGGGACGAGGTACTTCTGCGTCGCAAGGACCGTGCGCAACGATCGCGGCGGCTACCACGCGCCCCACTCGATGCTCTCCGTGAGCATCGGCTGCGAGGCAAGGTTCGCCAAAGAGCTCGTGTATTCCGACGGCGTCGACGTGGAGAGCCACGAAGCCCTCGTTCCCGTAGGCGTGACGTGCAGGCTCTGCGAGCACCACGACTGCGAGCAACGCGTCTTCCCGCCGATGCAGCACCCCCTCCGGATCGACGAGAACCTGCGCGGCGTGAGCTTTTTCGGGCCCACGCCGAAGCGATGAGGTTTGGGGGAGCGTAGCGCCGGGGTTTCACCCCGGACCCGACGAGGGGCTGTCCGCCCCTCGACCCGGACCAGCCAGGGGCTGGACCCAGGGTTGAAAAACTGCGCTCCGCGCAGTTTTTCAAACAGGCCCGGGCAAGACCAGCAGCGGGGTTGCCAACCGAGACAGGCGCGTGGCCGTCCAGGGGGCCGTTGGCAAGACCATGGGGGGGTTCGCTGGCGTCGGTTCGATGAGCTGCGCGATACGCAGTTCATCGATGAGGCCGTGTCTTCAAGCTTGGGGGGCCGAGCCAAAAGGCGACGGGGACGTGTGTGCGAGGGATGGGGGGCATGGTCCGGAGGTACGAGGCCGTGCCTTGGAGGGACGGGGACGTGTCTCTGGGGCATGCGGCCGAGCCTCCGGAGGTACGAGGCCGTGCCTTGGAGGGACGGGGACGTGTCTCTGGGGCGTGCGGCCGAGCCTCCGGAGGTACGAGGCCGTGCCTTGGAGGAACGGGGGCGATGGAAGGCGCGGCGGGCTCGTGGCGTCGAGAGATGGGCACGATGCGGGAGACCATAGGCTCATCGCCTTAGACCTACGGCCCCATCACCGAAGACCTACGGCTCCATCACGTGGTGGGACGGAGCCGTGCTGTTTGGCACTTGAGGCCATCACGTCACGACACGACGTCATGCGACGAGGCGTTGGCCGCCGACCTGTCAGCGCTGCGGCCTCTGCTGGCACCCCGGCTTCTTCGTCGGCCTGTTTGAAAAACTGCGCACCGCGCAGTTTTTCAACCCTGGGTCCAGCCCCTGGCTGGTCCGGGGTCGAGGGGGCGGACAGCCCCTCGCGGGGTCCGGGGCGGCGCCCCGGCGGCGGCGCTTCCCAGATGAGACCGATGGCAGGTCAGATGCCGACGAGGGCGGAGAGCGCTTTTTCGAGGTCGGTCATGCGCGTCTTCGCGCGTTCTTCGGCCGCGGAGATGGCCTCGCCCGGCGTGATGGGCTCGCGGATGTCGAAGTAGAATTTGATCTTGGGCTCGGTCCCGCTCGGTCGCGCGATGATGCGGCTGCCACCCTCGAGATCCAGCGCGATCATGTTGCTCTTCGGGAGCGTGAGCGGCTCGGTGCGGCCGTCCGGGAACGTGCGGACCTGCGCCTGGAAATCCGAGAGCGCAAGCACGGCGAGCGCGCCAACGCGCGAGGGCTTCGACGCACGCAGCCGATCCATCGCGGCCTGGATCTGCGCAACGCCCTCGGTGCCCGGCAAGGTCACCGAGCGCTGCCCACTCGCGTAGAGGCCATACCGGCGCGAGAGGGCTTCGAGCTCGTCGAGCACGCTCTTGCCGCCGGCCTGAATCACGCTCGCGAGCTCGGCAAAGACGAGCGCCGCGCCAATGCCATCCTTGTCACGCACGAGCGTGCCCACCGTGTACCCGAGCGCCTCCTCGTACCCGAAGACGAACGCCGCGCCCTCCGCGCGTTCGAGATCCATCGCGCGATTCGCGATCCACTTGAAGCCGGTCAGCGTCTCCTCGTACCGAACCCCGTGCGCGCGCGCGATCGCGCCAAGCATGGGCGACGAGACGATCGACGCGATCACGAGCTTCTTCTGAGCGCCCTCGACAGGGGCATCGTCCGACAAACAAGCCGGCGTGCGCGTGAGCAGGTAATGGCCGAGCAGCGTGCCGACCTGGTTGCCCGTGAGCTGCGTGTATCCGCCCTCGGGGCGGCGCACGGCGACGGCGAGGCGATCGACGTCGGGATCGTTCGCCAGGATGAGCGTCGCGCCCTCACGCTCCGCGAGCGCGAAGGACAGATCCATCGCGCCCTTCTCCTCGGGGTTCGGGAACGCCACGGTCGGGAACGCGCCGTCCGGCTCCGCCTGCTCGGGCACGGTCGTGACCCGGGAAAACCCCGCCGCCGCGAGCGCCGCCCGCACGAGCCGATTCCCCACGCCGTGCAGCGGCGTGTACACGATCGCGAGCGAACGATCCCCGTCGCCCCGCACGGAGAGCGCGGCGATCGCGGCAAGATACCGATCGTCGAGATCGTTCGGGAACGAACGAACGAGCCCCTTCGCGCGGGCCTCGTCGAGGTCCATCCGAGGCACGTCCTTCGCCGCCGGGGAAGCGTCGATCGCGGCCGCGATGCCCTTGTCGTGCGGCGGGATGATCTGCGCGCCGTTGCCCCAGTAGACCTTGTAGCCGTTGTACTCGGGCGGGTTGTGGCTGGCCGTGATCATGACGCCGGCCACAGCCCCGAGCTCATTCACCGCGTACGCCGTGACGGGCGTGGGGCAGGGGATCGGCGAGAGGATCGCCGGGATGCCCGCCGCGGCGAGGGTGCACGCGGTGTCCTCGGCGAACTCGCGGCTCATCCGCCGGCCGTCGTAGCCAATCACGACCCCTCGCGCGCGCGCGGCAGCCTCGTCCGCCGCGAGGAGATACCGCGCGAGCCCGGCCGACGTCCGCAATACGACCGCGCGGTTCATGCGCGTCTCGCCCGCGCCGATGACGCCTCGGAGCCCAGCCGTGCCGAACTCGAGCGGGCCCGCGAAGCGCTCGGCGAGCTCCCGTAGCGCGCTCGCCTTCTGCGCCGGATCTTCGGCGGAGGAGGCGAGCTCCGTCAGGCGGGTGAGCTCGGCGCGGGTCTCGGGATCGGGGTCGGCTTCGAGCCAGCGTTGGGCGCGCGGGAGGAGGTCGGTCATCGTGCGGAGAGTTGTATCACCGCTTCTCTTTCGCGAGCGCCTCCGCGAAGAGCGTGTCGTACCGGCCGCCCACGAACGCCTCCGACGCCAGCACCTGGCGCAGGAACGGCAGGTTCGTCGCCGCCTGCCCGGCAGGCCCCACGAGCTCGAGCGTGGTCAGGGCGAGCGCCTCGTCGAGCCGGGCGATCGCCTCGGCGCGGCTCCGGCCGGACGCGACGACCTTGGCGATCATCGGATCGTAGAAGGGCGTGACCTCCGAGCCCTCCTCGACCCCGGTCTCGATCCGCAAATCCCCGCCGGCCGGAGCCCACACGAGCTTGGCGATACGCCCGGGCTGCGGGGCGAACTTTTTCGCAGGATCCTCGGCGTAGACGCGCGCCTCGATCGAGTGCCCTCGCCCCTCGGCCGCGAGCACCTCGGGCGCGAGGCGCTCCCCGGCGGCGACGCGGATCTGCTGCTCGACGAGGTCGATCCCCCAGACCATCTCGGTCACGCAGTGCTCGACCTGGAGCCGCGCGTTGACCTCGAGGAAGAAGATTTCACCGTCGCCCGAAGCGACGAACTCGACCGTGCCGGCGCCGACGTACCCGACGCTCTGCACGATCCGCTTGGCCTGCTCGAAGAGATCCTTCCGTTTGGCCTCGCCCGCTTCGCCCTGGAAAAACGGCGCCGGCGAGGGGCTCTCCTCCACGATCTTCTGGTGCCGGCGCTGCACGCTGCACTCGCGCTCGCCGAGCGCGACCACGTTGCCGTGCGTGTCGGCCAGGATCTGCACCTCGATGTGCTTGGGCGCGCGCATGTACCGCTCGAGGTAAACGCGCGCGTCGCCAAACGCGCTCTTGCCGCGATCCGAGCAAGCCGTGAGCGCGCGCGGGAGTTTTCCGAGGTCCTCGACGATCTGCATCCCGATGCCGCCGCCGCCGCCCGCGGCCTTGACCAGGATCGGCAGGCCGATGCGCTCGGCCTCGCGCGTGGCGAACTCCACGTCGTCCGCGGCGATCGGCCCGTCCGTGCCCGGCGGCGGCGAGACGCCGACGCGCTTGGCCACCTCGCGCGCCTTGATCTTGTCGCCGAAGGCGTCGAGCGCCTCGGGGCGCGGGCCGATGAAGACGATGCCGGCGTCGTTCACGGCGCGGCAGAAGGCCTCTTTCTCGCTGAGCAGGCCGTAGCCGGGGTGGATCGCGCGCGCGCCGGTCTGCTTGGCCGCGGCGATGACCGCGTCCATCGAGAGATAGCTGTCCTTGACGGGCGGCGGTCCGATCCGCACGGCTTCGTCGGCCATGCGGACGTGCGGGGCGTTCGCGTCGGCGTCCGAGTAGACGGCGACGACGGCAATCCCGAGGCGTTTGCAGGTGCGGGCGACGCGGCAGGCGATCTCGCCGCGGTTGGCGATGAGGATCTTTTCGAACACGGTCCCAGCGATGTGCGCGTGGGACCGCGAGACGTCAAGCGCGGTCGATCTACGACGCCGAGTTCCTGAATGCCTTGACCTTCGGCTTCGCCCCGAGCAGCACGAGCTGCCCGCACGCGGCCGAGACATCGTCCCCGCGCCGGCGCCGGATGAAGCACGAGTAACCCGCGCCCACGAGGGCCTTCTGGAACGCGAAGACGCGCGTCATCTCGGGCGGCCCGAGCGTCGAGGCCTCGATCGGGTTCATCGGGATCAAATTGATCTTCACCGGCACGCCCCGGAGCAGCCGCGCGAGTTTGTTCGCCTCGGCCACGTCGTCGTTTTTCCCGGAGACGAGCGTGTACTCGATCGTGATGCGCCTTCGCCGTTGCATCGGGTAGGCCTTGAGCGCCGCGAGCAGCTCCGCGATCGGGTACTTCTTGTTGATGGGCATCAGCGCCGAGCGGCTCTCGTCGTCGGCCGCGTGCAGCGAGATGGCGAGCGCGATCTGCCCATTGAAATCACGACCGAGCCGCGCGATCTCCGGGACGAGGCCCGAGGTCGAGACGGTCACGCGGCGCGTGGAGAGCGCGATCCCGTCGGGGTGCGTGAGCAGCCGCAGCGCGCGTGCCGTGCCCTCGTAGTTGTGCAGCGGCTCGCCCATGCCCATGAACACGACGTTCCGCAGCGCCTCATCCTCGTCGAGCAGCGCGCGCCCGAGCAGGATCTGCGCGACGATCTCCTCCGGCCCGAGGTGCCGCTTCCACCCAGCCACGCCGCTCGCGCAGAACACGCACCCCATCGCGCAGCCGACCTGCGTGGAGATGCACTGGGTCACGCGGGTTTTCCCGCGAAAGGCCTCCTCCGTGGTCGCGTCGTCCTCTTCCTCGTCGTCGTCCGCGGCGGCCGCGTCGGCGTCGATCTCGGACTCCTGGCGCGCGCCGGGGCCACTCACCGCGGGCAGGAGGACAGTCTCGATCGTGGCGCCGTCCTTCAAGCGCACGACGAGCTTGCGCGTGCCGTCGGCCGAGCGGTGGACGTGCACGATCTCGGCGATCGATCCGAGCCCTTCCTCGGCGAGGGCGGCGCGCAGGCGCGCGGACACGTTGGTCATCGCGGCGGGGTCGACGACGCCGTGGCGGTGAATCCAGTTGAAGATCTGCTTGGCCGCGAAGGCCCGCTCGCCGCGCGCGGCGAGCGCGTCGCGCCATTCTTCGGGGAGACGCGCGATGGGATGGACGGGGGCGGCAGGCTTCACGATGGCGTCGTGGTTAGTGCGCGCGAGACGGAGCGGCAAGGGAGCGAACAAAAGTTACCGCGAGGACAGGGTCGCCTTACGCATCGGGATCGCCCGTCGAAACGGCCAGGACGGACACACGAGCCCGTTTGCTTTACGGGTGATGGAATCTGTCGTAGCCTCGTTGAATCCCGAAATAGAACGGACCTAGGGAGTACACCATGGGTGTGAGCTTTTCCCAGGCAGCGCGGCGAGTGGCGACGAAGTACGTCGATGCCTCGTCTCTCGACGCCGCTGTGGAGGTACTGGGAGCGCGTGCCGACAAGGACGTCGACGCGCTGGATTCCGAAGGCAAGGCGAGCCTGATCAGCTTCCTCGTGCGCAACCTCCGCGAGCTCAGCGTGGAAGAGGCCACCGAGCTCGAGCGCAAGCTGCTCCGCGAGATGGGCGCCGTGCCGAAGCCGATGAAGACGATCGTCGTGAAGGACGACATCTCGGTGATCACGCTGCGCAACTACGTCCGGTACCTCTGTGTCTACCTCGGGATGGAGTGGAACCGAGGCATGCTCCTGCAGTCGGCCGTCTCGGACCTGGCCCGCTTCGCGCTCACGCGCGGCGCCGGCACGTTCGAGATCTCGGCGGCGCGCGAGAAGGTGAGCTTCCGCGTGCACATCGACGGGCAGGTGGCGATTGGCGGCGCGTGGCTCTCCACGTCGAACGAGCCGCTGCTCGCGGGCGTGCGCAACCTGGCGCGAGGTCTCCGGAGCACCTCCGGCGCGCAAGGATCGCAGCTCGAGTTCGACGTCGAGTGGGCGGCCGTCGCCTGACCGTCGGGCTCGCCTCGCGAATCTCGCGAACAAGGGGAAGAGAAAAACGTCATGGGGATCGTGCTGGACTTGTTCGCGCTTCCGCGGGCCGAGCGCTCGCGGACGCGCAAGCTTCGTGATGCGTTTTTCAGCGCTTATCTGGAAAAGAACCCCGACGCGCACCGCGTCGAGGTCGACCTCGTGAAGGACGCGGAGAAGCTGCCGGCCTGGGACGAGTGGGACGTCCAGACCAAGTTCGAGATGCTGTACGGCGAGGGCAACCTCGACGAGGAGATGGCCACGCGCTGGAACGCGCTCAGCCGGTGGACCGATCAGCTCCACCAGGCGAACCTGATCGTGCTCTCCACGCCCATGTGGAACCTCTCGATCCCGTGGCAGCTCAAGCGCTGGATCGACGCGGTCGTGCAGGCGCGCCTCACGTTCGAGGTCCAAAAGGGCGAGTTCAAGGGCCTGCTCGGCGGGCGCCCCGTCGTCCTGCTCGTCTCGCGTGACGGCGCGTATCCGCCGGGCTCGCCGTTCGCGTCCTGGGATTTTCAAGTCCCCTACCTGAAGACGATCCTCGGGCTCATGGGCCTCGGCCCGTTCCACGAGATCATCGCCGAGCCGATGGGCCTCATGGGCCCGAAGGTCGGGAAAGAGGCGCTCGACGCGGCCGTCGGGCGCGCCGCCGAGCTCGCCAAGACGCTGTAGAGGACGACGTCCTCACCCCCAGGCCCCTCTCCCGCGCGGGAGAGGGGCGCCTCAGGGCACCGAGGCGATGTCCTTCGGCGCCCGCTTCACCCGCTCCAGGCTCCGCGTGCTGAAGTAGACGTGCGTCGCGTCGACCGCGATGTAACACGGCCGATCCTGCCCGCTCGCGAGGACGATCGGCTCACCGCCCGTGAGGCGCTGCTTCAGGATGCGCCCGCCCGTGCTCGCGTTCGTTCCTCCGACGTTGCCCGGATCCGTCCAGTAGACCGCGTCGCCGTCGATCGCCATCCCGCACATTTGCGTGTCGGCGACCGCCACGTCGAGCGCCGGGCCGCCTTTGACGGGCGCCTTTCGCACGACGGCGCGCGTGCCCGCGAGATCCTTCGCCGAGATCCAGTACACGTCCGTGCCGACGATCGTGATGCGTTTGACCCAATCCTGGCCGGGGGAGACGACCTCGATCGGGCCCCCCGCGATCGGCATCCGCACGACCTCGCCCTGCTTGTACACGTCGCGCCGCGACCAGTACACGTGCGTCGCGTCCACGGCGAGCCCGTTCGGCTGGCGCTCGCCCGCCGCGAGCACCTTGTGCGCTCCGCCCGCGAGCGGCGCGCCCGCCACGAAGCCGTCGACGTAGTCGCGATCCACGTTGCCCCCGTCGAGCCAGTACACGTGTGTCGCAGAGATCGCCATCGCGGTCGGATTCACGATCCTCGAGGCGAGCACGCGCGGCTCGCCCGATCCGTCGAGCGGGAAAGCCGTGATCGTACCTTGCCCGTCGACCATGAGGCCGCCCCCATCCACGACGACGAGCACGTCCTTGCCGAGCGCGACGTCGAGCGGCATGCGCCCCGATCCGAGAAGGGTCTCCGCGCCGCCCATCACGGGGACCGAGAGGATCCGCTGCCCGAGCAGCGACTCGCCGAAGTAGACACGTTTCCCGTCGGTCGCGAGGCCCGCGACGAGCGCCTTGCCTTGCGAGACCACGAGATCCCCAGGCTGCGCAGGCGCGCGCGTGCCGAGCATGCCCCGATCCTGGATCATCGGTTGATGGACGCCCGGGTTTGTCATTCGCAACGGGTCCCAGGCGCGCTCTTCCTCCTGGCGCGTTCGGGAAAAGAGAAACGCGGCCTGGGCGACGAGGACGACGAGGATGGCCCAGCGCCACGGGCGTGCCGGCGCGGGCGAAGGTCGTTTCGAGGCGTTCACGCGCGGCATGCTAACCGGCCTCGGGCTGACGCGGGCGAGGGAAGGAGGACGGCCGGCGCAGGCCGCGCGTGCTACGGGTTCGTCATGGCCAGGCCTTTTGATCCTGTCGTCGTCCCCCCGCTCGCAGAGCAGCGTGGTCAGACCTTCCCCCGCCTCGTCGAGCTCATGCAACGCCTGCTCGCGCCGGACGGCTGCCCGTGGGACCGAAAGCAGTCGTTCGAGACGCTGCGCAAGTACGTGCTCGAAGAGGCGTGCGAGGTGATCGACGCGATCGACACCGGGGATCGCGGCGAGCTGCGCGGCGAGCTCGGGGATCTGCTCCTGCAGGTCGTGTTCCAGGCGGAGCTCGGGCGCGCGGAGGGGGCGTTTGGTCCCGACGACGTGGTCGCCGCGATTTGCGAGAAGCTCGTGCGGCGGCATCCGCACGTCTTCGCGGACACGACGGTCGAGGACGCGGACGAGGTCTTGCGCAACTGGGAGCTCATCAAGGCGAAAGAGCGCGCGGACAAGCCCAAGCAAGGGATTCTCTCGGGCGTGCCGCGCAGCTTGCCGGCGCTCGTGCGGGCGCAGCGCATCGGGGAGAAGGTCGCGCGCGTGGGCTTCGACTGGCCGGACGTCGCGGGATCACGGGCCAAGGTGGCCGAGGAGATCCGCGAGCTCGACGAGGCGATCGCGACGGGCGACGCCGGGGAGATCGAGGCGGAGCTCGGCGATGCGCTCTTCGCGCTGGTGAACCTCGCGCGGCACGTGAACGTGGACGCCGAGAGCGCGCTGCGTCGCACGATCGACAAGTTCACGCGCCGCTTCGACCACGTCGAAGCCCGCGTCCGCGAGCGCCACGGCGGCTGGCCCGATCCGGGCGGGGAGGATCACCTCACGTTGCAGGAGCTCGACGTCTACTGGGAGGAGTCCAAGAAATCGGGTAGGTAAAGCGCATGTCCGAACAGGTCCTCTTGGTCGAGCACGAAGGCCCCGTCGCCGTCGTCACGTTGAACAGGCCCCGGGCGAAAAATGCGCTCGACGCGGAGCTCCTCGGCGCGCTCCTCGAGACGTTGCCGCGGCTCGGCGCAGACGCGTCGGTGCGCGCGGTGGTGCTGACGGGCGCGGGCGGCGCGTTCTGCGCGGGCGCGGATCTCAAGAACGCGATGGGCAGCCTGCAGGCCGCGGGCGGCTTCGACGCGATCATGGATCGCTACCACGGGATCATTCGCGCGATCGTGAACGCGCCGAAGCCGTTCGTCGCGATGGTCGAGGGCCCGGCCGTGGGCTTCGGCTGTGATCTCGCGCTCGCGTGTGATCTTCGGATGTTCGGCCAGGACGCCTACCTGGAGGAGCGCTTCGTGAAGATCGGGCTCATGCCGGACGGCGGTGGCTCGTTCTGGCTCCCGCGCCTCGTCGGCCTCGGGCGCGCGATGGAGATCATGCTGACGGGCGATCGCATCACGGCCGATCACGCCGTCTCGCTCGGCCTCGCGAACCACGTCCTCCCGTCGGCCGAGCTCCGCGGGGAGACGATGAAGCTCGCCGCGCGCCTCGCGAAGGGGCCGCCGCTCGCGTATGCCGAGATCAAGAGCGCCGTCCGGAAGAGCCTCGGCAGCACGATCGACGAGGCGCTCGATCGCGAGAAGGCCGGGCAGGTGAAGCTCCTGCAGTCGGCCGACTGCATGGAGGGCGTGCTCGCCTGGATGGAGAAGCGCGAGCCTTCGTTTCAGGGCAAGTGATCGGAGCCCCGCGCGCCGGGGCGCCCGATCGATGCTCTAGTACAGTCGCTGGCCGAGCTCGCGGACGTTGATCTCCGCGAACACGCCGTAGTGATCGGAGGGCGCGACGCCGTCCTGGTTCTCCGTCATCACGACCTCCGCCGAGAGCGGCTTGCCGCGGCCCGTGCCGAGCTCAGGCCCGCGCACGAGGATGTAATCGATGCGGCGCGGGAACTCGTGCGTCAGCGCGGCGTATGGGTTCTTCTCCGAGTCGAACGTGTTGCCCGGGGGCGCGCCGAGGTGCTCGAAGCAGTCGGTGAAGTGCACGCTCTTGCCCCCGAGCGACTGGAGCCCGAGCAAAAATCGCATCTCCGCCGAGTGCGACACGGCGTTGAAGTCGCCGACGAGCACCGCAGGAAGATCCGCGCCGACCGGGGCCTCGTGCATCACGTGCTCGGCGATGGAGAGGACCTGGGCTTCGCGCGCCACGCCGTCGTGGAACTTCCAGTTGAGGTGCGTCACGAAAAACGGGAGGGAGCCCGCGGGCGTGCGGATGCGCGCGTGGAGCAGCGCGCGCCGCTCCTCGTCGCCGGCCGTGGGCAGCGGCAGCACCGAGCGTTTCTCGATCGGGAAGCGCGAGAGCACGGCGTTGCCGAAATGCATGCCGTCGCCGAGATCGTGGGCCATGCCGAAGGCGGCGTCGTAGCCGAGGCCCTCGCGGATCTCGTCGGCCTGCGTGCGATCGTTGTAGAGGATGACCTCTTGCAGCCCGATGACGTCCGGCGAGAGGCGGCGGATCCCTTCGCGGATGAGCTCGAGCCGCCGCTCCCAGGGGCCTTTCTTGTTCCAGATGTTGAGCGTGAGGACGCGCAGCCGTTCCATGCTCCTTCCGGGCTACGCCACGATGGCGGCTCAGGCGAGCGGCCGAGGGGGCGTCGCGCCGCGTAATTTTTTCGGTCTTCCGAGCGCGCGCGCGGGCGCGGCCTCCGTGGCTGACCGAGACGTGCGCGTCGAGCCGTGGTAGCAAGGCGCTCGAAACGGGGTTTGGGGCGTAGCTCGGCTCGTCCGAGCGCAGCCCCAAGCGTCGAAGGGAAAGGACGGAGGCGATGAAACGCGTCGTGACCCTGGGAGCCCTGGCCTGCTTGGCCCTTTTCTCGTCGCTCGGGTGTTCGAGCAAGATGGATCCGAAGGAGTGCGACAAGATCCGGGGGGAGGCCTTCGACCTCCTCAACAAGGCACAGCACTGCAACGTCGACGGCGACTGCAAGCAGAGCGATTGGCCCGGCTGCGCGAAGCCCGTGAACGGGCAGACGCTCGACACGATCAAGCCGATGGCCGAGAACTACAAGAAGGGCCAGTGCGAGGAGCCCAAGGTCCAGTGCTCCACGCCGCCCGAGAGCTACTGCAAGCAGGGCCTCTGCGTGCACCGCCACAAGGGCACGCCCGAAGGCGCGGGCGCGCCGGCCGGCGACATCATCGTGAAGTGAGGGGCCGCAGGATCTCGTGATGGAAGCGAGCTCGTTTTACGCAGGCAAGCGCGTGGTCGTGACCGGCGCGGGGGGCTTCATCGGCAGCCACCTCGTGGAGGCCCTCGTGCGCGAGGGCGCGAGCGTGCGCGCGCTCGTCCGCTACACGTCGAGCTCGCAGCGCGGCCACCTCGATCGCGTCCCCGCGAGCGTGCTTGGGAACGTGGAGGTCGTCCTCGGCAACGTCGAGGATGCCGCCTGCGTGCGCAAGCTCGTGCGGGGCGCGGACGTGGTCTTCCACCTCGCTGCGTTGATCGGGATCCCCTACTCGTACGTGGCCCCGCACCAGTACGTCGCGACGAACGTGTCGGGCACGTTGAACGTGCTCGAAGCGGCGCGCGAGCACGGCGCCCGCATGGTGCACACGTCGACGAGCGAGACCTACGGATCGGCGCGGTATGCGCCGATCGACGAGGCGCACCCGCTCACGGGGCAGTCGCCTTACTCGGCGACGAAGATCGCCGCGGACAAACTCGCCGAAAGTTATTTCCTCTCGTTCGGCACGCCCGTCGCCACGATCCGCCCCTTCAACACGTACGGCCCGCGCCAGTCGTCGCGCGCGTTCATCCCGAGCGTGATGAAGCAGCTCGCGGCCGGCCGCGACGTCGTGCGCGTGGGCAGCACGCGGCCGAAGCGCGACCTCAACTTCGTCGAGGACACCGTGGCGGGGTTCCTCGCGGTCGGCGCGAGTGATCGGGCCCTCGGGCAGGTGATCAACGTGGGCAGCGGCCGGACGATCTCCATGGGCGAGCTCGCCCAGCTCATCTTCACGATCTCGGGCAAACCGGCGCGCCTCGAGACGGACGACGCGCGCGTGCGGCCCGACGCGAGCGAGGTCGAACTCCTGCTTGCCGATGGACGCAAGGCCAAGGACCTCGTCGGATACGAGCCGCGCGTGACCCTCGAAGAAGGGCTCCAGAAGACGTGGGCGTACGTCCTCGAGCGCATCGCCGACTATCGGCCGGACGAGTACGCGATCTGATCGGATCCGAGCATGTGGAAGATCCCCCTCTGCGACCTTCATTTTGGCCCTGAAGAGATCCAAGCCGCGGCCGACGTCGTGGCCTCGGGTTGGCTCACGATGGGCGAGCGCACGCAGGCCTTCGAGCGAGCGCTCGGCGAGGCGTTCGGCACGACGGGCGTGCTCGCCATGACGAACTGCACGGCGGCGCTGCACCTCGCCTACCTCGCCGTGGGCGTCGGGCCCGGCGACGAGGTGATCTGCCCGAGCCTCACGTTCGTGGCGACGGCGAACGCCGCGCTCACGACGGGTGCGGACGTCGTGCTCGCCGACATCGTCGGGCCGGACGATCTCACGATCGATCCCGCGGACGTCGAGCGGAAGATCACGAAGCGCACGAAGGCGATCACGGTCGTGCATTACGCCGGCTTCCCGTGCGACATGGACGCGATCCTCGCGATTGCGGAGCGGCACGGCGTCGCGGTGATCGAGGACGCGGCGCACGCGCCGCTCGCGACCTGGAAGGGCCGCGCCCTCGGGACGATCGGCGACGTCGGCTGCTACAGCTTCTTCTCGAACAAGAACCTCTCGACCGGGGAGGGCGGCGCGGTCGCCGCGCGCACCGAGGAGCTTCGCCAGCGCTGCAAGCTCCTGCGATCGCACGGGATGACGACGCTCACGCTCGAGCGCCACAAGGGGCACGCGTTCTCCTACGACGTGGTCCTCGCGGGGCAGAACTACCGCATCGACGAGATCCGCAGCGCGATCGGCCTCGTGCAGCTCGGGCGCCTCGCGGAGGGCAACCGCATGCGCCGCGCCGTCGTGACGCGCTACCGCGAGCGCCTCGGCGCGATCAGCCGTGTGCACGTCCCGTTCCGCGATTTTGAGGCGCGCGGGGTAGGGGAGGGCGCCTACCACATCATGCCCGTGCTCCTGCCCGAGGGCACGCCGCGCGAGGCCGTGATGGCCGCGATGAAGGCCCGTGGGATCCAGACGAGCGTGCATTACAAGCCGATCCACGCCTTCTCGTTCCACGGCACCACCGAGCGTGTGCGTCGAGACAACCTCGCCCGCACGGACGCGTTTGCCCCCCGCGAGATCACGCTCCCGCTCTACCCGCGCATGACCGACGCGCAGGTCGACGAGGTGTGCACGGCGCTCGACGCGTCGCTGCGCGAAGTGGTTCCGGGCTGAAGGTCGTTCGGCGCCAGAACACGCCGAGCAGCCTGTCGGCGAGGTGCAGGCCGAGCGCCACCGCGAACACGAGCGCGAGGTGTGGCGCATGCATCCGGAGCATCGCCAGCCAGAGCGAGCGTGTTGCGGAGGACCCTGCGGATCCTTCGTTGGAGGCCGAAGGATCCGCGGGTTCCCCTTGCCTTCCAATCGGCGCGGCGGGCGCGCCTCTCGCTCTGCTCGTGGCGAAGCCTCGGCTTTCACGAGGCTACCCTTCGCGACGGGTCGAGGATATAAGGGCCCCTTCCCGAGGGACGATGCCGATGAAGAATAAGAAATACCGCTGCCTCGTGTGCGCCCACGTCTACGATCCGGCGATCGGCGATCCGGACAGCGGCGTCGCGCCGGGCACGGCGTTCGCGGACATCCCAGACGACTGGTATTGCCCCGAATGCGGAGCGACGAAGGCCGATTTCGAGCAGATGGACGATTGAACCGTCATAACGTCGTCGCTCGGTCCGTGCGCCACGGGCGTCAGGCCCACGCCTTCGCGCGTGGTTGGCAAGATCGCGGCGAGGCGGACCTTGACGGGCCTTTTCGCCGTCGGCTAGGATCGGCCTGTTTCTTACCATCCAAAGGTTATAGAGGACACACCACCGACACGGATCGTTGGTGCCGCCGACGAGGGCAGGTCGAGACCGGCCGTTCGTCGAGCGGGCGAGCAGCCCAAAGCGTGGGTTGTGATACGGAAAGGAACGGGCGCATTCGAATGGACGTATGGATCCGGCCTCGCTGCGCGCGTTCCGCGTGGCCCTCGCTCCGCGAGGGCGTTCGTCCGGGAAGACGCGGAAGAAGTCGGGGTTTGTCCCCGTACCGAAGCCTGCTGATCGTGGTACCCTCGTGACCGATTGCCGGAAAGGGAGGTTTGCGTGAAAAAGTCCAGCTGGGCTTCGAGCTTTTCGCTCGCGATCTCGGCGCTCCTCGCCGCCACGGCTTATGCCGCGTGCACCGATTCATACCAGGACCCGGAGGCGTCGGGCGCCGGCACGGGGCCGGGAGGGCCGGGTGGAACGGGCGGCGACGGCGGCTCCGGCGGCGTCATCATCGATACCGACAGCGGTGTCGGCTGCGATGACACGTGCTCGAACGACCTCACGGCGGTCGTCGATTGTTATGGCCAGGTCAAGGTGCAATGCACCCCGGACCAGGGCTGCGCGAATGCGAAGTGCATCAACGACCCCTGCCAGGCCGCGGAGGAGTCGAAGAGCTCGTACGGCTGCGATTACTGGGCGCTCAAGACGGCGCTCCGGCCGCAGGCCGACGGCGCGTGTTTCGCCGCATTCGTAGCGAATACCTGGTCGAAGCCGGTGCACCTCCAGGTCTCGCGGAAGGGCTCGTCGCTCGATCCGGCGACGTTCGCGTACATCCCGAGCATCGGCGCGAACGGCACGATCCAGTACGACGCCTACAACGAGGCGACGGGCATCGACGTGGGGCAGGTGGCGATCCTGTTCCTGTCGCGCAAGTCGGCGGGCGCGAGCGTCGTCGACTGCCCGAAGCCCGCGGCGCTGAACCTCGACACCGGCGTGATCGACACGGGCAAGGGCGACGCCTTCCACATCACCACGGACTACCCCGTCGTGGCCTACCAGATCTCGCCGTACGGCGGCGGTCAGGCGTACGTCAGCTCGGCCACGCTGCTGCTCCCGACGAGCGCTTGGGACACCAACTATCTCGCCATCAACGCGTACAAGGCGAGCGAGGTCTTCCCCGACGCCTGGCCCTCGATGGCGATCCTCGCGCACCAGGACAACACGAAGGTCACGCTCCTGCCGAACGTGGCGGTCGTCGGCGGCGGCGGCATCCCCGCGTCCGAGGCGAACAAGCCCGCCGAGTACATGTTGAACGCGGGCCAGTTCCTGCAGATCACGCAGCCCGAGGAGCTCACGGGCAGCCCGATCGGTTCGGACAAGCCGATCGCCGTGTTCGGCGCGTCGAAATGCATGAACGTGCCGTCGATGCAGGACGACTGCGATTCGGGCCAGCAGCAGCTCGCGCCGGTGCGCGCGCTCGGCAACGAATACGCGGCCGTGCGGTACAAGAGCCGTTCGGCGGCGACCGAGGAGTCGTCGCGGTGGCGGCTCGTCGGCGCGGTCGACGGGACGGTCCTCACCTGGACGCCCACGAAGCCCGCGGGCGCGCCCGCGATGATCAACCAGGGCCAGGTGCTCGAGTTCGAGGATCCGGGGCCGTTTGTCGTGCGCAGCCAGGACGTGCAGCACCCGTTCTACTTGGGCGCCTACATGACGGGTGGCGCGCCGTTCGCGAACGTCGGCGATCCGGACTGGGTCAATGTGGTGCCGCCGCAGCAGTTCCTGAAGCGCTACGTCCTCTTCACGGACCCGACGTACCCGGAGACGAGCCTGGTTGTGGTGCGCGTCAAGTCGAAGACGACCGGCGACTTTGCCCCCGTCACGCTCAAGTGCAAGGGCGAGCTCGACGGCTGGCAGGCCGTCGGCGACTATGAGTTCACCCGCGTGGACCTCGTGAAGGGCGACTTCCAGGGCGTCGACGGCTGCACGAACGGGCCGCAGGAGATGTCGAGCACGCAGCCCTTCGGTGCCACCGTATGGGGCTGGGGCACGACGCAGCAGACCCTCCGCGTGTCGTACGCCTATCCGGCGGGCGCCGGATTCCTGCCCATCAACGAGATCGTCGTTCCGCCGACGCCGAAGTGACCGTCCACGACACTCGGGTGGCCGCGCGCGAAGTGAAGGAGGGGCGCGCGACGGCCACCCGGTCTGGCCGGGACAATGATACAGAGGACATCGCGTGATGGTTCGACGACCTATGGGACCCGCATGGGCAACGCGGGCGAAAAAGACCCTTTTGCCCGGCGCCACCCTCCTTGCGACCTTGCTCGTGCCGCTTGCGGCGAACGCGCAGGACAAGACATTTTACCTCGACCGGCTGCAGATCGGCGGCGCGCCCGCGGATGGCCTCGCGGTCTGGCGCCCCGACATCGGGCAGACGCGCCTCTACGGCCAGTTCGGGCTCGGCTTCTCGCTGAACCCGCTGCGCGTCGACAACCACGTCGACAACATCGAGAAGGCCGGGACGCTGAAAGGTCCGCCCGTCGCGAACCAGCTCGCGGCGTACATCACGGCCGGCGCCGAGATCCTCGAGCGCGGCGCCGTGCAGGTGACGCTCCCGCTCGCGCTCTACCAGAGCGGCAACCCCACGGGGAACGCAGCGGCCGGGCTCAACCAGAACGTCAACATGCAAGCCTTCGCGCCGATGGATCTGCGGCTCGATGGTCGCTTCATCTTGTTCCGCACGGAGGACAAGTCCTTCAAGCTCGGCCTGCGCGCGGCGGCGTTCCTGCCGACTGGCGACGAGTTCTCCTTCGGCGGTGACAAGGAAGCGTGGGGCACCGTCGGCCTCGCCACCGAGTACGACGCGAAGAAATTTTTCTTGACCCTGAACGCGGGTTTCTCCATCCGGCCCACCGCGCAGCTGCACGAGCTCACGGTCGGTCGCGAGCTCACCTACGGCGTCGGCGGCTATGTGCCGCTCATGCAGGATCGCCTGCGCATCGGGGCCGAGATCTTCGGCTCCTTGGGCATGCTGCCCGAGACGCTCGGCGAGCTCGACGCCGCGCCGGTCGAGTGGTCGCTCTCGGGTCGCATGGCGCTCGACGCGAAGAAACTTTCGTGGGCGGGCCTTTCGGTCGGCTCGCGCCTCACGGGCGGCTACGCGCCCGATCTGCGCATCGTCGCCGTCGTCGGCGGCGCCTTCCAGCTCAAGGACACCGAGGTTGGCGCGGGCTCGGCGCGGTACCAGTTCCGCGACGACGTCGACACGGACAAGGACGGCTTCCCGGACCTCGTCGACATGTGCCCCGTCGACAAGGAAGACAAGGCGCCGCCGAACCCCGACGACGGCTGCCCGACGATGTCCGATCTCGACAAGGACGGCATCCCCGACAACGTCGACAAGTGTCCGGCCAACCCCGAGGACAAGGACGGCATCGACGATCGCGATGGCTGCCCCGAGGACGATGCCGATCAGGACACGGTGCCCGACGCCGAGGACAAGTGCCCGAAGGAGCCGGGCATGCGCGGCGACGATCCCGAGAAGGAAGGTTGCCCGCAGTTCGTCCGCCGCATCAGCGGATCGAGCGAGATTCAGATCACGAAGCAGGTCGAGTTCGAGTTCGACAGCAACGTGATCCTGCCGAAGAGCTATCCAATCCTCGACGAGGTCGTGCGCCTGCTCAAGGCGAACCCCGAGATCAAGCTCGTCAGCGTCGAAGGGCACACCGACGACATCGGCAAGCCCGAGTACAACGACAAGCTCTCGGCGAACCGCGCGGCGGCCGTGCGCATGTACCTGATCGACAAGGGCGGCATCGCGGCGAACCGGCTCGAATCGAAGGGTTTTGGCGCGCGCAAGCCGGTCGGGAGCAACGCGACGCCCGAGGGGCAGGCGCGCAACCGTCGCGTCGAGTTCCACATCGTCACGCAGGCGATCGAGGGGCGGTGAGCCCCCCCCGGGGCGCGCGCGGACGGCCCTTCGGGCGCGCGCTCGCCCTCGGGGTCGTCCTCGCCGCCGCGGGACAGGGCAGCCCGGAGAGCCTGCTCGCGGCGCAGGCCGATGATCGGATCGTGCTCGGCGTCGATCGCGACGACGACGACGTCGATGGTCGTCCCGACGCAGAGCAGGACGTCGTCGCGCCATCCACAGATCTGTTCGAACTCGTGCTGCCGAAGGGCAAGGATCGAACGATCGAGATTCGCGGCGACGTGGCGCGCCTGCTCGTGGACGGGCGGCCGTTCGCGGGGAGCGTGATCCCCGCAGGCGCGAAGCGTGTCGCGCTGCAGGCCGTACGCGCGGGGCGTGGTGAGGTGAAGGCGTTCGGACGAACGCGTATGATCGCGGCGATCGACGTGCGGCCGATCGACGGGCAGGGCCGGCTCGTGGATCCGGCGCGCTCGCACGCTTCGCTCGAGCGCACGCCGCCCGAGCGGCTGCCCGCGGATCCGTATGCGAACACCACGAACCCCGACGCGGTGCGGTTCGTCGTTGTGGCGACGCCGGAGGATCTGCCTCCGGTCGTGCGCGTGACGGGCCGCGCGCCGTCGGGCGCGATCGTCGATCGGCTGGAGCCGTTGATGCTCGGCGCGGTTGCATGTCCCGACGGCGTGGGCGCGTCGCTCGCGTGCGCCTCGACCGCGCCGATCCGCGTGGTGCCGGACGAGATCGATCGGAACCACCCCACGGTGCGGGATCGATCCGTGCGCGCGGAGGTCGGCGGCGCGGTGGAGCTCGCGCTGATCAGCGATGTGCGCAAGCTCGGGGGGCTGCGCGTCGCGGGGCCGCGCGCGTCGCCGCTCGGGCCACTCGTGCGATACCGCGGCGTGCTGCGCGTCTTTCTGGTGCGCCCGCGGCCGGGTGGGCCGCCGCCCGTGGGCGGGGACGACGCGGGCGCGATGGTGCTGGCGCGCGCGGACGTGGCGCAGGCGAGTACGCTCTGGGGCGCGTGTGGCGTGAGCTTCGGGCCGCCTGCAGAGACGGAGATCACGATCGTGGATCCGCCGCGCCCGCACCTCGTGGCGCTCGGCTGTGATCACGGCTTGCCAGCGGCGGGCGGAGGCAAGGTGCGCGTGCGCGTGGACGGGCGCGAGGTCGCGGTGACGCTCGAGAAGGGCACGACGCCCTCGGGCGCGGCGCGCGTGCTCGCGACGGCGATCGCCGCGGCGGGCTTCGTGGCGCGCGTCTCGGACAACGCGACGATCGCGGCTGGCGCGCGCGGCAGCTCGGACGTGCTCGTGCGGCGCAAAAGCGGCGAGCCGGCGCTTGTCGAGCCGCCTGCGTCGGGGCCGGTCAGCACGGACGCGCTGCTCACAGCGTGCATCGGGCGCGTCGAGCTCGAAGATGGGCTGCAACATTTCAACGACATCGACGCGATCGCGGGCACGGTCGAGGAGCGCGCGCTCATCAAGGCCCTCGACGACGGCGATCCCTCGACCATCGAGGTGATCGTGGTGCCGAGCTTTGCGGGCAGCGGCCGCATCGGCGAGAGCTTCATCGGCGCCGACGGCGGCGCGGTGCGCAACGTGCTCATCACGGATCGCGCCGCGCTCCGGGCCGACCGCGCGAGCTTCGCCCTCGCGCACGAGCTCGGGCACGTGCTGCTCGACGATCCCGGCCATCCCGACGACTTCGGCCGTGACACGCCGACGCGGCTCATGGACGCCGATGCCGCGAACGGGACGGCGTTCGGGCCGCGCCGCCTGCTCGTCGACGAGTGCGCGCGCGCGCTGCGGCAAAGCGGCCCGACGGCGGCCGTGCCCCTCTTGCGCCCGTGGCCGCTCGCTCCGCTCGGCAAGGAACGCTGAGCCGTACGAGCAGAAGGCAGCGAGAGATTCGGCGGGTCAACGAGCTTCGACCCGTGCTAGACGATGTCCCTCGCAATGTCGGTCAGCCAGTCGAGGGCCCTCGCCGGGGGAATCGCGCTTTACCTCGCCGCGTTCGTGGTGCTCTCGATCGCGCTCGTGCGGATGTTCTCCGCCTTGCTCGGGCCTCACTTCGAGCTCGTGTGGATTGCGCTCCTGCCGCTCGGGCTTGGCGTCGGCGCGTGGTTCGCCGGGGCCTTGCGGGGCATCGGCAAGCCGCCACGTAGCGCCGCGCCGGTCGCGCATTTCGCCGCGCTCTCCGCGGGCGCGATGGCCGTCTCGGTCGTGGTCGGGGTGCGCGCTCGCTCGGTCGACACCTTCGATCGTGCGGCGCTCGGCCAGCTCGCGATCTTCCTCGGCACCTCGCTCCTGCCCTTCCTGCTCGCGGGCGTGACGCTCGCGGGCGCCCTCGGCGTGGCGCGGCGGCGCGTGGCCGACGTCGGCAAGAGCGGGCTCCTCGGCGCGGCGTGTGGCGTCGTCGTCGCGGCGTTCGTCCTGCGCTTCGGGCCTGCGCGGGTGGGGCTCGGCGCGGCCATCGCGGCGAGCCTCGCGGCGGCGCTCTTCGCGGTCGCTGCGCGGCGTGAGGTCGTCGAGGCCGAGGGCGAGGGTTCGTCCGGCGAAGCGGAGCCGCCGCGGGTCCACCTCGGGATCGTCATGACGTTCGTGCTCGGCTCTTCGGTGCTGCTCGCGGGCGAGATCGGCGCGCCGTACCTCAAGCTTGCGGCCATCCGGTGGATCCAGATCGAGCGTGTCTCCTTCCAGCGCTGGACGAACCGCGCCCTGCTCACCGTGGACAAACCCACGGCGGGCGCCGCGTGGTTGCGCGCGGACGGCACGATGGGCACGCAGATCTACGAGGGGAAGCAGAATCCCCCGGCCTCACCGGACGAGCTCGGCTACGTCCTGCACAAGGACAAGGGCCCCGTGCTCGTCGTGGGAGCCGCCGGCGGGCGCGAGCTCCGGTCCGCGCTCCGGCAGAACCAGAAAGAGATTCACGCGGTCGAGCCGGACCCGGCCATCGTGCACGAGATCATGCGCGGCGAGTCGCGCGCGTGGAGCGGGGAGCTCTACGACAAACCCGAGATCCGGCTCACCGTCGAGGGGCCGCGCGGGTACCTCCGGCGCCCACCCGTGCCTTATCGCAGCATCGTCGTCGGGTACTTCGACGCCTTCGCGCCTTCGCCGGTCGGCGCCGTCGCGGCCACGCCGAGCCCGCTCTTCACGACGCAGGCCGTGCGGGATTTGCTGCTAGCGGTCGTGCCCGAGGGCACCGTGACGCTCTCGCGGCCCGAGGTGGAGGCGGATCGGCTCGTCGCGCTCGCGACGCGCGCGCTGCGCGAGGCGGGGGCCGAGGCGCCTGCGATGCACCTCTTCGGCTGCACGAAGGACAGGATCACCACGCTGCTCCTCAAGCGCACGCCGCTCAGCGCCGAGGAGCTCACGAACCTCCGGTCGCACTGCCGGCGGCACAAGTTCGCCGAGCTGCTCATGGCGGAGGCGCCCAAAGGAAACCTTCGTCGTTTGCTCGTCGAGGGCGCCGATCCGGCCGAGCTCTCGGCGCGGCAAGGCACGGATCTAAGGCCGCCGACGGACGATCGTCCCTTCTGGTTCTCCACGGTCGCGCCGGGCGAGCTGAAGAAGACGCTCCTCGACGTGCGCGGGCTGAAGGAGAACCAGCGCGGGCTCTTGACGATTGTCGCCGGCCTCGTGGTGACCGCGCTCGCGGCGTTCGTCGCGCTGCTCGGGCCGCTCGTCGCGGCGCGGCGGACGCTCGACGGCGCTTCGCGTGGATCGATCCTGCGCGCGGCGCTCGCGCTCGGTTTCTCTGCGGCGGGCGTCTCGCTCATCGGCGGAGCGCTCTTTCCGCGGCTGGGCGTGGTCGTGGGCCGGGCCGATCTCGTGGCGCTCGTGCTGCCGCTCGTCTTTTTGCTCGCGCTCGGCGTGGGCTTCGGGCTCGGGCATCGGCCGTGGGACGTGTCCGCGCGTGGCGCCGCGCAGCGCTGGTCGCTCGCGCTCGTGTTCGTCCTCGCGCCCCTCGCGATGGGGCTCGATGCGGCGCTCGGGTTGGCCCTCGGGCTCACGCTGCCGGCGCGGCTCGGCGTCGTGGCCGTGATCCTCGGCGTGATCGGCCTGGGCCTCGGCGCGCTCCTCGCGCTCGGCACGCGGATCGCGTCCTCGATCGCCGACCGCGCGCTCCCTCTCTCGATGGCCGTCGCCGGAGCCTTCGCCGCGTTCGCGCTCTTTGGCGGCGCCTTGCTCGCGCTCTGTTTCGGCTACAGCGCCGCCGTGCTCTGCGGCGGGGCGTCCGTGCTCCTCGCTGCCGTGCTCGTCCCTGCGGCGCGGCGGCCGACCCGGCTCGCCGAGCCTCGCCCCGAGCCGTTGCCGGGCGACCGCGTCACGCCCATCGGTGAACGCCCGACCGTGCCGGAGCTCGATTTGCCCGAGGGCGCCTCGGTCCATTCCAGCTAGGGATTTGCGTCTGCCCGAAAACCGACATCCCCACAGGGGATTGCTCTCCGGACGTGGGGATTTTTGGCGGGCGCGGGGTAGGATCGGGCAGGAGAGCAGGCAGCGGCTCGGGGGGGACGCTGCTGCTCTCGCGAGCGAGGGGCGCACTGATCGCGCCTCTCGCTCGTTTTTCGTTTGTCGGGACACCCGGGTCCAGGGACGCCCGGAGCGCCGGTCTTGTCGAAATCACACGTCCTGGTTGCACGTGCTGCGGCACGATCTTGGCGCTTCGAAGCGTGGCGGATGTCCAACGCGCATGCTGCGACGCGACAAATAACGCCCCGGATGGCCGAAACGAATTCCTCCGCTATCCTGGACCGCATCCTCATGTCCAGCGCGATTCCCATAGGTGGGCGAGACACACTCAGGCAGTCGCTCGTCGAGCTTCTCCCGGTCGCGGACGCCCTCGACGCATCGGATCTGCGGGATGCGGCCGAAGCGTGCATCGTGCTCCTCGACACCCCGATGCGCGTTGATCAGAAGAGCCTCGCGCCTTTGCTGAAGCTCACGCACGAGCGCGCGGCCGAGGTCTTTCGCCGGGGCGCGCGGGACGCGGACGGCCCGCTGCGCGCCCGCCTCGAAGCCTGCCGTGCCCGCGCCGAGGCGCAGGCCAAGCAAATGCAGCAGTTCCTCCCCACTTTATTTTCGTGATTTCGGGGGGTGGGAGCCTCGTCGAGGGTACGAGGTCTCCTCGGTCCCGCATGCGTCTTTTCCTGGCATTCTTTTTCATTGTCGCCGCATGTGACGCGCCGTCACGCCCCGACGCGGTTCTTCCCGCGCCGCTCACGAATCCGCCGACGGCGCCGGATTCGCCTTCGCCTTCGAATCTGCACGCGGATCTGCCTTCACCTCCGGTTGCGCGTCCGCATCCGGCGTGCTCCGAGACGCGTGACATTCCCGGGATCTGGCCGCGCCCGGACGGGTTCGCGCGGGTCGTCCCTGCCAAACCCGGAGCGCTCGGTCACCTCGAACAGGACTTTGCCGGTCGCCCCGTTCGGCTGCGGTTCGTCGGGGCACACCTGTTCGATCTTCTCGACAAACTCCTCTACGAAGGAGGGCCGACCGAGCTCGATCGCCGCCGAGTCGCCTGCATCGCGCTCGACGCGGTCGCCAGGAGCGGCGCGCCCGTCGTGCGCCTGTGGGGTTCGTTGAAGCAAACCGGCTCGTCGACCGAGATCAAACACGCCGCCGATATGCTCGCGCTCCTGCTCGACGAAAACGCGCGCCGCGAGCAGCCTTTGCGTTTCATCGTCACGCTGCAGAACCACCAGGCCGGCTACGGCGCCCCGGACAGCACGCGCTCGCTCGACGACCAGGATCCCAAGAGCCCCTTCTTCGCCCGGCGTTTTTATCTCGAAGGCGGCTGGAAACAAACAGGCGCCGGGTCCCTCGCCGAGCGTATCGAGGCCTTCGCGGCGAGGCCCGCCATCGCGGAGGATCGCGCGATCCTGGCCTTCGAGCTCGTCAACGAACTCGACACCTTCCGGAACGTCGCCCGCGGGACCTGGGACGGCCCCGAGGCGGGTGTCTGGGTGAGCGAGTTCGTGCAGCCCGCGTTGCGCCTGCTCGGCGAGCGTTTGCCGCACCCGATCCTGCTCGGCGACCTGCGCGGGCACGAGGCGGCCTACGTGTCCTTCCAGCGCACGTGGATCGAGGCGCTGCCCGCTTCCCTCCGGGCGCGGTTTGTCTGGACGGCGCACGTGTACACGACCGTCGCGCCTTCGGTGAACGACCCCTCGTTCGCCCGCGCGACGTGGAAGCTCGAGAAAGACCTCACGATCGCGCGGAGCCTCGGTTTGCCTTTCCTGCTCGGCGAGCTCGGCCAGCACGTGCCGAGGAGCGCCCCGCGTTTCTGCCAGGGCGGCGCTCGGCACGACCTCGGCCAGCTCTTCGATGCCGTGCTCGGCCCGGCCGGGCCACGCGCCGAGCGGCGCCCGATCGAGGCCGCGATCCTGTGGGGCGAGGGGCTCTGTGATCTCGACGTCGAAGGCGGGCGGCGTATCTCGATCGGCGCGGGCGGCGACTCGGCAGACATCGGCCCGGACGAACCCGCGGCGCGCGAGCGGATCCGCGAGATCCGCGAGGATCCTCGATTTCGTGTGGAATGACTAACGGCAGCAATACTTGACGGCGCCCTCGAGCAGCACCGCGCCGCTCGGCGCGCCGCCCGCGGAGGTGCAGGCGCCCGTGTAGACGCTGGCTTCGAGGGCCTCGATCGAAAAGGTGCCGGAATCGGCGAGCGCGGAGACGTCGACGCAGGTGTCGCCCGTGATGTCGATCGGGGGAGCCGCGTCGGCTCCTGATGCGGGCACCTTGCAGTTGTTCGAATCGAACACACGATAAGCGCCACCCTCGCATCCGGCGCCCTCGAGGGTGCACGTGCAAGCGCTGCAGGTTCGCGCCTCCTGCCCACCTGCAAAGGCCGTCAGCGTTTCTCCATCCCAACCTGTTGGGCATACGCCGGCGCCGCTGCTCCGCACGCAGAGACGCGCGCCGACTTCGAGTGGCGGCGCGCAGGTCGCGCCCTCCGCGCAGCCCAGCCCCGCGCCGAGCGCGCAGGCCGAGACGATCTGTTGGAAGAGCTGCGGCTCCGTGAGCTCTCCGCCGCTCGGGGCGCACGCGCCCTCCGATTGCACGGCGCCCGGGCCGATGATGCGGCAACTCGCGGACGGAAACGGGAACCCGCCCAAGGGTGCGTCGCATTGCCCGACGTTGGTGAGCGTCGTGTTGATGGCTTCTCCCGAGCAGTTCTTGGTGGTCCAGCAGCGGAATTTCGGCGGGTTGCAAGCGCCGCCCTGGACGTCGCTGCACGCGCAGGGCGTGCAGGCCGCGGGCGCGGGGGACATGTAATGGGCAGTGCCCGGGATGCCCGCGGGGCACGAGGGCCCGGACACGCCATCCCAGGGCGCGCGCCGGACCCAGAACGGGCCTTCCCAGCCGGGCGGAGCGTTCGGGACGCAAAGGGTCGTGCCACAATCGGGGTCGTCGCAATCGGCGAGGCCGTCGCCGTCGTCGTCCACGCCGTCGCCGCAAATCTCGTCCCCGGACGCGAGGACGAGCTCCGGCTCGATGCTGCCAACGACCTGGCATCCGCCCAAAAGCGCGAAGAGCCCTACGAAATTCCAGAACCACCGCTTGGAAGCCATGTCGTGCCTCATTTTGTGACCACCATACCCGATCCACGACGAGGGGCGTTGCCAGAGCGAGGATGCTCGGCCTACAATTGATTCGGGGCGCCTTTATTCGAAAGGTACCTTCCGCGGGTGGCGGGCCGCTCCATGCGGCTCGCCGTTATGCGGGTGACGCACTCTTTGGATGGTTGCTTGGGAGCACGATCGCATGAAGAAGCTGACAAACGAGCTCACTCGTCCTCGTAGACCTCGGCAGATTCGGGTGGCGGCCGCGGCGCTCCCCGCAGCGGCGCGCCTCGCGCTCCGCCGTCGCACCTTCATGATGGGGCTCCTGGGCGGCGTCGCCGCGACGTTCGCGGCAGGGTGCGGCTCCGATCCCGTCGCGCCGGCGCCGCCCACCGCGCCTTCCGGCGTATCCATCCCCGAAATCGGGGACGGCGAGGACGTCATCGCGTACGTGACCCGCGTCAAGGGCAAGTACGACCACGAGTTCTACAAGGCCGTGATCGGCGCCGCGAACGATTTCAAGGAAGGCGACGAGGCCCTCGGGATCGCAGCCGCCGACGACCTGTCGCGCGAGAACGCGCGCAAGCTGCTTTCGAACACGAAGATCGGCGATCTCGTGGATCGCCCGATGCTCGAAGACGCGGTGTACGACCTCGTCATGAAGGCGACCGACACGGCCGCGCTCGACGGCGTGCGCGCGTGGAAAATGTCGGAGCTCAAATCGTTCTTGCTCGAAAAGACCGAGGACGAGATCAAGGCCGTCATGGTGGGCCTGCCGAGCGACATCATCGGCATGATCGTGAAGCTCATGAACAACGCCGAGCTCATCAAGGTCGGCCAGACGGTGTTCAACCCGCTGCCGGGATCGAACCTCGGCGCCAAGGGCTACATGGGCGCGCGTATCCAGCCGAACTCGCCCACGGACGACACGACCGACATCCTCTGGCAGGTCATGAACGGCTTTGCCTTCGCGGTCGGCGACGTCGTGCTCGGCAACAACCCCGTGTCGAGCGAGGTCGCGAGCGTGCACGCCATCGAGGAGGTGCTGAAGGACGTGCTCGTCACGTTCAAGCTCGAAGACACGATGCCGCATTGCTGTCTCGCGCACATCGACGTGCAGGCCGAGGTGGAGAAGCAGTTCCCGGGGTCGACGGCGCTCTGGTTCCAGAGCCTCGGCAGCACGGTCGACGCGAACGCGACGTTCGACGTGACCGTGGAGAAGATGCTGAACCACGCGGCCACGCGCTCGGGCAAGTACGGCCTCTACTTCGAGACGGGCCAGGGCGCGGACGCGACGAACGGCCACGGCGCGGGCTTCGACATGGTCGTGCACGAGTCGCGCAAGTACGGCTTTGCGCGCGCGCTGAAGAAGAGGGTGGCCGAGGCGCAAAAAGCCGCAGGCATCCCCGAGGCGCCGTGGGTGCATCTGAACGACGTGGCCGGCTTCATCGGCCCCGAGGTCTTCCGCACGAAGGAGCAGCTCGTGCGCTGCTGTCTGGAGGACATCGCGATGGGCAAGCTCCACGGGCTGCCCATCGGCCTCGACATCTGCTCGACGCTGCACATGTCGGTGGATCTCGATGATCTCGACTGGTGCATCGACCAGATCATGCCGGCGAACCCGGCCTACCTCATGGGTTTGCCCACGAAGAACGATCCGATGCTCTCGTACCTGACGACCGCGTTCCAGGACCACGTCCGGATCCGCGACAAGTTCGGCTACAAGGTCGACGACAAGATGTGGGCGTTTTTCAAGGAGCTCGGCGTGATCGACGCCATGGGGAAGCCCACGCAGTACTTCGGCAACGTGAAGTACGTCTATGCGAAGTACGTGAAGGCGAAGAACCCGGCCGACATGCGCACCGTGGACGAGATCATGAATGCGCAGGAGACGCTCGACGCGCTCGACGCCGTGAAGAAGCGCGGTGTGTTCATCGCCGAGGGCCACGGGGCGAACCCGTGGGATCTGAACCCCGAGCTCGACAAGTACATCCGCGAGCTCGTGGCCGACGGCAAGAAGAGCATCCTCGCCGAGCTCGCTCCGGCGTTCGTCGCGACGATCCCGAACGTGGTGAAGGTCTGGACGGGCGCGAAGGATCGCGATGATTACATCCTGCACCCGCCGACGGGCGAGCAGATCAAGGACGACGCGGTTCGCGAGGTCGAGAAGCTGCGCGAGACGCACGCGGGCAAGTACGACGTGCAGATCATGATTTCCGAGGGCCTCAACGCCTTCTCGATCTCGGATCCGGGCCACGTCGACAAGTTCCTGCCGGCGCTGCGCGCGGAGCTCGAAGCGGCGGGGTACAAGGTCGCGCCCGAGCACGTCGTCTGCACCTCCGGCCGCGTGCGTGCGGGGTATCACCTCGGCGAGGTTCTTTACGGAAAACTCGCGGATGCGAAGAGCAGGCGGGCCATCGTGCACATCATCGGCGAGCGGCCGGGCAGCGAGCACCGCGCGTTCTCGGTGTACATGACGATTCCGACGGTCGCGTCCTGGGCAGAGCCGGGCAAGGTCGACCACGACATCACGAGTGTCTTCGCCGGCCTCGCCGACACGACGTACAAAGACAACAATCCGGGCGCGTCCGCAAAGCAGGTGGTGGGGCAGCTCAACGATCTGCTCACGAAGACCTGAAACGAAGGCCGCCGGGGGCTCGGCTCGCCAGCGCCGAGCGAAGCCCCCGGCGCGCGGCTCACTCCGGCAGCGCGATCGCCCGGAGATCGGTGCCCGCCGCGTACGAATAACTCACGTACGAATCGAACCCGCCCACGGTCACGAGGACCGGCACGCCGGCGACGACCCGGTGGACACCGTCGTTTTGCTTGCCCGGCAGGGTGATCACGAAGTTCGCGAGCGCTTCGATGAGGGGGAAGCTGAGCTGGCAGTTGTAGACGAGGTATGTGGGCGGCTCGCCGCCGCGCTCCTCGGTCGTGAGGCCGTCGGCCGCCTCGACCTCGCAGCTATCGGGGCCCATGAGGATCTCGTCGAGCAGGACGCCCTGGTCCGCGGGCACGACGATCGAGATGTAATCGAATGCGTATTTGTCGGGCGTGAGGAAGACGTAATCGGGCCGCGCTTGCTCGAGCGGGGGGACGATGAGCAGGCTCGGATCCCCGCCGGGCAGGCCACGGCGCACGCCCGCGGCATCCTGGCTGCTCATGATCTGCGCCACGATGATGGGCTCCGTGCTCTCGGCCGTGAAGTGGCGGTAGGTCGTGACCTCGGCAGAATCGCCGAGCCACTTGAGGTCGATCACGTCGTACGGAGGCGGCAGGCTCGTCGTGATCTTCGCGCCGGCCTTCGAGGTGGCGACGAAACGCACGTAATCGGGCTCGGGGACCTCGTCGATGAGCGCGCCGGCGAGCTTGACCATGCGTGTGCGGCTCGGCGTGTGCGGAATGACGAACGACTTTCCGGCCGTGCGGACCGGATCGAGCTGGTCTTCGAGGTGATCGGCGCAGCAGCGGCGGTAGGCCAGGGTCGGGAAATGGGGCGCGTCCGAGGCCTCGCCGCCCGTGAAGACCGCAATGGGCCCGGTCGACTCGATGGTGCTGCCCGTGAAGTCGGCGTTGAAATCGCCCGTCTCCAGGTTCAGCACGTCGAACGCGTCGAGCATCACCTCGATCGTGCCGTTCGCCGGCGTCTCGGGCACGGGGCCGCCGCCGACGACCTTGGTCTTCGTATTCACACGCACCTTGGTGTTCGGCTGCGTGCCGACGACCGTGAGGAACGCGCGGAGGTGGGTCGGGTCGTTCGGGTTGAAGTTCGTGTCTGGATCGTCGGTCGCGGCGATCGTCTGCGGCCAGCCGACGACGACGTACGACGTGATGAGGCTGTCCTCGACGCCGAACGAGAGCGCCTCGGTCGGCTTCAAGAGCGACGCGTCGTTCGAGAAGACGTTGACGTTCTCGAGCGGGTTGAACTGATACGCGACGACGGGGAAATCCGAGCGGACGCGGTAGGCGTGCCTCGTGAGCGCCGTGTGCGTGCCCGTGTCGTATTCGCCCTCGGGGCTGCCGTCGACCTCACGCGGGCCGAGCTTGAAGACCTGGAGGTTCAAGGGCGCGATGACCGCGGTCGCGATGTCGTAGGGCGCAGCCGCGGAGCCCGGCAGGCCATCGTCCTGCGCGATCCGCACGGAGACGGCGACGTCCGGGTGCGGGTTCGAAACGACGACCGCGAACTGCTGCGCAGCCGCGTTGCTGGTCGCGTCGATCATCGCGTTGTCGAGGTCGACCGCCCAGTACTCGCAGCCGACGTTGCTCTTCTCGATGGTCGCGCGGCCGCAGAGATCCACGCAGTTCCCGAGGCGGCACGCGATGCCCTTCGACGGATCACACGTGCTGACGAGCGTCGCAGCGCTGCCGTCCGCGTTGCAGCGATAGGCCTCTTGTCCCTTGCAGCTCCCCGCATTCGGGAGGCACGCCGTGCAGCGGAGCAAGGTCGGCGCGCAGACGAGGCCCTCGGCCGCGCAGTCTTCGACGAGGGTCCACGCAGGGCCCGTGCCGTCGTCGGTGCAGCGCTCGAGCGCGCTCGTGCATCGCTCGAGGCCCACGACGCACGCAGGCGGCGGCGGGGGCTTGGGCTCGACCTCTTCCCAGCGGGTCGATTTGTCGAAGCAGCTCGCGATGAGCGCCGTGGCGAAGAAGACGAGGGCGCCGCGGCCGAGCTTCTTCGAGCGCCTGGATCGCTCGTTCATGCGCGTCTCCTCGTCGCGGTCACAGGAACACGTTGAAGTAGTCGAGGGCGTAGGCGCTCATGCCGCTCGGCCGGATGTCGCGGTAGCGGAGCGCGCCGTAGGAGAACTTTTCAACGCGCGCGCCGTAGACGCCGATCGTGACAGGCCCGCCCGGCAGGCCGCCTTCGGGGAAGGGGAAGCCCGAGAGATCGGGGACCTCGACGGTGTGCGAGCCCTTGGGCACGACGACGGTCCAGCGGATGAGGCCGCCGCCGCTCGCGATGTCGTAGACCGAGAGGTCGATCGCGGAGCCGCCTGCGCCGAATGTGGTCGCGAGGTGACGGCCGTCCCAGGCCGCGCCGCTCGCCGGCGTGTGCAGCGTCGGCACGCCGACGAACCCGTCCACGAGAAGGCCCTCGGCGGTGCTTGTCGAGAGCAGCCGGCCGACGACGGACATCGGCGCCGAGGCCTGTGGGCCTGTGACCGCGCGCGCGGTGGAGTGGTACGTCGCGCCAAACAGCGAGCCGTCGAGCGCAGGCAGGCCGATGAAGGGGATGGGCCCCGCGAGCGGCAAGAGCGGCGTCTTCACGCCCGCAGGCAGGATCGCGTAGCCGTCGTTGCCGAGCATCACGGAGACCGTGGCGCGCACGCGATCCGGCCCCTTCGGGCCCGGCGCGGGCGGCGTCACGTTCATCGTGAGGGCTTGATCGAGCGACCGATCCATCACGATGTAGACCTGGTCGGCGAACACGCCCGGCTGCACGCTCACGCCTTGCACCATGCCCATCGCGTACGCCGTGAACTTCGGCGGGACGGTGTTCGTGGTCTCGACGCCGGCGAGCGCGTAGAGAGCGCGGTTGCCTGCGCCGCTGCCGATCTGGAACTGGTAGCCGATCTCGCCGGGGGTATCGGGGAGGATGGCCGTCGAGGGATGCGGGAGCTGGAAAGACGCGGTCGGATCCTGCGTCGCGTGGAAGACGTACGCGGCCTGGCGTTCGCCCGGCGCGGGCCCGGGCACGTTGATCCAGGGGGATTTCTTGAACTCGACGTTGCCCGTCCAGACGAGCTCGCCGCGGATGCCGCCGCCCGCGCCGGGTTTGCCCCCGACCGGCGGAGGATCGCCGTCGGCCACGCAAGCGGGGCTGAGGACGGGATCGAGGTAGACGGTGACGGTGTCGACGGGGACGTCGACGAACGAGATGGGGCTGTGGCACTTGGCCGCGATGGTCACGGTGCGCGGGCCCGCGAGCGAGGGATCGTCGAAGAGGGTCACGCCCGTCGAATCGACCTGCTTCACGAGCGCAGACGGGAGATCGCTGCCCACGATCACGTGCGCGCCAGGGATCGGATCCCCCGTGAAGTTGTTGTAGACGAGCACCTTGAGCTTGCCCGCGAGTGGATCCCCGGAGAGGCCGCCCTTGAAGCCGTTCGTGCTGTCCTCGTAGGTGTACGCGTCGAGCACGGCGATCGGCTGGCCGTCGCCCGCGTCGACCGAGACAGGCTTCGCGCCGGGCGTGCCCTTGGGGACGGTGCACGTGATCGAGGTCGGTCCGTTGACGGTCTGCGTGGTGCAGGGTTTGCCGCCGATCTTGGCGACCGTGCCGGGCCCCCAGCTCGTGCCGTCGCCGACGATTTCGATGACCGTGCCACCGGCGACGGGCCCGCTCGACGGCGTCGCGTAGAGTGCGTCGTAGGCGTATCCGCCGGGGAGCGAGCGGCGCGTGGATTCGTCGTCGCCCTTCTGCACGGTGAGCGTGACCGGGCCGGCGGAGCCCTTGGGCGCGACGATCTGCAAGCGGGTCGGATCGATCGGCAGCATCGTGGACGCGTCGGCCTCGGCCTCGCCGAACCAGACGCGCGTGGCGGCCGCAAAGCCGTTGCCGCGAAGGAGCACGCGCTGGCCGCCGGTGAAGGGGCCGTGCGTGGGCTCGGCGCCGATCACGGCGTAGGGATCCGCGTTCGGGATGTCGGGCGCGGCGTCGATGGGCGGCAAGCCTCCATCGAAATTGATGAGCGGCTCTTCTTCGTCGCCGTCGGTCTGACGACGGATGCCCTCGGGCGCACCGGCGATACACGCGGAGGCGGTCAGCGCGAGGAGCAGGAAGCCACGGAGGACGAATTTTCTCGGGCCGGCTTGGGAGTCGCGCACATCACGAGTGTACGCGATGCAGGCAGGTACGGGCGAGGTTCGGCTGTGCTCAGGGATCCTTGCCGCCGACGAGGCCGAGGCTCGCTTGTTTTTCGGCGAGCGCCTTCACGTCCGGCTCGATGTCCTCGAAGGGCTCGTTGAAGTGGATGGCGACGGCGTACGGCCAGATGTCCGAGACCTCGACCTTGCGCCGCTCGTCCCGCACGACGCGGCCCTTCACCTCGCGGGCCTGGTTCGGATCCCCCGTGAGGTACAGCGAGAGCGTGACCTCGTCGCCGATTTTCACGCGCGCGCGGGTGAGCAGGAGGGCGCCCGAGACGCTCAGATCGCGGATGACGGCGGTGCGCTTGGTCCCGTTGCCCGTGTCGACGTGCGCGGGGAAGACGGCCGTGTGTCGCAACGCGGTGCGGCGGTCCGATGCTGGGCCCGATACAGGGCCTTCGGAAAGCGGTGCTTCTTCTTCACGATCTTGGTTGCTCATGGACGTAACCTCGGCGCGCGCTCGGGGAGCCATCTTCCCGCGGGAGCGCCGCTCGTGACAAGGCCGAACGCAGCAGGCGTTTCCGACGTCGTCTAGCTTCGCGCGACCTCTTCGCGATCGCCCCTACCAGCGAGGCGCGCGACCGTGTCGAGCAGCGTCCCGAGGTCGAAAGGCTTCTTGAGGAACGCCGCGCACCCGAGCTCCTGCGAGAGCCTTCGCCCCTCCGCCGCGCTCATCATCACGACCGGGATGCCCCCGAGCGACGGGTCTTCGCGCATGAGCCGCAGCATCTCGGCCCCGTCGACGACGGGCATCATCCGATCGAGCAGCACGAGGTCGGGTCGCGATTCAGCGATGCGCGTGAGCCCCTCGCGCCCGTTCGACGCCGTGATCACGCGGTAGCCCTCCGCGGTGAGGAGATCGCTCAGCACGTCGACGATGTCGAGTTCGTCGTCCACGACGAGGATCGTCTTCACGCGCTCCCCCGGAGGCGCCCTCGCGCGTTCGGCCGCTCCACCTCGATGCCATGGCTCGAAATCCGGAGCCTCCGCGAGGAGGGATCGTGCTTGCCGCCCGCGACCTTGCGCGTCGCGACGTACCTGCGCAGCCGCCGCCCTTTTTCTTCCTCCTCGAGGACGATGACGTTGTCGACGAACGCGGCCTGCGGCAGCGAGCTCGTGCTCGGCGCGCGCTCCCATGTGGAGATCGTCTCCGCCAGCAGCGTGGTCGCCCCGCGCCTCGCGAGCTCGGCCCATAACGCTGCATGGAAGCGATCGAGTCGCTCGACGTCCGTCACCATGTTGCGGAAGCCGCGGAGCTCGTCGATGAACACGCGCTTCTGCCCCTCCTCACTGGCCTCCTCGAGCAGGCGCCACGCAACCGCGTCCGCCGTACCTTCGGTGGGAGGGTACCATAGCATCGTCAGCTCGGAGCGATCGAGCGCGCCCTGGGCGTCGAGCCCGATTGCTCTTGCGGCCTGGACGATCCGCGCGGGCCCCTCGCCGAAACCCAGGTAAATCCCGCGCTCGCCGCGGCGGACGCCCTCGAGGAGGAAGCTCATCCCGAGCAGCGTCTTGCCCGTCCCGGGCGCTCCCACGAGCACCGTGGACGAACCGGCGAGCACGCCGCCGCCGAGCATCGTGTCGAGCCCCGGCACGCCGAAGCCGATCCGCCCTCGCGGGGGCGCCGAGGAGGGCGGCTGGAAGGGCCAAGCTTCGAGCCGCGGGTAGACGTGGATGCCCTTCTCGTCGATGTCGATCGCGTGCGCGCCGAGCGCATACTTCGTGGCCCGCATCTTCTCGACCACGAGCTCGCGCTCCGAGCGCGCGCCGATGCGGCGTTTGTCGAGCGTGATGAGCCCGTCCACCGTCGCCTGCTCGGGCCGCGGCATGTCCGAGGCGCGCTGCGTGGCGAGCAGGAGCATCGTGCAGCCGGTCAAGCTCGCCGAGGTCGAGAGCGTCAACAAGAACCGCTTGAACACGCTCGTCGTCGGGGCGAACTCCTCCGCCGTGCCGAGCCCGTCGAGCACGAGGAACATCGCGCCGTGCTCCCGGATCGTACGGCCGAGCAGCTCCAGCAAGCCGTCGAGGCCGCTCTGTTCGAGCACGCCGTACCCGCTCATGTAGACGATCCGGTGCGGCACGAAGGTCGGGTCGAAGAACTCGAACGCCGCGAGATGCGCGAGCATGCGGGCGTGCGCCTCCGCGAGCAGCGTGACGTACACGGCCGTCTGGCCCGTCGCGGCGCGGCGGAAGGTGATCTGGTTGGCGAGGATCGTCTTGCCGCTGCCGGGTGGGCCCACGACGAGGTGGACACTGCCGGCCAGGAAGCCTCCGCCGAGGACGGTGTCGAGACCCGTGATCCCCGTGGGAATCCGGTCGAGGCTGGGTCGCTCGGCGTCATCCTGTTTCATGGCGTGCCCCTGGGATGCCGATGGTCCGTCCGCCGTCGCGGTTTCTTCCGTACGGATAGCGCGTGAAGAAGCTCACCGCGAGGAACCGAACGAAAGGCCCGCTCCTTCCGTTGACAAGCCCCATGTCGCGGGGCAGGATGCGCGCCCCCGTTTGCCCCCGCATTTGCAACGGCAAACGGACTCCACACGCTCCCCCGGCACACGCCCCATGAGGTGGGACCTGCGGCCGGTGCCCCCAAGGATCTGTTGATCCCGGGGGGTTGTCCGCAGGATGGGGAGCGGAGGTCCAACCGAACCCGAGTAAGGAATTCGTGCCATGACTGACGTTTCGATGTCCACTGCCGAGTCCGCCGGCACCTTCGTGCCCCCCGGCCCCGGTGAGTTCCCGCTGCCCCTCCGCTCGCTGCTCGACGCGGGCGTGCACTTCGGCCACCAGACGAAGCGCTGGAACCCGAAGATGCGCCCGTTCATCTACGGCGCGCGCAACGGCATTCACATCGTCGATCTCGACCAGACGGTGCGCCTCTTCAAGCGCGCGTACGACTTCGTCGTCGACGCGGTCGGCCGCGGCGGCAGCATCCTGTTCGTCGGGACGAAGCGCCAGGCCCAGGACATCGTCCAGGAAGAGGCCCGCCGCTCCGGGATGTACTTCGTCACGAACCGCTGGCTCGGCGGCACGCTGACGAACTTCCGCACGATCAAGCAGGGCCTCGACCGCCTCCGCACGCTCGAGCGCATGAAGGAGGACGGGACGTACGAGCAGTTCGTCAAGAAGGAGGTCGCGCGCATGGAGAAAGAGCGCGATCGCCTGGAGAAGTACCTCGGCGGCCTGAAGGGCATGGGCGGGGTGCCGGCGGCGATTTTCGTGATCGACCCCCACCAGGAGTCGATCGCGGTGAACGAGGCGCGCAAGCTCGGCGTTCAGGTCATCGCGATCACGGACACGAACTGCGACCCGGACCTCATCGACTACGTGATCCCGGGCAACGACGACGCGATCCGGTCGATCCGGCTGATCACGGCGCGCATCGCCGACGCCGCGCTCGAAGGCTCGCAGCGCCGCAAGGACGTGGAGCGCGAGCAGGATCGCGAGCGCCCGCAGCAGGGTGGCCCGCAGCAGGGCGGCGGCCGTCGCGATGAGATCAACGTGTACCAGGGCGGCCGCGGCGGTCGTGGCGGCCGTGGCGGTCGCGGCGGCGGCGGCGATCAGCCCCAGCAGTGAGCACGCGCCCGGTCGGGCGAGCGTGACGGGAGGGCGCTCCCTTTCGAGCTCGAGGTTTCACGCCTCGCTCGGGGTGGCGCCCTTCCTGCCACCGTCGGCCCCCGGGGACCCCTGAGAGCATCCTGTCCACGTTCGGAGCTCCGCTCGGACGAGCCGAGCCGGCGCCCGAACCTCTGAAGATTTCCCCAACACGAACGATACATTTTCCGGAGGAATACGAGCCATGGCCGGCATCAATCCGCAGGCGATCAAGGAGCTCCGCGAGCGTACGCAGGCGGGCATGAGCGACTGCAAGAACGCCCTCGTCGAGGCCGAGGGCGACATGGAAAAGGCCGTCGAGATCATCCTGAAGAAGGGCCTCGCGAAGAGCGCCAAGCGGGCCGGCGCCGTCGCCAGCGAGGGCGAAGTTCGCGCGTCCATCTCGCAGGACAAGCGCGCCGCCACGGTCGTCGAGGTCAACATCCAGACGGACTTCTCCGCGCGCAGCGACGAGTTCAAGAACTTCGTGGGCGACGTGCTCGGCCTCGCCGAGGCCGCGCCCCTCGGCGCGGATCTCACGAACAGCGAGCTCCGCGGCAAGAAGGTGAGCGACGTGATCGTCGACCTCACCGCGCGCATCGGCGAGAAGGTGGCGATTCGCCGCTGGGATCGCGCCGAGGTCCCCGCCGGCAAGACGGGCCTGGCGCACGCGTACGTGCATCTCGGTGGCAAGATCGGCGTCGTGCTCGCGCTCGAGACCGAGAGCGACGCGGTCGCGCAGCACGCCGAGGTCGTGAAGTTCGCCGACGAGACGGCGATGCAGATCGCGGCGATGAACCCGGTCGCGCTCGTCCGCGCGGACATCAGCGACGACGCGAAGGCCAAGCAGAAGGAGATCTTCGAGGGGCAGCTCCGCGAGGACCCGAAGCCGAAGCCCGAGAGCGCGTGGCCCAAGATCATCGAGGGCAAGTTCAACAAGTGGTTCAGCGAGGTCACGCTGACCGAGCAGGAGTCGGTCGTGGTCCCTGGCCAGACGATCGACAAGCTCCGCGAGATCGCCGAGAAGGCCGCGGGCGGCAGCGTGAAGATCGTGCGCTTCGTCCGCTTCGAGCGCGGCGAGGGCATCGAGAAGCCGCAGGGCCCCGACTTCGCATCGGAAGTTGCGAAGATGGCCGGTGGCTGAGAGGGCGCTGCTCGGCGCCGTCTCCGTCGATCTCGACGGGATCTCGCACTACCACCACATCCACGGCCTCGCTCCGCTCGCGGACGAGGCCGTGGCCCGTCACGCCGTCTACGACGTCGCCCTCGCCCGCATGGCGGATTTCGCGCGGGCGCACGATCTTCCTCTCACCCTCTTTGCCATCGGCGCGGATCTCGCGAGGCCCGCGAGCGCGGCCAAGCTCGCGGATCTCGCGGCGCGCGGCCACGTCGTCGAGAACCACTCGTTTTCGCACCGATACGACCTCACGCGTGGCTCGTCCGAGGAGATCCTGCACGACATCGCGGCCGGGCAGGACGCGATCGCGCGCGCCACGGGCCGCCGCCCCGTAGGCTTCCGCGCGCCCGGGTACACCGTGACCGACGTCGTGCTCGACGCGCTCGAGGCGCTTGGTTTGCGCTTCGACTCGTCGGTCTTCCCGTGCCCCGCGTACTACGGCGCGAAGGCGCTCGTGATGGGCGCCATGCGGCTCGTCGGCCGCACGAGCGCCTCGGTGCTCGACACCCCGCGCGTGCTCGCCGCGCCGACGCGCCCGTATCGTCCGGGCAAACCCTTGTTCCGCCCGGGAAACCGCGCACTCGTCGAGCTCCCGATCCAGGTCACGCCCGGGCTTCGCCTGCCCTTCATCGGCACCACGCTCGCCCTCGCAGGGCCTCGGGTCGCGCGCCTGCTCGCCGCTTCGTGCGCGGGCGAGCCGCTCGTGAACCTCGAGCTCCACGGCATCGATTTCCTCGACGCGGACGACGGCCTCGCGCACCTCGTCCCGCACCAGCGCGAGCTCCGGATCCCGCTCGCCCGAAGGCTCGACGCACTCTCGGCGGCCCTCGACGTGCTCGCGAAACGTGGCACGCGGTTCGTCACGCTCGAAGAAGCTGCAAACGAAGTCGCTTAGCTCGAAGGGTGGTACCGCACGGCGGATCCGCCTTCCGTCGCTTGCTTCAAGCTCTCGACGCGCGAGATGCGCTCGGGCGCGATGCCGGAGGCCGCGATGAACTCGCGCGCGATCTCGCTCTCGCCGTAGGCGAGCTCGTCGGGCGTGCCCGAGGCGACGACCTGGCCCTGGATCACGAGGAACGCCTGGTGCGCGATGCGGAACGTGCTCGCCATGTCGTGGGAGATCACCACGCTCGTCACGCCGAACCGGTCGCGTGTCTCCTCGATGAGATCGTCGACCATGCGGCTCGTCTGCGGATCGAGGCCGCTCGTGGGCTCGTCGTAGATCAGGATCTTCGGCTCCAGCATGAGCGCGCGCGCGAGGCCCACGCGTTTCCTCTGTCCGCCCGAGAGCTCGCTCGGCATGCGTTTCTCTTTGTTCTCGAGCCCGAGCAGGTTCAGCATGCCGACGACCTTGTCGCGGAGGTCCTTCTCCGACATCTGCTTGCGGTGCTCCCGCAAGGGGAACGCGACGTTGTCGAAGATGTTCAGCGAGTCGAGCAGCGCGGCGTACTGAAACACCATGCCGAACTTCTGCCGCACGCGGTTCATCTGACGCTCGCCGAGCGGGCCGATGTCCTCGCCGTCGACCCAGATGTGCCCACTCGTGGGTTTTTCCAGGCCGATGAGGAGGCGCAGCAGCGTCGTCTTGCCGGCGCCCGAGCCGCCGATGATCACCGCCGTCTCCTTGCGGCGGAGGTGCATCGTCACGCCCTTCAGGACCTGCGTCGTCCCGAACGATTTTTTCACGTTGTCGACGAAGACGTGATCCTCCGGCGGGATCCGGGGTGCTTGGCTCGTGCCTCCGGCGGACATCGCGCGTCGAGGCTACCACGCGCTCTCATCCGAGGGGCCCTCGCGCTTGACGCGTGGGGCTTATGGCGGGAAATGTGCCGCATGACCGAGGACATGCTCCGTACCGTGCTCGACACCGTTGGCGTCTCGACCGACCCCGAGGGTTGGCTTCGCCTGCCAGAGGGTCAGCTCCTGACGCTGTACGCCGCGCACGACGGCGTCTCGCTGAACATCGCGAAGGTGGAGTCGCTGCGGATCGCCCACGGCGTCATCCGGGCGCGCTCGAACAAGGGCGAGTCGTTTTTCGTGGCGCGCGAGGATCTCTTCGCGGTGAGCCTCGACGGCGGCACGAAGGTCTCCGCGGGCCGCAAGGCGGGCTTCTTGGGTTGAACGCACGAAGCCGAGCGGCCGAGACGCTCGGCGCTCGCGCAGAAGGCGCGTCCGAGGCCGTCCCGCAGGGGTCACGGGGACCGCTGTGGATGTGGCTCGTGGCGCGCCTCGTGGCGGTCCTGCCGTACCGCGCGCTTCGCTTGTTCGGCGCGGCCCTGGGCGCGTTTGTCGGCGGGCTTCTGCGGGTGCGGCGACGCCATGTCGAGTCCGCGATGGCACGCGCGGGTGTGCCGGCGCCGAGGCGCGTGGCGGCGGCGATGTACGGCTCGCTTGGCGCGGGTCTGCTCGAGCTCCTCTGGACAGCAGGGAGGCCGGAGGCGCCGCTCGCATCGAAGCTCGTGGTATCGCCGCGCGCCGCGGCGTGTTTCGCGCGCGCGCTTGGGCGTGGTCGCGGGGTCGTGGTCGCGACGGCGCACACGGGCAACTGGGATCTCTCGGCGTGTGCGGCGGCGGCGTGGCTTCGGGAGCACGGCGGAGCGTCGGGGCGTGCGCCGGCCTTGCACGTCCTCACGAAGCGTTTGTCCTGGCGCGCGCTCGACCGCACCTGGCAACACCTGCGCGCCGAACGAGGTGTCCTGCTCGTCGACGCCCGCGGCGCCACGGCCCGCGTGCGGGACGCGCTCGCCCGCGGCGACGTCGTCGCGATGATGATCGATCAAGCCCCCGAGCGCGCCGCCGGCGTCGCGCAACTCTCGTTCCTCGGCGCGCCTGCGTGGTGTGATCTCGCGCCGGTGCTGATGGCGTCACGCGCGCGTGCGCCGATCGTCGTCGCCTTCGGCCGCCGCCGCGACGACGGCTTGCACGAGCTCGACGCCTTCGACCTGATCGAGCCCGAGGCGCTCGCCACGCGGACCGACGTGGTGCATGTCGCGGCGCGGATCACGGACGCGCTCGCATCGTTTGTCGAGACCTACCCGGCGCAGTGGTTGTGGTTGCACCGGCGGTGGAAGGTGTTTTCGAGGGAGAAGAAACGATCCTGAGCAGAGCGGTGGGCGGCAGCGTCAGAACGTGCCGATCGCGCCGAGGGCCGGGATCGTGTTGCCGCGGAGATCGTACGCGACAGTCGGGCCGAGGCCGTGGAGCTCGAAGCTGCTCGCGGCGGCTTGCTTCTTCGCTTCGAGCTGCTCGCGGTGGGGCGTCGTCGCGAGGTCCACGATGCCGAGCGTGAGCGGCGCGAGGAACGCGAACGTGAGGGGGACGAGGTGAGTCGTGTCGTCCCAATCGATCATCGTGCCCGCGGCGAACGAGCCGCCCCGGAGCGCGGTGTAGAGCAGCCCCTTGCCCCAGTCGCCCACGACGAAGCGCGGGACGCTCGGCGTGATCGTCAGGATCGCGCCCATCGCGTACAGCGCGGGCTTCGAAGGCCCGACGCTGCAGATCTCCGTGGCGCCGCAGGCCGCGCTCGCGCCGAGGGAGATGAGGTACGCGGCGCCGGTCGTGGCCGTGCCGAGGCCGAAGATGATGCTCGACGCGATAAGCGCGCCGCGGCGCCCCGGATCCGGGGCGTATCGAGGCTTTAGCTTGCGCGGCGCGGTCGGGGGCGGCGGGGGCGGGTAGGCGTAGGCGGGCGGAGGCGCGGAGGGGTAGGGGTAGGGCAACGCGTGGGGGAGGGGGCACGCGCCGTGCGGGGCCTGGGATTGAGCGGCGCGCGGATCGACGTCGACGCGGCCGCATTCGTAGGCGTGGACCGCGCCGGCGCTCGTCTGCGCGTGGACGTCGACGCCCTCCTCGGGTGTGCGGGTGACGGTCGTGCGGCCGTCGGGGTGCTGGACGATGTGGGGCGAGAGGGGCGCTCCGGGCGGAAGCGGCTCGAGTGGCGGAGGGGGCGCCTGGGCCGAGGCCGCCCCGGCGGTGAGGAACCAGGCGAGCGCCGCGGCCGAGCAGAGCATCGTCTTACGCATGGCGAGGGCGAAAGGGAGCAAGTTCCAAGCCATACGTGCTTTCCGGGTTCGAAGCGAGGGACCTCGGGCGGCCGAGCGCCTCGGGGGTCGGGGTGTATCTCGCCGGGCGAGCGGGGGCGTGGACCCCGGTTCACGGTGGCGGGGAGCGGATGTGTGAATGTTTGGCCTGGATGGCTGAGCCTTGGTGATAAATTGGCGGCGCGATGGAAGCGGGAAGCCAGTCGACCGATGACACGCTCTGCGTGCGCCCCGAGGACGGCGCGCGACGGAGGGCGCATGCGTCGTGCGAGCTTCTCGAGAGCGAACCACGATCTTCATGACGCGCGTGAAGGGCTCATCCGTGTCTGGACCTGACTCGGGCGATCGCGCCGTCGACGTCGCGCTGAAGCTCGCCGAAGAGCTCTTCGGCTTCGGCTCGAGCGGCGCGACGCCAGGCTGGGTGCGCGATCGCGTGCGTCGTTACCTCGAACATCAGTCGTACAGGAGCGGCCTGTCGATGAACGCGGTCGCGCGGGAGCTCCTCAAGGACAAGGCCGCGGTCGAGCAGATCGTGACCTCGCTCCGCGTGGGCGAGACGCGCTTCTACCGCGACGGCGCGCAGTGGGAGGCGATCGAGCGCCAGCTCGAAAGGCTCTTCCCCGCGGACGTGGAGCTCGCGGTGCTCTCGGCCGGCTGCAGCACGGGCGAAGAGGCGTACACGATGGGCATGTTGCTCACGGCGGCGCGGCGGCGCTTCCGCGTGCTCGGCGTGGATCGTTCGGCCGAGGCGATCGCGGTCGCGCGCGAGGCGACGTACGGGCGCGAGGCGGCGCGCGACATCCCGCCCGCGTGGGTCGAGCGCTTCTGCGACGAACAGAACGGCCGCCTGCGCGTCGGCCTCCTCGTTCGCAACGCGGTCGAGTTCGAGGAGTGCGACCTCGTCAAGCGTGTGCCGCAGGGTCCGTTCCACATCATCCTGTTCAAGAACGTGCTGCTCTACCTGACGACGCAGGCCGGCGAGCAGGTCGCCACGCGGCTCGCGAACGAGCTCGAAGACGGGGGACTTCTGTTCTCGGCCGCGAGTGAGGTTCTGCGCCTGCGCAGCATGGGCCTCGAACCGTTCCGGCTCGCGCAGACCGTCACCGCGCTCCGCCCCCCGAAGCGACGACCATGACCGCCGAGGTGAAGGATCCGACGGGCGTGCTCGTGGATCTTCGCCGCGAATGGTCCGCGCGTCGCGCCGAGCTCGAAGCGCTCGTGCCTTCGGGCAGTTGTCCTGCGCCGCTCGATGGCTGCGGGCTCGTGCTCGGGCGCAGGCACGCGCGCCTCTGCGACGAACTGCTCACGCGGCTCTTCGAGATCCTGCGGACCGAGGCGCGCGAGGGGCGCTTGCGTTTGCCCGGCGGCGAGGCCGCGCCGAAGGAGATCGAAGGCGCGTTCGAAGAGGTCGCGCTCGGCGGCGTCGGCGGATACGGGCGCGGCGCGCTCGCGCTCGGCAGCGACCTCGACGTGCGGCTCCTCGCGCGTGACCTCGGCGCAGCCGCGTCCGTGGCGGAGGCGCTGCTCTACCCGCTCTGGGACATGGGCGTGACGATCGGCCATCAGGTCGGCAAGGTCGAGGCGCTCGTGGAGGCAGCTCGCACGGACCTGCCCACGGCGACGAGCTTGCTCGACTACCGGCACATCACGGGGAGCCGCGCGCTCTCGGACGAGCTGAAGACGCGGTGCGACGCCGGCCTCTTCGCGCACACGGAGCTGCCTCGGTTCCTCGCGCAGCTCGAGGACGAGGTGCGCGAGCGGCACGCGCGGTTCGGCGGGTCGGTGTATCTGCTCGAACCCGACGTGAAGAACGGCGCGGGGGGCCTCCGGGATCTCGACATCGCGTGCTGGGCGGGAAAGGCGCGCTTCGGCGTGCACGAGCTCGATGATCTCGTGCGCGTCGGAGCGCTCTTGCCGCGCGAGTCGGCGGAGATCGCCGCCGCGCGCGAGCTGCTCTTCCGCATCCGGAATCTGCTCCACGCGCACGCGGGGCGGCGCAGCGACAGGCTCACGTTCGACGAGCAGGAGTCGATCGCGTCGCTGCTCGGCTACGGCGAGGGCGGCGAGGCCGTCGAGAAGATGATGAGCGCGTACTACCGCAGCGCGCGCATCATCTCGAGCGCGCGGGAGACCATGCTCGCGCGCGCCGCGCCGCTGCTCGGCAAGAAGAAGCCGCGCGAGGAGGACCTCGGCGGCGGCGTGCGCATGTTCGACGGCTGCGTGACGATGAGCGAGCTCGAGCTCGTCACGAAGGATCCCGCGCTCGCGCTGCGCATGCTCGCGGCGGCCGTCGAGCGCCGCGCGCCGCTCCTGCCGTGGGCCCGTGACGCCATCGCGCGCGCCGCCGCGGACCCTTCCTGGACCGAGAGCCTGCGCGAGAGCCCCGAGGCCGCGCGCCTCTTCTGCGCGCTCGTCTCGACCACCGAGGAGACCCGCTTGAAGCGCGGATCTCCACTCGCGGAAATGCACGACCTCGGGCTCTTGCTCGCGATGATCCCCGAGTTTCTGCCCGTCGTCGGGCGCGTGCACCACGACGTCTACCACGTGTACACGGTCGACGTGCACTCGGTGGCCGCCGTCGACAGGCTCGCGGCGCTCGTGCGTGGAGAGCTCACGGCCGAGCACCCGCTCGCGTGCCGCCTCGCCGCCGAGGCGACGCGCAAGACGATGCTCTTCTTCGCGACGCTCCTGCACGACGTGGGCAAGGCAATCGGCGGCAGGGATCACAGCGAGCGCGGCGCCGTCATGGCCGACGGCATCTTGAAGCGCCTCGGTTTTCCGGCCGAAGACGTCGCGGCAGCGTGCCACCTCGTGCGCCAGCACCTCGTCATGTACCACGTGGCGACCCGCAGGGACCTCGACGATCCTGCGACGATCGAGGAATTTTTGCGCGTGATCCCCGACAGGGACTCGCTCTCCGAGCTCTACCTGCTCACCGTCGCCGACCTCTCCACGACGAGCCCGACGTCGATGACCTCGTGGAAGGCGCGCATGCTCGACGAGCTTTACCTCGCCGCCGATCGCGCGCTCGCAGGCAACCCCGGCGAGGACGAGCGCTCCGCCCGCGCGCAGTCGGCCGTGCTCGAAGCCGCGCTCGCGCTCCCCGCGTCGTCGGACGAGGAGCGGGCCGCGCGGCAGGTGTTCGTCCCGACGTACCTCGCGTCGATGCCCGAGCGGTACTTGCTGTCGAACGCGCCCGCGGCGATCGCCTCGCACGCCGAGCTCGCGCGCAAGCATGAGGGCCGGACGGTCAGCGTCGCGCTCGTCCCTTCCCGGCACCCGCAGGCCGCCGAGATCTGCGTCATCGCCGCGGATCGACCGGGCCTGCTCGCATCGATCACGGCGGCGCTCGCGGCCTCGCGCCTCGAAGTGCACGCCGCGCAGATCCACTCGCGGCATCTGCCGGGCGGCGCCGTCGAGGCCGTCGACCTTTTCTGGGTGCGCGATCGCGCCGAGGGGGTCGAGGGCGTGGCGCGCGCGTTGCCGGTCCTCGTGCGGGACCTCGACGCCGTGCTCGAAGGCCGCACGACCACGGCCGAGCTCGCGAGCAAGCGCGGCAAGAGCACGCTGCCGGGCCGGGCGACGCCGCGCGTGCGCACGCAGGTCTCCATCGACGATCGCGCCTCGCCGCGGCACACGGTCATCGAGGTGATGACCCGGGATCGACCGGGCCTCTTGCACGCCATCTCCGACGCGCTTTATCGCCTCGGCCTCAGCATCGTCGTCGCCAAGATCAACACCGAGGGCATGCGCGCGGCCGACGTGTTCTACGTCAGCGAGGCGGACGGCGGTAAAGTAGCGCCAGGCAAGCGTGCTGCCGAGGTGCGGCAACGAATCGAGTCGGTGCTCGAATCGCTCGAGCAAGAAGGAAACAGCGGGCCATGGTCTTCTCCTCCTCCTCCTCGCGCAGAGCGATGAGAGCCTTCCTCCTCCCTTGCGCCACGGCGCTCCTTCTCACGGCGTGTGGCAGCACGCCGCCTCCGAAGGATCCCGAGCTCGTCGCCGATCCGCCGCTCGGCGGGAACGAAGGCATCAACGAGGGCGCCGCGCAGACCGACTTCCAGCGCGCCGTCGCCTACATCGACAAGGAGCAGTACGCGGCTGGCAAGGTCCACCTCGAACGCGCGCTCAAGGCGTCGCCGGACAACGCCGAGGCGCACGCGTACATGGGCCTCGTGCTCGAAAAAGAGAACGACCTCGCCGGCGCCGAGGCGTCCTACCTCGCCGCGCTGAAGCTCAAGCCGGGGCTCGCCGGGGCCGCGCAGAACCTCGCGGCGATCTACCTCTCGACGAGCCCGCCGCGCACCGACGATGCCATCAAGCACCTCCGCGCGGCGCTCGAAAAGACGCCCGGCGATGTCGGCATGTTGCGCAACCTCGGCTACGCGCTCGGCCTGAAGGGCGACGTCGAGGGCGCGTCGAAGGCCTACGACACGGCGATCGCGAAGGGCGACACCGTCGAGGTGCGCTTCGAGTACGCCGCGATGCTCGCCGAGGCGAAGCAACACGAGAAGGCCGTTCCGCACCTGAAGAAGGTCCTCGAAGGCACGAAGGACGACCCCGCGATGCTCGTCACGGTCGGCCGCATGCTCGGCTACGGCAAGGCGTTCGGCGATTGCGTGGCCGCGTTCGACCGAGCGATCAAGCTCAAGGCGACCGACCCCGAGTGGTTCGTCCGCCGCGGCACCTGCAAGCACGAGCTCGGCGACGAGGCCGGCGCGCTCGCGGACTACCAGGAGTCCGTGAAGGTGAAGCCCGACTACGCCGCGGGCTACTACTACATGGGCCTCGCGCAGCTCGCGCTCCAGAAGCCGCAGAGCGCAGAGTTCTCCATGGGCAAGGCCGTGGAGCTCGGAAAGGACGCGCCGATCGGCAAGGCCGCGAAGGACAAACTCCGCGAGATCAAGGCGATCAACAAGCGCTGATCACGCCTTCGGCGCGCGCCTCTGCTGCACGAACGCGGCGAGCGAGACGAGCGCGCCGAGCGCGAGGGCCCCGACGAGGAGCTCCGTCGGGATGTCGAGCTCCTTGCCCACGACCGCGATCACGTAGATACGCGGCGCCCGCCCGAGTCCCACGGCCACGGCGTACCGCAACGCCGGGTACCCCGTGAGCGGCATCAAGATGCGCACGATGATGAACGGCAGCGGCAGCGCCGCGAACGCCGCCGTCGTCAGGAACGGCGCGACCTTCACCCAGCCTTCTGCGCGCTGGAAAAGCGCCTTCTTCCGGATCTCCGCGAGCGCCTTGATCTGGAAGGTCGTGCGCACGAGCCGGTGATCCACGAATGCCGCGGCCGTCGCCGCCACGGCCGCGACGAGCGAAAGGGCCCACGGCGGCGCTGCCTTCGCGGCCAGGAGCGTCGCCGGCGTCAGCGGTTGCGGCACGAAGCCCGCGAGCACCATCAGCCCGAAGAACATCGCGAGCGCGGGCACGACGTTCGGCACCTGGGCATCGTGCGGCGAGCGGGCGGGCATCGCAAGCGCCCGCCCGTCGCATCCGGTTCATGCGCCGAGCAGCGAAAGGATCCGATCGAGCTCGTCGAGCGAGCCGTACGCGACCGCGATCTCGCCGCGGCCGTCCTTATCGCGCACCTCGACCTTCGCGCCGAGCTTGCGCATGAGCCGGGCTTCCAGATCCTTTACGCCCGGCGACTTCGGCGTGGGCCCGTCGGCCTTGGAGCCTTTGCCTCCGCCGCCCTCCTTCGGGCCGCGCGAGGTGCGCACGAGCTCTTCGACCTTTCGCACCGGCAGCCGACCACGCACCGCCTTGTCGGCGATCTCTTCCATCGCCTTGTCGTCGGGCGCGCCGAGAAGCGCGCGCGCGTGGCCCTCGGTGAGGTCGCCGCCGATCACCATCGACCGCACGCGCGCGGGCAGCTTCAAGAGCCGCAGGCTGTTCGTCACCGTCGTGCGGTTCTTGCCCACGCGCTCCGCGAGCGACTCCTGCGTGTAGCTGTGCTCCCGGAGCAGCCTGTCGAAGGCCTCGGCGAGTTCGATCGGGTTCAGGTCCTCGCGCTGCACGTTCTCCACGAGCGCGAGCTCGAACGCCTCCTTCGGCGAGACGTCCTTCACCACGACGAGCACGTCCTTCAGGCCCGCGCGTTGCGCCGCGCGCCACCTTCGCTCGCCCGCGATGATCTCGTACTTGTCGGCGCCCGCCTGCGCGCGCCGCACGACGATCGGCTCCAGGATCCCGTGCTCCCGGATCGACGCGGCGAGCTCCTCGAGCGCCTCGTCGTCGAAGTGCTGCCGCGGCTGACCGGGCTGCGGGCCGATGCGCTCGATCGGGCACGTGAACACGCTCTTGTCGCCGTACGACGCACCGGATGGCGACGGGGGCGCGGCGGCGGGCAGGAGCGCGTCGAGCCCGCGGCCGAGGGCGCGGCGCGGCGCGTTCTTCGGATCCGAGCTCATGGCCTCGGCCTCGCGGCTTTGCCTTTCGGCCGGTTCACCTCGAGGATCTCGCGCGCCAGGCTCAGATAGCCCTGCGCGCCCTTCGACGAGGCGTCGTAGAGCAGCACCGGTTTTCCGTGCGACGGCGCCTCGGAGAGCTTCACGTTGCGCGGGATGATCGAGTCGAAGACCTTGAAGTGACCCTTCACCTCGTCGGCGACCTGGTGCGTCAGCGAGGTCCGCCCGTCGTACATCGTGAGCACGATCCCCTCGACACCGAGGTCCGGGTTGAAGGCCGCCTTCACGCGGTCGATCGTCGCCATCAGGTACGTGAGCCCCTCCAGCGCGTAGTACTCGCACTGCAGCGGCACGAGCACCCGGTCCGCGGCCACGAGCGCGTTCAGCGTGAGCAGGCCCAGGCTCGGCGGGCAGTCGAGGATCACGTACTCGTAGCCCGCGACGTGGGGTCGCAGCGCGTCGCGGAGCTTCGTCGCGCGGTCGGGCGCGTCGACGAGCTCGATTTCTGCGGCCACGAGGTCCTGCGTCGCCGGCACCACGTCGAGCCGCGGCACCGACGTCGAGATCACCGTCTCGCGCAGCGTCGAGCGGCCGATGAGCACGTCGTAGAGCGAGCGCTCGATGTTGGGCCGGCGCACGCCGACCCCGCTCGAAGCGTTGCCCTGCGGATCGCAGTCCACGAGCAGCGTCCGCTTCTCGGCTGCGGCGAGGCTCGCGGCCAGGTTCACCGAGGTCGTCGTTTTGCCGACGCCGCCCTTCTGGTTGGCGACGGCATAGATGAGGGGCGAAGGGGCCATGAAATGTGCCGGGAACGCCGTGCCTGAAGGCGCGGTGGAGGGTCGTCCGTCCCGGGGGACGATCCCGTGGGTAGCGGCTGCTTACACGACCCTCGCCCCCCCGTCGAGGGCACGTCGATCACGTTTTTTTGGCCCTTGACTCACCAGTCTCTACAGTGGCGCACATGTCGCTCGCTGTGGGTGCATGTAGGACAACGTCATCGACGTCCACGACGTCGCGCCGCTCCGGGGGCCGAAGGGGCGCTGGGGCGCGCGGGCTTCGGCTCGCGAGCGCCCTCGCCACCCACCACGAGTCGACCGCGTGCGACCGCGTGCTCGCGCGGGCCTTCTGGGCCGCGCCGAGCCTCACCGCGTCTGCCCGCGTCCTCCCGCTTTTCCCGAACCACGACCGCCGATCGACCTGAGCGCTGATTTCGCGCGCGGGCTGCCGAACCTGCGCGCTGCCGAGGAGAGAGCCATGCCGCTGCCGAAGAGCTTCCAGAACTTCGCCGAGTTCGAGCGTGAGATCATCCGCGCGGGCACCCGCGTCAACCTGAGCCTCGAGGACATCGTCGAGGACACCTCCTTCGAGGAGGAGATCGAAGTCGACCAGGACGACGATCCCTTCGCTTCGATGCGCGACTTCTGAGGCAGGGGGCCCGCCGCGGGCGGGCCTCCGTCCCCCGATGCGTCCGCGGGGGTTCGGGGCACAGGACACCAAAGGTGATCCGACGCCTCGAGCCTCCCCCCGATGCCTTGCGGCATCGGACGCATCGGGGGGCCGAGCCCTACGTCTCGCCAGACCTCCTGGGTTGCTTGGACCCGCGGGGGTTCGGGGCGCAGGACACCGAAGGTGATCCGAAGTCCCGAACGTCCACCAGAGCCCCGACGGCGCCTCTCCGTCGGGGCTCTTTTTTTGTCTTCAAACCCGCCCTCGCTTGACCCCTCTCGCTGTGCATGGCATGGCGCCGTTCCTTCCAACGAACGCCCATGCAAGTCACCGTCGAAAAGCTCTCCCCGGTCCTCGTCGAGCTCAAGGTCGAGATCCCTGCCGAGCAGGTTCGCACCGAGGTGGACAAGGCCTACGCCAACCTCCAGCGCTCCGCCCGCGTGAGGGGCTTCCGCCAAGGCAAGGCGCCGCGCCACGTGCTCGCCCACCTTTACTCGGGCAGCATCCACGCGGACGTCGCCCGCCGGCTGGTCGACACCACGCTGAACCGCGCCCTCGCGGCGCAGCAGGTGCAGCCGCTCTCGCAGCCTGACATCGCCCCCGTCGAGCTCCGCCCGGAGGAGTCGTTCTCCTACAAGGCACGCTTCGAGGTCCGCCCCGACATCGCCGAGGTGAAGTGGGAGGGCTTCGAGGTCAGCCGGCCGAAGACCGAGGTCACGGCCGACGCGATCGACGCCGAGGTCGCGCGCCTCCGCCGCGAGAACGCGACCCTCTCCGCGCCCGAGCCCGAGCGTCCCGCCAAGGCTGGCGACGTCGTGCGCATCGCCTTCACCCTTGACGTCGACGGCAAGGTCCGTGAGGGCAAGGAGCAGGAGATCGAGACCGAGATCGGCAGCGGCCAGGTCTTCAAGGAGATCGAGGACGTGCTCACCGGCATGAACGTCGGCGAGTCCAAGGACGCGACGGTGAGCTTCTCGGAGCGTCACACGAACGAGTCGCTCCGCGGCAAGACGGGCACGTTCCACGTCTCGCTGAAGGAGGTCCGCGAGCGGAACTTCCCCGAGGTCGACGACGAGTTCGCGAAGGACGTGGGCCACGAGAACCTCGAGGCCATGCGCACGGCGCTCTCGGCGAAGATCGAGAAGGAGCTCAAGCAGAAGGCGACCGACTCCGTCGCGGAGAAGCTCGTCTTCGAGCTCTGCAAGGCGAACCCGATCCCGGTGCCTCCCTCGCTCGTCGAGCAGCAGGCGCAGCTCACGGAACGCGAGCTCGTCACGGCGGCGCGCCGCCAGGGCCAGCGCCTCGAGATGACGCCCGAGCTTCGCGCGCGCGTGCATGCCGACGCCGAGACGAAGGTCCGCGCGGGCTTGCTCATGGCCGAGATCGCGAAGGCGAAGACGGTCCAGGTCACGCCGCAGGACATCGACAAGGGTTACGAGGAGCTCGCCGAGCAGACCGGCAAGAACGTCGCCAAGGTCAAGGCCGAGTACCGCGATCCGAAGAAGCAGGAGATGCTGATCGGCATGATCCTGGAGGACAAGATCCTCGACCTCATCGAGGCCGCCGCGAAGATCACGGAAACCTGAGAGCTCCGCACACGATCGCGGTCTCACGAGCGGGCGTGCTGGTGTCACCAGCACGCCCGTTTTCGTCTTCACGTCGCGCGACGTCTCTCCAGGCTTCCTTCCTTCTCCCAACGCGAACGAAATTCCCGCGCGGAAGCGCGAAAACGACTCACGCTCGGCCGTCGCATTTCTTCACACCGACCCCACGGTTCGGGCTTGCGAACGGCAGGCTTCTGGCTCACGACTAGGGCCTCCCGGCACCCTTTTGCCGAACCACAGCGGAGCCCTGGATGATCCGACGAGTCGAGACACGTAAGCAGGCGATGGAGTTCCTCGAGCGGGACCACGATGTGGTGGAACGCGACCGGGCGTCGGGCCTCACCACGCTCCGCGAGCAGGGCTACGTCCTGCCGACAGTCACCGAGGTGACCCATCGCGGCGAGCGCGAGTGGAACATCTTCAGCCGGCTGCTGAAGGACCGGATCGTCTTCATCGGAACCGAGATCGACGACTTCGTTGCGAACGCCGTCATCGCGCAGTTCCTCTTCCTCGAGAGCGAGGATCCGGACAAGGACATCCAGGTCTACATCAACAGCCCTGGCGGCATCGTGACGAGCGGCCTCGCGATGTACGACACGATGCAGTACGTCCGTTGCCCGGTCTCGACGATGTGCATCGGCCAGGCAGCGTCGATGGGCGCGGTGCTGCTCGCGGCGGGCCACAAGGGTCGCAGGTACGCGCTGCCGCACGCGCGCATGATGATCCATCAGCCCCTCGGCGGCGCGCGCGGCCAGGCGACGGACATCGAAATTCAGGCGCGTGAGATCAAGAAGATGAAAGAGACCTTGATCGACATCCTCGCCGACGCGACGAGCAAGAATCGCGAGGAGCTCGCCAAGGACATCGAGCGCGACTTCTATCTGAGCGCGCCGCAGGCCAAGGAGTACGGCCTGATCGACGAGGTCTTGCCGAAGCGCATCAAGGGCTCGCCCCAGGCGTTGTGAAGCAGGATCGCGACGCCTGCCCGCGAGGGGCGGGCGCGGGGCGGGGAGCACGCGGCCCGGGCTGTCTCGGAGCCGCGTGGATGGGGACGCGCCTTGGACGAAACCAATCCGTCCGTACGCGTCTTGCCGTGTCACAGGTGGGACTTGCGGTCAGATGAATGCGCCCCGAGGTGCGTGAAATGCACGCCTCGCGTCGTCCGGAGCCGTAGGGACGGGCGGCGACCGAGCGCGCGAAGCACGAGCGTTAACTTGCGGGTCACAGGGTAGGGGACTAGAATCCGCTCACGGCGATACGCTGGAAAAACGCGGATTTTCAGCATCGTTTTCGTCGTCGAGCGCCTCGGTGATCGCCTCTGCGGACATCGGGAACGCTCGAATGAAAAGGGCCCTCAGCCGTTACGGCACGAGGGCCGCGGCGAGGCGAGAGAGGCGAGAGGCGAAGTGGAGCGAAGGCGGGACGATCACTCGAACGGCAATCTGAGCTGCTCCTTTTGCGGCAAATCGCAGAAGGAAGTGAAGAAGCTCATCGCTGGGCCGACGGTGTACATTTGCGACGAGTGCATCGGGCTCTGCAACGACATCATCGCCGAGGAGGTCGAGAAGGACGAGCCGTACGCCGGCTCCGCCCCGATCCCGAAGCCGGCCGACATCAAGGCCATCCTCGACGAGTACGTGGTCGGGCAGCACCGAGCGAAGAAGGTCCTCTCGGTCGCGGTGCACAATCACTACAAGCGCATCGACAGCCGGGTGCACTCGGACGACGTCGAGCTGCAGAAGTCGAACATCCTTTTGCTCGGCCCGACCGGCTCCGGCAAGACGCTGCTCGCGCAGACGCTCGCGAAGATCATCAACGTGCCCTTCGCGATCGCCGACGCCACGACGTTGACCGAGGCGGGCTACGTCGGTGAGGACGTCGAGAACATCATCGTCCAGCTCTTGCAGAACGCCGATCACGATGTCGAGCGCGCGCAGCGCGGCATCGTCTACATCGACGAGATCGACAAGATCAGCCGCAAGAGCGACAACCCGAGCATCACGCGCGACGTCTCGGGCGAGGGCGTGCAGCAGGCGCTCCTGAAGATCATCGAGGGCACGATCGCGAATGTGCCTCCGAAGGGCGGCCGCAAGCACCCGCAGCAGGATTTCCTGCAGGTGGACACGACGAACATCCTGTTCATCTGCGGCGGCGCGTTTGTCGGGCTCGATCAGATCATCCAGCGCCGCGTCGGGCAGAACACGCTCGGGTTCGGCGCCGAGATCAGGTCGAAGAAGGAGTTCAAGCTGGGCGACCTGCTCTCGCAGGTTCAGCCCGAGGATCTCCTCAAGTTCGGCCTGATCCCTGAGTTCATCGGCCGTTTGCCCATCATCGCGACGCTGCACGAGCTGAACGAGGACGCGCTGATCGACATCCTCACGAAGCCGAAGAACAGCCTCGTGAAGCAGTACCAGAAGCTGCTCGAGATGGACGGCGTGAAGCTCAAGTTCACGAAGGGCGCGCTCACCGCGGTCGCGCGGCAGGCGCTCGACCGCAACAGCGGCGCGCGCGGCCTGCGGGCCATCCTCGAGGCGGCGATGCTCGACATCATGTACGACGTCCCCTCGCGCGCGGGCGTGAAAGAGGTCGTCGTCAGCGAGGACGTCATCCTCAAGCACGAAGCCCCGCTGATCGTTTACCAGAAAGAAGCGGAGCTCGCTTAGCGCCGGGGGAGGACGTCCTCCCCCAACTCCATTCCTCTTCCTCGCGTCGCCTCGCTCATCGTCACGAGCGAGCGATCACCCGTAGGCCCGTTTGCCCCGGCCCGCGCGCCGGGGCGAGAAAGACGTCGGATGTTCTTCAAGAACGACAGCGATCGCGGCAAGTCCGCCCCGGAGCGCGGGGTCGCACCCCTCCTGCCGCTCAGGGACATCATCGTCTTTCCCTATATGGTCTCGCAGCTCTTCGTCGGCCGCGAGCGCTCGATCGCCGCGCTCGACGAGGCGATGAACCGGGGCAAGGAGATCTTCCTCGCGGCGCAACGCAACGCGAAGACGAACGATCCGACGGCCGAGGACATCTTCGCCGTCGGCTCCGTCGGCGTGATCATGCAGCTCCTCCGCCTGCCCGACGGCACGGTGAAGGTGCTCATCGAGGGCAAGCGCCGGGCGAAGATCAAGAAGTTCGTCCAGTCGGACGCCTTCTTCCTCGTCGAGTACGAGGAGATCCCCGAGAAGGCCGCGTCGAGCGTCGAGGTCGAGGCGCTCATGCGGAGCGTGCAGAGCACCTTCGAGGTCTACGTAAAGCTCAACAAGAAGATCCAGCCCGAGGTGTTGATGGCCGTGCAGGCCATCGACGACGCCTCGCGCCTCGCCGACGCCATCGTCGCGAACCTGCCGACCATCAAGCTCGCCGATCGCCAGAGCCTGCTCGAGACGGACGATCCGAAGCAGCGGCTCGAGCGCCTCATCGAGCTGATGCAGGCCGAGATCGAGATCCTTCAGGTAGAGAAGAAGATCCGCTCCCGCGTCAAGAAGCAGATGGAGAAGACGCAGAAGGAGTACTACCTGAACGAGCAGATGCAGGCCATCCAGAAGGAGCTGGGCGGCGGCGAGCGCGACGAGTTCAAGAACGAGATCCAAGAGATCGAAGAAGCTTTGAAGACCAAGCGGATGAGCAAAGAAGCCACCGCGAAGGTCAAGAAAGAGCTGAAGAAGCTCAAGATGATGCACCCGACGAGCGCGGAAGCGACCGTCGTGCGCAACTACATCGACTGGATCCTCGACCTGCCCTGGTACGAGAAGAGCGAGGAGCGCTTCGACCTCGTCGAGGCCGAGAAGATCCTCGACGAGGACCACTACGGCCTGCGCAAGATCAAGGAGCGCATCCTCGAGTACCTCGCGGTCCAGGCGCTTACGAAGAAGCTCAAGGGCCCGGTGCTCTGCTTCGTCGGTCCTCCCGGCGTCGGCAAGACGAGCCTCGCGAAGAGCATCGCGCGCGCCACGGGGCGCAGGTTCGTCCGCCTCTCGCTCGGCGGCGTCCGCGACGAGGCCGAGATTCGCGGTCACCGCCGCACGTACATCGGGGCGCTGCCGGGCAAGCTCATCCAGAGCCTCAAGAAGGCCGGGACGAACAACCCTGTCTTCCTGCTCGACGAGGTCGACAAGATGTCGACCGACTTCCGCGGCGACCCCGCGGCGGCGCTTCTCGAGGTCCTCGATCCCGAGCAGAACCACGCGTTCAACGATCACTACCTCGACCTCGATTACGACCTCTCCGACGTGATGTTCATCACGACGGCGAACACCCTCGGCGGCATCCCGGTGCCGCTGCAGGACCGCATGGAGATCATCCAGCTCTCCGGCTACACCGAGTTCGAGAAGCTCAACATCTCGCTGAAGTACCTCATCCCGCGGCAGCGCAAGGAGTGCGGCCTCGAGGACGTGACCATGGACTTCAGCGAGGGCGCGGTCCGGACGATCATCCACCACTACACGAAGGAGAGCGGCGTGCGCTCCCTCGAGCGCGAGATCGCCAGCGTCTGCCGGAAGGTCGCGCGCAAGGTGGTGAACGAGGGGAAGGAAAAACCCATCGAGGTCAGCGCGAAGAGCATCCCGAAGTTCCTCGGCGTGCCGAAGTTCCGGCTCGGTAGGCGCGCCGAGAAGGACGAGGTCGGCCTCGTGAACGGCCTCGCGGTGACCAGCGTCGGCGGTGATCTTCTGCCCGCCGAGGCCGTGGTCCTGCCCGGCAAGGGCAAGCTCGTGGTGACGGGCCTGATCGAGAAGGGCATGGAGGAGAGCGCGCAGGCCGCGATGAGCTACGTGCGCTCGCACCTCGAACGTCTCGGGCTGTCGAGCGACGCGTACCAGAAGGCGGACGTGCACGTGCACTTCCCTGACTTCGTGCGCAAGGACGGGCCGAGCGCGGGCGTGACGATGGTGACGGCCGTGTGCAGCGCGCTCATGAAGGTCCCTGTTCGCCAGGACCTCGCGATGACGGGCGAGGTCACGCTGCGGGGCCGCGTGCTCGCGATCGGCGGGCTCAAGGAGAAGCTGCTCGCGGCGCACCGGAGCGGCATCTCGACGGTCGTCCTGCCCAAGGAGAACCGCAAGGATCTGCGCGACGTCCCGCGCCGCGTGCTCCGCGCGCTGCGGCTCGTGCTCGTCGATCACGTCGACGACGTCCTGCGCGAGGCGCTCATCGTGAAGGACCCCGAGGCGACGTTCGGCCCGCCGCACGCCCGCCTGGAGTACCGCGACGGCGAGCTCGTCACGCCGAACGGGTCGACGACTCCGTCCATGCCGTCCCTGCCGTCCGATTCGCCCGCAGAACAGCCGGGCGCCTAGGCCAGGTCTCCTCCCTCCACGTTTCCTCTCGTCTCCCTGCTGGCAAGGATCGCCGCGGCGCGCTAGTCGCTCGCCGCCATGATCCGACGAGCCCTCATCTCGGTCTACGACAAGGCGGGACTCCTTCCGTTCGCGCGCGCGCTCGTGGCGCGGGGCGTGGAGATCCTCTCGACCGGCGGCACGCTCAAAGCGCTCGCAGACGCGGGGCTGGCCGTCACCAGCGTGGAGTCCTTCACGGGCTCGCCCGAGGTGATGGGCGGGCGCGTGAAGACGCTCCACCCGCGCGTGCACGGCGGCATCCTCATGCGCGGCGATATCGATCAAGCCGATCTCGAGCGCCTCGGCGGCGCCCCGATCGACCTCGTCGCCGTGAATCTCTACCCCTTCACGCAGACCGTCGCGAAGCCGGGCGTGCTCCTCGCAGAGGTCATCGAGCAGATCGACATCGGCGGGCCCGCGATGGTGCGCAGCGCCGCGAAGAACCACGGGCGCGTCGCCGTCGTGTGTGATCCGGCCGATTACGAGGCGGTGCTCGCCGAGATCGAGGCGAGCGGCGGCGAGGTGTCGGCCGCGACGCGACGCAAGCTCGCGGCCAAGGCGTTCGCGCACACGGCCGCGTACGACGGCGCGGTGTCGGCATACCTGTCGTCGCTCGGGGATCCGGATCCGGCCGAGGAGAAGGCGCAGCCGAAGCGCGATGCGTATCCGCGGTACCTGACGCTCACGTTCGAACGGGCGTACGGCCTCAGGTACGGCGAAAACCCGCATCAATCGGGCGCGTTTTATCGCGAGCGCGTGGCGCCCGAGGGCTCGCTCTCGCTCGCCGACGCGCTCGGCGCTGGCGGCAAGGAGCTCTCGTTCAACAACCTCGTCGACGTCGACGCCGCGCTCGAAGCGGTGCGCGAGCACGAGCGGCCCGCGGCCGTCGTGGTGAAACACGCGAACCCCTCGGGCGTGGCCGTGGCCGATGCGATCGAGCGCGCGTATCGGCTCGCGCGGGATGCCGATGCCCTCAGCGCCTTCGGTGGGATCGTCGCGTTGAACCGGCCCGTCGATCGCGCGACGGCCGAGGCGCTCGCCGAGACGTTCCTCGAGTGCGTCGTGGCGCCTTCGTTCGCGGACGACGCGCTCCCGGTTCTCCGCGCGAAGAAGAACCTGCGCTTGCTCGCCACGCGTGTGCTCCTGCCGGCCGAGCTCGACGAGCTCACCTGGAAGCGCGTGGGCGGCGGCCTCGTCGTGCAGGGGCGCGACGCGACCGCGCGCGGCGAGGTCGAGAAGGCGCGGGTCGTCTCGAAGCGCGCGCCGACGCCGGAGGAGCTCGCGGCGCTCGACCTCGCGTGGAAGGTCTGCAAGCACGTGAAGTCGAACGCCATCGTGCTCGCCAAGGAGGGCCGCACGGTGGGCGTGGGCGCGGGGCAGATGTCGCGCGTCGAGAGCGTGCGCATCGCCTGCCGCAAGGCCGACGTTGAGGCCCGCGGCGCCGTGCTCGCCTCCGACGCGTTTTTCCCGTTCCCGGATGGCGTCGAGCTCGCCCTCGAAGCGGGCGTCACCGCCTTCGTGCAGCCGGGCGGGAGCGTGAAGGACGCTGACGTGATCGCGGCCGCCGACAAGGCAGGCGCTGCGATGATCTTCACGGGCGTCCGGCATTTCCGGCACTGATCGCGGCGTCTCCCGCCCTGCCCGCCGCGCCGCCCGCGCCTCGCCAAACGCCCTGGTCTCGGCCCCTCGTAGTGTCCTTTCGCACCGCCGATGGATCCAGCCTCACGGATCCTGGCAAAAAAAACGCACACAAAAATTTGGCTCCCCCGATCTAGCTGTGCTGTTGGTGGCTGACAGCGTCGCGGCGGGGCGCCGCGGCGAGCTTCAAGGAGCGTGGCGGTGGCCGGGATCAGGGAGTCGTGCAGCGTTTGCGGGTCGGATTTCGACGTCCAGTTCCGCTACCAGATGGAGGAGCGGGACGGCGGGTTCTCGTTCTACTGCTCCCAGAAGTGCCTGGAGAAGAGCCAGCTCGGCGGCGAAGGGCAGGGGGACAAGCTCGCGACGTGTGATGCCTGCGCGAAGCGGTTCCAGCCCGAGCTCGCTTCGCAGGTGATGTATCTCGGGGGCCGTCGCACCTACGCGTGCTCGATGCCCTGCCGGACCCAGCTCCAGCGGGAAGCGAGCGGCGTGCGGCTCGGCGAGATTGCCGCCGAGGTCACGCCGCAGGCCGTCGCGCCCTCGCCGCCGCCGCAGGCGGTGCCGCGGGCCGTGGCGACGCGTGCGTCGGGCCCGTCGAGCGCCACGACGCCGCCGAAGCGCGCTTCCTCGTCGACCTCGCCGGCCGTGGCCGTGCCCGTGGTGCCGCAGGTCGCGAACAAGCGGACGACTCCGGCGGCGCAGGCCTCGCAGGCGACGCCCGCCGCGCCCGAGGCGCCGAAGGAGCCGGCCGCAGACGCGTCCGTGCCGCGGTACCTCGCCGTGTTCAACCACAAGGGTGGCACGGGCAAGACGACGACGGCCGTGAGCGTCGCCGCCGGCCTCGCGTCGCGCGGCAAGAAGGTCCTGCTCGTCGACACGGACGCGCAGGGCAACGTGTCCGTCTCGCTCGGCGCGAACGTCGAGCGCTCGCTTTACCACGTCCTCGTGATGGGCCTCCGGGTCGCGGACGCGACGCGTGTCGTTCGTCCGAACCTGGACCTTTTGGGCTCCAACGAGACGCTCGCCGCCGCGGAGCTCTACCTCGCGGGCCGGCAGAACCGCGACCGCGTGCTCTGCGAGCGCCTGAGCGCCGCCGCCGCGGGCTACGACTATGTGGTGCTCGACTGCTCGCCGAGCCTGTCCTTGATGAACCAGAACGCGCTCGTCTTCGCCGACAGCGTGCTCGTGCCCGTCGCTTGTGACTACCTCTCCCTCGTCGGCGTGCGTCAGGTCATCAAGACCGTGAAGAACGTGAACGCGCTCCTCCACCACCCGGTGCAGATCTGGGGCGTGCTCCCCACGTTCTTCGATTCGCGCGCGAAAATCTGCCGCGAGGCCGTCACCACGCTGAAGCAGCACTTCGGCGACCGGTGCCTGCCCCCGGTGCGCGCTGCGATCAAGGTGAAGGAAGCGCCGGCGCAGGGGCAAACGATCTTCGAGTACGCCGCCGGCACGCCTGCCGCGGAGGACTACGGCGTCGTCGTGGACCGCATCATCCAGAGCCGAGAAGGCGCGGCGAAGGGCGCGAAGGACACGAAGGACACGAAGCCCGCGCGAACCGCCGCAGCGACCGCTTAGGAGAGGACGATGAAGCACGAGGGCGAATTCTCCGAGGCCGCGCACGCGCTCCTCGATCGCGACGAGGTCGAAGGGGTCCTCTCCGGGGCGTTTTACACGCCCGCGGGGAAGCCGAGCGCGCGGGCGCAGAAGCCCGCCGCGGAGCGCCCGACGCATTACAAGGTCATCTGCATCTCGATGTACACGGACGACCTCGAGCGCCTGGACGAGATGGTCGAGGCCTTGAAGGCGCGCGGCTTGACCAAGGCGAGCCGCAGCGCGCTCATCCGTCACGCGCTCGAGCAGGTCGATCTGGAAAAGGTCCCGAAGGGGATCTGATCCGTCCGCGGCTCGGCGCTTGCACCGCGCCGGGGCGATGTCGAACGCGCCCATCAAGCCACCCCCCCGGGATCTCGGCGAAGTCCCTGCGACGCCAACGATCGACGAGCAAATGCCGCCGTCCGGCGTGCGGAAGATGCTCGACGCCTTCGAGGAGCGTGACCTCTCGCGCATCCGATGGAGCTCGGTGCTCGCCGGCCTCTTCCTCGCGCTCGGCACGCTCGTGCTCCTCGGGCTGCTCGGGTTCGCGACCGGCGTGTCCGTCCTCGATCCGGGCGGCCGCGCGTCGCTCGAGCGCCTCGGGGCGGGCATGGCCTTGTGGATGGCCTTCGCCTCGCTCGTCGCGCTCTTCGTGGGCAGCTACGCGGCGGCCAAGCTCGGCGGCGCGATTCGCCGCGGAGACGGTGCGCTCGCGGGCGTGCTCACCTGGGCCGTCTCGCTCGCGCTCCTCGTGTTCGTCGTCGGGAACGGTGCGCCGCCGTTGTTCGGCACGGAGGAGTTCGGCCGTCCAGCCGGCCTCGAGCCGACCATCACCTTCGCGCAGCGGACGACCGAGCCCTTCACCCAGTCCTTCCGTTTCGATCGGGGCGAGCTCGTCCGCGCGGCGTGGCTCAGCTTCGCCGGCGCCGTGATCACGCTGCTCGCGGCGACGTTCGGCGGGGCGCTCGGCGCCGTGGGGCGCCGTCGCGGCAGCGCGCTCCCGCCGGCGCCTCGGCCTTCGTCGGGGGATCAGATCCCGATGTACTGATCCGTTGGTGCAGGAGCGGAAGCCGCGACTTCTTCCAGGCTCGCCCAGAACTCTCCGAGATCCGGCGGCAGTGGCGCCTCCACGCGGAGCCTGCGCCCCTCGTCCGCCGGGTGATCGAGCTCCAGCACGGCCGCGTGCAGCGCGTGCCGATCGAGCTCGAGCGTCTCGCGGTCCTCGTCCGTGAGCAGGCCGTCCGCTCCGCGCCCGAAGAGCTCATCATCCGGCCCGTACAGTTTGTCCCCGACGACCGGCGTCCCGCGCGACGCGAGGTGCACGCGGATCTGGTGCTGCCGGCCGGTCTCCAGCGTGCAGCGCACGAGCGCGTAGATCCGCCCCGTCGCGGGGTTTCTCCGCCGTCCGAGCACCGCGCAACGCGTGGCCGAGGGCAAACCCTCGCCGGGCTGCGCGACGCGCATCTTCACGCCGTAGCGGCTCGTCGGATCGAGCTCGAGCGGCGCCTCCACGCGGAAGGCGTCCTCTTCGTCCGCGCCCCAGGTGATCGCCAGGTACTCCTTGTGCACGCTGCGCTCTTGCGCGCCGGGGCGCGTCGCGCCGCGGGCGAACTGCCATTTCACGTGCCTGTCCGCTTCGCTCGTCCGCGCGAGCAAGAGGACCCCGCTCGTCTCCCGGTCGAGCCGGTGCGAGAGCATGAGCCGCTCGCCCTCGCGGGCGTTTTCGAGCAGTTTGACCACGGTGCTCTGGTGGTACCGCGCCGTGGGATGCACGGGGATCCCGGCGGGTTTGTCGACCGCGAGCAGGTGCGCGTCCTCGTGCAGGATGCGCAGCGTGACGTCGGGCGCCTTCTCGTCCCACGGCGGACGCCAGAGCAGGATGAGCTGCTCGGGCTGCACGCGGTCATTGCCGCGCAGGCGGCGCGCATCCGGGGCGTAGGCGCCGAGCGCGATGATCTTCTGGGCGCGGGTCCGGCTCGTCCGCCTGAGCTGCGATTGCACGAACCGGTCGAGCCGCATGCCCTTCGCCTCCGGGGGCACGCGGAGGATGGAGACGACGGACCCCTCGGGCACCTCGTCCGGGCGTACGACCTTCATCCCTCGCCCGAAAGGGCCTTCCGTGGCGCCGAGCTCGTGCGCGCTGATGCGCGTCATGGTCGCCATCCTAGCCTGGCTGCCGTCGGGAGCTACCGCCCGCGTTCGCCGGTCGGCCCTCGACCGACCCTTTCGGCCCACGCTCGGTCTACGTCGCGGCCGCGAGTCGTGCTACACCCGCCCGCGCATGGACATCCTCTTCGTCGCTTCCGAGATCGCGCCGATGGTGAAGGTTACCGGCCTCGCCGACGTCGTCGCGTCGCTCTCGAAGGCGCTCCGGCTCCTCGGGCACAAGGTCACCCTCGCGCTGCCGCGTTACCCTGGGATCGAAGCTTCCGGCGTCATGATCGCGCGGCGGCTGACCCCGCTCGTCCTCACCATCGGCGGCGAGCGCGTCGAGGTCACGGTCTTCGACGGGCGGCTCGGCTCGGGCGTGGAGCTCGTGCTCTTCGACGTCCCGGGGCTCTTCAGCGAGGGCCCCTCGCGCCTCGCCGACGAGGACGAGGGGGATCTCGCGGCTGCGCGGCGGTACGGCGTGTTCGCGCTCTCCGTGGTCGAGCTCGTTCGCCAGCGCGCGCTTGCGGGCACGCCGTTCGAGGTCGTCCACGCGCACGACTGGCCTGCGGCGCTGGTCCCGTACCTCCTGCGTGATCGGGAGGGCGACGCGCGTCCGGCCTCGGTGCTCACGCTCCACGATCTCGCGCGCCAGGGCCTCTTCCCGCGCGAGGCGCTCCGGGTCATCGGCCTCGGCGACGCGCACTTCCAGCCTTCGCTCCTCGAGTTTTACGGCAAGGTGAGCTTCCTCAAGGCGGGCCTGCTCGCCGCCGATGCCATCACCACGGTGTCGCCGACGTATGCCCGCGAGATCCTCACGCCCGAGCACGGCGAGCGGCTCGACGGCGTGCTCGCGGCGCGCGCGAAGGAGAACGAGATCGTCGGCATCGTGAACGGCATCGATTACGCCGTGTACAACCCGATGACCGATCCTGCGCTGCCTGCGCGGTACGACGCCGAGGACACGACGAACAAGGCGCGTTGCAAGAGCGCGCTCCTCGCCGAGCTCGGGCTCCCGATCGACATCGAGCGCCCGCTCGTCGTCTCGGTCGGCCGCATCTCCGCGCAGAAGGGCGGCGACCTGCTCGCCACCGCGCTGCCCAAGCTCCTGAAGAGCGACGCGAGCGTGGTCGTGGCGGGCGCGGGGGATCGCGCGATCGTCACGAAGCTCGAAGCCGCGATAGGCAAGTCGCCCGAGCGCGCGCGTCTCCTCGGTGATGCCGCCGAGCCGCTCGTGCACCGCCTGTTTGCAGCCGCGGACATCGTCCTCGTCCCCTCGCGCTACGAGCCCTGTGGCCTCGTGCAACTCTACGCGCAGCGTTATGGCGCGCTTCCGGTCGCGTATCGGACCGGTGGCCTCCTCGACACGATCGTCGATTGCGACGCGGCGCTCGAGACCGGGACGGGGTTCTTGTACGACAAACCCACGTCGACGCACCTCGTCGGCGCGGTGCAGCGGGCCCTCGCGGCCATGGCCTCGCCCCGCTGGCCGGCGCTCCGGCGCCGCGTGATGCGCCTCGACCTCGGCTGGGATCGCCCGGCGCGCCGCTACGTGCACGTGTATCGCTCGGCGATGACGAAGCGCGTCGCCTAGTTTTCGCCGAGAAGATGCGGCGAGCGGACGCTTCGTAGTACAGTGCATGCGCCCCTTTCGGGCGCTTGTGTCCCAGAACGTCGAATTCTACGTCTCCGAGCAGGGCAACATCCGCGGACCCGTGCGGCTGGAGGCGGTCCGCCGCGAGATCGGCGGGGGCGCGATGAAGAACCCGCTCTTCCGCATGGAAGGGTGCAAGCGGTTCCTCCCCGGCTCCGCGTGGGATCCGCTCTCGGACCTCTTTCCGGCGCCGAGCCCACCCGATCGGCCCGAGGGCAGCGTCGCCGAGGCGCTGCCGCGCGACCTCGCCAAGCTCGAACCTCAGGCCCGCGACAAGCTCCTCTGGTTCGTCGAGGACACCGACGGCGTCATGGGGCCCGTGACGGGCGCCTTCGTGGTGCGGGGCCTCATGACCGGCCGGATTCCGATCTCCTCGGGCGTCTCGCTCGTCAGTGTCCCCGGGTGGATCCGCGGCACCGCGGTGTTTCCGGCTGCGCTCGAAGGCGCGACCGCGATCCGCAAGCGCCCGCTGTCCACGTTCACCTGCCCGTATTGCCTCGAACCCGTCATGGTCGGCAGCACGAATTGCCTCATGTGCGGCGAGTTCGTGGGCATCGCGCAGCCGCGGCTCGGGCTGGGGCGCGTGGTGGGCCTCGTGGTCCTCGGGCTCGTGCTCGTGCTCGCGCCGCTCCTCGGGGGCGCGCTTTCTGTGCGCGGGGAAGGGCGCGGCGCGGGGGTCGAGATTCCTTCGGCAAACGCCGCGCCTTCGCCGGGCAGATCGGCGGCGCCGGCGTCGAGCGCCTCCGCGACGACGAGCGCTGGGAGCACGCCGGCCGATCCACAGGCAAACCCGCCGGCCGAGCCTGCGCCGGCCGCGCCGAAGCGGCTCGAAGGCAAGGTCGCGGCGAAGATCGACGTCGCGGCCGACGCCGAAACCGCGATCCTCCTGCCGCAAGGCCACGTGGCCGTCGCGCGTCGTGTCGCGCTCGACGTCGTCGATCCGCGGAGCGGCGTGGTCATGACGAGCTCGCGCGAGGCGCAATCCGCGCGCGTGATCGAGCGTGTCGGCGGCGCTCTTTATGCGCTCGGCCAGACCCGCATCGGCGCGCTCGAACCCGACACGCTCCGCGTCCTGCGCTGGATCGAGCCTCGCACCCAGCTCCTCCCGGGCGCCGCTGCCGCCTCGGCCGGCCTCGCGATCTTTCCTTCGGCCGTGGATCGCAGCGTCCTCGTCGTCGGCACCGAGCACCACGTCGAGATTGCGCGTTTCCGCTTCGGAGGCGCCATCCCGAGCGCCGTCGCGCTCGACGCCGAAGGCACCTGGGCCGTCGCGGCCGTCGCCGATCCTCGCCCGCGCGCCTATCCCGACGCGATCGAGGTCTTCGCGCCTCGAACGCCGCCGAGCGCGCAGCTCGTTCGGCACCTCTCGCTCGTGGATCCCGTCTCGGCCGTCGCCGTCAAATCGGGGTTTGCCTTTGCTGCGCTTGGCTCCTCGCGCATCGCGCGCGTCCCGCTCGAAGGAAAGGGCCTCCTCGCGGCGCCCGACCTTTCCCGCGACACCTGCACCGATCCCGTGTTTGTTCGGGCCGCACCCCGCACGCTCGTCGTTGGTTGCAGGGTCGGCCGCGCGCTCTCGCTGCATGCGCCGGCCACGCTCGCGCAGGACACGCGCCTCGAACTCGGCAGCCCCGTGACCGCGCTGGAAATCTCGCCCTCCGGCGACCAGGCGCTCGTCGCCACGGGCGCGCCTTCCCCCGGGGTGTACGTCGTTGATCTCGCGACGGGCGAGCCCATCCGGGTCGACGTCACCGACGAGGTCACGAACGTCCGATTCGGCAAAGACGCCGGCAGCGCGACGGCATTTTCGGCCCGCGCGCGCCGGGTGTGGGTGCTCCGGTGAGCAAGACGAAGTGCCCCAAATGCGGGTCGATTTCGATCCGGCAGGGCGCGACGAAGTGCCCCTCGTGCCGCGCGTGGGTGAGCTCGCCCAGGCTCGCGGGCAGCCGCGTGCAGCTCGGCGCGCTCGGGCTCGTGCTCCTCACGGCTGGGCTCGGCGGCTTCGGCATGCTCGCCGGCGGCGCGGCCGTCCTCGCCTCGCAAGGCCGCCTCGGCGGCCCGCGCGCGCCCGTCTCGGCGCCTCCGCCTGCGCTCCTCGCCGCGTCCTCGGCGCTGCCCCCAGCGCCCTCCGTGAGCGCCGCGTCCTCCGCGTTGGCTTCGGCCGCTCCGGCCGCGGACACGCCCCCTTCGTCGTCCGAGGCGCCCGCGGCGTTTGCCGTGGCCACCACGATTCGCCTCGACGCCCCGCCTGTCGACGTCGCCTTTGCGGACGACGAGGCGATGGCCTTCGTGCTCTGCGAGGACGGCACGCTCCGGGCGCACGCCCTCGATTCCGGCGCGGAGAAGGCCCGCGCGCGGCTCCCGGGCAAGGGCACGGCCCTCCGGCGGCTCCCCGCGGGCCGACTCGCCGTGCTCGGCGTCTCCACGGGCCTGCCCCTCGTGACGACGGCGCCCTGGCTCTCGGGCGCGGCGCCTTCGGCCTACCTGAAGAGGGTCGACGTGAAGGGCGCCCTCGACGTCGCGGCGAGCGGGGATCCGCCTGTCCTCGTCGTCGCGAGCGCCCAGGGAGGCCGCGTCGTCCGCCTTGTGGGGACCGATCTCGCGCCGGACGGCGAGATCCTCTTCCCGGCCCCGATCCGCGGCTTCGCGCCCCTGCCTTCTTCCGGCGGCGATCAGCTCCTCGTGCTCCTCGACGGGCGCACGCCCACCGAGCCGGGATCCGTGGTCCTCCTCGATCCTGTGACAAAACCTTTCGGCGGCGCCCGGTCGGCGTGGTCGTCGCTCCTCGAGCCGCGCGCCTCGGCGGCGCCTCGGGCGGCTTCCTCCGAGCGCGCCTTGCTCTTTGATCGGGCGACGGCGAAGGTCGTGGGGTTTTCCGTGGGGGCCGAGCCGCGCCTCGCGCCGGCGGGTCCGCAGCCGATCGCGGCATTCCCTTGGCCCGGGGAGCGCGCCGTGGTGATTGGCGCGGCGGGGGAAGGGACGCTCGTATCCCTGGATCACCGCGAAGTCCTCGCCACGGTCGCGCTCGGGGGGGTCCCTTCCTCGGCCGCGCTTTCGCCCGAGGGCCGGACGATCCTCGTCGCGCTTGGCGGCGGACCTCGTGGCAAGGGCGCGACCACGGTCGTGCTCGGCGGCGAGCCGCTGCGAATCGTTTCCACGCTGCAAACGGGGGAGGGATCCCAGGTGGTCTCCGTGGCTCCCGGGGGGCGTCTCGCGCTCGTCGCGGCGACGTCGGCGCGCGCCGTGACGGTCTTGCGGCGCCCCTGAGATCGCGCTCGGCGCCGCCGATTTTTTGCGCCCATGCGGCGCGAGATCGGCGAAACTGGCGGCGGCGTCTTGGCTCGGCGCCTTGCCTTGGAGTTTTCCATGACCATGTTCGCGACTTCCCTCCGCAGGAGCACGGTGCGCTCGTACGGCTTGGCGTCGATCTTCGTGATCGGCTCCGCGATGGTCGCGTCGGCGCCCGGGTGTCTCGACCAGCAAGGCTCGAACCCTTCGAGCGAGTGCACGACGGGGCAGACCGACCCCACCACGCCCGACGATTGCGTTCGCAAGGAATGCCAGGGGGGGAAGTTCGTCTCGGTCCCGAACGACATGGAGGTGCCGGACGACGCGAATCCCTGCACGCAGGACACCTGCTCGGCAGGCGCGCCCCAGCACACCGCGGTGAACGGGACGACGTGCAAGCTCGGCGACGGCATGGGCGAGTGTGTGTCCGGGCAATGCGAGATCCCGTGTACGAAGTCGGAAGAATGCGACGACAAGAACCGGTGCACGGTGGATTCGTGCGTCGGCGAGGTCTGCATGTTCGCGGTGACCGGCGACGCCGATCCCGACGACATGAACCCGTGTACGGTCGACGCCTGCGAGGGCGGCAAGGAGACCCACACGCCGGCGAACGGGGCGCCGTGCGGGATGAACGGCACGTGCAACGACATGGGCGTCTGCATCGGCTGCGGCAGCGAAACGGATTGCCCCGTCGACGATTTCTGCAGCGATTGGACGTGCACGAACAAGCAATGCGTCGTGACGCCGCTCAATGAAGGCGTGCAACTGCCCTCGAGCGACCAGTCGAGCGGAGACTGCAAGGCCAAGGTTTGCCAGAGCGGGAAGGTCGCGACGATCGCGGACGCGGCGGACCCCTTCAATGACGGCAACTCTTGCACGGCCGATCAGTGCAACGAGATGGCCCCCGTGAACCCGCCGCTCCCGACGCTCTCGCAATGCGCGACGTCGAACAACCCGACGGGGATGGGCAAGTGCGACGGCGTCGGCGTTTGCCTCGGATGCTCGCAGACGGCCGACTGCGGAGGGGGACCTCCGTGGCATACGTGCGACGTGACCGTCAACACTTGCTTTAGCTGCAGCGACAACACGCAGAATGGCACCGAGACGGACGTGGACTGCGGCGGCGAATGTATCGAGCGGTGCGAGCTCGGCGAGAAGTGCGTCGTAACCTCCGACTGCGAGGGGGAGTGCGACAACAAGGTCTGCGTGGATTGCTTCGACAACGTCAAGAACGGCACGGAAGGGGACAAGGATTGCGGTGGCGTTTGCGTGCTGAAGTGCGCGACCGACGCCTCGTGCAATGTGAACGCCGATTGCTTCAACGGCGTTTGCAAAAATGGCACGTGCGCCGCGGCTTCCTGCAGCGACCTGGTCCAGAACGGCAGCGAGACGGATGTCGATTGCGGCGGCTCGTGCCCCGACTGCGGACCCGGAAAGAAGTGCATGGGGAACGGGGACTGCACCAACGACTGCGTCAACAATATTTGCAACTGACGTCACCTGCTCCGAAAGAGATCCGTCATGCCCCGCCCTCGCTTTTTATCCGCCCTCCTCGCCACGGCGTTCGTGGCGTCCGCGCTCGTGCAGGCTTCCTCCTGCGCGCTCGACACGAACGGCTCGGAGCCTGTGAAGACCCAGGAGCCTTGCGAGTCTGCCGCCAACTGCAACGACAATAGCTCGTGCACCGTCGATACGTGCAGCGACGAAAAGATCTGCGTCTACACGCCGATCGAAGACGGGCCGAACCCGGCGCAGACCGTCGGCGATTGCCAGCGGATTGATTGCGCGGTCGGCAAGGAAGTCACCGTCACCGACAACGCGGACATCCCCGACGACAACGAGCCCTGCACGAACGACGTCTGCACGGCCGGCATGCCGAGCAATGCACACGCGCCTGAAGGCGAGGCGTGCCAGCGCGGCAACCAGAGCGGCACGTGCGAGATGGGCGTCTGCCAGATCTCGTGCGACGCGCAGAACCCGTGCAACGATGGCAACCCCTGCACGGACGACTTCTGCAACATTGCCACGAGCAAGTGCGTCTTCACGAACATCGACGGCTTGCCCACCCCGGGCGCCACGCAGAACCCGGGGGATTGCAAGCAGAAGCTCTGCGTCGGGGGCAAGGACACGGACGTCACCGACGACACGGACGTGCCCGTCGACGTGAATCCCTGCACGGAGAACATCTGCACGAGCGGCGCCCCGTCGAACCCGCCCACGACCACGGGGACGCCGTGCACGCCCGAGGACACGGACGTGTGCGACGGCGCGAGCCACTGCGTCCAGTGCACCCAGCCCAGCCATTGCATCGGCATCATCACCGAGGACGAGTGCACGAAGGCTGATTGCGTGAACAATGCCTGTGTCGAGAAGTACATGGGTACCGACACGCCGGCGAGCCCGGCCCTCCAGACCGCGGGCAACTGCAAGATGATCGTCTGCAATGGCAACGGCGGCACGACGGAGGTCGTGGACGACACCGATAAGCCGAACGACGGCAAAGCATGCACGACGGATACCTGCTCGAACGGCGTGGGGAGTTCCACGCCCGTCTCGCAAGGCACGGCCTGTGGCATGGCCCAGGTCTGCAATGCGACCGGCGCTTGCGTCGGTTGCAACACGGCCGCCGATTGCGAGGGCACGGACGATTTCTGCAAGAAGCGCACGTGCATCAACAACGTGTGCGGCGTCGACTACACGGCGAACAACACGGCGCTCCCGAGCGGACAGACCGAGGACGACTGCAAGCGCCTCGTCTGCGACGGCGCGGGCAACACGGTCACCGTCGCGGATTCCACGGATCCCAAGGTCGACGGCAACGACTGCACGCAGGATACGTGCAATGGGACCACGCCGTCGAACCCGAACCAGCCCGCCGGCGCGGCGTGCAACCAGAACGGCGGCGACGTCTGCAACAGCGGTGGGCAGTGCAAGAAGTCGCCCGGCAAGAGCTGCGCGGCCAACGGCGATTGCGCGAGCACCTTCTGCGTCGACGCCGTCTGCTGCTCCTCGAACTGCACCGGGACGTGCCGCGCGTGCAACCTCGCCGGGAGCCTGGGCACGTGCAACCCCGTCCCGAAGGGGCAGGAGGACGCGCCTTCGTGCACGGGCGCGAGCTCGTGCGACGGCACGAACAACGGCAACACCGCCTGCAAGAAGGACGACGGGCAGGGGTGCGGCGGCACGAGCGAGTGCGTGAGCAACTTCTGCGTCGACGGCCGGTGCTGCGAGTCGTCGTGCACCACGACCTGCCAGGCGTGCAACGTCTCGGCGAACGAGGGCAAGTGCGTCAACATCCCCTCCGGTCAGCCCGACGTCAGCGCGAGCATGACGTGCACGAACGGCAGCGTGTGCAATGGCTCCGGCGGCTGCAAGGGCTCCAACGGGACGAACTGCAACGGGGCGGGGGATTGCCTCAGCAACTTCTGCGTCGATGGGGTCTGTTGCGGCTCGTCGAGCTGCGGGGCCTGCCAGGCGTGCAACGTCCCGGGGATGCTGGGCTCGTGCTCGAACGTCCCGTCGGGGCAGGATGACGGCCCCTGCTCGGGCGATCAATCGTGCGACGGCAACGGCGCCTGCAAGACGGACCTCGGGAAGACGTGCATGATGGGGACGCAGTGCCTCTCCACGAACTGCGTGGATGGCGTTTGCTGCAACAGCACCTGCACCGGGACGTGCCAGGCGTGCAACGTCTCGGGGAACGTCGGCACGTGCTCGAACATCCCGCCGGGCAACGACGATAACTTCCCGGCGAATGCGTGCGTCGGCAGCGACAAATCGTGCGATGGCATGGGCGAGTGCAAGAGCGACCTGGGCACGCCCTGCGGAGCCGCGGTAGATTGTATGAGTGGCCATTGTGTCGACGGCGTGTGCTGCGAGAACGCGTGCAACACGACGTGCATGCAGTGCAACGCGTCCGGCTCCTGCATGGCCGTCCTGAAATACTCCGAGGACACCTTCCCCGCGAATGCATGCGTCGGAAACAAGAGCTGCGATGGCACGAACGACGGCGCCAATGCGTGCAAGCTCGACGACGGCCAGGACTGCGACAGCGACAGCGACTGCGTGAGCAACAAGTGCCCGGGCGGCAACAACTGTATGCCGTGACATCGCAGAGGCCGCCGTCCTGCGGGGGATGACGGCGGCCTCGTCCCCCTCGAAGACCGATTGCAGAACGAACAGAACACCCGACCGATGCCCAACCGCCCCCGCATCCTCGCCTCTCTCCTCACCACGCTCCTCTCCGCCGCCCTCGTCTCGCCGATTGCCTCGTGTGGGCTCGATACCAATGGGTCCCGACCCATCGAGGATACGAAGGCCTGCCTCGTCAACGAGAACTGCGACGACCAGAACCCCTGCACGGTCGACGTCTGCGGGAACGACGGGACGTGTGTCCTCGTGCCGGTCGACGACGGGCCGATGCCGGGACAAATCGCCGGGGATTGCCAGCGGGTCGATTGCGTGGCCGGCGCCGTCGTCACGACGAACGACGACGCCGACATCGAGAACGACGGCGAGAGCTGTACGAACGATGCGTGCGCGATGGGCGCTTCGGTCCACACGCCGGCGCAGAACGGGACGAGCTGTCTCTTCGGCACGGCGCAGGGGACGTGCCAAGGCGGGGCGTGTTCGGTCGAGTGCAGCGCGCAAAAGCCGTGTGACGACGGCAATGCCTGCACCGAGGACACCTGCAATGCGGGCGCGGGCACCTGCCTCTTCACGGATCTCGACGGATTGCCGACGCCGGGGTACGTGCCCGTGTCCGGCGATTGCTTGCAGCACATCTGCGTCGCGGGCGAGGACACGGCCGTCGTCGACGACACGGACATCCCCGTCGACATGAACACCTGCACGCTCGACGTGTGCACGATGGGCGCGGCGATGAACCCGCCCGTGAGCGCGGGCGAGCCCTGCGAGCCGGGCAAGCCCGAGGTCTGCGACGGCGCGTCGGGCTGCGTCGAATGCAACGAGCCCGCCGATTGTGGCCACCTGCCGCCGGATGACGTCTGCCAGCAGCGCACGTGCGAGAACCACATCTGCGGGCAGACGTTCGCGCCGGACGGCACCATGTTCTCCAGCCAGGCGGCCGGCGATTGCATGCGGGTCGTGTGTGACGGCGCGGGCGCGACGAAAGAGATCGTCGACGATACCGACCTGCCGAACGACGACAACGCCTGCACGAAGAACGTCTGCACGAACGGCGCGCCGTCGTTCCCGAGCGAGGCGCTCAACACGGCGTGCGGCGCCGGGCTCTACTGCGACGGCGGCGGGACATGCGTCGGCTGCAACGAGGCCACGCAATGCGACGGCACCGACGATTTCTGCAAGGTCCGCACGTGCATCAACAACCAGTGCGGCGTGAGCTACACGCCCGAGGGCACGGCTCTGCCGGACGACCAGACGGCCCTCGATTGCAAGGTCGTCGAATGTGACGGCCAGGGCCACATCGTCACGTCGCCCGACACGGCCGACAAACCCGTCGATGGCAACGAGTGCACCGACGACGTGTGCAGCGCGGCCGGCGTGCCCTCGAACCCGGACCGGCCCCTCAACGCCGCGTGTGATCAGGACGGCGGCACCGTGTGCAACGGCGCCGGCGTGTGCAAGAAGGGGCCCGCGCAGACGTGCGGCGGGGCCGTCGAGTGCTTGAGCGGCCATTGCGTGGACGGCGTCTGCTGCGACGCGGCCTGCAGCGACACGTGCAAGGCGTGCAACGTCGCGGGCAGCGTCGGCACGTGCACGAACGTGCCCGTCGCGACCGAGGACGCGCCGACCTGCACGGGCGCGAACGCCTGCGACGGCGCGGGCACGTGCAAGAAGGACAGCGGCCAGACGTGCGCGGGCGCAGTCGATTGCGTCAGCGGCTTCTGCGTGGACGGCGTCTGCTGCGGCAGCGCTTGTGACACCGCGTGTTTCGCCTGCAACCTCATGGGCAGCGTCGGCACGTGCACGCCGCTCGTCTCCGCGGAGGACACGAATCCCACGAACGCGTGCGCGGGATCGCGGTCCTGCGATGCGACCGGCGCCTGCAAATCGAAGGACGGCGGCCTTTGCCTGGCCGCCGGCGATTGCCTCAGCGGGCATTGCGCCGACGGCGTCTGCTGCGACACGGATTGCACCGACTCGTGCAAGTCCTGCAACCTCGCGGGTTCGGCCGGCGTCTGCTCGTTCGTCGCGGATGGGCAGGACGACATGGGGACGTGCGCAGGGGCCACCCAATCCTGCGACGGCGCGGGCATCTGCAAGAAGGTCGCGGGCGAAACGTGCGCCGGGGCCGTGGAGTGCCTGAGCGGGTTCTGCGCCGACGGCGTCTGCTGCAATGCGGCCTGTGGCGAGACGTGCAAGGCGTGCAACGTCGCGGGCAACGTCGGCACCTGCACGAACGTGCCGATCACGACGAACGACGCGCCGGGGTGCGTCGGGACGAGCTCCTGCGACGGCGCGGGCGCGTGCAAGAAGGATCCGGGCGAGCCCTGCCAGGACGGCGGGGAGTGCGTGCTCGGGTTCTGCACCGACGAGAACGTCTGCTGCACGAGCGCGTGCGCCGGCACGTGCCAGACGTGCAACCTCGCGGGCTCGGCGGGCACCTGCACGAACGTCCCCGCGGGGCAGGACGACGCGGCCACGTGCGCGGGGATGAACCAGTCGTGCGACGGCGCGGGCGCTTGCAAAAAAGAGAGCGCGGCTGCGTGCGTCGCCGACGCGGAGTGCATGAGCGGCCATTGCGTGGACGGCGTCTGCTGCGACACGGCGTGCGCGGGCACGTGTTTGGCGTGCAACCTCGCGGGCTCGGCGGGCGTCTGCTCGTTCGTCGCGAATGGCCAGGACGACCCGATCACGTGCACGGGCATGAACCAGTCCTGCGACGGCGCGGGCGCGTGCAAGAAAGAAAACGCGGCCACGTGCGTCGCCGACGCCGAGTGCTTCAGCGGCACCTGCGTGGACGGCGTCTGCTGCGACACGGCGTGCGCGGGCACGTGTTTGGCTTGCAACCTCGCGGGCTCGGCGGGCGTCTGCTCGTTCGTCGCGAGTGGTCAAAACGACGCCGGCACGTGCGCCGGGGCGGACGAGACCTGCGACGGCGCCGGCGCGTGCAAGACCTTGCAGGGCAAGCTCTGCGGCGTGGATGCGGAATGCCTGAGCGGCCATTGCACGGACGGCGTCTGCTGCGACGACGCCTGCACGGGCATCTGCGAGGCGTGCTCGGCGGGGAAGAAGGGCAGCGGCGTCGACGGCGTCTGCGCGCCCATCACGAAGGGCACCGATCCGGACATGGAGTGCACGATGCCGGGCACGTGCGACGGCGCGGGCATGTGCATCGGCGACCTCGGCGACACGTGCACGGATGGCGCGGACTGCGCGAGCGGCCATTGCGCGGACAACGTCTGCTGCAACATGGCCTGCGCCGACGATTGCTTCTCGTGCGGGCTCGGCGGCATGGAGGGCCAATGCATGCCGGTCGCGGCGGGCACGACCGACGGGACGTGCGTCGCGGCGGACCTCGAGGTCTGCGACGGCGCGGGCGTGTGCCTCGGCGACACGGGCTTCGCGTGCAACGACAACGCGCAGTGCTTCTCGAACAACTGCGTGAACGACGTGTGTGAGCCGTGAGCGACGATTTTCCCGAAAAAGCGCCCGCCCGCCCGTCCGCCTCCCCGTAACCTGACCCACCCTCCCACGCAGTCCCCTCGCCAAGACGTTGCCCGAGGCGCGCGTTCGTCCTAAGCAGCGCCGAACCTCCTCGATGTCCCCGCGCGCGCGTCCCTCCCGAAGGCCAGCGCTCCTCGCCCTGCTGCTCGCTCTCCCGAGCTGCGGTAACGTCGAGGATCCGCCGGGGCGCGTCCTCGATCGGGCCCCCCCGGGCGCGACGCTCAAGCGCCCCGACAAGCTCGAAGGCACCCCCGCCGCGGACAAACGCGCCGAGGAGGACACCGAGCCGGGCCGCGGCGCCAAGATCGGCAGCATCGCGATGCGGACCTGGATCTACGTCGCGCCCGACGATCGCTCGACCAAGCTCGGTTACCTGCGCGCCGGCGCCGTCGTCGACCGCGCCGAGACATCCGCCGGCACCCGGCGCTGCGAGGGCGGCTGGTACCGCATCGTCCCGCGCGGCTACGTGTGCGTCGGCAAAGGCGCGACGCTCGCGCTCGATCACCAGGTCATCCAGGCCGCCCTGCGAGGCCCCGACCGCGCGGCCACGTTGCCCTACGCCTACGTGATGTCGCGCTCGCCTGCACCCCACCTCTACTTCCGTCTGCCGACCGACAAGGACCAGCGCCGCGTCGAGGGGCCCACCGTGCGTGAGCACGTCCGCCTCGCGATCACGCCGAACGTCCCGCTCGACACCGTGCCCGCGTTCCTCGGCGAGGGCCGTGATCTGCCGAAGCCCTACGGCGCCGTCGAGCCGCTCCGCTACACCGTGCACGCCGGCCGCGCGAAGGAAGAGTCGGCCTTCGGGCTGATCACGGCCTTCGAATGGACGAGCCGCAAGTTCGGCCTCACGACCGAGCTCGATCTCATCCCGCTCGATCGCACGAAGCCCGCGAAGATCAGCGCGCACCACGGCGTGGTCGTCGACAAACCCGGCCTGCCGGGCATCGTCGTCAGCCACGGCGCGTCGAAGCTCGTCGAGGGGGCCGACGGCCGGATGCGCGAGCAGGGGATCGCGCCCTGGCGATCGGGCTGGATCCTGACGGGCAACACGAAGGGCGGCGAGCGCGGGTTGTGGGAGACGACCGAGGGCTTCTGGCTGCCCGCCGAGACGATGCTGATCGGCACGCCGCGCGAGGATCCCGTCGGGCACGCGCGCGCCGGCAAGAAGTGGATCGACGTGTCGATCAAGAAGCAGCTCCTCGTGGCGTACGAGGGGACGCGGCCGGTGTTCGCGACGCTCGTGTCCACCGGGCGCGGCGGGATGAGTGATCCCGAGAAGACGACCGCCACCATGCGCGGGGTCTTTTACGTGCACGCGAAGCACGTCTCCGGGACGATGGACGGCGAGGAGGGCTCGGACTCGTTCGATCTACGCGACGTGCCCTACATCCAGTACTTCCACGAGGGCTACGCGCTGCACGGCGCGTACTGGCACGACGAGTTCGGCAAGCCGCGCAGCCACGGCTGCGTGAACCTCGCCCCGGCCGACGCGAAATGGCTCTTCGACTGGACCGACCCCGTCGTCCCCCCCGAATGGCACGGCGCCGTCAACCTCGAAGGAGGGACGCTCGTCTGGACCCACGGCGGTTGATGCAGGGTTCTAGAACGTAAAACGCGCGGACGCGCCAAACGGCCCGAGCGAGACGACGGCGGCGGGTTCGCGGGAACGTTCGACCTGCCCGAGGACGAACACGGGGATGCCCGCGACGAACATGGCGCCGCCGATCCCCATGAGCACGGTCGGGAAGATCCAGGACGACTTCGCGCAGGGGACACACGCGGCGCGATCGGCGTTTTCGTTCGCTACGTAGAGCCCGGCGCCGAGGCCGGTGACGACCGCGCCGCTCACCATCAAGGCGATGCCGGAGGTGATCTTCGTGCGACCCGGCGGGGGTTCGAGCGCGTTCGCGTCGCGGGAAGGGAACGAGGCGGCGACGAACCCGAGCGCTGCAGCGAGGGCCACGCGACGCGCGCGCGGGCTCGCCTCCGCTGAAATGCGGGCTGCAGCGCTCGGGAAGCGCGGGCGTCTCACTTACAAGCTGCGGGTGCGCCGGCGCCCTTCAGCATGTTGCGGACCGCGGTGAGCGCCTGGCGGCCCTCCGGCGAGTTGACGAGCCCGTCGCACATGCCGGCGGCGGCCAGGTACGAGGCCTTCTGATCGAGCGGCGCCGAGTTCGCGTTCTGCCGGAGCGCGGAGCAACAGGCGCGGATGCCCGTCGAATCGCCCGTGCCGACGACCTTCTTGCCCGCGTCCGCGTCCTCGCCGGCGTCCGAGGCGTCCGAGCCTGCATCCTCCTCGACCACGAGCGGCGTCGGCGTCGGGGCCGGCGTCGGCGTCGGCGCGGGGATGGCCGAGGGCGCGGGCGGAACTTCTTCTTCCTTGTTGCCGCAGCCATTGGCCACGAGGGCCAGAGCGAGGGGCAGCACGGCGGCGCAGAGAGCGGTGATGTAGCGCGTTTGGTTCATGGTGTACCTGGAAGTATCCCGGTCGCTCGGACCTGGCGAACTTTCTTGGCGTCCGTCCGCCGAACGATGTTTGGACGAAACTCCAAGGGACCGCAAGAGCTAGGTGAGTCCCGAACGTGCCCGACGTACCAGCGTCGTGGACGATCTGTCCCACGCATCGCAGCGGAGGCGCACGTGCGGGCCAAAGTCAAGCGCGCGCGACGTAGGGGAGCCCGCTGGGTACGGCCTCTCCCGGACGAAGACGGCCCCGCGACAGCGCAACGGACCCTGCACCCCGTTCGCAGCGAGGCGTGTTTATCATCGAACGAGCCCCGTTCACCGCGTCGCATTTTCTATCACCAAACACTCGCCAAGGAGCCCCATGGCACGCTTGAACCTGTTCGACCCCGCGTACCGCAAGAACCCGTATCCGTACTTCGCCGAGCTGCGCCGGTCGGCGCCGGTGACGCAGGTCGATCCCGGCGGGATGTGGGCCGTGAGCCGCTACGACGACATCGTGGAGGTCTTCAAGCAACCCACGCGCTTCTCGTCCTATGGCCAGCGCGCCGCGGCCATTCAGCCATGGATCGAGCGCAACCCGCTGGCCGACTCGATCGCCATGATGGACCCTCCGCAGCACGGCAAGTACCGCGCGTTCGCCACCGACGCCTTCAAGGTGCGCGTCCTCCCTCGCATCGAGCCGCTGGCCCGCGCCGTGGCCCGTGATTTCGTCGTCCGTGCCCGCGAGGGCGGCGAGATCGACGTGTGCGACGACATCGCCTCGGCGATGCCCATGGGCGTCATCGCCAACCTCCTCGGCATCGAGAGCGCGCACCGCCAGCGCGTCCGCGCATGGAACGACGATATCATCGCCATCAATCCCGGTACGCCCCCCGAGGCCCAGCCGCGCATCCGCGCTTCCATCGCGGAGCAGGAGCGCTACCTGCTGGAGGTGATCGAGGAGCGGCGGCGCGCGCGTCGTGATGATCTGGTGAGCGACCTGCTCGACGTCCAGATCGATGGGCACCACCTCACCGACGACGAGATCTTGAGCTTCCTCTTCGTCATCATCGTCGCGGGCTACGAGACCTCGTCCCACATGCTCACCTACGCGCTGCGTATCCTCGCCACGTACCCCTCGCTGCTCGACCGCCTGCGCGCCAATCCCACCGAGATTCCGAACTTCATCGAGGAGCTTTTGCGCTTCGAGTCGCCGGTGCAACTGGCGGTGCGCCTCTCGGTCGCGGAGGAGGAAATCGCCGGGGTACGTGTCCCCGCGGGCGCGATTCTGCTCTTGCTCGTGGCCTCGGCCTGCCGCGACGAGCGCTACTTCGAGGACCCGGACCGCTTCGACATGGACCGCAAGCAGCGCGCGACCATCTCCTTCGGCCACGGCATTCACTATTGCCTCGGAGCCGCGCTGGCGCGGGCCGAGGCGCGCTTCGCGCTCGAGGAGATCCTGCCGCACATCCGCGGCGTGCACATCACGCGTGAACCCACCTGGAACATGTCGTTGACCGCGCGCGGACCGCTCACTTGCTGGATGAAGTTCGATCCGGCCCAGGAGCGCTAGCCCAGCGCCCTACCTCCTCGCCCCTCTCGCATCGACGTCCCCCGACACCGCCCTCGCCGATCTCCACCTCAGGGTTTCGCCGGCTCCTGCGTCGGCAGGTCTTGTTCGATCTCGCCCGTCTCCGGGTTCACGTCCTCGATGGGCTTGCGCTCGCGCAGATAACGGCGAATCGCTTCATTCTGCACGAGAATGGGCTCGAGCAGCGCGCCGCGCGCCGTCCGATCGGCCTCGCTGTCGGAGGGGTATTTGCCCAGGATCATCGCCACGGCTTGCAGCAGGAGGGATTGCCCTTTGGCGCGCGCGTCCTTCACCTTGGCGAAGGTCAACGCGCCGCCCGGCCCCTCGATGGCCGCACGATATTGCTCTTCGAGATCCCTGAGCCGCGCCACCTGCCGCGTGAGGCCGAGCTCCGCCACGAGCGGTTTGTAATCGGGCTCGTCGACGCGCGACAGGATTCGCTGGACCTCCGCCAGCTCCTCCACGAACGGGAGGGAGGTGATGGCGCCCGCGCCCTTCGGGAGCAGGACCGCGATCATCTTTTGCGCCGCGTCCGCGAGCGGATCGCCCGGCGCGGAGGCCCGGATCTGCGCGTCGGCGCCGTCGCGGAATGCCGTGATCGCGGCGTCCACGTAAATGTCGATTTGCCTCGCCTCCGGCGAATAGGTCGTGAGCTTGCGGCCCGCCCACTTCGCCTCGAGCGCGCGCGTCTCGGTGTCGTGCATGATGGCGTGGGCCGCGTGCGCAGCGAGATCCACGTGCGACGCGGCCACAGCAGCCTTCCGCACCTGGAAGAGGGCGAAGAGGCGTCGGCCGGTCGAGAATGCATAGAAGTTGAAGAGGGACGCGAGGAGGGGCTCCATGCGGGCAATCCTTTCGGAGGTCGAGCCTCCGCCTGGGTGGTGGTGAGGCGGGTCGCATGCTGCACGAGGCGCGGTGAGAAAAGCAAGGGGGTTCCGTAGGCGGGACCCCAGCGTGAGCGAGGGAAGGGGTGGGGCTCGTGGGCTGGGGCGTCGACCGCGAGGAAGGAGGGCGCGGGGGTCCTCGTTTGGAACATGCGCGCGGACCGAAGTGGGCGCGGAGGTCGTCACGTCCTGCTCGACCCGCGCGCGAGGAGGCCCGGGGGCTCTCGGAGCACGACGCGAGCGCCGATCGAGGAGGCTCGTGCCCTCCTGCCTTGCCGCGCGCGTCGCGATGAAAGCGCCCTTCGCCCTCCTACGCTCGCATCGAACCGCGAGGGGAAGAGGGGCACGGGCGTTTCGATCGGGATCCGTGGTGCAAGGTTCGAGCGTGGCGGGCAGCGGTCGTCGGGTTCGGGTCGGCGCGTTCGAGGGGGGAGAGCTCCGAGGTTCGCGCGTGAGAACGAGGCGGCGAGGGGCGCAGGCGTCTCGGCTGGGGGTCGAACGGGATTCGGGGTGGGGTCGAGGGTCGGCGGAGGGGGGTCGACGGGGGAGCTGAGCATGGGTCTCATCTTGGGGGCGCTGCGCTGGGGCTTTGCCCCAGACCCCACCGGGGCTATCCGCCCCTGGACCTGGACCAGCGCAAGCGCTGGACCCGGGGTCGATGAACTGCGCAACGCGCAGTTCATCGAACAGGCCAGGTCAAGACCCGCGACGACCCTGCCCATCAAGACCGCGGCGGTGACGATTCAACAGGCAACGTGCCCGTCGCCAGCGTGCAACGCACCTTGGCGCGGCGTTACTGCGTCTGCGTATTCTGCACGATCGTGCATCCATTCGCGCTGCAGTTCAGCAGTGCGTAGCTGGCACGACGCCCGCATCCCGTCGCGCCGAACGTGTCCTGGCCGAGCCGCGTCAATTCGATCGTATCGTCGCACTTGAGATCGAAGCCAGCTTGGCGCCGCAGATCGCGCGAGACGACGACGTGCGTCTCGCCGACACACAACCCGTTCGGATTGCACTGGGCCACGTACCGGACGATCTCGCCGCAGCCACTTGCATAGATGAGACCGGTTTCGCCCATGCGCTCGTAGGTCAGCTTCTCTCGAGGGCATGAGAGCTCGCTCGCCGGGTGTTCCTGCACGTACACCAGCGGCCCCGCGCCACAGGCAGCGAGGACGAGCGCGAACAGGGGCAGCGTGGGCAGCACGCGTTTGGACTGTACCATTGGGCGTTCACTAGCCGGTTCTACGCGGCGTTGTCAATGGCGCCTCCACCGAGCACGATGCTCAGAAGGCGCGCGGGTGCGACTGCCGTGCGGGTACGGGGGAGGGCACGCGCGGGGGGCCGGCGGCGATGCTGCTGCTGCGCGGGGCGATTGTGGTGCGGCGGGGGCGGCGCTCCGGGACGCGGCCGCTCAGATATTGATGCTCTGCGGGATCAGCGGAGGGTCCAGGTACGGATAGGGCCCCAGCCGGCTCGCGTTGCGGTCCTGGATCACCGCGCTGATCTTCTTCAGCTCCTCCTGGAACGCGAGAAGGTGTGGCAAGACGCGCAGGTCACGGAAGTGCAGCGGCCCGTAATCCCCGAGCTTCGTGTAATGGACCGAGCCGAGGAGCGTGAGGAAATCGAGCTGCGTGGCTCCCATGTCCAGCGGCGGGAACTGATCCAGCAAGGGGTTTTGCGCCGCGTCCTCGCGTGACACCAGGGCGGCCCGGTAGCCCGCGCCCGGGGCGAGCGGGGTGAAGGTCATCAGCCCTCCCTGCGCGAAGTTCACGGCCGCGTGCTGCGCGCTGCCCGTGAACACCAGCATCGTCAGCGCCTCTACCAGGTACGAGACCGTCGTCAGCTTGCCGGCGACCCCACCCTCGCCAAACCCTTTCACCCGACCCCCGTCGTTGGCCACCAGCTCCGCGCTCCACGCTTGCAGGGCCGCGTCCGCCTGCACATCCGCATCCGAGTGATAGTGCACGCCCACGTAGCTGCGTACCCACTTCTCGATGGCGCCCCACACCAGCAGCGCGTCGTCCCGGTAGGGATACTCCAGCGCGGGATCGTTCACGTCGCGGCGGGCGAGGTCCTGCGGGAGCATGCCTTTGTTGAAATCGAAATCCGGGTCCGCGATCAGCGAGGCCACGGCCACCGCGCGGCTCGCCTGGATGGTGCCGCCCAGCAGCTTGTCCACCTGATAGCCCGGCGCGATGAGCGTGGACTGCGCCGCGTTGTTGATGAACAGCGTGCCCTCGAAATGCGGGCGCAAGAGCTGGCTCACCGGGTGGTCGTCGGGGAGGTTCCGGTGGGTGGCGACGACGAAGGGCTCCACCAGGAGGTGCGTGTGCCCCAGGTGGGCGACCATCTCGTGATCATTAAACGCCGCCACCTCCACGGCCGTCTTGGCCTGCAGCCAGGCCTCGCCGTCGGCGGGCGTGAAGAGGGGGAAGAGCGCGTCGTCCTGGCCCCAGCGGATACCGAGCGGCACGAGCCTGCGCCGCCCCTTGCCCTGGGGCAGACCGAAGAGCGCCCGGGGCGCGAAGCAGTACTTGGGCCCATCGGGGAAATTGCCGTTGACCACGCGCGCGAGCCGCGCATAGTCCGCGATGTAAAGCCGCCCCTCCGCGAGCGCCGCCTGCACCGCATCCCCATCGCCCAGCGAGGCCGCGAGCTGCGCGTCGGAAATGCCGAGCGTGCTCCGGGGATCCGTGACCTTTTGGAGGACCAGGGGATTGAACCCTGCCACCTGCATCCACGCGAACGTCGCGTCCTCTTGGAAGCTCTGGGCAGCCCACGGCAAGGGCAGCGTGACGAAGAGGTCCTGATACGCCTGCAGCGATTGGGGCCTGCCTTCGGGCTTGGCCAGCAGCGAATCCAGCACGAGCCTCAAGAGCTCCAGCGGATCCTTGATCTCCTGCTCGATGGCCTTGCGGGCGAGGCGCTTGCAGAACGTGATGGCATCGTCCGCGCTTTGCGCGTCTGCCTCCAGCCCCCCCGCGTTCGGGCTGAGCTTGTCGATGATGGAGTGATCGCTCGGGATGCGCGAGAGATCCACCTGCCCCAGGCCGAGGTGACCGAGATCGAGGATCGACGCGCGCTCTGCCTCCGTCGTGAAGGCCTGCACGCCGTTCGGCTGCTCGCTCAGGCCCTGCTTGACCTTCCAGGCGAGGCGGTTCTTCGCGATGAGCAGCACCTCCCAGGCGACCTTGATCCACCAAACGGGGGTAGGCTGTTGGCTCTTCGGCACGCTGTCGGCCATCGCCAGCGGCGGCACGTAGGTGTAGTTGTACTGGTAAGAAGCGCTGGACGCCGGAGAGCTCGGTTCCATGGACATGACGGCTCCTCGGGGTGTGCGCGCGAAATGCGCGGCGGTCCCCCCCGCGCCATCATCGCCGAAGCGCGCGCCCGAAGCTACAGGCTCGTCCATCCCTGTCGCAACCACGCGAACGGGAAGCGCAAAATCGCGACCGGCGCGGCGCCCTCGCAGGTGTACGAGCACGATCCACAGGTGCCGCGCGGGTCACCTGACGGTTCGACGCACGTGCCCGTTGCAAGCGCGCCTGCGACCCGATGCGCAATGCGCTCGACACCTGGTACGCCTGTCGCGCTCCTTCTTTCTTACGTCATCCACCACGACCCAAGAGCTTTCCTCATGAACATTCTGTCGAAGATTGCGCTCGTGCTTGTCCCGGCGATCGTCCTCGGCTGCGGCAGCAGCAACCCACCGGGCACGGGCGGCACGGGCGGCGCGGGCGGCACAGGGAGCACGAGCAGCGCGAGCACCGGCAGCGGTCCTGGCAGCGTCTGTGAGGCGCTCTGTCAGCACCTCGCCGCGTGCGAGGTGAACATCACCCCTGAGGAATGTGCCGCGAGCTGCGCGGACGCGGACGAGGCGTACCTCTCTTGCGTCACCGGCTGCGATCAGGAGGTCTGCTCGGAATGGATGAACTGTTCGACGTTGTGCCACAACGGCGGCAACCCCGGCGGAGATCCTTATGGCTCTTGTGAGGTCTCCGTCGAGGTCGACTGTCCGCCCGGGGTGGTCATCTGCATGGCCACCCAGAGCCCAGCGGGCGACGAGCAGCAGTCGGTCTGCGCGCCGTATTGCTCGGCCGACAAAACATGCCCCATCCCGGCGACGGGCAACGCCGTGCCGACGTGCGGCACCGAGGACCATCCGCCGCTCTGCACCCTCGACTGCAGCGGGGGCAAGACCTGTCCGGATGGCATGATCTGCTCTTTGGCCAACGACCGCTGCATGTGGGCGGCGCCCTGAGGCGGGAGCGGGAGCGGCAATTCAGTCGCGCGCGGCCCGCAGCCCTGAAGGGACGGGGATCTCCGGTCGTCCTTCCATCACGGAGCCTTTGCGCTCGGCGATCCGCACGCATCGAGCGCACGCTGGGTGAGCTCGCGAAGCGGTCGCGGCAGCGACGATAGCTTCGAGGTCGCAGGCAGTGGCCAGACGTCGCTGACCGCCGTCGCGCGCAAGCCCGTGCGTTGAACTCTCGACATCGTGGCTGCTACCATGCTTCGGTACCTCGGATGAGCCGCGCGAATCGAGCGGAAAGCATGGACGGTAGCGCTCGCACAGCGTGAAACGGAGCTTTGGAGAGACGATGAGCGCGAGGGATGGAAGGAAACCCGACGACAGGCGTGGGCACGGCGCGATGGCCCTCGAGAGCGCATGGGCGGAGGCTGAACAGTTCAATCAAAAAGTCAATCAACTGTACGGCGAGGGTAAGTTCGACGCAGCCATTCCGTTCGCCGAGCGCGCGCTCGCCATCGCGGAGGACGCGTTCGGGTCGCACCACCCGATGGTGGCCACCACGCTGAACAACCTCGCGTCATTACACGAGGCGAAAGGGGACTATGTCAAGGCAGAGCCGATCCTTCGGCGCGCGCTGACCATCTTCGAGGAAACGCTGGGGCCAGAGGACCACAATGTGGCCACCGCGCTCAACAACCTCGCGAGGGTGTACCATTCGAAGGGGGACTCTTCCAAGAGCGAGTCGCTCCACCGGCGCGCGCTCGCCATCCAAGAGAGGGTTCTGGGGCCAGACCACGTCGACGTGGGCGAATCCCTCAACAACCTCGCGACGATCTGTTTGGCGAAGAAGGACCACGCGACGGCGGAGCGATACATTCAGCGCGCGCTCACCATCTGGGAGAAGGCGCTGGGGCCGGCGCATCCCTACGTAGCCCTCGCGCTTCGCCACCTCGCCTTGGTGTACAAAGCGAGGGGGGACTACACCGAGGCAGAGCCGCTCTATCAGCGCGTGCTTTCCATCGAGGAGCGAGTGCTGGGACCCCATCACCCCCGCCTTTCGGGCTCGCTCCTCGGTTTCGCGACGCTTCGAAGCCAAAGAGGAGACCACGTAGCGGCAGAGCCGCTTCAGCAGCGGGCATTGGCGATCAGAGAAAAGGCGCTCGGGCCGGACCACCCTGACGTGGCGGACGCGCTCGCGCAGCTCGCCAGGGTGTATCAGGCGCTCGGTCAACACGAGAAGGCCGTGGACAAGCTCGGCCGCGCGGTCGCCATCCAAGATCGCAATGCCGCGATGTTGCTGAACACGGGCTCGGACGAGCAGAAGCAGGCGTACATGTCCACGCTGCGCGGCCGCACCGATCAGGCGATCTCTTCGCATGTGCAGGCCGCGCCTCATGCCGAGGAGGCAAAACGCCTTGCGCTCGCCGTGATTCTGAACCGCAAAGGACGGGTGCTCGACGCCATGACGGACAGCTTCGCGGCGATGCGCCATAGCCTTGCCCCGTCGGATCGGGGGCGACTCGAAGAGCTGAGGTCCATCAGCGCCGAGTACAGCGCGCTCGTGTACCGAAAGCCGGCGCGGATGACCCGTGGTGAGTATCGCGCGAGGTTGGAGCGCCTCGCGGCGGAGCGCCATGAGCTCGAGGCCGACATCAGCCGTCGTAGCGCCGAGCTCCGCGGCGATTTGCGGCCCCTCACGGTCGACGAGGTGCGCGCTGCCATCCCGGAAGGAGCCACGCTCGTAGAGTTTTTTATATACGCTCCATTCGACACGGACACGTGGAGCTATCGCGTGGGCGAGCCACGTTATGTGGCGTATGTATTGCATCGGAGTGGCGAGATCGCCTGGGCCGATCTCGGCCCCGCCGCGCCCATCCATGCGGCGGTCACTCGCTTGCGGCAGGCGCTCTCGCGGAAGGCCGCCGGACCGGGCCCCATCGGCGCCCATGGTACGGCCCGCGAATTCCTCTCGCATGCCGAGCCGTTCGTCGACCCGCGGCCCGCTGCCCGTGACCTGGACGCGCTGGTGATGCAACCGATCCGCCGTCTCCTCGGTCCGGGCCGCCGGATCCTGCTCAGTCCGGATGGTGTTCTCAACCTCGTACCCTTTGGCGTCCTCGTGGACGAGGATGGGCATTACCTCGTCGAGCGCTACGCATTGACGTATCTGGCGAGCGGTCGAGATCTCTTGCGCCTCGGGACCAGCGTGCCCTCGCAGCAAGGTCCGGTCGTCGTCGCGGCGCCGGACTATGACACCGCGCGAGGTGCCACGCCCGCGGGCCAAGCCGGCACCCGCAGGCAGCGCTCTGCGGACGCAAGAGGAATGCGGTTTTCCCCGCTTCACTTTGCCGCAAACGAAGGCCGCGCCATTTCGACGAAGCTACCCGGCTCCAGGTATCTGACGGGCGTTGCAGCGACCACGGATGCCGTGAAAGCTCTCGCAGGGCCGCGCGTGCTGCACATCGCGACACACGGGTTTTTTCTCCCGGACTTGCCTGGGCTTCACCTATCCCCTTCCAGTGACCTCGAACCTCTACCCAAGCTGGATATCATGGAGAACGCCCTTTTGCGCTCGGGTATCGCGCTCGCCGGCGCAAATCGCGGCCATGAGGAAGAGGGCGATGGCCTCCTGACCGCGCTGGAGGTTTCGCAGCTCGACCTGGTTGGAACGAAGCTCGTGGTGCTCTCCGCGTGCATGACCGGGGTAGGCAAGGTTCGTATCGGAGACGGCGTCTACGGCCTGCGGCGCGCCATGGTCATGGCAGGCGCGGAGACCCAGGTGATGAGCTTGTGGAGCGTCGACGATGCAGCGACGCGCGAGCTGATGGAGGCCTACTACGACAGGCTCCTTGCCGGGTGCGGCCGGAGTGAAGCGATGCGCCTCGGGCAGCTCGAGATGCTCGACCGGCCCGACCGCGCGCACCCCTACTACTGGGCAAGCTTCATCGTCTCCGGCAGCGATGCCCCCCTCGGATCGACCTGAGCCCGCCGGGCGCGAGAGGCCGTTCGCGCGCCGCAGGTGCCGCGCGGTGACGCCGAGCGGGCGAGAACGGAAGCGGGAGCGGGAGCAGGAGCAGGGGCGGGGGCGGAACGGCAGGCGCGGAAAAACGCGCGTACGTCGTCGCCGTCGCTGACGCGCGGCCCCCGGCAGGCTAGGGTCACGGCGCCGTGACCATCGTCCAGATCCGCAAGAGCGCCCATGCGTCGGGGCGTGATCTCCGTCGTTTCCTGCCCACGACCCGCGCCGAGATGGAGGCGCGTGGTTGGGACGAGCTCGACGTGCTCCTCGTGAACGGCGACGCGTACGTCGATCACCCCGCGTTCGGCGCCGCCCTGATCGGCCGCTTCCTCGAAGCGCGCGGCTTCCGCGTCGGGGTCATCTCGCAGCCGGACTGGCGCACGACGGACGACCTCCTGCGCATGGGGCAGCCGCGGCTCTTCGTGGGCATCACGGCCGGCAACATGGACAGCATGTTGAACAAGCTCACGGCGCAGAAGAAGGTCCGGAGCGAGGACCAGTACTCGCCGGGCGGGCGCACGGGGCTCCGGCCGAACCGCGCGACGATCGTGTACGGCAACCTCTGCCGCCGCGCCTTCCCGGGCGTGCCGCTCGTGCTCGGCGGGATCGAGGCGTCGCTGCGGCGGATCGCCCACTACGACTACTGGTCGGACCAGGTGCGCCGGAGCGTGCTGCTCGACGCCAAGGCGGATCTGCTCATTTTCGGGATGGGCGAGCGGCCGGTCTGGGAGGTCGCCGAGCGGCTGCGGCGGGGCGAGACGATCCGTGACCTCCGCGACGTGCGGGGCACGGCCCTCGTGCTGCGCAAGGGCGAATGGGAGGACATCGAACCGAGCCGGTTCGTCAGCGACGGCAAGACCGTGATCCTGCCGAGCTACGAGGAGGTCGTCCGGGACAAGGAGGCGTTCGCCGAGATGAGCCGGCGCTTCCAGTACGAGACGAACCCGGGCAACGGGCGGCCGCTCGTGCAGCCGCACGGCGAGGAGGCGGTGTATTTCAATCCGCCCGCCATCCCGCTCGAGACGAAGGACATGGACGAGCTCTACGACCTGCCCTTCGCGCGCGCGGCCCATTTCACGTATTCGGAGCCGATCCCGGCGTTCGAGACGGTGAAGCATTCGATCGTGACGATGCGCGGCTGCTTCGGGGGCTGCACGTTCTGCTCGATCACGGAGCACGAGGGTCGGGTGATCCAGTCGCGCTCGGCCGAGAGCATCCTGAAGGAGATCCGCGCGCTTCGCCGGATGGGTGATTTCCGCGGATCCATCTCGGACCTCGGCGGCCCCACGGCCAACATGTACATGATGAAATGCAAGGACCCCGCGATCGAGAGCAAATGCCGCAGGCTCTCGTGCGTGCACCCCGGGGTCTGCGAGAACCTGGAGACGGATCACGAGCCGCTGCTCGATCTGATGCGGGCCGTGCGCGAGAGCGAGGGCGTGAAGAAGGTCTTCATCGCGTCGGGCATCCGGTACGACCTCGCCGAGCGCTCGCCCGAATTCATCGAGGAGCTCGCGAAATGGCACGTGGGCGGTCAGCTCTCGGTCGCGCCCGAGCACTCGAAGAAGGACGTGCTCGACAAGATGAAGAAGCCGGGCATCGAGAGCTACGAGCGCTTCGCCGAGCAATTCCAGTGCGCGAGCGAGGACGCGGGGAAGAACCAGTTCCTCGTGCCGTACTTCATCTCGGGCCACCCGGGATCGGCGCTGAAGGACATGGTGGACCTCGCGCTCTGGCTCAAGAAAAAGGGAATGCGGCCGAGGCAGGTGCAGGATTTCATTCCGACGCCGATGTCGATGGCGACGTGCATGTATTACACGGGCCTCGATCCCTTCACGAAGGCGCCGGTGTACACGGCCAAGGAGATGCACGAAAAGCGGCTCCAGAAGGCGCTCTTGCTCTACTGGGATGCGGCCCACCACGACGAGGCGCGCGAGGCCTTGATCAAGGCCGGGCGCGCGGATCTCATCGGGTCGAAGCCGCATTGCCTGGTGCCGCCCGCGTCGGGGAAGGGCTCGATGCCCATCGCGATGAAGCGCGCCCGCGCCGAGCGTGGCAAGTGCAACAACAAGGGGCGGAAGCCGCACGAGGTGCGTCGCTAGCAGCCTGGATTCGCGAGGGACCCCTTGCAGATCCGTTCGTTCAAGCTGCGCGTCGCGGATCGCCACGTGCGCGTGGTGCCGAAGACGGATGCCGAGGGGTGCCCCTTCGCGGGTCCCGGGGTCGATCTCCGCGGGGAGCGGGCCGAGCAGGCCCTCGCCGCGGCGGGGCCGCTCTTCGAGGCGCTCGCGTCGTTCGAGCCCGGCGTCGTCCTCCGTTCGCTCTCCTTCGACTTCGAGCGGGAGCGGCTCCTCGCGACGCTGGAGTCAACCACCCCGGACACAGATCCGCGGCCGCGCGTGGTACGCATCGACGGGGGGCCGGCATTACGAACCTTCTTGCCCCTGGCGGCCACGCTCGCGACATCGCTCGCCGCGCTCGCGGCGCCGGTGCTGGCGGAGCGCCCGAAGGATCCCGTCGAGGAATAGGGTGGAGTGATGACGGAGGCGCTGGCGACGACGCCCGAGAAGACGGCCGGAGAGCGCGCCTGGGGCGAGCTCGGGCGGCTCTTGCATCGGCGGCTGATCCTGATCTACCTCACCGCCTCCCTGGCCGCGACGGGCACCGGGGCGCTTTTTTTCCTGTTCGGCCTCGACTTCAGCGCCTACCAGAAGCAGCTCGTCCTCGGTCTGCTCGCGCCGCTGGCCTCGCTGCCGCAGATGATCGCCGACATCCTGGTGATCGGGCGGCACGTCGCGCCGATCCGCGCGTTCTTCGCGGCGCTGCCGGGGCCTTCGGCGACGTCGCTCGCGGCGCCGGCGCTCGCGCGCGCCCTGAACCTGCCGCTCTACACGGCCGCGCGTGTGCTCTTCCTGCACGCGCCGGTCCTCGCCATGGGTCTGACGGTGGCCTGCTTGCTCGCGAACGCGCGGCTCGGGCTCGGCCTCGCGCCGTGGCAGTTCGCCCTCGTCTACGCGACGGTCGTGGTCTTCGCCTCGGGCCACGCGATCTACGAGTACCTCGCGGTGAAGTCGGCCGTGAAGCCCGTGCTCCCGCACATCCGCGCGCACGTGGACGAGGCGGTGCGCGACGCGGTGCCCAAGGTGCTGCCGCTCAAGATGCGCTCGCAGCTCCTCTTCGTGTTCGCGTTCGTCGCGTGCGTGCCGCTCGCGGCGCTCGGGTACACGGTGCTGCTCAAGCTCGATCGCCTGCTCGCGAAGGCGCAGATGTTCGACTTCGGGTGGATCGAGGATCCGCTCGAAGTGTGGGTGCTCCTGCTCGTGATCGGCGGATCGAGCTTGGCGCTCTTCCTCGCGACGATGCTCTCGCGCGACATCGCGTCGTCGGCCGGGGATCTCGTCGAGGCGATGCGGCGCGTCGAGCGAGGCGAGGTGTCGGCGGAGCTCGTGGTGGCCTCGACGGACGAGTTCGCCGAGGCGTACCGGGGCTTCAACCGGATGACGCACGGGCTCGTGGAGCGCGAGCGGCTGCGCGACGCGTTCGGCCGGTACGTGGCGCCCGAGCTCGCCGAGCAGGTGATGAAGCACGGCGTGTCCATGGGCGGGAGCCTCGTGCGCGCGACCGTGATCTTCGCCGACATCCGCGGCTTCACGTCGCTCTCGGAGGCGATGTCACCCGTGGAGGTCGTGAGCCTGCTCAACCGGTACTTCGCCGCGGTGAGCCCGCCGATCCGCGCCGAGGGGGGGTTCATCAACAAGTTCGGCGGTGACAGCCTGCTGGCGGTGTTCGGCGCGCCCGTGCCGGCGTCCGATCACGCCGAACGCGCGGCCCGCGCGGCGCTCGGGGTGCGCGCGGCGCTCGCCCGGTTCAACGAGCGCGAGGTGGCCGAGGGACGCGCGGCGGTGCGCATCGGGATCGGGTTGCACACGGGCGAGATGGTGGCCGGGAGCGTGGGGAGCCCCGATCGGATGGAGTACACGGTGATCGGCGACGTCGTGAACGTGGCGGCGCGGATCGAGGGGCTCACCAAGGAGCTCGGGACGGACATCCTCCTCAGCGAGGCAGCCCACGAGCGGGTGAAGGACATCGTGACGGCGCGGCCGATGCCGCCCGTGACGGTGCGCGGCAAGGCCGAGCCGATCGTGGTGTACGCGGTCGTCGATCCGGCCTGAGCTTCGAAACGGATCGGCGCGCGTCGGAATGGAGCGCGGCGCGGGGCGGGACGCGGGCCCTCTGCCTCGCAAACACGCTGGCTGCGCGTGATTTCGGCGCTGGCGCGGCGATTGCTCCCTCACGCCGGCATGCGAACGATCCCGAACTTCGGCCGTGTCACCGCAGAGCCGCACGAGTTTCTCATCCTGATCCGCGACGGGAAGGTGAAGCGCTCGGGCCAAGGCGTGAGCGTCTTCAAGTGGCCGTCGGACAGCGTGACGCTGATCCCCACCACCATCCAAAAGCTCCAGTTCCGCGCCGATCAGGTGACGCTGGAGAAGGCCGGCGTGGAGGTGACGGGCCTCGCGGTCTACCGCATCGTCGAGCCGCTGCTCGCCTACCGGATGATCGATCGGGATCACCACGCGCTCACAGACATCCTGCGCGAGATGTTCGTCGGCGCCACGCGGCGCATCGTGGCGGGCCTGCGCCTCGAAGAGTGCCTCACGCACCGCAAGGAGCGCGTCGCGGCCGCGCTGATGGCCGAGATCGCGCCGGTGCTCGCAGGCGAGGGGAGTTTGCAGGATGGAACGAGCACGGGCTGGGGCGTGGTGATCGACACGATCGAGATCCAGGACGTGAAGGTGCTCTCGCAGGAGGTGTTCACGCGGCTGCAGGCGCCCTACCGCGAGAAGCTCGCGCTCGATGCGCTGCGCGCGAAGGAGGAGGTCGCGGTGGAGGAGAACCGGCTCGCGTTCGAGCGCAAGCGAGCGGCCGAGGACGCGCGGCGCGCGATCATGGCCGAGGAGGAGGCGCGCATCACGGCCGAGCGCAAGCGCGAGATGGAAGCGCTCGAGCACAAGCAGGCCCTCGCGCGGAGGGCCCACGAGGAGGAGCTCGGGCGCGCCCACGAGCGAGCAGAGGCCGAGCAAGCCGAGGCGCGGATCGCGCTTTCGACGCGTCGCGCGGCGGCGGAGCTCGAGGCCGAGATCGAGGCGAAGAAGCGCAGTGTGCCGGAGCTCGGTGAGGCGCGGCTGCAGGAGATCATGCTGACCGAGACGCTGCCCTCGATCGCGAACGCGTTCCGCGCTTCGTTCGATCGCGTCAACGTGACGACGACCGACGGGAGCTTGTTCTCGTTCCTGTCGGCGGGCCTCGATCAGGTGATGGACGTGGCCCGCGCGCGGGGTGCTGTGCTGCCGGGCCTCGTGAAGAGCGACGAGGCCAAGAAGGATTGACCGCCGCGGGCCTGGTCTGCTCCCTTGAGGCAAGCTCCTCGAAGCATGCGGCTCTCCCCCGACGACGTTCGCCGCTCCCTCGCCGGTCTGCCGGCGGAGGAGAGCCCCTGGATCTCGATGCTGCAGACGAACGCGCGCCCCGCGGCCGTCGCGATCCCGATCCGCTTCACGCCCGATCCGGTGGTGATCGCGATCCTGCGATCGGCGGAGCTACGCGAGCACGCGAGCCAGGTGGCGTTCCCCGGCGGCAAGCGAGAGCCGAGCGACGTGGATCTCTACGCGACCGCGCTGCGTGAGATGGACGAGGAGGTGGGGCTCGCCGGGGAGGGGATCACGCATCTCGGCGAGCTCACGCCGACGCCGACGTACAACGGTCGGTACTTGATCCACCCGTACGTCGTGGCCGTGGGCGAGGGGCTCGCGCCGATGGCGTGCTCGGGCGAGATCGCGCGTCTGCTCGAGCTGCCGCTCGGCGCGTACCTGCGCGGGGAGGCGCCGCGGTACGGGGTGATGCTGAACTGGCGGGGCGCGGAGATCCTGATGCCGCACTTCCGGCTCGACGCGTGCGTGCTCTACGGCGCGAGCGCGGTCATCTTCCACGACCTCGTCGAGCGGATCGCGGCCGGGATCGGGGCGACGTTGCCGCCGCCGATCCTGGAGCGCGAGATGCCTTGGGGGAATCGAGAGCCCGTTTGAGGGCGAACGGGTTCGTTAAAACGAACCGTGGACGAGGACGCCGCTCATGCCGGGACCGACGCTCGGCGTGACGTGCACGCGGCCCGACTTCTGCTCGTCCTGCGGCACGGGCTTGTTGAAGAGCAGCTCCCACACGAGGCCGCCCGCGACCGCCGCGCCGCCGACGCCGAGGGCGATCTTGCCGACGAGGGTCTGCGTCTGTCCGAGGACGGCCTGGTCGTACGAATCCTTGTCGTAACAGAACCACTGGCCGCCCGAGTCCGGGACCTGGGTTGGCGTGAGCGGATTCGTCGCTTTGGCGGGGTCGTTCACCCGGAAGCACCCCGTCGGGTCACCGACGTTGTCCCTGCCCTTCTGGACGGCCGATACGTTGCCGAGGCCCACGGGCAAGAGGATCGCGCCTGCGATGAGCGCCGCGCCGCCGACGCCGACCGTGATCCACGGCGCGATGCCGAAGGGTTTGACGGGGGGAGGCGGCGGGAGCTCGGGGCGGATCGCCGAGCTCGTGGGCGGCGCAGAGACCGTCGCCGATGCGGAGGCCGTCGGCACCTGGCTCTGCTGCAGATCCTTCAGGTTCTTCACGCGCGTCTGGATCTTCGACGCGTCCGGCGCGTCCGGCGCGCGTTCGAGGTACGCCTCCAGCGCGAAGATCGCGTTCTGCCGATCGCCGAGCTTCTCGTATGCGTTGGCGATGTTCAGCAGCGTGCCGACCGCGTTGCAGTCGAGGTTGAAGACATCGCGCCAGTACTGGATCGCTCGAGCGTACTCACCACGCTCGTAAAACTGCCGTGCGGCCTTGTGAGCGCCTTTGGCGCCTTCGACATCCTCATCCGTCGCCGTTCGGTTGCACTTGCCGGCGAACGGGTTCTGCGAGCCATCGGCCATGGCCATGCCCGTCGCCAGGGTCACCCCGACGACAAGCCCGACCAGAGATACCCCCTGCGCGCGCGTTCCCCACATGCGGTATTCGTCCTTCGTACCGAGCATAATGGCATGTGCTGCCGTCCGCGAAAAAAAGCGCGCACACGGTGAGCAGGATGCCGGCGATCCCGCTTCTTTCCCCGTCCTGGCCCCCCTCCGGCCCCCCCGACCCCCGGCCCACGGCCCGGTCCCGGCCCGTCCGATCCCGGGGCCCTGCCGCCGATCCCCCGGGCCCCGGGCTCTGGTAACCTCGCTGCGTGCTACCTGAAAAGAAGCAGATCCTGGTCGTGGACGACGAGGCCAACCTGCGCCGCGTGCTCAGCGCGCAGCTCGGTCGGGACGGCTACGAGGTGCACACCGCCGAGGACGGCGAGGAAGCCCTCGCCTTCCTCAAGGAACACCACATCGACCTCGTGATCACCGACCTCCGGATGCCCAAGGTGGACGGGATGGATCTGCTCCGCGCCGCCATGCGGGACGATCCGACGCGCCCCGTGGTCATGTTGACGGCGCACGGGACGGTCGACAACGCCGTCGAGGCCCTGAAGACCGGCGCCTTCGACTACATCACGAAGCCCTTCGATCAGCACGAGGTGCGCCTCGTGGTGCGCAAGGCGCTGCGGACGCGTGACCTCGCGAGCGCCGACGCGTCGCGCGACGTCGCCGCCTCCGCCTCCCCGCGCGAGGGCTCGGCGCGCTTCGGCATCATCGGCGAGAGCCAGCCGATCCACGACCTCTACGCGATCATCGAGCGCGTCTCGGACACGCCCACGACGGTGCTCATCACGGGCGAGAGCGGGACGGGCAAGGAGCTCGTGGCGCGGGCGCTGCACGAGAACTCGAGCCGGCGCGATCGGCCCTTCATCAAGGTGAACTGCGCCGCGATCCCGAAGGATCTGATGGAGTCGGAGCTCTTCGGCTACGAGCGAGGCGCGTTCACGGGCGCGGTCGCGTCGAAGCCGGGCCGCTTCGAGCTCGCCTCGGGCGGGACGCTCTTCCTCGACGAGATCGGCGAGATCCCGAACGAGATGCAGGTGAAGCTCCTGCGCGTGCTCCAGGAGAGCGAGTTCGAGCGGGTGGGCGGCATCAAGACGATTCGCGTCGACGTGCGGCTCGTGGCCGCGACGAACCGCGATCTGAAGCGCGAGATCGGCGCGGGGTCGTTCCGCGAGGATCTGTTCTATCGCCTCAACGTGGTGTCGATCGCGCTGCCCGCGCTGCGCGAGCGCCGGACCGACATCCCGCCGCTCGTGTCGTACTTCATCGCGAAGTTCAACGCGCGGCTGCGCAAGAGCATCGAGGGTGTCGAGCCGGACGCGCTCGAGCGCCTCGCGTCGTACGGCTGGCCGGGGAACATCCGCGAGCTCGAGAACGTGATCGAGCGCGCGGTGCTGTTCGCGGACGGCGCTCGCATCCGGCTCGAAGATCTCTCGGAGGAGGTGCGATCGAACGCGGGGCCGTCGTCCGCCGCAGCCGCGAGCGCGCCCGCCTCCGCGGAAGGCACGCGCGCGCCGTCGCCGTCGTCGCCCGATCCGCAGCAAGGCGAGTCGGCGTCGATCGCCGACGGCCTGAAGGAGCAGGTCAAGGCCGCGATGAGCAGGCTCGAACGAGACCTGATCGTGCGCGCGCTCAAGCAGACGCAGGGCAACGTGACGCACGCGGCGCGGCTGCTCAAGATCTCGCGCAAGGGCCTGCAGCTCAAGATGAAGGAGCTCGGGCTCCGGGAGCGCGAGCACGAGCCGACGTGAAGAGGGCCCTCGTCGCCGCGGCCCTGCTCGTGATCGGCTGCCAAGGCAAGAGGCTCGCGCCCGAGCCGATCGACGCGGGTGACGAGGCCGATCCGCCCTGGGTGACGGCGGCTCGCGAGCCCGATCCGCGGCCGGGCATGGCCTGGATCCCGCCCGGATCGCTCATCGCAGGCACGCCGCCCGAGAAGCTGCCGCGTGTCCCCGACGAGGAGATGGCAGGCGAGCAGGTCGTGATGAGCGGCTTCTACATCGACCTGTTTCCGTACCCGAACGAGCCCGGCGCGATCCCCACGACGAACGTGTCGCAGGCCGAGGCGGCCGAGCTCTGCACCGCCCAGCAGAAGCGGCTCTGCACGGAGCTCGAGTGGGAGCGCGCGTGCAAGGGGCCGCAGAACGCGGCGTACCCGTACGGCGACACGTACAAGCCGACGACGTGCATGACGGGCTCGATGCGGAACCTCGTGCCGAACGGCGTGAACGCGGGGTGCAAGAGCGCGTTCGGCGTCCACGATCTGCACGGCGGCGTGTGGCAGTGGACGTCGAGCCAGTGGCGGCGCGACGGGAGCAAGACGAACCTCGGGACGACACGCGGAGGGAACGCGCCGCAAGGCGAGCTCGTGGGCCGATGCGCGAACGGCCGCGGCGTGCGATCCGACCTGCGCCGCGCGGACGTGGGCTTCCGCTGCTGCGCGGGCGAGCCGAACAGCTTCGAGGTGGTGCTCAACGTGAGCCGAGGCGCGCCGCTCACGTTCCACCCCGCGGACACGAAGGTGCAGCTCGCGCTCGCGCTCGCGTTGCTCGTGCCGGAGGAGATCCGCGAGGTGGTGAAGAAGCGGAAGGCCGACCATCCGTTCGAGGTCGAACGGATCTGGACGTGGCATCCGCTGGGCAACGAGGAGCTCGTGCTCGGCGGCGGCTGCGCGAAGGCCGCGGGGCACGCGCGATGCGGGGTCGTCGTGGCGCGCATGCGCTTCGACGCGCCGGTCTCGATGGCGTTCGTGCCGACGGAGCTCTGGCAGCCGACGGTGGGTGAGGCGGATACGCCGCGCGAGCTCTTCGTCTACGGGGGCGATGACAACGGCGCGTTCCGCCGGCGCGTGTCGTACGAGTGGGGGAAGATCGGGATCGGGAACAAGGAGCGCAAGAAGAAGCGCAAGGGCAAGAAGGAGCCCACCTGGTGAGCGTCACTGCGGCGCGGGCGGGACGAGGAAGAGGATTTCCTTGGGCGCGCCGAGCAGGAGCTCCGAGGGCGCGATGCCGTTCTGCGCCTTGACCGTGAGCGTGGCCTTGAAGATCTGCGCGGTCTGATTTTGCGGGATCGTGGTGTTCGGGATGGGCACGATCTTGAAGCAGACCTTTTGACCAGGAACGATCGCGAGGGCGGTCTCGTTCACGCCGTCCTGCGCCTTGACGAGGCCCTTCGCGCCCGACCAGACGTCCTTGAGCTGCTGGACCGCGTTCAGGGAGAAGCACGGGACGCCCGGCTCGGCCGCGTCCTCGCCGCCCGACGCGTTGACCGAGATTTGCGCGACGAACGTGTCCACCGCGTCGATGGGATCGGCGAGGCTCGCGGTGGCGAGGGAGCGGATGTCGAAGCGGATCGATTTGAGGAGGGCCTTGATGCCGTTGTCGAGCGTGACGTCGTTGAGCCCGGTGCCGTCGGTGCTGATGTCGAAGATGAGGCGGCAGGTGCCGCCGGGGTTGTCCGAGGTCGCGGGTCCGTCGGGGACGAGGAACGCGCCGTTCGGGCCCGTGCCGCACTGCATGCCGCCGAACGCGGAGGGCGGGACGAGCGAGCTCGTCTGATCGGCGATGTACGCGAGGTCCTCGTACGGATCGCCGCCCGAGCGGACGCCGTTCGACGAGGAGATGCCGATGAGCCGCGCGCCGCGCTGCTTCATCGCGGCGATGAGCGTGTCGACCGTGGGCGTGGGGAAGGGGGCCTGGCCGTTGAAGTCGTAAGCGTCGTGGAGGTTGGCCGCGTTGAGGGCGCGCCGGCCGTTGTGGAACGGAGCGTCGGTGATCGGCACGAGGATCGGCAGCGCGCCGTCGCGGAAGCGTAACGAGCCATAACGGCCGGCGGGCGCGCCCGCCGGCGTGAGCTGACCGCCGGGCCAGAGGAGGAAGGCGTCCGTGAGCGCACGTTGCATCGCGGCGATGTGCGACTCCGGGTTGTCGCCGCCGTCGTGCACGTTGAGCGAGAGGACCGCGGCGAGGTTGTCCGCGAGGGCGGTGCTCACGTAGCCCGTGCTGCCCGCGACGTAGAACGGTTGATCGACGCCCGTGGTGCCGTACGTGCCCGTCGGGAAGTCGTCGAAGCCAGCGATGCCGACGGCGAGATCGGGGATCGACGCCTTCAGCTTCGTGATGATCGCGCTGAGGTTGCTCTTGAGGTTCTGGATCTCGCCGCTCATCGTCGCGGTCGTGTCGACGAGGAAGGCGACGTCGCCCTGGTTCAAGTTCGTACGAAGCGGAACGATGTTCTCGGCCGGCGAGGGCGCGCCGAGGTAGGGCAACACGAAGTAGAACTTGCCGAGCGTGCCGGGCGTGACGAAGGGATCCCGCGGGTTCGAGCCGAGCTCGCGCTCGATGAGATCGGAGGTGCCGTCGCCGTCCGTGTCGGCCTTCGTGCGATCGGTCTCGAGCGTGTCGAGGAAGCAGTTGAGATTGACGTCTTCGTCCTTGTCGAGGATGCCGTCGGCGTCGGCGTCGAGATCGAGGAAGTCGTACTTGCCGTCGCTGTCGGCGTCGGGCGGCGGATCCGCGACCATGTGCAGCGGCCCGGCCTCGCAGGCGTCGGAGAGCCCGTCGCCGTCGCTGTCGGCATCGCGGAACGCGGGCACGCCGTCGCCGTCGGGATCGGCGAACCCTTCGAACGCGTCGCCGAGCGTGTCGTTGTCGCTGTCGGCGTCGCACAGATCGGGGAGCGCGTCGCCGTCCGTGTTGACGGCGACGCCCATCGTGAGCTCGACGGTGTCCGGCAACGAGTCGTCGTCGTTGTCGGGATCGGCGTAGTCGGGGACGCCGTCGCCGTCGGTGTCCGCGGGGTTTGGCCCGGGTTTCTGCGGATCGTAGGGCGTCTGGTCGGGGTAGATCTCGAGCGCGTCGGGTAGGCCGTTGTCGTCGCTGTCCGTGTCGCGGAAGTCGGGCGGCCCGGTGCCGTCGGAGTTTTGCGGGTGCGCACAGCCAACCGCGGCCGTCTGGCCTTCGAACGCGTCGGGGAGCGAGTCGTTGTCGCTGTCCGTGTCGAGGTAGTCGGGCGTGCCGTCGCCGTCGGTGTCGACGCCTTGATCCTTGCCCTCGACGTCGTCCGAGATGCCGTCGAAATCCGCGTCGGGCGGGCAGGGGCTCACGGGGTTTCCGCCCGCGCCGCCGGAACCGCCGACGCCGCCTGCGCCTCCCTGGCCGCCGGCACCACCGACGCCGCCTGTGCCGCCGCTCCCGCTGGACGAGGCCGACGACGAGCTGCTCGACGAGCTCGTGCTGGAGGAGGCGCCGGCATCACCGCCCGCGCCGGCATCACCGCCCGCGCCACCTGTGCCGCTGCTGGAAGTGCTCGTGGGTCGAACGATGTCGGAGTCCGGCGTGCAGGCGACGCCGAGCGCACCCCCCGCTAGCAAGAGCCCGAGAACAGAAGCCCATCGCCCCCGGCGGATTTTCAGGTCAAGCACAGGACTGCGCACAGGATATCCTTGCCGCCGCCCGCGCGAAAGGGCAGCGGGGATGCGGATCCTCGCGTTCACCCTCGTAACCATCGTGACGACATCGACTCCCCCGAGCCTCCCCGGTGCGCCTGCCGCGCGCCGTCCTCCTGGGCCGCCTCGTGGGCGTCGCAGGAGGCGTTTGTTCGCCGCGGTGGCGTTGTCCCGCGCGCGCCTCGGGCGCACGACGCTCTCGCGGATCGGGCTCGCCAGCGGCGCGCTGCTCGGTGCGTCGTTCGCGATCCTCGCGATCGTGCTGCGGGCGACAGAAGGAACGAGCGCGCCGCTCGAAGGGCTCGTCGGGCTCGGGGCCGCGTCGATCACGCTCTTGGCCGCGGCCCCGACGACGCTCGCGGCAGCGAGCGATCGGACGGCCGAGGATCGCGAGGCCGGGATCGAGGCGCTCGCGGCGACGCACGGCGTGCACGCGCAGAGCCTCCACGTGGTGCGGTGGATCGCGTCGATGGTGCAGATCACGCGGGCGATCGGTCTGCCGCTCGTCGGGCTCGCGCTCGTCACGGTGGCGCTGTCGAGCTCCGGAGCGATGGCGATGCGCAGGAGCGTGTTCGCGCTCGGGCTGTTCGTGTTCTCAGTGATCGCAGGGGCCACGCTCGGGACGATCGCCACGTTCGCCGCGCGCATGGGCGGGCGTCGGGGGAGGGTTCTCCTTGCGGCGATCGTGATCGTTCCGTGGATGCTCGCCGAGCTCGCGGGGCGCGGCTCGTACTCGGTTCCGGGCGCGCTCTCCGCGCTCCTCTCGCTTCTCGTCGACGCTGGACGCGGAGCAGGGACATGACGATGCCGCGTCCGTTGCCGCCGCGGCTCTTGCTCGAAGCCGTCCATGCGCGTGACGCCGCAGCGCCGCGCGGCGCTTCACGCGGGAGCCTGACGGGTGTGAGCCTCGCGCTCGGCGCAGGGGTGTTTGCGGTCGTGGGTGCGCCCGAGGATGGGACGCTCGCGCTCTCCGAGGTGATGACGGGAGCACGTGCTCCTTTGCAGGGGCGCGTCCTGGTCGAAGGACAATCCCCCGCGCGTTCGCCTTTGCTGCGGGCTCGGATCGGCGCGCTCGCCGCGGAGCCCGCGCTGCCGGACGCGCGCACGGTCGAGGCGTCCGTCGCGCTCGCGCGGGGGGCGCGTGGCGAGTCGACGACGCGCGCCGGCGATGTGCTCGATCCCTTCGGCCTCGGTCACCTCGCGCGCCGGGAGCCGCGCTCGCTCTCGTTCGCCGAGGCGCGCGCGGTGGAGCTCGCGCTCGCGCTCTCCACGCCGTCGCCGCTGCTCGTTGCGCTGCACGAGCCGCTCTCCGACGTCGCGCTCAACCTGCTCGGCCTCGTGCGCGAGCGGATTCGCGAGCTCGCGCTCGGCGGCGCGTGTGTCGTCGTGACGACGTCCTCGCCAGCGGATGCGCGCGCGCTCGGGGATCGTGTCCTCGTGCTGCACAAAGGGCTCGTGCTCGGAGAGGCCGACGCCGCGGAGCCCATGCCCGGCGGCGAGCCCGCGCTCGTCGCGTGGGTGCGTCCCGCGGACGATACGAGCGAACGAGCGCCGGTGCGCGCGCTCGCTCGTTTGCTCGCCGATCGAACGGAGGTGCGGGCCGTCGCGTGGAGCGAGGCCGAGGGGCCGTATCCGCGCGCCGCGGAGCTGCGTTTGTCCGGGGCTGACCTCGACGCTTGCGCGCTCGCGCTCACGGACGCAGCGGTGGAGGCCGGCGTCGTGATCGAAGCCGTCGCGCCGGCGTCGCCCGGCATCGTCCAGGTGCGCGCTGCGGCCGAGGCGTTGCTCACGTTCCGCCGCGCCGCGGGGCTCGCGCAGAGGCGGCCGGTCGCGCTCCCGGCGGCGAGGAGCGCGCGGGTGCCAGGTGCGCTCGCGCCCGTCGCGCCGCAGGAGCTTTCGGCCGTGCCGAACGAGGCGCCGGCTGCGGAAGCGCCTGCCGTCACGAACGACAAAAAGCCGGGCGAGCCGGGGGATTCAGGCGAGCCACGGGGAGGAGCATGACGTCGCAGCATCGACCAGAGGCCACGTTGCCTCGTGGCGCGGGCGCCTTCGGGGGTGTTTCGCTCGGGGCCGCGATGGGCGCTCGCAGGCTCGCGGGGCGTGGCGTCGTGCTCACCACGATCCTCGCGCTCGCGCTCGCGTTCGCCGGCGGGCTCATCGAGCGCCGCGTGACCACCGCAGGCGCGGTCGATCGTTCCCTCGCCGCGACGTTCCGCCTCGTCGTCCCGCTCTTCTGCTTCGCGCTCGCCGCGCGCGCGTGTGATCGCGCGAAGCTGCGTGATGCCGCCTGGCCCCTCGCGCGGTACGGTGCTTCGCGTCGCGACGTCGCGCTCGGGATCGGCGTGGCGCTCGTGCTCGCTTCGGCCGTGAGCGGCGCGTTGCTCGCCATCGTCGCGGTCGCGTCCGCGCAGTCGGCCGCGGCGCCGCCGTTCGCGCGGGATGTCTTCACGAGCGGCTGGATCGGCGCCCTCGTCGGCGCGGCGTATGCCGGCTGGTTCGCGTTTGGCGCGACGTTCCTCGAACGGGGCCGGGGTCGCCTCGTGCCGCTCGTCCTCGACTTCCTCTTCGGCAGCGGCGCGGGCCTCTTTGCGGCCCTCCTGCCACGCGCGCACGGACGCGGCTTGCTCGGCGGTGAGGGCCCGCTCGGGCTGTCCCAACCGCAGAGCTCCGTGGCTCTCCTGCTCATGGCGATGCTGCTTCCCGTGGTCGCCGCGCTGAGGTGTCGCGAGTGAGTGCATCCGAGCTGATCGTCGATCGTTCGTCCTCCAAGCTTCTCGTCCACACCCGTGCCAGTGGGATGCTGGCGCGGCTGGCGCACGATCTCGAGCTCGCGGCCTCCGCGTTCAGCGGCCGCGCGACGCTCGAAGGCGAGGGGTTTTCCGCGGAGCTCGTCGTGCCGGTCGCCGCGCTGCAGGTCGTGGGGACGCTTCATGGAGAGCGCGTCGACACGTCGGCACTCTCGACCTCGGATCGATCGGACATCGAGCGGAAGATCCGCGACGAGGTGTTCCCGGGGACGAAGGAGGTACGCGTCCGCGCGAAGGGCACGTCGCGGGAGCGCGCGGAGGTGACGGTCGAGGTTTCGAGTGGCCGGATCTCGCTGCCGGTCTCGTTACGCGTGACGGAGGAAGCGGATCGCACGCGTGTCTCGGGGCGCGCGGAGCTGTCGATGAAGCGGCTCGGCCTTCGCGAGGTGAAGGGGCCACTCGGCGCGTTCCGTGTCCGCGACGACGTCGAGGTGTTGTTCGACGTTATTCTGCGTCCGGAAGCGTAGGCGGAGAGACCTCGGGTGCGGCTTGCCCGCGCTCGCAGGGGCCGTGGATCTGGTAGGGCGTGCCCGAGATGCGCTTCATGAGCGCCTTGCCTTGCCAACCGAGGTAGCCCTTGCTGAAGCGTATGGCCTCGGAGGGCGAGAGGTACGGGTTCTTCGTCTTGCCGAGCTCGACGAGCGTGAGCACCTGCTCGGCCACGCTGACGGGGCAACCTTCGAGGCGCAGCGGCTCGGTCGGATCGCTGGTCGCGAACTTGCGGATCACGTGGACCATCTTCGCGAAGATGTCGTCGTGCTTGGCGTGGTACGGGTCCTTCTCCGCGCGGTCTTTGTAGAGGCTCTCGACGCGCACGAGGCGGCCGTGGAGATCCCCCGACCACGTCGCGCAGTCGCCGATGAACACGACACGCTCGCCCGGCTTCGCGTCGATCTTCCCTTCGTAGGCCCCGAAGACGATGTGCATGCGCGGCATCTTCTCGTCGCACTGATCGTCGTAGAGACGAAGGATCTCGATGGCCTCTTCGAGCGCGCCCGGACAGCCGCCCCAGCAGTAGTCCGTGCGCTCCGGCTCCGGCGGCGGGCCGGCGTACGCCGTGATGTGCGAGCCCTCGAAGTACTTCTCGACGCGCACGAGGCCCACCTTGAAGCCCTTGGCCATCGCCTGCGCTTCTTCGAGCGTCACGTCGCCGCTGATGTCCATCGAGCTGAGGTCGAGCGAGCCGAAGCCACGCTCGGAGGCGAGGCGGAGGTGGTCGACCGTGTACGGATCGACGCCGATGATGTTGCAGCAGAGCGCGTCGAACGCGGCCTGCGAGTTGCCCATGATGATGAGCCCGAGCTTGCGCGGGATGGGCGTGAGCATCCGGCCTTCGCCGGCCACGATCGCGTCGATCGCGATGAACTGCGGCTGAACGATGTACTGCAGGTCCGCGATCTTCTCGTCGAGCCGGTGGTCGTGGTCGATGAGGCGGTGCCGATCGTCCTGGATGCCGATGTAGTTCTTCATGGAGAACGTCACGGTGGTCCAGGGGTGGCTCTTGAACTTGGGGCAGTTGACGAAGAAGTCGGCCTTCGCGACGGGCTCGGGCGTGAAGACGTAGTCGCGCAGCCGCTCCTTGTGGGTGAGCCGGATCTCGACCTGCGGCTCCTCCTCGAAGTGGTAGTGCTTCACGCCCGTGCGCTTGAGCATCGGGTAGTACTCCGCGCCCTCGAACGTCGTGCGCGTGGGGAGGGTGATGCCGCAACGCTCGCCCAGGGCGAGCTCCCGGACGCGGCCGTCGTCCCGGTCCTGCAAGGCGCGCAGCACGCCCTCCAAGAACTCAGGCCGCGTGTACGCGTGCGGGAACGACGGGCCCGACGCCACGCAGTTCGGCTTGACCAGCGTGCGGCCGTGCGGCCGGAGATCCAGCTCCTCGAGCCCCTCCTGAATGATCCGGCGGATCTGCTCGACGTCGTAGGTGGGGCAACGGCGAATGATGACCCGGGGGCGCGACGTGATCTTCATGCCTTCCCAGCCTAGGGGGGCCCGTCGGATCGGGCAATGCCGGCAGCCGAGGCGCGCAAGGCCCGAAAAACGCCACACATTTCGGCGCCATTCAACGTTCGATCGCTAAACGGCTTTACATTTGTTCATGGGTCTGGAATACATCCGCGCGGTGGGCGCGAAAAACCCCGACCCGAGGCGCATGGCGACGGCGTTGATCCAGGATGGAGCGGCGACGTTTACGGCGAACCCGCGTCGCCCGAGCTCCCGCCGGCCGACGAAGCGAGCAGGGCGGAGAGCTCCTCGCGAAGGGCTCGTGTCGCGTCGACGAGGCGGCCTTCGACCAGGAAGGCGTCGTCCTGCTTTCGGCAGCGATGCACCTTCACGCGCACGAGCGAGGTCGTCTCCAGGTGGCCGGCGAGCGGCGCTCCCGGCGCGAAGGCTTCGGTCGATCGAAGGCTCACCCGATCGCCGTCGAGGGCCACGAGATCGGCCGAGCCACCCTTCAGGAGCTTCATGTGCGGCATGTTCACTCCCCCCGGCGGCCCCGGCCCATCGCGGCACGGGCTTCACGCTCGGCCTCGCGTTGCTTGACCGTCTCGCGTTTGTCCGCCTGCTTCTTGCCCTTCGCCAGCGCGAGCTCGACCTTCGCGCGACCCTTCTTGAAGTAGAGCCGCGTGGCGGCGACCGTCATGCCCTCGCGCTCCACGGCCTTGCGGATCTGATCGATCTCCGTGTCGTGCAAGAGGAGCTTGCGCGTCCGCTTCGCGACGTGTCCGAACGCGGCGCCCGGCATCTCCGGGATCAGCATGCCGTGCAGGAATGCCTCGCCGTTCGTGATCGTGCACCACGCGTCGGAGAGGTCGGCCTTTCCGTCGCGCAGCATCTTGACCTCGCTGCCGATGAGCACGAGGCCGGCTTCGAAGCGCTCGCCGAGCTCGTACTCGAAGCCGGCCCTCCGGTTTCGCACGATGAGCTTCTCGTCGCTCGCTTCTTTCCCGCTCACGTGGTTGACACCCTTGATCGCTGTCGCTACGGCCAAGCACCGCCCGAAGAGCCGCTCTCCAGGCAGACGCCAGCGTAGGGCTAGCGCGCCGTGCGTCCTGCGTCCATAGGTCGACGAGCAACCGTTCCGCGACAAACCCGCGCGCCGTGCTAGTACGCCCGCGCTTCGGTCCGAGTCGTCTCCGCATCACCCCTCACCGCTGAGAGCGAAGCCATGCAACCCATCCGCATCCGCGGCGCGCGTACCCACAACCTCCAGGGGATCGACCTCGAGCTCGTCCCCGGGCAGCTCGTTTGCTTCACGGGCGTGTCCGGTGCCGGAAAGTCCTCCCTCGCGCTCGATACGCTCTACTCGGAAGGACAACGGCGCTTCGTCGAGAGCTTCAGCCCCTACGCGCGGCAGTTCCTGGAGCGGCTCGAACGGCCGCCCATCGACGAGCTCGATCCGGTCGCCGCGGGCGTGGCCGTCGATCGCCGCGCGCCCGTGAAGAGCTCGCGCTCCACGGTGGCCACGATGGCCGACCTCGAGCCGTACCTGTCGGCCGTGTTCGCCCGCGAGGCGACGCCCGTGTGCCCGACGTGCCAGATCCCGGCGACGCGCGTCGACGCGGTGACGGCCGCGTCGAAGGCCGTCGAGAGCCACGACGGCGCGACCGCGCTCGTGACGTACCGCGTGCCCGTGACCGGCACCGAGGAGCTGCTCGACGTGCGCGAGACGCTGCTCGAAGCGGGCTACCGGCGTCTGCTCGTGCGCGGCGAGGTGCGCGACATCGACGAGGTCGGCCCGAGCGACGCGCTCGGCGCAGGTGGTGGGGTCGAGGTGATCGTCGATCGCGTGAAGATCGGCGCGCGCGACGCGCGGCGCCTCGGTTCGGCCATCGAGGAGGCGTGGCAACGGGCCGAGGGCGGCGTGGCCTTGTACGTGGGCGCGTCGGGCGCGAATGGGGCGGGTCGGCGTGTGCTCGTGCCGCGTGGGCTCGCCTGCCCGTCGTGCGCGCGGAGCTTCGACGCCGCGCGGCCGGGCCTGTTCTCCTACCAGTCGCCGATCGGCGCGTGCGCCGGATGCCGGGGGTTTGGCCGGACGATCGGCGTCGACTGGGGCAAGGTCATCCCCGACGAGGACAAGACCCTCGAAGGCGGCGCGATCCGGCCGTGGACGGGGTCGAGCACGTCGTGGGAGCGGAAGGTTCTTCGGAAGTTCTGCGAGAAGAAGGGAATCCCGCTCGACGTGCCGTGGAAGGAGCTCACCGAGGCGCAGCGCGCGCAGGTGCTCGACGGCGAGGGCAGCTTCCACGGCGGCAAGTTCCCGGGCGTGCGCGCGTGGTTCAAGTGGCTGGAGACGCGCACGTACAAGATGCACATCCGCGTGCTGCTCGCGCGGTACCGCTCCTACGATCCATGCGCGACCTGCGACGGCAAGCGCCTGTCGCCCGAGTCCTTGCTCTACCGCGTGGGCGGGCTCGATCTCGCGAGCTGGCACGGGCTCGAATTGCGCGAGGCGCGCGCACTCCTGGATCGGTTGAAGGCGACGACGGGGCAGGGTGAGATCGCGCGGAAGGAGCTCGCGCAGCGGCTCTCGTACCTGGAGCGCGTGGGGCTCGGGTACCTGACGCTCGATCGGCAAGCGCGCACGCTCTCGGGCGGCGAGGCGCAACGCGTGACGCTGACGGGCGCGCTCGGGACGTCGCTGACGGGCGCGCTCTTCGTGCTCGACGAGCCGACGGTGGGGCTGCATCCGAGTGACGTGCCGCCGCTCATCGAGGCGATGCGCGAGCTCGCGGCGCGCGGAAACGTGGTGGTCGTCATCGAGCACGAGCCGCTCGTGATCCGGGCCTCGGATCGCGTGGTCGAGCTCGGGCCCGGCGCGGGCAAACAAGGCGGGCGCGTGGTGTTCGACGGCGCGCCGACGGAGCTCGCGCGGCGGGCCGATCTGCCAACGGGGCGCGCCCTCGCGCGAGGCGCGGCGAGTGTTGCTTCGGCGGACGAGCGGCCTGCACCACGCGGATCGATCTCCATCGTGGGCGCGCGCGCGAATAATTTGAAGGACGTCAGCGTGCGCATGCCGCTCGGGCAGGTCGTGTGCGTGACGGGCGCGAGTGGCTCGGGCAAGAGCACGCTCGTGGAGGACGTGCTCTACCGCGCCCTCGCGCGGGCCCGCGGCTACAAGGACATCGAGCCCGCGGGCGCGCACAAAAAGATTGAAGGCACGAGCGGGATCAAGATCGTCACGCTCGTCGATCAAGCGCCGCTCGGGCGCACCTCGCGTGGCAACCCCGCGACGTACACGAGCGCGTGGAACCGCATCCGCCAGAAGTTCGCCGCGGAGCCCGAGGCCGGGGCGCGGCAGCTCACGGCGGGGCACTTCTCGTTCAACGTGGCGCTCGGTCGGTGCGAGTCGTGCGCAGGGGAGGGCGCCGAGACGATCGAGATGCAGTTCCTCGCCGACGTTTCATTGACCTGCCCAGTTTGTCAAGGAAAACGTTTCCGTGACGAGGTGCTCCAGGTCAAGGTCGACGGCCGCTCCGTGGCCGACGTGCTCGCGCTGTCGATCGACGAGGCGCTCGAGGTCTTTGCGCGCGAGCCGGCGATCGTGCGCGCGCTCGGGCCGCTTGCGCGCCTCGGCCTCGGGTACCTCGCGCTAGGCCAGCCCCTCTCGACGCTCTCCGGCGGCGAGGCGCAGCGGCTCAAGCTCGCGCGCGCCCTCGGCGAACGGACGGCGGGCGCGCTCTTCCTGCTCGACGAGCCGAGCGCGGGCCTGCACGCAGAAGAGGTGCTGCTGCTCAACCAGGCCCTGCGGGACCTGGTGCGCGGCGGCGGGAGCGTCATCGTCGTCGATCACGATCTCGACGTGATCGCGGCCGCCGACTGGGTCGTGGATCTTGGCCCCAGCGCGGGCAGCGACGGCGGGCAGATCGTCGCCGAGGGGACACCCGAGGAGGTCGCGCGCACGAACACGCGCACGGGACACGCGCTCGCGACGCACCTCGCGAAACCCTCGTCGTCGCCCTCGTCGTCACGCCGAAAGGGAAAGGCGAACGGAGATGCGTCGCGCCGCGGATCGTCGGCCTATCCGCCCGCGCCGTCGGCGATCGAGATCGTCCACGCGCGCGAGCACAACCTCGCCGAGGTCTGCACGTCGATCCCGCATGGCCAGATCGTCGTCGTCACGGGGCCGAGCGGCTCGGGCAAGAGCACGCTCGCGTTCGATGTCGTCTTCGCCGAGGGGCAGCGGCGCTTTCTGGAGACGCTCACGCCGTACGCGCGTCAGTTCCTCCCGTCGATGCCGCGTCCCGATGTCGATCGTGTGACGGGCGTGCCGCCTGCAATCGCGCTCGAACAGCGCACGACGCGCTCGGGGTCGAACTCGACGGTCGCGACCGTCACGGAGATCGCCCACTACCTGCGGCTTCTCTTCGCCAAGGTCGGCGAGCCGCACTGCCCGACGTGCGACGTCCCCATCACCGCGCGCGCGCCCGACGAGGTGTATCGCGCGCTGCTCGCCACGCGGGGCGCGCGCACGTTGCTCGCGCCCGCGGTCGTCGCGCGCAAGGGCACGTACCTCGACGTCTTCACGGCGGCGGCGCGCGCGGGCATCACGGACGCGATCGTCGACGGCACGCGGGTGAGCACAGATGATCCGCCGCGGCTCGACAAACGGCGCGAGCACTCGATCGATCTCGTGATGCACGAGGGCAAACTCGACGGCCTCGATCGCGCCACGTTCGACCGCGCGCTCACCTTCGGCAGGGGCTCGCTCAAGCTCGTCAATTCGCGGGGCCAGGAAGAGCTCCTCTCCACCACGCGCACCTGCCCTCGCTGCGGCGCGGGCGTCCCCGAGCTCGATCCGCGCTGGTTCTCGTTCAACACCAAGCAAGGCCGCTGCGAGGCCTGCGAGGGGACGGGCGTGCTCGGCGGGAGCGAGGACGCCGATCTCACGGATGCCTCGAACGAGCCGTGCACGGCCTGCGGCGGTTCGCGCCTCGCGCCCGTCCCGCGCTCGGTGCGCCTCGCGGGAGACCGATACCACGAGGCGACCGCGCGCTCGGTGTCCGAGGCCGTGCGCTGGGCGAAGGCGCTCCGCTTCGACGGAGAGCGCGCGCTCATTGCAGAGGCGCCGCACCGCGAGCTCGCGCGGCGGCTCGCGTTCGTCGAGGAGGTCGGGCTCGGCTACCTCGCGCTCGATCGCCGCGCCGCCACGCTCTCCGGCGGCGAGATGCAGCGGCTCCGGCTCGCCGCGCAGCTCGGCAGCGGGCTCACGGGCGCACTCTACGTGCTCGACGAGCCCACGATCGGCTTGCACCCGCGCGACACGCATCGGCTGCTCGACAACCTGCGCAAGCTCGCCGGCATGGGCAGCACCGTGCTCATGGTCGAGCACGACGCGGACACGATCCGCGCCGCCGATTACCTCATCGATCTCGGTCCCTCCGGGGGTCGCGGCGGCGGCCGCATCGTGGCCCAGGGGACGCCCTCGGAGGTGCTACGCACGGCAAACTCGCCCACCGCGAAGGCCCTCTCCGGGGAGCGCGCGCTCGCCTCGGCCCGCGTGCGACTCGGCCCTGCCGACGCGTTCCTCGAGATCGAGGGCGCGCGCGCCCACAACCTGCGCGTGGATGCGCTGCGTGTTCCGCTCGGACGCATGACCGTCGTCGCAGGTGTCTCCGGGTCCGGCAAGAGCACGCTCGTCCGGCACGTGCTTTATCCAGCGGTGCGGCGCGCCCTCGGCCTCGCGGGACCCGATCCCGGTCCGCACGACAAGCTCCACCTGCCGCCTTCGCTCGCGCGCGCCGTCGCCGTGGATCAATCCCCCATCGGCCGCACGCCGCGATCCATCCCCGCCACCTTCCTCGGCGTATGGGACGAGGTCCGCAAGCTCTTCGCCGCGACGCCCGACGCGAAGATGCGCGGCTACGATCCCGCGCGGTTCTCGTTCAACACGGCGAAGGGCGGTCGTTGCGAGACGTGCGAAGGGCAGGGGGTCATCTCGCACGAGATGTCTTTCTTGCCCGACGTCGTGACGACCTGCGAGGCTTGCGGCGGAACACGTTTCGAGCCAGCCACGCTCGACGTACGTTACCTCGGCATGTCGATCGGCGATGTCCTGCTCCGTACGGCCGAGGAGGCGGCCGAGCTCTTCGCGGCGCACCCGAAGATCCGCGAGCCGCTCGCCACGATGTGTGATCTCGGTGTGGGGTATCTGCGGCTCGGCCAGGGCTCGCACACGCTCTCGGGCGGCGAGGCGCAACGGCTCAAGCTGGCGGACGAGCTCTGCAGCGGCACGCGCGCCAAGCCCACGCTCTACGTGCTCGACGAGCCCACCACAGGCCTGCACCTCTCCGATGTCGCGCGCCTCGTGGCCGTCCTCGATCGCCTCGTGCAGCGTGGCCACTCGCTCCTGATCATCGAGCATCACCCCGCCGTGATCGCGGCCGCAGATCACGTGATCGAGCTCGGGCCCGAGGGCGGCAAGGGCGGTGGTCGTGTCGTGGCCGAAGGATCCCCCGAGGTCGTGGCGCGGCGCGCGACTGCGACTGGACGTGTCCTCCGCGCTCTCTTCGAGAGGCCCGCGTCGGACATGGCCCTTGCGGCGGAGGCTTGACGCATGGCGGGCACGTTCACCGTTGGAGCCCTCGCCCTCGCGGCCGAAGGTGCGAACGCGGTGGGCGCCGTCCGCTTGACGCTCCTGCACGACGTCCTCGAGATCGAGCTCGTGCGCGCGGCCGGCTTTCGCAGCGGCTTCGTGCCGGGCAGCGTCGCGGAGTCCGTGGAGATGCGCGTGCCGTACACGGCGATCCGCGGGCTCGTCCGGCGTGGCCGCGCGCTTTGCCTCGCGCTCGATCCCTCGATCGCCGCGCCCTACACGCGCTTCACGCTCGCGCGCTTCACCTACGATCCACGCGAGGCCCTCGCCCGTGCGTACGAAGCGCGGAGGCACGCGGCGCTCGCCGTCGTGATCCTGCCCGGACCGCTCGGCCTGCTCGCCGCGCTCGTATCGCCTGCTTCGCTCGTGACGGGGTTGCTCGGTCGGCTCGCGGTCGGGCTCGTCGTTGCGTCAGGCTGCTGGCTCCTTTTGCGGGAGCTCCTGCGATTCGCCACCTGGGGCGGGCCCGGCTCCGATCGCCTCGCGGAGACGTTCGAGGTCGCGCTTTGTCAGCGCCTCGGGTTCGTCCCTGTCGCGACTGCCCCCTTCGCACCGCCGCCCGCGCCGCCCGTCCCCGAGGCATCGCTCCCTGCGTGGGCGCGTGCGCCGCTCCTCGTCGCGCTCGTGGCCGCGCTCTCCGTGCTCGGCATCTCGTTCTTCCAGCGTTACGGCAAACCCCCCGAGCCCACGGCCGTCGCGCCAAACGTGCCGCTCCTCGTCGCGCGCCTCGGCTCCGCGTTTCCCGCGCCTTCTTCCGTGGACGCACCTTCCGGCGAACAACGCCTCCCTCGTTGTGTGTGTGCGCGCGCCGCGTCTCCTTTGTGGAACGAGGGGCTCCCGGTGCTCGAAGTCCTGCTCGCGTCGCGACCTGAGGACGGCTCCGGCCGCGTGGTCCCTTCGGAGCGACGTGGGTACGACTTCGATCTTTCAGTCGTGAACAATGGGGGGACGCAGCTGCGTGACGTCAGCGTCCTCGTCACGTTTGCTCGCCGCGACGATCAGAACCGCCGCGTGGGCGCGACGGATCGTGGGCTCTACTGGGGAAGGCCGCTCGCCGCGGGCCGCGCCATCAAATGGCACCTCAAGGCGCCGGGCACCGAGATGCGCATCGATCCGCCGCGCCTCGGCCTCCTCGAAGCGGGCCGCGAGTCTGCGCCCCCGGATGCGTTTTTCGAGCTTTCGCGCGCGCGCCAGCGTGTCGTGCGCATCCACGCTGCGAAGATGCTCGCGTACCACCGGGATCCGCGCGCGCTCGACGTGCTCGCCTCGCTTGGCCCGTCGAGCTCCGACGAGGAGAGCGTCCTCGCGCGGATCACGCGTGCTGCGCGTCCGGTCGTCGCGTGTGACATCAAGCCCACGTCTGCGTCCCTCGACGTTTGTCTCTTCAACGACTCCCTGTCGCCGCAACGCGTCGTCGCTGCGCGCACCGTCGCCGAGCGCGACGCACCTTCCCAGCGTGCGGCCTTGCCGGTCGTCGTCCCGGTGCACGATGGCGTGCGCGTCTCGGTCCCGCTGCCGCCGCAGCCCGTTCCACCCGAGCTCGAACTGGAACTGGAACCTTCGCCCTGAGACAGCACGACCCGCTGCTCCTTTGCATCGACCGCATCGACCGCACCGCGGTCGATGCACCAGCGGTCCAGGGCCGTGCCCTGGTCCGGGTCGAGGGGTGGATAACCCCTCGTCGGGTCCGGGGTGAAACCCCGGCACTACGTTGTGGAGCTCCCCCCGATCCGTCAAAAAGCTGCGCGTCAGGAAGTTGCGCGTGCACGTTTGCCCACGATGAACGCGAAGCTCATCGAGTCTTCGCACTGCGCCACGCTCACCACGCCGCGCGACTGCCAGGCCACGAGGTACTCGCCTGGCTCGACGAGGGTGGCTGCGATTCTCGCTCGTGCGCTGTAGGCGTTGCATACGTCGAGCGCGGAGAACGCCCACCGGCCGAGCGACATCACCTGGCGGAGCGTGAAGTACGCGCCCGGGGAGCGGTAGATCGGCACCGGCGTGTTCGATTGCGGCGCGCGCGCGAACGACACGGCGTACACGCCCGAGCGCAAGAGCCCGTCGAAGTCGAGACGCGCGCGCCCTGCGAGATCCGGGTGGAAGACGCCGCCTACGCTCACGATGAGCTCACACGGATCGAACGTGAACTTCGCGTCGTATCCTTGATGCTTGTGCGGCGCCCAGTTCGGCGCTTCCCGGAGGGGCTCGCGTGTGAGGGCGATCAGCGCTTCCGACGTGTGCTGCCGGATCACCTCTTTGAGCCCGTCGAGCGACACGAGCCCGCTGTCGACGAGCGCTTTGACGACCGGGATCTGGTCACGCTTGCAGCGCTTGTAAACGTCCTCGATCCGCTTCGACTCCGGGGGTTCGTCCGCGTAGGCCCGGAGCAGCTCTGCGAGGCGACGCTCCATGCCGGATGCCGCGGCCCAGCAGATCCGACCGTTCTCGACGAGCACCGTGCCTTGCGTCGGGGGGCCGAAGACGAGCGCGCCGGTGGCGCTCTCGGGCAGCGCTTCGATCTCCTCCAGCAGGGGGATCACCGCCGCGGGATCGCCGGAGATGCCTGCCGGGTCGGGCATCAAGCGCAGACTCTTTCCACTCTGCATGGCTGGTTCCTGGGCTCCTCGAGAGGGAGGCGGTCGCTTGGCTCCGTGGTCCAGCGGGCGCTTCCGGGTCCTAGGATATCCCCGTTCGTCGCACGGCGCGAGCGCCGCGGGTTTGTCCCGTGAACACGAGTTCGCGGTCCCCCCCGCGAACGCACCCCGGGCCACGTGCATGGACGTGCACGTTGGGGGATGTGCGATGTTTCCATACTCGACATACTCCGGGGGGGGCGCACGGGTGGGTTCAGGGACGGCAGATGTTGTAGCCGTCCGGGAGGATCGTGCTCGGCTGGCAGGTCGTCTGCACCTGCCCCTGGTTGGTCTGGACCACGGGGCAGTCCGTGTCGGGGGCTTGCGGGTCGCAGAGGACGCGCTGCTGGGGGTACGCACAGGTGGCGGCGCAGCGGAGGAGCGGATACCAGTTGCCGTTTTGCGTCTGCGTGAGGTCGCCGCAGCAGACGGTGCCGGCGGGGCAGTGCTCGGGGAGCTGGCATTCGATGCGCGACTCGAAGCCCGACTGGCCGGCTTCCGTGTTGCAGTTGTCGTTGTCGTCCGGGCCGCTCACGCACTCACCCTGGGGCGGGTCGCTGAGCTCGTATTCGTCCCAGCAGCAGGCGCCCTGGCCCTGGACGGGACAGGCCACGTCGCCACACGCGACCATGACGGGCGGGGGCATCGGCCCGGACGACGAGCTTTGCATGCTGCTGCTCGACGAACTCGACGGGCCGTTGCCTGCGCCACCTTGACCGGAGCCGCCGTTGCCTGCGCCGCCTTGACCCGAGCCGCCGTTGCCTGCGCCGCCTTGACCCGAGCCGCCGTTGCCTGCGCCGCCTTGACCCGAGCCGCCGTTGCCTGCGCCACCCTGTCCGCCTGCGCCGCCCGAGGCGCCGGCTGCTTCCCCGCCGGAGGCAAACAGTCCCGTGGTGTCCGTCCCGCAAGCGGCCATCGTGGTGCCCACGATGAAGAGGGAGGCGAGGCCGAACGATCGCAACGAAGCTCGTTTCATGGATGACTCCTCAGAGAGGCCCGAAAGGTACACGCCGGAGGTAGCCTGCGGGGCTCGAAACGCCAGCCATTTTCGTCGTGACGGAGACGCGCTGGGCGCGCTGACTTTCCAGTCGGAAATCAAATTTGGATCATCGCTGGACACGGGCGGCCCTGCGCGTGGGGGTCGCTTTACACGCCGAGCGACGCTTGGCATGGTGGAACGAAAGGCCGAAGCGGCCCGGATCGAGGAGGCACTTCATGAGCTTCAGAAAGTATTTGGCCGCGCTCGCGGCCATCGTCCTGCTCGGCGTCAGCGCCGTGGCGGACGCGACGACCATGCTCTTCCTTTCGCGTGAGGAGCTCGTTAACCGCTCGGACCTCGTGGTCCGCGTGCGTGTGAGGAGAGCGGTCACGGACGAATCCGAGGATGGCCGGGGCCTCGTGACCCGCACCGAGCTCGACGTGGTGCAGCCCCTCAAGGGGAAAGTCGAGGGACGTGTCGTCGTCCAGCAGTTCGGCGGGACACACCGGGGCAAGACGCAGAAGGTCCTCGGTGACGCCGCGCTCAAGGCGGGGGAGGACGCGGTGGTATTTCTGCGTCGCGACGAGAAAGGAAAAATGTATTTCACGGCGCTCGCGCTCTCCGTGTACCACGTGGATGCCAAGGGAATGGCGCGTCGCGAGCTCGACGGCGTCGAGCTCGTCCGTTACGTCGGCAAGAAGCTCGAGCCCTCGGGGCACGTGGAGCAGCCCGAGCCGGTCGAATCTCTCATGACGGACGTGGTCCGCCTCGCCGGAGGAAAATGAAATGAAAACCCTCCGAAAGGCCGCCCTCCTCGCCGCATTTGCTGCCGGGATCCTCTCCGCGCCGACCGAGGCGCGCGCCTGGACGGGCCTCGAAGGCCCGCCGTATCCGGTATGGGGGATTCTCCCGGTCAAGTTCTACGTCAATGCGTCCACGTTCCCGCCCGAGATCGCCGCGACTGCGCAGCAGCGGCTCGTCGACGGGTTCGGCGCCTGGGCGGCCCCCGAGTGCACCGATTTCGCGACGCAGCTCCTCGGGGATCTGCCGGACGGGACGTGGAATTCGAACGACAACAAGAACGTCCTGATGTGGATCAACAGGCCAGACAACTGGCCGCTGGAGCTCGGACCGGTGGATTCGGTCATCGGCGTCACGCTGCCGGTATGGTCGCCCGACGGCGACGGCAATCAGATCATCTCCGACGCGGACATCGTCTTCAACAACGTCGGGTTCTGCTGGTACGACACCGCCACGAACCCGAACGGCAATTGCATGGGAGGCAGCCCCGTCGATACGCTCTCCATTGCTACGCACGAGCAGGGCCATTTTCTCGGCCTCGGCCATACCGACGTCACGGGCTCGACGATGGAACCCTTCTACGACGGCGGCAATGCCATCGCGAGCATCGAGCAGGACGACATCGACGGCGTCTGTACCCTCTATCCCCCCGGCTCCGGCATCCCGAGCTGCAGCGCTTGCACCGTGAACGCCGCGAAGACCGAATGCAAGGCGCTCGCCACTGGCTGCAATGGCCAATGCATCGGCATCTACAACTGCGAAATCTCCTGCCCCGTCGCCAAGACCCCCGCCGACTACAAGGCCTGCCTCGACGCCTGCAAGATGCAATTTCCGGACGGCGTCGAGGCCTATGAGGCGTATGCGGGCTGCCTCTGCAACCTCTGCTCGAAATCGTGCCCCATCGAATGCCCCGGCGGCTCCGGCGCGGGCGGAGGCGGCTGGGAAGAAGAGGAGCCCGAGGGCCCCCGGATCGAGGACCCCGGCGGCTGCGGCTGCTCCGTCGAGGGCAAGCACGGCAAGGTCGGCGCCCTCGCCGCCCTGGGCCTCGGCCTCGCCGCGATCACCCGCCGGCGCCGCCGGCGCTGAGCCGCCCCCCCGAACGTCACCAATTCCAACACTTTACGCCTCTCCCGATCCCTGGCATGGCTCGCCAGCCATGCCGCTCCACCCCCGAACGGAGCTCGATGCGGACGTATCGCGCGCGCTGTCCGCCCTCGGCGCCGAGACGTCCGAGCCTGCCCTCGACGCCCTCGTGGCCCCCGGCGCAGCCGCCGCCGCCCTCGAACGCCTCCCACCCTCGGCGCCCTTCCTCCTGCGCGCCGCGCCGCCTCTCGGCAGCGTGTCGAGCCGCCACGGGCCCGATCCCGAAGCGCCGGTCTGGATCCGCGGCACCCTCGGCGGCGCCGACGTCCGCATCGCCCCGCTCCGCCTCGCCGAAGGGGAGCGCCCGACCGCCGCCCGCGTGGCCCGGTTGGTCGTGACCACCGAGGAACGTCCCTGCTGTGACACGACCTCGTGCACGAACCGCCGCACGCTCGCCGCGGCCTGGGTCGAGCTCGAACGCGCGGACGAAAACGCCGCCCCGCGCCGCATGCTCGTCGCGGCCGCGGTCGATCTCGACGGAGAGCGCGCGCGCGCCCGTGTCGTTCGGGCCGCGACGCCGCTCGCCCGCGCCTTCGCCGCGCCGCTCGATGCCGAGGGCACGACGCTCCCCCCGCCCGCCGAGCCGGACGCCCAGCCTGAAGAGCCCGTGTTGCCCGCCGGCAAGCTCGCGCGGTTTGCCCTGCGTCTCGAAGGAGAGCGCCTCGTGCTGCGGGATCACGAGAACCAGGGCCCGCGGACGAACGCCCGCCGCAACACCGCCCTCGGTTCGATCCTGCTTGCCGTCGCGCTCGGCCTGTGGCTCCAGACGGCGCGCGCCTTCCACGCGGGGGATCGCAACCTGACGATCGGCTTCGCGGCGGCCGCCGCGCTCGTGACGCTCACCGGGTACGCGTTCGTGAGCGTGGCGCGTTTCGGGGCTCGCTACCGCGCCCTGTCCGCACCGCTTTTCTGGGCCGGCCGTGATCGTTTCGTCATCGCCCCGTGGGTGAGCCGCACGGGGGCCGTGGATCTGCTGCCGGAAGGGCGCCTCGGCGCGGCGATCGCGATGGAGGAGGTCCGCGGCGTGTCGACGCCTCGGCGCGACGACCTCGTGGCCGTGGAGATCAACAGCGATCACGGGCCGATGGACGTCTTCCTCACGGACGACGCAGCGCTCGCCGCGTACTGGGCCGCGGCGCTCCGCCGCGCGCTCGGCGACATGGCGCACCCGGGGACCCGCGCCTCCGCCCGCAAACGCGCGCGCGAGCGTGCAGCCGGGGACGCCCCGGCCGCCGTCGCGATGAACGAAGTCACTCGATGAACGGATTCGCCGAGAGCGTGTTCGAAAAGGCCGACGTCTCCTCGCCGCGCACGCAACGCAGCCGGTACGTGTAGGCCTGATCCTCGTTCGCGCCCTCGTCGACGTGATCGGTGTCCGTGCCCTCCGCGGTGAAGGCGAGCGCGAACGTGTCCGCATCGGTGCGTCGCTCGGCTTCGACCTCTTCGCAGGGCGAAACCAGGCTCCAGCGAACGCGGAGGACCTTCGACATCGGGATCACGTCCTCGAGCACGGGCGCTTCGAGCGGGCCGCTCCACGAGGGGCCCCCCGCGGCGTCTCCCGTCGGCTCCGAATCCGCAGGGTCCACCTCGCTCGCGCAAGCGCCCGCGAGGAGGACCAGCACACATGAGAACGAAGAAGCAAAGCGTTTCATCGGTCCCTCTCGATGTCCGTCAGCCGTCGCCGTCCTTGCCCGCGCCGGTGAACCAATCCTCGCGATCCGCGAAGAGGACGTTGAACGTCGTGAGCGAGCCATAACAGGCTGTGATGTACGCCTGGAGCTGCACCTTGTCCGCGTCGGGCAGCCCGTCGTGCGCGTTGAGCTTGGCCTCGAGCAGGCGGAGTTTGTCCCGGACCATCACGATCTTGTGAAAGAACGTGTCGAGCGGGATGCGCTTCTCCGCCGTGCCGGTCTTGCCCGGCTTCAAGACGATCTCGCCGCCTTGCCAGCGCGCGCCCATCTCCGAGCGGCCGAGGCCAAGCTCCTCCGAAAGCACCTCGCGCAAGACCCGCCTGAACTCGTCGATATCCATGTCGATGTCGATCTCCCTGGGCAGCGAGGGGCCCGCATTCACGGCCCGCGCGCCCTGCGTGGTCCCGGACGGCGAAGGCCGCGTGGCCTCCGCGTCGCGCCGCCGCGGCTCGATCGCCGAAGAGCGCGCCCTTCGAGGCTCGCCCGCCGCTCGCGGCGGAGGCGGCGGCGCCGGGGCGCCCTTCGGTCGGTATCGCGAGCACGTCGACGTCTGCCGGATCGGCGAGGGATAAATCTCGAGCGCGCAGTCCCCCACGCGCCCGAGGCGCGAATCCTCGCGCGGGCGCATGAACGCCGCACAACTCCCGCAGCGGCCCTCGAGCTCGCTCATGAAGGCTCCACCATAACGCAATCCGTCGCCGGGGCGAGCACGCTCTCGTTCGGGCGAACGCGCCCGCCCGGCACTACACTCGGCGTCATGGCCCGACCTCGCTCCCTGTTCCCAGCGCTCCTCGTCGCCCTCGCCGCCGGATGCGGGGCCGCCCCGCCGCCCGGCCCCGACGCACCCACCACGGCCGAGGTCGGCCCCACGAACGGCGCGGCCGGGACGAACGGCGCCACGAAATCAGGCGAGCCCACGAAGCCGGATGGCGCGTCCGCCGGAAAGGACGCGGTCGCTCCGCCGCTCGTGTTCATCGAGGACGACCTCGACGGCGCGATGGCGCGCGCGCGCGCCGAGAAGAAGGCGCTCTTCGTGGATGCGTGGGCGCCATGGTGCCACACGTGCCTCAGCATGAAGAACTACGTGCTCGTCGATCCGGCGCTTCGCCCGCTCGCCGATCGCGTGGTGTTCGCGGCGATCGACACGGATCGCCCTTCGAGCGCCGCATTCCTCGAACGATACAAGATGAGCTTCTGGCCGACGTTCTTCGTGATCGATCCCGCGAAAGGCGACGTCGTCGCTTACTTGCCGGGCGCGGTCTCGGCGCGCGAGATGCGCAGCTTCGTCGAGGACGCGGTGCGCGTGATGGATGCCTCCGCGCCTCCCTCGGATCCGCTCTACACGCTGGCGCAAGCGAGCGCCGCGCGCGCGGCCGGCGATCATCGCAAAGCGCTCGCACTTTATGACGAGCTGCTCGCGAAGGTCGACGCGCGCTGGCCTCGCCGCGACGACGCGCTCGCCGGAAAGCTCTCCTCGCTCGCCGGGAGCGGGGACGTCGATGGCTGCGCGCGATTCGGCGCCGAGCACGTGGACGAGATTCGCGGCGCCGCCGCTCCCGCCGATTTCGCGGCCGTTCTCTTGAGCTGCGCGAGCCGGCTCGCGAAGAGCTCCACGCAGGATCTCGTGCGTCGCAAGGCGATCGCGAAGCTCGAAGCGCTCGTCGCGTCGCCGCCGCCCGAGTCCACGGTCGACGATCGCGCCGACGCGCTCGCGATCCTCGCGGGCGTGAAGAGCGAGCTCGGCGACACGGACGGCGCGCGCGCGGCGCACGAAAAACGACTCGTGATCATGGAGAAGGCCGCGGCCGAGGCGAAGTCGCCCGAGATCGCGGCGACGTACGATTACGGCCGGGCGATCTCGTACATGGCGCTCGGTCGCGGCGAGGAAGCCGTGCGGATGCTGGAGCAGCGCGAGCGCGAGATGCCGAAGTCGTACGATCCGCCGGCGCGGCTCTCGAACGCGCTCGCGAAGATGGGGCGACTCGACGCCGCGCTCGCGGCGAATGGCCGCGCCGTGGCGCTCTCCTATGGGCCGCGGCGGCTCGCGTACCTCAAGCAACGCGCGGATCTGCAGGCCAAGACGGGCGATCGAAAGGGGCAGATCGCCACGCTGCGCGAGGAGGTCGCGGGGCACGAGGCGCTCGGCCCGGGGCAACGCAATGAAGCGGCGCTCGCGGACGCGCGCCGTCGCCTGACCGAGGCGCTCGGCGAGGGCAGCGCACCGCCGAAGCGATAATCGCTACGTCGGCAGGGCATAACGAAGCCCCCCGCCGTGCTGCGAAGCGCGGCGGGAGGCTCGTGTTGCGGTTCTGGAGGGGGAGGGGACGAGAGACTACGGCTTGCCGGTGAGCGGATCCTCGGAGAGGATGCAGTGCAGCGTCTCCGGGTCGCAACGCACCGGGAAGTCCGGGTTGATGCCGGAGCCGAACACGCGACCCTTGGACGGGTCGGCCTCGGCCAGGCAGGCATCCGGATCCGGCTCGACGCCGATCGGCGTGTCAGGCTTGCTCGGATCGTCGTCGTCGTTGGCGGCGTCGGTGTCCGGGTTGTTGTCGTCGTCGGCGTGGACGTCCTTGTCGCAGGGCACCGACGGGAAGAGCGCGATGAACTTGTACTCGGCCGAGCATCCGGCCAGCACGTTCTCGTAGCGCATGTCGCCGACGAGCTGCGTGCCGGGCACGGCTGCGGTCACGTACACCTTGATGTTCTTCCACTCCTGCCGGTGGTGCTCGGCCGGGAGGATGACGGGGTTGCCCATATCATCCACCTCGCCCGTATCGAACTCCTCGATGTTCATGTCCGCCGACGCGATCGCCGCCGTGCCGTTCGCGCCGGCCGTGTAGCAGATGTTGTTCGCGTCCGGGTTGGTCGTATACGCGCCGAACGCGTACGGCTTGTCCGTCCCGAGTTCGTACCCCGCGCCCTCACGCTCGCGAGCGAGTGCCCCGAGCTTGGACGACTGGATCGCGATGCTGCGGGCGTTGTAATCGGCGAGCGACTTGTCCGCGTTGGGGGCGAGATACGTCGACAGGCCGATGTCCTCGCCCTTCAGGCCGAGGCACGCTTCGTCACCGCTCACGAACTGGTACTTCGCGAAGTACGGTCCGTGCCCGACGACGCATTGGATGGTCGGCTGCGAGCAAGAGGCCCCGGAGAACGCGAAGAATGCCGCGCTGGCGAGCCCCATCGCGCCGACCAGAACACTGTGGATTCGGTGCTTCATGGTGAGCTTCCTTTCCCTTCCAAACATCAGAAGGTTACGCGCGCGTTGATGCGGATCTGCCGCGGCGTCTGATAAGCGGTCGGGTTCTTCCAGTTGGGGTTGACGTCCGCCGGATCGAAGTCCGAGCCGTCGGAGTAGAGCAGCTTCTTGCTCGTATCCGTCGGCGCCTCGCCCTTCTTCCCGTGGAGGTTCGCCTCGGACCCTTCCGCGATCGGCAGGACGTCCGCCAGGGTGTACCTCTGGTCGAAGCCCGTGGCCTGCTGGAAGTTGAACAGGTTGAAGACGTCGACACCGACGGTCAGCGTGCTGTCCTTCGAGAAGCGGTAGCCGAACGTCACGTTCGTGTCGATGCTGTGGACCCAGGGCGTACGGCCTCCGTCGCCGCGGGGCAGGATGAACACCTCGGAGTCGCCGTAGAGCACGTGCGAGCCGAGGACGTTCAGCGGCGTGCCGCTGCGGCCGAGGTAGCCGAGGCCGAGGTTGATCGTGACGTTCGCCGGGAGCTGGAACTCCTTGGCGCCGAACACCTTGATCACGTGGCGACGGTCACCGGGCAGGTCGCCCGTCCGGTTCGCGAGGATCGAGACCAGGTCGAAGTCCGAGTTGATGTTCGGATCGAGCTGGCCCGTCTCCGGCCGGAACAGACCCGCGAGGTTACCGCGGTTCCACGAGACGGTGTAGTTGACCTGCGCGAGCCACTGGTTCGAGAAGGCCTTCTGGAAATACACCATGAAGGAGTCGTAGTCGCGCGTGGCCTTGGGGAAGTCCTTCGCGATGCCGTACCCGGGGTTTCCGATGAAGTACGTCGACGCCTCGTCGCGGCTCATGTCCTCCATGGCGTAGTTCAGCCACTGGCGCGTGTAAGCGCCGCCGATGCGCGCGTCCGTGATGATCTCGTACTCGCCGCCGACGACGATTTGATCCGACGACTGCGGCTTGAGATCCGGATCGACCGGGACACGATCGGAGCCGGTGATGAGGTACTTCTGGTTCGGGTCGTAGTCGAGGGTCGCCGTCGCCAGGTTGTCGATGCTGTTGCACTCCGGCCCGCGGGCCTGCACCGGATCGAGCGGGTTGCAGACGCCGTTCTTCGGCGGGTTGAAGTTCGGCGCGTTGAGCGAGCGGTTCTTCTGGAGACCGAGCTCACCCGGGAACGAGCGATCGACCATGTTCAGCGTGATCGCCTGGTAGAACCGAGCGAAGTTCGCCGTGATCTTGGCCCGGCCCTCGCGGGTCGGATCCCAGATCGCGCCGATACGCGGCGACCACTGGTTCGGCAGCGCGATGCCGACGTTGCCGTCGTTGCCCGTCACGACCTGCGCGTCGTAACGGACGCCGAGGTTCACCGTGACGCGGTCGAGGATGTTCCACGAGTCCTGGATGAAGCCGCCGACCGTCGTCGAGGTCGAGGTCGCCTCGAACACGTCGAGGTTGACCGCGTCGTCGGGGCCCTGCAGGAACCCGTAACGACGGAAGTCCGCGACGAAGTTGCCGCTCGTGCTCTCGCGGAAGAACACGCCGCCGCCGTAGCCCTTCGTGTTCGTGTAGTTCAGGACCTCGAAGTCCACGCCGGCCTTGATGACGTGCTGCCCGAGCGCGTTGAGCAGCGCCGTCGCGATGACGCGGCCCTGGTAGCGGTTGCTCGTGGCGATGTTCATCAGGCCCGGACCGCCGGTCCGGTACGATGCGACGGGGCAGAAGTTGCTCACGAAGCGCCCGTCGCCCGTCGGATCGCATTGTGCGGCCGCCGTCGCCGGGAGCGACTCGAAGTCGCTGATCGGGTGCGCTCCGCCGGTCGTGCGGCGCCACGTCATGCCCGGCATGTACGCGAGCTTCGTGGGGTCGTTGATGTCGTTGACGTTCGAACCGTCCGCCGCGCCCTGCGCGATGCTGTTGTAGACCCAGCCGAGGGTCACATCGACCAGGAACTTCTTGTTCGCGAACGCCGACGAGCTCTTGAGCACGACGCTGTTGTTGAACTGGTCGACCGTGCCCGCGAGCGAGTTGTACGGGCCGACCAGGTTGCCGACCGCCACGCCGCCGTCCTGCGCGTCGAAGCCGAACGTGCCGTTGCCGCCGGACGTCGACGGCGCGCCGAACACCGTCACGCTGATGTTGTGGTCCTGGTTGATGTTCCAGGTCAGCTTGCCGATGTACTGCATCGTCTGCTGATCGGCGTAGTAGATCTGCGGATTGACGCCCTTGAGCGGACTCGCAGTCTGGTAGCCGGTCGCCGGGTCGAGCACGGGGACCGCCGTGTCCACGACGCCGTCCTGGCCCGGGATCTGCGGGCCGTTCGGGTTCATTGGATCCGGCATCGTCCGGTCTTCGAGCGTGTTGTTCAGGCTGCTCAAGACGCGCTCGAGGCGGTAGCGCTGCATCGCCACGCTGAAGCCCGCGAAGAACCAGAGCTTGTCCTTCACGATCGGGCCGCCGATCTCGAAGCCGAAGTCACGAACCGAGCCGAGCGTCGGATTCGTGTTGATCGTGTTCCCCGCGCGGGGAATCAGCGTACGCTGACCCTCGAACGCGCCGGGCGTGATCGCCCCGAAGACGGAGCCGTGGAACTCGTTCGAGCCGCTCTTCGTGACGACATCCATGACGCCGCCGATGCTGCGGCCGTACTCTGGCAGGTAACCCGCCGTGATGACGTTGACCTCTTTCACGAACTCAGCCGAGAGCGGCACCGCGAGGATGCCGAACGCCGGGTCGTTCGCGGAGACGCCGTCGATGATGAAGCCGTTCTCGGGCGACGACGTGCCGTTCACGGACACGCCGTACGCGTCGGCGTTGGCGCCGGGAGCGACAGCCGCGAGGCTCTCGAAGGAGCGCGTCGCGCCGCCCTTGGCGGCCGGGGGGTTCACGGCCACGCGGCGCGTGAACTCGCTGTCGATGGTCACCGCGACGCGCGAGGAGCCGACGTCGATGACCGGCGGCTTGCCGACGACGACGATCTCTTCGCCCGCCTGGATGTTCTCCGGCAGAAGCTCCAGGTTTACGCGGATCGTCGAGCCGCTGGTGAGCTTGATACCGCCGCGCGAGAAGGGCTTGTACTGCTCCTTGTCTGCGCGAACGGTATAACCCTCACCGGGGGCCAACTGCGGAACGCGGAAGTTACCCCCCGCATCCGTCACGACGATCTGCTCACCCTGCAGCGCGGGGGACGTCACTGTGATGACGACGTCCGCAACGGGTGCTTTTGTAGCCGCGTTACGCACCTGGCCGGTGATCACGCCGTCGGCTGCATACGCCGATCCGGCGACCATGACGACTGACGGCACAATCGCGGCCAACAGGCCTAGTCTGTCTCTGAATATCACGAGCCCTCCATCCCTCCAGAAGTGGGCCAAGTGTCGAAAAGGCGGCCGACTATACTCATGTTCCGTGACCGTCAACAACACTTTCTGCGGCCTCCACGTAACTCTTTCTGTGAGACGCCCGGACACACCCCCCCGACGAGCCCCCGCGTGGACGTTCCAAGACGCACCCTGACGTGCCCCGCTCACGGGCCACTGCGCGGCGAAGGTGGGCGCGACGCACCCTCGCGCGTGTCGCGGTTTGCCGCCGTCACCCCCCGTTCGGAGGGCGTCTGGAACCGGGAAGGACATGCAACGACCCATCCCCGGACCCGGCGCTGGGGGGCTCTCTAGAATTCGTTTCCCTCCCAACCGCAAGAATTGCGGGGCCCCCGTCTTCTTTGGCTCGCCCCGGCAGACGATTTCGACTATCAGGGCTCAAGGCTCATGTTCGACTCGGTTCTAGGCCGCGACAACATCCCCAAGAGCCGCCTCGGCACGGGCGCCGTGCTGTCGGTGGTAGTCCACGCCCTCATCTTCGCGCTCGTCCTGTACATCACGACGAGACCGGCGGAGAAGAAGACGGATCTGCCGGAGGTGACGTTCGTCGCCCCAGCGCCGCCTCCTCCACCTCCGCCGCCACCTCCGCCGCCGGCAGGTGGCAAAAAAGTCAAGCCGATCGAGAAACCGAAGCCGGTGAAAAAGCCGGACACGATCGTCGAGACGAAAGAGGAGCCCAAACCGGAGGAGAAGCCACCGGAGAAGGAGCCCGAGCCCGAAGCCAAGGAAGAAGAGGGCGAGGGCGAAGAGGGCGGCGTGCCCGGCGGCGTGCCCGGCGGTGTGCCCGGTGGCGTCGTTGGTGGCGTCGTCGGTGGTGTGCTCGGCAATCCGGCACCTCCGCCCCCGCCGCCGCAGAACGTCACGATTCCGTTCGGGGCGGGAATGACGCGCCCATCGAAGGTCTCGGGCCCCGAGATTCGCCACACGTCCGAGGCTCTGGCCGCGCGCGTGGAGGGCGTCATGATCGCGCGCTGCGTGATCACGGAGTCGGGGAGCGTGGAGGGGTGCGCCATCATCAAGGGGTTGCCCCACATGGATGCGGCCGTTCTCCGGACACTCGCCTCGCAGCGCTATACGCCGGTCATGTTCAACGGCAAAGCGCAGAGGGTCAACTACACCTTTACGATTCGCCTGGTGATGCCCACCCGCTGAAGACACGGGCCACGCACGGAAGTGCGGGCGATCTCCAGAGCACCGAACACTCGAGTCACCAAGAGAACGCGCGAGGGAGGCGCGACCGAAACCATGGATTTTTCACTGAGTGGACTTTGGCGTGAAATGGGGCTTTTTGCCCGCCTGGTCGTGATCGTGATGGGCGTCATGAGCCTCACGTCCCTCCTCGTCCTGGGCGAGAGGCTCGTGATGTCTTTCAAGTCGATGTCCGACTCGAAGGTGTTCGCTGCGAAGATGGCCTCCCTCCTGGCGAACGGCGATCTCGACGCTGCGGCGGACGCCAAGTTCGGCAAGGATATCGGCTACCTCGGCCGCACGATCCGCGCGGGCCTCGTGGCCTACAAGGGCTCGGTTCACGGCGAGAAGGACCTCTGCTTCGAGTCCGTCGCGCGCGCCCTCGAGCGTCAGCAGGCCCGTGAGCTCGCGGTCCTGAAGCGTGGCCACGGCTGGTTGGCGACGGTCGGCTCCACGGCGCCGTTCGTCGGTCTGCTCGGTACCGTCATGGGTATCGTCACCGCCTTCGAGAAGATGGCCGCGAGCGGTTCCGGTGGTCTCGGGACGGTCTCCGCCGGTATCGCCGAGGCGCTCATCACGACGGCCTTCGGTCTGCTCGTCGCGATTCCCGCCGTCATGGCGTTCAACTTCCTCGCCGGCTGGGTCGACGCGCGTGCGGTCGACATCTCCGAGTCCTCGAACGAGTTCCTCGATCTGGTCGCGCGTCGCCTCGCCGAGGGGCCGCGCGAAGAGGAGGAAGAGGGCGAGGAGAGCGAGGCCGCGGCCTAGAAAAGCCCGCCCTCGTGGAGCGGGCGCGCCTTTTCCGGCGCGCGCGGCTCTGGCGAGGGCGACCCCTGAGAGGGAGTAGGTGTTCTCATGGGAATGGCAGTCGGCCCGAAGAAGGGCAGCGTAAAGAACGACATCAACGTCACGCCGCTCGTCGACGTCGTCCTTGTTCTTCTGATCATCTTCATGGTCATCACGCCCATGCTCCAGCGCGGCAAGGACGTGAAGCTGCCCCAGTCCAAGTCGATCGACGAGGAAAACAAGGACAGCGATCCGATCATCCTCTCGGTCACGACGGACAAGCACATCTACATCGAGAGCAGCGAGTACGACAAAGAGGGCTTTACGCCTGCGTTGAAGGCGGTCCTCGACGCGAAGCCGGGGCGGAAGATCCTGCTCAAGGGCGACCAGACGCTGACCGTGGGCGACGTGCGCGAGGTCATGGAGCTGTCGCGGAAGGCAGGCGCGAAGAGCGTGGCCCTCGGTGTTGAAGAGCAGAAGTAGAGCCAGCGGAGCCGAACGAGATGAGCAGAAAGACGAGAAGGGTGGCGATCAAGCCCGCCAATCCGCCGAACTCGGACATCAACGTCACGCCCCTCATCGACGTCGTGCTCGTGATGTTGATCATCTTCATGGTCGTCACGCCGCTGCTCGAGAAGAATCTCGATGTACGCGTGCCCGAGACGGAGAAGGTCGAGACGGTCACGGAAGTGCCGCCTGATCAGCTCGTGGTTCGTATCGGGACCGAGGGTGAATTCAAGATCAACTACGACAAGGTCACGAACGAAGAATACGTCGACAAGCTGAAGTCGAAGCTCGAACGGCGGAAGGAGGACGACAAGATCGTCTTCTTCATCGCCGACGACAAAGCGAACTACGCGCGTCTCATCGCCGCGTTGGACGGGGCCAAGCAGGCCGGCGCGAAGGTGCTCGGCATGATGACCACGCCCCCCGAAGACGAAGAGAAGAAGTAAAGCGTCTTCGTGTGGTTCGACGAGCCCCGATGTGCCTGTGCACGTCGGGGCTTTCTCTTTTTCGAGATTATTTCATCAATCCCGCAATTCAAGCGGTGGTCATTGCAAAGACCATCTCCGCCAAACCATCCATTGCAGGATAATTCCGTGCATACGGCTATTTCCCGCGACCGACGCGGTGACGTTCGAGCCGAATTCGCTCATTGTCGCGCGGAAAGGGATTGACACACGACCGTCACACGTGGTTGACGCGGTCGTCACGGACGCGGCGGGCCGGCGGACGTGGGGCGCGCCTCAGGGGAAGCCGAGCAGCGCGCGGCAACTGTCGATCGCGTTCGTGCAGCCGCCGGCAGCGCTGCAGGTCTCGCATTGCGCGACGCAGTTGTTCATGGCGGTGTCGAGCGCGGAATCGCACGCCGAGCAATCCCCGTCGAAGCTGCTCCCGTTCGGCCAGCTTTTTTCGCACTGCGACACGCACATGTTGCGCTGCCCCGCGGCCTGCTTCGCGCAGGTCTCGACGTCGCTCGCACATTTGGGCGTGGCGGGGCACGCGGGGCCTTCCCCGCCGCTCTCGTCCGGCTCGGCGTAATCAATCGCCGGGAACGTGCACGCAGAGAGGCCGAGGAGCAGACAGCAGAAGAACACCAGCGGAGAGCGCTCGTGGCTCGTTCGCAGCATCAGAACCTCCCTTCGACCGATACAAAGGTGACCCCCGGCGCGAACACAGGGGTCAAACGCAAGGTCGCGCGTGGCGCGCTCGCAGCAGGCGCCGGCGCTGTGAGCAAGAGCGCGACGCCCGCGACGGCGGCCGCCCCCGTGAGCCCGGCAAACACGTTGACGAGCGTCGCGTAGGTCGCGCCCTCGTTCGCGATCGGCGCGACCGCGGGATCACAGCCGATGTGCGTCGGACAGGCGGCCTCGACCGTCGCGAGCCGGTCCGCGCGCAGGCCGATGAACACGCCCATGGTCACGAGCGACGCCGCCGAGACGCCGACGGCAGTCCAGCCGAGCGTTCGCTGGATCGAGCCCGGCGCGTGCCCGCCGCCCCCGCCCCCCGTGGCCGAGAGCTCGACCCGCAAGCTCTTGCCCTCTTCGAGCGTGACGCGTTGCTCGCTCACGACCGCGCCGTCCCGCCGCAACGTGAGGGTGTACCCTCCCGGATCCATCCGAAGCGCGGACCCCGCGGTGACGCGCCGCCGACCCTCCAGCGAGATCTCGTCCCCCGGGCTCGCGTTCTCGACCACGACCGTCAGCGTCGGCACGCGCCTCTCGAGCGCTTCGACGTGCTGGTTCGCTTCGGTCACGACGTTCGGTGCGCTGGGGGTCGCTTCACGGGCGGCGATCCGGAACGTCTCCAGCGCCTCGGCCAGCTTGCCGAGGTGCTCCAGGCAGAGCGCGAGGTGGAAGCGCACCTGCGGGGTCATCTTCACGTGACCCACGCGCTGAAACAGCACGAGCGCCTCGGCGAATTTGCCCTCGTCTTCGAGCTGCCGCCCCCGCGTGAACTGCTCGCGCGCCTCCTTCAGCTCCGCGGCCGTGGGAGCTTCGTCCGCCCACACACCCGTCGGCCACGAGGTGCCAGCGAGCAAGGCGATCCCCACGCAGGCTGCCTGAGAGTGAAACCGACGCAAAACGGATCCTCGGCCAAGATGGTACCACGCTTCGCCTCGGGTCGGGGTCGCGTGGGCCTCAGAAACCCGGGTCGTTGACGTTCGTCGTGGGGCGTTTCCCCGCAGGACCCGAGGCCTTTCCCGAGGTCGATCCCGAAGGCGTGTGCGTCACGGTGTTGGCGGTGCGCGGCGTCCCGGGCGCGTGCGTCGTCGTGGTCGTGGGCGCAGCGCTTGGAGCCGCGGTCGGGAGCGCGGTTTGTTGCGGCGTGGGGAGGGCCTCGGCCTTCGGCGCGCTCGGAGGAGGTGAAGGCGCAGGGGGCTCGGCGTCGTCGCGTCTTCCGCCGAGCCCGACCGCGGCGAGACCCGCGAGCAGGGCCGCCGCAATGACGGCAGCGACGAGCGCGGGGCCACGCTTCGAGGGAGAGGCGTGTGTGGTGTCGGCGCTCGCGGGCGGGCGCAACGAAGGCAAGGCGCGCGGGCGCTCGATCGCGACGTCCCCCGAAGGACCGAGCCTGCCGAGCGCGTCTTCGAGCGCCGTCGCGAGGGCGTCGGCGTCGGCGTACCGATCGGCGGGGTTTTTCTGGAGGCACTTCGTCACGATGCCGCGCACGACCTGGGGCACCGACGTGTCGAGCGGCGCGGCGGGCGACTCGGCGATCTTCGTCATGAGCGCCTGGTAGTTCGGCGCGACGAACGGGTGCTTCCCGGCGATCATCTCGTGCAGCACGACGCCGAGCGACCACACGTCGGAGCGGTGATCGACGTCGAGCTCGCCGAGGGCCTGCTCGGGGCTCATGTACGCGGGGGTGCCGAAGGGCACGCCGTTCAGCGTGGAGGGGGTCTCGTCGGCTTGCTGCTGCTTGCTGATGCCGAAGTCGAGGAGCTTGGGGACCAAACCGCCGCGCATCCCACGGGCGAGGAAAATGTTCTCGGGCTTGATGTCGCGATGCACAATGCCGGCGGTGTGCGCGGCGGCGAGCCCACGCGCGATCTCGGCCGCGACCGCGACGGCCTCGGCGGGGCGGAGCGCGCCTTGCTCTTCGATGCGCGCGGCGAGCGACTGGCCTTCGAGCAGCTCCATCGCGAGGTAGAGGCCGCCGCCCGGTGCGACCTCGCCGAAGTCCGCGACGTCGACGACGTTGGGATGGCGGAGGCGGCCGATGGCCTGCGCTTCGCGGAGGAACCGCGCGCGCGTCTCGGGGCCTGCGCGGAGCGGCAGGCTCGCGAACTTGAGGGCGAAGTCACGCCCGAGCAGCTCGTGCCGGCCGGCCCATACGGTGCCCATCGCGCCCCGTCCGATGGGGCGGAGGAGTCGGTACCGTCCGGCGACGAGGTCTCCTTCGTTCACGTGGTGCTGGCGAAGCTGGGGTCGGGGTACGGGGAGGGGCGGCGGCCCTGGTCCACGAGCTTATCACTCCCCCTGGTAAGTGCCGAACACAGCCCGGCTGGAGCCCGAAACCTGGGGTGTGGCCTGTCCGACCTGAACGACGACGGAGAGGAAAGCCGCGGGCTTGAGGCCTTCGTCGGGGCCGCTCTCGTTCGTGATGTAGGAGAGGCCGAGGCCGGCGAGGAAGCCAAACGAGGTGGTGTTGCCTCCGTCGCCGAGGACGGGGATGGTGGGGGCGACGCCGAGGTAGCCGAGCAGGCCCACGCGGCCGTCGCCGAGCTGCTGGATGGAGCCGCCGAGCTGGCCGGCGATGGGGAAGGCGCGGCGCCGGACGGGGTCATAGCTGTCGACGGCGAGGGCGACGCCGACGGCGCTGAGGACGCTGCGCGTGACGAGGGGTCGTTCCAGCCAGGGCGCGCGCGTGATCTGGAGCGTGGCCAGCATGGCCGGGATCGTGAGGTAGGCGCGGAGGCAGCTCCCGGCGGCTTCGAGGGTCTCGAAGTTCGACTCGCCGCAGAGCGGGACGGAGTGGATGGTGGCCGAGCCGATGAGCCTGCGCGCGGCCTCGGGGGTGGCCTCGCCGCCCGAGCGCAAGGAGGCCGCGACGCGCGTGGCGTCGGAGACGAGGACGACCTTTCCGTCGGTGTTCAAAGGATCGCTGTAGACCGCGAGCCGGAGGCGCGAGTCGCCGTCGAAGTTCTCCGCGAGGGGCGGGAGCTGGAACTCGGCCGTGTTGGGCGTGACGATCCACTTGTGATCGTTCAAGAGCTCGATCGGCACGCCGTTCGAGGTGCGATCGGTGCGCGTGAGCGAGACGTAGAGCGCGAGCGGGGCGACGAGGCGGCCCTTGGTCGAGCCGGAGAGGCGGACGCGACAAACCCCTTGCCGGAGCGGCTCGGGCGCGATGACGAGCGACATGTGCGCGAGCGGCTGCGGCCCGGGGCCCGCGGGCGCCGTGGCCTTCATCGGGAGCGACGGCCGCGGCGGCCCCATCGGCGAGGGCTTGGGCGCGACGGGGGATGCCTTCGGCGCAGGCTTTTTCGCGGAGGCCGTGACAGCGGGTTTGTCCCCGGGCTGCGGGGCCGCGCGCGGCGCGAGATCGGCAGCTTCCGGCGCGCGAGGCGTGGCGTCCTCCGGCGCGTCGTCCTTCGGCGCAGCTTTCGGCGCGGCGTCGGGCAGAGGCGCGGCGGCGGCCCGTTTGGGCATCACGCCGGGCGGGGGCGCGGAGGGACTCGAGGGCGGCGCGGACGGCAGGCCGGAGGACCTGCGCATGGCGGGGCCGCAGTCGACCTTGAGGTCCTCGAGCTGCGGATCGGGGAAGAGCATGCGCGCCGGGTTCGACTCGACGAGGTTCTCCAGCGGCGGGACCGAGACGCGGTAGGTGGCGTTGACGACGGTGCCGGCGGCGGTGTTGTCGAGGTTGAACGCGGTGACGCGGAGCCAGCCGCCGCTCGGGAAGATGCGAAGAACCTTGCCGTCGGCCTTGCCGCAGCCGCCGGAGGCGACCTCGAAGACGGGCACGGTGAAGGTGCGCTGGAAGGGCTGGACGCGGGCGTTGCCGCAGCTATCGACGATGGCGAGGTAGCGGAAGTCGGCCATCTCGGACTGCTTGGGCCACTGCATGCCGAGCAGGACCTCGGCCGAGTCGGGCAGGGGCGGGACCGGGACGTCGTCGCGGCAAAGCGGGGCCTTTTCGACCTTGCGCGGCCCGGGTTTGTCGTTCGGCGCGACGGGCGGATAGGCGCAGACGTGGCGGTAGTCCCTGCGGCCGAGGAGGACGGGGTCGAAGTCGAGCGTGCGCCGGCCCTGTTCGTCGAGGCGTCCCCAGATCGTGAGCGGCAAGGGGAGCGTGGGCGTTTGGAGCTTGATCGAGCGGAGCATGTCGTCGCCGATGCGGCTCTGGCCGGCGTCGCCGAGCGTCGTTGAGCACTGCCCCGTGGAGCAGAGCCACGCGCCGCCGCGGCGCGCCGTCTCGATCGGGACGGGGTCGGTGTCGCGGACGCTCATGAAGACGCGGCTCGCCTCGGGGAAGATCTCGGGCGCCGTCCCCGGCGTGGCGCCGCCGTTCGCGGTCGCCGGGCCCCGCACGATCTGCAAGCTGCCGCTGAAATCCGCGGGCATCGGCGCCGAGCCCGTGGGCGTGTTGACGCGCGTCGTCGTGGGCTCGGGCGCGTCGGAGCCGTCGTCGCCGCCGCCCGTGTCGTCGTCCTCGCTCTGCGCGGCGACGGGGCCCGCGAGCGAGAGCGATGCTGCGACGCCGAAGAGCGCGAGGAAACGGAGCAGCGACGCGCGGGAAGGGCGGGCACGCGAGGCGCTTTCGTCGGGGACGCGAGAGGCGGCGAGGGGGGCTTGTCGCATGGGGGTCATCGCTCGGGTGGAGGCGGTGCGAGGGTCAGGGCGCTTCGACGACGCTGATCGGATCGGAGGCGCAGTCGGGGCTCGAGAGGAGCCGCGGCGTGACGTGGAGGCGGGCCGTGCCGGGGTAGTTGGGCGTGGCGGAGATGACGGTCGCGGGGTTCGGCTCCTTGTCGAGCGTCACGCTGGCCTGGCCGATGGAGAGGTACTCGTTGCCCTCGATGCGGAGATCGACGGGCATGACGATGCGGACGCGGTTCACGTCGAAGGCGCTGACCTCGAAGAGATCGACCTCGCCGCCGGCGCCGGTGCCGACGACGCTCTGCAGCGCGCGGACGCGGAGCAGGCGCGGCTCCGGATCGACGAGGACCGACGGGCCGGGATCGAGCTGCTTCTGGCCCGAGGTGACCGCGAAGTCGGCCTCGCCGCCGATGTCGCTGAAGCAGAGGAAGAAGCGCTCGCTCTCGCCCGTCGAGCCGAGCAGGACCCGCAGGCGCGTCTTGCGTTCGGCGCAATCGGACGTGGCGGAGAGGGCGGCCTCGCTGAAGAGGGACTCGACGATGACGGGCGCGTTTTCCACGACGCCGGGCGCGTTCGAGGGCGGCGTGGCGCGGACGAACGCCTCGCGAGAGCGGATGGCGCCGGGCCGCCACTTGGAGCCCAAATCATCGGGCAGCGGGCCCACGGTGCACTTGAGCGCGAGGAAGGTCGGCAGGACGCGCGCGCCGTCGAGCGACTCGTCGAGGCCTGCGACGAGCATCGTGAAGTTCGTGGCGGAGTCGGGCAGGCCGGCCGGCAGGATCTGGATGTCCTTTTCCTTCATCTGTTCGGCCCAGTTCACGATGAGCGTCGCGCTCCCGGACCAGTCGCTCTGCGAGGAGACGACGAAGCGCGCGTACCCTTCGCTCGACGCAGTGCATCGGAACGCGCCCTCGATCTCCTGGCACGTGGGGTCGGACTCCTTCGGGTAGGGACCGAGGACGAGGGCCTCGGGCGGGTCGACGCGTACCGTGACGAACCCGCCGTACGCCGGCGCGCCGCCCTCCGCGAGGAACAAGGTGACGCCGGTCTCGAAGGGCTGCTGGCGAGGCAGGACGGGCTTTCCGGCTTCGTCGAGCGTGTCCGCCGCGAAGAGGGAGCCCGCGACGTGGACGCGGATGTCGACCTGCCCGCTCGGGGCCAGCGGATACCCCGGCGTGAGGCAGGCAGGAAATACGAGCGGGACGAGGAAGGAAGCGCCGAGCGCCACGCGCAGCAGGCGCCCTGGCCGGCGAGGCTCGGGGGAGCGAGGGGTCGAGCTCACTTCTGGTAGATTTCGGTGTACTCGTTGCCGAGCGGGTGGCGGTGCCATGCGTAGGCGGACTGCGGATAGCCGTTCTCGTCCTTGTAATCGCATTGCCCGAGCTCCCAGTCGGTGTGCCAGACGCTGGCGCCGGTCGTGGGGTCGACCGACATCGAGTGCGCGGTCACGTCTTCTTCCTCGGACTCGGCGCCGTGCGCGAGCCGGGCGGTCGGGTCGACGTATTGCTCGAGCACGTCGATCGGCACCCGCGCGACACGACCTCCAGGCAGGGGGATCGAGAAGACCAAATCCTTGTGCGTGTCTCCCATACGGCTCCTGACAGCGTGTGCGGCGTGCGCGTTCCCTTCTCGCCGCCTTGACCGCGAGAATACCGGACCCGACGCCCGGATCCGCAAGGGAGATGCCGGGAAGCGGTGTCTCGTTCGGCGCCCCACGAACGCTCGCGCACCCAAGGCACTTTCCGCCCCCCGGCGAGCGCTGGCGTCAGACGGAGAGGTACCGGAAAGCTTCACGGGCGCCCCGCAGATCCCGGGAGATCGTCGGCCCGATCGCGGGCGATGGTGAATGACCGTTGACCTCTCCGGGCGATGGTGGCCCGATACAGAGTGGCGGCACGGAGCCGCGCAGGGACGGGCCTACGTGTGACGGGCGCGGAGAGCAGCGGGACGGACCCTCGAATCGGCACGCTTGCCGCCGGGAAGTACAGGGTCCTGCGCCTGATCGGGCGCGGCGGGATGGGGAGCGTCTACGAGGCGCAGAACGTCGCGATCGGCAAGCGCGTCGCCCTCAAGTTCCTCCGTACGCCGGCAGGCGCGGATGCATCGGTGCGGGCGCGTTTCCACCGCGAGGCGCGCGCGGTGTCGGCGATCGAGAGCGCGCACATCGTGCAGATCTTCGACACGGGAGAGACGGAGGCAGGCGAGCCGTTCCTCGTGATGGAGCTCTTGCAAGGCGAGGATCTCGCGACGCGCCTGCGGCGTCTCGGTCGGATGAACGTGCCGCAAGCCGCGGCGATCGCGGCCCAGGCGCTGCGCGGGCTCCGGCGCGCGCACGCGGCCGGCGTGGTGCATCGTGATCTGAAGCCGCAGAACGTCTTCCTCGTCGACGCCGATGACGGAAAGACGCACGTCAAGATCGTCGACTTCGGTCTCTCGAAGGTGCTCGGCAGCGAGGCCGAGCTCGTAGCGGCGTCGAGCCTGTCCGCGCAGGATCCGCTGACGCGGGTCGGGACGCCGGTCGGGACGCCGTTCTACATGTCGCCCGAGCAGATCGAGGCGCTCGACGACATCGATCCACGCACGGACATCTGGTCGATGGGCGCGATCCTGTACGAGGCGCTCGCCGGCGCGCCGCCGTTCTCGGAGCCGACGTTCGCGCGACTCGTCATCGCCATCTGCCATCGAGATCCACCTGATCTCGGGACGCTCGTGCCGGGGCTGCCAGAGGCGCTGCATCGCGTGGTGCGGCGCGCGATGACGCGCGATCGGGGCGAGAGGTTTTCCGCGGCCGAGGAGTTTCTCACGGCCTTGCTCGAGGCCGTGCCGGATCTCGAGCGCTCGCAAGGCGCCGGCTCGATGCGCGTCGAGCCGGCGCCGGCACGCCCGTCGCTCCCGACCCTGGATGCGGATACGCCGATGAACATGAGGCCGGGACCGACCGCGCCGGGCGACGTCGAGGCGCCACGCGAGAAGAGCGACAGCGGCGCGGAGGCGCCCGGCGCGGAGCTCCGCACGTACACCGTGGGAGGCGCGACGTTGTGGTTGAGCGCATCGCCCGCGTTCTCGCTCTGGCGCGGCGAGGTGAACGCGCCGGATCGGCTGCGCGTGGAGACGCGGGACGGCGGCTTGTTCGAGCTACGGCTTTCGCCGGTGGGCGTGCTGCGGCTCGGGCGCGTCGAGCGCGTGGGCGACGAGCGCAACGAGCTCGTCTACCCGGACGTGGCTTCGCGCCTCGCCGTGACGCTGCGGCACGACGGCGTGCGCTGGTGGCTGCGGCGGCGCACCGAGTGCAGCGTGCCGGTGCAGGTCGGCGCGCACTCGCTCGCGCGAGGGGAGGAGGCGGCGCTCGTCCACGGGACGTTCGTGCAGGTCGGAGGCATGCGGGCGACGATGGTGGATCGGCGTTACGTGACGCCGACCGTGCCCGCGGGGACCGTGGACGCGACGACGGGTCTGCTCGGGCGCGCGGGGCTCGAACAGGAGATCGCGTCGTTCCTGCAGCGCAAGCGCAGCGGCGCGCTCCTGCTCGTGAAGGCGCAGCCGTCGGCGGTGCGCGCGGGCGGCGCGGAGTATCCGGCGGGGGCGCTCGCGGCGGTGGCGATCCATCGCGCGTCGTCGAGCGTCGCGGTGGGGCTCGTCGAGGAGACGGCCGTGGTCCTCGTGGCCGGCGAGGCCGCGGAGGTCGCGGAGAAGGGGCGCGCGTGGGCCGCGTCGGCGCGCACGGCGGTCGATGGGCGGTCGTTCGCCTGCGGGTACTGGACGCTCTCGGGTGACGGGAGCGACGCGGGGCGCGAGCTCGAGCTCGCGCTGCACGCGATGAGCGCATTCTCGGAGACGTCGGGGCAGGCGGTCGCGGCGCTGCGTTCGAGCGTGCCGGGCGCGCGGGTGTCGAGCGTGCAAGAGGTGCTCGGCGCGTCGATCGACACGAAGCGGACGACGCTGCTTTTCGCGATCGAGGAGCAGAAGGCGCTCGAAGCGGTGGGGCCGCACGTGGTCGCGGCGCTGGAGAAGGAGCTCGCGGCCGTGGCGGCGACGCACGCGGGGCAGGCCGCGTTCGTCGCGCCGATGGCGCCGGGCGTGGTGGCGGCGTGCGTGACGCGGAAGGTCGACGCGGTCGCGCTCGGCAGCGCGGTGCAGTGCGACTGGCACGCGCGGCCGCCGATCCTCGACGGCAAGGTGGAGCTGCCGCGCACGCTCTCGTGGGAGGTGCTGCACGGCGACGTGCAGACGCGGGCGCAGGAGCTCGCGCGCGAGTGCGCCGATCCGCACGGGGTGCTCTCGGCGTTGAGCGGCGGCCTGCCCTATCCGATCTCGGGGCGCGTGCACGCCGCGATCGCCGCGTCGAGCGCGATCGAGCGCGTGAAGATGCTCTTCGACGTGCTCGAAGGCACGTGGCGGTTCATCGCGACCGTGCTGCTCTCCGCGTACTTCGCGCGGCGGCCGGCCGAGGGCGGCAGCGAGGTCGCGCCGGGGTTCGACGCGATGGTCGAGCTCTACAAGCGGCACGGCTCGCGCGACGGCTTCGCGCTCGGGACCTGGCGCGAGATCGCGCGGGCCGCGGCGAAGGGTTTTGAAGGGCGCGACGATCCGATCGGCGCGCTCGTGCGTGACGTGCTCGGCGTCCGGCTCTCGCAGAACCAGACGTTCGAGACGCTCTCGAACCTGATGCAGGTCGAGCGCAACAGCTTCGCGCACGGCCACTACAACGAGGCCCGCGCGGCGGCCGATCTGCCCGAGTTCGAGCAGATGACGCGCACGCTCCTCCGGGCGCTAAGGCCGCTCTGCGCGTGGACGCTCGTCACGGTCGAGAAGACGGAGCCGGATCTGTATGGCGATCTGCAGACCGTCGAGTTCATCGACCACACGGGCCCGTTCAACACGGGCACGCGGCGGCGGCTCGGGCTGAACAGCCCGATGCGGCTCGCGAACGTGACGTACCTGGCGCGGTGGCGTGAGGGGCTCGTGCTGCCGCTCGAACCTTTCTTGCGGCGCGTCGCGCACGAGGACAAGTTCGACGTGTACTGGATGGAACACCTGCCGCGCGCCGGGACGTGCGTCATGAGCTCGGTGGTCGGCGGCCCCTCCATCAAGGTGCCGGGCGACGTGCGAAGGCTCCCGCCCCTCTTGCGGATCGTGATGGAACGGTCTTCTTGAGACGCGCGGGCGGCCATCACGAGACGAGGACGAGGTAGGGATGCGGCTTCATGCGAATGTCTCGATCTGGCAGAGAGAGCACGACGGGACCTACGTGGCCGAGCTGAACGGTTACAAGCTCAAGCTCACGTGGAAACCCGAGGCTCCGGGAGAGCGGCGCGGCTTCAGCTGGGAGGCCGAGCAAGAGGGCAAGGAGCCGGTCAAAGCGGACGAGCTCCACGAGGAAGCCGAGATCGCCATGGCGCAGGCTGAGGCGTTCGCGCAGGGCAAGCTCCCCTCGTAGCCGCGCCGCGCCACGCCTTCGCGGGCGGTCGTGGTAGCCTCGTCGGCGCATGAGCGCCAAAGCGCCGCGGGACTACGCGCCGGGGGAGCTCCTCGACGGCCGGTTCTTGCTCCTCGAGCGGCTCGGTCGTGGCGGGTTCGGCGACGTCTGGCGGGCTGAGGAGCTCCTGCCGGACGGCGTGCCGCTGCGCACGGTCGCGCTGAAGCTCCTGCAGCGAACGGCCTACGACGCCGCGCACTGGGCCGAGGAGGCGAAGCTCCTCGCCTCGTTCCGGCATCCCTCCCTCGTGACGATCTACGCCGCGGGTGTGCTTCGGGCGCCCGAGGTGATCCCGTTCGTCGCGATGGAGCTGCTCGAGGGCAAGAACCTCGCGGACGTGCTGCGCGATCGAAAGCGCGTCCCCTGGCGGCGCGTGCTCGGCTGGGCACGCGCGACGGCCGCGGCGCTCGACGTGATCCATGTGCGGGGCGTCGTGCACCTGGATCTGAAGCCGGCGAACCTGTTCGTCTCGAACGACGGCGCGCTCAAGGTGCTCGACTTCGGGATCTCGCGGCGGGCTGGATCGAAGGCGCCCGAGATCACGCCGCCGGCCTTCGGGGGCGGGGATGCCGCGGGGCTCGAGACGGCGGCGTTCGTCGCGGCGCAGGACGAGCGATCGTCGCACCCGACGCGCGCGCAGAGCTCGGGGCGCGCCGTCGTGGGCACGCCGGGGTACATGGCGCCCGAGATCCTCGAGCTCGCCGAGCCCACGCCCGCGGCCGACGCGTACGCCCTTGCCGCGACGATCGTGAAGCTCGCGACGGGGCGCATGCCGTACGAGGACGTCGCCGACGAGCCGATGGAGCTCTCCGATGCCGCCGCGATGAGCGCGTGGTGGTCCGATCTGCGCGACGCGACGCTCCGCGGCCATCTGCGGGATCTCGCGGTCGATCCGGCCGGTCTGCCGCGTGGGCTCGTGGCGCTGCTCGTGCGCCTCCTGTCCGTGGATCCGCTGCAACGAGGGGTCACCCCGGGCAAACTCGCGGCGCTCTTCGACGAGGCGTGGGAGCGGCCGTTCGGCGTGATGGATCCGCCGTACGCAGGCCTTTTGCCGCTGCCGAAGGAGGCCGAGGGGCAGCTCTTCGGCCGGGACGACGACGTCGCGCGCCTCGGCCGCGAGCTCGCGTTCGAGCCCGTGGTGGTGCTGTACGGGCCACGCGGGGCGGGGAAATCGTCGCTCGCGTGGGCCGGCCTCGTCCCGCACCTCGCGCGCGCCGCGGTCGACGGCAAGGACGACTGGATCGCGGTGGCCGTTCGTCCCGGCGAGGATCCCGATCACGCGCTCGACGCGGCGCTCGGCGCCGTCGCCCCGGCGCTCGTGGGCGCGTCCTCGGCGGAGATCACGCAGCATGCGGCGAGCTCGCCCGTCGGGCTCGTGTTGCTTGTCGATCCGCTCGAAGAGGCGCTCTCCGCGCCGGAAGGCACGAACACGCGGCTCGCTCGGCTCCTCGCGGATCTCGCGGAGGGCGGCCAGCGGCCGGGCCTGCGCGTGCTCTCCGCGCTCGGCGAAAAACACGCCGCGGGCCTCGCGGATCCCGCGGCGCCCTTTGCGTCCCTGCGCGCCGCGCTCCGCTTCGTAGGGCCTCCGCCGGCCGCGGTCGTGCACGACATCGTGACGGGGCCGGCGCGGATCGCGGGCGCCCGGATGATCGGCGCGGACGCGATCGTCGCCGACGTGCAGCGCGAGCTCCGCGGCGCGGATGATCGGTTGCCACTCATCGCGCTCGCGCTCGCCGCGTTGTGGGGCAAACGCGCCCTGGAGGCAGGCGCGCGCGCGGGCCGCGTGCTCTCCGCGGAGACGTGGCGCGCGCTCGGCGGGCTCGTCGGCGCGCTCGCGATGCACGCCGAGAAACTCTTCGTCTCGCTCGACGACGCGCAGCGTGAGGTCGCGATCGAGGCCGTGTTGCGGCTCTCGACGACCGATCACAAGCCCGTCCGCTGGGACGAGGAGGAGCTCGTCTCGGTCCTCGGCGAGGACACGGCGCTCGTACGGCGCGTGCTCACGCGCCTCGAACGCGAGGGCCTCCTCCGGCGGCGCGACGGCCGCGTCGAGCTCTCGCACCCTTCGATCGCCGTGCTCCCGCGGATCGAGCAGGTCCGCAGCCGTGAGGCCGAGCGGCTCGTCTTGCTCGAACGGCTCCGCGAGGCGGCGACCGCCTGGGATCGGGCGGCCGCGCACCCGGATTTTTTACTTACTGGCTCGCTCTTCGAGGAAGTCCTGCGCAGGCCCGCGTGGACGCGCGCGTCGCTGACCACGCTCGAACGTCAGCTCGTCGCCGAGAGCCATCGCCTCGCGCGGCGGCGAACGATGCGGAAGGGCGCGTCGATCGTGCTCCTCTTCGCCTTGCTCGCCTTCGCCGTCGTGGGCAAGCGCGCGATCGACGACCGGCAAGCGCGCGCCGAGCGGGCGCGTGTCGAGGCCGAGGAGCGCGCGTACGTCGCCGAGGTCCTCTTCCGATCGCGCCGCGTCGACGACCCGTACCATCGCGCGGCCTGGATCGCCGAGGCCATCGAGTTCGGCGCCGAGGATCCGGCCCTCCCGCTCGATCTGCTCCGCGCGGGCACGGGCCTGCCGCGCGCCCAGTTCCTCACGCTCGAACCCTCGACGAATCCCTCGTTCCCCTGGGACGATCGGTGGCTCGTCGCGACGCAGGGATCCACGCGCCTCGTCGTCGTCGATCTCCGGTACGACCCCTTCTACAACGCCGCGCCGACCGACCACCCGGACACGCCTGGTTCCTCGGAGCTGCATCCGCGCACGCTCGTCGTGCGCCCTCATGACGCGCCGTTCGTCGAGCGTGTCCCGCTCCCCTTCGACACCGCGCTCGCGACGCGATCGGTCACCGGCGAGGTGCGGATCTTCCGGCTGCGTCCCGACGGCGAGGTCATGCTCGCGGCCATCGCGCCGCGTCGTTGCACGGGCGCGCTCGAGGTCGCGGATGCGGCGCCCGTGCTCGCGTGTGCCTCGGAGAACGGCCTCCTCCGCTGGGACCTCCGCCGCTCGGGCGAGGTCGACACGCACCCGTTCCAGGGCATCGTGCTCGACGTCTCGCCGGACGGGTCCCTCGTCGCGGCCGCGTCCGGATCGAAGCTCGTGGTCTGGCGGCCGGGCGACGGCAACCTCACCGAGATCAAGCCGACGAGCGCGGCTGTGCTCGCTCGCTTCGGCCCGCGCGAGCCTTTGCTCGCCCTCGCCGAGCATGGCGCCTTCGAGATCCTCGATCCGGCGCGGCCCGATACGCCTCTCTTTCGAGGCCCCAGCGTGGAGGCGCCCTCGTTCCTCCGCTGGGACGAAGGCGGCCTCGATCTCGCGGTGTGCGGCACCGACCCCACCGGCCCCGACAAGGCGATCGTCGGCGGGTTCCACTACCTCCGCCCCGGCCGCCGCGCGCCCGGCGACGCTCTGCCCCAAGGCGCGCCTTGCTCACCTGCGCCGCGCCCCAAGCGCCCCGCGCCCATCACCTCGCCCGACGAGGTCCCTGCGTTTGCGCGTGTCCCCATCGGCCCGCGGGATCTCCTCGGCGGCCATCGCCTGGAGAGCGGCCACGTCGTCACGGGCGACCTCGTCCTCCTCTCCGGCGCCGGCGGCGCGATCGATCCGCTCGTGCGTTTCCGCGGCGGCGACGACCCTGCGCCCTCGTCGACGAGCTCGGTGCGCGCCGTGGTCCGCGAGAGCAGCGACGTCATCGCGTTCCAGCTCGACGAGGAAGTCCGCTTCTACCGTGTGGCCGACGGCAAACGCGAGCTCGGCCGCAAGGGCAACCTCCTTCGCCGTTGCCAGGACGGCCGCGTCGCCGCGTGGGCGCCCGAGGGCGAGGCGTGGCACGTGTTCGACGCCCGCAGCGGCGCCACCATCGGCAAGATCCCGCGCGAGCCGGGCCTCGTCCTCGCCGTCGACGAGGCTTGCCGCACGCTCTTCATGCAGCGCCTCGACGGCGCGCTCGTGGCGACGCCCCTCGACAGCGCCGCGCCTGCTGCGCCCCGCGTCATCGCCTCGGCGGACGGCTACGTGTACGACGTGCGCCTGAGCGCGGCGCGTGGCGGGATGGGCGCGGGCCTGTGGATCGCGCTGAGCTCCGGCGCGCTCGCGCGGATCGACGAGGCGACGTCCGCGGTTCGGGTCCTCGGGTATGCGAGCCCGCGCGCGACGGCCTTCGGCGACGGCCTTCTGCCAGGCGAGCTCGTGTATGCCGACGACTCGGGCGTCGTCGTCCTTCGCGCGCGCGGCCCCGAGCGCTTGCTCGAAGCTTCGGGCGCGACCGTATGGGAGGACGTCTCCGTCGCGCCCGACGGCCGCTCCATGCTCCTGCTCTCGGCCGATCGCGTCGCGGCGCTCGACGTCGGGCGCCGCGAGATCGTGGGCAGCATGCCGCTCCGGGGACGCACGCGGTTCGTGCCCTGGGATGCGGCGGGATCGGTGCTCGTGTGGTCGTTTGATCGTCCGGGGGACGTGGAAGGCGAGGTCATCCCCCGGGGCCGGCCTCTGGCGGACGTGGTCGCGCGGACCCTTTCGAATCTACGCGTCGATCACGGCCGGCTCGGCCTGCAGCAATGATGCGCGCTTGGCTTCAGGTCACGTTGATCAGCTCGACCTCGAAGACGAGCGTCGCGTCCGGCGGGATGAGCCCCGGGTACCCGCGCTTCCCGTAGGCCAGGTGCCCCGGGATCGTCAGCTTCCGCAACTCGCCCACCTTCATGCCGGCCACGCCCTGGTCCCAGCCCTTGATCACCTGCCCGCCGCCGAGCTGGAACTTGAAGGGGCTGCCCCGGTCGCGGGAGCTGTCGAACTTCTTGCCGTCAGTGAGTGTGCCCACGTAGTGCACATGGACCGTGTTTCCAGCCTGGGCCACTGCGCCGTTTCCTTCGCGGAGCGTCTCGATTTCGAGGTCACCGGTCGCCATGTCGATATCTCCTCTCCCGGGGTCGGCCGGTATTCGACCGATCGGCGGGGCGCTCGTCAAGCGAATCGAGCGCGCGCTTCGACGAACGAGGTGTCTTTTTCCGACCTCGCGCAACACCGGGCGCGCGGCGGGCTCGCGGGCGGGGTAGGATCTTCGCATGAGCGAGCAGCAGCACGGGCGTATCGCGCTCGTCACGGGGGGCGCGGTGCGTGTGGGGCGGACGATCGTGGAGGCGCTCGTCGACGACGGATACGAAGTCCTCATTCATTATGCGGCGAGCGAGGAGAGCGCGCGTGAGGCGCGGGAGCACTTCCTTTCGCGGGGCGCGCGCGTCGAGCTTTGCCGGGCGGATCTCTCGGATCGAACGGGGGTGAGCAGCCTCGCCGCGCGGGCGCGCCGGTTCGGCGCGGGCAAACTCGACCTCCTCGTGCACAATGCCGCCAATTTCGAGCGCGTCTCTCCCGACGAGCTCGACGCGGGCGCCTGGGATCGCGCGATGGCCTTGAACGCGACGGCGCCTTATCTGCTCACGCTCGCGCTCGCGGCGGAGCTCCGGGCTGCGCGGGGAGCTGTCGTGGCGATCGGCTGCGTCAGCGCCGATCGGCCCTTCAAGCATTACATTCCTTATTCGATCTCGAAGGCCGCGCTCGTCTCGGCCATGCAGGGCCTCGCGCTCGCGCTCGCGCCCGACGTGCGCGTGAACGTGGTTTCGCCGGGCACGGTCCTTCCGCCGGCCGACGTCGACGACGAGCGGCGTGAGCGGTTGCGCCGGAAGATACCGCTCGGGCGGATCGGCGACCCTGCCGACGTGGCGCGCGTGGTGTTGTTTTTTGCGAAAAACCACTTCGTGACGGGCCAGGTGCTCGCCGTGGACGGTGGACGTTCGATTGTGTGAGGGTTCGTCGGGGCTGGATCATACGCCGTTTTTCCGAATTCCCTCACCCAGCGGTTTTTCCGTTTCATGTTAGGTTTCGCCTTCATGAGAACCGATGTCCGCCTCGCCATATCGATGACGTGTTTGCTGGCCGCGTGCGGGGAGGACCCTCCGGTGACCGAGGTCCCCGAGGTGGCCGAGGATCTCTCGTTTCCCGAGGGATTTCTCTTCGGGACCGCGATCGGCGGGTTCCAGGCCGACATGGGCTGCCCGACGCCCGGCCTCGACGGTTGCGTCGATAACGGATCCGATTGGTATGCGTTTGTCACTTCCCCCGCGACGAAGATCTCTCCCATGGCATACCTGTCCGGGCAGGACCCCGCTGTCGTCGGCCCAGGCTTCTGGGAGCTCCACGAGATGGATCTCGACCGAGCGCGGGGAGATCTCCACAATGGTGCATTCCGCTTCAGCATCGAGTGGAGCCGCATCTTTCCCAACTCGACCGATGGCATCAGCGGGTATGAATCGTTGCGGTCTGTCGCGAACGAGGCGGCGCTCGCGCATTACCATGCAATGCTGAATGGGCTCCGGGTGCGTGGCATGTCCCCGATCGTCACCCTGCATCATGGTACGCTCCCTGCGTGGGTTCATGACGGCGTCGGGTGCCACCTGAATCTCGCCGCGTGTTCGCCGCGGGGATGGCTCGATCGGGAGCGAACGGTCGCGGAGATCGCCAAGTACGCGGGGTTCGTCGCGCGCGAGTTCGGCGCGGACGTCGATCGCTGGGCCACGCTGGACGAGCCATTCACCGTCCTCCTCGCGGGGTACCTCGCGCCGAGCGCCGAGCGCAGCCATCCGCCGGCGGTGGTGCACCCGTCGAGCGCCGCCAAAGAGGTGTTCGTCGCGCTCGTCGAGGCGCACGCGCGCATGTACGACGAAGTGAAGGCGAACGACACGGCCGACGCCGACGGCGACGGAATCACCGCCGACGTCGGCCTCGTCTATGCAATGACCCCGGCGTCCCCGGCCGACCCGACGAGCTCGCTCGACGTGAAGGCGGCCGAGAACATGTTTTACCTGTACAATCTGGCCTACCTCGACGCGGTCGCGAAGGGGGAGCTCGACGCGGAGCTCGCGGGCAAGAGCGCGAAGCGCGCCGATCTGGAGGGTCGCATGGATTGGCTCGGCGTCAATTATGGAACACGCGCCACGGTGCGGGGCACGAGCGGCCCCATGTTGCAGGAGTTCACGCCGCTCGGCACATTTGATCCGCAGGACGTGCGCCTGGGCCAAGAGGATCCGCGGGGCCTCTACGAGATGCTCGAGCTCGCTTATCGAACGTATGGTTTGCCCCTCTATATCACGGGAAATGGACTCGATCACCCTCTCGACGACGAGGACGCGGGCCCGAGCTTCCTCGTCCGTCACCTCGCCTGGGCGAGCCGCGCGGTGCAAGAAGGAATCGATCTGCGCGGGTACTTCTTCTGGAGCCTCGTCGACGATTATGAGTGGAATCACGGCATGAGCCGGCGCTTCGGGCTCTATGCGGTCGACGCAGACGATCCGCAGAAGAACCGCACGCCGCGCAAGACGGCCGAGACCTATGGCATCATCGCCGAGGAGCGCCGGATCCCGCCCGAGCTCCTCGTGGCCTATCCGGCCCCGCGATGAAGGCCGGCCCACCACCACCGCCGTTCACAGCAGACGCGCTTTCCGCATCGAGGCGCGTTAAGATGAGGCGTGCTCCACGCCTTGCTTCGCACTCCCTCTCAGGAAGGCGCCCGCGTTCGGGGGTGGGGCCCATGAGCCTCGTCGCGCAGAAGCTCCGGGTTGCCGCCGTGGATCCGGCCGAGCCTTGCCTCGACCGCCCCGTCGTGCGGGTCCGCGCGCGCTTCGGCAAGACCTGGGCGGCGTCGGGGACCGGGTTCTTCATCGCGGACTGGCTCTCGTCGATCGTCACGGCCCGGCACGTCGTCGCGCTCGCGGACGGCGCGGCGCCCGCGGAGGTCTCGGTCCGCGTCCTCGCCGGCGGGCGCTGGGTCGAGCTCGAGGCCGTCGCCGTCGCGTATCCGTCGGGCGGCGTCGCGGCCGACGACGTGGCCATCGTCCGCGTGAACGCGCGGTGTACGAGCGAACTGCGCATGGCCACGCTCGACGCATCCGTGGCGGGCCAGATCTGGGGGTATCCGCTCGGCAACGAGGCGCCGCGCCCGCCTGCGGTCGTGCCGGCGCGGGCGCGGCCGAGCGAGGGCAAGGTCTTGCTCGATCGCCAGGGCCGCATCGGTATGAGCGGCGGGCCCGTGGTCGCCGTCGTCGGCGAAGGCCAGCCCACCGCAGTCGTTGGCATTTACCTCGGGCCTTCCCCGAACGGAGGTGGCCGGGCCCAAACCCTCGCTGCCCCTTCGGTGCTCGCCAGCATGGAAGCCGCGATGGGCTGTGCTTGATTGCTTGCAAAGAGACGCCATGAGGACGAGGACCAAACATTCGATCGTCGGATTCGGGCTCGCGCTTTCGGGCTTGGTCTTGCTCCGAGACGCGGGCGCCGGACAGGTCACGCCCGTCGTCGTCCCCTCGGATCAGCCTGCGCCGAGCACGACCCCGGCGCCTGCTGCGCCTCCCGTGACGACGTCCGCCGCGATGGCGACGGCGCCCCAGGGCGAAGCGGGAGATCCGATTCAGGTCCACGTCGGCCGCGTCGAATCGCTCACGTCGCTCGCCCGCGTCTTGCGGGCCTCCTGCGCGGCGCCGGCGGGCGAGGATCCGAAGGCCGCGCTCGAAAAGGCCGCGGCGCGCCTCGTGGCCCAGCGAAAAGGAATCGAGGCCGTCGAAGCGCGGCAAAAGAAGCTCGAGCAAGAGGTGGCCGCGAAGCCCTTCGACGGGCGCACGATCGCGGCCTTGGAGCCGGTGAAACGCGAGCGGAAGGCCATTGAAGACGCCGCGCGGAGGGACGTCGCGGGGAGGCTCGACGAGCCCGCGCGCAGCCTCGCCAGCCTGCGCACCGAGCTTTGCGCCGAGCTTTGCGCCGGGGGGGACACGGCGTCGTCGCCGGTCAACCTTTGCGCCTTTTCGGCGCCCGCCCTCGCGAATGCGGCCGTCATCGCGGATCAACGTTCCGTCGAGGCCGTCGCCCGATACGTGGCGCGCAAATTCGAGCCGCTCCGGGTCGTCCTCGCGGATCGGACCGTGCTTTCCCTCGCCGAGATGGGCGAGGCCGATCCGCTCCTCGCCCGCACATTCCCCCTTCTGGACGTCCCCGCGGCGGCGACGCGGGTCTTCACCGTGCAGCATACCGGTCTCGAAGTGGCCGCGTTCACGGCTGCCACGCTCGACGTCGGCGTCCGCGCGCTCGCGAGCTTCGTGGGCGACCGAGCCCGGCGTGAGGCGCTCGTGTGGTTCCTCGAGCGATTGCACGAAGACGCTTGTGGCCCCGCGATGACGCCCTCCGGCGCGCAGGGTGATTCCTACCGGGAGATTCGCGGTTTCTGGTTGCCCACGACCTGCGCGCTCTCCACGCGCCGCCTCGATTTTGCGCAATATGGCGGCGGCGAGAGCCTGCTCGGCGCGCTCCGGGGCGCCGTCGCCTCCGACGTGAAGAGCTGGCCCGGCGTCGCGCTCGGCCTCGGCATCGGCGCCTCGTTGTGGGCGGACGTGAACCTCGGCGGCACCCTTTTCGCGTGTGCCGAGGACGCCTCGGCCCCAGGTGTCTGCGAAGCCACCGACGCCGATCGTTTCACCTGCGAGACCCGCGTCCAGCGGCGGCTCGCTTGCGGCGCGGAAGTGCGGCTGCGCGGGGCTGCGTCGAAGCTCGTCTCGGACCTCTCGACCGGCGCGAATGCGGCCCTGAGCCTCTCCCATTTCGGCGACGAGCTCGACGGCGCGAACGGATATCGTGTCCTGCGCGGCGGGCCCCGGCGCCTCTTCAGCCAGCGCCTCGAAATCGCGGCCTGCGCCGCTTCTCTCCCGCATGTCTTCCAGGAGTACGGCGAGCTCGTCCGCCAAACCCGGCCCGGCCGGGCCGAGGAGACCGAGGCGCTCCTGCTCGCCGCGCTCACCACGTCCCCCGCGTGTTTCACCCTCGTCGGCCGGGGTTTTTCCCGGAACGATTGCCCCGCATTCTCCGAACGCCCCGACGCGACCGGATCCCGCGCATGCCACCAGAAAAACCCGGCCGTCGCCGGGGACGTCGATGCCGCGCTCCTTTCGACGCTCGAAGCCACCGCGCCCCTCGAAAAACTCTCGACGATCGTGCGGTGGTCGAATTTCGTGCGGTTTCCCGCGGCCGAGATCGGCACCCGCTGGAGCGCCGTGCTCACGGCGTTCGAGGCCTACCGCGCCGCCGCCGAGGCGCTGCGCGCGCCGCTCGATCCCAAGCTCGTGAGCCCGCCGGCCCTTCAGATCGGCGTCGACGTCGACGGAAAGAAGATCGGCGAGATCGTGCGGGCCCTTGAAGGCTACGCCCGCGACACCTCACGATTGGCCAGCCAAACCCATTCCATCGCGCTCCAGCGCGCCGCGGTCGTCCTCGCCCGCGCGTCGCTCGATCTCGCCGTCGCCTTCGTCGCGGCCGGCGAGCAGTTCTCCGAGGCCGTCTCGTTCCCGGGCCTCTGCAAGGCCGCGACCTGCTCGCCCGGCGAGATCACGCCGATCTTCGCCGCGGCGCGGGTCGAGCTTTTGCGCCTCGCGGCGAGCCTCGAGACCCTCGAGGCGGCGCTCGCCGAGGACTGGGGCAGGGTCGTCGCGCGGGTCGTCGCGGCCGCGCGCGCCGACCTCACGCGCATGTGCACGGACGAGGCATGCAAAAAGCTCTGCGCCGCGGGGAAGGGGCCGTGCCGACCCCTCGATGCCATTGCACGCCACAGCGGCCTCTTTGCGACCATTGCCTTCGAGTCCGACCCTGCGCGGATCGCCGAGGCCCTCGACGCGGCTGCCATGCCCATCGGCGGCTGGCGACGGAAAAACCTGCCCGGCGTCACCACGATTTCGCTCGGCGCGTTCCCCGGCATGTTCGTCGGCGGCGAGCTGCGCTTCGGCACCTACGGAACCACCACCGAGCGCGGGAGCGTGCCCCACTTCGTCGCGCCGACCCTGACCATGCCGATCGGCCTCGATTTCGCGACCGGGCGCGGCGATTACAACCTCGGCGCGTTCGTCTCGTTGATCGATCCGGCGGCCTACCTGCAATACGACGTCGCGCAGAACGGCCGTTTGCCCGGGGCGCAGGTCCTCACGTTGCTCTCGCCCGGCGTGTACCTGCGCGCGGGCCTGTTCGACAGCCCCTTCAATCTCGGCGTGTATGGCGTCTTCCGGCCTGGGCTCCGCGCGTGGGAGTCCGGGCTCAGCATGCCGGGCGCGCACGCCTTGCAGTTCGGCGTCGCGGCGAGCGTGGATGTCACGCTCCTGGATCTGTTCACGGGCGCCGCCCCGGAGTGATCACCAGGGAATCGTATCGCCGCGGAAATGAAAGAAGCCGCCCGAATCGGCGCGGGAGAGGCGATCGACGAGCGCGACGATGCCGGCCACCGACGCCTCGACGGACGTCGGCGCGTTCGGCCCGCCCATATCGGTCTTCACCCAGTCGGGGTGGAGGGAGATCACCGTGAAATCCTCGCCGCGGAGGTCGATGGACATCGACTTGGTCGCCATGTTCAGCGCCGCCTTCGACATGCGATAGGCGTACGCCCCGCCATCCGTGTTCTCGGCGATGGAGCCCATGCGGCTCGACATGTTCACGACCTTGCGCACCGAGCTTCGCCGGAGGTGCGGGAGCAGTGCTGACGCGACGCGCAGCGACCCCACGGCGTTCGTATCGAAGGTCCGCGTCACGTCCGCGAAATCGAGGTCCGCGAGCGAGAGCCATTTGCCCATGACGCCCGCGTTGTTGATGAGCACGTCCACCACCACGTCGCCGATCGCGGCGGCGAACGCGCGCACGCTCGTATCGTCCGCGACGTCGCAGGCGAAGACGCGCAGCCGCCCGCCCGCGTCTTTTCCGAGCGCGACGAGCTCGCGGGCGGTTTCGGGGTTTCGGACGCCGGCGTCCACGTGGTCGCCCCGCTCCAGATACCTACGGGCGAGCTCCAGGCCGATGCCTCGGTTCGCTCCAGTGATCACGATGCGCATGTTGTGGGCTATAGCACGGCCGCTCGGTCATTTCCCGACCGATTTGCAGCAACGGAAACCGAGATGGTAATTGCCGTGGCTGTTGGGATCCGTCACGCGGGTCCCGTGCCAGTCGGGCGCGCGCCACCGGCAATCGTCCGGGTGGGCCTCGAAGTCCGAGAAGATGAACCAGCTCCCTTTCATCTCGGTCTGTCCCGTGCCCCCGCGGCTCGTCATCTCTTCGGGGCGGAGTGGCAAGTTCATGTGCTCAGCCACGTTTCCATGCTGATCGTACACGCCGAACGGGCTCTTGCACTCCGGGAACGAGCCGGCCGGGAACGTGTTCGTCCCGCAACGCTTCCATCCGCTCGACGTGCACCCTTTCGTCTTGCGGCTCTTCGTCGCGCACTTCGAATGGTCCTTCCCGCGACCGTACGCCCAGACGATCTCTCGATCTCGGTTGTGCAGATCCTTCGATTCTTTGCGCGCCTTGCCGAACGAATACTCCTGCTCCGGCGCGTGGACGGCCCCGGCACACGCGCCCTCCCATTCGTGGGCGTCGCAGAGCCGCTTGCCGATTGCCGAGCAGAGCTCGGCCGCCTCCTTTGCGGTCGGGCCCGTGACCGGGTGCTCGCACGGGATACCAGGGAATTCGTACCGATCGATGCAGACGCGCGCGTCCGCCTCCTTTTCGCCCGCGAGCGCGTCGTAGATTGGCGTCATGAACGGCGCGCTGCAGGCCGGTTCGTCCTGCTCGAATCCCCCGGCCGTGTTCCGCGCCTCGCGGCATTCCTTGCGGGTCATCGGGTGTTTCGTGACCTTGGGATTGCCCTGGCCGAGCACCGGCGAGCGCTCGAAAATGGCGCGCACCGCCGCCATTTGCTCGTCCGTGACGTGGAGCATCGACACCATGCGCCGGAAGAGCGCCTCACGTTGCTCCTCGATCGTGTCCGGATACAGCTCTTCCTCCGGCAGCGGCGGCAGGGGCGCGAATACCTTCGGCGCGGGCGGCGGCTCGGGCTCCTTGACGCCCGGCGCAGGCGCGGCGGCCGAAGCGGACGGGGAGGGGAGCGACGAGGCGCCTGGGGCGACGTCGTTCTCGCTGGTCTCGGGGGACGAGCACGCGGCGAGGGCCGAGGCGAGGAGCGCCGGAGCGGCGCGGCGGATCAAAGAAACGAGCAGGGGCGACATGCGGCACGTCAGACGCGTGGGCGGCGCGGTCGTCTTCCCGGCGCCACGGCGGGGCAAGCTATACCCCGAGCCGCGCCGCTCGTCACGGGACGTCGAGGTCGAGGATGAGCATCGCCACGAGCGAGGGCCCACGGCCCTTCACGTTCGTCACCGAGACCTTGTACGTGTGCCCTTTCGTGGGTTTGAGCGCGACGACGGGCGACGCGTCCTCGGCCTCGTCGCGGCCGGCGATCTCGTTCGTCGTCACGTCGAGGACCTCCAGATTGATGTCATCGGTCCGACCATCGGCGCCCGCGAGGACCACGCTGAGCGGCGCTTCGAGCTCGAGCCCGCCCGTCTGGATGCCCTCTTCCTCGGCGAGGATCGTCCCGAAGAACGACCACTCGCCGTCGGCGTGGAACGCGAGGCCCTGCGAGCCCTCCATCTTCCGCGCGACGAGGTGCGAGGCGCGCGCCGCGTTCGAGAGGGTCTGGCCGAACGAGTCGACGAAACGACGCACCGAGATCGACTGGCCGCCCTCCCGCATGATGGCGACGACGCCGAACCCGCCGCCTTCGCCTTTTCTCGCGTTCGCCAGGCGAATGCGGTATTTGCCGTCCACGGGCGGCGTGAGCTCGACGACCGGCTGCGCGTCGTCCATCGTATCGGCCGCGATGACCTTGCCTTCGGGGCTCTCCACGGCGAGATCGAGATCCTCGACGCCGTCCGAGCCGCCGCCGAGAATCACGTAACGCACCCCGGCCCGGAGCGGGCGCGTGACCGACACCTCGCGGCCATTTTCGAGGAATGCGCCGAGCACGCAGGAGGCGTCCTCGTCGAAGCCGAAGCGTGATTGCCGCTCGAATCGTTGCGCGGCGCCCGTCACGAGCCCGACGGCCTGCGTCATGAATCGACCGGGCCGCCAGGCGGACTTGTCGTCGTCCTCCGCGTCGCTCGACCCCGTGTTCGTCCGCTCGCCTTGCGTCGCGGGAGGTGGCGCGGGCCGCGTGGCCCATGCGTGTGGAGGCAGGCTCCCTCCTCCGCCGCCACACCCGGCGACACAGGCAAGGACGATCGGAAGGGCGGCCCGGTTCACGAGCCCCCCGTGCAGCAACGGAAGCCCGTGTTGTCCTCGGCCGCATCGATGGGCCGAGAGCTCCTCGCGTCGCAGCTCATGTATTTCGCCGAGCTCGAAAACGATCCGCCGCGCCGCCGGCATTCGGGGACGCCGCCGTCGCCCTGAATACACGCGTCTTCCCATTCCCATACGTTGCCGCTCATGTCGACGAGCCCCTCCGAACCGCCCCCGCAGCCCGGGAGCACGAACGCGACGAGGGGGGCTCCGTATTTGGCATCGCCGCCATTGCACGCATTCGGATCGTAGGTCGAGCCGTACGGGAAGGGCATCTCACCGCCGTGCGTGCAGGCGCTGTGCCACTGGCTCTGCGCGGGGTCGTCGTGCCCGAAATAAGGCGTGGGCCCGCCGGTGATGCGCCCGCAGAGGCGCTTGCCGAAGGCCGCGCAGAAGGCGACCGCGTCGCAGAAATCGACATTCACCACGGGATAGTCGTTCTTCGGCGGCGCCCCTGACGAAGGCACGAACGTCGCATTCCCGGCGCAATCGGGGCGCTGTCCGCTCGTGTCTGGAGACGTCTCCAGCCACGCGGCATAATGTGCGTTCGTCACCTCGATCGTGTCGATGCAATACGCCCGGCCGTCCCAGCCGCCGAGCGCGATCATGGGCGGCGTCCCGGGTACGTCCGGGCACGTCAAGGCGCCCGCGTCGTCGACGAACGTGCCCGTCGTCCCGCCGCTCGCTTCCGTTCCGCCCTCGCAGCCAAGGGCCGCGGCGACGAGCCCGAGCGCCGAGGCGGCGAGGATCAATCGGCGCAGCATCGGAAGCCCGTGTTCGCCTCCGCGGCGTCGCGCGGCCGCGAGCTCGCGACGTCACAATCGACGTTGTCCGCCGAGCTCGAGAACGATCCGCCGCGGCGACGGCAGACGTCCACGCCGCCCTCCGCGGGGATACACGAATCCTCCCATTCCCACACGTTGCCGCTCATGTCGACGAGCCCGTCGAACCCGCCCCCGCAGCTCGCGAGCGTGCCCACGGGCAGGACCGCGCCATAGGCCGCGTCCTTCACGTTGCAGGCGTTCGCGTCGTACGCCGGACCATAAGGAAACGCCTGCGTGTCGCCGTGGCTGCACGCGCTGAACCACTGGTTGCGCGAGGCGTCATCGTGCGCGTAATAAGGCGCCGGGCCGCCGCCGATGCGACCGCAGAGCCGCTTGCCCACGGCCTTGCAATACGCGAAGGCGTCACACCAGTCGACGGATCCGACCGGATAAACGTCCTTCGGCGGGACGCCGGAGGAGGGCGTGAACGAGACGTTCGACGCGCAGAGCGCGCTCTGGTTCGCGAGGCTCGGACTGCTTTCGAGCCAGCTCGCGTATTGAGCGTTCGTCACCTCGGTGGCGTCGATGCAATACGCCTTCCCGTCCCACCCCGGCACGGCGACCATGGCCGCCGTGTTCGTGATGGAGGGGCACGCCTTCGCGCCTGCGTCGTCGATGAACATCCCGCTGCTGCTGGAGCTCGTGGCGCCGCCCATGCCGCCGGCGCCGCCCATGCCGCCGTTGCCCGCGCCGCCCGTGCCCGCGCCGCCCGTGCCCGAGGAGGACGAGGACGAACTCGCGCCGCCGTTGCCACCGTTGCCGCCGCTGCCGCCTGTGCCGCCCGTGCCGGTCGTGGAGGACGACGTGGTGGCTTGTCCGATGACGTCGGGGGGTTCCTTGGAGCCGCACCCCGCGGCGGTCTGGCTCGCCACGATGGCGACGGGCAGGGTGGCGAAGCCCAGGATCAGGGCACGACGTAGAAGGTCTCTGCGCATCGATCCCTCGCGCTGCAAAAGCATAGAGGCAAGCCCGATGGATACCCCATCAGGGACGCGGCGAGAAGGGCTTGTCCGCGAGGAAGGAGGAGGAAGGCCGCGCGGGCCTTCCTCGGGGAGGGAGGGACGTCAGGGGATGACGCTGAGGATGGGCAGCTCGGTGACCTCGAAGGTGAGACCGGCGTTTGAACCGGCACCATTGAGATCACAATAGGTCCAGCTCGACCCGGCGTTGTGGCTGAAGCGATAGACGTACCGGTACGAGCCGGGCGTCGCAGGCGCCGTGAACGAGGCCTGGTACTCGTCGTCGTTGCCCACCTGGATGTTGAACGTCGCCGGGACGAAGTTATACCCGCTCTGCGTCGTCGGGTTCACGTTCGCCGGGCCAAACCCGAGCTCGGCCACGATGGCGGCGTTCGCGCCGGCTGCCTCCGTGAAGCCGGCGTCGAAGACACGACCGTAAATCGTCGGGCTCACTTGACCGGCGGCTACGGTGGCGCTCGCCGGGAACTGGACGTTGCAATAATCGATTTCCGTCGTGGCGCCCGACTCGTTCGCCGTCCCCACGATGGGGCAGCCACAAACGAGCACAGCCGACGCGGAGTTGCGGGGGGCCGGCGCGGCCGCCGTGAAGTCGGCCGAGTTGTTGCCCGTGTCCGTGCAACCTGCGCCATTGCGCTGCGCCGATTGCGCATTGGACAGGACCGAGGCCACGGCGGTCTCCGAGCAGTTCGCGGTGGGACCGAACCCAATGAAGTCCACGACGGCCCCGCCGATCGGGCAGGCCCCCGAAAGCGCCGTCGTATTGCTCACGAGCGCCAGCTTCCCGGTCGTGCCGGACAGGTTCATGGTGCTGTTTGTCTGATCGGGGGTGGGGAGGGCCGCTCCCACCGCTCCGCCCGTGGCGAGTTGCACCAGGAAATATCCGCCAGCCTGGATCGTCCCACTGAGCGCCAGGTTGTTGTTCGACCAGGTCGTGCCCGTCGCGCTCGTGTATTGCAAGCTCCACCCCGTGAGGTTCACGGGCGTCGCTCCACGGTTGTGCAGCTCCACGAAATCGTGGTTGTACTGGGCGTTCGCGTTTCCGCCGCCACCATACACCTGGCTGATCACGATCGAACCCACACACGAATTCGCCGGCTCCGCCGTCAAGAACCCGTCTGGTGTCGTATACGCGGCGGCGAGCGGCGTACCCGCTGCATTCTGCGCGCCCGTCGTCACGCGGATCTTGTATGCCGAGAAGTACGAGAGGGCCGGCGCCGGGACGAGCGTCGCGACGGTGTTGCCCATGCTCATCGTCGGCGTGGCCGACGCGAATCCGAGGCACGAGGCAAAATTGTCCGTCGAGATCTGGATCGACCCGGTGCAAGCCCCGGTCTCGGTCGCTGCCGTCAGCGTGGCCGGGTTCATCGCGGTGCTGAAAGTCACGGCGATCGTCGAGCCCACCGGCACGTCGAGCGCCCCATCCGCGGGCGTCGTCGCCGTGACTGTCGGCGCCACCGGCGCGACGCAGATCCCCGCGCCGTCGCATTGCGTGCCCCCATTTTGATTGCACGCCGTACCCACGGGGACGGGCGGGTTCGACGGTATGCCGTTGGTGCAGACGTCGAGCGTGCACTGGTTCCCGTCGTCCGGCAGGTCGGCGTTGTCCTGCACCGTTGTCGTCCCGCCCATGCCGTTGCAGACCGCCGACGTGCAATCACCGGGCATCTGCGTCACGAGTGGCGTGCCGGAAGGCGCGAACGTCATACCGCAGACGCCGGCATTGCAAACCGGCGCGCCGCACTCGGTGACCTGGCCGGGGCAATCCGCGGCCGTGGTGCAGCCGACGCACTGGCCCATGCCGTTGCACTGGTTGCCATTGCCGCAGTCCGAGCCCGCCGGCAGATTCGTGTGGGAGACGCCGGTCGCCGGGTCGCACGTGTCGGTCGTGCAAACGTTGTTGTCGTCGATGGTGACGGGCGTGTGGGAGACGCCGGTCGCCGGATCACACGCGTCGGCCGTGCAAAGGTCGTTGTCGTTGATGTTGACGGGCGTGTGGGAGACGCCGGTCACCGGATCACACGCGTCGGTCGTGCAAAGGTCGTTGTCGTTGACGACAACCGGATTCTGCACCGGTCCATTCGTCGGATCACACGCCGCCACGGTGCATGCGTTGTTGTCCTCGGCCGGCAGATCCGTGGCGTCGTCCACGGGGACGATGTTGCCATTGCCGTCGCAGATATCCCGCTTGCAATCGCCGTCCGTCGGATCCCCCGCGGCCGTGCCCTGCGAGGCGTTGTTGACGCCGCAAACGCCGGTCGTGCAGGTGCGGGTCTGGCAGGCCGTGTCCTGGCCCTGGCAATCGGCCGTGGTCACGCAGCCGACACACGCGCCCATTCCGTCGCAAAGCAGGTTCATGCCGGCGCCGCACGCCGCGCCCGCCATCACGTTCATGTAGGTCGGTGTGCCATTCGCGCAGGAATCGCTCGTGCACTCGTTGTCGTCGTCGGGCAGGTCGGTGTCGTCGGAGACGCTGACCACATTCCCGGCGCCGTCACATTCATCGACCTTGCAATTGCCGTCTTGCTGGGTCGCGACCTGCGTGCCGGCATTCACGAACGCCGTGCCGCACGTCCCCGCATCGCAGGTGGCGACCACGCATTCGCTCCCCGTGGGAGGGCAATTTGCAGGGACGGTACACTGCGGGCTGCCGCCGCCGGCCCCGCCGGCGCCGCCCATACCACCGGCGCCACCCATACCGCCGGAGCCGCCCATACCGCCGGTGCCGCCCATACCGCCGGTGCCGCCCATACCACCGGCGCCACCCATACCACCGGCGCCGCCCATACCACCGGTGCCACCCATACCGCCGAGGCCGCCCATGCCGCCGCCGCCCATACCGCCGAGGCCGCCCATGCCGCCGCCGCCCATACCGCCGAGGCCGCCCATGCCGCCGCCGCCCATGCCGCCGCCGCCCATGCCGCCCGAACCCGGGCCCATGCCGCCGGAGCCGGGGCCCATGCCGCCAACGCCCCCGGTCCCTCCCGTGCCGGTGCCCGTCGACTGGTCGATCTGGCTCCGATCCACCGCGGCGATGATCTCACAGCCTGTGCCGGTGGAAAGGAGGGCGAATGCCATCAAGGTCAGCTTCGTGGTCCTGCGCATGATTGTCCCTCTGCGCCGCGTCTACCACGGAGGCACGCCGGGACGAACGCAAAACCAGAGACGCCCCGAGCGACTTCACCCGATCGGCACGCAGAAGGACGAACCGCCCGCATGTCCCTGGTGAAACCTGTTCGGAGCCATGTTTTTGGCGGTTTGCACTGTGACAAACTTAACGAACGAGGGTCGGTCGCGGCCGCTTTCGCGCGCCATCCTCGAACCGCCCGGTCTTTTCGGTGAGGTGGATGCGAAAGAGGTGTGCGTCCGGGTGAACCGCGCCTTGACGATGAGGCCCGAGAGGTCCGCGCGCGGTCTCGCTCGCCTCACGCGAGAAATACCGCTCCAGGAGGACCTGCAGCGCATGCGCAGCGTCCCGCCCGGCGAGCTCCTCGAACGTGCCCCACGCGATCACGCTCCGCCAGTGCGCGGGCCCGTCGATCTTCTCGACCTCGACGCAGACCTCCGGGTTTTCGCGCATCATCGCGAGCTTCAGGCCCTCGCCCGTGTGGCCGTAGATGTAGTCGTCCTCGTACGCGTACGTGATGGGCACGACGTACGTCCGGCCGCTGGCATGGCAGCCGAGGTGGGCGATCATTTCAGTCCCAAGGACCCGTTCGATCTCGTCCGAGCTGAGCTTGCCGACCATGAGCGCGCGCGCCTCCTCTCGCAGCAGGGCAGCGGCTCCTTTGGGCTTTCGGGGAGGGACGTCAACAACCGGGGCCGCGTGGGCCCCGCTTGCTCATTCGGCAGCGGGCGCGGGCTCGGCGTCGCCCTTCACGATGCCGCGCGCCCGGAGCCACGCTTTCGCATTCTCGATGGCGAGGTACAGCGCGGGGATCACGATCAGCGAGAGCAACGTCGAGCTCACGACGCCGCCGATGACCGCGATGGCCATTGGCGCGCGGAACTCGCTGCCTTCGCCGTTCGAGAGGGCGGTCGGCAGCATGCCGAGCACCATCGCGGCGCTCGTCATCAGGATCGGACGGAGCCGCTCCGGCCCCGCCTCCAGGATGGCCTGCAGCGGCGTCTCGTTGTTCTCGCGCACGCGCACGATCGCCCGGTCGACGAGCAAGATCGCGTTCTTCGTGACCAGGCCCATGAGCAGGATGATCCCGATCATCGCGCCCATGGCCATCGACGTATCCATCAGGAAGAGCCCCAGGATCGCGCCGACGAGCGCGAGCGGCAGGGTCATCATGATCGTCAGCGGGTGGATGAAGCTCTCGAACTGCGACGCGAGCACGAGGTAGATGAAGATCACCGCGAGCAAGAGCGCCGTCCCCATCGAGCTGTTCGTGTCGTTCATCTGCTCGATCTGCCCGTCGTAGGCGAGCGACGTGCCCTTCGGCTTCTGCAGGGCGTCGATCTTCGGCATGAGCTCGCCCACGATCTCGCCGAGCGAGCGGCCCCGCGGCGACGCCCACACGGCGATCTGCCGCTGCCGATCCTCGCGCTCGATCACTTGCGGACCCTCGCCCATTTCGAGCCGCGCGACATCCGCGAGCGCCACCGCGCCCCGCGGCGACCACAACGTCAGCCGCGAAAGCTCGGCCGGAGACGCCCGATCCTCCTCGCGCATCTGCACGCGAATCGGCACCTCGTCCTTGCCTTGCCGGAGCTTGCTCGCCTCCTCGCCCTCGATCGCGGTGCGCAGCGTCATCGCCACCTGCGCCACGCTGATGCCCTGATCGGCCGCGCGCTGCCGATCCACCTTCACCCGCATCTCGGGCTTGCCGGGCGAGAACTTCACCTGCACGTCCGTCACGCCCGCCGTGGTCTGAAGGGCGCCGGCGACCTGATCGGCGAGGGTGCGGATGTCGTCGTACGAATCGCCTCGCACCAGGATCATGATCGGCGCCTGCACGCCCGCGCCCTCCACGAACTCGGGATCCGTGATGACGACGTTCGCCCCCGGCACGCTCTTCGCAATCGCGCGGACCTCGTCCTTGATGTGGTCGATGTGCATCGACCGCTCGTGTTTCTTCGTGGTCAGGATGCGGTAATGCGCCTTGTTCACCTCGCCGCCTGGCCCGAGCGTCACGTAGAGCGTCTTGACCTGCGGGTGCGCGAGCAGCTTCTTTTCGGCTTCGAGCGATTGCGCGGCGAGCTCGTCGAGCGCCGTCCCCGCGGGCAGCTCGATCTCGACCATCATCTCGCCGCGATCCTCGGGGTTCACGAAGTCCGAGCCCATGAGCGCCATGAGCTGCCCCGAGCCGATGAGCGTGCCGAACGCGAGCAGCCCCACCACGAGCTTGTGCTTCACGACCCAGCCGAGGAGCCCTCGATAGGAATCGTCCATCGCGCGGAAGACCCACTCGAACGGCCGCTTGAGCCAGGCGAATGGATCCTTTGCCCCGTGCTCGATCGATTTCGAGAACCGCGACGAGAGCATCGGATCGAGCGTGAAGGCCACGAAGAGCGACACCAAAACCGCCCCCGAGACCGTGAGCCCGAACTGACGGAAGAACTGGCCCACGATGCCGCCCATGAACGCCACGGGCACGAAGACCGCCACGATGGTCAACGTCGTCGCGAGCACGCTGAGCGCGATCTCCTTCGTGCCGTTCAGCGCGGCTTCCATGGGTGGTTCACCGCGCTCCAGGTGCTTGAAGATGTTCTCGCGCACCACGACCGCGTCGTCGATGAGCAGGCCGATCGCCAAGGACAGGCCGAGCAGCGTCATCATGTTCAGCGTGAAGCCGAGCACGTACATCAGGAAGAACGTCGCCACGACGCTCGTCGGCAATGCGACCGCGCTGATCAGCGTCGAGCGCAGATCGAGCATGAAGATCAGGATGATCAGGATCGCCATCGCGCCGCCGAACCAGATGGCGATCTGCACCTCGTGCGCGTTCTCCTCGATGAACGTCGACTGATCCATGATCAGCGACGTCTTGAGATCCTCGGGGAACTGCTTTTCGAGCGTCGCGAGCCGGGTCCGGATGCCCTGGCAGATCTCGACCGTGTTGCGGCCGCTCTGCTTGACGACCTCGAAGGCCACGGCTTCCTCGTTGTTCACGCGAATGCGCGTGCGCATGTCCTCGAAGCCGTCTTGCACGTCGGCCACGTCGCGCAGCCGCACCGACGAGCCGTCGCGGGCCATCGACACCACGAGATCACGCAGCGTATCGACCGCTTCGAGCTCGCCCATCGCGCGCACGCTGATCTCGCGCGTCCCCTGCTCGTAGCGCCCCGCGGGCACCGTCAGGTTCGCGCCCCGGATCGCCGCCACGATCTGCGAAGGTTGCACGCCGAGCGCGTCGATCCGCGCCCGATCCAGCAGCACCTTCACCTCGCGCTCGGCGCCGCCGCGGATGTTCACTGCCGCCACGCCGTCGACCTGTTCGAGGGACGGCCGGATCACGTCGTCGGCAAAATCCCGGATCTGGCTCAGGGATCGTTTGCCGCGGAGCGTGTAGACGAGGACCGGCGCCGCGCCCGTGTCGAGGCGCGAAATGACTGGCTCCTCGATGTCCTTGGGCAGCTTGAAGCGGGCTTGCGCCACGCGCTCGCGCACGAGCTGCGCGGCCTCCTGAATATCCACGTCGAGCTTGAAGATCACGACCGTGGTCGACACGCCTTCCCGCGAGAACGAGCGCACGCGATCGATGCCGTTCAGCGACACGACCGCGTCCTCGATCGGCTTCGAGATCTGCGTCTCGATCTCGGCCGGGCTCGCGCCCGGATACACGATCGTCACGCTTGCGACGGGGAAAGAGACGTCCGGGAAGAGATCCGTGCCAAGGCGCTTGTAGCCCACGACGCCGAGCACGAGCAGCGCCACCGCGACCATCACCGTGAAAACGGGACGCTTGATGGCGATCGCCGAGAGGTTCATGAGATGTCCTCGTTCGCCTGGTAATTCAGCCGATCACTTCGCGGGCGCCGCCGCCGCGGGTCCGAGATCGAGCGCTTCGCCTTCCTTCACCTCGGGGCTCGGGTTCGCCACGACGGACGCCCCGGCCTCGAGCCCCTTGCGCACGTAGAGCGAGCCGTCGGGCGCGATCGTGAACGAAACGCGCACGAGGTGCGCCTTGCCGTCCTGCACCACGACGATCTCGTCCTGCGCCCCGGGCCGAAGCGCCGAAGCGGGGAGCCGCAGCACCTCGATCGTCTCTGCGGCCACGATCTGCGCGCGAACGAACGAGCCCGAGAGCATCCCGACCTCGGGCCCATTCGGGATCTCCGCGATCACCGGCACCCTGCGCGTCTGCGGATCGAGCGAGCCGAGCACCGCCGTCACCTTGCCCGTGGCCTTCGGCGCGCCGTCGATCGACACCGCGGCGCCGACCTCGAACACGTTCGCGTCGTTCTCGGAGACCGAGGCCGAGAGCTTCAGCACCGACGTGTCTTCGACGTGATACAGCGGCTCGCCCGGCGCGACGATCTTGCCGATGCCGTTCGGCGCGCGCGTCACGAGCCCGCCGAAGGGCGCCGTGAGCGTCGCATTGCCGATCGACACCGACGCGAGCCGCGCCTGCGCGCGTGCCTGTTCGAGCTGCGCCGCCGCGAGCAGCGCCCGCTGCGTCGCCGTCGTCTTCTCCGCCTCGGGCACCGCGTTCTGCTGGAAGAGCGTATCCGAGCGCCTTTGCGCGTCCTTCGCCATTTCGAGCGAGACCTCGGCCACGCGTACGCCCGTCTGCGCGACGTTCGCCTGCGCCGAGGACTCCGACGCGTCGACCACGCCGAGGACCTGCCCCGTCTTCACGACGTCGCCGATCTTCGCCTTGATCGCGAGCAGCCGCCCGCCGGCTTTGAAGCCCACGTCGGCCTGCTGAATCGGCTCCAGCGTGCCCGTCACGGCGACCCTCGGCTGCCAGCGCATCGCCTCGGGCTTCGCGATCAGCGTGCCTCCGCGCGCCGTCACCTTCGGAGGCGCCGCTGGATTGCCGGGCGCCGCGGCGTGCTCGGCCGTCACGGCCGATTGCGCCTCGATGGCCTTTTTCTGGTCCATCTTGGCCTTGACCCGGACCCCGATCAGCCCCCCGGTGCCCAGCACGATCGCAAGGGCGATCAGCTTGCCGGCGCCAAACTTTTTCGTCGTACCCGTCGTTGCCACGGTGCTCATCCTGCCTTCGCCCTCGACCTGGGTTCTCGCGGGCCTTCTTCCCGCTCCCGGTTCTTCGTGACCGTCCGGTCAACTACCGCGCTCGCCGCCACGGAGAAGAGCCCGCGCGTGAGCAAATCCTGCGCTTGACGCGCCCAGCCCTCGATGTCCGGGCGCCGCGGCTGCTTGATGATCTCGCGCACCAGCCGCTCGTGCGTGCCTGCGATGAGCCGCGCGCAGATCGCCGGCTCGATGTCGTCACGGTAGAGCCCCACCTCCACGCTGTGCCGCAGCCACGTCTCGCTCTGCCGCTCGATTCGATCGGTGAACGCGTCGATCAGATACGCGTACGGCGTCCCGCCTCCCCCGGTCAGGATCATCCCCAGGATCCCACGGTTTTGCCAGCAAAACTCGAGCAGCTCGACGACGTGGGCGAGGCGGCTCTCGAGGAGCACCTCGAGGCTCTCGGCCGGCGGACACACGTCGAAGCGCCCGCCCTCCACGCACGACGCGAGCCGCGCCACGACGCCCTCCACGATCTGCCGGAAGCAGTCCTGCTTGCTCTTGAAATGCAGGTAGAACGCGCCTTTCGACACGCCTGCTCGGATCGTGATGTCTTCGACCTTGGCTGCGGCGAGGCCGTTCTCGGCGAAGATCGCTTCAGCGGCCCGGAGGAGGTCGATGCGCGCGCGTGGATCGGCGATACGAGGCATTACTGACCGGTGGGTCACTATGGGGGGATGCCTCTTTCCGGTCAAGAGGGCTCGGGCCCCCTCGGCTTCCGCGATACGATGGGGCGTCCTTGCTTCTCCGAGGAGGCTTCCCATGCGTATGCTCCCCCGTTTGTCGCTTGGTCTCGCGGCGGCTTTTGCGCTCGTCTTCGCGGCCCCACAGCCTGCCGACGCCTGCACGCCCCCGCTGCCGGGCCTCTACAACCACATCCCCGAGAACGGGGCAACGTACCCCGTGAACGCGGCGCTGTTCTTTTCAGGTCATTCGATCTCGCTCGACGCCGTCACGGTCACCGTCGACGGCTACCCCGCGTCGTTCGTGCCAGTCGCGGACGCGGCGCTCCAGGGCCTCGGCGGGTTCGTCGTGCGCATCGACCCGACCCCATCGATCGGCCAGGTCGTGAAGGTCAGCGGCGATTTCTGCACCCCGGGCGCAACGTGTGAACCGGTATCGATTTCGTTCACGACGAGCGCGCCGGACACGACGGCGCCGGAGCCCGTGAAGGGCCTGCTCTTCAACGTCTACGACTACCCCGATTTCAAGGCGAGCGTCGGCGATTGCCAGTCCGACAGTGATCTCGCGTATTTTCTGCACGCCGACGCGGCCACGGCAGCGGCGGATGCGGCGCCCGAGGTGTGGCGCATCGAGGCGTTCCGGGACGCGGCGATGCAGGACCTCGCATTCACCCGCTCGGTGTTCGCGGGCAGCGCGCTCCGGTTCTACAAACTCGCCCAGGAACTCAAAGGCGCGGAGCCCGCGACGGCCTTCACGTTCCGCGTGACGACCCACGACGCGGCGGGACAATCCAGCGGATCCATTGTGGTTTCGCAGCCTTGCCACGTGCGCGTCGACCCGCCCGGCATGACGCAGTGGACCCCCGACGAGCCGATGTGGACCGCGGCCGACGTCCACCCCGGCGGCGTCTGCGACGAAAGCGGGAGCGGCGGCGGAGGCGGAAGCGGCGGCGGAGGTGGAAACGGAGGCGCAGGTGGAAGCGGCGGCGGAGGTGGAAGCGGCGGCAGTAGCAGCGGCGACGACGGGTCCTGCGCGGTCAGCGCCCCGGGCGACGCGCGTTCCGGGGTCGCGGGACTCGGACTCCTTGGCCTGATGTGGGGTGCTTCACGGCTTCGCCGTCGACGCTCCGCAGCATCCTGACCCCATCTCGTTAGTTATCCCCCCAAATACACAGATTTGCTGCGAACGCTCGTTGCCTTCGTTCAAAAGATGAGCGACGGTTCATCCCGTGAGCAACTCGTCCGCACGACGAACAACGCTTCCACGTCGCCGCGACGAGGCCAAAGCGCTCTTCCGCAACGCGATCCTCGACGCCGCCGAGCACGTCTTCGCCAAGCAGGGCTTCCACGGCGCGCGCATCCAGGACATCGCCGACCATGCGCGGATCGCCGTCGGCACCGTCTACAACCACTTTGAGCAGAAAGAAGACGTGCTCCACGCGCTGCTCGAAGTGCGCCTCGAGCAGATGATCGGGAGCCTGCGGCCGCATCCCACGGATCCCGAGCCCTTCGAACAAAAGCTCCGGTGCTGCATCGTCCGGACGCTGCGGTTCGTCGACGAGCACCGCGACTTCCATCAGGTCGCGCTCGACTGCGGGCTCTTCGCGAAAGGCACGGCCTCGGCGTCGAGCATCCTCAAGGAAAAAGCCGTGGAGCACTTCGAAAAGCTCCGCGCCACCACGTTCGCCCTCGTGAACGACGGGATCACGTGCGGCGCGCTCCGGCAGATGGATCCTGTGCCGCTCGCGCGCATGCTCGGCGGCCTGATCCGCGCCTCCTCCATCGGCATGGTCATGGAGCAGAGCCATCCGAACCTCGAAGCCGAGGCCTCGCTCCTCGTGGATCTTTATTTGAACGGCGCGGGCAGGGCCGATCGCCCCGAGCGCCCGCGTGATGAAAGCGATCTTGGAGAACGATGATGCGTCTTGATCAACCCGCGTACGCCGCCGCGCTCGCGCTGCTTCTTTCGCTCACGCCCTCGTGCGCCAAGAAGAACGCCGAGCAGAAGGCCAAACCCGCGGAGAGCGCCACCGCCGAGCCCGCGCCGGCGGTCAAGTTCGCGAAGGTCACCGAGCGCAAGCTCTCGCCCACGCTCGAGCTGACCGGCACGCTCGCCGCCGACGAGACCAGCGAGGTCGCCTCCGCGACCTCCGGCATCGTCACGAAGGTCGAGATCGACGTCGGCACGCGCGTGAAGAAGGGCGACATCCTCGTGCAACTCGACAGCCGCGATCCGGCCCTGCGCGCGCAAGCCGCCGACGCGTCCGCGACCCAGGCATTGGCCAAGCTCGGCGTGAAGGCGGGCCAGAAGTTCGATCCGAACAACGTCGCCGAGGTCCGCGCCGCGAAGGAGGGCATGGACCTCGCCGTGTCCGAGGCCGACCGGACGAAGAAGCTCTACGAGGGCGGATCCATCTCTGCCTCGCAGTGGGATCAGGCGCGATCCCGCGCCGAGCAGGCCCGCGCGCAGTACGAGGGCGCGCTGAACGGCGCGATGCAAGGCTGGGCAGGGCTCGCGGCCGCGCAGTCCCAGGCGAACCTCGCGCGCAAATCGGTCGCCGACACGAGCATCCGCGCACCCTTCGACGGCGCCGTCGCCGAGCGCCGCGCCACGGTCGGCGAGTTCGCGCCGATGGGCAAGGTCGTCGCCGTCGTCGTGCGCGACGAGACCCTGCGGCTGCGTATCGACGTGCCGGAGACGGACGCGTCGAAGGTCACGGCTGGCAAGGAGGTGACGCTCACCGTCTCGGCGCACCCGGGCAAGACCTTCAAGGGCACCGTCAAGCGCGTCGGCGCGAGCCTCAAGGCGCAGTCGCGCACGCTGCCGATCGAGGCGGAGGTCGCGAACGCGGACGGCCAGCTCAAGCCCGGCTACTTCGCGCGCGCGTACGTCGAGCTCGGCGAGGCCGACACGAACGCGATCTTCGTCCCCCGCGCCGCCGTCGGATCCAGCGGCAGCGCGAGCCGCGTCTTCGTTCGTTCGGGCAACCGCGTCGTCGAGCGCATCGTGACGCTCGGCCGCGAGATCGACGGCGAGGTGGAGATCCGCGGCAACGTCGGCCCGAACGACGAGGTCGCGACCGAGCGAGTCGACCTCTTGCAGGACGGCGCCGACGTGAACGTCGCTGCGTCCGGAGCGAAGTAACCCATGCAATGGCTCGCAGCGATTTGTGTACGAAGGCCCGTCTTCGCGACGGTGATCGTGCTCATCCTGACCGTCGTCGGGCTCTTCTCCTACGTGCAGCTCGGCCTCGATCGTTTCCCGAAGGTCGACTTCCCGGCCGTCGTGATCACCACGATCCTCCCGGGCTCGGCGCCTGAGGAGATCGAGACCGAGATCAGCGACAAGATCGAGAGCGCCGTCAACACGATCAGCGGCATCGACGAGCTCCGCAGCTCCTCCTCCGAGGGCGTGAGCATGGTCATCGTCACGTTCGTCCTCGAGAAGGACGTCGACGTCGCCTCGCAGGAGGTCCGCGACAAGGTGAACGCGGTGCTCAACGAGCTGCCGCCGGGCATCGAGCAGCCCGTGATCGCGAAGATGGATCCGGACGCCGCGCCGATCCTCACGCTCGCGCTCTCGGCCCCGGGCAACGTGCGTGACGTCACGGAGACCGCGGACAAGGTCGTGCGCCGGCAGATCGAGTCGATCAACGGCGTCGGCCAGGTGACCTTGATCGGCGGTCGCCCGCGGCAGATCAACGTCTGGATCGACCCGGAGAAGCTCCAGAAGTACAGCATCTCCGGCCCCGAGGTCGAGCGCGCGCTGAAGACGCAGAACATCGAGCTCCCGAGCGGGCGCGTCGAGCAAGGCGCCCGCCAGCTCACGCTCCGCACGCGCGGCCGCGTGGAGTCGGTCCGGGAGATGGGCGAGATCGTGGTGGCCACGCGCGACGGCTACGGCGTGCGCCTGAGCGACATCGGCGAGGTCGAGGATGGCACGGCCGAGCCCGAATCCGTGGGCTTCAAGGGCCAGCGCGCGACGGTCGTGCTCAACGTCCGCAAGCAGAGCGGCACGAACACGGTCGAGGTCGTCAATACGATCAAGGAGCGCCTCGAGGAGCTCGGCAAGCGCTTGCCCCAGGGCTACACGATCGACATCGCCCGGGATCAGTCCGAGTTCATCGAGAACTCGATCCACTCGGTGAAGGAGCACCTCGTGCTCGGCGCCATCTGCGCGGCGCTCATCGTGTTCGCGTTCCTCGGCAATGCCCGATCCACGATCATCGCGGCCATCGCCATTCCCACCAGCGTCATCAGCACCTTCGGCGTCATGCGCGCCGCGGGCTTCACGCTGAACTCGATCACGCTCCTCGCCCTCACGCTCGCCGTCGGCATCGTCATCGACGACGCGATCGTCGTCCTCGAGGTCGTCTTCAAGCGGATCGAGGAGAATGACGAGCGGCCCATGCAGGCCGCGATCAACGGGACGAAGGAAATCGGCCTCGCCGTGCTCGCGACGACGCTCTCGCTCGTCGCCGTCTTCCTCCCGGTCGCCTTCATGGGCGGCATCGTCGGCCGCTTCATGAGCTCGTTCGGCTTGACCATGTCGTTCTCGATCATGGTGAGCCTCCTCGTCAGCTTCACGCTGACGCCGATGATGTGCGCGCGGTGGCTGCGCAAGCACGCGAAGAAGGGGAGCGACGGCAAGGAAAAGGCCGCCGCGGCCCCGAGCCAAGGGCACGGCCACGGACACGGGCATGGCCACGGCGAGGCGAAGGGGATCTACGGGGCGATCGAGGGGGCCTACGTCCGGGTCCTCCGCTGGTCGATGTCGCACCGCTGGGTGATCGTGGTCTCGTGCCTCGTCGCGCTCTTCTCGATCCCGGTCCTCGCGGGCCGGGCGAACACGAACTTCCTCCCCGACGAGGATGAGTCGCAGTTCCAGGCGAGCATCCGCGCGAACGAGGGCACGAGCCTCGACGAGATGCGCCTCATCGCGACGCGCATCGTCGGCGATCTCGAAAAGATCGAGGGCGTCGCGTACGCGATCACGACCGTCGGCGACGACGCGCAGAAGACCCCGAACCTCGCGAGCCTCTACGTCAAACTCCTTCCCGCGAAGGAGCGCAAGCTCTCGCAGCAGGAGCTCATCGACAGGGCGCGCGCGGAGCTCTTGCCCAAGTACGGCAAGAACTACCGGATCTCGATCGGCCCCGTGAACTCGATGGGCGGCGGCGCGAACTACCCGGTCATGTACCAGATCACCGGCCCGGACATGACGAAGATCTCGTCCTACGCCGAGGCGCTGCTCGCCAAGATGAAGACGCTGCCGGGCGTCGTCGACGCCGACACCTCGCTCATCCTCGGCAAGCCCGAGCTCCGCGCGCACATCGATCGCGAGAAGGCGTCGGATCTCGGCGTCAGCGTCGCCGACATCGCGAGCTCGCTCCGCCTGCTCGTCGGCGGCTACGAGGTGACGAACTACAACGAGAAGGGCGAGCAATACGAGGTCCACGTCCGCGCGGTGCCGAGCTACCGCTCGAACGTCGAGGGGCTCAAGCGGCTCACGGTGCCCTCGATGCGCCTCGGCACGGTCTCGCTCGAGAACCTCGTGTCGTTCACGGAGGGCTCGGGCCCGTCGAAGATCGACCGCTACAACCGGCAGCGGCAGGTCATGATCATGTGCAACCTGCAGAAGGGCTTCTCGGAGCGCACGGTCATCGAGGCGCTCGACAAGGCCGCGAAGGACCTCGGGATGGAGCCCGGCTACAGCGCGAGCGCGACGGGCCGCTCCCGCGAGCTCGGCCGCGCCGCGAAGAACTTCGGCCTCGCCTTCCTGCTCTCGTTCATCTTCATGTACCTCGTGCTCGCAGCGCAGTTCGAGTCGTGGCTGCACCCGATCACGATTCTGCTGAGCCTCCCGCTGACGGTGCCGTTCGCGATCCTGAGCGTGATCATCTTCAAGCAATCGCTGAACATCTTCTCGATGCTGGGCATCCTCGTGCTCTTCGGCGTCGTGAAGAAGAACTCGATTCTCCAGATCGATCACACGCTCAAGCTGCGGGAAGAGGGCCTGCCGAGGCTCGAAGCGATCCTGCTCGCGAACAAGGATCGTCTCCGCCCGATCCTCATGACGACGGCGGCATTCGTGGCCGGCATGGTCCCGCTCGTCGCCTCCAGCGGCGCGGGCGCGGGCACGAACCGCGCGACGGGCTTCGTCATCATCGGCGGCCAGTCGCTCGCGCTCCTGCTCACCCTCCTCGCGACGCCGGTCGCGTACTCGCTCTTCGACGATCTCTCGGTCTGGGCGCGCAATACGTTCAAGTTCGGCAACTCGAACGACGACGAAGAGTCGCCCGCCGCCAATCCGGCCCCCGCGCCGGGCGGCGAATAGCAGGGGGCTGATAAGCTTGCTGCGCGCCTCGAATCGTCGGTCGGGCTCCTCGGAATACGGGAGTATTCCTGCGTCGCCCTCCCTAGCTTCGAGGCGCTCGCTGCGCTTCTCAGCCCCCTGCTGATATCCCCGCCTCTACGCCTTCGGCAGGGTGTCGTTCGCGACCGAGCGTCCGACGAGCCCGAGCAGCACACACATCAGCCAAACGACCCATCCGGCGACGCGCCATCCCGTGTGCTCAGGGACCGTCGCGGCGACGACGCCTACGACGAGGCACGGAACCACGATGCAGCCGACGTCGCTCGTCTGCGCCTTTTCCGGCGGAGGGTTGATCTCGAATCGATCCCCCACCGGGAGCAGCACCGCCGCGTCGTCGGCCTGCCGAAAGGGATGGTTGCCGGCCGAGGCTTCGGGGAGCTTGCAGGCGAGGACGAAGCTTTGCGCGGGGCCGACCTCGAAGGAGAAGCGCTGATGGACGCCCCCGTCCTCGGTGGTGACCGACTCGGTCAGATGGCGGCGCGCGCCGCCGAAGGCGTAGACCTTGAGGCGATGGCCGGCGGGCAGTCGAAACGTGCGGCCGCTGTCGTCGGCGAGGAGGACGTCCACGGTTTCGAGCTCGGGTGCGCCCGAGAGGTCCTCGGCAGACTCGACGGAAGTGCCCAGGTTGACGCGCGCAGCGCTGCCGGCGTCGATGACGCGGACGCGGAGACGCGCGAAGCCCGGGCTGAGATCGCCGGGCACGCGGACTTCGTTGCCGACCTTGGCGCGCCGCTCGTTTTCGCGCTGGACGCGCTTGGATTCACGGAACGACGCGAGGGCAAACGCCACGCCGACGAGGACGGGGATGCCGACGCCGATGCCGTTGCGGAGCAGGCCGGTGAGGTCGTGCACGAGGGGGAGGATAACCTGGGAGGGGGCGGGGACGACGGCGAGGAGCTCCGCCTCAGCCCCTCGTGTTATCCTGACCGCATGCTTCCTTCTTCTCGTACTTCCTTCCTCATCCTCCTCACTTCTCTCGCGCTCGCCTCCGCCGCTTGTGACCCCGGCGGCACCGGGGGCGTGTCCCCCGGCGATGGCCCCGGGCCCGTGCCGAATCCGCCCGGCCCCGAGCCCCTCACCGAAATCACCCTCCCCATCGCCGACCTCCTCCACGGTCACGACGGCGTCCTCGATATCGTCCGCCTCTTCCCGGACCAACCCGCCGTCGAAGAGATCCTCCCGGTCTCCGCGGACAAGAGCTCGATCACCCTCCCGCTCGCGCAGGCCGGCGCCCTCTCGTTCTCCGTCCTCGGCACCCAGGGCACCCTCTTCGAGTCGCATGGCGCGTCCTCGTATTGCTTGCCGCCGATCGGCAAGGGGGTGCCCGAGGTCCTCGAAGTCCCGACCGCGTTCGCCACGATCCAGGCCGCGATCGACGCCGCCGCGCCCGGCGATCGCGTGTACGTCCACCCGGGCACGTATCACGAGCACCTTCGCCTGCGCTCAGGCGTTCGCCTCGTCGGTGCGGGCGCGTTTCAGACCATCCTCGACGGCGACGGCCTTCTGCAGAACCTCATCGATTTCACGGGCGCCGAGGACGTCGTCGTCCGCGGCTTCACCCTACGCAACGTGGGGCAAGGCGAGGGCTGCGGGCAGCCTGACGATCCCTTCGCATGCTCCGGCGATTGGTATCGCGCCGCGATCTACGGCGATGGCCACGGCTCGTCCGCCGACACGTTCGGGGAGCCCGGCCCCTGCGCCGAGACGAGCATCCAGGTCACGCAGAACATCATCGAGGGCAACGACATCGGCGTGATGCTCTATTTCCACGCCCGCGGCATCGTCCACAACAACCTCTTCCTCGGCAACCGCGTGGCCTTCGCCGGCAATCACCTGCAGGATTACGCGCTCCTCGCGAACAACGTCTTTTACGACAACCCCCAGCTCTCCATCGGCAGCCAGGCCGCGTACCTCGACATCCTCAACAACATCGTCGTCAAGTCGAGCTTCGGCGTCGATCACGAGGCCGTCCAGACCGGGCGTATTCGTTGCAACGTCTTCTTCGACGTGGACGAGGTCGGCGAACGTGTCGTCCTCGGCAAGGATGGCAACGTGATCCTCGATCCGGCGTTCCCCTCGCCCGACGATAACGATTTCCGCCTCGGCGTCGACCTCGGCGCGGCCGGCCTCGGCTGCCCCATCGAGGGCCTTCACAACATGGAAAACGCGAGCCCCGAGCCCGGCGCGTTCGGCGGCGCCATGGGCGGCTGGTTCATGCAAGGGATCAAGCCTGAGGATATCGTCCCCGGGCTCTGATCCGAGCCTTCACTCCGCGCACGAGGGCCACGGCACGTTGCGGAGGTAATACTCCCACGTCTGGAAGTTCGACGTGTTGCTCCGCTGCACCTGCCCGCTCGTGCACCAGCGATTCTCGGTCCAGGACGTCCCGCGCGCGAGACACTGGTATTGCACCATCGCCCGCTTCGACCCGGCGCAGCCGTGGAACTTGTACTGCAGGCAGCTCTCCATGTCGGGCGTGACGTTCACCTTTTGCTCGGAAATCACGCTCGCCGCGTCGCACGCGTCGCCGCTCCCGTCGCCGTCGCAATCGGATTGCGACGGATTCGCGACCTGCGGGCAGTTGTCGGACATGTCCGAAATGCCGTCGCCGTCGCTGTCGATGGGGCCGCGGACCTGGCCCGCAGAGGCCACGTCGATCGTCCCGGACATCGTCCCGAGCGCGGCGAAGAGCACCGCAATACGAATGGCTCGCCTTGTTCCACGCATGTGATCCCCTGCGGAGCAGGAAGTGCGCCGAGCCTAGTCGTGCCGCCGGAGGCGGGCCAAATTCCAGAGGGCGGCGCCTCGCCAGCGGGGGGTTTGGAGGCGCAGCTCGGCTCGTCCGAGCGTAGCCCCCAAGCGCTTCGAGAGAAATCAGGCGGGATCCAGGAAAACGTAGCGACGTTGCCTCGCGGCCGCGAGCAGATCCGCGCGGTGGTCTGGATGCGCGATGTCGATGAGCGCGAGCGCACGCTGGCGAATGTTTTTGCCCCAAAGATCCGCGATGCCGTGCTCGGTCACCACGTAATGGACGTCGCCGCGGCTCGTCACGATGCCCGCGCCGGCCTCCAGCGTCGCCGCGATGCGGCTCACGGCGCCTTTTTTCGCCGTCGAGCGCATCGCGATGATCGGCTTGCCCCCGCGGCTCCGCGCAGCTCCGCGGATGAAATCCACCTGGCCGCCGATGCCCGAGAAGAACCGCCCCGCGAGCGTGTCGGCCGCGACCTGGCCCGTCAGATCGATCGCCAGGGCCGCGTTGATCGCGATCATCTGATCGTTGCGCGCGATGGTGAACGGGTCGTTCGTGAAGCTCGACGAGCGCATCTCCACGAAGGGGTTGTCGTGCACCCAGCGGTAGAGCGCGTGGCTGCCCATCACGAACGAGGTCACGATCTTCCCCGGCAAGAGCGTCTTCTTGCGACAGGTGATCACGCCTTGTTGCACGAGCTGCATCACGCCGTCGGAGAACATCTCCGTGTGGATGCCGAGATCGTGGTGCCCGTCGAGCGCCGCGAGCGCCGCGTCCGGGATCTTGCCGATGCCCATCTGCAACGTCGCGCCGTCCGGCACCAGGCTCGCCACGTGGCGGCCGATCGCCCGGTCGACATCGTCGAGCGGCTCCGCCTGGCGCTCCGGCAGCTCGTCGTCGACGGGCACGAGGTGGGCGATCCGATCCACGTGCAGGAACGAGTCCCCGTGGGTCCGCGGCATGCGCGGGTTCACCTCGGCGAGCACGAGATCGGCCGTGTCGATCGCGGCGCGCACGATGTCCACCGAGACGCCGAGGCTCACGTAGCCGTGCTCGTCCGGCGGCGAGACCTGCACGAGCGCGACGTCGATCTTCACGCGGCCCGAGCAGATGAGCTGCGGGATCTCCGACAGGAACACCGGCATGAAGTCGGCGCGCCCCTCGGCCACCGCGTCGCGCACGTTCGCGCCGATGAAAAATGCCGTGTGACGGAAGCGTTTTTCGAGGCCCGGCTTCACGTACGGCGCGGGGCCGAGCGTGAGCAGGTGGACGATCTCGTTGCCTTCGAGGTGCGTCCCTTGTTCGGTCATCGCCTCGACGAGCCGCGCCGGCTCCGCCGCGCCCGAGCCGATGAGGATGCGGCGCCCCGGCGGGATCGCTCGGATGGCGCCTTCGGCTGTCGTGACCTTGTCCGCGAAACGCTCACGCCAATCCATTCCGTTCCCTGCCATCTAGAGCGCCGACCCGTTCGGCGCTCTGCGAGATCGCGAAGCGAGCTCGCCTCGGGGGGTGAATCGACCGGGCTTTGCCCGGGCGAGAGGGGGACGCGAGGCGTCTCCCTCGGGACAAAAGAGCGAGAACATCGAGCGGTTGTCAAACCGATCGATGTTCTCGTCACGCGTTTTCGCGCATGAGCGCGCGATACGCCATCTGATCTTCGTACATTCGCAAAAAGACCCGGTGTTTCCGGTCGTGGAAACGCGCGACCTCGCCGCCCGTGGGCGTGACGACCGCGCCCGCCTCGCTCATCGCGCCCATCGCCGCGAGCACCGTCGGCTGATCGCCCGAGGCCACGGCGCCGAGGATCGCCGCGCCGAGCAGGACCGCCTCGGGCTCGCGGGGCAGGATCACGCGGCAGCCCGTCACGTCCGCGTGTTCCCGCACGAAGACCGGGTTCTTCGTGTCCCCGCCCGTCGCGTAGAGCGCCTCGATCCGGTAGCCCGCCTGGTTCATCGCCGCGAGGATGTGCCGCGTCCCGTGCGCGAGCGCCTGGATCGACGCGAGGTACAGGACCGCGAGCGCGTCGACGTCGTCCGCGAGCCCGAGCCCGCTCACCATGCCCTTGAGCGTCGGATCGGCCCGCGGGGAGCGGTTGCCGTGGTGGTCCGGCAGCACGTGCACGTCGCGCGTGATGGCTGCCGGGAACGCGTGGTTCGCGGCGAGCGCGTCGAGCCGCTCGTTGAGCAGCGCGTACACCGTCGTCCCGCGCCGACGCGCTTCCTCCGCGAGCTCGGGCCCCCGCGCGTGCGCATGCACGACGTGATCGATCAACGCGCCCGTCGCGCTTTGCCCGCCCTCCGTGAGCCAGAGGCCCGGGATCATGGCCGAGTTGTAGGGGCCCCACACGCCCGGCACGAAGCGCGCTTCGCGGGACGACGCCATGTGGCACGTCGATGTCCCGCCGATGAGGGCGAGCCGCTCCTCCATCGCGGCCTCGTCGGGCGTCGCGCCCTTCGTTGGTATCCCAAGCAACCCGAGCCCGCCGGCGTGCGCGTCGATGATCGGCACCGCCACGGCCGTCCCTGCGCGGAGGCCCAGCTCGGCCGCGGCGCGCTCGGTCAACCCTCCGGCGCGCTCGCCCATGGGCCGCACGCGTTTGCCGATGCGGGCAAACCCCTCGTCGACGAGATCGCCGAGGCCGATCGACCTGAAATACGAGCTGTCCCAGCGCCCGATGCTCCCGTCTGCGCCCGGCTCGTGCCCGAGGTAGGTCCACTTGCACACCGTCGTGCAGAGCGAACGCACGTCGCTCCCGGTCGCGCGATAGGCCAAAAAATCCGGCAGATCCAGGAAACGCGCGGCGCGCTTGTAGCTCGCGCCGAGGTGCGCCCGGAGCCAGAGCAGCTTCGGCGTCTGCATCTCCGGCGAGATCACGCCGCCCACGTAGCGCAGGACCTCGTGGCCCCCTGCGTTGATGCGCGCGGCCTCCTCGATCGCGCGGTGATCCATCCACACGATCACGTTCCACCGATCGTCGCCCGTGGGGCTCACGGTCACGGGTCGATCGCCCTCGTCGAGCAGCACGAGCGAGCACGTCGCGTCGAACCCCACGCCGACCACGAATTCAGGGCGATCACCCGCCTCGCGGAGCGCGCTTCGCGTGGCCTCGCACGCGGCCGTCCAGATCTCGTCGGACGACTGCTCGACGAAGTCCGGCGCGGGGCGATGCAGCGAGATCGGTCGTACACCGATCCCGAGCTTGCGTCCTTGGCCGTCGAAGAGGGCGGCGCGTACGCTGCCCGTGCCCACGTCGATCCCGAGATAGTGACGGTCTTGCATCCTGGCCGATTATACTCGGCGCCCATGTTTGGCCGGACCCTTCGTTTCGCCCTCACGCTCGTCGCCGCGCTGCTCCTGCTCTCGTGCAATCGAAGCAAGGAGGGAGGCGCGACCAAGATCGCCGTCATCCCCAAGGGCACGACGCACGAGTTCTGGAAGGCCGTGCACGCGGGCGCCGTGAAGGCTTCGCGCGAGATCGGCGTGGAGATCGTGTGGAAGGGCCCGCTCGCGGAGGACGACCTCAAGGGCCAGATCGACGTCGTGCAGAGCTTCGTCGCCCAGGGCGTAAGCGGCATCGTGCTCGCGCCGCTCAACGACAAGGCCCTCGAAAAGCCGGTCGAGGGCGCCGTGAAGGCGAACATCCCCGTCGTGATCTTCGACTCGGATCTCGCGGGGAGCGCCCACAAGAGCTTCGTCGCGACCGACAACCTCGCGGCTGGCCGGCTCGCCGGCGAGAAGCTCGCTGCGCTGCTCGGGCAGAAGGGCAAGATCGCGGTGCTCCGCTACCAGGAGGGCTCGGCGAGCACGCAGAAGCGCGAGGAGGGGTTTCTGGAGGCCATCCGGAAGATGCCCGAGATCAAGATCGTGAGCGACAACCAGTACGGCGGCGCCACCACGGAGAGCGCCTTCGAGAAGGCCGAGAGCCTGCTCGCCGCGCAGAACGCCGGCAGCGGCGGCGTGGACGGTGTTTTCTGTCCCAACGAATCGACCACGTTCGGGATGCTGCTCGCGCTGCGGAAGGCGGGGCTCGCCGGGAAGATCAAGTTCGTCGGGTTCGACGCGTCGGAGAAGCTCGTCGGCGCGCTTCGGGATGGGCACGTGGACGCGCTCGTCGTCCAGGATCCCTTCAAGATCGGCTACGAGGCGGTGCGCGTGATGGCCGAGGTCCTCGCGGGCAAGCCCGTCGCGCCGCGCATCGATACGGGCGCGGTGGTCGTCGACAAGGCGAGCCTCGACAAGCCCGAGACGAAGGCGATCGTCGCGCCCGATCTCGCGCCGTGGCTCGGGAAGTGACCGGCGTCGCCGCGCGCGGCGTGACCAAGGCGTACGGCGCGACGATCGCGCTCGCCGGCGTGGATCTCGAGGTCCGCGCCGGGGAGGTGCACGCGCTGCTCGGCGAGAACGGGGCAGGGAAGAGCACGCTCGTGAAGATCCTGGCCGGCGCGGTGCGGCCGGACGGCGGGCGCCTCACGCTCGACGGCGCGCCGTTCGCTCCGAAAGATCCCGCCGCCGCGCGCGCGGCCGGCGTGCGCCTCGTCAGCCAGGAGCGCGCGCTTTGCCCGCACATGACCGTGGAGGAGAACGTCCTGCTCGGCGGCGAGCCCACGCGGCTCGGCGTGCTCAAGCGCGAGGAAGCACGGGCGATCGCGGCGCGCGCGCTCCTCGCGATCGATCCTTCGGGCGCGAAGAAACATCGCCTGCGGCCGGACGTGCTCGTGCGGGACCTCGGCCCGGGGGAGCGGCAACTCGTGGAGATCGCCCGCGCCATCACCGAGCCTCGTTGCCGCTTGCTCCTGCTCGACGAGCCCACGTCGAGCCTCGGCGCCGACGACGTCGAAGCCCTCTTCGCCGTGGTCTCCCGCCTGCGCGAGGCTGGCCTCGCCATCGTGTACATCTCGCACCACCTCGACGAGATCCGCCGCATCGCCGACCGCTTCACGGTGATCCGCGACGGCCGCACGGCCGGGACCGGGCGCGTCGCCGAGGCCACGCCTGCGGACATCGTGACCATGATGGCCGGTCGATCCATCGAGGACCTCTATCCACGATCGCCGCGTGTCCCCGGTGACGTCGTCCTCTCGACGCAGGATCTCGCCGGCGCGGGGTTGCCCGTGCGCGCGAGCCTCGTGCTTCGCCGCGGCGAGGTGCTCGGCATCGCTGGCCTCGTCGGCTCCGGCCGCACCGAGCTTTTGCGCGCGATCTTCGGCCTCGATCGTGTGCGCCGCGGCGAGGTGCGCGTGGGCGCGTACGTGGGCCCGGCTTCGCCTGCGGCCCGGCTCGCGCAGGGCGTGGGCCTGCTCAGCGAGGATCGTGGCGGCGAAGGCCTCGCGCTCGGGCTCACGATCGCGGACAACGTCACGCTCTCGCGACTCTCGGGCCTCGGACCGCTCGGGTTCGTCGTGCCTGCGCGGATGCGCGCGGCGGCCGCGCGGTTCATCGAGAAACTCGGCGTCGTTTGCGCTGGGCCCGACGCGCCCGTCGGATCGCTCTCGGGCGGCAACCAGCAGAAGGTCGCGCTCGCGCGGCTGCTCTACCACGACGTCGACGTGCTCCTGCTCGACGAGCCCACGCGTGGCGTGGACGTGGGCGCCCGCGCCGCGATCTACACGCTCATCGACAGGCTCGCGTGCGAATCGAACAAGGCCGTCCTCGTGGTGTCGAGCTCGGCCGAGGAGCTCGTGGGGATCGCGGACCGCATCGCGGTCATGCACAAGGGCGAGCTTGGCCCGGCGCGGCCGGTGGGTGAGCTCGACGTCCGCGCGGTGATGCTGGAGCAGGCAGGGGCCTCATGAAGTACTTGCGTAAGTACCCGTTTCTCGGCCCCCTCGTGGCCGTCGTCGTCGTCTACGTGATCTTCGCGAGCGTCGCGCCTGGCTCGTTCACCCGGGCGGAGAACCTCACGACGATGGCCGGCCAGACCGTGGTCGTGGGCATCGCGGCGAGTGGCATGACGCTCGTGATGCTGCTCGGCGGGATCGATCTCTCGGTCGGCTCGAACGTCGCGCTCTCCACGGTCGTCTGCGCGCTTTGCATGCGCGCGGGCGCGCCTGCGATCCTCGCCGCTGCGGCTGCCATGGCGAGTGGCCTTCTGGCGGGGCTCGTGAACGGCGCGCTCGTCACGACGCTGCGGATCACGCCGTTCATCGTCACGCTCGGCACGATGCGGGCGCTCCGGGGCCTCGCGAAGGGGCTCGCGGACGAGCAGAAGATCGACGCGCCCTCCTCGGGCCTCGACGCCCTCGTCGCGCCGCTCCCGCCTGGGTATGGCTGGGCCCTGTTTCCGCCGGGCGTGTGGATCATGCTGGCCACGTCGGGGCTCGTGGCGGCGATGCTCGTGTACACGAAGGGCGGGCGGCACATCGTGGCCATTGGGTCGAACGAGGCCACGGCGCGGCTCTGCGGCGTGCGCGTCGAGCGCGTGAAATGGCTCGTCTACGGGCTCGCGGGGCTCTTCGCCGGGCTCGCGGGCGTCATGGAGTTCTCGACGCTCACGGTCGGCGATCCGACGGACTCGGTGGGTCTCGAGCTCGAGGTGATTGCGGCTGTGGTGATTGGCGGCGGCTCGCTTGCGGGCGGCGAAGGCTCGGTCGCGGGCGCGCTCTTTGGCGCGCTCCTCATGACCGTGATCCGTACGGGATCGACCTACCTCGGGATCGACAACTGGGTGCAGGACATCGTGACCGGCGGGATCGTCGTGACGGCGGTCGCGCTCGATCGCGCACGTCGCGCGGGCGAAACGCGGAGGTGAGCGGCTCGGGAGCGCCTCGCCGCTCGAAGAGCTGGAACATCAAGCGGTTTGCCACGACGCAGAGATCGTGGATTTCTTGCGCCGCAGCGCCAAGCCTGGCGATGTCGCTCGCCGCGGCGGGAGCACCCCGCGTGCTCCTCCTTGGAGCTCATGGTCCGGAGGAGCTGGGGCAGCGGACGGCCCATGCCTCGTCCGCGAAGGAGCCGAGGTGCTCGATGAAGAGCTCTACTTTCGCCGCGTCCGTGGGACCGAAATACACGCGGTGCTGCTCGTCCTTCCGGAGATCGACCACCGGGGCCTCGGAAAAAAACGCGCACGAGGTCGGCGTCGTCGTCTCGACGATCGGCAACGTCTCGCCGCTCGCGGCCCGCTCGACGCGCAAGGGGACCGCAGGATGCACGAAGATGGCGTGCTCGCCGTCGCGCGTCGCCAGATAGCCGACGACGCCCGAGCTCTCGCCCCCCTGCGACGGCAGCGCCACGCGAAATGCATCGTGGACGTCGTCGACGCTCGGCAGCGCCGCCGCATCGTCTTTCGCCGCCACGACGTCCGTCGGCTCGCCGTGCTCGACGTGGCTGCAAGCGTGGGCCACGGGGAGCTCGCCCAGGCGAGGAACACAAGCCTTCTCGCCCTGCTCGACCACCACGTGGCTGCCGCATCCGGCGAGCAGGAGGAGCGCCGCGACGAGCGCGAGCCGCGAGGGCGCGGCCGATGAGCGGCGACGGCGCCGCGCCATCGAGAGCGCCAGCGCGGCCAGAGCGAAGCGAGCTCCCTCGCCGTCCTGCGCGCCCACGCGACAACCGCAGCCGGATTCGACCTCTCGGTCTCCGTCGAGGGCAACGTCCGCCGCGCAGCGCGCCTGTGCAGCGTCGCAATGGGAGCCCTCCGTGCAATCGGCGTCGGTCGCGCAGCCGCAATGGGACGAGCCCAGCACCGAGACGCACCGCGCCCCGCCAGCGTCGCCATTGCATATCTCTTCTTCGTCTCCGTCCGGCACGCCGTCGCAATCTTCGTCGACGCCGTCGCACAACTCGGTGGAGGGCTCTTTCGGTACGGCCGAGCATACGACCGGCGCGCCGTCTTCCTCGCAGGCGTACGTCCCGCTCGCCTTGCAAGCGCCAGCGCCCGCGTCACAAGGGAGGCCGACGTCGTCGGGGACGCCGTTGCAGTTCGTATCGACCCCTTCACAGACCTCGGTCGCGCCGGGGTGAATCGAGGGATTCGCGTCGTCGCAATCGTTGTCGTTCGGCGCGTATCCTTCGGGCGGGGCGCACATCGTCACCACCGTATCGCTCGGATCGCCAAATCCGTCGCCGTCGACGTCGCGCCCGTTGAACGTGACGAAATCCTCCACGCTCTCGATGACGAGCGGGGCTTTGGCCCTGGAGGACGGGCCGAGCACCACCCGATAGCGGACGAAATCGAGCTCGTAAACCGCCGTGCGTTCGAGGGGCCCGCAGGGGGTGATATCGTGGAGCAGGAGCGGCGCGAGCTCGTTGCCCGCCGGATCGAAGACGCGCAGCGTGACGTCGGGGTCCGAGAAGAACGCCCACGGGCCGGCGCGGCTCTCGTCGGCCACGCGGTACGTCACCGTATTCGCTTCGAGCGGCGTGGGCAGCGTGATCTCGTAGAGGGTGTGCACGTCGTCCACGTCCGGCGCCGAGGCGATTTCGGTGAGCCCCGGCGCGGCTTCGACGGCCTCGTAGGGGCCATGCTCGGCGTGGAAGCACGAATGCCCCACGAGCGCGGGGCCGAGCTCTTTGCAATCCGGAGGCAGGTCGGCCGAGGCTGCATGCGGACAGAGCAGCGCCGACAGCCCCGCGAAGAGGTACGCGCCGCGGCGCCGCGACGAGCGTCGCGTGATCGTCGCCATTTCAACCGTTCCTTTCGTGCGCGAGCGCGTCATGGCACCACGATCTCGCGCTCGAAGATGACCTCGAAGGTCGGCTCGCCCCCGGCGGAGAAGCGCAGCGAGTATTCGTGATCCTCGCCGAGCACGGCCGCCCGCGCGTTCCGGATGCGCGCGCACACGGGCGGCGCCTCGCGCACGCTCACCGGGACGTCCTCGGCCGAGCCGACGTCGACGATCCCGAGCCCGACGTCGGCGCTCAGGAAGAACGTATACGTGTACGCGTCGATGGTATTGCCTGCGAGAGGGACCTTCTGCGACGCGTGCCCCGCGTAGGATCCAGCCATCCCCGACGACGGCAGGTGAACCACGTACAGCTTGTGCGTCGTCCCTACCGCGGGCGCGGACGCAGGCGTCTCGGTGGCGACGATGTTTGCGTGGGGCTCCTCGAACGTATGCCCGCAAGCGTGTTCGAGGAGCGCGTCCTTTGCCGCCGTCGAGAACACGAGCCGGCCTGCATCGAGCCCATCGTGCGTGTCGTCGAGCAGCACGCCCGAGGCGCTGCGCAGCGCGCCGAGGTCCACCGCGTACGTCGACTCGTAATCGAATGGCAGCGAGCCTCCGTCGGAAGGATCGGGTGGACCGACCGCGAGAACGAGCTCACGCGCGTCCTCGGACCATTGCGCCGGAACCGTCCGCGAAGCGCCTCCCGAGCCGGTGATTGAAGCGGTCTCGACGCTCGTGTCCATGGGCACGCTGAACGTCACGCGGACGATCTTGCGCCGCAGCGTGACTGCGTCGTCGCGGTAGAGCTCGAATGGGTAGACCGCCACCGCGCCGTGCGGCGGATCCGTGGTCTTCACGAAGGGCCGAGGCTCCTCCACGGCGGCGTCGGGAGCACCAGCGTCGCCCGTCGGCTCCGCGCCGTCGCCGCAGCCGGCGACGAGCACGCTCGCGAGAATGACGACCAGATGTCCGAGCCAATGGTTTTTCGTATGGGTTCGTCCGCGCATGGCCGCCGCTCCTCAAAATACGGTGACGTCGGCCATCGATGCCGGAGATTCGTCGTCGCCGACGTCGTCGGTCGAGCCCGAGCCGAGCGCGCCGTTCTGGCCCTTGCCCCAGCACCGTATCGCCGCGGATTCGAGCCTGACGCAGACGTGCGAATACCCCGCCGCCACCTCGCTCACCGGCGACGCTCCGCCCACGGCGACGTCGGGAGGCGGCAGCTCGCCCGGCATGTCGCCCACGTACGTCGTCGCGCCGCTACCACATTGGCCTGCGCTGTTGTGGCCCCAGCAGCGCAGCGAGCCCTCCGCCGTTCGAACGCAATTGAATCGATGGCCCGACCCGATCCCCGTCGGTGTGCCCTCGCCGATCGCCACGTCGGGCGGCGGCATCTCCCCCGGGGCGTCTCCGATTCCATCGACGTCCGGATGGCCGAGCTGAAATCGCTTGTTCGTCCCCCAGCAGCGCACGGCGCCCGACGTCAAGAGCGCGCAGGTGTGCTCGTCGCCGGCGCCGCCCATGGCGATTGTCCCTCCCAGGAGCACGTCGGGCGGCGGCATTTCGCCCGGCTCGTCGCCGACGCTGTTCGTCGAGCCGAGCCCGAGCTGCCCGGACTCGTTCTTGCCCCAGCAGCGCAGCGCGCCCGTCTCCATGCGGGCACAGGTATGGTCGTAGCCGGCGAAGAGGTACGTGGCCGCTCCGCCGAGCGGCACCTCCGGCGGCGGCATCTCGCCCGGCTCGTCGCCGATCGGGCTCGTATGGCCTTGCCCGAGCTGGCCATAATCGTTGTCACCCCAGCAGCGCACGCCGCCGGTCGAGAGCAACGCGCAGGTATGCCGCCCGCCCGCGACGAGCTGCATGACCGTTCCGCCCACGTCGACCACGGGGGGCGGCAATTCGCCGGGCTCGTCGCCGATGTGGCTCGTGTTCCCCTGGCCGAGCTGCCCGAATTCGTTGTATCCGAAGCAGCGCACGGAGCCGCCCTCGAGCCTCACGCATGTGTGCGCGCCGCCGAGCGCCACTTCGAGCACAGGCTCGCCGAGCGGCACGTCGGCGGGCGGCAGCTCGCCGGGCTCGTCGCCGAGGTGGCTCGTATTCCCCTGGCCGAGCTGGCCAAACTCGTTCGAGCCCCAGCATCGCAGCGTACCCTGTGGTCCGATCGCGCAGCCGTGCGCGTCGCCCGCAGCCATTTTCGCGGCGACGAGCTCCGGTGCTGCGCCGCCTTGGCCTCCGCTGCCTTGGCCTCCGCCGCCTTGCGCTCCTTGCCCACCCGTCCCGATCGACCCGCCGCCCATTCCTCCCGCTGCGTCGACTCCGGCGTCGACCGGCGTCGGATCCACGGGCTCCTTTTCAGCTCCGTCCGCACAGCCCCAGGGCCCGAGCGAGCCCAGCGAGGCGCACGCCAGCGCGACCCATCCTGCTCGGCGCATCATTTGACCTCCGTGACAAACGGTCCCTTCGAAATGCGAGAACGAAGCCGCCGCGCACCTTGCCCCGCGCGGCGGCCCCGTGCGAGCGCGTTATTCTTCGAGGTTCTCCGGGATGACGAGCAGAGCCGCGGAGGTGTTCGTGAACTCGACCGAGTAGGTCTCGCCCGACTCGAGGTCGTACGTCTTCACGTACGACAGCGCCGCGTCCGTGCCGTAATCCGGCAGGCTCGTATTGTTCGAGCCGGCGCAGACTTCCGCCGTCAGGGTCGTGGACCAGACCGGCGTGAGGACCGTCGTGCCGAGCTTGACCGTGACCGTCACGCTGGGATCGGTATAGAAAGCGTGCTCGGCGTCCTCATCGGCCTCGAAGGCGACTTTGCCCGCATAACTCGAGCCCGAGCCGGGCAGCGTGACGTTGTAAGCCCCGTGCTCGACGAGGAGCGGCGCCGTGCCGGAGGTGACGGCGGTGACGTTCGTATATGCGCCGCCCGGCGGCGACTGCGCATGGCTGCATGCATGCTCGATGTCCTCGGCCGTCGCGAGGCGCTGCACGGCCTCCCCCACGCCGCCCTCTTGCATGGGCTCTCCCGCGCAACCGACGAGGCAGCAAATGACGATGGAACTCGCCCACAGATACACGTTTTTCATGACCTCTCCTCGTGTCGGAATGGGCCCGCCGCGCGGCGCGCGCACGGGCTCCTCCCACGCGGACGTCGCAAAGCCCCGAGGCACCGCTGCTGCCACGGGGGACCGACATCCACCGCGCTGACCTACGGTAACAGCAACGGAGTTGCAAGTGAAATTTTAGTTGGCGGACTGGATGCGCAAAACGGAGACGAATTTGCCATCGAGTCGAGATATCGATCCGTTGTACGGTGAGGGCCCTCTCGTCGGGCGGACAAGGTTGCGTTCTTCACGCGGTGTAGCGCGTGGGATTCTAGATTTATGGAATGGCAGAGAGCCTCTTCCTGAATATCAATCCGTTCGTGGAACGGCTGGATGTTCGAGCTCGGTTGTCCCGAGGGGGAAGCCTCGCGTCCCCCTCTCGGCCAAGCGAATCCCCGGCCGATTCACCCCTCCGAGGCGGGATCACTGCGCGATCTCGACGCTCTAACTCGCCTCCCGCAGCCCCGCGAGCAGCGACACCAGCTCCGACGGCTCGAACGGCTTTGCGAGGTGCGCCTTGTAGCCTGCGGCGAGCGCGCGTTCTCGGTCCTCGGGCCGCGCGAATGCGGTGACCGCTACTGCGACGACGTCTTTCCCCTGGCCGTTGTGCCGCGCTCGGATCTCCTGGAGGAGCGCGTATCCATCCATCCCTGGCATCCCGATGTCGCTCACGATGAGGTCGATCGACCGTGACGCCGAGACGTCGAGCGCTTCTGCGGCCGAGGCTGCCGTGCATACGACCGCCTCGTGCTCCTCCAGCACGCGCTTCACGAGCTCGCGTGAATCGGCCTCGTCGTCGACCACGAGCACCGCCACGCCGTGCAGGTGCCGTGGATCGTTTGCGGGCACGCTCGGGGGCAGCCGCGTGGGCATGCGGATGCGCTCGCCGACTTCGCAGGGCAGCTTGACGGTGAACGTCGCGCCTTTTCCTTGGCCTTCGCTCTCGGCGCGCACCGCGCCCCCGTGCAGCTCCACGAGCCGCTTCACGATCGAGAGCCCGAGACCGAGGCCGCCGTGCTGCCGCGCCATCGAGGAGTCGGCTTGGCGGAATCGTTCGAATAGAAACGGAAGGAAGTCGGGCCTGATGCCTTCTCCCGTGTCGCGCACGGTGATCACGGCGTCCTTGCCCTCTTGCGCCAGCATCACCTCGACCTGGCCGCCCTTGGGCGTGAACTTGATGGCGTTCGAAACCAGGTTCCAGACGACCTGCTGCAGGCGCGCCGGGTCCCCGCGCACCGCGACGCGCGCCGGATCGCGGGGCCCGCGCAGCGTGACGCCTTTGGCCTCCGCGGAGGCGCGGCAGGCCTCGATCGCGGCCTCGATCACGGGCGCGAGTTGTGTCGGCTCGAGCTCCACGTGGATCTTGCCTGCGACGATCCGGCTCACGTCGAGCAGATCGTTGATGAGCTGCGCTTGCAGGTGCGTGTTTCGCTCGATCACGGCGAGCCCCTTGGCGAGCTGCTCTGGCCGGATCCCGGGCCGTTGCACGAGCTGCGACCAGCCGAGGATCGCGTTCAGCGGCGTGCGCAGCTCGTGGGACAAGGTCGCGAGGAACTCGTCCTTCATCCGGCTCGCCCGCTCGGCCTCCGCCCGCGCCGTGCGCTCGCTCTCGAGCAGGAAGGCGCGCTCGATCTCCACCTGCTTCTCCTTGGTCACGTCGCGGCAGATCCCCACGATGCGGAGGGTCTTGCCTGCCTCGTCGTAGGTGATGCGGCCGAGCGTGTGGATCCACCGCTCGCCTTGCTTCGGGTGCGAGAACCGGAACTCGTGCGAGAAATCCGGGATCCGCTGCGCCATGCGTTGCTCCATGTAGGCGTTCGCGCGCGTGAGATCGTCCGGATGCACCCCTCGGACCCAGTCGGCGAGGTGCACCGTCCGGTTCTTCGGATCGAAGCCGAACATGTCGTACTGGACCTCGGACCACGTGTAGAGGTCGCTCGCGACGTCGTACTCCCACCACCCGGCCTGCGCCCCGTCGAGGGCCATGCGAAGCCGATCCGCGCTTTCGGCGAGCGCCGCGGCGGCCTCCCTGCGCTCGGTCACCTCCTCGCAGACCACGTTCACGCCGACGATCACGCCGGACGCGTCGCGAAGCGGGAAGAAGCTCTCCAGCCATACCCGCGTCTTGCCGGGCTGCGCGGGCGTCTCGCCGACGAGCTCCACGTTCCGGAGTGGCTCGCCCGTCTCGAAGATCTTCCGGAACATGGGCTCGGCCTTGTCGGCGAGCCCCGGCAGTATCTCGCGCACCGAGCGGCCGATGTGCGCGGCCGGCGTGAAGCCATTGATCTCGGCGAGCCTCTGGTTGATTCGCACCCAGCGGAAATTCCGGTCGATCACGCAAAGCCCGATCGGCGCGGCCGCGTACGTCGCTTCGAGCTCGGCGAGCTGCCGGCGCGCGACCGCCTCGCTCTCCCGCTGCGCCTCCTCGGCCCGCCGCGCGGCCTCCAGCGACACCAACACCTCGCGCTCGCTCGCCTCCAGCGCGGCGGCTCGTTCGGCGATCCGCTGCTCGAGCTCGGCATTGCGACGACGAACCTCGGCCTCGGCGCAAATGCGGGCTTCGAGGTCTCGCGCGAGGGCGGCTTCACGCGCACGCCTCGCGCGCTCGTTTAGCACGCTGATGGCCACGCCCACGGCCACGAAGAAGCCGAGGCGCGCCTGATCCGCGCCGGAGGAGATGGTCAGGCTGCCGATCGGGCACAGGAAGAGCGCTGCGCCGAGCAACGCGGAGAGGGCCGTGGCGAGGAGGCCTGCGAGGATTCCCCCATACACAGCGGCGATGGCCACGGGCAGCAGCAGGGCGAGCAGGGGCGCATTGCCATCCAGCCACGGCTCCAGGGAGAACCGGACGAGGACGATCACGAGCATCACGGCGATGGTGAGCCCGTAGGCGTGGAGCGCCTTCCCCGGACCTAGACGACCACTCCGGGGGGCCTCGAGCCGCGCTTCGCGGCATTCGTCGGCTGTTTGCATCGACCCTCGCTCGGAACGGCGGAACCAGGGTACACCCGTCCTGACAAGGCTAACGGGATGGAAGCGCGTTCGCAACGTGCACCGCCATCTCGCGCTGCTCGCCCACGCCCGGTCGATCTCCTTTGAAAAGCGGACCGACCGGGCGGAAGCGTTTGTCGTGATGTACCGACGCGGAGGCGCCTCAGCCCGCTCGGTCGGCGAGAATGCGCACCTTGAAGCCGAGCTCGCGTGACAGCGCGACCATCTCGTCGAACACGTCGCCGTAGGCCACGGCCACGTGATTCGAGAGGTAATGCGCCATGAGCGTATCGCGCCCGATCCCCATGTCCGCGGCCATGAATGGCCATTCGCGCGTCGTGCCCTCCCACCAGGCGTCACGCACCGCGGGCGGCAGTTTGACCACCTCGCCCTTGCCGATATCCATCCAGAGCGCGCCTTCCTTGATGTACGTCCGCGCCCAGGTCATGGCCCCTGGCAGGCTCTCGCCGGCGAGCGAGCCGCCCGGCGTCGGGAAATACATCGCCGGCTGCCGGTAGCTGTGCGCGCCGCGCAGCGTGTCCTTGTCGTGGTTGAACGCGTAGGCGCCGCACGAACCCGAATTCAAGAGCACCCACAAGAACCGGCCGTCGTGCTCGCCGCCCCAGCGCACGTCGTGGAACATCACGGCCTCGTGCAGCCCTTTTTCCCGCAGGAGCCGCTTCATCAGCTCCATGGGAATCGCGTTCCCCTGGTCGGCCTCGGTCGCGCAGGCGATCGTCGTGCCATTCGACTCGGGGCGACACGCCGAATTGAACAGGCCCTCGGCGAGGTCCGAGGGCGGGCGCAGCGGGATGAGCCCGAGCTGGTATTGCCAGCCCAGGCAATCGGCCTTGTATTCGTTCACCAGGTCGAGCACCACGAGGTAATCGCGGAGCTGCTCGCGCGTCGCGCGCTCGTCGAAATCGGCCGCGCCATTTTCGCCCCAGTGGAACGTCAGGCCCCGATCCTTCACGAACCGGAGCGCGTCGTCGATTCGCTTCTCGGCGATGCCCCGGCCCCGATCGATGATCCACGCCTGATCGATCTTGTGCTCCGTGAACCCGTGCTTGTTCAGGAGCCGCGGGCCGAAATACCCGTTGATCATGCCCATCGAGGTGTCGCCGAGCATCAGCAGGAGCACACGCCGCTTGTGGATCTCCTCGGCCACCTTGCGGGCGATCGCCGCCGCGGCCGGGGCGATCGGGCCAGGCTCGCGGATCGCGTCCTCGGGCCAGGCGAGCCGGCCCGTCTGGCACCACATGTCGAGCCGATCCATGAACGCCTTGTCCGTCGTCCAGTCCTCGGCGTCCGTCCAGATCCGCGAGAACGGCCGATCCAGGCTCTCCAGGCAGGCCCCCGTGTTGAGCAGGCCCACGAGGCCGGGCCAGCGACCCGAGAAATTCGACGCCAGGAGCAAGGGGTTTTCCTTGCTGACCACGCCGTCCGTCGTGTGTGGCCCGTAAAACCAGTGCACACACACGCCGATCATCGGGTCGTCGACCGGCCCGAGCTTCTCGATCGACTCGTGGGGCTTCGAGAGGAACCCCTCGATGCGATAGGGCGAATGACCGAGCTTTTGCAGCGCTCGTTCGAGCTGGATCGTCGCGGCCGTGATGCTGGGGACGGCGACCTCGTTCGGCTTGGCCCGTGCGTCGCCGGGCCAGAACAGGGCGATCTTTTTCATCGTGGGGGTTTGGGGGCGTAGCTCGGCCCGTCCGAGCGTAGCCCCCATCGTGGAACGAAGGCATCGACTACGTGCCGGCCGGCGTCAAGCGCGCTCGAAGAGCCTCTCGTGCAGCACCGCCGACGCGGCGCCTACGTCCTTGTCGGCCACGAGCATCGTCAGGCTGATGCTCTTCATGCCGTAACTCACCATTTCCACGTTCACGCCTGCGTCCGCGACGGCCTGCAAGATCGCCGCGCCGAGGCCCGCTTGCGCCGCGAGCCTTCGGCCCACGACCACCATCAGCGTCTTTCCCGCCTCGACCCGCACCTCGCCGAGCCGCTCGAGGTCCGGCAGGGCGCGATCCAGCGGCTCACGGCGGTCCGTCGTGAACGACACGCTGACCTCGGAGGTCGCGATCATGTCGACCACGACCTCGTGCCGCCCGAGCGCCTGGAACGCCTCGCCGAGGAAACCCGCGGCGCCGAACATCCGCGTCGAACGGATCGTCACGGCGAACTGCCCTTCCTTGTAGGCGATGCTCGTCGCTGAAAGCTCGCTCGGGGGCGCGGCCTCGCGGATGACCGTGCCGGGGTGCTCGGGCCGGTTCGTGTTGAGCACGCGGACCGGGATGTTCTTTTGCATCGCCGGCACGAGCGTCGAGGGGTGCAGCACGCGGCTGCCGAAGTAGGCGAGCTCCGCGGCCTCGTCGAAGCGCATCTCGGAGATCGAGCGGGCCTTCTTCACGACGCTCGGATCGGCGGTCATCACGCCGTCGGTGTCGGACCAGATCTCGACCTCCTCGGCGGCGATCGCGGCGCCGACGAGCGTCGCCGTGAGATCACTGCCGTTGCGGCCGACGGTCGTGATGTCGCCGGCCTCGGTCTTCCCGACGAAACCCGTCACGACGGGCACGACGCCGGCCGGCACGCGCTCGCGCATCGCGCGTTGCATCGCGGCCTCGTAGCCGGGCAGGGGGCGCGCCGAGCCGAACGTGCTGTCCGTGAGGAAACCGAGATCCCAGACGTCGAACGCCTGGGCGGGCAGGCCTTCTCGCGTGAAGAAATCGGCGATGACCCGCACGGCCATGCGCTCGCCGAAGCTCGCGGCGTAGTCGAGGCTGCGCGAGCTGAGCTCCCGCACGAGCGACAGGCCCCGATAGAGGGCCGCGATCTCTTCGTAAAAGGGCGTGAGCAGGGCGTCGTCGCAGCCGAGCTCGCGGGCGATCGCGGCCTGGCGCTCGATCACGCGCTCGGGGGCGTAGACGCCGCGAGCGGCCTCGCGCGCGCCCGAGAGCAGCGCGTCGGTCATGCCCTTGTGGGCCGAGCTCACGACGAGCGGCGTCCGCGCCGCGCGCCCGCGGACGATCGCGAGCACCTTCTCGATCTGCTTGCGGTTGGCGACGGAGCTGCCGCCGAACTTCATGACGATCATGGCGGCCGGACGGTAGCGCAGTGCGTCGAAACGTGCAGCCGGTTTTTCCGGGGTTTGGGGGCCCCGCGCGTCGGGCTTTGCCGGTGAGGCCAGGCGAACGGAATTCCGAGTTTACGGTGAATGTCCGAGCGCAGCGCGAACCACGAGGCCGGCGAGCGCGCCGCCCACCACGATCCACGTCGCATTGATCTTCGGCTGCATCGCGACGGGCAAGGCGGCGGCGAGGAGCAGCCACGCGGGGACATCGACGAGCGCGCCGCGGCCGAGGGCGATCGTCGCGGCGGCGAGCAGGCCGAGCGAGGCGGCGGCGGCGCCGTCGAGCAGACCCGCGAGGCGGGGCGCGGCGCGCATCTTCGGCAGGAGCGGCGCGCTCGCGCGGACGAAGACGAAGCTCGGCAGGAAGATGGCGAGCGTGGCGACGGCCGCGCCGGCGGGGCCTTCGATCAGGTATCCAATGAATGTCGCGGTGGAGAGCACGGGGCCCGGCGTGAACTGACCGATCGCGACCGCGTCGAGCAGCTCCGCCTCGGTGAGCCAGCCCCGCTCGGTCACGAGCCCTGCGCGGAGCAGCGCGATCAGCACGTATCCGCTGCCGTAGAGAATGCTCCCGACCTTCAGGAAAAACAGCCCGAGCGGGACGAGTTTTCCCCCTGTGGTCGCGACGGACGCGGTAACCGGAACCATGAGCGTGGCGGCCGACGCGCCCGCCTTGTTCGGTGCGGAGGGCGGCTTCTCGGGGGGCTTCTTCGAGCCCGGGACGATCGCGCCGAGCGCCGCGCCTCCGAAGAGCACGCCAATTTCATTCACCCCGAGCACGCTCGCTGCGGCCGCGGCGAGGCCGAGCGAAAGGAAGAAAAAATCCTTCTTGCGAGGCAGGACGAGCCGCGCCATGGCTGCGAGCACGATCGAGAGCATCGCGGGCTTGAGGCCATAAAGCAGCCCTTCGAGGGCGGGGAGCGTGCGCAGGCGCTGGTAGGCGATCGCGAATCCGGCCGTGATCAACGCGGCCGGCAGGATGAAGCAAGCCCCCGCGACGACGAGCCCCGGCGTGCCGGCGCGGCGATACCCGAGGTGGATCGCCATTTCGGTGGAGTTCGGCCCCGGGATCAGGTTCGTCGCGGCGAAGAGATCCAGAAACTCCTCGCGCGTCACCCATTTGCGGCGGACGACGACCTCGGCCTCCATGAGCGCGACGTGCGCGGCGGGGCCGCCGAACGAGGTGCATCCGAGGCGAAAAAACAAGAGCGCCACCTCGCGCAGCCGGCCCGGAACGGCCGCGGCGGATGGCGCCGGGGGAGGCTTTGCCTCCTCGTTCAGATGTGGACTCCGCCGACCAGCATGGCGTCGATCTCACGCTCGGCGACGAGCCAATCCTCCACGGGGTCGGTCGTGCCAAGGCCGCGCGTCTCGGCGCGGCGATACGCGGTGAGCGCGATCAGCCGGCGGCGCTCCTCGATCGAGATGGGCCTGCGCTCGGAGGCGGCGGGCGCTTTGAAATCCTCGTCGATCACGGCGGGCGCTTCGGGCGCGGGCGTGGCGGCGACGGGCGGCGGCGCGAGGGGCGCGGCGACGGCGGCGGCGGTGGCCACGGCGGCCTTCGCGCTCTTCTTGCCTGCCTCGCTCTTCTTCGCTGCCTTCTTGCCTTTCGTCTTCATCGATCCTCTCCTCGGTGGTTTCGTCCGGGCGAGGCGGCTCCTATCCTGGAGGAAGGGGGAGGGCAAAGTTCTGGCAGGAGTGTCCGTGTCCACCGAGGCGGCGCCGCGTGGCTTGGCGTCGCGGAGGCGGAGGCGGAGTTCCGGGGCTCCTGCTCCTGCGATGAAGCCGGGGGGTTGACCGAAGCGCAGCGCGGCGCTCAGACAGTGTGGGTGTAACTTTGTGTTGTAATCCTGCCAATGATAGATCTTGACCAATGAGTTTCACGTGTGTATTTGCAGGGTTGGCGTCTTTTGATCGAGTACGCACGGAGGAATTTGTGACCCAACGAAACGTGGTTTTAAAAGTTGTTGCGCTCTTCGCGTCTTGCGCTGCCATCATCAGCGCTTGCGACAGTGCGCCGGTGTTCGACGAGCGGGCCAATGAGAATGTGGCCAGTGCCGAGCAGCTTCTTTGCACCGACGTGGGGAATTCGTGCAGCATCGACGCGGACTGCTGCACGAACCAGTGCTGGGGGAACACCTGCGAGTGCCTGTGGCCTTCGGATTGGGGGTGTACCAAGGACGCGGATTGCTGTTCCCCTGCCGTCTGTACCATCAACGCTCCGGCCACCGTTGGCACGTGTGGCCTCCCGCTCGGTGCTCCGTGCGCTCCGTCCAATGAATTCAGCGAGACCTGCGACAGCGAGGTGTGCTGGGACGGTGTCTGCGCGGAGTGCGAGCTGATCGGGAACGTGTGTAGCGGGACTGAGGAATGTTGTGAAGGCGAGTGCCGCTCGGGGGGATGCTGCCAGCCTCCCGGTGGTGCGTGCGACTCGGACTATGACTGCTGCATCGGACCCAGCCTCAGCTATGGTTGCGACCAGGGCATTTGCCAGTGCCTGTGGCCTTCGGATTGGGGGTGCACCAAGGATTCGGATTGCTGTTCCCCTGCCGTCTGTACCATCAACGCTCCGGCTACCATTGGCACGTGTGGCCTCCCGATCGGTGCTCCGTGCGCTCCGTCCAATGAATTCAGCGAGACCTGCGACAGCGAGGTGTGCTGGGACGATGTCTGCGCGACGTGCAGGCTGATCGGGTATGCATGTGGTGTGGACGAGGACTGTTGTGAAGGCGAGTGCCACTCGGGGGGATGCTGCAAGCCTACCGGTAGTACCTGCTGGGATGACTATGAATGCTGCTCGGGAGGCGTCGGCTCTTGCAACCAGGGCACCTGCCTGTGAATCTGGCCGGGCGTGCGTGACCTCGCCTCCGCTCGCTCGTGGTGAAGCTTCGGCTCATCCGCGGTGAGCTCCGGAGCCCAGGACGGCCGTCCCATAGATACCGCGTCCCTCGGGGGCCGCGTCCATGCCGCGGACGACGACCCCTGAGGGTCCTGCGGAGGCGAAAGCGATATCAGGGGGATCGGGCGCAGCGGAAACCGATGTTGCTGTAGCGGTCCTTCGGCATGTTCTTCACGCGAAAGGCGACACGAACGGCCGAGGCGAGATCGTCGAGCCAGCTCGTGCCTCGGATGACGAGGTGTTCTTCCTCGGGCCGATATTTGCTCGACGTCCATTCCCACACGTTCCCGCCGAGGTCCTTGATCTTTTGCGGCGTATTTCCTCGAGGGTAGCTGCCGACGGGGCACGTCGAGGCACGCTTCATCTCGCCCTTGTCGTTGCCCGGCCCATTCCAGCACAGTTGCTTGAGAGGCGTGTCTTCACCCCAGGGATACGTATTGGCGCGGCTCCCTCCGCGTGCTGCCCACTCCCATTCCTCTTCCGTCGGGAGTCGCTTCTGTTGCGATTTGCAATAAGCTTCCGCCTGAAACCAATCCACGCAGTTGATGGGGTGGTTCTGCCGATCCGCCTCCCCCCAGTTGCAGTACTTGCCGGTGTTCGGCGTGGTGCATTGTCCTGCGTCCACGCATGCGCCATACGCGCCGACGGTGACCTCGATGTCGTCGAGGAAAAATGGCGCGACGGTCACGGTGTCATAGCGGTCGCCCATCTGGAACGTCCCGCCCTCGAGGCGCACCTCCACGACACTCGGGGCTTTCGCCGGGGACGTGGTGGGTTTTGCGGGAGCCGGTTTCGGTTGCGCAAGGGCCTCGTCAGGTCCGTTCGACGCGAGCCACCCGACCGCCGCAAAGCTCCACACGACGATTCCACCGATCCATTGCCGCTTCATCGCTCAACCCTCCCAGGCCCCCGTGGCGAGAGTTTACCACAGGCCGGCCGCTTCGTGTTCTTCCTCGGTGATGCCGCCGTCACGCCGTTCCAACCCGGCGCGGCGCCGTGCGCGGGTGGCGACAGGAGCCCCCCGCGGGCGCCGGAGGCGTGATCCACCTCCGCTCTTCGGACGAAAGGCATAAGGCGACCCCGTCTCCCCCTCGCTCCGCGTCCACCCCACAGAAAGGACGCCCCGATCCTCCCCCGCGCCGCCGCCGCGCGCACCCAGCCGAGCCGTGATCCTCCCGTGGTCACGCCATGTTCCCCAGCACGACGCCCCGTCCCTCCCCTGGTCACGACGCGCGCGGGGTCAGGCAACGCGTGATCCGACCCCCTCGACGAAGCGCACGGGGGCAGGCGAGGTGTTCTGCCTCCTTTTTCTTGACGTGGTCGTGCGCAGTCCAGTAGCACACCTCGTATGCGCCAGATTCCGCTCTCCTATGGCTTGCTCTACTTCCTCGACGATCTCGAATTCACCGAGGCTGCGCTCGCTGCTGACGAGGACGCCGCCCTCCTCGCCCCGCCGTTCACCGAAGCCATCGGCGAGTGGGAGGGCCTCTTCGCGCAGGAGCGCGCGGCGCGTCGCGGGGTGACCCGGGCCGAGGCGGTGGTCGCGGTCCGCAACGAGCGGCTCGATTCGCTCACGAAGCGCTTCGGCGCCGCCGTGCGCGCGTTCGCGCCGGAGCTGCTCGGGAAGTTCTTCGGCGGCGCGGCCCCGGGGCAATTCGTGCGCAAGGGGCTGCGCGCGCAATGCGAGAAGACGCGCGACGTGCTGCTCCCCGAGGCCAAGAAGCTCGGCCCGCATCACGAGCTCACCCCCTTCGCGGCCCCACTCGACCCGGTCAGCAACGCCGCGCTCGCCGCGCTCGACGTCCGCACCAAGGCCAAAGGGAATCGGCAAATCGTCTCGAACGAGACCGACGAATGGAAAGAGGGCATCAACGCCCTGCGCACGACGACCTACGCGGAGCTGCTCAAGATCGCGACCACGAAGAAGTTTCCCAAGTCGTGGGTCGAGTCCTTCTTCCGAAAGCCCGACGGGGCCAAGGGCGAAGACGGCGATATGGACGCGGGCGCCGAAGCCGAAAGCGAAGGGCCCTGAGAGCGTGTTGCTGAACTTGGGTGGCAACTGGCCGATGAGTTCGAGCGGCCTCAACGGGGCCGTGTCGATGTCGTTCTGGGCGAGGGTGACCTCCCCGAGCACGGGGGAGTCCGCCGACACCTCGTGGCCGATGATTTGGAACAAGACGCCGCCCAATCCGGCACCGAGGTTCTTCTCGACCCGGACCTCGCTCGTTTTTCCCCTTCTACAGCTCATCCGGCCCTGGCGCCATGGGACCAAAGTCCTGCACGAGCGCATGGACCGGCGTTCCCCCATGAACCGCCCGGGGCGAGCGTGTATCCTCCGCGGCCATGGACGATCCCTTTCGCGAGCGACGGCTCCCTCCGGCCGAGGTGCGCCGCATCCTGCGCCGGGCCCTGGAGCTCGCCGAGCAGGACGCCGAGACGCAGGCGGCTGAGACCTCGATGACCGAGGCCGAGCTCGTCCGTCACGCGGGCGAGCTCGGGATTCCACGCACAGCCATCCGGAGCGCGACGGCCGAGCAGGCGCCGCCCGAGGAAGTGAAGATCCGGGGCGGGTGGCTCGGCGCGCCGACGCGGACGCTCGCCGAGGAGGAAATCGACGGCGAGATCTCGTCCGATGTGCACGAGGATCTCGTCGACGTGATCCGCAGCGTGATGGGCGACGCGGGGCAGGTGCAGATCGTGGGAAAAACCCTGACCTGGACGCCCACGGTGAACCCGCAGTCGCAGCCGAGGCAACTGTCGGTCACGGTGCGCTCCCGCAATGGAAAGACGCTCGTGCGGGTCGAGGAGCGGTTCACGAACCTCGCCCTGGCCTTGTACCTGGGCATCGGGCTCGGCGCGGGGCTCGGCGTGGGCCTGCCCGCCGCAGCGACCATCGCGGCTGCGACGAAGAGCGGCTTGTCCGCCGTCCTGGCCGCGGTCGCTTGCCTGGCGTTCGCGTTCCTGCTGCCGCGCCTGATTTTCCCCTGGGTCGTGCGGCGCCGAGCGAGGAAACACGACGCGCTCCGGAAGCGGCTCTCGAGCGTGATCCGCGGGGCGTCGCGGGGCATGCGGGCGGCGGAGGAAGCGGGCGCGTCGCGGAAGCGGAAGCGGAAGCGGATTGCGGGCGCGGCGGCGGAGGCGGAGGCGGAGGCGGAGGCGGAGGCGGAAGCGGAGGCGAATTCCCCTCCGGTCGTTAGGCGTCCGTCAAGTCGCTAGAATCACGGCCTTTCCGCGCCACCGACCGTCCCGCCAAACGCCGGGGCGCCCGCAGGTCCGTCACTTTTTTCGTTACCTTGCCCGGAGCCCAGCGTTGATTTGGGTATGGGACCCTCTCGATCGCCTGCGCCCTTCCTCGATCGTCTTGCCGAGCTCCTCGGCCTGCGCCCCGAGATCCAGCGCATCGTCATGAGCGATGACGATGCATACACCCGCGACTCCGCGGAGGACCAAGTCCAACGCGTGTACGACAAGGCGTACCGCCACCTCCCCGACTACGAGCCGCACCCCGACGGCATGAAGCCCTGGCTCCTGACCATCACCCGCAACGTGATGAGCGACGCGCACCGCGAGACGCAACGTCATGAGCGGGTGTTCGAGCCTGACGACGGGCACGTCGACAGAGCCGAGACGCCGGAGGTCTCGCCCGAGCGCGCGGTGGAGCTGAAGCAGGCCCTGGAGAAGGTGATGTCCGCTTTCCGAGACATGCCCCCCTCGCAAGCCGCGGTGCTCTGGATGGTTTGCGTCGAAGAGCGGTCGCACGAGGAGGCCGGCGTGGCGCTCGGGATCTCCGAGGACGCCGCGAAGATGGCGCTTTCGCGCGCGCGGAGGTTCCTCAAAGCTCGGTTCGGCGACGATCTCTTCACGGTCCCGCCTCCCCTGCTCGCGCTGCTCTCCGACTGCGCTCCCTTGCTCGGACACCTTTGGGCCTTTTTCATGGCCATGGTGTTCGCGTCGTTGGTGGTCTCGCCTCGCGAGCCCGCTCCCTTGCTCCACGCTGTGGCGACCGGCGTGGCGCGCGTCATGGCAGCTTCGGCCGCGGACGTTACGCACGCCGCGGAGCCGGTGCCCTCGTCGGATTTCGCTGCCGCATCCGCGCCCGTCCTGGTGCCGTCCACGCCGAAGAGGCAGATGCTCGCCCCGCGTCGTCGGCGGGTCGATAGCGACAAGCAAGGTTTCCCCACGTTCGGTTTGTCCGCGGACCAGAAGGGTTCGTCCGCGAACGCGTCCTTCTAGGATCCGAGCCTCCGAGTGTGCTAAAAGAACCAACCCATGCGCGCGATCGTATGCTGTTCGATCCTGCTTCTCGCGTCGCCCGCGGCGCGGGCGCAGAGCCTCCCGAGCGCCACCGACGAGAGCCCCGAGGCGGACAGGGACCTGGAGTTCCAGGCGTTCGCGCAGCTCGGGGATCACGAGCGCGTCGCGGGCCGGCTGCGCGAAGCCGCCCGGGCCTACCGCCAGGCGCTCAACGTGCGGTCCGATCCGCTCGTCGCGGGGCGTCTCGGGCTCGTGCTGGTCGAGGGCGGTAGGCCCGAGGATGCGACCGAGCTTCTGCTCTACGCGCTCCATCAGGCCCCCGCCACGACGCCCGCGGAGCGAGCCGAGCGCAGGCGCTTTTTCGAGGCGCACGAGGTGGCGCGCGCGCATGGCTCGTGGGTCGAGGTGATCGTCTCCCACGCGGGTGCGCGTGTGACGGTGGACGGCGTCGATCGGAATGCTGTGGGGCGTTCGGCCTTCTGGACGTTCGTGGCGGGGGGAGAGCACGAGATCCGCGCGACCCTCGACGGCTTCGAAGAGGCGGTCGTGACGTTCACGGCCGTGAAGGGGAAGGACATGAAGGTTTCCGTCCCCCTGACGGCGCGCACGGTGGAAGAGGCGCCGGCGATCCATGTCCCCGAGAAGGCCCCGATCGTGACGTTGCCCGTGGTGGTTTCGGGGCCTGGATTTACGAAACAGGAAGACCCGTTCGCGGAAGCAGACAAGAAGGGAATGCGGGGTTATGTCGAGGCGGGGCCGGTGGTGGTGTTTGGCGTGGCGTCGTGGAGCCCCGCGGTAGGTTTGGCGGTGGGTGGGGGAATCCGGCCGAATGAGCACGTGTCGCTGGGGATCGAGGCGCGCGCGGCGTGGCTGACGACGGGCGTCGCGGATCGACCGATCAATGCGATGACGGCAGGTGCGATCGCGAGCGTGTGCGGGCACTACAAGTGGTTCTACGGCTGCGGGATTGGGCATCTCGGGGTGCTCAACGTCGACATCACGAGTCAGGGCTACACCCCCGCGAGTTTTTCGTTTGTCAAGCCCGGCGTGGGAGGCCGCGTCGGCGCCAGGGTTCGACTTACGCAATCCTTCACGGTTCAGGCAGCGGCCGATATTCTCGGCTTATCGAGCGGTGTGATGGTGGTTGTTGGACCAACGATCCTTTCGGAGCAGCCGGCGGTCATGGTCGGCGCCCAGATCGGCGGAGGTTGGGAGTTTTGAACATGCGCAGGTTTTTTCTTGTTATGTTCGTGTCGTCCACCGGTGTGATTGGCGTATCCTGCACGGCGCCACCATCCTTCGTACCGGTCGAGTGTGATCCGGACTCGTTTTTCCCCGCGCCCGAGTGCATCGACGGGGGCACGGACGCCGGATCCGACGCGCCGGACGCCGAGCCCCAAGCCGCCTGCACATCGCAAGGCGGGGAATGCGTCGAGATTCCCGACGATCCCGAGGCCGGCTTCTGGAGCCAGGTTCCGTGGGCCGTCTGGTTCGGCCCGGCCGCGGACATGCCGAAGGAGTGCCCCTTCGTCGGGGGCGAGCAGCTCAGGCTTTACGCCGGCCTTACCGCTCCCCCCGCGCAGTGCGACCCCTGCGAATGCCAGGAAGCCACGGGGCAATGCAGCGGCGTTCCAGGGGCGATCACGATCGGAGCTGGCATGTGCGGCGCAGGGGGGGCGCCGTCGCTCCCTTTTGACGGCCCGGGGGGGTGGGAGGGGAGCTGCACGGGCGCGAACGCGCTGCCCGCGGGGGCGCAGTGCCCCCCGGGGAGCGGCGTCCCGTGCGCGCAGTCGATCACGTTCTCGGCGCTTCCGCCTCCGGCCAACGAGACGTGCGGCGTCAAGCCGTCGCAGATCATCAAGGTGGGCGGGACGAAGAGCACGGAATGGGAGACGGGCGCGCTTGCATGTCGGTCGAGCCTCGATTCGTCGCTTTGCGGCGCGGGGGATCAACTGTGCATTCCCAAGGTTCATTATCCCCACCGTCAATGCTTGTGGCGGGAGGGGAAGCACACCAAGTGCCCCAAGCCCTACGATTATGAGGGGCCTCGGGTCATGTACCCGTTTCAGCCCAAGGAATCGCGCGAGTGCACAGAATGCATGTGCGGCGCGCCGCAAGGGGGCATGTGCATGGCAACCGTGCGCCTCTTCGACGATGGTGTCTGCTCGAACGAGTTCCACCAGAGGATCGTCACGTCCGAGGACAGCCCCTGCGATCCCATCCTCCCCGCGGGCCGAGCCATCGGCGGGAAGTCCGTCACGGAAAACGTCTACGTCAAGGGCACGTGCGAGGCGGGCGGTGGGGAGCCTATCGGCGAGGCGGTCGAGGATGAGGAGAACGCTGTGACGTTCTGCTGTCGACCCTCGTACATGTTTGACGAGTAGACCTCGGGCGCGCACCGCAGGTACGACATCTTCGTACAAATCAGCAACGAGCATCGTTACCCGCTGCCTCTCCGACGCGTTGTTTGTCTTGAGGGACAAGCACAAGCGACTCGCAGGAGGGGGCGGTGGGGAGATGCTTTTTTGGGCATGCGTTTTCCCATCGCCCTCTCCTGGGGGTCGCTTGTTGGCCCCCAGCCTTCCCCTTCCCGGGCCGATTCTGGCGTCGGACGCCTGCTCGCGCACCAAGACCAAAAGAGAGGGCCGGACGCGGACCCGGGAGGGGAAGGTTTTTTCTTGCTCGTCGCTCGAAGACGGGGCGCCGTCGCGCGCTCGGCTGCGCCATGGCAATGGCCAGGTCTGTGGAACAGCGGAAGGGGGCACGCACGCCTCGTCTAGGCCTTCTGGCCGGGATTCGAGTTCATGTGGCAGCCCGGCCATACCGAGGAGGGGCATTGCAGGGCCGAGCGCTCATCCGGGCGCGAGCATCTCGCAAAGCTCGCCCAGGCGGTAGCCCTCGGCCAGCGCGCGCACCTCGCCCACCCAAGCGGAGAGCCGCGCGTCCTCCGCCTCGATCGCCTGCAACGCTTGCAGCAGCTCCGGGATACGCCCTCGCTCGGCGAGGTCCAGAAGGCGCGCGCGTACCTCCGCGGGCGGCTCGATCCGGGGCGCAGGCGCCGCCTCCCCTGGCGCCGCTTCCATTGCACGCGGCGCGTGGCTCCAGGTGAGCGCGAGCCGCCGCGCGAGCACCTCGAAGAGCGCCGGCAAGCGCACGGGCTTGGGGAGGAACTCGTCGCAGCCGGCGTCCCTGGCGCGCCTCTGTTGCTCCTCGTCCACGCTCGCGGAGGAGGCCACGATGGGCAATCCCGTGAGCGCAGGCGTCTGGCGCAGACGGCGCGCGACCTCGTCGCCAGGGATGTCCGGCAGGGTGAGGTCCAGGATCACCAGATCGGGCCGCCGCTCCTCACAGAGCGCAAGGGCCTTCCCGCCTTCCTCGGCCTCCTCGACCTCGAACCCGAGCGGCCCCAGCGCGTCGCGCAAGAAGGCACGGTTATGGTCGTTGTCATCGACGACGACCACCACCCGCCGCGCGCCCTCGTAGCCCGTGATCTCCTCGGAGAGGTGCTCTTCGCCCGCTGTCGCACGCTCCGGAAGGGCGGGCAGGCGCAGGGTCACCGTGAACGTGCTTCCCGCGCCCGGAGCGCTCTGCACCTCGATCCGGCCGCCCATCTGCGCCACGATGCGCTGGGTGATCGAAAGCCCGAGCCCGGTGCCCTCGATACGCGCGCGCCGGTCGCCCGATTGCTCGAAGGGCTGGAAGATGCGCGCCAGATCCGCAGGTGCAATCCCCGGCCCGGTGTCCTCGACGTGAAAGGAAACCTCCTCGCCCCGGCCCTCGACGCGCAAGGTGACGCTCCCCTCCCGGGTGAACTTGACCGCATTGCCGACGAGATTGACGAGCACCTGCGTGAGCCGCTTTTCGTCCGCGCGCACCCAGGAAGGCGCATCCTTCGCGGGCACGTAATGAAATGCGAGCCCCTTGCCCTCCGCCCGCACCCGGCAGAGGTCCACCACGCTTTGCACGAGCAGGGGCAGATGGACATCGCTCGGAACAATCTCCAGCTTGCCCGCCTCGATGCGGGCGAGGTCGAGGACGTCGTCGATGAGCGAAAGCAGGTGCTCGCCCGACCTTTGCACGACGCCGAGCCCGTCCTTGCCCTCCCGGGGGAGCCCCGGCATGCGGGCGACGAGCTGCGTGTAGCCGAGAATCCCATTGAGCGGCGTGCGCAGCTCGTGGCTCATGCTGGCGAGGAAGGCCGATTTGGCGCGGTTCGCCTGGTCGGCTGCCTCCTTGGCCGCCTTGAGCTCGGCGGTGCGCGACTCGACCTGCTGCTCGAGCTCGAGGGTCCGCCGCCGCAGCGCGCGCAGCCGCACGCGCACCCCGCTCCAGACGAGCCCGAAGAGCGCGAGCGTATAGCCGAGGTAGGCCCACCACGTCCGCCACGGCGCGGGCTTTACCTGGAATGCAATCGAGACGGGCCCCGCCACGTTGCCGGCATGGTCGCGCCCCCAGACCTGGAAGGTGTACGCGCCCGCGGAGAGGTTCGTGTACCTCGCCTTGGCGTCCGTGCTCCAGTCGCTCGGCGAAGGGTCGAAGCCGGCCATCTGCGTGCGATAACGCGTGTCGCGGTCCCGGAAGAAGGAGAGGAGCGCGTAATCGAAGGCGACGGTGTTCTCGTCCCACGCGATGCCCATCCCGGGCAGCAGCGCCCCGCCCGCCGCGCGCGCCGCGGAGAGGACGAGCGGCTTGGGCGTCGTCGCTTCGACCTCGTCTGCCGGATCGAAGACGGCGGCGCCGCCGGCGGTGCCCGCCCAGATGCGGCCGCGGCTGTCGACGAACGAGCCGTTCATGTTGCATTCGTTGCTCGGCAGCCCATCCTCGGTGGTGAAGGTGTAGAGAGAAAACTCGGCGGGGTCGTCCGGCGTGGGCGCGCGGGGTGAGAGGCGCGCGACGCCGCGGTTGGTGAAGAGATGGATGCGGCCCCGCGCGTCCGCGCGCACCTGATAGATGGTGTCGTCCGGCAGCGACGGGCGGCTCTTCGTGCCGAGAGGCGAACGCCACACGTTGGCGTCGAGGTCATACCGCGCGACGCCGCCGCCCAGGGTGCCGATCCAGAGCACACGCGCGCCGCGCATATCGCGCAGCTCGGTCAGCGTGGCGACGAAGTCCCCACCGAGCGGCGCGTTCGCCGACGTGTAGTTCGTCCATCGACCGTCCTCGAGCCGGGACAACCCTCGGCGCGTGCCGAACCACGTGGCCACCTTGTCGCCCGGGCGCGTGCTCTCGAGGACGGACGTCACCCCGTTGTCGAGGAGCTGCGTGTTCTCCTGCTTGACGACCTGCCAGGCGCCCTGGTCGTCGAGGCGCGCGGCGCCGCTGCCCAGCGTGGTGACCCATAACCCGTGCCCGTCCAGCGACTCGCGCAGGTCGGTGACATTGCCGCGCGGCATCGGGGAGTTGCGCGGGGTGTACGTGGTGAAGCGCCCGTCCTGCCAGCGATGGAGCTCGCCGCTGGCGCTGCCGATCCAGACCACGCCGGGCTCGCGCCGGGAGGCGAGGAGCGTGGTGATGCTATTGCCGAGCCCCCCCGGCGTATCGGGCGAAGTGAGCGGCGAGAAGCCTCCCGCGGACCGCCGGATCACGTTGCCATCCATGCCGAACCAAAGCTCGGGCGCGCCGCCCTCGGGGCGCACCTCCGTGATGGCGTACACGGCGCCCGAGAGGGGCGAGTTGCGCGGCGTGAACGCCGTCCACCCGTCGTGCCGCAAGCGTGAGAGGCCGCCGTTGGTGGTGCCAATCCACAGCACCTGCGCGCCGTGTGCGCGGCTGGTCGGCGCGAGGGCGATGACGTAATCGTCCGGGAGGGTCGAGCGCGCCTTGGCCAGCACCGTCCACACGCCGTCCTGCAAGCGCACCAGGCCCCCGCCCATGGTGCCGATCCAGAGCGCACGTTTTCCCGCGCCGCTCACCGTCTCGCCGAGCGTCCGTACGAACTCCGCGGGCAGAGGCGAGTTCGCTTTCGTGAACGGCTCCCAGCGCCCGTCCGCGTGATGGGCGAGGCCGCCCATCGTGCCGACCCAGAGCTCCGGCCGGCCCCCCTCGCCGACGGTGGTGAGCAGAGCGGTGACGATATCATGAGGCAATCCGTTCGCCTTGGTGGCGAACGGGGCGCAGCGCTCGGCCTCGCAATGCAAGAGCCCGGCGGTCGTGCCCACCCAGAGCGTCCTCTCACCGTTCGGCCCATGGCCTTCGCGCACGGCATCGACGCCTGCGCGCTCGAAACCGGGCCCGAGCTCGATCCGACGCAAGCGCTCGCCCGCGTCGAGGCGGTGGAGGCCGCCCACGGTGCCCACCCAGAGCGCGTGGCCTTCCCCCTCGCGCGTCTCGACGATGGTGCGCACGAGCTTCGTGGGGCCCTCGACCGCCTCGATGCGCGTGAACCGCTCGCTCGCATAACGAAAGATTTCGCCCGTCTCCAGCCCGAACCAGACGGCGCCGTCATGCGTCACCGCAAGGGCCGTCACCCAGCTCGACGAGGTTACGCCGCGCGGCAGCTCGAGCGGCGTGAACCGCTGTCCGTCGTAGGAGGCGGTGCCGGCCTGGGTGCCGATCCACATTCGCCCGCCCGGCTCGAAGGCGATGGCATTGACGCTGTTCTGGGGGAGCCCGTCGTCCGCGCCGAAGGAGCGGATCATGGGCACGCCGAGATCCGCGATGTCGGCGGCGGAGGCGGGACCCGCAAGAGAAAGGAGGAGCCCCAAGGCGAGGCAGGAGAGCGCATGTCGAGGGCGAAAGGAAGACCGGATGGTCATGCGCCGCGCATCTTACGCGCGCTCGCTCCCGGTCGCAGTCTTGTTCGACCTGGCCGGCGCACAGGAAGCGCCAGACATAAGGGAAGAGGCGCGGGGGTTGTTCGCCGGCGCCCCGGGGCGCCCCCGCCGGGAGCTGCCGGAGTAGGACTTTGGTCCCATGGCGCACGTGGCCCGATGGAGCTTATCTGGGGCGACACGGAACGTCGCGGCTCTTGTATGTGGAGCAGCCCGAGGCGAAGCCCTGAGCGGGCCCGCAAGTGTCCCTGAAAGGAAAAAGCAATGGCTACAGTGAGCTTTTCGTCAGACTGGTCTCATAAGCAGAGCGGCGACATTCGAGCCGGGGAGCCCTTGCAGATCGAATACGCCACGGACAGGTTGTGTCAGTGCCGGGCGGAGCGTTATGGGCAGAAGGCGTGGAGTATCCGCGTCAACCTCCGATTTCACCCGAGCGGACAGGAGCAAGCCGGCGATGTCTCCTCAGGAGCCTGCCAGGTGAACGTGCCCGCGAACACCAGCCGGATCGAGCTATGGTTCAACAATACGGATCACACGGGCTGCTCGACCTGGGATAGCCGCTACGGCCAGAACTATTGGCTGGACGTGAAGGCCGCTGGGTAAGGGCCGCAGCTCGGTCTGACAAGCTGCTGCGCGCCTGCAGGGGTGCCGGAACCCGTAGCGGAAGCGGAGGCGCGAGTGCCCTGCGGGTCGAGCAATGACGAACACCTGGCCAGGTTCCGCCGGGAACTCCGACAGATCCGCCTGCGCGAGCGTCCGCCGCGCGAGCTCGCCGTCAGGGCGCAGGCGACGGGCGTCCTGCCACCCGCCGTCGAGGCGCTACGCATCGCCGCTCGTGCTGTCTGGAAGACAAAGGAGGGAGCGCTCGATCGTGGCGGCCTCGGTGTGCTGTTGACGGTGGGCCGCCGGATGGAGAAGCTCGCGCCATGAGAAGCGCGCTGATCGTCGGTGACCTCCAGGCCGGGATTCTCGACAACTACCCATTCACGAAGGCCGTGGTGCCACCGGTGACTGAACTGCTGCCGCGTGCGCGCGCGGCCGGGGCGCTGGTCGTGTTCGTGCGTACCGCGTTTCGGGCCAACGGGGCGGACCTGGCGGGTGAGGTCTTCGCGGCCTTCTACCGAGCCGGTGACCTGTTCCACGAGGGTTCGCCGGGTACGGAGGTCGCGCTGGAGGTCACCGCGGACGACGTCGTCGTGCTCAAGCGGCGCACGAGCGCGTTCGCGGGAACGGATCTCGATCTGGTGCTCCGCGCCCGCGGCGTGGACTCGCTCGCGCTCACCGGAGTCGCGACGAGCGCCATGGTCGCGGCCACGCTATACGACGCGTCGGACCGGGGCTACAGGCTGACCGTGCTCCGCGACGGGTGCGCTGACCAGGATCCGGCGGTGCACGAGCTCCTCGTCAACACTGTCTTTCCCAGCAGGGGAGCGGAAATCCTTACGTGCGCGGAGTGGCCAGCTCCTTCTCGAACCAGTGGTGCGCGTACGGCTCCCCGTTGAACGGCTCGACCTCGCGGTAGCCCGCGGCGCGGTACAGCCTCAGCACGCGGTATCACCGAGCTGCTCGGGTTTGTTCAAGCTCCCCACGCTCGCCGCCGAATCTCGTGAAGCTCAGAGGCGGCGGCGCCGCTCGTCCCGGGGTGTGGAGCGCGCCTATGATCAGCGTTTGCGGGCGCTTTTGACCCCGGACGCGGGCGCGTCCGGGCTAGGCGTGGGAGGCTCGCCTAGCAGTCGAAGGCCGGCTCCAGGGCGGGCGTCGTGGGCGGCTTCCTGTGCTGCGGGAAAGCGGTCGCCCCGGCCTTCGGCGACTCAGAGGCAACTGCTCCATCGCCGCGCCTCCACCGCCGCCGTGTTGATCCTGCTTGCCGCGTCTTGCGGCCGCGACGCCCTCCCCGATGGCCAGCCGGCGCCGGTCGAGCCTTCCCCGACGCAAGCTTCGCCGCAGCCGTCGAGCGCCGCGATGCCGAGGGACCTGCGGGCGGCGTACATCGCCGCGGTGCAGGCGAAGGCGTCAGAGGCATATGCCGCGAGGAGGGCCGGGTCGCGCTCTTGTATGCGGACCTCTTCGGGAAGGATGCCAAAAGGAAGGAACTCCTGACCGTGCTTCTTCCTGGGGCGTGACCGGCGGTAAACATCGTCGCTGACCGGCACGTCGTCAACCGCATCGGCAGCGGAGCTAGGCGCTCCGTGGGCCGCGGGGTGGCGCGCCGCAGGGGCGCGCCTGCGTTTCCGCTGCCCGTGACGCGGCTCGGGAAGCTACGGATCGAGTGGAAGCGAACGGGTTGCCACCGTAGGCGCCCTCATGCGTCGAGCTAGCCTTCCTTGCACGGATCGTCCACCAATTCCGCCGACGATCGCCCGAAGCGCGCCCGGACGACGTCCTCGACCGACACGAAATGCATCCCCCGTCGCCGGATCTCTTCGATGATCGCTGGCAGCGCCCTGGCGGTCTGCGCGTGGGTGCTATGGAGCAGGATGATGCCGTAAAAGCCTCGATCGAGGTTCCGCTTCACCGCGGAGAGCACGCATTCCGCGTCGCCCCGGGGGCACCGGCCGTCGGCGATGGCGATATTCCATCCGATGTGGACTGCGTGCCGCGCGACGATGGGGGCCACCTTCTGATAGCCCCGGCCGCGCCGGCCCCCCACGTAAGGATCGCCGTAAGGCGCCCGGAAGAGCGTGAGGCGCGGCGCCTCGTCGCCCAGGATCTCCCGTACGGTCTGCTCGACGCTCGCGATTTCATGCTCGATTCGTTCGGGTGACAGCGAGGAAAGGCGCCAGTGGTGCACCGTGTGGTTGCCGAGCGCGTGCCCTTCCTCCACGATTCGACGCACGATGGCGCGGGCGTTCTCGTTCGTGCTCAGGGATGACCAGTTTTCCGTATTGATGAAGAATGTCGCGTGGACCCCCTCACGCGCCAGCACGTCGAGCACCTTGGGGGTATTGACCAGATCCGGGCCGTCGTCGAAGGTGAGCCCGATGGTATCGGGCGTGAGATACGCCGGCCGCAGATCGAAGGGAATTTCTGGGGCCTCCTCGCACGCCTCGAGCGTGCGAGACGCCGCCGGGCCCGCGGGCGTGTGACGCTCGGGCGTGACGTGAGTCGCATGCGCGGAGAGCCCCGCGGATACTGCGAAGGCCCCCAGGAGGAGGGCCCGAATGGTATCCGTTGCACCTTCGCTGCGCATGATGCCACCTCCCCATCGACGCGGCCCGCCATTCCGAGGCGATCAGCGCCATTCCTCGCAAGTCATCAGACGGCCAGACCCAACCGTCAATGGCTGCGATGATGATGGTGAGGGGGAGAAGCTTCAGCGCACGGCAAGATCGCGGGGCTTCTCCGACAGGATGCAGCGCTCAATTCGCGCCGATCACCGCCGCCGTTCGCGCCTTCCCGATTTGCGCCGCCTGCGCCGTATCTTCGTTCCTCGTCACCACCGCGCTCGTCCCGGTGAATGCCACGTACGTGACGCCGCCGTCGACGCCGCCAAAGGTCGGGCTCGGGTCGATGCCGAGCATCTGGGCCATGGCGTACGAGGCCTCGCCGATCACGCCCTTCGGGCCGAGATCGCCGAGGATGCCGTAGAGTATCTTCCCTTGGTGGATGACGCCGACCACGCTCCCGAGCTCCAGGCCGTGGGCCTTGTAATCGAAGCCGTTGCTCGGCAGGGGCAAGACGACGAAAGGGAGCGTAGACGCGTCCAGCGGGTTGCCCGCCGAGTCCACGGCGGACGTCTCTGCCTGATAATACGGGTCGGCCTTGCATTCCGCGCCTCGGCCGCCGTCGCAGTCGATGTCGAGGTCCGAGGTCCACCAGATCGCGCCATTGAGCGCGCACAGGGGTACGGTCTTTGCGCCACCTGCGTCATGTGCGAATTTCGTCGTCCCCGCGAGCTGATGGCAATTCGTCAGTTTCGCGACGAGATCGGCAGGCACGGGCTCAGGGCCCGGCGCTGGAGCTGGGGCGGCGTCGTCGTATTCGCCGGAGCTCGCCACCATCGCGCTCCGCAGCGCGCTCGCCAGCAAGATCGCAGCAATGGCCACGATGCCGCCCGCGGAAGGAATACGAGTTCCTGGCATGGCGTCCCTCCTAGCTCAAGCATAAAGCGCTTTCAGACGGGCCGGGAGCCTTGGCTCTACGCGACGGTCGAGACCGAGGCCAACGACGGCATCGTCAAAACACGTCCGGCGAGATGGGCCGTGATGTGAGCGCATCCTGACGCGATCTGTCGAATTCTGCAGAGCCGGGAGGGGCCGCGCTGGCAAACAGCCTCGCTGCGCGCCGGGCCTCGATCTCGAGGAGCGCGCCGCGCTCTGCACGCGAGGGTTCGGGCCCTGACAGGGCGATCGGGATCCCGCAGTACCTCCAGGGGCACCATGAGCACAGTGCCGCGCGCGGGCCGGGTGGGTGGTGTGGAGGATGAGACCGGGTGAGAGGGCAAGTCGGGGCAGGCGCCTGATGCCGCTGCCGCTTCCGTTTCCGCTCCCGATTTCCGCATCCGGCAATTGATTCATGCCAGATCAGGCCGGCCACCACCACCTGCCTCCGTCAGGGGGGCTGCTCATGCGCGGCCGCGATAGTGAGTGGAATAGGGAAAGCCGTCGTATCTGCGGCGGAGACACCCTAACCCGGCCGCTCCTCATGCCCGGCTGCTGAAGCTCGCGCCGCCATGGTGACGTCGAACGCCGTCCGGTGGCCGGCCTCAGCGGAGGGGGCTCGGGCCGGCCGGGGATATGGCAGGGAGTCGGCTGCGAGATTTTTCCGGTGACGCTGCCATGGCACGCGCGTCCAGCCCCCTCGACGCGACCGGCCGTCGCCTTACGTTCTGACGAGAGCGGTCGTCGACATTCAATGCGACGGGATTCTATCGGCAAGTTTTCATCCTGCAACTGGTCGGTCGAGCCGTCACGGAGGGGTTCATGGCCAGCGAGCAGTTTTCGCGGGCCCGGGGAGGTGGAACGCCATATCGGGGCGGTTCGTTGTTTGGCAGGGCCATCCAGGCGATGGTTGCCTGCCTGCCCGCCCTCCTCACCGGCTGTGGAGGCTGTGGATCGGCGACACCGGACGGGGACAGCCCAACACCCCCTCGGCAGGTCTCTGCGGTAGAGATCGCAATGCTCGATCTGGCCGAACAGATCTTGATCAGCCGGTGCATGAAGGCGCACGGCTTCACCTTCGTTCCTGTCTGCACGCCGCCGAGCGAGCGCCCGTCCTTTCGTTACGTCATCGATGATGTGGTGTGGGCCCGAGAGCACGGCTTCGGTGACGGAGGCACGCGAGGAAGGGCGCAGGCCATGCGGCCGAACCCCAACCAGCAGTATTTTGATGCGCTGGCCCCGGGCGAGCAACTCGCCGCCCTGGCGGCCCTGAACGGGGAGCGGCCGGACGGACTGTCCGTGGCGATGCCGATGGGCGGGGTCATCACGGCCAGCGACCGGAGCTGCCGCGCGGACGCGCAACGTCGCCTCTATGGTGATCTCGAGGCCTGGTTTCAGGCGACCACCATCGTGGGAAACCTCGCGCCCTTGTATGTCGCCGAGGTCGAGCAGGACGCGCGGTTCACGAAGGCGGTGGAGGATTGGGCCCGGTGCATGAGCGGGGCCGGGCATCCGTACCCGAGCCCCAGGGATCTCCGCTCCGCGCTCGATGATCTCACCAAAGGCCTCGGCCCCGCCGAGGCACACGACGTCGAGGTCCGCCTGGCGGTCGCCGAAGCCACCTGTGCTCGCGACACCGCGCTTGCAGCGACCGTGGAGGAGCTCGACCGGGTTTACGGGGACCGCGTCCGCGAGAAATACCGGTCTCAGATCGAAGCCGAGCGGCGCATGCAGCACGCCGCGCTCCCGCGAGCCCGAGAGATCACCGCCGGGGGATCCTAGGGGCGCAGCGGTCCGAAGACGTGCCCCGACAATCGCGCCCGGGCTTCAAGAGATCGTCCGATCGAGGGCGGAACGAGGAGGGATGGAGATGCGAAGAACAGGAACGGCAAGGGCAATCATCGCGGCAATCGGTCTCATGGGGGTCGCTCTCGCAGCGCCTGCCAGCGCTGCCGACGGGAGGGTCTACGTCTATGAGCACATCAACTACGGGGGGCGAGTTTGCTCCACGGAGGGCAATGTCAGTGATTATGCGTCGTTCTGCGGACACGACATGGTTTCCAGCGCATGGAACAACGGGTACAATAGCGGCAACCGCGACGTGATCTTTTACGAGCACCCCAACTACAGGGGGCGTGGGACGTGCCTCAAGAACGGCCAGAGGTGGGCCCGCATGCTGCCAGGCTGGAACGACGTCGTCTCGTCGCACAGGTGGAGCATCTGCTCATAGGTGAGGAGCGGGGGCGGGAGGGGTCGACCTGGCCGTGGTTGGGTGGTGCATCGTTTCACCACCCACGCGGGTGCGTTCAGGACCTCCGCCCGCACCGCCTCGAGCGCAATAAAGGGAGAGCTGGCCATGACATTACGTTTCACGCGGGGGCTCATCGCGGCGGCCACGGTTCCTGCACGAGTTCGGCTACCCGTCCCAGCAGAAGTGGGGGCCGGTCTACCTACGTGGGCTGCTCGGGCCAGGCGACCGCAAGAGCATCGAGCCGATGGCCGCGCGAGTTTGCCCAGGTGAGACGCAGCAGCTTCACCACTTCATCTCGACCTCTCGCTGGGACACGGCCGGGCACGAGCGCGTGCTCCTCGAGAAGGCTGGAGCGCTCGTCGGCGGCAAGAACGCCCACCTCATCATTGACGACACCGCAATTCCAAAGAAGGGAACGCACTCGGTCGGCGTCGCGCATCAGTACTGCGGGCAACTCGGCAAGAACGCCAACTGCCAGGCTCTCTTCGACGCGCGCAAAGAACGGCTTCAAGGAAGTGCAATGGCGGGACGGGACGAAAGGCCATCTCTCCGCGTCGTTCGCCGCCATCCGCGTGCGCGTGGCCGACGGACCGAAGGTCATCGGACACAATCGTGGGCCAGGCGAAGAAGCCTGGCTCGTCTGCGAAAAGCGCGCGAACGGCGTGCGGAAGTATTACCTTTCGAACTACCCGCCCGACACCGAACTCGGAACGCTCGCCTCGGTGATCAAGGCGCGCTGGGCTTGCGAGCAAGCACATCAGCAGATGAAAGAGGAGCTCGGGCTCGACCATGTCGAGTGCCGCTCCTGGCACGCGCTGCATCATCACGCGCTCCTGACGATGATGGCCTTCGCCTTCCTTCAGCACCTACGCAACGCCGAAAAAAACGCTTGGACACAGCGGCTCACCGCCTGAACCGTCGCTACCGGAGATCCGGCGGCGACTGATTCAAAGGCTCGCTGCGCCCATGAGATGCGCGCGGTGCGGAGCGACGGTGCGGGCGCTCGTGCCGATATGAAGGTGTGGTTGGTGGTGGCAGAGGAGTGCTAGTGCGCAGTAGGCGGCGCCTATGCCGATTCCTGCGTGTCCTCCTCGTCAGGCATGTGGGTGACCTCGGCGTAGTTGAAGACGTGGTGAGGCTTTTCGTGGGTCAGGTGCGGCTCCGGACGATTGTGCCTGGTGCCGTTGCCCTGGAGCCGAACGATACGGACCTGGTTGCTGCTCGATTGTTCACGCGGTTCCATGATGCCTCCGTGTCGTGGTGGGGTGTTGCGGCGCCGGATGCCGCAAGACCTTTCACCCCCCGCACGTTTGGAGACACAAGGAGCATGCCAGGAGGATGCGCTCAGGCTGCTCATGCAAATTCTTTTCTATCCGATCCGGCGCGGTCGTGGATCTTGCGCCGTGAGCGAGTAAACCACATTATCGACCGGGCGGTCGTGCAACCATTGAGCGCACCGGAGCACGCCCTCGCGCCGGAAGCCGAGGCGCTCCATCGTCTTGATGCCGCGCCGATTTTCAGCGGCAGTCTGGGCCTCGATACGGATGAGCCCGAGTGCATCCATGCCATAGCACGTCAGCGCAGCGCCTGCGTCGTACACCAGCCCCAGCCCCTCGTGCGCCTCTTCCACCATGCAGGCGATTGAGCTGCGACGATCGGAGGCGCGTAAGTCGTACAGACCCATCACACCCACCACCGCGTCGCGGTGCCGGATCACGAACCACAACGCCTTCTGCTCATCGAAGTCGCGCCGCGCCGCCGCCATCACCTCCTGCAGGGATTCCAGGCTCCGACACCCGTCCACCCACGGGCACCACGCACGCAAACGCTCACGGTCGCGATCGAACAGATCGAGCACTTCGCCTGGAGCGGCAGTCCAAAGCGACGTCAAGTGCGCATTGGCGCGGAATTGAAGCGTCGGCATGACGGACGGATAGTCCGGAAATAGAGTCCTGCGCATGGCGTGCCTCCTTCACGGCGAGGCGGCGGGCCTCGTTTTCGCAGCGCGCCGCCTGAAACGAGACAAGGGGAACGTGAACCGTCGAGTCAGCGTGTCAAGGAGCGATGTGACGTTACATTATTGAACACTGACGAGCATACGGCGGACACGGCGCTTGGCGCGTTCATTGTACCTTCGGCGAGCGGGTGGTCGGAGGATTCGCAGCATTCGGCTACGCCATCGAACGCCCATCAACCGCATCGAGGAGACTCCATGCAACGAATCGAGCAACTCGCCCGCGCCCCTGTGCGCACCATCTGGTTCCAGGACGGCGGAAGTGGCCACAACCGGCAGGAGCCGCGCCTGACCCACAGGAAGCCGCATCACCTCTTCTGGTACGAGAACTACATCCAGACGAAGGATGCGGAGGAGGTAGGCGTCTCCTGCCCCTGCAACACGTTCTAGACGCGCAGCCAGCCCGGGAGCCTTCCGTACCGGAAGCGCTCCCGGTTTCGATTGGAGTTCGTTCCCCCATGAAGCCCAAGGACCATGTATCGCTGGGAGAGCAGCTGGATCGCAGCCTTCACCCGGTCTTCGGTGTACGCCCCACGTACTTTGCAGACTCGCTGGAGGTCTACGACTTTCTGCGATCCACGGGGTGCCGCTGTCATTACCTGGCGGCTGGAGACGATCCGGCAAGCCTGCCGGAGGAGCTCCGGGCCAACGCCGTCCTTCTGTTCACGGAACGCGATAATCCACCGCGTTTCTACGACGACGCGTTCGGCAATAGCAGGGTGCTGATGATCCCACTGCGCCCTTTCGAGCCTTCCCTGCGGGCTGCCATGTATGCGCTGGAGCGCATCGCCCAGTCTGACTTTGCGCGAGCGGCAGAGAACAGCAGGCAATTGATAAATTTCATCGGAGCGCACCAGGATTCATTTCGTATCCAGGGCGATGGGTGCGATCTTCTCGTGCAGTTGGCCGACGAGATCACCGTGATGCAGCCCATCGAGGATCCCTTCCTCCAGCCAAGAGAATGGGGCGCTATAGGACAGTGGCTCGAGGTGGGGTTGATCCCGAACGGAGGCAACATCCAGCGCTCGGGCTACCTCGTGAAGGGGCAGTTCCTTGCCCGGGGGACGTCCATCGCTCGCCACCAGACGATGCCGGAGGCCAGAGCCCATCTCCACCGCGAGGCACGCGAGCTCGCGCATGACTTGCGTGAGGATGGTCAGTTCCCCCTCACGCTGAGCGTGGAGGACTCGCGCATCAAGGAGATCCGGACGCAAGGCGGCAAGGACATTTACAAGGAGGTGCGACGGCTATCAGGTGAGCACACGGACATGGTGCTCCTGGAACTGTCAATGAGCAGCAACGCTAGCACGTCCAGCCAGACCATCGACTGGAGCATCAACTCCGTCATGAACGAGGGCTGCGCGGGGGTTCATGTCGCCGTCGGCGATGGAATCAGCGCGGCGCATATCGACTTCATCGCGACCGACGCCAGAATCATCCCCTGAACGCCCCCACGCCGGCCTTGACGGCGCCTGTCGCGACCGTGCGGCATGCAGCCGCGTTTGCCTGCCGCCCGTTCGCCGGGGGGCGATGATCCTGCTAAGCTGCCGCGCGCCTACGCTGCCCGTTAGCCCAGCACCAGCGGCAGCGATGTGTAGCCCAGAGCCACCCGAGCCACTTGCTGGCGGACCGGCGCCGCCGCTCCCCGGCCCAGCGTGGGGAAGCGATCGAGGAATGCATGGAGCGTGGTGCGTGCCACGAGGCGAATCAGCGGCGCGCCCGCGCAATAGCGTGATCCCCGGCCGAAGCTCAGGTGCTCGCGGTTCGTCGGGCGCTCGGGCCGGAAATCGTCCGGGGCTTCGAACACCTCCGGGTCCCGGTTCGCCGCACCGCAGCACAGATCGACGAGCTCACCTTCCGGGATTTCCATGCCGCTGACCACGATCGCTCGTGTCGTCACCCGGCTGAAGCTCTGCATTGGGCTTTCGTAGCGCAATGCCTCCTCGACGATGGGCTCGACGAGCGACCTGTCCTCGCGCGCTCGCCGCCAAAGCTCCGGGCGATCCCCGAGCAGGGCCATCATGTTGCCGAGGAGGTTGGCCGAACCCTCGCTGCTGGAGATCACCGCCCCCGCGATCGCGCCGCGGATCTCGTCATCCGGGAGGGACTCGCCCTCGATGTCGGCCGCGATCATCGCGGAGAGGAGGTCATCGGCCGGCTCGGCCCGGCGTGCGGCGATCGCCTGCCGGAGGTAAGCCGTGAATTGCTGGAGTGCCTGAGGCCGCTCCTTCAACGGCATGCTGGAGTAGGCGACGCCGGCTTCGCACCACGGCTTGAACAGGGGCGCATCGTCGCTCGGGAAGCCGAGCGCCGCGACCATCATGCGCGTGGACAGAGGGGCGGCATAAGCCGTCATGAACTCCACGGGTCCTCGCCCCACCGTGTCCAGTAGCGCGCCTGCGATCTGCTGGATCTGGTCCGCGAGCGCGCTGAGCCGCTGCGGAGAGCATACTTCGCTCACCAGGCTCCACAGATGCGTGCGGTGGGGCCGCGTGCTCCGGACACGCATCAACCGGGGGATGCCTTCCCGAAGCTGTGGCGTGGCCGCGCAGAACGCGGTAGGGTCGCGGAGGGCGGCGAGCACCTCCCTGTGGCGGAGCAGCATCCAGACATAGGGCGGCTCGCTTCGGCCTTCGCGCGATGCAACGTGCAACCGCGTGTAGCACACAGGCGAGGCATGCTGGAGGGCGCGATAAACCGGGTATGGGTTCCGAATCGTGGAAGCGGACCCGAGCACCTCCGGAGGCAGCGGCGCAGGAGGGTTCATGAAGCCCTCCTGACACCACGCACGCGGGCTCCCGGCGCGGCTGGCCAATGATTGATGCGATTGGGCGCCTCGCCGGCTGCGGTCGCGACGGTAACGTTATCCAGGTGCGGCGGGCTCCAGTATCGTTTCAGCTGGACAAGATCGGCGGCCATGGCAGGGCGCGACATGGGGGCGCCGGCCAGGAAAGCCGATACGATGGCGACGAGGGTCAGAGGACTCGATTTCATACTCGCTCCCGTGACGGTGCTCGTCGCCCAACTGCGACTTGCCGTCACTCCACTACATGCGGTCGCTCCCGAACGCCGCCAAGCGCTGCTGCGACGACACGGAGCACGGTTTGCACGGCGCGGGTCGGGAAGCTCCTCGCCGCTCCCAGAACGCGCGCGGGGCGCAGAGGCGCCAGGAAGGGTCCAGAAATCGAATCCGGTTTCGCCTGGTAGCGGCGCCGGTCCCGAGGACGGGGTGGCGGGCGGAGGAAATTCGGAGACCCGCTTCCTGCCCTGGGGGTCCCCGTTCTCCGTATTGGGCGCAATGTTCTTGGCTGTCGGGCAAACCTGTGCATCCACGACCGATGCTCATCGGACGCGTGCAGGGGGCCGGCGTCAGTGCGGAAACGGCAGCGAGAGCTGGCCCCTCGGCGCTCTTAGCCTCCTCGGCGGCCCGCGTGGGGAGAGCCCGACTCGAGCCAGTCCCGCCGCAATCGCTTCGGGCGTGAGCGCCACCGCCCGCCAGCGCATTTTGCCCGAGCATTCGGGACACACCGTCACGTCAATCGCAAACACATGCCGCAAGAGCCACGCCCACGGCTTGCGGCGCATCTTGCCCGCGTCAAAACCCGACGGAGCCTCCATCTGCCCGAACAGCGATAGCTGTTCAATGCCTTGTGTCTTCAACGTCGCAGGAGCTGGCTCCACCGCAGATCCCGCGGGTTACGCCGGGTCAGGGGTGACGGAATCCGAAGCGGAAGCGGATTGCGGGCGTGGCGGCGGGAGCGGGGCGTCAGGGCGTGCAATGCAAGGCCATCACCTGCCCGGCGCCCGCATGACCGTCGAAGGGCGCTCCCGGCGCGCTGACGGCGATCTCTCCCTTGCCGTCGCCGTCGAGATCTCCGAGCAGCGCGACGCCGGTCCCGAAGCCATAAATGCCGACGTTGTCCGGAGGGAGCACGTGGACCACGTCGATGAGCACGGCGCCGTCCTTCCCGCTCAGCACAGCGACGCGCCCGGTCATTCCGAGCACCACGATGTCCAGGCTGACGCCGTTCGCACCTGCGATGACATCGGGCACGCCATCGCCGTTCACGTCGTCCGCAGACGCCAGGGCCACACCGAGATGGTCATCGGCGCGATCTCCCTTGCTCGTCCACAACGCGTCGCCGGTGCGCCCGTCTAGCGCGACGACCCTCCCGCCATTCGGCACGAGCGAGGCGTGGTTATGCGCGCCCACGATCACATCGGGATATCCATCCGCGTTCACGTCGCCGTGGGTCGAGAGGGGATTGCCGATCAAGTCCGGCGTGCCCCCCTGGCTGCCCGCTTCGCCCACGTAGGTCCACAGCGGGTCTCCCGCAAGTGAGCCGATCGCTTGCACGCGCCCCTTGAAGTTGGCCGCGTACACGTCGCCGACCAAAAGCTCGCGCAGGCCGTCGCCGTCGGCGTCGGGCACCGTCGCGAGATTGGCTCCATAAACAGGGCTCGCCTCGGCAGGCGTCTCTGGCTTCGCGAACACCGACGCGTCCGCGCCCGAAGAGAGCTCCACCCAGCCGGGGAGCTGCATGCTGAACCCGGAGCTGCCCACGAAAAAGTCCGGCTTGCCGTCGCCATTGCGATCCTCCGCGAGCGTGATGCCATGACCCAAGCCATCCCCGGCCGGCGTTCCTTGGCCCAGGCGCGTGAACCGCTCCTCGAACCCCTTGGGCGAGAAGACGCGGACATTCGTGGCGCACGCGAGGGGGCTCGAGGAACCCCCGGAGGAACCCCCGTCGTCCTCCTCGCATACACGCTCGTGGGCGGCGACCTCCTCGACGCCATCGCCGTCGAAATCGCCGCCCACGGCCCGCACGTATGCACTGCCCCCGAGGACGGTTTCGCCAAGCCGCGTCCCATCCTTGCCCGAGAGGACGACCAGGGCCGTGGCTTTGCCTTGATTGCGGCTCACGACGAGATCACGAAGGCCATCGCCGTTGACATCCCCGACGCCGACGACGTTGTTGCCGAGCCCTTCCGACGCGGTTTTCCCACCGGCGATCCACAGGATCTCGCAAGAACCGGCGCGCGGCTCGAGGAGCAAAGCATTGTCTTCCCCGCCCCCCGCACCGCCGGAGCCCCCCATCCCGCCGGAGCCCCCCGTACCGCCCGAATCGCCGGTGCTGCCCGGGTCCTCCCCTGGATGTTTGCAACCACCCGCGACGAGCGCGAGCGCAAGCCCGACCATCACCACGCGGCCCCGCCCCGCGAGATTCATCTTCGTTCTCATCTGTGCCATGCTCCTTAAGAACGCGGCCGCCATGACCGCTCGCCTTGAACATGCGCAGCGGGAGACCGAGCGACGACATAAACCAGGGCGCGCGCGTGCGTTCTAAGGTTCTTTAAGGTGTCCCGGTCGCGCGCTCCGAGCGAGCTGCCCCTCGGCGCGCGCCTGCCCGAGCCGACGACGAGCTTCGTGGGGCGCGTGCGAGAGCTGCGCCGGATCGGCGCGCTCTTTCGCGAAGGCGCCCGGCTCGTTTCGGTGCTCGGGCCTGCCGGGATCGGCAAGACGCGCCTCGCGCTCCAGTATGCGAGGCGCGCCCTCGCCGGCGGGCGGAGGGCCGTGGGGGGCGTGGATCTGTCGCGTGCGCGGGGCGCCGACGCGCTCCTCACGGCGCTCGCGCAGGCGCTCTCCCTTCAGGTCGGGCCGCGCGGCCCTTCGGTCGAGCTGATGACGGCGGAGCTCTCGGCGCGCGCGCCGCTGCTGCTCGTGCTGGACAACCTGGAGCAGGTGGACGGCAAAGGCGTCGCGCTCCTGTCCACGCTCGCGGCGGGGGCGACAGGCGTGCGCTGGCTCGTGACGTCGCGCGCGCCGCTGCGCATCCCGGAGGAAGCTCGCCTTCGCCTCGATCCCCTCCCGAGCCGCGCCGCCGCGCGTCTCTTCGAAGCACGGTGCCGCGCCGTCCAGCCCGGCTTCGTGATGGGCGAAGGCAATCGGGGCGAGGTGGAGGAGCTCGTCATGCGGCTCGATCGGAACCCGCTCGCCATCGAGCTGGCCGCCGCGCGGGCCGACATCCTGACGCTCCCGCAGCTCCGCGCCCGGTTGACCCGCCGTTTCGAGCTCTTGAAGCCTCCCGCAGGCGCCGCGCGCGCGCCGCGATTGCAGGAGACCCCCGCGATGGTCCGCGAGCGCTCGCTCCTCGCTGCCCTGGATGGGTCGTGGGAGCTGCTCGACACGCCCGAGCAACGCGCGCTCGCGCGCTTGTCCGTGTTCGCGGGCGGCTTCGACCTCGATGCCGCCGAGGCGCTGCTCGCGGAGGGCGCGGCCGAAAGGGCTCCCTTCACGCTCGACCTTCTGGAATCCCTGTGCGAGCAATCCCTCCTGAGCCGCGAGCGCGTGGAGCCGGAGGGAGAGGCTCGTTACCGCCTCGGCGAGAGCGTGCGCGATTATGCCGCCGCGCGCCTCGGCGAGGGCCCGGAGCGCGCCGCCGCAGAGCTCGTGCACGCATGTTTTTATGTCCCGCTCGCCGAGCGATGGGCGCGCGGCGCCGTGGGGCCCGACGCGGATGCGTGTTGTGCGAAGCTCGGGCGGGAACGCGAAAACCTCCTCGCCATTCATCTGCGCCTCGCCGAGCGGGCGCCTTCCCTCGCGGCGCGCGCGGCGCTCGCCCTCGGCCCCGTGTTGATTGCGTCCTCCCCGCTGCGAGCGCGGCAGGAGATGTTTGGCGCGAGTGCCGTGCTCGCCGAACGCGCAGGCGACGCCGCGCTCACGGCGCGCGCGGCGCTCGCGTGCGCCGAGCAGGAGCGATACATGGGCGAGACCCGCGCGGCGCTCGCCCGCGTGGTGAAAGCGGCCGAGCTCGCGAGGGGGCTCGCGGACCCGACGCTCGAGGGCGAGGCCGCGCTCGTGCACGCGTACCTGTGCTTTGACGCGACGGCGTTCGCGGACGCGGCGCAGCACGCCGAGAGGGCGCGCGCGAGCTTCCTCGCCGGGAGTGATCGGTACGGAGAAGCGCGCGCGCTGCACCTCCTGCTCGTGCTCGATACGCACGGCTTGCAGACCCGCTCGCGTGAGCTCGCCGAGAGAGCCTTGCACCTGGTCCGCGAGGTCGGGGACCGGCGGCTCTTGCTCTCCACGATGGTTCATGTCGGGAGCCTTTCGGTGGAGCAAGGGCGGCACGCCGAAGCGCGCGTGGCCCTCGAGGAGGCGCTGTCCCGCTCGCGCGCGGACGGCGCGCGCGAGGTCGAGTGCCGCGCGCTCGTCTATCTGAGCTTGCTGGAGAGCGATCTCGGCGATTTCGATCGCGGGGAGGCGCGGCTGCTCGAAGCGATGCCGCTCGCCCGGCAGCTCGGGCACAGGCTCGCCGAAGGCCTGGTGGTGGGATCCCTCGGCGTGGTGGAGCTCTTGCAGCGCCGCGTGGGCGAGGCGCGCGCGCACCTCCGCCAAGCGGCCTTGCTGCTGGAGGACGTGGGAAACCGCCATGCGCGCGCGACCTTCATGGCGTTCGCCGGCGCCGCGGAGGCGCTCGAGGGCCGCGCCGTCGACGCCAGGGCGCTTTTCCAGGTCGCGAGCGAGCTCGTGAGCGGCGCGGAGCCGCCGAAATGGGTGGCCGGGGTGCTCCATGTCCTCGGAGGTCTGCTCGAGGTCGACGAGGCGCGGCGTGCGCGGGACCTGCGCGGGGACGACGAAGGCTGCAAGCGCCTCGCGCGCCGCGCGCACCGGCGCCTTTCGGACGTCGAGGCGGGCGCGCTGCGCCCTCGCGTGGAGGGGCGGCGCAAGGGGAGCCGGATCCCATCCGCGTCGCCCGCCGCCGCGTCCTGGGCTGACATCCGGCTCGCCGCGCGGCTCTTGCGGGCCGAGCTCGCCGCGCTCGAAGGCCCGCTTCCGGCGCCCTCGACGCGCGCCGGGGCTGCCTCGGCTCCGGAGGTGGCGGCCGACGGCTCGTGGTTCACGCCGCGCGGGGGGACGCCCGTGGATCTCGGTCGAAGGCCCGTGCTTCGGGCGATCCTGGCCCGGCTCGTGGAGCACCTGCGCCGGAGCCCCGGCGCCGCCCTGTCGCTCGCGGAGCTCTTCGCCAGCGCCTGGCCTGACGAGCGGCCTCGGCGCGGGGTCGCCGAGAACCGCATGTACGTGGCGATCGCCACGCTGCGCTCGCTGGGCCTGCGTGACGTGCTCCGCACGCGCGACGACGGCTACCTGCTCGACCCGGGGCAGGTGATCCACGTCCGCGCGTGAGGCGGAGGCGGACGCAGGGCGCGGGGCGAGGTCGCGCCGCTGCACGCCGGCTCCCTCCTCGGTCCGACCTGTTCAGTGGTACCCCGCTGATCCGTCGTCCAGGACACGAACCCGAGGTGCCGGCTGCCCGTTTCGGTCTTCACCGGACAAGTTCACCGGTGATCGGACAGAGTACGTCCGTCACAGGCGCCCGGTTCGTGTCATCTTTCTTGGCCGGCGTTCAGGTACCTGGTAGGGTGTTCAGGTATGCACCGCGCCGCTGCCACGGTCCTCGTCCCGGACGCCGACGCTCGCCACAAGGAGCTCTTCCAGAGCGCGCTCGTCCGCCCCGCGATCGAGGGCCTCTCCGGCCGCGCCAAGGCCTTGCCCCTGGGCCTGCACACCGTCGACGCGTCCTTGCCCGAGGGAGGCTTGCCCCGAGGCGCCGTGGTCGAGCTGACGGCGCCCCAGGGCCTCGCCCGCTCGACGACGCTCGCCTTGTCCCTCTGCGCCTCCGCGCAAGCCGAGGCCCGCCTCCGCGGCGAGAGCGATACGCGGGGCGCGTGGTGCGCCTGGCTTGATCCTACACAAACGCTCTTCGCGCCCGCTCTCGCCCGCGCCGGGGTGGATCCCGACCGGCTGCTCGTCGTCCGGCCGAACCTCGACGACCTCGCCCGCGTCGCCGTCCGTGTCGCCGGTTGCCACGCCTTCTCCGTGGTCGTGATCGACACGGCCGGCGTGCCCGGCTGCCGCGGCGAGACCCGGCTCGACCGGTGGGTCACGATCGTGCGGCGCCTCGCCCTCGCCGTCGAAGGCAGCGACACGACCGTCCTCTTGCTCACGGACGCGGCCGCCTCCCGCGCGATGCCGCTGCCGGCCGCGATGCGCATCGAGCTCGAGCGGCTCAGCGAGGATCGGCTCGGCCTGCGGGTCGCCAAGGACCGGCGCGGCCGCGTGACGGGGGCGCAGTCGATCGAGCTTGGAAAGAGCGCATGATGGGCGCATGAGGTTCGGGTGATGGGCCGGCGAATCGTGGCGGTGGTCTTGCCGCAGCTCGGCTGCGAGCTCGTGCGGCAACGCGCCCACGAGGAGAACCACGAAGGCGGCCCGCTCGCCGTGTTGTTCTCGAAGGGCAAACCAGACGGGGGAGGGGAGGCGCAGGACCGCGCCACGGCTACGCTCGACCTCGTCGACGAGGTCGCGTGGAGGTACGGGATCCGCCCCGGCCAGCGCGTGGCCGAGGCACAAGCCACGCTCGCCGAACTCACGATCCAGAGCGTCTCGTTCACGGAGGTCGACGCGGCGCTCGGTCGCGTGGCCGAGGTTTGTCTCGGCGGGACCCCCGCGCATGGAAGCGGACTCGGCACGACGGCCGCGATCCGCCTCGCCCCCGAACATCCCGACGAGGACAAACGCCGCGGCCCCGCAGGCGACGCGCCCTTCGACACGGTCTTCCTCGACGTCACGGGCGTCTCGCACCTCGTGGGCGGCGAGGAGGCCTTGCTCGACGAGCTTTGCGAGCGGATCCACGCGCTCGGCCACAAGGTCTTGGCCGCGATCGCCGACGGTCCGCGCATCGCCCGCGCCCTCGCCCGGTTCGCCGCGAGCCCGGTTCTCGCCAGCGGTTCGGTCAACGGTCAGGGGCTACGCTCGGACAAGCCGAGCTACGCCCCCGAACCCCCGCTTCTCGTCCGCAAAGCTCCCCACCCCACGGTCGTCGCCAAGCCCGGCGCGCGTGTCCTCGGCCCGCTGCCGCTCACGGCGCTGCCGCTCGATCCCGACACGGCGGCCTTTTTCGGGCGGCTCGGCATCTTCACGGTCGAGGCCCTGACGAAACTCCCGCGCGGCGAGCTCACGCCGAGGCTCGGCCTGCGCGCCGCCGAGGTGCTCGATCTCGCCTCCGGCCGCGACGAGCTCCCGCTCGTCCCGTACGCGCCCCCGCGCACGATCGTCGAGGAGACGAGTTTTGACGACCCGATCGGAAGCGTCGAGCCCATCCTCTTCGTCCTCCGCGGCATGACCTCGCGCTTCGCGGCTCGCCTCGGCGCCCGCGGCGAGGCTTGCCTCTCGCTCACCATCACGATCCCGCTCGACCGCTCCATCGCGAGCCTGCGGGATTCCGCCCGCGAGCCCGTCCTCTCGCTCTCGATCGACCTGCCCTCGCCGCTCTCCGACGCGGGCGACCTCCACCGCGCGCTCCGGGCCAAGCTCGAGCGCGCCGAGCTCTTCGCGCCGGCCGTCGGCGTTCACCTCGAGGTCTCGCAGATCGTCGAGGCGCGGCGTGTCCAGATCGACCTCTCGCGCGACAAGGCCGTGCGTCCCGACGCGCTGCCCGCCCTCCTCGCCGAGCTCTCGGCCGAGATCGGCCAGGATCGCGTGGGTTTGCTCGAAGCGACACACGCCCACAAGCCCGAGGCGCGCTCGAAGCTCGTCCCCGTCCGGGATCTCGACCAGAAGCGCGTCCCCGCCCAGGCGGGCGACCTCGAAGCCGCCGAGGATCGCGATGTTCCCCTGCCCACGCGGCTCTTCGCGACGCCCGTCCCGATCGGGCGCATCACGAAGGGCGCGGTCGTCGCGGTCGACAACCGGCTCTACGCCATCGAGTCCTTGCGGTTCGTGATGCGGCTCGACGGGGTCGAGTGGTGGACGAGCTCGGCGGCCTCGCGGGATTACGGGGTGGCCTGGCTCGTCCCGGGCGCCACGAGCGCGAAGGGCCCGGCGGGATCCAAGGCCGAGGGGGCGTCGCGGGCAGCAGGCCTCGCGTGGGTCTTCGTGGACCGGACGACCGGGGAAGGGTACCTCCAGGGCTGGTGCGAATGAACCGACGAAGGCCGGCCCTCTCCGTCGTCTCCGGTGGTGCCTCCGAGCCTTCGCCCGAAGGGCCCGCGGAAAAGCCTGCGTTCGCCGAGCTCTGCGCGCGCTCGGCGTTCTCGTTCCTCGAAGGCGCCTCGCAGCCCGAGGAGATGGTGCGGCGGGCGCACGAGCTCGGTTTGTCCGCGATAGCCATTGCGGATCGGGACGGCCTCTACGGCTCCGCGCGCGGGCACGCCGAGGCGAAGAAGCTCGACCAGCCGTACATCGTCGGCGCAGAATTGACGCTGGAGAGGGACGGCGAAAGGAGCGGCAGTGTCGTCCTCCTCGCCCAGGATCACGAGGGCTACTCGAACCTCTGCCGCCTGCTCACCCTCGCCCACGCGACGCACGAGAAGGGCACGGCGGGCATCACGGTCGAGGACGTCGCGCAGGCGCACCGCGGCCTCTTCGCCCTCGTCCCCCTCGCAACCCCCGCGCTCGCCACCGACGTCCTCCTCGGGCCGCTCCGCGACACCTTTGCCGAGCGCGCCTTCCTCGCCACCTGGCGCCACCTCGATCGGGGCGACGCGGCCCGCCTGGAAGCCACCACGAAGGCCTCCGCCCGCTACGGCCTCGCCGTCCTCGCCACCGCGCGCCCCCTCTTCCACCACGGCGGCCGCAAGCCCCTCGCCGACGTCCTCACCTGCATCCGCCACAAGACCACGCTCGACCAGGCCGGCGCCCTCCTCGCCCCGAACGCCGAGGCCACCCTGCGCGGCGCCGCCTCGATGCAGAACCTCTTCCGCGACGAACCCGCCTGGGTCGGGCGCACCGTCGAGGTCGCCGAGGCCTGCCGCTTCTCCCTCGCCGAGATCCGCTACCACTTCCCGAGCGAGGGCCTCTGTTTGCCTGGCGAGACCCCGGACGACGCGCTCCGCCGCCTCACGTACGAGGGCGCGCGCGACCGTTACCCCGCGGGCACGCCGCCCCGCGTCGGAGCGCAGATCGAGAAGGAGCTCGATCTCATCAAGCTGCTCGACGTCGCCGCGTACTTCCTGAGCGTCCACCAGATCGTCTCGATCGCCCGGGAGAAACGCATCTTGTGCCAGGGGCGCGGCAGCGCGGCGAACAGCGCGGTCTGCTTCGTCCTCGGCGTCACGGCCGTCGATCCGGCGCGATCGAGCCTGCTCTTCGAGCGTTTCCTCTCGCCCGAGCGACGCGAGCCTCCGGACATCGACGTCGACTTCGAGCACGAGCGCCGCGAGGAGGTCATCCAGGCCATCTACGAAATGTATGGCCGTGACCGCTCCGCCATGGTCTCCGAGGTCATCTGCTACCGCGGCAAGAGCTCGCTCCGCGAGGTCGGCAAGGTCTTCGGGTTGACCACGGATCAGCTCGATCGGCTGAGCGGGCTCGCGCTCTACCACGAGGCCGACACGAGCGAGAAGAAGCTCGCCGAGCTCGGCTTCGATCCGAACGACGCGCGCCTCCGGCAGGTGATTTTCCTGGCGAACGCGCTCGAAGGCATGCCGCGGCACCTGTCGATCCACGTGGGGGGCTTCGTGCTCTCGGCCGCGCCGCTGCACCACGTCGCCCCGATCGAGCCCGCGCGCATGCCCGGCCGATCCGTCATCCCCTGGGACAAGGACGACCTCGACGAGCTCGGCTTTTTCAAGGTCGACATCCTCGCCCTCGGCATGCTCACCGCGATCCGCAAGACGCTCGCGGTGGTCCACGAGCGAACGCGCCCGGAAGAACCCTTCGATCCGATCGACGCGCTCGCCCGCATCCCGGCCGAGGATCCGGCCGTCTACCAGGCGATCCAGCGCGCCGACACGGTGGGCGTCTTCCAGATCGAGAGCCGCGCGCAGATGTCGATGCTGCCGCGCCTCAAGCCGAAGACGTTCTACGACCTCGTGATCGAGGTCGCGATCGTGCGGCCGGGCCCGATCCAGGGCGGCATGGTGCACCCGTACCTACGGCGCCGCACGGGGCAGGAGGCGCCGATCTCGCCGCACCCTTGCCTCGACGGGATCCTCGCGCGCACGCTCGGCGTCCCGCTCTTCCAGGAGCAGGTCATGCAGATCGCGATGGTCGGCGCGGGCTACACGCCTGGCGAGGCCGATCAGCTAAGGCGCGACATGGCCGCGTGGAAAAAACACGGCAGGCTATCGCGGCACCGCGAGCGGCTCCTGCGCGGCTTCTCCGAGAAGGGCATCTCGGCCCGCTTCGCCGAGCAGCTCTACCTGCAGATCCACGGCTTCGGCGAGTACGGCTTCCCCGAGTCCCACGCGGCGAGTTTTGCCCTCCTCGTTTACGCCTCCGCGTGGCTCAAGGTCCACCACGCGGCCGCGTTCACCTGCGCGCTCCTGAACTCCCAGCCGATGGGGTTTTACAGCCCATCCTCCCTCGTCCAGGACGCGCAGCGGCACGGCGTGATCGTGCGGCCCGTCTGTGTCGTGTCGAGCGGCTGGGATCACTTCCTGGAAGACGCCGGCGTGATCCGGCTCGGGATGCGGCTCGTGAAGGGGTTTGGGGCCGGCGGGGCCGAGGGCGTGCTCCGGGCGCGCGCGGAGGCGCCGTTCACGGGCGTCGCGGACCTCGTGCGGCGCGCGGGCCTGCAGAAGAACGAGGTCGAGGCCCTCGCGGAGGCGGGCGCGCTCGAAGCGCTCGTCCCGAGCCGGCGCGAGGCGCTCTGGAGGGCGCGGGCGCCGCGCCTGCCCGATGGCCTCTTCGCCAAGGTCCCGCTCGAAGAAGAGAAGGACGTGGGCCTGCCGAAGATGCGCGCTGCCGAGCAGCTCGTGCTCGACTACGGGCGGGTGGGTTTGTCCCTTCACGACCACCCCTTGCGGCACCTGCGCGCGCGGCTCGAACAGGAGGGCACGGTGACGGCGGCCTCGATCCGGGAGCGGCGCGCGGGCGAAACGGTGCGCGTCGCGGGCCTCGTCGTGGGCCGCCAGCGCCCGGCCACGGCGAGCGGCGTCACGTTCGTCACGCTCGAAGACGAGACCGGCGTGGTCAACGTCATCGTGCGCAAGGACCTCTTCGAGGCGAGCTACGCGGCCGCGCGGTACGCGAAGATCATGGCTGTGCGGGGCCGCGTCGAGCGGCAGGGGGCCGGGGCGAAGGGCGCCGCAGGGGACCCGGAGCCCGGGGCGTCGAACTACGAAGTCGTCCACGTCCTCGCCGAGGCCCTCGAGCGCCTCGACGCACCCGGCAAACGCGGCGTTCCCACGCGATCACGCGACTTTCACTGAGGCGCGCGCCCCGGATCGTTTGTGCACATATCGACCGGATCCTGCGCCTCCCCGGTCGCTTTTTGCTCGCCAGACCGGCCGCGACGCGGCAAAGATCCTGGCCGATGCTCGGTCTGTACCGACCCCTCGTCCGCGGCTTCTTCGCCGCGGCCCTGCTCGCCGCGTGCAGCAGCGGGTCGTCCACGACCACCGAGGCGGCGCCTTCTTCGAGTGGATCGCCGGGGCCTCTGCCGCTCGGCTCGTTCATCGCGCCGAGCCCCACGCAGCCCCCGCAGCCGAAGTCGCCGCAGCCGAACCCGCTCGGCCTGCCTCCGCGCAAGATCAAGCTCGACCCTGGGCGCCGCGTCTTCACCTTCTCCGAGCCCATGCTGACGAACGCGCGCATCGGCTCGACGCTCGTGCTCTACGCGGCGACGGCGATCGGCTTCGACGGCGACGACCTGGTCATCGAGGGCCAATCCGGCGGCCCCTCGTACAAGGTCCACCCGGGCTACGTGATCCCGGTGCCGGACAACGTGAAGCCGAAGCTCAACGACGTGGTGCTGACGGAGTGGAACGGCGTGATGAAGCACGCCGTCGTGCGGCGCTACGTGAAGGATCGGATCGCGGTCCGGTACACGGACATGGAGGCGCGCGCGCCCGAGGGGCTCTTGAAGGGGGTGCGCTGGGTCAAGCAGGTGAACGGGCTCGAACCTGGCAACTATGCGGCGCACCGGCAGGAGGGCGAGGTCCGGCACGTGCTGCTCGTCTCGCCGTTCGAGGCCGGCGGGGTGAAGCGCTGGTTCTGCCTGGGATTCGGCGGCGCGGCGCTTCTCGCCGACGAAGCGGATTTGCAGCCGATCCCGATCAAATGGAAAGGCAAGGCGGGCGCGGTCGTATGGGCCGAGTGGGCGGGCACGATGCGCCGGGCCGTGATGCAGAGCGAGACCGAGCCGGGGATCTTCACGGTGAAGTTCGAGCGAGCGGGCAAGCCAGAGGTCGTGGGTTATGGCTTGATCATGGATCCGCTCTAAGGTCCCATACCGCGAAGCATTTTGCGCACGTTGCAGGTCTGGAATTGCTTCCGCCGTGGTGTTAGGAAGCCAGATCCATGCAGCTCCGAGAAGCCATTCGCGCCGCGCGTCAGTGGGTTCCTTTCACCGCTCGCACCGTCGGGTATGGGACGATCTCGCTCACGCTCGGCCCGCTCACGCAGGATCACCGCGCGAGCCTGTGGGCAATGAAGCGCTGGTGCAAGTCGAGCGCGCGGGGGCTGCACATCGACGTCGACGCCACGGGGCTCGAGAACGTGCCCACCGACGGCGCGTACGTTTATGCCTCGAATCATCAGAGCTTGCTCGACATCCTCGTCCTCGGCGCGGTCCTCCCGGGTGATTTCAAGTGGGCCGCGAAGCGCGAGCTCATGAACATTCCTTTCCTCGGCTGGCACCTCAAGCTCGCGGGGCACGTCCCGGTCGAGCGTGGCGGCGGGCCGCGGGTCGCGGCCGAGGTCATCAAGCGGTTCACGGAGGTCCTCCAGCGCGGCAAGCCCCTGCTCATCTTCCCCGAGGGCACGCGCAGCGAGGACGGGGTCCTCAAGGACTTCAAGATGGGGGGTTTTTACGCGGCCGTACGCGCCGGCGTCCCCGTCGTACCCGTCGCGCTGGAGGGCGCGGGGCACCTCATGCACAAGGGCGCCATCGACTCGGGCGACGGCAGCACGATGCGCCTCGTCCGCGTGCGCGTGGGCAAGCCGATTCATCCGATCACCACGGGCAAGGAGTCGGCGCGCGTCGTCGACCTGCGCGACCGCACGCATGCAGCCGTCGCCGAGCTCCTCCTCGGGCTCGGCGGTCGCGTCGCCGAGGCTCCGTCCAAAGAGAACGGAAGCGCGACCGCAGCCTCGTCGGCCGAATCCTGACGCTCGCTCGCTCTTGACCCCGACGTGGGGCCCGATACGCTGAGAGCCTTCCTCGTTCCTTTTCAGGGTTGGAGGGTCTCATGGCTTACGGCCTTTCGCGCTTCGTTTTTCGGCCATTGGCAGCGGCAGCGGTCCTCGTCCTCGTGGGGTGTGGGACGCAGACCGAAGGGGGGATCATTCCGAGCGACACGGGCGCGACGCCCGACGTTCCTCCGATCCCCGACACGCCGGACCATCCGCCGCTCGACTATCCGGACGTGCTCACGTGCAACCCGGACATCACCGTCGCGGCGGACAGCCGCGCGCTCATCGTGCGGGATCCGGCCGTGCTGGCGCGCTTCAGCCTCGAGCGGGTCTTGTCGCAGATCGTCACGCTCGCCGGAGAGGACACCACGCCCGAGGAGCTCGTGCGGCGCCTCTTCGACGCGCAGAACCCCGCGGCCGAGGGGGTTTTCTCGGACAACCCGCATTGTGATGACGTCGACAACGCTGCGTTCAAGAACGGCGCGGCGCTCTTCTGCCCGCGGGCCGAGGGGGCGCTCGCGTCGAGCACGGGCCTCTTTCAAGCGGGTCACCCCGACTCCTTCGTGCCTGTGGCGATCGTCAATCGCTTCGACCTCACCCCGCAGTTCGGATCGACCTGCGGCGAGCATCGCATCGTATATGCGAAGACCTCGGGCCGCACGGACCCGGCGAACCGCGTCTTCTTGATCTTCGAGGCGGCACTGCCGAATCCGTCGGGCGACGTCCTTTCTGGCTGTCGCCCTGTGGCCGAGGCGTGGGCGAGCATCGGGGCCGAGGCGGACGTGGAGATCGTCGCGGACAAGCTCGAAGCGCTCTTCTTCACGGGCACGTCGGGCTTGCCCCCCGTCGTCCACCCCGACCATTACGGCGCCGTCTCCTCCGAGAACGATCCTTACAGCGGCTCGCGCGGCCAGGTGCGCGTGAGCCAGCAGATGCAGGAGCCCTGGGAGATGCGCGAGTATCACCTCAAGCGGACGCCGCCGGGGTCGATGGAGCTCGCGCTCACGTTCCAGCCCGTCACGGTCAAGAACAACCCCCTGCCGCAGCTCTTCGATGGGGCGAACGCCACGGAGACGGCGGTGAGCTTCCGGAGCGAGTTCGTCAATATGAGCCTATGGGAGCTCGGGCAGAAGGAGTTCCCCAAGGTCCGCATGCGGATCGGCAAGCAATTCAACATGGGCGAGAGCGTCGTCTCCGGGGACGCCTCCGTCGATTATGCGTCGCGCGCCATCGGCGTCACGGGCTCCGATTTCGCGTCCGAGATCCAGAACATGATCGACGCCTTGGGCCTGAACGTGGATTGCCCCCCTGGCGATCCGCTCACGGCCGAGTCGGTCCTGCACCGCGCGACATCGCTCACGTGCGCCGGTTGCCACGCGCCGCAGCGCTTCCTCGGCCCGGATCGGTCGCTCGGCTGCGGGCTCTCGTTCCCGTCGACCCTCGGCGAGGTGCACATCGACGAGAATGGCACGCTCTCGGAGGCGCTCACGGACGTGTTCTTGCCGCGGCGCGCGGAGGTGCTCTCGACGTACCTCCAGGCGTGCGACATCGGGGCCATCATGAACAGCCTCGAGCCCAGCGAAGGCGACATCATGAAGTGACGACCCGCCTCAATTCGAGCCGCAGGGCCCCGCGTTCCCCGCACCGAAATAATACTGGCTGATCCCCTCGCCGCAGGGGCACTTCACCGCGCCCATCTCCGCGACGAGGCAGGCGACCACCTCGTCGTTGGGCTCATCCATCCCGATCACCTCGACGCACCCGCCGGGGCCCATCCTCACCTCGAGCCAGCCGTTCGTCTTGCAGCCCGAGGCCGCCTGGCATTCCTTCGACGTCGCGGCGACCCAGTCCTCGAACGCGCACGGAAAATCGTTCGAGCCGACGCATTCGCCCGTGGGGCGATCGGCGCAGAGCGGGTGGGCGTCGCTGCCGAGGCCGCTGTCGAGCTCGGGGACGCCGCCGGCGTCGAACTCGGGGGGACGGTCGAGGATCGAGCCGTCTGGTTCGTCGCGGAGGTCCGCGTGCCTCGTGCAGGCGAGCGGCGCGGCCGTGGCGCCGAGGGCGGCGGCGACGAGCACGACGGGGACGAGCTTGGGGTCTTTCACGGCACGCGCTCCTGCTCTTTTTCCGTGAGCGTCCGGAACCAGACGACACGATGGGGCGACATCGTGACCACCGTGTCCGGCTCGATCCGGATGAGCTCGCGGATCGGGAGATCGGGGGCCTTGGCGAGCTCGCGCGCCTCCTCGTAGGTCTCGGGGCGGGCGTCGTGGACCGTCATGAACAGGAGCCGCGCGTCCTCGAATTGCAGGCGATCGAGGATCCGGACGAGCGTGAGCTCCCCCGGTTCGTCATACCCCTCCACGGCCACGAAGGCGCCGGGCGTATCGATGTGAGCCTCGGGCGGGGTCCATGCGTCCGACGCGCAACCGGCCACGAGGGCGGCGCTCGCCCAGCCGAGACAGAGGTTCTGGAGCCATGCTCGCAACAAAGGTCGCCTCCCTTCAAAAGCCGAGGGTGATGCCTGCGCTCGGCGCGAGCACGAGCGCGCCGAACGGGAACACGGCATGCGCCGCGATCTCCACGAAGGCCGCGCGGCGGCTCTCCCACGCGAACGCGAGGCCCGTCCCGGCGCCGACGAAGCCGTCGCCCGCGCGTTTCCAGACCGTGACCTCCTGCTCCAGGTCATTGCCACCCTGGTAGGGCGGGGCGAGCGGGTTCTCCCGCACGACCGTACGTCCTTTCAGGTCGACCATCGCGTAGCCGCCGGTGACGAACGTATAAGGCCGGAGCCCCGAGCGGGCGAAGAGATCGTCGCCAAACCAGTGGGTCGCGCGGGCGGCGAGAGAGAACGGCACGAACGCCGTGCCCTCGCGCGGCGTGGGGCCCTCGCCGAAGAAGGCCCAGCCGAGCCGCAGGCCGAGCGTCGTGTCATAATGGATGAGCCGCTCGAAGCCGACGACGACCCGCGTCGGCCCGAGGCCCCCGGAGGGCGGCGTGTTCGTCTGCACCGGCGTGCCCGTGTATTGCGCGTCGTCTGCGCGGAAACAGGCGTACCCCTCGTTTTCCTGCGAATACAGGCTGCACACGCCCGCCGTGGCAAAGGCGCCCACGTCTTGCTGCACGCCGAGGGAGAACCAGTTCTTGCGGCGATCGACTCGCTCGCAGAACCCGCGCCAGCTACACGTCGTGCCGCCCTCGCAATCGGCGTCCGACTGGCAGGCGATCTCCACGACGCGTTCGCTCGGGCAGCCGAGCAAGCCGGCGGGGCAATCGGCCGGATCGGGGCATTTCGCGCCCTTCCCCTCGCCGGGTTCGAGCACGGTGTCGTGCTTGATGGTCACGAGGTAGGGCCGCGCGCGGGACGCGCCCGTCGCGATCACGCGGCCCTCGGCGTCGTGGACACGAATGTAGTAGCGGAGATCCCCGGTGACGGTGCTGATCTCCAGGCAAGGGATCGCGCCCTCGTACTTGGCGCCGCTCCGCCGCAGTTCGAGCGCGGTCCAGTCCGGATCCCCCCAGAGCCGATAATGCACGAGCACGCGGCGGGCGCGGAGCGCGATGTCGATCGGGAGCTCGATCGCAATGGGAACGGCGCGCAAGATCCCCTGCTCGGCCGTCCGCTCCAGCGTCGGGTTGTGCAGCACCTCGGGGCCCATCTTGCCCCGATCCTCGGCCGGCTCCTCGGCCCGACCCGCGCCCGAAGCTGCGGCGAGCGCGAGCGCGGGGAGCGCGAAGAGCCCTCGCGCGCGGCTCATTTCGCCCCTCCCGACGCGGGGTTGCCCTCGTCCTTCGTGGCCGGCTTCTTTTCGAGGATCCGGAACTCGACGCGTCGGTTCTTGCCGCGACCCTCCTCGGTCGTGTTGTCCGCGATCGGCTTGTCCGACCCATACCCCTTGGGCACGAGCCGCCCGCGGCCGATCCCGCGCCGGACGAGCCATGCGACCACGCTCTCGGCGCGGTCTTGCCCGAGCTTGCGGTTCACGTCGGGCGTGCCGGTATCGTCCGTGTGGCCTTGCACCTCGATGCGCGTGACCTCCGGGTGATCCGTGAGCACACGCGCGACCTCGCCGAGCACGCCGTCGCTTTCGGGCCGGAGGACAGCCGTGCCCGTCTCGAATTGCACCTGCTGGGAGATCACGATCTCCTGCTCGGCGAGCGAAGCGACGGGCGGCAGCTCAGGCTCCTTCGGCTTCGGGCACCCATTCCCCGCGGGCGGCTTCGGGCCGGGCTCCGTGGGGCATGCGTCTTTCTTGTCGGGCACGCCGTCCTCGTCCGTGTCCTTGGGACAGCCGTGTGTCTTGCGCACGAACGTGGCCTCGCCGGCCGCGCGCGGGCAAGCATCGTTCTCGTCGGGAACCGCGTCCCCATCGTAATCGGGCGGAGGTTCGGGGCAGCCGTGCAGGAGCGGATCCCCCGATTCCACGCCGACGAGATCGAGACAAGCGTCACTCTTGTCCGGAATGCCGTCGTTATCGCGATCCGGCGGAGGTTTGGCCTTCTCCGGCGCATACCCGAGGAGCGCGAGCACCCGGACGTCGGCGCTGCCCGCGCCGCGGCCGAGGCCCGGGCCCATGGCAAGCCCAAGTTCGAGGGGGCCGCCGGTGATGCGGTAATGCCCGGTGACGAGGGCATGCGCGACGGTGGCGCGAGGATCAAAGAGGCGTGCACCGCCGAGGAAGGGGAGATCAGCGGAGAGCTCGCCGCCAAGGGTGAGGGTGCGGGCGCCATCGACGAAAAAGCCGCCCGCGAGGCCAAAGGTGAGGGAGGTGGCGACGCGGGTCGGCAAGACCCCGGGGAGCGCGACAGCCGGGCGGGTGCGGAGGCCGCCGGAAAACGCGCCGTGGAGGCGTTTGCCGGTGGCCTCCGCGACGAGGGCGAAGCGTCCGCGGACGGCGCCATCGCCAGCATATCCATCGGTGCCGGTGGGGAGCCAGAGGGAGGCGGAGAGGCCGAGGGCGGCACCCTGGCCCGCTTCGTCGAGGCCACCAGCGAGGCGGACGCGGGCGCCGAGGCGGAGGTCGCCGAGGGCAGCGCCAACCGCAGTGCGGGGGAAGGCGTCGCCGGAGGAGGGCGTGCTGCCAGCCTGGGTGAGGGAGAAGGGGACGTCGAGGGAGACAGTGACCCGGTAGAAGAGGGAGAGGGACGCGAGGGCGTGGAAGAAGGTTTGATCGGAGATGACGGGGTCGAGCTGGTCCTTGGCGTTGCGGAGGACGAGGGGGCGGCGGGCGTAATCGAGGAGGAGGCGCGCGGAAGGGAGGAGGTGGCCGCGGACGTCGGCGTGTTCGACGAGGAAGGCGCGATCGCCGGCGGGGGCAGGTTCGGCGGCGAGGGAAGGGGTGTCGTCGGCGGCAGCGGGGCGCGCAGGGAGGAGCGCGAGGGCCGGGAGGAGGAGGACAGGGAGGAGGCGCGGCCCGGGCGGCACGAGGGGGGACGGTAGGCGGGGGGAGGGGAAGGGGTCAAGGCTGAAGCTGAAGCTGTCGCTTAGGCTTAGGCTGAGGCTGAAGCTTGAGCTTGAGCTTGAGCTTGAGCTTGAGCTTGAGCTTGAGCTTGAGCTTGAGCTTGAGCTTGAGCTTGAGCTTCAGCCTCAGCTCCAGCCCTAGCTCCAGCCCCAGCTCCAGCCCCAGCTCCAGCCCTAGCTCCAGCTCCAGCCCCAGCTCCAGCCCCAGCTCCAGCCCCAGCTTGAGCGGTTATCCCTTCTCGTCCGGGGATGTCGATTGTGCCCGCGTGCTCGGAAGGCGAAAGGCCAAGCCGTGCTCGCCATCCTCGCCGTGCTCGCGCTTCGCGCTGCGCGCGGCTCCGGGTGGCTGCGCGCGGTGCGAGGCTGCGCCTCGCAGCCTTTCGCCTTCCTCCGCGCGCGGGCCGGGGGCCGGGGTCCCCGGTCGGGGATACGGAGGATGACATGGCTCTCAGGATTTATGGCGTGGCGATCGAGATGCTCAGGATGTTGCGGCCGGTGATGGAGCGGATCGGGAGGAAGGATCCGAATCTCGGCGATCAAATGCGCCGTGCAGCGATGAGTGTTCCGCTGAACCTGAACGAGGGCGCGTATTCGCAGGGAAGGAACGAACGCGCCCGGTGGCATACCGCCATGGGGTCGGCCGCAGAGGTCCGCGCGTGCCTGGACGTGGCAGAAGCGCTCGGATACGTGGAAAGCGTCGACGATGAGATGCGCAACACCCTGAACCATATCATCGGCACCCTGCACCGCCTCACGCGACGGTAACGGTCCGGGCGTGCCGTCCCCGTGGGCGGCACGCCTTTTCACGGTGACGGCAACGGCCGTGGCAGTGCGGGTCCAAACCACGTCGGTTTCGCGCGAGATGGGGTGCTCGCGGGAGGGGAAGGGAGGGGAGGCCCCAATGCGAGCCACGCAGGAGGTCGGGTGGGGTCGTCTACGACGAGGAAATGGCCGCAGATGCCACTTGGCGCAGCGTCGTATCGTCACTCGTGAACTTGTCACGGATCTGCTGCGCGTAGCTGGTCAGGTCGGCCGCCAGGCCATTGGAAGAGGCGGTCAGCAGATCGGCCAGCGTGCTGGTCGTCTTCGCGCTTTTGTTGTCGTTGAAATACTTGTGCAGGCGTCCCACGACCGGGTTCTCGTAGACATCGGCCTTCAGCACGTTCTTCCCGTTCTTCAGGGTGAAATGCACGCCGAGCCAGCCCTTGATCAAATTGTTGTTGTCATCTCCGGGCGGGATGCTTTTGTCCTTGTGGTTCTCCCGGGCGGAGCGGGCTTCTTTCATCCACGCGCGTAGCTCGGTCTTCAGCACGGCGATCACGAAAGCGTCCGTGTCCTTGGAGGCGCCCCACGGGGATTCCTTCCGGACAATCTGATCATGCGCATGTGACATCTCGTGCGTCAGGGCTGCGATGCCCCTGCCCAGTTCGGTCGCCTTGGTGCCGTTGGTCACGTACTCCTTGATCGGATTGAACCAGCTCGTCGAGATTTCAAGCATCCTGGTGCTGAAGTTCCAGCCCCCACCGCTGCCACCCGAGCTGATCCCGATCTCCGCTTTGTGGTCGCGCAGGGCTCCCCACAAGGCGGCGGTGGTGGAGCCGAATTTCGCGAGCAGCGTGGTGTCGTCGACGCTTTGCATCCACGTGCCATCCAGGTCGAACTTGCTTTGCACGACACGAGGAGGCGCGCCGGACAGGTTCGGCTCGTAGGCCCTCCGCTGCACCACGGTCGCCGGATGCGGCGGCCTCACCAAGAGGCCCCCGAACGGGCGCTTCGGCTGTACGACGGTCGCCGGGTGCGGCGGCAACCTCGTTGCGGGCCAGTGGGGTTTCTTCGAATGATCGGGGGGCATGGGCGTTTCTGGGCGGCTCTCCATGCTCGCGCGGAGTCGCAACCCAGGCAAAGTTTCGGGCTGCCCAAGGTGGCATGACTGCGGGGGGCAAGGCGTGGTTGTTCACAGCCGGCGGGCTCGGGCTCGCGGGAATCACCAGGGGAGCATTACGGGAGGGCTCGCACGCAAGGAGAAAGCGACCGTGGACGAGCACTGTAAGAACCTGATTTGCGACCCTGAAGGGCTGCGCGCACTGGAGCGCGGCAGACAGCTGAGCGTGCTTGGAACTGTGGGATTTGCGGTCGGCGGGGCGGGCCTCCTGACGGCAGGGATCCTGTGGGCAACGCGGCCAGGCGAGAAGAAATCGGGCGGCAACACGGGGGCCATCCAGGCCGACGTGATCGAGCAATCCTGCCCTGGCAGAGGATCCTGGCCGGAGCGCAGAGGAACTCGAGTCGTTCGGCGACATTTGCAAGATCGATCCCGAGGCCTGCCCGACGATTCGACTCGACCAGATTCGCCTGCGACCCCTCGGTGATTCCCTGGAGCTGATGGGGTCACCTGACGCCGACCATCCCCAGAACCTGCCACGCGTGCGGCAGCCCGATGAGCCTCCGCTGAGACGCAGCGCAAGCGGAAGCAGCCCCATCCACAGCCGCCCTCGCGTCTCCAAACGTCCGACCCCCCTCGCGTCATCGTCGCTTGCGCCCGTTCGAACGTTCGAACACCCACACGTCACCGTCTCCTGCGGGTCTCCGAACGTTCGATCCGCGGCGCGTCATCGTCGCTCGTGGGTCTCCAAGCGTTCGAACCCCCACGCGTCACCGTCTCCTGCGGGTCTCCGAACGTTCGATCCGCAGCGCGTCATTGTCGCTCGTGGGTCTCCAAGCGTTCGAACACCCACGCGTCACGCTCTCCTGCTGCCCTTCGAACGTTCGAACACCCGCACGCGACAGATTCCTCCGCGCCAAGCCGAGCATCCCTTCCTGCACGTATCGTCAGGCCGAGGATTGCGTGATGGTGCAAATGAGCCGTGTCGTTGGATTCTCGACGGGACACATGGAACGCTTGATCTCCTGCGCGAATCTTTTTAGTGTGACTGAAGGGGGCCGTACTGGAGGAGGTACACAATGGAGCAGAGCAGCCGATCAGGTTCACGGGCTTCTTGGGGTCGCGTCGGAGCTGCGTTGTGCGCGGGTGCCATTGCTGCGAGCGCCTTGGGGGCGGCGACGCCTGCCGCGGGCGGCCATCCCGGGGGCGGACATGGGAATGCCGGGGGGCAGCAGGGGCTCACGCGCCTCCTCGACGAGGCTGAAATCGAAAAGCTGACGTACTGTTATGCCGCCGGGACCGACGCCATCGGGCGCGGCGAGCTCGAGGTGGGCCGGAGCCTGTACCAGAAGTGCTTCACGCCGAACGCCGTCCTCGAGGCCTATTACCCCGGTGACGACCCCAATGGTCCCCCGAGCCTGACCTCCAATCCCACCGCGTGGGCCGACGTCGCGGACAACGAGTTCACCACGAACGGCTACGTCTCGACGCAGCACTTGAACGGCAATGTCGTGATCAACGTGCAGGGGAACACGGCGACGATGTCGACCTACCTCACCGCGACGCACGTCGTGGATCCTTCCGGCATCGTCGACCTGGCGCACGGGACCTACGAGGACATCGTCGTGCGTACACCTCACGGCTGGAAGATCGCAAAACGGACGCTGCGCCTGCTCACTTACATGCGCGTCCAATCGCCTTGACCTGACACACAACCCGGGGGGGTTCGGGTTGTTTCGGGACAGCGCCGAGCACGGCGCGCGCAAGAGGTTCGCTCCATGTCGCCGGTTCACGACGAGAACGAGATCCAATTCGAGCACTTCTTCGAGACGTCCAGGGACCTCCTCTGCGTGCTGAGCGGCGACGGGCGGCTGATCCGCACCAACGAGGCATTCCGGAGCACGCTCGGATATACGGAGTCCTCCCTCGCGGGCGCGGAGTTCACCCGGCTCGTGCACCCCGACGAAGCCGCGCCGCTGCACGCGTTCCTGCGCCCGAGCGAGGAGGGAGACGCGTCGATGAAGCTCGACGCAGGTTTCGTGCACCGGGACCTGAGCTACCGGAGGCTCCTCTTTTCGCTTCGCCGCGTGGCCGGGGATTCGAAGGTGTACGGGGTCGGGCTCGAGGTCGAGGCGCAGGAGCCCGTGGACGAATGGGAGAGGCGGCGTGATCTCCTCCAGAAGATGCAAGCGACGGGGCGCGTCGGGGGATGGGACGTGGATTGCACGACGGGACGCCAGTTCTGGACCGAGGAGACGTACCGGATCCACGAGGTGCCCATCGGCTTCAATCCGAACGTGGACAACGGGATCTCGTTTTACGCGCCGGAACACCAGTCGATCATCACGGAGGCCTTCAGCGCCTGCGCGGGCGAGGGCAAGCCCTACGATCTGGAGTTGCAGATCGTCACCGCGAAGGGCCGCCGGCTCTGGGTGCGCACCGCGGGCACCGCGGTGATGGAGAACGGGAAGGTGACCCGGGTCATCGGGGCCTTCCAGGATATCGACGATTTCAAGCGCCGCGAGATCGAGGTCGAGGAGAAGCTCGCGATCATCGCGCAGCAGCGGTCGGAGATTCACGCGCTCTCCGTGCCGGTCATTCAGGTGTGGGACGACGTCCTCGCGCTGCCGGTCGTCGGCGGGCTCGACGAGGCGCGCGCGTCCGAGATCACGACGCGGCTGCTCGACGCCGTCGTGTCGAGCCGGGCGCGGTTCGCGATTCTGGACCTGACCGGGGTGGAGAGCGTGGACGCGGGGACGGCGGAGCGGCTCTCGGGCATCCTCCGCGCCATTCAGCTCCTCGGGGCGGAGGGGCTCGTCACGGGGATCCGGCCCGCCGTGGCGCAGACCTTCACGTGCCTCGCCACGGGGTTCGCGGGAGCGAGGACGCTCAGCAACCTGCGCGAGGCCATCAAGGTATGCATGCGGGGGCGCGCGCGGCGCGCGGACACGCGACAGGGCCCTCCCGAAAAACTGCCACGCGTGCGGTAGCCCGAGGATGTTCCTCGTGTCCTTTCAGGACGCTGTCGCCGGCGGGCCTGCGTGCGGCGCGTCGTAGGCCTGGCTCAGCGCGCCGAGGTTCTCGACCACCAGGATGTGGCAGATCTTGTCTCCGCGGAACGTGCACACGACCGCCCACTCCGTGAAGAAGACGGCGCCATTCTTCACCACGCGCAGCGTCTCGTCGCCGGTCACCACGGCCTTCTCGTCGTTGGCGAAGAAGTCGTGGACATTGAGCCCTACGTGCTCGACCACCGAGGCCATGCCACGAAAATACTCCGCGACCCCATTCTGGCCCCGGAACTCGCCGCTGAGGGGCGTCCCTGGCCCGATCGAGAGCTTATAGACGACATCGTCGGTGAGGTTCGAAAGCAGAATCTGCGGGTCCCCCGTGGCCGCGAACTCCTTGAAGATTGCACGTAGCAGCGTGATCTTTTCGTCGGCGCTCATCCTGATCTCCTTCGTGTTGCGGAAGTGACGATACACGAAACGAGGGCGTCGCGCGCGGCGGCACGTGTGTCTCCGCCGCGCACCCGATGTCCAGGGCCCACGGTCCCGGGCGGGGAGGGGACCCGGCCCGGAACGAACCGAGCATCCCTGGCAAAACGAGAGCCGACAGGGCTCACGCCCCCAGCGTAACCCCGAGCACAGGACTGCGGAAGATCAGATATGCTGGAAACGGATACATAAGAAATTTTTTTTTACGCGTGGATGGAACCGCGGCGAGCGTCGTGCCGACTCATCTGCGATGAACCGACGCCCCACGCCCTTCCTCTTGGTCGCCGCCTTCTTGGTGGTGGGGTGCCACCACGAACATCAAGAGCCGCAGGAACACGGCAAGTTTCTCGTGACGAGTCCTCTTCGGAAGGACACCGAGCTCACCCGAGACTACGTCGCACAAATCCGCGCGATCCAGCACATCGAGCTGCGTGCTCTCGAAAAGGGCTACCTGCAAGGGACCTTCATTGACGAGGGCCGTCAGGTCGCGAAGGGCGCGAAGATGTTCCAAATCATGCCCATGATTTACCAGGCAGAGGTGCAGAAGGCCGACGCGGAGGCGCAACTCTCGGCGATCGAGCTCAGAAACACGAAGCTCCTCGCCGATAAGAACGTCGTGTCCCCCAACGAGCTCGCCCTGGCCAGGGCGAAGCTCAACAAGGCGAAGGCCGAAGTGGCGCTCGCGTCGACGCACAAATCGATGACCGAGATGCGGGCGCCGTTCGACGGCCTCGTCGGGCGCTTTCACGTGCGGATGGGCAGCCTGGTCGACGAGGGGGATCTGCTCACGACGCTCTCCGACAACAGCAAGGTATGGGTGTACTTCAACGTCAGCGAGGTGGAGTACCTCAAATACGAATCTCAACCGGAAGAGGAGCGGATCTCCACGGTGAAGCTCCAGATGGCGGATGGCCAGATCTTCGATCAACCCGGCACGGTGGAGACGATCGAGGCTGACTTCAACAACCAGACCGGAAGTCTCGCGTTCAGGGCCACGTTTCCCAATCCCAAGGGGCTGCTCCGTCATGGCGAGACGGGGAAGATCTTGATGGAGGTGCCGCTCAAGAACGCCTTGCTCATTCCGCAGAAGGCGACCTTCGACGTGCTCGACAAGAAGTTCGTCTTCGTCATCGACGAAAAGAACGTCGTCCACTCGCGCCCCATCACCATCGCCGCGGAGATGCCGCAGGTGTTCGCGGTCGCGAGCGGTCTCGAAGAACACGACAAGATCCTCGTGGAAGGCCTGCGCAAGGTCAGGGACGGCGTCACGATCGAGGTCGATTACAAGGATCCCTCGGACGTGTTCGCGCACCTGGAGGTGCCTGCGGAATGAGCCTGACGTCCAAGTTCATCCATCGCCCGGTGATGGCGATGGTCCTGTCGATCGTGCTCGTGTTCCTGGGCATTCTCGCCATGCGATCGCGCCCGGTCTCGCAGTTTCCCGAGATCTCGCCGCCTCGCGTGATGGTCTCGCTCACGTTCCCGGGAGCGAGCGCGGACGTCCTGGTCCAGTCCTCGATCATCACCCTGGAGCGCGCCATCAACGGCGTTCCGGGCATGATGTACATGATCTCCGACGCCACGAGCGCCGGCGAGGCGACGATCCAGGTCGTGTTCAAGCTGGACGCCGACCCGAACGAGGCCGTCGTCAACGTCAAGAATCGAATCGATCAGGTCATCAGCCGACTTCCGACGCTCGTGCAGCTGGAAGGCGTCGTCATGAATCGCGTGCAGCCCAGCATGCTCATGTACGTGAACCTCTACAGCGAGGAGAAGACGGCCGATGAGAAGTTTCTCTACAACTTCGCCAATGCCAACCTCCTCCCCGAGCTGAGCCGCGTCGACGGGATCGCGCAGACACGAATCCTCGGCTCCCGGCAGTACGCCATGCGCATCTGGCTCGATCCGGACAAGATGCGTGCGTACAACGTCTCGACCGAAGACGTGATGAAGGCGATCAGCGAGCAAAGCGTGATCGGGTCGCCAGGACGTCTCGGGCAGGCGACCGGCGTGAAGGCGCAGTCGCTCGAATACGTTCTCACCTACGAGGGCAGGTTCAACAAGCCCGAGCAATACGAGAAGATCATCATCCGGGCGAACGAAAACGGCGAACAGCTCCGCCTCAAGGACATCGCGAGGGTCGAGCTCGGGAGCGAGTTCTTCGATATCTATTCCAATCTCGACGGCCACCCTTCCGCGGCGATCGTGCTGAAGCAGACCTACGGGAGCAATGCGAGCGAGGTCATCGAAAACGTCAAGGCCAAGCTGGAGGAGCTCAAGAAGACCTCGTTCCCCGCCGGGATGAACTACGAGATCAACTACGACGTCTCGAGCTTCCTCGATGCGTCGATCGAGAAGGTCCTCCACACGCTCGGGGAGGCCTTCCTCCTCGTGTCGCTCGTCGTGTTCGTCTTCCTCGGTGATTGGCGCTCGACGCTGATCCCGGCCCTGGCCGTTCCCGTCTCGCTCATCGGCGCCTTCCTCTTCATGCAGATGTTCGGGATCACCATCAACCTGATCACGCTCTTCGCGCTCGTCCTCGCGATCGGCGTCGTCGTCGACGACGCGATCGTCGTCGTCGAGGCGGTCCACGTGAAGATGGCGGAGGAGGGATTGTCGCCGTACAACGCCGTCAAGAAGGTCCTCGGCGAGATCAGCGGCGCCGTCATCGCGATCACCCTGATGATGACTGCGGTCTTCGTGCCCGTGGCCTTCATGACCGGACCGGTGGGCATCTTCTACCGTCAGTTCTCGATTACGATGGCCTCCTCCATCGTGCTCTCCGGCATCGTCGCGCTGACGCTGACGCCCGTCCTCTGCGCGATGATCCTGAAGAATACGCACGGTCACCCGAAGAAGCGGACGCCGATTGGCATCTTCCTGGATGCGTTCAATCGTACCTTCGACGCCGGGACCAACGTCTACGCCCGCGTGCTCCGGAAGCTGGTGAATCGAAGGCTCGTCACCTTCGGGATCCTGCTCGCGTTCGGCTTTGGTGTCCTGCAGTTGAACCGGGTTCTTCCTGCCGGCTTCGTGCCCAACGAGGACCAGGGGCAGATCTACGCGATCATCCAGACGCCCCCGGGCACGACCCTGGAGCAAACGAACGACGTTTCGCGAGACCTGCAGGGCATGGCGAAGGGCGTGGACGGTGTCGCCTCGGTCTCCTCCCTCGCCGGCTACGAGATCCTGACCGAGGGACGTGGCTCGAACGCGGGAACCTGCCTCATCAACCTGAAGCCGTGGTCCGAGCGCACGCGCACCGTGACGCAGATCATCGAGGAGCTGGAGCAAAAGGCGAAGGACATCGGCGCGATTGTCGAGTTCTTCGAGCCGCCGGCCGTCCCGGGCTACGGCGCCGCGAGCGGCTTCTCGCTCCGCCTCTTGGACAAGAACAACGAGACGGATTACCAGGACTTCGATCGCGTCCAGAAAGAGTTCATGGATCAGCTTGGGAAGCGGAAGGAGCTGACCGGGCTCTTCAGCTTCTTTGCGGCGAACTATCCGCAGTACGAGCTGGAGATCGACAACGAGCTAGCGATGCAAAAGGGCGTCTCGATCAAGAGCGCCATGGATAACCTCAACATCCTCATCGGCAGCACCTACGAGCAGGGGTTCATCCGCTTCGGCAACTTCTTCAAGGTGTACACCCAGGCGGCGCCGGAATACCGGCGGTTCCCCTCGGACCTCATGAATCTCTACGTCAAGAACGACAAGGAAGAGATGGTGCCGTACTCGGCCTTCATGAAGCTGAGGAAGACGCAGGGACCGAACGAGATCACGCGCTTCAACATGTACAACTCCGCGGCGATCCGCGGCGGCCCGGCGAAGGGGTACACGAGCGGAGATGCGATTGCGGCCGTCCGTGAGGTCGCCGCGAAGACGTTGCCACGCGGCTACGACATCGCGTGGGAGGGCCTCTCCTACGACGAGGCGAAGCGCGGGAACGAGGCCGTCTACATCTTCCTGGTCGTTCTCGCATTCCTCTACCTGGTGCTCGCTGCCCAATACGAGAGCTTCATCCTCCCGCTGGCGGTCATCTGCTCGTTGCCCGTTGGCGTGTTCGGCTCCTTCCTGATGCTGAAGCTCCTCGGCCTGGCGAACGATATTTACGCGCAGGTTGGGCTCGTCATGCTGGTAGGCCTCCTCGGCAAGAATGCCGTCCTCATCGTCGAGTTCGCCGTCCAGGCACACAACAAGGGAGAATCGGTGATGGAGGCGGCGATCCAGGGAGCGAAGGCGCGCTTCCGCCCCATCTTGATGACCTCCTTTGCCTTCATCGCGGGCCTGATTCCCCTCGTCCTCGCGACGGGGCCGGGCGCCATCGGCAACCGCACCATCGGCGCGTCGGCGCTCGGGGGAATGCTCTTCGGCACCGTCTTCGGCGTGCTCGTCGTGCCGGGTCTGTACTTCATCTTCGGGACGCTCGCGGAACGTAGGCGTCTGATCCAGGACGAAGCCGACGAGCCCTTGACCGAGAATGTGAGCCATTATGTGGAGGGGTAGGGCAGAGTCGTCACCGTCGGTCGCCGCGCTGGCGTGTGTCTGCTTCTTCGCGGCGGGCTGCATCCCTTCTCTGGAAGGAAACGAGCCCAGGGAGCCGAGCAAGGCGATTCCGGCGAGCTTTGGGCGTTCGAGCAGCAGCACCCAGGACGCGTCGTCGCAGCCCGCGAGATCGACGCAGACGGTGTGGCGTACCTTCTTCGACGACGCCGAGCTCAGGGCGCTCATCGAAATGGCGCTCGCGAAAAACCAGGAGCTGAACATCCAGCTTCAAGAGATCATCATCGCCCGCAATGAAGTGTCGGCGCGGCAAGGTGATTACCTCCCGAAGGTCGGCGTCGGGGCTGGGGTTGGCGTCGAGAGGATGGGAAAGAACACGAGCCAGGGCATCAGCGATGAAAGCCATGGGCTGCCGCAGAACCTGGGGGACTTCACGTTCGGATTCTGGGGCTCGTGGGAGATCGACGTATGGGGGAAGCTGCGGGACGCCACGAAGTCGGCCGACCTCCGCTACCTCGCGACCATCGAAGGCCGGAATTTCATGGTGACGCAGATCGTCGCCGAAATCGCCAGCTCTTATTTCGAGCTGGTCGCCATCGACAACCAGCTCGACGTCCTGAAACGGAACGTCGAGATCCTCGGGGACGCGCTCGAGATCATCAAGCTCGAGAAGCAGGCGGCCCGGGTGACGGAGCTCGCGGTTCAGAGGTTCCAAGCGGAGGTGTTGAAGAACAAGAGCCGCCTCTACGGCCTCGAACAGGAGAAAGTTCAGATCGAGAACAAGATCAACTTCCTGGTCGGTCGCTACCCGCAGGCCGTGAGCCGAAACGATCAGAAGCTCAAGGACCCTCTGCCGAAGGTGACGTCGGGGCTCCCTTCCGAGCTCTTGAAGAATCGCCCGGACATCCGGCAAGCCGAGCTGGAGCTTCAGGCCACGAAGCTGGACGTGCAGGTGGCGAAGGCGGAGTTTTACCCTTCGCTCAGCATCGACGCAGCGGTCGGTTACAGGTCGTTCAACGTCAAGCACCTCCTCGTGACGCCGGACTCGCTCATCTACAACCTGGCGGGGAATCTCACGGCGCCGCTCTTGAACCGGAAAGCGATCGAGGCCCAGTATCGCTCGGTGAACGCCCGGCAGCTTCAGGCGGTGTTCAACTACGAGAGGACGCTGCTGCAAGCGTTCACCGACGTCGCGAATCAACTTTCGCTGGTCGAGAACCTTCAAAAAGCCTATGAGCTCCAGTCGCAGCAGGTGGAGGCGCTCACCCGGTCGAGTGAAACGTCCACGGTCCTCTTTCAATCTGCGCGAGCGGACTATGTGGAGGTTCTGCTGACCCGGCGGGATTCGCTGGACGCGGAAATGGAGCTGATCGAGACGAGGAAGCGGCAATGGCTGGCCGTGGTCCATCTCTACCAAGCGCTCGGGGGTGGGTGGCGCTCCGGCGCCTAGCCCTTCCACTTCCTTTCGCTTTGCCAGCTTTGAACTGGCATGATGCCCCCATGGCGGCGTCCGCAGAGACCGTTCTCCCCCCGCGAGCGCGCGCCGCTCTCGTCGGCGCCCTCGTCGGGGCCAGCGGCTCTGTCTGGATCGCCCTCTCGGCCCCGCCCCATGCCTTCGCGCTCGTCCTGCTCCTCGCCATCACCGTCCGCGGCAGTGCCTTCGTCGCCGCGAAGCTCCCTTCGTGGCGCCCGACCCTCGCCCTTGGCCTCGCGCTTTGCGCCCTTCTCCTCGGGCCCGTCCTTTTCTTTGTCGTCCGCGAAGGGCTCTCCGAAACGAAGCTCGTCGAGGACGTCTGCTCTTTCTGGTTGTCCTTCGACCTGCGTGCCGCCTCCTTCTATCCCCTCGTCGGCCTCCTCCCCCTTGCCATCGGCGGCGCCGTCACCTTCCCGCTGGCCCGATTCCTCACCGAGCGCGCGCCCTTCCTCGCGCCTCTGCTCCGCGCCGGAAGCCTCGCCGCCGTCGCCTGCACGTTTGCCGTGCTCGTCTGGGCCACGCCGCGGATGCTCCGCGGTTTCGACCCTGGTCGTTATGTCGAATCCCTCCCGGTCATTGGCGTCGTGCCGCCCGTCGAGGGGTCACCTTTGCGAATCCTCGAGGCGAAAGAACTGGCCCCTGGTCCGGAGTTCTGTAGCCTCGAGCAGAATCCGGGCTACACCACGCGCGTCCAGGAGGTCCCTCTCCCCCGGAGCCTCGTCGCGCAACGATATTGCCCGAGCTTTCGCCGTGACTGCTCGCTCCTCATCAACCCAGCCGGTTCCACGTCGGACGACAAATACTTCCTCCGTCCGGTGATCTTGACCGGCTCGAACATGTGGGATTGTGATCCTCGCCGTGTCGACGTCGCCCGAAATGGCGCATTCCTCGTCCGCGAGGACGCCCCACGCGGGCTGCTTCTTTTCGACGGCACGGTTCGTTACGCGCTGGACCGCTCGACCCGGACTTTCAAGAGTCTCCACGTGAGCGATATCAGGGATGCGACGAGCAGCCCGCCGTACGGTTGGAGCGCCACCGCCGTCGCCGGACTGCTCGTCGCGGCTTTTCTCGAACGTCTCCGATTCCGCGCGCGGGGCCGACTGAGGCGTATTGCCACGGCGCCCGCCGGCGTCCTTGGCGCGGACGGTTGGCTCGTCGTCGGCGACGCCGCCTCGCCCCTCCGCGCGGAGATTCACGCAGGTCTTCCTCCCGGCCCAGTAATCGTCTTGTCCCGCGAAGGGTCCGCGGCTTCCAAGGATCCCTATCGAGGCGACGCGCTTCCTGCAGACCTCGAGATCCTCCCCGGGGAGCGCGCCGAAGTTCTCGCCCGCGAGCGCTGGGTTTCCGTTTCTCCGATTGACGCCGTCACGCTCGCCGTGCTCGTCGTTGCCTCGACGCCGCTCGTGGCGTTCTGGCATGGGTGACGCGCCGGAAGCTTGGTGACGCGGACGCTCCACCCGTGAGCAGCTGCTTTCCCAACCGGCATTCTCTTCGAGAGTGGAAGCGGAAGAGGATTCCGGTCCTCCTGACCGAGGGCGCCGGCCCCGCGAACTTGCGACACGAGACCCGTGGAAGTAACTAGGGTCGGTCTTGATACACCCGTACCCGCTCCTCCCTGCGTGCATCATGGCGGCGTTCGTCCTCGCCGCGCCGAGCGTGGGCGCGGAGCCCGCATGCAACCTGGTGAAGTTCGTCTGGTCGCGTGAAGCAGGCGCGGAGAGCTGCCCGGACCAGGCGGAGATCGAGCGGGAGATCACGGCGCGCCTCGGCCGCGACGTGTTCTCGAGTTGCGCCGACCGCCTCATCCAGGCACGTCTCATTCGGGAGGAGAAGAACGGACGCTGGATAGCCCAGATTGAAGAGCGCGAGGGGGCCCGCCTCCTCACGTCCCGGGCACCCCTCCACGTGGATGCGCCGGATTGCACCCCCATCAAGGACGCGAGCGTCTTCGTGATCGCGGTGCTCATCGATCCGGAGGCGGCATCGTCGCCTCCGCCGCCACCCCCACCGCCGGCGCCACCCCCGCTATCGCCCCCAGCACCGCCCCCGCCGTCACCGCGACGGTCACCGCCGCCTTCACGGCCACCGCCTCTGGCACCCATGACGATGACGCTCACCGCGCGCGGAGCTGCTCGTTACGGGCTCCTGCCGAGTGTGGCGCCCGAGGTGGCGCTCTTCGCCGGTGTGGGAAAAGGGCGATGGGAAGCCTCGGTGGGCATGTCGTGGATGCCCGAGGTTCGGACGTCCGAGGGCGCGTTTGCCTTCGGCCTCAACGCGGTGTGGCTCGGGGGGTGCTTCCATCCGCTGCGCTTCTGGCGGGCCACGCTCTCGACGTGCGGGCATGTCCTCGGCGGCGCCGTGCATGGCGTCGTCGTCAAGCTCGCGCCCTACGAGCCGGTTGACCCGGGGGAGAAGGCCTGGGCCGCAGTTTCGCTGTCACCCCGGCTCCGGCTCAGCCCTGTTTCTCCGCTCGTCGTCGAGATCGGCGGGGACGTCACCCTGCCCCTCACTCGCTACCGCTTCCACGTCGAGGGGGCCCCTCCAGAGACGGTCTTCGAACAGACGGTGATCGGCGGCTCCGGGTTTGTGGGGGTCGGTCTGTCGATTCCGTGAAGCGCTGGGCGAGCTGAGCGGAAGAGGGGGGCACGTGGACGGCGTGTTCCGCATGTTTCGATGGTTTCCATGGGCGGCCCGGGGAGGGGCGCCCTCGGCGGTGGAGCACCCGCTCGACGTGGTCGCGGTGCACGCGGAGTACGCCGACTTCGTCTTCCGATCCCTGCAACGGCTCGGGGTTCGTCCTCCGGATCTCGACGATCTGAGACAGGAGGTGTTCATCGTCGTCCACAAGCGGCTCCACACGTTCGACACGGGCGGGTCGATGCAGGCCTGGCTCTTCGGGATCTGCAAGAACATCGTCGCCCGCCATCGGCAACGGGCCTACGTGCGGCGCGAGACCACGGCGATCCCGCTGCCGGAGACGAGCTCCGAGGGGGTCCAGCCGAGCCCGGAGGAGAACCTCGCGACGAAGCAGGCGCGCGCCGAGCTGACCGAGCTGCTCAACGAGCTCGAGCTCGAGAGGTGCGCGGTGCTCGTGATGTTCGAGATCGAACAGAAGGGGTGCGAGGACATCGCCAAGGAGCTGGGTGTGCCGGTGGGAACGGTGCACTCGCGGCTCCACGCGGCTCGGAAGGAGTTCGAGAAGGCCCTCGCGCGTCGCGAGGCGCGCCTTTCGCGGGGGCGGCGCCGATGAAAGAGCCGACGCGATGGCTTGACGCCGACAGTTCGGCTCCGCCGCGCGTGCGGGAGCTTCTCACGAGCGCCCAACCGACGCGGAACATGACGCAGCTCGAGCTGGCGCGGTCGACCGCGCAGGTTGCGCAGATCGCGGCAACGCCTGTGGGGGTTTTGCCGGGGGTTCTTGCGAAAAAGATCGTGATGGCGATTCTGGGGATCGGCGCCGCCGCCGCGGTGGTCGTCGCGTCTCGTGGGGGGCAGGACGTCCCGCTCGTGCTCAAGGTGGGGGTGGGGGCACCGACCGAGAACGTGGCCGCGGCGGTGGAGGCGGTGGCTTCGGGCGTGCCTGCGCCGGAGGAGCCTGTGAAGAGCGGCGAGCGCCCGACGGAGGGAGTGGAGTCGCGCACCACGCCGGAAACGAGCCGCCCGGTGCCGATGCCCAAGAAACCGGCCAGGGGTTCGATCACGAAGAAAGTTCCGCCTCCCATGCCGTCGCCGCCCGTTTCGGCGGCGGTTGTCACGGAAGACTCGATCACCCGTGAGATTATGATGCTGGAGGAGGCGCGGCGCCTCATGGCGACGAGCCCGTCGGAGGCGCTACGTCGAGTCGAGGCGCACGCGCAGGAGTTTCCAGCGGGGCGGCTCGCGATGGAGCGGGAGTTTCTTGCGATCGATACGCTGCTTCGACTCGGGCGCAAAGACGAGGCACGAGCGAGAGGCGAGGCCCTGCTCGAGCGATCGAGCGGGAGCCCGTACGAGGTGAGGGTGCGGCGGAAGCTGGACGAGATGCGCTGATTCGGGGAGAGGCGAGCAATGAGAGGAATGCGATCGATGGGTTGCCGCGTGGGGGCTGGGCTTCTGGTCCTGGGAATGGCGATGGGGTGTGCACCGGAGGTCCATGTGAAATCGGGCGGGGAGCCTCATATGGCTACAACTGGGCCGGTACTGATGTCGAGGGCGGAGCTTCAAGGGTATCCACAGTCGATGGTGGTGCGTGATTTCAATGGTGACGATCAGCTGGATATCGCCGCCATCGTCTGTGAGACCACCGCCGACGTCTACTACGGAAGTCGCTGGGCGAATTGCTCTATCGTCACGCTGTTCGGGGAGGGCGATGGGAGCTTTCCGACGCGGGTCGAGGCACCCCTTGGGTTCCTGAGAACCTACCGGGATCTTGACGCTGGCGATTTCGATGGTGACGGGAACCAGGATCTCCTTGCCTTGGCGGGCCCCGACGGACTCGCCGTGACATTTTGGCATGGATTCGGAAACGAGAAGAAGTTTGATGAACCCATCGAAACGATCGGCTGTAACACTTGGGCGGACCTTGATACATCGACGCCTGGGGGGGGATACGCGTGGTCTACTTGGGACTTCCCGTTGTCCGTGACTGGAGAATTCGGCAAAGACGCGGCGACGGATACGCTCATATTCAGCGTTGGATGTAATGCATTGGTACTCGACCACGGCGAGAATGCACTTGGCAACATTCTCGAATTGCCGTTGCCTCCTGGAGGGGAACCGGTTGTTGCCGTGGGTGATTTTTGCGAAGGCGGGGCCAGCGATCTCCTGTTCCTGGGAAACTACGACCTCGATATAGAGTTGTACTGCGGCGGCGGTGACAGCGCGTTCCAATTTGCCCCCGCATCGGTCGTTCATCCATTCGGTGATCCAGGGAGCGCTTCGTATCATCCTGGGGTAAGGTCGCTCTTGACGACAGACCTGAACGGCGATGGAAATATGGATCTCGTGGGTCTTCTTGGTGAGGCAACTGGGCCTCAAGGGATTGCGACATCTCGCGGAAATGGGAACGGCACATTTTCGGCCTTCGCCGATTCTTTTTATCAGCAAGTCAGCGAAGATGCGTCGATGTCGCCTCCTCGCTTGTTGCTCGGCGATTTCGATAACAACGGGAGTGCCGATGTCGCTTACCTGTCCGAAGCCGGACAATCAAGGCACATAATTGTGGTCCTACTGGGTAACGGACAGGGCGGGCTGGTAGAATACGGTGATTTTGAATACGAGAGTGAATCTCACGTGAGTGCGGTGGGGGACTTTGATGGCGATCACGTGACGGACATCGCCATTGCATACGGCTGGGGCATATCCACGATGTCCGGTTCTGCCCTCATGGCGGTCGCCGCCGCCAAACATTGAGTATACAGGCGGGCGTCCTCTGCCTCCACGGGGGCCACGACTACCATGAACAAGTACCTCTCATCCGGTCGAAGCAGCCCCCTTCTCGGTGCGGTAGCCGCGCTGGTCCTCGCCGAATGCACGATGGATGTTGACATTGCCCGTTCCCGGGGAAAGCCGTCCACAACGATCCAAGCTTGCGGCGGTGATCCGGGCGGCGCGCAGGCTTGCAACCGCGGTGCGTGCGCCTGGAGCAAGCGATTCGGTTCCAAGCTCGGGGACTCCGGTGAGGCTATCGTCGTTGACCGTAGCGGAAACTTGCTCATCGCTGGTAGCTTCCATGGCGAACTCGACTTCGGCGGAGGTGTGACGCTCGCCTCGCCAACCGGGGCATCGTTCCTGGCCAAGCTAGACCCGCAAGGTAATCCTCTCTGGAGCAAGCGAATTCTTGGCAGTACGGTGATGGCCCCATCCCTCGCCACCGACGCGTCGAGGAATGTCGTGCTCACGGGCAGCGTCTATGGCAATGTCGATTTCGGTGGAGGCCCGCTGCCTGCGGCGCTTCCTGGCACGGACGACATGTTCGTAGCCAAATTCGATGCTGATGGCAACCACCAATGGAGCAAGCTCGTCACTGTCGACAAGGCACACGAATATGGATGTGCGATAAAAGTCGACGATATGGGCAGCATAATTGTAAGTGGCTCCCGTGACTACGCAGGCGACAGCCAGTCGCAATCAGAAGGATTTCTGCTCAAGCTCGATGCGAGTGGAAACCAACAGTGGATCACCAAATTCTCCGGCAGCTCTCCTTTTGGGTGCGTATATCATGAGCTCGATTCGGCGGGGAACATTTTCGTCAGCGGAGGATTCAAAGGCTTGTTTAATGTCGAAGGCGACGAAGGGAACCCCATACTCACAAGTGATCTGGCCTCGTATTTGACCACGCGTTTCCTGGCAAAATTCGACTCCGATGGCAAGCACTCATGGAGCAAGCAACTCGGACGCTTTGATACGCATAATTTGACCGTTGATTCCCAGGGTAGCGTTGTCGTCGCCGGTCAGTTCGCAGGTTACGTCAACTTCGATGGGTGTTCAGAGAGGGGCGAACTCTGCGTGGTGAAGCTCGACGCGACGGGGAACCATGTATGGAGCAGGCAACTTCGAAGCATTGGCTGGCCATCGATCGTGACAGCTGGGACATGTGGTACGATCATTGGCGGATACGGCATCGATGTCCCAGAGCGTGAAGCAACAGGGAATCTTTATCTGGACGGCTGCCTTCTCTCGAGCGGATCGGCAAGCGCCTTCCTGTTCAAGCTCGATGATGCCGGTCAGATTCATCGGGCTTATTTTTGGGACAAAACATATAACAATGCTACCGCCGCGATCGGTCAAGACGACAACGTTTTCCTTGCCGGAACCTTCCGGGACACGCTCGACCTCGGCTGCGGCCCGATGACGAGCGTTGGGGAGGGGGACATCTTCATCGCCAAACTCTCCGGCACCGGAATCGGGGGAGCAGACGGCATGGGGGTCGATCCCACTGCCATCATGAAGCTCGCGGCTGGTGGGGGGGCTTCGTCCCCGAGGGCGCTCGCTCTCGATACGACAAGCGTTTATTGGACCACTGCCGGATCGGTGATGAAGGTGGGGCTCAATGGCGGCAGCGTGACGACGCTGGCTTCGGACCAAGTCATGCCCGCCGGGATCGCCGTCGAATCGGAGAAAGTCTATTGGGGAGAAAATTGGAGCACTCTGAATGCTGTTCCGACCGGCGGAGGACCCATCGTGAAGCTCGCGACCGATGGGATCAATAGCGCCCCGCAATGCGTCGCCATCGGCGGTTCGCACCTCTATTGGGTCAACAGCAACTCGGGCGACGCTGTCCGCAGGGTCCCGCTTGCAGGGGGAACCGCAGTGACAATCGTGCCGGCGGTCGACGTGCCACAGTGCCTCACGGTCGATAGCGATTTCGTTTACTTCACCTCGATGGATGGCGACCAGACCTCCACGGGGGGCAAAATTCGCAAGGTCCCGCGAGACGGCGGCACGCCGGAAGTGCTCGTGTCTGGGCAGCACTTCCCCTACATGATTACGGCGGACGCAGGCAACCTTTACTGGACCGATGTCGGGAACGACAAGATCATGAAGGTGAGCAAGAGTGGCGGCGCGCCGCAGGTACTCGCGACAGGCGACTATCCGGCGGGCATCGCTGTCGATTCAAATTACGTGTATTGGGCAAACAGATACGCGGGAACGGTCATGAAGGTGCCGGTAGGCGGCGGTCCGGCCGAAACGATCGCGCCTGATCAGAATTCGCCAGCTGCGGTCGCCGTCGATGCGACGAGTATCTATTGGGTAAATGAGGGGGACGGCACTTTGAAGAAGACGGGGAAGTAGTCCGGGCGCAGATGCGGCGTGTTCGTTGGTCGCCCGAGAGGCGGCACTGGTCGCGATACGCCTGGGGACTGATCGCGCCCCTATTTCTTACGCCCGTGGCTTCGGCGGCCCGGACTGACTGATTTCGCGGCTCAATACCCAGCCCGCTCCGTGCTCCTGTCCAACGCTTCGCGAGCGCATCATTTGTGAAGCCAAAGCGCCTTCCTGGCGAAGTATATCAAGATCTGCTGGCAACTTGACCCGCGAGTAGAACGTGGGGCTTGCAGTCGTCTTGCGGAGAATTGAAGGCCGAGAGCGAGGACTTCTGACGCCAAGCTCGCGCCCTGCCCTGACGCCCCAGCCTCGAAACGTGCGGCGCTCGATCCGATTTCGTGAAGCACAAGCGCCTCCCCGCGGAAGTACATCAAGAACAACCCACCTGCGACGGGAGAGCACGTGCGACGTGCCTTCAGGAGGAATCCTGAGGAAACCTCGCGGCGCAGGCGGGCAAGGTGGAACTGGCGCACAGGGCGATCCAGGTGGGTTCACCGATCCGCCCTGCGCACGGCGAATGCGAAAGGAAATGCGCATGAAGCGTTTGGCGACTCTCGTGATGATGGTTCTCGTGGGTGCAGGCTGCGCAGCGGATGCAGCGGATGAAGGAGATTACGCCCTGGAGGACCCGGGCGAGGAGAGCGTCGCGGAGGCCGAGCAAGCGCTCTATCTCTACGACTACTCCGCCTCGAACACCAACAGCGCCGCGAACGAGGCCAACGTCAAGAAGAAGTCGATCAGCATCGGCGCCGGAGAGACCGTCATGATCGGGACGACGGTTCTCCCGGGAACCCTCTTCAAAGGAGATACGTATCTCCGGCTCTACAATTTTCTCGACAAGCAGGTTGCGTACAACGACGACGCGGCATGCAACCTGAACGCGGGGTCCCTGATCTCGTTCACATCTCCGTATGGGACGACGGAAAGCTTCGAGCTCTGGGGTGGTTGTTACGGCAACGATGCATGCGGGCCGAATACGGTGCAGATTGCCCGGAGGGATCCGGTCGTCTTCTCGTATAGCGGCCAAGATACCAACAATGGCACGGTCAACACCACCAATAAGACGTATGCCCTGAAGGCCAACCAGAACGTTCGCATCAGCACTTGCAGTTATGCTGCACACGGCGCCAAAGCCATCGGGGATACCGTGTTGCGCCTCTACCGCGAAATCGATGGAGCCTGGGTTCATGTGGCGGCGAACGGCAATACGTCTGCATGCGAAGGCCAGTGCGATCTCGCATCCCTGATCCAGTACACGGTCCCTGCGACCGGCAATTACCAAGTGCGTGCCGGCTGCGCAGACGCCGAAGAATGTAGCGGCACGGTCGTGCTCTACAGGCAATAAACGGGGCCTCATGGGCCACTGCGGCGGCGTCGATGTTGCCAGCCGCCGCCGCCGTAGCCTCGCCTTGCACGAGCACAGGCAGAAGAGTCCTGCGGGGGGCGGCTCCGGGCGGAAGCTGCCGCGGCAGCGGCCCCCATCCGCCGTCGCTCTCGCGTCTCCAAACGTCCCACCCCCCTCGCGTCACCGTCGCTCGCGCCCGTTCGAACGTTCGATCCCCTCCGCGTCACCGTCTCCTGCGGCTCTCCAAACGTCCGACCGCCTCCGCGTCACCGTCGCTCGTGGGTCTCCAAGCGTTCGAACACCCACGCGTCACCGTCTCCCGACTCGGTCCGAACGTTCGAACACCCCCGCGTCACCGTCGCTCGTGGGTCTCCAAGCGTTCGAACACCCTCGCGTCACGTTCTCCTGCCACCGTTCGAACGTTCGAACACCCTCACGCACCGAAAACCTGCGGACCCCGCACGGCTGAGGACGCGACCGCTCGCGCCCTCCTCGCGCACATTCGCCGCCCCTACCTGCCCGCGTGATCCGCGCAGGATCCCGGCGGTGTTTCCTTGAAGCGATGGCCGAGGCGCGTCGTCTAGGCACAGTCAGGGGGGAACCCTACGAGCCGCGCGCGCCGGTGCCCGACGCCTGATGTGACGAATCCAAAGCGAAGGCTTCCCCTCATGAACCTTGAACGACAGAGCTTCGGGCCGTGGCCGGGTCGCATCCTCGGCCCGCTCATGATCGCCATGCTTGCCGCTTGCAGCGACACCACGCCTGTCGAGGGCATGTCCGCCTGCGAGCGCCCCGGCCGAGGCGGCGCGGGGAGATTCGGCGTCGATGTCAAACGCCCTGCGCGCGGCCTACATCGCGTCCGTGCAGCAGCACGCCCCGGAGCGGTATGCCGCCGTGGCGCTCGCGCCGGGGCTCGTGCGCGCCGAGAACGAGGCGCAGCGATGGGGGACGACGCTCGACAGCGCAGGCATCTCCCTTTCGTCGGACGACGGCAGTTGGACCCTCGGAATGCGTGCGGCCGCCCTCGGCTGCGAGGGCCAGGTGACGGCGCTCGGCGCGGCAGCGCCCGAGGCGGAGGGCAATCGGGTTCGTTATGGGCGCGATGACCTGGAAGAATGGTACGTGAACGGGCCGCTCGGGCTCGAACAGGGCTTCGTCCTTCAAGAGGCCCCCGCGTGCGCCGGGACGAAGGTCGTGGCCATCGAGCTCGACGGGGATTGGCGGGCAGAGCTCGTGGACGAGGACGGGGACGGCCTTGGGGAGGCGCTTTCGCTGCGGGACAACGAAGCGCGCGCGACGCTCCGGTATACCGACCTGTACGTGAAGGACGCGGCGGGCAAGGAGCTGCCGGCGTGGCTGTCGCTCGATCAGGGGCGGGTCGTGATTCACGTGAACGACGCGGGGGCCGTGTATCCGGTGGAGATCGATCCGCTGATGGCCATTCATCTCGGGAAGCTGTGGCCGGACTTCGGGCCGATCATCAATTTCGGCAACGCGCTTTCGTTCTCGGGGGACACGGCGCTCGTGGGGGCGCGTAGCGACGACGGCATGAGCCCCTACTCCGGCTCGGCCTACGTGTTCGTGCGCAGCAGCCAGGGGCGCGCTCGGGCTCCTGTTCGCATGGCGGAGGCGCGCGCGGCGCGCGTGAGGTCCTTCCTGCGCGGGTGAGGCCCGCGGCAGCGGCAGCAGCAGCCCCCGGCCCTCCGCCCCCTCACCGAACCACATGTCACCGATTTTTCATGAAGCGAGCGCGAGGCGCGTCGTCTAGGTGCAGCCACGGTGGAACCAGGCGAGCCGCGCGCGCCGGTGCCTGCCACTTGGTGTGACGAATCCAAGAGTAAGGGCTTACGAGAATGAACAAAGAACAACAGAGCTTCGGGCCGTGGCCGGGTCGCATCCTCGGCCCGGTCATGATCGCCATGCTTGCCGCTTGCAGCGCCGACACCACGCCCGCCGAGGGCATGTCCGCGCCTGCGAGCGCCCCCGCCGAGGTGGCGCGGGGAGGCTCGGCGTCGATGCCGAAGGACCTGCGCGCGGCCTACATCGCGTCCGTGCAGCAGCAAGCCTCGGAGCGATATGCCGCCGTGGCGCTCGCGCCCGGGCTTTTGCGCGCCGAGAACGAGGCGCAGCGGTTCGCGACGACGCTCGACGGCGCGGGCGTTTCGCTTTTGCCGGCGGACGGCGCGTGGACGTTCGGCATGCGCGCAGCCGGGCTCGGCTGCGAGGGCCAGGTGACGGAGCTCGGCGCGGCGGAGCCCGTGGCCGAGGGCAATCGGGTTCGTTATGGGCGCGAGGGCCTGGAAGAATGGTACGTGAACGGGCCGCTGGGGCTCGAACAGGGATTCGTCCTCGCGGCGGCTCCGTGCGCCGGGACCAAGGTCATGGCCATCGAGTTCGGCGGGGATCTGCGGGCGGAGCTCGTGGACGAGGACGGAGACGGGCGCGGGGAGGCGCTTTCGCTTCGGGATGGGGAGGGCCGTGAGGCGCTCGGTTATACCGACCTGTATGTGAAGGATGCGGCGGGCAGAGCGCTGCCCGCGTGGCTATCGCTCGATCAGGGGCGCGTCGTGATCCACGTGGACGACGCAGGGGCGGCGTATCCGGTGGAGATCGATCCGCTCGTATGGGTGCAGCAGGCGAAGCTTTGGGCGAGCGACGGAGCAGCGAACGACAATTTCGGTTATACCGTCGCGCTCTCGGGGGACACGGCGCTTGTGGGGGCAATCCACGACGCCGACAAGGGCTCCTCCTCCGGCTCGGTCTACGTGTTCGTGCGGAACGCTGGCGTCTGGACCGAGCAGGCGAAGCTTGTGGCGAGCGACGGAGCGGCGTTCGACTGTTTCGGCTGTTCGGTCGCGCTCTCGGGGGACACGGCGCTTGTGGGGGCAATCCACGACGCCGACAAGGGCTCCTCCTCCGGCTCGGCCTACGTGTTCGTGCGGAGCGCTGGCGTCTGGACCGAGCAGGCGAAGCTTTGGGCGAGTGATGGGGCAGCGTCGGACCAGTTTGGCTGGTCGATCGCGCTTTCCGGGGACACGGCGCTCGTGGGCGTGAGCAAACCCGTCGGCTCGGTGGGCGCGGCCTACGTGTTCGTGCGGAACGCTGGCGTTTGGACCGAGCAGGCCAAGCTCTTGGCGGACGACGGGATGGCGGACGACTATTTCGGCATTTCGGTCGCGCTCTCGGGGGACACGGCGCTCGTGGGGGCGCCTTACGACGATGACAAGGGCATAAACTCTGGCTCGGCCTATGCCTTCACGCGGAGCTCTGGCGTCTGGACCCAGCAGGCCAAGCTCCTGGCGAATGATGGGGAGCCGTCGGACGAGTTCGGCTGGTCGGTTGCGCTTTCCGGGGACACGGCGCTCGTGGGCGCGGTCTACGACGATGACAAGGGCACGAACTCAGGCTCGGCCTATGTGCTCGTGCGAAGCTCTGGCGTCTGGACCCAGCAGCAAAAGCTCCTGGCGAATGACGGGGCGGCGAACGACCTGTTCGGCTATTCGGTCGCGCTCTCGGGGGACACGGCGCTCGTGGGCATGAGCAAGTTCGGCGCCGGCTCGGTGAGCTCGGCCTACGTCTTCGCGCGGAGCTCTGGCGTCTGGAACCAGCAGCAAAAGCTCCTGGCGAGTGACGGCATGTTGGGCGACTCTTTCGGATATTCGATCGCACTTTCGGGGGACACGGCGCTCGTTGGGGCGTTCCGCGACGGTGACAAGGGCACGGCCTCCGGCTCGGCCTACGTCTTCGCGCTGAGCGAGCCGTTGAGCCTGGGCAGTCCCTGCGCGACCGGCACCGTATGCGTGAGCGGCTTCTGCGTGGACGGGGTCTGCTGCGACACGGCGTGCGGCGGAGGCGTGACCGGGGATTGCCAGGCGTGCAGCGTGGCGGCGGGCGCGGCGGTGGACGGGACGTGCGCGCCGCTCTCCGCAGGCACGGCTTGCCGCGCCTCGGCGGGCGCGTGCGACGTGGCAGAGGCCTGCGACGGGGTTGCGAACAGTTGCCCAGCGGACGCGAAGGCCGCGGCGGGCACCGAGTGCCGCGCCTCGGCAGGCGCGTGTGATGCGGCCGAGAGCTGCAACGGTGTCACAAACGATTGCCCGGTGAACGAACTGGCTGCGGCGGGCACCGTGTGCCGTGCCTCGGCAGGCGCGTGCGACGTGGCCGAGACGTGCAACGGCGTCGCAATCCAATGCCCGGCGGATGCAAAGGTCGCGGCGGGCACCGCGTGCCGCGCGTCGGCAGGCGCGTGCGACGTGGCCGAGAGCTGCGACGGGGCCGCGAACGACTGCCCGTCGGATGCAAAGGCTGCGGTAGGTACCGAGTGCCGCGCCTCGGCGTTCGCGTGCGACGTGGCCGAGAGCTGCGACGGCGCCGCGAACGACTGCCCGGCGGATGGACTCGCAGTCGATGGAACCCCCTGCGCGGCTGGCGTTTGCGAAGGCGGCGCATGCGTCGACGGCGTGGGTGGCGCGGGTGGCGCGGGTGGCGCGGGTGGCGCGGGTGGCATGGCTGGCGCAGGCGGCGCAGGCGGCGCAGGCGGCGCAGGCGGCGCGGGTGGCCGCGAGCCGTCCGAGGACGGCGGCTGCGGATGCAGGACGGCGTCGCAGACAGGGAGCTTGCCCGCGCTGCCTGCGCTGGCGCTCGGGCTCCTGTTCACATGGCGGAGGCGCGCGCGACGCGCGTGATGCTTCTCCCGCACGGGTGAGGCGGCTGCCGCTGCGGCCGCCTCTGCCGCTGCCCTCAGAATCGACCGACGAAGCCGAAGGTCCACGCGGAGCCAAACTCGGCTTTGCGGGCGCCCGGAATGCGGGGCTTCATCATGGGCCCACCTTGCCGGCCTCGCGAACGCGCAGGGCGCGGGAGACCTCCTCGGCGATGGCGAATCCCTCCACGCGGAATGCGGCGCAGGCCGGATCGGTGGCCAGGCGAGCCACGTTTCCGACCACGCACCGAAATTCGTCGCATGCTTTGCCCGAGCACGCAAAACGACCGTCCCCCGCCTGCGCGAAGGCGCCCTCGGCGCGAACGCCCAGGGTGACGACGAGGCTCCCGTTGGGGGCAAAGACATCGATCGTATCGACGTCGCGCGCGAATGCGAAGAAACGCCCCTCCGGATCCGCGCCGAAATGAGCGGGCTGCGACTGGGTGGCGAACGACGCGTAATGCGGTTCGGCGCCGTCCGTGGCGGGAAGGGTCACGATCGTGACGGACGCCCCGGCCCTCCCGGCCCGGAAATCATGCCCCACGATCCAGAACCGGCGCTCTTTCTCCAACCAGCCCATGGGCAAGTCGAGAGGGCTCGTCGTGTCCCAATCCGGCGCCGGGAAGCTCCGCCGCACGTTCCCGGTGGACAGCTCGATCTCTTCGAACCAATGGTTGTACCGGATGCTCGGATCCTTCTGGTGCACCGTGAAGGCCGTCTGGCGCGCGCTCGACACGACCAGTCCGCGATAATCATTTTGGTTGCTCGGAGCGCTACAGCGATTCGGCGATGGAGCGCCGGGCGAGCAGCTCCGCAGGAACACCTGTCCCGTCCGCGTGTCGACCCACTGCAAGCCCGCCATCCCGCCGGCGATCAGCATCTGCGGACGCCCTGCATGCTCGAACGAGACGAAGTCGGGGCGGAAGGTCGAGACCGCAGAGGTCTTTTGCCAGGTGAAGCCCGGCTGGACCGGCCGGCGTTTGCCCAGCAAAAGGACGTACTTGCTGTCGTCGAGCCCCGCGTACGTCGCCATGAGCGCCTCGTCGCCGCGGATCAGGACGACGCCCGGCGCCGTCTTCGGTGCATCGAGCACGAAGCCGGTCTCCTCCAGATGAAACATCTTCTGGTTCGTGTATGCATACAGATCCGACCCCGAGCCGGCGAAGAGCACCTGCGTATCCGCCACGCCCGGCGGCTCGGGCAGCGGCGTGGGGAGGCCCAGGCGGTCGACATCCATGGAATGAGCCCTGGGCAGCTTGTCCCAGGTGAGGAACCGCTGGGTGAGGGAGCTCCATACGATCCGGCGGCCCCCGCCGACCCAGTTGAACTGGCTCGTCAACCGCTCCCTGTCGTCCGTTTTCTGGTACTTGCGCGCCTCCGCCAGGTGTTGCTCCAACTGGCAGGCGCTCGTGTCCTTGATCAGGCGAAAACGCCTGGAGATGTCGGCGTTCTCGGCGAGGTTGCTCTGCTCGTCGACCAGGATCGTAGGCCTCTCTTCCGAGCCACCCTCCGCGAAACGAGCGCACGTCGCTCGTACCCTCCCGACGATACGCCCCACGTCGTCGAACACGAGGAAATGGGGAAACTGCTGCCAGTACCGATAGGCATCGACGAGCGTATACCGCCGTCCTGGCGACACCTCGCGAGAGCCATGGTTCCACCACGAGAATGAGAAGTCCGTGAAGGACCATGCTTCCGCGGCGCCAAGCGCGCCCGTGCGCTCGTCGAGCGCGACGACGTGGCAGTTGGTGAGAGAGGGCCCGCGCATCATCATGCAGCGGGTCGCAAAGAGGCCGCGCGGACCCAGCGTCAGGAGGTCGTCATTTTCGGTCGCCAACGTGCCGTCTTGCACGTTCGGCATGGCAGGCAGGGTGCGCGACCAGACCCGTGTGCGCGTCGCGAGGTTCCACCGTTCCACGACCCGCACCGACGGGGGCCGAACGAGACGTCCCTCCCAGGCGGTCGCTGCGACCGAAGAGAGCACGAAGGCATCGGCGCCATTCGAGGTGAGCACGATGCTCCGTGGGTTGAGGCTGTTCACGGGAAGCGAGGCGACGGCGACGAAACGCCCCGGATCGACGACCTCGCCGGGATTTTGCTTCTCGAAGAACGTCAGATGGTTTTCGTCGCTCCAGAGCACCTTCCGCTCGGGCAATGCCAGGAGGCGTGCTCCTCCCACGCGCCACGGCTGAAAGACCACGCTGGCCGCAGGCGCGGCCGGGGGGCTCGGCGGTGTCCCGGGAGCGCTTTGCGGGATTGGGGACGTGGGGGTGGGGGTGCGGGGGGTGCTGCTGCTGCAGCCGATGGCGACGCATCCGGCGAAGAAACCAAGCCATCGTCGAGCGCTTCGGTCCACGAAAGAGTTCACCCGCACCGTACATCACGGAACCGTCGTAGCCGTCAAGGGCGTGGGGGGCGGCTCGCGCCGCGGGAGCGGCAGCGCCAGCGCGGTACCGATAACGTAAATTTGAAAGGATAGCGCCAGGATCCGTCCACGGACCTGATACGTCCCACGAAGTCCTTAGCGTGCGTAAGAATTCGCTGGCCATTTCGACCCAGCCTCGTGTAAGGGTCTTTCGAGATGACGGGCGATGCGCGTGGTGACGCGCAGAGGCAGCTTTTTCTGCCATTTCACGGGCTCGTACAGGGGAGCAAACCAATGAAAAAGTTCACTACGGTGGCGCTCGGCACCATCGCGGGGCTGCTTTGTTCGCAGAGTGCGCTGGCCGCCGGGAGCGTCACGTTCGATGATCAGATCGTCATCACGTCGGCGGACGGGACCGAAATCGCCGCCAATCTCTTCACGCCCGTCACGACGAGCCCGAACGCGACGCTCCCGACGATCATCTTCGTGAATAGCTGGGCGCTCGAGGAGCACGAGTATCTCGTCCAGGCCGGCAAGCTCGCGCAGGATGGTTACCTCGTCCTCAGCTACAGCGCGCGCGGCTGGGGGCAGTCGGACGCATTCGCGACGGTCGGCGGTCCCGAGGACATGGAAGACCTGTCGGCGATCATCGATTGGCTGGACGCGAACACGCAGGCCGACATCTCGAACATCGGCATCTCCGGGATGTCGTACGGCGCGGGGCTCTCGCTCCTCGGGCTCGCGCACGAGCCACGCATCAAGACCGCGGCGGCCTTGAGCGGCTGGGGCAGCCTGCCCGACGCCCTTTATGGCGGCGAGTCGACGAGCCTCGTGTGGGGCACGCTCCTCGTCGGCTCGGGCTACCTGCTCGGGGAGATCTCGAGCGACATCCCTGCGTACTTCGGCGATCTGCTCGCGGGGGCCGACGTCTCCGAGGCGATCGCCTGGGCCCACGAGCGCTCCCCCCTCACGCACGTGGACAAGATCAACGCGCGCAATGCCCCCGTCTACATCAGCAACAACTTCAACGACGAGCTGTTCAAGCCGAACTCGTCGCTGAAATTGTATTCGCTCCTCACCGGCCCCAAGCGGATCGACGTCAACCAGGGCATCCACATCAGCGCCGAGGCCACGGGCCTGCTCGGCTTGTCGAACTACGTGTGGAACAACGTCCACGATTGGTTCGATCACTGGCTCAAGGGCGTCGACAACGGCATCATGGAAGAGCCGCCGGTCACGATGGAGCTCCAATCCTCGAATCAGCGCGTCGCATTCGAGGACTGGCCGAGCGCCAGCGTCAGCACGAAGACCTTTTACCTCGGCCCCCGCGGCTTGATCGGCGACGGCGCCCTGCGGACTTCGCCCAACACGTCGACGTACACGAACGCGATCTGGTCGGGCGCCGACTCGATCGCGACGACGGGCATTCCCATTCTCTCGGCCGCGCTCGACGCGCACGTGAATCTCGAAGTCTCGGCCTGGCTGCCCGCGGCCTCCGACATCAACTCGATCGTGTATGAGACCTCGTCCCTCGGCTCGCCGCTCAAGCTCCGCGGCGTCTCGACCCTCGACGTATGGATATCGCCCTCGCACGCGAAGACGCAGCTCGTCGCGTACCTCTACGACGAGGATGCCCTGGGCAACGGGAAGCTGATCTCGCATGGCGTACGGACCCTGCACAATGCGACGCCCGGGCAGGACGTGAAGATGTCCATCGAGCTCGTCGCGGCGGGCTACGACGTGCCGGCCGGCCATCGCTTGGCGCTCGTGCTCGACACCTACGACCCGCTCTATCAGCCAGCGACGCTGCTCGCGCACCAGACCCAGATCCGCTACAGCTCGTCGAAGCAGTCCGTGCTGAAGCTCTCGTACGACCCCTGAAACGGCAGGCCCCCCGAGGCCGCGGGGCGCCGTCCCTTCCCAAAAGCCCGATCTGCGTGTAGAACTCCGGCGTGTCCGCCCGCTCCCCGCGCCCCGACGACCGAAGGCTTCAGCGCGCCTCGCGCCTGCTCTTCGCGGCCGCCCTCGGCCTCGTCTGCGCCGCACCCTTCGTCACAGGCGAACTCCCCATCGCCGAAGCCAAGGAGGCGAAGGGCAAGGCCAAGCCCAAGGTCGAGAAAAAGGCCCCCGCCGGCAAGGGTGTGTTCGAGCACGGGTGCCGCGTCCAGAGCCCGCAAAAATTCCTCGAACGCCGCACGTTCGTCTCGAAAGGCGTGCTCGACGGCGGGAAACACACGAAGGCGGTCCAGTACCTCGCGACCCATTACGGCAACGTCGGCGACGACGTGACGCGCAAGCTGAACCCCAAAGGCGCGCTCCCCCAGGCCGTGACCGTGCAGTTCATGGGCCTGCCCGTCTCGGTACACACGAAGGTCGCGCCCGCGCTCGCCTGCGTCGAGAAGAAGATCAAGAAGTCCTGCACCGGCGCTTCCAAGTACACGCCGCGCGCCCTCGGAGGCTTTCGCGGGGCGAACACCTACCGCGGCATCGAGATCTCGAACCACCTCTTCGGCATCGCGCTCGACATCGACCCCGACCGAAACCCCTGCTGCGGCTGCGTGGACCCCTGGCCGAGCCACCCGAAATGCAAGCAGAAGTCACGCTCGCCGTACGACCGCGCAGCGATGCCGAAATGCTGGATCAAGGCCTTCGAACGGTTCGGGTTCGATTGGCTCGGGCACGACCCGCTCGAGGACACGATGCATTTCGAGTTTCTCGGGGATCCAGACAGGATCAAGAAGTAGGGGCGGGACAGGCGGGCTCAGAGCCCCTCGCAAGGATCCTCCCCCGCTGGTGCATTCGGCCACGGCGCGCCTGTCCGGCACGCCTCGGCCTGGTCGATGCATGCTTCCAGCATCTTCGTCCAGCCCGTGCGTTTTTCGAACGACGTTGCGCGGTACGTGTCCATCAGGGACCGCCCGTTCTCGCGGAGCAGGAGCTCGAATGGATTGCCCCAGAGCACGCTCAGGCCGCCGAGCCGCGTGCCTGTGCTCGGCTCCACGCGCTGGGCCTCGACCACGAAGGGGCTCATTGCGTGGAAGCCGGCGAGGCGCCGGTACTGGCCGCCGTATTGCACTTGCTCGCCCCAGGGCTCTGTTTTCGTCCAGAGGTGCGGACGGCTGATGACTGCCAGCACTTCGCGCGCTGCTGCTGCCACGTCTGGACCGACGAGAACCGAGCCTGCGCCGTCTGGCCCGCAATGCGCGGGGTCTGCGAGCCGTTCGAGCAAGGCCACGAGGTCGACCGAGGCGTCTGACGCCGTCGTGCGCGACCGTGACGCCCGCCGTGACCGCCCCCCGTGCGACGCGGATGCTGCCGAGGCGACGATGCCTGCCCCGCCGCATGCTTCGGCGAAGAGCGAGGTGACATCCTCGCAGGAAAACCCGCGAGGTCGCTCCCGACGTACGGCCGTCACGAGGTCGGCGAGGGCTTCTTCGAGCTTGCCGATGCGACGCAAATCGAGGCCGACGCTCGTGACCGAGGTGCCGACGTACGCGCGCCCTGCCGTCGAGACGCCCTCGACGTAGGCGCGCACGTAATCGGTGACGACGGCCTCCACGAGCACGCGTGGGCTCGCCGCGGGGCGGTCCTGCGCGATGTAGCGGAGCGCGCTGTACGGATGACCTGCGTCCGGCACCGTCTCGCGCGAGGCGATCATGTAATCGGCGACGCCCGAGAGCGACGAGGCCACCTCGACCGCGCCGAGCCGGCAGACGTCGAACGCGACCACGTCGATGCGGTTCGAGGTCCCGAGCCCGCCGAGGCCGGGTTTCGTGCGGATCTCGGTCTCGATGACCTTCGATGCCTCGCCGAGCGCGGCCGAGAGCCCCGCCAGGGACAAACGTTTTCCTTCGCCCGACGTCGCGTCGTCGGCGAGGCCCGTGAACCCGTCGCCATGGCCCGTGAACGTCACCCAGTAATGGCGCGCCGGGTACATCCGCACGCCTTCCACCAGGAAATCACGCAACGTTGCCATGTCGCTCGTGTCCGTCTCGCCGAGGACCAGGACGCCCGGCTCCTCGTTCTCCCGGCCCGGAGGCCTCAGCTCCTCGCGGTAAATCGAGTACCGCTCGGAGGGGCGGGGGTTGCCGTCGTCGCCCACCTGGAACGGCGCATAGTCGCGCTGCACCAGGATACGGAAGAGGGCGCTGCCGCCGAGGCCGTGCTGCCATTCGAGCGCGTCTTGATCGAATGCGGAGACGAGGTTCGGGTCGAGGTCGTCGTTCGCTGCGAAGACGAGCCACGTCCATTCCGCGGTCCAGAGCGAGGGCGGCCCACGACGGAGCTCCGCGCTGCTCTGCTCGACCGCCGGCGCCGTCTCCACGGCGCCTGCCGAGGGGCCCTCGGGGGCGCACGCCGCGAGGCCCGCGGCGAGCGCCCCGAGGGCGATCACGTGGTTTCCACCCACGGTAGCTGATGTCCTACCGGCCATTGCGCGAGAGGCGCAGGATCGACTGGAGCACCACGGACGAGATGTACGGGTTGTCGCTGCGCCCGCCCGTGTCGTCGCCGGCCTCGTCGCTCGCGTCCGGGAATGCCGACATGAAGATGAAGTCGGGGTGCAGCTCCTTGCTGTTCGGTCCGACGCCCGTCGGCGACTCGATCCATTCGCCGCCGAGGATCGTGCCGCGCCCGTCGAGCTCGAGCACGTAATGGTAGGTGACCTCGGCCGTGGGGCGACGACGCTGCAGGGGCGGAACGAGGAGCTGCTCGATGCTCGCCGCGTAATTGACGAGGTGGATGCTCGTGCGGATGCGCGCGAACCGGACGGCGTTCTCGTTCCAGCGGTAGGTCCGGCAGCCGGCCGAGGGGCCGTCGCCGTTGCAGACGAGCTGCGAGGCGCGCCGCTCGTCGATCTCCTCGTTCTCCTGGATGCGATACCGCACGACAGGGAACGTCCAGACCTCGTCGCCGTACGCATAATCGATGACGAACGGGAGCCTCTCGCGCGGGCCGCCGAGGTTCGCGAGCGCGGGCGCGCCGCGGCCCATGAGGCCCGTCAAGGCGACGTGCAGCGTGCCGGGGTTCACGTCGCGGCAGGCGGGGGTCGTCGGCCGTCCAATGCTGTCGCGCGTGATGTCGTCCTCGGGCACGTTGCAGCGGTTGCCGGCCATCGTGGACGAGTCGTGGAAGTAGATCTCCGAGAAGAGCGCCTCGAGGTCCGCCATGCGGAAGAGCACGCAGGATCGGTCGCGCTCGCCGTTGCACTCCACGATACGACCATTCTCGCGCCGGACGCGCACGTCGCGCATGGGCGCGCCGTCCCGCTCGGCCGTCGAGTACGACGACCAGCCATTGCAATGGCCCCACCACGACTCGGGGACCGTGGTCTGGTAGGTGCCGTGGTTCAAGAGCTCCCACGCGGTGGCGGGGCCCGCGACGACGATCGAGGGGCGGACCGCGCCCGAGCCGCGCTCGCGCTCCGGCCGGCGCATCTCCTCGGACGTGAAGGCGCGGACCTGCGGGAGGCGCCGCGCTTCGCCCGGGTTCATGAGAAGATCGTATTTTTCGACGGGCGAGAGGTTCTCCGGATCGGAGCGGAAATCGCTGTAGTCCTTGTTTCGCGAATTCCAGCGGTCGGCGATTCCGTTTTCGGTCATCGGCCACCAGCTCGACGGGAAAATGGGCCGCGAGCTCTCGCCGGATGCCGGACCGGATTCGAGGCGCAGGATCGCGCCCCGGAGCTCGGGGTGCAGGCGCGCGGCCCTGTTCGTCTCGTTCATGGGCTCTCGTCCGGGAGCCCGTGGCACGAGGATCTCGTGGGTTCGGAAGTAACCATTCGACGCAAAGCCCGGGCGGAGCCGCGGTTCTTGCGCCGAGGTCACGCGTTGTGCGCCGATGAGCGCGAGTACGGACGCGGCCAGAATGACGCTTCGGGTGGTGTTCATGGTGTTCATCGTCCTGCCGAGATGGCGGCCGTCCGAACACCACTGCACCCCCCGGGCCAGCAGGCTCGGCGGAGAGCGTACCGTTTCCGCTCGCGCCGGGCGCGGGACTGTGCAGGCGGAGAGCGGTGACGCGCGGGCGGAGGGAAACGAGGGAGAGGCGGAAGATCAGCGCTTTCCGCGGGGTGTCCGGCGCGAGGGGACGTACTGGCCGGTCTTCTTGTTCCACGTCCAGAGGAGCTCGAGCGATCCCCCGGTCTCCGACGCGTCGTCGCTGTACGGGACGCCGCGCATGCCGAAGCGATCGAAGCTCTTTTCGTGGAATGCGTCGACGGAGGACCAGCCGGACGTCAAAAACTCCGCCTCCAGCGGCTCCGTGGTGCTCCCCGCCGTGTCCACTGCGATCACGCTCCACGAGGACGATGTCGAGCCAATCGGATCGATTGCGTGCTCGTCGTAGCCGAAGAAGTGAACCGATTTGTTTCGCTCCACGAACCCCTTGGGCTCGCCCACGAGCAAGACCGTGTCGACGAGCTTCTTCGCTTTGAAGATGCCGATGTACGTGTCGAGCAGGTGCACGTACCCGAGCTCGAGGTCGCCGAGCTTCGTCAAGGGCTCCCAGAGGACCTGCTCGGTGGGCTCGAGCGACGTGCCGCCGTGCACGCGGTCGGGGAAATCGACGAGCTCGACGATGTTCGGCTGGGCGGGGTGATAGGAAAACGCCTGGCGGAGCGCGTGCAAGCGGGCCGCGGCGCGAAGCTCGCCCATCGGCTCGAAATCGATGTCCGCGGGCGCGCTGAGATCCGACCGCTGCTCGGGCTGAATCGTCGGCGCCTTGTCGGCGGGCCCCGCGACCGTGGCCAGGGAAAACGTCATCGCGGGGGCCTCGGAGATGCGCGGCAAGGCGGAGAGCGGCAGCTTGATTTCGGTCGTGACCCGATCGCCTTTCACCTTCGAGGCGACGACCGCACCCGGGACGGGCGCGAGGCCGCCGTCGACCAGCCAGCGGAGGCCCTTGGCGTCGAGCCGGAAGAGCCGCACGAAGCGCGCCGCGTGTTTTGCTGCGAATGCGGCGTGACGCTCCAGGGTCACCTTGCATTTCGCGGCGGCCTCCGGTTCGAGGTCCCCCGGGCAGTTGAATTCGTAAAACGAGCCGTCCCGCGACCATTCTCCCAGGGGCCGGAGTTCGGCGGCCGGCGCCGAGAGCTCGATCCAGAGCCCGTTTTTCGCGTCGCCGACGAGATCCGCGACGATGTGCGCCCCGTCGTTCGTCACGGAGAGCCCGACCGAGGGCGACTCCTGGATCGTGCCCCATTCGTCGATCTCGCCGTCGATCACCGGACTCTCTGGCGTCGTTTCGACCCACGCGACGGGGATCTCGGGTTTCGGCTCCTCGGCGGGCGCCTCCGCGATCGGAGCGGCTTTCGGTTTGGGCGGGGCGGCCGCCGGGCGCGGCTGCGGCGCGGAGCCGCACGACGCGCCGAGCGCGACGAGGGTGGCTGCTCCGGCGAGGAGCAAACGTGAACGCGGGGCGAGCATTTTCTTTCGTTTCATCATGGCGAGGGAGGGGGGCTGGGGATGCGGACGGTGCCTGTGGCGACGACGATTTCGTCTTGTTCGAGGTCCACGCCGAAGGACGCCGCCAGGGTGGGGCCCATGCGCTGGTAGACGACCTCCCAGCGAATGGTTTGCCCCTCGATCGAGTCGGGGAAGACGAGCACCGTGTCGCGTGGTGCGCCCGAGGCGGGGACACGTTCGTCACGCACCTCGATGCGCGAGGAAAAGCCGCTCTCCGAGCCTTCGAGGCGAAAGACCCGCTGGAGGGCCACGGCCGGGGCGCGGAGCGTGGGATTTCCCATGGCGGAGGCGCGGATTTCGATTCTGCGGAAGAGGTCTCCCGTGGGAAAGGCGTGGCCCACGGCGCCGGCGCGCAGGGTCACGAGGATCGAGCGATCGCTGCGCGGCGCGGCGGCGGCCTCGACGGCCGAGCGGAGCAGAGCCGGATCCTCGCGCACTTCGAATCGATGTCCCTTGCCGGCTCGGCCTCCCGCGCGCGCCGCGGGTTTCATGTGGCAGGTTTGGCAAGGTGTACCGGCATGCTGGCTCGTGCGGTGCTCCGTGAGGGTCGCTTGCATGCGCGCGCCTTTGCGCCGGGGGAAGTCGAACTCGTGGCAGCCGTCGCAAGTGGCGGCCGTATCGAATCCCGGCGTCGAGCGGCTCCGGTGCGGCGTTGGGCCCGCGAGCGCGGGCTCCGCCGCGAGATCCGCGTGGCAGGTCACGCACCCGACGCCCATGGCGCGCGCGCCGGGATCCGGTGGCTTTTGGGGATCGGCCGCCGGCGCGTGGCAGCCGCGGCAAAAGGGCAGGGGTTCGATCGAATATGCAGCGAGGAAGACCGGATCGCTCCACGAGCGCTGGTGCAGCGAGCCACGCCACTCGGCCGCCACGTCCTCGTGACAGCCTTCGCAACGCGCATTCGCAGCCGCTTGCCGATTCTCCTCGGCGATGTCGACCCCGAGGGGCGCGGAGGTCGTCCTTGCCACCTCGTCTTGCGCCGCCGGGGGAGCCGCGCTCGCGCCCGCGCAGGACACGAGAAAGAGCAGCAGGCCGCGCGTTCGCATGCATGATGGGAATTCCGAAGGGCACGCCGTGTCAAGCGCAATCCCTCGCGCTCTCCTCGAAGCACGAGGGCGTCAAAATCCTGCTCCCCCGTCACGAGGGGCTCGTGGCGTCGTCACCCGAACGGCGGACGATCGTAGAAGCGGACAGGGAAGGAGTTTGGCGCATGCGAAGGAGGACGGGGCTCGGGGTCTTGCCACTTTTGTTCGTCGTGGCCTGCGGGGGTGCGGCCGCGCCGGCCCGGGGACCAATCCTGGCGAGCCCTTCGCCGCAGATGGCCGTGGAGGCGGATGCCCCGCCCCCCCGCGGTCCCGACGGACCGGTGACGCCCGCGGAGCGCAATGCCGCGATCGACGCGCTCCTCAAAAACCTCGATGCGCGGTACGTGTTTCCCGAGAAAACCAAGCTGGTGCGGGCCGCGGTGGAGGCCCGGCGCAAGCGTGGCGAATACGACAAGCTGACCACGGGGCACGCGCTGGCCGCGGCGCTCACGACGCACGTGAACGAGGTCTTGAAAGACGCGCATTTCCGCGTGCGATACCTGGCCGAGAAGATCCCCGAGGCCGAGCTGCAAACGGAGCCAACGGCAGCGGAGCGCGAGCGATTCGAGGCGGAGGGGCAGCGGCTGAACGGCGGGTTCGAGCGGGTGGAGCGGTTGCCCGGGAACATCGGTTATGTGGAGGTGCGCTCCTTCAGTTTCGTCGGGCGCGGGGTGGAGGCCGCGGCCGCCGCGATGAATTTCCTCGCGGAGACGGACGCGCTGATCATCGACGTTCGCCGGAACGGCGGCGGTGATCCGGAGCTCGTGGCCGCGCTGTGCAGTTATTTCTTCGAGGGCGCCGTGCACCTCAACGACATCTACGATCGCCCGAAGAACGAGACGCGCCAGTTCTGGACGAGCCCGAGCGTGCCGGGCAAGCGATACCTGGGCAAGGACGTCTACGTGCTCACGAGCAAACGGACGGGATCCGGCGCCGAGGAGTTCGCGTATGACCTCCAGACGCAGAAGCGGGGCATCCTCATCGGCGAGACGACGTGGGGCGGGGCGAATCCGGGGGAGTTCTTGCGCCTCGGGGATCACCTCGCTGCGTTCGTCCCTTCGGGCCGCGCCATCAACCCGATCACGAAGACGAACTGGGAGGGCACGGGTGTCCTTCCCGATATCGCCGTGCCGGCGGAGGACGCATTGCGGGTGGCGCAGGTGCGCGCGCTGCAGAAGCGGATCGGGGCCGTCTCCGAGCCCGAGCTGAAGAAGTCCCTCGAAGAACGATTGCGCGAGCTCGAGAGCGGCGAGCCTGCGAAGCCTTCGCGGTGAGGCGGCTCAGGGCGCGCCGCAGGCGAGCCAGTCGGCGAGCTTGATGCGATCGTCGAGCGGCGGATCGTCGGGGCCGGGCGGCATCGAGTCGTTCTCCGCGGCGCTCCGCGCGAAAATGCGCGCCCTGTGCCGCTGAATCTGCGATTTCGTGTCGAAGATGAACTCCCCCGGCGCGCCGGCGCGATCCGTGGCCGTGGAGGCGTGGCAGCTCTGGCAATGGGCGTTCATGAACGCCGCGCCGAAATTCTCGTAGGTGAGCTGTGTTCCCTCGGGAGGGCAAACCCAGTCCTCCATGTCCGTGTAGAAGAGGCTGCATGCGGCCAGAAGGAAGGGGGCCGTGGCGAGCGCGAGGTGGTGCAGGGGGCGCATCGAGGTCCTCAGAACAAAGGGAAATGGGCGCCGAGATTCGCGCCCACGAACCCGTACCAGTTCGGCCCACTCGAATACCCGAGGTAGGCGCCCACGAGCTCGGGGCCGAGGGCCAGCGTGAATTTCGTTCGGCGGAGCAACGTGAAGTCACAGCCGAGGCCGAATTGCACGCCGGCCCGGTGGCGAATGCCGGGGCCAATGCCGAGCACCGCGCCGGCCGGCTCCTCGGCGACCGAGGCCATCGACTCCTCGTGTTGGTGGACGAACCCCACGTGGGCCCGCGGATACACGAGGGGGGTCGCTTGCCACCCCGCGCGGACGCCGAGCGATAAAAACGTGAGCAAGCGCTGATCGACCGTGCCATACCCGAGGCGCCCCTCGGCGAACGGGGTCACGACGCCGAAGAGCCGCAGGCCGAGCGCAATGCCGCCATACCCCGTGACGTCGGTGCGCCAATCCGTCGTACCGACGGCCGAGGAGACGGCCACGAAGAGCTCCCCGCGCGGGGCGGGCTCGTGCGAAGGCGGGGGCGGGGCTTCTTCGGCGCGCGCCAGGGCAGGGGAGCCGAGGAGGCACACGAGGGCCACGAGGAGCTGCTGCGGGCGCATCAAACCGAGGTCCTCCGTGTTTTGTTTTCCAGGCGCCGGATGCAGAAGGCGAGGCCGTGCCGCAAGGTCCCGTGCGTGGGAATGCCGGACAGGTCCACGCCGAGCGAGATGAGGGTCTGGGCCACGGTGGGCCGGATGCCCGTGAGGATGCCCTCGGCGCCGAGCAAGCGAATGGCGTGGACCATCTGCACGAGGTGATACGCCGTGGCCGTGTCCACGACCTCCACGCCGGTCAGGTCGAGAATGGCAAAACGAGCGGAGCTGCGGGAGACAGCGCCGAGCAAGTCATCCATGACCCGCGCGGCGCGGTGGCTGTCCACGACGCCGATCATGGGCAAGGTGAGCACGTTCTCCCATACCTGGATGATCGGCGTCTCGAGGTCGCGGATCACCGCCTCCTGGCGCTCGATGAGGGCGAGCCGCGCTTCGAGCTCCTCCCGGATGCGCTGGCCCTCGTTCATGTTCTGCGAGATGCCGATCACGCCCGCGAACGTATTGCCAGCGTCGTGGATGGGCAAGTAGACATTGTCCCAGTGGGAGCCGACGATGTGCACGGATTCGCGCCCCGGCGTGCCGTCGAGCGCCGCGCGCATGGGGGGGCTGATGTGGTCGCCGAAGACGTCGAACAGGCTTTGCCCGAGGAGCTGCCCCGGCGAGGCCCCGAACGCCGCGAGCGCCTTGCCGTCGTAGAACGTGTAAATGCCGTCCTTGTCCGTGACCCACGCGATGATGTCGAGGTGATCGAGGAGGGCGCGGAGCACGCGCTCGGAGATGGGCTTTTCCGGGGTCGTCTCCGCCTCGCGCGAGGCCTCGCGCGTGTGCGCGTGTGCGCTGTCGGCGAGCGAGAGCGTGGCGAAGAGATCGGGCCGCCCCGGCGCGCGCCAGATTTGCCACGTGAGGGCCAGCATCCCACCGTTGGGTTGTCGCGCGCGGCACGTGAAACGCGCGGGCGCGCCGTCGTCCTTGACGAGCCCGAGGGCCTGCGTGAGGGCGAGCGCGTCGTCCGGGTGCGCGTGCTCCGCGACGCGGGCCCCCGGCGCGAGCTGCTCGCCGGCGAGCGCGCGGGCAGCGGCGTTCATCGCAATCACTTCGCCCCCGGGGCTCAAGATCACGAATGCGCCTGGATAGGTACGGAAGAATGCTTCGAAGGGATGCTCGGCTTGTTCCGTCGCCACGGTTCCCCACCTCCGCCAACAATCGAACGTATCAGCATGGGCGGTCGACGTCGACGCGCGAGAGGCGTGGAGTGGCGTCGGAATTTTGTTGTGATGCATCGCGGCGGGGCGCCACGCTTCCGACGCGCGCGCGGCCGTGGTAGCGAGCCCGCCCGAGGAGACCATGAGCAAGGACGAGATCACCGAGCAGGCCGCGGCCTTCGACGCCATCGGCGAGAAATACGACGAGGTATTCGCGGACAAGCGCGCGCAGGTGGAGGCCACGCGGTGGCTCGCCGAGCGCCTCGCCCCGGGCGATCGGGTGCTCGACGTGGGGTGCGGCAGCGGAATCCCCACGGCGAAGTTGCTCGTGGAGGCAGGGCTCTCCGTGCACGGCATCGACGTCTCGAAGGAGATGCTGCGGCTCGCGCGGCGGAATGCCCCGGGCGCGACCTTCGAGCAGGTGGACATGGTGACCTTTTCGCCCGAGCCCGGCTCGTTCGGCGGGGTCGCGGCCTTCTTTTCGCTGCTCATGCTGCGAAAGTCGGAGATTCCTGCCGCGCTGGGCAAGATCACCCGCGCCCTGCGGCCGGGCGGGTACCTCGTGGTTTCGATGGTGGAGGGGGATTTCGACTTTTTCGAGCTTCCCTTCCTCGGTCACGCCATCCACGTGAGCGCGTATCCGCAAGAGGAGCTCGAGGGCGTCCTGCGGGAGGCGGGGTTCGAGATCCTCGATATGGAGGTGGTGAACTTCCCGGCCGAGGAGCAGGTCGAGCGGCAGCTCTATTATCGGTGTCGCGTCGGGGGAGGAGCGTGATCAGGCGCGCCCGATCCGCGTGAGGCAGATGCGCAGGCCGTCCCGCAGGCTCCGAGCGGTGGTCAGGCCGCCCAGATCGATCCCCATGAGCGTCAGCGTCTGCGCGACCTGGGGCCCGATGCCCGTGAGCACGCAAAAGGAGCCGAGCAACGAGGCCGCCTGGCTGAGCTTGACGAGGTGCGCGGCGGTCATGGTGTCGACGACCTCGACGCCCGTCAAATCGAGGATGACCCCGCGCGTGCGCCGCTCGCCGATACGACCGAGCAGCCGCTCCGTCATGTCCGCCGCTCGCTGGCTATCGATGATCCCCACAATGGGCAGCGTGAGGACGTCGTCCCACAGCTCGAGGATGGGCACGCTCATGTCGCGCAGGGCGCTGCGTTGCCGCTCGATGGTCGCGATCTTCTCCATGAGCTCGCGTTGCGTGGCCTCCAGCGCTTGAATGGCGCCTTCGCGCTCCTCGTTCGTGCGGATCTGATCTTCCAAGGTGCGGCGAAGGATCTGCTCGGCCTGCTTGCGCGCGACGATGTCACGGCATGTGCAAATCAGGCCCCCGGTCGGCATGAGCGGGTTCGCAGGCAATCTCGTGAGCGAGATCTCGAGGTCCACGGAATGGCCGGCGCGATGTCGCCCCCGGACCTCGCCCGACCATTTGCCGTGTTCTCCCAGGATGGGGAAGAGATCTCGTTCGATACGTGTCCTTTCGGCGTCGTCGTAGAGCAAACGCCATGTTTTGCCGATCAGCTCCTCGGGCTCGTAGCCGAGCACCATGCCATGGGCGCGGTTCATGTACCAATAGGTGTCACCTGCGAGGATGGACAGCCCCTCCATGGACACGTCCATGGCCAGCTTTTGCAGGTCGGATTCGCTCGTGATGGGGACCTCTTCGAGAGGGATGGGTCGAGTGGGGGCCATCAAATTTTCCTCCAGGGGCTCGTCCGGGCGCCAAGGTGTCCCGGTCGAAGCGCCGGATGATACTTGCGAGCCACGCGGAAAACATGATTTTTGCGCTCCGCGCGCGCAGCCGTGGGGGGCGTGTTTCACGGCGTGAAACATGCCCCGCCGGCCCCCAGCTTCCCGGCCTGCCTTCCGCGCGGCTTGTGTTGGCCCGCTCTTTGCTTTGCAGCGTGGAGCCATGTTTCACGTCGAGCCCTTCTTCGATCCCGCCACCTTCACGCTGACCTACGTGGTGTATGATCCGAACTCGAAGGACGCGGTGGTCATCGACTCGGTGCTCGATTACGAGCCCATGTCCTCCACGGTGAGCACGGCCTCGGTCGAAACGATCGCGGCGTTCCTCGAAAAAGCAGGCTTGACGCTGCGCTGGACGCTCGAGACGCACGCGCACGCCGATCACCTGACGGCCACGCCCTGGCTCAAGAAGCGCTTCGGCGGCCGCAGCGCCACCGGCGTGGGGATTCGCGAGGTGCAGAAGGTCTTCAAGACCGTGTTCGACATGCCCCCGACGTTCCGGACCGACGGCAGCCAGTTCGACCTGCTCCTCGAAGACGGCCAGATCCTCGAAGCCGGCACCTTGCGCATCGAGACGATCTCGACGCCCGGCCACACGCCCGGCTGCGTGTCCTACCACATCGGCGATGCGGTCTTCACGGGGGACGCCCTGTTCATCGAGGATTACGGCACGGGGCGCTGCGATTTTCCGGAGGGCTCGGCCGACGCGCTTTATACGTCGGTTCACGACAAACTGTACGCCCTGCCGGACGAGACGCGCGTCTTCGTGGGTCACGATTACCAGCCTGGCGGCCGCCCGATGCGCGCCGAGACCACGATCGGGAGATCCAAGCGGGAAAACATCCAGCTCCGCGCCGACACCACGCGCCCCGATTTCGTGGCGCTCCGCAATGCGCGGGACGCGACGCTCGCGGCGCCGCGCTTGCTCTGGCAGAGCGTGCAAGTGAACATCGACGCCGGGCGCCTGCCCGCCGAGCACGAGAACGGCGTCCGGTACCTCCGCATCCCCCTGAACCTCCGCAAGCCCGTGGACGACGACGGGGCGCGGAAGGGAGCGAGCGCGAGCTGAAACACGCGTTGCAACATGTTACATTGCGGGCGTGCCCCGCAAACCTCCCGCCCCATCGACCGAGGACGTGATCACGCGCGCCCTCGAGGCTGCCTCGGGGGCGGCCCTCGTCCTCGACGCGGAGCTCCGGATCGTCCTGTCCACGCCGGCGGCGTCGGAGCTGCTCGGCGTCGAGATCCCGCCCCACGCGTCGGCCCCCAAGCTCTTGTGTGGCGACTGTGAGAAACGCCCCGTGGCCGAGGCGCTCGCGGAGGGGCGGCCGGTGCAGGCCATTCTCCCGCCGCGCGGGTCCGGCCGGCGCCTCGTGCGCGTGCGGTCGCTGCCCGTGACGCACGGGCGCGCGCGGGTGGGCACGCTCCTTTTGCTCGAGGACGCCGGCGAGTCGTTCGAGGCGGGCGAGGTCCTGTTCCACGGCATGTGGACGCAGGACCCGGCGATGAAAGTGATGTTTCGCGTGCTCGAGCGGGTCGCGGGGGACGACGTGACGGTGCTCGTGCGCGGCGAGACGGGCGCGGGCAAAGAGCTCGTGGCGAGCGCCATTCACGCGCTCTCGGGGCGGCGCAAGGGGCCGTTTCGCGCCATCAATTGCGCGGCGTTGCCCTCTCATCTGCTCGAAAGCGAGCTCTTCGGGCACGCGCGCGGCGCCTTCACGGGCGCGGTCCGCGATACACCCGGGCACGTGCAGCTCGCGCACCGCGGCACGTTGTTCCTCGACGAGATCGCGGAGATGCCGCTCGAGCTTCAGGCGAAGCTCCTTCGCGTGGTCGAGACGCGCTCTGTCCTTCCCGTGGGCGCGCGCGAGCCCGTCCCCGTCGACGTGCGTTTCGTCTCGGCCACGCACCGCGCTTTGCGAAAAGAGGTCGAGGCGGGCCGGTTCCGCGCCGACCTCATGTACCGGCTGCGGGTCATTCCGGTCTTCATTCCTTCCTTGCGCGAGAGGCCCGACGACATCCCGCTGCTCGTCGAGAAGTTCATGGCGCTCCGCAACGAGACCAGCCGGCGGCGGGTCGATCGGGTCTCGCCGGCGGCCATGACCCTTCTCCGTCGGTATTCGTGGCCCGGCAACGTGCGCGAGCTGAAGAACGTTCTCGCGTATGCCTATGCGATGGGCGACGGCCCGACGCTCGTGCCCGCGGATTTGCCGCCCGAGCTGCTCGACCCGAGCCTCTTCGGCGCCGAGCAGGTCGCGCCGTCCCCGACGCCCGCAGCAGGCGCCGAGCACCCGAACCCCGAGGCGCGCCGGATCTTGGAAGTGCTCGGTCGCACCGGGGGCAATCGCCAGCGCGCCGCGAAGATCCTCGGCCTGAGCCGCGTGACCTTGTGGCGAAGGATGCGCGAGCTCGGCATCGCCGGGCCTGCCTGAGAAACGTTGCAACACGCGCCCCAGCGTGTTGCAGGATGTTTCAGGCGGCGGGCGCGGACGCCGAAAAAAGGAGGGTTCTGCGTGGGATCTGCGTGAAACGGCGTGTGGCACCTCGTTTGCAACTCGCGGCGCGCGAGGAGAGAGCCCCATGCCCACGCTGTTCGAGAGGTCCACCCCGAACCCCGCCGGTTATCGCGACATCGCGCCGAGGGACGTCGCCGCGGCGATTCCCGGCGCGCGGCTGATCGACGTCCGCGACCCGGCCGAGCTTCGTGGCGAGCTTGGGCACGTGGACGGCGTGGAGAACGTCCCGGTCGCGCGATTCGACGCGGCCGGCTTTCGCAAAGACGAGCCGCTCGTCCTCGTTTGCCGCTCGGGGCGCCGCTCGGGCCAGGCGGCCGCGGCGCTCGCGGCGGCGGGTTTTTCCTGTGTCATGAACATGGCCGGAGGCATGATCGCCTGGAACGAGGCGGGCCTACCGGTGAGCCGCTGAGGGAGACGCCATGCTCGCCCTCGGCGCCACACTCGCGCTCGTGATTGGTGTCGTCCTCGGCATGCTCGGCGGCGGGGGAGCCATTCTCACGCTGCCCATGCTCGTGTATTTGCTCGACGTCGAGCCGCGCGCGGCCATTGCGACCTCGCTCTTCGTGGTGGGCGTGACCGCGCTCGTGAGCCTCGTCTTCCACGCGCGGCGCGGCCACGTCCGTTATCGCATCGGCGCGCTGTTCGGCGTCGCGGCGATGGCCGGGGCTTTCGTGGGCGGGCGGCTCGCGCATTTCGTCCCCGAGGCCGTCCTCCTCGTCGTGTTCGGCGCGACGATGGTGACCTCGGCCGTCGTCATGTTGCGCGGGCGCGGCGAGGACGCCGCGAACCGGCGCGAGCTTCGCGTGGAGCGCGCGCTTTTGCTGGGCGGCGCCGTCGGGTGTTTTGCGGGCCTCGTGGGCGCCGGCGGCGGCTTTCTCATCGTCCCCGCGCTCGTCCTTTTTGGCGGGCTCGCCATGCGCGAGGCCGTCGCGACGTCGCTGTTCGTCATCACGCTGCAATCGTTCGCCGGATTCGCGGGGCACGTGGCGCACGCCGAGCTCGACCCGGTGCTCGTCGGGATCGTCACTTCGTTCGCCGCGCTCGGCAGCGTGGCGGGTGCGCTCCTCGGCAAGCGTGTATCGTCGGACGTTTTGCGCCGCGTATTTGCATGGCTCGTCGTGGCGATGGGGCTCTTCATGCTCGGCAAGCAGCTCCCCCTGCCGCTCCTCCTCCTCGTGGCCGCGCTCGCGCTCGGCATGATCACGCGCCCCTGGGCCACCGCATTGCCCGGACGTCCCGCCGAAAGGTAGCCCGCAAGCCGCCGCGGTCCTCGTGGTTTGCCGCGGATTGCACGTCCGCCGCGGGCGGCCGGGCTCTTTCGTGCTCCGGAAACACCGTGAAACATCCATGAAACGCGGCTGGAACGTGCAGGGGCGCGCGTTCGCGGCGCGCGCGTGTTCCGAGGCGCTGGCGTGTGGATTGGGGTGTGGCATCTTGCTTGCTTGGGTCCCGGACGAACCGAACACCCTGGAAGAGGAAACGAGATGGCCACGACCACGCCCGCACCGAGCTCCCCGAAATCAAGCCTCCCGCGACCCGAGGCCGCCGCGATCCCGGAGCTCGGGCGCGCGCGCGTCGTCATCATCGGCGGCGGCACAGCCGGCATCTCCGTGGCCGCACGGCTCGCGCGCGCCGGCGTAGAAGACGTCGCGATCGTCGAGCCCTCCGAAAAACACTATTACCAGCCGCTCTGGACGCTGGTCGGCGCCGGCATCGTGAGCGCAGACGTGTCGGAGCGCGACGAGGCCGCCTACATCCCCGAGCGAGCCCGCTGGATCAAGGATTTCGCGGAGGAGATCGATCCGGTGGCACAAACGGTGCGCGTGCGCGGCGGCGGGCAGATCGGCTACGATTTCCTGGTCGTCGCCCCAGGCATCCAGCTCGACTGGGACGCGGTCCCCGGATTGCGCGAAGCCCTGAAGACGGAGAGCGTGTCGAGCAATTACGATTTCCGTCTCGCGCCGAAGACATGGCGCCTCATCGAGTCCTTCCGCGGCGGCGGGACGGCGCTCTTCACGCACCCCACAGGGCCCATCAAATGCGCAGGCGCGCCGCAAAAGATCGCATACCTCGCCTGCGACCATTGGCGCAAGACGGGCGTGCTCGATCGGTCGAGCGTGATCTTCGGCTCAGGGCAAAAGGCGATCTTCGGCGTCGCGGAGTACCGCGCCGTGCTCGAGCAGGTCATCACGCGCTACAGCATCCAGACGAAATTCGAGCGCAACCTGGTCGAGGTGCATCCAGACCGGAAAGAAGCCGTCTTCGCAGTCGTCGGGGATCCCGCGGGCAAGCGAGAAACGATCCGATACGACATGATGCACGCCGTGCCGCCGCAAAGCGCGCCCGATTTCATCAAGCGGAGCCCGATCGCGCACAAGGACGGCCCGAACAAAGGCTGGGCCAAAGCCGACAAGCACACGATGCAGAACCCCGATTACCCGAACATCTTCGCGCTCGGCGACGCCTCGGAGCTGCCAACCTCGCGCACAGGCGCGGCCATCCGCAAAGAAGCGCCGGTCCTCGTGGAAAATCTGCTCGCCGTCATGAACGACAAGGAGCCGACAGCAAAATACGACGGCTACGCCTCGTGCCCCCTCGTGACGTCCTACGACACGATGCTGCTCGCCGAATTCGATTACACCGGCAAACCCACGCCGTCGATCCCCCTCATCAACACGATGAAAGAGCGGCACGACATGTACCTGCTCAAGCGATACGGGCTGCCCTGGATGTACTGGAACCTGATGCTCCGCGGTCTGTCCTGACCTCACCCGGTCTCCTGGTGGAGGCGCAGCGCTGGGGCTTTGCCCCAGGCCCCACCGGGGCTATCCGCCCCTGGACCCGGACCAGCGCAAGCGCTGGACGCGGGGTCGATGAACTGCGCTCCGCGCAGTTCATCGAACAGCCAGGGTCAAGACCAGCGACGATCCTGCCAACGAACACGGCAGCGCTGCTGGTTCAACCGGCAGCGTGCCCGTCGCCAGCTTGAAACCCACCCCCATGGTCTTGCCACCGGCCCGTTGGAAGAACTGCGCGGAGCGCAGTTCTTCCACCCCCGGTCCAGGCCGTGCCTGGTTCGGGTCGAGGGGCGAACAGCCCCCGCGGGGACCGGGGCAGCGCCCCGGCGCGACGCCCTGGAGAAGACATCACGCCGCCTTCTTGACGCGCGCGAGTGTCCCCCGCGCGAGTGCGTCTCGATCCACCTCGTCGAGTGACTCCACCACGAGGTCGGCCCCCGCTGCCCGCAAGAGCTCGGCGTCTCCGAGCCGCGCCACTCCGAGCGCCCACATCCCGCCGGCTTTTGCTGCTTGCACTCCTGATGTTGCGTCCTCCACGACGAGTGCTGCCTCGGGCTGCACACCGAGCTCTGCTGCGGCGCCGAGGAAGATGTCTGGGGAGGGTTTGCCCCGCGGGAACGTCCGGCCGCAGACGTTTGCGTCGAAGAGATCGACGAGCGTCGTGCCGGGCTCCTTGCCGAGTGGATCCGGACGGAGACCTGGCATCGGCTCGGGCACCACGATCCGCGCGAGCAGCTCGTTTGCGTTTCTCGACGACGAGGCGACCGCCATCGGCAAGCCCATGTCGCGCACCGCGAGCACGAACCGCAGTGCGTCCGGGAAGGCCTGGAACGCGCCTTCCTGGATGAGGCCCAGGATCTTTGCTTGCTTCGCGGCTGCGTACTCCGCGGCGAGGGCTGCGGCGTTGGGGACGCCGAAGTACTCGAGCGCCGCGCGCGCTCCGTCCTCGCGGGGTTTGCCCGCGACGAGCTCCTGGTAGACCGCTGTGTCGAAGCGCGCGGGCGTGTACAGCGACTGCGCGGCGAGGTCTTTCCAGGGGCCCCGCATGAGCTCGTCCAAGGTCTCCCGCCAGGCTCGCTCGTGCGGCGAATCGACGAGCACGCCATCCACGTCGAAGAGGATCCCCGCGAACGCCATGCGGGGACTGATGGAGCCCCGCCGGGCGCGCCGGAAGCCCCGCGGCGATCAGCCGAAGAGGAGCATCGTGGCCGTCTGGTTGACGTGGCCGACGAACTGCTCGCCGTACGTGCTGAACAAGGCCGTCGGGATGCCCTCGAAGATCGCGCCGTACGGATCGAGCAGCCCGCGGGCCTCGATCTCCAGCGTCCGCAACACGCAGTCGAAGCCGACGAGCGCCGATGCGCCGCCGAGCTCCTCGCGGGCTTCCGTGAGCGCGCGGCGCGTGTCCTCCACGATGTCGCTCGCTTCGAGCACCGTGAGGACCGTGCCCTCGGGGACCTCGCAGTAAAACACCACGCTCTCGCCGCGGAGCTGCTGCGGGCTTCGGACGAACGGTTCGTCGCCGACCATCAGGCCGAGCGGGTGGCGCTGGAAGTGGCTCACGACTTCGGCCATCGGGATCCCGAGCACCTCGGCGTACCGGACTGCCGCGGGTTTGCCGTCGAACGCATGCACGACCCGCGCGGCCTCGTCGCAGGCCGTCACGCAGAGCGTGCGATCGAGCGGGCGGAAGCTCTGCGTCTTGATCGCGCGGAACGGCACGGCGGGCTCAAGCAGGAGCAGGACGGCGGCGTTCGTGTACGCGGTGCCGTCCTTCGTGACCCACGTCGAGGCGAAGGCGAGGTCGTCGCCGGCTGAGCCGCCGAGGATCGGGATGTCCGTGAGATCGCCGAGCCGATCCATGAGACGGGCCTCGGCCGTGCTGAGCCCGTCGACGAACAGGAGGCCCACGTGCCGCGTGGGATCCAGGCGCGCGAGTGGACGATCGAAGTGCGCTTCGAGCGGCGCGAGCGCGGCCTTCACGTCGGCGCGCCCGCGGAGATCCTCGATCACGGCGACGGCCGCGTCCCGCACGATCTCGGCGCCGAGCGCCATCGCGACGACCGAGCCCTTGCGCCATGCGCGGCCCTCGCGCTCGCCGGCCGTCGTGCAGCCGACCACGATCGCGCCTGGAAACGCGCGCTGCATCGCCTCGGCGAGCGCGCGTGGATCCCGCGGGCCGCCGGCGAAATAAAGGACCACGATGGGCTCGACGGACGCGAGCTCGGCGCGCATGTGGCGCGCGACGTCGTCTGCGCCGATCTCGGTCGCATGAGCGGTTCGAACGGGCACGTTGACAATCCTCCCTGCGTGCTCTCGAAGAAGATGGCTAGAGCGCCGACCCGTTCGGCGCTCTGCGAGATCGCGAAGCGAGCTCGCCTCGGGGGGTGAATCGACCGGGCTTTGCCCGGGCGAGAGGGGGACGCGAGGCGCCCCCCTCGGGACAAAAGAGCTAGAACATCGAGCGGTTGTCAAACCGATCGATGTTCTAGCGTTGCGGGCCCGAGGACGGCGGAGGTCGCCACGACACGCCCGCGCCGGGCCCCGGCAGATCGACGCCGAGCTCGCGCGCGAGGGCCTCGAGCTTTCGAAGGACCTCGGGATCGTCGGAGGAGGTGTCCGTGTGCTTCGAGGGATCGATGCCCTTCAGCATCAGCTTTGCGCGGACGAACCCCGCCATCGTCGGGTTGCCCCGCGAGCGGTGGGCGACGATGGCGTCGATGATCTGCTTGACCTTGCCCGACATGTTTTCGCGGGGCTCTCGCGCCTGAAATTGCGGCGCGATCTCACGCCCCGGAGACATCATCGCACAAACGTCGCGTCATCCCCAGCAGTCTCTCAAGCCGGCGCCGCCGCCGCGGGTGTGCTGCCTGCGAGCTCGGCGAAGAGCGGCGCCAGATCCGCCCGGCCCCGCAGCGGCGCGCAGATCCGGCCCGAGGAGCGCAAGAGCTCGAACTCGAGCTTCTCCGCGCGCCGGCCGACGTCCCCGAGCGCGAGGAAGTGCTTCGCCTTGCGATCCTCCATCGCTCGATCCGCGATCACCAGGCTGTGCCTGAGCTCTCGGATCTGCTGGTCCACCTCGGACACGGCCCGCTCTTTCTCGACCGCCGCCGCCTCCACTTCGAGCTCCGCGTGGCGCGCGTTGGTCCACAGGTCGACGAGATCGGCGAGCGTGCGGTATGCGACCGCGAGCTCACGGTAGGGCTCGCGGAAGCCGCTCCGGCCCTCCCAGAAGACCACCTCTCGGTGCGCCTCGCGCACGCGCGGCGCGAACGATCGCGCGGCCGCGGCGAGCGGCGCGATGCCGACCCGGGTCGCGCGTGCTTCCTCGCGTGTCCGCGAGATGTCCACCGTGAGCCGATCCATCGCCTTGCCATGGCGGAAGCGGCCTTCCTTCCACTCGCGGTGGATCGTGTCGAGCGCGCGTTGCTCTTCGAGGCCGCGGGCCCGCAGCTCCACGAGCTCCTTCACGTGGGCCTTCATCTGCTCGAGCGTGCGCGCGACCTCGACCGGCAAGGCGCCCCCGTAGGTCTTGCTGACGAGGCGCTCGACGATCTCGACGCGCGTGCTCCAGCGCGGAGCCGCGGCCGTGGCCGAGGGGCGCGGGGGCGCGAGCGGCGCTGCGTCGAGATCGGGCGGCAAGGGGATGCGCGCGGCCTCGCTGATCTCCTGGAGCATCGCGAGGACCCGGTGGGCGTCGACGGGCCGGCCATCGGGCACCTTCGACATCAGGTCGTAGACGAGGTGATCGAGCGCGGGCGGCGCGTCCGGCAGGTTCTCGCCGAGGCGCGGCGGCGGCTCCAGCATGTGCTTGTTCAGGATCTGCGCGGGGCTCGGCGCGTCGAAGGGCAGGCGCTGCGTGAGCATCTCGAAGAGCATCACGCCGAGCGCGTAGAGATCGGCCGGCGGGCCCGCGTCCGACGACGTCGCGCGCTCGGGGGCCATGTACTCGGGCGTGCCGAACACCTCGCCCGCGTTCGTCAGGCGCACGTCCTGCGCGCAGCGCGCGATGCCGAAATCGAGGAGCTTGACCCGGTCGCCCCGGAGCAAGAACACGTTCTCCGGCTTGAGATCCCGGTGGATCACCTCGAAGTCGTGGGCGCGGGCGAGCGCGCGCGTCATCTGAATGACGATGGGTAGCGCGCGCGCGAGCGGCACGGGTCCGGCCGCGATGAGCTCCGAGAGGCTCTCGCCTTCGAGCAGCTCCATCACGAGGAACGGCGTGCCGTCCTCCGCGTCGCCGTGGTCGAAGATCTCGATGATGTTCGGGTGCGCGAGCCGCTGCGCGAGCTTCGCCTCGCGGTTGAAGCGCTCGCGCGTCGTGTGGTCCGAGGCGAGCTGCGGGTTCAGGAGCTTCACCGCGCAGGGCCGGTCCGTGAGCAGGAAGCGCGCGCGGTACACGGAGGCCATGCCGCCGATGCCGATGAGCTCGTCGAGCACGTAGCGGCCCGCGACGGTGGTGCCGAGCCACGGATCCCGCAGCACGACGAGCGTCGAGCCGTCCGCGAAGCAAGTGTTGCTCTCGCTCGGATACCGGAGGCTACACGTGGGACAGGACTTCATGCGCGGCACGAGGGAGGGCGGGGTGGGGGGCCTGGGGCGACCGGTCCCATCCACCACCCCTGCGTGCCACCTGATTACAGGATCTCGCCAATGCGCTGCAAGAGTCCGCCGCCGGAGAAGAGCGCCCGGAGCCCTTTGCGGAACCAACCATAACTTTGGGCCGTGTAGGGGTACCAGAGCGGGTCCTTGCTCCCCAGGCCGACCCGCTCGACGCTGACGTGCTTGATGTTGCACATCTCGCGCAGCCCTTCCTCGCCCATCGCCCGGCCGAAGCCGCTCGCCTTGATGCCGCCGAAGGGCGTGTCGGGCGTGCCGCCGTTCGTGAGCACGTCGTTCACGAGCACGCTGCCCGCCTCGACGCGCTCGGCGAGACGCGTTGCGTGATCCCGGTCGCGCGAGAAGACGTACGCGTTCAGGCCGAGGTGCGAGTCGTTCGCGAGGCGCACGGCCTCCTCCTCGGTCGAGACGCGCATGAACGGCACGATCGGCCCGAAGATCTCCTCGGTCATCACGGTCATCTGGTGGTTGCAGCCGTCGATCACGGTCGGCTCGAAGAACTGCCCCGGCCCCTCGCGCCGCTTGCCGCCCGCGCGCACCGTGCCGCCCTTGCCAACCGCGTCCGCGATGTGCTTCTCGGCCACGTCGATCTGGTGCGGGAAGATGATCGCGCCGACGTCGACGAACTCCGCGCTCGGATCGCCCTGCCGAAGCTCCTTCGTCAGCTCGACGACGCGATCGACGAGCTTGTCGTGGATCTCGCGGTGCGCGTAGACGCGCTCGACGGAGACGCAGACCTGGCCGGCGTTCGAGAAGCCGCCGAACACGATGGCGCGCGCGGTGCGCTCGACGTCGGCGTCGGCGCAGGCGATGAGCGGGGCCTTGCCGCCGAGCTCCATCACGCACGGGATGAGCCGCTCGCCACACGCGGCCGCGACCCTGCGGCCCGTGGCGACGCTGCCCGTGAGGATCACGAAGTCGGGCTGGGCCTCGATGAGCGCCGCGCCCGTCGGCCCGAAGCCGGGGACGACCTGGAGCAGATCCTCGGGCAGGCCCGCGCTGTCCCAGACCTCCTTGGCCTTCTGCGCGATGAGCGGCGTCACCTCGCTCGGCTTGATGACGACGGCGTTGCCCGCGAGCAGGGCGATGATGGCGTCGCGCAAGGGGAGCTGGAACGGGTAGTTCCAGGGCGAGATCACGGCCACGACGCCGCGCGGCTTGTAGTGGATGAAGCTCCGGCGATGCTTGAACATGTGGAGCTTGACCTCGTGCGGCGCGAGGACGTGTGGCGCGGCCTTGGCGAAGAAGGTCGCCAGATCGGCGGCGACCATGACCTCGTGGAGCAAGGCCTCGTGGCGGGGTTTTCCGCACTCGCGCACGAGCAGGTCGACGATCTCGTCGGCGCGGTCGACGATGGCGTCGCGGAAGCGGAGCACGCGCTCGCAGCGCTCCTCGACGGGCAGCGCGCCCCAGGCCTCCTGCGCGCGCCGCGCCCGCTCGACGGCGCGCTTGACCTCGTCGGCGGAGGTGACCTTCACCTCGCCGAGCAGCTCGCCCGTGGCCGGCGCGTAGCTCCGGATCTTCGTCGCCGCGTGCCCATTGGCGCCCGGACCGCTCCCCGTCACGTTCCCCGCCCCTCGGTCCATCACCACCTGGCCCATTTCATCCTCCTGACAGCCGAGCGATCGGCCCGGCGCGTCGTGCTCGTCCGCGCATCCGCGCGGGCTCTTCGCCGGCACGGTCGTCGCCCGAGAACGTAGCCAAAGGGGCGCCATGCTTCAATCGGAGAACTCGCGCCGCGGACGGCGTCCGCGCGGCTGTCCGGAACGAAGGCGCCCGCGGGCAAGGGCGTCTCCGGGCCCGAGGGCGTGCCGTCGATCGCCGGCGTCAAACCCGGGTCATTCCTCCGTCGAGCACGATTTCATCGCCGGTCATGAAGGACGCGTCGCCATGCGCGGGCGACGTCGCGCCCGAGGCGAACCATTGCCACGGAGGGCGCCGAGGGGGCTGTTCGGAACGAAGCGCGCCTGTGTGCGGCCATTTCATGTACGTGACTTGCGCTCCTTCACGCCGATCCGAATACACAACGCCGGGGGAATGAACATGAAACAGATGCTTGGGACGAACGTGGCGTTTCTTTTCGTCGTGGGGACGGCGCTGCCGCTCGTGCCGGGGACGGCGCGCGCGATGGACGGGCTCGCGATCGAGATGGGCGGCAAGGGCCAATTCCTGCATGGGGCGCTGCTCGGCATTCCGGTCGTGTACACGTGCCCCAAAAGCAGCATGTCCCCGAGCCTCCTCGTGCAGCTCGCCCAGGCGTCCGGGAGCGACGTGGTGGACGGGGTCGCCGTCGAAGACGCCCTCGAATGCGATGGCGAGCCGAAGGAGACGCTGGTCCTCGTGATGCCGACCAGCACGTCGCCCTTCCGCCGGAGCAAGGACATCGTGGTCGACGTGAACATGTCGGCCTGCGACGACGTCTCCCTCACCTGCGGCGACGTGTCCGCTGGGCCGGTCGTGTTATCGCTCCGGCGATAACGCAGGAGGGTGACGTCCAAGGGGGTCGACGCGCGTCAAGGGGCGCGGGTGACGATGACCCGCGGGGGTCGACGCGCGTCGAGGGGCGCGGGTGACGATGACCCGCGGGGGTCGCCGCGCGTCGAGGGGCGCAGGTCACGAGGACCCGCGGGGGTCGCCGCGCGTCGAGGGGCGCAGGTCACGAGGACCCGCGGGGGTCGCCGCGCGTCGAGGGGCGCGGGTCACGACGGACTGCGGGGGTCGCCGCGTGTCGAGGGGCGCGGGTCACGACGGACTGCGGGGGTCGCCGCGTGTCGACGGCGTCGGCAAGGTCGCGACGTCGTCGGCGCCAATCTTTCCCCGCCCGCACCGTCTCACCACCCGGTCCCATGCTCCGACTTCTTCGCCGCCGCCCCGCTCCGAACGCCCACGTCGTCCGTCCTCCCGGCCCTCGCCTCCTCCGGCGAATCGCCCTGCGCTTCGTTCAATGCCCTCCACGGGCGTGGCGCACGCTGCCGGGCGTGCGCGCGCCCGTCATCCTCGCGTTCATCTTGCCCCTCGCTTGTTACGCGTTTGGCCTGCTTCCCGCGTTCTCGGCCTCCGGGGAGTGCTGCGGCCCCACGCGCCTGCCTTGGCTCCCGGCGGCCTTCCATGGCGAGGACCTGGTGGACGCTCCCCTGCTCGTCGTGGGTCCCCGCCACGTCACCGTCGACGGCGTCCTCGTGGCCGAGACGCCCGAAATCGTCGAGGCCTCCGAGCCTCCCCCGCTCGACGCGCTTCGTACGCTGCTCGTGAACAAGAAAGAACTCTGGCAGCAGATTCGTCCCGACGTGCCCTTCCCGGGGGAGATCCTCATTGCTGCCACCCAGGATCTCCCTGCCCACGCCGTCGTGCGTGTCATGGCCAGCGCCGCCGCGGCGGGGTACCCGCGGACGAGCATCATGATCCAGAAGCTCTCTTCCCCGCTGCGCTGAGCTTCTGGATCGAGCTCGGCGAGGCGCTCGACAGGGCTTCGTCGTGCGTGGCCTAGTCGCAGACGCCCTTGGCTTCGGGCGTCTCCGTCGGGCTGTGCATGCAGTGTTTGCTGATGCAAGAATCGGGGCCCATGCACGCCGCGCCGGGGCCGCCCTTCGGCCTGCAGGTGCCGACCACGTGGCTCCCGTCGCGGAGCAGCCCGTAGGTGTGTCTTCGCGGGTACCTGCCGTTCACGCGGTCCCCGGGATCGCAATACGACGCCGCGCCGCAGGCCTTCTCGTCCAAGACGACGTTGCAATCGTTCCCGTCTGCTTGATTTGGGCCGATCGCCGAGTTACAGCCGCTCGAGAGGATCAGCGCCGCGAGCAGCCAGCCGATGTGTTTCATGGGGGCGATGGATACCAACGGCGCCCCGTCGCGGCAACTTCCGAATCACGCGCGCGCGCAAGACGTCCCCCCGCCGAATGCCGCGCGGGATTTGTCTTGTCCACGGCAGCGCATTCCTCCCCAGTCTCATCCGGCCGGAGCCAAGCGCGCGCATGCCCCCTTCCAGGTCCCAAGGCCTCTCCACCCGCCGGCAACTGCTGGCCTGCGCCGTCGTCGGGGCCGCGTCGACCGTCGCGTACGTCGTGTGGTCGCCCGGCGCGACGGTGAGGGACGGCCGCTACGATCTCGGCACGAACGGCATCTGGATGCAGCACGGCTGGCTCGGCGGCGACGGCTGGTTCACGCAGTATGGCAAAGAGGCGAAGAAGCCTCTGTTTCGTGATCCGCGACGGCTCGCCGAGGCCGCGGCGTTGCTCCGTACGCTGCTCGTGAACAAGAAAGAGCTGTGGCAGCAGATTTGTCCCGACGTGCCCTTCCCGGGGGAGATCCTCATTGCTGCCGCCCAGGATCTCCCTGCCCACGCCGTTGTGCGTGTCATGGCCAGCGCCGCCGCGGCGGGGTACCCGCGGACGAGCCTCATGATCCAGAAGCTCTCTTCCCCGCTGCGCTGAGCCTCTGCATCGAGCTCGGCGAGGCGCTCGACAGGGCTTCGTCGCGCGTGGCCTACTTGCAGACGCCCTTGGCTTCGGGCGTCTCGTGCGTGCAGCGTTTGCTGATGCATGCCTCGGTCTCGTTACACGCCGCGCCGGGGCCGCCCTTTGGCCTGCAGGTGCCGACCGCGTGGTCCCCGTCGCGGAGCAGCCCGTAGGTGCGTCTCCGCGCGTACCTGCCGTCCACGCGGTCCCCGGGATCGCAGTACGACGCCGCGCCGCAGGCTTTCTCGTCCAAGACGATGTTGCAATCGCTCCCGTCCGCTTGATTCGGGCCGATCGCCGAGTTACAGCCGCTCGAGAGGATCAGCGCCGCGAGCAGCCAGCCGATGTGTTTCATGGGGGCGATGGATACCAACGGCGCCCCTTCGTGGCAACTTCCGAATCACGCGCTCGTGCAAAGCCTCCACGCCGAATGCCGCGCGGGATTTGTCTTGTCCACGGCAGCGCATTCCTCCACAGTCTCATCCGGCCGGAGCCAAGCGCGCGCATGCCCCCTTCCAGGTCCCAAGGCCTCTCCACCCGCCGGCAACTGCTGGCCTGCGCCGTCGTCGGGGCCGCGTCGACCGTCGCGTACGTCGTGTGGTCGCCCGGCGCGACGGTGGTGGATGGTCGTTACGATCTCGGCACGAACGGCATCTGGATGCAGCACGGCTGGCTCGGCGGCGACGGCTGGTTCACGCAGTATGGCAAAGAGGCGAAGAAGCCGCTCTTTCGTGATCCGCGACGGCTCGCCGAGGCCGCCGCGTTGCTCCGCCGCCACCGTATCCGCGACGTGTTCCCGCACCTCTGCCCCGCCGAGCCCTGGGGGGCCATTGCGCCCCACGACCCGACCCAGACCGAGCGGTTCCTCGATGCATTCGAGGGGTTTCGCGTCCTGCCCTGGGTGGGCGGCGTGCTCGACGTGTCCGCCCGGCCAGACGATCGCGCCTGGCGCGAGGGGTTTACGCGTTCCATCCGCGCGCTCCTCGACGCCCACCCGCGCATCGCCGGGATCCACGTGAACATCGAGCCTTGCCCGAGCGGCCATGCTCGATATTTGACGCTGCTCGAAGAGCTCCGCGCGGGTTTGCCCAAGGGAAAACTGCTGTCGGTCGCCGCGTACCCGCCGACGACGATCCTGCATCCCTTCAGCGACATCCACTGGGACGAAGCGTATTTTCGCGAGGTCGCGCAGCGTGTGGATCAGCTCGCGGTCATGCTGTACGACACGGCGCTCACGAACGTGAAGCTCTACAAGAACCTCGTCACGCGGTGGACGCGCGAGGTGCTCGATTGGGCGGGAGCGACGCCCGTCCTCCTCGGGCTGCCGGCCTATGACGACCCGGGCGTCGGCTACCACCACGCAGACATCGAGAATGTACCGAATGCGCTCGCAGGGGCGAATGCGGCGCTGCAGGCGTATCCCCTTCTCCCAGCGAACTACCAGGGCATTGCGCTCTACTCGGACTGGGAGATGACCGAGGACGAATGGGGGACGCTTCGCGCGGCGTTCCTCCGGCCCGAGGGGCCGCGCGGCTAGCTCAATTCCCGTTCTTCAGGAGCGGCAGCGTGCCGACAGCCTCCGGGAGAGGGCCGTCGAACACGGTGCTTCCCCCGGCATTGAGCTTCAACGTCCCGCCCGCCTGATCCTCGCCGAAGCCCACCTCGACGCTCGTCCCGTCGTCGAAGGCCACGTTCGCGCCGATCGTCCCTGCGCTCGACGTCGGCGTGGCGCTCGCAACGGCGCCGCCCGGGGCGAGCAGCATCAGGAAGCGAGCTTGTCCGCCCGCGGCCGGGTCGCGCACGTCGAGCCGGTAGCCGCCGCTCATCTCCGATTCGAGCGCCGGCCAGGCGAGCACCTCGCCGCTGGGAAGTGCGGGGAAGAGCGGCCTCACGTCGAGCGAGCCTTGCGCGCCGCTCACCTCCCACCCTTGGCCGAGCGACGTCGGTGAGATCGGCGCATTGAGCTGCCATACGGCCTGGGCGCCGTCGTTCGTGTCCACGCGGTCCATCACCAGGAAGGCGCCCGGCCCCTTCAGGAAGAGCACCTCTCGATCCACGCGGCCCACGGCCCCTTTCCCCGCATAGACGGGCGTGATGTCCGCGCGCAGGTAGAGGAAGTGCGGCGTATCGTGCAGGGCCACGAGGTTTGCCGCGCCATTCTGCATCGTGACCGTGGCGCCGTTTTGCTCGATGCGCACGAGGTTGTGCGCCTCTTCGTTCTGGTAGATCCCCGAGTGCGACAGGATGTTCTGATCGTACGCCAACCATTCGCCCTGGTAGATCAGCAGCGAGCCCTGGTCGCGGTGCGCGTGGCTCTCCGTGAACGGGCCGGCCATGAAGGCGCCCCACGTCGCCTTCGTGTCCCAGCCATTCCGGAAGAAGACGTTTCCCGTGCCGGCGCCGTGGTACGTCGGGTGCAAGTCCGCGAGGGGGCGCTTCGCGTGCGCCGGCGCGCTGTAGAGGAAGTCATCGATGTACATGAACCGCTGCTCCATCTGCGGCACCGAGCAGGCGTCGAGCCAGGTCTGCGCCACGTCCGTGAGCGGATCGTCCGGGCCGAGCAGGTGGGACAGGAGCAGCACGTACGATCGGTGGTAATCGAAGAGGGCCGCCGTGCTGTCGCGCGCGTGGTCGCCGATCGGCGCGATGCGATCGAGGGTGGGCACGGTGGAATGGATGAGGCTCGGCAACGACGCGCGCGTGTGGCTCGTGAGATCCCAGATCCGCTCCCCCGTGCTCGATTCCCACAGATCGTAGAGCCGGAAGAGGTTTTTCATCGCCACGCCGTAGCCGGTGCCCTCGCGCGAGCCGCCGCCCTGGAGATCACTCGTGAACGTGGGCACGAGCTCGTTCTGGATCTTCGTCACGCGGAACGTGTCGAGCCACGTCTGCGCGCTCTCGTGCTCGCCGAGAGACGAAAGGCCGAGGAGCATCGTCGCGCGCAGGAACGAGTAATAGTAGTTGTTCGAGGGGTTCTCGATCGACCAACCGCTCCACGGGTAGGAGACGCCGCCCCAGGTCGCCTCTTCCGGGTGCCAGACGTTCCAGACCGCCTGGTTGGCATAGGCGAGCCAGCGGGCGCGCTGCTCGGGCGTCGTGGAGTCGAAGCACCAGTCATGGACCAGCGCGAGATCGCCGATGGTCTCGCCGATGTAGAGATAACTGTCGTGGGCCACCTCGGCGCGCTCGCCGGCGGTGATCAGCGCCTCTTCCGCGGCGACGCGCGTTTCGACTTCGTCGACCGCATAGGCGCAATAGGCCGCCTCGCCGGTGAGGACGCCGAGGAGCGCCGCAAAGTGCGGCTCGAACGCGTAAACATTGCCGTTTTGTAGGTGGCCGTCCACCATGTCGCGGAAACGCACGGCGGCTGGCTCGGCGGCTGCGAGCGCGGCGCCGAGCCGGCCGCGGTTCGCCTCGTTCAAGTAGATCCGCGGGTGCTCCGCGGGGATGACCGGGCCGCCCCCGCCGGCGGCGCCGCTCCCTCCCGCACCACCGCCGCCCATCCCGCCGGCGGCGCCTTGTCCGCCGGAGCCGGTGGTTTCAGGCGTGTCCGAGCATGCGACCCCGAAAGAAGACGCGAGAATCGCCAGGGCAGAAGCGAAGCAAAGTTTTGAAGAGACCATGGCGCATCATCGCCCATTCTGCGCATCGCAGGGGCGAAAATGAACGGAGGAGCGTCGTTGTCGCTCGACGAAGAGCGGATTTTTCTTGAAAGGATGCAAGCGGACCGCGACACCCCATCACCGGAATTCTGCGGTACCCGTGGGGGCCAGCGCCCCGACGGGCGCGCAGGAGGGGGAGGCCGAGGCGCGCCGCAGGAGCAGACGTCAGGGGCGCAGGAAGGACGCGGAGCCGACATCGTTACGGAGATTTAATGTAGCCCGTAACCATTACAAAAACGTATCGTCGCTCGTAACGGCGCGCGGCATTCGTCGGGCTATAGGTCTGCATGATGCTACGTTCCGCCATCGCGTGCGCCTTCGCGCTCTTGCTCACAGCTTGTGGCAAGGGGGCCCCCCCTTCTCCCGTGACATTAAAGCCTCCCTACGAGGCCCTCGACACCGGGCGCCTGCGTATTCGCGAAGACCTCGCCTCCCAGTTCAACTTTGCGCCCGCGCGCGCGAGTGACGTCCAGGCCAAGCTCCAGGGCTTCGGGCGCGTGGCGTTCGCGCCGAACGCCTCCTACGCCGTGCGCGTCCCGTTTCCGGCCTTCGTGGAGCGTGTCCACGTCGCCGTGGGGAGCGAGCTCCAGGCCGGGCAGGCCCTCGCCACGCTGCGCAGCAGTGAAGTCGCGCGGTTGCGCTCGGAGCTCGGTCGGCTGTCGATTGTGATCTCCGCCGAGAAGGACGGGGTCGAAAGGCTCGAGAAGCTCGTGAACCAGGGCGCCGCGTCGAGCCGGGATCTCGTCGAGGCGCGCGCGAGGTATTCGACGGCCAAGGCCGAATTGCAGGGGACGAGGCTCTCGCTCAGCGCGGCGGGCGTGTCCGCCGGCTCCGGCGACACGTTCGAGCTGAAGGCCACGGCCGGAGGTCAGCTCCTCGCGCGCTCGGTCGATCCGGGCGAGCGGGTCACGCCGGAGGACGACGACGCGGCGTTCCTCATCGGCGACGGCAAAAAGCTCGTCGTTCGGGCCGCGTTTCCCGAGCGGGACGCGCCGCTCCTCGCGGAGGGCGCGCCTTGCGCGTTCACGGTCCCCGCCCTCGGCGCCCAGCGTATCGAGGGGAAGGTGGTGCATGCGGTCCGGGCCGTGGACCGGCGCACGCATACGACGGAGGCGGCTTGCGCGCCGAATACGGACGAGCCGCGCCTGCGCGCGGAGATGAGCGCGCGTGTCGAGGTGACGGTGCGCGGCGCCGAGCGGACCCTCGTGGTGCCGCGCGGGGCTGTTCTCCTGCGCAGGGATGACCGCGTCGTGCTCGTGCAGATCGAGCCGGGCGTGCTCGAACGGCGCGTCGTGGAGGTCGGCTCGAATCTCGGCGACGACGTGCAGATCCTGAAGGGCCTGAACGAAGGCGACGACGTGGTCACGACGAATGCGGTCCTCCTGGACGGCGAGCTCGACCTCATCCTGTAAAGCTTATGTTCAAAGCCATTGCTCGTTTCGCCGTTCGTCGCTGGCCGTTCGTCGTCACGTTCGCGGCCCTGTTCGCGATCGTCGGCGTGCAGGCCTTCCGCAGCCTGCCCATCGAGGCGTTTCCCGATGTCACCGATCCGATGGTGGAGGTCGTCGGCCTTTATCCCGGGCAGGCGGCGGAGGAGGTCGAGAAAAAGGTCACGCTGGAGCTCGAACGTGTGCTCGCGGGGACCCCACGGCTCCGTGATCTCCGATCCGTCTCCGTCTTCGGGCTTTGCCTCATGACGCTCACGTTCGAGGAAGGGACCTCGGACTTCGAATTGCGTACGCTGGTCGCGGAGCGGCTGCGTGACGCGGAATTGCCGGCGTCCGCCGAGACGATCATGGGGCCCCAGGCCACGCCGGTGGGCCAGATTTACCGCTACACCCTGCGCGGGGACAAGCCCTTGCGGGACCTGCGGGCCATTCAGGATTTCGTCGTGGAGCGGCGCCTGCGCGCGGTCCCCGGCGTCGCCGAGGTCGTGACGTTCGGCGGGTTCGAGCGGCAATACCAGGTGCGCATCGATCCGGCCCGCCTCGCCGCGACGGGGATCGCGGTGCAGGAGGTCTACGAGGCCCTCGAAAAGACGAACGCCAACGCCGGGGGTGGGTATGTCGGCATTGGCTCGCAGGAGTTCGTGGTGCGAGGTGTCGGCGCCCTGCGCTCGCCGGCCGATATCGGCCTCGCCGTGGTGCGCGAGGTCGGCGGCGTCCCCGTGCTCCTGCAGGACATCGCCACGGTCGTCGAGGGGTCGACGCCGCGGCGTGGATCCGTGGGGCGAGGGCACGAGGACGAGGTGGTCGAGGGCATCGTGCTGCTCCGGCGCGGGCAAAACCCGAGCGTGGTCCTCGACGCCTTGAAGGAGCGCATCGAGCAGCTCAACCGTGATGTGCTCCCCCGCGGCGTCACGATGGACACGTTCTACGATCGAACCTCCCTCGTCGACGCGACGCTCGGCACGGTGAAGCGCAACATGGCCGAGGGCGCGCTGCTCGTCGTCGCCGTGGTGTATCTCTTCCTCCGCACGCTGCGCGGGGCGCTCATCATTTTCCTGGTGATCCCGCTCAGCCTGCTCGCCGCGTTCGTGGGGCTCAAGTTGATGGGCCTGCCAGCGAACCTCATCTCGCTCGGCGCCATCGATTTCGGGATCATCGTCGACGGCGCGGTCATCGTGCTCGAGACGACGCTGCACTTCATGCACGGCCCGCGGGCGCCGGGAGAGGACAAACGGAGCCTCATCGAGCGGGCCACGGGCAGCGTCGCCAAACCCGTCATCTTTTCGATGCTGATCATCATCGCGGCGCTCGCGCCCATCTTCTCGCTCGAGCGCGTCGAGGGGAGGATCTTCGCGCCGATGGCCTACACCTATGCCTTCGCGCTCCTCGGCGCCCTCGTCTGCGCGGCATTCGTCGTGCCGGCCCTGGAGACGTTCGCGCTCCCGGAGCACGGCGCCGCGGAGGATGCACGATGGCTGCAATGGCTGCGACGTAGCTACCTGCGGCTCCTCGCGCGGGCGGCGCGGATGCGCATCCTGGTGATCGCGGCGAGCGGCGCAGCCGCGCTCGGGGGCGCCGCTTATGCGAGCGGAATCGGTACGGAGTTCCTCCCAGAGCTGAACGAGGGCGGCTTTTACATCACGTCCACGTTCCCCTCGACCATTTCCCTCGACGAGACACGCAGCCAGGTCCGGCGGATCCGCGAGAAGATCCTCCGCTTGCCCGAGGCGGTGGACGTGCTCTCGCACATCGGCCGCCCCGAGGCCGCCACGCAGGCCGAGGGCCCGAACAACGCCGAGTTTTTCGTGCCGCTGCGCCCCGAGACCGAATGGCGCCCCGGCTCGACCCGGCGCACGCTGGAGGCCGAGCTACGCCAGAGCCTCCGCGCGATCCCGGGCGTGCAATACAACTTCTCGCAGCCGATCACGGACCGCGTCTTCGAGACCATCTCCGGCATCATTGGCCAGGTGGTCGTCAAGGTGCACGGCGAGGACCTGAAAGGTTCGACCGAGCTCGCCGAGAAGATCCGCGAAAAACTCGGCCAGGTGCAAGGCGTGACCGATCTCGCGATCTACATGGCCGGGGACAACCCGCAGCTCCGGATCGACATCCACCGCGATGCGATTGCCCGCCGGGGGCTCGCGATCGACGACGTGCAGAGCACGATTGCAGTTGCGCTGGGGGGCGCGGTGGCGACGGAGGTATGGGAGGGGGAGCGGCGTCACGGCGTCGCGCTGCGGCTGCCCGACGCGGTCCGCGCCGACCCGAGCGCGCTCGGGCGCCTGGTCGTGGGGGAAGCGGAGAACCGCGCGACGCTCGGCGAGGTCGCCAAGATCGAGCTCGGGACGGGGCGCTCCGCGGTATGGCGTGAAGATTTCTCGCGCTTCGTCGCCGTGAAATTCAACGTGCGCGGGCGGGATCTCGGGAGCGTCGTGGAGGACGGGCAGCGCGCCGTGGCCACGCTGGGAGCGCTGCCGGAAGGGACGTACGTGAGCTGGGGCGGCGAGTTCCAGAACCAGCGGCGCGCCATGCGACGGCTGGGGATCGCCTTGCCGCTCGCGGTCCTCGCGATCCTCGCGATCCTGTACGCGAACTTCCGGCGCTTGCGACCGACGTTGATGATCCTCGCGTTCCTGCCGCTCGCGCTGGTCGGCGCCGTCGCGGGGCTCCGGCTCATGGGGGAGAATTTCTCGGTGAGCAGCGCGGTCGGGTGCATTGCGCTCCTCGGGCAGCTCGTGCTGGCGGGGGTCTTGATATGCTCGCGCATCGACGAGATCGCCGAGACGAACCCCCATGGCGCGATGCTGGAAGGCGCCGAGGTCGCGTTCCGGCCCGTCGTTCTCACCACCTCGCTCGCGCTCCTCGGCCTGCTCCCCGCGGCGCTCTCCCATGCGATGGGGAGCGAGACGCAAAGGCCCTTCGCCATCGCCATCATCGCCGGGCTCCTCGCCGGGATCCCGGCCATTCTCTTCGTTTTGCCGGTCGCGTATGCAGGTCGACGCCGCGAGGCGCCGGTGGAGGTTGTCCCATGCGATTCCTGAAGCGTGCCATGCGGCGCGGGCTCGGCCCCGGGGCCTGCCTCCTCCTGCTCCTGGGGGCCCTGGCGGAGCCCGCGCGGGCCGGCGTCGACGCCGCGACGACGATGGGCGAGACGCCCGCGGCCCCAGGGTTTTCGCTGGCCGACGCGCTCGCGGCCCTCGATCGGCACCCGCAGCTCGTGTCCGCGCAGGCCACGGGCCGCGCCGCGGCGCACGACGTCGTCGCGGCGGGGGTCTGGACGAATCCACAGATCAACATCCAATATGCCCGATCCCTCGGGTACACCACGTACGATCCGCTGCTCGGCGCAGGGCAGATCGGCGTGACGCAATTTCTGGAGACGAGTGGCCTGCCGACGGCGCGGCGTCGCGCCGCAGAGCTCGAACGGGACGCGACGCACGCCGATACGGGCGCCACGCGGACGCGTCTCGCACTCGAAGTGCGCCGAGCCTTCCTTGCGCTCGCAGGCGCCTTCGAGCGGAAGAATGTCGTCGTGGGGACGCTCGCGCAGGTCGAGCGGGCCCGGGGCATCGTCGAGGCGCGCGTCGCGGGTGGGCTCGCGCCAAGGTATCATGCGTCACGCATGGCCATCGCCGTCGCAGACGCGCGCGCGGCCGTCGAGGAGGCCGAAGCGCAGATCGCGACCGAGCGAGGCGCATTCGACGTCGCCGTCGGTCCAGGCGCGTCCGCGCTCCTGGGAGCCCCGAAGATCGATCTGTACGAATCGTCGTCCCTGCCATCGCTGAGCAGCTTCCGGGACGCGGCGAAAAACCACAACGCAGAGGTCAACGCCATGCAGCTCCGCGCGCGCGCCGCGGCAGCGGAGGTGGACATCGCCCAGCGTTCGGTCTTCCCAGGAATCGCAGTCTACGGCGGCGTCGGCGTCGGCCAAGGAATCGGGCCGAACAACGAACGGCAATACGATGTCCTCGTGGGCGTGACGGTCCCCATTCCGTCGCTGGACCGCGGCCAAGGCAGGATCCCAGCTGCGCGCATGCGAGCCCAAGCATGGTCGAGCGCCGCAGACGGTCTCACCCTCGAAGTCGACCAGCGCGTCCGAGCCGAGTACGCCGCCGCGAGCCGGCGCCGCATCGCCCTGGAAAAATATCGAGAATCAGCGGTCGCGTCGAGCGCAGCCATGGTGAGCGAAATCGAAGCCGCCTACAGCGACGGGCGCCTCGCGGTGCTGGAGCTGGTCGATGCCTACACCTCCGCGCGCGACGCAAAGCTCCGGTTCGTGGACCTGGCCGTGGATGCCAAGATCGCCGAGGTGGCCCTATGGCAAGCAGCCGGCGTGGCGCCCTGAGCATGCGTCTCTTCCTTGGGGCCAGGGAGCTGGGGCAAAGCCCCAGCTCCACGCCTCAGAGGATGTTCCGCAGGATCTCAGGTGCTCCGCCGAGCGGTCCAGGTGATTCCGCAAAAGGTCCAGGCGATTCCGCAACAGGTCCAGGCGGGCCACGTCCCGGGTCCACGCGCGCCTCCGTCGACTTCACGCGCGCCGTCCTCGGCTCCGTGTGGCCGCCTTGGGACGTCCACGCGTCCGGCGGAGAGCCGCACGCGCTCCCGGCGGAACCCCACGCATGGCTTCGCCGAACCCCAACCGCTCGCCCCTCGGGTCCAGGCGCCACGCGCACACCCCTCGCACGGTCCTAGGCCAGGTCCACGCGCTCCCCGGTCAGGTCCACGCGGGCGGCGGTCAGGTCCACGCGCTCCCCGGTCAGGTCCACGCGGGCGGCGGTGAACCCCACGACGTTCCGCATCAACCGCACGTGGTCCCGGGTCAGCTCCACGCGCCCCTGGTTTGGGACCATGTGCCGCTCCCATGGACACGCGGTCTCGGCCCGGGACGCCGACGCGTCGGACGGGCCGCTTCCGCCGTCCGGCACCTGAAGAGCGTTGGTCCTGGACGAACCTCGGTTGGCCCGTTATGTCGGCTCCTCGGGGATCTCGGGCGAGCCGGGCCAGGTGATGCCCACCTTCCGAAGGCACTGTCGGGCGAAAGCCAGTCGCGACGGGTCGGGCGGGGCCGGAAGGAGTGTCGCGAGCTCGTCGGTCGTCAGCTCCGTCGGGCCAGCGAGGGCGCGGGCGGTCACCGCGTCCACGATCGCCTGGATGGGCGCGGCTCCCCTTCGGACGAGCTGCTCCGCGATCTCGGCGGTGATTTTTCGATCATATCGCAGCGGCAGCCGACCGTCTCGGAGCGCGCCCCACATAGCCAGCCGGTGCGCACCGCTGGCCGTCGGGTCGTCGAACATCGTGCCTGCGACACGATCGCCGTAAAGCCAGAAGCCCACGCCCGCCCACTTCTCCCCGTGCTCCGGCCCCAGCCGCCGTGCGCTTTGCGGTTGACCTGGAGGATCCGCACCCGCTCACGCTCGAGTGCGGCTCACCAGACGTCGCAGCGCTGCTTGGGGTTCAGGGCCTTGCCCTCGGCGCATGAGAAGGCGCGGGCGAACTCGGGCATGTTCGAGACAGACCCGTTTACCCGAAATTTTGCCAGCGAATGCGGGTCGGTCTGCAAGAGCGTGCGCGCCCGCTCTTCACGCCACTTCGTGCACTGAGACTGGCCGAACGACAGAAAAAACTGTTGGTCTTCGTCGAACCCGTCGGCCCAAATGCGCTCTTCTGCGCTCTTTCGCAGGGCGCGATACGCGCGAAAGGCGAGCTTGAGGCCACCGATATCGGCGATGTTCTCGCCGAGGGTCAGCTTGCCATTGATCTTCACGCCGGGCAGGGGCTCGTAGGCCGAATACTGGTCGACGACGCATTGCGCCCTGGCCTCGAAGCGCCTGCGCGTTTCAGGCTCCCACCACGACGCGAGGTTGCCCTTGCCGTCGTACCGCGAGCCCTCGTCGTCGAAGCCGTGGATGAGTTCGTGGCCGATGGTCTCGCCGGTCGCGCCCATGTTGACGGCCAGGCTAGAGCGGGCCGAGAAAAAGGGCGGCTGCAAGATGCCTGCCGGGAAGGCCATTTGGTTGAGCTGCGGGTCGTAGTAGGCGTTCACCGTGGGCGGGCTCATTTGCCAGTCTTCGCGGTCGACGGGCTTGCCCACCTTGGTAAGTTGGCGCTTCACCTCGAAGGCCCGGCCGGCGAGCACGTTGGCCGCGTGCACCTCCTTGTCGAGAGAGAAATCATAGACGCGCCACGTGTTCGGGTAGCCGATGAGGTAGGCTATCTGCTGGCGCTTTTCGCGGGCGCGCTCTTTGGTTTTTTCGTCCATCCAGTCGAGCTCGCCGAAGCGCTCGTCGAAGGCCTCGCCGATGGCGACGATCATCTGCCGGACGACGTCGCGGCTCTCGCCGGCGAAGTGGCGGGCGACGAAGAACCGGCCGAGCGACTCGCCGAGAGCGGCGTCGGTGGCGGTCACGCAGCGCCTCCAGCGGTCTCGCTGCTTCTGCTGGCCGCTCAAAAACCGCCACATGGTGAACGATTCGTCGTCGAACCTCTTTGGCAGCGCGTTGGCGGTGGCGTTCAGAACATGCCACTCGAGGTAGGCCTGCCACGCCGCCGGCTTGGTCGACGCGAGCAGGTGCTCGAGGCCCTGCAGAAAGCCCGGGGCGGTGACGTTGAAGTCGTGCAGGCCTTCGAAGCCCAGGCCCTTGAAGTAGGCGCTCCAGCCCCAGGTGGGCGCGAGGCGCGCGAGCCCTGCGCGGTCGACCTTGTTGTACATGCCGGACGGGTCGCGCCGCTCGATGCGCGTCTTCGAGGCGCGGGCGAGCGTGGTCTCGATCGCCATCACGTCGTCGGCGGCCTTCTTTGCATCGGCGGGCTTCTTGCCGGCAAGCTGCATCATGCGACCGACGTGGTCGAGATAATGCGTTCGAATCTCTTTCGACCGCGCGTCGTCGTTCAGGTAGTCGTCGCGGTCGGGCAATCCGAGGCCGCCCTGGTCGAGGCGGGCGATGACGCGCGTCGCGTCCTTCGCGTCTTGCTCGCTGCCGATGACGAAGATCGAAAAGATGCCGTGTCGGTGCAGCTCGGCGACGGCGGCGACGAGCGAAGGCAGGTCACGCACCGCGCGCACTTTCTTTACAAGGGGGTCGATGCCCTTGGTGCCGGCGGCCTCGAGCGCCGCTTCGTCGACGCACGTGCCGTAAAAGGTGCCGACGGCCTGAAGCGCCGGATCGCCGGTCGACTGCGACGAAGCGCTCTCGAGAATGCTTCTGAGTGCGTTCTGGTTTCGTTCGACGATCTCGATATTGCGACCCACGCGGGTGCGGTCGGCGGGTATCTCGTTCTTGGCAAGCCAACCGCCGCAGGCGTATTGATAGAAGTCTTGGCAAGGGGCGGCGGTGCGATCGAGCGCGGTCGGGTCGAGGCCGACGTCGCCGAGCGTGACGTGCTTTTCAGGGGGGGCTGGCGCCGTCACCGGGGTGGGGCTCGGGCGGGGCGACGCGGGGGTGGCCACCGGGGGGCGGCTGGCGTCACAGGCGGCCGTCGCTGCCGCGAGAACGGTCAGTATGAAATATCTCAACCCTGTCATGTTTGTAGATTGTAGGGCAAAAACCAGAGCTGTAACTATCATTTTGTTCTCGTCGTCGATGCTGCCTCTCGGCCGAAATCTTGTACGTCTTCGCCCGAGGCAGCCTGGCATTCGAGGTTCGTGACTGAGGAAAGGCCGGTGTGCGCGAGGTCTCGTCGGCCCACGTGGCGCATTGTGCGGGAGAGTTCTGTTCCGACCGCGGGGGTCCTACGCATGGCGACGGGCGTCGGCGTGTGGTAGCCCACGAGCGCCACAAAAACGACCCCTCGCGAAAAACTCGGAGTCACCCTTCCTGCCCTGCGGCCAATACAAGGGCATGGGGCACAAACCGAAGGACAAGCCAGGGGACCGTCCAGGCTTCCTCGCCCGGCTCGTCGAGGTGCGCGCAGATATCGAGCGCTTCCTCGCGAGCGAGGGCCTGAAACGAGCCAACAGCAACGATGGCATCGAGGACAAGGCGCAGAACGTCCTCACCACGGCCGTCAAGAGCCGCGCCAACTACGACCCCGAAGCCGGCGATCTCCGCGCCTGGACCCTCGGGATCGCCGCGAACGTCGTGCGTGAAGACGACCGCGCCAAGCGGCGCTACGACGCGCGGTTCTCCGCGGAGGACGGCGAAGCGGACTCCACGCCCGCGCCGACCGCCTCCCCCGAGCGCCTCGCGCACTTGCGCGACGTGCAGCGGAAGGTCGTAAAGGCCATGGAGGAGATGCCAGCCGAGTATTTCCAGGTGCTCATGCTCGTTGGCATCGAGGGTTGGTCGCACAAAGAGGTCGCCGAGGAGCTCGGCATCTCGGAAGACTTGGCGAAGAAGCGTCTCGAACGAGCTCGGGGGTTCCTCCTCAAAAAGAGCGGCCTTTCGCGTGATGATCTGCACGCCTTCATGCCCCTTCTGTGGCTCGTCGGGGAAGGGCACGCGTCTCGCCTCGAATGGATACGCAAGCTCCTCGGCTTCTCCCATCCGGCAGGAAATGCGCTCGGCGCGGTCGTGCTCGACGGCGTAGCCCACGGACGTCTCCCAGAAGCTAGACACAGCACCGGCCATCCCCTACCATAAAGGCGAGCGAATGCAGATCGCTTGCATGGAAGGTTTGCGTGTCCAACCGATGAAGAAACACTGCCGTTGCCGGCATTGTGGCGCCATTGGCCATTGTCTTCGCATTTCTACAGATGGAGCCGGTTGCGGCGGCCGAACCGGCCTGTCCCAAAATGGGCTAAGTCGATCCGTGTGAAGAAGCGTGCTATGCCCACGCGGAAGCACGCGAGGCACGATGCGCAGAGGTTCAAGACAGGGACATGAAGCGAGCATGTTATTCCGCAAGCAACGACATGCTAGGGACTTGCATTAGAAATTGCGTAAGACTCCGCAAATGCAAATGATGGCCGAGCGCAAGCTCACCTTCATCGAGAATGGGACAAGACGGCGGCGTGTCGTACGCGTTCGATTAGGGGTTCCGAGACGTGACGAAAAGGGGCCAGATTGGTTGGTTGAATACGAAATCATCGGCCCTGGCCCCGATCACGTCATCCGACGGCACACCAAAGGAATTGACGCGATCCAGACCCTTGTCATGGCGTTGAACGTGATCATTCCCGCCCAACTCGAAAATCTCGCAGATTTGGCCGGAGGTCGCTTGCTTTTCATTAAAAGCGCTGACCTCGGGTTCGTACATATACCAACCGAGCCGAAACCATAACCACGAAGCGACGGCGCAGCCCCTCGCGAGGCGGCGCGTGCTCGGCGCGTCGTGCTCGACGGCGCAGCCCTCGCGACTCGATCAACGCGGGGCCGGTCGAAGCAGGTCGGGCCCGAGCTACTCCGACCGGCGGAGCACGCCCCCCGAGTTCGGCCACTCCCGGTTATCCGGTCACACCGGCTGTCGCAGCAGATCCACCACGTCGAGCTCGAGCGCCCTCGCGAGCCGGTCCATGTTGTCCACCGAGATGTTCCGCTCCCCGCGCTCCACCGACCCGACGTACGTCGGATGCAGGTCCGCGAGCTCCCCGAGCGCTTCCTGCGACAATCCCTTGGCCTTCCGGGCGGCGCGGAGGTTTTTCGCGAACCGCTCACGAGCCGACATTCGGGGTGCTGACGTACGCCGCGCCATGGCGGCAAGCGTCTCAGGACCCCGGGGCGAGGGTCCACAGGTCGTGTTCCGATCCAGGCCAAACCTGTGGTGGCGTCGTTCCTCGACGAACCCCGAACCACGAACGATGCCTCGTTTGGCCCTTCTCCTCCTCGCAGCCCTGGCGCCGCTCTTCGCGGCGTCGCGCGCGGATGCGGACCCCGAGCCGCCGCGCCCAGCGTTCCGGCTGCAATACGCGGTTGCGCCATCCACGCTCAACTGTCCCCCGGCGTCGAGCCTGGCCGCGCTCATCAACTCGAAGTTCGGCTACGACCTGTTTCCCGACGATGCGCGCGCCACGCTCGCCGTCACGATCCGCCCGAAGGTCGGGCAGTTCGAGGCCGAGCTGCGTGGCCTCGACGCCGCAGGGGCGACGCAGTGGCAGACCATGACCCCGAGCGAGGCGCCCACGTGTGCGACCCTCGTAGAGGCCCTCGCGCTCCGCGTCTTCATGCAGTTCGCGACCCCGATCGGCGAGCTCCCGCCTGCATGGACCCTTCGGGCGCCGCCACCTCCTCTGCCGGTTCCACCTCCTGTCCCTCCGCCTTCCTCCGGTCCTCCCCCGCTGCCGCAGGCTTCAGCCCCCGTCATCTACTCTCCCCCCGCGCGCATCGTCACCCGTGACGATCGACCGTTGCCTTTCCAGCCATCGGCTTGGACGCCCCGGCTCGAGCTCTCGGCCGCGTTTGTCGCCGGATTCCTGGACACACCGCACGTGGCCCTGGGGGGTGCAGGGCAGATCGCGGTGCGCTGGGATGCCATCCCGTTTGTCCTTGCGTTCGAAGGACGAGGGGTGGTGGATCCGGTTGAAAGCATTGAGGGAATCAGCGGACACCATTCGCTTTTGATGGGCACGCTGCTCGCCTGCTTCCCGACAGGGCGGTTCCGCGCATGTGCGTTCGGAAGTGGAGGCGTGTACGACGCGGCCCCGGTACGCGGTCGTGCCGCGCAGGGCAGAGTCGCCCCGGTTGCCGGGTTCGGGTTTCGCGGTGCCTACGACCTGCACCGCAGCGATCGAATCATCTTGCGTCTCTACGCCGATGTATTTGCTCCGACGCTACGGGCCAGCTCAAGCCTCGGAACAGATGCTGGAAAGCTAGAGCTTTGGACGATGAGCGTAGTCTTGCCCTCCGTCGGCTTCGCCGTGGTAAAACCCTAACGTACTTTTTCGACCGAGGATGACCCCGATGTATGTGACCATGTGGCGTTTGACGGTGTTCATCGCGGCAGTTTCGACAGCAAGCTGCGGGATCTCCGAGACGATTTACTTCCCCCTCGATGCCGGCACTGACGGTGATGTTGGCACTGACGCGGGCGACGCCGGCACGGAGAGCGACTCCGGCGAGCCCGAAGCTGGCAACTTCTGCGGCGGCCAGTGCGTCGCTTTTCGCCCGCTCGGAGGATGGAGCGACCCGATCCTCGTCTGGTTTGGCCCGCGAGGCGCGAGCCCTGGTTGCCCATCTGTGGCGCCCGAGTTTCACTTCACGAAATACGCCGAGATCATCTCTGCACCACCTGCCGCGTGTGACGCGTGCATCTGCAAGCCCTCGATCGGCAAGTGCAGCCCATCCTCGACCTTCACAGCGCAGAGCACCCTGTGTAAATCTCCAGATCCCATCACGACCTCCTTTGACGCGCCCGCCGATTGGGATGGAACCTGCACCCAGGAAAACCCCGTCCCCGCGGGCGCATTGTGTGACGGTGCGCCATGTGTTCGATCGTTGTCGATCGGACCCCTTGCAGTCGTCGAGGAGTCCTGCGAGCCCGATCTCCTTGAGATCCCGAAAGCCGATTTCGCACCGCCCACCTGGGCACAGGAGGCCACGGTCTGCGAGGGCCTCACCGACACCGGGCACGCCGGGTGTGGCTCCGGCGCCATGTGTATCCCCGAGCCTGTGCCCCCGGCGTACCTCGCCTGCGTCTATAAGGAGGGGGATGTCCCGTGCGAAGGGGAGCACTACACGGAGCGACACGTCTTCTACGGTGATTTCGACGATCAGCGCTCTTGTTCCCCGTGTGGCTGCGGTCTCGTGTCGGGGAGCGTCTGCACAGCCACGGCCTCGATCTACACGGACGTGGCCTGCACCGTGGCTCTTCTCGGGGGCGTACCAGCGTCCTCCTTGGATAGTCCCTGCTTCGACCTGACCCCGGCCGGCGAGGCCCTCGGAAGCAAGGCCATGACGAACATCAAGTACCACGCGGGCGCCTGCGAAGCGACGGGAGGCGAACCCCAAGGGGCGGTTGTCGAGGTGCTTCCGGCCACGTTCTGCTGCATCCCGCAGGACAAATAAGATTTCTGATGTCCATCCGGCCCGCCCAACCCAATACTTCCGGGGAGTGAGACGACGTGCCGCCATCATGAAGCGAGCCACCGGGGAGCTTCCACCTCTCCCGGACGACCCGCGCGAGGCCCTGAAGGTGCTCGCGCCGCGGGTTCTCCAGTGGCTACGCGTGTTGCCGGTCCCGTGGGCGCCCGTACCGTACAGACGACGCGCCGACGTGGCGCAGGACATTCTCCGGAGCGCGCTCGAAAGCCTGCCGCGGTACGATCGGAGCAAAGGATCGGTCGCTACGTGGCTGTACGAAATTGCGCGTCGGGTCTCGCGTGACGCACTCGTGCAGGATCAGTATCGCGGCGGCTTCATCGCCGACGATGATGTCTTACAAACGGCTGGGGAGGGCAATCAGGAAGAGGAATTCGCGCTGCACGAGCGTATCCGGATCGTGCGTGAAGTCTTGACCGAGATGGAGCCCCGCCTGCGCGAGGTGCTCGAGGCTCGCGAGTTCGCGACGCTCACCGTGCGCGAGGTCGGCGAGCTCGTCGGCGTTCCGGAGAGGACCGCGAAAGAGTGGATCGCGCAAGCTCGCGAGGACTTCCGGGAGCGTGTCGAGAAGAAGCTCGGCAAAGACCGGAGCGTCGCGATGCTGGCGCCGCTGCTCACCATCGACACGCTTTTCGCGCATCTGCGCGACAGGGGACAGTCGGTCTCCGCGGAGGAGCTCGGGCTGCTCCACGCTGCGCTGCAAGAGGCCCCGGCCTCTGGGGTGCGGTCTTCTCGCTCTGCCTGGTGGGAGCTCGCGGGCAGCTCTCTTGGCGGAGGTGTGGTGGGGGGCGTGATCATGTATCTGCTCCTGCGTCCCGATCTCCGAGCGCGGCCATGGCTCGACGCGCGGCCCTTGGCCGAACGCATTGGGGTGGTGGCGGCGGCTGTGCCGCGTCCAATGGATGTCCCCGATCCCGAACCGGCACCGTGGGCGGACACTCCTTTGCCAGCGAGCACGCAGCGGACAAAGCCGGTGCTCGTGGATGCGAGAGCCATCCTTGAGGAGGCATTTCGTGCAGCGCTGGCTCGCAATGTTCCCGCGGCGCAGGATGCTCTTCGCCGGTACGACCAGCGCTTCCCGCAGAATCCACATCCGGAGCTGAAGGCGCGGGTCGTCGAGGTGATGTCGAGCCTGAAAGTTCAAAGTCATTCGGCGCAATGATTTCGTTGCCCATTCAGGCCAGCCAACCCAATACTCATCGATAGCTGGTCGAGCCGTATCCGGCGCGAAGCGAGGTTCGACAAGGTTACGTTGCGCGCTCCCGGAAGGGCGCGAGGGCACCTCTCTGGGCGAGTCGCGTCCGTTGCGCCCTTCCAGGAGCACTTTCTATCGGATCACGAGCATCACGAGGGCGACGGCTGCTTCGCGGAGTCGCTTTCGTCTAGGCATGAGGAAGGGAGATCCCGCGCGTGGTCGCCGCCCTCGTGATGCTCGTGATCCACCCACGGAGATGCGTTCATGTCTCAGGAACGTCCCCGAACGATACGTCCCGACGAACCCCCCAGCGCGCCGAGCTCGCGGGTGCAAATGAGGCACGCGGTGGGGGAGGGGCACTCGTTGTCCCCGCCCCCGCCTCCGCGGTTTCGTTCGCCGTTCCAACAGGCCACCGACGTGCTGCGCGAGCTGCTCCCCGCCGAGCTCGCGGAGGTGATGCGCTTCGTCGACAAGGTGCGCGCGGCCCGCGGGGCGGTGGCAGATCCGGATCTCGTCTCGCGCGTTCTCGGCGAGATTCTGCGGTTATTTCCGGGCTACCGCGACACGTCCGGCGTGCCCGTGTCGCTCGTGCGCGTGGCGTTTCCAGACGTGCCGAAGGCGCTCCTGGATCGGGCGCTGCTCGCCGCGGAGGAGCGTGGGCTGCTGCGGCTGGTTGCAGCGGGCTTTCCCGCGCCGTTCGTCGAGCCATCGGCGGGCGTTCCGACCGCGCGAGGGCTGCTTTACTTCATTGCGCCTGGGAGGTGAGGCGTGACGCGGCCACTGAAGCCGCTGAGCGAGCTTGCCGCGGTCCAGGCTGCGCTCCGGCGGTTTGGCGTGGACGGTCCGGACGTCGAGGACCTGTGTCAGGACGTGTTCGTCGTGGCCATCCGGCGAGGCGCCACGTCAGGCGGCTGGCTGGTCCAGACGGCGCGCAAGCTCGCGGCGAACCATCGGCGTCTCCATCGTCATTGGCGCGAGGTCATCGACCTGCGCGCAGTGCGGCTCGCTTCAGCCGCCCCCGAGGACGGGCTTGCGCGGGTCCACCTGCGCTGCGCGCTTCGCCGGATCAAGGACGAGGACCGCGAGCTGCTCGTGCGGCACGTGCTCGGCGGCGAGACGCTCGCGGAGCTCGCGGAGGGGCTCGGCGTGTCGAAGAGCGGCGTCCACGGCAGACTGAAGCGCGTGTGCAGGGCGCTGCGCAAGAGCCTGTCACGGGGCTGAAAAGAGAGGGCGCGCCCGGGTTCTCCCGAGCGTCGGTGGTTGTCCGTCGCGATTGCGGCACCAGGTCCTCCGATGTGAGCGGGCGATTGCGGTTGTTGGACGCTGGGCGGGGTCGCGATACCACGAGCCCTCCATGGCAGCCGCGAATGAGAACGCGGAGCACGCCGCACGTACGCGCCCTGGCGCCCACCTTCGAGCGCGTCGAGGTCATCGAGCTGCCTGCATCTGTGCCTCAGCGCGGCCCGCTCGTCGTCCGAGGGCCGGCTGGGATCTTGATCGAGGGGCTCGACCTGGATTCGCTCGTCGAGCTCGTCCGGAGGCTCTCGTGATCGGCTCGACCCGGCAGGTCCGCGTGTACGCGTATCGAAATCCCGCGGATATGCGGAAGTCGTTCAATACCCTGGCGGCGCTCGTCGTCCAGGGTCTCGGTCGCGACATCATGTCCGGCGATATCTTCCTCTTCGTCGGCCGGACGCGAAAGCTCGCCAAGCTGATCTACTGGGACGGGACAGGTCTTTGCCTCTTCTCGAAGCGCCTCGCGAAGGGCAGCTTCGCAGCGCCTTGGGCCCAGCCTGGCGACCGCCCGCTCGTGCTCACCACGAGCGAACTCGCAATTCTGCTCGAGGGGAGCGAGTTCGCGCTGCGCGTGCCCCTCTCGCCGCCGCCCTACGCCCCCACCGAGCGCGTCCTGCGCTGGGGCTGATAACTTTTTTTTCATCCCGTCGGTACATTCCGGGGGTCTGACGACATTATACAGTCGAGGCCCCCGTGAATTTCGAGACCGAGAACGACCCTGAAATCCTCCGGCAGGCAGCCCTGCTCCTGGAGCGCGAGAACCAGCGGCTCGCGAAGCAGATCATCGAGCTGACCCGGGAGCTGCTCGCGCTGAAGGGCGGTGACTCCGAGCAGATGAAGCTGCGCATCGCGGCGCTCGAACAGCAGATCGCCCAGAAGAACCGCCTGCTCTTCGGCGAAAGATCGGAGCGACGCGCGAATGGCGAAGGCGACGCGCCGCCCGAACCGCCCAATCCACCGAAGCCGCCGCAAAAGGGCCACGGCCCGAAGGCGCAGCTCTCACTGCCGATCGAAGAGGTCGTCCACAAGCTGGATGACGCCGACATGACCTGCAAATCGTGCGGCGGCGCGCTCGACGAGTGGGAGGGGCAATTCGAGGAGTCGGAAGAGGTCGACGTCGTGCCTCGCCGCTTCGTGGTGAAGAGGCACAAGCGCCAGAAGTATCGCTGCGGCTGCGGCGGGTGCATCGAGACGGCACCCGGGCCCGAGAAGCTCTTCGAGGGGGCACGTTACTCGATTGAATTCGCCGCCGAGGTGGGTGTGGACAAGTACGGGGACCACGCTCCGCTGGAGCGCCAGGTGCGCAAGATGCGACGCGAGGGCTTGCTCGTGGAATCGCAGACGCTCTGGGATCAGCTCGAGCGTGCCGCGAGGCTGCTCGCGCCGGGATACGAAGCGCTCTTCCAATACGTGCTCAGCCGAGGCGTCATCGGCGCGGACGAGACGCGATGGCCGCTCCTGGGCAAGAATGAGCCTTCGCGCTGGCACGCGTGGTCCGTGGTCGCGCCCGACGCGGCGGCCTATCGAATTCTGGAGGGCCGCTCGAACGAGGACGGGAGGAAGGTGCTCGGTGGTTATAAGGGCGTCGTGATGTGCGACGGCTACGCCGTGTACAAGTCGCTCTCGAAAACGGAGGGTTTCTCGCTCGTGCACTGCTGGGCACACACGAGGCGCGAATTCATCAAGATCGAGACTTCGTACCCCGCGGAGACGAAGCGAGTGCTCGACTTGATCCGCGGCCTGTATGCCATCGAGGCGAAGTGCAGGCCCGGCCCCGAGGGCGATGCCGAGCGGCTCGCGCTGCGACAAGCAGAATCCAAGCCGCTACTGGAGCTCATCCAGCATTGGGCGGAGACGACGCCGGTCGTGCCCAGGAGCAGCCTGGACGATGCAATCCAATACATGGTCGGGCACTGGACAGGACTCACGCGATTTCTTTCGGATCCTCGAATCCCGCTGGACAACAACCATACCGAGAGAGCCGAGCGCGGCGTCGTGGTCGGGCGGAAGAACCACTATGGGTCTCGATCGCGGCGAGGGACCGAGGTTGCCGCGCTCTTTTATTCGTTTGTGGAGAGCGCGAAGCTCTGCCGGCTCGATCCGAAGGCGTACCTGCGCACGGCCATCAGGGCAGCGGTGCGTGGGGAACGAATTCCGCTACCGCACGAGATAGCTGCTCAGGGATAGAACGCGAGTAGACGTCTGCGTCCCTCGGTCGTCCGCGCCGATTCACTGGCGGGAAGAGAGCGGGCGTGTGTCCGAAGAATGTGCCGATCCGACGAACGCTGCCGGGTACGCAGTTGCGTAGACGTCCGCGCGGGACCTGCTTTCCAAGCCGACAGCGCGTGTGCGCGGCGCCTGCCACGGGGCCGGGCCAGCGTCCAGACGGTGGTGGGCGAGGTGATACGATCAGACCAGGAATCCGCTTCGTCGGTGTCAAAATCGTCAATCATTCTACTCATACGTTCTATAAGTAGAATGTGACGGTCAGAGCTACGCCTCTCCGGCCGGCGTCTCCCACCGCCAGATCAGCACTCCGCTCCACCACACCCCGAGGAGGAGACGATCGTCGTCATTCCAGGAGGGGCTCCCAGGCGCGCCGTGAGCCCCCTCGCTCGTTTTCCCTTGTCGCCCAGGCTTTCAACGTGCGATTCCGTATTCCATGCAAGCGCTGACGAGACGCCGCTCGGCCATGCTGGGCGTGCTGGTGTTGGGCTTCGGTGGGGCATGGATGACGGGGGCGTGCGGGTCGAGCGAGCCAAGCGAATCAGGATGTCCCGCTCCAGGCGTTGAGCCACCGGTTGAGCAGCCGACCGACTGCGCGATGCCCGTTGAAGATCCGTGCAAGCGTTACTATCTCCCGCTTCTGGGAAATCCCAGCGACGACATCGAGCTGCAACGGAAGTACAAGACCGCGTTTGGCTCGGCCTGCTACGTAGCCGCGGACGCGAACGCCACCTTCAACTGCTTCTACGAGGAGAAGCAGTTGAAGGTGAAGAAGAACGGGGAGGATGGGAAAGCGTGCGCCGATGCCAAGATGATCGCGGAGATCTTCGGAGCCGCGCCCTACAGCAAAAACTACAAGTGCGTGAAAGACTCCGGGACGGATGACTACTCGCTGCAAGTCGGTCCGGATCCCGCGATCAAGATCTACATCAAACTCGGGGACGCGCCCCTGGAGACCTCGCTCATCGAGATCAACGGCATGCCGACGGAGGTCAACGGCCCCTACCGCAACTTGGTCGAGCCGTCGAATGTCGGACCTGGGAAAGACTTCCACTGCGAGAAAATCGACAACATCGAGCAGCGGGTGCGGATCCTCCAGGTCAACCGCAAGGCGCATGGCGGCAAGATTCACTCCGATCTCGCGGGTTTCACGTACCCTTGTGGTGTGGATGAGAACTGCAAGCCAAAGATCTGCACCGAACCGGACATTCTCAAAGATCCGGAGAGCACGCCTAATCAATATGACCCCAGAGCGCGCCGAGGTGCACCACGTGGTGCGCAGGAAGGACAAGCGCCTATGCCCGTGGGGCACGAACTCGAACAAGAACGCGGCGGTCATCTCGGGCAAGCTCAACAGGCATCTAACGAACAACTACCCGTCGTCGGACGAGGTGAAGCGGAGCAACCAGGTGCCGGCGTACACGCCATGACGCCGCAGGCGCACCGATTTTCCCAGCGCCTTGACGCGGAGACCGACGTGGCGTAGGCGACGCAGATGGTCGCGCGTACCAGTCGTTTCGGACGCCTCGTTTTCGACCGCGATGCCATCGTGCGTGCCGCTCTGCGCGCCTACGTCGAAGTCAGCCTTGCGCATGTGGACCCGCTAGAGCGCCATAGCTTTACCGCCTGCGCCTTCCCGGGCTGGACGGGCGACCTCCAGCGGGGCGCCTTCTACAACGGAAACGGATGCGGAGATTACGACGTCGTGGCGTGGACCGAGGCGGGCATTGTCGGGCTGGCGTACGAGCTCGGGGCCGGTCCGATCGAGCAGCTCGGCCTTTCGATCGACGCGGTAACGGGTGGCCCGGACGATGTGCGTGGGGCCGTTCCAGAGCTTCCTTCTGAGCTGGATGCGGCGTTCGAGATGGCCGTCGGCATGCTTGGAGTGGGACCCGAGCATGGGCAGAGGGATGCGGGCGTCGGCTTCTGGCTGCACGGCGATCGCGTCGCCGGCACGATGTTCGACGACCCGACGGCTTGCGGCGCCAACCGGCTGGCCGCGTGGGGCTTGCTCCGAGGCGATCGCCTGCCGCTGGCGTGTAGTGACGGAGTCAAGTTCCGGGCGGACGAACCGAGCGCCGCACCCATCCACGCGATCGTGGATGCCGTGACAGCCCGCGCCCTCGCTGGCCCCACGGAGCTCACGACCGAGGAGCTTGCGACGCTCGTTCCCAAACCGCCCGACCCGGAGCGACTGCTTTGCGCTCAACAGCGCCTTCAAAAGGTGGGCATCACGTGGCCCGGCTCGCCCGAGATCCCCGAGGAGCCGACATAACGGGCCAACCGAGAGAACTCGTGCTCGACGCCATTCACGATACGCGTTGCCGTGCCGTACGAGCAGCAGCAGGTCGGGAACCGGAACCTACCGCTGCGGTTCTCGACAGCCAGAGCGTCAAGTCGACGGACGTCGGCGGCCCCAGGGGCTTCGACGCGGGAAAAAAAGGTAAAGGGTCGAAAGCGTCATTTTCTGGTCGATGTACCGGGTCTCATTCTCGTTCTCAGGCTGCTCGTTCCCCCTCCGGCGGATCGCTTTCGACCTCCTCCTGAGCGGCAGGCAATCGTACGACGAAGCGGCTCCCTTTCGTTCGCGTGGCATCGAAGAGCACGTCGCCGCCGTGGGCTTGTGCGATTTGGCGGGCGATGGGGAGCCCGAGCCCGGCGCCGGGCATGTCGCCTGCTCGCTCGCGCACGCCTCGATAAAAGGGCTCGAAGACGCGCACGCGTTCGGCTTCGGGGATGCCGGGCCCTTCGTCGCTCACGGCGGCTTCGATTGCGTCGCCGCGGGGCTCGACGACGACTTCGACGCGCCCTCCTTTGGGCGAGTGCCGCACGGCGTTCTCGATGAGGTTCCGGAGGAGCCGCTCCAGGTTCCGGGAATGGCCCAGGACCGTTGCCGGCTCGCCTCGGACGTCGATTTGCGTGTCCCGCTCGCGGGCCTCCCAGGCCACGGCTTCGGCTGCGGCGCGGGCTCGTTCGAGGACGTCGACTGGCTCGGAGGGGTCGCCCACGTCTGCGCCCAGGCGCGCGAGGGCGAGCAGATCGTCGGTCATGAGCTTCAGCCGGCGGGCGGCTTCGAGGGCCTCCTCGATGGCCCGCCGGTAGGTGTCCGCGTCGCGTGGCTTGCGGAGGGCGTGCGACAGCTCGCCGTAGAGTGTCGTCAGCGGTGAGCGCATCTCGTGGGCTGCTTGGGCGATGAACCTGTGCTGCGAGGCGACCAGCACGTCGAGACGCGCGATCATCTCGTTGATGTCCCGGCCGAGCTGGGCGATTTCCGCGTCGCCCGTGCGTGTTGCGACGCGCGCGGACAGATCGCCGGCGGCCACGCGCCGCGCGACGAGCGTGATCGCCTCGTGTTCGCGCGTCAGCCGACGGACGATCCAGGTCGCTAGCAGCGCGGACCAACCGACGGCCACGAAAAACACCGTGAGCATCGCGCGGGCCAGGAAGGACGCGTCTCCATCGAGATCGGCGCGAGGCGCGGCGAGCAGGAGACGCGTGCCTGCGTGGGCCGGGATGGGCACGAGCACGCCGCGCAGGTGCTCTCCGCGGAACCACAGGTCGAAACACTCCATCGAGCCGGGCCCCAGGGTCTCCAGCGGCGGAGGTGAGCCGTGAAAGGTCGGGGTCGCGGCGAGGACACGGCCCTCGGGACCGAAGATCGCGCCGTACTTGGTCAGCGGCCCGACGTCGTTCGCGGCGGGCCCGGGACGGTCGCTGATGGCGAGCTCGTCGCCGCCGAGGGCCGACGCTTCGCGCGCCTCCTCGGTGGCTTCGGCGCGCAGCGCCTCGTCGAGCTGGCGCTGCTGGGATGCGTTGACGGCGATGGAGATGGCCATCAGCGCGCCGCCCAGCGTCCCCATCGTCATCACCGAGACGGCGCCGACGAAGCGCCTCTGGAAGCTCACGGGGCCCTCTCTGCGCGCAGCCGGTAGCCGACGCCGCGCACCGTCTCGATCATCCAGGCATGCTCGCCGAGCTTGTCCCGCAGGCGGCTCACGTGCACCTCGACGATGTTCGTCCCGGGGTCGAACTTCATCTCCCATACGTGCGCGAGCAGCTCCGACTTCGGCGCCACGCGATCGACGCGGAGGGCGAGGTGCAGGAGGAGCGTGTACTCGCGGCCCGTGAGATCCAGCGCGGCGCCGCGGAGGAGCGCGCGGCGGTTCATCCGATCGATCTCCAGGTCCCCGCACGCGAGCTTGGAGAACGCCGACGAGCGTCGCACGAGCGCCCGGATGCGCGCGAGCAGCTCCTCGATCTCGAAGGGCTTGACCAGGTAATCGTCTGCGCCTGTCTCCAGCCCGAGGACACGCTCACGCAGCTCGCCACGCGCGGTGAGCATGAGGATGGGCGTGGCGAGGCCCGCGCGGCGCAGCGTCCGGCAGACGGAGAGGCCGTCGACGTCCGGCAGCATCCAGTCGAGGAGGATGAGATTGTACATCCCTGACTGGGCTTGCTGCGTGGCATCGGCGCCGTTCGCGCAGACGTCGGCCACGTAGCCCTCCTCCGTGAGGACACGGGCGACGAACTTCGCGACCCGCGTGTCGTCCTCGACGATGAGCACCTTCATGCCGCTTGAAGGACTAGCAGAACGGGCCGAACGCGAAACATTACGAATCGTTCATGTGTGCTCGAAGGAACCTCGGGGTAGGGTCCGGCGTGATGCCGACACCTCTCGCCCTCCAGGGAGAACCTCCGCCCGCTCGGTCCTCCCTACCTTCCGACCGGATCTCGGCGAGCGTTCGGATGATGCGCGTGATGTTGGTCTTCCTCTCTTTGCTCATCCACGGATTGTCTTGCAAGCCGTAGCCCCGCCCTCCGTCTCGCCCCGCCCCCGCCCGATCCTCGCAATCGCCGCCACGAGATGCGCCGGGTGGATCGGCTTCGCGACGTACCCTCGAAACCCCGCGCAGAGCGCCTCCCACGCCTGATCCGCTTCCCCCACCTCCAGCACCGCGATCACCGGCAGCGCGTGGCCATCCCGCGCGCGCAATCGTTCCACGAACGCCGCGTTGTCTCTCCCGGGCATCCCCATCTCGCTCACCACCACGTCCGGCGCCGATTCCGCCACGAAGCCCACCGCCTCCTCCGCCGACGCCACCGAGAACACCGTCGCGCCTCGCCGTTGCAGCACGTCCGCGACGAGCTCCTTTGCCTCCGCGTCCGGAAGGGCCAGGAGCACGCGAATCCCCTCCAGGATCCGCCGCTCGTAATTCGTCACGCGCGGCACCTCGGCCGGAACCTCCGCCCCCTCCGGCTCCTTGCGCGACGGGAGCGACACCGTGAACGTCGCTCCCGCCCCTTTGCCCGCGCTCGTCGCGCTCACCGATCCACCGTGCAGCTCCACGAGCTTGCGCACGATCGCGAGGCCGAGCCCGAGCCCGCCGTGCTTGCGCTTCGTCGAGTTATCCTCCTGGCTGAAATACTCGAACACCTGGGGGAGCCGTCCCTGTGCGATTCCTTCGCCCGTGTCCGACACCGTCAGCAAGAATCGTTTGCCGAGGTGCTCGAACCGCACGTCGACACGCCCGCCGGACGGCGTGAACTTGATCGCATTGAAGACGAGCTTCCACGTCACCTGCCACAGCCGATCGGGATCTGCCATCATCACCGCGCCGCGCGATTTCATCTCGCATTCGAAGGTGATCCCTTTCGCGCGTGCGAGCGGGCGCAAGGCGTCGATGGCTTCGTCGATGATCGCCGTCGGGTCGATCGGCGCGAGGTGCAAAAGCAGACGGCCGGTCGCGATGCGCGAGGCGTCGAGGATGTCCTCGACGACCCGGCGCTCCGCCTCGGCGCTCCGCGCGATCGTGGCGAGCCCGCGCGCTGCGATCGGCCCGTCGAGCGTGCCCGTGCGGAGCAGGCTCGACCAGCCGACGATCGCCGTGAGCGGCGTGTTGAGCTCGTGCGAGACCGTGGCGAGGAATTCGTCTTTCATGATTTCGCAGTTCGCGGCCTCGGCCTCCTTTCGCGCCCGGTGCGCCGCTTCCTCGGCGCGCTTTTGCTCGTCGATGTCGGTCGCCGTCAGGATCCATCCCGTCACGCGGCCCTCGTCCCGCTGCGGCACCGCGCGGGCGATGTGCCAGCGATAGGCCCCGTCCGACCGCCGCAGCCGCGCCTGCACCGTCACCCCGAGCCGCCGCCCGAGCGCCTTCCGCCACACCTCGGTCACGTGGCCCCGATCGTCCGGGTGGAGCGCTTCGAGCAGCCCCCGCCCCACGTCCCGCGGGCCGCCGAGCCCTGCGTACCGGGACCAGGCGTCGTTTGCATAATGAAAATGCCCCTTGCCGTTCGTGGTCCACACGCAGATGGGCATCGCCTCGATGACGCCTTGATAGCGCAGCTCGCACCGCCGCTCCATCGCCTCCCGCTCGCGCGCGCGGAGGAGCGCGGCCTGCCGCTTGACGATTTCCTTCTGCCGGAAGAGCTCGACGAGCACCGTCACCTTCGACCGGAGGATGCTCGGCTGGCAAGGCTTCAACACGTAATCGACGGCGCCGGTCTCGTACCCTTCGAGGATGAAGGACATGCTGCGATGAACGGCCGTGATGAAGAGAATCGGGATGTACCGGTGGCGCCGGCTCTGCTTGATGAGCTTGACGGTCTCGATGCCGTTCATGTCCGGCATTTGCACGTCCATGAGCACCAGCGAAACATCCATCGTGAGGAGGTATCGCAGGGCGTCGCGGCCGGACGCTGCTTTCACGATTTCGTAGCCGAGCGGTTCGAGCGCGACCTCGAAGGCGAGCAGGTTCGCGGGCGTGTCGTCCACGATCAGCACCTTGGGCGTCGGGAGGTGGATCTCCGTGCCGTCCTCCTCGTGCCCCCAAGGGCCCGGCCGCCCTGGTCGTCTCTCCCGCATCGCCGTCCTTCCCTGCGTCGCTCGAAAAAAACAGCACTTTATCGTGCACGACGACCGCCTGGGGCGAACTCGGATCGTCCCGGCTTTCCGTGTAGGGAGCCTCCGCCCATCGTACGTCCGGCCCGGACCTTACGTGGGCCAACCATCACCGCTCCCCTGGGTTTGGTGCACTGGATTTCGGTTTTCACTTCCGCGCAGCGATTTCAGGGGATAACAAAACCACCACCATGACGCGCTCCGCCCCCGACCCACGCGATTCGTCCCCGCCTGGCTACCCCCTGGTCGTCGGCGTGGGGGCCTCTGCGGGCGGGCTCGCGGCCGTGCAGGAGTTCTTGCGCGGCATTCCCGAGGGCGCGGGGCTCGTGATCATCGTCCTGCTTCACGTCAAACCGTCCGCCGGCGGTCTGCTCTCCGAGCTTTTGGCCAAGGCCACGACCCTGCCCGTCGTCGAGGCCGAAGACGGCATGACGCTCGAGCCCGATCACGTCTACGCCGTGCCGAGCCGCTCCCTCGTGACCCTGCGCGAGGACCTCCTGCACGTCGTGCCCGCCGAGAGCCCCGCGGAGCGGCACGCGCCGATCGATCACCTCCTCCACGGGCTCGCCCGCGCGTGCGGCGAAACCGCGGTCGCCGTCATCCTCTCGGGCGACGGCAGCGACGGGGCGCTCGGGCTCCGGGCCGTGGGCGAGGGCGGCGGCTTCACGATGGTGCAGGACCCGGCCAGCGCGCGCCACGACAGCATGCCGCAAAGCGCGCTGATGACCGGCGTCGTCGATTGCGTGCTCCCGCCCGACGAGCTCGCGGTCGAGCTCGTGGCCTACGCCGCGCACCGGAAGAAGACCTCGGTCGACGAGGACACGCTCCGGCAGGACATCGCCGACGCGCTGCCCGCGATCTGCGAGATCCTCCTCCAGGGCAGCGGGCACAATTTCAAGCATTACAAGACGAGCACTCTCCTCCGACGCACGCTCCGCCGGCTCCAGGTGCTCCGGATCGACTCGGCCCACGGATACCTGCAGCGGCTCCGGGCCGATCGGGCCGAGGTCGACGAGCTCTTCAAGGACCTCTTGATCGGGGTCACCGCGTTTTTCCGGGATCCGGAGGCGTTCGAGGTCCTCGCCAAGGAGGTCCTCGCCCGGCTCGTCCGGGATCGTTCGCCCGATCAAGCCTTGCGCATCTGGGTCCCCGGCTGCGCGACGGGCGAAGAGGCGTACACGATCGCCATGCTCGTGCGCGAGGCGCAGGGCACCGTGCCCGCCGCGCCCGCGGTCCAGATCTTCGCCACGGACATCGACGAGCAGGCCCTCGCCACGGCGCGGCTCGGCGCGTATCCGCTCGGCATCGTCGATGAGGTGCCGCCCGAGCGGCTGCGGCGCTTTTTCGTCCGCAAAGCGCAGCATTACCACATCACCAAGGAGATCCGGGAGCTCGTCCTCTTTTCGGTCCACAACCTGATCAACGATCCGCCGTTCTCGAAGCTCGATCTGATCTCCTGCCGCAACCTGCTCATCTATCTCGGCCCGCACCTCCAGAAGAAGCTCATCCCGCTCTTCCATTATGCGCTCCGGCCCGGCGGGTATCTCTTCCTCGGGCCTTCGGAGAGCCTCTCGGCGCACCGCGAGCTCTTCCGGCCGATCGACGCGCGCTACCGGATCTCGCAGCGATTGCCGACCGCCGTGCACGTCCCGGGGCTCCTGCCCGGGCGCGACGGGCCGCCGGCCACGGTCCGGCCGCCGAACGTGCCGTCCGCCGGCGAGACCGACATCTACCTGCTCATGCAGCGGATCGTCCTCGACGAGTTCGCGCCGAAATCGGTCGTCGTCGACGAAGAGGGGCAGATCGTCTCGGCCTCGGGGAACCTCGAAAAATACCTGACGATCTCGGCCGGCGCGTTCCAGAACAACCTCGTGCGGCTCGTCCGCGAGGGGCTCTCCGTGGGCCTGCGGGCGTCGCTCGCGCTCGCGACCAAGGAGCGGCGAAAGGTGGTGCACGAGGGGCTCTCGGTGCGGACCCCGAGCGGCACGCAGCGCGTGATGCTCACCGTGCAGCCGATGCCGCAGATGGGCGAGCAGTCGGGCCTGTTCCTCGTGGTCTTCCAGGACGTCGGCCTGCCCGTCACGCGGGAGGAGGCGAAGACGAAGGCCGCCGAGGACGCCGCCGTCCTTCTGGAGCAGCTCGAGCAGGAGCTGACGACGACCCGCGCGGACCTCGAAAAGACGGTCCAGGAGCTCGAGGTCGCCAACGAGGAGCTCAAATCGAGCAACGAGGAGCTGCTCTCGATGAACGAGGAGCTCCAGTCGGCGAACGAGGAGCTCGAGACCTCGAAGGAGGAGGTGCAGCACGCGAACGAGGCCCTCACGCGGGCCCACACCGACCTCGAGAACCTGCTCACGAGCACGCGGATCGCGACGCTCTTCCTCGACGACGACGAGCGCGTCCAGCGCATCACCCCCGCGATCGCGGACATCTACAACGTGACGCCCGGCGACGTGGGGCGGCCGCTCGCGCACTTCACGCACCGCATGAAGGAGATGCCGCCCTTGCCCAGGGCCGAGGAGGTGCGGCGCGCGGAGGGGCCGATCGAGGACGAGATCGAGGCGACGAGCGGCGCGACGTTCCTCCGGCGCGTGCTGCCGTACCGCAACCAGGGCGGCGAGGCCGACGGCGTGGTCGTGACGTTCACCGACGTGACGGCGCGCAACCGGGCCGAGGCGGCCGTGCGCGAGAGCGAGCAGCGGCTGCGGAGGACCATCGACAACATGCTGGGGTTCGTCGCGGTGCTCGACCTCGACGGCACGCTGCAGGAGGTGAACGAGGCCGCGATGAGCGTAGGCGGCGTGTCACGGGAGGAGGTCGTCGGGCGCAAGTTCTGGGAGTGCTGGTGGTGGGCGCACGACGAGGTCGAGGTCGAGCGGCTCAAGGACGCGACGAGGCGCGCCGCGGCCGGCGAGACCCTGCGGTACGACGCCCTCGTGCGGGTCGCGGGGGACGGGCGGATCCACATCGATTTCATGATCGCGCCGATGCGCGACGCCGACGGCCGCGTGACCCACCTCATCCCCTCGGGCGTGGACATCACCGATCGCAAGCGGGCCGAGGAGGCCCTGCGCGAGGCGGACCGGCGCAAGGACGAGTTCCTCGCCACGCTGGCCCACGAGCTCCGCAACCCCCTCGCGCCCATCTTGAACGCGGTGGAGATCCTGAAGCGGCTCGGGCTGCAGGAGCCCCCGCTGCAGAGCGCGCGCGAGATGATCGAGCGGCAGGTGGCGCACATGGTCCGGCTCGTCGACGATCTGCTCGACGTCTCGCGCATCACGCTCGGCAAGGTCCAGCTCCAGAAGCAGCCGATCGACGTGGCGGAGGTGGTGCGGCAGGCGCTCGACACGAGCGGGCCGATCCTCGCGGCCCGGCATCACGATCTGCAGGTGATCCTGCCGCTCTCGACGGTGCGCGTGGACGGTGATCTGACCCGGCTCGGCCAGGTGGTGGGCAACCTGCTCAACAATGCGGCCAAGTACACGGACGAGGGGGGGACGATCCGCCTGGTCGTGGAGCGGGATCCGGGGGATCCGAAATGGCTTCTCATCCGGGTGCGCGACACGGGCCGCGGCATCGATCCGGCGGCGCTCCCGCACCTGTTCGACCTGTTTTACCAGGTGGATCGGAACCTCGATCGGTCGGAGGGCGGGCTCGGCATTGGGCTCTCCCTGGTCCGCACCCTGGTCCACATGCACGGCGGCACCGTGCGGGCCTACAGCGAGGGGCGGGGAACGGGGAGCGAGTTCGTGGTGCGGCTGTTGACCCTGCCCGACGAGCTCCCGGCGGACGTCGTGGAGGGGGCGATCCTGCCCGAGCAGGCGACGCTGGGCGCGCGGGTGCTCGTCGTGGACGACAACGTGGACGCGGCCGAGAGCATGGCGATGCTGCTCGAGTTCGACGGCCACGAGGTGCTGAAGGCGCACGACGGGGTCGCGGCGGTGGAGATCGCCTTGCGCGAGCAGCCGGAGGTGGTGCTGCTCGATATTGGCTTGCCCGGGCAAAACGGGTACGAAGCGTGCCGGGTGATGCGCGAACGAGGGCTCACGGGTACGCTGATCGTGGCGATGACGGGATACGGGCAAGACGAGGATCGGCGGCTCTCGCAGGTGGCGGGCTTCGACGCGCACGAGGTCAAGCCCTTGAACCTCCAGTCCATCCGGCGGCTCGTCGCGCAGCGGTCCGGGCGTCGGTGAATCCATGAGCGTGACCGATTTCGATCGCATCGCGGCGGCGGATTCTACCGATCCGCACCGATCGCTCGGGCCCCATCGCGAGGACGGGCGTCTCGTCGTGCGGGCGTTCCGGCCGGAGGCGCTCGCGATCGTCGTGCGTCCCGACGATCCGCGCTTGATGCCCCGCGCGATGGCGCGCGTGCACCCGGGCGGCATCTTCCAGGCCGTGTTCGAGGGTGTCGAGGGACCGTTCCCGTACCGGCTCGAGGTGCGCTCGTCGCGCGGGACGACCGTCGGGCGGGACGCGTATGCCTTTCCGGCGTCGCTCGTGGAGGGCGCGTTTGATCCGGCCGGGGAGGGGGCCGCGCGCGACTGGCCCCGGCGGCTCGGGGCGCACGTGGGGGAGGTGCTCGGCGTTGCGGGGACGGCGTTCGCCGTGTGGGCGCCTTCGGCGCGTCGGGTGAGCGTCGTCGGGGAGTTCAATCGCTGGGACGGCAAGCGCCACGCGATGCGGCGCACGCAGGCCGGCGTATGGGAGATCTTCGTGCCCGACGTGCGCGCGGGAGCGACGTACAAGTACGAGATCAAGACAGCGAGCGGGCTCGTGTTGATGAAGAGTGATCCCGTGGCGTTCGCGGGGGAGCTCCGGCCGAGCCACGCGTCGAGGGTCACGCAGCGGTCGTTCGTGTTCACCGACGGCGACTGGCTCGCGGCGCGGCGCGAGGCGGATCCGCACGTGCGGCCGATGAGCATTTACGAGGTCCACCTCGGCTCGTGGCGGCGCAAGCCCGCGCCCGGGAAGGCGGACGGGCCCGGGGCGTGGCTCTCGTACCGCGAGCTCGCGGACGAGCTCGTCGAGTACGTGGTTTCGCTCGGCTTCACGCACGTGGAGCTCTTGCCCGTGATGGAGCATCCGTTCGACGGCTCGTGGGGCTACCAGGTGACGGGGTATTTCGCGGCGACCTCGCGCTTCGGTGATCCGGACGATCTGCGCTACTTCATCGACCGCTGCCACGCGCGCGGGCTCGGCGTCTTGCTCGACTGGCCACCCGCGCATTTCCCCAAGGATGCGTTTGCGCTCGGCCGTTTCGACGGCGAGCCGCTCTACGAGCACGCGGACCCGCGGCGAGGCGAGCACCGCGAGTGGCGGACGTTCGTCTTCGATTACGGCAAAAAAGAGGTGCGCAACTTCCTGATCGCGAGCGCGCTCTACTGGCTCGACGAATTCCACGTCGACGGGCTGCGCGTCGACGCGGTCGCCTCGATGCTCTACCTCGATTACGCCGCGATGCTTCCGACCGAGTGGGAGCCGAACGAGTTCGGCGGCCGGGAGAACCTCGACGCCGTGCGGTTCTTGCGCGAGCTCTCGGACGCCGTGCACAAAGATTTCCCGGGGGCGGTGCTCTGCGCGGAGGAGTCGACGACGTGGCCGGGCGTCACGCGCCCGACGTCCGCGGGGGGCCTCGGCTTTGATTTCAAGTGGAACATGGGGTGGATGCACGACACGCTCGATTACTTCGCGCTCGACCCGATCTTCCGCGCCTTCCACCACAGGAAGATCACGTTTGGCCTGATGTACGCGTTCTCGGAGCGGTTCCTCCTTCCGCTCTCGCACGACGAGGTCGTGCATTTGAAGCGCGCGCTGCTCTCGAAGATGCCGGGCGATCGCTGGAAGCAACACGCGAACCTGCGGGCGCTCTACGCGATGATGTGGGCGCACCCGGGGAAAAAGCTCGTCTTCATGGGAGGCGAGTTCGGGCAATGGCGGGAGTGGAACCACGACCGCGCGCTCGACTGGGAGCTCGTCTCCGAGCAGGATCACGCGGGGTTGTCGAAGCTCTTGCGGGATCTGAATGGCGTGTACCGCAAGTACGAGGCGCTCTGGGAGCTCGACGAGAGCCCGGCGGGGTTCACGTGGATCGACGCGAACGACGCGAGCCAGAGCGTGGCCTCGTTCGTGCGATTCCCGCGGCAACCGGACGGCTCGGAGGAGCCCTGCCCGAAGCGGATCGAGAAGGGGATCTTCGTGGTGTTCGTCGGCAATTTCACGCCGTTGCCGCGGTATGGGTATCGGGTCGGGGTGCCGCGGCGGTGCCGGTACCTCGAGGTGCTGAACACGGACGCGCCGGTGTACGGGGGAAGCGGGATGGGGAACCTGGGGAGCGTGGACTGCGAGGACGTGCCTTCGCACGGGTTCGAGCAGTCGATCGTGCTGACGTTGCCGCCGCTTTCAGGGCTGTTTCTGGTGCCGGAGCTCGCGGAGGATCCGGTGGAGGCGGGAGCGGAGGCGGAGGCGGGAGCGGGGGCGGAAGCGGGAGCGGGAGCGGGAGCGGAAGCGGAAGCGGGGGCGGAAGCGGAGGCGGGAGCGGGGTTCAGGGGATCCCGCTCGGGGACGGCGATCGTACCGTCGTGCTCGCGTGACTTCCGTCTCCGTGTCCGCCTCCGGGGCTCGGTTGGCGTCGCTCAGCCCCCGTCGGGCGATGAGCAATCACAGGCGCTGGCGGCGGGAAAGAGCACCCAGCAGGCCCATTCGCCGCTGTCACAGCTACACAGCCACTGGTCGAGTGGCGACGTCGGACCTCCGGGGGCCGGCGGCATCCCGCAACAATCGCGCGTGTGTCCAGCCACGCAGACCTCGTCGCCGATGCAGGCGCCGCACGGAAGTGCGTCCCACGTCTGCACGCCGCACGAGGGCGCTGACTGTGCTCCCGACTTGTAGGCGTCGAACTTCGCAGGCGCCGGTTCCCAGGCATAGCTGCAAGTACCAGCCTCGCCGCCTTGGGCGCCGGTGCCCCCATTGGCTCCTCCGCCCCCGCCTGCGGCACCCCCTATCGACGAGCCCGAGCAGCTCGACGCTATGAACAGCAGCCAAGGGCACAGGATTACGAGCGTTCGTTGGTAAATCCTAGGTCGAAATTGCATGGAACACCTCGCACACTCATCCGATGAGCTTTCTAGCCTTTAGGGTCTCGGATCCGACGGGATGTTGGCGCCCACCATTTCCTCAGGCAGCCGGAACTCGACTCCGTCCAATCCGAAGTGACGCGTATACGAACCACCTCCTTCCGGGTAGCGGTAGTTTACGTCGTAGGAGGCGACCGCTACGAATCCGCCACGCCACGTGTGTGTGCTGTGACGGATGACCACATGCCCCTCCGACTCATCCGTGACGGGCAACTTCGCTCGAAATGCGGCCCTCGCAGAAGGATCTGCGAGGGTGAGCGCCATCTTCTTCGCATCAGCCACTGCCTGCCCGGGGATCTCGGGCCAGAACACCGTCTCGGACACGACAACGTCCTCGGCATTGAATCGCGCCCACGCCACAGAATCGGCAACCGGGATACCATCCACGGCTCGGTTCAGCAAAGAATAGTAAGCGACCAGCTTGAGCTGTGGAGCATCGGGCTTGATCAGATCTTGCACAAGCCCCCCTCGCTCGACCATGGTGTGAACGGAGACGCTACCGATCTGATCCGCAGGGATCCCAGCAGCCACGAAGTACGTTCGAACGCGATCGTTGTGTTCGGACGCCGATATGCTGTACGGGCCTACACTTAGTGCGTGAGCGCCCGAATTTGGAATCGCAAGTACTGCACCGTTTGTACTGTCCGTCGCGAAGACGCCCTCGGATCCAACGACCTTTTGGTAGCCGTTCTCCAATTGTGAGGTCGCAGCCGGGCCGGTCGAAAACAGCGACATCGCGATCATGTGCCTATAGCCGACGAGCGAGCCAGCTCCAGGCGAGCTCACACCCGATCGCTGGATACTCTCGGCAGGAGGCGGCTCGGGCTCATCCGGGGCAGGGCTGCACGCTACAGCCGTCACAAGGCAGAAACCAATGAGTCCTGCAACTCGCATTTCGTACACTCCGGTTCTACGGCAGAATGATGGGCCAGGTAACGCAGTCGTAGTTGCAGAATCCCTTGGTATACCAATAGCTCGTTCCATTGCCGTCGTTCGAGTCGAGCTGCAGTCCGTACCAGCTTTCGGTGTTCATCTTCCACTGCGCCGCCGAGTTCGTGCTGTCCATCGTCACCGCGACGTAAAGGCCGCAGCCGTTAATGCCGCGCCCTCCGCCAATGGTGTAGTCCGAGCAAGCGCTTCCCAGCGTCTGCGGAAGGTTGTTCATCGTCTCCATCCAGGCGTCCGTAACGACACCCGACGCATTTGCGGCCCAGCGGGACGCGAACGTAGACCCCCGAGACGCCACGTTCGCGAGATCGCCGTTCACGGGCATGACGGTGGCAACGATGTGCAGTCCGGCGAACAGAGGTCCAAGTTGGTACCATTCGAACTGTGGTAGAACCGCGCAACTGATATCGAGAACGGCAAGATTGATCCCGCCATTCGTGCCAGCTCCAGCCCAAGATCCCGCACTCGAACTCTCGCCCCACTTTACAAATGTGTTGCTATAGTTGACCGAGTGATTGTAATGGTCGCCGGTGCTGCAGGTGTAGAGGGACCGGTTGACGTTGTAGTGGCAAAGGCCTTGCGCTGGAGCACCGGGGAAGCCTGGAGCGCTCTTGCAGTTTCCGGGAAGGCTTTGTCCGGGCATGGGGCTCGTGCACTGCGCGCTCGAAGTGCATGTAACGTTGGTTGCGCCCGCGTTAGGGTTGCATACACCGTGCCCCGTGAAATAGGAGATGGCATCGCCGGCCCGATCAAAGTAGAGGTCATCGTGGTCCAGGCTGTCGCCACTGCGCTGTGGATCTACGAAATCGCCATCGTACACCCCGTTGTCGACGTAGCGCAGCCCGGCCGTCCAAAATCCACTGCCTGTCACCAGACCATTTCGAAAGCCATCGCCATTTGCAATACTGTTGGCGAGGGATGGCCCTGGGCACCCCGGTTGGCTGTAGTCGTTGACGCTCTCAATGGTGACGCCCGTCCCCGCGGTGGCATGCGACGGACAGAAAAGTGCGACGATGCCGAACGCGCCGATGGCGAACGCACACCCGTGATAGCGTTGCTTGCTGAGTAAGCTCATGCACTCATCCTCATCGTGACAACGGAGCGCCCGCCTTCCGCATCGCGTGCCGGGGAACGAGTGCTCCGAGTAGCTATGCCTCCACACTATCCGGGCCTACTTCTTCAGCGCAAGACATTTCTTGTCTGTCCTGGTTGGATGAAGGTCGTTCCATGCGGAGTTCAAGGCGAGGACGAGCTGCGGAGGACAGCGTCCGTCGAGTTCGTGCATCCTGAAGAACCCGCCGTTCGTTAAGAAGAGCAGGGAGCGAAAGCGGAAGCGGCAAGCGCCTCCGCCCGCTCCTTCTTCAACCTGGCCTCGTTCACGTTCCCGGCGCCTTCTTCCGCGGCCCGGTGGCCATGAAGTCCACCACCGTCTGCAGCTCGGCGGCCAGGTCGGGCATTCGTTCCCCCATGGACGACAGCACGTCGTAGTAGGCGAGGAATGCCTCCCACGCCTCCGACCCTGCTTGCATCCCGGTGTCCTCGGCGAGCTGCAATGCCACGCGGAGTGTACTGCCTCTCTCGAAACAAGAGGGCCCCACGACATTGCTACGTACCCCTGCGCCCTCCGGAGCTCGAAGCCCCTGCCAGAGGCACTCCGTCTGCCCATCGCCCGCGCATTCGCGGAACCGCCGCGCCCATTCCCTGGTGGACGAGTCGGTCCGCCTTCGCCCACCCGACGCGGAAGCGGCAGCGGAAGCGGCGCCGTAGCGTTCGCGCCGCGCGCACGCCTTCCCCGCGAGCGGCGTTTTTTCACGGCAAGGGTGCGGCAGCGGTTCAGCCCGCGCCCGACATCTCGCGGTACTGCGCGACCGTGAAGCGCGCCCAGGCGCCACGCGCGTCGCGCAGGTGCACGGCCACGGGTTCGAGGGCGTCGAGCGCGCGAGGATGCAGCTTGCACTGCACACCGCGCGAGCTGCGGCGATCCACGGCGAAATCGGGCGGCGTGTCTTCTTCCGCGGGCTCGGCCCGGGCCACGGTCTTTGGCTGCGCCGGCGCGTCACGACCGCCTTGCAAGGCGCGCGTCGTCCGCAGCTCCAGCACCGCCGCCGGCCCGCCCGAGCCCGCGCGCCCGGCGTCGAGCGCGGTCGACGTAGGGAACACCGAGCCCGTCCGCCCGTTCACGCCGGCCCCGATCCCCGAGCGCAGAAGGACGTTGAGCCCGGTATAACTCGTCGCGTGATAGAGCGCAGAGCCGGACGCCAGTGTCACCGCGCCGGTTTTCTCGGGCGCTGCCAGCCGTTGCGCGACGCCAGAGCCGTTCGTCCGAGCCACCGTGGCCGGATGGGGCGACCGCTCCTTGCGCGCGCCGCCGGGCGTGGACGCTTTTCGTTGCACCGTGGCCGGGTGCGGCGGTCGCTCCTTGCGCGCGCCGCCGGGCGTGGACGCTTTTCGTTGCACCGTGGCCGGGTGCGGCGGCCTGCTCGGCCGCTTTCCGGGCTGCGCCTTCGTCGTCTTCCGCTGCACCGTCGCCGGATGCGGCGCCCGTTGCTTTTTCCCCTCGCCCTCGCCGTTCGCCATCGCCGCCTCCTCTGCGTCGTACCCTCGGAAAACGTTACCGCAGCTTCTCGTACACGTCGCGTGGTCCGCGCACGGATCCGCTCACCGGCGTCTTCACCTCGGCCGCGCGGAGCACGTCGAGCGCGAAGGCCGAGCATTGCTTCGATTGCAGGTTGAACCGGTGTCGCCCCGACTGATACTCGGCGACCTTCGCCATCGCCGCCTGGGCCTGCGCCGCGTCGATGGGATACTCCTTGAGACGCACCCCGGGCTTCTCGAAGGCCGTCTTGTCGTCGTGCACCATGCCGGGGACACCCGACATGAGCTTGCCGAGGTCCCGGTGTGGATCATAAGAGCCGTAATTCTGGGGGGAAAAACCCCAGGCGTGCCGCTCTCCCGTCGGTTCTTCGAGCGCGACGAAGCTATGGCCGGCGAGAGGCTCCGGGAGGCTCGCGTTCTCGTGCATGTACGTCCCGAAGATGAGCCGGTATCCCGCGCCCTTCGCCTGCGCCGCCCGCATTTGCAGCGGCCCGACGTTTTGCGCCGGTGGCCCGAAGGCGGGCAATGGGCGCGCATGCGCGGCCATTTTCGGTTGCCCCGTGGCCACCGCCCGGCCCATCCGATCCGCCTCCGCCTCCAGCTCGAAATCCTGCACCACCGCGATCCCGTCGCCCAGCGGGTTCGCCACCCGCCCCTCGCGCTGCTGCACCACGTGCGTCAGCTCGTGCCCGAGGAGCTCCTGCCCTCGCGAGGTGTGTGGCTCGTAAAACCCGGGCGCGAAATGGATGTCGGTGCCCAGCGTGAACGCGATCGCCCCGATCGACGCCGCCTCGCCCCCCACGTGGACCCGCACGTCGGCGAAGTCCGCTTCGAAAAAGTCCTCCATTTTTCGCAGGACCGACGGCGGGAGCGGCTGCCCATCACGGGCCGGTTTGTTTTCGAGGAAGCCCGCCGGCGGCTGGAAGGCGTGTACGCCCGAGGGCTGCGCCGGTCCGAAGGCAGCGGGTTCGTCCGCGGCACGCCTTTGCAACGGGGCGCCGCGCGTCGCGGCGTGCGGCGGACGTTCCACGGGCCCAGAGGCCGCGTTTTTTCGTTGCGCCACCGTGGCCGGGTGCGGGGGCAGGGAGGTCGTGCTGCGCTGGACGGCCTTGGCCGCGTGCGGCGGTTTCGTCGCGTGCGGCCGGAAGAAGGCCTGCGCCAGCATCGACGTCGGGATACGATTGGAGGGATAACACGCCTGGATGACGCGTTGTTTCGGGCTCATGGCGATCGCGTCCGAGCTGCGCGGGGGCCGGGGCCATGCCCAGGACCCTCCGGGGCTAGATAGGATTGAGCGTACCACCGCACGCGGCGAACCAGCAAAGGCGCGGCATGTTCCGTGCGGCTTCCCCAGGTCACCGTGCTCGCGGCCAGCAGGAGGAGGAGCAGCGCGGGCACGCCCACGAGCGCGGGGCGAAACCGCCGAACCAGCGCCCGCCGCGCCTCCATGCGCCGCGCCATTTCCACGCGCCGCGCCTCCTCGCGCTTTGCGCGCGCCTCCGCGAGCGCCTCTTCCCCGAGCGTCCGGTCGACGAGATACACGAGCCCCGCCGCCGCGCTCCGGTGTCCGAGGGGATCCTCCACGTTCGCGGCCACCGAAAACCAGAGATCGTGTCCGGGCCATCGCGCCCGCATGAAGTCCGCGATGTCCGTCGCGAGGGCGGACACGTCGGCGTCCACCGCCGCCGCCTCCGCGCGCCGCGCCTCGATGTTCGCGGGGTTCGTGAAGGCCCCCCGATCGGCCGGCAGCATGCGACCATACCGCGCGAAAAGCCGATCCCGCGCCGCCGCGTCCTCGTCGTCCGTGCTCCCGAGCGCGACGAGATCGGCGAAATTGATCTGCACGGCAATGGGCACGTCGCGCGCATCCTTGCCCCTTCGTCCCGCGAATTGCTCCACGAACGCCATCACGGCGTCGATCCGCGCGCGTACCTCCTCGACCTGCGCGGCCGCGGGCTCGGCCATCGTTTCACCGGCCGGGAACAGGTCGCCATAAACAGGCACGAGCGAAGGGTGCACGTGCCCCGGGACCAAACCTTTTCGTCGTGGTGGCACGGGCGGAGCCACGCAAAGGACGATGCCTCCGATGCGACCGACCCGCGGCTCCAGTGCATCCCGCAGCGCTCCGGCCTCGTCCCGCGCCGCGTCCACGATCGCTCCCGGCACGTCGATCACCCGCACCGCGCGCTCGCCGATTTCGATCCGATGCTCCGTCACCGCCGCCGTCGGCGCCGGATGGGCCCCCGTTTCCACGCGCGGGGGCCCGATCCCCTCGGCCGTCACGGGCGCCATGCGGGCGTACTGGCTCCACCGCATCCGCGTCCGGGTTTTTCCGGACCGACGCCAGCCGAGCAGCAGGATCGCCGGCTCGCGCTCCCGATCCGGCGCGGGGCTCCCGCTCATGCGCGCCCCTCGGCGGTTCGCGGTCCGAGGGCGCGGAGGACGAACCCCGTCACGCGCGCCCGCTCGCCCTTGCCGATCCACTCCACCGCGGGCAACCCCTCGATTTCGTCGGGTCGAATCCGGTTCGTCAGGAAATGCAAACGCTGGTTCGACGAGCCCCGCAAGGGCAGCCGCGCCGCGAGGTCGGCCTCGTATCGGCCGTCGATCAGCAGATCGACCTCGGCGAGCAGCGCCCGGGCGTGAGGTCGCACGCCTCCTTCGAGCTCTTCCCGGGAAAAACCTGAAAATGCGATGACGTCCGCGCCCTCGGCCCGAAGCACGCGGCAGAGCGCCGCGAAGCCTTTCGCTTGCTCGAAAGGCTCGCCGCCGCTCAACGTCACTCCGCGTAAGCCTTGAAAGGAGCGCACCCAGGACGTCGCCGCGTGGGCCGTGCAAACCCGCCGCGGCGCCGGGGCCCACGTTTGCGGGTTGTGACAACCCCGGCACCGGAGCGAGCAGCCCTGCGCCCAGAGGACCGCGCGCGCGCCGGGGCCGTTGGCGTGGGACGGCGCGACGGCGTCCGCGAGGTTGAGCAGGAGGTCCGTCACGACGACCCCGACCTCCCCCTCGCCGCCGCGTTTTGCAGGACAACCTCCGCGCCGCCTGCCCCGTCGCCGCCCGTGGGCCACAACGCGCGCCCGTCCTCGCCGTAGAGCTCCGCCTCGACGCCTTGCGCTCGCAGCGCCCCGAGCACGTCCGCATAACCGCCGTGCACACACGCCGGGCCGTCCCACTCCGTGGGCCCGCACATTTCGATCGCGTCGAGCTCCGGGAGCGCGGCCCACGACACGAGGTGCTCGGCAATCCGCGCGAAGACGCCGTGATCGTCGGAGAGCTCGGTGACGAACGCGCCTTCGCGTGCCTCGAATCGAACCTCCGAGGCCCGGAGCCCCGCCGCGACGCCGCCCTCGCAGAGCGACACGACCCGCGCCCGTGCCCGCGCCGCGAGCAGCGCGTCGAGCTCGCCGAGCAGGGCCCCGACATGCACCGGGCCTTCTTGCACCCTTCGTCCTGCCAAACCTCGGAGATCGGCCGCGAGCCCGGGGCGAAACGCTTCGAGCTGCCGCTGCCACGCAGGCGCCTCCAGCACGGCGAGCGCCCGCGCGAGCGCCTCCTGCCGGGCTGCAAGGGCCTCTTCCAGCGTGCGCGGCGAGACCCGCGCCACGAGCGCATCCACGGCCCCGATCCGCGCCCCGTCCGGCTGGCGCGTGAATGCGACGAGCACGGCGCGTGCCTGCTCCGCCTCGCGATCGAGCGTGATGCCGAGCGCCACGCACGCCGACAGGAGCCCGAGCGCCCGCTCGACGCGCCCGAGACACGCCTCCACGGGCGCCGTTCTCGGCGAAAGGGCAGGCGGCAAAGCCTTCGAGGCCGCGAGCTTCGGGGCCTCCTCACGCGCCTGTTTCGCTCGTTCGGCCGCGGCCCGCCGCAGGGCTTCTTCGTCCCTCTTGCTCGGCCGAATGCGCAGCGACTTCACCCCGCTCATGGCCTAACCCCCTTGCCAATCGATCTGGGCCTCGATGCGCTTCAGGGCCCCGTCCTCGCCGCTGTCGTCGACGGGCGGGGAAGGGGGCGCCTCGGCGGGGCGGGGCAGGGGGCGTGGCCGCTTCGGGGGCACGGGTGGACGCTGGCACGTGTACTCGAAGATCGGTGCCTGTCCGAAGCGCAGATCGTGCCGGTGCGTGACGAGCCAGCTTTCGAGCTTGCGCAAAAGGCCCGTGCGATCGTCCGGGTCGAGCCGCGGCCCGGCGGTCTCGATCTCCCATTGCGTGAAGAGGGATTCGGCGAGCGCCGAGAAGCTCTGCCGGCGGTCCAGCGTGAGCTCGCAGAGCGCGGTCCTTCCCTCGTCGCGCGGGGTTCGAATGCGAATCGTGACCAGCATCGGGCCTTCCGGGCGGGGTTCCCCCTCCGGCGGGACGAGGGTACCAGGCGTCACGAGGGCAGGGCCAAATCGCTGGCGAAGGCGCACCTCGGCGATGCGGAAAACTTGCCCCGCAGCATGCGCCCTGCTCGTCTGCCCACGCTTCATGGAGATCCCCGCCCTCGTCCAGAGCCTCGACCTCTCTCGCGAGGACGACGTACCCTCGCTCGACTGGCTCGTCGCGAGCTCGGAGGCCCCGGATTCCTTCTGGTCCGCCCTCTTCGAATTCGCCCGCGAAAAAGGCCCGCCGCTCCGGAGCCGCCCAGGAAAACCGCAGGACCTCTATCACGATGCCGTCCTGCGCCACGTCGCTGCGAACCGGCCAGCGTTTGTCTGGTATGAACGTTCCACGGCGCGCTCGCTCTCGTTTTCCGCGCTCGACGCCCGCGCCTCCGCGTGCGCGGCCGCCTGGACGCAACGCGGCGCCAAAGCCGGCGCGCTGATCGCCCTCGTCCTGCCCCTTGGACCCGCCCTCGTCGTGGCCCTTGCCGCGGCTCTGCGCCTTGGCCTTTGCGTCTCCATCCTCGAACCCGCGGGCACCCACGCGCTCGCCGCGCGCCTCGAAGCGCTCGGGCCTGCGCACGTCGTCTTCGATCCCGAGGATCCGCCGCCGCTCGGCGATTTCGCCGCGCTCTTGTTACCCCTCGTCGAGAATGGCCCGGCCCTGCGCGCGCCGCCGTATGCGTACGCGCCCGACGAACCCTGCGCCCGGCTCTTCTCCCCCCTGCGCGCGCCGCTGCTCGTTCCCGTCGATCTTCCCGCCGCGCGTGCCCTCGAAGATGCCTTGCGTGACGCCGTGTTCGCTTATCGCATCGGCCCCGGCGACGCCCTCGCGGCGCCGGATTTCCCGATGCAGCAACACATGCCGGCCCTGCTCCTCTCGACCTGGCTCGCGGGCGCGACGTTCGTCCACCTGCGAAAGACCGACCTCGAAGAAGACCCGACCCTCCTCGAAACGTCGCCGATCACCGTGCTCGGCGTCGCCCCGGCGGTCGCGGCCCACCTTCGCCGCAAGCCCGCACGCCTCGCGCGCCTCCGCCACGTCTTCCGCAGCGTCGACGAGCCACTCGACTGGATAGGTCACAACGAGTTCGTGAAGAAAAACGATCTGGTACGCGTTCCGGTGAGCAACGTTCTCGTCGACGCGGCCAGCGGCGGCTGCCTGCTCTTTTCCACCCGCCGTCCCGGCAGCAGCAATGCCCGCGCTTTGCCCGCGCCCGGCCGTCCGTACCTCCTGCTCGATTCCGGCGGCAGCGGTGAACCTGCCGTCGGCGCGACCGGCGTCTTCGTCCCTCTTCCTGGCAAAGAAGGGTTTTTTGTTCTGGCGAGCCTCGGCGCGGAGTACCTTTATGGCTCGACCCTCCTCCCGCGCTGCGCCGCGCGTGTGTATCCCGCGAGCGAGGTCACGGCCCGCGTTTCCACGCTGCCCGGCGTCGTGGGCGCCGCCGTCGTGCCCGTGCCGACCGGAGAACCGGGCGCCCGCTGGGCCTTCCTCCTGCTCGTCTTCACCGGCGCGAGCGACGTCCCCGAAAAGGACGTCTCCGCCCTCGTGTCCCGCACGATCCGCGAGGATCTCGGCGAGGACTTCCTCCCGGAGAGGGCCTTCGTCTTTCCCCTCTTCCCCCGGCGCGTCGGCAAGGAATTGGACCTCGACTGGTGCCATCGGCAATACTCCTCGGGCATCCTCCTGCGGAAGGCGGAAAGCCCCGTCTTCCGTGATCTGACCGCCCTCCGGGCGCAGATGCTCGGGACCTGAAGGGTCTGTCCCGACATACGATCGGTCCGAGGTCCTCGTCATGCTCGATCCGAACCTCGTCACGCACGCCCTCTCCGGCCCCGGAATGGATGCGACCACCGCGGCCGTGGACGATACGTTGCGCCTCGCCCAGGGCGGCGAGCTCCGCGCCGCCGCCGAGCGTGCCTCGCTCTCCATCGAGGACGGCGCGACCGACGCCCGGCTCATCGCGGCCTTCTTGCTCGGGGTCTTCGCCGAGCGGGGCCCGGTGGCGTTGCCCGACATCCTCGCGACCGCGCGTTTCGCCCTCGAAGGAGGCTTCCGCGCGCTCCGGCCCTTCCAGCGCAAGGCACGCGTGGCCGATTCCGCCTGGACGCTTCTGTTCCGCGGGATTCGAGCGTCCATCGACTTCCACGAAACCAAGCGCGACGCGACGTGGAAGACCTGGGCTGCGACGATCCCGCGCGATTTGACGTCGAAGACCGTTGCCGAGGCCGAGGCGCTCACCAAGGCCATCACGGCCGTGATTGAATCCCCGCAATCCGTGCGTGAGCTCTCCGCGCTTCGCGCCCGCAGCGAGAGCGTCTTTCAGCGCGTGCCGCCGCCCCCGCCGCCCCCTGCGGAGCTCACGCCCGCGGAGCCAGAGCTGATCGAGGAGCAAGCCGTGGACGAGCCCGAGGAGAACGCGCCCTCCGATCCCGAGCCAGTGTTCGAGTCGGAAAAACTCCATCCCAGCGCGCCGCCCGCCCGTACGATCGAGGTCTCGGCCGCGCTCGAGCAGTTCATCCGCAAACTCGAAGCCTTCGAGCTCCTCGTGAGCCGCGGCGACATGGGCAAGGCCGCGATCGTGGCCCAGGACGTGCGCCGCGTCGTCGATCGATTCGATCCGCGCGTGTACCTACCCGCCCTGCTCGCTCCTCATTTCCGCCTTCTTTCGGCGAGCATCGGCGACATCGCGCCCCACTGGGAGGCCGAGGGTGGCCCGGCGTGGCAGGCGCTCGAGCAGCTTTATCAGGTCGACCTCGATGCGTTCGTCGGGACCTGACGCATGGACGGGCCGGCGCCGCTGTCCTCCGAAATGCCCCCCGCTCCGCCTGGCGCAGGCCGCGTCGCGCTCGAGGAGGCCATTTCGCGCGCCGCCCCTGCCTTCGAGCTCCCGGCCCTCGTGGCCTTGCTCCGCGCGCGTTTTCCCGACCGCACCTTGCGCTTTCGCAGCCACCCCTCGCTCGCGCTCGAACCCACGCTCGTGCGCGCGGTCGAGTTTTTCGGCGACCATGTCACCGTCACCCTGAACCTCGGCCTGCGCGCGGTCACGACCCCGCTGCCCTCGTATTTCCAGGAGCTTTTCGCGCATCCGCAAGCCGGTCCCGCGCTCGAAGGCATTGTCGCCCTCGCCGACCACCGGCTCCTCACCGATCACGCCGATTCGCGCGCGCCCGTGGAACAGGAGCGCCTCGTTCCGCGCCCTCGTTCCCTGCGCAGCTCGGCATTCACGCTCGCCCGCCCCTCGTCGCCGATCACGCTCGGCTGGCTCTTTCGCAAGGTCTATCCCGAGCTCGAAGTCTCGGTGCGCCGCGCTGGACACGAGCGTCGCTTGCCCGCGCCCGATGCGCGGATTGGACAGGCGACGCTCGGCATCTCCGCGCTCGGCGGCGAGGCCGAGATCTCGGTGCCCGGGATCGATGCCATTCTGGTGACCGACGCGTCGCGAACCTGGGCGAACGAGCCGTGGACACGCGAGGCGCGCACGCGTCTCTTTGATCACGTCTTGCCCGCGCTCTCCGGCGCGGCCGTGCACCTGCGTGTGCTGCTCGTCGATCACGAGGCGTCGGGCAAGCTCATCGTCCGCGGGCCGGGTGAGCTCGGCTGGGATCCGCTCGCGAAATCAAGACCTTCCGAGATCCACACGCTCTTCGAGGGGCGACCGCCCGACCGCCCGGCGTAACGGCAAATTTGTCCCGGGGAGCGCGCCCGTGGAACGCTATGCGCGATTGGAACCGTAAAGCCCCGAGCCCCCACGGTTCGGTCCTCGGGTTTTCTGCACGAGGGGGGCAAAGGCGCGCGCCGCATTCACGGCGAACGCGCGTCTTGCCTCGTTTGGACGAGGTGGGGAAGGAGAACCGATCTTGAGCAAGTATATCCAGGACCAGATTTTCAAGTCCAGGCTCACCATCACTTACCGGACCAACATCACCGGCACGCCGCAGCAAGAGAAGCTGCCCTACCGGGTTCTGGTCCTGGGTGAGTTCGAGGGCGGCTCCAAGCGCGCCGCGGGGCTCTTGCCCGCCCTCTCCGAGCGGAACGTTCGCTCGATCAAGCGCGGGACCACGGTGGACGATCACCTCACCGAGATCGTCCCCACCTGGCATTTGCCGAAGGCGCTCTCGCACCTCAAATCGAGCCTGCCCGGCACCGTGACCCTCGACCGGATCGTCTGCACGGTCCCGAGCGGCGCCATCGCCCGCAAGGAAGCCGGCAAGTATCCGATCACCGGCAAGGCGCATTTCGAGAGCACGCCGGAGCAGAACGGTCTGAGCCGCGTCGACGGCGAGATCATCGTGAGCGGCACGCTCGACGTGAAATCGATCGACGACGCAGGAAACCTCGAGGTCCAGGGCGCGACGATCACGTTCTCCGGCGAGGTCGCCGGCGATACGATCGATCCGTCGACCCGCAAGAAGGTCGGCCTCGTGACGGGCCTTTTGCGCAATCGCGTGGTCGCGCTGGACGCGGCGAGCGCGCCGAAGGCCGAGGCCCAGGACAGCGACGACGACGACGTGTCGAAGGGCAGGGTGTACGTCCTGCCTCTCACCACGCCGCTCAAGGTCAGCGCGGAGCGCACGGTGCCCTTCGCGTCGATGAAGGATTTCACGCCGGACGCCGTGGCCAGCAGCATCCCCGAGCTCCAGCGGCTCCGCGTCATCAAGCTGATGATGCTCGAGCTCCAGTCCATGCTGCGCAACCGCCCCGAGCTTCGCGCCCAGATGAAGCGCGCGCTCGCCTCGCCCGACGGGCTCAAGGAGCTCCAGAAGTGGGCGAAAGACAATTACAAGGTGCTCGAGATCTGAGGTCGAGGAGCGATCATGCCTGCCACCAATACAACTCCCAAAACCGCCGACGAACTCAAAGCGGATCTTCTCGGGGCGTTCGGCGAGACCGCGGGCGACCTCAAAGAAGGTGACGCGCTCAAGCTCCTCATCAGCGAAGTCAAGCCGCCGGCGCAGCCGAGCGACGGAACGGGCGGCGCGCTCTCCCTCGCCGACGACTCCGGCGCGATGGCCCCGCTCAAGTTCGACGACCGCAACGTCAACATCAACGACGGCGCGCGGTTCATGAACGACCTCGCGGCGCTGCTCGTCAATTGCAGCGACGACCTCACGCTCTCGCGCGGCGACGATCTCGGACCGCTGCACGCCTTCGCGAGTTATTCGAACGTCGTGGAGGCGATCGCGCTCGTCGCGCAGAAGGTCGACGAGAAGCTCGGCAAGCACCTCGACGACGTCTTCCACGACGACGATTTCCAGGCCATCGAAGCGGTCTGGCGCGGGCTCCACCACCTCGCGTCGGGCGTCGAGAGCGAGGACGTCATCATCGATTTCCTCGACGGCAGCAAGGCCGAGATCGGCGCCGACGTCATCGATCACGACACCGACATCTTCGGTGGCAGCCTCTTCAACAAGATCTACATCCAGGAGTACGATCGGTACGGCGGCAAGCCCTTCGCCACGATGATCGGCCTCTACGAGTTCGACTCGTCGGACGAGGACATCGACTGGCTGCGCGCCATGGGCCGCGTCGCGAACGCCTCGCATTGCCCGTTCGTCGCCTCGGTCGCGCCCACGTTCTTCTCGCCCTGCAAGTCGATGCAGGAGGTCGCGGAGATCGGCGACCTCGACGCGGTGCTCGCGCACCCGCATTTCGGCAGGTACAACGAGCTGCGCGACACCGATTACGCCGCGTACATCGGGCTCGTCCTGCCGCGGTACCTCCTGCGCCGTCCGTTCGGCCATGCATCCAAGCTCGAAGCGGGCAACCTCGTCGGCTACCAGGAGACGGTCCAGCCGGGCCGCACGGACGACGCCAGCCATTTCCTCTGGGGCAATGCGGCCATTCTCTTCGCGAAGAACATGGTCCGCTCCTTCGAGGGATCGGGCTGGGCCCAGCACATCCGCGGGCCGCGCGGCGGCGGCATCGTCGAGGGGCTCACGGTCTACACGTACGAGAAGAACGGCTACGAACAACAGCAGCCGCCCGTGGAGATCGCGATCCCCGATTACCGCGAGCTGCAGTTCGCTTCGAACGGCTTCATTCCGCTCGTGCACAAGAAGAACGAGGCCGTGGCCACGTTCTTCAGCGCGCAGTCGCTCAAGAAGCCGCGCACGTTCGTCGAGGATCTCAACACGAAGAACGCGCACCTCGTGACGAACCTCGCGTACTCGTTCTCGATCACGCGCATCGCGCATTTCGTCAAGCGCATGATGCGCGAGTACATCGGCAGCACGGCCGACGGCCCGTACATCCAGCAGGTGCTGGCGAACTGGCTCGGCGGGTACGTCACGACGGTCGTCAATCCCGACGATCTCACCTTGCGGTTCTATCCGTTCAAGGCCGTGAGCGTGACCGTGGAGGACAAGCCGGGGGCGTTCGGCTGGTACAAGTCGATCATCTCGGTCCTGCCCCACGCGCAATTCGAAGGAATGGACGTCGAGCTCCGGCTCGAAGCGGCCCTGGGCGGCCCCTGATACGGAATCGAGCACGCAGGAAAGGATGAACGGCCATGCCGCAATTTCGTAAAGTCCTCGACGTTTATCAGGGCTTCAACTACAAGAAGGACAAGCAGACCGCGGTGGGTTTCATCACGTCGCTGAAGGTCGGGGACACGACGCTGACCGCCGATCTCACGTGCAAGAACCCCATGAACCCGACCGAGGATCTGAAGGTCGTCTCGGTCCTGCGCGACATCCTCTGGGATACGGGCGTCACCGACGCGGTCTATCTGAGCGGGCAGGTCTCCGCGACGATCAAGCAAAACATCGCCCTCCTGATTTACACCTCCATGACCAACGTGCTGGTCACGTTCCAGTTCTCGGTCTACGACTACGACCCGGTGGAGAAGGAGTATTACCTCTGCTTCCACTCGAACTCGACCGATATGAATGGAATCCTGGAGAAGCAAGGCGATGAGCTGAACCTCTCGGTGGCGGACGACGCGTCGACCGACGTGCAGTCGCCCATCAACTACACGTTCAACACCGGCATCAAGCCCCAGCCCTCGGCGCAATCGCTGCAGGTCGCCGTTGGCAAGGGGAAGAACTTCGCCAAGCTCTGGGGCTTGGCGCAGGGCTAGCCGGGACGAATCGTGGCGGCGCTGGCAAGGCCGAAATGGCGGATCGGGCAGGTCCTGCTCCCCGAGCATTTCCTCGGTCTCGAGGACGCGCTCTCGGCCGAAGCCGCGCTGCGGGCGAGCCTCATCGGTTTGCCCCTCACCGGGATCGCGCGGCTCGAATGGAACGGCGACGATCCCAAGAATGGCGTGCTCTGGGTGTCGGGCCTCTCTGCCGTCCTGCCGGACGGGGCGCTCGTGGACGTGCCCGGCAATGCCCGCCTCAGCGCGCCGCTCGATCTCAAGGCCGTCGGGCGGCGCCGCGTCGAGGTGTTCGCCCACGTCTTGCCTCCGGACGACGAGGGGAACGCGGAGGGGGCGCTCGAACCGCCCTCGCCCAAGGAAATTCCGCGCGTCTTCCTCCGCGTCGTGCTCTCGGCCGAGGCGAGCATCGAAGGCAGCATCGGCCGGGCGGAGCTCGGTCATTTCGAGGTCACGACCGGGGGGCAATTCCGCCTCTCGGCCGAATTCATCCCGCCGCTCGTGCGGCTCGGCTCCACGCCTTACCTCGCGCCGCGCCTCACGCGCCTGCGCGGCGAGCTCGCCGAGATCGAAGGCGCGCTCGACGATCTCGCGCTCGAGGCCGTGGCGCGCGGGGATTCGGCGGCGCCGCTCTTTCGCGTGCGTGTCGAGGCCCGCAAGCTCGGCGGGTTGCTCGACGACATGGACCGCGGCGTCCACCTGCACCCGTATCCGGTCTATTCGGCATTGCGCAATTTCGCGCTCGAGCTCGGCCTGCTCGACGAGCGGGCCGCGCCGTTCTCGGCTCCTCCTTACGACCATCACGATCTCGCTCGCATCTTCGGCGTCGTATGCGACGAGATCTCGGCGCGCGCCCGTGTGCCCACGCCCGAGGAGCCGGCGATCTCGTTCGTCTCCGAGAATGGGCGCCTCGTCGCGGGGGATCTCCCGCCGGAGTCCCTCGGCGCGACCGAGCTTTACGTGGTGGTCCTCAAGAATCGGACTGCGGACAAGCTGCCGCTCGAAGGCACGGTGCTTTCGAGCCCGGGGCGGCTCCGCCTCGTGCGCGAGCACGCGCTCCGCGGCATGCGCCTCGTGTATTCGCCGAACCCGCCGTTCCGGCATCGGTTCGGCGGGCCGGTGGATTTTTATCGGATCGTGGGGGCGGGCTCGTCGGCGGGCGACGACGCGCGCGAGTGGGGGGCCGTGCTCCGGGAGCGGGCGATCTGTTTTTTGATGCCCAAGGAGCTCGAGGGCTTGCAGGTGCTGCTCTCCTGGAGGCGGTCGTGATAGAAGGGACCGCGGAGGAGGCCGTCGTTGTCGTTCTTCGGCAAGCTCAGGGGCGATCACGAGCCCCGTCTGGAGAGCATCGCGCGCAATCTCGAGGTGTCGCTCAACGCGAAGGGCGGGTATGCCTCGGCGGTCGAGGTGTACGGGCTCGGCCGGTACGATGGCCATTTCGCGACGAAGCCTTTGCTCGACGAGCTCTGCGCCGAGATGCTCGGGGTCGTGCGGGCCTACGAGCCGCGGCTGCGCGAACCGAAGCTCACCCTCGTCGGCCGCGACAAGGGCCTCTGGGTGCGGTTCACGCTTGCGGGGCTCGTGGGCGGACAGCCGGTGACGTATCACGTGTTCTTGCACAGCGTCTTCCGGAACGTCTCCGTGCGTCGCGGGTAGGCTCGGCCTGCGGGGGCGGGCCTTGAAGGAAAAACTCGACATCACGCTGGCGCTGACGGTCGGGGGGACGGAGCACGTGATCCCGGGCGGCAACGTGCGGGGTTTTTCCTTGCGCATGGAAGCGTGGGGCGTCTCGGGCTCCGTCGAGTTCGTCATGCAGGACGACGCGTCGTGGGGCGGGAAATACACCGACGACCTGCTCGCGGATTTCGTGAAGGCCGACCTCGGCGAGGTCTCCTTATCGATCAAACCGGGGCACCTCGAGACCGATACCGAGGCGGACGACGCGGAGATCAAGACGAGCGGCCTCGTGCTCGAAAAGTCGGTGCGCGAGGAGACGATGCAGCGGACGATGGCCGAGCCGGCGGTGCTCGTTCGGCGCTACCGCGTGACGTTCGTGGACCCGGCGCAGGCCCTCTGGCGGCAGCATTTCCCCTGTGCGCTTTCCACCGAGACGACGTTCAAGGACGTGATCGAGGCCCACAAGGGCGACAAGATCAGCCTGACCTACGATTGGGACGTCATCACCACGACGGTCTCGCAGATTTTCTTCCACCTCGATCCAGCCGTGCGATCGAGCTTTTATGATCTCGTGCTCTGGTACGTGCGCTACCGGAACGGTGTCTTCACGTACGACCACGCCGAGGGCACGTATTCGATCAAGGGCGTCAAGGATACGAGCGGGGAGGCTTCGGAGCTTTTGCTCGACGATCTCTCCACCATGACCTCGCTTTTCCCCGAGGTCCCGCGCCACAAGCCGCGCGTCCTGAACTCGTACACGGAGAGCACGGCGACCGAGCTCGTCGACAACACCAACGCGGCCACGGGCATCTATCGCGACACGCTCCTCCGCACGCCCATCGCGCAAGACGTCGACGATCGCGTCACGCTCGAGACGGCGCGGCCCCTCCTGCCCAAGCGCGAAGTGGAGCTCTCCTTTCGACGTTTTCCCACCGTAGCCGTCTCGCCGGGCAGCTTGCTCGACATCTCCACGACGGGCGGGCACAGCTCGGCCCTGATCGCGGAGACCGAACCCTTTCGGGTGTTTTTCCTTTCGCTCGAAGCGCGCGCCCTCGATGACGGGGCCGAGCCGACCTACGGCGACACCACGGCGAGCTTCTCCGTCGAATGCACGGCCCGCCTCGAAGCGAAGAGCGAGGCGCGTGCTCGCCTGCCGTCCATCGTCGAGCCGCGCTTCCCCGGTCACCTCGAAGGCAAGGTGGTGAGCGCCGTCGGGGAAGACACGGACATCACGTACGATTTCGTGACGGACGAGAACACCTCGATCGATCAGTACACGGTCAAGATCCCGCTCTTCGAGAACAAGGAGATCACCGCGCCGTACGAGCCGGAGAGCGGGGCAGGGAACCTGTATCTGCCGCTGTACAAGAATCAGCGCGTGCTCGTGGCCCTCGATTTCAGCAAAGCCACGGTCATCCGGATGATCGATTGGCGCGGTGAGGCGCGCGTGGCCAAGGACGGACAGGGACAGCACCTCTTCCTCGGGAAGACCTCGACGAACAACACGTCCGTGCTCCACGATTATCAGGACGAAAAACCCGTCCTGCGTGTGCTGCGCACGAACGACAAGGACACCGTGCTCCTCCGGCTGGAGGAGGGCAAGATGACCCTCAAGGTCGAGGAGACGGGGGGGTAATCGGTCATGCCGCTGGTCTGCACCATCGAGATGGACAAGACCGCGGGGATCACCGTGACCGTGGTCAATGCCGACGCCAGCATCACGCAGACCATCGTGATGGACGGGACGAAGATCGAGATCAAGGTCGCCGGCGATTCGGCGACGAGCACGATCACGCAGACATCGGAGAAGATCGCGATCGCCTGCAAGCAATTCGAAGTCACGGCCGACGAGACGATCACCATGACCTCCACGAAGGCGTCGAGCTGGACGAGTCAGGACACGTTCTCCGTGCAAAGCACGAAGGACGCGACGATCTCGTCGGACGCGAACGTGTCGATCTCGGGGGCACAAAACGTGACCGTCGAGGGGACGTCGAAGGTGGGCTTGACGGGCGCGAGCACGAATACGTTGACGCTCGAAAGCGCGGGCGCGACGCTCTCCACGGCGGCGACGCTCACGCTCGAAGGGACGAGCCAAATCTCGGCCAAGGGCGCGATGATCGAGGCCAAGGCCGATGGGATGATGAACCTCGAATCGTCGGGCATCGCGACGCTCAAGGGCAGCATGACGAACGTGCAGGGGAGCCTGGTGAATCTCGGGTAGGAGGGGACGATGGCAGAGGCCGAGACCTTGAATTCGCTCTTCCTGGAGGAACTGTCCGCGCTCGACGCGTTCGCCGCGCGCCGCGAGGCCGAGGGCGCGCTCTCGCTCGGGGCCGAAGATCCCGACGTGCGCCGGATCCTCGAAGCGCAGGCCTTCTTTTCGGCGAGGACACGCGCCGCGGCCCAGCGCGCGACGGCCGCAGCCGTCCGTCGCATCGCCGCGGGTACGCTCGACGAGCTGCTCGTGCCGGCGCCCGCGTCGATGATGGTCGAATGCGTGGTCGGCGAGGAGCGCGTCGAGCCCGCGGTCCTGCCGCGAGGCACGTTGCTCCGCGCGATGTCGGCCGAGGGCAAGGTCGGGCTCTTTTCGATGATGCGACCGCTCGCGATCCTGCCGATCGACGTCACGGGCGCGCGGCTCGTCGAGCAGAACCGGCGGCTCTTCGTGCGGATTCGCCTCCGCGCGCGGCGCTCCTGGAAAAACGCGGCCACACTCTCGTTTTACGTGCGGCGCCTCGACGATTACCGCGCGTCCCTCGCGCTGCACGACGCGCTCTCCCGCCACCTCACGCGTGCCTTTGCCGTCGCCGGCGCGGACGGGCCCGAGATCACCTGTCGTGTGTCGTTCGGCGCCCCGCGCGCGACCGCCCTCGAAGACGGCGACGATCGCGGCCCGCTCGCCCGCATTCGCTCGTTTTTCCACCTGCCCGAGCAGGAGCTTTTCGTGCAGGTCGAGCTCCCGCAGACCCGCGCCCCGTGGGACACGCTCGACCTCTTCCTGGAGCTCGACGAGGAGTTCCCCACGAGTTTGTCGATCTCGAACGATACGTTCCGCATGCACGTCGTGCCCGTGGAGAACGCGTGGGTCGATTTCGCCGAGCCGATCCTCTGGGACGGCACGCGGACGACGGCGCCCGTACGTTCGCCCTCGCCGCTGCTCGAAGGCGTCGAGCCCGCGGGGGTGCGCGGGGTCTACAAGGCGTCGGATCGTGGGCTCGTGCCGATTCTGCCCGCGGCGCTCGCGCAGGACGGCGATACGTACGAGATCGAAGAAGGCGACGGGGTGACGGAGCTCAAGCTCTCGATCGACGGCGCCTTCGAGCAGCCCTGCAAGGTGCTCGCGGAAGCGCGTTTTTCGCAACCGGTGCTCTGGTCGGCGTCGCCGGGCAAGGTCGCGCTCGGCTTGCAAACGCGGCATTTGCCGGGCGTCTCGTTCCGGCTCGTGGGCAGCATGCGCGCGCCCGCGGAGAGCCCGCTCGCGCACGATCCGGCGCGGTGCCTCGACGTGCTCTCGCTCCGCATGCGGCCGGCGCTCGGGCGGCGGGATCTCGTGGGGATGCTGGAGATCCTCGGCGCGAGCGGGGACGGGGCGTATCGAGGGTTTGCCACGCTCGTCGACGAGCTCGATTCGCGCGAGGCGCCGGATCCGGCCCGGCGCGCGGGAGGCATTCGGCGCGTGTATCGGCTCGCGGTGCGGCAAAGGAGCCCTGAGGAGGCGCCGCTCGTGCGGCGACTTTCGGCGCAGATCGCCGCGCTCCTCGACGCGTGGACGGAGGAACCCGTGGACGTGGAGATCACGACGCGCCCGATGGCGGGCCAGCGCGCGCTCGCAGGAGGGACGAAGGCATGAGCGCGACGGGCACGCTCGATACCCGCGCGTTCGCGGAGATCGTCGCCTGCATCGAGGACACCGGGCGGATCCTCGACGCGGCCGTGCGAAACAACAAGACACGTGACGTCGAGACGCTCCGGGCCAAGCTCCGGAAAAGGCTCGACGACCTCGACGCGAAGCTCGACAAGATCGTATCGCCGGCCACCATGGAGGGCGTCCTGGTCCCGCTCGTCGTTTTTCTCGACGAACGCGTGCAGACGCGGCTCGCGCGCGAAGGGGATCCCGAGAGCCCGCCGTGGCCGCTCCTTCAATGGGACCTGCTCGGCGAAACCAACGGCGGCGACGAGTTTTTCGAACATGCGGCGCTCCTCACGCCCGAGAGCAAGCCCGAGCCGCTCGTGGTCGCGACGTACCTGCATTGCCTGGAGTGTGGTTTCGTGGGCCGTCATTTCGACGAGCCCCAGGAGATCCGCGCCTGGAAGGAGAAGCTCGCGCGGTGCCTGCCGCGGAGCGAGGCGCCGGCCAAGACGGCCGCGGCCTCGACGGTCCGGGCCCGGCCCGCGCTGCGGTACGCCCTCCTTGCCCTGGGCGTCGCGGCAGGTTTTCACGCGGTTTTTGCCCTCGCCAGCCTTCTGTGGTGAAGTGCCGAGGGAATGGCGGCCGGAGGCAAGGAGAGTGATCCGCGGTCCTCGCTGCTCGCACGATGGCGAGCGAGCGGGCGCCGTCCGTCCGCGCCCCCACCGCCGCCCCGGATCGAGGTCGAGGCCGCGCCCCGTTCGCCGCCTCCGCCAGACGCGGCGACCCTGCTCGCGGCCATCGAGGCGGGCGCCGCGGGCGTCGTGCCTCCGCACGTGCTCGCGCCGTTCGTAAAACCCATCCGCGAGGCCCTCGCCCTGCCGCCCGAGGCGCGGGATCCGAAGGCGCTCGCGCTCGCCTTCGATCGGGTGGAGGAGCTCCTCGAGGCCTTTTTCTTCGCCGGGCAACGTATGCCCGCGGCGGGGGGTTAGGGCGGCGAGGAGGCGCGCGCGATGCAGCAGGCCGCAGCGCTAGGAGCGTCCTTGAACCCCTGGGTGATCGCCGCGATCGCCCTCGTGGGGATCTTGCTGCTCGGCCTCGGCATTTATTTGTTCGTGCGGTCTCGGAAGAAAGCCGGCGAGGAGGCGCCCACGTTGCCTCCGCCGCGCTCGCTCGACCGGACGTGGGACGACTTCGTGCGGCGCCTCCCGGAGAGCGTGCAAGGCGCGCCGATCGTCGTGGTGCTCGGCGAGCGTCGGGCCGGCAAGACGAGCGTGATCCAGACGGGGCTCGCGCGTTCGGGTTCGGCCTCGCAGGTCGCGCCGAGCGATACGTCGGACGCGCGGCTGTCGATGTTCGCGGGCCAGCAGGCGCTCGTGCAGGAGATCAGCGGGGAATTGCTCGAAGACACGCGGCCCGAGGCGCGCTCTTCGCTCGCCGATCTCTGGAGGCCCATCGCGCTCCGGGTGCCGGTCGTGCTTTTCGTGATCGACGCGCGCGCGCCTTCGTTCACGCCCGCGGGCCTCCGGCGCCTCGGCGCGCTCGGGCGGGACGTGGTCGATCGTCTCACGTCGCTCCGGCGCGGGCGCGCGCCGCGGGTGCGGGTCGTTCTTTCGCACCTCGACGAGCGACTCGAAGGGTTCGTCCCGCTCGCGCGCGTGGCCGAGGACGAGGGACACGCGACGCAGACCTTGAAACCCGCGGGCCGGCGCGCAGCGGACCTCGAAGGGCTGCTCGCGCCGCTCGATCCTTGTTTGTCTTCCGCGATCAAAACGCTGCCGGCCGCGCAGACGGCGGCGGTGACGAAGCTGCTCGCGGGCGGCGGGGGCAGCGTGTTCGCGGCGCTCGAACCGTTCCTCGATGCGTTCGTGGGGAATGCGACGCAGGTCGCCACGCCCGCGCTCGACGGGATCGTGGTTTCGGGTTTGCCGGAGGGCGCGGACGCGGGGATGGTGGGCGAACCGCTCGGCCTCGACGCGCAGGCGGTGCAATCCGATTTCCACGCGCACGAGCAACGTCGGACGCTGGGAGCGCTGATCGTCGGGGCCTCGATCGCGGGGCTCATCGGCGGGCTTTATCTGTGGCACTGGCAGGACGTGAAGGCCGTGCCCGCGCAGGTCGCGGGGTTCACCACGCTGCGGCCGCCGCGCAACGTGGAGATCGATCGGGCCGAAGGGAAAGCCGCGAAGGCGCTGCGAGCGGCGCTCCGGCCACGCTGGTGGCCTTTGCGGTACGCCTATCCGAACGCAAAAGAGGAGATCGACCGGCCGCGGACCGAACGCGACGGAGGCGGCGAACGCGAGCAGTTCCTGGGGAAGATCCGCGATGTGTATCTCCTGCCGGCGGCGAGGGCGTCCTCGCTGCCGGTGCGGCTTTATGCGGTGGCGCTTCTCAGGGCCTCGGAGGACAACGATCTCGGCGAGCTCGCGCTGCGCGACGAGGAGACGTTCGCGCGGGTGCTCGAGGTACCGGAGAGCGTGGTCGGCGATTACGTGACGTTCTCGTATTCGCCGTGGCGGGGAGCGATCGAAGGGCTCGATCAGGGCATTCCGCGGGGCGATTGGGAAGGGTTTCTGGGCTCGATCGACGAATCCTTGAAGAAGGGCGCGGTCCCACCGGGCGAGATCGGGGCCCTCGCGGAGAGCGCGCGCAGGCTCTCGGATGCGCTGCGTGGTGTGGAGGACGCGCCCTCGCAGAAGGAGCTCGAATCGCTGCTCCGCACGGAGAGCCCGGAGGACGCGGACAAACTTCTCGGCCCCGGAGGCAGCCACCAGATCCCGGACTGGGCGCAGCAAAAGAGCAAGGAGCTCGAAGGGCTGCTCGGCGAGGTCGACGGCTCGAAGGTCGAGGTGCCGAGCGCGGAGAACCGGACGCTGCGGCAGATCGTGGGGGATCTCGAGGGGATGAAGTGCCCCACGGGGGACACGGCCTCGAAGGAGACGTTTTCGATCGACAAGAACCGCGTCTATCGCGCGGAGGACTGGGACCGGCTCGTCGCGTCGAGCAAGTCGTCGGCGTACGTGAAGGCGTTCGTCGAGGATGTCCGGGTGAAGCAGCGTTCGCCGTTCTTCGGGCCGAACCAGACGTTCCCCGCGGTGGGCGCGAGCGACATGCCAGGGCGCGGCCCGAGCCGGCCCCTCCCAGGGCTCTACACGGCGCGGGCCGTGAATGACGAGCTCGTGCCCGCGTTCACGAAGATGGATGCTGCGCTCACGGGGGCGTGCGTGCAGCAGACGGAGCGCGACGAGCTCGCGCGGCTCGTGCGCGACGGGATGGACACGTACGCGACGGCCTACCAGAACGCGCTGTTTTCCTATGTGCAGGGCTTCGGGTTCTCGGCGGGCTCGCTCGCCTCGCTGCGGACCGATCTGCAGGACATGGCCACGCCGAGCTCGTGGTTCGGCCAGTTCTGGACGACGGTGGCGGAGAATGCAGCGGTCGACGCGGGGAGCGATCCGAATCTCGCCATCTTGCGCAATGCGCTCCGCTCGTTCGATTCGATCGTGGCGCTCCAGCCCGAGAAGGGCAAACCCGTCAACCTCGACAAGTATTACGCGATCCTGACACCGCTCATCGCCTCGCTGGAAGACGGGCCGCTCCAGGCAGCGGGCGCGCCGCTCGGGGATCGTTTGCCGCTCGTGGGAAAGCTCGGCTTGTCCCTGCTCGACCCCGACCCGAAGCACCCGATGCCGCAGGTCAAAGCATGGCTCGACGCGGCGCGGATTCCCGGCGGGGACATGCGGAGGCCGTTCCTTTTGCCGGTGAACCAGGTCTACGAGTATGCCCTGACGAACGTCGAGAAGGCCGTCGAGAAGATCTACAAGAGCGAGATTCGTCCGCTCGGCGAGCCGCTCTGGGCGCGGTTTCCGTTCCTGCCGACGGCGAAGGTCGAGGCGTCGCCGAGCGAGGTCGATTCGGTGTTCGGCATCAAGGGGACGATGCGCCTCGCCTTCAACGACGGCGTCGCGCCGGCCGCGCGCCGGAGCGACGGCGGGGCGTGGGTGGCGAAGCGGCCGCTCGACTATCGCGCCGTCGTGCTCCCGAAAGAGGCGCTCGAGGTCGGCGGCTGGTTCGACGGTCTTTCGGGCCTGCTCTGGGACGAGGCGGGCAAACCCAAGGCGATCGCGCTTTTGGTGCGGCCGCATGCGCTGCCGAAGGTGGAGCGGGAGGATCGCGTGGCCGTGACGATGTCCTCGCTCAGCGCGGGGGAGACGACGGTCGCAGGGTTCAATCAGGCGCCGGCGTGGAAATCGCTGCCCGTGCCCTGGTCGACGTCGACGCCGGCGATCGTGAGCGCGGAGCTCACGGACCTTTCGAGTGGCGGCAAGACGTCGCGGTCGCAAGAGGGGACGGGCGACGCGTGGCAGACGTTGCGGCTCGTCTGCGAGGCGCCGGCGTGGCGGGGCTCGGCGGTGTCGTGGATGCTCGGCGCGCGCGTGGCCTTCGATCTCGGCTCGGATCCGTGGGACGTGCTGCTCCCGCCGCCGAACCGCGGCTCTCGTTGCCCGTCGCGGCCGCCGCCCTCCACGACGCTAAGTGGACAAGCCTCGACGCCTCGTTGATACTCCGCTCGTGCAAGGCCACGCCTTCCTCTGCGGCCTGACCGCGCTTCTCGCCGCGGCGCTCGGGGTCGGCTGCGCGTCGTCGAAGGGTTCCCAGGTGGAGCTCGTGCTCCGCCCGGCGGCCGACGCGAATGGCGCGCGCTCCGTGTACGTGCTCGCCCGCGCCATCGACGAGAAGACGTTCGGCGCGGAGTCGTACGAGTCTGTCGCGGCACGGGTGACCACGCCCGACGCGTCGGTGCAGACCTCGGTGGTGGTGCTGCCCGGGCAGGCGAAGGTGATCCAGGTGCCCGTGCCGGAGAAGGGGACGCTCGCGATTTACGCGCTCCTCGAAAGGCCGGACCGCGATGCGTGGCGGGTGCTTCTGTCGTCACCGCCGCCGGAGAAGCTCGAGGTGCGGATCGAGCGGAGCAGGCTTTGCCGCGTCTCGAAATCGGGCGAGGTTTGCGTGCCGGAATCGCCCTGACGCGGAGCGGGTGCCTGCTGCGAGGGACCCGGGCACCTCGGGCCGCCATGGGGGCGCGTCGTTCGCGTGGCAGTAGGGGCAGCTTTCTTCTTCCGTGTCAGTCTCCTCGGGCCACCAGTTCGGCTCGTTGTCCGAGTGGCAACTCGAGCATTTTTCCCTGATCTCGCGATCGATGGGCCCCACGAAGGGGTCGAGGGTGACGTCGCAGAGCTGGCCGTTGTTGTCCGGATCGATGTGAATGCCCATGAAAGGCGGCTCCTGGGTGGCATCCATGACGACGACCATGGGGCTGCCGTCGTCGTTCGTGAGGCCTTCACATGGATACTCGCCCGAAGGAATGGGCGAGACGGCGTTGAACGGAGGCGTGCCGCTGCTGCAGCTCACGGCGACGCGTTGCACGTTGCACGCGGCGGGCACCACGCCGGTCGTGACGATCTCGGCCTCGCAGCCACACCCCACGGCCGAACTCAGCATAGACTCGAGCCCCACACCTGGGCCGTAGATCCAGGCCGCAGTGAGGCAGCCGAAGGCAGGATTCGAATTCACGTTCGTGACGCACGGGGGCGGCGGAGGCGGAGGCGGAGGGGGCGGCGACGTGGGATTCGTGGGCACGATGGTGATGCCCTGGAGGTCGCTCTCAGGGGCATCGCCCATACGCACGGCGTCGTCGTCCCCAGCGGAGAGGCACGCGGTCGCGCCCGCGCAGGAGGCCGCGAGCAAGAGGAGGTGGGTGAAGCGAAACCGGCTGAAAAGAGGCGTGCGCATGCCGAGGTTACGCCCGCCGGCCTCGGCCGGATCCACCCGGAGACGCGCGCACGAGACTTGGAGACGCGCGTACGAGACTTGGAGACGCGCGCAGGGGTAGTGTCCCAGCAAGGACACTCGTGCCCGATGCTAGGACACTCGGATCCCGCCAGCGCTATCGCATCGGCTCCCACCTGAACGCGCGCAACGGACGGCGATTGTCCGATCCCCGCACGTCACGCTTGACCTTCGTTTCAGCCTGATTCTGCGTCATCGTGTACCCGGACGAACCTCGCACGATAGGACAATGCGTGTCCTAGCTCCGCGAGAAAACCCGGGAAACCGCGGCGTTTCGTGGTAGTTTGGTCTCATCACTTGATGCCCCGATGGGTCGCAGCGACGCGACGCCGGGGCGGGATGAGGGGACCATGGGAGCGCCTCTTGCGCCCGAGAAGCGGCTTGCCGTTCTCGCGGCCCTTTGCGACGGTAACAGCATCCGCGCGACCGAGCGGATGACGGGCGTCCACCGCGACACGATCATGCGGCTTGGCCTCGCCTGGGGCGAGGGCGCGCAGAACCTCCACAACCGCGTCGCCCGTGGCCTCTCGTGCTCCCTGATCCAGGTGGATGAGGTGTGGAGCTTCGTTCAGAAGAAGCAGGCGCGCGTGACCGAGGAGGACGGGCCCGACGTCGGCGAGGCGTACACGTTCACGGCCTTGGACGCGTCGAGCCGGTTCGTCATCGGCTGGTACGTGGGGAAGCGGAACGAGGAGAGCGCACGGGCCTTCATGAACGATGTCCGCGCGCGGCTGGTCGTGATGCCCGCCATGACCTCGGACGGCTTCGCGCCCTACGTGAACGCGATCGGATCTGCGTTTGGCCCTGGCATCGATTACGCCATGACGGTGAAGAACTACGGCAACAAGCGCGGGCGGCGCGACGACGACCACCGCTACGAGCCGCCGCGCGACCCGTTCATCACGAAGAAGACGATCTTCGGCGCGCCGAACCTAGAGGCGGCGAGCACGGCCTACATCGAGCGGCAGAACGGGACGATGCGGCATCACGTCGGGCGCATGCGTCGGCTCTGCCAGGCGTTCAGCAAGCGCCTTCCGAGTCACCGTGCCGCCGTCGCCCTGGGGTACGTGCACTACAACTTCTGCCACGTCGTGAAGACGCTCCGCGTGACGCCCGCGATGCAGCTCGGGATCGCTGATTCGGTGTGGAGCTTGGCAGAGCTTGACGCCGTGCTGATGACGTCCGGGCCGTGCGAGACGCCCGCGAACCAACCCCTTGCGCCGCGCGTCCCCGAGACGACGGCGCGCGAGCTTCCCAACGGGCGCGGCTTCCTCCGCGTCGTGAGCGGGGGCAAGAGCGCGCCGTCAGAGCCTACGCCCGCGGCTCCCCCGTCCGTGCCCGTTGCTGCGCCCGTAGCGGCTTCCGCGGTCCCCGTCTCCGACGAGAACGGGCAGCTTGACCTGTTCGCGTGGAAGCCGCGCCATCTCCCGTCGATTCAACTCGGTCTATTCGATTAGTCGGTTTCTTCGTCCGTGTTGTCGACCACCCCCACGGGCTCGGCTTCGGACTGGACCGGCGCAGCACGATTCACGGCTTTCATGAATTCGGTCCAGTTGGCGCTAGACCGCATCAAATAGACAAGACCAGCAAGATGGCGTTTCAGGTGTTCCTCGCCCTGGTCCAGCAGATGTTGATGGTGCTTGCGCGCGCGTCGCCCCTGCGCGTTGACCGGGTTCACGCTGTCGAGCTTCGGCAGCATGCCGGGCAGAAGTCTGCTGTATACCAAGTCGTTCGTCAGCTTGCCGAAATATTGCGGCTTCTTGCGAATGTCGTCCGTCTTCACGTTGCGCAAGCGGAATAGCTCGACGTAGAACTCATTTGGAAACGTCTGCATCCACGTTCGGTGTTCCTCGGACACATATTTCGAAAGCAGCTTTTGCAGTTCGTCTCTGTCGCGAACGACCTGATAGCCTGTCGCCTCATCAATCAAAGCAATGATGGCAACGCGCGCGAGCGCTCTAATGAGCCGATCCGCAGCGCGTGCCGTCCCTAGCTCTTCGGCTGGAAGCAAGCCAGCCTCGCGGGCTGCGAGGAACGCTTCGCAGACGTCCGCGAGCAGGTCGGCCTTTACGCCGATCGCCGGGATGCCGAAGCCTTTCTGCCACTGATAGCGAATCGGGTTGGCGAGTTGTGCTCTGACGGCAGGCGGGAGAAAGTTTGCCACAACCGATGGCATGAACGCCGGCAGGATCTCTTGCCCGCTCCCTGCCGCCACCTGCTTCCGCTCGTAATCCGCTGGGTGCCTCTGGTGATCCAACGCGGCGGACACGCTTCGTTCAGAAAGCACACGCGTCGCGTCATCGAGCACGGCGCATTTCAGAGTGAAGCCGGCAAGCTCGATCGTGCCAGGGTAGTCGGCCACACGTACGTCGTCGGCGTTCTTCTTCCAGCGTGCGTGAGCGGCTTGTGATACGAGCACCTTCTTCGCCTCATCAGGAACACCCTTCCAACGGGCTTCCCCTGCTCTTTTCTTCTTTTCGTCGGACATTTTGCTCCTCATGCGAGCACCACTTGCTCGCATCGGACCCCATGCTTACACGGCGGACATGCGAGCGCAAGCGCGAAGGCCGCGAGGGCGAAGTTTTGGTAGGCGCCTTACGGCGATCGGGAACGACGTGCGTCGTTCCCGATCGGACGGGGGGCGAGGGGGAAGCTACGCCGCGGGCGTAGCGGCGTCGATCCTGGCCTCCAGCTCGCGGATGCCCTTCAGGATCTCCCGGCGCAGGAAGGCGCGGGCGTGGACGCGCTTGCTGGGCTCTGCGGTCGCGTCCTCGGCGAGCGTCCGCAGGCTCGCGACGACGGGGCGGAGCGCCCCCGCGTAGGCCGCCAGCGCGGCCGGGTCGGTGGTCTGAACGGCGGCGCGGACGCGCTCGCGTTCCCTCACGCGGGAGCGGGTCATGCTGCCCTCCCGATGATCGGCGTCGTCACGACGAGCTTGCCGCCGAGGAGCACCTCGACCGCGACGCCTGCAACGGCGGCGAGGCGGATGGCGAACGTGCCGGTGGGCGGCGTGCCCTTGGGGTTCGCGATGCGGCGGACGGTGTTCGCGGGCATGTCGAGCCGCGCGGCGAGCGCGTTGAAGCTCCCGAACGCGCGGCGGAGCTTCCGGACGGCGACGCGGACGTGGCGCGCCTCGTCCTCGGAGAGCATGAGCGCGCCCGACTTGCGACGGGGGCGTGGCGTCTCGGAGGGATCGGGCGGGCAGGGCGGATCGTTCTCTTGGCCGTAAGAGCCGGGCCAGTCTAGATCGTGCATGGGCGTGACCTCGTATGCGCGGGGTTGCGTCAAGCGGGCCCGGAGGTGCGTCCAACACCTTCGGGCCTGCGCCTTGTTCAGGCGCGACAACCCTAGCCGCGAAATCAACCCGCCGATCGCCGTTAGGACACTTTCGCCCCCATTAGGACACTACCCGCGCACGAGACTTGGAGACGCGCGTACGAGACTTGGAGACGCGTGCACGAGACTTGGAGACGCGCGTACGAGACTTGGAGACGCGCGCACGAGACTTGGAGATGCGTGCACGAGACTTGGAGACGCGCGTACGAGACTTGGAGACGCGCGCACGAGACTTGGAGACGCGCGCACGAGACTTGGAGATGCGCGCACGAGACTTGGAGACGCGTGCACGAGACTTGGAGACGCGCGTACGAGACTTGGAGACGCGTGCACGAGACTTGGAGACGCGCGCACGAGACTTGGAGACGCGCGCACGAGACTTGGAGACGCGTGCACGCGACCTGGAGACGCGACCTGGAGACGCGCGCACGCGACCTTTGGGTCGTGCTCAGGCAGTGTGAAGGCTCACGTGCAAGGCGGTGGCAGGACCGGACATCTCGCGAACTTGTCCGAAATTGTCCGGACATCTCGCGAACTTGTCCGGTCCTCGTGCGTGGGCGTACCTACGGCACCGGCGTGACGCCTGAAGGGGAAGGAGAAGGAGGCGCGGGCGGAGGCGTTCTCTCCAGAATGACGAACGTCGCGCGCCGGTTGCGTTGCCTCCCCTCCGGCGTCGTGTTCGTCGCGACCGGGGCGTTCGGGCCCATCGCTTTGATGACGATGCGCTTCGGGTCGATGCTGCGGCGCACGAGCAGGTCCCGCACGGCCTGGGCCCGCTGCAGGGCGAGCGCGTCGTTGCGAGGTAACGTGCCTCGATTGTCGGTGTGGCCCTGCACCTCGATCTTCGTGATCTCGGGGTGCTGGAACAGCACCTCGGCGACTTCTTCGAGCATCTGCCGGGACGAGGCGCGCAGGGTGGTCCGGCCCGTGTCGAAGAGGAGCTCACGCAAGAGGACGATCTCGCCGTCCGTGACCCGCACGAGCTCGGGGCAGCCGTTCTTCGCGGCCACCTCGCTCGGCGCGCCTTTCTCCTCGGGGCAGGCGTCGACATCGTCGGCGAGGCCGTCGCCGTCGGCGTCGCCCTTCGAATCCGGGCGATTGTCGCGGTATTGTTCGAGCAGCGCCGCCTCCTCGGCGTCGTCGAGCGGGCAACCATTTCGTGTCTCGTCGCTTTGGGGGATGCCGTAGACACGCGGGCAGGCGTCCTGATCATCGATGACGTCGTCGCCGTCGGCGTCGTTCGCGCGCTTGCGGTACACGGACGGGCACCCATTCTCCACGGCGTACACGCTGCGATCTCCGCGGACCTCGGGGCAGGCGTCCTGATCGTTCAAGATCCCGTCGCCGTCGCTGTCCCGCAGGCGCGTGGAGAGGAAAGGCGAGTAGGCGACCATCGCGACCACGCGGAACTGGGGCGTGCCGACGCCCTCGCTCAGGCCGGCGCCGATGCCCAGGCCCGCCTCGAAGTCGTCGAGGAACCGGTATCGGCCCTGGAGCGAGAGCTCGATGTTCCGATTCAGGCTGCTCGCGTCGAGGAGCACCTGCGAGATGTCGAGCTCCGTGCCGATCTGCAGCGCGCGGTCCTCCCCGAGGAGGATCGCGATGCCCGCGCCGCCGGTGATGGCCGTGCCTATCACGACGCCGTCGTCCGTCGCGCGTTTGTCGCGGATCTCGGGGCCCACGGCGAAGGACCAGACCCAGCGGTCGCCGAGCTGTCCACCGAGGAGGAGCTGCGGCAGGCCACGCACGTAGCTATCGGTGACGAAGGCGCCCGTGCCGGTGGGGATCCAGAAATAACCGCCGATCCCTACCTGGAGCGGATCCTCGTACCCGCCGTAAAGGCGAACCCGGGCGCCGAGGCGGATGTCGCCGAAATCGGCCGTGGTCGGGGACGTGTCGGCGTCGCCCGTCTGCAGGAGCGCGACGGGCACGTCGAGGTTCACCGAGAGGCGATTCCACATCGAATACGTGGCGTTCGCGTGGAGGAAGAGCTGCTGGCCCACGATCTCCGACGCCGTGGCGCCGTCGGCCGTCTCGAGGACGTAGGGGCTTTTGGCATAATCCACGAGCAGCATGCCGTGGAAGGTGAAATCGCCGGCCGCGTATGGGGATTGCACGCCGAGCATGCGATCGCCGGCGAACGCGGGCTGGAACCGAGGCAAGGCGATGTCGTCTGCACGCGCGGGGGCGGCGAGCGCGAGAAGCGCGGCGAGCGAGAGCGGGAGGATTCGCAGGGGCGAACGCATGAGCCTGGGGAGCGAGGGCAGTCTACCCGAGGGCCGTGCGGATCGGGACTTTTCCAGGGGCGAAGGCCGGTTCCTGGGAGCGACAGTTATGGGGGAGCTTCCGTCGAGGCGGCGTCACCCATGCCCGAGCGAGCCGCGTCCGCCCTTCTTGTACCGGTCGAAGAGCTTGCGCAGCTCGCCGAGCTCGATGCCGTATTCCTTGGCGATCTCCTTGTGCCCGCGCTCGCCCACGAGCATGTGGCCGAACGCCTCTTCGAGCCGCTCGAGCTCCATGGGGAGCGCCACGGGCTCGACCTGCGCAATCGGCAGAGGCGCAGGCGCGGGCGTTGGTGCGGGGGCGGGGACAGGCGCGGGGGCGGGCGCTTGTGCCTGGCCAAACCCGAGGACGTTCGCCGCCGTGGGGACGGGCGTCTCGGCCAGGGCAGCCTTCGACGGCCGCTTTACATGCAGCCGCACCGCGGGATCGCCGAGGAGGATGTAGCCGGAGAGGTCCTGCCGGAGCATCCAGAGATGCCCGAGCCGCACCTCGTCGCGCCTTCCCCCGCTGGCCTCGTGATCGTAAAGGCTCGTGAGCTCGGTGTTCGCCTGCTCGAAGAATCGCACGAGCTCGCGGAACGCGAGGCCGACGCGGTCGCCGCGCACGAGGGAACGCACGACCGACATGAAGCGGGCCGGGCGGGCGATCGGCGTGCCCGCGTCGCGCTCCTCGAAGCTGTAGGTCCAGGCGAGATCGACGTGCCCGAGGAAGGCGAGGGGGCCCTTCGGGTTCGCCAGCGCGGCGCGGGGGAGCGAGGCGATGAAGGGCGGCGCATGGCGAGGGAGGGCCTTGAGCACCTCTTCGGCCTCGCCGCCGTAATGGCCGAGCTTCTGCAATCGTTCGAGCCAGTGGCGATAGGCGCTCCGATCCGGCGTGCCGCCGCCATAACAGGCGACCATGAACCAGATGCCGCCCGGCACGAAGGGGCGCTCGCCGAGGTCGCTCGCGGCGAACGTGCCCTCGCGGCCGAATCGCATGGCCCCCTGGCGCGCGCGCTGTTCGGCGAAGCTCTTCCAGCCCTCGCGCGGGGCGCCCGCGCCGTGGCTGACGCTGAAGAGCACGCCCGGATCGGGGCGGGAGGCGACCTCGACGAGCTCGTCGAGGGAAGGCGCATCCATGCGCCCGCGCTCTTCGAGGGTGCTCGCGGGGAATTGCCCGGCATCGAGGCGCTGGCGCACGAGATCGAGGCCCGGACGCACGAGCGCGCGGTACGTGGCCGCCGTCGCCGCCGTGCCGTCGTGCACCGTGTAAAACGTGGCATGCGGGGGCGAAGCGCACGCGGCCGCGTGCTCGGCGGCGAGGATCTTGTGGACGTAGGCCTCGTAGCCGCGTTCGTCCGGAAAAGCGAGCCGTCCGACGAACCCGTCCGATTGCTGGACCTGCTGGAGCGCGAAGGGGACCTGATCGAGATCGCCGAGGATGAGCTGATAACGCGGCAAATCAATGGCGAGGTCGGCGCCCCGATCGAAGACCTCCTTGCGCCAGCGCGCGGCGCCCGCCATGTCGAGGCGCGAGGGCGCGCGGAACACCTTGACCTCGTGGCCCCCCTGGGCCGCGCGGCGCGCTTCGAGGAGGGGACGCACGAGCTCGAGCAATCGATCGCCCGTTGTTCCTTCCGGTACGATCACGCCCCAGCGCTGGGCCACGAGGTCATCCGGGTCGTCGCCCTCGTCCCAGAGGTGCGTCGGGCCGGGGCGCGCCTCGGGGCGCTCTTCGTGCTCCGCGGCCGCGTCCGTCGGCAAGCCGCCTTCGAGGAAGGCGCTGCCGTCGTCGTCGTGGCTGAGGAGGAGGTGGAGGGCATTCGCAGGCATGGCGTCCTCGATTCACACCGATGATGTCATTTCTTGGAGCTCAGCGAGCCGGTCTTCTGGTCGCGCGTGCAATTGTCGGGGTCGAGGCCTTGCTTCTCGGCACATGCACGGCAGCCTCTTTCCGCCTCCGCCGCGTCCTCGGCCAGATAGCGCTGGCGGAGCGCAACGGTGGCGCAGTCGTCGTTGGCGCGTTCGAGGCTCGCGACGATGGCCGCGGGCTCGGCTTCCCATCGCTGGAGGAAGCCCCGCGCGTCCACGGTGAGGATGCCATTGCCCCCCACGTCGAATGCCGCAATGGGGAACGTGGACGCGGTGTTCGAGAGGGCGAATATCTGGCCAGAGCCGTCGACTTTCCACACATTGACGGTGTTGTCCCGCGCCCGCGTGATGACGCGTTCGCCGCGCTTGTCGAAAGCGACGGAGAGGAGGGGCGACGGATGCGCGAGCTCGACGTACGTTCCGTCGCGCTTCCAGATGCGCACGGTCCTGTCCTGCGAGGCCGTGGCGACACGTTCGCCGTCGGGGGAAAAGGCGACCGCGGTGATGGTGGCACCGTGGCGCCGGAGCACCTTGGGTTGTTCCTGGCCGTCGAGATCCACCCACCAGGCGCAGCCATCCTCGCGTCCGAGGATGATAGGGCGCGCGCCCGGTTTGCCGCTCCAAGCGACGGACGTGAAGCCGCCCGAATCCGCAGCGACGAGTGCGTGCGCCGCGGAGGCGCCCGGATTCTCGCATGACTCGGCCGAGGTCGCGATGGGGATCGGAGGGCGTTCGGGGTGGTCCGCGTCCCAGACGAGCGGCGCACCTTTGTCGGCGACGCTGACGAATCGATCCCCATCCGCGTTCCAGGCGAGCGCGCGGATGGGCGTCTTTTGATGCGTGGGGAGCATCCGCGTGTGCAGGGCAGGGAGCGTCGGGGCGGGGCGAGGCTCGATGGGCGTGAGGGCCACGCCGCCCATTTCGTCGCCGGTGACGAGGCGCCTCCCGTCGCGGCTCCACGCACCCGAGAGGATTCGCCTCTTTCCATGGGAGATGAGACCGAGCCGGTGGACGCCCTCGTAGATCTCGGGATTCGGAGGCAGGAAGTACAGGACGAGTTCGCCCTCGGGCGTGATCTGGAGCAGGTGGTCCTGGGTCGGGCTCTCGCTCGCGCCCGTCACGTAATGCCCGCGGATCCGCGGCAGGACGCGCCGCGGAAGGCGTGTGAGGTCCCAGATGCGCGCCGTCTCGTCCCAAGAGGCTGTCAGGAGCCGCTCTCCGTTCGGCGCGTAGGCGACGGTGGTGACGTCGGCCTCGTGGCCATCGAGGGCGGCGAACTCCGTGTAGGAGGCGACCTCGGCGGGGCGCGCGCCGGGCTCCCCGTCCTCTTTCGTCCAGAATCGGACCGTGTTGTCGTCGCTCGCCGTGACGACGACGCGGCTGCTCTTCGGATGAAAGATCGCCTGGTTGAGCGGGCCCATGTGGCCCCGCAGGATAGCGACCTCCTTGCGGGTCGCGGCGTCCCAGATGCGCGCGGTGCCGTCGGCCGAAGCGGTGACGACGGCCTTGCCGTCGGGGGAGAACGCGGCCGACGTGACGGGGCCCGTATGTCCTGCGAGGCAGGCGTGTGTCTCTCGCCGGGTATCCCAGATGCACGCCGTTCGGTCCCAGGAGGAGCTCGCGAGCTTCTCGCCCGAGGGATCGAATTCGAGCCACGAGACGACGTGCGTGTGTCCAGTCAAACTGGTTTCGAGGACGGGGCCGGTGACCGGGGAGAGGTCCCACATCTCGATCGTGCCGTCGACCGTCGCCGTGGCCACGCGTGTCCCGTCGGGGGAGAAGGCGGCCGCCCACAAGCCGTGCGCTTTTCCGCGGAGCTCGGAGAGGACGCGGGGCGCCGGGCCGGAGACGTCCCAGATCTTCGCGACGCCATTCAGGGAGGAGGTGAGCACGCGGCGCCCCTGGGCGTCGAAGACGGCCGAGGAGAGGGGTCCGTCGTGCCGCAAGGCGATGGGTTTGCCCCGGCCATTGCCGTCCCAAAGGTAGGCCACTTGGTCCTCCGAGGCCGTGACGAAGCGGCGGCCGTCCGGCGACCAGGCGGCGTGCCACAACTTCTCGTGATGCCCGGAGAGCGTGACCTTCGGAATGGGCAAAGCGAGGAGCCTTTGCGCCAGCGAGAGGTGTCTGTAATCCGTGAGGAGGTCGGGGAACGGGCCGCTTCGTTCGGACAAGATGGACGCGGCGGCGGCGTGCTGCTGGCGCGCGACGAGGTTCAAGGCGCCGCCGATGCGCAGTTGCTTTTCAGCGATGTCGCGCTCCGCGTCGGCCTGCTTGTGCGCTTCTTCGGCCTTGATGCGATCCTGCTCCGCCCGTCTCCACGAGGCGTCGGCCTCGGCCTTCGCCCGGGTCGTGCGGAGCGCCAGGAGCGTCATGGCGACGGCCACGATCACCGCGCCCGCGGCACCGACGACGAGCTTGCGCCGCTCGCCGCGCTGCTTGTCGCGCGCCACTTCGGCTTCGGCTTGCTCCGCGTGCTCGCTCGCCTCGATCATCGCGCGCGTGTCGTCGTCGAGCTCCTCCTCGGCGTGCGCCCGGATCTGCTTGGCATACCCGAGCTGGGCGCCGCGGAGGAGGGCGCCGTGTGCCTTGTAATCGGCGGCCCAGCGCTCGAGTTTGGCGATTTCGACGACGCGCGCCCGATCCTCGGCGAGCCAGGTCGTGAGGCGGTTCCACCGCCGGAGCAGGGCCTCGTGCGCGACCTCGACCACGATGCGGCCGCCTTCGTCCTGCCGCGAGACGAGGCGCGCGGCGACGAACCGTTCGAGCAAGGTCTCGAAGCGCGCGCGCCGCTCCGGATCCGCGGGGAGGATGCGCGCGAGCGGGACACGACGGCGCGTGTTCGAGGCGCCGCCTTCGCCGAAATGGGTGAGGCGCGAGAAGAGCTGGCGGGCGACCTTTTGGGAGGGCTCGTCGAGCTCGTCGACCACGGCATCCGCCATTCGTTCGAGCGCGCCGAACACGCCGCCGAGCTCCTCGTACCGGGCGGCGTCGAGGGTTTTTCCTTGCCGCTTTTGCCAGAGGAGGTCGAGGACGTATTCGACGAGCGGCAAGGCTGTGGGCTCGGCGCCGACCTCGGCGATGATGCGGCTCGCGAGCCCTTGCGAGAGGGAGAGGCCGACCTTGCGCGCGGGCTCCTCGATCACGGTGCGGAGCTGCGCCGGGCCCATCTGCGCGACGAAGACGCGGTGCGCCTCGTCGTAGGCGACGCGATCGAGCCTGAGGCCCGTGCCCGTGTCGAGCACGAGCTGCCCGCATTCGCCCACGAAATCGACGCGCATGCTGGTGATGCAATGGATGTTGCCCTCGCCGGAGCAGCGCTTCCAGAGCTCGGCGGCGAACGCCTGCCGCTCGGCCGGATCCTGCACGTGGGTGAAGACCTCCTCGAATTGATCGACGACGAGGAGGAAAGGAAGGTCCTTGTCGCGGCGCGCCGCGAGCGCCGATGCGAGGGCGGTGAGCGGAGACGCGCCGGGGCGCATGACGACGGCTTCCCACGCGCCGCCCGCGGCCGTGGCGAGCGCCGTGATTTCGCGGTGGAGCACGGAGAGCGCCTGCTGCGCGGCGGCGCCCGGGCTCCTGCGCCCGAGGAGATGCGCGAGTCGCTCGATCGCGCGCTTGACGTCGTCGGTGTCCGCCGCATCGGCGCGCGTGGCGCCGCGATCGAGCAGGCGCGGGACGACGCCGGCGAGGACCATGGAGGATTTGCCGGTGCCCGAGGCGCCCGCGACCACGAGAAAACGGGGTTTTCCCGAGGCCGCGAGGGCCGCGAGGTCGGCGAGCGCCTCCTCGATCTCGGCTTCGCGGCCGAAGAAGAACCGGCGATGCGCGGCGTGGAAGGCGAGGAGGCCTCGATAAGGGCGAAACGCGATCGGGCGTGTATCATCGCCATCCTCGAGGCGGGCGTGCAGGGTGAGGCTCGCCCAGTCGAGCCTTCCTGCGCCTTCGCGGAGGAGGCGCTGCCGGGCCGCGAGGAGCGCGTCTTCGACGGACGTGGGCTCGACGAGCAGTTTGTCGTAAAAGACTTCGGTGAAGGTGATCGAGCCGGCGACGGAGAGGGGGAAGCGGGAGGCGACGACGGCCTGGATGCCGGCCTGGTGGAGGTTCTGGGCGACGCTGCCGAGGTGATTGCCGATCTGTCCGGGATTGCCGCTGTCGCAGGCCGAGAGCACGACGAGACGAATGCGGCCCGCGTGGGGCGCGAGGAGCTGCCGGAGCTTGCCCGCGTCGAGCAAGACGCGCTCGCCGCTGCCGTCGTCCGCGTCCCAGGCGAGGCCGTGGGTCTGTCCGACCTGGGTGCCGTGGCAGAGGAGGTGGAGGATGTTGATGATGTCTCCCGACGCGGCGGCCTTTTCGAGGGCGCTGGAGAGGCGGCCGAGCGAGAGGTGATCGATCACGTCGCGGGCGGGATCGAAGGGGTGATGTCCTCGCTCGGCGGCGGCGCGGAGGGCATTCGATTGCTCGCCGAGGGGCACGGCGCCGGCCGCGGCGGACCAGCCGAAGAGGATTCGCCCGCCTTCGGGCAAGGGCGAGGGATCCTCGGGGCGCGTGGTGCTCTCGGGCCAGGCATAACGAACGAGGACATTGGGCAGCTCGCCGAGGTGCTGGCCGCTCGATTTGAGCGCCAAGAGTTCCCAGGGCAAGGCATAAAGCTCCGCGGCGTTCGAGCGGAGCGTGATCCGCACCGGATCGCCGCGCGAGGACGCGTCGAGGATGTCCTCCTCGTTTCGGGCCCAGCCCGCGGGCGCGAGGAATCGCCGGAGAGCGCGGCCGAGGCGCTGGACGATGGCAGGATCGCAGCCGGGGCGGCGGACGGCGTCGAGGTCGGCGAAGAGCGCGGGGGTCCAGTCGATGGTGACGGTCTCGGCGCCGCCGCCTTCGGTGTGCAGGACGTACGTGACCTCGCCTTCTGGCAAGACAAACGATTCGTCGGCCTGCGCGGTGCGGGTGAATTCGAGGAGCAGGTTCCCGGGCGGCGGCGCGGTCACGGGGTGCTCATCCGCCGGCCATGACCTTGAATTGGCCCGGGCTCAGGATCTGGATCACGCCGCCATACGAGCACATGAGCTGGCAGGCGTTGTGGAGCGTGGGCAGGCTCTTCAGCATGACCTTGGTGCTGCCGGGGATCCAGGTGCCGGCGGGGACGGGGACGCAGGGCATGGGGGTGAGGACGCCCAAGGCGGCGGCCGTGGCCGAGGCGACCGTGGGATTTGCCATCGACGTGCAAGCGCCGAAAGGCAGGACGTTGGTCACGGCCACCATGTCGGCGATGTTCGCGGCGGACATGGTGGCATTCACCATGTTCGCAGGCAGGACCATGATCGAGGAGGGCGCCATGCCGAAGCTGCACATCGCGGTGGCGCCGGAAGCGATTTGAACGGCCATGGGGTCACCCGTGCCCAGGAAGGGGCGAGGTGAGCGTAGCCGGGGGCGCGGAAAGGGCGCTAGTTTTTGGCGGGAGCGTCAAGATACCCGCGGGCAAAGGATGCGCCGCCCGCGCGGCGGCTGTGGTGTCGTCGGCGTGCGGAACCATCGCTGGCCCTCGGTACGGGACGAAGAGGATTGTACTATGACACTTCTTGGCGTAGACTAGTACACATCCGATGCGCAGTCATGCCTGGAAACCACGCCTGAAGCGCTCCAGCGCGCCGCTGTACGCGGCGATCGTCGACGCGCTCGCGGCCGACATCAGCGCCGGCAAGCTGCGCGCTGGAGACCGACTTCCCACGCACCGCGACCTCGCGAACGCGGTCGGGGCGTCGCTGGGAACCATCACCCGCGCGTACGCGGAAGCGGAGCGCCGCGGGCTCGTTCGGAGCCAGGTCGGAAGCGGCACGTTCGTGAACGGTCTCACGGCTCCTGATGCGTACTCGCCCATGCTCGACCGGGATCGAATCGATCTCGGCCCGACCGCCGCGCCGATCATGTCCGGCGATTTCGGACACTGCGCGCTCGCTGCCGCGCTCGCGAACCTGAGCTCGCGCGCGGACCTCGGCGTGCTCAGCGGCTACCAGTCGCATGGCGGCACCGCGGCGCAACGGGCCGCAGGCGCGCGCTGGCTCGGGTCGACCGGCGTCGTCGCGTCCCCCGAGGAGATCACGGTCTGCAGCGGTGCGCAGCACGCCACCGCGATCTTGTTGTCGGCGCTCGCGACGACGACCGGCGTGCTGGTCGAGGAGCTCACCTATCCCGGAGCGCTCAGCGCCGCGCAGTGGCTCCGGCTGCCGACGCATCCGGTCGAGGTCGACGAGGCTGGGCTCGTCCCCGATGCGCTCGTGCAGGCATGCCGATCGAGCAGGGCCAAAGTGCTTTATTGCACGCCGACAAACCACAATCCGACCACGTCGATCATGCCGCTCGATCGGCGTCGGGCGATCGTGACGATCTGCCGCGAGTACGGGGTCACGATCCTCGAAAACGGCGCGCTCGCTCCGCTCGTCTCCGACGCGCCGCCGCCGCTCGCCGCGCTCGCCCCGGAGACGACGTACTACATCGGGAGCCTGTCGAAGGCGACGATGCCTGCTCTCCGTGTCGGCTTCATTCGTTCACCGACCGAGGCTCGACCCCTCCTCGAGAGCGCCGCCGCAGCGACAGCGTGGTCAGGTTCGCCCTTGCTGGCCGAGATCGCGACGCAATGGATCGAGGACGGCACGGCAGCAGCCATCCGAGACGCGCGGCGCAGGGAGGCCGCCGCCCGTCAAACGATCGCAGCGTCGATGTTGAAGGGACATCCGTATCTCGCTCATCCCACCGCGTATTTCCTCTGGATGAGGATCCCGGATCACCGGCGGGCGATGGAGTTGATCGAGCAGGCTGCCGCGCGGAACGTGCTCATCGGGCCGGCGCACCTGTTCGCGGCCCGCGCAGGCAGCGCGCCCAATGCCATTCGGGTGTCGCTCGCCGCGGCGAAATCATGCAGCGAGCTCGAGCGGGGCCTCGCCATCCTGGTGAAGCTGCTCGACGAATCGCCCACGTCCCCCTGGAGTGTCGTGCCATGAGACAACTCGTCGTGTTCGTGTTCTTGGTGCTCGGCTGCCAGCCTAAGGCGACGGCGACGCAGCCTAAGGCGACGGCGACGCAGCCTAAGGCGACGGCGCCTGCCCAAGGCGATCCCTTGCAAGCGCGGCTCGATGTCTCCGAGAAGTATTACCGCTTCATCGAGCGCATTCGAGACAACCTCGTCGCGCCGCGATGGCTCCCCGATCGCGACCAGTTCGTGTACTGGTCCGCGGTCGGTCCGCATCGCGGGACGTGGGTCCTGGTCGACGCGCAGCAGCGGACGATGGTACCCGTCCTCGCGAGCGACGCATTGCAGGCCCAGCTCTCGCAGGTGATCGGGCAGAAGGTAGAGCTACCGGACAACCTCGGATTCGTGCTCGACCCCGGGCGCGCTCCCGATCAGCACAGGATCGTCTTCCAGTTTCAGGAGAGGCCGTTCGCGCTCGGGCTCTCCGATCGCCGCGTCGTGGCCCTCGCCCCGACCGATCGCGCCGTGGGGATGCTGTCCGCGAGCCATCACCTGTCTCCCGATGGCCGAACCAGCGCGGTCCAGCGCGGATCTGGGTTCGCCGTGGTCGGCAGCGATGGGGGCACGCTGCTGGAGCGGAGCGGGGAAGAGAATTACGAATGGCAGATCCCCGCGCGGGCGTGGTCTCCCGACGGTCGGTTCCTCGTGGTTTGGCGCAATGACAGGCGCGGGGTCCACAAGATTCCGATCGTCGATTACTCGACAGGCGTCGAGCGCGTGAAGATGGTGCCGTACTCCAAGGTCGGGACGCCCTTGATGCGGTCCGAGCTTTACGTGGTCGAGCCTGCGGCCCGCCGCGTGACGCAGGTTCCGCCCGCGCCCGGGGAGACCTACGATTGGTTTTCGGGCTGGCGCCCCGATGGCAGCGAAGCGTTGGTGCTTCATCTGTCCCGCGATGGCAAGCGGCTGGAGCTCTCGGCGGTGGAGGCAAAGGCCGGCAAGACCCGCCTCGTGCTGCGTGAGGACCGACCGGAGAGCTTCGTCGGTGCGCTCGACTTTGCGGAGAACGGGTGGTCGCTGCAGGTCACTCCGCTCGAGGACAACAAGCGCTTCCTGTGGATGTCCGAGCGCGACGGCTTTCGCCACGTCTATCTGTACGATTACGCGGGAAAGCTCGAACGCCAGGTCACCCAGGGCTCGTTTCCCGTACATCAAGTGGTCGGCGTCGCTCCCAAGGCAGACGCGATCTTTCTGCTTGCCTCTGCCGAGAGCGCGGCTCCTTATGACCGATTGCTCTATCGCGCGAGCCTCGCCGGAGGCGACCTGAAGCGGCTCTCGCCCGAGATGGGCATCCACCGGATCACCCTCGCGCCGTCGGGGCGTTACTACACCGATGGTCATTCCACGCGCGTAGAGCCGCGGGTATGGGACGTGGGTTCGACCGACGGCGGGGCTCCGTTCCGCTACGCCGAGGCGGACACGAGCGCGCTCGCGGAGTTGCCTCCTTCGCCGCCGGAGCCCCTCACGGTCCTGGCGGCCGATGGCGCGACCCGGCTGTATGGCGTGCTCTACAAGCCGTGGGACTTCGATCCGAAGAAGCGTTACCCGGTCCTCGACATGATCTACGCCGGCCCGTGGATTTCGGTCGTGCCCTGGAGCTTCGTGGGAACGGAGGAGGCGCGGTGGGCGAATTCGCTGGCGCAGATGGGGTTCGTCGTCATGGTGCTCGACGCGCGCGGCACACCGGGGCGAAGCAAGGCGTTTCAAGACGCGAACTATGGGCGCGTGGGTCAGACCGAGATCCCCGATCACGTCGCCGGGCTGCAGCAGGCGGCCGCCACGCGGCCCTACATGGATATGAGCCGCGTCGGGATCTACGGCCACTCCTGGGGCGGCTACTTCGCGCTTCGCGGCATGCTGACCGCGCCGGAGCTGTTCAAGGCAGGCTATGCCGGGGCGCCCGGGGCCCTGGAGGAGGAGGCGGTCATCATGGAGCCGAATCTGGGTCTCGTGAGCGAAAATAAAGTCGGCTACGAGGCTGGGTCCAACGTGTCGCTCGCGCGAAACCTGCGCGGTGCACTCAGGATGATGCATGGCACGAGCGACGTGAACGCGTCGTTCTCCACGACGATGCGCATGGCCGAGGCCCTGATTCGCGAAGGCAAACACTTCGAACTGCTCGTCATGCCGGGACAACCACATTCCCCCGAGGGGCAGGCGTTCCAGTATTACAAGGACGACGTGCGCCGGTTCTTCGTCAAGGAGCTGGGCGGCCCGCGCTGAGCGTCCCCGGACGATCGCGCCCGGGTGTACAAGCGCCGCAAGACGCCGCGGCTCAGCGACGGAGGCGCAGCTCGTCCCAGGCCCAGCGGGCGCCGGGCTCGGCGTTGCGCATGCCCATCCTGGCCTCGCATCCAGCAGCGGGATCGGGGGACGCGAAGACGCGCTCGGCGAGGACGATTCCCGTGCGGCGATCGTACACCCGGGCGCGTAGCTGGGAGAGGGAGGCGGTGCTGCCATCGGGGCAACGAGCCTGATGCGAGACGTCATCCGCCACGAGCACCCAGTCGACGTCCTGGATCGTCGCGGCGACGCCGCGGAGGCGCGGAGACGCGTCGCCGCCAACGACCCACAGATCGCGGCATCTTGGCCGGCGCCTCTGGCGTGTCCCCCGGCAGCGCGACCGGGCCCTTGGCGACGTTGCGCAGGACCTCCTCCACGCGCATGCGCAACGTCATGCCCCCGAGCCGCAACGTCCCTGCGCGCGGCTGCCATCGCGGAAATGGATCTCGAGCGGCACGTCGATGCCGAATCGGTCGTCGGCGACCTCCGCGAGGTGACCGTCGAGCATCGGCAGGAGGGCCTCCGCCGGCACCGGGATCGCGTCCTCCACCTTCGCCACCTGGCCCGCCAGCGAGACGCTCTCGACGTCGTCGGCCTTGCGACCGAGGAGCCGGCTGGTCAGCCCTTCGAGCTCGAAGGAGCACGTGTGCGGCGCTGGGCAGCGCCCCTTCTCCAGCGGCAGCGGAGCAGGCTCGGGCGGCGGCTCCGCCGGTTTTGATGGCTGCGTCGGAGCAGCGAGCTCCACGTCGATCGCACCGCCCGAGCGCGACGCGCCGCACCCCGCCGCAGCGAGGAGCAAGGCCGAAACGACGATGCCGTGGAAGGTGGACGAGGACGTCGCGTGCATGGCGCCCTTCTACATCGTCCCCTCCCTGCATCCATGGAAAAGAAACCAGGATTTCCGCTTCCTCCGGGGCGCTCCGCAGGCCGCCGCGCGCCCGCGTCCGGAGAACCCCCCGCGCACGGCGGCCTTTTAATCCCGATCCGGCGCGCCCAGCGGAAAGAACTTCCGATAGGGCCGGGCTTCGTCCACGGCCCGCGCGAACGACGGCCGCTGGAGCAGCCGCTGCCGGTACGCGGTCACGCGAGGAAAACGTTCGCCGATCGGATGGGTCCAGTCCGCATAAAACAGGAACGGCGCGGCGGCGCAGTCGGCCAGGCTGAAGGGGTCGCCCGCGGCCCATTCGCGTTCCGCCATCGTCTTGTCCAGCCATGCGTAGGAGGCGTCGAGCATCGCGCGTGCTTCTTTCACGCCATAGGGATCGCGGTCGGCCGCGGGGCGCAAGGCATCGGCCACGACCTTCTGCTGCGGCGTGGAAATGTAGTTGTCGAAGAAGCGGTCCATCATCCGCACCTCCAGCGCCGCCTTCGGGTCTTCGGGGATCAGGCGCACGGGGCCGGGGTGGTAGAGGCCGAGGTATTCGATGATGCAGGTGGCCTCGAAGATCGTGCGGTCGCCGTCGACGAGGACCGGAAAACGCTTGAGCGGCCAGATCGCCGCGAGCGCCTGCCCGGCCGGGCTGTCGGGGCCGTTCAGCACCTGGGGCGTGAAGGGGATGTCGTTCTCGTACAGCGCGATCAGCGCCTTCTGGCAGTAGGACGAGAAGGGATGGAAGTAGAAATCGAGGGTCATGGGATGTCTCCTTGCACCTTCACGACGAACGAGGAAGGCCGGATTCGACACGCATGCAGACGGGCGATCCTTCGACGACAGTTCGAGGGGACGGGGCGCGCTCGACTCCCTGCCGCGGCGAGCATGGCGCAGATCACGATCGCGCACAACGCGCGCGCATCGACCTGCCGAGCCCGTGGGACGAACCGAGCGCCACGTTGACGACCGGTTTGGCGCTGAGGTATCGAGGGGCGTGCGCCAGAACGTTTCATTCGCCGGCCTCCGGGCCTGCCGCCCGGATGTTGTCTTGTCGTGTCTGTCTCTTCTGGTCTCGTCGTGTGGCACGCCCGTCCCGACCACTCCGCCCGCGCACGTCGAGGCAACCACGGCCCTTTCGTCGCCGAGCGTTTTGCCTTCTGCGGCGCCGAGCCCCCCGCGGCCTGGGTTTGCCGTCGCCCGATCCCGCCTCGTCGCCGGTGATCACATCACCTGCCTCCTCCGCGACGGCGAGGTGTTCTGCTGGGGGCGCGGCGAGGATGGCGTTCCAGGACAAGGCAACAAGCTCGATCTGGGGGACGTGCCCGGGGCTCTCTCCCGCGCGGTGCCCATCGATCTGGGCCGCCGCAAGGGCGCACGGGAACGAGCCACGGTCCTCGGCGCTGGACCGCGGCACGCCTGCGCGGCGCTGGCCCCTCTTCCCGGAGAACGAACCGCTCGGCTCGCCTGCTGGGGGTATGCGCACGCCCTCGGGCTCGCCGACAATCGCGGCGATTCTCCGGGAGAGCTCGGAGATGCCTGGCCGAAAATCGACATGGGCGAAGGGACGATCCTCTCCGTCGCGGCGGGGGTCAAGTACACGTGCGCGCTCCTCGAGGACGGGGCCACGCGGGAGGTGCGTTGTTTCGGGGAGATCCCGGGCGGCAAGGAGCGCTTCGTCCCGGTGCAAGCCGTCGATTTCGGAACGAAGGCGAGGCCCTTCGCGATGGCGGCGGGAAACCTCTCGCTCAGCGTCGCATTCGAAGACGGGCACGTCCGTTCCCTCGGTGTCGTCGGAAAGGAGGTCTTGAACGCCCCGAATGTCCACGTCGGCACGGAGCTCCTCGTACCGCTTCCAGGCCGCACCATCGCCCTCGTCGGCGGCGCCAGCGGCGCGTGCGCGCGTGGCGAGGACGGCGCTCTCCGCTGCTGGGATTTCGTCGACGGAGGCGGGCTCGGCCATCGCCATTGCCCCGACGTATCCGCGCCGATCTCGCTGGGGAAAGGACTGCGCGCCGTCTCGATGGCGACCTCCGGGAGCCGGTTCTGCGCGATCGTCGAGGGGGACGGCCCCGCGCCGCGCGTGAAGTGCTGGGGGATCAATCAATGGGGGGCGCTCGGGGGAGGGGACGACCTCGATCGTTGCATGAGCGAATCCCTTGGCGATGCGCTCCCGTTCGTCGATCTCGGTACGAACAGCCCCGTCGAGGAGATCACCGTGGGGGCCTCGCATACCTGCGCCCTCTTCGGCGGGGCCGATGCAGGGCGGGTGAAATGCTGGGGCGCAGGTCTCTTCGGGGAGCTTGGTACCGGGGACAAGAATCGATCCTATGGCAGGACGCCGGACACGATGGGGATCCATCTCCCGTTCGTGTCCCTCCCGCACTGATGAGCGTCGCTCTTGCATGGACGCAAGCGCGCGGATCACGGCATCCCGGCCGCCGTTGCGCCGGTGCATCCCACGCTGTGCCCCTGTCCCGGGCGCCTTCGCGTCGATGCAAGGACGACCGTGCAGGCGCTCGCGCTCGTTTTGCATGGCCGCGACCGCGGGCGAGGCGCGTGGTGCGACCTTTTTGCGCGCGCGCCGCAGGGACCTTCGGGTCGCGTGGGGCATCGCTGCCGAGGACATGGGGGCCCCACGGCACCCAGGGGCGGGGAAAGGGGCCGTCTGCCCCGCCGCGCGGTTCTCCTTCCTCCTTGGGCGCGCGGAGGGCGGGTCGTATACTCCTGGCAACAGGCCGCTGCCATGACCGCCACGGACCTCTTCCTCCGCGCCCGTGACCACCTGCTCGCGACGCGCGACGACCACGACCGCGCATGCGCGGGCTTCTCCTGGCCCGTGCTCGAGCACTTCAACTGGGCCACCGACTGGTTCGACGTGTACGCCCGCGGCAACACACGCCGCGCGCTCTGGATCGTCGACGAGTCGGGCGCCGAAACGACCGCCACGTTCGCCGAGCTGTCCGAGCGCTCCACGCGCGTCGCGCGGTTCCTCCACGGGCTCGGCGTCGAACGCGGCGCGCGCATCCTGGTCATGCTCCCCAACGTGCTGCCGCTCTGGGAGGTGCTGCTCGGCGCCGCAAAGATCGGCGCGGTGATCATCCCGGCCACGACGCAGCTCACCGCGGAGGACGTGGCCGACCGGCTCGCGCGTGGCGAGGTGCGCTGCGTGATCGCCGAGTCGGCCGTCGCCGACCGTTTCGGCGCTGCCAGCCCGCACGTGGTGCGCATCGCCGTGGGCGAGGCCGTCGAGGGCTGGACGCGCTACGAGGACGCCTACGCCGCGCCCGCCACCTTGCCCACGAGCGACACGCCCACGCGCGCGGCCGACCCGCTGCTGCTCTACTTCACCTCGGGCACCACGGCGAAGCCCAAGCTCGTGCTGCACACCCACCAGAGTTATCCCGTCGGGCACCTGTCCACGATGTACTGGGTGGGGCTGCGCGAGGGGGACACGCACCTGAACATCAGCTCGCCCGGCTGGGCCAAGCACGCGTGGTCGAGCGTGTTCGCGCCGTGGAACGCCGGCGCCACGGTGCTCGTCCACGCCTACAAGCGTTTCGTGCCCACCGCCACGCTCGACCTGCTCGCGCGGTGCAAGGTGGACACGCTCTGCGCGCCGCCGACCGTGTGGCGGATGCTCATCCTCGAAAACCTCGCAGCGCACCCCGTGGCGCTGCGGGAGGCCGTGAGCGCGGGCGAGCCGCTGAACCCCGAGATCATCGATGCCGTGCGCCGCGCCTGGAACCTCACGGTGCGCGACGGCTACGGGCAGACGGAGACGACCGCGCAGATCGGCAATACGCCTGGAATGACCGTGGTGCCCGGCACGATGGGCCGGCCGCTGCCCGGTTACACCGTCGCCCTGCTCGACGCCGAGGGGCGTGCGAGCGCCGAGGGCGAGATCTCCCTCGCACTCGACCCGCGGCCGATGGGGCTCATGGCCGGTTACCTCGACGACGCGGCGCGCACCGCAGACGTCACCGCGGGCGGATACTACCGCACGGGCGACGAAGCCGTGCGTGACGCGGCAGGGCTCTACACCTTCGTCGGCCGCGGCGACGACGTGTTCAAGAGTTCGGACTACCGGATCAGCCCCTTCGAGCTCGAAAGCGCGCTCCTCGAGCACCCGGCCGTGGCCGAAGCCGCCGTGGTGCCGAGCCCCGACCCGGTACGCACGAGCGTACCCAAGGCATTCGTAGTGCTTTCCCCCGGCACCCCGCCCACGCGCGACACCGCACAGGCCATCTTGCAGTTCGCCCGCGAGCGGCTCGCCCCCTACAAGCGCGTGCGGCGGCTCGAATTCACCGAGCTGCCCAAGACCATTTCCGGCAAGATCCGCCGCGTCGAGCTGCGCAAGCTCGAAGCCGCGCGCCGCGCACGAAACGAGCGAGGCGCGCTGGAATGGACCACCGAGGACTTCGGCGAAAGCCGCGGCTGAGCACCTTCCTCGTCGGCGCTAGAAACCGTAGCCCAGACGTGCCCCGTACCGGGCCCTGGACGGTTCGCCCAGCGGTACTTCCATGTCGAACGCGATCGTGTTGGGAAACATGATCATAAGCCACGAGACCGGATCTCTTTCGAAGATCGACCAGACCGCGGGGAGGGACGTTCCAACGCCGAACTTGAAGTCCCAGCCGTGTCCTGCCTCCGGCAACCGATCGCTCAATCCATCTGCGAAGACCATCGTCAAGGCCGAGCTGACGTAAAACTGAACGTGGGGCCAGGCGCGCGAGAAAAGCTCGACCTTTTTGCCTCGCGCGACGCCCAGGCGAAGCTCGGGGCCGACGGCGAAACGTGAGACCCCGACCTTCCCAACGTTGCCGCGACGATCGTCGACGGTCACCTCTCCGGCGCTCAGGTGCATGCCGGCGCCCAGGAAGGGCGACCAGCCCGGGACCTTGATCGTGCGCGCGAGAAAGACACCCGCATAAAGCTGCCCATCCAACGTGAACGTCCCGCCGCCTTTCCGCACGCCAAAGGCGATGTCGCCGTGCCAATAGCGGAAGCCCAGCTTGGTTGGCGCTTCGGGCGGAGGGAGTTCCTGCGCGGTTTGCGCCGCAGCCGGCGCTGAGAGCAGCAAGAGCGCGAGCGCGAGGCCCATGTGTCTGCTCATGGCTCGAGCCCCCCCGACTCCCCGTGGTTGTTGGTTCCCCAGCAATAAATCTCGTCGTCCTGGTTCCGCGCGCAGGTGTGCGCGTTGCCGCAGACCATTTCGACGATACGCCCGGGGACCTGCGTGACAGGGCTCGGCGGCCTCTCCAGGGACCGGACGTCGTTGCCGAGCTGGAGAGACTGGTTGCTGCCCCAGCAGATGGCGCTTCCGTTGGCCTGCCACGCGCAGGTGTGATAGCCGCCTGCGGCGACGCCCACGGCGCCGATGACACCCGGGACCGTCACCGGCTTGCGACGACAATCGCGCGGGCAAGAGATATCCTCTCCGCTACAGCATTCGTTGCCGCCCGCGGAGACACCACACTCGCCGTTTTGATTGCGGCCCCAGCACCAGACGCTCCTGTCGTCGAGGACCGCGCAGGCGTGCGCCTCGCCCACCGCGATGGTCTTCGCGGGCATGGGCAGCTCGACCCGCTCGGCGGACAGACCCCCGGGCTGATCATACGTGGTATCGGCGCCCCAGCACCATACGGCGCCCTCGATGTCGAGCGCGCAGACCCGATTCGCTCCCGCTGCCATTTGCGTGACGTCCCGCAAAGGGAAGTCCTGGGCGTCCACCACCACCACGGGGGTCTTGCTCAACGCTACATTGTTCCCGCGCCCGAGCATTTGCTGGTCGACGCCTCCCCAGCAGCGCACCAGGCCGCCCTCGTCCAGCGCGCAGGCGACATGGCTCTGTTTGGCGGGGAACTCACTCTCGTCGAGGGACCTTCCCGCGACGACGGCCGTGGTGGGTTCGAGCCCTTGGACCTTTGCTGGCTCCGTCACGCAGAACGATTGGCCTGAGCTACAGGCCGCCGTCACGCCGAGCTGACCGTCGGTGTTGCTGCCCCAGCAGCGGACCGTGTGGTCCTCGAGCACCGCACACGAACCCGCGGCCCCGGCCCCGACGTGGATCACCTTGGCGAGGATGGGAACCGGTTGGGGCGCCGCGGAAGATTCGGCGAAGTCCGCCAGGACTTTGCCGAGCTCCCCCCGGTCGGCTTTGCCCCAACAGGCCAAATTGCCATTCCGAAGGGTCGCGCAGGTATGCGAACGTCCCGCGCTGAGCTGCGCCGCCGGGGCCACGTCGATGCGCGTCGGGGCGGAGGATCCATCGGTGGAGGTACAGGCAACGGTGCTCGTCGCGAATACGAACGAAGCCAAGCCGAGCCAAACGGTGTGGGGGTTTTCCCGCATGAAGGTCATCCTGGATTGGGGTCCGGTCAAGGAGCGAGGGGCCAAAGCAAGGACTGGTCCACAGGGATCGACCCGCGGGAAACCGCGGTTTCGACGCAGGGCGCGCGAGGCGCCCGGGAGGAACGTGACAGCAGGCCGCTCGATCCGGTTCGAGGGGGAGACGATTTACGCGGTGGTCGCGCGAAAGGCGCTTCCAGACGCGCGCAGGAGCCTTCGCGACGCCGTTGCGGGCCTCTCCGACGACAAACGCGTCGAGATGGCGCCATCGCAAGCGGGACGGGCCGATCGTCGCCTGAACCGAGGAGGCGCTACGCGTCCGGCTCGTGCCCCGCGCCGCGTCGAAATATCGACAGGTCGCGTGATGTGTCGCCGTCCCCGAGAGCTCGTGGGAGCCACGCGCCTACCGACGGCCGCTCCCGTTCCACCTCGCCTGCGGCCACCCATCTTGAACAAATACATCAACCATGAAGCGGCGCGCCTCCTGGCTGCACAGACTGCACGGTTTCGTCGCCGGAGAGCCCTTTACGTGGCCCGTTCTGGCTGGTAGGCGCAAGGCCATGAAAATACGAACGATTCAGGCACGCCTTCGCTTCACGACGCTCGTGGGTCTCACGCTCGCTGTGACGGCGCTGGCGGCTAGCTGCTCGGATGGCGACGGCGAAAACCCGACCAGCGGGTCGAGCTCCTCCACGACATCGAGCAGCACCACGGGGACCGGCGGCATGGGCGGCGCCGGTGGTATGGGCGGCGCCGGCGGCATGGGCGGCGCCGGTGGTATGGGCGGCGCCGGCGGTATGGGTGGCGCCGGCGGTATGGGTGGCTCCGGCGGTATGGGTGGCTCCGGCGTGAAGCCTGCCGACTGCGAAGAGATCTCCTTTGCGGGCATCGAGCTCGTCAGCCTGCAGGAAAACTCCTTCGACTCAGCGGACACCGGGCCCGTGATCCGGACGGCGGGCTCGCTCCCGAACATCTCGGGCGACGCCATGCTCTTCGACAGGCTCCGGCTCTTTTTCGATGGCGACCTCGGCGTCGGCAACCATGCCATTGACGGCGATCCGAACCATGCGCTGCCGGACTACGCCACCACGTTCGTCACCACCTGCGCAGCCTGCGCCGTGTTCCAGGAGGACCTCCAGGATGGCGCGTACCTCAAGACCTACGCGGCCAAATCGGGTGAGCTCGAGATCGGCGAGATCCTCACGCCGCATCAGACGGTGGGAACGGCCCGCTACCTCGAGCTGCGCGAGATCGTGAAGAACGCAGCCACCAAGACCTATGACTGGGTCGAGGGGGGCAAATGTTATTGGATCCAGGAGGCCGCCTACGACGTCCGCCGGCCGAAGGGGTGCAAGCCCTACGTGAGCGGCGCCTGCCCCGCCGACCAGTTCTGCATGCCCACCAATTCGATCGGGACCGACGGAGAGTGTGTCACCGGCGGTGACAAGGCGATCGGCGAGGCGTGCACGAAGGTGGGCGCCACGCAGTGGGACTCGGACTGCGCGCTCGGGCTGCGGTGTATCGCCGACGGCGCGGACCCCATCTGCATGAAGGTGTGTGACATCCATTCGGCGGCGCCGGATTGCCCGATGGGAACGCATTGCGGCGGCGGCTACAACCTGTGCCTGGACGAGGCGATCCTGCAGAACAGCGGTATCGATGACGCGAAGCTCGGAGAGACCTGCACCATCAGCGCGCTCTATTGCGGCGGGTCCGGGCAGCCGGGGACGTGCTGGGACGACGACGCCGACGGCCCGCTAGAACCGACCTGCATCCCCTTCGCCTCCGCGCCGTCGCAATGCGTCGCCCCGAAGACGGCAGGATACATCGCCTACAAGAACGACAAAGACCACTCGACGCTCTTCTGCCTCCCGCCTCCCTGAGCCTCCGCTCCGATCGTTCCAACCCGGCTCGCCCCCCCGCTGCCGCGACGCGGGCGAGCCGGCCGCATCAATACGTCCAGGGGCCCACCGTGACGAGGAAACTCGCGTCGTTCTCGCAGACCTCGACGCGGACGCCCTTGCGGCTCCCGGCCCAGCAAGTGCCAGCCATCGTGGGGGCCTCGATCCGGGCGAGGTCGGGCACCACGGCCTGGAGCTCGGCCAGGATCGCGTCGCGTCTGGACACCGCGTAGACGTATGCGAAGATCGTTCGGTACGCGACGACGCGTCGTGGTGCCGCCTTGTCGAACTGCACCTCGAGAGGCGTCCACAGGTCCGCGGGGTTCGGCGTGAGGTAATAACGAACGAAATCCCAGTGGATCCCGTCGCCGAACGGCAGGCTCTCCTCGGCCCGCCCGACGAGTGTTGCCTCGTCGGGGAACACCTGTGCGAGGGTCTTCTCGACGGACTGGAACGGCGAGAGCTCGATCACGCAGCCCGCAGGCACGTCGTCCTTGTAGCAATCGACGGCGGCTGCTTGCGTCCCCGTCGCTTCGTCGAGCCACACGCGATAGCGCGCGTCGATGTCGGGTGGTCCCCAGCCCGCGACCGCCGCGTCCCGCGCGCTCACATTGGGCAGACGAAGATGGACCGCCCACAGACGAGCCATGTAATCGAAGCGGAGCTCGTAGCCGACGCCGTCCACGACCGTCCGCGTCGCGGACCGACCGCGCGTCGTCCAGAAGCGATTGCCACCTCCGCCGTTCTCGCCGAGATCGGGCACGCGACGCAGCAATGCCTCGTAAGCGCTCGCCTCCATCTCGACGCGGAATGCGCTGCGTAACGCCGGCGCGCGCTCCCAGGCGTCTTCGAGCCTCATGCCGAGCGAAAGCCCGTCGAGCGGTCCGGACGACGCCCCGCTGAGGTGGAAGCGCGCCATCGAATGAAGGCCAAACGGCGAGGCGGCGCTCGCCTCGGCGGGCGTCGAGGCTCCTCCCGGAGGCACGCTTCCGCCGCACGCGACGAGCACGACCGCGGCGAGGGCCGAGAGGGACCACGAGAGGATGCGGCGGGGATGCGACATCGCAGCGGTGGGAGGCGTCATTGCGGAGCCGACACGCGTACATTGTATCCACCATGACTGCAAGTGGTTGATTTTACGTTGTTGTTGGGTCTTTCCACCGGCACAGGCAGAGAGGCGTCGTACTTGTGCGCCCTACGCTTTCCACGTTGACGTGGACGGACAAGGCGGTGTAGCCGTGCGGAGGGGGACAAAGGAAGGTTTCATGATCCGAAGTGCATCGTGGTGGATGGCCAGCATGGCGACGATTGCGTGTGTCACGCTCAGCGGGAGCGCCCACGCCCTCCCCATCGACAACGCTGGCGCCGGCTGCAAGTTCGAGTTTTACAAAAATGGCGGCACGCCGTTCCTGGACTTCTCGAACGGAAAGTCCACGACCGGCCTCGCCGGGAACAACTCCTTCACGGCGGACACCGACAACCTGGGCAACATGAGCTTCGCCGGGTCGACGATGCAGCTCGAGCTCACGGACGCGACCGTCAATGGCGTTCCTGTCTACGTGCGGCTCTTTCTTTCCGATGTCGCAGGTACCACTGATCTTTCGGGTGCCGACCCCGACGTCAATTGGGCGATGACCGCGAAGGTGCAGGTCTCGGAAGCCGGGCAGGGGATCTCGACGCTCAACTGCCAGACAGGCACGTTCACCATCTATGTCTCCGGCGACTGGGGAAACACGACGTCGAGCACCTTCACCATCCCCGCGATGACCGGCTCGGGCAGCGGGGCCTGCAATGGCCACTCCGCGGCCGTCAACACGGCGCTCGGCCTCGGGACGAACGGTGCCACGCTCTCGTTGTACAAGTTCCGCGCGTACAATGGCACGATGCCATTGACCGGCTCCTGAAACGCGGCGGGCGCGCGGCCCTCCGGCCAGCGCGCCCGCGCACGGGAGCTACATCTGCAGTCGGCCCGGGGCGCCTCGTTTTGCGGGCGCCCCGAATCCGAGGGGTCGAGCCAAGGGAGCCGCAGCGCGGCTCCGGGCGCTCTCACTCCTTGGTGAGCTTCGTGAGATCGATCATCTCGTCGACGTCGGGCACGACGATGAGATCGCAGCGCCGATTCTTCTGCTGCCCGTCCTTGGTGCCGTTGTTGGCCACCGGGTCGGTGTCCGCGAAGCCCGCGGCGCTCCAGTGCGCGCGCGGCAGCGCTCCGCCCTTGCCCACGAGGAAGAGCAGCACCGAGCGGGCGCGCATGAGCGACAGACCCCAGTTGTCCTGGTACGGGCCGCCATTGAGGGGCTGGTTGTCGGTGTGCCCGGCGACCTGGTAATCACGATCGACGAGGGAGCGGTCGGCCTTGACGACCGCGGCGACCTTCTTGAGGATGTCCTCGCCTTCCTTCTTCAGCTCGACCTTGCCCGTATCGAAGAGCACGTCGCCCGGGAGCGAGATGACCATGCGGTTTCGGCGGATGCTGACCGCGAGGCCGAGCTTGGTCAGCTCGTCGAGCTTCTTGCGCAGGAGGTCGAAGCGCGCCTTGATCGCCTCGAGCTGCTTGGCGCGGGCCTTGTACTCGGCGAGGGCCTTCTCCTGGTCCTCGAGCGTCGAGCTCATCTTCTTCACGTCCGCGCCGGCATCCTGAAGCTGCTTCTCGAGGTCGGCGACGTGCTGCTTGGCTTCGGCGAGCTGCTTCTCCAGCTCGGCCTTTTTTGCTTCGCTGGAGTCCTGGAGCTCGTTGTACTTGGCGAGCTGCGCTCTCCACTCGTCCTCGGAGTGACCACAGCCACCCACGAGCGAGGCCAGAAGGACGGGGACCACCAGAAGGCATCGATTCATGAGCACGGTCTCCATGCCTCGTGCGAGGCGGAAGGGCCGGCGCCAAAAGGCCGGCCGTAGGTATGTCTGGAAGACAGACTCCCTCAGGTCGGCGACGGAATCCAGAGCCTTGAAGCCCTCCAGCATGCTCCGGACGGCGAAAACATGGCCACACGTCGCCCTGCTGACGGCGACGCCGCACCCGTGTCAAAAAATTCGAGCCTGATGGCCCCTGGTTTTTCCAGGTCCACGTTCCAGACGGAAGGGCGAGAGGATCTGGAATGGGCCCGTGGCCTCCCACGCCGGGGAGGGGGCGCGCCGGGACGGGACCGGTGGGCCCGGACGTCATTGCAATGCCCGCCGGAGGGGGGCTGGACGGCGCGTCGATCCTAGGCCTATTCTTGCGCGAATGGCGCGCGTGACCTTTCGCTGCGCGCTCCGCGCTGAGGCGGCGAGCGTGGTGCGCGCGCGCCACGCGCCCGCGCACGGGGTCACCACGAAGCGTCGATCGACGCGACAGCCCTTCCGGCAGGTGCGCGACGCGCCATGCACGCGCGCAAAGGGCCCGATGCCGATCGCTCGGTGGGTGTTGCATGCGTGCAAGGCGCTCCAAACGATCTGCGCGGCGTGCCTTGCACGTACGCGAGGGACGTCGTGCCCGTGACGCGGGCGCGCTTGCGTGCGTGCAAGCGTCGCCGTGACGTGGTCCTGGCGGCGTTTGCGTCGACGCAAGCGCGCGGATCACGGCGTCCCAGCCGCTCTTGCGCCGGTGCATTCCACGCCGAGCACGTGTCCCGGCCGCCTTCGCGCCGATGCAAGGACGACCGTGCAGGTGCTCGCGCTCGATTTGCATCGACGCAGCCGCGAAGGAGGCGCGTGGTGCCACCCCGTCGCGCGCGTGCCGCAGGGGCCTTCTCCCGGTCCACCCCCACCTCGCAAGAGCACAAATCAGTCGCACAGAAAACGCTGGGTCGCGACGTCGAACGGCCCGCGCGGTCAGGACGACGCGCACCCACGAAACCCACGTGCCCCGAGCGCCCGCGCGCTCCCGGCGCGTGTCCCCTTCAAGGAGGATCCCTCGATGCAATCGCCCACGCAGAGCACCCCCGTCTCGAAGTGCCTCGATCTCGCCGGCTACGCCACGCGTATGCTCAGCAAGTTCTCGTGCCAGGCCGCATTCGCTGCGCTCGAAGACAAGATGCGCGCGGGCGCCGCCGAGCTCGCAGCGGCGCAAGCGGAGTACGAGAAGGCCGTCAAGGCCATTCTCCCCACGCGCGTCGACATCAAGTACGAGAATTACGTCTCCGATCGGCGCATCCGGCTCTCGCAGCAGAAGGCCGAGATCGCCGACGGCAAACGAAAAGGGCGAATCGCGAGCCTGGTCTTTCCCGAGGGATCCGCCCCGATCATCCGGCTCTTCGGCGCCTCGCAGGTCGAGGCCATGATCGATCTCGAAGGGCGACTCGCCGCCGCCCAATCGTCATGGCCGGAGGCCGAGGCCGAGAAGGTCGAGCTCGGCGTGCTCCGGCTGCGTTATCAGGCCGCCCTGGAGAACCGTCAGATCGCCGCCCAGCATGCGCGCGATCTCCGGGTGGCTCGGAATGCGGCGAAGGACAAGTTCCTCACGATGTACGTCGAGGTGATGGCCCGCGTCGAGGCCGAGCTCCCGCGCGACCGGGTCTCGCAGGCGCTCTTCTTCGACGAGGTCCGCACGCGGTCCGCCCTCGCAACCGCGGACACGAACGAGGGTGACGTGGTCGGCAGCGGGACGGCCGAAAGCCAGAGTCCGGTCGCCTGACGCACGGCCGGGGGGGCTGGGGGCGTTGCGCCGGGGCGCTGCCCCGGACCCCGCGGGGGCTATCCGCCCCTCGACCCGGACCAGGCACGGCCTGGACCGGGGGTGGAAGAACTGCGCAATGCGCAGTTCTTCCAACGGGCCGGTGGCAAGACCAGGGAGAACGTTGCCAGGGGAAAGGTCTGCGTCGCTGGCGCCAAACCCCTGAAGCGAGGACGCTCCTCGGCGCATCTCGGCTTCTCTCTCCTATCGACGTCTCCTCGCTGCGCGGGGCCGTTGCCGTGGGAAACGTGCTTCCTCGGTTGCTTCCTCGGTGGGTTCCCTTCAAACGGGAGCCGTCTCTCGGCTTGGACGCGTGCACGACAGGGCCGGCAGGCGAACCTCTTTCGCCCTGACCGGCGCGGTCCACGTGCCAGGTGATATGTCAAGGTAAGATTTTCAAACGGCTCTTTGGATTCGAATCCGAGCTTGCGGAGATCGACTCCATAGCTTGCTCTTCGCCCTGTACCCTTGCACCTCATATTGTTCGTGGTAAACCTGTTCCGTTTTGAACGAGATGGATCCGTAAACCAAGGAAGGCCGTGTGGGGCGCCACGACCCAGGAGCCATGCATGTCTCTCGTTCTGGCTCCGAGGTTCCCCTCCCTTCACCATGGCGGCATGACAGGAATGGCATCGCTGCGCCCCCGTTGCGCTTGGGCGTGAAGAAGGGCGCATTCACGTCCTGACGTGACCCACGCACGCGGGAGGCGTCGGGGCGCTCACGGGCCTCTCGCCATTGCCTCCTCACGCGCGCGAACGCCACGGAGATGTTCCGCGATCGGACCCGGCAGGAGCCCGCCGCGTTCGTCCGGGGCATCCATCCGGCGGCCATTACGGACAAACTTCGCGAAAGTATTGATAGAACAACGACATGCGACACCTTCGTCTCCCCTTTTTGTGCGCGGCGCTCCTCGCGGCCTGCGCGTCCGCCGAGACGAGCACGCCGCCACCCCCGCCGCCGCCCCCCGAAGTCTCGGTCGTGTCCGTGGCGCCGCACGCCGTGGTGATCGAGGACGTTCTTCCCGGGCGCGTCGCGCCGGTGCGGGTCGCGGACGTCCGGCCGCTCGTGTCCGGCATCGTGCTCGAGCGGCTCTTCAACGAGGGCGATACCGTCAAGGCAGGGCAGGCTCTCTATCGTATCGACCCCACGGTCTTCCGCGCCGAGGTCGCGAGCGCCGCCGCGACGACGGAGCGGCAACGCGCGGCCCTCGCGATCGCGAAGCGAGAGGCCGAGCGCGCGCAGATCCTCGAAACAGGCGGCGCCATCGCGGGCCAGGCGGCCGATAACGCGCGCAGCACGATGGACATCGCACGGGCCGACCTCGCCATCGCCGAGGCCTCGCTCGCGCGGAGCCGGGTCAGCCTGCGTTACGCCACCGTCACGGCCCCCATCAGCGGGCGGATCGGTCTCTCCCGCGTCACCGAAGGGGCGCTCGTGGGGACCGCCGATCCGGTGTCGATGGTCACGATCCAGCAGCTCGACCACGTGTACGTGGACATCCGCCAGCCGGTGATGCGCTACGAGGAGCTGCGCAAGCGGCTCGCGCGAGGCGAGCTCGAAACGAGCCAGGGCCTGCCGGTCACGTTGCTCTCGATGCGCGGCGATCCCTACGCAGAGCAAGGACGGCTGCTCTCGACCGACGTGAACGTCGACCCGTCGACGAGCGAGCTGACGCTCCGCGTGCTCGTCGAGAACAAGGAGCTCCACCTTCTGCCGGGGATGTTCGTCCGCGCGCGTATCCCCGTCGGCCGAGAGCCCCAGGCGATCACGGTGCCGCAGCAGGCCGTGCTCCACGATCCCGCGCTCGGCGAGAGCGTGCTCGTGGTCGACCCGAGCGACCGCGTCGTGGCGCGTTCCGTCACGACGGGGCGCATCGTCGAGGGGCAGCAGATCGTTCGCGACGGGCTCGCGTCGGGCGACCGCGTCGTCGTCGAAGGACAGGATCAGCTCAAGCCCGGCATGTCGGTGCGTCCCTCAACCTGGAAGCCGCCGCCGAACCGGCCAAGCGCGCCCTCCGAAGCTCCTGCGGCGACAGCCGCGCCGAGCGCCTCGGCCCCTCAACCCTGAGCGAATAACGAGATCATGCCGCGTTTCTTCATCGAGCGCCCGGTCTTCGCGTGGGTCGTCTCCCTCTTCATCGTCCTGCTCGGCGTGCTCGCGCTCCGGCGCCTGCCGGTCGAGCGCTACCCGACGGTCGCGCCACCCAGCGTGAACGTGACGGCCGTCTATCCCGGCGCGACCCCCTCCACGATGAGCGAGAGCGTGCTCGCGCCCATCGAGCGCGAGATATCGGGCGTGCCGCATCTGCTCTACTTCGAGTCGTCGTCGGACACGTCCGGCGTCGCGCAGATCTCGGTCACGTTCGAGCCGGGGACCGATCCGGAGCTGGCCCAGGTCGCGGTCCAGAATCGTCTGCGCACCGTGGAGCCTCGATTGCCACAGACGGTCCGGCAGATCGGCCTCGCCGTCGAAGCTTCGACCTCGAACTTTCTCTGCATCGTCGATCTGCGCTCGCCCGATGGCCGCTACGACGAGCAGACGCTCGGCGACTTCCTTTCGCGGGGTCTCGTCGAAGAGCTGAAGCGCGTCCGCGGCGTGGGCAGCGTGCAGGTCTTCGCCGCCGCGCGCGCCTTGCGCGTGTGGCTCGACCCCGCGCAGCTCACGGCGCTCGAGGTGTCGATCGAGGACGTGGCGAACGCCATCCGCGCGCAAAACGCGCAGGTTTCGCCGGGCCGGGTGGGCGACGCGCCGACGGTGCCGGGGCAACGCGTGACGATTCCCCTCGTGGTGCAGGGCGAGCTCGAGACGCCCGAGGAGTTCGGCGCCATCGTGCTGCGCGCACGAGCCGACGGTTCGCGTGTCCTTTTGTCGGACGTGGCCCGCATCGAGCTCGGCGCGCAGAGCTACCGCACCTCGACACGAACGGACGGCTCGCCCTCGGCCGGCGCGGGCGTGATGCTCTCGCCCGGCGCGAACGCGGTGGAGACGGCCGCGCTCATTCGCGCGCGCGTCGCGGAGCTCGCCGAGGGGTTTCCAGACGGGATCGAGGTCGGCATTCCGTACGACACGGCGCCTTTCGTTCGCATTTCGATCGAGAAGGTCTTCAAGACCTTTTTCGAGGCGATGGCGCTCGTGTTCGTGGTGATGTTCGTGTTCCTGCAGAACCTCCGCTACACGCTTGTGCCCGCCATCGTCGCGCCGATCGCGCTGCTCGGCACGTTCGCCGTGATGTATGCGACGGGGTATTCGATCAACGTGCTGACGATGTTCGGGATGGTGCTCGCGATCGGCATCATCGTCGACGACGCGATCGTCGTGGTCGAGAACGTCGAGCGCATCATGGCGACCGAGCGCCTCTCGCCGAAGGAAGCGACGAAGAAGGCGATGAAGGAGATCACCGGCGCGGTCATCGGAATCACGCTGGTGCTGTCGGCCGTGTTCATTCCGATGGCGTTCGCGTCGGGCTCGGTCGGGACGATCTACCGGCAGTTCAGCCTCTCGATGGCAGTGTCGATCTTGCTCTCGGCGTTCCTCGCGCTCTCGCTGACGCCCGCCCTCTGCGCGACCCTCTTGAAGCCGGTGTCCGCGCACCATGATGCAAACCGCGGCGTGTTCGGGCCTTTCAATCGTGGCTTCGCGTGGCTCACCGAGCGATACGGCCAGGGCGTCGGGCGCGTGGTGAAGCGGAGCTGGACCGCGCTCGTCTCGCTCGTCGCCATCGGCGTCGGAGCGGCATGGCTCTTCCGCGCGTTGCCGGGCTCGTTTTTGCCCCAAGAGGATCAGGGCTACTGGATCTCGAGCGTCGCGTTGCCTTCGGATGCGACCGCCGAGCGGACCGATCAGGTGATCCGCTCGTACGAAGCCTACGCCCGCGAGCGACGGGGCGTGCGCGCGGTGGTGGCCATCCAAGGCTTCGGCTTCTCCGGCTCGGGCCCGAACGCGGCGCTCATGTTCACGACGCTCAAAGACTGGGACGAGCGTGAAGGCGCAACGGCCCAGGGAGAGGTGCAAGCCGCGAACGAGCGTTTCGCGAGCATCCGCGACGGAAGGATGTTCAACGTGCTCCCGCCGTCCATCGATTCCCTCGGGACGAGCTCGGGGTTCGCGATGCGCCTCGTCGATCGACGCAACCAGGGGCAAACGCGCCTGCTCGCCGCGCAGAACCAGCTCCTCGCCGCTGCCGCAAACAGCCGCGTGGTGGAGGGCGTGTATCCGGAGGGGTTGCCCGACGGCGCATCGGTGCGCGTGGAGATCGATCGTCAGAGCGCAGAGGCGTTCGGCGTGTCGTTCGCGTCGATCAACGCGACGCTCTCGGCGGCGCTCGGCTCGATGTACGTCAATGACTTTCCAAACGCGGGGCGTCTGCAGCAGGTGATCCTGCAAGCAGAGCCCGAGGTGCGGATGCAGCTCGACGACGTGTTCGCGCTGCCCGTGCGCAACCAAGAAGGTCGCATGGTGCCGCTCTCCGCCGTGGCCACACCCCGGTGGGAGCGGAGCCCGCTGCAGCTCGTTCGCTACAATGGGTATCCCGCCGTGCGTCTCTCCGGCACCGCAGCGAGCGGCTTCAGCAGCGGCGAAGCAATGGCCGAGATGGAGCGTCTCGTGTCGCAGCTCCCCCCGGGCTACGGCGTGGAATGGACGGGGCTCTCGTATCAGGAGCGTCTCTCGGGCAACGAAGCGCCCGCGCTCCTCGCGCTCTCCCTGCTCGTCGTGTTCCTCGTGCTCGCCGCGCTCTACGAGAGCTGGTCCATCCCCGTATCCGTCCTGCTCGTGGTTCCCCTCGGTCTGGTCGGCGCGCTCCTGGCAGTGAAGCTGCGCGGCATGCCGAACGACGTGTTCTTCAAGGTCGGTCTGATCACGCTGATCGGGCTCTCCGCGAAGAACGCCATTCTCATCGTGGAGTTCGCCAAGCAGCTCGAAGAGGAAGGGCGCTCGACGGCAAGCGCAGCCATCGAAGCCGCACGATTGCGCCTGCGTCCCATCCTCATGACGTCCCTCGCCTTCACGCTCGGCGTCGTCCCCCTCGCAATCGCAAGCGGCGCCAGCGCAGAAACGCAGCGCGCACTCGGCACCGGCGTCCTCGGCGGGATGATCAGCGCGACCGTGCTCGCGCTCCTCCTCGTCCCCGCCTTCTACGTCGTCGTAAGAAGCGTGGTGAAGCGGCTCTCGCCCGCAGCCAGTGGCAGCCGTCCGGATGCGGAGCCGTCCATTCAGCCTGCCGAGTGAGCGTGGGGGCGCCGCGCTGGGGCTTTGCCCCAGGCCCCACCCGGGGCTGTCCGCCCCGGGACCCGGACCAGCGCAAGCGCTGGACTCGGGGTCGATGAACTGCGCGATGCGCAGTTCATCGAACAGCCGCAAGTCAAGACCGGCGACGACCCTGCCGACCAACACGGCAGCGCCGCAGGTTCAACCGGCAACGTGCCCGTCGCCAGCCTGAGACGCACGTCCTTGGTCTTGCCACGGGCCCGTTGGAAGAACTGCGCGGAGCGCAGTTCTTCCACCCCCGGTCCAGGCCGTGCCCTGAGCATTGGTTCCATCTTCCATCGGTACATTCGCCCCCTCTGACGACATTTAGAGGGGGAGATGTTGGATGCAGAGACAGCCTCGTCGGCGGAAGCGTGGGCGGCGGAGGAGTTTGGGCATGCGGACCTTGGAGACCCGCGCCGGACCCGGCGGCTGACGCGCATGGCCGCGCAGGCGGTGCTGTATCCGTCGGGAAAGGTGAGTGAAGTCTTCCAAGTCGATGCCCACAGGCAGGGAGCGTACGACTTCCTGGAGAGCCGACACATCGACGTAGGGGCCATCCTCGAGGCCACCGGTCTTGCCACCGCGCGCCGTTGCGCCAAGGAGATGTTCGTCTTCGTCGCCATCGATGCCACCAGCCTGACGCTCACGGATCACAACCGCAGCAAGGACTTCGGCGCGGTCGGCACGCATGGTCGAGGCACCCGCGGGCTGAAGGTCGTTTGCGGTCTCGCCGTCGACGCGCAGGGGGTGCCCTGCGGCTTGACGTCGATGCAGTGGTGGGCGCGAGAGCAGAAGCAGAAAGAAGACAGCGCCAAGCGCAAGCTGCACGAAAAGGAGCTCGGCCACTGGGCCAACGTGATCACCGAGACGTCCGAGCGGCTCGCCATGGCGGCGTCGGGTTGTTGTGCCTGGTACCAGCTCGACCGGGAGGCTGATGCCTGGCAGCTTTTGCTTCACCTCTCGACGAGCGGGCACTGGTTCACCGTGCGGGGCAAGGCAAACCGCCGGCTCATGTCGGAGACGGGCGCGAGCCGATACGTGTTCGACGAGTTGGCGCGCCCGAGCGCCCGAAAGGGCTCCTTTCCCCTTTGGATCTCGGCCGCACCGGGTCGCACGGAGCGAATGGCGCGGATGAGCGCGCATGTCGCGGCTGTCACGCTGTCGCTTCGAGACGGGTGGAACAAGCGTTGGCGCGCGTTGCCGCTGTATGCCGTGCGCGTCCTCGAGACCAGCAGCGTGCCCGCGGGCGAGCCTCGCATCGATTGGCTGCTGTACACCAACCACCCCGTGCAAACGCTCGAGGATGCGTTGCTGGTCGCCCATGGTTACAGCCAGCGCTGGCGCATCGAGGACTTTTTCCGGACGTGGAAGACGGGCCAGTGCAACGTCGAGTCCACGCAACTTCAAGGGACCCAACAAGTCAAAATCTGGGGCAGCATGCTCGCAGCCATCGCCACACGCACCGAACGTCTCAAGCACCTCGCGCGCACCCAACCGGACCTGCCAGCGACCGAAGAGCTCGCGACATACGAGGTCGAGGCCTTGGTGCTGCTCAAGCGGAAACGGAAGAAGAAGAACGAGCAGATCCCCGATGGGATCCCGCCCATCGCGCTCGCCGTGCAGTGGATCGCCGAGCTCGGCGGCTACACAGGCAAGTCTTCCGGAGGTCCCCCCGGCTCCGTCACCATCAGCCGCGGCCTGGAGCGCCTGGCCCCCGCAGCAGAGATGCTGCGGGTCCTCAGGGAGAATGGGCTCGTGAGATGAGACCAGTGCTCAGGGCCGTGCCTGGTCCGGGTCGAGGGGCGGATAGCCCCCGCGGGGTCCGGGGCAGCGCCCCGGCGCGACGCCCCCCCGAAGAGACCCACGCTCAGACAGCGTTCACGTCCAGGGAACGGACAAGGGGACGGCGGACTTGCTCGATGCGGAGAACGGCTCTGGTTGGTAGACGCTGGGGATTTCGTTCCAGCCGTGCTGGGCGAGCCGGTAGAGGTGCGACACCCGCTGGTTGACCAGCAGGGTGACGTCGAATGCGGTCTTGGCGGGGAGATGGCCCATGACGGCCTGCATGACCGTCCGTAGACAGCCCATCGAGAATTGCGCGGCTGCCTCGAAGCTCCCGGCTTCGTGCAGGAGACGGCGGCGTTGTGCGGTCAGCTCGGCCATCTTTGGCGAGCCGGGCTCGTTGCGGTCGAGCTTCCAGGTTGCGAGGACGTTTTCGGCGAGCTGCGAGCCCTGGGGGGACGCCAGGCCGTGTAGATAGGGGAATGTGACGAGGCCGAAACGAATGTCCTCGTCGGCGTCCACCACCTCGTCGTTGAGCTGACGCATTCTTCGCAGGGCGACGAGTGCGGGTGCGAATGCGGGGGGCAATGCTCCCTCGGCGAGCAGGAAGGCCCACTCGATTGTCACGGGGAAGAAGATGGACGACAGGAGACGGCTGTCGCCCTCCAGATACTTCGTGAGCGTGGCTGCCGAGATGGCCTCGGGCAGTTGATATCGCGCTCGTTCTTCGCCCCAGAAGAAGTGATACATTTCCTGGGTATGCCGCAGGAAACAACGCTCGGCGGCCGGCGGCGCGTCGACCTTCTGGAGCTGCTCGAGCCCCAGCGCGTAGGAGGCCAATACGAAGAGCCACGTGTGCTTCGTGGAGGCGGCTCCCGGCAGCGCGTCCAGGATCCGATCGATCGCCATCACCGGGACGCCGTACCCGAGCGCGTAGGCGCGGGCGAGGTCGCGGTGACGTGCGTCGAGACCACCGAGCGCTTGACCGAAGACGAAGAGCGGGCAGACCTGCTTCCAGATCGTGATGGGTTCGAAGTGCTTGGCCCACTCCTGCGTGAAATGGGGGGGCTGCTTCTGGATCAGCGTCCCGTCGGCTTGGACGGCCCGGTACAGATCCAGGTAGACGTCACGATACCGCGTGGCGAGCCATCGATAGGTCTCGCCGTTGTAGGCGGTCGGGATCGTGGGGATGTGACGCGGGTCGAGCTCGGCGTTGGCGCCCGCTGCTTGGAAGCTCTCCGTCGAGTAGTCGAACCATTCCTCGAGCCCCTGGAAGAGTGCCGTCATGATTTCTGCCTCCCTAGAGCGTAGGAAATGCCCTCTCGGACGGTGCTCAGCGTCATGATGGTGCTCAGATCGGTTTGGAGATCCACGAGCGTCTTGGCGATGCGCGGCTGAATCCCGGTCAGGATGGCCTGCGCGCCCAGCAAGTTGACGGCTCGGGCGGCCTGAACGAGCGCGTTCATGACCTCGGCATCCACGACCTCCACGCCGGTGACGTCGAGGATGGTCATTCGTGCCTGGTACGTCGTGACGCCGTCGAGCAACACCTCCAGCACGGCCTGGGCGCGGACGCTGTCGATCGTGCCCACGAGCGGCATCACGAGGACGTGCTCTGCGACGGGGATGAGCGGCGTCGAAAGCTCGCGCAACGCTTTTTTCTGCGCGTCGATGATCTCCTGCTTCAGCGCCAACCGCTCCCGTTCGCCCTCCCAGCGTTCGGTGATGTCGTGCAGAAACCCAAAGAGGTGGTCGAAGGAACCGTCGTTGCGGTAGACACCTTGCAGGAGAATGTTCCCATACATGATGCTCCCGTTTTTGCGCACGAAACGTTTGTCGAGGCTATAACGCTGGATTTCGCCTTTGACGAGGCTCGCGAACAGGTCCAGGTCGAGCGAGACGTCCTCGGGATGCGTGAGGGAGACCCAGGTCGTGGTCTTCAGCTCGTCCGGTGTATAGCCGAGCTGCTCGCAGAGCCGATCGTTGAACTCGATCCAACCGGTGTCGGGGGACGTGATGGCCATGCCCACCTGCGCGAGGTTGAAATACCGGCGATATCGCAGCGCTTCCTCGCGGACCCGCGTGATCTCCTCGGCCTGCACGTCGACTTGTTTCCTCAGGTCGGCGAGGCGTTGGCGCAACGAATCGACGTTCGCTTCGACGGGAACCGGCTGGTGAGTGAGGGGCCTGTCCATGCTTACGACTCTGCCTTCCTTCTCGCGACAAGTAGCAGGATGGAGCGCGGAGCTCGATGCCAAGGGGAAATGTCGCCCGAGACGGAAGTATACGTCAAGCGTCTGGCGCCCTCCTAGCGGCAAACACGCGGCCACCCGACTCACACGCATGACAATTGGAAAGATCCACCATGAACGGCACGGCGCGGGGAGGCCCCGGTGGGATCACATCCAGGCTCGGCCTCGCTGCGCCCCGTGCACCCGATCGAAGGGACTTGCCGAGGACGCCCCGACGACGCGCGCGCTTGCACCCTGCTTGGGCCTTGTAAGCGTCCGCGCGTCATGCGATGCGGACGGAATGCGTGCATTCCTTCTTCTCTTCCTGGTGTCGGTTGTCTCGTTGGTCGCCTGCGGCGGCGACGAGAAGGGTGGTGACGGTGGTGCTGGCCCCGGTGCGTCGGGTCCTGGGGGCGGCGGCGCGGGCGGCGGCGGCTCGGGCGGCGGCGGCTCGGGTGGGATGGGCGGCGGGTCGTCGACCGGCGGTGGGTCGGCCGCCGGGGGCAGCGGCGGCGGCTGCGCCCTGCCGGCCGGCGTCGAATACAACGACATGGGGTGTCTCACGTACCAGGGCGCGAGCGCGGTCTGCGGCTACACGTCCGACGGAGGCGCCTGCGAGCTCGGCGTGAGCTGTATGGCCTCGACCGATGAAGGGCAGTGCAAGATCAACTGCGAGATGGGCACCACCATCAAGTGTTACAAGGAAGCCGACGTGAAATGCCTCGTCGACGCGGTGTGCGCCGGCGACTGCGACGCGTTGAAGGCCTGCGGCTGGGTGCTCTGACAGCGTCGAGGCGCCCGCGCTTCCCACCGGATCCGGGGCGCAGGAACCCGTAGCGGGTGGGGGCGCCGAAGCTTGCGCGGACGCGTCAGCTTCCAGCGGGAGAGCGAGACGCGCCTTGCATGCGCGCAACACGTTCGAGGGCGGTTGCTCGGTGGGTGTTGCGCACGTGCAAGGCGCTCCAAACAACCTGCACAGCGCGCCTTGCACGCGCGCGAGGGACGTCGTGCCCGCGGCGCGGGCGCGCTTGCGTCGATGCAACCCTCGTCGTGACGGGGGCCTGGTGGCGCTTGCGTCGACGCAAGCACGCGGATCACGGCGTCCCAGCCGCTCTTGCGTCGATGCATCCCACGCTGTGCACGTGTCCCGGGCGCCTTCGCGTCGATGCAAGGACGACCGCGCAGGTGGTCGCGTTCCTTTTGCGTCGCTGCACCCGCGGGAGGCGCGTCCCCGCGGACGTTCGAGCTCAGGTGCGCTTCGTTCCGCGGAAGGCGTCGAGCGCGTCGAGCGCCCCGCCACCAGCGCCCGTGGCTCCGGCGGCGTTCTTCGCCCATGAACGCAGGATCGGCATCAGCGCCGGCTGCTGAATCTCGAGCTCGTCGAGCACGGCAGGGGCCTGTCCCCGCACGAGGGACGCCATGATCCGCGCGTATTCGTCGGGCTTGATCGGCCCCCGAAACCCCTCCACCGCGGCGACGTACGAGCGGTCGTACTTGGTTCGCTCGTCATGCTCCCCGCGGGCCGCTTCCTCGGCGAGCACGCGTGAACACCGGCGCTCGACCTCGGCGAAGGTCCTCTCCGTCAGCTCGGCTCGCCGGAGGATGTCGGCGCGGCTCTCGTGTTGCTCCGCGATTTCGGCCGAGATCGTGGCGAACTGCTCGATCGAAACAGTCGCCGGATCACGCTCGGGCGCAGGCTCCGGCGCCGGCGTGGCCGGGGCGGGCGCAGGAGGCGCGGGCGCGGGCGCGGGCGCAGGCGGCGGGGCGATCTCGGAGGGCGCGGGATCACGGAGCGTCGCGAGGGGGCCGATCATCGGCGGAGCCTGGGGCAGGCCCGGCGCGACCCTGTCGGGCGGCGCGGGGCGCGACGCGGGCGGCGGCGGCTCGAAGGGCAGCGGCGGCGGCGGTACGGAGGACGGGGGCCGCACAGGCGCCGGCGCGAGCGGCGGCGGCGCGGGCAAGGCCACCCCCAGGACGGCGAGCGGAGGTTTTACGAAGGGCAGCGCCGCCCCCGGATCGAGCCGCTGGGAGTCGGGCGAGATCGTCGTCGTGTCCTCCAGGGAGAGGCTGTTCGTCTCCTCGTCCGCCGGATCGCTGGGCGTGAAGGGCAGGGCAGGGGAGACGGCCGCCTGCTGGCTCGAACGCCAGTCGAGCTGGACCGTGCCGGGCGCGCCGCTCCCCGAGAGCTGACGATCACTCTCCTCGGTCGTCACCACGACGCACCCGTCCTCGTGCGGCGATACGAGCGGCAAGCTGCCCCGCCAGGTGAGCGTGCCGATGCCCCGGTTCGTGTCGAGGAAGAGCGTGTCGCACCGGAAGCGCAGATCGGCCGGCGCCCCGCTCTTCTGCACGAGCGCGCGTGGTTTGACGAGCCGCAGGCGTGTCGAGAGCGCGGGGAGATGCGGGTGCAGGTTCGTGAGCGAGATCCGCTCGTCGCCCACGAGCTCCGGGACGCGCTGGTCCGGCGGCGCCGTGTTGAAGAACGACGCGTCGATCCCGGCGGGCAGCGGCCACGCCCCGAGCCGTTGGTGATCCCAGCCCGCCGCATGCCGGGGGAGGTTTGCCTGGCGCTCGGGCCACGTCGGCGCGATCGGCCCGAAGCCGACCGGCGGGATCACCTCCGAGGGCCGCGTCAGGCGCAAGCCAGGGGGCCCGAAGTTCGGCACGCGCCGGAGGTGCCGCGCATCCGGCGGCGCGTTCGGCGACACGCCCACCGGGTTCGTCGTGCCCGGCCCGCCCGCGGCCCGCTCCCACCGGAGCGCCACGCGGCCCGCGGGAGGCTCTTCGAGCAGGCGCCCGTCCGCGGTCCACGCGCGCTCGCCGTGCACCTCGATCGTCTTGTCGAGCATGTCGCCGACCACGAGCCGCGCGAAAAAGGGCCCGCCCGGCGAGGCGTGGGGCGCGTAGGCGTGGCCGACGAGGAGGATGTCGGCGCCACGCTTGAACGGGGCGAAGTCACTCGCCGCGCTCAGGCTGCGCCGCGCGTCGTCGTCCCAGTACTCGTCGTGCTCGTTCGGATCGTCCTGCTCCTCGGCGAGTACGGAGAGGTCCGGCGCGAGGGTGAAGGTCGCCTTGCAGACGACCGTGAGCACGTACGTGCCCTCCCGCGGCTGCCAGAGGATCGAGCCGACACGAAGGGGGCACGCCGAGACGACTTCCATCGAGGCCATGCGCGTCCACGCCGCCGCGTCAGGGCGCCAGGAGCAGCACGCGCACCTGGCTCGGGACGATGCGCATCCCAGGCGCGTTCGTGCTGTTGTGGATGTTCACGCTCGTCAGGCGTGTGCCCGGTAGGCCCCCGACGAGCACGGAGAACGCGGCCGTGAGGCTGCGCGTCGGGCCCATCACGGTCCCGGACGCGATGCCCGTCGCGATGCCCGGGTTGTCTCCCATGCTGATGGGGATCATCGTCGCGAGGTTGTGCGCGGGCGTGCCGCCGTACAGCACGACGGGGACAAACGGGATCCCGAGCGGGCCGATGGACAGGTTCGGGTAGGGGATCGGGATCGGCGCGGGCGCGGGCGGCACCGGGGTGAGGCACACGTCCGGAAAGCCCAGGTTCAGCCCGCCCATCTGCGAGTTCGCGAACATGGTCTCACGCCTCCTAGCCGAGCTGGATCTGTTTGCCGTCGACCTTGATGAGCTCCTCGGCGTGCACGACCGCGTGCGCGGCGCGCATCGCGAGCGTCGTCTCGGCCGCGTAGTCGACCTTGTTCGCCTTGAGCTGGTCGATGTCCTCGACCGTGCGGAACGATCGTTTTACGCGCTCGGAGACACGCTCGAAGAACGACTCGCGTGTCTTGCCGACGGTCTTGATCGCCTCGACCTCGGCCTTCAGGCGGTCGCCGAGGTAGGCGAGCTTTTGCACGAAGAGCGTGCCTTCGAGCGCGCTCACGGAGAGCGCCCGGCCGACGAGGCTGAGCTCGTCGCCCGACGTGACGCTCACGCCCTTGGCCGCGCGCAGGCCGAGCTTGCCGGAGCCGACGGAGACCTCGAGATCGCCCTCGACGTCGAGCTTCGTCGTCGGCTGCGTTTCCCCCGCGGGGCCTTCGAGCACCGCGAGCACGAAGCTCCGGCCCCCGGGGCCAAACGAGCAGAGCACCACGTCGCCCGGCGCGGGCGCGACGAGGCAGCTCTTCGCGCGCCGGGCCGCGACATCGAATTCACCGACGCGGACCGTGAAGACGCCGTCCTTCACGTCGACGACCGTCCCCTCGTCGATCGTCGTGACCTCGCGATTCAACTTCCTTGCGGCAGCGTGCATGCGTCACTCCTCTATCCACGAAAGGTCAATACGGCGGGTTCCAGTCCTCGGACGTCGCCACCTCGGGCTCGTCGCCGAGGGCGGCGGCGCGGCTACACCAGATCGTATCCTGGTCTTTGACGCGGTGGAAACGCGTCCGGAAGACCTTCGCGCCGGTGAAGTCGGCCGCCGAGACGTCGGCGTGCGTGAAGTCGGCGTAGGTCAGGTCGCAGCCGGCGAGCCGCGTCCCCTCGCACGCGGCGCGGTGGAAGATGGCCTCGTCCACGCGCGCGCCCGAGAGGTCGGCGAGCTGCATCTTGGCGTCCGCGAAGAGCGCCCGCGTGAGGGACGCCTTCGTGAGCGTCGCGCGCGCCATCTTCGCCTCGACGAAGATCGCCTGCTGCGCCTCGGCGCCGTCGAAGCGCGCGCCCGTGAGGTTCGCGCGCATGAAGTTGCACTGGCGTACGATCGCCCGCTCGAAGGAGGCGTTTTCGAGGTCCGCGTCGAGGAACTGCGAGAGCGTGAGATCCATCGAGGCGAAGCTCACGTCGCGGAGCTTGGCGGCGATGAAGAGCGTGTTCTCGAAGCGCGCCTCGGCGAAGTCGGTCTTCGTGAGGTCGGCCTTGTAGAGCGTCGTTTGCTTGAGGCACGCGCGGGCGAGGATCATGCCCGTCACCGTCGACTCGACGAAGCCGGCGCGGTCGAGGTTCGTGCCCGAGAGATCGGCGCGCGTGAGGTCGCTCTGCGCGAAGCCCGAGATGACGAGATCGGAGCCCGCGAGCCGCGCCTCCGTGAGGTCGCACTGGTAGAACTTCACGACGGGCAGGGTCCCGCCCGTGAGGTCGGCGCCGCGCAACGTCGAGCGGTTGAAGACCGCGTGGCGCAGGTTCGCCTTGTCCATGCGGGCGCCGTCGAGGTCGCACTCGCTGAGCACGCTCTCCTTGAACAGGCAGCCGCTGAGGTTCGCCCCGCGGAACGAGACGTTCTCGAAGATGCCGCCCGAGAGATCGGCGCCGGCGAGATCGAGGCCCGAGAGGTCGACCCCGGCGAGGATCTCGCCGCCCTTCACCATCTGCACGAGCTCGGTCTTATCCACGGCTTTCCTTGTTGACCGGCTTCGGCGCAGTCCGCGGCGCGCTCGGATCCACCGTGGTCGGGGCGCCCGTGCTGCCCTTGGGCGAGACACGAACCTGCGTGACGAGGGCGTCGTAAAAGCTCGTCTTGTCGTCGCCGACGGCGCGCAGGAGGTCGGCGCGGAAGAGGTTCGCGCCCTTGAAGTCGGCGCGGCCGAGCTTCGCCTTGAGGAAGATCGCGCCCTCCAGGTTCGCGGCCACGAGGCTCGCGCCCGTGAGATCCGCCCGCATGAACAGGGCGTTCTTGGCGACGGCGCGGTAGAGCTTCGCCTCGCGCAGGACGCACTTCGAGAGGTCCGACGAGGAGAGCGTCGCGCCGCTGAAATCCGCATGGCTGAAGTCGGCCTCGCGCAGTGTCGCCGCGGCGATCGTCGCGCCCGTGAAGTCGGCGCCGACGAAGGTGCAGGGCTCGGCGAGCCGCATCCCGCAGAGGTTCGCCTTCAGGAACGACGCGCCGTCGAGCGTGCACCGGACGAGCGAGGCGTGTTCGAGCGTCGCGTTCGCGAAGTTCGCGTTCCGCAGGTCGACCTCGACCAGCATCGCGTGCACGAACGTGGATTCCCGCAGATCACAGCCGCGGAGCAGGTTGCCCTTCAAGATGCACTTATCGAAGCGCGACCTCGTGAGCGCCGCGCCGTCGAGCAGGACGTCGGAGAGATCGGCGAGCTCGAAGACGACGCCGCCGAGCGACGCGCCCGTGAGGTCGGCCTTCGCGAGGATCGCGCCGCGCAGCGTGACGCCGTCGAGGTTTGCGTTCTTGCCGTTCGAGGCGCCGAGGTTCGCCTCGGCGAGATCGGCGCCCGTGAGGTCGGCCCCCACGAACGCAGCGCCCGCGAGCACGACGCGCGCGAGCTTCGCGCCCGCGAGGTTGGCTCCCGAGAGATCGGCGTTCTCGAGAAACGCGTCCGTGAAGTCCACGCCGGGGAGATCCATCTCGGAGAGATCGGCCCCCGAGAGGTCGATCCGCGCGAGGCTCCGGCCCTCGGCGTGCGCGGCGGCGACGCGCCTGCGCAGCTCGCTCCGCGCGGGCTCTTCGAGGCGCGCGGGGCGGTGCTCGGCGAGGTGCGCGCCGTCGCGATAGGCGTTCCGGGCTTCCTCCTCGGCCTTCCGCAGCTTCTGCTCGGTGGCCGGATCCGCGAGCGCCGCGTCGAGATCCGGCGTCGCCACGTTCGCGTTGTGGCAGAGCGTCTGGATGTCGCGCAGGCGCTCGATCTCCTTGTCCGCGGAGAACTTCGGCGGCCCGGACGCCTCCTTCTTCATCCGGCGGACCTCGGCGTCGTAGTCGAGGCCCGCCGCGGCGTAGCGCTTGCGCGCATCGGAAAGCGCCTTCTCGTGCGCCGCGTCCATCTTGCGTTGGGCCTCGGCGAGATCCCGCTCCGAGCGCTCGACGAAGTCCGGCAAGTCCCCGAACGAAGGCCCCTCGATCGGCTTCGGCCCCTCGATGACCGGGACGCGGTCCGGATCACCGCCCGCCGCGAGGATGGCCGCGCGGGTCTTTTCGGCTTCGCGGCGCGCGCGCTCCGCGAGGTTCTTCTGGAGCAGGTTCTCCGAGCGCGTGAGCTCGAACATCGCGTCGATGTCGCCGCCCCCGCTGGCCTTGCCGCCCGCGTCGGGCGGCAGGAGGTCGCCGTCGCGGAACACCTCGGAGGCCTCGCGTTTCGGATCGAGCCTGCGCTCGAGCACGGCGCGGTAGTGCTCGATCGGCCGGGGCGCCGTGCGATCGTCGGCGGCGACGAGCAGGTGGAGGATGTCGTCGGCGTCGTCCTCGGCGATGGCCCAGAGGCCACGGAAGGAGAGCGCGACGCGCTCGTGGTGCGGGAAGACCTGCACGGTGTCGAGGTGCAGCGGGATCTCGCGGAACACGTCCCCTTCGGCCGTCCGTTGGGTCACGAAGCATCGGCCGACGACACCCGGCAAGCGCCCCTCGATCCGCGGTTTCTCCGGGTGCATGTTCTCGAGGAGGATCTCCTCGGTGCCTTCGAAAAAGCCGGCCGGGAGCTTCTGATCGTTCGGCGCGGCGTTCCACATGGAGAGGTCCATGTCCTTCGCCAGGCCGGGCAGATCCTCGCGCATCCACTTCGTGTCGTACGTGCCGATCTTCGGCCACCGCTGGGCCCAGAGCAGATCGTAGGGGCCAAAGCCCGCGGGCGCAGGGCGATCGGAGGTGCTCTTGATGAGCTTGTCCGGCAGCTCGATGTTCGGCAGCCGGTGCACGGCGCGTCCGTCTTCCTTCGTCGGCGCGAAGCCCACGCCGATCGGGTTTTGCTGGAAGCCCTCGCCGCCGAACGCGCGCGCGTAGTGGATCGGCATCTCCGTGAAGAGCTCCGGGTCGCTGGGCGTGCCGTCGCGGCGGAAGGCACGATCGCCGATGACGTAGAGCGTCTTGTCGATCGGCCCGAGCTTCACGCGCACCGACGCGGCGGGGCGCGGGACGCGGTTCGCCGTGAAGCAGCGGCCGTGGACGAGCAGCTCGCCGCGTTGCTTGGGCATGCACTCGTCGAGCACCGCGTCCTTGCCGAGCTCCGCGGCCGCGAGGCGCCAGAGCTCGACCTCGGAGAGCAAGCTCCGCGCGGGCCCGAGGTCGCAGAAGACGAAGACCGTCGGGACGAAGTAGTGCTTGTGATCGAGCTCGAACGTCCGCGTGAGGACGCCGAGCTTCATGGGCTTGATCGTCTTCACGGTGTCGTCACGTGAACGTATGCACGCCCGAGGGGTGGATGAGGACGCCGATGGCCACGAGCTTCACGCCGTCCTCGTCGAGCTTCGCGCCCGCGGCCGTGGACTTGAGGCCCGTCGTGCGGAGGTTCAGGCCCGTGAACGAGATGGCCGTCCCCTTCGCGGAGGCCGTGAGCGCGCCGTAGCTCGATGATTTGCCCGTCGCCGCTGCTTTGAACACGAACATGTTCAGCTTCACCCCGACGAGGTGCAGCTTGAGGAACATGTTGATGTCGAGGCTCGACGCCTGGTGCGTAATCGGGCCCGCCGCGACGTGGATGGTCGCCGCGCCGACGTCCACGGTCTCCGAGCCGCCGATCTCCGTGTCGAAGTTGCCGCCGACGAGCGCGCCGAGCACGGCGCCCGCGTGGATCGTGCGCGCGCCGGCGATGTCCGTCGTCTGGTTGCCGCCGTAGTCCTGGAGGGTGAGCGCACCGACGGTCTGATCACGTGTCGCGCCGTAGCTCTCGGTCCAGTCGGCCGCGAGGCCCGTGGTCCGCGTCGCGCCGTACGTCTCGCCGACGTCGCCGGCGACGTTCTCCTTGAGGGCGCCGCCGACGATGTTCGCGTGGCTCGCGCCGGTCTGCCGCGCCTCGTTGCCGCCGATGATCATGAGCCGGCTGCCGCCGATGATGCGGATTTGGTTCGCCCCGATGTCCTCGGTCTGGTTCGCGCCGACGGAGAGCGTGTCGTTCGCGCCGATCTGGATCGTCTGGTTGCCGCCGATCTCCTCGGTGTTGTTCGCCCCGACGGTCATGAGCGCGTCCGCGCCGACGTTCTCGACGCGCTGGTTGCCCACGTTCGCGAGCATGTCCTTGCCGGCGTTCATGTAGATGCGCTCGCTGCCGGCCGTGTCCTCGAAGGAGATCTCGTTGCGCACGCCGCCGCCGGGCGTGGAGAGCGACCACATCGTGCTGTGCGTCGGCGTCGTCTGCGCGGGGCGGTTCTTGCCGTTGTAGACGCGGCCCGTGACGAAGGGCCTGTCGGGATCACCGTCCTCGAACTCGACGATGACCTCGCTCCCGACACGCGGGTGCCAGATGCCACCCTGGCCGCCGCGCGCGAAGGGTTCGCTCACGCGGACCCACTTGCTCGAAGGCTCCTTGGCGATCCGTTGTTCTTCGGTGTCCCAATGAAAGCGGAGGCGCACGCACCCGATCGAGCTCGATCCGCCGAGGTTCACCTCGGCGCCACGCGCGCTCGGCTCGGCCGTCACGAACGCGGTCTGCGCGCCGAGGATCCGCGGCTTGCGTGTCCTTCGCGCGGGGCGGTAGCGGCTCTCCTGGACGTCGCTCCCGCGGCCCCGGCAGGCGCACTCGATCTCCATGTGGAACGGCTCGGCGGCGCCGCCGCCCGCGTCGACGGAGAGCACGCCTTGCTGATGGCCGACGGCGTGGAGGCGCGTGACGAGGTACTCGCCCTCGTACCGGGCCTTGGGGTGCTCCAGCGTGAAGATTGATCCGGCCGAGAGCACACGCGTGGCGCCCTCGCCGACGGCGAACGAGGCCTCGGTGTGGAGCTCGTCGAGCCGCGCCTCCGCGAGGGGTTGTCCGAGCTCGGCGCTGTCGAAGGAGCCGCCGTGGAAGGTGTACACGGACAGATCCCCCGGCTCGCCCGTGGCCTTCGCGTCGACGTCGAGCGCGGGTTTCTCCCAGTTGTACGCGCCGAGGTGGACCGAGGTCTCGTGCATCCGCGCGCCGAGGCGGAAGGTGCCGATGCCGCGGCCGGGCTTGCCCGGACCAAACACGTCGTCCCCCGGGACGCGGGAGCGGCCGAAATCCTTGTCCGAGAGGACGAGCAGGCTCGCGTCGTCCGTGTGCTCGAAGTGGTAGCTGATGCCTTCCTCTTCGAGCAGCCGCGCCACGAAATCGAGGTCGCTCTCGTTGTACTGAACGACGTACGGGCGCGCCTTCGGATCGTCGAGGCGGCTCGTCTTGGTGCGCCACGTGAAGCGTTCGGCCGCGGCCGTGAACGAGGGCGGGCCGACCGGGGGATCGAGCGAGGCGCCCGAGGTGAGCGTCATGCCCGCGTCGTTGCGGAGCACGCTCTCGAGGATCTGGCGCAACGTCTTGTCGAGGAAGACGCGGCTCCGCGTGCGGTACCGCGCGCGCGCGAGCGGCGGCTCGACGACCACGCGGTAGACCGAGCCCTCGGGGAGGGTGGTCGCGTCCTCGGCCTCGGTGATGAGGCCGTGCACGAGCTTCCACGCGGGCGCCGAGAGCGTCGTGATCCAGAGGCTCGCGCGCTTGCCGATCAGGGCTTCGGGGTCGAGGTCGGTGTCCTTCGCGAGGAGGAGCAGCTCGTAGCGGAAGAGGCGGCTCAGGCCCTCTTCGCCCTCGAAGCGCGCGACGCGCAGGGGCTCGGGCGTCTGGCCTTCTTCCTCCCACGCGAAGACGAAATCGTCGGTGTTCATCGGTGTCCTCGTGCCGCCGCGTGCGCCTTCAAAGCTTGATGATGAGCCCGACCCGCGTCTTGACCCCGTTGTTCTGCATGTGGCCCCCGTCGACCCGCGTGAGCAGGCCGAAGAAGTCCACGTCCGCGCCGACGAACTCCACATTGAGCCCGGCCGCCGCGGCGCTCACGCCCATCGTCGACGACGAGTATCCCGTGGCGCCGAGCGCGATCCCGCCGATCGTCACGTCGAGGCCCGTGAGCGTGTACTTCGCGACGTCGACGTCGCTCCGGTTCGCGTCCTGCGCGCTGTACTTGGGCGCGATGTACACCGCGCCGCCGCCTGTCGAGAGCGTGTGGTCGCCCGTGATCTTCGTCGTGACCGAGCCGGCCACGATGCGGATCGAGGCGGCCGAGACCGTCGTGTCGAGGCTCGCGCACGAGAGATCCCGGTTGCCCCCGACCATCTTGAGGTGCGCGGCCCCGAACGACTGCGTGTGCGCGCCGGTGATCGTCGTGGAGCGGTTGCCGCCGATGCTCTGCGTCTCCGACGCGGCGACGCTCGTCGTGAGCGTGCCGCCGATCTCCTCGGTGACGCTGCCCCCCACGAGCTCGCTGTGGGCCGCGGCGATCGTGATCGCTTGATCCGCGCCGACGAAATGAGCCTCGTTGGCGCCGATGATCGTGGTCGCGTTCGCGCCGATCGTCGTCGAGACGTTGCCGCCGATGAGGGCCGTGTCGTTGCCGCCCACCGTGACCGTCTCGTCGCCGCCGATCGTCACGGCGCAGTTCGCGCCGATGGTCTCGGTGTCGTTCGCGCCGACCTTCATCGCGCTGTTCGCGCCCACGGTCTCGGTGCGCTCGTTCCCGACGTCGGTCTCCATGTCCTTGCCGGCGTTCATGTAGATGCGCTCGGCGCCCGACGTGTCGTCGAAGGTGATCTCGTTGTGCACGGCCCCACCCGGGCTCGCGTTCGACTTCAGCGTGCTGATCGTGGGCGCGCCGCCGTGGTAGGGGCGGTTCTTGCCGTTGTAGACGCGGCCGACGACGAGCGGGCGATCGGGATCTCCCTCCTCGAAGTCGACGATCACCTCCGTGCCCACGCGCGGATGCCAGACGCCGCCCATGCCGCTGCCCGCGAAGGGCTCGCTCACGCGGACCCACGCGCTCGAAGGCTCCTTCGCGAGCCGCGCCTCGTCCGTGTCCCAGTGGAAGCGCAGGCGCACGCAGCCGATCTGGACGCCCGGCGGGCCGCCGAGGTGGATCTCCGCGCTCGGCGCGGAGGGATCGGCGGTGACGAGGGCCGTTTGGGTCCCAACGATGCGCGGTCGTGGCGTGACGCGCGGCGGGCGGAACGCGCTGTCCTCGACCTGGGTGCCCTGCCCGCGGCGCGCGCAGACGAACCGCGCCAGGAAGGGCTCGATCGTGCCGCCGCCCGCGCCGCTCGGGAGGACGCCGGCTTGCTCGGCCACGACCTCCAGCGAGGTGACGAGGTACTCGCCTTCGAGGCGTGGCTTCTTGTGGTCGAGCTCGAAGATCGTCCCGGCGCCGAGGACCCGGAGGTGACCTTCACCCCGCGCGAAGCGGGCCTCCGTCCTGTGTCGTTCGAGCCGCGCCTTCGCGAGCGGGCGGCCCTGGTTCGCCTCGTCCGGGTAGCCGCCCGGGTAGACCACCTCGAAGAGGTCCGCGTCCTTGCCGCCAGCACGCGCGTCCATCGGGAGGCCGGGCTGCTTCCAGTTGTAGTCGCCGAGCGAGACCGCCTCGGGCCGCAGCCGGCCGCCCGTGAAGAACCCGCGGACCTCGCGCCCGTCGATGCCGATGCCGACGAGGTCGGGCTGAAGGCGCGGGCGGCCGGCGTCGCTGTCGGTGAACACGAGCAGGCTCGTCTCCGCGCCGTTCTCGACGTGGTAGGTGATGCCTTCTTCTTCGAGCAGGCGCGAGACGAACGCGAAGTCGCTCTCGTTGTACTGCACGACGAAAGGCCGGACGCGCCGGTTGTCGAGGCGCGAGGTGTCCTCGACGCGCCACGTGAACGCCTCGTCGGCCGGCGCGAAATCGGCGCCGCCGAGATCGGGCGCGGGCGCCTCGGCGCTCGCCTCGTGGACACGCGGATCCCCGAGGAGGACCGACCGAACGATCTCGCGCAAGGTCTTGTCGAGGAAGACGCGGCATTGCCTGCGATGCGCGCCGCGCGCGAAGGGCGGGGCGAGGACGACGCGCAGGGTGCGCCCCTCCGGCAGCCGCGAGATCTCCTCGGCCTCCACGACGAGGCCATGCACGGTCTTGAAGGCCGGGGCCGAGAGCGTGGTGATCCGGAGCGTCGCGCGTTTTCCCACGAGCGACGGGGCCGACGTGACGCCGGCCGGATCGAGCAGGAGGATCTCGTAGCGGTAGAGCGACGAGAGCGCCTCGGTCCCCGTGAAGCGCGCGACCCGCAGGGAGGACCAAGGATCGGCCCCGGCGACCCCCTCGCAAGCGAACGTGTAGTCGAAGCTCGGCATACGTCCTCTTGGTCTCAGGCCTCGACGTTTGGCCCGCCGCCCTGGTTGTCGACGCCCGACGCGACGAGGCCGACGGCGGCGATCTTGAGGATCCCGCCGCACATCCTCTTCTCGAAGCCGTACGCGCTCGGGCTCGCGCCGGCCTTCGACTTGGCGACCCCGGTGACGTCGCGGGTCATCCCGATCGCCTCCAGCGTGATCACGTTGTACGAGGAGGAGGAGCCCTGCGCGTCGAGCTTCGCGCTCTTGATGTCGTCCTCGAACGCCGAGAGCGTGAGGTGTAGCGGGCCCGATCGCGTGATCGAGCCGCCGACCTCGAGCGTCTGCGGGCCCCCGCTCGCCTCGATCTCGACCGCGCCGATCTGCGTCGTGACGTTGCCCGTGACGACGGTCGTGTAGTTGCCGCCGATCATCATGAGCCGCGCGGCGCTCACGTCGAGCGTGTGCGAGGCCGCGCTCTCGTCCACGTTTCCGCCCACCGAGACCTTCATCATCGCGCCGAAGCTCTCGGTCACCGCGCCGCCCACGGTCGTCGCGCGCGAGGCGCCGTACGACTCGCTCACGTCCGCGCCGACGTTTTCCGTGATGCTCCCGCCGACGCCGATCGTCTGCGAGCCGCCGACCATGTTCAGCTCGTTCGCGCCGACGGTGTGGTCATGGTTGCCGCCGATGATCGTGACGGCGTTGCCGCCGATCGTGATCGTCTGGTTGCCGCCGATCGTGAGCGTGTCGTTCGCGCCGACGTTCTCGGTCCGGTTCGCGGCGATCGTCTCGGTGTTGTTCCCGCCGACGGTCATCTTCGCGTTCGAGACCACGCTCTCGCGGCGGAAATTCGCGACGTCGGTCGTCTGATCCTTGCCGGCGAAGGAGTGCAAGAGCTCGCCGCCAGCCGCGTCGCCGAACATGATCTCGTTGTACGTGCCGCCGCCGGGGGTGGAGAGCGACTTCATCGAGCTCTCGTGCCCGCCGCCGCGCGCGGGCAGGTTCGCGCCGTTGTAGACGCGGCCGACGACGACGGGCCGGTCGGGGTCGCCCTCGTCGAAGTCGACGATCACCTCGTCGCCGACACGCGGATGGAACACGGCGCCCTCGCCCGCGCCGGCGAAGATCTGGCTGACGCGCACCCAGAGGCTCGAAGGCTCCTTCGCGAGGCGCGCCGCGTCCGTGTCCCAGCCAAAACGCAGGCGGACGCAGCCCACGCTGAGCCCGTCCGGCCCGCCGACGTTCACCTCGGCCCCGGAGGCGCCGGGATCGGCCGTCACGACGGCGGTCTGCACGCCGCGGATGCGAGGCTTCGGCGTCCGTCGCGCAGGGCGGAACCGCGACGCCGTGGCGGCGCTGCCCACGCCGCGCCGCGCGAGGTCGAAGCGCGCCTCCCAGGGCAGGGCGTCCTCCGCCGCGGGCTGGGCGAGCACGCCTTGTTGTGCCCCGCGCACGTCGAGGCGCGTGACGAGGTATTCACCCTCGTGGTCCGGCTCGTCCGTCGTGAGCTCGAAGATCGAGCCGCCCGAGAGCACCCGGACCACGCCCGCGCCGCCCGCGTAGCTCGCCTCCACGTGATACCGATCGAGCCGCGCGGCCGCGAGGGGCTTGCCCTTGTCGGCGGCGTCGCCGTAGGCGCCGGGATAATGGTACTCGGCGAGATCCCCGTTGCCCGCCTTGGCCGTGATGTCGAGCGTCGGTTTTCGCCAGTCGTGGTCGTCGAGCACGACGCGGGTCGGGCGCAGCCGGCCGCCGAGCCCGAGGTGGCTCACGCTCCGGCCGGGGATCGACGCGCCGAGCTGCGCCGGTTCGAGGCGCGGCCGGCCGGCGTCGTCATCGGTCAGGACGAGCAGGCAGGTCTCGCGGCCGTTCTCGAAGTGGTAGCTGATGCCCTCTTCTTCGAGCAGGCGCGACACGAACGCGAAGTCGCTCTCCTCGTACTGCACGACGAACGGGCGCGCGCGCGGGTCGTCGAGGCGTGAGGTGTCCGTCACGCGCCAGGTGAAGAGCTCGCGGGCGGGCGTGAAGGTGGGCGGGTTGTCGTCGTCCTCGACCTCGGCGCCGCTCCGGTGCTCCACGAGCGGGTCGCCCGTGAGGACGGCCTCGACGATACGTCGGAGGCTTTTGTCGAGGAAGATCCGGCACCGCGTGCGGTGCTGCGCCCGGGCCCAGGGCGGCTCCAGGATCACCCGGAGGAGCGTGCCCTCGGGCAGATCGGAGAGCTCCGAGGCCTCGCGGACGATGCCGTGGACGACCTTGAAGGGGGGATTCGACAACGTGGCGATGCGCAACGTCGCGCGTTTGCCGAGGAGGTCCCGCGGATCGACCTCGGCGGCGCCGCCCTTCGCGAGCAGCGTGATCTCGTAGCGGTACGGCTCGGAGAGGGCTTCGCGGCCGCGGAAACGCGCGACCCGGAGGGCCCCCCAGGCGCCAAAAGGCCCCTCGCCGGGGAGGGTCTCGCATGCGAAGGAAAAATCATCATTGGGCACGCGCGGTTCCCCCTTCCTGGCCGGCGATGTTCACAGGTCACGGCCGGTGGTTCAAGCGGGATGTTTCCCGGATGCACCGAGATTCCATGCGCAGCGTCGGCTGGATCGCTTGATCGCAGCGGGAAATTGCGCTTGGACGAGTATTGTATTGCGGCCACCAACGCACCACATTGCGCGACGACGCGTCGAATGCCCGGGAAGTGCATACCCCGGTTGTTCGTGATGCACGCCCCCGGGGTGCGAAAATCATAGAGATCGTCCCTCGGGCCGGCGTATGTTGGTCCTACCTCCGTGCCTACACAGCACCACGTCGGATGTTTCGGCTCACGCCTCGGCCTGGTCAGCATTGCGGTCGGGGTGTCCTTCGGCCTCGGCGTCGGCTGTACTTGTACGGGCTCGGATCAGGGCTCCGTGGACGCGGGGGCCGCGCCGCCATCGGCCTCTGCCTCCGCGGCCTCGCCCGCGACGTCGGCGGCGCCCGCCACGAACGCCGCGTCGATCGGGCCGCGGCAGGGCAGCGTGCTTTCGCGGGGCGTCGGGGAGGAGGCGCTCTACGTCGCGGACGAGGATCACGGCGTGCTCCGGCGTGTGCCCTTGCCCCTTTCGCAAGGGGGCGCCGGCACGGCCGTGGAGATGCCCGGGCCGCCCGCGCAGGTCGTGACGTTGCCGGGGCGCGTGCTCGTGACCATCCGTGATCCGGGCCTGCTCGTGGAGTTCCGCGCCGAGCCGAGCGCCCAGCTCGTCGAGGTATCTCGCGTAAAGCTCCCGGCCGACGCCTGGGGGCTCGCGGTGACGGCGGATCAATCGCTCGCGATCGTGACGAGCGCCTGGCCGCACAAGGTCAGCGCCGTCGATCTGCGCAGCCACGAGGTCCGGTGGACGGTCGACGTCGCGCGCGAGCCGCGGGGCATCGCCCTCCGGAAGGATGGGCAATCCGCCTACATTTCGCATCTCACCGGCGCGCCGCTGACCCGGATCGACGAGCTCGGCGGCAGCACACCCACGATCCGGCGCGTCGAGTTGCCTGCGTCGCCGCTGCGCACGCCCGTGGGAAGGGCGCTGAACGCGGCGCTCGGGTATGCGGTCACGTTGTCCCCGGACGAGAGCCTGCTGTTCGCGCCGCGGCACGCGCTCGGCGCATTGGGGGAGATTGCGTGGTTCGGGGCGGCGACGGTGGACGTGCTCGTGACGGGCGCGGACAAGGGCCTCGCGCCGCTGCATCGGGATCACACCACGCTGGTGCGGGCGGAAGGGGAGGGGCCGGCGCCCGAGCTGCAAATCCCCGGCACGAGCCTCGCGGTGTTCACGCAGCCGCGCGCCGTCGTCTACCGGCGTAGCTCGGATACGCTGCTCGTCGCGGGGGAAGGCGACGATCGGCTCGTGGAGGTCGACGCGCTCGCGGTCGATCCGACGCTCGCCGTCGTCGCCACCTATGACGTGGGCAGCGAGCGAGATCCCGCGCTGGGGATCGCGAATCGAGGCGGGGCGCCCGCGGGGGTGGTGCTTTCGGAGGACGAGGCGACAGCATTCGTCTTTTGCGGCGCGACGTACGACCTCGTGTCCATTCCGCTCGCGCCGCGCGCGCCACGTGGCGCCTTCAGCAACGAAAAGGCGCCCGCCCCGACGTTCGTCCGTGTCGCCGAAGATCCGATCGGCGGCGACGCGGCGATCGGCCGGCGGCTCTTCTACAATGCGACGGATCGCCTGATGAGCGGGGGACTCGGCTGCGCGGGCTGCCATCCGGAGGGGCGCGACGACGGGCACGTGTGGCACGAGGCGAAGTTCAATACCGAGGACGGGACGAACGTGAATTTCGTCGGCACGGCCGAGAACGTGCCCGAGACCGATCGGACCCGCGGCATACCGCGCCGGACGCCGATGCTCGCGGGTCGCGTGAGCTCACCCGGGCCCTATGGCTGGGTGGGCGAGAGCCCCGACCTCGTGTCACGGCTGCGCGGAGGTTTTGGCCTGCACCGGTGGGGCGGCGTGCCTAAGCACGAGCCACAAAACCTCGACGCGCGCGCCTTGCGCATCGCCACCTTCGTGCGGGCCGGCCTGAAGCCGCCGCCGCGCGAAAAGCGCACGCTCGACGCGGTCGAGCAGCGCGGCAAGGAAGTCTTCATGAACGACGCCGTGCAATGCGCGCGTTGCCACGTCCCCGGGACGGAGTACACGGATCGTTCGGTCTATCCGCTGCCGAAGCTCGCGCGCCGGCCCGATTTCGACGAATTGAAGACCGGCGAGCTGCGCGTGCCGTCGCTCCTTTATCTCGAAGGCCGGGCGCCGTTCCTGCACGACGGGAGCGCGGCGAACCTCGACGAGCTGGTCGCGAAGAACAACGATCGCATGGGCAAGACGAACCAACTTTCGAAGGAAGATCGCGACGCGCTCGCGGCATTCTTGCGTACGTTATGAGAGCCTTCCCGTTTCCCCTCCTCGCGCTCGTCGCGGCGGCGACGGCGTCCTCCCCGGCCCCGGCGCAAGCTCCGCCCGGCGGAGCCGCCTCGGCGGCGGCGCCCGGGGAACCTGTCCCGCTCGACGTGGATCCGCCGGGCAACGAAAAGACGAAGTCGCCCACATTCGAAGAATGGTCGAAGGCGACGAAGGTCCGATTGACGCGCACGGGGCCGGCCGCGGCGCCTTGCACGGCATACCGGGTGCGCGAGTGGCTCAAGGTGCGCTGTCTCGGGACGAAGCCACATGCGATGGTCGTTCTCGGCGGGGATGCCGCCGAGGTTTCGTTCTGGATCGATCGCGACGAGCGGCAAGGCGGCGAGGTGCAGTTCCCGATGCGGCGAGGCGATCGGCGCGTGGTGCAGATCTGGACCGGCGGGGTCGACGCGGCGGGCGTCTTCAAGCCCAAGCCCTCGCTGATCCTCCAAGAGCATTGGCTGGAAGATCGCGCGTCACCCACCGTGACGGCGATGTAAAAATGGGGTTCGGGGCGAAGGACGCGGAGGCAAAATGATGTCGGTGAGACGATGGACGAACGCATTGCACGGGGCGCACGCAGGGGCGGTGGCGATGGCCCCGTTCGCGTGGGTGACCGCGTGTCTCTTGGCCTCCGTGAGCGCATGCGGCGGCGCGAGTGAGCCGCCCCCCGCGGGGCCCACGAACGTGGCAGGAGGCGAGACCAAACCCGCCGCGCCCGCCGCGACGCCCGCAGCCACAGCCGAGCCCGCGCCGAGCGCGGCCGCGACCGCAGCCGCACCGGAGACGACGGCGGCCCCCGTCGCGAGCGCAGCGCCGCAGCCAACCGTCGCGGCCACGCCGGCGCCAGCGAGCGTGCCGGACACCGGCGGATGCCCGACCGGGATGGTCCGCATCAAGGGAGGCTCCTTCAAGCTCGCCGCAATCAAGGCGCAGGTGACCGTGAAGGACTATTGCCTCGACGTGAACCTGACGACGGCAGACCAATATGCGTCGTGCGTGCAATCGAAGAAGTGCAACGACGGAGCGGCCAAGGTCTGCGATCCCTCGACCTACGGCGCCGAAGGGAAAGGCAACCTGCCGATGGTCTGCGTCGATTTCGTGCAAGCGACCGACTACTGCAAAGCGCAAAACAAGCGTCTTCCCAGCGGCGAAGAATGGGAATGGGCAGCACGCGGCGGTCCAGAAGGATGGACGTACCCCTGGGGGAACGAGCCGCCCGCGGAGCAGCTCTGCTGGTCCGGAAAGACGAAGCGAAACGAACCCTGTCCGATCGGAAGCTTCCCAGCCGGCGCAAACCCACAAGGGGTGCTCGATCTCGCAGGCAACATCTTCCAATGGACGACGACAGGCAACGACGTCGTAAGCTCAGCCCGCTTCGGCCGCGGCGGGAGCTGGCGCGACAGCGGCGACGAGGTCAAAGCAGGAAAGACGGCCGTCTTCAAGACAACGTATCGCTGCGGCTACCTCGGCATCCGCTGCGCAACCAGCGCGCCGTGAGGTCGTGGTCCACAGCGTAGCCGCCGGGGCGCTGCCCCGGACCCCGCGGGGGCTGTCCGCCCCTCGACCCGGACCAGGCACGGCCTGGACCGAAGGTGGAAGAACTGCGCGGTGCGCAGTTCTTCCAACGGGCCCGTGGCAAGACCATGGGGGCGTCTCAAGTTGGCGACGGGCGCGCTGCCGGTTGAATCTGCAGCGCTGCCGTGTTGGCTGGCAGGGTCGTTGGGGGTCTTGACCCTGGCTGTTCGATGAACTGCGCGGAGCGCAGTTCATCGACCCCGCGTCCAGCGCTTGCGCTGGTCCGGGTCCCGGGGCGGACAGCCCCGGGTGGGGCCTGGGGCAACGCCCCAGCGAGACGCCCCCAACCAGATTGCCTCCTGCGGCGCCGCAACGCGGCCCCTGTCCGCGCGCCCGGCGACCTTGGGCGTCGTGAGCCGCCGCTCCTCGGGCGCGTCCTCCGCCCTGCGGCGCCGCGGGCGGCCCTCCGCGCTCACCCGCACCCGATGGAAGGCGCCGCAGCTCGAACACCTTGCTGCAGAGACGTCGACCTGCGGCGCTGCAAGTCTCCCTCCGCGAGGCCGTCTCCCATTCCACGGCGCGGCAGGTCCCCGAGCGCGCTCTGCGCCCCCCATTCTGGCGCGCCGCAGGCCGTTGCGCCGGGGCGCTGCCCCGGACCCCGCGGGGGCTGTCCGCCCCTCGACCCGGACCAGGCACGGCCTGGACCGGGGATGGAAGAACTGCGCGGTGCGCAGTTCTTCCAACGGGCCGGTGGCAAGACCATGGAGGGGGGTCTCAACCTGGCGACGTGTGCGTTGCCAGGTGAACCCGCAGCGCCGCGGTCTCTGTTGGCAAGGTCGTCATCGGTCTTGCCAGCGGCTGTTCGATGAACTGCGCGGAGCGCAGTTCATCGACCCCGAGTCCAGCGCTTGCGCTGGTCCGGGTCCAGGGGCGGATAGCCCCGGTGGGGCCTGGGGCAAAGCCCCAGCTCCGCGCCTTGCTGTGAGAACCACCCTCGGAACCACCTCAAAGCCCTGCGTCGTGCTCCTCGCGCGCGAAACGCTTGAGCTCGCGGAGGACCCATCGGGCTGTCTCCTCGGCGCCTACGCCATCGAAATGCAGACCATCGGGGCGGATGGGGTGGCCGTTGCTGTCGACCCGGCATGCGGGCGTTGGGCAGACGTGACCCATCAAATCGAGCATGGGCCATCTGCGCTTCTGGGCGGCCCGTTCGAGCATCTCGTTGAAGCAATCGACGCGGGCTGGGACGTTTCCGTGACGCCAGTCCTTGATGGGATAAGGGACACGCGTCAGCACGATGCGGCCTGCGTTTGTGCCCATTCCGTCGGCGAGATTGAAGATGCGCTTCTCGTAGGAGGCTTGCCAGGCTGGGTCGCAGGCCTTTTCGTTGAAGAAGGCGCCGCCCATGACGATGAGTGTCAGGTCGGGGTGGAGCTCGGCGACGTCCTGCGCCCAGTGCTCCGAGCAGCTCGTGCCTCGCACGGGTTTGCCCTTCTCCATGCGCGTCTTGGCTTCGAAGATGGAACAATCGCCGACGCCGCGAAGGGCGACGAATGTCTCCGCTTCTTCTTGCCGATAGCGGAGCGCCATGCCGAGGAAGTTTGACACCGAGTCGCCGATGACGAGAAGACGCAGCGTGCCTGGCCGGAGTGCCTCGCGGGGCGGGAGTGCGGCGGTTGGCACGGAGAAGGGGGTGGGGTAGGAAAGCGGCGGCGGCGCTGCGACGGGGGCCGGGGCGGGTGGCGGCGGGACGGGTGGGATGGGTGCGGGGGCGGGGGCCGGGGGCCGCCGGAGGAGGAAAAATGCCATTGCGGCGAGCCCGAGCAAGAACCCGAGCCCGAGCAAGAGTCTTTCGCGCCTGCGCACTGAAGAGGGCCCCCGCTTCGCCATCACGGCACGTACGACAGCGGCCCTTCTCGTTCGAGCAGGAAATAACTTGGCGTGTTCACGCGGGCGAGGCCGAGATCGAGGTACGTCCAGCCGAGCAGGCGATCCACGCGCCCCTCGTCGAGCGACACGAGCGGATCACGCCCCAGGCGAATCGGATCGAACCGAGGATTCTCGCGGGCACGGTTGTAATCGATCACCAGGCCGTGCCGCGCGGCTACGGGCATGTCGTAGGCGCGCCCGTCGCCCACCTCGTAAAATCCGAAACAGCGCGGTTTGCCTTTCGCGTCGCGCATGGGCTCGCGGGGGCCGTCGAGCCCCGCCTGCTGCATGCGGACGTTCCAGCCGCGCAGCGCGCCCGTCTTCGGATCGCGGTGGAAGGTCTTGCGGAAGGTGAGCCACGTGATCGCGACGATCGGCGCGGGGAGCCCGAGCGAGACGCCGCGGTATTCGCTGCCGTCGAGCGCGCTCGGATCGATCGGGTGGCCACGCTCCAGCAGGGAACGAAGCTCGGTGTGCGAGAGCTTGAGGAAATCTTCCGTATTCATGCCATCCCCCCTTCGTATTGGTACGCCCCGAGATCGATTTCGCCGCGCAGGAGCGCTGGAATGGCCTCCTCCCAGGTGGCGGGCATTCGCGCGCACCAGCGCAGGTAGCCGGTGAACGAGGTGTCGGGATCGTCGGCCTCGTGCGGCGCGAGGCGCACGCCGTGCGCGAGCGCGTGCTCCACGGCCGCGAGCAGGTTCTCGTGGTAGCCCTCGAACACCACGAGATCCCGCAGCCATTCGGCGCGTGGATCCTCGCCGTTCACCACGCGCCGCACCCGCTCGCCGAGCTCTTCGAGGGCGCCGGGGTGGATGCCGAGGAGCTCGAGGTCGTAGGCGAACTGGTTCGCGTCGTGGTGCGCGCCGAGCAGGTGGCGCAAGACGCGCTCGCGCGAGCTCGCGAGGCCGGAGAAATCGAGCGGCGCGATCGCGCGCTCCCGCACGAGGAACGGGAAGCGGAGCGGGCGGTATGCGAGCAGGCGCGCGCGGAGCGTGGGGCGGACGTGATGGTCCGTGCACGTGCCGATGGTCTCGGGCCGCGTGGCGAGGCGCACCCACATGCGAATCACGCCGAGCGAGATCTGCACGAGGTTCGGCGCGCGCGGCACGAGGCCGGATTCTTCCACGCGTGCGAGGTTTTCGGCGATGCGCCGTGGAAACAAGAGCAGCGCGCCGGTCCACAACGGGTCGTTTCTCACGTTTGCCTCCCTGGCTCGCGTCCTTAACACCTTGACGACGCAGAGGACACCGGTATCGTCGCGCCGTGCGATCGTCCTGGATGGCATCGAGCGGCTGTGCCCTCGTGATGTGCGTGCTCGGGTGTGGGGCTTCCGAGCAGCACGCCGCCCCGGCTCCTTCCGCGCCGACGACGTTGTCGAACCTGCCCGACCGTCTGAGCCGCACGAAGGGGGCCATCGAGGGGGGCGTCCCTGGCGCCACGCGCGAGGACGCGCCGATATGCGCGCGGTTCGACGTGAAGGCGAGCATCGAATCCGGGGCGCGCCACATCCGTTACGAGCTTCGCGTGCGCCGCGCCGCGGGCGGCGACATCGAGTTCCAGGTGTTCCCCCGGGAGATGGATCCGGCGCCCCACGCGGCGTCGCCGGCGTCGTACCCGTCGGAGCTCGCGAAGATCGTCTCGATGCGGGGCACGGCGCGCCAATCGGAGAGCGCGGGGATTCTGGACGTGGTGCTCGCCGCGGAGCCGATGCGCACCGAGCTTTTGCTGGAGCAGGCCTTCGAAACCGACGCGCCGGACGCGCTCCTGCACCTCGCCCTCCCGGGCGGCCTCCCGCGTCCCGGCGAGGGATGGGCGTGGGAGAAGGACGAGCCGAAACAAACACGCCCGATCTTCATTCAAGGAGAGCCGACGTCGTTGGTCGCGGAGAGGAGGCCTGCGCGGACCCTCCGGTGGCGTGGCATCACCCCGGCGCGAAAGGCTGCGGGAATCGAGGTGAAGATCGACTGGACGTCGAGCGCGCCGAAGCAAACGTGGGCCGGGGCCACCCTCGAAGGGTGGGACGATATTGGCACCGATGAAGGTCGTTATGGGGCGGACGGGTTCGTCGAAACGCTCCGCACGACCTGGGCCTCGACGATCACCTACGCTGTGGCCGGCCAGCGCAGGGTCGAAAAGATCCAAGACGAGCGGTCGATCACCCGTATCGGATCTTGCCCCTGACCGTGCAGCCGCGTTTCCTCTTCCTCACCGGCGAGCCCGCCGTCACGCTGCCACTCCTGAAAGAGCGGCCCGCCTGGGCCCCCGTGCTCTCCGCGATCTCTTTCGACGTGATCGCCGGCCGCCTGCACCGCCGGCGGAGCGCCACCGACGATTTCCACGGCGTCGTTTATTTCGCCGACGTCCGCGACAAGGACGTCGAGCAGCACAACCTGCGTGTCCTCGCTGAAAACAACATTCCCTGCTGGCCCGATCCCGCGGCCTTGCAGGCCGCTTCCCAGCGTCACGCGGCGCTCGGCCGTTGCGTCGCCGCGGGGCTCGTCGAGCACCCCGTCGTGCAATCTCGATTCACCCGCGAGCCGCTCCTGCCGTTCCCCTACGTGCTCAAGATCGGCGAGGAGCATCGAGGGGAGGGCAAGCATCTCATCCGGTCGGCGCGTGACATCCCGCCCTGGGACGGGATTGCGACGGCGGAGCCGTTTTTCGAGGGCGAATCGGTGCGCGTGCTCGTCCTCGGCGATCGCGCGTTCGGCGTGCGAATCCAGAATGAGGGCACGTGGATCAAGAACGCGCCCGGCGCTTCGTTCGAGGCGTGGGCGCCGGACGAGGCCATCGTCACGCACGCGCGCCGGGCGGCCCGGCTCTTCGGGCTCACGGTCGCCGGGATCGATTACGTGATCGATCACGATGGCCCCCATTTCATCGAGCTGAATCCATTTCCGCGCGTCGGCCTCTCCAGCGAGAGCGCCGCCGTCGCGCGGGAGATCTTCCGCGGCGTGATGGACGCCGTCGAGGCGTCGGCGCGCGCGACCGGACGAATCGGCTGAGGCAACCAAGCGCGCGGCGTCGGCTTGCCCTTACGGCATAATGGGCTATGCTCCCTTGAGGAGGATGCGATGCGACACGTGCTTTTCGCCTTGTTCGATAACGAAAAAGACGCCGAGACGTGCATGCATGTGGTGCGTGCATTGCCCGGGCTCTCCGAGGCGTGCACCGTGCTTTTGCACCACGACAAGGTGAACCGACTCGACGTGCCGCTCGCCGAGACGGGCGCGCGGGAAGGCGTCACCACCGGCGCGCTCGTCGGCTCGGCGGCGGGCGGCCTCCTCAGCGGGCTCGTGCTCGGGCCGCTCGGCTTCATCGCGGCGGGGCCGCTCACCGCGGCGCTGTTCGGCATGCTCGGCGGCGGCGCGGCCGGGGCGCTCGGCGGCGGGCTCGCCGGCGCGGCCGAGCCCGATCCGGTGCTCCAGGACGTCGAGCGGGAGGTCAAGGCCGGCAAGGTGCTCCTCACGGTCGAGGTCGAGAACACGACCCAGGCCGACGACGTCGAGCGGATCTGCCTCGCCCACCAGGGGTACATCGCGCGCAAGCCCGTCTTCGGCTTCTGGAGCCACCGGCTGCGCCGCGACGACGCGGCCTGAGAGGGTGTTCCACCATGCGCCTGCGCATCGACCGCGTCGCGGTCGATGCACCAAAGGTCCAGGGCTGGCCCTGGTCCGGGTCGAGGGGCGGACAGCCCCTCGTCGGGTCCGGGGTGAAACCCCGGCGCTACGCTGTGGAACACCCTCTGAAAAGCCCCTCGATCGCCGGCTCGGGTGGTGCCTCTGCCCTGGACGTGCTAGGTCGCGCGGCCCTCTTTCCCCCGAACTGCGCCATGGCCCTCAAAGTCGCGATCGTCGGTCTGCCGAACGTCGGCAAGTCCACCCTCTTCAACGCTCTGACCCAGACGGCGGCCGCGCAGGCTGCCAACTACCCGTTCTGCACCATCGAGCCGAACGTCGGCGACGTGGCCGTGCCCGAGCCGCGGCTCGACAAGCTGGCGGCGCTCGCCAGCTCGAAGGAGATCATCCCGGCCCGCATCAACTTCGTCGACGTCGCGGGCCTCGTGCGCGGCGCGTCCAAGGGCGAGGGCCTGGGCAACCAGTTCCTGGCCAACATCCGCGACTGCGACGCCGTCGCCTTCGTCGCCCGGTGCTTCCAGAACGACGACGTCACGCACGTCGAGGGGCGCGTCGACCCGCTCGCCGATCTCGACATCATCGAGACCGAGCTGATGCTGGCGGACATCGACAGCCTGGAGAAACGCATCCCCAACCTGGAGAAGCGGATCCGCGGCGGAGACAAGGAGGGCGCGAGCACGCTCCGCCTGCTCAAGCTCGCGCTGGAGCAGCTCCACGCGGGCCGGCCTGCGTTCACGGCGAAGGTGGAAGCCGACGATCAGAAGGCCTGGCGCATGCTCCAGCTCCTGACCGCGAAGCCCGCGCTGTACGTGTGCAACGTGGAAGAGGCCGCGGCGGGGGCGGGCAACGCCCTGTCGTCGAAGGTGGCCGAGCGCGCGGCGAAGGACGGCGCGAAGTCCGTGGTGATCTCGGCGCAGATCGAGGCGGAGATCGCCCAGCTCGGCGCCGCCGAGCGCGCGGAGTTCCTGGAGACCTTGGGGCTCGCGGAGCCCGGCCTGAATCGCCTCATCCGCGAGGCGTACGCGCTGCTCGGGCTCCAGACGTATTTCACGGTCGGCCCGAAGGAGGCGCGCGCCTGGACGATCCCGATCGGCGCGACCGCGCCGCAGTCCGCGGGCGAGATCCACACGGATTTCGAGAAGGGCTTCATCTGCGCCGAGACCATCGCCTACGAAGATTTCGTCAAGTTCGGCGGTGAGAGCGGCGCGGCGCAGGCCGGCAAGTTGCGCAAGGAAGGGAAGGCGTACGTCGTCAAGGACGGCGACGTGATGCATTTCCACTTCAACGTCTGAAAAAAAACGCTTCCGCCTCCACGCCCACCTCCACCAAAGCGCACGACGACGCCCCAGCCAGGGGACACCGTGGACGTGCGCATTATGTTTCGGTCGAGCGGGCTCGCCGGTGTGGCTCCCGCTCGAAGGGGGAGGTGTGCCATGAAGCGTGGACTCGCATGTGTCTTGGCGGCGATTTCGCTGTTGTTCGTGCTGCCCGCGTCCGCGGCGGAGGACGTGGAGGAAAACGCTGATCTCGCGGAGGAGGAGTTGAACGCGCAACCGGCGCGGCGGATCTGCAATCAGCCCATCGTGTCGGGCCCGTGCCGCGCGGCCTTCCGCCGGTTTGCCTTCAATCGGGCCGTCGGCCGGTGCGTGCCGTTCGTCTACGGCGGCTGCCAGGGGAACAGGAACAACTTCGAGTCCCTGCGCGCCTGCCAGCGCGTCTGCACCCGCGGCTTCCGGCGGTAATACCGAGGCGCGGGGGTTGTTCCGGACCCCCGCGCCTTCGCGCCGAGTGTTACTTCGGCCCGTCCAGCGTGCAGAACCCGTTCAGGCAGATGAGCTCGGGGTCGCAGCAATCGGCCGCCGTCGTGCACTTGTCGCCCTCGTTCGAGCACATGCCGTTCGGGGGCGTGTCGCCGCAGACGAGGGCGCCGCTGCCCATCGGATCGGGGGAGCAGTAGCCGTTGCAGCATTGGTCCCCGGACTCGCAGCCGGCGCCGTCGGCGCGGCAGGGCTCCTGCACCCAGAAGCCACGCGCATTGCCGGCGAGCAGCTCCTGCGCGGGCAGGTAAAACGCCGGGTGGCTCCCGTCCACGCCCGCCGGCGCGTTGAGATCCACGGCGGCGACCCAGAGCTTCTTCGGCGTGATGTTCGTGAAGAGGTTCACGCCGCGCGGATCGCTGCAGAACGGCGGGATCGCGGCGACGTTGCCGTACATGCGGCGGCTCGTGAAGACGACCCAGGCATACCCACCCGACCCGATCGGGTTCACCGTCGGCTCGTAGTTCAGGTTCACGTCGTCGCCGTGGTCCGCATTCATGCCGCCGACCTGCGCGCCGTCACCCGTGCAGGTCATCGCCATGGGCTGCGCGAGCTTCGGCAGGTACACGTTGCCCGCGTCCTTGCCATTGAGCTGGTCGAGCGGCACGGGCGCGGCGCCGTCTTCGCGCACCATCGCGATGTACGCCTTGGCGCCCTTCCGCGTGCGCAGATCCCCGAGGTTGTTGCCGTCGACGCCCGCCGTGATCTGCTGGTGATACACGACGGCCTTGCCGTCCGGGAAAAACGCCGCCCAGCCGGGCCGCGTCTCCGCAGGTTGTCCCGTGTTGTCGACGACGACGAAGGGGTTCGAGAAGGCGTTCGTCGCCGGATCGAAATCCATCAAGACGAGCTTTTGCTTCGCATTCGCGAGGGACCCCGCCATCGGATTGAACACGACGCGCTTGCCGTCCGGCGAGAACGAGGGCGTGCCGACGTCCGTGGCGGTTGTCGTGAGCCCCGTGCTCGGCACGATCGCACCGTTCGCGAGCGAGACGAGCGTCGCCCCGGTCGTGAGCGCCAGCGCGCCGTCCGGCGTGATGCCCGGGAACGAGCTTCCATTCGGGAGCGATTTCTCCGTCACCATGTTCGGCGCGATATCGTAGGCCCACCGCGTGCCGCCGCCGTTCGCCGTGGCCACGAGGCGCGAGCCGTCCGCCGCGACCGAATGGCAGACGCGGCACGCGGACTCCGGACCGCTCTGGCCCGCCGTGAGCTTGGGCGCCGTGTCGCCGACCTTGATCGAGAGCACCGCGCCGCCGAACATGCCGTCGCCGCCGATGGCGCCGCCCAGGTTTTTCGCGAGCTTCGTCCCATACGAGATGTAATAAATGGCGCCCGAGAGCCGCCCCGGCGCCACGGTCCACGTCTCCGTGATCGGGCCATACGCGACCTCGCCCTTCGCCACCGTGAGGCGCACGACGAGCTGATCGGGCGTGCCGTCGAGCGTCTTTCCGCCGGCCGTATTCGTGGCCATGGCCCAGACGTCCTGCGGGATCGGGTGACGAATGAACGGGCGCCCCGTCTGCGCGAGGATCTGCGGCTTGCCGAACGTGCCTTTCCACGAGAACGAGCCGCTCGTGGTCGCGAGATCGATCTTGATGGCGTCGACGTCGCCGAGCGTCGATTCCCACTGGAGCAGCGGCGCGGTCATGCCGCGCGGCCAGACCGTGCGGTCATACGGATAGAGGAATTTCAGCCCCTCGGCCTGCCCATTGCCGCTCGGCGTGTCGAGCGCGCCGAGCACGACGGGGTTGTCGACGCCGACGCCGAGGCCCTCGCCGCCGACACCACCGACGCCGCCGCCCTCCGTGAGCTGCGGGATCGTCGTGGCGATCTGCCCCTGCTGCGCGGGGTTGCTCGGGTCCGCTCCATTTTGCTGCGATGTGAGCTTGACCAGGAGGTTCCGCTCGACGACCTGCCCGTTGAGGCCGGCGCGGACGCGGACGACGCCGCCGGCCGTGCCCTTGGGCGTGAACGTCGCCGTGTTCGCGGGGCCCGCCGGGACGCTGCCGATCTCGCCGCGATCGACGCTCCAGCCCGCGCTGATGGGGTTTCCGTCGAGGTACGAGGTGTACGTGACCGTCGGGGTGTTTTGACCCGCAACGACCGTGATCTCCTGCGGCGCGCTCGGCAGGACGTCGAAGCCCTGCGTCTGCGTACCGCCGCTGCCGCCGCTGCCCGACGAGGTGCTGACGAAGATATCGCCGCCGTCCCCGCCGATGCCGCCGTTCCCCCCGCTGTTCGAGCCTCCCGCGCCCCCCGTGCCGCTCGACGTGTTGCCCCCGGGTAACCCGGTGGAGCCTCCGCCCCCGCACGCAGCCGCGAGGACCGCCGTGCCGAGGGCCGATACGAGTACAAATCCAAGGCGAGATCGTTGCAACATAAAGGCAATGCTACAGGGGAGGGGAACGAGGTCGCAAGGGTGAAGGTCGAGGGCGCGCGCGGCACAGCCTTTGCCAAAGCGCGGCTGTATGGGCCACCAATCCTTCATTCTTGGCTTCTCGACCATGATCCTCGTGTCAGGGTGCCAGTTCTCGGCGCCCGGCGAACGAGCGCTCCTCAATGAATCGACGTGGAGGCCGGGGAAGGAAGAAGCCCTTCCTCGTTGACGATGGTGAAGTCCGTCAAGGGAGGCGCGGCGCCCGCCGAAAAGGCGTCGGCCGAGGCGTTCGTCGGCCTCACGCCCGGCGAGCGCGCGCGTCGCTGAGCGCAAGGGAATGGGTGCGTCCCGGCCCGGGCCTCAAGGCATGGCCGGGACGACCGCGCAATGCCCCGCCACGCAATCGGCCTTCCATTCCGAGGGATGAATCGGAGCACATTCCGGGCAGCCCATCTGCGGCGCGCAGGCGAGATCGTACATCGCCTGGAGGGAGCTCGACGCGACCGCGACGAGGTCGGGCACGCCCCCGGCGCAAGGCTCGCAGCAGTTCATGCCGAACCGCAACGTGCAATCGGCGGCGGTCGTGCACGCGCTGAATGCGTGCGTCGCGACGTCGGCCTCCGCGCAGCTCCCGGCCTCGCAATAGGCGAAGAGGCCCGGGTTCGGCGCGCCCGCGCAGGCGGGGCAGGCCGAGGGCTCGGGGCAAACGAAGGTGTTGTATTCGTCGACGCGATCGACGTGCACCGGCTCGACGTCCGCGAGCGTGGGCTCGCTGCACGGGCCGCAACAGCTATTCTTGACGACGGTACACTGGCCGGGCCCGGTGCAGGCGCCGAAATTCAGAGCGCCGCCCCCGCCGCCCCCGCCGTCGCCGCCGCTCCCGCCGCCGCCCGCGCCGCCGTTTCCGCCGTCGACCTGGCTCCCGCACGCCATCGGCAGCGCGGCCACGAGGAAGGCTGAAACCAGAACAATTCCCCAATTCGATCGAGGTCGAAGCATGCGGGCCAGCCTACGAACGCGCGCTTGCCCGAGGCAAGGGAGAAGTGCGCGGGGATGTCCTTCCTGGATCCGCCTGGGGCCCCCGTCGTGGTAGGATGCCGGATCCCGGCGCGCGGGCTCGACCGGCGGCCGAGGAGAGGGTAGTCCTCGTTCTGGCATGAAGCAGGGGCATCAGCAGCAGCGGTACCGCGTCCTCGATCGGCTCGCGTCCGGCGGCATGGCCGAGGTGTTCCTCGCGGAGAGCGCGGGGATCGAGGGATTCAAGAAGCGGGTGGCGATCAAGCGCGTCTTGCCCCACCTGTCCGAGAAGAAGCGCTTCATCGCGATGTTCCTCGACGAGGCGCGCCTCTCGGCGAACCTCACGCATTCGAATGTCGCCCAGGTATTCGACATCGGCGTCGGCGATAACGCGTACTTCATCGTGATGGAGTACGTCGACGGCTCGGACCTGAAGGCCGTCATCGAATACATCCGCAAGATGAAGCGGCCCTTCCCGGTGGAAGTCGCCGTCTACATCGCCGAGAGGATCTGCGACGGCCTCGCCTACGCGCACGAGGCGAAAAACCCCGAGGGCCAGCCACTCCGCATCGTGCACCGCGACGTCTCGCCCGCGAACGTGCTCCTCACGAAATACGGAGAGATCAAGATCGTCGATTTCGGGCTCGCCAAAGCGACGAGCCAGCTCGAGAAGAGCGAGCCCGGCATCGTGAAAGGAAAGTTCGGCTACCTCTCGCCCGAGGTGACCCAAGGGCTCGAGGTCGACGTGCGCACGGACGTGTTCGCGGTGGGGATCATCCTGTGGGAGATCCTCGCGCAAAAGCGGTTGTTTCACGGCGAAAACGATCTGAAGACGGTGATGCTGGTCCGCGAGGCCGTCGTGCCGCCGCTCGCGCCGCTCAACAAGGACGTGCCGCCGGAGCTCGAGACGATCATCAACCGCGCGCTCGCCCGTGATCCGGAGAAGCGCTACCAGAGCGCGCGCGAGCTCGGCCGCGCCCTGAACGGTTTTCTGTTCAAGTTCGGCAAGCCCGTCGGCGCGCACGACGTCGCCGAGCTCGTGAGCGGGGTCGTCGCGCTGCGTAAAAACACGGCGCAGGAAAAAGACACGACGCTGCACAAGCTGATCGAGGCCGCGCTGCTCGAGTTCAACTCGCTGCAAGACGAGCCGCGCCCCGGCGCGCCGAGGGAGAAGTCGAAGCCCGAGATTGCCGAGCCGCCGCCGCCCGAGGAGCGGGTGCGTGGGCGGGTGTCGCACTTCGAGGACATCGGCAAATGGGCCGAGGAAATGGAGCTCGCGCCGCAGAGCAGCGAGGCGCGTTCGGCGCGGCTCGGTCCCGCGTCGGCGACGAGCGAGCGTGGTCCGGAGAGCAAGCCAGTCCCGAGCAAGCCAGCCGAGGGCACCGTCGCCGAGAGCAAGGCCGCCGAGAGCAAGGCTGCCGAGAGCAAGGCTGCCGAGAGCCTGCCCACCGAGAGCCTGCCAGCCGAGACGGTCAAGGCGACGCCGCAAGCCAAGGCCGACGAGAGCGCGCCGATCGAGAGCCTGCCGGCCGAGACGGTCAAGGCAACGCCACAAGCCAAGGCGGACGAGGGCGCGGTCGTTAGCGAGCCGGCCGAGACGGTCAAGGAGACGCCGCAAGCCAAGGCGGAGGAAGGCGACGTCGAGAGCGCGCCGGTCGCGACGAGGACGCCGTCGCCCAAGAAGGACAAGGACGCGGGCAAGAGCGGCAAGGCCGGGAAGGCAGGCGCGAAGGGGAAGAAGCGCGCCGATGCGAAGCTCAGCCAGGAGAGCACCGCCGCGGTCGCGAAGAAGAAGAGCATCACGAAGCCCGCCGAGGTCGCCGGCAGCAGCAACGTGATGTGGCTCTACGTCGGCGCCGCGCTCCTCCTGCTCGCGGCCAGCGCGTACTACGGCGGGTTGTTCGGGCCCTGAGCGCGCTTGGCCGGGCCCCGGGTCTTCGGCCGCGCGCGGCCCGGAGCCTGGGCGCCCTGCCAGCGGATCGGCGGGACCTCGACGGCCACGCTCATCCGCTGGTCGCCGCGCCAGACCTCACCCGTGATCACCTTCGCGTCGTGTCGGAGCGCGCCCGCGACCGCGCCCACGACGATGCCGACCGAGGTCGCCGGCGCGCCGCCGATGCGCGTGAGCACGTCCCCGTCACGTAACCCCGCGCCGAAGCCGCCGACGCCCTGAAGCGCGATCCCCGCGGGTCTCGGTCCACTTGCGGGCACGGGCACACCCGAGGGGACGACGCCGCTCTGCACCGCCCGCGCAACGATCTCGGCGCGCACGTGAATGCCGCCGCGCAGCGCAGGCGTTCGCGCGGACGAACCTTTCCGTGCCGGAGCGAGCGTCTCGCGCGGGGGCTCGGCGGGTGTTTGCAGCACGTCGAGCCCGGGCACGTGCGGGAGGTCGAGGCCGAGATCGAGGGAGGCAGGGTCGTGCGCGCGCGTGTTGTCCTCGCCCGCGTGTCGCCAGGCGAACGCGCGAGCGAGCACGTCAGCGAGGCGCGCGCCGAGGGAAGAGGCGCCGCGGTCGATGAGCGCGCGTGTGGCGAAAGGGAGGGTGACGAGCGGAAGGACGATCAGGAGCGCGGCGAGCAAGCGAACGAGGCTCGTTCGCCGCTCACCGCGGACGTGCGAGGAAGAGAGCTGTTCAGCTCCCTTCCTCGTCGTCATCCTCGTCATCATCCTCTTCTTCGTCGAGCTGCTCCTCGAGCTTGCGGAGCGCCTCGTCCTGCTCGCTGAGGGCCGGCGCGGTGCGGCCCTCCTGGATGGCCTTCTGCCGGGCCTTCTCGGCGGCGGCGCGGGCCTGCGCGACCTTCTGCATGACGGCCGGCTTCGGCGCCATGAGCAGGGTCATCGTGCGTTGCTCCATGACGGGACGCACCTCGACGTTCGCCTGCTCCTCGCACTGCTGCACGATCCAGTCGAGTTGCTCCTGCGCCTTCTCGGGGTGCGTGATCTCGCGACCGCGGAAGCGCACGGTGAACTTGACCTTGTGGCCGGCCTCGATGAAGCGCAGCGCAGCGCGCGTCTTGAACTGCAGGTCGTGATCGTCCGTCTTCGGGCGGAGCTTGATTTCCTTGATCTCGACCACGCTCTGCTTGCGCTTCGCCTCGCGTGCTTTTTTCTTCTCGTCGTACTTGTACTTGCCGAAGTCGAGGATCTTGCAGACGGGCGGGTCGGCCTTGGGATTGACCTCCACCAGATCGAGGCCTCGCTCCTGGGCGCGCCGCAGGGCCTCGTGGGTCGGCATGATGCCGAGCATCTCGCCCTCTTCCCCGATGACCCGGATCTCCGGAACCCGGATTCGCTGGTTGATTCGGATCTGAGGTCCTCGCTGGGCCTGCCGAGGGTCGAAGCGTCGCATGCTCATGTGTGGTCTCGCTGTCTCCTTGCTTGTGATCTACTGACAATCCACGGTCGGCCCCGTTCGCCCGTCAGGATGACGGGAGCAGGGCCTCCACAATCTCGCCCGGATGGTCCGCGTTATCAACGGGCGCAAGCTGCCTCCGCGCCCGAAGTCACGCCCGGCGCTCGTTCTCCGCCGGGGAAGGCCGGTCGGAAGGGCGCTCGCGCGGGCTTCACGAGGACGAGGGCCCGGGGACGCAGGGGCTCGGCGGTTCGGGGCCTCACGCCACGCGCGTGCGTTCTCCGCGTGACGTGCGCGGACTACGTGTTCTCCACGCGCAGGGACCGCGGGCGTCGCGTGCACGACGGAGACCCCGTGCACGACGCGCGCCGTTCGCCCGGCGTGCATCACGTGTCCAGCCATCCGGACGATCCGGACGTCGTCGACGTCCTTGCTGACCCCAAAGGTCCTCACGAGGACGGGCAGGCGGCATCCGCCATGAGGCGGGAACCTGCAGAAAGGTCCTCGTAACGAAACTTTGTAGGCGCGGCCGGGTTCGAACCGGCGACCCCTACCGTGTCAAGGTAGTGCTCTACCACTGAGCTACGCGCCTGTACCGCTTCCTCCGCCGCCCGCCGATGTGCGGTGCGTCGAGGGAGGCGCATCGGTACCAGGCCCTTTCGAGTCGGTCAAGAAAAAAAACGAAACCGGGTGTGCCGAGGAGGGGTGCCGGGACGGTTGGGCCGGGAGGCAAGGGTAGGAGGAGACCATTTGTTCCAGGGTCTCCGGCCGTTCCTTGCATGAAACTGCGATCGTGGGTATGGACGGCCGCTTTCCGAATGATCGGGGGCTCGCATTCGGGGAGCCAAGCTTCGTCCCCGTGGAGGTTACCGCCTCGTGACCACGCTGTTTTTGTCTCAGCCGACCACCGTCTCCCCGGGCCAAGGCGCCCCGCCCGCGCCCGCCCCTGCCCAACCTTCCCAAGGCGCTCCCGCGCAGGCCCCCGAGGGCGGCGGCGGTGGAGGGCAGCCCTTCGGTGGGATGACGATCCTCTTCTTCCTGCTGCCGCTGCTCTTCGTGTTTCTGATGACGCGGAGCCAGTCGAAGAAGCAGAAGGATCTCGAAGCCGCCTTGAAGCCCGGGGACAAGGTCGTCACCCAGGCAGGGCTCATCGGGAAGCTCATCGAGGTCGGCGACAGGACCGTCAAGCTGGAGATCGCGCCCGGCGTGAACGTGCAGGTCCTGAAGGGGGCCATCCAGGGCGTCGACGGCGAGCCGAAGCCCGCCGCCGAGGCGAAGGACAAGGCGCAGGAAAAGAAAGCGTAGCGCGCGCGCTTCGGCTAAGAAGGGCTCGCGACCGCCCCCCCGAGTCGACCCTCCCATGATCTACAACATCCTCCAGTACGCATTCGCTGGCCTCGGCGCGCTGTCCCTCGGGCTCGGCGCGTGGCAGAGGTCGAAGCGCGGCGTCTTCCTCATGTCGGCGATCGCCTCGTTCTGTGCCGCGATCGCCGCGCACTACCACGTGTTTTGGGCGACCGCGACCTTCGGGCTCTGCGTCCCGTGGGCCCTGCTCTGCGCGCTGAACACGATCGACCTCTCGTGGCGCGTCAAGATGGGGTTCGTCCTGTTCCTCGCGCTAGGGTCGTGGCTCTGCATCTACCCGACGTACTCGGATGAGCGGTACGGCCGCATCGATCGGTCGGGCCTCGGGCCCGAGGAGCGCGCGAAGGTCGAAGAGGACGCGCGCGTGGGCAACCGCGGCGTGCGCGAGTGGCTGCTCTCGAACATCGAGTTCCGCCTCGTGCGCGGCCTCGATCTGAAGGGCGGTCTTCGGCTCGTCTACACGGTCGACGTCGACGAGGCGATCAAGGACAAGCGCGATCGGTACTACGACGAGCTGCGCCAGGCGCTCGTGCGCTCCTACGGGATCATCGGGGCGGAGCAGCAGGCGTCGGTCGAGGATCTGAAGAAGCTCACCGGCAAGGCGCGCGTCGAGAAATCGCGCGACAACGTCGGCACGCTCTTCATCAACTTCGAGGACGCGGCGGACGCGGACAAGGTGAACGACGAGTTCATGCGTCCGTTCCAGGAGATGCAGCGGCAGTTCTCGTCGGATCGGAAGCGGGTCACGCTGCGGATCAAGGGCGACGTCGAGAGCCAGATTCGCGACAAGGCCGTGGCGCAGGCGAAGGAGACGGTGCTCCGCCGCGTCGACAGCATGGGCCTCAAGGAGGCCGGCGTCACCACGCGTGACGAGGACATCATCATCGAGATCCCGGGCGACAACGATCAGACGTTCGCCGAGATCCGCGACATCGTCAGCCGCACGGCCCGCCTCGAGTTCAAGCTGCTCGACGACGAGGTGAACTACTTCGAGGCCGAGGTCCGCAATCCCAAGAACAAGGAAGTGAAGGGCCTGCGCTTCCAGCAGGAGCAGGTCTCGGTCGGCCCCGGCAAGCAGAAGGTCAACTACTACGCGGTCCTCGAGCACATGGAGGGCGAGGACATGCGCCAGGCGCTCGAGCGCCTGCGGGAGTGGGCCACGACGCTCTCGGTGCCGGACGATCACGAGATCGGCTTCGGCAAGTACCAGGCCTACAACGAGGAGAAGGACCTCGTCGAGGACGTCGGCTGGAGGACCTACTACCTCTTCAGCAAGGCCGAGATCACCGGCGACATGGTGAGCGACGCGCAGGCGATGCCCGATCCGAGTGATCGCGGGCTCGGCGGCTGGCTCGTGCAGATGAAGATGACGAGCGTCGGCGGTGATCGCTTCGAGGACATCACCGAGAAGAACGTGAAGCGTCGCTTCGCGATCATCCTCGACCAGAAGGTCGAGAGCGCGCCGGTCATCCAGACGAAGATCCCGGGCGGCGTCGCGACGATCACGATGGGCTCGGCGAACGTCGACCAGCAGGTGACCGACGCGCGCAACCTCGAGCTCGTGCTGCGCTCGGGCGCGCTGCCCGCGCCGATCTCGCCTTCGAACGAGCAGCGCATCGGTCCCTCGCTCGGTCAGGACGCGATCGTGCAGGGCGCGAAGGGCGGCCTCGCCGGCGTCGTCCTCGTGCTCCTGTTCATGCAGATCTACTACAGCCGCGCGGGCGCGATCGCGAACATCGCCGTGCTCTTCAACATGGTGCTCCAGGTGGCGATCCTCGCGATGTTCGGCGCGTCGATGACGCTGCCCGGGATCGCGGGCCTCGTGCTCACCGTCGGCATCGCGGTCGACGCGAACGTGCTCATCAACGAGCGCATCCGCGAGGAGCTGCGGCAGGGCAAGAGCCCGCGGGCGGCGGTGGACGTCGGCTACGACAAGGCCTTCAGCGCCATCCTCGACGGCCACGTGACCACGCTGATCTCGGGCCTCATCCTGGCGCAGTACGGCTCGGGTCCCATCAAGGGCTTCGCCGTGACGCTCATCGTGGGCATCGCGGTCAGCCTGTTCACCGGCGTTGTCTGCACCCGGCTCATGTTCGACTGGGCGGTGCGGGCTCGCAAGGTCAAGAAGCTCTACCTCGGCTGAGGCGCAGCACATGGAATTCATCAAGCCTGGACGACAGTTCGATTTCATGGGCAAGCGCTGGCTGTTCATCGGCCTCAGCGCGCTGCTCCTGCTCGCCTCGATCGTCACCTTCTTCAAGCCGGGGCCCCACCTCGGCACGGACTTCAAGGGCGGCACGGAGCTCGAGGTCGCCTTCCTCAAGGCGACGGAGGCGGGCGACGTCCGCGCGGCCGTCGAGTCGCTCGGCTTCGAAGCGCCGGACGTCATCCGCGTGAAGGACAGCGGGGCCGAGGACACGCACCGCTACCTGATCCGCGTGCAAGAGGTCAGCGCCCTCGGCGAGGAGCAGAAAGACGCGATCCGGCAGAAGCTCTGCACCCTGCCCGAGGGCACGGCGCCGAGCGCGGATTTCGAGGCGCGCTGCCCCGCGAACGCGCGCGCCAGCGAGATCAAGTTCAGCCCCGGCGGCGACAAGGTCACGATGCGCTACGAGGTCGAGCCCGACCTCGCGGCCATCCGGGCCCAGCTCACGGGCATCCCGGGCGTGGAGCTGCGCACGGGCGAGAACAACCCCGTCGTGGTGAGCGCGCGTGACCACAAGGTCGAGGCGCAGCTCAAGTCGCGTGGTGATCAGCTCCTCGACGGTCTGCGCGGCAAGCTCGGCGCCGACCGCGTGCCCGAGCGCGCCCTGCGCGTCGAGTGGATCGGCCCCAAGGCAGGCGCGCAGCTCCGCGACGCGGCCATCAAGAGCGTCGCGATCGCGATCGTGTTCATCATGGCCTACATCGCGTTCCGGTTCGATCTCCGGTTCGCGCCCGGCGGCATCCTCGCCCTCGTCCACGACGTCGGCATCGCGCTCGGGGCCATGATCGTCACGCACCGCGAGATCACGCTCTCCACGGTCGCCGCGATGCTCACCATCGTTGGTTACTCGATCACGGACACAGTCGTCGTCTACGACCGTATCCGCGAGAACCTGACGAAGCACCGGAACATGTCGTTCTCGGCGATCATCAACCTGTCGATCTCCGAGATGCTCGGCCGGACGATCATCACCTCCGGCGTGACGGCGCTCTCGATGGTGTGCTTCCTCGTGTGGGGCACCGGCGTCATCAAGGATTTCGCCTTCGCCCTGCTCATCGGCATCCTGGTCGGCACGTACTCGTCGATCTATGTCGCCGCACCGTTCACCGAGTGGATCGACCGCAGGTTCTTCGGCGGCCAGGCGACGGCCCAGAAGAAGATCACCCGCACGAAGGCCGTCAAGCGCGCCGACGCGGTGGTCTAGTCCTCGCTCTTCCCCGTCATCCACGACGCCCCGCGGTGCGCTCCACCGCGGGGCGTTTCGTTTTTCCAGGAACAGCGCGCGCCAAGCGATGAGGTTTTCCGACCGGCATGGACTCCGGACGGGGGCTGCGCTACGCGTGGACCTCACGGATGCTGAGCGACGCCGCGTGGACACAGGCGACGGATCCCGAGGCGCGTGGCCTCCACATTCCGGTCGCCGCGGCGAACTTGGCGCGCGAAGGCGCGATTCGTGATCCGGGCGAGGCGTCCGTCGAGGCGCTGGAGCTCTCGCGGGCGCTCGGGCTCTCGATCACGGTCGCCGACGCCTTGTTCCGCGCGGGGCGCCGCGCCGATGCCGAGACGCGTCTTTTCCTCGATCCGCGCCTCGCCCACCTCACGCCGCCCGATGCCATGGCGGATCGCGAGCTCAGCGCCGATCGCCTCGCGCGAGCGATTCGTGCCCACGAAAAAGTCGCGGTCTTCGGCGACTACGACTGCGACGGGATCACCTCGTGCGCGATCGTGACCGAGGTGCTCCGCGCGCTCGGCGGTGACGTCGTGCCGCTGCTCGCGACGCGCAAGGACGGGAGCTACGGCTTCAACGCGAAGGCGCTCGAGCGCGTGCGGAAGACGGGCGCGACACTGCTCGTCACCTGCGACTGTGGATCGAGTGATCACGAGCGGCTCGCCGCGGCGAGGAGCTACGGCATCGAGACGCTCGTGATCGATCACCACCTCGTGCCCGCGGAGCCCTTGCCTGCGCTCGCGTTCTTGAACCCGCATCGACCCGAGTGCGGCTTTCCGTTCAAGGGGCTCGCGTCGTGCGGGCTCGCGCTCTCGCTCGGCGCGGCGGTGCGGCGGGCGCTCGGCGCGAACCTCGACATGCGGCAGTGGCTCGATCTCGTGGCGATCGGGACCGTGGCCGACGTGGCGCCGCTCGTCGGCGACAACCGCGCGCTCGTGCGGGCGGGGCTCGCGGTGCTCAGCCAGGGCATGCGGCCGGGCCTGCGGGCCTTGGCCGAGCTCGCGCGGCTGGATCTCGGCCAAGGCGTGAGCGCGGACGACATCGCGTTCCGCGTCGCGCCGCGCCTCAACGCGCCGGGCAGGCTCGACGATCCAGATCTCTCGCTCGCGCTCCTGCTCGAACGCGACAGCACGCGCGCGGCCGGGATCGCGGCGACGATCGAGCAACTCACGGCGCAGCGGCGCGCGATCCAGGAGGAGATGATCGGGCAGGCCCTGCGCGAGATCGAGGCGAACGGCTGGGCGAAGGAGCCGGCGATCGTGCTCGCGCGCCAGGGGTGGCACCCGGGGATCGTGGGGATCGTGGCGGGCCGTGTGGCGTCGAAGTTCGGAAAGCCCACGATCGTCGTGGCGCTCGACGGCGCTGGGGGGCGCGGATCGGTGCGCGGGCCGATGGGGTTTCCGCTACACGATGCGCTCGTGCTTTCGCGCGCTGAGCTCGTCGGGTTCGGCGGGCATCAGGCCGCGGCGGGCGTCGAGGTGCGGGCGGATCGGGTCGAGGCGCTGCGCGCGCTCTGGTGCGACGCGGCGATCGCGCTCGGCGCGCTGAACCTGGGCCCGCTCGAAGGGGAAGCGGACGTGCGCCTCGACGATCGCGACGAGCCGGCCGTGGTGGCGCGTGATCTCGAGCGGCTCGAGCCTTGCGGGCAGGGCAACCGGGCGCCGCGGGTGCTCGTGCGTGGGGCGCCGGTGCGCGTCTCGCGCGTGATCAAGGGCCACCTCAAGCTGGAGATCGCGCTCAAGCGGCACGTGATCGGCGCGTTCGGGTACGAGCTCGGGTCCCTTTCGAGTGGCCTGTCGGGCGGGCGCGTGGACATCGTGGGTCGGCTCCGGCGCGACACGTTCCGGGGCGGCAGCGCGGTCGAGATCCGCATCGATCGCGTCGAGCGAACGAGCTAGGAAGGATGACCGTGAGCGAGCCGATCATCCGGTTCCGGGACGTGCGCAAGGCGTTTGGCCCGAAGGTCATCTACCGCGGCTTGAATCTCGAGGTGTTCCCCGGTGAGACGCTCACCGTCATCGGCGGCTCGGGCGTGGGCAAGAGCGTGATGCTGAAGCTCTTGATCCGCCTGCTCGAAGCCGACGGCGGCTCGATCACGTTCCACGGCGAGGACATCACGAAGATGAAGGAGGCGAAGGCACGCCTCATTCGCCGTCGGATCGCGATGCTCTTCCAGGGCGCGGCGCTCTTCGACTCGATCTCGGTGGGCGAGAACGTCGCTTATGGGCTGCACGAGCACTATCGCGACGAGATGACCGAGACGCAGATCGCCGAGCGCGTCGACTGGGCGCTCTCGCTCGTGGGGCTGCCGGGCATCGAGGCGATGCGCCCCTCGGACCTCTCGGGCGGCATGAAGAAGCGCGTCGGGCTCGCGCGGGCGATCGCGGTGCAGCCCGAGGTCTTGCTCTACGACGAACCGACGACCGGGCTCGATCCGATCAACACCGAGCGTATCAACCACCTGATCCGTGGGCTCAAGAAGGCGCTCGACGTGACGAGCATCGTGGTCACGCACGACATGAAGAGCGCGTTCACGATTTCCGACCGCATGGCCATGGTGCAGGCGGGCGAGATCATCCTGTCCGGGCGGGTCGAGGACTTCCAGCGATCCACGGATCCGCGCGTGAAGAACTTCATCAACGGCATCGCCCCGGTCAACGAGGACGTCGAGACGCTCCTCCGTGCGTGACGAGCGGCGCTTCTTCGCGCAATATGGGGGAGCAGATGAACAGGTCGCGCGACGTCAAGGTCGGGCTCTTCGTGCTGGCGGGACTGCTCTTCTCCGCGCTCGTGATCTTCTTGATCGGCGATGAGCGGCGTTTCTTCAGCTCGTCGGTGAAGTTCACGACGACGTTCTCGGACGTGCAGGGCCTCAAGCCCGGCGCGCCGGTTCGCATGGGCGGCATCGACATCGGAAATGTGAAGAAGGTCGGCTACCGGCCGGGCCAGGCGGAGGCCGTCGTGTACGTCGAGCTCGACGTCGTGAAGGCCGAGGCCGAGCGCATCCGCAAGGACAGCGTGGCGCGTGTCGCCGCGAAGGGCCTGCTCGGCGACAAGATGATCGAGATCTCGAAGGGCAAATCGCCGGAGGCCGTGCCCCCGGGCGGCGAGATCCTGAGCGAGGAGCCCACGGATCTGATGGGCATCGCGCAGGGCATGACGTCGAAGGCCGACGCGGCGCTCGGCAACATCTCGAAGATGAGCGAGAGCCTCGCGGACGAACGCTTGCACCAGGATCTGCGCGGCAGCGTGTCGTCGATGAACAAGCTGCTCAAGGACGTGGCCGAGGGGGATGGCTACCCGAGGAAGTTCCTGACGGACAAAGAGGAAGCCGAGCGCATCTCGCGCACGCTGCAGAACCTCGATCGGGCGAGCGCGGAGCTCGCGCTCACGTTGGCCGAGGTGCGCGGCGTGGTGACGCGCGTGAAGTCGGGGCCCGGCTTCGCGCACGACGTGATCTACGGCGACGGCCCGCAGAAGGAGATCGCGCAGTTCGGCGCGGCGGCGGGCGAGGTCGCGTCCACGCTCAAGGGCATCCGCGAGAGCGACAGCTTCGCGCACGACGTGCTCTACGGCGGCAAGGGCAACGGCGCCGAGGCCCTGGCGAACGTCACGGCGATGACCGCGGATTTGCGGGCGATCGTCGCCGACGTGCGCAAGGGCAAGGGAACCGTGGGCGCGCTGCTCGTGGATCCCTCGATTTACGAGGACGTCAAAGCGATCGTCGGCAACGTGAGCCGCAACGACATTCTTCGCGCGCTCGTGCGTTACTCGATCAAGCACGACGAGAAGAAGCCGGGCGTCGACGTGACGCCGGGCAAAGAAGAGCCGGCGGCGCAGAACAAGTAGATAAGCACTTCATGAAGCGGCCCGCGTGGCGCGCTTCGTGGGCAGGGCCGCGCGGAGGCGCGCGACGCCCTCGTGGATCTCGCGCTCGTCGAGCGCGGCGAAGCCAGCCCGGAAGAAGGGGCGCGAGCGGCCGTCGAAGGCGAAGCGGCGTGCAGGGTGGATGACGACGCCCCGAGCGAGGGCGCGCTCGGCCCAGGCGTCGACGTCGAGCCCAGGCGCGACACGGACCCACATGGCCATGCCGCCAGGCGGCGGAGCGAGCTCGACCGCGTCGCCGAGGCTGCTCCGCAGCGCCTCCGTGAGGATGTCGCGCCGCGCCTGGTAGATGCGGCGCATGCGGCGCGCGTGGCGTTGCACCTCGCCGTCTTCGAGCAGCTCGGCCACGGCGCGTTCGAGCGCGAGATCGCCTTGCCGATCGACGAACGTGCGAATCGCGGCGAGGCGCTCCACGAGCGGCGCGGGCGCGACGACGAAGCCGATGCGCAGGCCCGGCGCGAGAATTTTCGAAAGTGTGCCGATGTAGACGACGACGCCTGCGCGATCGGCGCTCGCGAGCGGCAAGACCGGGCGGCCGTCGTAGTGGAACTCGTGATCGTAGTCGTCTTCGAGGATCGCCATGCGGTGCGTACGCGCGAGATCGAGGAGGCGGATGCGGCGCGCCGGCGAGAGCAGGGCCGTTGACGGGTACTGGTGATGCGGCGTGACGTAGACGGCGCGCACGGGTTCGCGGGCGACGAGCGCGGCGAGTGCGTCGATCGAGAGCCCCTCTGCGTCGACGGGGAGCGGGACGAGGCGCGCGCCCGTCTGCGCGAGCGCTTCCCACGCGGGGCGATATCCGAGCGCCTCCACCGCGACCACGTCGCCGGGCCCGAGCAACGCGCGTGCGCAGAGATCGAGCGCCATCTGGCTGCCACGCGTGACGAGCACGTCCCCTGCCGTCGCGCCGAGGCCTCGCACGGACGCGAGCATGTCCGCGAGCGCCGCACGAAGCCGTTCGTCCCCGCGCGCGTCGCCGTACTCGAAGAGACGTCGTGCCGATCCACGCAGCACACGCCGGTACGCACGCGCGAGCACCTCGGTGGGCAGGAGCCGCAGATCCGGCATGCCCCCGGAGAACACGATCGCGTCGGGTGGGGCCTCGGTCGCCCAGCCTGCGGCAGAGACACGCGCCGGGAGCTCAAAGCCAGCGCGCGCCGCGATCGTGCCGGGCGTGGCAGTCGAGGCGCGGCGCCGTGGGACGTCGGGCATCGTGGTGGAGACGTACGTCATCGTCGCGCTGCGGGTCTCGACCCAGCCTTGCGCGGCGAGCTCGCGGTACGCCGCGACCACGGTGTTGCGATGGACGCCGAGGGATCGCGCGAGCGCGCGGCTGCCCGGGAGCGCGGCGCCGGGCCGGAGCCTCCCGCGGCGGATGTCCTCGATCAGGGTGCGCGTGATCTGCACGAAGAGCGGGACGTCGGGGGAGGGATCCAGGGCAAGCTCGAAGGGATACTCGCGCACCCGACTGGTCTACCCGATTTCTCGGAACTGGTCCTTCTCGGGGTACCAGCTCCGGCCCACCCTCCGGCCATGCGTAGGGAGATCTTACGAATGGATCGCACGAGCGCGGCAGCGCTGCTCGTGCGCGCGCCCGTGGTGCACCTCGCCTCGACGACGCCTGAGGGCGAGCCCGTGCTGCGCGTGGTGCACGGCGTCGTCGTGGGCGATCACCTGCTCTTTCACGGCGCGCCCGCCGGCGAGAAGATGGACGTCCTCGGCAGGCGCGCGGTGATCTCGGCCGAGGAGATCGTCGCCTCGATCCCGAGTTATTTCGTCGATCCAGAGCGCGCCTGTCCGGCCACCACACTCTACCGCAGCGTGCAGGTGCACGGCACGATCGAGCGCATCGAGGCGCCGCACCGGAAGGCCGAGATGCTCGCGGCGCTCATGAAGAAGTACCAGCCCGAGGGCGGCTACGTGCCGATCGACGCCGAGCATCCGCTCTACAAGAAGGCCATCGCGGGCGTGCTCGTGCTCGGCGTCTCGCTCGAACGACTCGATGGAAAAGCGAAGCTCGGGCAGAACCGCACGCCCGTGGAGGTCGGTCGTCTCCTCGATCTGCTGTGGGCGCGGGGCGCGCCGGGCGACGTCGCGGCGGTTGATCTCGTGCGCGCGTCAAACCCCGCCGTCGCGGTGCCGTCGTTCCTCGAAGCGCCCGCGGACGCGACGCTCGTGTGTGCGATGGGGGAAGGGGATGCCGACGCGGCGACGGCCCTCCTGATCGGTACGTACTGGTGCGTGGACACGACGGCCGAGCGCATCCGGAAAAGCTTGCTTGGTTCGTCCGCCTGGGTCGGCGCGCGGGATCGTTCGGGCACGCTCGTGGGAACGGCGCGGGCGATCGCGGACGGCGCACGGCGTGCCTGGATTTACGACGTGATCGTCCACGACGCGTGGCGGGGCCGCGGGCTCGGCCGCGCGCTGATGCGGCTGCTCCTGGATCACCCGGCGGTGCGCAGCGCGGAGACGGTGCTCCTGCGCACGCGGGATGCCATGGGGTTCTACGAGCCGTTTGGCTTCCGGACGCGGCACGTGCACCGGACGGAGGGGCCGGAGATCCACGAGATGATCCTCGCGCGAACGGGAGCGAATCGAGAGCCCGTCTGTCCGCTTGCGTCGGCAAGGAAAGGCACGTAGTTCAGGTGAGAAGGGTCCCCTAGAGATGCCTCGAAAGCTCGCTGATCGTCTCTCCGCCGTGGCCCCGAGCGCGACGCTCGCGATGGCCGCTCAGGCCGCTCGCCTGCGCAGCCAGGGCTACAAGGTCTACCCCTTCAGCGTCGGGGAGCCCGACTTCGAACCGCCGCGCCACGTGCTCGACGCCGCGCAGGCCGCCATCGACAAGGGCGTCTCGCACTACACGGCCGTCACGGGTACGCCCGAGCTCAAGGCCGCCATCTGCGCGGCCACCGAGCGCGACCGCGGCTACCGCCCCGCGCCGAACGAGATCACGGTGTCGTGCGGCGCGAAGCACGCGCTCTTCAACGTGGCCCTCGGCCTCTACGAGCCCGGCGACGAGGTCGTGATCCCCGCGCCGTACTGGGTGAGCTACCCCGAACAGGTCCGCATCGTCGGCGCCACGCCCGTGATCGTCGAAACGCGCGAGGACCAGGGCTTCCGCATGGATGCCGCGTCGCTCGAGCGCGCGATCACCGAGCGCACGAAGGCCATCATCCTCTGCACGCCCTCGAACCCCACGGGCTCGGCCTACGCGGAGTCGGATCTGCGCGCCCTGCTCGACGTCGTGCGCCGCCACGACCTCTGGCTCGTCGTCGACGAGATCTACGCTGACCTCACCTACGACGGCTTCCGCCACGTGTCGGTGCCCGCGATCGCCGAGGATCTACGGAGCCGTACGATCGTGATCTCGGGCGTGAGCAAGACGTACGCGATGACGGGATGGCGTATCGGCTGGAGCATCACGCCGCCGGAGCTTTCGAAGGTGCTCGACATCGTGCAGAGCCAGAGCACGACGAACGCGGCCGCCGTCGCGCAGGTCGCGGCCGCCGCCGCGCTCTCGGGCCCGCAGGACGCGGTGCGCGACATGCGCGACGCCTTTGCGAAGCGCCGCGATCGGATGGTCGAGGGCCTGCGCAGCATCCCCGGCGTGCGCTGTAGGATGCCCGAAGGGGCTTTCTACGCGTTCGCCGATGTCCGGGGCCTCTACGGCATTCCGTACAAGAGCGGCACGATCCAGACCGACCTCGACGTCGCGATGTGGCTGCTCGAAGAGGCGCACGTCGCGAGCGTGGCGGGCACGCCCTTTGGCGCGCCGGGCTACGTGCGGTTCTCGTACGCTTGCTCGGAGAGCGACATCGACGGCGGGATCGAGGCGATCCGCGCGGCCGTCACCGCGGCCCGCGGCGGCGGCTGAAACTTCCGAGCGTCCCCATCATCAAAACACTTGTCGAACGACATGGCTTGAGCTAGTCATGTCGCCGTCGTCGAGCCGCGGCGCAAGGCGTGACCCACGCCCCGCCAAACTCTCGAATGGGCGCATAACTCAGCGGTAGAGTGCATCCTTCACACGGATGAAGTCACAGGTTCAAATCCTGTTGCGCCCACCCCGCACCCAGCCTCGTTGATCTTGCTCCTCCGGGAGCCCTCGCGAGGCACCAAGCAATACTCTTCTGCATCAACCGCATCGCGGTTGATGCATCAAAGGTCCAGGGCTGGCCCTGGTCCGGGTCGAGGGGTGGACAACCCCTCGTCGGGTCCGGGGTGAAACCCCGGCGCTGCCGCTGCGAAGCGAGCCCCCGCTCAGTTACCCGAAGCGCTCGCCTGCTCCACGCGCTTCGTGATCGCATCGATCGTCGCGCGAAGGTCCTTGCGATCGCCGAGGCACGCGAAGCAGTCGGTCTGGCGGTGCCAGCTACAGCCTTTCGTCGCCAGGAGCGGCTTCAGGTGCGCGAGGGCGCGGTCGTCGCCTTCCTTGGCCGCGCGCGCGAAGAGCTTCTTGCGATCACAACCCGTCGCCGCGCGAAGATCGTTTGCGATGAGGAGCCCAGGCCCGGCGATCTCCTTGACCTGGGGATCCGTGAACAACCTCGTCGCGCGCTCCTTCGGAAACTTGCCGAGCCCTGACGCGCTGAGGAGCTCGTAGAGCAGCTCGGGGCCACGCGCGCCCATCTCCTTCCCCATGATGTCGAGTGCCGTCGCCGCGACGTCCACCGGCCCGTTCGCCACGAGCAAGAGCGCCTGCTTGACGTCCGGATCTCGCGCCATGTCCGGCGCGACTGCGAGGAGCTTGCGCACGGTCGTCATCGACTTGGCGTAGTTCGCCTTGTCGCGCGTGTACGCACTGACGAGCGCCTTGAGCACCGCGGGATCCTCGGGATACCGCTCCGCGAGCGTCGCGAGCGCAGCCGGGCCCTTCTCCCGCGCTGCGCTGAGCTCCTCCGCCGATGCGTGATCGTTTGCCGCTGGCGTCGGCTCCTTCGTCACGACCGGCGTCGACGCCGCGATCACCGGCGCTGCATCCTGCGCCGAACCTGCGTCACTCATCTCCGCCACGGACGAACTCTGCTCGAGCGCGTCGATCGGCCCCGTGCCGCGCAACATGACCGCGAGCACGACGATCCCCACGACGCACACGAGCCCCACGCCTGCGAGGATGACCGCTTGTACGCCTCGGCGCGTTGGCGGCGCAGGCCGCGCGCGCGGCGCCTGTCCGGGCAATGCCGGCGCGTACAACGTGGCTGCCTCGGCGATCACGCCGCGCTCTGCGCCCTGCCTGGAACCCGACGACCCAGCGCCGCTCATTCAGGTCCGCATGATACGGGCGAGACGCGGCGCGCACCAAGCAGCTCGACGTCGCGCTAACGGATGGACACGATGCGTCCGCCCGCGCTGCGAAGCGCGAGCGGGCACGGGGTCGCGAGGAGGAATCGGAAGGGGAGGGTGAGGGGATTGCGTGAACCGCGGGCGGCCGGCTCACAGCCGCCTCACGGGGATCACTCGTAGTCGTCGCCGCCCGAGGGGGGCTTGGGCGCCGGGGGCGGCGGCTTCGGCTTCTCGGTCTCGGCAGGCGCCGCCGTGGGCTTCGGCTCTGCCTTGGGCTCGGCTTTCGGCTCTGCCTTGGGCTCCGTCTTCGTCTCCGTCTTCGGAGGCTCCGCGGCGGGCGCCGCCGACGCGGGAGGCGCTGCTGCGCTCGCCGTCGTGGAGGGCGCTGCGTTCGCCGAGGACGAAGGCTCCGGCGCCGCTGACGCCGAGGCCGCGGGCACGACCTCCGGGGTCGGCGCGGTCGTCGGCGTGGCCTTGACCTCGGGCTTGACCGTCGGCTGGACCTGCGGGGTGGGCGGGGGCGGCGTCTCGTTCTTGCTCTGGCCGAGCGCGAGGAAGAGGCCACCGCCGATCGCCGCCGCGATGAGCAGGATCGTGAGGATCCGGCCGCCGCCGCCGCTGCTCTCCTCGACGGGCTCGGGGGGCGGAGGCGCTGCCTTCGCCGCGGCCGCCTTGGGCTTGGCGCCGCCGCTCTTGCCTTCCCCTGCCTTCGCCTTCGTGCCGCGGACGTCGACCGTCTTCGCCTCGCGGCGATCGTCGCCCTCGCTCTTCTTCGTGGTCGACGCGGCCTTCGTCTCGGACTTCTTCGAGACCGGCTTCTCGGAGTCGGCCTTCTTCTCCTCGGCCTCGGCCTCGGGCTCCTCGGCCTTGGCTTCGGCCTTGGGCTCCTCGGCCTTCTCCTCGGCCTTGGGCTCTTCGGCCTTGGGCTCTTCGGCCTTGGGCTCTTCGGCCTTGGGCTCCTCGGCCTTTGCTTCGGCCTTGGGCTCTTCGGCCTTTGCTTCGGCCTTGGGCTCCTCGGCCTTCTTCTCCTCAGCCTTGGGCTCGGCCTTCTTCTCCTCGGCCTTCGGCGCTTCCTTGGCGAGCTCGATCTTGCCGCCGCTCACGTCGTCGAGCGAGCTGCCCGTGCCTGCGAGCGCTTGCTTCAGGAGCTCCGCGGCCTGGCGCATCACGGTGCGCTCCTCCGGCGGCGGCATGTCCTGCTCGGGCGTGGTGGACGGGAAGAATCCCCCGCCGCCGCTCGACTCGCTCTTCTTCTCGTCGCCCGTCGTCGGCTTGCCTGCGGCCTTCGCCGCGGCGCCGACCGCGCCGAGCCCGAGCATCGTCGACGCGCGCGGACCGGTCTTCGACGCGGCCGCAGCGGGCGCAGGCGTCGCGGCTCCATCCCCGTCGTCGCTCGTGCCTTCGGGTTTGCCCGCGTCGTAGGCGTTCGGGCCACCCTTCTGGTTGTCGACGAGGCGCTGGATCATCGCCTTCGAGTCGTCGTCGATCTTGATGAACTTCACGCCCATGCCGCCGGGCGACCCATCGGTCGACTGATCCGAATCGCGCTTCCAGACGACGCGGCCCACGCCGCTCAGCACGGACTTCTCCTCCTGGATGCGGATCTCGAACTTGAGCAGCGTCCCCGGGGGGAAGGGCGACGGCGTCTTGATGAAGATGCCGCCCTTGCTCACGTCATGTGAATGGTTCTCGATGAACTCGTCGACGGTGGCGCTCTTGTAGCGCACGGTCATCGAGAGCACCTTCGCCCGCGGGTCCTTACGAGTGTCCTCAGCCATCAGGGTAGAGCTCCCATCTCGATCAACGAAGGGTCGCTCCGGGTTGCCCCGGCGCGAGCAGCGGCGCGGATGTTACCTTGAGGTCGCACACAAACCCAACTACGTTGTAACGGCCTCCGGCCGGAAAAAGTTTTCCGTGCCTCGATTGCACCGAGGCGTCCGCACGCTCGGGCTCGCTCGCCGATCCCGCGGATCGAGCGGCCCGCGTATGTGTCGCCTCTACGATAGAGATATCATTTCCGCATGTCCGTTCGGGACCACTTCCGCGCGCACGGACGAAAGCGCATGGAGCTCGAGGCGACCCTCCTCGACCAGGAGGGCCGCGCCCGCGGCGTCACCATCCGCGACCTCGGCCTCGGCGGCGCCGGGATCGAGGTCCTCGAACGTGACATCTCTGCAAACGCAGGAAACGAGCTGACCCCCGATACGTCCGTCACGCTGGAAGTGACGACGCCGTCGTTATGGGACCCGCTCCGCTTGAACGGCACCGTCGCCTGGATCCGCCGCGGCACGCCGGGCGGACGTCGCACCCGCGTCGGCATTCGCTTCGAGCACCACGACGCAGGCACGCTGCTGGCGTTGTTCCAGATCCTCTCGTAGCTACGCGCGCAGGCTTCACAAGGCGCGGCGCGCGGACGACACGAGCCTCGATGTGGCGCGTCGCGCGATCGTTTTGATCTCAGGAGAGCAGCGGCGCGCGGTGCCCTTCCTGGTTGTAGCGGATGGCGTAGAGGCCGCCGAAGAGCGCGGACACGCCGATCGCGAACACCCAGAACAGAGGCGCGAAGATCAAGAGCGGGGCGAGCAACTTCCCGAACACGATCACGAGCAGCGACGCGGGGAGCACCACGCGCAGCGGCGCGGCGTAGGCGAGCCCGATCCCCGGGATGAGCGCGCCGAGCACGACCGCGAGCGTCACGCTCTTCTGCGGGGTCACCTGCAGGCTCGGCCGCATGTACGTCACGGGCGTGATGCTATCGATCGGCTTCGGCTTCGGCTTCGCGGCGCGTCGGCGCGCGAGCGGCGCCGACGTGGAGAGCCCGACGACGCGGTAGACGACAAAACCTTCGTTCTCGTCGACCTCGAGATCGAGCAGCCCCTCGCGAGCCATCCTGTCGAGTCCTCGCTGCACGTGCGCGGGCGGCGTCCGCAAGTGCGCGACCACGTTGGCCACCGTGAGCCGAACGCCGCGGCTGCCGAGCTCGATCACCTCGATCTGGAAATTCTCGTAGCTCACCTACGATCTTCTAGCGCTCGCTGGCGGAGGGCGCAGCGCACCGAAGTTCGTTGGTGTACGGACGAATTTTTGTGGAGGAGGTCGGTCGCGCGTAGGTTGGGGGCGAGAGCTGCGCGAGCGCAGCGACGCCCCCAAGCACGAACGACTAGAACGCGAAGACGGGGCCGACGGACGGCGCGATGACCACGGCGAACGTGGTCAGCATGAACATCGCCTTGATCTCGGCGGTCACGCCGAAGTTCGGCGTGAAGGCGTAGGTCGCGCCGGCGCCGAGCGAGACGAAGTTGAGGCCCGCGATCTGGTAGGCGTCGAGGTCGCGGCTGACCGCCGGCGTGCTGCCGGGGCAGGAGTCGTCGGACGGATCGATCGGGTCCTCGCCGTTCTTCAGCAGCTTGTCGCAAACGGTGACGGGCACGGCCGCCGAGACCTTCGCGAGGCCTACGCCGAGGAAGCCGAACGGACGGATCTGACCCTGCTCGAACTGGCTGCCCATGAACGAGTACCAGGCGCGCAGCTCGCCGTGGATGGGCGGGAAGTTGACCATCTCGGGGTGCAGCGCGTTCGGCGGCGCCTGATCCGACGAGGGATGCCCGCCGAACGCGATGCCGAAGCGCAGGCCCGCGCCGAACGTGCCCGAGCCGATCTTGGCGAGCTCGCGATCGTACGAGGCGAAGACGCGGCCGCCGGCCGGCGCGAAGCCGCCCTGGATGCCGTTCGTGCCCTGCGCCGAGATGGGATCGCCGAAGAAGCGATCGGTGCCGCCGGGGTAGAAGCAGTAGTACGTGTCGTTGTCGCCGGAGCAGACGTTCTCGGCGCTGTTGATCAGCATCAGGTCGAGCTGGCCGCCGATCCCGATGATGTTCTTCTTGCCCTTGCCGGCAGGCTCGGGGCCGTTGTCACCGCCCTCGCGCTTGCCCTCTTCGCACTGGCCGTTCTGGCAGATGAGCCCGGCCTGGCACTCTTGATCGGCCTCGCAGGTCGCGCCCCAGCCCTTCTCGCCGCGCTTCTCTTGGTCGTCTTTTTTCTCGCAGCCCGGCAGGCCCGGCGGGCAGTCTTCCTTCGCCTTGCACTGCTTCGGGGGCTTCTTGCCCGGGAGCGAGGGCTCGTCGCCTTCGAGATCACGCTTGATCGGGACGCGGTACGGATCCTTCTGCGAGCCCGCCTTGAGCTGCTCGCCGCCGTCGTCCGTGACCACGATGTAGTACTTGATGTCGCCCGTCGTGGTGACGTCCGCGCACGGGATCTCCGCGCCCCAGCCCTTGCCGACGCGCTGCATCTCCAGCGAGATCCACTTCGAGGCGCCGAACGGCTTGTACCGGAGCGTCGCCTTCGCGACCGTGACGTCCTCGCCGACCTCGATGAACACGGGCACCGGCGTGTTGACCGCCTGCTCCGCGATCGGCGTGTGCTCGAGGTCGCCGCCGGGCTTGTCGCCGCCGTCCTCGCCGCCGTCCTCGCTGCTCGGCGGGGGCTTCGACGGGGGCTTGCTCGGCTTCGCCTGCTTCTTGGCCTCCTCGAAGGCCTTCGTCAGCTCGGGCGTGGTGAGCGACTCGATCAGCGTGGCGGAAGGATCGGCCTTGAGGGCTTCGATGAACTCTTCCTTGGCCTTGTCGAGCTTGCTCGAGCCGCCATAGACCGTGCCGAGCGCGACGTGGAGCTTGCCCAGAACCTTTGGGCTGCAACCATCGTCGCCGCACTTCTTCAGCGCGTCCTTGAGCTTTTTCTCGGCCTTGTCGAACTCGACGGCGAGGTAATCCTCGTCCATCGCCTGGTCGTGGAGCTTGAGGGCCTCTTTGTCCTTCTCGCCTGCCGCGAAGGCCGTATCCGAGTAGCTACAGAGGCCACCCATGATGACGGCGGAAAGCGCAAAGGCAGCGAACGACCCAAACGGACGAAGATACACGGCGGTCTGTCCTCCGGGAGGAGCGATGGGGGAGGGCTGGTCGGTACCGAGGTTCTACTTCTGACCTTCGGTCCGGACAAATTGCACGCGTCGATTGAGCGCGCGATTTTGATCGGTCGTGTTCGGAACGATGGGGATCTCCATACCGTAGCCGTGCGACGTGAGCCGGCTCGGGTCGATACCCTTCGCGACGAGGTACTTCAAGACGGCCGCGGCGCGGCGATCCGAAAGTTTCTTGTTGTACGCGGCTGCGCCCTTGTTGTCCGTGTGACCCTGGATCTCGATCTTGATCTTCGGGTTGTCCTGAAGAACTTGCGCCACCGCGTCGAGGATCGCGTAGCTGTCGGGCTTGATCTTGTCCTTGTCGAACTCGAAGTGGATCTGCTGGGTGATCTTGATCTCCTTCTCCGTCACGATGACGAGAGAAGGCTTCTTCGGGCACCCAGGCTTGTCGCCGCCCACCACGCCAGGCTCGTTCGGGCACTGGTCCTCGAGATCCGGGACCGTGTCCTTGTCGTTGTCCGGCTCGGGGCAGCCGTCGACGTCCTCGTACCCGTCCGGATCCTCGGGCTCGTTCGCGCAGCTCTTGCCCGTCGAGGGATCCTTGTCCGCGTCGTCGAGGATCCCGTCGAGGTCGTTGTCGAGCTCCGGACAACCATCGTCGTCCAGGTAGCCGTCCTTGTCCTCCGGCACGAGGACGCAGCTGTCCTTCGCGTTCGGAATGCCGTCGCCATCCGTGTCCGGATCGTCGGGGCAGCCGTCCTCGTCCTGGAAGCCGTTCCACGTCTCGGCCTCGCACGGGCACTTCGTGTCCTGCGGATCGAGGTACCCGTCGCCGTCGCAGTCGCCGGGAGGCGGCGGCGGCGGGGGCGGCGGCGGCGGCGCCTCGTCCTCGACGAAGCCACGCTCGGCGCACTTCTGCGGCGGCGAGAGATCATAAGCCGCGTGCGCGTTTGCACGCGCGATGTCGAGGTGCGCCTTCGCCTTGAAGAGGAAGCCCTGATCGAGCTCCGTCTCCGCGAACGTGAGGTGGCTCTTCGCCGTCGCGAGCTCGCGCGGCGCGCAGCGGATCGCGCCGTTGCGCTCAGCCTGCCCCGCGACCTTCGTGAGGCCCTCGATGTCGCCGCGCATGACGGAGACCTGCGAGCACGAGGCCTGACCGATCGCCATGACGACGAGCGCCGGGAGCGCCCAGCGCCCGTACGAACGATCCGCCGGACGACGCGCCGGCTTCTGCATCTTGGTAGCGCCGCGCGTGCTCTTCATCGGCCCGATCCCTCGTGCGCCTGCTTCGCGAGAACGATGGCCTTCTCGGCGTACTCTTCGGCCGTGTTCGCGAACTTGATCGCGTCGCCGTAGTCGGCCGTCGAAGCCTCTTCCATGGCCTTGTGAAGGTGCTCCTTCGCGGTCCAGAACTCGTAGGGCGCGTAGCGCTCGGCGCCGAGCGCCTCCGCCGTCTCGAGCTTCGAGGAAGCGCTGCTCGAGGTGATCGCGTAGATCGAGCCACCACAGCCGGTCGCGCCGACGAGGGAGAAAACCCCCATCGCTGCCAGCACCCACGCTCCACGCATGGGGCTCCGGGTCGCCTCTTGGCGCCCTCCGCCCCAAACCCCGATTCGGAACCGCCGCACGTGCGCCTTCACGATCGCGTTCTTTCTGGAGCGACGACGGAACCGATCCGTCGCTCCCATCCGTGCCCCGGACGCTACCAAGCGTGCGCGCCGCGCGTCAATGCCAGTGTGCGAGCGCGCGGGACGCGGTCAAAGTCGGCGGAAGACGGAGACCACGACGCCGAGCAGCATCGTCGGCTTGAAGTCCGAGGCCCGCACGAGGATGGGGGCCATCTTCGCGTTCGCCGGCTGGAACCGGACGTAGTCCTTCTCGGGGAAGTAGTACTTGACCGTCGCCTCGTCCCCGATGAGCGCCACCACGATCTCACCGCGCTGCGCCGTGGGCTGGCGACGCACGAAGATGTAGTCGCCGTTCAGGATGCCGGCCTCGATCATCGAGTCGCCCGTGACCTTCAAGCCGAAGATCTCGCGGCCACCACGGACGAGCATCCGATCGATGCGGACCGTGTCGATGACGTGCTCCTCGGCGAGGAGCGGCAGGCCCGCGGCGATCCGGCCGACGACCGGGACCTCGAGCATGTCGTCCTCGGGCGCCTCGGACATCGCGAGCGGCTCGTCTGCCCGAACGTTCGCGGCGGACATGTCCTTCGGCCGCAAGGCGCGGCTCTTCATGTCCTCCCGCGTCAAGTACCCCTTCCGCTCGAGCGCGCGCAGATGGTCGTTCACCCCGTTCGTGGAGCGAATCCCCATGTGCGCGCCGATCTCCCGCAGCGTGGGCGGGTACCCCCGCTCGTTGATGGATTGGCGGATGTAATGCAGAACCTGCTGTTGGCGCTCGGTGAGCCCTTGCATCGCGGCGCCTACCCTACTGAACGGGCGGTGGGGTGTCAAAATTCCTGCTTTGTTTCTTACGGGAGAGATTCGGCGCCTCGCGCGCGAGGCTGGATCCGTCGGGCTCGTCAGGTCGCGGGGCCACGGCGGACGGCGCGCCCTTCGATCATGGCGCGCAGCTCCTCCATGTCACCGGCGTGGGCGAGCGCGTCTTCGAGCGAGATCAGACGGCGCTGGTAGAGCCCGTGAAGGCACTGGTTCATCGTCTGCATGCCGCTGCCTGCCTGGCCGACCTGCATCTGCGAGTAGATCTGGTGGAGCTTGTCCTCGCGGATGAGGTTCCGGATGGCCGCGTTCGGCACCATGACCTCGAGCGCGAGCGTGCGGCCTCCGCCGATCTTGGGGACGAGCTGCTGCGTCATGACGGCCGCGAGCGTGAAGCTGAGCTGCGCGCGGACCTGCGACTGCTGATGCGCGGGGAAGACGTCGATGATGCGGTTGATCGAGGAGACCGCGCTGTTCGTGTGCAGCGTGGCGAAGACGAGGTGGCCCGTCTCGGCGATCGTCAGCGCGGCCTCGATGGTCTCGAGATCACGCATCTCGCCGACGAGCACGACGTCCGGATCCTGGCGGAGGATGTACTTGAGCGCGTCCTTGAACGACGCCGTGTCGGCCCCGACCTCGCGCTGGTTCACGACCGAGAGCTTGTGGTTGTGGATGTACTCGATCGGGTCCTCGACCGTGATGATGTGCAGGCGCTGCTCCGAGTTCACCTTGTCGATGATGCTCGCGAGCGTGGTGCTCTTGCCGGAGCCGGTCGGTCCCGTGACCAGCACGAGGCCGCGTGGCTTGTTGGCGATCTCGGAGGCCACGGGCGGCAAGCCAAGATCGTCGAAGCTCAGGATCTTGAAGGGGATCTGGCGGAACGCGCCCGCGACGGCGCCGCGCTGCATGAAGATGTTCGCGCGGAAGCGGGAGATGCTCGACAGGCCGAACGAGAGGTCGAGCTCGTTCTTCTTCTCGAAGACGAGCTTCTGATCCTCGCTGAGGACCGAGTAGCAGAGCTCCTTCGTGTCTTCGTCGTTCAGCGGCGGGAGCTTGAGCGGGACGACCGAGCCGTCGATGCGCAGGAGCGGAGGCGAGTTCCGCGTGATGTGCATGTCGCTCGCCCCCTTGTCGACCATGACCTTGAGGAGCTGCTGGATCGTGTAACGAAGGGGCTCGCGCCCCGGCGTCTCCGCGCTCATCGCTAGTCTCCCATCGTGACGCGGCCGACCTCATCGGTCGTCGTCATCCCCTGCATCACCTTCTCGATGCCCGCCATGCGCAGGGTCAGCATCCCGTTCTTGATCGCGGCCGTCTTTAGCTCGGCCGTCGAGGCGCCCTGGAGGACGAGCTCCTTCAGGTTGTCCGTGAAGCGCATGACTTCGTAGAGCGCGACGCGGCCCTTGTAGCCCGAGCCGTTGCACGTCTTGCAGCCCGCGCCCTTCATGAGCTTGGCGTTCTTGATCTGATCGGGCGTGAAGCCGAAGTCGGCGAGTGCGCGCGGGTCCTGCTTGAAGGGCTGTCGGCAGTCGGCGCAGTTCTTCCGCGCGAGGCGCTGTGCGAGGACGAGGTTCACGCTCGCCGTGATGAGGAAGGGCTCGATGCCCATGTTGAGCAGGCGCGAGATCGTCGACGGCGCGTCGTTCGTGTGCAGCGTGGAGAGCACCATATGACCCGTGAGCGCGGCCTTGACCGCGATCTCGGCGGTCTCGAAGTCGCGGATCTCGCCGACCATGATGATGTCCGGGTCCTGGCGCAAAAAGGAGCGCAGCGAGGCCGCGAAGTTCAGGCCGATGGAGTCCTGCATCTGCACCTGGTTGATGCCGTGGAGGTTGTACTCGACGGGATCCTCGGCGGTGCTGATGTTCGTCTCGATCTGGTTGAGCTCGCTCAGCGCAGAGTAGAGCGTCGTGGTCTTGCCGGAGCCCGTCGGGCCCGTGACGAGGACCATGCCCCAGGGCTGGTTGATCGCCCACTGGAAGTCCTCGAGCGGCTTCTTGTCGAACCCGAGCTTCGTCATGTCGAGCTGGAGGTTCGACTTGTCGAGGAGGCGCATGACGATCTTCTCACCCCAGATCGTCGGGCAGACGGAGACGCGGAAGTCCATCTCCTTGCCCTTGCCGAGCTTGAGCTTGATGCGCCCGTCCTGCGGCAAGCGGCGCTCCGCGATGTCGAGCGAGCTCATGATCTTGAGCCGGCTCGCGATCGCGTTCTTGAGCTTCATCGGAGGCTGCATCTCCTCCACGAGCACGCCGTCGATGCGGTAGCGGACGCGAAGCTTCTTCTCGTACGGCTCGATGTGGATGTCGCTCGCGCCCTTCTTGATGGCGTTGAGGAGGATCGCGTTCACGAGCCGCACGACCGGCGCGCCCTCGGCCGCCTTCTCGAGTTCGAGGACGTTCACGTCCTCGGTGTCGACCGTGAAGTCGACCTGCTCGTCACCGAACTCGGCGAGCATCTCGTCGTAGGAGGGGCCGGCGGAGTAGGCGCGCTCGATGGCCTGGGTGATCGCACCCTCGGAGGCGACGCGCGGCTCGACGATGGAGCCCGTGAGGAACTTGATGTCGTCGATCGCATGGAGGTTCGTGGGATCCGCCATCGCCACGACGAGCGAGGTGCCCGACCGGAACAGCGGGATGATCTTCTGCTTCTCGCAGACGTCGCGCGGGACGAGCTTCAAGACGTCGGGATCGAACTCGGTGCCGTCGAGGTTGGCGACGGGGACGCCGTACTGGGTGGCGAGGAAGCTCGCGATGTCGTCGTCGGACAGGTAGCCGAGCTTCGTCAGCACTTGGCCCAGGTTGGTTCCGCTCTTGCGCTGCTCTTCCTGCGCCTGGCGGAGCTGCTGCAAGCTGATGAGCTTCTCGCGGACGAGCAGCTCGCCCAGGCGGGTCTGACCGGTCGTAAAGTTGGACATCGAGCCTCCGATGGTCCGCGGAGGGAAAGGGAGAGTCAACAGCCGGGCACGGCGGGCCTCGCGAGAGCCCTCGCGCAAGCCTTCGGAGCCGCGCTACCATGCCGCGCAGTGGGTCTCTTCGATCGCTTCCTGCGCTGGGGCGAGGGCCGACGAGCAAAAGACGCGCGCGCCCGGGAGCTCGCCGGTGATCTTGCTTCCGCGGCCACGCTGTACGTCGAGGCCGAGATGCCGGACGAGGCGGCGCGCGTGCTCTTGCTCCGTGCCGACGCCGAAGGCTCGGCCGAGCAAAGAATCGCGTTCTGCGACGTCGCCGCGCGCACCGCGAAGAGCGAGGAGATCCAGAAACGCGCGCTCGGTCGCAAGGCGCTGCTCACGCTCGACGTGATCCGCGTCCGCGGCGGGGTCTCGCTGAAGAGCGAGCTCGCGCGCGTCGCCCGCGAGCTCGAAGGCGCAGGGCAGCTCGAACGCGCGGCCGAGATCTACGCGGAGCTCGGCGACGCCGAGGCGGAGATCCGAGTGCTCACGGAGATGGGCGCGATCGAGAAGCTCGAAGAGCGCCTCAAGGCCTCGCACGCCGAGTCGCGTAAGGTCCGCGAGGTGACGGACGTGCGCAGGCGCGTGGCCGATCTCGACCGGACCGCCGAGCGCCGCGCCGCGCTGGACGTCGCGCGGGTCGCGCTCGCCGAGCGAGACGACGACGTCGTGGCCGACGCCGCCCGCGCGATCCGAGCGCGCCTCGCGACCGGGCCGCTCGTCGATCTGGAGATCGGCGGGAAGCGCTTCCACGCAGCGCTCGGTGAGGACGTGACGATCGGCCGCGGGGAAGCGACGATCCTCGTGGGCGCGCGGGCCGTGAGCCGCACGCACCTGCGTATCCACTGCGAGGGGAGCGAGATCTTCGTGGAGGATCTCGACACGCGAAACGGGACGATGCTCGCGGGCGCGCGGATCCAGGGCGCGATCCCGGTGGGCGAGGGGATTCGTCTGGAGCTCGGCGGCGAGGTGCCGTGCGGCATCGAGCGGCCGACGGCGTCTCCCGAGCGGGAGCTCGTGCCGGACGGCGTGGTCGTGACGATCGCGGGGACACGTTTCCTCGCGCCGCTCGGCCCGCTCGTGGTGGGCGCGCTGCACGTCGATCGGGTGGTGCACGGCGACAGCGGGTTCGTGGTGCTGCGGACGCCGAGCGGGGCGCCGCGGCCGATCCTTGGAGAGTTCGAACTCGCCGCCGAGGTGGAGCTTTGCGTCGGCGACGAGATCCGCGCGAGCCGCGGCGGGCCCGTGGTGCTGCGCGTGGCCACGGGGAGCCGCGAAGGGAGCGGGAGCGGCGCGTGAGTTTGTGGCGGAAGATCAGGGGACGGCTCTTCGGCGAGAGCGACGAGGCCGCGAGCGAGGAGGCCCCGCGCGGCGTGGACGAGCGTGCGACGTCGACGCGTGCAGAGCCGCGCCGCGAGCCTGCGCGCGCCGACGTAGACGAAGCCTCTGCCGAGCTCGCGCAGCTCGCGCGTGTGGGCGCGCCGGATGGCCCGAGCGAAGAACAAGCGATCCTGCTCCTGCGTAAGGCGCGCGGGACGGTGCGCGAGGCCGAAGCCGCCGCACGTGTGCTCGAAGCCGCAGAGGATTACGCGGTGCCGGAGGCCGTGCGGCTCGCGTGCGCGGACATCCTCGCGGCGCGCGGAGACGAGAAGGGCGCGCTCGAAGCGCTGGCAAACGCGTCGAGCACACCGGCGCTCTTGCTCGCGGCGGATCTGCACGCCTCGCTCGGCCAGCTCCCGCGCGCGCTCGGGACGATCGAGCGGGTGCTCGCGCGGAACATCGACACGCCGGGCGCGCGGGAGCGGCACAAGCGATGGCGCGCGGCGCTCGGCGCAGCACCCGGACCCGCGCGGCGGCTCGACGAGGCCACGGTGGTGACGGACGCTGGGGCGCGCGCGCCGTTCCGGCTCTTGCGCGAGGTCGCGCGTGGCGGCGCCGGGACCGTCTACGAGGCCGAGGACGAGCTGCTCGGCCGGCGCCTCGCGTTCAAGGTCTACCATCGGCGTGGTCGCGATCGAGAGCACCTCGAACGGGAAGCGCGGCTCGCCGATCGGATGCGCGGGCCCGGCGTGCTCCGCGTGCTCGACGCGGATCCAGAGGAAGGATGGCTCGCGCTCGAGTGGATCCCACGGGGCTCGGTGCGCGACGTGCTCGCCCGGGGCGATCTCGCGGCGCTCGTCCCCATCGAGCGCTGGGCGCCCCCGCTCGCTCGGGCGCTTGCGCGGCTCCACGCAGGGGGGTTCGTCCACGCGGATGTCAAGCCGGCGAACGTGCTCCTCCGGGACACCGGCGAACCCTTGCTCGGCGACTTCGGCATCGCGCGGCCGCTCGGCGCCCGCGGGGAAGGGGGCAGCGCCGGCTACGTCTCGCCAGAACGCATCGCCGGCCGGTCGAGCGACCCGCGCGACGACGTGTACGGCTACGGCCGCGTGCTCGAAGACGTGCTCCACAGGCTCGGGGAGCGGGGGATCGCCATGGACGAGGCCGCGCGGTGGCGCGCGGTCGCCGACGTGTGCATCGGCCCGGACGATCGGCGCCCGGCGAACGGCGCCGAGCTGGTCGGGCGTCTGCCCACGGCGCGGGCGAAGGTCCCGTGAGCCTCCCGCGCCCTTGCGGCCCAGGACACACGAAGCGGCGGACCACCGGGGCCTGTCGTTCGCTGCGCTCTCCGCCCCCGAGGCCTGGTAGATTCCCTGCTTCGATGAAGGCCCGCGGCCCGGGAGCAGCCTGATGCGCTTGGCGATCGTCGCGACGCCCTCCCTCCTCTCCGACATGCGCGCCCCTCCGGGCGCGCTCGACGGCGACATCCTGCGCTCGCGTCTCCCCTTGGACGACACGGCGTTCGAGGTGGTGGACATCGATCCCCACGTGGATCTCGCCGAGCAGCTCGACACGCTCTTCGAGCAGCGCAAGCCGGGGCCGGAGGACGAGCTCCTCTTCTATGTGTCGAGCCCCGTCGCGGTCTCGGTCGACGGCGAGTTCTTCCTCTGCCTCGATCCCGAGAACCCGCAAACTGGCGACGCGCTCACGGACGTGGTCGCTGTTTTTCACGATCACGTGTCGGGTCCCGTGCTCTTCGTGCTCGAGTGCCGCCACGCGCCGGCGCCCGCCGATCCGTTCCGCAGCGCGACCGTCGTCGCCGCCGCGAAAGAGGCTGTGAACCCGCAGCGCAGCGGGATCGAACTGCTCATCGCTGCGCGGCCCTCGGCGCCCGGCGTCGAGGATCGACCGTCGCCGTTCACGCGCGCGCTCATCAACGCGTTCGACGATGCGGACGCGGAGACGGGCCTGCTCGCGCGGATGCTCTACGAGCGCATCAAGGAAGGACTCGTCGGCGTGGTGCCGTGTTTCGCGCACGCGCGCGGCTGGACGCCGTTCGCGTTGATCCCGGTGCCCGTCGGCTCGACGATCTGGAAGGACGCGGGCGTGCCTGCGCTGGCAGACGCGCCCTCGACGCTCGACGCGGAGGCGCTGGCGCGCGGCGAGCGGCTCGAAGAGGTGACGCTCGAATCGGAGGCAGCCGAGGTGCTGCTCGGATCCCTCGGCAAGCCGCACGCGCGTTCCGTGCGCGTGGAGGCCGTCGAGCCGCCGCCGCTGCGGGAGGGCTCGACGGAGAACATGCCGCTGAGCGTGGACGTCGTGGTCGACGACGCTGCGTTCGGTGAGCGCGGTCCGGTGACGACGTTGCGCTCGCGCATCCTGCCGAGCTCGACGGCGCCCGAGGCCCCAGCGCCCGAGCCTGCGCCTGAGATCTCGCCGGAGATCACACCCGAGCCCGCGCCGGAGATCGCGCCCGAGCCTGCGCCGATCCTGCAGGCGAGGGAGCCTTCTGCGGCCTACGTGGCGACGACGTTGCCCGAGGATCGATCGTTCACGCGCCCCGAAGCGTCGGTCCCTCGCGTCATCATCCAGGAGCCGGTGCCTCCGTCGGTCGCGCCGGCGACGACGCCGAGCCCGCAGGCCGAAGAGGTCTCGCCTGCGCCTGCGCCGCGCATCACCGTCGTGCCGGAGATCCCCGAGCCCGCGGCGACCACGGTCGCGTCGCCGGGTACGTCCTCGCCGCCGCCTGCGCCGAACGCGTCGCCTGCGCCCGAGACGTCGCCCGCGGTGGAGACGTCGCCCGCGGTGTTCCATCGCGACGCTGGCGACGCGATGCTCGCCGCCAAGGATCACGAGGGCGCGCTCGGCGAGTATCGCAAGGCGCTCGGCCACCTCGCGCCCGGCGATACGGAGGAGCGCGCCGAGCTCTACGTTCGCCTCGCGACCGCGAAGTGGGGGCAGGAGAAACGCAAGGAGGCGATCTCGAACCTCGACAAGGCGCTCACGCTCCGCCCCGAGTACCGCCCCGCGCTCGAAGCCCTCATCGTGCTCAACGTGACGGAGCGTGATTTCCGCGCCGTCCACGCTGCCGAGGAGCGTCTGCTCGCGACCTTCACGAGCGACACCGAGCGCTTCGAGCACCTCATGGAGTTCGGCGAGCGCTGGGAAAGCATCGGCTCCGATCCGGGCCGCGCGCGCGCCTCGTTCGAGCGCGCCCGCGACATTCGCCCCGAGGATCTTCTGGTCCTCGGCAAGCTGCGCCGCCTCTACGAGCACGCGAGCGAGATCGACAAGGGGATCGAGATCCGCCGCCGCATCGCGGAGCTCACGCCGGTCCCGCGCGACCGCGCCGCGAGCTACCTGGAGCTCGCGACCTACTGCCAGGAGATCGAACGCGAGGAGCTCGCGATCGAGATGCTGGAGCTCGCGATCGACAGCGACTCCAGCATGCTCGAACCGCTCGACACCCTCGCGCGCATCCTCTCGGAGCGGCAGGAGTGGAGCCAGCTCGAAGCGATCTACCGCCGCGCGCTCGCCCGCCTCGATCGGCTCCCGCAAGGCGAGCCGCGTCGCCGCGCGGCGTGGGAGATCGGGCGGCGCCTCGGTCTCCTCTTCCGTGATCACCTGGAGGATCCGCTCGTGGCGCTCGCTTACTTCGAGCGCTCGGTCGACGAGCGCCCCGAGGATCTCGGCGGTCACCTCGTCGTCGCGGATCTGGCGCGCACGATCGGCCGGCACGAGCGCGCGCTCGTGCACCTGCGCGACGCGGCGAAGCTCGATCCGCAGCGCGCGCAGTCGTACCACGACATCTTCGACGTCGCGCAGAAGCTCCGCCAGCCGGACGTGGCGTACACCGCCTCCGTGGTCACCGCGCACCTCGGCGTCGTCGAGTCGCGCGAGCGATTCCTCTACGACGAGCACAAGCCGAACGGCGTGCCGCGTTTCTTGAGCGCGATGCCCGCCGAGGGCTGGGATCTCCTGCGGGACGAGCGGAGGGACACGCTCACCGAAGGCGTGCTCGAAGCGATCGCGGGCGCCGCGATCGCCGCGCGGCTCGAACAACTCGAAAGCGATGGGCGGCTCCCGGCGCTGGATGCGTCGCAGAAGCAGGACCTCCAGCGCAGCACGATCTCGATCGTGCGCTCGTTCGCCTGGGGCAGCCATTTCCTCGGCGTGACGCCGCCCGACGTGTACGTGCGCGAGGACGCCGGCGTGAGCCTCGTGGCCATCCCCGCGACCGACGCCACGGTCCTCGCGGGCCAGCACGCGCTGCGCGGTCGCACGCTCGCGGAACTCGCGTTCCTCGTGGGCCGGCACCTCACGTACCACGTGGGCCATCACCGGCTCCTGCTCTTCTATCCCTCGCTCGAAGAGCTCAGCGCGTGTTTCGTCAGCGCCATCGCGATCGCCCTGCCGGACGAGCCGATCCCCGCCAAGGTCCGCGACGTGGTGCTCGCGTTCAAGCCGCTCTTCGAGGCGCACCTCGACGACGCGCAACGCAAGGCGCTGGAAGAAGCCGTCTCCGCGTTCGCCGCGGCAAACGTTCGTCCGGACCTACCCCGCTGGGCCGCGGCCGTGGAGCGATGCGCGACGCGCGCGGGCTACCTGCTCTGCGGCAGCCTCGACGTGGTCGCGACGCTCCTCCGCGCCGAGCCGCGTGGTGCGCTCGACGCGGAGACGAAGATCGCCGATCTGCTCGGATTCACGGTCTCCGAGGCGCACAGCACGTTGCGCGAGGCGATGGGGGTCTCGGTACAGCCTTGAGGGACGCGGGGGCGCGTGGTGCGCCCCCTGCTCGCGTCACTCCTTGCCCTTGAGGTACGTGAAGTACGCGTCGTGGCTCGGAGCGCGGCCGAGGAAGCGCGAGATCATCGTCCGCTCGTCCTCGCCGCCGCCCTTCGCCAGCACCTCGGTCCGCCAGGCTTCGGCCGTCGTCGTGTTGAGCAGACCCTCCTTGCGGAAGCGCGTCAGCACGTCGCGCGACAGGCTCAGCGCCCACTGGTAGCCGTAGTAGCCGGCGTCGTAGCCGATCAGGTGCCCGAAGCTCGACTGGAAGTGTGTCCCCTTCACGTACGGGAACACGTCCACCTTGCCTTGCACCTCTTCCACCACCTTCGTCGTGTCGAAGGGCGCCTTGCGGGCGTGGAGCTCCTGATCCAGCGACGCGAGGAAGAGCTGCCGCTGCGTCCCGAGCGCGAGCCCGAACGTGCGCGCCTTCGTCATCGACGTGAAGAGCGCGTCCGGGATCTTCTCGCCCGTCTTGTAGTGCCGCGCGAACGTGTCGAGCACCTCGCGCGACCACGCCCACTCCTCGAACATCTGCGACGGCGCCTCCACGAAGTCGCGCACCGCGTTCGAGCCCGAGTACGTCGCGAGCTCCGAGCGCGTGAGGAGCTGATGCAGCACGTGGCCGAACTCGTGGAAGAACGTCGTCACTTCCTCGTGCGACATCAGGCCCGGCTGGCTGCCTTCCGTCTTCGGGAAGTTGCACACGAGCGCCGCCATCGGCTGCTGCCACGTTCCGTCGGACAGGCGCTTCGCCGTGCGCACGCCGAACATCGCCGCGTGCTTGTACTTGTCGGCGCGCGCGTAGAGGTCGAGATAGAACTTCCCGATCTTCTCGCCCTTCGACCACACCTCGTACGCCGTCACGTCCGGATGCCACGCCGCGGCCGGCACCTCGCGGTACTCGAGCCCGTACATCTTCGCGGTGGTGTCCATCAGGCCCTTCTTCACCGCGCCGATCTCGAAGTACTCGGCGAGCGCCTGCGAGTCGAAGTTGTACTTGGCCTTCCGGACCTTGTCCTCGAGGTAGTACCGATCCGCCGGATAGAGCACGTCCGTCTTCTTCCCGCCGAGCCGCACGTGCTCCTTGCGCAACTCCTCGAGCTCGACCTTCACCGGGTCCTTCAGCGCAGCCGAGAGGTTGTCGAGGAACTCGCGCACGTTTTTCCGGCTCTTCGCCATGCGCGGCTCGATCGCGTAGTCCGCCCAGGTCTCGTAGCCGAGCAGCTTCGCCTTCTCGGTGCGGAGCGTGAGCAGCTCCTCCAGGAGCCGCACGTTCTGCTTGCCGCCGCGGTTCGTGAACTTCGCGTAGAGCTCGAGCGCGAGCTTGCGGTTCTTCGCGTACGTGATGAACGGGAAGTAGTCCGGGTAGTCCGTCGAGATGCGGACCTTCTTCTTGTCGTTCGGCTTGTGGCTCGCGACGTACTCTTTCGGCAGGCCTTCGAGCTCCTTCTCGTCGACCTCGATCCACTCCGTCGAAGCGCCGATGTTCGACATGAACTCCTGGCCCTTCTTCGTGATCTCCGCGTTGAGCTCGCGCAGCCGCGCCTGCTTGTCCGCGGGCAGCTCGAGCCCGTTGCGCCGGAAATCGCGCAGCACGTCCGCGAGCAGCCGCGCCCGCTCGCCTTCGAGCTTCTCGCCCTTCTTCGCGTAGGCCTGGATCACCGCGGCCACGTCCGCGTCGAGCCAGAGCGACGTCTGGAAGGCATCCGTCTTCGGCTCACAGGCCTTCGCCGCCTCGCGCACCGCCGCGTCCGGGTGCGCGACGCCCATCAGGTACGGGAACTCTCCGGCGCTCGCGACCTCGAGGACAACGTCGTCGAAGCGGCCCACCGTCGCCGCGAACGTGAGCTTGTCCGCGGGCGCGCCCTTCAGCGCCTTGATGTCCTCGGCGAGGCCCTTCGCCTTCGCGAGGTGCTCATCACAGAGCTTGCGCGCGCCGTCCGGCGTCATGCCCATCGCCACCGGATCGAACGCGGGCTTGGCCGCGGGCGCGGGCGGCGGATCCGCAGGCTTTTCCGTTGTCGTAGCGACGCTCGTTTTCGCCGTGTCCGCGTCCGTGTTCGGGGGCGTCACAGGCTCGGGCGTCGAGCCACCACAGGCGAGGAGGGCGAGAGCGAGCGAGACCAGGGTGAGGCTCGGGGTACGCATCGGAGCGCCCGTATACCATTCGGTGCGCTCTGCCAAAACCCGCCTGCGTTATCCTCGACGCATGCGCCTTTCGACGCTCTTCGCCCTTCTCCTGACCTTCGTGATCTGCGCTTGCGGCGATCGTCCTCCCGAGGACAGTTGCGCCGCGATTTGCCAGAAGAACGCGCTCTGCCAGCCCGGCGCGAGTGAGACGCTCTGCACGTCGACGTGCCTCGAGCTCGCGGCCGATGACGCCGCCTACGCCGCATCCCTCTCCGACCAGGCCGACTGCTACGAGGAGCAAGCCGAGTACTACGAGGAGGAGAAGGGCGTGTGCGTCGCCCTCGAGGGCGGCGCTTGCCCGGCCATGCCGGAGTGACGCAGAAGCGCCCGCGTTACGGCTCGGACTGGAACGGGTAGGGGACGGCGCGCGGCGGCTCGAAGTTCTCTTTGATCAAGCGCGGCGACGTCCAGCGCAAGAGATTCAGGACGCTGCCCGCCTTGTCGTTGGTCCCCGAGGCGCGCCCGCCGCCGAACGGCTGCTGCCCGACCACCGCGCCCGTGGGTTTGTCGTTCACGTAGAAGTTCCCCGCCGCGCGGCGCAGCGCGGTGCTGGCCTTCTCGATGAACGCCCGATCGCGGGCGAAGACTGCGCCCGTCAGCGCGTACGGGCTCGTCTCGTCGCAGAGCGCGAGCGCCTCGTCTTCCTTGCCGTCGTCGTAGGGCCACACCGTCAGAACAGGGCCGAAGAGCTCCGTCTCCATCAACGTGTGCTTCGGATCCTCGGTCTCCATCACCGTCGGCTCGATGAAGAAGCCTTCCGTGTCGCTCCACTCGCCGCCGCAGATGAGCCGCGCGCGTCCGCCGCGACGCGCCTCCTCCACCGCGCTCGTGATCCGCGCGTAGGCGCGACCGTCGATCACTGCGCCCATGAAGTTGCGGAAGTCCGCCACGTCGCCGACGCGGATCATCCGCGTGAGCTCCACGATCCGCTCCTTCAGCGCAGGCCACATCGACTTCGGCACGTACGCGCGGGACGCCGCTGAGCACTTTTGTCCCTGGTACTCGAACGCACCGCGCACGAGCGCGACCGCAAGCGCCGTCGGATCCGCGCTCGCGTGGGCGAACACGAAATCCTTCCCGCCCGTCTCGCCCACGAGCCGCGGGTACGTCCGGTACCGATCGATGTTCTCGCCGACCTTGCGCCACATCCACCGGAACACCGGCGTCGAGCCTGTGAAGTGCACGCCCGCGAGGCTCGGGTGCTCCAGGGCCGCCGTCGTCAACTCCGCCGGATCGCCCATCACGAGGTTGATCACGCCGTCGGGCAGCCCTGCTTCGCGGAAGAGCGCCATGATCCAGTGCGCCGAGAGCAGCGCGTTCGCCGACGGCTTCCACACGACCGTGTTGCCCATGATCGCCGGCGCTGCGGGCAGGTTCGCCGCGATGGCCGTGAAGTTGAACGGCGTCGCCGCGAAGACAAACCCTTCGAGCGGACGCGGCTCCATCACGTTCCACGTCCCCGGCGAGCTCTGCGGCTGCTCCGTCGCGATCTGCCGCGCGTAGGCCACGTTGAAGCGCAGAAAATCGATGAGCTCGCAGGCCGCGTCGATCTCGGCTTGATGCGCTGTCTTGCTCTGCCCGAGCATCGTCGCCGCGTTGAGCAGCGGCCGGTACCGCGTCGCGAGCAGCTCCGCCGCGCGCAGGAACACCGCTGCGCGCGCCGTCCACGGCATCTCGCCCCACATCTTCGACGCGCCGAGCGCGGTGTCGATCGCCTCGGCCACGTCGGTGCGATTTCCGTCGTGCGCACGCGCGAGGAGCAGGCTCCGCTTGTGCGGCGCGCGCACCTCGGTGAGGCGGCCCGAGAACACGTGGTTCTTGCCGATCACCATCGGGATCTCGATCGTCTCGCCGGACATGCGCGCGAGTGCGGCCTTGAGCTCCGCGCGTTCGGTCGTCCCGGGCGCGTAGGAACGCACCGGTTCGTTGACGGGATGGGGCGTGTTCGCGATCGCGGCCTGCATGGCGCGCGAGTCTACCACTGCGATCCGCGGGGGCGCTCTCGCGCCGTGCACAGGGCCGTGCCGTCTTCCCAGGGCTCGCTATTCTCCCGTGGATGCAGATCCACCGGACTCCGCCCGAAGCGATCCTCGACCCGACCACCCAGCGGCCTCGGTTCGGCACGTACGCCGGGGGTCTGCCGCCCATCGCCTTCGGGGCCGCGGCGAAGAACCCGCTCACCCGCGTGCGCCGTGAAAAGCGCTGGTTTTACGTGGCGATCGCCTCCGACGAGCTCATCTGCGCCGTCGCGATCATCCGCCTCGGCTACGCCGCCAACGCCTTCGCCTTCGTCGTGGATCGACGCGAGGGCCGCGCCCTCGTCGACGAGACCACCAAGGGCCCGCCTTTCAGCGCCTTCATCGGCGACAGCGGCGGTGAAGGCTGCCTCGCCTCCTACCACCTCGGTGCCAATCACCTCTCTGTTTCGAGACCGGCCGGACAGAGCGATTACGCCATTGACGTACGCATGCAGGGGCTCGAGCTTCAGGCGCGGCTCGGCACCACGAAGGCGCCGCCTGCGCTGGGGGTGGTCGCAGCGCTCCGGGAGGGCCTCTTCTCGACGACGGAGAAACGCGCGCTCCTCTCGGTGGACGGCTCGCTCGTCGCGGCGGGCCGCAAGTTCTCGCTCGATGGAGCGCTCGCCGGGTACGACTTCACGGCGGGCCTGCTCGAACGGCACACCGCGTGGCGATGGGGTTTTGGCCTCGGCCGCACCGCCGAGGGCAAACCCATCGCCTTGAACCTCACCGAGGGGTTCGTCGGGGATCGTGAGTGTGTCGCGTGGATCGACGGCGAGATCGTGCCCCTCTCGGCGGTCCGTTTTTCGTTTGACCGTGAACGACCTCTTTCGAGCTGGCAGGTCCGTGCGCCCGACGAGCGCGTCGATCTCACCTTCACGCCGAGCGGCCTTCACACCGAGCGCCACGACCTCGGGATCGTCCGCTCGCGTTTCCTTCAGCTCGCCGGTGAGTTCTCGGGGCGGATCCTCGTGCCGGGGCGCGAGCCGATCACCCTCGATCGGCTCGCCGGGGTCACCGAGGATCAGGATACGTACTGGTGAGGGGGGTTTGGGGCGTAGCTCGGCTTGTCCGAGCGTAGCTCCAAGTGTTGAAGCGGGGCGTGGGCGTGAGCGAGGTCAGGAGACCTTCACGCCCTTGTCTTGGATGAGCTTGAAGAAGCCAGCCTCGTCGAGGAGCACGGTCCCGTACTTCTTCGCCTTCTGCGCCTTGCTCGACGTCGAGTCCGCCTCGGCGCTCACGAGGTAGTTGAGCTCCTTCGTCACGCCCGAGAGCACACGCCCGCCGTTCGTCTCCACGAGGTTCGTCATCTCGCCGCGCGGGCGGCTCAGCGCGCCCGTGAAGCAGAACGACATCCCCGCGAGCGGCCCTTCCTGCTCCTGCGTCACGGGCACGATGCCTTGCGCGATCAGCCGCTCGATCTCGGCTTTGCGGCCCTGCAGCCCGCGCACGATCATGCCGGCCTTGATCGGGCCGAGCCCCGAGATCCCCGCGAGATCCTGCTCCGTCGCCGCGAGCAATTTTTCGATCGTCGTGTAGCCCGACGCCACGAGCAGCCGCGCGGTTTGGATCGCAAACCCCTCGATGCCGAGCGCCGCCAGGAACACGGGCAGCGTCAGCGGCAGCCGGCTCGTCAGCTCGTCGAGCACCTTCTTCGCGATCTTGTCGCCGCGCCGCTCGAGGTCCGCGATCTGCTTCGGCTTCAGCTTGTAGAGATCGCCCGGCTCCTTCACGAGCTTTGCCTCGACGAGCTGCTCGATCAGCTTGTCGCCCCATTCGAGCGCGCCGATCGCGTCGATCCAGTTGTGGATCCGGCCCTCGACGAGCGCCGGGCACTCCTGGTTGCGGCAGAGCAGGTACTCGCCGCTCGTCACGAGCTCGGCCGCGCAGCGCCGGCAGCGCGTCGGCGGCAGCTCCGTCTTGCCGCCCTTCTCGACCACCTCTTCGACGTACGGGATCACGTCGTTCCGGCGCGAGACCAGGACCTCGTCGCCCACGCCGATCCCGAGCGCGCGCACGTTGCCCACATTGTGCAGGCTCGCGCGCTGCACCGTCGCGCCCGCGAGCTCCACCGGCTCCACGATCGCCACCGGCGTCACGCGCCCGCTCGGGCCCGTGTCCCAGAGGATCTCCACCACCTTCGACACCTTCGCCTGCGACGCGAACTTGAACGCGGTCGCGCCGCGGGGCCTCCGGTTCACCTCGCCGAGCAAGGTCTGCGCGGCCGTCGAGTTCGCGCGCACCACGAGCCCGTCGATCTCGTAGTCGAGCCCCGCGCGGATCTCCGACGAGTACTTCCGGTAGATCCCGAGCACGTCCTTCAGCGTGCCCTTCGCGGTCCAGGGCGTGCCGAAGCCTTGCTTGCGCAGGAACGTGATCTTCTGCTCCTCGGTCGTGATGTCGAGGTGATCGGCGAGGTCGTAGAACAGCACCGTCAGGTGCTCGCAGCCTTGGCCGTCGAAGCGCTTCGACGTCCCGGCGGCGGCGTTGCGCGGGTTCGCCACGCCCGGGAACGACTTCTTCATGTCCGACAGCTTGAGGATGATCTCGCCGCGCACGCTGAGCGTGAGTTTTTCCTTCAGCTTCTGCGGCACGCCGCGCATGCGGGCCACGTTCGGCGAGATGCGCTCGCCCATGATCCCGTCACCGCGCGTGATCGCGTCGGCGTACTTGCCGTCGCGGTAGATCACCTCGATCGAGATCCCGTCGAGCTTCTCCGCGACGAAGAGATCGTCCGAGATCGCCTTGCCGCCTTCCTTCACGACGAGCTCGTCGCAGCGCGTGGCCCAGGCTTCGAGCTCGGCCTCGTTCACGACCTTGTTCAGCGAGCCCATAGGGATCTCGTGCCGAGCTTTTTCCCACTCGGTCACGGCCACCGGCGTGCCGACGCGCGCCAGCGCCGGGTGTGTCGGATCGAGATCACGCAGCTCGTCTTCGAGCGCGTCGTAGGCGGCGTCCGAGATGTCGGGTTTGCCGGCGTAGTAGCTCGCGCGGTAGCGCTCGATCCGCTCGGCGAGCTCGTCGATCCGCGCTCGCACGGCCGGATCCGGCTGCTTGTCCCAGCCGTGGTGCAGGTGCGTCATCCTCGTGTCCTCCCTCAAGTCGCTCCGAACGTCACTCGAACACCACCTCGCCGCGCCGCGCGGCGGCGAGCATGTCGTCCATCCCCATCGCCAGCGGCGCGGGCAGCTCCTCGTCGCGGAAGAGCCGCGCCTCGCGGATCTCCAGCGGGTTCTTCGGCGGTCGGCTCGGCTCGGCCACGCGCGCGGACACCACGATCGTGACCGCGTGAAACCGCACGTCGCGATCCGGCCGCGAGAACACGCCCACGATCGGGCCGATCGTCACCTCGTCGACCCCGGCCTCTTCGTCGAGCTCCCGCACGACCGTCGTTCGCAGGGTCTCGCCCCACTCGACCGTGCCGCCGGGCAACGCCCAGGTCCCCGTATCGGCGCGGCGGATGAGCAGCCACCTCCCGTCCTCCGTCCGGGCGGCCACGGCTACGCCGACCACGGGCCTTTTGAGGAGGTGCCGCACGATCTCTTGCGCCACGCCGAGAACCGACCGCGGCAGGTACGAGAGGGGCCCCATGCGGCGCGCAGAATAGCGGCCCATCCGAGGTCGGGAAGGGGCATGCGCGCGCTCTGGTCGATTTCAGTGGACGAACCTCATGTTCGACACGCGACACGTCGCGCGAGGTAGGCTTCCCCGCATGCGTGAGCCTCTTGTTGCTGCCGCGGTGCAGATGAACAGCCAAGCGGATCTCGTCGAGAACCTCGGCCGAGCCGGGCGCCTCGTGGCCGAGGCTGCTTCGCGCGGCGCGAAGGTCGTGGTCTTGCCCGAGAACTTCGCGTTCATGGGCGGGGACGACGACGAGCGGCTGCGCGTCGCCGAGGATCTCGACGCCACGGACGGCGGCCGGATTCGCGCGTTCCTCGCAGAAAACGCCACGAAACACGGCGTCTGGATCCTCGCGGGCGGCCTCCCCGAGCGCTCGTCCGATCCGAAGCGTGTGCACAACACCTTCGCCGCGGTCGCGCCGTCGGGCGAGATCGTCGCGCGGTACCGCAAGATCCACATGTTTGACGTCGAGGTCGGGGATGGCCAGCGCTACCGCGAGTCGGCCTCGTGCATGCCGGGCGACGAGCCCGTCGTCGTCGACGTCGCAGGCACGCGGATCGGCCTCTCCATCTGCTACGATCTGCGCTTCCCCGAGCTGTATCGCGAGCTCGTCGCGCGTGGCGCAGAGGTGCTCCTCGTGCCGGCGGCGTTCACGCTCGCGACGGGCAAGGACCACTGGCACGTGCTCCTGCGTGCGCGAGCGATCGAGGCGCAGTGTTACGTGATCGCGGCGGCGCAATGGGGGAGCCATCCGAAGGGGCGCAAGACGTACGGCAAGTCGTGCATCGTCGACCCTTGGGGGGAGGTCGTGGCGCAGGCTTCGGAGGGGGAGGGGATCGTCGTCGGCACGCTCGATCCGGCGTACCTCGCGCACGTCCGGGCGAGCTTGCCTTCGCTCCAGCACCAGCGGATCGGGGTTGGTTCGCGGCAGACTTGAGGTGACTCCCAAAGTCGGCGTACCTTCCTGGATCGTGGGACGCTTTCGCCTTGGGATCATGTTCGTGCCGCTCCTCGTGGGCTGCGCGGGTGGCAGTGGGCAGGCCGTGGAAGGGCCATCGACGGGCGCGGCGATCGAGGCGGACAAACCCGCCGAGCCCGAGCTCGTGGGTGTGAAGAAGAAGCTTCAGGGGACGTGGGAGATCGTCCGATACACGTCGGATCACCCGATCCCGAACGAGGCGATGCCGCTGATGGCGGACCTGTTCGAGTCGCTGCGCATCGGGTTCGACAAGGATGCGCAGAGCGTGCGGACCTCAAAGACGCCCGACGAAAGCGCGCCGTATCAGGTGGAAGGCGAGTCCGGCGACGCCTTCACGCTTCGAGCGAGCGGAGGCATGTTCGACGGCGCGAAGTGCCGGTTTCTCGGCGCGGACGAGTGGGAAGTCACGGATCGCGGCAAGACCTGGCCCGGCGTCAGCGTCCTTCGTCGCGCAGCCCGCTGACGCCGCGACACCCGCTCCGCAGAGCGGAGCCAGCGCCGCGTCTCGTCGTCCGCGCGGATGAGCGGGGCTCTACCCCGCACCCCGGAAGGGGGCTGTCCGCCCCCTTCACCCCGGACCAGGCACGGCCTGGACCGAGGGCGGAAAACCGCGCGAGGCGCGGTTTTTCCGACGGGTCCGTGGCAAGACCCTCCACGATTTTGCCAGTCGAGACAGCAGCGCTGCTCTATTTGCTGGGAACGTCTTCCTTGTCGACAGCGCGCATCGCGCGCTGTCGCCCCGCGTCCAGGGCTTGCCCTGGTCCGGGTCCAGGGGCGGAGAGCCCCTGGTCGGGTCCGGGGTGAAACCCCGGCGCTACGTTGTGAGGAAAGAAGCCGGATCACCGGCGAGACGTTGAACGAGCAACTTCGGCTCAGCGCTTCGACAGCAGGGCACGCAGCTCGGCGGGCCTGCGGAAGCCGATGCGGCGGGCGACGTCGCCTTCGCTCATGCCTTCGGTGAGCAGCTCGCGGGCTTTTTGGGCGCGCACCTCATCGTAGAACACGTGAGGAGAGCGACCGAAGGCGGCGCGGAACTGCCGGGCGAAGTGGAACTCGGACAGGTCGAGGTCGAGAGCGACCTCGTACGAGCGGATTCGTTGACCGGCTTCTGCGGCGGCCCGGATGCGTTCGCGGGCGACCCGCATGCGCTCGGGCGTGCTCTTCGGGATGATTTGTGACGGCTGCGGAGCGGGGATCTTCGGCAGCGTTTGGGTGATGGGGGCCTGGCGAACCGCAAATGGCGGCATGTGCGAGGCCGAGGGCATACGGGCGGCGGAGGGTGCGTCCAGCATCGTCAAAGAAAGCGCATCGCTCACGGGAACCTCTCCTTGCCACGGGGACTCTCGCCGCTGCATGCGGCGCCGTGACGGCAACTCGATGTTCTGCCTTTGCAACCCTCGGGCCGAAGGTCATCAGGGGGTGGGGCTGGTATCTGAATTTACCATATAGGCATACCAATATCGGATGCGCATAACGCCGCCTGTGGGCTCAGGCTCAGGTTTGCGTGGTGACCGGGAACGCAAATGTGCCGGGATTTTGCGCGGATCTGGCGGATCTTTGGCGGTGTGGCGAGGCCCGCCGAGCATCGTTCCGACCCTTGCGGGTCTCGGCGCTCGGGCCTAATCCTGCGTATGAGCGGGTGGATCTCGTGTTGCGCCGAGTCTGCTCAACTCGCGCAGGTTCGGCTCCGGATGACCGTCGCAGCGCTTCGACGTTGGGGCGAGGATTGCGCAAGCGGCGGGCGCGCGTGATCCCGGACGCACCGGTGGTGCGTGGGGACGAACCGCGGAGGTGAGGGGAGGGGGGCAGGGGCGGGGCAGGGGCGGGGCAGGCCCGGGATCAGACGTCGATTTCGGCGCTTTGGGCTCGGTCCATGATGAACCGGAAGCGGGCCGAGGCGTCTTTGCCCATGAGCTCGTTCAGGATGCGATCGGTCTCGAGCTCGCCTTCGATGACCACGCGCAGGGCGCGGCGGCGGCGCGGGTCGAGCGTCGTGGATTTGAGGTCCTCGGCGGGCATCTCGCCGAGGCCCTTGAAGCGGGAGATCTCCGGTTTGTGGCCCTTGGGCAGCTTGACGAGGATGCGGTCGCGCTCCTTCTCGTCGAGGGCCCAGTGCGTCTCCTTGCCCGCGTCGATTCGGTAGAGCGGAGGTTGCGCGAGGTAGACGTGGCCGCCGCGGATGAGGCCCGGCAGGTGGCGGTAGAAGAACGTGAGGAGCAGCGTGGCGATGTGCTGGCCGTCGCTGTCGGCGTCCATCAGCAGGAAGATCCGGCCGTAACGGAGCTTCGAGGCGTCGAAGTCCTTGCCGAAGCCGCAGCCGAGCGCGCTGACGATGTCCTGGAGCTCCTTGTTCGAGAGCACCTTCGACGTCGAGGCTTGCTCGGCGTTCAGCACCTTGCCGCGCAGGGGCAGGATCGCCTGCGTGCGTCGGTCGCGGCCCTGTTTAGCGGAGCCGCCTGCGCTGTCGCCCTCGACGATGAAGAGCTCGCTCTCGTTCGGGTCGGTGGAGCTGCAGTCGGCGAGCTTGCCGGGCAGGTTCAGGCGGTGCGAGACGGCCGTCTTGCGGACGACCTGCTGCGTCGCCTCGCGGCGGGCTTCGCGGGCGCGGGCGGCCAGGATCGCGCGCATCACGATCGCCTCGCCGGCCGTGCCGTTCTCGAGCAGCCATTGCTCGAGCGCGGGGCGCACGATGCCTTCGACGGCGGGGCCGGCCTCGGCGTTGTTCAGCCGATCCTTGGTTTGTCCCTGGAACTGCGGCTCCTGGATGTAGATCGACAGGAGGCCGACGATGCCCTCGCGGATGTCCTCGGCCGTGAGCGTCACGCCCTTCGGCTGGATCTTCTTGGCCTCGATGAAGGCGCGCACGGCCTTCACGATCGCGGTGTTGAAGCCGCTCTCATGCGAGCCGCCCGAGTGCGTCGGGATGCCGTTCACGTAGGAGCGCACCGACTCTTCGGGCGACTCGGTCCAGAGCAGCGCGGCTTCGAGCCGGATGTCGCCGTCCTTCGCGACGTGAAACATCGACGCGTGCACCGCGGGCTTGCCTCGCTGCGTGACGAGCTTCGGCAGGTAGTCGACGATCCCGTTCGGGTGCACGAGCTCGACGGTCTCGCCCGTCGCCTGGTCCTTGAAGATGATGAGAAGGCCGCCGTGCAGGTAGGCCTTCGCTTCGAGGCGCTCCCTGACGGTGTCCGCGTCGAACGATGCTTTGTCCCCAAAGATTTCGGGGTCGGGGCGGAAGTGCAGCACCGTCCCGTGCTTGCGGGTCGGGGCGCCGCGCTTCAGCTTGCCCGTCGGCGTGCCTCGGCTGAAGGCCTGCACGTGCTCGAAGCCGTCACGGAGGACCTTCACGTCGAGCTCGACGGAGAGCGCGTTCACCACGCTCGAACCGACGCCGTGCAGGCCGCCGGAGACCTTGTAGTTCGAGCTCGCGAACTTGCCGCCGGCGTGCAGCGTGCAGAGGATGAGCTCGAGCGCGGGTTTGCCGTACTTCGGGTGCACGTCGACCGGGAAGCCGCGGCCGTCGTCGGCGATCGTGGCGCCGCGCCGATCGGCGTCGAGCGTCACCTCGATGCGCTTGGCGTGGCCGTTGATCGCCTCGTCGACCGCGTTGTCGACGATCTCCCAAAGCAGGTGATGGTAGCCGCGCGTGTCGGTCCCGCCGATGTACATCGCGGGGCGCTTGCGCACCGGCTCGAGGCCTTCGAGGACCTCGATGTCCTTTGCGGTGTAGCGCGACCCGGAGGCGGGCTGCGGGTTAGCGGTCGTTGCCATGGATCAGCTCTCCTCCTCGGGCTTGCCGAGGACGGGCGTCGCGACGGGGGGCAGGACGAGCCGGACGACGCGGTCCTTCTTGGGGAAGACCTGCCGGCCGAACTCGCCGCGCGTGCCTCGAACCTTCTGCACGGACTCGCGCGCGACCTTGCCCTTCTCGGTCTCGACCTCGATGGCGTCACGATCGTCGAGCATCGCGCCGACGACACGCTCGCCCTCGTCGATCTTCATCACGATCGCGCCCTTGCCTGCACCCGAGAGCACGCCGATCTCCTCCACGAGCACGCCGAGCGCGAAGCCGTTGCTCGCGACGCACACGACGGTGCGGCCGGCGCTCGGGAGCAGCACGGCGAGGACCTCGTCGCCCTCGTTCAGCTTCGCGAACTTGCGGCCCGCGCGGGTGCTCGGCTCGCGGTGCTGGCGGAGCGAGAAACGGAAAGCCAGGCCGCCGCGCGTGAGCGCCAGCGCGAAGGGCGGCTCGGGCTCGGCCGCGCCCTCGGTGGGCGCAGAGAGCTCCTCGCCGAGCGCGCGCGGATCGAGCGAGATCATCGCGACCATCCGCTCGCCGTCGGCCAGCTTGAAGAGCTTCTGGACAGGATCGCCGTAGCCCGTCGAGGGCGGGATGTCGTGGATGCGGCAGACGTAGCAGGCGCCGAGGTTTGAGAAGAACGCGACGGCCGAGCGCGTCGAGCCGGCGACGGCCGCGAGCACGCTGTCGCCCTCGCGCAGGCGCGTCGCGGACGGGTCCTTGAGCTCGCGGACGCGCTTCACCCAACCCTGGGAACTCAAAACGATGTTCGCGTCTTCTGCGACGATGAAGTCCTCGGCCTGGAACTCCGGCTCGTCGACCGCGCCCATGATCTTTGTACGACGACGATCGCCGTACTTCTCCTTCATCTGCGCGAGCTCGTCGCGCACGAGGTCCCAGCGCCTCGTGTCGCTCTTGAGCAGCGCGTCGAGGCGCTTGGCCTCGGCGCGTTTGTCCGCGAGCTCCTTGCGCACGACCTGGATCTCCAGCCGCGCGAGCCGGTAGAGGCGGAGCTCCAGGATCGCGTCCGTCTGCTCCTCCGAGAGGTTGAAGCGCTTGATCAGCTTGCTCGCGGCGTCCGCCTTGCCTTCGCTCTTGCGGATGATCGCGATCACCTCGTCGAGCGCGTCGAAGACGATCTCGAGGCCTTCGAGGACGTGGATGCGCGCCTTGAGCTCGCCGAGGTCGAACTCCAGCCGCCGCGTCACCGTCGAGTACCGGAACGTCAGGAACTGGTTCAGGATCTCGTCGAGCCCGAGGCGCTTCGGCGCGGCGACGTCGGGGTTGTCCGTGGGCACGAGGCAGGTGAGGTTCACCGGCACGTGCACCGCGAGCGGCGTGTTCTTGTAGAGGTACGCCATCACGAGCTGCGGATCCGTCCCGCGCTTCGTCTCCAGCACGATGCGCACGAGGTCCGTCGACTCGTCCCGCACGTCGAGCAGCGGCGGCAGCTTCTTCGAGAGGATCACCTCGGCGATCTTCTCGACGATCGCCTTGCGCTCGACGCCGTACGGGATCGACGTGACCACGAGGAACGAGGGCCCGCGCTTCGAGTCGTCCTCTTCGATCTTCCACTCGCCGCGTAGCTTCAGCGAGCCCTGGCCCGTCGTGTAGACCGCCTCGAGCTCCTCCTTCGTCGCGTGGAGCTGTCCACCCGTCGGGAAGTCAGGACCCTTGATCTTCTTCAAGAGCCGGCTCACCGGCAGATCCCGCTGGTTCGAGAGCTCGATGCAGGCGTCGAGCACCTCCATGAGGTTGTGCGGCGGGATGCTCGTCGCCATGCCGACGGCGATGCCCTGCGAGCCGTTCACGAGCAGGTTCGGGAAGCGCGCCGGCAGGATGACCGGTTCGTTCTTCGTGCCGTCGTAGTTCGGCCGCCACTCCACGGTGCGCTTGCCGAGCTCGCCGAGCAGTTCGATCGCGAGCGGCCGCAGCTTCGCTTCGGTGTAACGCATCGCGGCGGGTGCATCGCCGTCGATCGAGCCGAAGTTGCCGTGGCCTGCGACGAGCGGCGCGCGCATCACGAAGTCCTGCGCGAGCCGGACCATCGCGTCGTAGATCGCCGTGTCGCCGTGCGGGTGGTACTTACCCATCACGTCGCCGACCACGGCCGCGCTCTTGCGGAAGCGCCCGTCGGGGGCGAGGTGCAGGTCGTGCAGCATCGCGTAGAGGATGCGGCGCTGCACCGGCTTCAGGCCGTCGCGCACGTCGGGAAGCGCGCGCGACGTGATGACGCTCAGCGCGTAGTTCAGGTACTTGCGCTGCGCCTCGTCCGCGAGTGACGTGTCGGGCACAGGGGGAGGCGGCGGCGGCTCGCTCCCGCCCGGTGTCTTGGGGGCGCGCCGAGGCCTCTTCTGACCACCCTCGCCATCGAGGGGAAACGGAACCTGCTGGGCAGGGGGCACGGGCGTTATCTCCAGGGTGGGGAGGCCACGCGCCGCCGCCTCGGCTAGCGCGTGCCCCCCAGGAATCGACGGTGTACCCGCGTTCAGTGGACCGCAGGCAGGGGGATGCCATTACCCACGGAGCGCCGATCGGTCAAGCCACGGCGGCACGGACGGGGCGGGCACGCCGGCCCTGAAACGCGTTCGTCCGAAGGGATTCTGCCGGCGAATCAGGCCCCGTCCCCATCGATCCGGCCTCCTTCCGACGGACGCCCCGCGTCCCGGGCGCCCTACCGTCCACACATGGACATGGAAAACCAGTGGTTCCCACCTTGAGACCTCTGGCCCGCTGGGCTACGGGGAGGCGCCCCTTGTTTACGATGCCCACCCCACCCATCCGCCTAACGAGCCGGCTCCGGCTCCTGTGGACGAGCGCCCTTCTGGTCGTCTTCACGATCGTTGGGATCTCGCCTCGGGTGGCCTTCGCGCAAGGGGGTCCGCCCGCAGGCGCAGCGCCGCCCGCAGCGGCGAAAGGTGCGGCGGGACAAAGCGCCGAGGAAGGCGCGGACGAAGGCGAAGAGCAGCCCGCGGCGCCGAATGGAAACGGCACCGGCGCGCCCGGTGCGCGTCCGGAAGAGGCCGCTGCGCCGGTGCCGACGCTCGCGCCGACCGAAGCAGACCTCGCGCGTGGCCAGCCCGTCGCGCGCGTCGTCATCGCGGGCAACCGTCGCATCTCGGCGGACGACATCCGCGCGTATCTCGGCACGGCGCGCGTGGGCAAACCCTTCACGCCGGAAGGACTCTCGCGCGACGTGCGCGAGCTCTGGGACTCGGGCTTCTTCGAGGATGTCGAGGCCGACCTGACCCGCCGCGACGACGGGGTCCACCTGCGGATCCTCGTGCGCGAACGTCCGAACATCAAGACGATCGAGTTCGACGGGAACCAGAACATCAACGCGGAAGACCTCACGGAGGCGCTCAGCGTCGAGGTCAAGACCGGCACGATCCTCAGCTACAACGCCATCCGCCGCGGCATCCAGAAGCTGCGCGACAAGTACGCGGAGGAGGGTTACTTCCTCGCCGAGGTCTCGTATGAGACCGTCCCGCAGCGCGACAACGAGGTGCTGCTCCGCTTCAAGATCAAGGAGCACGAGCGGGTCACGGTCCGGCGCGTCACGTTCATCGGGAACAACAACATTCCCGATTCCGAGCTGCGCGAGGTGATGATCACCGGGCAGGGCAGCTTCTTCGACTTCGGCACGGGCGGCGCGTTCCGGCAGGACGCGTTCGAGCGCGACGTGCTCGTGCTCTCGGCGCTCTACTACGACCGCGGCTTCCTCTCGGTGCAGATCGCGACGCCGCGCGTGATGCTCACGCCGGACCGCACGGGCATCGAGGTGACGCTCACCATCAACGAGGGCCCGCGCTACAAGATCCGACAGCTCCGCGTCTACGAGCGCGACGCCGAGGGCAAGGAGATCGAGCCCATCGGCGGCCGCAGGCGGCTGCGCGAGATGATCCGCGCGAAGAGCGGCGACTGGTTCAACCGCGCCGAGCTCGCCGCGGATCTCGGGCAGATCCAGACGATGTATCGGGATCAGGGCTACGCGAACGTGGAGGCCCCGCCCGCGACCGACCTCGATCCCGAGCGGCAAGAGGTCGACATCATCGTCGCGATCCGGCGCAACCAGCCGATCAAGATCGGGCGCATCGAGATCCGCGGCAACACGAAGACCCGCGACAAGGTCATCCGTCGCGAGATGGAAGTGTTCGAGGAGCAGCTCTTCAGCGAGTCGAAGCTCGAGCGCAGCAAGCGCCGCATCACGATGCTCGGCTACTTCGAGCGCGTCGACATCTCGACCGAGCAAGGCGACGACGCTGAGCACATCAACGTGAACGTCGAGGTGGTCGAGAAGCCGACGGGCACCTTCCAGGTCGGCGCGGGCTTCTCCAGCATCGAGAACTTCATCGCGACGGCGACGGTCCAGCAGCAGAACCTCTTCGGGCGCGGTCAATCGCTCGCCTTGCAGGCGCAGATCTCCGGCCTCCGCCAGCTCATCGACGTCCGGTTCGTCGAGCCGTACCTCTTCGACACGCAGTTCTCTGCGGCCATCAGCGCGTACGATCAGCTCCGCGTCTACAACGACTTCTCGCAGACCTCGCTCGGCGGCGCGCTCACGCTCGGCTACCCGATCATCCAGCCCGAGCTCCGCGTCAACCTCACGTACACCCTCGAGTCGAACGAGATCTCCACGCAGACGACGTCGACGCTCTTCGGCACGGCCTCCTCGGTCAACTTCTTCCAGAGCGTGCCGCTCGCGAACGTCTACAACGACGGCATCACGTCGAGCATCCGGCCGACGATCACCTACGACACCCGCAACAACCAGCTCTTCCCGTCGTCGGGTATCTTCCTCCAGGGCTCGGTCGAGCTCGCCTCGAAGTACCTCGGCAGCGAGCAGCAGTTCGTCCGGTTCCGGAACACCGCGCGCTTCTACTACCCGATCCGCGACTGGCTCGTCTTCAAGGTGAACAGCGAGTTCGGCGCGGTGACGAGCCCCTCGCCCGAGGGCGTGCCGATCTTCGCGCGCTTCTTCCTCGGCGGCATCCTCGACCTGCGTGGCTTCCCCCTCCGCAGCGTCGGCCCGCGCCTGACGCTGAACCAGACGCTCGACCCGAACGCGCGCCCCTTCCCCAACGGGACGAACATCGGCGGCAACCTGATGTACTACCAGAACGCCGAGCTCGAGTTCACGATCCTGGAGCAGGTCGGCATCCGCGGCGTCATCTTCACCGACCTCGGCAACGCCTGGAACCTCGAGCGCAACTACTGCGAGGCGAACCCGGCGTCGCCGTTCTCCGCGACGAACCCCTGCTTCACGGCGTCGCAGCTCCTCAACGTCCGCACGTCCTGGGGCTTCGGCCTGCGCTGGTTCTCGCCGCTCGGCCCGCTGCGCTTCGAGTACGGCTTCCCGTTCAAGCCGCTGCCCTACGAGAAGGCGTCCGACTTCCAGTTCACCATCGGCAACTTCTTCTGACGCAGCGGCTCCGCCACGAGCGGAGTCGACCCCGCTCAGGACGGCTCGAGGTGCCTTTCCTGCGCCCTCCGGTTGCCCGCCCGCGTTCCTGTTGGTAGCTCCATGGACGATGCGCCCTAGCCCCGTCCAATTCGTCCTGCCTCGGCCTGGCAAGGCCATCAGCGGGATGATGATCGGCATCACCGTCCTGTGGGTCGGCCTCGCGCTGAGCATCAACTGGGTGGAGGTCGGCACGAGCGTCGCCCAGTTCATGGCCGGCACGACCTCGGGCGTGCTGCGCGGCCAGGTCTGGCGCCTCTTCACAGCCCCGCTCTTCCACGACACGTCGAGCCCTGGTCATTTCTTGATGACCATCCTCGGCCTGTACTTCCTCGCCCCCACGCTCGAGTCGCGCTGGGGCGCGCGACGGATGCTCATCTTCCTGTTCGGCGCGGGGGCGTTCGCGTTCGCGACGCAGGTCGCCGTGGGCGCGCTCGTGCCCAAGCTGAACCAGGTCGTGTGGTACGGCGGGCTCGGCATGATCGAGGCTGTCGCCGTCGCGTGGGCGCTGCAGAACCGCGATGCGCAAGTGCGAATGTTCTTCGTGTTGCCCGTGTCGGCCTACACGATGGTCGCGATCGTGTTCGTGCTCTCCGTGCTGAACGTGATCGCGCTGAATCGGCACATGCCCGAGGGCCTCGTGACCCCGTTCGGCGGCATGCTGGCCGGCTGGCTCTTCGGCGATCGTTCGCCGCTCCGGCGCCTCTACCTCAAGCTGCGCCTGCGCCAGATCCAGTCGCAGACGGCGGCCCTGCGTGCCGAGGCCGCCGCATCGGCTGCGGCTGCCCGCGCGCGCCGCGCCGCTGGTCCTCCGCTGCGTGTGATCGAGGGCGGCTCGAAGACGCCCCCGAAGGACAAGCGCTACCTCAACTAGGGCGGACGCACAGCGAACCCGGGGCGTGGGGCCGGCGCCCCACCGGGACTAGTGAGCGGGGATCGTCGCGCACGTTCGCACGTCGGCGAGCGTCTTCGCGTGGCTCAGGCAGGAGAACTCGCCGGACGCGCGGGGCTTGCCGAGGAGGTCGCGCTTGCAGTCCGTGACGAACGACTCTTCCAGCCGTTGCCCTTCGCTCTTCACGACGGCGACGGCCTTCTCTGCGGACGGGCTCGCTGCCTCGGGGAACTTCGCCTCGGCGGTCCAGAGCGCGTGCAGGTGCTCGCCCACGGCCTTGCAGTCGTCCTCGTTCACGTTGCGCGCGCAGCCCGCCTGCGCGAGCGCGAGCGCCAAAAAGACGAGGGGCGCTCCCCCCGCGAACCATCGCATCGGAGCACCCCTCGGTTTCATTCGTTCCCCCGTGACGACTAGCTGTCGATGAAGCTCTTGAGCTGCTTCGAGCGGCTCGGGTGCCGGAGCTTGCGCAGCGCCTTGGCCTCGATCTGCCGGATGCGCTCGCGCGTGACCTCGAAGTCCTGGCCGACCTCTTCGAGCGTGTGATCGCTCTTCTCGCCGATGCCGAAGCGCATGCGGAGGACTTTTTCCTCCCGAGGGGTGAGCGTCTTCAGCACCTTCCGGGTCTGCTCGGCGAGGTTCATGTTGATCACCGCCTCGGCCGGCGAGATCACGCTCTTGTCCTCGATGAAGTCGCCGAGATGCGAATCTTCCTCCTCGCCGATCGGGGTCTCGAGCGAGATGGGCTCCTTCGCGATCTTCAGGACCTTGCGAACCTTGTCGAGCGGCAGCTCCATCTTCTCGGCGATCTCCTCGGGGGTCGGCTCGCGGCCGTACTCCTGCACGAGGTAACGCGAGGTGCGGATGAGCTTGTTGATCGTCTCGATCATGTGGACCGGGATGCGGATGGTCCGGGCTTGATCGGCGATCGCGCGCGTGATGGCCTGCCGGATCCACCACGTCGCGTACGTCGAGAACTTGTAGCCGCGCTTGTACTCGAACTTGTCGACGGCCTTCATAAGGCCGATGTTCCCCTCCTGGATCAGGTCGAGGAACTGCAGGCCGCGGTTCGTGTACTTCTTCGCGATGGAGACGACGAGCCGGAGGTTCGCCTCGACGAGCTCGGCCTTCGCGCGCTCGGCCATGCGCTCGCCTTCGCGGATGCTCTCGTAGGTGCCGCGGATGGCCTCGACATCGATGTTGAGCTCTTCCTCGACCTTCTTGAGCCCCTTCTGCGCGTTCTTCAGGGTGGACTCGAGGTCGAGCAGGTCCTCGCGCGAGACGTTCAGCTTCTTCGCGAGCCGCGCCTCGGCGAGCTTGTTGCCCTTCACCTTCGCGAGCTCGCGGCGGAGCTCGGCCTTGCTCATGCCTGTGCGCTTCTCGATCTCGGTCGCGCCGGCCTCGGCCTTCTCCACCTTCGAGATGAGGCCCTTCAACTTCTGCACGATCTTGTCGATCGTCTTCTTGTTGAGGCGCATCTCCTCGAGCGTCGTCACGAGCTCGCCCGTGGTCAACACGACCTCGGCGTCGAGCTGCTTGCGACGGCCGTCGGTCTTGACCTCCTTGCGCTCTTCGAGCAGGTCGGCCTTCTTCTTGTCGAGGCGCTTGACCTTGTCGATGAGGCGGATGATGCGGCGATCAGCCTCCTCCTCGTCGAACTCCTGATCGTCGCTCTCCGCGTCCTTGATGAGCTCCTTGACGCGGATCTTGTGCTTCCGGAGCTTCTCGCCGAGGTCGATGATCTCGCGCACCGCGATCGGCGAGTCGAGGATCGCGGCGTTGACCGACTGCTCGCCCTGCTCGATGCGCTTGGCGATCTCGACCTCGCCCTCACGCGTGAGGAGCGAGACGCTCCCCATCTTGCGCAGGTACATCCGGACGGGATCGTTCGACTTCGAGTAGTAGTCGACGTCCTCTTCCTCGCGATCCTGCGTGACGACGAGCTTCTTGTCGCTCGCTTCTTCGTCCGCGATGCGCTTCGGCGCGATCTTCACCTGCGTCGCGCCGTCGACGATCTCGATGTCCTCGTCGCCGAGGGCGCCAACGACGTCGTCGAGCTGATCGGGAGAGACGTCCGCGGGCAGCGCGTCGTTCACCTCGTCATACGTGAGAAAGCCCTTCGTCTTGCCCGCATCGACGAGCTTCTCGAGCGCCTTGCGCGGATCCGACTTCCCCGCCCCATCCGGTGCCTGCGACTTCGTCCCGCGGTCCCCCCGAGCGCCCTGTGCGGCTCCGCCGCCACTTTTCCCCGCGCCCGATCCGCTTGCCCGACCCGCAGACTGCTTGGCCTTGCTCGCCATCCCATTCGCTCCACCGGGCCCACGTCGGGCCACGTGCTTCAAGGAACCACACCGAGAAAAAAACGTTCGTCACGCTCGCGCGGACTCATGCGCGCGCAAAAAAGCACGTCAGCCGAGCCCCAACTTGGCCTTTGCCTGACGCACCGCCTCACGAAGCAGCGCCGCTTCGCGCTCCACATCCCCCAGCGGCGCGACTCGTTGAAGCTCGTCCACTGTCGCGGCTTTCTCGCGTGACAAGCTCAAGCGTCTCAACTTCCCTGCGTTCTTTAAGAGCTCTTCCCTCGCCACATCGGCCGTCTCGAAGACGGGCGACGCGAGCCGTCCAGCCGCGAATGCTTGGATCGACGCCGGGATGTGCGCAAGAAATTCGTCGGGAATAAGTTGCGTTTCCGTTCCGAGACACTGACGCAACGCGCCAGCGGCCAATGCGAGATCGCCATCCAGCACGTCGAGTGCCTCCATCACTTCAGGGTCGTCGAGCAGAACGGGATGGTCGAGAAGTGCACCCAGGATGTACTCCCCCATCTCTTGGACCTGGGAACGCGAACGCGCTCGGTGACCAGGCACAGTGGTCTCGGCCGCGCGTAGCTCCATGGGGTGTTGCGCGTCGTACCTCGTCGCCTGTTCGAGGAGCTGTTCGACTTGACGCAGATCGGCCGGCGCCGTGCCGCCCACGATGAGCTTCGACGACAGCCGATCGGCGTACGTCTTCAGCATGAGGCGCTTCACGGGGTCCTTTTGCTCCCCGAGGAGGTTTGCCACCGCACGCATGCGCGCGAGTTTGCCGTCGGTCGTGGCGTCGTTGAAGGAGTCGTTCTGGAGCGCGTCCTCGATGAGGTGCTCGTAGAGCTCCTTCGCGCTCTTGAGGACGCTCTTCAGCGCCTCGGGGCCCTTGGTTCGTACGAGCTCGTCGGGATCGAGCTTCGCGGGGAGCGTCGCCGCGCGCCCTTCGAGGCCGCCCTCGTGGACAGGGATGCGCGCAGCCCACGTGGCCTTGCGCCCGGCCGCGTCGCCGTCGAAGAGGACCGTCACGGTGGGCGCGAAGCGCTTGAGGAGCTTCGCCTGCGTCGTCGTGAACGCTGTGCCGAGCGGGGCGATGACGTTGCAGAGGCCGCGCGCGTGCAGACTGAGAACATCGAAATTGCCTTCGACGAGGGTCGCCTGGCCCTCTTGCCGGATCGCGTGCCGCGCCTGGTGCAGCCCGAAGAGGTGCTCGCCCTTCGTGTAGATCGGCGACTCGGGGCTGTTCATGTACTTCGCTGGCGACTCGCCCGCCGTCGATGGTTGGAGCCCCAAGCGTCGCATCTCGTCGGGCGTGGGCTCGGCGAGGCTCCGGCCGCTGAAGGCAATCACGCGGCCCTGCACGTCGGTCACCGCGAACATGAGGCGATGCCGGAACCGATCGTAAAACCCCGAGCCCGAGCCGCGCGCGACGAGCAGGCCCACCTTCTCGGCGACGATCGGCGAGACACCCTGCCGCTTGAGGAAGCTCGCGAGCCCGTCCCAGGCCGGCGGCGCGTAGCCCACGCGAAACGCTTGCAGCGCGTCGGCCATGGGGCCCGTCGCCTCGTGCGTGTCGAGCCCGCGCCGCGCGAGCTCGGCGAGCGCGTAGTGCGCGAGCGGATGCGCGCTCGGACCGCGCATGCTCTGTTCGAAAAACGTCGCCGCGAGGTGGCTGACGGCATACAGGTCGTCACGCGCACGCCGCGCCGCGTTGGCCTCACGCCGCTCGGCCTCGGTCGCGGTCTCGATGATCTCCACGCCGCTGCGCTCGGCCAGCGCGCGCACCGCCTCGGCGAAGTTCATGCCCTCGACCTTCATGATGAAGTCGATGGCCGTGCCGCTCTCCTTGCAACCGAAGCAGTGGAAGATGCCGCGCTCCGGATTCACGTGGAAGCTCGGCGACTTCTCCTTGTGGAAGGGGCACAGCCCGACGAACGATCGACCGCGCCGGGTAAGACGAACGGTCTCGCCGATGAGCGACACGAGATCCGTGCGTTCCTTGACCCGCGCGATCGTGTCAGCGTGAATCATCGTCCTAAGGCATCAAGATAACGACAAACACGCCGATCGTCCCGAGCCCGTGTCTCGAAACGAATCGGCGTGTCCGTGGGATGCACGAGATGCGCCTCCGGGCGTGGAGGCGCTTTCAGGAATCGGGGAATGCGGAGCCCGGTTTCTTGTGATCCGTGAGGCTCTCGTCGGGCGTCTGGCCGTCGACCATCTCGTTGACGGGCGGCGCTTCGGCGTGCGCCGCGAGGAAGCGCGTGTCTTCACGCACGAGCGGCAGCGGCGGATCGCCGATCAGCTCGAGCTGCGTGGCGAGCCACTGCTCCTCCTCGATGAGCGAGCGGCGCTTCGGATCGGTGAGGTCGCCCTGCCAGTGGTCGAGCTCCGTGTCGACCTCCTTCAGGCGCAGGCGAACCCGGACGACGTCGACGTCGTCCTTGTGGACGTACTTCTCCGTGAGGAGCAGCGCCTTGTCGCCCACGACCTCGACGAACCCGTGCGCGACGGCGAGGCGATGCTCCTTGCCGGCCTCGTGGTACGTGACGAGGCCGGTGCGGAGCGCCGCGAGCAGCGGCAGGTGACCCGGCATCACGCCGAACTCACCCGCCACGCTCGGCGCGGTCACGTCCGTGACCTCCTTGCGCAGCGCGACGCCCGTGGGCGTCACGATCTCCAGCATGATGGTGTCGGCCATGATCAGGCTCGCTTGCCGCCCTCGGCTCGGGCCTTCACTTCGTCGATGCCGCCCGCCATGTAGAAGTCCTGCTCGGAGATATGATCGAGCTTGCCGTCGATGATCTCCTCGAAGCCCGAGATCGTGTCCTTCAGGCTCACGAGCTTGCCCTGACGGCCGGTGAACTGCGCGGCGACGAAGAACGGCTGCGAGAGGAACTGCTGGATCTTGCGGGCGCGCTGCACGACGAGCTTGTCGTCCTCGCTGAGCTCGTCCATGCCGAGGATCGCGATGATGTCCTGCAGATCCTTGTAGCGCTGCAGCGTCTGCTGCACGCGGCGCGCCACGGTGTAGTGCTTCTGGCCGACGATCTGCGGGTCGAGCATCGTCGAGTTCGAGTCGAGCGGATCGACGGCCGGGTAGATGCCGAGCTCGCTGATCGCGCGCGAGAGAACGGTCGTCGCGTCGAGGTGGGCGAAGGCCGTCGCGGGCGCGGGATCCGTGAGATCGTCGGCGGGGACGTAGATCGCCTGCACGCTGGTGACCGAGCCCTTCGTCGTCGACGTGATGCGCTCCTGGAGCGCGCCCATCTCCGTCGCGAGCGTGGGCTGGTAACCGACGGCGCTCGGAATGCGGCCGAGGAGCGCGGACACCTCGGAGCCGGCCTGCGTGAACCGGAAGATGTTGTCGACGAAGAGGAGCACGTCCTGGCCTTCCTCGTCGCGGAAGTACTCGGCGACCGTGAGCGCCGAGAGCGCGACGCGGGCGCGCGCGCCAGGCGGCTCGTTCATCTGGCCGTAGATCAGCGCGGCCTTCGAGATGACGGGCGCGCCGGACTCGAGCTTCGACTCGCTCATCTCGAGCAGGAGGTCGTTGCCCTCGCGCGTCCGCTCACCCACGCCCGCGAAGACGGACACGCCGCCGTGCGCCTTCGCGACGTTGTTGATGAGCTCCATGATGAGCACGGTCTTGCCGACGCCGGCGCCGCCGAACAGGCCGATCTTGCCGCCCTTGCGGTAGGGGGCGAGCAGGTCGATGACCTTGATGCCCGTCTCGAAGATCTCGACCTTCGTCGACTGGTCGACGAACTTCGGCGGATCCTTGTGGATGGGCGCGAACTTCTCCGCGTTCACGGGCCCCGCCTCGTCCACGGGCGCGCCAACGACGTTCAGGATGCGTCCGAGACAAGCGTTGCCGACCGGCATCATGATCGGCTTGCCCGTGTCACGGACTTCCATGCCCCGCACGAGGCCGTCCGTCGTGTCCATCGCGACGGCGCGCACGGTCGACTCACCGAGGTGCTGCGCCACCTCGAGCGTCAGGTTGTCGCTCTCCCCGGAGATGCTGGGGTTCGACAACTTGAGCGCATTCAAAATCCTCGGAAGCTGGCCCGCCGGAAAGTCGACGTCGACGACGGGGCCGATGACCTGGGTAATCTTTCCAACCGACATGGGGCGGGGCTCCTCCAGCAAATCGCCATGACGACGAATGCGCGCGGCCACTACCACGGCCATCGTGGACTGTCGAGGGGTCCGGAGCGGATGAACAGGGGCTTCTAGCCCTTCATCGCCGCAATCCGGGCGAAATCCTCGACGGCCAGCGTTTCACCACGCACGTCGAGCGAGATCCCGGCCTCCCGGGCGCGCGCTTCGAGGTCGTCCTTGGACCAACCATAGAGCCCGCGCCAGGCGTTTCGCAGGGTCTTTCGCCGCGCGCCAAACGCCGCACGGACGGCCGCGCGAAACGCTTCGGTCTCCGCGGCACGTGGCGGCCTGTGCGGCGCGAGGACGACCACTGCAGAGTCGACGTCCGGGCGCGGGTAAAACGCGCCGCCGCGCACAGTGAGCAAGCGCTTCACGTCGAACGCGGCCTGCATGAAGACCGAGAGCGCGCCGTAGGTCTTCGATCCAGGAGGCGCGACGAGCCGATCGGCGACCTCGGCCTGCACCATGAACACCGCGCGATCGATGCGATCGGCAAATCCGGTCGCTCGCTCCAGGAGCGCGCCGGTGATCTGATAGGGGAGGTTGCCCGCGAGCACGTGCGGGCGTGGGCCGACGAGCTCGGCCGCCCAGTCGACAGCGAGCGCGTCGGCTTCGAGGATCGAGACGCGCCCTTCGGCGATCGGCGCTTCGAGTTCGGCCGAGAGGAGTGGGACGAGATCACGATCGCGCTCGATCGCCACGATCTTCGCGGCGCGTTCGAGCAAGGGGCGCGTGAGCGCGCCGAGGCCCGGCCCGATCTCGAGCACGGTGCCGCCCGGCGGCGTGGTTGCAGCCTCGGCGATCGCGCGGGACGCGGAGACGTCGACCAGGAAATTCTGGCCGAACCTCTTCTTGGGCGAGAGGCCGCGCGAGCGGAGGCGTTCGGCGATCGACATGGCAGGCTCGTGATCTCGGGAGACGTTCGTTGATGTTCCAACCGATGCGCGGAGGGGCGACGTACCGATCAAGTCGCCTTCGGGTCCGCTGCGTCGGGGCGCTTCGTCGTCGTGGCGCGGATCTTCGTGACGCGCACGCCGAGGCGACGGAGCACGGCCTCGCTGCGGCTGACAGCGACACGCGTGCGGACGAGCACGGCCTCGGCGGCGACCCCAGCAGCTTCCTCCCAGGCGACGCGGCGCGCCCCGTCCGCGACCTCCTCCGAGGGCGAGCCGTCTGCGCGCGTCGGCGCATCCCAGGGCGGGAGCAGGCCCGGATCGAACTGCGGCATCGACCAGGTGATCGACGCCGAGTGACGCCCGAGGCGGCGCAGCGCGTCCATGACGGGTTTTTCCTGGGCGACCTCGGAGGGCGCGGGCGCGACGACGTGCACGACGCTCGGCTTGGGCTTGCTCTTGACGATCTGCGCGAGGACCTCGGCGAGCATGAAGCCGGACTCGTGGCGCTCGGCCTCGCCGCGTGGGGGAGACTCGATGCCGTAGGCGGCGAGGTAGCGACGGAGCGTTCGCTCGCGGGGGCTCCGGCCCTCGGGCGAAGGCGGCGCGAAGGGCGCGCGGGGACGAACCGCGTCGGCGCGCGACGCGAGCCTGTCGAGATCGCCGCGGCGCAGATCGGACAAACCGCGCGCGTCGAGTGGTCTCAGGTGTTCGAGGACCCGGACGGCCACGTCGGCCTCGTCGAGATCGCTGCGCGAGGCGTCGTGCGTGCCCGTCGCCGAGACGAGCAGGTGCGCGAGCTTCTGTCCGTGCGCGGGCCCCTGGTCGGGCAGGACGAACGCGCGCACGGTCGAGGCGTAGACCGCGAGGCCCACGCGATCGCCGCGCGAGAGGTACCGCGTGCAGATCGATGCAGCCTCGTCGATCGCGAGATCAAGCGGGGCGCGGCCGAGCGGGCCGGCCCAGAGCTCGACCGAGGCGTCGAGCACGACCCACACGACGTCCCGCTCTTCCCGCTCGAACTCACGCACGAGCAGGACCCCGCGCCGCGCGCTCGCCTTCCACGCGATGCGCCGGAACGGATCGCCTGGCAGATGCTCGCGCAGCTCGCGCAGATCGCTGCCTTCGCCGCGGGCGCGGCCGGGCCGACCGCTCGACGCGAGGAGCTTGCTGCGACCGCCGCGCGGGGAGGGGAGCCACGCTGCGAAGGGGCGTGGCAGAACCTCGACGCCGAAGGGGTTCGCGAAGGTGAGAGGCACCTCGAAGAGTCCAGGCGCGCCGTGCACCTCGAGCGCGAGGCCGTGCACGCCGTGTTGTCCTACGCGCGGCGCGTGCACCGAGACCTTCACCTTGAGCCGCCCAGAGGCCATCACCTCTCCTGCGGAGGGCTCGATCGTGATCTGGAGCTGCGACGACGCGATCGGCCGGAGGCGCACGTACCGCGCAGCGAGCGTGTCGCGGTTCCGTACTTCGGCTTCGATCTCGATCGTGCTGCCGCGGCCCGTGCGTACGACACGGCGTGGTCCGCTCCAGAGCATCTCGAAGCCGGCGGCGCGGATGCGCGAGACGGAGACGAGCGTGACCGCGCGGGCGAGCGCCATCGCGAGCAGCATCGCTCCTCCCCAGCCGACGATGGCCGGCTCGCGCGCGACGAGGCCGACGCCCGCGACCGAGATCGCGGCGATGCTGAGGTGCGCCGCCGTGCGCGTGGGAAAGAGCTGCATCGTTAGACCGGCCGCACCGCGCGCCGGTAGGCCACGCGCTGCACGGCGTCCTCCACGACCGCGTCCCGTGCGCGCGCGTCGCCTTCGGCCTCGGGCACGAGCACGAGCCTGTGCGAGAGGACCGACGTCGCGACACCGCGCACGTCGTCCGGCGTGACGAACGGCCGACCTGCGATCACGGCCGCGCTCTTCGCGGCCTGCACGAGCCCGAGCGTCGCGCGCGGCGAAGCGCCGAGCAGCACGCGCGCATGCGAGCGAGTGAACGTCGTCAGGCCGACGGCGTACTCGTAGATATCGTCCTCCACGTGGATCCGCCGCGCGATGCTTTGGAGCGAGAGCAGCTCCTCCACACTGAGCACAGAGCGCGCGCGCGGCGGCTCGGCGTTGTGTGCGCGGAGCATCGCCACCTCGTCCTTCGCGTTCGGGTAGCCGATGGCGACGCGCACGAGGAACCGATCGATCTGCGCCTCGGGCAGCGGGTACGTCCCTTCGAGATCGATCGGGTTCTGCGTCGCGAGCACCATGAACGGCGCGGGCAGCTCGAACCGATCGCCCTCGATCGTCACCTGCCGCTCCTGCATCGCTTCGAGCAGCGCGGACTGCGTCTTCGCGGGCGCGCGGTTGATCTCGTCGGCGAGCACGACGTTCGCGAAGATCGGACCCGGCCGGAGCGAGAACGTGCCCTCCTTCGGCGAGAGCACGTACGTACCGGTGATGTCGGCGGGCAGGAGATCCGGCGTGAACTGGATGCGCCGCACCGAGGCGCCGAGCGCCGACGCGTACGCCTTCACGAGCGTCGTCTTGGCGACGCCGGGCACGCCCTCGAGGAGCACGTGGCCCTGCGCGAGCAGCGCGGTGAGCATGAGATCCACGGTGCGCGAGGGACCGATGTAGACGCGCGTGATCTCCCGGCGGAGCGCGTCCAGCCGCTCTTTGGCGGCGGCGATCTCCTCGATGGCGACGGCCTGGGTCAAGTGGCGCTCTCCTCTGCGGGTGCGGGCGGGCTCGGGGTTCGTGAGGGGTTGCTCGTCGGGCTCGTTCCCGCCGGGCGATCGGAAGTCTTCTCTTGGTTCGCGCCGCCGTGGCCGAGTGGCTCTGGGGTGATCGCGCCCGCCCTGGCGAGCACGTCCCTCACGACGGCGGCGGCGTTCCGCAGCGCCGCGCGGGGCACGCGCACCGGCCGGCCCGCGACGACGGAGGCTTCGGCTTTTTGCATCACGGCGAGGACATCTTTCAAGGCCGAGCGGCCACGCTCGTCAAGGCCTCCCGCGCGCTCGGCCGCAGAAATCACCGCGTCTGCCGACGGATCGAGGGGCGCGCCGAGCTTGTGCGAGAGAGCCTCGACGAGCGCGCTTTTCAGCTCGAGCAGGAGCAGCCCCGGTGGCGACGACGGCGCCGAGAGCAAGGCGAAGCGCCCGGCCACGCCTCCCTGCGCCACGAGCGGCACGGGTCGCGCGAAGCGTGGATGCGGGCTCTTGTACGGCCGCCCCGCGGCCCGCGCGACCCACGCGGCCACGCCGACCACCGCGAGCAGCGCGAGCACCCAATGCGCCCAGCTCGGCAGCCCGTTCTGACGCGCCTCCGCGAGGGCGTCGCCGATCGATCGGAGCTGGCCCTCGATGTCCTTGCGCAGCGTCGACTTGCCGCCGAACGAGCCTTCCTCGGAGAAGCGGTTGGCGACGATGAAGAGCCTGCCGCCATGCCGTTCGCCGCCGTCCTCGTCGACGAGGTAGTGCGCGAGGCCCACGGCGAACGAGCGGTTGCCGGGGTAGCGCAGCATCTGGTTGATGAGGCCCGAGGGATCGCTCAGCGCGAAGAGCCGGCCCTTGCCGACCTGGCCCGCGACCGCGACGATCGTCGGGGGCTCGCCGACGGCGCGCACCTCGAGCACGGGCGAGAGGTTCGGGTGGCGGAGCCCCGTCGCGTGGTTCGTGACGAACTGCTGCACGTTTGCGACGACCGGGTGCGGGCCGGTGAGTTGCCCCTTGTCGCCCGTGAGCACGGGCTCGGCGATCGCGAGCTGCGGGTTGTTGCGCAGCGCTGCCACAGGGCGTGAGGGCAGAACGGTCCGCTCGATGTGGAAGCGCCGCAGCGTCTCCTCGCCGCGGCCGTAGTCGTCCACGATCGCCAGGCGCCCGCCGGCCTTCATGAAGGCGGCCGTTTCTTCGGGATCCATGCTCTGGAGCGGGTGCAGGACGAGCACACCGTCGTTCGGCGTGACCTCGTTCCAGTCGAGCACGGCGACGGCCTTGACACGTCCGTCGCCGAGCTCGTTCACCGCGAGCCCGAAGAGCTCCGAGCAGCCCTCCCACGTCGTGTCCGCGACGTCGAACGCGGCGGCGCGTGCGTCCACAGAGGCGAGCCCGATGCCGAGCGCCACGCAGATCACGAGGGAACGGCGTGCCTGCTTCGCCGCGCCCCGCGTTCGCGCCTGGGGCTTCGGCGACGAGGACGAAGCCCGAGAGGGCTGCGTTGCTTGGCGCTCTTGCTCCGGCGATCTCACGCCATCCTGCGTCATAGAGGCGGCGAGCATATCACCGTCGTCCCGGGCGATAAGCTTGACCCCGTTACTCTCATTGCTAGATTCGACTCGTGAACGGGCCCATTCTTGCTAGGCACGTTCATCCGAGCGACGCCACAGACGCGGTGCGGAGGAGTCCGGATGCTACCTCCTTTCATCATCGAACAAATCCGACAACGGGAAGAGAGGGAGCGCCAGCAGCGTGAGGAGAACCGACCGCGCCTGGAACTTCCGCTCGAGCGGTACCCGGCTCCGCGTCGCCCTGGAAGCGGGCCGAAGGAGCCTCATGAGGATGAAGACGACCCGAATCGTGGCGTGATCATCCTCGAGAACGGCTGATTTCCCGTCTGTCCCCGTCGCCGAGCGGATTCCCGCACGGCGCTTCTTTCTTCGTTTCACTCCAACCCCATGTTTTTCGCGGCCGCGGGGTGCGTCCGGGCCGCAAGCTCACGAGAAGTCCAGGCGAGGATCGGACGGGACAAATTTTGCGTCTTGTTCGGCCTTGACCGGTGGGGGGGTTCTGCCTACCCTTCGCCCCCCGTTCCCCTGGCGTGGTGCGCCGGGGGATCGCGAATGCGAGCGGGTCATGCCCGCACCCGGCAAGCGCCGGATCTCCAAGAAGACCGAGGTTCACCGATGGCCGTTCATATCCGCCTCGCCCGGGCGGGCACGAAGAAGACCCCGTTCTACCGTATCGTCGTCGCCGACCAGCGCGCTGCCCGCGGAGGCCGGTTCATCGAACGTTTGGGCACGTACGACCCGCGCCGCAACGAGATCCGCCTGGACACGGCGCGCGTGAAGCACTGGCGCGACGTCGGTGCCCAGCCCTCGCACACGGTCGAGCTTCTGCTGAAGCGCCCTGACGTCGTCGCGGCGACGGTGGCGAAGTAACGAGGCATGGCGCCGTCTCCTGCGTCCTCCACCATGCTGCTGGATCTCGTCGCGCTCATCGCGCGGTCGCTCGTGGATCAACCCGAGAAAGTGACCGTCCGCGAGGTCACGGGCGACAGGTTCCCGCGCATCGAGCTCAGCGTGGCGCGTGAGGACATCGGCAAAGTGATCGGCAAGGATGGCCGCACCGCGCAGTCGATCCGCGCGCTCCTCAACGCGGCCGCCAGCAAGGCGGGCCTCCGGGCCCACCTCGACATCCTGGATTGATCCCGCGTAAACGCGCCACGACCGAGGCCGATGCCCCGCGACGGTTTGTCGCCGTCGCGGAGATCGCGCGCTCCCACGGGATCCAGGGCGAGGTGCGCCTCAAGGTCTACCACGAGGGCTCGGATCTCCTCGGGCACCGGCCGACGCTCAAGCTGCGATTCCCCGACGGCGCAGAGCGCACGGCCGATATCACGTCGATCCGAAGCGCGAACAAGGCGGTGCTCGCGCGGCTCGCGGGCGTCGCCGATCGGGACGCCGCCGACGCGCTGCGCGGGGCCATCCTGCTCGTGCCGAGGGACGAGTTCCCGCAGCTCGAAGAGGGCGAGTTCTACGCGTGCGACATCGAAGGCGCGCGCGCAGAGCTCGGCTCCGGCGAGGTCGTGGGGCGTGTCCTCGCGCTGGCCTCGTATCCGAGCTGCGAGGTGCTCGTCGTCGAACGCGCGGACGGCACGAAGATCGAGGTCCCACTGCTCGACGACTTCGTCGCGTCCGTGGACACCGACGCCGGGGTCGTCCGGCTCGTCACGATCGACGGCCTCACCTGACGAGGCGCGCGCATGCGTGTCGACATCGTCACCCTCTTCCCCGAGATGTTCGAGCCATTCCTGTCGACGGGGATGGTCGGCCGCGCGGCGCGCGCAGGCGCGCTCGACGTGCGTTGCGCGAACCTGCGCGAGCACGGGCTCGGTCGCCATCGCAGCGTCGACGACACGCCGTATGGCGGCGGGTCCGGCATGGTGATCCGCGTCGATGTCGTGGTCGGCTGCATCGAGGCCGTCGAGGCGCGGACACGTGAGGGACGCGAAGGCGCGGATGCGGAACGCTCGCACCGCGTGCTGCTCTCTCCGCAAGGAAGCGTGCTCGACCAGCGCAAGGTCGAGGCGCTCGCTTCGCTGCCGTGGATCACGCTCGTGTGTGGTCGGTACGAGGGCTTCGATGATCGGGTGCACGCGTTCATCGACGAGGAGATCTCGCTCGGTGACTTCGTGCTCGCGGGCGGCGAGGTGGCGGCGATGGCGATCGTCGACGCGTGCTCGCGTCTTTTGCCCGGCGTGCTCGGCAGCGCCGACTCGGCGATGCACGAGTCGCACAGCCCCGCGATGGACGGGCTGCTCGAATACCCTCACTACACGCGGCCCGAGGAGTTCCGAGGGATGAAGGTGCCCGAGGTGTTGAAAGGCGGTAACCACGCGGCGATCTCGGCCTTTCGGCGCGAGCAGGCCGAGGCGCGCACGGCGGCGCGCAGGCCCGAGCTCCTGGAGCGAGCGAAGCGTCTTCGCGCCGAGCGAGGTTCGTCGTGACGAAGGTCGCGCTCGCGCTGGTTCACCACCCCGTGCTCGATCGCGCCGGGGAGATCGTGACGACCGCGATCACGAACCTGGACCTCCACGACATGGCGCGGAGCGCGCGCACGTTCGGTGTGCTCGAGCTTCACGTCGTGCATCCGGTCGCGGCGCAGCGGCTGCTCGCCGAGCGCATCCGTGATCACTGGGTCCACGGCTCGGGCAAGAAGCGCATCCCGGATCGCGCGGACGCGCTCGACGTCCTGCGGATCGTGCCGAGCCTGGAGGACGTTTACACGTCGCTCGCGCCGGGCGTGGGGCGCGCGGGGATCGAGCTCTGGACGACGGCGGCGTCGGCGAAGCGCGGCCCCGTGACGAACTACCCCGACGCGCGTGCGCGCCTCTCGCAAACGGACAAACCCGTGCTCATCACGTTCGGGACGGGGTGGGGCCTCGCGGGTGAGCTCGTCGCGTCGGCCGACGTTCGCCTCGCGCCGATCCATGCGGCGAAGGACACGGGCTACAATCACCTGAGCGTGCGCGCGGCGTGCGCGATCGTGCTCGATCGGCTGTTCGGGTAGCTCGATCGCTGCGCGGGCGGGGCGCAGGGAGGCAACACGGATGTCCGCGAGCGACGTCGATCAGCGGGTCCGGGAGCGCGCGTTCGAACTCGGCTTCGACGTGGTGGGCGTGGCGCGCGCCGACGAGCCGCTCGACGTCGAGCACGGTCGCTACCGCGCGTTCATCGAGGCCGGGATGCACGGCACGATGCGGTACCTCGAGGAGCACGTCGAGGAGCGGCGGAGGCTCGACACGGAGGCGATCCTCCCGGGCGCGCGGAGCGTCGTGTGCGTGGGTCGCCGGTACGCCCGCTCGGCCGAGGCCGAGTCGCACGATCCCGAGGTCGCGCGCGGGATCGCCCGTTACGCGCGCGGGCAGGACTATCACCTCTTTCTTCGCAAGAAGCTGCGCCGGCTCGCCGACTTCATCCGCGGCCTCGGGCCTGGCATCGACGCGCGACCGCTCTGCGACATCGAGCCGCTGATGGAGCGCGCGTGGGCGGCGCGCGCCGGGCTCGGGTTCGTGGGGAAAAACGGACTCGTGATCGTCCCGGGGCAGGGGAGCTTCGTCATGCTCGGCGAGGTCGTCACGACACTCGTGCTCACGCCGGGCGTGCCGATGCACGAGCGCTGCGGAGCGTGCACGCGTTGCCTCGATGCCTGCCCGACGGGCGCGTTCCCCAAGCCGTTCGTGCTCGATGCGCGGCGGTGCATCTCGTACCTCACGATCGAGCAGTACGAGGCGCCGCCCGAGGAGCTGCGCGCGGCGATCGGCGAGCACCTCTTCGGTTGCGACGTCTGCCAGGAGGTTTGTCCTTACAACCGGACCGCGCCGCCGCCCGAGGCGCGCACGCAGCAGTTCCAGCCGCTGCCGCGCTGGTCCGAGATGCGGCTCTCGGATCTCGCGTCGATCGAGGAGGAAGCGTTTCCCGAAACGATCCAGGGGACGCCGCTGCGGCGTGCGCGGCGCGGAGGGCTCGCGCGGAACGCGGCGATCGTCGCGGCGAACCGACTTGCGCGAGATCCCGAGGGGCCGAGCGCCGAGGACGACGTGCGGACGCTGGAGCAGGCCGCGGCGCACGACGACGCGGCGGCGCGCGAGGTCGGGGTGTGGGGGCTTTTGCGGATCGGGAAGACGGTCTCCCGGGAGCCTGGATCCAGCGGCCATGACGAGGACATCGTCGATCCCGACGCGCCGCCCTTTGCGCCGCGCCGTTGAGCCGCTACGGGGGCCCCGTGGGGATCGGAGACGACCTCGGCAAGCTGCTCGACGATCTGCGCCGGCACGACTCGGTGCTCTGGCGCCGCGCGCTCGACGCAGGCGTGACACACGGCCCGCGCCCCTTCGTGCGGTACGCGCCGCCGCTCATCGGCCTCGCCTTCGGGATCGGTCTCGGGCGACAGCGGCGCGCGGTCCGGAAGAACCTAAGGCGCGCGCTCGGGCCGCGGAACGTGCTCGTCGAGAACGTCGACGTCGCGCGGGTCTTCGCGAGCTTCGCGAGCTGCTTGACGGAGGCGTTCCTCGTGGGGCGCGATCGACCCGAGCGCCTCGTCGGGCTTTGCGCGTCGGACGAGAACTACGTGCGCGCGGCGAGCGCAGGGCGCGGCGTGATCATCGCGACGGCGCACACGGGCGGCTGGCAAGCCGCGGGCCCGATCCTGCGCAGCGTGCATACGGCCGACGTCGTCGTCGTGATGGCGCACGAGCGCGATGAGCGCGCCGAGGCGCTGACGGACGACGCGCGCGACAAGGCCGGTGTGCGGATCGTACACGTGGGGACGAGCCCGCTCGACGCGTTGCCTTTGCTCTCGCATCTCCGGCGCGGCGGTGTCGTGGCGGTCCAGATCGACAGGCTCCCGAAGGGCATGCGTGGGCGAGAGGTCACGCTCTTCGACGAGCCTTTCGTCGTCCCTGAGGGCCCGCTCTCGCTCGCCGCCTTGAGCGGGGCGCCGATCGTGCCCGTCTTCACGCGGCGGCTGGGTTACATGCGCTACGAGGTGCGGAGCTGTCCGTCGATCTCGCTGCCGCGCCGGCCCAGCGAGGACGAGCTCTCCCTCGCCGCGCGCCGCATCGCCTCCGCGATGGAAAGCTTTTTGCGCGAGAACCCCACGCAGTGGTTCCACTTCGAGTAAAGAGACCCCGCCATGGCAAGACTCCACGTGGGCCTGCACGCCCTTCAGGGCGACATCAAGAAGTACAAGGAACAGCTCGATCTGGTGGAGATCCGCCCGGTCGACATGTCGCTGCCCGGCGCGCCCGGCCTGCGAAAGTGGCGGAAATCGGTGCCGCCCGCGTTCGTGTTCAGCGTGGTCTTGCCGCGCGTCGTGGCCGAGCTCGCCCCCGGCAAGGAGCTCGATGACGCGCTCGCCACCTCGATCGAGGTCGCGACGACGCTCGAAGCGCGGTGCATCGTGCTCTCGACGTCGACCGAGATCCGGCCGACCGCGGCGAACCGCAAGCGCATCGCCGCGCTCTTCGCGCGGATCCCGGGCGAAGGCACGCTCCGCTTCTGGGAGCCGCGTGGCATGTGGGAGCGTGAAGACGTGATCGACACGGCGCGGGCCGCGGGCGTGCTGCCCGTCTTCGACGCCGCGCGTGACGATCTGCCGCGCGGGTCCGTGGTCTACACGCGCCTCCGATCGCTCGGCGCGCAGACCATGCTCTCGGCCGCGGCGCTCGATCGTGTGGCGCGCAGGCTCGGCGAGCGTCGGGACATTTTCTTGGTGGTCGAAGGAACCCGCGGCGCCGCGATCCGCGCGAAGAGCACGCTCGTCGCCGCGCTCGCGCGATCGAGCCGCGCGCCGGAGGCGGGATCGATCGTGGCGCCGGTCGCGCCGATCGTGCGTCCGCTCATCGCGGAGGACGAGGAGCAGTGATCCGCGGCGCCCTCGCACTCGCGCGCTCGTCGACCACGCAGGGCCCGGCCCAGGCCGCGCTCGACGCCGGAGGCAGCGCGGCCGACGCGGTCATCGCCGGATTTTTCGCGCTCGCCGGTCAAGATGCCTCCGTCCTGCTTTCGCCCGTCGTGGCGATCGTCGCAGGCGGCGGCGCCGGGGCGCGTGTGATCGATGGACGCTCGCTGCAGCCTGGAAGAGGCGCAGCTCGTCCGCGCGGGTGGAAGACCGAAAAAGAGATCCCGCTCGGCGCGTACGTCGCCGTGCCGCGATCACTCGGGCTCATCGCGATCCTGCACGCGGCGCGCGGGCGATCGGGGCTCGGCGGTCTCGCGCGGGCCGGCGTCGCAGCGGCGGAGGCCGCGGGCGCCACGAAACGTGCGGCGCTGATCAAGCGCGTGGGGTCGGCAGGGCCGCTCGCGCTCGCCTCCGAGGAGGCGGTGAGCGCGCTCCTCGCGGCGGGTGGGCCCGTGGCGGGCGGCATCCTCACGGCTGAGGATCTGGAGAGCGCGATGCCCGAGGACGTGCCTGCCCGCACGACGTCGCTCGGGTCCGACGTGTCAGCGCTCAGCGTGCCCTGGGACGCGCCGCTCGGCCGGCTCCCGGTGGCGGACGCGATCCTCGCTTGTGACGGTCGAGGCCTGCTCGCGGCGCTCGTCTTCGTGCCGACGCGGCGGGAGCAGGGCGTGCTCGTGCCGGAGCTCGAGCTCGTGCTCGGCCGGCATGCGCAACCCGTGCGGCGCGGGGTCCCGCGGACGTCGCCGGGCGCGCCGCTCGACATGCCGGCGCCGCTCGCGATCGTGGGCAAGTCCGGGTTTTACGCGGCGGTGGCGTTGCTCGGGAAGGCGGGCGTCGACGTCGCGGCGCTGCGCCCCCTCGCCGAGGGGTGGCCGGCAGAGACGGCCGTCGCGGAGCTGCGAGAGAAGTCGGGCGCGCTCACGGCGATGGCCTTGCTGCGGGATGCGCGGGACGCGCGGTTCTTGGTCTCGACCGGGGACGGGACGGCGCGATCCGCCGACGAATCCTGAGCCGCGGCGGGCCGACGAGCCGCTCGTTCGCCCGCCGCTTGCCGCTCAAAACAACGTAGACAAAAAGCAGGCGCGCCCCCGAATGGAGGCGCGCTCTTCCGTGCCAGCGTTGCCTTCGTCTACACGCACACGCTCTGCACGGCGCGGCGACGAGCCCAGGCCGAGCCTAGAGCGCGACGCCGTACCGCTTCGCGTACGCGACGACGCCCACCTTGTCGATGGTGCGGATGTCGCGCGTCGTGAGGTTCAGCGTGACGTAGCGCTTGAGCTCCGGAACCCAGAGCCTGCGGGTCTGGATGTTCACGTTCTGCCAGCGCTTGGTCTTGATGTTCGAGTGGGAGACGTTCTGCGCCAGAAGCTTCCGTTTCCCAGTGATGTCGCTCTTCGCCATGACGTCCTCAGCAGGCATTTCGCGCGTTGCGCGCGGGACCCGTCGCTCGGGGCTGCGGAAAGTGGCGGAAGAGGCCGGGCATGTCAAGCACGAGTGGAGTCTTTCCATCTCGAACGTGCGCGCGGGCTCAGGACGGGCGCATTCCTTTCGGTAATGGCGGCGTCGCATGCCGGGGATCGTCCGGCCAGGCGTGTTTCGGGTAGCGGCGCCGGAGCTCGCGCGCGATGGCCGGGTAGTGCCGCTCCCAGAAGCCGGCGAGGTCGGTCGTCACCTGGACCGGGCGCTGGTTCGGCGCGCAGAGGTGGAGCACGACCGGCACCCGGCCCCGCGCCACGCGGGGGCCTTCCGCCAAACCAAAAAAGTCCTGCAGGCGCGAGGCCGCCGAGACCGTGCCGTCGGGGCCGTATTCGAGCCGCAGCCGTCGCCCGCCCGGGAGCTGCATCGTCTCGGGCGCCCACTCGGCCACGCGCCGTGCCTGCTCCGGGGTGAGGCGCTCGCCGAGGGCCGCGCCGAGATCGGCCTGCCGCAGCTCCGCAAAGCTCTGCCGGCCCACGCAGAGCGCGCGCAGCGTCTCCACGATCGCGGCCTCGTCGAACATAGGGAGGCCCGCCTCGGGGCAGTGCGTGCGGACGAACGCGACCCGCGCGAGCCATGTGTCGAGGCCGTCGCCGCGGATGAACGTGCGATAGCCGCGGGCGCACGCCGCCTCCGCGAGGGCCTGGCCGATGCGCTGGATCGACGCAGGATCGGTGGCCGCGACGCGTGCCTCCTCCAGCACGAGGCTCTCGTACGCGAGCCGCCGCGTGACCTCGACGCGCTCCTGCGCCGCGTTCCAGCGGACATCCGTGCTGTCGGTGATCGCGTCGGTGAACACGTCGAGGAGCCAGTCGGCTTCGACGGCGCTCGCCGCGCGCACGACGACGCGGCCCTTCGTGCCCTCCGTTCGTTCCTCGACGTCGACAGCGACCACGTACTCCTCGGCGCCGAGCACGCTCGACTCGGCGAGCACGGCCGAGCCGCCGGTGGCAAACACGATCTCGCGGCCGCTCCTGCCCGTCGCCGTCTCGGGTCTGCGCACGCGACCCACGCGATCGGGGTACCCCGCGAGCGTCGCGAGCAGCAGCGCTCGCTCGTGATCGGGCGCGCTTGCGGGCCGCGGGGCCTTGCGACGATCGACGAGACGCGCGAGCTGCTTTGCTGCGCGATCCACGGCGAAGACACGTGTCGGATCCAGGCCGAGCGCGCGGAGCCGATCCGGCGCATGCCCTTCGAGCTCGGCCATCTCCAGTTGATCGAGCGCGTGCAAGAGATCCGATCGGTGCTCCTCGACGCGCCCGCCGCCGCGTCGGTGCGACGCACCCGAGACGCTCACCTCGCGCTCGCCGAGCAGCGCCGCGAGCACGCACCCTTCCTCGGCGACGCCACGCGCCTCGGCCTCCACGATCAGCCGCGCCTGCCGAGGATGCGCCGGGAACCGGAGCATGCGCCGGCCGAGCGGCGTCACGCGGCGCGCCTCGTCGATCGCGCCGAGGCGCCGCAAGAGTTCTTCGGCCGCGGTGACGGCGGCGCGGGGCGGCGGATCCAGAAAGGGCAGCTCTTCGATCGGACCCACGCCCGAGGCGCAGAGCTCGAGCACCGTCTCGGCGAGATCCACGCGCAGGATCTCGGGCGCGTCGTGCTCGGGCCGCGCGAGAAGATCCCCCCGCGTGAAGAGACGCAACGTTCGGCCGGGTCGTGTCCTCCCCGCGCGGCCCGCGCGTTGCGCCGCCGAGGCCCGCGCGATCTTCGCGACCTTGAGCGTCGGCAGGCCCGACCACGGCGCATACGACGCGACCCGCGCAAGGCCGCTGTCGATCACCGCGACGACGCCGTCGATCGTCACGCTCGACTCGGCCACGTTCGTCGAGAGGATGACCTTGCGACGATCCGCCGGACGCACCGCGCGATCCTGCTCGGCCGGCGTGAGCATCCCGTGCAGCGGCAAGACGAGCAGGCGCTCGGCGTCCGCGATCGGCCGGAGCGCCTCGCCCGCGCGGCGGATCTCCGCGGCGCCCGGCAAGAACACGAGCACGTCGCCGTCGAGCCCCTCGCGCACGAGGCGACGCACCGCGGAGGCGACCTGCGCTTCGAGCGGCCGATCGTCCGCGCGTTCGAGGTGCTCGATCGCGACGTCGTACATCCGGCCCATGGACCGTACGATCGGCGCGTCGAGCCACGCCGCGATCGGATCCGCTTCGAGCGTCGCCGACATGACCACGAGCCCGAGATCCTTGCGACGCTCGCGCGTGAGGCGCGCGAGGAGCGCGAGCGAGACGTCCGCGTGCACGTGCCGCTCGTGGAACTCGTCGAGGACGACGACCGAGACGCCTTCGAGCGTCGGATCTCGCACGAGCCTGCGCGTGAGCACGCCCTCGGTGACGAAGCGGATGCGCGTCGCGGGGCTCGACACATCCTCGAAGCGCATCGTGCAGCCGACGGTCTCGCCGAGCTTCTGGCCCATCTCCTCGGCCACGCGCCTCGCCGCCATCCGCGCGGCGAGGCGCCTCGGTTCGAGCACCAAGATCTCCCCCGAACCCGCGAGCCCGGCCTCGAAGAGCGCGCGCGGCACGCGGGTCGTCTTGCCCGCGCCCGGCGGCGCCTCCAGGACGAGCCGGCGTCGCTCGGCGATGGCTGTGCAGATCTCGGGGAGCGACGGCTCGATCGGTAACGTCATCACGTGGTCCGCGGCTACCTCGTACGTTCACGCAGCAGGGTGAGCACGGCCTCGTGATCGGCCGGCGTGAGCGCGATCTTCACGAAGCCGCCCCGGTCGATCACGATGCATCGCTCCTTGCCAGGTCGCTCCACATCGAGGTGGAACCAGTACGGCGCCGGGCCCATGCCCCAAAGCCGCAGCTTGCCCGTGAGCCAGCCCATCGGCGTGTCGTCCACGCGGCGGATCTCGCTGTACGGGATCCGCTTGCTGCCGACGGGAAAGTAATATCGCTTGATGGTGAGCGCATCGTCGTCACACACGACGTGCGGGTCTTCGTACAGGACGGTCATGGGCGTGACGTTGGGGGCAGGTGACCCTGGAGACAATACCCCCGACTTGCGTTCGGGGGAGGGGGAGCGGCGATCCACGCGGCTCGATCTGGCCCGCACCCGGGTCTCGATGTAGAAGGGACGAACGGGCCCTTCGGGGCCGGAGCGAGTGAAATCATGCGAGTGCTCGTCTGCGAAGATCAGGACGCCATCCGCCGGATGATCGAGACACTGGTCGGTTCGAGCGGTCACGAGGTGGTGGGCGTCGCCACGGGCGCGAAGGCCGTGGAGCTCGCCTCGACCGAGCCGTTCGACATCCTGCTGCTCGACCTCATGCTCCCCGGCGCGCTCGACGGCTTCGAGGTCTGTGCGCGCCTGCGCGCGCTCGAGTCGACGAAGGAGCTGCCGATCTTCGTGATCAGCGCGATGGACGACCCCGAGTCCAAGGCGCGCGTGAAGAACGCCGGCGCGACCGCGTTTTACTCGAAGCCCTTCCGGCCGCTCGAGCTCCTGAATGACATCAGGGCCATCGCGGCCACGCGCAAATGACAGGGCAGAGCCGCTGATCAAGCGGCTTTTTCGTACGTGCCCACGAGATGCGCCTGTTCGAGCACGTGCCCTTCCATGGCGCGCTCGAGCTCGGCCTTCGTCGGCGTCCCGAGATCCGGCAGGATCACGTCGAGCGCATAGAGCTTGTGGAAATAACGGTGCCGCCCGATCGGCGGACACGGGCCGCCGTACACGTCGCGGCCCCAGTCGTTGTTCCCCGCCCGCGCGCTCGGAGGGAGCTCCGCGCCTGCGGAGAGGCCCGTCGTCGTGGGCGGTAGGTTGTAGACGACCCAGTGCACCCACGTCCGCTTCGGCGCGCGTGGATCCGGCGCGTCCGGATCGTCCACGATCAGCGCCAAGCTCTGCGTGCCCGGCGGGACCGACGCAAAGGTGAGCGGCGGGGATCGATCGTCGCCCTCGCAGGTGTGCTCCCGCGGGATCGGACCGTTCGGCGCGAACGCGGTGGACGTGATCGTCAGCATGCTCCCTCCCTCCGGCGCCCGGTTTTCGTTTCTGGCGCGGCGTAGAGAGCATCTGCGGCCCACCGCCCCTCCCTCCCATCCCCTGGTCGACGCTTGGGGGGCCTCGCGTGGTCCGGCCCGGTCGGACCTGACACCCTCGCGAAAACGAGATACATCGTGCGCCATGGCTCTACGCGCGAACGTGGCCCGATGCGCGAGCATGATCGCGCTCGGGCTCGTGGTCTCCACGATCGGATGTCAGGAAGAAAAGAAGCCCGCGGCGCCCGTCGCCGACGCGGGCGCGGATGCCCAGACCGGGCCGGTCGTCGGCGGCAAGCTCGGCGAGGCCCTCGCCGCCGCGGCCCAGGCGCCGCCTGCGCAGTCCGCCGGCCCGAAGGACGCCGCAGGGGGGCCGCCCGAGTCCGGCATCTTCGAGTCCGCCGCTGCCGACGCGGCCCACGCCCCCATGGCAACGCCGAAGCTCGAGCTCTTCGGGGACGGCAGTGATCCGAAGGTGCCGCTCTCGTACGCGTTCGCGGGGGGAGACGAGCGCAAGACGACGCTCCTCCTGCAGGTACGCGCGGCGCAACAAGGCCTGCCGCCGCTCATCGTCGAGCTCGTCTTCAAGGCCGACAAGGCGAAGGACGACAAGAAGAAGACCGACAAAGCGGCCGAACCAGCCCCGTCGGGGCAACCCGTGGTCGTGAAGCTCGCGGCGGTGAAGGCGATCCGCGGCGACGTGCCGGCCGAGCTCAAGAACCTGAAAGACAGCGTGATCCGTTATCGGCTCGGGCCCTCCGGGATCGCCACGGATCTGGCGATCGAGTACCCGAAGGACTCGACGCCGGGGATCGAGCTCGTGGTGGGCTCGCTGGTCGACGCGGTGCTCGCGTCGACGGTGCCTTTGCCCGACAAGCCGGTCGGCGTCGGCGCGTACTGGATGGTGACGGATCGGGCGCGCTCGTCGGGCGTGGATGTGCTGCGGTACCGCGTCGCGAAGGTGGAGAAGCTCGACGGCAAACGGGCGACGCTCTCGCTCGAGGTCCGGCAATACGCCGCGAACACGACGCTCGGCCTCCCGGGCCTGCCGAAGGACGTGCCCGTGTCGCTCGAGCGCTACGAGTCGCGCGGCAAGGGCGAGATCGAGGTCGGCGACACCCGGTTCATGCCCGAGCGGGGGCAGATCGCGCTCGTGATGCAGTCGCTGCTGAAATCACCGAATCAGCCGGCAGGTCAGCAGCTCGTGATCCAAACGGAGACGAAAGCCGCGCTCGGGGCCGCACCCTGACGCGCAGGACGGGAGCACGCTGACCGAGCGATCCCGTCCGCTGCGCGACGATTCCGTGCGGCACGTTCCTTCCTCACGGGGAGGGGCGTTGGCGACACTCGTGCATAAAACCCCTGTGGGGAGGCGCGGCGGGCCCGTCCGACGGCGGGGTCCTCGCGGTATCAACATGGGGGACGCCAAGAACAAGGAGACCGCGCAATCGGAGATCCCGGCGAGCCTGTCGAATTTCCTCGCCGATACCTCGCTGACGGACGGCCAGAGGCGGCGGATCGCGCTGTTTCGCAACGTGGAGAGCGCCGTCTGCTCGCGCATCGAGCAGATCTGCGTGACGAGCGGGCTCGACGTCGTGGACGTGGCCGTGCTCGTCGTCGACGTCTCCGCGCACGAGCTGTTCTTCCAGGACGAAGAGCCCATCGGCACGTGCGTGCTCATCGGGCACCGCGACAAGGTCCACGCCTTCCTGCGATCGGCGCTCCCGCCCGCGGAGGACGCTCCGTTCGACCCGTACGAGGACCTCCGCATGGCCGCGCCCGCTCGGTGCGTCCGTGTGATGATCGTCGACCACGAGTCGCTCACCGTGATGAGCTACGGGACGTTCGTCACGGTGCGGCTCGACGCCGCCGACATGCCCGAGGCGTGAGCCTCAAGAATTGCCGGGCTGAATCCAGGGCGGGGGAAACGTGAACGTGCTCCCGCCCGGCGGCCGGATGCCCGCCTTGTGCTCCACGACGATCTGCACGCGCGGCCCCACGCGCATCTCGAGCGGCCCGCGATGCTCGTGGAGATCCCCGTCGAGCACGTACCGCACCACGCCCGAGCGAGCCTCCAGGATCGCGTGCTCGGCGAGGTGGTCGTAGGTGTGCTCCTCGCCCATCGGGCGCGCCTGCCAGATGTCCGGGAGCTTTTTGACGAACCCGAGCGCGCTCGTGTGGATGCCGAGGATGTGGAAGCGGCCGGGGACGTGCCCCGAGCGATAGAAAGGCCGGAAACCGAGGCCAATCTGATCGACCGTGCCCGCCGCGATGCAGAGGTAGTCCCGCATGGGCAAACGCACGCCGCCGGAGAGCTCCACCGAGCCTTCCCAGCGCTCGGCGACCGGCGTCCGGTGCCCGAGCATGACGCTCTTGCTGGCCTCGTAAAGCGTGGACGCGGCGTGGACCGGGTTCGGCTCGGGGTGCCGGTAGTACTCGGCCATGTATCCGTGGATCGCGCCGGTACCGAAAATGAACCCGTAATGGTCGTCGATTCGCATCGTGTTGCGTTCGACCACCCGAAGCGAGGCTTTTCCACGCTCGTTGTAGCGGGCGATCAGCGTCGAGAGCAGGCCGTCGGGCTTGCCGCGGGGCACGCCCACGGCGTTCGCCACCGTGTTCATCGTTCCGCCGCGCAGGAACGCGATCGGCGGGAGCGGCTCGTCGCTGTAGACCTCGAGGAATCCGGTCAGGGTGATGTGATTCGTGCCGTCTCCGCCGGAGATGCCGAGCACGTCGATCTTGAGTTTCCGGAAATCCTCCGCGATTCGCGCGAGATCCTCCCTCGTCTGCGCGGTGCGGACGACGCCTCGATCGCCGAGGGTCCGCGCCAGCCGCGAGGCCGCGGCCGGGTCGCGGCGGTTCTGTCGGGAGCGCGGATTCAGAACGACGCCAATGCCACCCATGTGATCATCCGTTACGGGATTGCGTCGAAACGTCAAGAACTTCGCGACAGCGAAATGCTTTCAAACGCCTGCGAAATGGCCTTCGCGGAGGTGACGATTCGATTACGCGCGTCGTTCGGAGCGCTCGATCACGACTTCCCGCGTGGCGTTTTCCAGCGGGCTTCGAGATGAACACGCACGATATCGGCCATGAGGCCGATGTGCGCGCAGTGATCGGGCTTGTCGTCGCCGGTGTAACCACGGACGTGGAAATCACCCTTGTCGTAACGACGGATGAGGTCGAGCCCGAGCACGTCCGCGCGCTTGGCCTTCTTCGGCTTGCCCTTGAGCTCACCGATGACGTAACTCGCGACCTCCGTCGTCGACGCGTAGCCGGGCGGGATGATCGACGAGTGGCTCAGGAACATGAACGCCTGCTTCTTCGCGGCGCGCTTGGCGTAGTCCACGAAGACGTCGATCTGCCCCGTCTTCAACGCCTTCGAGCGCTCGTCGATGTACCCGGTGTGCAAGGAGTCGAGCAGGATGACCGCGTCGACGCGCTTGCCGGCCGGCTGGCGGAGGATCTGCTCGATCGCGCCGTACCCCGCGCTCCACGACGAGAGCGCGAGCTTGCGGACATGCGCCTTGGGGTTGCCCGTCTTCTTCGCCATGGCCGCCTCGACGCTCGCGAGGAGCTGCGTGAACGTGTTCGGCGCCGCGAACCCTTGCGCGTACGCGCCCGAACCAATGCCGAGGTCGATCCCCACGAGCACCGAGCCCTTGGCGGTCTTGACGAACTCCTTGCGGATCGGCTCGTGGCCGTGGAAGTGGACGACGAGGTCGAAGCCGCCGCTCTTCGTGATGCCGCCCTTCTTCGGGGCGATCATCTGGCCGATCGAGGGCTCGTTCGACCAGCGGTCGTAGATCCCGAAGCCCGGGTCGGGGGTCATGCAGGGGTGGATGCCGCCCCGGCGCTTCTTGGCAGGCGCGCTCGCCTGTTTGCCTTCGGCCTTGGGGGCCTGCGCCGCGGCCGGCTCGGCCTTGGGCGCGACGAGGACCGCGGGCTTGTTGTCCGCCTCTTTCGCGGCTTCCTGGGCCTCGGGCTTGGGCGCGGTGTCCTCGGCCGATGCGGGCAGGGACGCGAGGAGAGAGGTCGCTCCGAGGAGCGAGACGAGCGCGCCGATGCGGGAGAGGCTCTTCGAGGAAAGGGAAAAGAAGCGCATCCGGGTCTTGGCCTCCTCGCATGAATACGGCGGAGAGGCGAGTTTATTGCCGCGGACGGCCGAGCTCGTGAAGAAAGTTCGGTGGTTCAGCGACCGGGATAGCCGCCGCCCGGGGGAAAACCGCCGCCCGGGGGCATGCCGCCCGGGGGAAAACCGCCGCCGGGATAACCCTGGGCCATGGCCTGCTGCGGGTAGGGCTGGGCCGCGCCGGCGTCGGCGGCGGCGAGGATCTGCTCCTCGGCCTGGGAGGCGAGCTGCGCGACCGTGGCGGCCTGCTCCTGCGCGGAGAGCTTGCTGAAGAAGGCCCAGAACTCGGGCTCGCGGCCGAGGTGCACCGTGGAGAGGACGAGCACGATCGGGACCGCGGGCTTCTCGATGTCCGCGAGCTCGGTGGCGCGCCTTCGCCAGTTCGAGAGGCCCTCGAACATGCGCACGGTCCACTGGAAGCCGAGGCCGAGGAGGAGGCCGACCATGACGCCCGCGACGAAGATGTCGGCGTCGAGCGGGAACACGAACGCCGCGATGAGGCCACCGACACCCGCGCCGATGACGAGCCCCGGCTCGCCGCCGTTGTGCTGCGAGGCGAGCGTGAGCAGCGCCGCGGCTTGCATGCCGGAGTTGCCCGTCTTGGCGGCCTCGCGCAGCGGCAGGAGCGTCTGGAGGCGCCGCGAGGCCGCCGCGCGCACGCTGAGGAAGCTCGCGAGGAGGGCGAGCACGCCGATGAGCACGCCGAGGCCCACCGCGAGCTCGCGCGAGAGCAGGCCCTTCGGCAAGGGCTCGCGCACCTGCGCGGTCTTCGCCTTCTCCTGCTCGGCGTCGGCGGCTTTCTTGAGCGCCGCTTCGGTCTCCTTCGCCGCTTCGAGCACCTTGTCGACCGGCGCTTCGCCGAGCGCCGCGAGCAGCTTGCGCGCGGCCTCGACCTGCGACTTGTAGTCCTCGCCGGGCGCCACGGCGGCCGCGCTCGTGACCGCCTCCCAACCCCGCGTCGCTTCGGACTTCGCGCCGGTCACGCCCTCGACGAGCGGCCGACACGGCGCGAGCAGCTTGACCTGCTTGTAGGACGGGAGCGCCGAGGGCCAGGCGAGATCCACGTCGGGCTCTTTCTCCTTCGGCGGCGGCGGCTTCTTGCCTTTCACCGGCGGCGGCGTGGCGCTCGGCGCGGCCGTCGCGGCGAGGCGCGCGGCCTTCGCGGAGGCCTTGAACACGGGGATCTCCGTGTTCAGCCGATCGGCGGCGGTCTGGCAGGCCTTGGCCTGCTGCGCCTTCGTGTCCGCGGCCTTCGCGGCGGCGATCGCCGCGGGATCGGGGATCAGCCGTCCTTCGGCCGTGACGAGCCGCACGACCGCGCCTCCGAACGACAGCACGAGTACGGTCAGCGCGATGATCGTCCAGCGCATCTCCTCGCGTCGGGTGTAGACGTTCACCGCGCTTCCCCCATCCCGGAAACCGTGGCCCCAGAGCGGCGCCGGCAGAGCCTCGACATGTCGTCTCCACGTCTAAACGAGATGGCCGAAAACCGCTACCTTCTGGACGAGGCCCCCGGTCTTTCCGCGGTGCGTCGGCCAGAAGGTGGGCCCGCCGGAGCTTTCTGTTGTAGGGGACTCGGCAACGTGTCCGTCGTCGAACGAGCGTCCGCCCGCGCGGAGGTGGCCTCTCCGGGGTCTTCTCTCGAAGAGGTCTACACGCCTTCGAAGAGCACGCCGCCGGACGAACCGCGGCGCGAGGCCGAGGACAAGGCCGCGGAGAGCCCGCTGCGGGCGGCGCCGTGGGTCGCCACGACGTACTTCGGCGAGGGGCTGCCGTACTCGATCGTGCATCAGGTGAGCGCGGAGCTCTTCACGGCGTTCGGCGCGAGCCTGCAGGCGATCGGGTACACGGCGCTGTACGGCTTCGCGTGGAACGCGAAGTTCCTCTGGAGCCCGCTCGTCGACATGTACGGCAAGAAGCGGGGCTGGGTCGTCGCGACCCAGATCGCGCTCGGGCTCGCGGTGCTCGCGCTCGCGATGCCGGCCGATCGCGGGGATCTGCCCGTGGTGGCGTGGGGGCTCATCGTGGTGTCGGTGCTCGCCGCGACACAGGACATCGCGGTGGACGGCTTCTACCTCGACGCGCTGCCGGAGAAGCGGCAGGCGGGGTTCTCGGGGCTGCGCGTCGCCGCGTTCCGGGTCGCGATGCTGGTCGCGAAGGGCGGGCTCGTGGTGCTCGCGGGGATCGCAGGCGGTTGGCGGTACGCGTTCTTCGCGGCGGCCGCGATGATGCTCCTCCTCGGCGTGGGGCATGCGCTGTTCTTGCCGCGTCCCGTGGCCCCCGCGCGAGCCGAGGTCGAGGCGCGCGCCGTCCGGAAGGCCGACGCCTCGTACGTGCAAGCGTTCGTCACGTTCCTGCGTCAGCCCAGGGTCGGGCTCGTGCTCGCGTTCATCCTGACGTTCCGCGCGGGCGACGCGCTCATGTTCGCGATGCACACGCCCTTCCTGAAGGATCTCGGCCTGGACCTCGCGCAGCGCGGGTTCGTGAGCGGCACGTGGGGCACGGTCTCCTCGATCGCGGGCTCGATCCTCGGCGGGATGGTGGTCTCGCGGCTCGGGCTCGAGCGGACGCTCAAGCCGATCGCGATCCTGCAGAGCGCGGCGATCCCGCTCTACGCGTGGCTCGCCTGGACGCGGCCGGGGATCGTGGCGATCACGGCCGTGGTGCTCGTCGAGCAGTTCGTGGCCTACGCGGGATCGGCCGCGTTCATGGTCTTCATCATGCGGCGCTGCCAGGGCGCCTACCGCGCGTCGCACTTCGCGATCGGCACCGCGCTCATGTCGCTGGCCACGACGCTCGCAGGCTCGGTGAGCGGGCACCTCGCGAAGAGCGTCGGCTTCACGACGTTCTTCCTGCTCGCGTTCGCGGCCTCGATCCCGGGCGTGCTTCTGTCGATGTTCGTACCGACGAATCGCGCGGACGAGGCGCCGGCAAGCTAAACGGCGCGGGCGTCGTCGCTCCGGATCTCGGGCGTCTCGCTGCGCAGGATGGCCTCGCTGCGCGGCGGCGCTTCGGCCTGCGGAGCGCGGACGATGCGGGGCACGATCGCCCCGCGCTTCCAGGCGTAGAGCCCGCCCGTGAGCGCGCCGTGATCGTCGCTCGTCAGCCAGACGAAGGGGTGCTCGCCGACGCAAGGAGCGCCGTCGGGGCCCGAGGTGGCCGCGGACCACGAGCCGCTGTTGCCGATGAACACGTCGCCCTCCCACGAGCCCTCGGGGGTGTGCGTGTGGCCGAAGACGACGGCGCGCGCATCGTGGATCCGCGCGACGCTCCGCATCACGCGGCCGACGCGGCGCCACGTCTCGGCGAGCGGAGGCTTGGGGACGAGGCGATCGTAGAGCACGAAGAGCAAGAGCGGCACGAGCGCGCCGAGGAGCCCGAGCGGCATGCCGACGACGCCGATGAACAGGGCGCCGAGCGCCGCGCCGACGAGGATCACGAACACGTGATCGACCCAGAGCTCGCGCACGACGCGGAGGAGACGCGACTCGGCAGGAGGCTCGAAGAGGCGGGCGTGGCGCATGATGGTCGCGACGCGCTCGCCCGTCTCGCGGGCGCAGGCGATCACGTTGCCGCGGTACCGCGCGCGGCAGAAGGGCCGGCGTGCGCGCCAGAGGCGGCCGAGGATCCGCGCGGCGCCGAACGCCCAGATGAGCGCGAGCCAGCGGCGCGAGAAGAGGTAGTAACGCGCCCAGTGCAGGAAATACCCGAGCTTCGTCATCATGACGGAGCTGTCGTCGTGCGGGTTGAAGTAGCCGAGGCGCGAGACGAGCAGCCGCGTCCCCATCGAGCCCATCGTCGCCACGATCTCGCGCCCGCCGTCGTCGAACGGGGCCATCGGGTAGCGGTAGCTGCAGTAGGGATCGTAGAGGTGGCCGTGCTCGATGAGCACACGATCGGGCGTCACGTGCATCCACGCGCGGAAGTGGATCCGCGCCGCGATTGCGGCACGCGCGCTCGGGCTGCGATCACGCGCCACGAGGGCGCACGCGGCGTCGCAGAGGCGCGCTGTGAGGTGCACGCGGACCTCGGGCAGCGTGAGCAGGACGTCGTGGTTGCCTGACACGATCACGATCTCGTGCCCCTCGTCGAGCACGCGCCCGAGCGCTTCGAGGACGATCGGGTGATCGTCCAGGATCGCCGCGATCGCCGGCACGCCATGGTCGGCGTCGCGCGGGAGATCGTGGCAAGCGCTGCGTCCGTCGATCACGCGCGGGGCGTCGAAGTCGAAGACGTCGCCGTTCAGCACGAGCGTCATCCGCTGCCCGCGGACGGCGTCGAGCACCGCGCCCAACATGCCCGCGAGCTCGCCGTCCGGCAGGAATGCGCGCTGCCGATGACGCATCCACGGACCCGTCCCCGGCTCCACTTCGCAGAGGTGGATGTCGGAAATCACGAACGTGTGATGCATTACGTTTAGGATGACACGACGGCGAGGCGCACGCCTGCCAGGGAATCTCCTAACGGCTCGAAATCATTGGGAACGGACGGGGACCGTCGGCGGCGGTTCGGGGGGATTTTCGGGGCCGCAAGGGCTTGCGGAGGGGTGGCGCGGACGCCCAGGTTCTACCGAGACGGAGGGGAGCGATGCGGGCAACCGAGGCGTTGGGGCGGGCGATGGGCGGGCTTTTGTCCCCGATCGCAGGGGAGGGGAGCCTGCTGCGGCGAGCGCGGCTCTTCCATCCGGACGGCGTCTTGTTCCGGGCAGACGTGCGGCCGCTCGCGCGCGAGGGCGCCGCGGGAGAGCTCGCGCAGCGGCTCGCGGGGCCCGCGCTCGTGCGGCTGTCCTCCGCGTGGTGGCGTCACGAGAAGGAGCTGCCGGACGCGCTCGGGATCGCGGTGCGCTTCTGCGGGCGCGCGCCGACGGCGATGTCGGTGGAGGTCTCCGCGCGGGATCAGGACCTGCTCTTCGCGACGTTCCAGCACATCTGGTCGCTGCCGTTCGCGCCGCTCACCACGAACGTGCACGACTACCTGGCGAACGAGTACCACGCGATCCTGCCGTTCTACGTGCTCGGGCTCGGGCGCGTGAAATTCAGGCTCGTGCCGGCGCGGCAGAGGGAGACACGAGGCAGCCGGCGCGAGCGGCTCGAGCGAGCCGTGGCCGCAGGGAACGCGGTGCTGCGGCTCGAGGTGACGCAAGCAGGGGCGCTCGGCGCGCGGCTGCGTTCACCGGAGCAGATCCTGCGGATGTCGCGATGGGAAGCGGTGGCGCTGATCGATCTGGAGGAGCGATCGCTCGTGGATCAGGAGGCGCTGTCGTTCACGCCGTTCCACGCAGGTCGCGGGATCATGCCGGTCGGTCCGTTCCAGATGCTCCGCGCCGCCACGTACGCCGCGAGCCGCGCGGGGAGGAAGGTCGCGTCGATCGAGGGCTCGTCGTGATGACCGAGGGGGTCGACGCGTGGCGACCCCCTCGGTCGACGATGACCAGCGGGTGTCGACACGAGGCGACCCCTTCGGTCGACGACGACCAGCGTGTGTCGACGCGAGGTGACCCCTTCGGTCGACGACGACCAGCGGGTGTCGACGCGTGGCGACCCCTTCGGTCGACGACGACCAGCGGGTGTCGACGTGTGGCGACCCCCTCGGTCGACGATGACCGGCGTGTGTCGACGCGTGGCGACCCCCTCGGTCGACGATGACCGGCGTGTGTCGACGCGTGGCGACCCCTTCGGGACGACTCAGTCCACCGGCGGCGGGATCGTCCAGCTCGTGTTCTCGGCGTGGCGCGGCTCGTCGTCCTCGTCCGCGCTGCCGAAGAAGTCGGCGATGTCGTGCCTGCGCGCCTCGGCGTCGGCGCGGCCGAGATCGATGAGCCTGCGCGCGAAGGCGCCGTCGAAGAGCAGGTAACTCGCGAGGTCCGCTTCGGTCGCTTCGCCGACGTCGACGAGCGTGAGCATGCGCCGCGCGAACGCCGGGCCGCCGTGGATGTTGCCGCGACGCACGTACTCGGCCGCGAGCTTGCCGATGTCCTCGCTCGGGCGCACCACGAGCGAGTGGATGCGGTTGTACGGCATGCTGCCGCGTCGCTCGGCGCTGCCGTTGACCTTCTGCAAGAAGTCGCCGCCGAAGGTGCTCTCCGCGTCCTCGATGATGTGGTTCAAGCGCGTCATCACCTCGAGGTCCGTCTGGATGTGGTCGAGGAGGAACGCGTTCAGGATCTTGCCGAGCAGGAAGGCCGCGCCCGGCGGCTTCTCGTCTTCGGGCATGGTGCTCGGGCCCGTGAGCTCGCGCGAGAGGCCGATCGCGAAGACGTGCGTCGCGCCGAGCCGGAGCGCCGGCGCGATCGGCGTGTTCTGCCGGACGCCGCCATCCATGAAGAGCTCGCGGCCGATGCGGACGGGCGGGAACAAGATGGGGATCGCCGCGGAGGCGAGCGCGTGCAGCGGGCCGATGTGCGCGCCGCGGATGAGCGTGCGCGGCGGCGCTGTCGTGGGCAGCGCGCCGTCGGGGCCGGTCTGCATGAAGATGACCGTGCGGCCCGACGCGACCTCGGTGGCCGAGACGCTGAGCGCGCCGAGGTGGCCACGGCGCAACGTGCGCGCGATGGCGCGCCACGGGATCTCGCGCTCGACGAGCTTGGCCATCGGCGTGACATCGAAGACGCCGGCCGCCATCTTGCCGCCGCCGAGGAGGACACGCGGCAGGCTCACGGCCTGGCGGAGGCCGAAGCCGAGCACATCCGGCAGATCGAGCTCGGTCCAGAGGTTCGCGAGGCGGCGGATGCCGGTGGTCGCATCGCTGAGATGCGCGGCGAGGAAACACGCGTTGATGGCGCCGACCGAGGTGCCGCAGAGGATGTCGATGCGCGGGACCGCGCCGCGTACGCGCGCGAAGTTGTCGAGCACGTACGACAACACGCCGACCTCGTACGCGCCGCGCGCGCCGCCGCCCGACAAGATCAACGCGACCTTTCGTCGGCCCGCGCCCGCTCGCTTCGTGGTCTTCAAACTCATGCGATTCCGCCGCGACGGAGCGGATCCGACCGAGGAGAGAGGTCCGATCCGTCTGCCTCGGACAGAATGCGCTCGACGACGGGTCTTCGCAAGAAGAGCCCGCGGAGACGACCATCGCGAACGTAGCCGGCGACCTTGCGTACGTGCGTCGCGGCGCGGAGCAGCGCGTCACGAGCGCCGCTGGTGGCGCCTTTGCGCAGCGCTTCGATGCAGAGCGCGCGGACCTCGATGCCGTACTCGGAGAAGCTCGTGGCCTCGATCGCGCCGAGCGCCGTGCGAGCGAGCAGGACACCGGTGTGATGCTCGCCCGCGTCGACGCGCGCGGCGGCTTCGATGGCCGTCGCGTGAATGTGGTAGCTCAAAAGACCTTGCGGCTCGGCGAGCTTGCGGGCGGCCTGCGCGTGGACGACGGCCTCGTGCGGGCGACCCTCGGCGCGGGCGAGGAGCGCGCGGACGATGCGCTCGTGCACGGTGTCGTATGCGCTGCCGGTGACGGCGACGAGCGCGCCCGCGTCGCCGCACATGGTGGAGGCCTCGGCGACGATGCCGAGCTCGAGGAGGATCTCCGCGGAGCAGAGGAGCGTGTCGGCGCGCGAGTCCTGATCGGCGTACCGCTCGTGCGCCTCGCGGGCGCGCTTGAGGTAACTCAGGCCGCGCTCGGTGTCGCCGAGGCGCGCGTAGGCCTGGCCCACGTTGCTGAGCGTCTTGGCGATCTGGAAGCGGCCGCCGATGGCGAGGTCGATGCCGATGGAGGAGAGGCCAAGCGCGATCGCGTCCTCGAAGCGCTCCATGACGAACATGGCGTAGGCGAGCGCGTTCTTCGCGCGTGCTTCGCTGCGGCGCGCGCCGACGGCGCGGAAGACCGCGATGGCCTCGGCGTGCGCCGCGGCGGCCTCCTCGACGCGTCCGATGCGGCGGAGCAGGACGCCCTTCGAGCGGAGGACCTCGGCGCGCAGGCGCGGCTGGAGCTTGGCGGTGTGCGTGACCTCGAGCGCGCGCTCGCAGGCGTCGATGGCGCCCTGCACGTCGCCGAGATCGCCGAGGACCTCGGCGAGGATCGTGTACGCCTCGACCTCGAGCGCGGGCTGGCGCGCGAGGCGCGCGATCTCGGTGGCGCGTTGCGCGGCGGGCAAGCCGCGCGCGAGGTGGCCGTCGTCGCAGTCGAGGCGCGCGGTGCGGACGAGGGCGAGCGCGACGCCGCGGGCCTTGCCGCTCTGCCGCGCGAGCTTGCGTAGCGCTTCGAGGTGCTTGCGGCGCTCGCTCCGGCGGCCGAGGTGCCGGTAGATCGCTTCGAGCGCGGCATGCGCGTTCATGCGGCGCGCATCCTCGGGCGGGAGCAACGAGAGCGCGCGGAGGTAGTAGCGGAGCGCGAGCTGCTCCTGGTGGGTCGCGCGCGCGGCGCCCGCGGCTTCGAGGTACATCTCCGCGGCGGGCACGGCCGCCTCGCCGCGCGCGAGGTGGCGCGCGACGATCGCCGCAGAGAGGCCACGCGCGAGCGGGGTGCGCGACAGGTGCTCGCCGAGCGAGAGGTGCATGCGCGAGCGCTTGGCCGTGTCGAGCGCGAGGTAGGCGACGTCGCGCGCGAGCGGGTGGCGGAAGTCGACCGAGCCCGCGCGCCGATCGCAGAGCCCGCGCGCACACAGGCGCGTGATCGCCTCGTCGTCGGGCAGGCGCGCGAGCGCGAGGATGTCGGTCTCCGTCAGCGGTCCTCCGGCGGCGGCGAGCCAGTCGACGACGTCGTGCTCGGCGAGCGGGAGCTCTCGCAGGCGATCCCCGATGAGCTGTTCGAGCGTGGAAGGGAGGGCCTCGCTGCGCTCGCCGGGGCGCTCGTGCCGCACGAGCTCGTGGACACCGTCGCCGCGCTCGACGATCTCCAGCGTGCCGCGCTCGAGCAACGCGTCGACCATCTCCAGCAGGAAGAAGGGGTTGCCCGCGACGCGCGGGACGAGCTCGTTGCACACGGCCGCGACGCCTTCCCGGACGCCGAGCCGCGCCTCGACGAGGCGCACCTGCTCTTCCGGTTCGAGCCCACGAAGCTCGATCCGCACGAGGCCCTCGACGTACGGCAGCACGCGCTCGTCGGCGCGGGTCACGAGCACGACGAGGATCGGGAGCGGCTCGGGCCTGCGGAGCAGCTCCTTCAGGAGTTCGAGGCTCGCGCGGTCCGCCCACTGCAGGCCGTCGACGACGACGACGATCGGCTGCCTGCGCCCGAGCCCGGCGAGCAAGTGGCGGATGCCCTGGACGACGAGGTCGTGGCGGTAGTTGCTCGCGTCCTCTTCCTGGTGATCGCCGTGTTTGCCCGTCACGAGCTCGGCGAGGCGCAGGATCTCGCGCGGCGCGCTCGGGATGCGCGCGAAGGGGCCGAAGACGTCGCGCAGCGCGCCTTGCGCCTCGTCGAGCGAGTTGTCGAGGCCCATGCCCGTCACGTCGCGCACGACATCGGCGACGGTGGCGAGCGGCAGCTCCATCTTCACGGGCGAGCACTCGACCTGCACCACGAGCACCCCGCCCGGCAGCTCCGAGAGGAACGTCGAGACGAGCGCGGTCTTGCCGATGCCCATCTCGCCGACGACCACGCGCGCCACGAGCTCGCCGAATACCCTGCGCGACAGGGGCGCCGCGTCGAAGGCCTGCGTCCTCGGACCACTCGGCGACTCCTGCGCGCCGTACGCCTCCGAGGAAGGCGGCGAGCCCGGCACGCCGCCGAGCGGCGGTGAGACGGCGCGGTGATACGCGGCGTAGAGGTCCGCCTTTTCGGCGTCGCGGCCGACGAGATCACTCTGGCCGAGCGCGAGCTCCGCCGTGCGCTCTTCCCGCGTGAGCAGTCGATCGAGCGCGTAGAGGCGCATCTGCGCGGGGACACGGTGGCCACCCGTATCGCCGAGCGTGAGGCTCGGCGCCTCGCCCCAGCGGAAGTCGCGCCGCACGAGGCGGTAGACGCCGCCCGCGACCCACGTCGTGCCGAACGGCGTCGCTGCGCCCACGCGATCCGCGAGCAGATCCGCAGGCTCCTGCAGCGTGTGCCGCACGAGGTGGCCTTGGGGATCCCGCTCGCCCGAGGCGATGCCCCGCACGATGCCGATCGACGCGCGCAGCGGCGCGGGCAGGTCCTCGCTCGCGCCGTCGAGCGCTTCGTGCACGTCGATCGCGAGCGTCGCGGCGTCTGCCGCGGCGCGGGACGGGTTTGCCATGAGGCCAACGACGGCGCGCGCCGACCAGGGCGACTCCCACGACCACACCGCGCCGCGCTTGAACGCGATGTCGTCGAGCGTCTGGCGGATCGACGCGCCCATCCGCCGCGCTGCCTGTTTGCCTTGTGCGCTTTCGAGATCGACCGCGCCGTCGATGCGCAGCGTGACGACCGCGACGTGCCGGACCTCGCGGGCGACGCGCGTGGGCTTCTCTCCGTTCGTGCCTTCGGACGGCGTCCGCGCGAGCGGCACAGCGGCGAGCGTCGCGGCCTCGGGGGCCTCGCGCGGGCTCGCGAGAGGCAGCTCGAGCTCGCGGCCAAAGAGCTCGAGGAGCATCGCCTCGATCGACGCGGAGTCGACGAGCTCCTGCTTCGCGAGCAGGGTGCGCATGATCGCCGCGCTCATGTCGCGCGCGGTCTGGAAGCGGTGCTCCCGCGGCCCTCGCATCGCCTTGAGGATGATGGATTCGAGCTCGGGGGGGACCTCGCCGACGTGCGTCGACGGCGGCTGGAACGCGCCTGTCTTCACGGCTTCGAGGAGTGCGTCGTCGTCGAGCTTGCCGTACGGCGATCGCAGCGTGAGCATCTCGTACAGCACGACGCCGAGCGCGTAGATGTCGCCCCTTCGATCGACACGCTCGCCGCGCGCCTGCTCGGGCGACATGTACCCGAACTTGCCCTTCAGCACGCCGGCCTCTTCGCGGAAGAGGTTCGCGCTCGCGATGCCGAAGTCGGCGATCTTCACCGCGCCTTCGTACGAGACCAAAATGTTCTGCGGCGAGATGTCGCGATGGACGATCGCCAGCGGCACGCCGCGCTCGTCCTTGCGCTCGTGGGCGTAGTGCAGACCCTTGGCCGCCTCGGAGACGATGTGCGCGGCGACGAACGGCGGGATCCGCGTGCCGATGCGCCGCGCCGTCGACATGATCTTGCCGAGGTCGAAGCCCTCGACGTACTCCATCGAGAGCAAGAGCCCGTCGTCGCCGTGGTCGCTGAACTCGTAGACCTGGACGATGTTCGGGTGGTTCAGGCGCGTCGCGAGGTGTGCTTCCTCGACGAACATCGAGCGGAACCGTCGCGACGAGCCGTGCGCGGGCAGGACGCGTTTGACGACGAGCAGCTTGTACGTGCCCTCGGCGCCGCGCTTTTTGGCGAGGAACACCTCGGCCATGCCGCCTGCGCCGAGGCGGCGCAGGATCTCGAAGTCGGCGAGCTGGTCGGGGTGCATGGCCATCGTCGCGCGCGCGCCGGGAGGGAGACGGACGCGGCGGCTGCATGGTAGCGTCGCTCCCCACTCCCGTGACATCGAGCATGCTACGCCCCACGCCTTTCTCCTGCAGCAAGCGGAAGCTCTCCGTTGGCCTCTCCGCCTTCACCCTCGCGCTCGTCGCCGTGCCCGCGCTCGCCTTCGGCCAGGCGCCGCCGAAGACCGGGACCGACATGGAGCTCGATCCCGATTCGAAGCCCCCGCCGCCGGCCGAGCCCCCGCCGCTCCCGCCCGCGCAGGAGGGCGACTGGGGCGTCGGCGGCGCGGACGAAGAAGGAAAATTCGCGCCTTCGGGCAAGACGGGCTCGAAGAAGCGGGAAGAGGAAGAGAAGGCCGAAGAGGCGAAGGCCGAGGACTACCGCGCGCTCCCACCGCGCGAGGTCGGCGTCGACATGGTGATCGGCTTCGGCGAGATCCGTAATGTCCTCAGCGACACGGATCCCACCGACGTCACGGTCGCGTCGTTCGTTCCTTACTTCTTCTGGCGCCTGAACGAGACGTGGGCGATCGGCGCGCGTGTGCCCTTCGCGACGGGCAGCATCGACGGCCCGATCGAGAACCCGGTCGACTCGTTCGCGCTCGGCAACATCGAGGCGAGCGTGCACGCGCGCTTCAAGTTGAAGCGACGCATGACGCTCCCCGTGAGCCTCGCGATCACCGTGCCCACCGCGCAGGGCGACATGTTCCCCGAGCAGGACGCCGCGGGCGCGAGGCCGCAGGCGCTCTTGAACCAGGCCGTCGCGGGCGCGCGTGGCTGGGAGGAACAAGCGCCCTACACGCCGAACCGCCTCGGCGCATCGCCGAGCGTCGGCTTCGCCTACGACACGCGCCTCCTGCACTTCGCGGCGAGCACGAAGTTCGAGCTCCTGATCAAGACGGGCGGCGGCACGCCCGAGAGCGAGGCGACCGGCACGCTGCACGCGCCCGCCTACAACTGGGTGACCAGCGCGTCGTTCTTCTACGACTTCCTCGACGGCATGATCTCGCCAGGCCTGCGCGCGTGGCTCGCCGTTTCGCAGCAGCCCGTCACGAAGGGCACGAGCGATTACTCCGGCGCGCAGTTCGTGATCGAGCCCGACGTGAACAGCACGATCCCCGTCGGCAAGTCGCTCGCCGTGCGCGCGGGGCTCGGTTTCATCGTCCCGCTCGGCGGACCGCTCGGCGGCTCGAACAGCGCGACCATCAACGGATTCCGTCTTCGCGCAGGGCTCGCGTTCTGACTTCCGGACAAACCCGGAGAGCTCCCGGAGCGGGCCGCTCGCCGAGTCTGTAAGTCACGGAAATCAGAAAAGAAAACATCATCGTCCACGCTGGCGGACAACCTCCTCGCAGCTATCGTGCTTCGCCCCGGCTGCAAACCACCGGCCGCTGCGACCGTTTTGGTCGGCTGCGCGACGGATGGATGTGCCGGGCGATGAGGTGCGACGCGATGGGATGGCTCTCGAGATTCGAAAAGCGGCTGGGGCGTGTAGTCGGTCCGGTGGTCGTTTTGATCATCGCGGTGACGATCGGTGCCCTCGTCTACTCGCTGCGAGGACCGCGCGAAGGGACGATCTCTTACACCGAGCTCACGCAGATCACGGGATCGCAGGCGATCACCGAGGTGCGCGTGGAAGGTGAACGCTTCTCGATCCGAGGCGCGGACGGCTCGCTTCGCGTGGGCATCGTCGGCGACGAGGAGGCACGGCACGCGCTCGTCGACAAGTTCGCGGCCGCGGGCATCGCCGTCGAGTACGGCTCGCGCGAGGGCTCGACGGGCGCGCGCGCGGCGACGGCGCTCGCGCCGATCGCGGTGATGCTCGCGCTCGGCGCCGTCGGCCTCGGCATGCACCGCCGCAAGAGCCGCGCGCACTTCTCCGAGGGCCAGGCGTCCGGCGTCGGCAAGGTCCGCTTCACGGACGTCGCGGGCATGGACGAGGTGAAGGAGGCGCTCGCCGAGACGGTGGAGTTCCTCAAGAACCCGGAGCGCTTCGGGCGCCTCGGCGGACGCGCGCCGCGCGGCGTGCTGCTCACAGGGGAGCCCGGCACGGGCAAGACGCTGCTCGCGCGCGCCGTCGCGACCGAGGCCGGCGTGCCTTTCCTCACCGCGTCGGGATCGAGCTTCCAGGAGATGTTCGTCGGCGTGGGCGCCTCCCGCGTGCGCAACCTCTTCGCCGAGGCGCGCCGCGTCTCGCCCTGCATCGTGTTCATCGACGAGATCGACGCCGTCGGCCGCTCGCGTGGTCGTGGGGGCGACTCGGCCTCCGCCGATCACGATCAGACCTTGAACCAGCTCCTCGTCGAGATGGACGGCTTCGATCACACGACGGGCATCGTCGTCATGGCCTCGACGAACCGCGTCGACGTGCTCGATCCTGCGCTCCTGCGCCCCGGCCGCTTCGACCGTCAGGTCGTGGTGCCGCTGCCGGATCTGCGCGGCCGTCGGGAGATCCTCGAGGTGCACGCGCGGCCGATCGTGCTGAAGGAGGACATCGACCTCGCGCACGTGGCGAAGGTGACGCCGGGCTTCTCCGGCGCGGAGCTCGCGAACCTCTTGAACGAAGCTGCGATCCTCGCGGCGCGCAGCGGCGCGGACAAGGTCGACCTCGAGCACATCGACAAGGCGCGTGATCGCGTGCTCATGGGCGAGGAGCGCAAGAGCCTCGTGATGGACGCGGAAGAGCGGCGCGCGACGGCGGTGCACGAGGCTGGTCACGTGACGGTGGCGCTCTCGTCGAAGAACGCCGATCCGGTGCACAAGGTCTCGATCCTTCCGCGCGGCCGCGCGCTCGGCGTGACGCAGGCGCTGCCCGAGCGGGATCGGCTGCTCTACACGAAGGAGTACCTCGAGGATCAGATCTGCATGCTCATGGGCGGGCGCGCGGCGGAGATGGTCGTGCTCGGCACGATGACCGCGGGTGCGGCGGACGACATCCAGCGCGCGGCGTCGCTCGCGCGGAAGATGGTCGCCGAGCTCGGCATGAGTGAGCTCGGGCCGATCAACGTGACGGATCATCCGGGCCACGTGACGCACAGCGAGCATCTGCACGCGCGGGTCGACGAGGTGGCGCGCAAGCTCGTCGAGCATCAGCTCGAGCGCGCCTGCCGCATCGTCCGCGAGACACGCGACGGCGTCCTCCTCCTCGCCGAGCGTCTGCTCGAAGAGGACACGCTCGTCGGCGCCGCGATCGTCGCGTGCTTCGAGAAGCGCGCCGATGACGCCGAATCCGCGCCCGCGGAGCTCGCTGCTTCCGCCTGAGAGGGTGCACGCCGCCTCGGTCCAGGCCGTGCCCTGAGCATGGGTCTCATCGCAAAGCCGTCACGCCGCCGGGGCGCCGCCCCGGACCCCGCGGGGGGCTGTCCGCCCCCTCGACCCCGGACCAGGCACGGCCTGGACCGGTGATTGAAAAACTGCGCTCCGCGCAGTTTTTCAAACGGGCCGACGAAGAAGCCGGGGTGCCAGCAGAACCCGCAGCGCGGCTGTCTTGGTTGGCAACGCCGAGGCTGGTCTTGACCGGGCCTGTTCGATGAACTGCGCGGAGCGCAGTTCATCGAGCTTGGGTCCAGCGCCTCGCTGGTCCGGGGTCGAGGGGGCGGACAGCCCCCTGCTGGGGTGCGGGGCAACGCCCCGCGCTAGCGACTGGGCTTCACGGAAGCCGGCGCTGCGGCGGTTTGCTCCGCAGGCGGCGGCGTCGAGAGCGGGCTCCGCGTGGAGAGCGCGCGCGTCCATGCCGCGATCGTCTCGCTCGCGGGCGCAGGCCAGCCCATGCGGCTGAACCTGCGCAGGAGCTCGGGCGTGTGATCCCCGGTGCGCCTCGGATCCTGGAACGTCTTCCGCGCGAGATCGAGCTCGTTCGCGGCGTCCTGGAACCGGCCTTCGTGGTACGCGAGCCACGCGCGGGTGAGCGCGAGGTGCTGCTTCGGCTCGGCCTCGGCGAGGCCGGTGGCTTCGCACTCGGCGAGCGCCGCGCGCGCGACCTCCGCCTGCCCACGCTCGAGCGCGATCTGCGCGACGATGATCTTGATCTCGACCTGTCCCCACGGATCGGAGAGCCGATCGAAGAGCGCCGTCGCGGCGCGCGCGTGCGCGTCCGCCATGTCGAGCTGACCTGCGTCGAACGCGGTCATCGCGAGCAGACGCTCGCACGCGCCCTCGCCGCGCGGGTTGCCGAGATCGCGGAAGCTCCGACGCGACAGGAGCGCCACCCGCCGCGCTTCTTCGAGCCGACCTTCGCGATGATCCGAGTGCGCGAGTGTCACGTCGCACTGAGCCATGCCGAGGCGATACCCGATCGCGTCGAACTCGGCGCGCGCCGTGCGGAGGAGTGCGCGCGCCTTCTCGGGTGAGCCGCCGGCTTGCTCGACGAAGCTGTGCAGCACGAGGCACTGCGCGTGGCCGAGGCGATCTCCGACGGCCTGGAACTTCGGCCCTGCGCTTTCGAGGATGCGGGCCGCGTCGAGATGCGCGCCGAGCAGGAAGTCGATCTCCCCGAGGATCACCTCGCAGAGCGCTTGCCCGTGCGTGTCGCCGAGCGACTGGAACATCTCGAGCGAGCTCGCCACGAGCTTGCGACCCTCGGCGGGCGCGGCGAGATCACTCGCGGCGTGACCGAGGAGCCGGAGGCACGCAGCCTCGCTCTCGGGATCCCCAGCCTCGTGGAAGAGCCTGCGCGCTTCTTCGCCCTCGCGTCGGCAGTCTTCGAGCCTGCCCGCGTGCCGCAGCGCTTCGGCGCGCCACCTGCGGTGCCGCGCGAGCAGCAGGCCTTCGAGGCGACCGTCGAGCAGCGACAGATCCCGCAGCGTCGCCTGGACGTCGCGCGTGCGCCCCCACGAGTCGGCGATCGAGTGGTGCAGGAGCTCCGCGGCCACGTTCACGTCTCCGGCGCGGACGAGGTTCGTCACGCGGTGGCGCACGATGCGGCGGCTGCCCGCGTCGGGGTGATGGCCGAGCGCGTTCGCGGCGGCGCGCAGGACCGCGGCTGCATCCGGTTGCACGAAGAGCTGCCCGAGCAGGTGCTCTTGCAGGAGCGCATGGGGCCACCGCAGGCGCTCTTCACCGGATGCGAGCAGGATCTGCGCGCGCTTCATCGCGGCCACTGCGCGCTCCGCGTCCACGCCGAGCGCCCCGAGCTCGATCCGCAGCACGTCCTCGCGGATATCGCCGCCGAGCGCCGCCGCCGCGCGCGCGCCGCGCCGGAGATCCTCGGGGATCGCGCGCAGACGATCCTCCCAGAGCTCGGCCGTCGTGGCCGCGCGCATCGCGAGCTTTGCTTCAGGCACCACGTACCGCCCGTCGCGAAGCTCGATGTGCCCACCCGTCGCCCACGCGTGAACGATCTGCAGCGCGAACAGCGGGTTGCCTTTGCTGCGTTGCGCGGCCTCGACCACGGCGGCCTCGTCGAGCGGCAACGTCTCGCGCAGGAGCGCGTGCGTCTGCGTCGGGTCGAGCGGCTCGAGCGTCAGGCGATCGCCGCCGAGCTCGCGCAGGAGCCACTCGACCCACTCGCGCGCGACGGGGTCCGTCACGATCGCCTCGTCGCGCACCGTGCCCACGATGAGCAGCCGCAGGCCCGGCGTCTCGCGGTGCAGCCGCGTCATGCCCTCGAACGTCGTCGGCGAGCCGTGATGCAGGTCGTCGAGCATCAACAGGAGCGGACGGTTTTTCGCGATTTTTTGCAGCGCGTACTGCATCACGCGCCAGCGCGTCTCCGACGAGAGCGCAAAACGTTTGCCCGTCGGGCCGATCGCGTCGCCCTGCGCCGAGGGCCGGATCCACTCGGCCGTCGCGGCGACCCACATCTTGCCTTCGTCGTCGTCGGGCGCGACCTCCCACTGGTTCAGGAGGACCTTCTCGACGACGTCGCGCCCTTCACGCTCCAGCCGGTAGTGCTGCACGATCGCGCCGACCACGCCGTCGAGCGGCGCCGCGATCTTCCGGTACCGCGCGCGCAGCGGCACCACCAGGCCACGCTCGTGCACCTCCTCGCAGAGCCACTCCGCGAGGCGCGACTTGCCCACGCCGGCTTCGCCCGACAGCAACAGGAAGCGGTGCTCCGGGGTCTCCGACGTGGCGATCTGCGTCGCGATGTCGAGCAGCCGCGAGCGCTCGGCCGCGCGCGCAACAAAGGGGCTCGGCCGGAGCCCGAGCAGCCCCGTCGTGGTCACCTGCGAGTCGAGGTAGGTGCTCTCGACGACGAGCGGCGAGTCGCGCAGCGGCATGGACATCGGCGGCGCGGCCGAGGGCCTCGGTGTCGCCGTCGGGTCTCCGCTGCGCGGCCGCATCCGCCAGAGGAGAGCGCGCGCGTCGGCCGCGAATTCGAAGCGCTGCCACGGCCGCTTGTTCATCAGGCGCCGCACGAGCGGCACGATGTCCGGCGGGAGCCCGGGGCGCAGCGGCACCTCCGGCAGCGGCGCGCTCTTGTGCTTCGCGAGCAGCTCCTCGTCCGTGCCTTCGTACGGCTCGCGGTTCGCGATCATCGTGAAGAGGACACAGCCGAGCGAATAGAGGTCTGTCGACGGACCCACGTGCGGCGCGGCGTAACGGATCTGCTCCGGCGCCATCCACCCCGGCGTGCCTGCGCCCCAGCGGATCGTCGGCTTCGAGACGGGCGAGCCGTCGAGCCTGTGGTCGACGCGATCCTGCATGAGCCATGCGAGCCCGAGATCGAGCACGTGCACCGTCGGCGGCTCCGTGTCGTCGTGCGGGATGTCGACGAGGATGTTCGAGGGCTTGAGATCCCCGTGGATGACGCCGCGCGCGTGCGCGTGGGCGAGCGCCGCGAGCACGTCATCGGTGATCTTCCAGATGAGCGGCCACGGCAGGCCGCCTTCCTCTTGCGCGAGGTAGAGCCACTCGTGGAGCGAGCGACCCGGCACGGCATCCATCACGAGAAATGGCGTCCCGTCGGCGAGCGCGCCGAAGTCGCGCGCGCGCACGATGCACGGATGCGAGAGCGCCGCGAGCGCGCGGGCCTCCTCGTGGAACCACCATGCTTCTTCGGCGCGTGGTCGCGCGCCCGGTCGGCTCAGGACCTTCACGGCCACGCGGTCGTCGGCCACGAGATCACGGCAGAGGTAGACGACCCCCATGCCGCCACGCCCGAGCTCCCTCCGCACCTGGTACCGTCCGGCCAAAATCTTGCCGATCGTGCCGGTTTGCTCGCTCATCGGACGGGCGAATATATCGCGGCCCTGGCCGCCCGGCACGGCGGCGCGTCGGCCTGTTTTCGCGCCCGAACTGTCAACGACAATTCATCAATGCTACGTTACGGAACATGTCGAACACGGTGAGGCTGCTCGCGTTCGCGGGGGCGCGGGACGTGCTCGGTGCTTCGGAGCTCGTCTTTCCGCTCGACGCGCCGTGCACCGCGGAGGAGCTTCTTCACCACGTTTGCGGCCGATTTCCTGCGCTCGTGCCGTACCGGCGATCGATCCGCGTCGCGGTCAACGGCGCGTATGCGCGGCCCGACGAGCAGGTCCGGGCGGGCGACGAGGTTGCGTTGATCCCGCCCGTCGCGGGAGGGTGAGGCGATGGCGGCGATGAACGATCCGGCAGCCGAGAAGCGGCGATCCTTGCCGATGCTCGGCGCGCGCGCGCTCGTGCCGACGCGCGCCTCGGCCGGACCGCCGCCGCGCAGCGTGCGTGTCTCCGTGACGGATCGGTGCGACTTCGCCTGCACGTACTGCAGGCCCTCGCGGAACGATGGCTACGCGGACGGACGCCTGATGACGTCGGCGTGGAAGACGATGTTCGAGGCGCTGCGCCGCGCGGGCGTCCGTCGCGTGCGGCTCACGGGCGGCGAGCCGCTCGTGCATCCCGAGATCGTCGCGATCGTCGCGCACCTCTCCTCGCTCGGCTTCGAGGACCTGGCGCTCACCACGAACGCCTCGCAGCTCGCGCGCCTCGCGCGGCCGCTGCGCGACGCCGGCCTGCATCGCGTGAACGTCTCGATCGATACGCTCGACCCCGTGCGCTTCCGTGAGGTCACGCGCGGCGGGGATCTCGATGCCGTCCTCGCGGGCATCGACGCCGCGATCGAAGCGGGCTTCTCCCCGATCAAGCTGAACACGGTCGTCCTGCGCGGCGTGAACGACGACGAGCTCGAGCGCATCCTGCTCTGGGCCTGGGACAAGCGCCTCTTGCCGCGCTTCCTCGAGGTCATGCCCATCGCCGAGGGGGCCAAGCTCGTCGCGGATCACCTCGTCACGGCGGCCGAGATGCGCCGCGCGCTCGCCGCGCACGTCCTCGCGGAGGAGGCCGTCACCGATCCGGGCCTCGGCCCCGCGAAGTATGTGCGCGCCCGCCACGATCCGGCGCTCCGCGTCGGGTTCATCACCGGCACGAGCGACACGTTCTGCGAGACCTGTGATCGCCTGCGCGTCTCGTCGACGGGCGTCTTGCGGCCTTGCCTCGCCACGGACGACGGCGTGGATGCAGGGGCACCCGCGCGCGCGGGCGACGCGGAAACGATCGTCGAGCACATCGGGCTCGCCTGGTCGATGAAGCCCGACGGGACGGTCTGGAAGGGCTGCACCGAGGAAACCGCCGCGGGCGTGTCCATGCGCGCGATCGGCGGGTAGGATCCGGCCGCTGTGAACGAAGTTTTTTCATTCGAAGCCGAAGAGATCGGGCCCGCGCTGGATCTCGTCCCTCTGGCCGCGCGACGCGCGCTCGATCACGCGGGGCTCCGGCTGCCGCTCGAAGGATGGCGCTCCCTCGCGTTCGAGGATCGAAAGCGGATCACGCGCGCCGGCGCCGAGGCCGTCGTCGACGTCGCGACCGTCAGCGCGATCGTGCAGCAAGCCCACCCGCCCGCGCTCCCGATGCCGCTCGCCGCCGACCCGAGCCCGGATCATCTGCCCGAAGGCTGGCGCGAAGCCCTGCCGAAAGGTCGATCGATCGACGTGCGCACGTGGGCCTCGCTCTCGGGTCTCGTGCGGTTTTCCCTCGTGCACTGCGTCCGCCGCGCGGCGAAGCGTGGCGACCCGGCGATCCTCTCGGCTGCGCTCGACGTCCTCGTCCCTCGTGTGGCTGCGCAAGAGGCCGACGCGACGAGCCTCTCCTCGCACCTCGGCCCGCGCGGCGACGTTCGGATGGTCGACGTCGCCGAGAAGCAGCCCACCCAGCGACGCGGGGTCGCGGTCGCGCGTGTGCGCATGCGGCCCGAGACGGCGTCTCGCCTCGCGCGCGGCGACACGCCGAAGGGCGAGGTGCTCGCGACGGCGCGGATCGCCGGCATCATGGCCGCCAAACGCACGCCGGAGCTCATCCCGATGTGCCACGCGATCGCCCTGACGCACGTGGCGATCGCGCTCGACGTCGACGAGGCCGCTGCGCGCGTGACGATCACCGCGAGCGCCGAGGCGACGGACCGGACCGGCGTGGAGATGGAAGCGATGGTCGCCGCGTCGGTGGCCGCGTTGACGTTGTACGACATGCTCAAGGGCATCGACCGCGAGATGGTCGTCGAGGACGTGATGCTGGTGGAGAAGAGCGGCGGCCGATCGGGCCATTTCCGGAGGTCTCCGTGAGCGCGACGCGTATCCGCCGTGAGGCCCTCTCGCTCGATGAGGTCATCCAGATCGTCGCGCGCCCCGAGGCCGGCGCGATCGCCACGTTCCTCGGCGTCGTCCGCAACATGAACGACGGCCGCAGCGTGAGCCTGCTCGAATACGAGGCCTACGGCACCATGGCCGAGGCCGAGCTCGAGCGGATCCTCGAAGAGATCGAGCGCGAGATCCCCGGCGTTCGTGTCGCGGCCACGCACCGCATCGGCGCGCTCCACATCGGCGACGCCGCCGTCGTTTGCGCTGCGAGCGCTCCGCATCGCGGCGAGGCGTTCCGCGCCTGCCGCGAGCTCATCGATCGCATCAAGGCGAGGCTCCCGATCTGGAAACGCGAGCACGGCCCCGACGGGCCTTACTGGGTCGGCTGGGAAGACGCGCGGTGCGCGCCCGATCACGGCGAGCATGGGCATCACGGGCACGCGCATCACGAGCACGCCCATCACGCGCCCGCGCACGACGAGAAGCGCTGACCTCAGAACGCGTCGATTCGGATCGCTTCGAGCTCGCTCCCGTCCTCGACGCGCCCTTGGCTCGCGGGCACCACGACGAGCACCTCCGCCTCCGCAAAACTCGTCACCGCGCCCGACGCCTGGTTCGGCAGGATCCGCGCGCGCGCCGGGACCGCGCCTGGTTCGATCCGCGCGCGGACGAACTCTTCGCGTCCGGGCGTGCGCTCGTACGCGCCCGCCACCACCACGCGCTCGCGCCGCGGGAGCGGCGCCGGATCCCCTTGCAACGCCCGCACGAGCGGCGCGCCGAAGAGCAGCCACGTGAGCGAAGCGCTCGCGGGGTTCCCTGGCAACCCGAGCACGTGCGTGTCCCCCGCGCGACCGACGGCGATAGGCTTGCCGGGTTTGAGCGCCACGCGCCAGAAATCGAGCGTCACGCCGGCCGCCTCGAACGCGGGCCGCATCACGTCACGATCGCCCACGCTCACGCCGCCGATCGTCACCAAGAGATCACTGCCGCGCAGCGCTTCCACGACCGCCGCGCGCGCGACGTCGAGGTCGTCCGGTACGTACGCGCCGACCCGCGCGATCGCGCCGATCTGCCGCGCCGCCGCCGCGACGAACACGCCGTTCGACTCCGCGATCGACCCGGGTTTGCCCGGCTCACCCGGCGATCGCAGCTCGTCGCCCGAGCACAGGATCGTCACCACGGGCCGCTGCGAGACGAGCACGAAAGGACGATCGAGCGCCGCCGCGAGCGCGGCGTGGCCCGGCGTCATCCGCGCGCCCTGCGCGATCGCCACCGCGCCCTCCGCGAGATCCGAGCCACGCAGGCGGATCCACGCGCCCGCGCGCGGCGCTTCCCGCATCACGATCACGTCGCCGCGCCGTTCGACGTTCTCCTGCATGATCACGGCGTCCGCGCCTTCGGGCAGCCGTGCGCCCGTGAAGATCCGGCACGCCGTCTTCGGCGCGAGCGCGGGCCTCTCACCGCCAGCCGAGCTCTCTCCGACCACGGGCAACTCGAACGGCCCGGCTCCCTCGAAGTCCGCGGCGCGCACCGCGTAGCCATCCATGGAGCTGTGATCGAACGCTGGCATCGGCGCGCGCGCGACGAGGTCCTCGGCGAGCACGCGCCCGGCGGCATGATCGACGCTCACGCGCTCCTTGCCCACGGGCCGCGCCGCGGCGAGCAGGCGCGCGAGAGCGTCGCGATAGGAAAGCATCAGTGCTTTCTCCCGTGCTTGCCGTGGGGAGGACCGTGTGCGGCGTGCTTGCCGCCCCGCCCCGAGGCGAGCGCGATCGCGTGCGACAACGTCGGCGCGAGCAGCGCGTCCACCGCGAGCTCGACGGCGCTCGGGCTACCCGGCAGCGCTGCGATCACCTTGCCTCGTACCACGCCAGCGATCGCGCGCGACAGGATCGCACGGGGCCCGATCTGATCCCACGAGAGCCTGCGAAACGCCTCGCCGAAGCCGTCGATCGTCTTGTCGAGCATGGGCTCGATCACCTCGATCGTGCGGTCGCGCGGCGCGATCCCCGTCCCTCCCGTCAGCACGATCGCGTCCGCGGCGTCCGCGTCGCACACGTGCGTGATCGCCTCGCGGATCTCGTCCGGCTCCTCGCGCAGGATCACGTGCGATACGATGGAAAAGCCCGCCGCGCGCAGACGATCGACGAGCAGGCGGCCGCCCACGTCGTCGTTCGGCGTGCGCGTGTCGCTGAGCGTGAACGTGGCGACCCTGAAGGCCTCGGGTTGTTGGTTTGTGCTCATAAATTCAATGGCTCCTCGGCTCGATGACGACCGAGCGGTGCGGCATCGTGAGCGCCTCTTCCATGGGTCCCGGATCGAAGTCGAAGTGACGCTGCCTGAGCGGACGCTCGGGGAAGAGCAGACGCAGGCGCACGTGCGGCGGCGCCGTCGGAGGCTCCTCGGACGAGAAAAGCGTGCGCGCGATCTTTCCGCCCGGGAACGGCGAGATCACCGTGATGTCCGTCGCGCCGCGCGCAACGAGCGCGTCGATCAGCGTGTTGTCCGCGGCCCCTCCATCGAGGTGCACCTCTCCGTCGAGCCGCGGCACGCGGGCGTACACGACGGGGATGAAGCACGAGGCCACGAGCACGTCGTGCATGTCGCGCCGCTCGTGGTTCGAGTGCACCACGAGCGCGTCCTTCTTCCCCGCGAAGAAGCGCCGCGCGTGGGTCGTCGCCACGAGCAGCTCGGTCTCCGTCCCGTGCAGCTTTTCTTCCGGCAAGAACCGCTCGAGCGCGCCGCGCAGCACTCCGCTCATCCCGAACGGGCTCCGCTCGCTCCGCAGGTAGCGCCGCGACACGACGGGCGTTTTCGCCATCGATCGCCAGAGGTCCGGCCCCACGGCTGCGAGACCCGCGACGAGCGCCGCGCCGGAGATGGATCCCGACGAGGCCCCCGCCACGAGATCAAAGCGCTCGCCCGCGGCCACGAGGCGCGAGAGCACGCCGAACTGGAACGCCGCCCGGCAGGCGCAGCCGGGCAAGGACAGCGCTCGCACGCCGAGGTCTTATCAGAGCCCGTGTTCGACGTCACCCTTCGCTGGGGCGGGGGCCTCCGGCGCAGAAGCGTCCGGCGCAGCGCGCGCGTCCATGGCGTCGGCGCGCGCGCTGCGCTACGCACGTCCGCGTGGCAGAGCCGCTGATCCCCTACATCTCGCTCCCCGAGATCCCGCTCGGTTTCCTGCTCGACGTCCCCGTCCTGGGCAAGCTCTTCGACGCGACGAGGCCGCCGTCGATCAAGCCGTTCGGCACGCTCGTCGCGCTCGGCGTCTACATCGGCTCGGTCATCACGATGCACCGCGCGAAGGAGCGCAACCTCGACACGAAGAAGATGAACGAGTTCATCTTCTGGGTCGTCGCCGCGGGGTTCGTCGGCGGGCACGTCCTCGACGCGATCTTCTACCACCCGCAGCGCGTCGCGAAGGATCCGCTCTACCTGCTGATGCTCTGGGATGGCCTGTCGAGCTACGGCGGGTTCATCGGCGCGATCCTCGGCTGCTTCGCCTACAAGTTCATCAAGCGCGAGAAGATCCTCGCGTACGCGGACGTCGTTGTCGCGACCTTCCCGATCGCCTGGATCTTCGGCCGCGCCGGTTGCTCCGTCGTGCACGATCATCCGGGCCGCCTCTCCGACGCATGGTTCGCGGTTCGGTACCCGATGGGCAGCGGCTGGGTCGGCCGCTACGACCTCGGCCTTTACGAGTTCGTCCTGACGATTCCGCTCGCGATCATCGTCACGCTGCTCTGGCGTCGTGGTCCGCGGCCGCCGGGGTACTTCACCGGCGTCATCTGCATGGCCTACGCGCCCGTGCGCTTCGTGCTCGACTTCTTCCGCGAGGAAGAGGGCGCGAGCATGCTCGGCGGCGATCCTCGGTACGGCGGGCTGACGCCGGCGCAGTGGGCGTGCTTCGGCCTCTTCGCCATCGGCGCGTACTTCACGTTCGTGCTCGCCAAGAACCAGGCGGCGCCGAGTGACGGCGCGCCGCCCGCGGCTGGCAAGAAGAAGCGCAAGAAGAAGGCTCGCCCTGCGGAGAACACGACTACGGGGGAGAGCGGCGAGAGCAGCGACGCGGCGGGGCAGGAGAGCTAGAGGGCCGCACGGGCGTCACGCGACGTGATCCACGCGGTTCGTGGCTCGCGTCGCGTGGACCTGTCGAACCTCACTCGGCGTCGAAGAGCGCGGGCTCGGCTTCGACCTTCGACTGGCTCTTGGCGCGGAAGTTCCGCGGGAACCAGGCGTCGGGTGCTTGCCGGATGTTGTGGCGCTCGGCGAACTTCGTGAACAGGTCGAACCACTCGAGCCCGGGCAGCTCGCGGATCTTCTGCTCGATGCGCGCGATCGACTTGCTGCCCACGCCGTCGAGCAGGAAGCGGATCGCGTGGACGACCTCTTCCTTGGGGCACATACCATCACCGACGGGCGTCCAGGCGAGCTTCAGCGCCGTCGAGACGACCTTGCGGGTCATCGGGTCGCGTTGCAGGCGGCGCTTGGCGTGCTCGCGGTAGAACGCGTAGTGCCGCAGCTCCTGCTTCATGATCCGCTGGCAGATCTTGTTGAGGATCGGGTGATCGATCCGCTCGATGAGCGCCTGGTAGGCGCTGTACGTCGTGAACTCCTGGATCGTGCCCCAGGTCATGTGCACGGCGGGCCAGTGGTCCGGGAAGATCTTCCCGAGCATGTTCTGGCCGAACTCGTCGAGCCGCTCGCCGGGGCTCCGCGACAGGAACATGTCGCGCCGGTACGTCGGGGAAAGGGGCTCGCCCAGCGCTTCCATGAAGCTGCGGAACGCACGTCCGTGGAACTCCTCCTCGTACATCCAGACGCAGAGGAAAGGCGCGATCTCCGGCTCCTCGTACACGGCGTCCGTGGACATGAGGGCCTTGACATAAAAAAATGTCGAGTTCTCCGTCAGCAGGAAATACCGCAGGCAACGGATCGCCTCGGGGGTCATCGGGTGCTTCGGGACCTCGGACCAGTCGATGTCCGAAAGGTCGACCCTGCCGGACATATCCATCAAGCGCTCGATGTTGAAGTGCTCCGCCATCGCGTTTTGAACCTCGGGGAACGGGTCGTAACACGATTTACGTCTGGCGACGCAAGCGGATCCTCCGTCCCGGTCGCCCGGGCGTCAAAGCGCATCTTTGCCTGTTTTTTCGCTGCGTAGAGCGCTTCGCGACGCGGTTTTCAGCGAGCGAACGACCAGGCGGGGAGGGGGTGATGCCGCGGGCCGGGCAGGGGCTCGAGGGGCCTCTCGCGGAGGAATCGACGCGCGGGGACGAACGGGCCGCGAGAGGCTCCCTTGACGCGGGAAGTGGGCCATATATCGTGGGCTGTAGCTCGTCCCAGGAGGTACGCTCCTCGCCATCGTGATGCGAGACGCGCCTCTCAGGGAGAGCGTTCGAGGCGAGCAAGAGGGCGCGAGCCTCGAAGGCGAGGCGCTAGGATCGATGGTGCGCAGGTTTTTCGATGGCTGAAGATTCTCGTAAGTTGTTCGTTGCAGGACTGCCCGACTCCATTACCGAAGATGTTCTCCGTGGGCTCTTCGAGGCGACAGGCGGCAACGTCGTCGAAGTGAGCCTTCCGAAGGATCGCGCGACGGGTCGGCCGCGCGGTTTCGGGTTCGTGACGCTCGCGACGAGCGAGGAGGCGAATGCCGCTCGCGAGTCGCTGGACGGCTCGTTCCAGGGCGGCAAGTCGATCTCCGTGCGGCCCTTCCAGGCCGAGCCACCGCGCCGTGAAGGTGGCGTGGGCGGCATGGGCGGCCCGCGGCCGATGGGTGGTGGAGGTGGTGGCATGGGCGGCGGTGGGCCTGCTGCGGCAGCGCCTGACCGCACTCTCTACGTCGGCAACCTCCCGTACGACGCAAGCATCGAGGAGGTCGAGTCGATGATCACCTCGGCTGGCGGAGGCCCCGTCGTGCGTGTGCACTTGCCGATGGACGCAGACGGACGCAAGCGCGGCTTCGGCTTCGTCACGATGGCGAGCGCCGAGGCGGCGAAGGGCGCGATCGAAGCGCTGCGCGGCGTGGACGTGCGTGGCCGTCGGCTCGTCGTCAACCTTGCGCATCCCAAGGGCGAACGTCCGGCTGGCGCCGAGCGTCCCGGCGGCGGCGGTTACGCCGGCGGCGGCGGCGGTTATGGCGGCGGCGGCGGCGGCGGCGGCGGCGGCGGCGGCTATGGCGGCGGTGGTGGTGGGCCGGGCGGCTACGCTCCCGCGCCTCCTCCGCCTCCGCAACGCAAGACGTTCGACGATCGTCGTCGTCGTGGCGGCGGTGCCGGTCACGACGGGGACGGCCCGGGGGGCGGTGGTGGTGGACGTCGCTCCAACAACAAGAACTGGGGCCGCGACGACGACTGGAGGGACGGCGGAAAAGACGACGAGTGATCGGGCTGGGCGAGCGTCCGAGCATCGGCTCGAGCTCGCCCGTCACGGCTCGTTTGCGATCTTTGCCGAAGGTCGTGCTCGCCGACGTTGACAGCGGCGGGAAATTCCGTAGGTTACCGCCCTCCTTCGGGCCCCCCCGTCGCGGCGGGGTTGTGGAGAGCGGCGTTTCGCAGCGCGCTCGCACGTGAGCGTGCCCGTGACCGAGCCGGCGCGAAACCGGTGAGTTTCAGGAGAGAGCCATGCGCGACATCATCAAGCTGACGTGCGGCAATTGCAGCCGGGCGAACTACCACACGACGAAGAACAAGCGGACGATGTCGGACAAGTTCGTCATCAAGAAGTTCTGTCCGGTGTGCCGCAAGCACTACGAGCACAAGGAAGGCAAGATCTCGAAGGGCTGATCGGCCTTCTCGGATCTGCCTGTGCATGTGCGAACGTGATTGACGGGTGGATCCATGGCATGGCCATGGGTTCACCCGTGCTTGCTGCTGAACGGGTGTGCCCGACCTGAGCAGGTGCTCTCGTTGCGACCACCCACCATGGATGATAGGACCGCCGCCTGCCCGTGCGGCATGAATGCACGTCTCGGGCGGACCGGACCCCAAGCTTCAAGGGCGATGCGATGATCTTCGACTGGCTCTACGGCCTGTTCTCGAACGATCTCGCGATCGATCTCGGCACCGCCACGACGCTCATCTACGTGAAGGGCAAGGGCATCGTCTCTTGCGAGCCTTCCGTGGTGGCCGTGCAGCGCGACAACCGCGGCGGCAAGAAGGTGCTCGCGGTCGGCCGTGAGGCGAAGGAGATGCTCGGGCGCACGCCCGGGAACATCCAAGCCGTGAGGCCGTTGCGCGACGGCGTCATCGCCGACTTCGAGATCACCGAGGCGATGCTGCGGTACTTCATCGCCCGCGCGCACAACCGCCGCACGCTCGTCAAGCCGCGCATCATCATCTGCGTGCCCTTCGGCATCACCGAGGTCGAGAAACGCGCGGTGAAAGAGAGCGCGGAGGGCGCGGGCGCGCGCGAGGTGTACCTCATCGAGGAGCCCATGGCGGCGGCCATCGGCGCGGGCCTTCCGATCACCGAGCCCTCGGGCAACATGGTGGTCGACATCGGCGGCGGCACGACGGAGGTCGCGGTCATCTCCCTCGCCGGCATCGTCTACTCCCAGAGCGTGCGCGTCGGCGGCGACAAGATGGACGAGTCCATCATGGCGTACATGAAGCGCAAGTACAACATGGCCATCGGCGAGCAGACGGCCGAGCGGATCAAGATCACGATCGGCAACGCGTACCCGCTCGAGCAGCAGCTCACGATGGAGGTCAAGGGGCGCGACATGGTCGCGGGCATCCCGAAGACCGTGGTCGTGAACTCCGACGAGATCCGCGAATCACTTGCAGAACCAACGAACGCGATCGTCGACGCCGTGCTCGTCGCGCTGGAGCGCACGCCCCCTGAGCTCGCGGCGGACATCGTGGACAAGGGGATCGTCCTCACCGGCGGCGGTTCCCTCCTGAAAAATCTCGACGTGCTGCTCCGCGAAGAGACGGGCCTGCCGGTGATGGTTTGTGACGATCCGATCAGCGCCGTCGTGCTGGGTAGCGGAAAAGCGCTCGATCACCTCGAGCTGCTGAAGGAAGTCACGATCAGCTGACAGCCTGTTGACCGGAGCGCGTGTGCAGGTAGCGTCCGCGCGTCTCTCGTGGCATCGAGGGAAGAGCGGGGACCTCTCCCGCGTGATCCGAGCCGCTTTCCCGGCGGCCTCGCCGCTCGACGCATGAACTTCAAGCGATACCGCGACCTGGCCATCGTCCTGCTCGCCCTGGCGGTGCCGTTCTGGTTCCTCCGGGCCAGCATGCGTGATCCCGGGAAGGTCACGGGCGCCGACAAGGTGATCGTCCGGATCGCCACGCCCCTCCAGTACGCCGCGGCGACGCTCGCGCGCGGGCTCTCGAACATCTGGGGCGACTACATCTACCTGGTCGACGTCAAGGAGGACAACGCGCGCATCGCCTCACAGAACGCGCGCCTCCGCGAGCGTGTGCGCAAGCTCGAGTCGCTCGAAGAGGAGAACCGGAGGCTCCGGCGCCTGCTCGATCTGCGCACGAGCGTCCGCACCGACGTCGTGAGCGCGGTGGTCACGGGCAAGAACACGAACGAGTTCTTCCGCGTCGCGCGCGTCACCCTCGACAGCGAATCGAACGACGTCAGGCCGAGCCAGCCCGTGATCTCGCCCGACGGCGTCGTGGGCACGACGCTCAAGGTCTCGGGCGACACGATCGACGTGCGGCTCATCGTCGACGCGGGCAGCGGCGTCGACGTCGTCGTGCAGCGGACGGGCGCGCGTGGGTTCGTCCGCGGGACGGGCGACGAGGCGAAGTACCTCTGCAGCGTGGAGTACGTGCAGCGCACCGACGAGGTGGAGGTCGGCGATCTGCTCGTCACGAGCGGCGTCGGGAAGCGGTATCCGAAGGGCATTCCCGTCGGCAAGGTGACGCAGGTCGTGAAGCGGGACTTCGGCATCTACCAGCAGGTCTACGCGACGCCTGCCGTGGATTTCTCGCGGCTCGAAGAGGTGCTCATCGTCACCTCCGCGCCTCCGGAGGAGGCCCAGCCCCAGGCGCCCACGCCAGGCGCGGCTGGCTCTTCCACGCCGCGGCGGTAAGGTCGGAGGGGAGGAGAGAGGACGATGCGAAACACCGCATTTCTCGCTGTCGGCATCGCCCTTCTCGTCATCCAGTCGAACCTCTACCGGCTGATCGGGCGGCTGCAGATCGCGGGGATCACGCCGAGCCTGCTCCTGCCGCTCGTGGTGTTCATGGGCGTGCACGAGTACTCGATCGCCCGCGGCGCGGCGCTCGCGTTCTTGCTCGGCTACCTGCTCGATCTGTTTTCGGCCGCGCCCATCGGTCTGTTCACCTTCATCACGGTCGCCACGTTCGTCGTCGCGCGCGCCGCGGGCGTGCGCCTCGCCGCGCAGACGCTCCTCACCAAGGTCGCGCTCGCCTTCGCCTTCGCGCTGCTCGAAGGCGTGCTCATCATCGTGCTGACGGCGATCTTCGGGACCGACACGGCGAGGCCGCGCGCGCTGGCGACGCTCGTCGCGCCGCACGCGATCGGCACAGCGATCTTCGCGCCACTCGTCTTCAGCCTCGCCGAGCGCGTGCATCAAGCGACCATCAACGTGCCGAGACCCGGGGAAGGAGGTCAGCGATGAGCCTCGTCGTTCAGCGCTCCGACGTCAGCGAGTTCAGGCGCCGCTTCCGCTGGATCGCGCTCGCGATGGTGGTGCTCCAGCTCATCCTCATCGGGCGCCTGTTCCTGCTCCAGATCATCGAGGGCGACGACAACAAAGCGATCGCCCGCGAGAACATCGTCCGTCGCGTCACGCTCGCGACGACGCGTGGCCTCATCCGCGATCGGAGCGGCAAGATCCTCGCGGCGAGCCGGCCCTCGTACAACCTCTACGTCGTCCCCGAGAGGATCGACATGCAGGTCGTCTGGCCGAAGCTCGTCGAGTACCTCGGGGTCGGCGTGGACGAGCGCGCGCGGCTCGAAGCGCTGCTCACCACGCTTCGCGCGAGCGATGGGCCCCGGAAGAGCCAGCAGATCCTGCTGAAGGAAGACATCTCGCGCGACGCCGTGGCCACGCTGCGCACACATGACGCGGAGCTTCCCGCGGTCGACGTCGTGCCCGTGCCGGTCCGCTATTACCCGTACGAAGAGGTCGGCGCGCACGCGCTCGGCTACATGGTCGAGGTCGACGCGGAGAAGCTGAACCAGCTCCGCAGCGCGGGCTACGTCGAGGGCGATCGTGTCGGCGCGACGGGCATCGAGCGCGCGTGGGAGAGCTACCTGCGCGGCACGCGCGGCTGGGAGAAGGTGCTCGTCGACGCGAGGGGACGGCGAAGGCCGGGCGGTGAGGGGATCATCGAGGATCCGCGGCGCGTCGATCCGATCCCGGGTCGCGATCTGCGGCTCACGCTCGACGCCGACATCCAGCGCGCGATCGAGAAGGCGATGCGCCCTGAGCTCGCGGGCGGCGTCGCGCTCATCGACGTGCGCACGGGTCGCATCATCGGCCTCTACTCGAAGCCGAGCTACGACCCGAACGCGCTCTCGGGCGGATCGGGCAAGCAGGTCATCCGCGACGCGTTCCGCAGGCTCTACTCGGACCCGCTCAAGCCCGCGCTGGACAAGACGATCTCTGGCGCGTACCCGCCGGGCTCGACGTTCAAGCCCTTCACGGCGCTCGCCGCGCTGGAGAAGGGGCTCATCGATCCTCGCGCGGCGACGAACTGCCGCGGCGGGCTCACCTTCGGCAAGCGCCCGTTCCGGTGCACGCACGTCCACGGACCGGTGGATCTGCACAAGGCGATCGCGGAGTCGTGCAACGTCTACTTCTACCGCCTCGCGGCCGAGCTCGGCGTGGGCATGGACGTCATCGCCGAGATGGGGCAGCGCTTCGGCCTCGGCGCGAGGACGGGTCTCGGCGTGAACGCGGAGGCGGCGGGGCGCATGCCGACGCGCGCCTGGATGACCCTGCGCAACAAGGGCCAGTTCCGGCTCGGCTTTGGCCTCAACGCGGCGATTGGGCAGGGCGCGACGACGGTGACCGTCCTCCAGCTCGCGCTCGCGTACGCGGCGCTCGCCAACGGCGGCACGCTCTACCAGCCGCAGATCGTGCGCGCGGTCGAGACGAGCGCGGGCACGGTGGTGCAGGAGTTCGCGCCGCGCGTGCGGCGGCAGATCGACGTGAGCCCCGAGAACCTCTCGCTCGTGCAGAAGGCGCTCTACGCGGGCGTGAACTCCGAGGCGGGCACCGCCTTCAAGGCACGCGTGCTCGGCGTCGACATGGCGGGCAAGACGGGCACCGCGCAGGTCTCGCACAAGCTCGCGCGCGGCGCCGAGGCCGAGCGCGTGTGGTACTTCAACCGCGAGCACGCGTGGTTCGCGGGCTACTCGCCATCCCGCGCGCCCGAGGTCGCGGTCGTGGTCCTGGTCGAGCACGGCGGCGCCGGTGGTAAGCACGCGGCCCCCGTCGCCTTCGAGGTCGTCCGCGCCTACAACGAGCTCTCGCGCGAGCGTGTTACGCGCGCCGGTGGGAACAACGGCGGTAGCGCACGCACGCAACCGAAGCCCGATCGTGGAGGTACGCCTTGATTCGCGGCGACGTCTCGCCCCGGGCGAGGGATCACTTCGACTGGCCACTCTTCATCGCTGCGGCGCTCATCGCCGTGCTCGGCGTGGTCAACCTCTACAGCGCGACGAGCGTCTACCAGGGTGTGCGCGCCGAGCTCTACATCAGCCAGATCTACTGGCTCGTGCTCGGCGGCATCCTCGGCGGGATCCTCGTCGCCATCGACTATCGCCACCTCGAGCGTCTCGGCTACGCCATCTACACCTTCGGCGTCTTCTCGCTCATCCTGGTCTTCGTCTTCGCGAAGGACTTGCGCGGCTCCAAGCGCTGGATCGAGTTCGGGTCCTTCCGCTTCCAGCCGAGCGAGTTCATGAAGGTCTTCCTCGTCATCGCGCTGGCGAAGTTCCTTCACGACGATCCACGCAGCGAAGGGCGCACGTTGAAGGACCTGCTCGTCCCCGCGCTGCTCACGGGCGTGCCCGCGCTGCTCATCCTGAAGCAGCCCGATCTCGGCACCGCGTCGATCCACGTCCTCGTCTTCCTCATGATCGCCGCGCTCACGCGGGTCCGGTGGAAGAGCGTGCTCACCTTCATCGTGACGGTCGCAGCCGCGGCGCCCATCGTTTGGTACTACGTCCTGCTCGACTACCAGAAGGCGCGCGTGACCGTCTTTTTGCGGCCCGAGGACGACATCCTCAAGACCGGCTGGCACGCGCATCACTCCCGCGTGGCCATCGGCAACGGCGGGCTCTTCGGCAACGGGTACATGAAGGGCACGCAGAACCAGTTCAACTTCCTGCCCGACCAGTTCTCGGACTTCCCGTTCCCAGTGTTCGCGGAGGAGTGGGGCTTCGCCGGCAGCGTGCTGCTCGTCTTGCTCTACGGGTTCCTCTGCTTGTGGTCGATCCGCATCGCCTCGCTCGCCAAGGATCGCTTCGGCGCCGTGCTCGGCGTCGGTTGCGGCGCGATCCTCTTCTGGCATGCGTTCATCAACGCAGGGATGGTCTGCGGCATCCTCCCCGTCGTCGGCGTGACCTTGCCGCTCTTTTCCTACGGCGGCTCCAGCGTGACCACGATGCTCATGTGCGTCGCGCTGCTCATGAACGTGTCCATGCGCCGCTACTCGGTCGTCCCCGCTCCGGACCGCCTCTAGGCGGTTCCTTCAGCGAATCGAGCTTCGCGCGAGCCGCGCGTCGACCGCGAACGCGTAGGCCGCGAGCGCGTCGCGCGCGGTCATCTTTCCGCCCCCGCGCGCCGTGCGCACGGTCGCGCGGAAGGACAGGTACCGGCGTCCATCGAGCCCGAGCAAGAGCGGCACCGCCCCAGGATCCCGCGGCGCATCCGAGGCGCCGAACAAGCTCGCGGCGCTCGCGAGCTGGCGCGCCACGAGCCCATCACACTGCTCGATCGCCTCGGCGTAGCGACCGCTCGCGATGGACGCTTCGACGTTGTGCACGAGCGCGTGATCGCCGTCGGGCCAGAGCTCCGCGAACGAAAGCCCGGTGCCCCTCGGCGCCTCGACGTGCACGGCAGCTTCGGCCTTCGCCGCGATGTTCACGGACGTTTGGTTCGTGGCCGGCGCTGACGGCGGAGGCGCCGGCGCTTGCGGGACGAGCGGCGCGAACGGCTTCGGCGGAGGGAAGACGGAGCCACGCGTCCGGCTGCGAACCGACTCGGGCGCGCGCGGCCTGCCAGCCGTGGGCGGGGACTGCACGGACGGGGGCGGCGCGGGCCGCACGGACTCCGTCTTCGGCAGGATCGGCGCCTCGGCGGGCGGCGCGATCGCGAGCTGCGCGCTCGACGGCGTGGGCTCTTCCTGGGCCTCGGGGAAGCTCGTGACGGGCAGGGGAGGCGGGCGCATCGCGGGGCTCTTCAGCTCCTCGGGCTCCTCGATGCCCGTGTCGGGCGGCACGCTGCCCCAAGCGCGGCTCGGGGCCACGCGGTTGATCATCGCGGCGCTCACGGGCGGACGATCGCTGCGCGAGGCGTCGCGCAGCGCCGCGGCGAGCCCTTCTTCGGCCGGATCATAGGCCTCTGCGGCGGCGGCGCGCACGGACTCGGGGATCTGCGACTCGAACGCCGCGAGCACGACCTGCGTGATCCGCTCCAGCGTCTCGTACACGCCCATGCCCGTCTTCGCCGACGCGGGCAGGGATGGCGCGCGGAAGCGGTTCAGCATCCTGTCGAGCTCCTCCATGGGGAGCACGTCGGGCAGGTCGCGCTTGTTGTGCTGGAAGACGATGGGCATGTCCGCGACGTTTCGGCCTTGATCGGCGAGGTTGTCGCGCAGGTTGTCGAAGCTCTCGAGGTTCGCGTCGGCGCGCGCGATTTGCGAGTCGCTCACGAACACGATGCCGTCGGAGCCCGTGAGCACGAGCTTGCGGGTCGCGTTGAAGTAGACCTGCCCGGGGACGGTGAAGAGTTGCAGCCGCACGTTCATGCCGCGGATGGGCGGCAGGCGCATCGGTAGGAAGTCGAAGTAGAGCGTGCGGTCGACGGGCGTCGCGAGCGAGACGAGCTTGCCGCGGTGCTCGGGCTTGGCCGTCGCGTGGATGTACTCGAGCGTGGTCGTCTTCCCGCCGAGCCCCGGGCCGTAATAGACGATCTTGAAGACGAGCTCCCGCGAGAGCGGGTTCACCGACGCCATACGCGAGGCGACGATAGCATCATGGCCACCCGCCGCGTCGAATAAGCCGCAGGATCGAAGGCGCTTGCGAGGGGTTGGGCGAACGAAGGGCGGAGAGAGTCGGGATCGTGGGGAGATGCGCGCGCGAGAGAGCTAGCGAACGCCCACGAGGGGACGCGGCGCGGCGTCGCCTTCACCCACCGAGAGGGTGAGAGCGACCGTACCCTTCTTGCCCTGCATGTAATCGAGGCGGAGCTGGTGGCGGCCGGTCTTGAGGGTCTTCGTGCCCGCGGCCTCCTGGGGCGCGTGCAGGCCGTCGTTGTCGACGAGCTTCTCGCCATCGATGTAGAGGATGGCGCCGTCGTCGGAGACGAGCTTGAACGTGTAGGGGGAGTCGCGCGGGACGTCGAAGGCACCCTCGTAACGAATCGCGAACCACTCTTCCTGGGCGAGGACGCCGGGGAAGCCGCCGGAGAACTCCTGGCGCTGGACGATGAAGCTGTCGGTGAGCAGCGTCGCGAAGGGGACCATCTTCGAGAGGTCCGGCAGCTTCGTCGTCGTGTCGGGGATCACGTACGCGTAGCCCTTGAAGGCGCCGAGCGAGCCGTTGCCGAAGGCGGTGCGGCCGTTGATGCGCGGGGGCTCGACGACGGGCTTGGTGGTCCCGGTTTGTGTGCCGGTCGGCGTCGTGGTGGTGGGCCGCTGAGCGTTCGTCGGGCGGCGGATGCCGCGGGACGGCTGCCGTGCCGGCTGCGCTTGCTGCTGCTGCTGGTTCGTCGGCGGGCGGTTGTTGACGTAGACGGTGCAGCCGCCAAGGGCGACCGCGGAGGCGAGAAGGGCGAGCCGAAGCGAGCTGTGCGACATGGCGTCTCCTGGGGAAGAAATCGATACGAGGCGGTAGACGGTCAGAGCCGAATTTGCAATCACCGCTTCGTCTGGAAATCGACAGCCCCCGTTTGAACCGCACGTCGCGACGAACGCTCTTCGCTCTGTTGCAGCTCGCGCCACGTCGGCGAGAGCTGTGCCAGGACGAGCGAAGCCACGCACGTGAGCAGGCCGAGACCCGCGGCGACGTTCATCCCGAGGTCGGATTTCCCGCTCCCGCTGGAAACTCGCACGGGTCGAGCAAAAATCACGCCGAGCAGGATCCCGACGGCGAGGCCGCCCAGGTGGGCGATGTTGTTGATGAGCAGGCCGACGTTCGCCTGGTTGATGGCGAAGCCGAGCACCACGTTGAGGAGCACGGCTTGCAGGGCGAACCGCTTCCACTGCGGGTTTCGCTGTCGATACAGCATCCCCAGCACGAGCCCCATGATCCCGAAGACGGCGCCGCTCGCGCCCGCCGTGAGGGCCCCGCCCGAGGGATCAAAGAGGAGCGTGTAGGCCATCGAGGCGACGAACCCGAAGACGCCCGCCGCGACGTACGTCAGGAGGAAGCGCGCTGGCCCCACCGCGGGCTCGGCGATCCGGCCGAGCCACGAGAGCACGAACATGTTGCCGAGCAGGTGCAAGGCGCCGAAATGCACGAAGATCGCGGAGACGAGCCGCCACGGCTCCGCAAAGACGAGCAGCACGTGGACCGCCCCGAACCGGAGGGTGTCGATCGGCGCCGGGCGAAGCAGCGCCGAGAGCGCGTCCTCGGAGCCCCGCGTGCGGAGCGCGACATACACCTGCGCCGCAAACACCAGGAGCGTGAGCCCAATCACGAGCTTCGAGGCGAGGAGCGCGTCCGGATCGAGCCGCGCGCCGAGGCGATCGACGGAACGAGCGACGGTGGAGAGCGCCTGCCCGCAGCGGACGCAGCGATCGAAGCCGGCTCCGTTCAGCGCGCCGCAGCGCGCGCAGGGCACCGCCTTCGTCCGCGAGGAGTGAGCTTCTTCGGTCAAGTCGTCGCTCCCTTGGTGGAAACTCCGGCCTTTGCAGCGAGAAAATCCGTTCGAGGCCGGAGGATGGGGCGCGTGACCGCGCGCCGGGGCTCAATGTGGTGGCGATCGCCCGTAAGGTCGAGCGGCAAAGGCCGTTCTCCGGGCGTGCAAGCGTTAGCCCTCGCGTTCCGTCCGCTCGCGCCGCCCGCCCAGGATCCGATGGCGGCGCTTCTGCTCGCGGTCGGGCTCGGTCGTCGTCCGGTGCCCTTGCCGCGCGCGGAGAAGCCGTCGCCGGTCCAGGCTGTGCGGCCGAGGCCGAGTCCAGGTATGGTGGCGTCCGTGGCCGTTGCGCGTACGGATCTCGAAGCAGAGCGCGAGCTCTGCGAGCGCGCGAGGGCCGGGGATCGCGCGGCGCTCGGGCAGCTCCTGCGTCGCTACGGGCCGATCCTCTACCGCTCGGTGCTGCTGCCGCGTCTCGGGCGCGAGGCGCTCGCGCAGGACGCGCTCGCCGAGACGTACGCGCGCGTCGTGGAGCGGTTCCATCAGTTCCAGTGGCAAGACGCGGGCGTCTACCCGTGGCTGCGCGTCGTGGGTCTGCGCATCGCGTACGACATCCTGCGATCACGCAAGCGCGAGACGCTCTACGAGCCAGACGATCTGCAGCGCGAGATCGACGCGGCCGAGGCCGATCCACAGACAAACGGCGAGGCAGAGCTCTGCGAGAAGCGTGACCTCGCCGAGGCGCGCGCGCGGGTCGAAGCGGCCTTGCGATCGATCCATCCGCGGTACGCCGAGGCGATCCGGCTGCGCGTGCTCGAAGAGCGATCCCGCGAAGAGGTGGCGAGCGCGCTCGGCGTGACGGTCTCGACGTTCGACGTGGTGCTGCACCGCGCGCTCGCAGCGCTGAAGAAGGCGATCGACGTGCCTCGCGTGGCCGAGGGCAAGCTCGCGTCGAGGGAGGCTCCGCGATGAAAAGGGAGCACAAGCTCAGGTTGGTTCGTCCGGACGAGCGCGTGGCGTTCGAGGACGAGTCGCCGCCGTCGCCCGAGGAGCTCGCGGAGGCCGAGGCGCTCCGCGCGTCGCTGGAGAAGGGAGAGCACCCGCTCGCCGTGGTGCTGCGATCGGCGAGCGCGCCGGCGTCGCTCGACGACGCGCTGAACGACGCGCTGATCGAGCGCGCGCTCGGCAAGAGCGAGGCGCGCGCCGAGAGCGAGGACGAGCCGCCGACGGCCTCCGAGCGCGCGGGTGCCACACGGTTGCGTGATGCGCTCGACGCGCCTCGTGGAGAGGAACGGAGGGCGCCGCTCGCGGAGCTGGCGGAGGCGCTCGTCGCGGCGCACAAGCCGCGCGCGATCGAGCCGCTCCGGAACGAGGCGCTCATCGCGCGCGCGCTCGGACGAACGTCGGCGCAGCCGCGCAAGGGGCGCGTGCTTTCGGTCGTCACGGCGGCGGTCGTCATGGCGGTCGCAGCGGCTGCGGGCTTCGTGCTCACGCTGCGTCCTTCGACGGAGAGCACGGTCGCGGAGGCTTCGGAGCTTCAGCGATCGCGCTCGGCAGGCGAGCTCTTCGACACGCCGTTCCCGCGTGTCGGCGGCGCGTCGGCGCGCGTCGATCGCATCGCGAGCGCGCGCGCCACGGAGCTCCGGCAGAACCGCTTCGCCTTGTGGGGTGTGCGATGAAGCGCAGCTCGGCGAAGATCACGATCGCGGCGCTCGTGCTCGCGGTGATGAGCGCCGTCGGCGTGAGCTGCGCGCGATCGGAGCGCGCAGCGACGCAGCCTTCGGCGTGCGAGCCAGGTGCCACGCCGGTCGTCGACTCGGTGCTGCTCGCGTTCCTGTCGAAGGCGCGCGCCGCGCACCACAAGGCCGATCTCGCGGAGGCCTCGGGCGACGTGGCAGGCGCGATCGCCTCACTGGAATCGCTCACGGGCGGCGCGCGCCCCGGCGGCGCGACGCCTCTGCCCGAGGCGAGCGAGGTCCTCTCGGACACGTACGCACGCCTCGCTGATCTGCGCAGCGCGCGCAGCGAGTTCGACACGGCGCTTCGCGACGTCGACGCGGGGCTCGCGCTGGCACAGGAGACGACGTACTTCCGTGGCCACCTCTTCGAGGTGCGTGGGCTCGTCGAGGAGCGGCGCGCGAAGTCGCTTCCCGAGGGCGCCGATCGCGATCGCGCGCGCAAGGCCGCGATGGATGCGTTCGACGAGGCCGTGCGGATCCAGGATCAGGTGATCTCCTCGGCGCTCGGCGACGGCGGCGCGCGCTGAGCACGCGCGTGGCGAGCGAAGAGCCCGTCGCCGACGTCCGCGAGGGAGGGACGTGGACCCCGCGGCAACGGCTGAAGAACGACGTCGTGTACGTCCTCGTGCGGGCCCTTCTGGCCTTCGCGTTGCTCCTCCCGCGGCGTGCTCTCCGAGCCGTTTGTCGCGCGCTCGGGCTCGTCGCGTACGTCGTCCTCCCGCGCACGCGGCGGATCGTCACGACGAGGCTCGAAGCCGGGCTCGGTCCCTCAAACGTTCGTGCTCAAAGTGTCTTCACGACCGTCGCGGAGATGCTCGCCGACACGCTCGATCTCTTGCGGCCGGGCGAGCGCGCAGGCGCGCGGCTCTCTCTCGATCCGGCGTCGCATCGGGTGTTCGCGGAGGCGCTCGCGGAGGGGCGCGGCGTGGTGTTCGTCGCAGCGCACCTCGGGCCCTGGGAGCGCATGGCCGCGCTCCTCGTCGAGGAGGGATTCCCGGTGGCCACGGTCGCGCGCGAGAGCTACGACCCGCGCTTCACCGAGCTCTACGAGCGGCTGCGTCGTCCGCGAGGGGTTCGTTCACTCTACCGGGGCCGGCGCGGCGCCGCGCTGTCCATCGCACGCGAGCTTGCAAAAGGCCGCGCCGTGGGATTTCTCGTCGATGTCCCCGCGCGTGTACCCTCGGTCACCCGACGCCTCTTCGGCGCGGATGTCCTTGTTCCGATCGGCCCCGCACGGATCGCGCTCGCGCGTCGAGCCGCGGTGGTCGTGGGCACGTGCGCGCCGGCTGCGTCGGGGTCGAACGCCGCGGGTTCGTCGCTCCCGATCGTCCAGATCTCCCGCGTTCCCCTCGACGATCTTGGTCCGGATTCTTGCGCCGAGGGCGTTCTCATGACGAGAATCACGGCAGAGCTCGAACGACGCATTGCAGCATGGCCGGAGGCGTGGCTCGGGAGCTTCGTGCCTCTCGGGCGTCCGGTTGCGTTGCGGGGCGCGCTCGATCCTCACTAGACTGAACGCTCGGTTTCGCGTCCGCTACGTCCGGTTCCCCCATGGTGCGTGTTCCTAGGCCGGTGCCCGGGTGCGACATCAAGTCGCTGCCGCTCAGGCCCGACGAGGCTTACCTGCTCTCGCGCATCGACGGCGTGGTGAGCGAGCGTGAGCTCTCGCTCATCACCGGCCTCTCGCAAGCCGAGGTGACGACTGCGCTGGATCGGCTCTTCGTGCTCGGCGCCGTCGACTTCAACGAGCCGAGGGCCCCGGTGTCCCGTCGCGCGCACCCGAGCGTGGCGCCGGCCTCGGGCGCCGCGTCGAGCCGGGGAACCGAGGGCCCGCCGAGCCGCAGTTTCGAAGGCAGCTTCGGCGCGGGGCCGTCGTCGCGGAGGTTCGAGCCGACGGTCGATGCGCCGCCCGCGAGCCGCCGGAGCTTCGAGCCGCTCGCGGATCTGCCGCCGCCGACCCGGCGTAGCATCGAGCTCTCGGCCGAGCGCCGCAGCGGCGTCGACGCGGGCGTCGACGCGCCGCCCGCAACACGGCGCGCGATCGAACTCACGGTCGAGCAGCCGCGGATCGTCGATCCGGAGCTCGAAGAGCCCGTCGATCTCGATCACGCGAAGAAGAAGCGGGTCATCGAGCTCTACAACGCGCTCGACGAGCGCAACCACTACGAGCTGCTCGGCGTCCCCATCGACGCGGACAAGAAGCAGATCAAGAGCGCGTACTGGGTGCTCGCGCCGGAGTTCCATCCCGACAAGTACTTCCGGAAGAAGCTCGGCACGTTCAAGCAACGGATCGAGGCGATCTTCGACAGGCTCACGCTCGCGCACGACGTGCTCACGTCGAAGCAGCGCCGCGCGGAGTACGACGCGTACCTCGAGCAGACGCGTCGAAACCGGACGATGGCCGCGCTCCTGGAGCACGATCCGACCGACATCCCCGCGGTCGTCGCAGCCGCCGAGGATACGCCGGGGAGCGGGCCTCCGACGTTGCCTGGGCGCCTCGTTGGCGAGGATGTGAGCGGGAGCCCGGAGAGCGTGCGGATGCGCCGTTCCTTCAGCGCGAAGCTCGCGAGCCATTCACTCCGGCGCGCGGTGCCCGACATGGCCGGCGGCTCTACCGCGCCCGCGACGCCTTCCCAGCCCGCGGGGGATCCCTTCCGCCGCTATGACGCGACGAGGAACGAGGCGCGGCGGCTGCAACTCGAGCGGTACGTGCTGGCGGCGAAGGTGGCCCTCGAGCGGAGGGATCTCGCGGCCGCGGCGAACGCCTATCGGCTCGCGGTGGCTCTCGCGCCCGAGGACGAGGGCCTCGCGCGCAAGGCGACCGAGGCCCAGCAGCAGGCGGCGGCGGAGCTTGCGGAGGGCTTTTTGCGGCAGGCCGAATACGAGGCCAGCCAGGGCCGCTGGTCGGAGGCGGCCATGAGTTTCGCGAACGTCTGCAAAGCGAGGGGAGATGACCCCCGACCTCACGAGCGCGTAGCGTTTTGCACACTCAAGAGCGGCCAGAACAACCGCCGCGCCCTCGATTTCGCACGGCGCGCGGTGAAGCTTGCGCCTGGTGTCGGCGAGTACAGGCTCACCCTGGCGCGGGCCTACATGGCAGCCGGGCTGGAGACGACCGCGCGGGTCGAGATGGAGCGCGCCGCCGAGCTTTCGCCGAACGATGCTAGGATGCGTGAGGCGATCGCGCAGCTTCGCGCGCAGATGAAGAAACCAGACGGCGGCGAACCGGAGAAATGATCCCCGGCGGCAGCGGTCTCGCCGTACTTTTGCACGACTCTCCCCGGCACCCCCCTCCACGGAGCACCTGAATCGATGGAGCGCGTCATCGGAATCGATCTCGGCACCACGAACTCGTGCGTAGCCATCGTCGAGGACGGCGTACCGACCGTCATCCCCAACCGCGGCGGTTACAAGACGACCCCTTCGATGGTGGCGATCACCGAGGCTGGCAAGCGCCTCGTCGGTCACATCGCGAAGCGGCAGGCGATCACGAACGCGGAGAACACGGTCTACGCCGCCAAGCGCCTCATCGGGCGCAAGTACTCGTCCTCGCAGGTCAAGCACGCGATGCTCTCGGCGTCGTATCGCATCGTCGAGGGGCCGCACGGCGACGTGCGGATCCAGCTCCGCGACAAGACCTACTCGGTCCCCGAGATCAGCGCGATGGTGCTGCAGGAGATGAAGCTCTTCGCGGAGGACTACCTCTCGGAGCCCGTCACGAAGGCCGTCATCACCGTGCCCGCGTACTTCAACGATGGCCAGCGCCAGGCCACGAAGGACGCGGGGCAGATCGCGGGGCTCGACGTCATCCGCATCGTCAACGAGCCGACCGCCGCCGCGCTCGCGTATGGCTTCGAGCGCAACGTCGAGAAGACCATCGCGGTCTTTGATCTCGGCGGCGGCACCTTCGACATCTCCATCCTGGAGATCGGCGCAGGCGGCGTCTTCAAGGTCATCGCGACGGCAGGCGACACGTTCCTCGGCGGCGAGGACTTCGACGCGCGGATCATCGACTGGCTCGTGCAGGGCTTCCGCGATCAGACGAGCGTCGATCTCCGGCAGGACCGCATGGCCCTGCAGCGGCTCAAGGACGCCGCCGAGAAGGCCAAGTGCGAGCTCTCGGGCGTGCGCGAGACCGAGATCAACCTGCCGTTCATCATCTCGAGCGGGCGCAACGAGGCCTTGCACCTCCAGCGCACGCTCACGCGCGATTCGATGGAGTCGCTCTGCGGCGACCTCGTCGAGCGCTGCATCGAGATCTGCCGCCAGACGCTCGAGGACGCGCGCATCGAGCGCGAGGAGATCGAGGACGTGATCCTCGTCGGTGGCATGACGCGCATGCCGCGTGTGCAGGAGGCCGTGCGCCAGTTCTTCGGCCGCGAGCCTTGCAAGGGCGTGCACCCCGACGAGGTCGTCGCGCTCGGCGCGGCCGTGCAGGGCGCCGCGCTCGTCGACGAGTCGAAGCAGATGGTGCTGCTCGACGTCACGCCGCACGCGCTCGGCATCATGACGCACGGGTCGAACTTCGATGAGCTCATCCCGATGAACACGACCGTGCCCACGAGCCGGTCGAAGATCTTCACGACGAGCCGCGACAACCAGACGGCCGTGAAGATCCTGGTCATGCAGGGCGAGAGCGCGCAGGCTGAGGGCAACGAGCTGCTCGGCGAGTTCGTCCTCACGGGGCTCCGGCGCGCGCCGAAGGGTCAGGTCGAGATCGAGGTGACGTTCGCCATCGACAGCGACGGCATCGTCTCCGTCGGCGCGAAGGACCTCGAGACCGGCCAGCAGCAGTCGATCCAGGTCACGGCTTCCAGCGGCCTCACGAAGGAGGAGGTCGGCGCGATGATGGAGGCCGCCAAGGAGTACCTCGTCGAGCGTCGCTCGAACGACGAATTCGAAGGGGTCAAGCAGGAAGCCGAGAAGGTCATCGCGGACATCGAGAAGATGTTCCCGAAGGTACAGGCCATCGTTCAGTCCAGCGATTTCGGGCGTGACGCCATCGAGAAGGCGCGCGCCATCCTCGAGCGTTGCCGCGATGCGATCGCCCGTAAGGATTTGACCGCGCTTCGTGGTCAGATGGACTCGCTCGCCCGCACGCACCGGATGTTCAAGGGCGTCATCGCCAGGCCGCAAGGGTGAGCACGGCGCGACGCTTGGTCGGGGTGTGATGTCGCAAAAGCCTCCCGAACGATCGAACGAAGAGACCGGAGACCAGGGACTGGGCCCGGAAGGCAAGGCCGCCGCGGATCGCGGCGCGCGGAAGCCAGTCGTGCCGCGAGGCCTCGGCCTCGCCGGTGACACCGTGCGTCCGCCGCAGCCCGTGGTCTCGGTCTCGTTTGGCGACGCCGAACCGCTGCCGGAGTTCATCCAGGAGCGCGAGACGTTGCCGCCGCCCATTCCCATGGAGCAGCTCGTCGAGCAGATGATGCGGCCCGAGGCGAGCGACGAGCCGCGCGGGTCCTCCTCCGCGGCCGCCGAGACGATCCCGCCGCCGGCGAGCGACGTGGACACGGTGCGGCCGCGCGGCGACGACGCAAAGACGATCCCGCCGCGCGGCGACGACACGATCCCGCCGCGGCCGCTCCACGAGGCGAAGACGATCCCGCCGCGCGGCGACGACACCGAGCCGCCGCAGCGGGACGACGCGAAGACGATGCCGCCGCGTGGCGACGACACCGTCGACATGCGGCAGGACGATCTCGCCACGATGCCACCGCCGATGCTCGATCAGGACACGCTCCCGGGCGTGGCCCCCGGGCTGCTCGAAGAGCACGAGCCGCTCTATCGCGGCATCGCCGCGCGCGAATCGTCGTCGTCGCTCACGGCGCGCGCGCTCGACACCGCGGATGCCGTGTTCGAGGAGCTCGGCGTGGAGTTCTTTCGCGCGCGAGACACGATCGAGACCGAGCCGCCGCCGCGGACGCTCGAAACGGAGCCTCCGCGCTCACGCCCGACGGAAGAACCTCCGCGCTCGCGTCCGACGGAAGAGCCTCCGCGCTCACGCCCGGCGGAAGAGCCCATGCGCGCGCGTGTACCCGCGCCAGCGCCGACGCCCACGCCGGCGCCCGAGGAGACGCCTCGCCCTCGCCCGATCGACGAGCGTCCGCGCCTCGCGTCACGCCTCACGCCGACGCGGACCGTGAAGCCCACGCTGGACGCGCCGCCGCCCGCGCCGCCGAGCAATGCAGGGCGTCCGTCGCACCGCAGGCGTGGATCCGAGACGGGATCACGCAGCGCCGAGTCGCTCATGTCGGGCGAGCGCTCCTCGCCCGTGCCGAGCGTGCCCGTGAGCGAGCGGCTCAACGAGGTGCGGTCACGTTACGAGGCCGGGGATCATCGCGCCGCGCTCGCGCTCGCGGAGGCGATCCTCGCGGACGCTCCGGACAACATCGGCGCGCTCAGCTACGCCGAGAGTTCGCGGCAGATGCTGAAGCAGAAGTACATGGCGCGCATCGGCGAGATGAGCCACGTGCCGCGGCTCAGGGCCTCCATCGAGGAGCTCGCGCGGGGCCTCGACGAGCGTGGGCGCATGATCGTCGCTTCGATCGACGGCGCGGCCTCGATCGAAGACATCATCGGCGCCACGGGCCTGCCGACGATCGAGGTGCTGCGGGTCGTCCACGATCTGCTCGTGGCGAACAAGCTCGATCTCGCGACGTTCCCGAGAGGAAGACGATGAACCAACGACAGGGGGGGCGGGGTGGGTGGGGCCGGACGGCCCTCGCCATCGCCGTGGGCCTCGGCGCGACCTACGGCGCAGCGCTCGCGGCGACTGCGAGCGTCTCGGCAGAGCCTCCCGCTGCGGCGGGCGTCGAGCTCGCCGAAGCCGTGATCCCTCCGAGCAGCGCGGGCTCCGGCGCGCTCCCAGCGTTCGCCGCCGAGCCCATGGCCGCGCACGCGGATCCCGTCGCGAGCTACACGCTGCGCGCCACGCTCGATCCGACGCTCCACCAGGTGCGTGGCGAGGGCACGATCGTCTGGCGCAACGCCTCGCACATCCCGCAGCGCGAGATCTGGCTGCACCTCTACCTGAACGCCTTCAAGAACGAGAAGACGAACTACATGCGGCAGCGCGCGCGGGGCTTCCGCGGCGGCGGCGCGCTCGCCGACTACGGCTGGATCCGCGTCTCGAAGCTCTTCGCACGCGAGCTCGACAGCGAGCTTTGGGACAAGGCCGATCGCCACACGCCCGGCGATCCCGACGACGAGACCGACATCCGCGTGCCCTTGCCGCGCGCGATCGAGCCAGGCGAGACGCTCACGCTCGACGTCGCGTTCGTCTCCGATCTGCCGAGCGTCACGCTGCGGACCGGGTTCGCCGAGAGCTTCCACATGGTCGCGCAGTGGTTCCCCAAGCTCGCGAAGATCGAGCCCGATGGGCGCTGGGCGCACTTCCCGTTCTATCGCTTCTCGGAGTTTTACGCGGACTACGGCAACTACGACGTCACGATCGACGCGCCCGAGGGCTTCGTCATCGGCGCGACCGGCAGGCTCGACAAGGAGACCGCGAAGGGCGGCCGCATCGAGCGCCGCTTCCTGCAGGAGGACGTGCACGACTTCGCGTTCACCGCGTGGGATCACTTCCGCGAGGTCACGGCGACGACAGCGGACGGCGTCGCGCTTCGTTGCCTCTATCCGCCGGGCTTCGATCGCGTCGCGACGATCGAGCTCGACGCGGTCCGGTTCGGGCTCGAGCACTTCGGCGCGGCGTACGGAAAGTACCCGTACGGCACGGTCACGATCGTGCATCCGCCGCGCGGCGCCGGTGAAGCCGGCGGCATGGAGTACCCCACGCTGATCACCACGGGCGGCGCGTGGTGGACACCCGAGACGGGCGCGCGCGCCATCGAAGGCGTGACCCTCCACGAGCTCGGGCATCAGTGGTTCTACGGGCTCGTCGCGACGAACGAGCATGCCTTCCCGTTCCTCGACGAGGGCCTCAACACGTACGCGGAGGGCGAGTCCATGGAGGCGCGCTGGCCCGGCAATTCGGCGCTGCGCTTGCCGGGGGGCTTTGGTGTCGCGCTCCCCTCAGCCTACCGCGTCGCCGCCGCCGAGGTCGAGCACAACGACGCCGTCGCGCAGTCCGCCGCGCGCTTCGCGAGCGGCAGCGACTACGGCTCGCTCGTCTACTCGCGCACGGCCACCATCTTGAACACGCTCGCGGGCGTCTACGGCCCGGATCGCGTCCGCGAGGCGATCGGCCGTTACACGCGCCGCTACCGCTTCCGCCACCCTGGGCCCGAGGAGCTCCTCGGCATCCTCCGCGACACGCTCGGGCCCGACGCTGAGCTCGCCGCGCGTCAGGCGATCTTCGAGCGCGGCTGGGTCGACTACTCCGTCGCCGAGATCAGCTCGAACCGGATGGAGCCGCTCGGCGGCCTGTTCGGCGATCCGCAGAGCCCCTCCGCCGCGCCCGTGCTCGACACGTACGGCTACCGCGGCCGTGTCCTCGTCCGGCGCCGCGGCACGCTCGTCTTCCCCGTCGACATCGACCTCGTGATGGAGGACGGCTCGACGAAGCGCGTGCGCTGGGAAGGCAAGGGCGTCACGCACGAGGTCGACTACGAGGGCGAACGCCGGCTCGTCGGGGCCATCATCGATCCCGAGCATCGCGTGCTGCTCGACGACGACCTCTTGAACAACGCGCAGAACGAGCGAGGCGGCGGCGTCGGCTCGCGTGTGCTCGAGCGTGGCATGTTCGGCGCCGAGCTCCTCCTCTGGCTCCTCGCTCCGTGAGCACCATGAACCACGCGCAAGGCACGATCGAAGACAGACCCCTCGCGCGCAAGCGCCCCGGGGTCGTGTTGCTCGTCTACGCGTTCCGCCTCGTCGCGGCCTTCCTGCTCGCGTGGCCCTTCGCCGTCACGCTCGGCGGCGCCGTCTCCGGCTACCCGCGTGGCGACGCCGTGCTCTTCGATCAAGGCGGCCTGCTCCTCCTCGAAGCGTTGCGCCGTTCAACCGGAGCTCTCCGCCCTTCGAGCGCGAGCACGCTCCTGCTCTTCGTTCTCGTCTGCTTCGTCAGCCTCTTGCCGCTCGGCGCGCTCCTCGGCGCGCTCGGCGCGAAGGGCCGCGTCGCCGCCCGTGATCTCGGCGCGTGGGCGCTCCGCCCCCTCGGCACCTTCTCGCTCCTGCTCGGCGCTGCGGCGCTGATCGAGGCGCTGCTCGGCGGCGTCATGATCGCCATCGGCAACGCCTTCGCGCGCAGGCAGACGATCGACTTGCGCGCCGCGGATCAGGTGCGCGTCGGCTTCGTCGCCGCCGCGATCATCCTCGTCCTCCTCGTCTCCGTCTTCCACGACATCGCGCGCGCCGCGGCCGTCCGTGGCGAGCTCGGCATGCGTGCCTCCATCAAGCGCGCCTTCGCGGCTGTTCGCAGTGCTCCGCTCGCGCTCCTCGCCGGTTGGTTCTGGCGTGCTGCGCTCGGCGCCGTGTTCCTCGGCGCTGCGGTCGTCCTCGGCTCCCGCATCGGCGTCGAGCGCAAGGCGCAGGTCTTCGCCGCATTCTTGGTGCACCAAGCATCCGTGCTGGCGGTCTTGTTCCTCCGCGCTTCCTGGCTCGCGGCGGCCCTCCGCCACGTCGATCGTGTCCTCCCCCAGACGACGAACGAGCCAGTCGTCCCGGTCTCGCTCCCTGCATCCCCTGCCGACGACGACGCCGAGCCCCCGCGGGCCGCGCTTCCTTCCGCCGCCGATCCGGCCGAGCCCCCGGCGCCGGTCGACGACCTCCTTGCGGAAAACCCCGCGAAAAACCCTTCGACGGAGGCCCCGAGCCCGCTGCCCGTTCCCGCGGATGAAAAAATTGTCGTGGAAGAACGATTGGACGCTTGACTTAGAAGACGGTCCGCGTAACGTACGCGGTCCGCGGAGCTCGCAAGAGCAACCACGGACGACGCCCAGGTAGCTCAGTTGGTAGAGCAGCGGATTGAAAATCCGCGTGTGGTTGGTTCGATTCCGACCCTGGGCACTACGATTCATCGCCGGACGCTGCCTCCCCTTCGAGGCGGCGTCCTCCGAAGAACGCCTCTCCCGTCCCTCACGTGACGGCGATGCAGTGCTCTCGCGGCTGATGCACAATGCAGACGGCCGGGTGAGCTGCGATCGCTGCCTTGCTCGGTGCGCGCTCGGGTTCTTTGCTTGGCGCCGCGGCGCCGGGAGAGAGGCAGCAACATGAGAGGCAAACACGCGGTTTGCGTCGGGATCGGCGCGACCTTGGCGATCCTCGTCGGGCTTTCGGCGGGCGCTTGTGGCGGGGGTGGCAGCTCCACGCCCACTGGCTCGGGCGGATCGGCGGGCACGGCCCAGGGCGGCATGGGCGGCATGGGCCAGGGCGGCACGGGTGCCGACGGCGTCGGCGGCATCTTCACGGGCGGCGGGCCGCCTTGTTCGAACCTCGAATGCCAGCAGGTCAACTGCGCCGGCGGCGCCAAGACCACGGTGACCGGCAAGGTCTACGATCCGGCCGGCAAAACCCCGCTCTACAACGTCACCGTCTACATCCCGAACGAGGAGCTGAAGCCGCTCCCCGCAGGCGCGAGCTGCGATCAATGCGGCTCCGTGCTCTCCGGTGACCCGGTGGTCACTGCGCTCACGGACACCCAGGGCAGGTTCGTCCTGGAGGACGTCCCTGTCGGCAAGGACATCCCGCTCGTGATCCAGGTCGGCAAGTGGCGCCGGCAGATCATCCTGCCCGAGGTCACCGAGTGCGTCGACAACGCGCTCACCGACGCCAACGTCACGCGCCTGCCGCGCAACCAGTCCGAGGGAGATATCCCGCACATCGCGCTCACCACCGGCGGCGCTGATCCGCTCGAGTGCCTCCTGCGCAAGATCGGCATCGACGACGCCGAGTTCACGCCTGCGGACGGCAATGGCCGTGTCCAGCTCTTCTCGGGCCCCGGCGGCTCGAACAAGTACGCCGCGTCGCTCAACAACGGCGCCTCGTTCGCCGCCGCGACCACGCTTTGGGCCAACGTCGACAGCCTCAAGAAGTACGACGTCATCCTCATGGCCTGCGAGGCCGCTCAGAACGGCTCGCAGAAGCCCGCGGCCGCGCGTCAGGCCATGTTCGATTACGCCTCCCAGGGCGGGCGCATCTTCGCCTCGCACTGGCACAACTACTGGCTCGAACAGGGCCCCGATCCCTTCCCGGACACGGCCGTCTTCAACCACCAGCCCGACCTCGCGAACCCCTTCACCGCGAAGATCGACGACTCCTTCCCCAAGGGCGCCGCGCTCCGCGACTGGCTCGTCAACGTCAACGCCTCGACCACCGCTGGCCAGCTCGTCATCAAGGAAGGACAGCACACGGTCGACGAGGTCAATCCGGCCATCTCGCGCCGCTGGATTTACGGAGAAAACCCGGGCTCGGTCCAGTACCTCACGTTCAACACGCCGATCGGCGTGGCCGAGGAGAACCAGTGCGGCCGCGTCGTCTTCAGCGACATTCACGTCTCCTCGGGCGACGAGATCGGCGCTGCGTTCCCGAACGGGTGCAAGACGACGGATCTCTCGCCGCAGGAGAAGGCGCTGCTCTTCATGCTCTTCGACCTCTCGGCTTGCATCCAGCCCGACGACGAGCCGCCCGTCCCGCCGAAATGAGGCTGGCGCCCGATCCCCGCTCGACTATGGGAGGGCGGGTATGCGGATCGTCTCGTCCCTCCCTTCGATCGTCGCGGCCCTCGTCTTCGTCGCCGCGTGTTCCGCCGCCGCTCCCGAGCCCGTGATGGGCGGCTCTCCGCCGCCGCCCCCGCCTCCTGCGCCGCCCCCTGCGGCCGCCATCCCCACCGAAAAGCCCGCGGACGCGGCGCCCGCAGACACGACCCCGAAGACCGCCGAGCCCGCGCCGGCGACGAGCGCCATGGCCACGCCTGCGCCCACGCCCGTGGCTTCGCCCGAGCCTTCGGCGTGCCCGCCCGACATGAAGCTCGTCGAGGGCGAGTACTGCACCGAGGTCGAGCACAAGTGCAAGAAGAGCTGGTTCGACAAATCGAACAAGAAGACCGTGTGCGAGGAGTTCGAGCCGACGAGCAAATGCGTCGGCAAGAAGGTGAAGAAGCGCTACTGCGTCGACACCTATGAATGGCCGAACCAGAAGGGCGTGCGGCCCGAGGTCATGAATCGCTTCCACCAGGCGCAGATCAAGTGCGCCTCCGTGGGCAAGCGCATGTGCACCGAGTCCGAGTGGAACTTCGCCTGCGAAGGCCCCGAGATGAAGCCGTTCCCGCACGGCTACGTGCGCGACGCGGCCAAGTGCAACGGCGACCACCTCTGGGACGATCCCAACATGAAGAAGGTCGCCGCGCGGGACGGAGACGAGCTCGCGCGCCTTTGGAAGGGCGTCCCGAGCGGCTCGCAGGCGAATTGCATCAGCGATTTCGGCGTCGCCGACATGCCGGCCAACACCGACGAGGTCGTCGCGAGCGAGCAACCCAAGGGCTCGCGGCATGCGCTCTACGACAGCGTCCACACCGGCGGCCCCTGGTACAAGGGCGTCCGCAACCAGTGCCGCCCCAAGGTCTACACACACGACGAGGATTTTTATTATTATTTCTTGAGCTTCCGCTGCTGCGCCGAGGCCGACGGCAAACCCACCGACGCTCGTACGCCGTGGCAGATCCGGGACAAGTGGACCGTCCAGAAGGTCGAGAAGCGGGCCGGGTTCACCATCGCCGAGATGCAGAAGAAGCTCGACCAGAAGAAGCAGGGACAGTGCACCTGCGCCGCGCACGACATCCTCTGCAAAACCATGTGCGGCACGTTGCTCGGCCCCGGCGCCGTCGACGCAAAACACTGACCGCCGGGTCAGCCGGATCGTCGAAAGACTGCCGATCTCGTAGCGCCGGGTGTTTGTGGCGAGAGCGGCAAAGGTGTACCCTCGGGATCCCATGTCGGAGTCCCAGGACGTCCCCGAGCGCCTCGGTCGCTACGAGATCGTAGAGCGACTCGCGTCCGGCGGCATGGGTGAGGTCTTCCTCGCGCGCTTCGTCGCGCCCGGCGGGTTCGTCAAACCCGTGGCGGTCAAGCGCATCCACCCGTTCCTCGCCGAGGACGAGACCTTCATCCTGATGCTGCACGACGAGGCCAACGTCGCTGCGGCCATCCGGCACCCGAACATCATTTCGACGATCGACGTCGGCTCCGAAGCGGGAAACCACTTCGTCGTCCTCGACTACGCGAACGGCGACCCGCTGCAGCGCATGCTGCGGGACATCCGCAAGAACCACGGCACGGCGTTCCCCGACTGGATGGTCGCGTGGATCGGCGCCGAGGTCGCCTCCGCGCTGCACGCCGCGCACGAGGCGAAGAACCTCGAAGGCGAGTCGCTGGAGATCATCCACCGCGACGTTTCGACCTCCAACGTGATCCTCTCGGACGCGGGGCACCCGATGCTCTTCGACTTCGGCGTCGCGAAGGCGAAGCAGCGCATGGTGCAGACCTCCCACGGCGAGCTGAAGGGAAAGCTCCCGTATATGGCCCCCGAGACGTTCCGCGGCGCGGCCGTCGATCGGACCGTCGACGTCTTCAGCCTCGGCGTGATGCTCTACGAGCTCTGCACGGGCAACTCGCCCTTCGCGCGGAATTCGGATCTCGAGACGATCATGGCGCTCCAGAGCGCAGTCGTGGAGCCGCCGAGCCAGGTGCGCGACGTGATCCACGCCTCGCTCGATCCCATCGTGATGCGCACGATGGCGCGCGAACGGGCCGAGCGATATCCGACGGCCCTCGCCGTGGAGAACGATCTCCGCGCCTGGGCGCGCGCCCGCGGCGCCCCGCACGATGCTGCCTCGGCCGCGGCGTGGATCGCCGAGACGTTCCCGGAGCGGTGCGCGTGGCGCAAGGCCCTGCTCGCGCGCGTCGCGAGCAATGCCCCGCGCGCGCAGATGAGCTCGGCGCCGCGCCTCAACACGCTGACGCCGGGCGTGTTCACGCCGCCGTCCCATCCCGCCGGGCAGCTCGCGACGCCGGCCCCGCCAAGCGCGCGGCTCGGGACGCTCACGCCCGGGCAGGCCCCGCAGATCCCCGGCCCGCAAGGGCACACCCCGGCGCCGAGCAGCTACGTGCCGTTCCCGATCGGCCCGGAGCAGAGCGGCACGACGAGCTCGTCGATCCCGGGCATCGCGCAGAGCGACCCGCACGCGCTCGGGCTCGGGACGGCGCGTCCGCGCGGCGCGTATTCGATGCTCCACGTCTTCCTCGCCGTGTTCGTCACGCTGCTCCTCGGCGGCGGCGCGTTCGTCCTCCTCCACGCGCGTGGCGGCGGCGACGACGCGCAGATCGCGGCCGCAGCGCCCGCGTCGGTCGTCGTCTTCGTGCCTGCGCCGTCGTCCTCGGTGATCCCCGCTGTGCTGCCCTCATCCTCGGCCGCGCCGGATCCGCTGGCCGCGTCGGCCAAGCCTTCGGCGAAGGCCGGCGCGACGGCCCCAAAGGCGGGCTCGACGTCCTCGCCCCCGCCGACGAAGAAGGGCGGACCTCTCGTCCGGAGCTACGACTGATGCCTCGTTCGCCGCTGCGATGGCTCGCCGTCGCCCCCGTCGTCGCATGTCTGCTCGTCGCGCCCGTCGCGCTCGGCGCGGGCCCTACCAAACCCACGCCCGAGCAGCGCGAAGCGCGCGCCCTCTTCGACCAGGGCCTCGCGCTCAGCGACGAGGGCAAATGGGCCGAGGCCCTCGAAGCCTTCCGCAAGTCCGACGACATCAGCCCCTCGACGAGCGTCCGCTTCAACATCGCCGCCTCGCTCCGCGCCCTCGGCCGGTACGTCGAGGCACGTGACATCCTCGACGGCGCCGTCGTCGACGCCGAGACGCGCAAGGCGCCCATCAAGCCCTCGCTCAAGACCGAGATCGACAAGCTGCGCGAAGAGGTCTCGGGCAAGATCGTCCGCATCGAGCTCCAGACGAGCCCCGCAAACGCGGACGTCACCGTCGACGGCGCGCCCATCAAGCTCGCCGCCGACGGCCGCGCCGAGCTCGACCCCGGCAAACACGTCTTCGTGATCGGCGCCAAGGGGCACGACACGACCACGGTCACGAAGACGCTCGCGCAGGGCGACACGGCCCTCACGCTCACCGCGCCGCGCTCCGCGACGACCGAGGCGCCCAAGCCCAAGGATCCGCCCTTCTACAAGCGGCCCTGGTTCTGGGGCACCGTCGGAGCCGTCGTGGTCGGCGCGGCCGTGGCGACCACGATCGTCGTCGTCACGAGCCCCGAGACGCCCGCCGCGGCCTTGCCCCCGACGAGCACCGTCGACCGCGTCTTCCCCGCCATCGTGAGGTTCTGATGCCCGACGCCGCTCGCGACATGCCCCGTTCTCGCCGGCGCGCGGCCCTCGCCCTCGCCGTGGGCGCATCCCTCCTGGCGACGACCGGCATCCTCGTCTCGGCGTGTGGATCGGACGACGCCGGGAACCCGAGTTACCTGCTCGTCGAGCTCGTCCCCGTGGAGACCCCCGCGAAGCCCGGCGCCGCGCGCATCGTCGTCACGAAGGGCAGCACCGAGGTCGCCGCGCTCTGCGTGAACCTCACGGGCGACACCCCGGCGAGCTTCGTCCTCAAGCGCGACGCGGAAAACCCAGCCTCCGAGCGCATCAACATCGAGGTCCTCTCCTTCGCAACCCTGAAGGGCCAGGAGAACGCGGGGCCGGGCAAGGAGTTCGCTTGCCCCTCGCCCCTGCCGCCCATCCTCGGCGACATCCAAACCATCGACACGGACTTCTGCGAAGCCGCGACGCGCAAGCTCGTCTTCCACGTCGGCTCCGTATGCGGATGCGACGACGCAGACGCAGGCCCCAGCGACGACGCAGGCGACGACGCAGGCGATGACGCAGGCGATGACGCTGGCGACGGTGGGGACGTCGACGCGGGCCCGTCCTCGTGCGGATGCGGCGCCGGCTTCTCCTGTGGCGCGGGCCTCTCCACCACAGGCCAGGTGTGCGGCGCTTCGACGTGCTGCGGCACGAGGCTGTCCTCAGCCTGCGCGCTCGGGAGCTGAGCTGAGCTGAGCCGTCGCGCCGGGGCGCTGCCCCGGACCCCGCGGGGGCTGTCCGCCCCTCGACCCGGACCAGGCACGGCCTGGACCGAGGGTGGAAGAACTGCGCTCCGCGCAGTTCTTCCAACGGGCCGGTGGCAAGACCATGGAGGTGGGTTCCAAGCCGGCGACGCGCACGCTGCCGGGTGAACCTGCGGCGCTGCGGTTGCTGTTGGCAGGGTCGTTTGCGGTCTTGCCACCGGCTGTTCGATGAACTGCGCATCGCGCAGTTCATCGACCCCGGGTCCAGCCCCTGGCTGGTCCGGGTGCAGGGGCGGATAGCCCCTGCTGGGGCCTGGGGCAAAGCCCCAGCTCCGCGCCCTATGACGAGCCCGTTCGGATTGCGAAAGCCCTGCGATTGGCGCGACGATGGGACATGTCCCGGCCGACTGCTCCTCTTGCGCTTCGTGGCGTTGTCGTCGCTGCGCTCGCCCTTTTCCTTGCCGTGTTCGGCTTGCAGTGCGGCAGCGACGTCGCGCCTTCGGCGACCACCGACGTCACGCTTGTGATGGGCGTCGGCACCGAATGTGCGGCGCGCCTTCGCTCCGTCACGGTGCAGGTGGAGACGGGGGATCGCATCGACCTCACGGAGACCATCCCTGTCGCGAGTGCTGCTGAGCTCCCGATTGCGCGCCGCATCTCGCTCTCGGATCCCGAGGGCACGAAGCACCGCGCGTCGGCCACGTTCGACCTTGCGCGGGATGACGACACTGTTTCCTCCGAGACGATGTTCACCGAGTTCCCTGCGGGCACGATGGGCGTCGTCCCGCTCAGCTTGCCGTGTGTTTGCATCGAACACCCTTGCCCGACGGGGTACGCCTGCGAGGAGAAGCCTCCGGGCAGCGGCACGCCTGCGTGCATCCCGCAGATCAACTGCGGCGACGGCGCGTGTGTGCCTGGCGAGTCGTGTGGCTCCTGCCTCGTGGATTGCCCGTGCAACTGCGGCGACGACGTCTGCGAAGGCACCGAGACGTGCGCGAACTGCCCCGGCGACTGCGGCGTCTGCTGCGGCAATGGCACGTGTGACACGGGCTTCGGCGAGAACTGCGCGAACTGCGACGACGACTGCGGCGCGTGTTGCTCGAACGGCAAGTGCGACACGAACTTCGGCGAGAACTGCTCGAACTGCTCCGCGGACTGCGGCGCCTGCTGCGGCGACGGCGCCTGCAACTTCGGCGAGAAGTGCTCCACCTGCTACGACGACTGCGATTGCTGTGGCAACGACGTCTGCGAGGCCGCCGAGATCCTCTGCGGCGCGTGCGTCGAGGACTGCGGCGCGTGCCCGGCTTGCGGGGACGGCGTCTGCCAGAACTTCGAGAACCACGCCAAGTGCCCGACCGATTGCCCCGTCGCCTGTGGCAACGGCACCTGCTCGGCGGGCGAGACGAAGTCGAACTGCCCCAAGGACTGCGGCGAGCTCTGCGGCAACAAGTCCTGCGGCACCGGCGAGACCTGCCAGAGCTGCGCGGCGGACTGCGGCGCTTGCTGCGGCGACGGCGTCTGCAACTTCGGCGAGACCTGCCTGACCTGCGCGCAGGACTGCACCGGCGCGTGCTGCGGCAACGGCTCCTGCGAGACCGGCGAGACGTGCATGGGCTGCGTCGCGGACTGCGGGCCCAAGTGCGGCGACGGCATCTGCCACTGCAGCGAGACCGTCACCTGCGGGGCGGACTGCGTCGGCTTCTGCGGCGACGGCGTCTGCCAGCCCTTCGAGACCTGCCTGGACTGCCTCCAGGATTGTGGCGCCTGCACCGGCACGTGCGGCGACGGCACCTGCACCGCGAAGAGCGAGAACCAGTGCACCTGCCCCGCGGACTGCGGCGGCAAGTGCCCGCCCTGAGCTGCCCTTGAAGCTCCTCCACGTCGCGGCCGAGCTCGCGCCCCTCGTCCGCTTCGGCGGCATCGCGGACGGCGTCGCCGGGCTCGCCCGCGCCCTCGCGCGCCTCGGGCACGACGTCACCGTCGTGATCCCCGCGCCCCCAGGCAGGCCCCTCGAACCGGAGATCCCGATCGCGCCCGGCGTCCGCGCCCGTGTCGTCGTGCTCCCCGACCTCCCCGCGCACCTCGGCCCCTACGGCCGCGAGGGCGACGGCGAGCACGAGACCGCGCGCCGCTTCGCCCTCTTCGCGCGCGCGGCCGCCGCGATGGCCGAGGGCTTCGACGTCGTCCACGTGCACGACTGGCCCGGCGCAGCCGTCCCGTACCTGCTCCGCGAGGCCCGAGGTCCGCGCCCGCGCACCGTGCTCACGATCCACAACCTCGCCTTCCAGGGCGTCTTCCCGAAGGAGACGCTTGTGTCCCTCGGCCTCGGCCCCTCGCACTTCCACCCGGACGCGCTCGAGTTCCACGGCCGCGTGAACCTGCTCAAGGCCGGCCTCCTCGCCGCCGACGCCATCACCACGGTCTCCCCCACGTACGCGCGCGAGATCCTCGATCCTGCACACGGCGAGCTGCTCGACGGCGTCCTCCGCGCGCGCGCCCAACGCGACGGCCGCGGCATCCTCGGCATCACGAACGGCATCGACCTCGACGCCTGGGATCCCGCGCGCGACCCGGCCCTCGCCGCGCCCTTCGGCCCCGACGACCTCGCAGGCAAGGCACTCTGCAAGCGCGCCTTCCTCGCAGAGACCGGGCTCGACATGGACACGGCGCGCCCGCTCGTGGCCTCGCTCGGCCGCGTCGTGCCGCAAAAAGGCGCAGACCTCGTGGCCGCAGCGATCCCCGACCTCTGCCGCGCCGGCGCGACCATCGTCATGGCCGGCGCCGGCGACGCCCCCCTCGAACGAGCCCTCGCCGTCGCAGCCGCCGCGCACCCCGCCCACGCGCGTTTCCTCGGCGCCATCCCGGACCCGATCGCGCGCCGCCTGCTCGCAGCCGCCGACGTCTTGATCATGCCCTCCCGCTTCGAGCCCTGCGGCGTCGTGCAGTTCGAGGCCCAGCGCTACGGCGTGCTGCCCGTCGCACGTCGCACAGGCGGTCTCGCAGACACGATCCTCGACGAAGCCATGCACCCAGGCCGCGGCACAGGCGTCCTCTTCGACACACCAAGCGCCGACGCCCTCGTCCTCGCGGTCCGCCGCGCCCTCGCGCACCTCAGCGGCCCCGAGGCCACGTCGCTCCGTCGTCGCGTCCTACACGCCGCGCCGGGCTGGGCTCGCCCGGCGAGCCTCTACGCGCACCTCTACGGTCGTCTCAATGCGTCGGGAACGGCGCCGTGTACCGCATGAAGCGTCGCAAGTAAGGCGTGTCGAACTGGACCTTCGTGATCCGCTCGGCAGGGATCATCGTCGGCGACTCATCCCAGCGTCCAAGCGCATCGACGTAATGCAAGAGGATGTTCTCCTCGCCGACCTCGAGCAGCCGGCCCAGGTAGAAGTCCCCGTCCTCGTCGCCCTCATCCTCGCACTCGATGATGACGTCCGCGTGGTGCCCCTGGACCGATCGAAGCGCCGAAGAAAAACCGCGCAAGTCGACCTCGAACGGAAGACGCAGCCCCCCGAGCAGTCCCTCGCTCGCAAGCATGCGATCCCAGTGCTCCTCATGAGCACCACGCTCATGCGCAAGCACGTCCTCCAAGCGGAAGAGCGTGTACCCATCCGGCTCGAAGTCATCAAAGCAGTGGATGAGCCCAAGCTCCGGCCCAAGCCCGAGGAGGTACCCATGCAGCGACGGCTCGCCCGACAAACGGCGCTCGAGCCGAATCATCTTCCCCGTCCCAACATGCTCGACCAGCGACGCGTACATGGCTCTCCGCACAAAAAACCAGCAGAACGCCGCCAGCATAGAAGCAGGGGCAGAAGGCCGGCAAGCTTCCACGGTTTCATCGGGGGCGTCGCGCCGGGGCTCTGCCCCGGTCCCCGCGGGGGCTGTTCGCCCCTCGACCCGAACCAGGCACGGCCTGGACCGAGGGTGGAAGAACTGCGCGATGCGCAGTTCTTCCAACGGGCCGGTGGCAAGACCAGGGAGGTGGGGTTCAAGCGGGCGACGTGCGCGCTGCCGGTGAAACCCCGGCTAGCCTGCGACAAGCCCTCGCTGCGCGAGTTCTTCGCGGAGCTGGTTGGCGCTGTTGAACACGATCGCCTGCATGCCGATGGCGCGGGCGCCTTCGCAGTTTTTGGCGCGGTCGTCGATGAAGAGGGCTTGTGCGGGCTCTTCGCCGAGGCGCTTGCAGGGGACGAGGTAGGCCGCGGGGTCGGGTTTGCGCGCGCCGGTTTCGTAGGAGAGGAAGGCGCCGTCGAGCAGCTCGTCGAGGTCGCAGCGCTCGGCGATCCAGCGGTACCAGGGCGGGTAGTTCGAGAGGGCGTAGAGACGCACGCCGGGCGCGGTTTGGCGCAGGTCTTGGAGCAGGTCGCGGATGCCGGGCAGGAGGTGGTAGCTCTCGCGTACGACTTTGCAGAAGCCTTCGGCGTCGAAGGAGCGGCCGGGCAGGAAGCGGGCGAGGAAGGTGGGCTCGTCGATACGCCCGAGTTCGAAGTCGACCCAGGCTGTGGGGTGCTTGCGCTGGAGCAGCTCGGGCAGGCTCATCCCGAGGAACGAAGGCATGACGTCGTGGAAGGGGTCGCGGACGAGGGTGTCCATGACGTCGAAGAAGATGAGCTGCGGCCTTGGGGACACGGCGGGAGGATGGCAGCGGGGGGCGGGGCGGGGAAGGGGAGGCGCCGAAGAGGGGTCCGGGCGTCTGGAGAAAGGCTTGGAGCGGGAGCGAAGCGGGGTCCCGGCGTCTGGAGGAACGCTTGGCGTGGGAGCAACGACAGGTCCGAGCGTCTGGAGAAAGGCTTGGAGCGGGAGCGAAGCGGGGTCCCGGCGTCTGGAGGAGCGGTTGGAGCGGGAGCAACAACAGGTCCGAGCGTCCGGAGGAGCGGTTGGAGGGGGAGCGAAGCGAGGTCCCGGCGTCTGGAGAAAGGCTTGGAGCGGGAGCGAAGCGAGGTCCCGGCGTCTGGAGGAGCGGTTGGAGGGGGAGCGAAGCGAGGTCCCGGCGTCTGGAGGCGTGCTTGGAGGGGGAGCGATCGCAATGCCGGGTGATCGGAACGGCCTTTGGAGCGCCTCGCGACCTTCCTGCTGCCTTTTCAACTGGCAACCTGGTCCCTGGTCTTGCCACCGGCCCGTTGGAAGAACTGCGCATCGCGCAGTTCTTCCCCCTCGGTCCAGGCCGTGCCTGGTCCGGGTCGAGGGGCGGACAGCCCCCGCGGGGACCGGGGCAGCGCCCCGGCGCGGCGCCTTCGGGACAGACACCGTTGCGGGAGGGTCCGTCCGGCTCTACGCTGTTCAGCAAAAGCATGGGCTCCCATGGATCGGATCCGGCCTCCGCCGGGAACCCCGAGGTGACTGCGGCGCTCGACGCCCTCCGCCACGTTGTGCGGGCGCTTCGGCTCTCGTCGACGGCCGTGGAAAAGGCGCACGGCGTGAGCGGGGCGCAGCTCTTCGTCCTCGGCGAGCTCGCGAGCGGCAAGCGTTTCTCCATCGCCGAGCTCGCGGCCCGCACCTCCACCGACCCGAGCTCCGTCTCCGTCGTGGTCGCGCGCCTCGTCCAGCGTGGCCTCGCCGCGCGCCACGTCTCGCCGGACGACGCGCGCCGCGCCGAGGTCGTCATCACCCCCGCCGGCAGCACCCTGCTCCGCGAGACCCCACCGCCTGTCCAGCTCAAGCTCATCGCCGCGCTCACCGCCCTGCCCGCGGACGAGCTCGCGGCGCTCACGCGGGGCCTCGCGCACATGGCCACCGCCATGGGCGCGCCCGAGGAGCCCGCGCCCATGTTCTTCGAACCGGAGCCAGCCCGCCCGCGCCGGCGGAAGGCATGATCCCCGGCGTCGATCCCCCGGCGCCGCCCCTCCCGCGCGCCCCCACGCCGTCCACGCTCGCCGAGGCCGTGTTTTGCTTCGGCCGCGAGACGGTGGCGTTCCAGTCCCTCGCGCCCGGGATGCGCGCATGGAGCGACGGCGCGGGGGCCTGGGTCGCCTTCGCGGACACGGGCCAGGCGTGGCTCGCGGTCGGCTCGCCGCTTTGCGTGCCCGAGCAGACGGGGCGCGTCGCGCGCGCATTCGTGCAGGCGGCGCGCAGGGCGGGGCGACGCGCCGGGTTCTGCGCGGTCGAGGAGTTTCCGCGTGACGGCTTCTTCGAGCGATTGCCCCTCGGCCGGCAGCCGGTTTGGGATCCGCTGCAATGGGATCGGGTGCTCGCCGGGCGCAGGAGTTTGCGCGAGCAGATCCGCCGCGCGCGCGCCAAGGGCGTGCGGGCGCGTGTCGCCCGGGTGGAGGAGCTCGGGGGCGCGCTCGGCGCGGCCATCGAGGCGCTCTCGGCGCGCTGGCTCGCGGGGAGGAGGGGCGGCCCCTTGGGGTTTTTGCTCTCGGTGGACCTCTTTTTCAGGCCCTCCGAGCGGCTTTACGTCGTCGCCGAGCGGGGCGAGCGTCTGGTCGCCGTGCTCGTGGCGGTGCCGGTGCCCGGCCGGGGCGGCTGGTTTTTCGAGGACATTCTCCGCGCGGACGACGCGCCGAACGGGACGGTCGAGCTCCTCGTGGACGCGGCGATGCGGGGGCTCGCGGGCGCTTCGTGCAGGCGGGTCACGATGGGCCTCGTCCCGCTCGCGGGGCCCTTGCCGCAGGGATTGCAGATCCTGCGGCGCCTCGGGCACGACATCTACGATTTCGAGGGCCTGCGCGCATTCCGCGCCCGCTTCGCGCCGGACGCATGGGAGCCGGTCTGGTTCGTCCGTCCGCGTGGCACGAGTGAAATCGTTGCGTTGTGGGACGTGGCGTCGGCGCTCACCGGCGGCCATCCCCTTCGTTTCGCGCTGCGGGCGTGGGCCGAGGGGAGGCGACGCCGGCTTCGCCGCGGGGGGAGCGGAGCGTCGGTCGGCTGACGCGTCGTTTTACCGGGACGAACCTGCGCGGCATCGGCGTGGGCGTTTCCATTCTTGACGCGTCTACCCTCCCTCTGTAGGACGGTTTGTCCGACAGAGGGAGGTTTCATTGAAAAAGGTCGCCATTCGCGTGGGGCTCGGTCTCGCGGCCGTGATCGTCGTGTTCTTGATCGTGGTCGCGACGCGCCCGTCCGCGTATCAGGTCGAGCGCCACGCCACCATCGCGGCGCCGGTGGACCTCGTGTTCAACCGGGTCAAGGACTTTCGGACGTGGGAGGCCTGGTCGCCCTGGGCGAAGCTCGATCCCAACATGAAGACGACGTTCGGCGGCACGCAAGGCGAGGTCGGCGCCGTCTACGAATGGGAAGGAAACGACGACGTCGGCGCGGGCCGGATGACGATCGCCGCCATCAAGCCGAACGAGCGCCTGGACATCAAGCTCGAATTCCTGAAGCCGTTCGCGTCCAAGACCGACAATGGATTCAAGGTCGAGGCGGCAGGGAACGACACGAAGATCACCTGGTTCATGAGCGGCGAGAACGACTTCATCGGGAAGATGTTTTGCCTGTTCATGGACATGGACGCGATGATCGGGAAGGACTTCGAGAATGGCCTCGGCAACCTCAAAAAGGTCGCCGAAGAGGCCGCCAAGGCGCAGAAGCCCGCCGAGGCCGGAACCGTGAACGCCGCCGCGCCGAAGTGACCCGCGCTCCGAAGGCGGAAAACCGCGGCGCAGGCACGCTTCTGGCACCCCCGTCACGTTGACGATCCAGGAAATCGGCTGCTATCGTCAAAGGCTTATGTGCCCACGACGATCCATCCCGGGGCACGAGGAAAGATGTCATGTCGCACCCTGGGTTGGAAGAGGAATGCGCGGCGCTCCGCGCGCAGGTCGCCGAGCTTTCGGCGCGCCTCGCCGCGACAGCACCGGCCGGGGACGGCCCGCCGCGTGAGGAGCGCGCGCCCGACCCGGAGGGCGAGCTCGCGGTCCTCCGGGCGGCGTTTCGAGATCTCGCCGACGCCGTCATCATCTCCGACCACGAGGGCAGGCTCGTCCACTGCAATGACGCGGCGACGAAGATGCTCGGGGCAGGCTTGGCCCACCTCCAGCCCGCGGATTGGGCGGACACCTATCACGTCTTTCTCCCGGACGGCGTGACCCCGTTCCCGTCGAGCGAGTTTCCCCTGCAACGAGCCCTCCGAGGCGAGATCACGGAAGGCGTGGGGATGCTCGCGCGGAGCGAGGCGCTGCCGGAGGGCGTATCCCTGTCGGTGTCCGGCCGGCCCATTCGTGACAAGGACGGCGAGCTCCTGGGCGCCGTGGTCGTGTTCGGCGACGTCGGCGTGCGGAAACGATACGAGGCCGAGCGGGAGCGTCGGCGAAATGCCGACGCACAACGCATCGCCGCGGAAAAGGACAGGCTCCGGCTCGCGCGGATCCTCCAGGGGTTCCTCGACAACCTGGACGTGGTCGTCTGGGCCATCGACGACAAAGGAATCTGCACCTTCCACGACGGCCGCGGCGTGGAATCGGCGGGCCTCACGCGGGGACAACTCGTCGGGCAGAATTTCTTCGAGATCTATTCCGGTGACCACCTGCAACGCGCGCTCGCAGGCAACCACGTTCATGTCATCGACGATGGGGAAGGGGTCATCTGGGAGCACTGGATGGTCCCCGTCGCCGAGGAAGACAAGCGCATCTCGGGCGTGATCGGCATGAGCGTGAACGTGACCGAGCCCCACAAGGCCAAGCTGGAGCTGGAGGGGAAGCTCGCCCTGATCCAGCGGCAGCAGGAGGTGATCCTCAATCTGGAGACGCCGATCATCCAGGTATGGGATCACGTGCTCACGCTGCCCATGGTGGGCGTCGTCGATAGCCGCCGCGCCGCGCGGGTGACGGACGACCTGCTCGCCGCCGTCGCCCGCACACAATCGCGCTTCGCGATCCTCGACCTGACAGGCGTCGAAGTCGTCGACACGGCGACCGCCGCGCACATGCTGAACATCCTCAGCGCCGTGCGGCTCCTCGGCGCAGAAGGAATCATCACCGGAATCCGGCCGACCGTGGCGCAAACGATGATTTCCCTCGGCCTCGATTTGTCGCGCGTGCGCACGCTGGCGACGTTGCGCGATGGCCTCGGCTTTGCGATCCGGCAGCTCGGGTCGAAAGGGGCGAGGTCTCCGTCGTAGACCCTCGAGCGCCGTCACGCGGGACGCCACCGGCACGCAGGATCCATCAGCTCCCGAACGAGTTCACGACGACCGACGTCGTGTCCACGGCCGGGCCGTGGCCCTGGTCGTGCGGGACCCCGACGTTCGTGGTGCCGGTGCACGTGTCGCCGTTCTCGTCGCGGACGGTGAACGAGATCCGATAGACGCGGCCGTCACCGCCCCCGCTGCGCTCGGCCCGCACCTTCACCCGGTCCCGGACGGCGTTGCTCACCCAGGCGGCATCGGGCGTGGTGTCGCCGTCCCCGGTGCCGTTGAGCGCCTCGTCCTGCGTCACCCCGGTGATCGTCAGGGTGGTCGCGTCCCCGTCGGGGTCGGTGGCGCCGCTCAGCACGACGGTGACGAACTTGTGGTTCGGCGACCACAGCTCACTCGGGCCGGCCCTGACGCCCGTGCACACCGGTGGCTGGTTGAGGATCGGCTGGATCGTATTCGTCTCGACGAACGCCGCGCCGGCCGACAGGCCATTGAGGAGGAAGTCCACGGTGCACGTCAGGGCGGCGGGGTGGGTCACGCCCGCGTCGAGCGTCAGCGTCTCGGCAAACGTGACGGTGGTGCCGCTGAGCACCGTCTCCTCCGCGGGGTCGAACGTCGCGGTCAAGCCACTGTCACAGGTCGCCGTGGGTGTCACGGTCACCGGCAGGCTGGCCAGACCGGCCAGGATGGCGTCCGCCACATCTTCCGGCGCGACGTCCTTGAACACGAGCCCGCCGGTGGCATTCGCGATGCGGGTGGCCTGTCCCGGGCTGCCGCCGGGGCTGCCGCAGACTTCGTAGTCGGACGAGCTGGCGACGGGGTCGCCATCAAGGCCGTCGGGGACACCGGTCGTGCTGGACACGGCAATGACCTGGATGTTGGCGGCCTGCAGCTCCGCAATCACGGAGGCCTCGGTGACGGTCGCCTCGCCGGAGATCGCCGAGCACACGGGGTCGTGTCCGGGAGCGTCGCCAAACCAGACGACGATCCCGCTCGAATCGGGCCGGAAGCCGGCCTCGGTCACCAGCTTGTGCAGGGCGAACAGGTTCGCCTCCGGGAAGTCGCCGCCGCCAGACGCGGTCCACGCCCCGATGGCCGCCAGCGCGGCGGCGCCATTGTCGTCCGTCGACGGGATGGCGGCGTCATTGCGATAGGCGAAGCCGCCGCCGGTCGGGAAGTCCCGGTACTGGCCGGCGCCGTAGCGCGGGTCATTGGCGGTGGCATCGACCGCGGCCAGGATGGTCTCGGCATTGGCGATGACGTTTTCGAGCACCGGGGTCATGCTCCCGGTGGTGTCGGCCAGGAAGTAGATGTCCGGCTTGGGAAGGATCTCCGGCGTGGTGACGGTCTTCGTAATGGTGACGTGCTCCCCAGGCTCGAGCGACGCGGAGAACGTGGACGGCGTCACGCCGTCCGCGGCCCGTGCGGGGACGGCCGAGGCGGGGACGACCGCCACGGCGGCGCCGGCCGTCACGACCCAACGCGGGATGGCTCGAACAATCGACATGATGGTCCTTTCAATGCATATGCCAAAATAGGGATGGGCTCTACGACGCGCCGGCACGGGCGAACAACCGCGAATCGACCGGGGCAAGCGGTGCGGCTGGGCGGCTGTTCGAGGTACCGCGCGCCTATGCTTCGCCGACTCCGATGCCCGCATCCGAGCCTTCGGTTTCACGTGTTTGCGGCACAAGCGGGACATTCGCCGAATCCTTGGCGAGCCCCTCCCGTCCGCGAGCGCTCGCGCTCGATGGCTTCCGCGACAAGAGGGAAGAAGCGGAGAAAGCGGCTGCTCGTCCAGGCGTCGCGCCGGGGCTCTGCCCCGGACCCCGCGGGGGCTGTCCGCCCCTCGACCCGGACCAGGCACGGCCTGGACCGAAGGGGGAAGAACTGCGCGGTGCGCAGTTCTTCCCATGGGCCGGTGGCAAGACCCTGGAGGTGGGTCTCAACCTGGCGACGCCAACGTTGCCAGTTGAACCGGCAGCGCTGCGGCCTTGATTGGCAGGATCGTTCGCGGTCTTGCCAGCGGCTGTTCGATGAACTGCGCACCGCGCAGTTCATCGACCCCGAGTCCAGCGCTTGCGCTGGTCCGGGTCCAGGGGCGGACAGCCCCGGTGGGGCCTGGGGCAAAGCCCCAGCTCCGCGCCTTCAGCATGCGGCTCAATCCGACGCGTCGTCGGCGAGGTATTTGGCGAGCGTTTTGACGTCGATGCCCAGACGATCGGCTGTGCGTGATTTGTTGCTGCCGAGCTCGGCGAGGGCCCAGCGGGCGTAACGTTGCTGCACTTCGCGCAGGGGCAGCACGGGGCCGACGAAATGGGGGCCTTGTGCTTCTCCTGGGGCTGCTTGCGGCAACGCTGCGTCGGCGAATTGCGCCTCGGGCCCGTGGCCGAGCAATACGAGACGCTCCATGGCGTGCGCGAGCTCGCGTACGTTGCCGGGCCAGGGATACGCGAGCATGGCGAGCATGCACTCGCGTGAGAGACGCTCGACGTGGGAGGTGGGGTGGCGTGCGCGTGCTTTGGCGAGCAGCTCGGCGGCGAGCTCGGGGAGATCTTCGCGACGCTCGCGCAGGGGGGGCACGTTGACGGGGACGACGTCGAGCCGGTAGAGCAGATCCTCTCGAAAGAGCCCCTCGGCGACGCGGCGGCGCAGGTCGCGGTGTGTGGCCGTGACGATTCGCACGTCGATGGGCGCCTCCTTGGTTGCGCCGACGGGGCGGACGACGCGCCGTTCGAGCACGTCGAGCAGCTTTGCTTGCAGGGAGGGCGCCATTTCGCCGATCTCGTCGAGGAACATGGTGCCGCCTTCGGCTTCGGCGAAAAGACCGAGGCGGCGCGTGGTTGCACCGGTGAATGCGCCCTTGGCGTGGCCGAATAGCTCGCTTTCGAGCAGCGGCTCGGGCAGGGCGGCGCAATTGACCGTGATGAAGGGGCCCCGCGCGCGGCCGCTCTCGGCGTGCAGATATCGGGCGAGCAGACCTTTCCCCGCGCCCGTGGGGCCCATGAGCAGCACGGGCGCGTCGCTCGGCGCCACCCGGGCGAGCACGTCGAGCGCGGCGCGCATTGCGGGGCTCCGCGCGATGATGCCTGCCTTCGTCGCCTCGTCGCGCAGCGACTTTCGGAGCGTGCGGGCCTCGCGCCGGATGCGCGACTCGTCGAGGGCGCGGTTCAGATACACGACGAGCTCGTCGAGCTTGAAGGGTTTCGTCAGGTAATGGTAGGCGCCGCGCCGGATCGATTCGATGGCGGTCTCCAGGGCGCCATAGGCGGTCATCACGAGCACCGGCAGATCCGGCACGGCGCGGCGCGCGGCGGTCAAGAGCTCGATGCCGTCCATTCCGGGCATGCGCAGGTCCGTCACGAGCGCGTCGACCGGCTCTGCCTCGATGCGCGCGAGGGCTTGCTTGCCCGTGGCCACGGCGAATGCCGAAACACCGTGCTCGGCGAGGCCGTCGGCGAGCATCTCGGCCATTTCGAGCTTGTCGTCCACGATGACGACGTGCGGGGCGTGGGATCGATCAGGCATCGGGGCCCTCCTCGCCTTGGGCGGGGATGTGAATGCGCGCGCGGGTGCCGCCGCCCTCGTGGGGTTCGAGCACGAGCGCGCCGCGGTGGATGTTCACGATCTCGTGGACGATCGCGAGGCCGAGGCCCGAGCCTCGGGGCTTCGTCGTGAAAAAGGGCTCGGTCGCGCGGGCGATGTCCTCGGGCCGGATGCCGGCGCCGCGGTCCTCGACGACGAAATCGACGCCCGCCTCCGCGCCGCGCACCGAGAGCGCGACCTGCATCCCGGGGCCGCTCGCCTCGCAGGCATTGAGCAGGAGGTTCACGACCGCGTGTTCGAGCAGGCGCAGGTCTCCCGCGAGCGTGGGCAAATCGTCGTCCACGAGCGTCACGAGCGCGACCCGCGCGGCGACGAACCGATGCTCCACGAGGCGCAGGGCACCACGCGCGACGTCGCCCGGGTCGACGGGGCGCAGCGAGGGGGAGCCGCCGCGGGCGAGGTCGAGAAAGCCCCGCACGACCTGGGTGATGCGATCGGCCTGCTCGCCGATGGTGCGCACCGCGCGCGCCGCCTTCGGATCCTCGCCGACGCGGGCCGCGAGTTGCTCGGCGCGGCCGACGATGACCCCGAGCGGCGTGGAGATCTCGTGCGCGATTCCCATCGCCAGCGTGCCTGTCGTGGCCGCGCGGCTCGCCCGTGCGAGCTGCTCGTCGCTCTCGCGGACCAGCGCGGCGAGGGCGAGCTGCTTTTCGAGCTCGAGCTCGCGCCGCTGCCGCCGCAAGGCCGTCGCGCCGAATGCGACGATGAGCGCGCACGGCACGAGCACGCCGATGAGCAGGCGGCTGCGGGCCCGCTCCCAGCGGTCTCGCTCCTGCGACGCGCTCGCCACGACCGCGGTCGTCCACCGGCCGAGCGTCCCTGTGTCGGTGGCGTCCACGGCGGCCACGGCCCTTCGGTCCGGCAGCCCGAGCGCGACCGCGTCGGCCCGCTCGATCCGCGTCGTGTCGTGGCCCTCGTTCGCCGCGCGCGTGAGCGGATCACTCTGGATCTGCCGCCCGTCGGCCGCTTGCCACAGCTCCTCGTCGGGCGGCCGGACGAGGACCACGAGCTCGTCCGGGCGCTCGATCCGCGCCGAGGGGCCCATGACCCACGCGACGGGCACCGTCAGCTCGACGGTGCGCCCTTCGGTCGAGGGCACGCGTACCGACATCGTCCGCGGCGGGTGGAGGCTCGGCGCGCTCTCCGACGCGGAGCGGATCTCGATGCTCGGGTAGGCCTTTCGCATCCCCTCCGAGGGCCCGTGGCCGGCCGAGACGTCGTCCGCCACGAGGAGGGCATCCCGCCGCACCGCCGCGAGCCGCGCCGCGAGCTCGTCCGAGAGCAGGAGCGCGAGCATCTGCTGCTGCTGCGTGAGGGCCACGAGCGCGCCTTCGTACTCGCGTTGCTCGTCGAGCAGCGCGAGCGTCGTGATCACGAGGACCCCGAGCGCCGCCGTCCAGACGAGCCAGCCGCGCCCGATCGACCGCGTGATCTGCGCAGGGAGCGTCCGAAGGGGAAGGGGAGGCGAGGAGGAGCGCATGGCGAGGGCGTGTTCCCGCGGCGGATCTGCCTGCAGCGCGCATGCCACCGCGGAGCGAGGCTCCATCCTGCGCGGGGCCGGGAGCCCGTGCAGGGAAAAATTCCCTGACCGATGGGGAAATTTTCCCGTCCCGGGGCCAGGGTCGAACCCCGGATCTCCAGCGATTCGGCGCGCCGGACCCGTTGGCATCGTTGGTGCTCCTACGGCTGGCATGCTTCACGAGGATCGCGCCGTACGGTGGCGGTGGATGGCTCTGCTTTCGCTCGGCCTGCTGCTCGTGCCGCGTGCCTCGTCCGCGCAGGAGGCCGCCGTCGCCGTCGCCGAGGCGCCGGGCGTGCGGGCGTTTTCGCTGCGCGAGGCGATCACGTTTGCCGAGAAGCGGAATCCGGATCTCCTCGTGGTGCGGGCGCGTGTGCAGGCGGCGCGCGCCGCGGCGCTCGTGCCCCGGGCGCAGTGGCTTCCTTCCGTCGGCGCGACAGCGCAGATCATCGGCTCGACGGTCAACAACTCCACGGCGACCATCCTCTCGAACCCTCGCGTCGACCTGCCGCGGATCGGCGCGACCCGCATCTCGCCCGAGCCGGACTTCACGCCCTACGCCTCGACCCTCGTGGCGGTCGGCGTGCGGCAGGAGATCTTCGATTTTGGCCGGATCGCCGCGCAGACCGCGGCCCTCGACGCCCAGGCCGAGCTCGAACGGCAGCGCGCCGAGGGCGCGAAGCTCGACGTGGCCTTGCAGGTCACCGAGGCGTACTGGGCCGTGCGCGCGGCGAAATCGGTCGCTCGAGCCGCCGACGAAGCCGCGGGCAGGGCCGCGGCGCATCGGGACGCGGCGCGCGCGGGCGTCGGCGCGGGCCTTCGAACGCCGGTCGAGCTCGCCCGCGCCGAGGCCGAGGTCGCGCGGTTCGAGGTCGCGAAGGTGCGGGCCCAGGGCTCGCTCGCCGCCGCGCAGGCCGTGTTCGCGGCCGTCGTGGGCGTGCCCGACGCGGCGCTCGACGCGGGCGACGAGGCGAGCGAGGAGGAGGCGCTCGGATCCCTCGACGAGCTGCTCGAACGCGCGCGGAGAGGCAGCGCCGAGATGCACGAGGCCAGGGCGCGGGTCGACCTCGCGAAGGCCGAGACACGCGCGGCCGCGGCGATGATGCGCCCGGACCTCTTCCTGACCGCCGCGATCTCGGGGCGCGCGGGCGGCGCGCCGCCGTCGAATGGGTCGACCGTGGGCGGGCACGGCTTCGCGCCGCTCGTGCCGAACTGGGACGTGGGCGTGGTGCTGAGCGTCCCGATCTACGATCCGGTGCTCGTGGCCCGGCGCGACGCGCTGCGCGAGGTCGAGGACGTGCGCGAGGCGGAGCTCCAGGCGACACGCGTGATGCAGGAGGCGGCCGTGCGGCAGGCCCACCTCGGCCTCGTGGCCGCGCGCCAGGCGCTCGGGGCCCTCGAGCGCGCGGCGGCTGCGGCACGGGCGAACCACGAGCAGGCCGAGGCGCGGTTCAAGGCCGGCCTCGGGACGATGCTGGAGCTCGTCGACGCCGAGGCGTTGCGGGTCGAGGCCGAGGTCGAGCGGGCGGTTGGTGGTTTTGCCGTGGCGAGGGCGCGGGCTGCGCTCCAGCGGGCCGTGGCGGAGGTGCGCTGATGAAGCGGATGGATCGGCGGTTGATCGGGGCGCTCGGCGCGACGCTGCTCGTGGCGCTCGGCGGAGGCGCGGCGCTGCTCGTCCGGGCGAAGGCGTCGAACGTGACGCCACTCTCGGCGCAGCCGAAGGGCGCGACCGTGGTGCCGGCGCGCGAGGCCACGTACCGGCCCACGCGGCGCTTCGTGGGCACGCTCGCGCCGTGGCAGGAGGCGAACGTCGGCCCGCAGCTCGTCGCGGCCTATGTCGAGACGGTGCTCGTGCGGCCGGGGGACGTCGTCAAGCGCGGGCAGGTGCTCGCGACGCTCGATTGCCGGAGCGCGTCCACGGAGAGCCAGAGCGTCGCCATGCAGGCCCGCGCGCTCGATCAGCGGCAGCGGGCCATCGCGAGCGAGGCGGCGCGCGTGCAAGGCCTCGTCGACGACGGATTCGTCTCCAAGAACGAGGCCGAGCAAAAGATCGCGCAGAGCGCCGCGGCCGAGGCGCAGCTCCGGGCGCTCCGGGCCGAGCTCGCGGGCAAGGCGCTCGAAGTGAACGATTGCGTGCTCAAGGCGCCGTTCGACGGCGAAATCACCCGGCGCAACCTCGATCCCGGCACCTTCGTCCGGCCCGGGACGGCGCTCGTCTCGATGGTCGATCGCGCCATCGTCCGCGTCACGGCCGACGTCCCCGAGGTCGATTTCCAGGCGGTCACGCCGGGCGCCGAGGTCAAGCTCCGCTTGCTCGCGACGGGGAAAGAAATGGCGGCGCGTGTCGCGCGGCGCTCCCCGGCGGCGGATCCGGTGACCCGTACGTTGCACGTCGAAATCGACGTACCCGACCCGGAGCGCACGTTGCCCGTGGGGACCACGGCCGAGGTCTTCACCGAGGTCGGCGCGCCCGCGCCCGCCATCGAGCTGCCGCTGCGCGCGGCGACGGTGCGCGGATCCAAGGCGACCGTGGTCATCGTCGAAGGAGACATCGCGCGAAAGGCCACGGTGCGTGTCCTCGGCGAGACCGGAAAGAGCCTCTTCGTCGAGCCCTCGATCTTGCCCGGCTCCCTCCTCGTGGTCGAAGGCCGGGCGCAGATCCGCAATGGCGACGTGGTGCGCGCGAAGGTCGAAGGCTCTGCCGCGCCCGTGCCGTCCCTCGTGCCCGTTTCCGCGCCGGCGCCCTCGGGAGGCGCGGTCCGATGACCCGCGTCGCGCTCCGAAATCCGCTGGCGGTGCTCGTCCTCAGCATTGCATTGATGGTCTTCTCCGCGGTCGTCACGCCGCGGATGGCCGTCGACACCTTCCCCGAGCTCACGCCGCCCGTGCTCATCGTCGGCACGCTCGCCTCGGGGCTCGGGCCCAAGGACGTCGAAAAGACGATCACCTGGCGCCTTGAAAAGTTCATCGCGGCCACGCCCGGCGTCGACCACATCAAGAGCGAGTCCCGAAACAGCCTCAGCATCATTTACGTGTGGCTCAAATGGGGGACGGACCTCAACGCCGCGCAATCGCTGGTGCAGCAGCAGGTCGCGTTCGCGATGTCGTCCGTCCCGAAGACGCTCGGCGTCTTGCCGCCGTTCGTTTTGCAATACGATCCCTCGAACGCCCCGCTCATCCAGATCGCCGTCCACGGGGGCGGGCTCACCGGGCCGCAGCTTTATGATTTTGCGGTCAACACCGTCGAGCCCATCATCGAAGGCATCCCGGGCGTGGCCAGCGCCTCGCCGAACGGCGGCCGCGAGCGTCAGATCAACGTCGTCGTCGACCCCGTGCGCGCCGAGGCGCGCGGCGTGACCTCGGGCGAGATCGCCGCCGCGGTGGACAAGGCCAACGCGCTCCTGCCCTCAGGCCGCTTCATGGGCGCGGGCTTCGAGGCGAATGTCTATACGAACGCGGTCGCGCCGCGTGTCTCGGACATCGGCGAGGCCGTCGTGAAGATCGTGGGCGGCCACCCGGTGCTCGTGCGCGACGTGGCCACGGTCGAGGACGGCGGCACGCTCCCCACGCAGTTCGTCTCCGTCGATGGAAAACCGGCCGTCTACCTCAACGTGCTGCGGATCCCCGGCGGGAACACGGTGCAGATCGTCGAATCGATCCGCGAGGCGCTCGCGCACCTGCCGGAGCTCCCGCCCGGGATGGTCGTGCAGCCCATCTTCGATCAATCGACGTTCGTCGAGGGCGCGATGAAGGGGCTCGGGCGCGAGATCGTGCAGGCGCTTTTCCTCATCGCGGGCGTCATCCTGATCTTCCTCCAGAGCGGGCGCTCGGTGCTCATCGCGGCCATCTCCGTGCCGCTCAGCTTCGCGGTCATCCTGCTCGTGCTCTACGCGACCGGCCAATCCCTCAATGCCTTCACGCTGGGCGGGCTGACGCTCGCCATGGGGCCGCTCGTCGACATCTCGGTCGTCGTGCTCGAATCCATTCACCGCAGGCGGCTCGCCGGTGAGGACGACGCGACGGCCGCGCTCCGGGGCGCGAACCTCGTCGCCGGGCCCGCGCTCGCCGCGTCGCTCTGCACGATCGCGGTGCTCCTGCCGGTCGTCCTCTTGACCGGGCTCGCGAAGAAGCTCTTTTCCCCGCTCGCGCTCACCGTCGCCTCGGCGATGGTCGCCGGATACTTCGTGAGCATGCTGGTGACGCCCGTCGCCTGCCGTTACCTGCTCGGCCACGGCGAACCGGGGAAACTCGCGCGTGGGCTCGAACGGGCCGTCGAGAGGCTCGCGGGGGCGTATGCGGCGGCGCTCCGGGCGGCGCTCGAACACCGGGGCGCGGTCGTTCTCGCGGCCGTCGTGCTCGTCGTGGCCAGCGCCTACGGCGCCACTCGCCTTCCGAGCGCGTTTTTCCCGGAGATCGACGAATCGATGGAGCGCGTCTACGTGCGCCTCGCGCCCGGGACCTCGCTCGAAGAGTCGACGCGCATTTTCCAGGAGATCGGGCAGGCGCTCCGCGAGGAATTGCCCAAGGACGAGGTCGAGCTCGTGCTCATGAACGTCGGGGCCCCGAGCAAGGCCCGCGCGAAGATGAACAGCCCGAACGCCGGCCCGCACATGGGGTTTCTCCGTGTCGCGCTCGTGCCGCCCGAAAAGCGCTCGCATTCGCAGCGCGAGATCGCCGACAAGATGCGCGGCATCCTCGCGCGTCGTTTTCCCGGCGTGGAGTTCTTGCAGGCGCCCGGCGGGCTCGTGGCCAGCGTCTTCTCGAATGGATACATGGCCCCGCTCGTCGTCGAGGTGCGCGGCGACAACCTCGAAGAGCTCGACGCCCAGGCCCGCGCCGTCTCCGAGGTCGCGCGGACCGTGCCGGGCGTGCGCGACATCTACACCACGCTCGACCTCGAGTACCCGGAGCTCCGCCTCGCCACCGACCGGCAGGAAGCCGGCCTCGTCGGCGTGACCGCGCGCGCCGCGGCGCAGACGACGCTCGAAGCGACGCTCGGCAACATCAATGCGCCCTCGGTCTGGGTCGACGGCTCGAATGGCCAGTCGTATTACGTGGTCACCGCGTACGATCGCGGGATCGTGAGCGAGGCCGACCGGCTCCGCGAGATCCCGATCCGCGCGACGGCCTCGGGCGCCGTCACCCTCGGCAGTTATGGCACGATCGAGCGATCCGCGGGGCCCATCTCCATCGAGCGCAACCACCTCCAGCGCGTCGCGCACGTCCTCATGCAGACCGAGGGGCGGGATCTCGGCAGCGCCGCCGCCGACCTCGAAGCGCGGCTCCGGCAGGATCCTCGCACCCGCGACGTGCATTTCGCCATGGCCGGGCAGGTCGAGCTCATGCGCACGACGTTCGGCGGCCTCGGGGTCGCGCTCGGCCTCGCCGTCATGGTCGTCTTCATGATCATGACCATTCAATTCAAATCGCTTCGCCTGCCGCTGGTCATGTTGTTCACCATCCCCGTGTGCCTCGTCGGCATCGTCGCGGCGCTCCTCGGCGCGCGCGAGGGGTTTTCCATTCCCGCGCTGATGGGGATCCTGATGGTCATCGGCATTGCCGTCTCGAACGGCATCTTGCTCGTCGACCACGCGAACCGCGCGTTCCAGGAAGGGAAAGACGTCCTTGAAGCGGCCGTCGAGGCCGGGCGCGCGCGCTTCAGCCCGATCGCCATGACGAGCCTCGCCACCATCATCAGCTTGCTCCCGACGGCGCTCGGCCTCGAACACGGGACGGAGTCGAACCGCCCCCTCGCCCTCGCCGTCACCGGCGGCCTTGCTTCGTCCACCTTCCTGTCGCTCTTCCTCGTGCCTTCGATGTTCGTGTTTCTCGCCAAGCGAAGGACCGAGGACGTGCTGCCCGTCGAATGAACGGAAGGCCCCTACCAGAGCCACCGCGGCTTTGCGCGCAGCCGAGCGGCAGGAAGAATTCCCGATCGGCTGGGAAAAATTCCCTGCCAGGGCGTGGGCCCAGCGCTCGATTGGGGCCTCGTTTTGCGGTGGCACGCGTCCTGCTCTGCGCCTCGTCGCGGTCGCGCTTCCTTCGGCATTCGGCATTGCCGCTGCTTGCTCCGCTCGAACGACATTTTAACGCCACCCCTTCGGAGTTGAACCAGCCTGATGAAATCGTTTGCGACCCAATTGATTTCGGGCGCGGCGGCCCTTTCACGCGCGCGGCGGCGCTCGCCCGTGCTGGCCGCGCTGCTTTCGAGCCTGCTCGCGGCCGGCGCGGCAGGCGCGGACGAGCGCCCCAGGACCTCTGCCGCCCTCCGCGGCGACGCGGCGTCCCCCCCGGACGCCGCCGCGCTGCCCGCATCGGATGCCTTTCCTTCCCTCGGGCGCGCCATGGCGCTCGCGCGTGAACGCGGCCCGGAGGTCGTGCGCGCACGGGGAAGCGTGGGCGTCGCGCAGGCCTCGTACGCAGGCGCGCGGCTCTCGGCGCTCGACAACCCCTACCTGGAGGTCTTCGTGGACCGCGGCCTCCAGGGGGTGACGAAGGACGCGGCCGTGCAGGCGAACCTCTGGCTTCCGCTCGAAGTGTCCGGGCAGCGGGCCCGGAGGATCGACGAGGCGGACGCGCTCGTCGCCTGGCAAAGGACCCTGTTCGAGGTGACGCAGTTCTCGGCCGAGGGCGACGCCGTGCGGGCCTATGGTGCCGCGCTCGTGGCGGGGGCGCGGGTCCACACGCTCGAAGGGATCGTGCGCGACGCCGGCGCGGAGGCGGAGGTGTATCAGCAGCGGCGCGAAGCCGGCGACGCGACCCTGCAGGAGGAGAAGCTCGCGCGCATGGAGCACGCGCGGTACATGGTGATGTTGCAGGAGAGCCGCGCCGATCTCACGCGCGCGCTCGTGGATCTCGCGCGCGCCACGGGGCGCATGTTCAAGCCACCCGACGGCGCGTCCGCCATGCCCCCCGTCCCGGGCGAGACGTACGGAGAAGCCGGCGCCGCGCAGATCGCGGACGCGTCGCCCCACGTGGCCGCCTCGACGCGCGAGGCGAGCTTTTACGCGCGGGCGGGGCAGCGCGCGGCGATCGAGGCCCACCCGCCTGTGAACTTGATCGTGACCGCGGGCCGCGGAGACCTGGGCGAGCCGCGCTTCGGCGGCGGCCTCTCGTGGACCTTCCCTTTCGCGCGGCGCAAGCAAGCCGAGGTCGCCCGCGCGGACGCCGAGCGGGCGCGGGCGCTCTCCGAGGCCGAGGTGAAGCGACGCCTCGTCACGCAGGGCCTCTCGGGCCTCGAGCTCGAGCGCGCCGAGGTGCGCCGCGCCCGCGAGGTGATCGACACGACCGCCCTGCCCGCGGCGCAAGCATCCGCCGACGCGGCGATCGCCACGAAGACCGCCGGCAAGGGGGAGATGCTCCTCGTGCTCACCGCGCGCCGCGACCTCGAGCTTTTGCGATTGCGACGCCTGGAGCTCATCGCGCGGGAATGGTCCATTCTCGGCGACATCGTCGCATGGACGGGAGAATTGCCGTGACAAACGAGACGAACCCGATCGACGAGGGCGCGGAGACCCTGCTCCCCGCGGACGAGGGCCTCCCGGAGGGCGACACGCAGCCCCCCCGAGCGCCCACGCAGGAGCGCAGGCCGCGATGGGGGCGCTGGGGCATCGCCGCGGGCCTGTCCGCGCTCGCGGCCGCCGGCGTGCTCGCGTGGCTGCGCGGAGGCAATGGCGAGGCCGATGTCCCCGTGACGAAGGCCGACGTCCCGCACGTCGAAGGCAAGGCCATCGTGTTCTCGAAGGCCTTTGGCGAACGCGCGGGCATCGAGACCGAGCCCGTGCGCCTCTCGCCACTCGTCCCGCGGATCAAGGTCGTCGGCACCGTCGATTTCGACCCGGCGCACGTGGCCGCGGTGGGGACACGGATCCCTGGGCTCGTTCGCTCGCTCGCGAGGGTCGAGGGCGTCAGCGTCAAGAAGGGGGACGTGCTCGCCGAAATCGAGAGCGCGGACCTCGGCACGGCGCAGGCCAGCGTGGCCGTGGCCAATGCGCATCGCAAGGCCGCCTCGATCAACGAGAAACGTGAGCGCGAGCTCGCCGAGCGAGGTCTGTCGACGGCGCGCGAGCACGAGGTCGCGACCGCGACGCACGAGGAGCAACGCGCGGTCTTCGAAGCCGCGCGACAACGCGTGCACGCCATGAGCGGCTCCCCCGGCAGCCCGTTTGGCGTGTACATGCTGCGCGCGCCGCTCGAAGGGACCGTGGTCGAGCGGCATATTTTCGCGGGCCAATCCGTCGACGCCCACCTCATCGCTTTCCGCGTCGCCAACCTCGATCATCTCTGGGTCGATCTCTCGGTGTTCGAAAGCAACGTCGACGCGATCCACAAGGACGATCCGGTGGAGATCACGCGCGTGGGCGGCGAGCCGATCCCCGGTCGTGTCGCCCACGTCGGTGATGTCGTGGATCCCGTGACGCGCACGGCGGAGGTGCGTGTCGCCGTTTCGAACCAAGAACGGAAGCTCCGGCCGGGGCAATCCGTGACCGCGATCATCCAGGCCTCAGGCCCTTCGCGCACGATGCTCACCGTGCCCATGACGGCCGTCACGTACATCGACGGGCGGCCGACGGTGTTCCTCGCCGAGAGCCCCGATCGTGTCGTGCCGACGATGATCGAGCTCGGCCCGAACGACGGCACGCACCAGGGCGTCACCGCGGGCCTCTCCGCGGGGCAGCTCGTGGTGAGCCGCGGCGTGTTTGCCCTGAAGAGCGAGCTTTACCGGTAAAACCATGCTGTCACGTATCGTCCTTGCCTCGATTCGCCTGCGGGCGCTGATGCTCGTCCTTTTCGCGTTGCTCCTCGGCGTGGGGGCCGTGGCCGTGCGCGCGCTCCCCATCGACGCGATGCCGGACGTCTCGACGATCCAGGTCTCCGTGCTCACGAGCGCTTCGGGCCTCTCCGCCGTCGAGGTGGAGCGGACCGTGACCATTCCGGTCGAGAATGCGCTCAATGGCGTTCCCGGCGGCACCGAGCTGCGGAGCGTCTCGCGCGGCGGTCTTTCGGCCGTGACGGTGGTCTTCGCCGACGGCACGGACGTGTGGTTCGCGCGCCAGCTCGTCCTGGAGCGCCTGCGCGCCGTGGAGCGCGAGCTGCCGGCCTCGGCGGGCACGCCCGAGCTCGCCCCCGTCTCCTCGGGGCTCGGCGAGATCTTCCAGTTCGTCGTGCGAAGCTCGCAGCACTCGCCGATGCAGCTCCGGACGCTGCTCGACTGGGAGATCGTGCCCAAGCTCCGCGGCGTGCCCGGCGTGATCGAGGTCAACACGATGGGCGGGGAGCTCAAGCAGTTCCAGGTCGTCGTGGATCGGGCGCGCCTGAACGCCCAATCCATGACCGTGCAGGATGTGATCGAGGCCCTCCGCACCGCCAACGTCAATGTGGGCGGCGGCTACGTCGAGCGGCGCGAGGAGTCGTTCACCGTGCGCGGGCAGGGCATGCTGCGCGACGAGCAAGACATCGCCAACGTGGTGCTGCGCGCGGACGACGGCGGCGCGCCCGTGCTCGTCAAGCACGTCGCGGATGTGCAGATCGGCGCGGCGCTGCGGTATGGGGTCATCACCCACGGAGGCGAACGCGAGGCGGTGACGGGCATCGTGATGATGCTCCTCGGCGGCAACAGCCGCGAGGTCGTCGCCGCCGTCGGGGAGCGGGTGAAGGAAATCGAGGCGGAGCTGCCGCCCGGCGCGTCGATTGAGGTCGTCTACGATCGCGCCGATTTCGTCGGCCGAACGATCAGCACCGTGCTGAAGAACCTGGCCGAGGGGGTGATCGTCGTGACGATCGTGCTCGCGCTCTTCCTCGGCACGTTGCGCGGCGCGCTCGCGGTCGTCCTCGGGATCCCCGCGGCCATGACGGTGGCGGTGCTCGGGATGCACGCCTTCGGCGTGACGGGCGATCTGATGTCCCTCGGCGCCATCGATTTCGGCTTCCTCGTGGATGGGCCGATCGTGATGCTCGAAGCGGTCATCGCGGCCGTGGCGGGCCAAAAGCTCGCGGGCGACGCGCGGGCGCGGGCCTATGCCGAAGCCGCGCAGGGGGTGGCGCGGCCGGTCGCCTTCGCCGTGGCCATCATCATGCTCGTGTATGTGCCGCTGCTCTTCCTCGAAGGCATCGAGGGAAAGATGTTCCGGCCGATGGCCCTGACCATGGCGTGCGCCCTCTTCGGCGCCCTCGTCTATTCGGTCCTCTTTTTCCCCGCGCTCCTCGTCACGTTGGTGCCGCCGGCCGAGGGCCATGGGCCGCGGTGGATGGAGTGGATCACGGCGCGGTACGAGCGGATCGTCGGACGTGCCGTCGCGCTCCGATGGCCGCTGCTCGGCGCGTCGGCGGTGGCCTTCGTCGTGACGACGTTCTGGTTCGCCCAGGCCGGCGCGGAGTTCGTCCCCCGGATCTTCGAGGGCGACGCGGTGGTGACCATCCGTCGCGCGCCGAGCATCTCGCTCGACGAGGCGCGGCGGCTCGACCTCGCGACCGAGAAGGTGCTGCACGGCTTCCCCGAGGTCGTGAGCACGCTCGGGATGACCGGGCGCGCCGAGGTCGCCATCGATCCGGTGGGCAACGACAACACGGACATCCTCGTGAGGCTCCGCCCGACCGAGGAGTGGTCGACGGCCCGCGATTTCGACGAGCTCTCCGAGGTCTTCAAGGAGACGGTCGAGGCCCGCGTGCCGGGGACGTTCGTCTCCGTCTCGCAGCCCATCGAGGACCGCACGAATGAGCTCATCAGCGGCTCGCGCGCCGACATCTCGATCAAGGTGGTCGGCAGCGACATCGAGGAGCTCGCCGCGGTCGCCGACCGGATCGGCGCGCGGGTGAAGGCGATCCAGGGCGCCGGCGACGTGCGGGTCGAGCGCCTCCTCGGCCAGCCCGTGATCAGCGCTGTCGCGGACCGGGCGAGCATGGCGCGGTACGGCGTGCGGGTCGAGGATGCATTCACCGTGATCGGCGCGGCGCGCGAGGGCGTGCGCGTCGGCGACATCTACGAGGATCAGCGCAAGTTCGACCTGCGCGTGCTGAATCCCCCGTCCGAGCCTTCGGCGGCGGCGCTCGGCGAGCTGTTCGTGGAGACCTCGCGCGGGCGCAGCGTCCCGCTGCGGGAGGTGGTCACGCTCGCCGAGGGGGACGGACCGAGCTCGATCCGAAGGCAGGATCGCGAACGGACGGTGCGTGTCGACGTGAACCTGCGGGGACGCGACCTGGTCTCCTGGGTCGACGAAGCCAAGGCGGCCGTCGAGCGCGACGTACCGCTCCCGACCGGCTATTACATGGCGTGGGGCGGGCAATTCGAGAATTTCGAGCGCGCGCAGAAGCGGCTCGCGCTGCTCGTGCCGGCCGTCGTGGTGCTCATCTTCGGCATGCTGCTCTGGATGTTCCAGAACGTGCGCCTTGCCCTGGCCGTCTTCATGATGGTGCCGCTCTCGCTCGTGGGCGGCATGCTGGGCCTGCTCGCGCGTGGGTTGCCCTTCAGCCTGTCGGCGGCGGTCGGGTTCATCGCGCTCGGCGGCGTGGCGGTGCTGAATGGGGTGGTGATCGCCAGCGAGGTGCGCAGGCGTTTGTCTGCGGGCGAGGCGCTCGACGTGGCGGTCACGCGTGGCGCGACGGCGGTCGTGCGCGCGGTGCTCACGACGGCCGCCGTCGCGGCGCTCGGCTTCATGCCGATGGCGGTCGCAGAGAGCGCGGGCGCCGAGGTGCAGCGCCCGCTCGCCACGGTGGTGATTTTCGGGATGTTTTTCGGGACGATCACGACGCTCGCCGTGCTCCCCGGCGTCCTCCGGGCCGCGCTCGCGGGCCAGCGCCTCGCCGAGCGCGCCGTGGAGGAGGCACAGGGCCGCGCGTATTCGCCGGTCGATTGCCCCGGTGCCTCAGGGGGCTAGAGGAGAGAGACGCTACAGGCGCGTGCAGCGGTCGCTCGTGCAGGAAGAGCCGTCGAGGCAATCACGACCGTCCTTGCAGGAGCGCGCGCAGAGGCCAGCGACGCATGTATTGCCCATCCCGCAGCCCGCATCGCTCACGCATTCGACGCAGCGCCGTTCGAGGCAGTACTGGAACGCCACGTTCTTGCCCTCGCAGTCGCCTTGGTTCGAGCACGGCACCGATTTCGGCTCGGGCACACAGGCAGCCCCTGTGACGATGATTCCAACGGAAACAACGAACCAGCGTGTGAAGGAAGGTTTCACGTAGAGGACCTCCAACCGCTCGTCCGCAAAAGCAGAGAATATGCCACGGGGGGGAGCGTGGGGATTTCGCACGCGCGCGTGGGGGAATGTTTCCCGGGCAGACCGGAATGGCGCCGGCCCTGGACGGCGCTTACGCCCCCGCGTCGTCCACGCTTCGATCCCGCAGCCGATACCCGACGCCCGGCTCCGTCACGAGCCACTTCGGCCGCGCTGGATTTGCCTCGATCTTCTTTCGCAGCTCGGCCATGTGGACCCGGACGTAATGCGGCTGGTTCGCATACGCCGGCCCCCATACCTCTTTCAGGATGTGCTGGTGGGTCAGCACCTTCCCGGCGTTCTGCGCGAGCAGCACGAGGAGCTTGTATTCGATGGGCGTGAGGTGCACTTCCTGGCCGCCTTTTTTCACCTCGCGCCGCACGAGATCGACCCGGAGCTCGCCGAGCTCGATCGTCTGCACCCCGCTCGACGTAACGCCCGCGGCCGCGTGCCGGAGCGCGACCCGCATCCGCGCGAGCAGCTCGTTCACGCCGAAGGGTTTGGTCAGGTAATCGTCCGCCCCCGCGTCGAGCGCGGCCACCTTGTCATCCTCGCGCCCGCGCGCCGAGATGACGATCACGGGCATCCGTCCCCATTCGCGGATCCGGCGCGTGAGGTCGATTCCGTCGCCGTCCGGCAGGCCGAGATCGAGCAGCAAGAGCTCCGGATTGTGGGTGCTCGCGAGCATGAGCGCCTCCGCGGAGGTGCCCGCTTCGAGCAGGCGATAGCCGTGCGACGTGAGCGTCGCGCGCATGAACCGGCGCATTTGAGGTTCGTCCTCGACGAGGAGGACGAGCGGGCGGAAGTCCGTCATGGGCGCGCCTCCTCGACGTGCGCGGGGATGAGCGGGGCGACGCCGGGGATCGGCACGTGAATACGAAAGTTCGCGCCGCCGGAGGCGCGGTTCTCCGCGGCGATCGTGCCGCCGTGCGCCTCGACGATCGCCTTGCAGATCGCGAGCCCGAGGCCCGCCCCCACGGTGCCCGTATGCCCTCCGCGATAAAACTTCTCGAAGATACGCGACTCGCTCCCCGCGGGCAGCCCCGGGCCCGCATCGGCCACCTCGACGACGACCCCGCCGGGCTCGCCGCGGGCGATGACCTCGATCGGAGATCCCGCGGGCGTGTAGCGCGCTGCATTCTCGAACAGGTTGATGAACACCTGCTCGAAGAGTACGGGATCCACGGACAGGAGCGGTAACGCTTCGGGGAACACGACGTTCACGGGCCGGTCCCCGAGCTTTCGTTCGAGCCGCGTCAGCGCGGAGCCGACGAGCTCTTCGAGCGGCACCCACGCGCGCTTCAGCGCCACCGGGCCCGATTCGAGGCGCGTCATGTCGAGCAGGTTCGCGACCAGCCGTTCGAGCCGCTCGGCCTCCTCGCAGATCGAGTCGAGCAGCTCGGCGCGGGTGCTCTCGCCGAGGCCCCTGTCGTCGCGCAGCGCCGTGGCCGAGCCCGTGATCGCCGAGAGCGGCGTGCGAAGGTCGTGCGAGACCGCCGAGAGGAGCGAGCTCCGCATCTCCTCCGTTTTCGCGCGCAGGGCCGCGCTGTTCGCCTCGCTCGTGAGCCGCACCCGCTCGAACGCGAAGGCCGCCTGCCTGCAGAAAGCGTCGAGGAACGCGCGTTGCTCGGCCCCGAGCGGCGTCGCGCTCTTCGGCGCGAGCACGAGCACGCCGAGCGGCGCGCCGCGCACGGAAAGGGGCGCGCATACGACCTTCGAGCCCGGGAGTGTATCCGTGCCCAGGCCCGAGGGACGCGCGTGCTCGAAGGCCCAGCGGGCGACCGCGAGATCGGCCGAATCGAGGGACGCCGCGGCCGGGGCGACGGCGACAGCCTGAAGCGCGCCGTCGTTCGCGGATTGCAGCACGTGCGCCGCCGCTTCGAAGACCTGCTCGGCGTGGCGCGCGACGGCCGCGGCGACCGCTCCGGTATCGTCCGCCGCCGCGAGATCCCGGCTGAGATCGTAAAGCGCGGCGGTCTGCGCCTCGCGATGCCGCGCGTCTTGCTCCTGCCGCTGGATGCGGGCCGTCAGCGCGCTGAGGAGCAGGCTGACGCCGAACATCATGGCGAACGTCAGGAGATACTTCGCATCGGCCACGTCGAACGTGTGGAGCGGCGGGACGAAGAAGAAATCGTAACAAGCCACCGCCAGGACCGCCGCGAGGATGGAGGGGCCTCGCCCGAAGCGCACGGCTGCGAGCATGACGCAGAGCACGTAAAGCACTTCGAGATCGGGGACGGGGTAGATCACGCGCACGGCCGCCGCGAGCACGGTGGTGGCCGCGACGAGCAGCACGGCCGACCCATACATCACGGGCCGCGCCGATTCCTTCGGCAGCTCCGGCGGGGCCGGCGTGGTCTCGGCGCTCTCGCTGCCGCTGATGACGAGCACGTCCACGTCCCCGCTGCCGCGCACGACCTCGTCGAGCAGCGAGCCGCGCAGCCGGTCGCGGAGGCGAGAATGGGTCGGCTTGCCGATGATGATGCGCGTGACGTTGTGCTTGCGCGCATAACGCAGGAGCGACTCGGAGATCCTCGCCCCGGAGAGCCGCGTCACGGCGCCGCCGAGCGTCTCCGCGAGGCGCAAATGGGCTTCGAGCCGCGCCCGATCGGCCTCGCTCGGCGCCTTCGCCGCCGGCGACGCGACGTACGCGGCGACCCACGGCGCGCGCAGGCCCGCGGCCATCCGCGCCGCCGCGCGCAAAAGCCGGCCCGAGCTCGGCGCGGGGCTGATGCACACGAGGATCCGCTCGCCGGCAGGCCAGGGCGTGATCACGCCGTGCTGCTCGCGATACTCGCGCATGTCCACGTCGACGCGCTCCGCCGTCCGCCGCAGCGCGAGCTCGCGCAGCGCGAGCAGGTTGCCGCGCTGGAAGAAATGCGCGGCCGCGCGTTTCGCCTGCTCCGGTAGATACACTTTTCCTTCGCGCAGGCGCGCGAGCAGCTCCTCGGGCGCGATGTCCACGAGCTCGATCTCGTCGGCGCGATCGAGGATCGAATCAGGGATCGTCTCGCGGACCTGGATGCCCGTGATCTGCGCGACCACGTCGTTCAGGCTCTCGACGTGCTGCACGTTGACGGTCGTGTAGACGTCGATGCCCGCGTCGAGCAGCTCGATCGCGTCTTGCCAGCGCTTCGCGTGCCGTGATCCCGAGACGTTCGTGTGCGCGAGCTCGTCGAGCAGGAGGATCTTGGGCCTTCGCGCGAGCGCGGCGTCGAGGTCGAGCTCGTCGAGGGCGCGCCCGCGATACTCCACCTTGCGCCGCGGCAGCACGTCGAGCCCTTCGAGCAGGGCTTCCGTCTCCGCGCGCCCGTGTGTCTCCACGATCCCGGCGACGACGTCGACCTTCTGCTCGATCGCCCGCTCCCGCGCGACCTGGAGCATGCGGTACGTCTTTCCGACGCCGGGGGCGAACCCGAAGAAGACGCGGAGCCGCGCGCGTTGTTCGCGCCCCTCTTCGGCGTGCGCCCTTCGGACGAGCGCGTCGGGATCGGGTCGGCTTTCGGGATCGGTCATGGATGAGCTGCCGCCTGGTCGAGCGCGAGGTTCAGGCGTAACACGTTCACGCGTGGTTCGCCGAGGACGCCGAGGACACGGCCCTCCACGTGCGCGTCGACGAGGGCACGGACGCGGGCCTCGTCGAGCCCGCGGGCCCGCGCGACACGGGCGATTTGGAAAGAGGCGGCGGCTGGCGAGATGTGCGGGTCGAGGCCGCTGCCCGAGGCCGTGACGAGGTCGACGGGGATGGGCGCGGCATTGCCCGGATCCGCCTCGCGGAGCGCCGTGATCCGTGCCGCGACGGCGTCCCGGAGCGCGCCGTTCGTCGGCCCGAGGTTCGATCCGCTCGACGCCGCCGCATTGTAGGGATGGCTCGGCGTCGCGGACGGGCGACCCCAGAAGTACCGCGGATCGTCGAACGGCTGCCCGATCAGCTCGGAGCCGATGACCCGCCCGCTTTCGCGAATCAGGCTGCCGTTCGCGCGTGCCGGGAAGGCCGCCTGCGCGACGGCGGTGACGAGCAGCGGATACAGCACGCCCGTGAGGAGCGTGAATGCGGCGAGCAACGTGATCGCGGGACGGAGGAGCGATTTCATCGTCGATTCCTTTCAGCCGACGCCGAGGGCCGCGAGCACGAGGTCGATGACCTTGATGCACGGGAAGGGCAGCACCACGCCGCCGAGCCCATACACGAGCAAATTCCGCCGCAGCAGCGCGGGCGCGGGCGCCGGGCGGTACCGGATGCCGCGGAGCGCGATGGGGACGAGCGCGATGATGACGAGCGCATTGAAGATCACGGCCGAAAGGATGGCCGTGGCCGGCGAATGCAGCCGCATCACGTTCAGCGCGCCGAGCGCCGGGTAGGTCGCGGCGAACGCGGCCGGGATGATGGCGAAGTATTTGGACACGTCGTTCGCGATGCTGAACGTCGTCAATGCGCCGCGCGTCATCAGCATCTGCTTTCCGATCTCCACGATGGCGAGCAGCTTCGTCGGGTTGGAGTCGAGATCCACCATGTTCCCCGCCTCCTTCGCGGCCTGCGTGCCCGTATTCATCGCCACGGCCACGTCGGCCTGCGCGAGCGCCGGCGCATCGTTCGTCCCGTCGCCGGTCATCGCGACGAGGTGCCCTTCTTGCTGATACGAGCGGATCATCGCGAGCTTTTGCTCGGGCGTGGCCTCGGCGAGGAAATCGTCGACGCCCGCCTCGGCCGCGATCGCCGCGGCGGTGAGCGGGTTGTCGCCCGTGATCATCACCGTGCGAATGCCGATGTGGCGCAGCTCCGCGAATCGCTCCTGGATCCCGCCCTTCACGATGTCCTTGAGCTCGACCACGCCGAGCACCCGCGCCCCGTCCGCGACGACGAGCGGCGTCGATCCCTGCTTCGCGACCTCGTCCACGAGCGCCTTCACTTCGGCCGGGAGGCTGCCGCCCTGCGCCTCGATGAACTTCGTGACCGCGTCGGTCGCGCCCTTCCGGATGAGGCGCCCGTCGAGATCGACCCCGCTCATCCGCGTCTGCGCGGTGAACGGCACGAACGTCGCGCCGAGCGCGTGCACGTCCCGCGCCCGCAATGCAAAACGCTCCTTCGCCAGCACCACGATGCTGCGGCCCTCCGGCGTCTCGTCGGCGAGGGACGAGAGCTGCGCCGCATCCGCGAGCTCGCTTTCTTTGACGCCCGGCGCGGGCAAGAAGGCCGTCGCCTGCCGATTGCCGAGCGTGATCGTGCCCGTCTTGTCGAGCAAGAGCACGGTCACGTCCCCGGCCGCCTCGACAGCGCGGCCCGAGGTCGCGATCACGTTTGCCTGGACCATTCGATCCATCCCCGCGATGCCGATCGCGGAGAGCAGCCCGCCGATCGTCGTGGGAATGAGGCAAACGAGCAACGCGCAGAGCACGGTGAGGCCCACGGGCGCGCCTTGCCCGGAGCTCGCGACGGCATACTTCGAGAAGGGCAGCAGCGTCACGGTCGCGAGCAAAAACACGATCGTCAACGCCGCGAGCAGGATGTCGAGCGCGATCTCGTTCGGTGTCTTTTTCCGTTTGGCGCCCTCGACCATGGCGATCATGCGGTCGAGAAAGGTCTCGCCCGCGTTCTCCGTGATGCGCACGAGCAGCCAATCCGAGAGCACGCGTGTCCCGCCCGTGACGGCGCTGCGATCCCCGCCGCTCTCGCGAATGACGGGGGCGCTCTCGCCCGTGATGGCGCTCTCGTCGACCGACGCGACCCCCTCGATCACCTCGCCGTCGCTGGGCAGGGTATCTCCGGCCTCGACCAGCACGATGTCGCCGCGGCGGAGCGTCGAGGAATCGACCTCCTCGCGCCGCGCGTCGAGCCGCGGCGCCTCCAGCCGCTTCGCGCTCACGTTCTTCCGCGTCTTCCGGAGCGCGTCCGCCTGCGCCTTGCCGCGCCCTTCGGCCATCGCTTCGGCGAAATTGGCAAACAGGACGGTGAACCAGAGCCAGAGCGAAACCGCAAGAATGAAACCGGCGGGCGCTTCGCCGCGTCCGGTGATCGCCGCGTGGAGGAAGAGCACCGTCGTGAAGGCGCTGCCGATCTCCACCACGAACATGACCGGGTTTTTGATCATGCGCCGCGGATCGAGCTTGCGGAATGCGTCGACGGCAGCGCGGCCGACGATGGCGGTCTCGAAGAGCGGACGAGCCTGGGTTCGGGTCGTCATGGGGGGGCTCCATTCACCTTGCAAACAGGGAGAGATGCTCGACCACCGGGCCGAGCGCGAGCGCCGGGACGAACGTGAGCGCACCGACGAGCAGAATCGTCCCGACGAGCAAAAGCACGAAGAGCGGCGTGTGCGTCGGCAACGTCCCGGCGCTCGCGGGGACCGATTTTTTACGTGCGAGGGACGCCGCAAGGGCGAGGACGGGGACGAGGACCCAGTAACGACCGATCAGCATGCAGAGGCCGATCGCCGTCGTGTAAAACATCCCGCTCACGGTCAGCCCGCCGAAGGCGGATCCATTGTTGTTCGCGCCGGACGAGAAGGCATAAAGCATCTCGCTGAAGCCATGGGCGCCAGGGTTTCCGAGGGCCGCCGTGCCTGCGGGCGTGGCGCTCGCGAGGGCCGTGCCGATGAGCGTGGCCGCGGCCGGGATCAGGATGACGAGCGAGGCCATTTTCATCTCGAACGCCTCGATCTTCTTGCCGAGGTACTCCGGTGTGCGCCCGACCATCAGGCCGGCGATGAACACGGCGATCACCGCGTACATCAGCATCCCGTAGAGCCCCGAGCCCACGCCGCCGAACACGATCTCGCCGAGCTGCATGAGCCACATCGGGACGAGCCCGCCGAGCGGCGTGAAGCTGTCGTGCATCGCATTCACGGATCCATTCGAGGCCGCCGTCGTCGCGGTCGCCCAGAGCGCGCTGTCGACGATGCCGAAGCGCGCCTCCTTGCCCTCCATGTTCCCGCCGGGCTGGAGCACGCTCGCGCCCTGATCGACGCCGAGGCTCGAAAGGATGGGATTTCCGTGCTGCTCGGCCGCCACCGCGACGAAAAGCAGGGGCACGAAGATCACGAGCATCGCCGCGAAGACGGCAAAGCCCTGCCGTTTGTCCTTCACCATCGCCCCGAACGTGAAGCAGAGCGACGCGGGGACGAGGACGATCGAGATCACCTCCAGCAGGTTCGTGAGGGCGTTCGGGTTCTCGAACGGGTGCGCCGAGTTCACATTGAAAAAGCCGCCGCCGTTCGTCCCGAGCTGCTTGATGGCGACCTGCGAAGCCGCGGGCCCGAGCGCGAGGATCTGCCGGGCGACGCCGGTCCCGTCGCCGGTGCTCGTCGGATCGAGCAGCTCCGCGACGTGATGCGCGGCGAACGTCTGCACGACGCCCTGCGACACGAGCAAGAGGGCGAGCACGAACGAAAGCGGCACGAGCACGTAGAGCGTGCTCCGCGTCAGGTCGACCCAGAAGTTTCCGATGCCCTCGGCCGTGCGCCGCGTAAACCCTCGTATCAACGCGACGAGGACGGCCATTCCCGTGCCCGCGGAGACGAAGTTCTGCACGGTGAGCCCGAGCATCTGCGTGAGGTGCGAGAGCGTCGTTTCCCCTGCGTACGCTTGCCAGTTCGTGTTGCTCGCGAAGCTCACGGCCGTGTTCCAGGCGACCTCCGGCGACACCGCGCCGAACCCGGCCGGGTTCACGGGCAAGAGGGCCTGGAATCGCTCGAGGCCGTACACCACGAGCAGGCCGAACAAATTGAAGAGGAGGACGGCCGCGGCATACCGAGGAAAAGGCATGTCCTCGTCGACACGAATCCCCGCGGCGCGATAGAAGAGGCGCTCGATCGGCCCAAACACGCGCGCGGCGATCTTCGCGTTCCCCTCGTACACGCGGGCCATGTACGAGCCGAGCGGAACGGCGAGCGCGACGAGCACGAGCAGGAAAAGCCCGCCCCGGAAGACGGCATTCTCGATCACGACAACTTCTCCGGATAGAGGAGCGCGAACAGGAGGTAGCCAAAAAGAAGGACGGCGAGCACGCCGCCGACGTTCGTCAGGGTCGCCATGGCGTCAGACTTTCTCGCAGAGCCGCACGAGGCCCCACGACACGAGGAAAAACGCTGCGGTGAGGGCCAGAAACACGGCGTCCATGGCTCAACTCCTCCCGCGCCGTCCGCGGCTGCGGAGGCGCGTGATGCAGGGGCCGAACAGGCCCTTCAGCGCGAAGAACGACATCAACATGCCGACCGAGCCCACGGCGCCCCAGGGCCCCGGCCGGCCGGCGTCGTACACCACGAGCAAGAGCCCGAGCCCGAGCCCTATCCAGAGGAGGCTCCTCTGCTCGGCGCTCCCGTCGGGATCTCGATCGACTCCAGCCGTTTCGTTTCGTCGGTAGGGATTCATGGTCAAAACCACGTCGTCGCGCCGAGCGTGACGGTGTCCTGTGTGTTGCGGTTCGGCACGAACGGCGTATCCACGCCATTTCCAGAGACGTCGCCGCTGAAATACATGTCTCCCGCCGCGTGATCGTGGCGGTATTCGAGCCGGAAGGAGGCTCGCTCGTGCGGGCGGACGTCCGCCGTCGCCGTACCGGACGCGACCCACGAGACCGGCCAGAAGAGCGCGGCGGCCGTGCCCTCGGCGCTGCTCGGCACGCGCTCGTGGAACACGTCCCCCCGCGCCGCGAGGAAGAGCTTGTCCGAGACGCGAAACCGCGCATAAAGCGCGCCCGCGATCCAGGCGCTCGTGCCAAACCGGTTGGGCTCCGTCCCGCCATTGACGTGCGCGAGGAACGAGAGCCGGTTCGTCGGGTGGACCGTGGCGTGCACGTCCACGAGGTGCCGCCACGCGCGCCCCTCGGGAGCGCCGCGGGGCCGCTCCACGCCCGTGAAATAGAGGAACGAGAGCGCGAGCTGGTCCGGCCGTGTATACGTGACCTGCGCGGAGAGCGATTTCTCCTCGTTGTTGTCGACGACGCTGTTCCAGCCGTTGTAACAGGCGACCGTCAAGGCCCAGGCGTCGCTCAGCGGATACGTGACGCGCGCGCCGGTGTGGTAGAACGGAAGCCCGAAAAACAGGTTCGAGCGGGAGAAGTTCCAGTTGTCGCGCACGGCCATCCCCTCGGGGCCGATCGGCGAGAGGAAGAGGCCGGCCTGGACGAGGAGCCCGCGCCCGAGATCAAACCGATACCCGGCGTACGCTTGCTGGACGTACTTCCAGAGCTCCGCGCCCGTGGCGTTCGTCCCGCTCGCGCCCGCGAGCGCCGGCTCGGCGAGGTAATACGTGCTCGGCGTGTGCCCCACCTGGAGCGTCACCAGGCCCGAGAGCCGCTGCACGTCCCAGGCCGCGGAGAGCGCGACATTCGAGAGCGTGAACGTATTGTGTCGGTTGTCGAACCCTCGGTAGTGCGTGATGCCATTCGAGGGCCGCTCGAAATTCCACTGGTAGAACGCCTCTGCATATCCGCCGAGCTGGAACGTGGCGGGGGCCTGGGCCTCGTCCGCGCGGGCTTCCGGGACGGAGCCGAGGAGCAGGGCCGTCACGCCGAGGACGGCGCGAGGAGCTGGGAACATGCCGGCGAGCTGCATGCACAGGGTATACGGCGTTCCGTGTCAGGGGGACGTCAAGGTCCCGCAGCCCCGTATCAAGAAAGTATCAAGATTGCCTGGGTGACGTCGGGGACTGCCGGAATGGGGTTACCCTCGGGCCCCATGACGATCGACCCCTCCCAGGTGCCATCTACGAGCGTGCATGCGCCGTCCGTGGCGCATGCAGCGCACGCAGCTCGCTGGCCGCTCCTCCTCGGCGCCCTCGGCGTCGTGTTCGGCGACATCGGCACGAGCCCGCTTTACGCCATCAAAGAATGCTTCAGCCCCGCGAGCACGCACCGGGTGGACGCCACGCCGGAGAACGTCCTCGGCGTCCTGTCGCTCGTCTTCTGGTCCCTCTTGATGGTCGTGACGGTCAAGTACCTGACCTTCATCCTCAAGGCCGACAACCAAGGCTCGGGCGGCATCCTCGCGCTGCTCGCGCTCGTCCCCCCGCGCAAGGACGGCAGCGCCATTGCGGGCCCGCTCGTGCTCCTCGTCCTCTTCGGCGCGGCCCTTCTTTATGGGGACGGCGTCATCACGCCGGCCATCTCGGTGCTCTCCGCGATGGAAGGGCTCGAGGTCGCGACGACGTCCCTCAAACCGGCCGTCGTCCCGCTGACCGTCGTGGTCTTGCTCTCGCTCTTTTTCGTGCAGAAACGCGGCACGGCGGGCATTGGCAACATCTTTGGTCCGATCACGCTGGTCTGGTTCGTGACAATCGCGGCGCTCGGCGTCCGCTGGATCTGGCTCGAGCCCTCGGTGCTCGCGGCGGTCGACCCGCGGCACGCCTTCGCGTTTTTCCTTTCGCACAAGACCCACGGCTTCTTGCTGCTCGGCGCCGTCGTCCTTTGCATCACCGGCGGTGAGGCGCTGTATGCCGACATGGGGCATTTCGGCCGGGGCCCGATCCGCACGGTCTGGTATGCGGTCGTCTGGCCGGCGCTGCTCCTCAACTACTTCGGCCAGGGCGCGTGCCTCCTCCGGAATCCCTCGGCGGCGGCGAACCCCTTTTATGCCCTCGTCCCCTCCTGGGCCCTCTATCCGACGGTCGCCATCGCGACCGCGGCCACGATCGTCGCCTCGCAGGCGCTCATCTCCGGGGCCTTCTCCCTCACGCAGCAGGCCGTCCAGCTCGGCTATTTCCCGCGCGTGACCATCGTCCACACCTCGAAGGAGACCGAAGGCCAGATCTTCATCCCCGAGATCAACCGCGCGCTCTGCGTCGCCTGTGTCTTCCTCGTGCTCTGGTTCCAGAACTCCAGCGCGCTCGCCGCCGCGTACGGCATCGCGGTCACGGGCACGATGGGCATCACGACGGTCGTTTATTTCGTCGTCGTGACGCAGCGCTGGAAGTGGCCGCTCTGGAAGGCGCTCCCGCCCGTCCTGCTCTTCCTCAGCATCGATCTCGCGTTCTTCGGCGCGAACGCGGCGAAGTTTTTCCACGGCGGCTGGTTCCCCATCGTGATGGGCGCCGGGATCTACGCCGTGATGACGACCTGGAAGACGGGCCGCCGCATCCTCGGCGAGGCCTTCAAGGCGAACCTCCTCCCGCTCGAATCGTTCCTGCGTGACGTGGAAGAGAAAAAGCCCCACCGCGTGTCGGGCACGGCCGTGTTCATGGCGTCGAACCCGCAGGGCACGCCGCCCGTGCTGCTCCACCATTTCATCCACAACAAGATCCTCCACGAGCAGGTCGTGCTCCTCTCCGTGGTGAACGAGCGTGTCCCCGAGATCGCGCCCGAGGCGCGCGTCTCCGTGGACGACATGGGCCACGGGTTTTACCGGGTGACGGCGCGGTACGGCTTCATGCAGACGCCCCACGTGCCGAGCGTGCTCGCCGCCTGCAAGGACCACGGCATCGACGTGGACCTCAGGAACACGAGTTATTACCTCGGCCGCGAGACCTTGTTGCCGACAGGGAGATCACGAATGATGAAGTGGCGCAAGGACCTCTTCGCGTTCATCTCGCGGAATGCCCGCCCGGCGACGGCCTACTTCGGCCTGCCGCCGGGCCGGGTCGTCGAGCTGGGAATGCAGATCGATCTGTGACGGGCGGGGCGCGGCGCTCGCGAACCCGGGCGGGCTCGCGAGCGTGCCGCGGGGAGAGCGTGATCAGTTGCCGGTCGAAAGCAGGTTGTGCGTGTCGAGGTCGGCCTCATGAATGCCGTAACGACCGCCCGGGATCAGCACCTCGTCGTCGTCGATGATCGGCCTGAGGTTCGAGCTGCTGTACGAGTACATCGCCGGGAAGTAGGCCGTGGAGGTCGGCGTCGTCGGATCGTCCAGGTCCGCCATGAGGACGCCGCCGTACAGGTAGAAGAAGGCGCGGCGCTCGGCGGCGCTGAGCAAGATCGCGTTTGCCGGGCGATTCACGGTCGACAGGACCTGGAACGTATCGTTGTTGCCGCTCCTCGGCTTGAGGATGCTGAACCGTTGGGAGTGGCTCGGGTACCACACGAGGTCGTGCGTGGCGACGGGCCTGTCGTCGTCGACGACCAGCTCGCGCACGATGCGGTTCGCGAACTGGTGCCTGTTTTCGAGCTCCGCCTTGTTGCTCTTGAGCTTCAGCCTCGAGACGGCGGTCTCGATGTACTGCGGGCCCCAGACCTGATCCCGCGTGAAGATCGTCGAGCCATCCTTCGCGAGGATCGTGCCGGGCACGTTGATCCCTGCTTCGAGCTTCGGCTGCGCGGGCTTCTTCAGTTCGAGCTTCTTCAGGAAATAACGGGCATGCGGCCGCGTGTCGCCCGCGACCTGCTCCGGCTTCTTGACGGTGATGTAGAGGTCGTCGTCGTGCCCGCTCATCGCGACGAACTCCTCGTCCTGCGCCGGCGTCACGTCGATCGCGGGCAGGATCGTCGGCTGCGAGGGGTTCGACAGGTTCACGAGCTTGACCTGGGCCTTTTGCCGGGTGTGCTCGCCTTCCGTCCCATACCAGGCGCCGTAGCAGTATTCATACACCTGCCCCTGCTCCGGGGTGATCGGCGTGCAGGTCGTCTCGTTGTTCGTGATGACGCATTCGGCGAAGCCGCCGTTGCAGGACAGGCTGCCGTTGACCTTCGTGCAGTTCTTCCTGCCGGCGAGGAAGCAGCCCGCCGCGCCGTTGCAGCTCGAATAGCTCGTGGGGTAGCTCGAGCAGATATCGAGCTCCACCGGTTCCGTGACCTGGCTCGTCTGGACGAATCCGAGGGTCTTGTTCCCGACGACGCCCGTGGCGATGTAATAAGCAGAGGCGTCGCTCGGCAGCTCCGTCGTGACGAGCGTACCACGCTCGACCGGGTGCTTCGGGTTCGAGAGATCCCAGACCTTGAGGGTCGTCTCGTAGGTCGGGTAGGAGAGCCACTTGCCGGACACGGCGACGAACAGATCATCCACCTGGTAATGCTGCGCGTTCGCCGGGACCTCGATCGTCGCCGCGGGCGTGCCGGTGTCGACGGGCTGGTTGTTCCGGATGATGTCGACCTTCGCCTTCGCGCTCGGATCGTACCAGTACCAGTAATCTTCGTTGTCCGGGCTGCGCAGGCGCGCGCGGTAATTGCCGTAGACCCAGACCTTCGTGTAATCCGGCGCCACGCTGAGCTCGCCGACCTTCTCGGGCGCGTCGAGGTTCGATTGATCCCAGATGCGGAGCTGCGTCTCGGACAGGTTCGCCCCGTTTGTCGCGTCGAGCTTGAACGTGCGACGGACCGAGTCGGGATGGTTCATGATGCCGCGACGCGTGATCGTCGACGCCGAGAACGTGAAGATCTGGACGGCGGACTCGTAGGTCCAGTTGCTCCAGGTGTCGTCCGTGTACTTGTAGCCGGCGAAGGGCAGGAGCACGAGGCCCGTCTCGGTCTCGCCCGTCGGCGCCTGCACGTTCACTGCGTTGTGGAGCACGCTGAATGCGCGGTGGTCCCAGTTCGCCTCGGACCAGTTCCAGCCGTTCTCATCGCCTTGCACCTCTTTGCGCGCGACCAGCGGGTTCGGGTTTTCGAGGTCCGTGATGTCGTAGAGGCTGACGGCGAGCTTGCGGCCGTTCTGCGTATCGACGCCGATGCCGACGAGGCGCGTGTTGTCGAACGCGGGCCGGAAGAAGTCGTTCCAGCCGGAGACGATGAACTCGCTCTTCTCCTCGGCGTGGCCGTTCGCATCGATCGAGAAGGCGTGGAACGGATCGACATTCCGGAACGTCACGGCGAACGCCCGATCGTCGAGGAAGATCGCGGCGAAGAGGTTCATGTCCGCGCCGAAGGGCACGGAGTCGACGGGCGTGACGTTGTCGAGGTTCGTCGCGTCGAACGTCTGGAGGTAGCTATGCTGGCCCCAGCCCCATTGCGGGCCCGAGAAGATCCGGAGCTGGTCGTTCCGGTAGTCCATGTGGAATTGCGACCGGATGTAGCCATTGACGGTCACCTCGTCGCGCTGGACCATCGTGCCGCCGTTGTCGGAGATGTCGATGATCGCGACGTCGCTCTGATGTTGCGACCACCAGTCCCTCTGGCGCGCCACGAGGAGCACCTCGTTCTCCGCGTGAATGGCCGAGACGTAGCCGCCGAGGGGCAACTCGCTCTTCTCCGTCAAGCCCGTCGGGCCGACGTCGAAGCTCTTCACCGTGCTGCCCATGACCCACTCCCAGTCGTTCTGGGCATTGATGAACCAGTCGTAGTAGCTCGACGCGATGAAGAGCGCGTCCTCGGTCGCGCCGTTCGCGTAGCGGCTCGTCTGGATGTTGCCCGGCACGGCGTGCTGCGAGAGCACGACGGGCTTTGACGGGTTCGAGATGTCGACGAGCAGGGCGGTGCTGCCCGAGAGTTGGTCGACTTCGAGGCTGTTCGGCCTGCCCTTGAAGCCGTTCCAGCCGTTCATCAAGAGGATCGCGCGTGTCCCGTCGACGTACATTTCGACCGGCGCGCCGGCCACCTGGAGCTGGCCGACGACCTTGGGCGCGGTCACGTCACTGACGTCGATCACCTGCAGGCCGCGATACGCGTTGAGGTTCAGGAGGGTGCCATTGTTCATGACACGGTAGATGTCGCCCTCCTCGAGCTCCTGCTCCTCTTCTTCCTCCTCCTCTTCCTCCTCTTCTTCCTCTTCCTCCTCCTCGCCCCAGTAGAACCGGTAGGTCGGCTCGTCGGCCGAGAGGAACGAGGTCGTCGCCTTTGCGGCCTCCTTGCTCTCGCCCGTATTCTCTTCCCCGTCGCCTGTATTCGTGGCGCATCCTTGCCCCGCCACGAACAGGAGCGCGGTCAAGAGACCCGCCGTTCGTGCCGTGGGACCACGATTCAAAAAGCTGCGCATCGATTCGTTCCCTTCTTCCTTCACACAAGATGAAGGAATAAAAGCATTCTTACCTAACCGACGCCTCCGGGAGGGTCAAGGCGCCTACGTGCCGCGCTCACACGCGCCGATGTGCCACCCTGTTGCACAAGCGGTTTGGGGGGGCTGCGTCAATCGCGGACGTTTCGACGGTTCGTACAGGTGTGGAAGAAAAAAACATCGCGGCAGGGCTGCGGCGATTTCGTGCTTTCACACGAAGGCATGTGCGCGCTCGGATGGGGCGGCGTTGCGTTCAGGAACCCGTCCTTGCGAAATCATCGCATGGGACACAGGGGAGGGACGTCACGCGGCGGCGCGTCGCTCCGGAATCGCGTGCGTCGATGCGACATGCGCGCGCGTGTCCCGATGGCCGCTGCGGCACGCGCGCGACGGGGCGCGTGCCGCTTGCGCGGTCGTCCTTGCATCGGCGCAAAGGCGACCGGGACATGTGCACAGCGGGGGATGCATCGGCGCAAAGGCGGCTGTGACGGTGGGATCGGAGCGCTTGCGTCGATGCAAACGCCGACAGGACCACGTCACGGCGGCGTTTGCATCGACGCAAGCGCTCCCGCGCCGCGGGCTCGACGTTCCTTGAACAGGTGCAAGGCACGCTGTGCAGATCGTTTGGTGTGCCTTGCACGCGTGCAACACCCACCGAGCGACCGCCCTCGGGCTTTTTGCGTGCATGCAAGGCGCGTCGCGCACCTGGCGGAGGGGCTTCTGCGCTCCGCAGCCGCTGCTTTTCTCGCTTCCGCTGCGGATGCGACGCGCGTGCAATGGGCCTCGTCCGGGGTCGACCGGCTTGCCCGCGTGCACGCGTGGCGGCACCTCTCCTTGCGTCCTCTCCCAGAAACGCGACCCTGGACGTGCTCTTCCGCCGCGGGTAGGCTCCCGCCCCGTGATGACGCGCCGAGCCCTCGCGCTCTCCACGCAGGCCCCTGGGCCTCGCCGTGTGTTCGCGGTGCTCCTCGTCGCCGTCGTCGCGCTCGCCGTGTTCTTCTCCGGCCGGAGCTACTACTTCTGCGTCGCGGTCCAGGAGGTCGTCGAGCACGCCTGCGAATCCGACGACTGCTCCGCCCACGGCGCGGAGGACGACCAAGGTCCCAGCGTCGGAGAAGACTGCTGCGAGGAACATCAGGTCGGCGAGTTGCCCCCCGCGCACAAGCGCGTCGAGCTGCCGCAAGTACCTCCGGCGCCCGTCACGACGCTCCCAGGCGAGGGGGTGCCGGCCGCGTTCGGCCCTCCGCGCGGATCCCGGTACCTCGCGCCATTGCCGCGGATCGTCGCTCGCCCCGCGCTCCCTCGTGCAGGACCACGCTCCTCGGCGGAGCGTTGCATCGCCCTTCAAGTCTTCCACTGCTGATCGGAGCCCCCGGCACCACCGGAGGAGGCTCCATCGATCGGTCGTTCCGGCGCGCGAGCTCGCGTTCTCGTGGCGCGCGCGGGGCGACATGTCCGCAGTTGGCAAAGACGAATTCGAAGAGGCTCATCATGATGCATCGTTCCCTGATCCTTCCGCTCCTCGCCGCCCTCTCCCTCGCCGCGTGCTCCAAGGACGTGGGCTCGACGGCCAAGCCCGAGCCGGCCGCGGCCGCGTCCGCGAAGCAGGACGGCGCCCACGCGCCGAGCACCGTCAAGCCCGGCTCGCACGAGGACTGGTGCGGGGAGCATGCGGTCCCCGAGTCGCAGTGCACCCGGTGCAACCCCGAGCTCGTCCCCGCCTTCAAGGCCACGGGGGATTGGTGCCCCGAGCACGGCCTCCCCGAGTCGCAATGCTTGAAGTGCAACCCGGGCCTGAAGATCGTTCGACCTCCCAAGGGGAGCTGACGTGCGTCCCCTCCTCGTGGCCCTCCTGGCGCTCCTCCTGGGGCTCGCCGGGTGCGGCCGAGATCCGAAGGCGTCGCCCGCGGGTCCCGCGAGCTCCACGCAGCCGGCGTCCGCGAAGGCGGACGGCGAAGGGAAGCTCTGCGCGCACGGCGTGCTCGACGTGGTGTGTCCCAAGTGCCACCCGAAGCTCGCGGCCGTGTTCCAGGCGAAGGGCGATTGGTGCGCCGAGCATGGCTTTCCGGCGTCGTTTTGCCCGGTCTGCCACCCAACGCGCGGCGGACGCCCCGCCGCCGACGTGAGCGGCAAGAGCGGAGGCAAGAGCGCCCCCGAGGCGGAAGCGCCCGCCGATGGGACCAAGGTCCGCTTCAAGACGAAGGAGACCGCGCGGCTCGCCGGCATCCAGACGGTGAAGGCCGAAGAGCGGAAAAACGCGGGCGGCATCCTCGTCACGGCCCGGGTCGTGTACGACGCCACGCGCCTCGCACACATCAATGCGCGGGCGCCCGGCGTCGTGCGGGCCATGAAGGTCGACATCGGCTCGCAGGTCAAAAAGAGGGATGCGCTCGCCGTCCTCGACAGCGCGGAGGTCGGGGCGGACCGCTCCAAGCTCCAGGCCGCGCGGGCGCGCGTCGGCATTGCGCAGAAGAACCACGAGCGGCTCGCGGCGCTCCAGAAGTCGGGCTTTAGCTCCGAAAAGGACGTGCTCGCGGCAGAGCAGGAGCTCGAAACCGCCAAGGCAGAGCAAGCGGCGCTCGCCACGGCGCTCTCCATCATCGGGGCGGGCGCCGGGGCAGGGGGTTCGTACACGCTCACTTCGCCCATCGACGGCGTCGTGACGCAGCGAAGCGCCACCGTGGGCAAGCTCGTCGGGCTCGAAGAGATGCTCTTCGAGGTCGTGGACACGTCCGCGATGTGGGCGGAGCTCGACGTCCCGGAGGCCGAGCTCGCGGCGGTCGCCGTGGGGCAATCCGTGACGCTCGACGTCGACGGGCTCGTGGGGCGCACCTTCCGCGGGAAGATCACGTATCTGAGCCCGCAGATCGACCTCGCGACGCGCACGGTCCGGGCGCGTGTTCCGCTGGAAAACGTGGATGGGGTGTTGCGAGGCAATATGTTCGGGCGGGCGCGTGTCGACGTCGGCGCGGCGCGCGCGAGCGTCATGGTCCCGGACGCGGCCGTGCAGCGCGCGAAGGACGTGCACCTCGTCTTCATTCGGCTCGCGGAGGACGAATACGAGGCGCGGCGCGTCGAGATGGGCCTTCGCGAGGGCAACCTCGTCGAGATCCGCAAAGGCATACGCCCCGGCGAGGACGTCGCGACGACGGGCAGCTTCCTGCTGAAGACCGAGACGTTGAAGGAGAGCATCGGCGCCGGCTGCTGCGACGCCGACTGAGAAGGGATGCTGAGTCGCATCATCACGTGGTCGCTCGGCCACCGCACCCTCGTCCTTCTCGCGACGCTCGTGGTCGCGATCCTGGGGGCGCTCTCTTTTCGACGCCTGCCGATCGACGCCTTCCCCGACACGACGCCGGTGCAGGTGCAGATCAACACCGTGGCGCCCGCGCTCTCGCCGCTGGAGATCGAGCGGCAGATCACGGCGCCGATCGAGCAAGCCATTGCGGGGCTCCCGGGGCTCGACGAGGTGCGCTCGATCTCGCGATTTGGTCTGTCGCAGGTGACGGTCGTGTTCGAGGACGGGACGGACATTTACCTCGCGCGGCAGGTCGCCATGGAGCGGCTGCAAAGCGTCTCGCTTCCGCCGCAGATCGAGCGGCCGACCCTCGGGCCCGTCGCGACGGGGCTCGGCGAGGTCTTCCATTACATCGTGTCCGGCGAGGACAAGAGCCTGAGCGAGCTGCGCACCGCGCACGACTGGATCGTCAAGCCGCAGCTCCGCTCGGTCCGCGGCGTCGCCGAGGTGAACGCCTGGGGCGGCGACGAGCGGCAGATCCACGTGGTCGTCGACCCCAAGAATCTCCAGCGCCGTGGCCTCACGCTCGCGGATCTCGCCGAGGCGATCGAGCACAACAACACGAATGTCGGCGGCGGCAGCCTCGATCGCGCCGGCGAAGCGACGCTCGTCCAGGGGATCGCCCTTGCGACGCGCCCGAGCGACATCGAGGACATGGTGATCACGGCGCACGAGGGCGTGCCGGTCCGGGTCCGCGACGTGGCGAAGGTCGTCGAGGGGCGCGAGATCCGGCGCGGCGCGGTGACGGCGGATGGGAAAGGCGAAGTGGTCCTCGGTCTCGGCTTCATGCTGATGGGCGAGAACAGCCATGACGTGACGAGCCGGCTCAAGGTGCGGCTCGACGAGATCAAGAAGAGCCTCCCGCCCGGGATCGAGGTCGCCACGGTCTACGACCGCACGGAGCTCGTGGACCACGTACTACGGACGGTTCGAACGAACCTCCTCGAAGGCGCGATCCTCGTCATCGCGGTCCTCTTCGTCTTCCTCGGCAACCTGCGCGCGGGGCTCGTGGTCGCTTCGGCCATTCCGCTCTCGATGCTCTTCGCGTCGAACCTCATGCTGCGGTTCGGGATCGCGGGGAGCCTCATGAGCCTCGGCGCGATCGACTTCGGCCTCGTCGTCGACAGCTCCGTGATCATGGTCGAGAACGCGACGCGGCGGCTCGCGGAGGACAAGGGCGCGCGGCCTGTGATCGAAGTCGTGCGGGAAGCGGCGCTCGAAGTGCGCAAACCGACGATGTTCGGCGAGCTCATCATCATGATCGTTTATCTGCCGATTCTTTTCCTCGAAGGGGTCGAGGGAAAGCTCTTCCGGCCGATGGCGCTGACGGTGATCTTCGCGCTCGCGGGTTCGATGTTGCTCTCGCTCACGTTGATGCCGGTGCTGGCGAGCTTCCTCCTGCCGCGCCGGATCGTGGAGCGGGAGAACGTGGTGGTGCGGGCACTTTTGCGCGTGTATCGACCGGCGCTCCAGTTCGCCCTGCGCCGGCGACGGTTCGTGATGGCCGCGGCCGTGGCGATGCTGGGCGGGGCCATGGCCCTCTCCACGCGGCTCGGCTCGGAGTTCGTCCCGCGGCTGAATGAAGGCGCCATCGTGGTCAATACGATCCGCCTCGCGGGTGTCTCCGTGGAAGAGTCGACGCGGTATGGCCTCCAGATCGAGAAGACGCTGCGGGAGAAGTTTCCGGACGAGATCGAGCGCGTCTGGACGCGCACGGGCACGGCGGAGGTGGCCACGGATCCGATGGGGATCGAGCTCTCGGACGTGTTCGTCACGCTCACGCCGCGGGATCGATGGAAGCGCGGGGCGACGCAGGACGAGCTCGTGCGTGCCATGCAGGGCGAGCTCGAAAGCTTGCCCGGGATGCGAATGGTGTTCACCCAGCCCATCGAGATGCGGGTGAACGAGATGATCGCCGGGGTTCGATCGGACGTCGGGGTGAAGCTCTTCGGGGAAGACTTCGAGATCCTGAAGGAGAAGGCGCGTGCGATCGAGGCGGTCCTGAAGGCGATTCCGGGCGCCGCCGACGTGGTGACGGAGCAAGTGACGGGACAACCGCTGCTCCAGGTCGAGGTGGATCGCGCGGCGATTGCGCGGCACGGGATTCCGGCGCACGAGGTGCTGGATGTCGTCGCGTCGCTCGGGACGCGTGAGGTCGGCCAGATGCAGGAGGGGGAAAAACGCTTCCCGATCACGCTGCGGCTCGACGATCGATATCGGACCGACGTCGAAGCTGTCGGGCGCATCCTGATCACGGCCGCGAATGGCACGCAGATCCCCCTTTCGAGCGTGACCCACCTGCGCCTCGTCGAGGGGCCTTCCTCCATCCAACGGGAGTGGGCCAAACGGCGGATCGTCGTGCAAGCCAACGTGCGAGGCCGGGACGTGGGTTCGTTCGTGCAGGAGGCGAGCACTCGCATCGACGAGAAGGTCGTGTTGCCGTCCGGTTATTACGTGCGTTATGGCGGCCAGTTCGAGCACCTCGAGCGCGCCCAGGGGCGGCTCCTCGTCGTCGTGCCCGCGGCGCTCGCGCTGATCTTCGTGCTGCTTCATTTCACCTACGGGCGCCTCCTCGACGCGGCGCGGGTGTTCACGGGCGTTCCGTTTGCCGCCATTGGCGGGATCGTCGCGTTGTGGCTGCGCGGGCTTCCGTTCAGCATCTCGGCGGGCGTGGGCTTCGTCGCCCTGTCCGGGGTCTCGGTCCTCGCGGACATGGTGCTCGTGTCGACCGTGCGGCAGCTCCTCGCGACCGGCATGCCCGTACGCGAGGCCGTCGAGCAGGCCGCGGAGCGGAGGCTTCGTCCGGTCCTGATGACGGCCCTCGTCGCGAGCCTCGGGTTCTTGCCGATGGCGCTCAACACCGGGGTGGGCGCGGAGGTGCAACGTCCGCTGGCGACAGTCGTCATCGGCGGGGTCCTCTCCTCGACGCTCCTCACCCTCCTGGTCTTGCCGGCGCTTTACGTGAGCTTCGGCGGCGGCAAACCCATGACCCCAAAGGCTTCGGATCCGGTATGAACACGAAAATGGCCGCGTTCTTGAAGGCAGAGCTCGACGCATCCGCCGCCGCCGAGTCCCTTCGCCCTTTCCGCGGCCGATGGGGGACTGACGACGACCTGAATTCGCTCGCGCTCGCGCTCGCGCTTCCGCTCCCGTCCCCCCTCGACTACCTTCGCGCCCGATGCAGCCGCTCTCCCCCGACGCCCTCCGCGAGGCCCTCTTCAACGCCGTCGACGAAGGCGACCTCGACCGCCTCTCCTCCCTCTGCGAGGCGCACGAGCAAGCCATCTGCGACGCCTTCCCCGGCTGGCGCACCGTCCCCGAGCCGTTTCGCGAAGGCCCGTCGCTGCGCTGGTACATCCAGGGCATGACCTCCGTCGCGCAGCACATGGCCGCGATGCGAGGGCGGCCCGAGCTCTTCGCGGCCCTCACCACCGTCCCCGAGGGCACCCAGGCCCTCCTCCGGCGCCTCGAACAGGCCCTCGCCGACATCGACGCCCTCGCCGCGGAGGGCCGGTATGCCGAGGCCGAGGTCCAGGCCCGCGCCGCGCTCGCCGAGACCGAGGGCTCCAAGAGCGGCCATCAGGCCATGCTCGTCGGCCGCCTCGGCGAGTGCCTCTTCCACACCGGCCGCGTCGCCGAGGCCCGCGCGCCCTTCGAGCAGACCCTCACCCTTTGCGAAGAGTCGGGCGACGACCAGGGCGCCCTCGCCGCCCTCTTCTCCCTCTTCGAGGTGCACCGGTACCTCGGCGAGACGGCCGAGGCCGCGGGGAGGGCCGAGCGAATCGCCTCCGTCCTCGACCGACTCGGCGACGCCGACGAGGCCCGCGCCTTCCGCCGCCGCGCCGAGCGTGTCCGGGCCGGCGAGCCCCGCTGCCGCGTCGTCGCCCTCGTCGACGGCAAGCCCGCCGAGATTGACGAGCTCGGCGGCCTCCAAGGCTCCGTCCAGTTCATCTACGAGCGCGATCGGCCCGAGCTTCGCGCCTCGTCCATCGCCACCGAGGAAGGGGAGCGCCTCGGCGCGGCCGGCGAGTTCGTCCGCGCGCTCGAAGCCTTCCGCCGCGGCGCCGTCGCCGATCGGCACGCCCCGTCGCCCGTCTACCAGGCCGGCGTGACGTGCCTCTTCATGGGCCGCGCCGCCGAGGCCGCGGGGCTCTTCCGCAAAACGGAAGAGCTCGCCCCCGGCTGGTTCCGCTGCCGGGCCTACCGCTTCCTCGCCGAACGGATCGCCGCCGGCGCCGTCGAACCGGCCGTCTTCGCCCTCGTCTCCGACTTCGACCGCCCCGACCTCGACCCCGCGGAAAAGGTCCGACGCGCCCGGGAGGCCCTCACGAAGGCCGACCTCGGCTTGCTCCACGTCGGCCTCGGTGACGCCCTCGCGGCCCAGCGAAAACCGATCGAAGCGCGCGCCGCCTACCGCCGCGGCCTCGACGTCGCCGAGGAGCCCGACGTCCGCACCCAGCTCCTCGTCAAGCTCGGCAACCTCGTCGACGACCCCGCCGAGCGCATTCGCCTCTACCAGGAGGCTGTCGTCCTCGACGGAAACCTCCTCTTCGCCGCCGTCGCCCGCCTCTCGCTCGCCTCTCTTCCATCGGCCTGACCTGAAAGATCCTGCCCCCGAGCGGCGTTTGTCGTTCAACGCTCAGGGCTTCGGGTCGCCTTCGGCGCCCTTCGCCCCGAACCCCGTGCTCGCGGAAGCCGGAACTTCTCGCAAAACTTTTTTCGTCGGCCGCTGTCACAGAAGAACCGCCCGCCCCGATACCCGGGTTGAACCGCTCGTCGCACCAGGAGGAGGTTTCGATGCTCACCATCAAGGGTCTCGCCGTTCGTTTCGCCCTCGGTCTCGCTGCCCTCGCCGCCATTCCGGCCGTGTCGAACGACGCGGCGGCCTGCGGCGACGTCTTCATCCCCGAGATCGACCACCGCATCCAGGGCCTCGCGAACGCCGAGAAGACCATGCGTGACGGCAAGATCGTGGCCTCGGCCCAGTCGGTCGTGCGCATGTTCCCCGAGATCCGCAGCATCAACCCGGGCCGGGACGGCATGCTCCAGCGCGCCCAGCGCACGCTCGCCGTCGCCCTCGTCCGCGCCGACGGCGGCATCGACCTCGACCCGACGTGGCGGGGCAAGTCGCCCGAGCAGCGCGCCAAGAACGTCGCCTGGGCCGTCGCGGCCCTCGAGCGGCTCCGCGAGCAGCGCAAGAACGATCCTTCCGTCGACACGGATCTCGGCGAGGCGCTCGCCAAGGTCGAGGGCCGCAAGGACGAGGCGCGCAGCTTGCTCCAGGGCCTCGCCGACCGTGACCTCATGGCCACGCCGCAGGGCTACGCCGCCCTCGGCCGCCTCCAGCAGGAGGCCGGCAACACGACGGCCCGTGACGCCGCCGTCCAGCGCTGCAACACGATGGCCAAGGACAGCTCCGTCTGCCAGGTGCCCACGAGCCAGGGGGGCCAAAGCTAGCAGGCTGTTGATAAACTTGCGGAGAGCCCTGGATCGTCGGTCGTCGTCCTCGGAATACTCTCGTATTCCTGCGTCCTCCTCCCTAGCTCCAGGGCGCTCGCGGCGTTTCTCAACAGCCTGCTTGTCCGCTCGAAAGGATGTCCTCCGTGCCCCGCGCGCTCGTCCTTGTCAGTCTAGTCCTCCTCCTTCTCGGCTGTCGCAAGGACGAGCGCGCGGAGGCACCTTCTGCCGCTCCTTCCGCGAGTTCGAGCTCCACCACCCTCGCGCATTCCGCCCCGAGCCCCGAGCCGCCGCTCGGCGACCCCGCAAAAGGGAAAAGCCTCGTCGCCAAGTTCCAGTGCAACCGTTGCCACGAGGGCACCGGCCTCGATAAACCCGCGCTCGACCAGGATTGCGTCCGCTGCCACCAGGAGATTCACGCCGGCACGTACCAGGCCTCGGCCACGTCGCTCGCGAAGTGGCAAAAGAGCATCGTCCATTTCCGCGAGACCCCGTCGCTCGCCAATATCGGCGGCCGGTTGCGCCGCGGCTTCCTCGAAACATTCCTCCTCGAACCACACGACGTGCGCCCGCACCTCGACACGACGATGCCGCGCCTCGCGATCACCCCGGAGGAGGCGCGTGACGTCGCCGCGTGGCTCACGTCCTCGGCGACGCCGGCCCCGGCGGTCGCGCTCGAAGGTGCCAGCGTCGAGAAGGGCAGCGCGCTCTTCGAGGCGAAGGGCTGCCGCCAGTGCCACGAATACTCTGGCGCGCCGCGCGCGGCGCTCCCGGCCGGCGTGGCCGATCTCGAAGGCAAAGGCGAGCGCATGGCCCGCGCGCTCGCGCCGGATCTGCGGTACGTCCGGGAGCGCATGGCCCCGGGCGAGCTCGTCCGCTGGCTCGACGATCCGAAGGCGCAGAAGCCCGACACGCTCATGCCGAAGACGCCGCTCACGCCCGACGAGCAGCGAGACCTTTCCGCTTTCCTTTTGCGCGCCGATCTCGCGCCCAAGATGGCCAAGATCATTCCGCCGCGCCTGCCGGTGCTCGACCGCAAGGTGACGTACGAGGAGGTCAGCCGCCGCGTCTTCCGCAACACGTGCTGGCATTGCCATGCCGAACCGGATTATGCGATCGGCGACGGCGGGCCTGGCAACACGGGTGGCTTCGGCTATCGGCCCCGCGGGCTGAACCTCGCCGAGTACGAGGGCATCCAGGCGGGGTACGTCGACGACAAGGGCGAACGCCGCAGCATCTTCTCGCCGATGCCCGACGGCACGCCGCGCCTCGTGTACGCCATGCTCGCCCGGTACCGCGAAGAGGCGGGACAAACCGATCCGGTCGTCCGCGGAATGCCGCTCGCGCTTCCGCCCGTCACGCCCGAGGACATCCAGCTCGTCGAGACCTGGATCGCGCAGGGCCGGCCGCAATAACGCCCGACTCCAGGGGCCGCCGTTCGTGCTCCCCGCGCACGGACGGACGGGCGCCACGCTTGCATGGGCCGAGGCGGAGCCGCGGGCTCCGGGGGAGGGGTTCATCCATGCAATGGCGGCATTTCATCACGCTCGGATTCGTGGGGCTCCTCCTCTCCTGCGCCTCCGAGGAGATGGGAACCGGAGACCCCGGAGAGGCGCCTGCGCCGCTCGACCCGCGGGTCGTGATCGGGCTGCGATTCGCCCCCGTGCCGCTGAACCTGGAGAACGCGGATCGGGCCCTCGTCGGGCTCGGAAGTTATTTCGTCAACGCCGCGTCCGGGTGCGTCGATTGTCATAGCTGCCCGACGTATCGACCCGGCGAGTCCCCGTTCACCGGCGGACGCGGACGCCTCGACGCCGCGCATTACCTCGCGGGTGGCGTGCCCTTCGGGCAGAACCTCAAGGCGCCGAGCCTCGCGCCCGACGCGAAGGGCTTGCCCGGCGGGCTCACGCGCGAGCAATTCATGTCGGTCATGCGCACGGGGAAGGATCCCGAGAACCCGGAGCGAATCCTCAAGATCATGCCCTGGGCCCTTTACAGGATCATGGCCGACGAGGACCTCCTCGCCATGTACGAATACCTGCGCGCCATCCCGCCCGCGCAGCCGGGCGCGTGCACCGGCCCGGGGCAATGAACGTCAGCCCGGCGTGTGCTCCAGAAGCTCGATGCGATTGCCGAACGGATCCTCCACGAAGACCCGCGCGATGCCGTCGAGCGGCTGCCCGTCGGCCACCGTCACGCCCGCGGCCCGCAAGCCCTCGACGAGCGCGGCGAGCCCCTCCACGCGCAGGCCTGGATGCGCCTTTCGCGCCGGGTGAAACTCGGCCTCCACCCCGAGGTGGATCTTCACGGCGCCCGCCTCGAACCACGCGCCGCCGCGCTTGGCCATGTCGGCCGGCTTCGGCACCTCCGCGAGCCCGAGGAGCTTTCCGTAAAACACGCGCGCCTCGTCCTCGCGCCCCGCGGGCATGGCGAGCTGCACGTGATCGATGGCTACGATGGGCATGAAAGGGTCCCTCCCTCGTCCTTGCTTGGATTTGGCTCCCCGAGGTGCCGCGGGAATTCCTTCACCGTGAGGAGATGCCGCGCCGCCGACATCGGATCCGTCGGCAGCCTGCAGAAGTACCGCATCGAGGTCCGGAGCGAGCCAAACGTGCGCTCGAGATCCTCCCAGTGGGCGCTTCCTTCCACGTTCGCGCGCAGGGGAGGGGGCGCGGCCGGGTCCTTGCGGAAGACGCGCACGTACGCGAGCAGCCGCGCGTGGTATTCGGGCTCCTCCACGATGGCCGCGATCGCCTCGCCCCGCGGATGTGTCCCGGCGATCATCGATTCGACCTGCCGTTCGAGCTCGGCGAGCCCGTCGTCCCACATCGTGAGCAGCTCCAGATCGTACCGCGGATTCGCGTGCACGACCTGCATCAGGTGGCCAATCACGTTGTCCCGGGTGCTGAAGAACCCGACGGGATCGGCGAGCGAGGCCGGCTCTTCGAGGAATCGCAGGATCTGGTGGAACGTGTAATCGATGCCGATGGTCTGGTAATACTCGGTCGACGCGGGCGAGATCCAGAACCGCAGCATGTCGATCGAGCCCACGACGAGCTGGATCCGCGTCGGCGCCGCGTCGAGGATCCCCGCTCGAAGGAGGCGCGCGAGCCGCGCGTCGAGCTCGCGCCCATTGCCGTACGCCGCCAGCATCCTGCCGAAACGTGCGATTTTCCCGGCGAGCGCCGCCGGGCTCCCTGCCGCGCGTGCGAGGAGCTGCAGGGATGAATCCGTGCGTCGCGGCGTCACGTGTTGCCTCAGAACCGCGCGAATCGCCGGAGCCGGAAGTACACCGGCGTCGGGCTGTTCTCGTCCTTCAGCTTCTCCGGCCCCTCCATCAGGGGCACGTACATCACGCGCCGCTGGCTCGCGTCGCCCGTCGCGCTCGCCTCCGCGACCCGATGCCAGATGCGGCCGTCGTGGATCGTCAGATCCCCCGCCTCGGCCACGAGCGCATACTCGGCCGGATCCGCGTCCGTATCCATGAAATGCGCCTTCCGCGTCAGCATCGGCCAGAGCCCCTGCTGGTGCGAGAACGGAATCAGCCGCACCCCGCCCTTCTCGATGGGCGAGTCGTCCAGGTAAAACCCGACGTTCAGGTACCGCCGCGGCATCTCGAAATAGAAGAGATCCCGCAGGCTGTCCGTATGCCAGCCGAGCCGCTTGTAGCTCGACCCCTCCTCGCGGCGGTAATGGTTGATGACGAGCCCGTCCCGCTCCCGCTCGCCGATCCGATACCCGGGCCCCGCGATCTCCAGGATCGCCTTGAAGCGAGGATCCTGCAGGAACGCGTGGAGCCGCTCGCCGAAGGTCGACGAGAAGCACATGCGCTGCACGAAGCCGCGGCCGTCCTTTCGCTTGCCGAGGATGAGCGGCACGCCGTTGATGACCGTCCGCCCCTCGGCGACGAGGCGCGCGTCGATGGCCTCGACCTCCTCGACGAGCTTGGCGACCTCGGCGCGCGGCAGGAAGCTCTTGAAGCGGATGAACCCGAACGTGTCGAGGAACTCGATCTGCTCCGGCGTCAGCCGCTCGCCGAGCTCGAAGCGCGGCATGTCGATGCAGCGGTTCATCGGCGGCAGCGCGGCCGCGCTCGTCGGTTTCGCCGGTGCCTCGGGAGCTTCGAAGGTCGTCGTGGTCATGGTCTCGGTTTTACCAAATTTCCGCCGCGAAGCCGCCCGCTCCCGTGTCACGAATCGGCCACCGTCCGGTTCGATGCTCTACGGCGCCGGCGGCGGATCCGGGATGCCCGGCGGCGCCTCGTCCGCAGCGACGATCCGACCGACGATGTTCCCTTCGCCCTTGCCGCTCGTCGTCGTGCCGAGGAGCACCGTGTCCGCCGCCAGCGTGCCCGTGCCGCGCAGCACGCCGTTCGCGTCCGGGGCGAACTCGGCCGTGAGCGTCACGTTGCGCAGCGTCACCGGCGGGATCTGCACGACGATGTCCGTCGGCGCCGTGGCGAACACGACCTTGCCGCCGGGCTGGTCCACGGCGCAGCCCTCGATCGTGAACGAGTATCCGGTCGGCGGCGTGCCATACGGCACGTAATCCGAGTGCTCGTCCACCGTGCCCGCGCGCTCGGATTGCGCGACGCACTGGGGCACGGGCAGGAGCCGGCAGACTTCGCCGGTCGCGCACGACATCGGACAAACCTGGGTCTTGTCGCGATCGGCGTTCGTGGCCTGCCCGCGCACGCGCCCCGTCTCCGGATCGACGTAAAACGCGGCCCAGAGCTGGACCTGCGTCTGCAGCGGCTTCTCGATGTCCGCGAGCAGGAAGTACTTTCCCGTCGGGAAGATCGTCGAGGGTTTGTCGCACTCGAGCTTGAACGCGTAGCCGAAGAGCAGGCGCTTGCGGGTCTTCGTGACGTGGCCCTCGACATCCGCGAGGCCCGACTCGATCACGAGCGCGAGCTTCGGGCCCACGGGCAGCGGCGCGCTCGGCTTGATCACGAGCGTCGCGTTGCCGTCCACGAGCTCGGCCGTGCCGCCCGACGTGAGGCTCGTCGTGAACGAGAAGAACTCGTCGGGCGTGCTCTCGGGATCGTCGTCCTCGTCGAGGAGGTTGCCCTCGACGTCGGTCTCGAGGCGGATGATCGAGACGTGGAGCGTCGTGGGATCCACGGGCTCGGAGAAGGCGAGGACGATCGGCGCCGACGCGTCTTCGAGCACGCCGTCCTCGGCGCCGACGATACGCGGCTGCGGGGGGCCATCGTAGAGCTCGCAGCCAGCGCCGAGCGGGGCCGCGAGGGAGAGCAAGAGGAGCGAGAGAGGAAGACGTCGCATGTCCGTGCTCCGCGAGACCTAGAAGAAAAACGTGGTGCGGCCCTGGACGAGGACGCTGCGCACGGCGTAGCCGTCCTCGTTTCGCAGAGCGTCGCCAGGGAAGAGCACCGCGCCCTCGAGGTCGAAGAGGAAGTGATCGAGGTAGCGGTAGGAGATGCGCCCGTCGAGCTCGGTGCCCCAGTAACGACCGGGCTTGCCGCCGGCGAAGTTCACGAGGTCGTCCTCGATCGTGAGGCCGTCGCGGGCGAGGAGCGAGTTGACCGGATCGACGACGGGCGAGGCCGCGAACGCGAAGAGCACGCCGCCGCGCAGCGTGAGGCCGCGGACGGGGCGGATGTCGAACTGCGGGAAGAGCGCGAGCGCGTTCGTGAAGGCGCCGCGGTTGTAGACCGAGTCCGAGGGAAAACTCGGGGCGCCGAGGCGGTTCAAGAGCTCGGTGCCCGCGGCCGCGACGCGCGCGGTCTGGAACGCGACGACGTGCTCGAAGAGCAAGAGGCCCACGTTCGCGTCCTCGGCGAAGACGAACTGCGTGAGCGGCGTGCGGTTGTTCGGATCGGCGTCACCCGAGGCGTAATCGAACTCGAGGTACGCGGTGTAAAGGGGCCGGTCGTAGCGCACGACGGCACGCGCGCCGCCTTGCAGGATGCGCTGATCGACGACGGGATCGTTCGAGATGTAACTGTTCGCCTGGGCGATCTCGCGGGTCGATCCGACGTTCATCGCGGCCTCGGCGGTGATGTGGAAGTCGCCGAAGCGGGACATCGCCTTCAGGCCGAAGCTGTTGATGCTGGAGCTGTTCGCGTCGTCCCAGCGATGCACGTAGTACGTGCCGAGGAAGAGGTCGCGGGCGGGGCCGAGCTTCGGCGCGAGGAAACGCACGGCCACGTCGAACTGCTGCACGTCGTCGGCGAAGAGCTGCACGCTGTCGGTGACCCAGCGATCGTAGGCGAGGGCGAGGATGAGCCCGCGGTTCTCCGAGGTGTCGCGCTCTTCCTTGGGCTTGAAGGCTTCGAGGGGCTTCGTCGCGAAGAGGACACGGTCGACGAGGTTGCCCTGGCGGCTGAAGCCGAAGCGGTTCGGCCGTCCATCGCCGTCCGCGGCCTGGATGCCGGTGCCGCTGTTCGCGGACTGGCGGCCCACGCGGAGCAGGCCGATCGGGAGCACGACGTCGCCGTAGGCCTTGCGGAACCGGATCTGCTCCTGCGAGCAGAGCGTGTAGCCGTAGTCTTCGGCGTTCAAAGGGTCGGTGCCGCGCAGGCCCACGCAGGGCGTGGTGACGTTGGGGCTGCGCGCGTTGATGTTCGTCCCGAAGTTCGGCTTGGGGCCGGAGGCGAGCGTGCCGTTGTCGCCCCAGAGCACGCCGTCGAGCATGTCGGCCGAGGCGTAGAGGCGCACCTTGTCGAGGTAGTCGACGCCGACGTCGAGGCGCAGGCGGTGCTCGATCCAGCTCACGCGCCGGTTCGACTCGCTGTTCAGCGCGATCGGGTTCACGTAGAGCAGGTTCGCGCGGTACTCGGCGCCGGCGCGGAAGCCGAACTTGTCGAGCGCATACCGCGTCCCCTGGCCCTTCGGATCCGGATCCGACCACGCCTCCGTTTGCGCGTGCGCGTCGCCCGTAAAGAGCGCGAGCGTGAGGGCGAGGGCCGAAGGGACCGAGGCGAGGAGGGCGGCGGGCGTTCGCATGGCGCGGGGGGATCCGCACGGTATCCGCACTCGGCCCGCACGCGCAACGGCTTGCCGCATCCGTCAGGGACAGCGCATCGCGCCTTCGAGCTTGCCGGTCTTCGCGCGGTAGACGAGGCCCGATTCGGCCGCGACGCGGCGCTTCGGATCGAGGCAATACACGGCGAAATCGACCGTGGCGTCGCCGGTCTCCGGGTTGAAGTCGAGCGAGGTCTGCGAGCCCGCGAGGTCGATATTTTTACCGCCGCGCAGGACCTTGATCGCCGAGTAGATCCCGCCCTGGCCGACCTCGACCGGCTCGCCCGGGGGCACGAGGCGGCGCACGGCGCGCGCGAGCCCGCGGCCCGTGATCGGCTCGTCGCCGAGCGCGAGCGCAGCGTACGCGACGGCGTAAAACGCGTCGTACGGGGCGCTCGTCGAGTCGTACGGGGTGACCTTGTCCGGGAAGATCTCGTTGTGGTGCACGACGAACTTCGCAAGCGCGGGGTTCACCGCGGCGTCGATGCTGAGCAGCCGGCGCGAGGCGTCGGGGCGCTCGGAGACGAGCTTGAAGAAGTCGTCGGACGCGAGCGAGCCCGACATGACGTAATGCGGCCGGAAGAGGCGGTTCTTCGGCCAGCGCCGTTCGAGCTCGACGAGGAACTGCGCGCCCGCGCCGGCCTCGAAGACGACGTGCGGCGCGAAGGCGCCGATCGACGTGATCAAGGGCGCGACCGCTTCATCGGTCTGCGCACCGGCGAGCTCGTCCTTCACCACGAACTGGCGCAGATCGTCGCCGTTCTCGGCGGCGCTCTTGCCGTTCCAGCGCAACACCGAGACGAGCTGGTCCGCGTGGCTCATGCCGGAGGCATTGTCCACGCGGACGATGGCCACGCGCAGCGGTTCGCCTGGTCGGAGCCCGGGGCGCTTGCGGATCTCCGGTTCGAGCACGTTCTCGAGGAACGCGGCCTTCGCGCCCGTCGACATGGTCGCGCTCGTGGTCACGCGCAAGACGAGGCGCGGATCGTCCGGCGCATGCGCGATGTCCGTGAGCATCGAGGCGGTGTTCGAGGCGAGCGCGAGCACGCCCTTCGGCAAGAAGTACGCTCGCGCGAGGTCGAGGACCTCCTTGCTGCGCGCAAAGCCGAGGACCGCGGGGACACCAACGTCGTCGACGAGGTGGGACGCCGCGCGCTCGGCCGCCTCGGTGTCGTCGCAGAGGACGATCCCGATCGGGCGTGGTTTCCCCGCACCACTCACGGGTGGCAGGCCGCCGGTGAGGCTCGCAAAATCGCGGCGGGCGAGGTCCACGGCGCGCGCGGCTTGCCGGCCGTACGTCGTGCCCTTTTTCTCGTCGTGCGGGTACATCGCGCCGATCCAGATCGTGCCGTCGTTCTGGATGTCACCCGCGTCGGCGAGGACGCGGCATTGATCGGTCTCGAGCGTGACGCAGGCGCCGCGATCCTTGCGGCAGATGGCGTGCCTGTCATCCCCCGGGGCCGTGCAGTCGGCGTTCGTCACGCACGTGTTCCGCGGCGTCGGCGGGGGCGGCGGGACGTCGGTCGGCGCGGTGCGGCTCGCCCGCGCCACGAAGAGGACGAGCAGGGTGGCGAGCATGCCGAGGCCCGCCGACATCATGAGCAGGGCGCGCGCCCGGGAAGGGTGCTCCTCGGTCGGACTCGACGAGAGAGGCTCGCTCACCGTGTTCTGCGGCGCGCCGTCCACAGGCGCAGCCGCCGGCGCAAGCGAGGGCGGGCGCGGCGTGCCTTCGTGTCCAGGGGGCACGTCGAGCACAGTCTCGACGAGCTCTGCCCGCGGCCGCGAGGCAACAACACGCCCCGAAGCAGGCTGGAGCGAGATGCGCCCCGACGACGAAGGCGCAAAAGCGAGGGCGCTGCCGCTGTGGCGAGGGACGACGGAGAGGGGCTCGCCGAAGACCGCGATGTGGGCAGAGCCAATCGCATCCCGCATCTCGCGCGCATCCTCGAACCTGTCGTGGCGCGAGTAAGCGAGGGCCTGGTCAATGACGCGGGCGACGTCGCGCGGGGCATCGGGCGCGACGTCGACGAGGCGCGGCGCAGGCTTGGTCGCCGTGCTCGCGAGGAGCTCGGTCGCGCGGCTCGCGTCATGCACGAGCCTGCCCGTGAGGAGCGTGAACATCGTCGCGCCCGCAGCCCAAAGGTCGGTGCGCGCGTCGATGGCGCCCCGATCCCCAAGGGCCTGCTCAGGCGGCATGTACGCAGGGGTGCCAGCGACGCCGCCGGGCCCGCCTTCCTCGTCGGCGACACGCGCGATGCCGAAGTCGAGGATCTTCAAGGCGCCGTCCGACGTGATGAACACGTTCTCCGGCTTGATGTCGCGATGCACGATGCCCTTGTCATGAGCAGCCGCAAGCGCATCACAGAGCGCATGGCCGATGACGAGGACCTCGCGGCAAGCAATCTTGCCGCCAGCACGTCTGCGGCGCTGGTCGAGGGTCTCGCCCTCGAGCAGCTCCATCACGAGGAACGGGCAGCCGTCATCCGAGACGTCATCATCAAGGACGCGCACCGCACCCGGGTGCTCGATCGAGTTCGCAACGTACCCCTCACGGACAAAGCGGTCGCGCTGGGTAACGCTGGCAGAAAGCTCCGGGTGAAGGATCTTGACGGCAACCCGGTGCCCGTTGCGATGCACCGCGAGATACACCGTCGCCATGCCACCCACCCCAAGCACACGCTCGATGCGGTACTTGTCCCGGAGCGTTCTGCCGACGCGACGTGCGGCGTGCTCTCGGGCAGAAGGCAGAGGCATGGCGAAACGGAGGATACCCGATCAGGGAATTTCCGGAACGGGAGGTTCGCCGCGATGCGCTACGTCGATGTCGAAGAGGGGTTCTCCGCCTCACCAGGGCGTCGCGCCGGGCGTCAGGGCGTCGCGCCGGGGCGCTGCCCCGGACCCCGCGGGGGGCTGTCCGCCCCCTCGACCCCGGACCAGGCACGGCCTGGACCGAGGCTGGAAGAACTGCGCGGTGCGCAGTTCTTCCAACGGGCCCGTGGCAAGACCATGGAGGTGCGTCTCAAGCTGGCAGCGGGCACGCTGCCGGCTGAACCTGCGGCGCTGCCGTGGTGGTTGGCAAGGTCGTCACGGGTCTTGACCCTGGCTGTTCGATGAACTGCGCGGAGCGCAGTTCATCGACCCCGCGTCCAGCGCTTGCGCTGGTCCGGGTCCCGGGGCGGACAGCCCCGGGTGGGGCCTGGGGCAAAGCCCCAGCGCGGCGCCTCTCCCATCAAGCAAGCTCGAGCAGAGTATCCACGACCATCCATTTCGTGCCGCTGCCGCCGCTGCCGCTTGGTTTGCCTCGCTGGCATTTTGCGCTTGGGACCATGCGCCGTAGACAGGAGACGATGCTTTGGGCGATGGGCTCGACGACGGCGCCGATCATTTCCTGGGGTAGTTCGACCCGGATCAAATGAGCGCCGCTGCCGCGGTTCTGGTGGGCGACCTTGGTCCCGGCGATTTGCCGTTCGAGCTCGGGGAGACGTTGCAGCTCGTCGTAGATGCGATCGGTGACGGCCGTGTGCTCCCGTGGTTCGGGGGTGGGTGTGCTTGCGCGCAGGAGGTCGATGAGCGCCTCGCGGACGGTCATTCGGGCTTTGCCGAGGTACTTCATCACGAGCTCGATGAGCTCGCCTCTTCCGATCACGCGAATGTCGATGCCGAGACGGCCTTCGAGGGCGGCGCACTTTTCCTCGAATGCGCTGCTCGTCACCTCGGCGGTCGTCACGATCACGCCTGCGTCGATCTTGTGCAGCTCCTTGGCTTGCTCGATCTGGCCGAGCGTCCGCTCGTCGTCGAGCAGCCCGTCGTTTTGCTTGATCTGGACGGCGACTTTGTATTCGAGCCCCAGCGGATCGCGCGTGTAGACGATGAGATCTGTCCCCCTCTCGCCGGCTCCGCCCCAATGCTCGACGCGCCCGCCCTCGTAGATGCACATGAACAGGTGATGTACGAGGTGCGCGAGCTCGTTGCCCTTGTATTTCGTCAGGATGTGCTTCCACGCCGCGTCGCGTACGGCTGTGAAGAACCCTTCGGCTTTTTGCGTCTCCGGGTCGGGCGTCCACGTATCCTTGCCGGACTCGATCGCGTGGACGAGCGCTTCCACGGTGGAGCCGAGTGCGTCGATCGACCACATCCTCGATGGGTTCCGCATCGTGGCGCGCAGCTCTGCGTCGACGTGGGTGTTCTCCGCCTCCACGCTGCCGACCTTCCCGCCGGGCGTGCGGATGGGATCTACGGCGATGATATGGCCGTAATCGGGCCCCTCCCGCCCGGGTGCGACGATGGGCGCGTACTCGTATCCGCCTTTCACGCGCGCCAGGGCCCATCGACCCTGATCGAGCAGGTTCGGGAGGATCAGCACGTTGCCTGGCTTCAGACCGTCGGGCTCGGTGTCGAGCAGGCGCCGGTTTCGCCAGACGCTTGCTTCCTCCTCGGTGAGCTTTTTTCCGGCGCGCACCTGGTCGCGCAGGAGCCGCAGATCGTGCTCGCGTCGCCACCCGAAGCCCTGGCGCAGGCGGCCCTGCTCGAGCTCCCGGGTGAGGAACGTGCGCTGGGTGCGATCGGTGCGAAGGACGAGGTAGCGGCGGGGCATGGGGGGACCGTGGCTCCGTCAACGGGAAGGGGATCCCTGCGAGCGTCTGCACTTTGACGTTACCATGCGCGCCGGTACGGGGGGTACGGCTTGTCACGCGGGACGGGTCAGGCGTCGACCTTCAAGCGCGCGCGGGGGCTCGGTGGTCCCGAAACATGCGCGCCACGAACTTCCCCGCGGGCAGCTCTTGCCAGGCGCGCATGTGCGAGCCGGGCTCCTGCGGCAGCGTCTCGATCGGGCAGAGCGGCGCGCCGTACTCCGGAGGGGCCAGGACCACCGCTGCGAGGCTCGCGAACGTGATGTCCGCCATCGTGAGCGTGTCGCCCACCAGGAAGGGTCGACCGTCTTCGAGCTTCTTGCCGACCTCGGCGAACATCGCCTCGATCTTGCGGAGCGAACGCGCGGCGCCGTCGGGTGTGATGCGCATGGCCTTGCGCATCGCGGGGCGGACGACGGGGAAGAAAACCGGGAGCAGGCGTTTCTCCAGCGCCGGCGCGTTTTGCTTGGCCGAGAGGCCGAGCACGAGGCCCTTGTCCGGCAGCATGTGGAAGTACATCCATCGCCGGGTGTGCGGCCCGAAATGCTCGTCGAAGTGATCCTCGAGCGCCTCGATCTCCCGGCGCTCGGCGTCGTTCGTCCCGTAGAGCTGCGCGGCGGGCGCTTTTTGAGCGGCCCACTTCGCGATGTCCGTCGAGTCGTTGATCGCGCCCTCGTCCGTGATGAGCGCGGGCACGCTGCGATGCCCGCCCGCGCGGCGCACGGCGAGCATGTGGAACGCGGGCAGGTGCCCGGACTCGCGGTAGGGGATGCCCGCGTGATCAAGCGTCCACCGGGCCTTCTCGCAGTAGTGGCTGAACGTGATCGTGACGAGCAGAGGACGTTGCATGGGCGCCTCGTCATGTATCATGCGGCGATGGACAGCTCGCTTATCTTTCGGAGAACACTCGCGTACCGCGTCGCGGCCGCGCTCGGAATCACGCTCGCCGCGCCTGTCGCGTTCGTCGGCTGCGGCGCGAAGGTCGTCGTCGACAGTGAGTCCACGGGCGCAGGCGGCGCAGGTGGCACGAGCAGCACCAACTCGACGACGGACGCGACGTCGAGCTCCACGGGTATCCCCGCGTGCGAGGGCACTGGAACGCTCACGTCGTTCCTCGCGTGCTTCCCTTCGACAGGCTTGACCTGCCCCTCGACGAACGAGGCCCACGGCGCCATCGCGGAAACCCTCGACATCTGCTCCTGCCTGCACTCGGTCGACGCTGGCCCGAAGCCCGATCCGAGCGGCAATGGCTTCTGCTGTTACGACACCACGATCGAGGTCGCATGCGCCGTCGGCCGGCCGCTCCGCGCCGAGGATGGCCCCGTGGTCGCGCCCGTCGAGGCTGCGCGGCGGGGTTGGTCCGACGAGCCGCTCGCGCCGAACGTCGAGGGCCTCTCCGCCGAGGCGCGCGAGGTGCTCGCGGAGCGCTGGATCCGCGACGGGCTCTTCGAGCACGCCTCGGTCGCCGCATTCTCGCGCCTCGCCCTCGCGCTGCTCGCGCACGGGGCCGACGCGTCGCTCGTGCGAGCCGCACATGAAGCCGCGCTCGACGAGGTGCGGCATGCGCGGCTCTCGCTCTCGCTCGCGGCGGCGTATCGCGGCGCGCCCGTCGCGCCCCGGGGTTTGCCCGAGGCGCTCTCGCTCCCGCTCGACGAGGGCCTCGTGGAGCTCGCGGTCTCCACCGTGATCGAGGGCGCCGTGGGCGAGACGCTCGCGGCGGTGCTCGCGGCCGAGCAGGCCGAGCGCGCGTCGGATCCAGCCGTGCGCCGCGTGCTCGCGGGCATCGCGGAGGACGAGGCGCGCCACGCAGAGCTCGCGTTCCGCGTCGTCTCCTTCGCGATTGCGGCAGGCGGGGCGCCCGTGCGCGACGCCGTCGCGCGAGCGTTCCGCGACGCCGCGGGCCGCCTGCCGTCGCCGCCCGCGGAGCCCCAGCTCGCGCCTGACGTGGCTGCGGCGCATGGCCACGTGCCCTGCGCGGACGCCCGCGCTGCCTTCGTCCGGGCGATGGACGACGTCGTGATGCCGCTCGGCCGCGCGCTCGTGGAAGCGGCGGTTCGAGAGGGTTGAGAGGCGAAGCGCGGGGCTTGGCCCCGCACCCCTACGGCTCCTGCTGCGCCTTTCGCGCCGGGGGCGGACCAAAGGGATAGGCCACTTGGCGGGGCCATAACGGCCCCTCCTTCGGGGCGAAGCCGAGTCGACCCTGGAGCAACCCCTCCATGCGCGCTGGGGTCATCATCGCTGCGCCGCCAGGGTCGTGGATCCAGAGGGAACGCTCCGAGAGCTCCGGCAGCCAGCGCTCCGGCGCATCCAGCAGCACCTTCGCCGGGGCCGCAAAGACGAGCGTGTCGTCAGGCAATTGCAACATCGCAGGGAAAAAAAGCCCACGCGAGCCCGAATCGAAGACGACCCGATCCACGCTCGCGACGTTGCGCCGGGCCTCGGCGATCCTATGGGCCTGCCGGATGCGCTGCCCGTCGAGCCAGAGGGCATTGCCCAGGAGAATCAGCCCCACGAGATACAAAAACCGCCGTATCGACGACGGCTGGAACGCGTGAAGGGCGCGAACGAGCAAGCAGGCGATCATGGGATGCGCCCAGGCGAGGTATTTCCCTTGCATCACCCAGGCCGGCGTTCGAAAGCCGAGGAAGGCGATCGTGGCGACTCCGAGCGAGACGGACAGCAGCAGAAAGACATGCTGCACCGGCGGTTCGAGGCGGGAGAACGCCGCGCGAAACGTCTCGTTTCGCCGCCGCAGCGAACGCCGCAGCCCGACCAAGCCCGCCGATGCGGCCGCCACCCAAAGGACCTGCTGGGCCAAACCCATGACGAAGAACGTGCTCGGCGCGGCGAACACGCTGGTGATTCGCACGAACAGCGCGTTCCAATCGAAGGGAAGGAGCTGGCGTTGCTGCTGTTGGAAGGACGCGAGCACGAGCTCGTGCATCGGCAGCATCAGCGCGGCGCCTGCCGCGAGCGCGCCGAGCGCCACGGCGAGGCGTCTCGGGTCCCGCCTCGCTTGCTTCAGGACGAGCAGGACGCCTGCCGCGCCGACGAGGATCGCGAACTGGTACTGCGTGAGCAACCCGAGCCACGTCACGAAGCAGAGCCACAAGGCCGAGCGAGGACGTAGCCGCGCGCCGTCCTCGAGAAAATCGAGCACGCTCCTGACGAACAAAATGCTGACCAAAGCGAAAAGACTGTATTGCCGCGCCTCGAGAGCGGCCAGAAGAGGGCCTGGGCTCACGCTCCACAACAGCGCCGCGAGCCCGGCCTTCCTTTCGTCGCCGAGGACGCGGCGGGCCAATGCGTACAGTGCGAAGATGGAAAGGATGTCGAACCCGAGGTTGACGAGCGGCCCCACCCACAGATGAAACCCGGCCCCGAGCAATCCAAGGTGCAGAAGCCAGAAATAGAGCGGCGGATGAATGTCATAACGACCGAGATCCTCGGCGATCGTGCGGAACACGAGCGGCTCGTCCGGCGTGAGCATTTGCTTCCACGTGGCCGCCGGCACCCAGGATCCCGCGGGCGGGAGCCCCTGAGGAACGGTGCGCGCGTAGTCCCCCTGGTGACCGGCTGCCTCGACGTAGCTACAAGCATCGTCGAATTCCATGTGCTGCCGCGTGAAGGCCGCCGGGAGATGTAAAGCCGCGTGCACGAGCAGCGCAGCCAAGAGCAGGCGCTTGGGCGTAGAAAGCATTTCAGACCCCCACGTTCACAAGCCATTCGATTTCTACGCGCACTTCCCTTACACGTCCGCACGGAGCACGTCAATCCCCCCACTGCGCCTCGCGGCCTCGCTCGCGTTTCTCCGTCGGCCGGATGCACGCAGACGTCGCAATGCACGTGCAGCATTGGCAAGGGTCTCCCCTCAGGTCGTACGACCTTGCGTCGCGGACCCGATCCTCCCCCCGTCTCGCTTCCTCGGTCGGCATACCGCCCTGGGCATTGCAGCGTCCTCGCCGCGCCGTGCCCTTCGCCCCTTCCGTACCGCTCCACCTCGCACTACCCTTCCCACGTCCGTATGGCTGAGCCCGATCGAGCTTCCGCCCCCGTCGTCCGCATGGAGCACATCTCCAAGCGATTTGGCCGGGCCACCGTCCTCGACGGGGTCTCGCTCGACCTCCACGCAGGCGAAGTCCACGCGCTCCTCGGGGAGAATGGCGCGGGCAAGAGCACGCTGCTCAAGATCCTCGCCGGTGTGTACACGGACCACGGAGGCTCGATTTCCCTCGACGGCCGGCCCGCTCGTCCCCGCTCCCCGGCGCACGCGGGCGCGCTCGGGATCGCCGTCATTCATCAGGAGCTCTCGCTCCTGCCGGCGCTCTCGATCGCGGAAAACCTCTTCGTCGAGCGACCGCTCGGTCGGTTTGGCTTCATCGACCGCCGGCAAGAGCGCGCCCGCGCCGCGCGGATTCTTGCCGAGGTCGGCCTCGATCTCGACCCCGACATGCTCGTCGAGCGCCTCTCGCTCCCCGAGCGGCAGCTCGTTGAAGTCGCGCGGGCCCTCGGCCGTGGCGCGCGGGTGCTCATCATGGACGAGCCGACGAGCTCGCTCGCGGGGCCTGCGATCGATCGGCTCTTCGAGCTCATCGCCGGCCTCCGCGCGCGCGGCGTCGCCCTCGTGTATGTCTCGCATCGCATGGAAGAGATCGAGCGGATTGCCGATCGACTCACGGTCCTGCGCGACGGCCGTGTCGTTGGCTCCGCGCGGGTGGGCGAGGTCCCGCTCGATCAGGTCGTCGCTTGGATGCTCGGACCGCGGCATGCGCCGGCCGAGGGGTTGCCGGTTTCACCGTCGACGCGTGAAGAGCGGCTCGCGGTCGAGGCGTTTTCCGTGGATTCGACCGACGGCGAAAGGCCCCTCGTCGATCGGGCCTCGTTCGTGGTGTTCGCGGGCGAGATCGTCGGGCTCTTTGGGCTCTCGGGCGCGGGCGCGAGTGAGCTCTTGCTCGGGCTCTCGGGGGCGCTCGGCGCGCGCGCGCGGGCGAAAGTGGTGCGGCTCTCGTCCGTGCCCGTGCGGATGGGATCCCCGCGCGAGGCGAGGGCGCTCGGCGTCGCGTTCGTCCCCGCGGACCGGAAAACCATGGGCCTCGTGCCTGGCATGACGGCCGAGCACAATGGGACCCTCGTCAAGCTCCCTGCGCTCTCGCCGCTCGGATGGCTGCGCCCGGCGCGCGAGCGCCGCGCGGCCCTCGCGATGGCGGCGGACGTGGGCCTCCGGCCCGAGGCCCTCGCCATGGACGCGGCCACGCTCTCGGGCGGCAACCAGCAAAAGGTCGTGCTCGGGAAATGGCTGCTCGAAGCGCCCCGCGTCCTGCTTTGCGACGAACCCACGCGCGGCGTCGACATCGGCGCGAAGGCCGAGATTCACGCAAAGCTCCGCGCGCTCGCCGCCGCGGGCGCGGCCGTCCTCGTGGCGGGCTCGGACGCGCGCGAGATTGCCGCGCTCGCGGACCGCGTCCTCGTGCTCCGACGAGGCCGGATCGCGGCCGACGTGGCGCGGGCCGAAGCGACCCCGGCCGCGCTGCTCGCCCTCGCCATGGGCCACGACGAGGCGCGCGCATGAGCGAAACCCCCCAAAGCCTCGAAACGCCCGCCCCGCGTTCGCCCGGAAAACCCGGTGCGTGGCACCACGCCTCCCTCGCGCGTGCCCTGTTCTCGCTCGCGCTCGTCCTCGCCCTCGGCGTCCTCTTCCCCGCGGAAGGCGCCTTCTTCCGCCTCGGCACGCACCAGGGCGCGCTCCGGCAGGCCTCGGTCGTCGGCATCCTCGCTTGTGGCCTGCTCCCCGTGATCCTCGCGGGCGGGATCGATCTCTCCGTCGGCAGCGTGCTCGGCCTCTCGGCCGTCGTCGCCGCGAAACTCAGCATTCACGCGGGCGAGCCGGCGTGGCTCTCCGTGCTCCTCGTGCTCGGGATGGGCGCCGCGTGCGGGGCGGCTTCGGGCTCCGTCGTCGCGTTTGCCCGGGTGCAGCCCTTCGTCGCGACGCTTGCGATGATGGTCTTCGCCCGTGGCCTCGCGAAGACGACGAGCGGAGGCACGAAGGTCGCGACGGCCGTCCCCGGACCGGACGGCGTCCTCCGGTACGTCGAGGTCCCGCCGCTCTTTCGCGCGCTCGACGCCCAGGTCCTCGGCGGCCACGTCGCCGCCGTCACGCTGGTCTTCCTCGCCATCGCCGCGATCGTGGGCGTCGTGTGCGCCCGCCATCGGCTCGGCCGGTACCTTTATGCCGTCGGGGGGAACGAGGAGGCCGCGCGATTGTCCGGGGTCCCCGTGCGCGCCACGAAGATCCTCGCCTACGTGATCTCCGGCGTCTGCGCGGCCGCCGCGGGCATTTGCCAGGCCGCGCAGGAGCAGCAGGGCGACCCCGAGGCCGGCGTCACCTACGAGCTCACGGCGATTGCAATGGTCGTCATCGGCGGCACGAGCCTCAAAGGCGGCCGCGGGGGCATGGGACTCACGCTGCTCGGCGTGCTGACCATCGGGTACCTCGACAAGATCCTCAGCATCAATGCCGTGCCGGAGGCGAGCCGACTGATGCTCACGGGCGCCATCGTGATTGTCGCGGCGGTGGCGCAGAAAAACACTTGAGGGGCGCGCGGAGGGCCGCCCGGAGGTCACAAGGATATGTCGCTCGATGGGCCTTTCTTCACACGTCGCTCGTTTCTCTTCACGTCCCTCGTCCTCGCCTCGGGCTGCGAGCGGGAACCAAAGGGACCCAAAAAGGCCCGGTTCGTGATCGGGATGTCGCAATGCAACCTCGGCGAGCCCTGGCGTGTGCAGATGAACGCCGACATCGCCGCCGCGGCCAAGGAGCACCCCGAGATCGAGGTGATCTTCAAGGACGCGCAGAACGACACGCTCAAGCAGCGGGCGCACGTGGAAGAGCTCGCCTCCGCGAAGGTCGACGTGCTCTTCGTGAGCCCCAAGGAGGCCCAGCCGCTCACCGAGCCGATCGGGAAAGCGTTTGACGCGGGCATCCCCGTCCTCGTGCTCGATCGGGCCGTGCTCGGGGAGCGGTACACGACGTTCATTGGTGCGGACAACAAGAAGATCGGGCGCGCGGCTGGCGAATGGATCAAAAAGGTCCTTGGCGGCAAGGGGAAGGTCGTCGAGCTGAAGGGGCTCATGACCTCGACGCCGGGGCAGGACCGGAGCGCGGGCTTTCGCGAGGCGATTGCCGGGTCCGAGATCGAGATTGCGTTCGAGGCCGACATGAAATGGCTCGAACCGGAGGCGCGCAAGGAAATGGATTCGGCGCTCGCGCGGCTGCCGAAGATCGACCTCGTCTACGCGCACAACGATCCGGGCGCGCACGGCGCCTACCTCGCGGCGCGGGCGGCGGGCCGCGAGAAGGAGATGAAGTTCGTGGGGATCGACGCGTTGCCCCACGAGGGCGTGAGCTACGTGGAGCAGGGGATCCTGGATGCGACGTTCCAGTATCCGACGGGCGGGCGCGAGGCGGTCGAGACGGCGTTGCGGATTTTGAAGGGGGAGCCGGTGCCGAAGACGATCACGCTTGGATCACGCCGGTTCACGAAGGAGGACGTGAAGAAGGGCGGCGAGATCATCGAGTGATGCTGCGGGGGGCGGGGAGGGGGCGCGAGGAAGGCATGCTCGCTGGGCTCGTCGGCAAGGGCCGGGGGCTCCGTCGACAGGCTCGCTGCGGTTGCTGGCAACGGTCGGGGGGGTTGTTGGCATGGTCGCCGTGGTTGCTGGCAACGGTCGGGGTCTTTGTCGAGATGCTCGCCGTGCTTGTCGGCAACGGGTGGGGTCCTTGTCGGCATGGTCGCCATGGTTGCCGGCAACGGTCGGGGGCTTGGTCGAGATGCTCGCCGCGGTTGCTGGCAACGATCGGGGGCTTCGTCGAGATGCTCGCCGTGGTTGCTGGCAACGGCTGGGGTCTTTGTCGACATGGTCGTCCGCGGTTGCTGGCAACGGTCGGGGGCTTGGTCGAGATGCTCGCCGTGGTTGCTGGCAACGGCTGGGGTCTTTGTCGACATGGTCGCCCGCGGTTGCCGGCAACGGTCGGGGGCTTCGTCGACGGGCTCGCTGCGGTTGCCGGCAAGGGCCGGATGCTCCGTCGACACAGCCCTTCCGACGTGCCGCCTCACTCGACCGTCGCGCCGTATTGCTCGGCGGGCGCGCCTCTCGGAGATGGATGCATTCAGGGGGCGCTGGTTTTGCCCTCGTCCTTTTCCCATTCATCGAGGGACGCCGGTCGTAAGTCCCTGGTGGTTTTCGCCAGTCCGATGATGGAATCGGCGAGCATATCGGCTACCGGCAACTCCACGCGAAAACGTCTCGCCACGGCTTCGGCGAGGTGCCGCCATTCTGGGGCGACGATCTGGTCAAGCTCCTCGGACAGCTCTGCCAACTGACGCAGGAGACCCCGCGCCAAAGGTAGATATCTGGGGTCACGATGACCGAGCGCTTCCTCCAATACGCCCAAAGCCTCGCGCGGCCGCCCGAGCGCATCCAGCGCCTGCGCGAGGTAGGAGGCCTGCAACCATCGCGCATCCACGGTTTCGAATCCAAGCGCCGCCCAGGCTCGACAAGCCTGTTCCGCCTCGGTGAACCGCTCTGCGTCGACCAAAATCGCACAGCGATGCATGGCGATGCTCCGCGCGAGCCATTGGTCATCGTCGAGATGACGGTTGGCTTCGAAGATCTCATTCAGACAAGCGAGCGCATCATCATATCGCCCCTGTGACGCCAAGGTTACGATTTCCATGAGGCGATCTTCGAGCGCGTCCCGAGCCGTCAGCCTCTTCAGGCAGACGGAACAAACCACCTCATCAATACCCGCGTGAACGTATGGCGCGGTCGCCTCTTTTTCGCGACAGTAGAAACAGAGCTGTGGAGGTGAATGCGTCATGAGTCGCTTTCCATGGACCATGGTCGTCATGAATCTCACGGTCGAGGACACTTGTCTTCGGGCCAGTATCCTTCATTTTTGCAATGTCGAAAGCATGCCCCACAATCTTACCCCCGCCGCGACCGTTGCCGTGACCGTCACGCCGACGGCGATCGCGAATGCCTCGATGATGACCTCGGTGAAGACGATCGTGACGACCACGACGGTCACGACCTCCCCGATCGGCCCCCGATCCGGCATCACCTGCTTGTTCGCCGACGCGGACGTTCGAAAGAGGCCCCTCGCGAGGACATCCTCGGGGAGCGTCATGCCTCGCAGGGCGACCCGCATGCAACCCCCGACGTCCGGATTGGGCTGGCCCGTCGTCTCCACCTCCACGACACGACCTTCCTGGTCGACCTTCACCGAGGCGTCGAGCGTGTAGTATCCGGGCTCGATGGTGCCGCGGAGCTCATCCACACACGCCCTGAGGCGCTCTGCGGTGGCTTCAGGGACGCGCGGCCGGCCATCGGGCACCGAAGGGCGGTAGATCTTGGCCGACGAGCAGCCAAGCGGTATGAGCGAGAGCGTCAGGCAACCGAGAAGGCCCAGGGCGGGGAGAACGATGGCAACTGCGTGTTCTGCGGCAAGGCAGCTCAAGAGGCCGATCATGCAATCCCGCGGTCCCGGGGCGGGGATACGACCACGGGACCGAAGGGGAAGCTCCAGCCTGCTTGGCGCTCAACGCATGCTTCAGAAGGTGGGCATCACCTGGCCCGGCTCGCCCGAACTCCCCGAGGAGCCGAAGCCAAGAGGTATCAACCCCTTTACGGGAAAGCCCATTGTACAGGCGAATCGTCCCACCAAATGAAGGCGCAAGCGTCCGCGGCTCAACAAACCTCGACGCACGGGAGCGGTTGCGGTAGCGGGCTTGGCAACGGGAATCTGTTTGTGTACCGTTCTTGAGGAACGGCGGGGGCAGGTCGAGCGTCAGGTGGGCGGTGGACCTTGCCAGGTGTGGCGACCGCCATGGCGGAGGGTGGCGGCCGCCAGGGAAGATCGGGGAAGTGCTCGGTAATCGGCGTCCCTTTCGTTTGGCATGGCGCGCGCGATGGGGACGCGCGTGGGGCCTTCCGGTTCGCTTTCTGCACTGCATGGCGACGGCGACCGCTACGAGCGGCATCGACCTGAGGAGACGGTTCTCTACCGAGTCGTGCGTTCGTATTGGGACTCGTTTCGGGAGCGCGTGCGTTTCCCGGAGCCGTGACAGTCATCCAGCGATTCGACTCGGCGCTGCGGCTGAACGTGCATGCGCATACGCTCGTGCTGGATGGTGTGTACGTGCGGCGCGCGGGTATGGATGGAGAATGCTTGTCGTTTCTGCGGCTGTCAGCGCCGACGGAGGGTGAGGTCCAGAATGTCGCCGAGCGGACCGCAAAGCGGGTGGCGGCGATATTGAAGAACCGGGGCCGCTCGATCGAAGGCCTATCTGGCGGTGAAGTGGGAGACGATATCGAGCCTGCGCTTATGGCTTGTTATGACGTGGCGGCGCGAGCGCCTGCGCTGCGCGTGGTGGAGCCGAGCCGAATACGTGAGGATGAGCGTGTAGCTGTCGTGATGGGTTTCAACGTCCACGCGGGAGCGGCGATCGATGGTCGGGATCGGAAACGCGTGGAGCGGGTGTGCCGGTACCTGGTGAGGTGCCGCCGCCGCGTTTTCATAGGGTGCGGTTTCACGGCGTGCTCGCGCCGAATGCGGCATTGCGAAGAGAAGTCGTTTCGTCGGCACGGTCATCGGCAGCGCCGAACGTCGCGCCACCCCGAGCGCCTTTGCAGTTGCCTCTATTCGGTGAGCATTTCGATGTGGACGAAGCCACCGGAGGAAAAGCGCGACGCAAGCCGTGGGCGTGGCTTTTGCGACATGTGTTCGCCATCGATGTGACAGCGTGTCCGAAGTGTGCGAGCACGATGCGGTGGCGAAACGTTGCGCTTACACCGGATGCGATTCGCGAAGGGTTGGCCCGCGCGGGGCTCTCGGCGCGTGGACCGCCGATGCGTAAGCGTGTGCCCCTGTGGCAACTCTCGCTGCCATTCCCGAAAGCGCACCGGCGAGAGCAGCCCTGAGGCGGCGCCTTCGGTGGACGTCTCGCGCTCGCTGTCTGCCGGCGCCGATGCGTACGTGTACCCGCAGTGCCAGAGAATTCGATGACGAGCTCGACTTTCCGCGCGAGGCCCACGCGTGGTGGCGTCATGCCGTAGTCGGGGATACGGCCGCGGCGGGGGCGGCGGGGCGACGGTTCCTGCTCGAGGGTGAAATTGGCTGGTTATTTGCCCTAAGCGCCTACCAGTTTTCCTCAACTTTCCCCGGCACGACCTCTCACCCCTATTCCTCTTACAGAACGTGGTGGAACCAGTAGAACCAGCAGTGACACGGCCGGTTCCGCAGGCCTCGCAAGCGGGATTGTTTACAAAGCTCGTCCACCAGAACCGTGCCAACGGCGGCTCCGCGGCGGGATTGTTTACAAAGCTCATCAGGGCGCCTCGGGATTGTTTACAAAGCTCATCGGCCGGCCGCGTGACGGCCCCCCGGAGGGCAGCCTGAGCCCCCTGGCTGACCCCTGAGAGCGCTCTCAGGTCACCGGGTGATGCCACGGCACGCTTGCCTTGGCGTAAACTACCTTCTAGTTTGCGACCCATGGGATTCTGGGACTGGGTCACCGGCAAATCATCTCGTCCGGGCTGGGTGTCGCGCATGCGCGAGGGTACCGTCGTCGTGGATTTTCGGCAGTTGCCTGCCGACACCATCGTTGCGGGAGCGGCATCGACGGCGAAGGCCGAGCTCGAGCGGGTTGGTCCGCCGTCCCAGATGGTCGTGTGGGTGATCCCCGTGAAGGTATTCGTCGAGCCGGCGCAAGGGTCACGCTTCATCACCGATCTCGCCAACGTGGGTGCCGTTCTGACCGACGCTGGCCAACCGGCAGCACAGGTCGCCGTGCTCGAGGGCACGGGCGGCGGGTTCGACGCGCTCGTGCACTTGCTCAAGTCGCTCGGCTTCGCCGTGTACAGTATTGCCGAGGGAGCCCCGCTGCCTGTCGTCGAGACACGGACGCCGAGCGGCAGGGTCGTGCGAGGTATGACCGGAAAGCCCGTCGCCTGACCGGAGCGACGCTGAGAGCCAACCGTTTCAAGGCCACAGAAGGTCCCTCGGATCGCCCGCTGATGAGCTCCGCCGAGGATTTCACGCAACAGCGACCCGGTCTGCGTCGATGTTCCGAGCATGGCTCCCAAGCTTGCTCTCGTCGCGGTCTTCCTCGCCCCAACCCTCACCCCGATCACCATCCCAAGCCCCGCGCTCTTCGGTCTCCTTTTCCGCCAGGAGGTCATCGCAGCGGGAGCGCGTCTCGTGTGGTGGCCCCTCGCCCAGGGGAAGGCCTAGCGTCAGCCAGGAGGGCTCAGGCGGCCCTGATGAGCTTTGTAAACAATCCCGGGGCGCCTGAGCCCCCGTGGCTGACCCCCTGAACCGGGACGGGTCAGGCTCGCTTGCTGGTCAGGAGGGCGAACCCTTCGTGGACCAGCTCCTCCAGGGAGCAGACCTCTAGCCACGAGGCCCCGCCTGATGAGCTTTGCGCCCGGCCTACCCGCCAGAGCGCCGGACGACAGCGCAGCGGCCTGCGTCGCAGCGGGCTCCATGGGCCGCGAGATCGACTTCCACAGGTGGGGGACCGATGCAGCTGAGGCAGAACAACCGACGGGTTCAGTGGCTACACCGCCTGCTTCGACAAAGGCGTGACGTCGGCGCAGTGCATGGCGCATGCCCGCAGGAAGTTCAACGACCTGTGGACCAACCATCGCAGCGAGGTCGGCCGCCAAGCGCTACGGTACCACCAGTGCCTGTTCAGAATCGAGCGCGAGATCGAAGAGCTGCCCAGCGATGAGCGACGAGGGATACGCCAGCGCAAGTCACGGCGGGTGTTGGCCGTCTTTCACCGCTGGCTGCTCGCGCAGCGCCAACTGGTACCGACCGGCTCGGCCACGATGAAGGCCATCGACTACAGCCTCAAGCGCTGGGGGCAACTCACCCGCTTCGTCGAGGACGGCGACGTGCCGATCTCGAACAACTGGGTGGAGAACCACATCCGGCCGATTGCCATCGGGCGATCGAACTGGTTGTTCGCCGGCAGCCTGCGCGCGGGCAAGCGCGCCGCGGCGATCATGAGCCTGCTGCACTCGGCGCGCATCAACGGGCACGAGCCCTATGCGTACCTCAAAGACGTGCTGGAGCGGCTGCCGACGCACCCGGCCAGCCGCATCGAAGAGTTGCTGCCGCATCGCTGGTCGCCCGTGCCCTGAGGCTCACGTGCGGACGGCCGTTCCGATCGGCCCTGTCTTGCCGGTCTGCGCGTAGCGCTCCGCGAGCGCCGCGAAGGCTGCCGCTAGCTCGGGCGGGCCGATGACCTCCATCGCCACCTCGAACCTTCCGAAGAAGGCGGCCAGTGAGCCCCAGGACCACGAGCCCGATTCGAGCGTGCAGGTATGCAAATCGACAGCGGTGACCTTTCCGTCGCCGGCGAAGGGAAGGACCGCGCGCGCTGGCAAGTGAAGGCGGACGGTGCCGCGGCATGCCCAGTCGTTGACATTCGATCCTTTGAACCGGGCGGAGACGAATTCCTTGACATCGCCGCCTGGCACCATGCGCGGAATGAACCGGGCACCGAGGGGGACGCTTGGGTGGACGCGGTCGACGCTGAAGAGGCGCCAGTCCTCACGGCCCAGGTCCCAGGCGACGAGGTACCACCGGCCGTGCGAGATAACCAGGTGGTGAGGTTCCACGCGCCGCGGTGGGCGCGGCTCGCTGTCATCGGCACCGTCACGGGGGGCGTAGTCGAAGTGAAGGGTCTGACGGTCGCGGATGGTCTGTGCAAGGGTCACGAGCACGTCGAGCGACGCAGTCACGGGGGCGGCATCACCGGGACGGCCGATGGCCGTGAGCTCTAGGGCGTCGAGGCGGTGCCGTAGCGGCGATGGCATCACCTGGCGGATCGTGCCGAGCGCGCGGATGGCAGCCTCTTCGATTCCCGCGCCGAGGGTCGTGGCCGCACGCAGTGCGATGGCCACCGCCACGGCCTGGTCGTCGTCGAAGAGGAGCGGCGGCAACGCATGGCCGGCGTCGAGGCGGTATCCGCCCTCAGGGCCCATGGTGGCCTGGATGTTGTAGCCCATGTCGCGGAGACGGTCGATGTCTCTGCGAACCGTGCGGTCGCTGATGTTGAGGCGGGATGCCAGCAGCGAACCTGGCCAGTCGCGGCGGGTCTGCAGCAGCGACAACAGGTAGAGCAGTCGTTCTGTCGTCGTCATGTTTTTTACTTTAGCGCATGTTTAGGACAGAAGTGGACCTACACGGATGGGAGACTGGCGTCATCGCGCCGATCAGGCCGACTTCATCCAAGGAGCAGAAATGTCCATCCAGACGACCACCCACCTCAACTTTCGTGGCGACGCGCGCCATGCGCTGGAGTTCTACCAGTCCGTCTTCGGCGGCCACCTGGTCATCAAGACCTACGCAGACTTCGGCATGCCGGCCCACGTGCCCGGCGCCGACAAGGTCGTGTTCGGTCTCATCGCCGCCGAGAACGGTTTCCGTGTGATGGGCTACGACATCCCCGGTCAGACCGAGGGTGGCATCGCCTCCGGCGGTTCGACCCGTCGCGAGAACGGCGTCACGATCACCGACCAGGCGCTCTTTGTCTCGATCAGCGCCGACAGCCTCGAAGAGATACAGCGCCACTGGAACGCGCTGGTCGTCGACGCCACGGTCGTGGAGCCGCTCGCCGCGTCGGCGTGGAGCGCAGGCTTCGGCATGCTCACGGATCGCTTCGGCGTGACCTGGACCGCCAGCGTCACCGCTTCCTGACTATCCGCCGTCGCGGTGCGGGCACATTGGGCCCGCGCCGCGACGAGGCCTTCTCCAGACATGACCCGGTCCAAGTCGTCAAGACGGGTTCGCCGGACGCTTACGTTGCACCTGGCACCCGGGCTAGCAAACGGGCTCGCCAACCTTCACAATGCCAAGCGTGCGCAGGTGCCGATGGTCAACATCGTGGGGGAGCACCGGCAAGGCCACAAGGCAACGGATTCGCCGTTAACCGGGGATATCGAGAGCTTGGCCCACACCATGTCTCACTGGGTACGAACGACCACGTCTGCAGACAACATCGCGGGAGACACGGCGGAGGCAATCAAGCAAGCTAACACGCTGCCGGGCCGCATCGCCACGTTAATCCTTCCTGCGGATACGGCCTGGACCGAAGCGAAGCCCTCAAGCTCATTTGAATTTAGTGCACCAACGCCGCGCGAAGCGTATGTTTGGCCTTTCGAGCGTTGAAGATGCGTTTCCCGGAGCCGTGACAGTCATCCAGCGATTCGACTTGGCGCTGCGGCTGAACGTGCATGCGCATACGCTCGTGCTGGATGGTGTGTACGTGCGGCGCGCGGGTATGGATGGAGAATGCTTGTCGTTTCTGCGGCTGTCAGCGCCGACGGAGGGTGAGGTCCAGAATGTCGCCGAGCGGACCGCAAAGCGGGTGGCGGCGATATTGAAGAACCGGGGCCGCTCGATCGAAGGCCTATCTGGCGGTGAAGTGGGAGACGATATCGAGCCTGCGCTTATGGCTTGTTATGACGTGGCGGCGCGAGCGCCTGCGCTGCGCGTGGTGGAGCCGAGCCGAATACGTGAGGATGAGCGTGTAGCTGTCGTGATGGGTTTCAACGTCCACGCGGGAGCGGCGATCGATGGTCGGGATCGGAAACGCGTGGAGCGGGTGTGCCGGTACCTGGTGAGGTGCCGCCGCCGCGTTTTCATAGGGTGCGGTTTCACGGCGTGCTCGCGCCGAATGCGGCATTGCGAAGAGAAGTCGTTTCGTCGGCACGGTCATCGGCAGCGCCGAACGTCGCGCCACCCCGAGCGCCTTTGCAGTTGCTATTCGGTGAGTGGACGACGCCACCGGAGGAAAAGCGCGACGCAAGCCGTGGGCGTGGCTTTTGCGACATGTGTTCGCCATCGATGTGACAGCGTGTCCGAAGTGTGCGAGCACGATGCGGTGGCGAAACGTTGCGCTTACACCGGATGCGATTCGCGAAGGGTTGGCCCGCGCGGGGCTCTCGGCGCGTGGACCGCCGATGCGTAAGCGTGTGCCCCTGTGGCAACTCTCGCTGCCATTCCCGAAAGCGCACCGGCGAGAGCAGCCCTGAGGCGGCGCCTTCGGTGGACGTCTCGCGCTCGCTGTCTGCCGGCGCCGATGCGTACGTGTACCCGCAGTGCCAGAGAATTCGATGACGAGCTCGACTTTCCGCGCGAGGCCCACGCGTGGTGGCGTCATGCCGTAGTCGGGGATACGGCCGCGGCGGGGGCGGCGGGGCGACGGTTCCTGCTCGAGGGTGAAATTGGCTGGTTATTTGCCCTAAGCGCCCGCGTATTCCGCGCGATGCGGCCGTTACCGAATTCGCAGACCATCGTCGTGCCAGCGACCGCAGCGTGCGAGAGTCGCGTCCCGCCGATGGCGCACCGGGCGGTCGGCCACCCGCGGCAGCTTCCTGGCCGCGCGTGAGGCCCTGCATGGCCCACCACGAGCGCCGCTCCTGCTGTTCACCGGTTGACCGCGCCGGCCTCCCGCGCCGCGCTCGGCCTCCCTTGTCGTTTGCCCGACGAGGAGTTCGTCTCGGCGTGCCCCTTGTCATTTGCCCGACGAGGAGTCCGAAGTGGCTCGCTTCGCGCGCAACTCCGGGCGAGCCCAGAAGGCGCTCACCGAGCTGCGCCGGCGATTTCCCGACGCGCCGGAGGCCGGCAAGGCCGGGGTACATGCTCGGCCGCATCGCCTTCGATCTCGCGGCCGACTACGATCGTGCCGCGCACTGGTTCTCGACCTACCTCGACGAGCATGCTGGGCCGCCGAGTGATGCGGCGGTTCGAACCGGGAGTGCACGAACCGCCGCCGGTGACGACGATCATGTCGAGCGCGGCTTCGGTCGCACCTCGAGGGCCCAACATGCACGACTGCGCCGATCCGCGTCGTCACCCGTGACGGAGCCTGCACTCCTCCTTCACGGCCGGAGACCCGGCCCGAAAGGAAGCGAGCCATGACGACCCCGAACGATTCCCTGGAACACGCCGCCGGTGTCGGGATCTCGACGAAGTCCACGGTGCATACTCCGACGCGCCGGCGCTCGCCAGCCTCGACTTCCACCACGTCAGCGTCCGCTGGTTGATGCCGGCCCTCGCGGGTAAGCCGTGCACCACAGCCCGCTCGACTTCCACACATCCACGTGGGCCCGCCAGCGCTCCTGAGTCGTCATAGGCCCCACTTTCTGCGCCAGAGCTCCACCTGCTCGCGGAGCGTCCTTGCGCTCGTCCAAGTTCTCGTCGTCGTCCATCCTCGAACCTCCGAGGCGCTTGGTAGCTCCTCGGGGCCGAGCCCGTCACGACGCGGTTCGCCGCACGGTTACGGTCGAAGCGAATCCACGGCGGGGAGTGGCCGTCTGGGAACACAAGCTCAAAGTCGTAGCGGTGGGGCCCACCGGCTTCGTCGTCAATTCGGGCGCTTCCATCGGTCGATGCCGATTCCCCCGCCCGAGTCGAACTTCGTGTAGCCCGCGGCCTTGCACGCGGCGTCGCGCTGCTCGCGGGTGTCGCCGAACGTCCAGGTGCCCTTCGCCGTCTTCTCGCAGGTGCTCTTGCTCTCGTCCGGAACACACTCGTCCGCGGCGCCGACGACGCAGCTACCCTGGCGCAATTTCGACAACGAGTACGCCTCCCCGGGCTTGTCGCTCTCCTGCTTGCCTTTCCCCTCGTAGCCGCGCGTACGGCAGAGGATCTCTCCGCTCTTCTCGTCGTCGACGTTCAGGAACTCGCCGCTCTTGCTCGCACACTCCGACTTCGAGAAGTTCACGTGGCAAACATCGATGTTGTCGGAAGAGGGCTCGGTGTAGGTGCAGACGCCCTTGGACTGGCAGCCGATGGATGCGATGGCGACCAGCAAGAGGGCAGGATGGAGAAGGATTGACGGATACGAGCTCATCGAGCCGGGAGGATACCGGCACTCGTGGAAATTTCAAAGTTCCCAGCGCTGACCCCCACCTCCTGCGCGCAGATCCCAGGGGCCGACCCAGTGGGCCGGACTCAGGCTCTCGCGGCGCTCCTACCCAGGCAGCCCGGGACTCTCCCCCTACCCCCCTGATTGACGTCACCTCAAGAGGTGGCGACGGCCTTCGGGGGCTCCCCGTTGGGAGCGGCGGTGTCTTTTGCGACGGGTGCGCTCGAGCCCGCGTCGTACATGGAAGCCAGTCGATTGAGCTCGGGCATCAGGATTGACTTGTCAGACCGGCGCGCCAGGCGGAAAGCCCTGTGGATCATGTCCACCAGCACGAGCACCGCCCGTCCGAGCGGGCCGCGCCAGCTTTGAGCTCCTCGAGCGCAGCCTTGTCATCATTGGTCCCGTTCTTCAACGTGTCGTCAATGAAGCGGGCGACGGCCTTCATGCCCGTCATCAATGCGTCACTTACATACGTAGTCGGGCTTTAGCAGGAGTCGGTACATTCCTTTGTCGCTGTGGTCGCATCGAAAGGACGAGAGCCGGCTTTTTCTTTCTTTGCATTGGGCCGGCGCCGATTACGGGGACAGCGCCTGGACTTCGCCGCTCTCGCCGTTTTGCCCGCGGCTGCTGCTCAGGCGGGAATCACTGCCAACACCGCCATCACCGAACGACCCGAAATTGAGTGTGCCGCCGACGTGACTCGGCGCCTGGCCGCCCACGTAGGCAATGGCCAGCGACGAGCCGCCGAGCCCGCCGCCAGCGTGACCGCCGTCGCCCCCGTAACCGCCGCCGCCGCCGACACAGCCGGGGTGCGTCCACCAGCGAACGGTACCCCTGGCTCGTGTGGGTCCAGAGGAGTCGTGAGCGCGCGGGAGCTTCCCACTGTGCTCGTCGATCTTGCCGTATCGCTCGGCCCAGCCGCTCACTTCGGGCAGGGCGGATCCGCCGGACACGAGTCGTTCGGCGGCTTGGGGAAGGTCTGTAGGCAGCGCGCGACATCGACGAAGGTGTTGGTCGCGGTGAAGTCGAGCGGATCGCCGGTCCAGCCGCGCACCACACTGTCGCGGGCGCTGTGCTCGATGCGGCTGTCCGTGAGGAACACCGAAGCCGGCTGCTGGCCATAGAACACCACCGCGCCGTGGTTGGAGAACGTGTCCTCCGACAGCGCGCAGTCGTAGCTGGAGATCCCCGAGTCGCCGCCGGCGTAGGCGATGGTGGTGTGCTCGATGCGGTTGTCGGCGGCGGGTGCGCCCTTGAAGGTGATGCCCACCCCGTCGCCCGGCGCCGGTGTGTCGGCCGCCGAGGTGAGCACGATGGGTCTCTCCGCGGTGCCGAGCGCGCGCAAGCTGCCGGTGGCGGCTTCGTCGGTGTCGTAGGCCTGCACCAGCAGCCGCGAGCCCTGCTGGAGGCGCAGCTGCACGCCCGGCTCGATGGTCAAGCTGCCGGGTGTGCGATCGTCGCCGCTGCTGCCGACCACCAGCATGCCGGCGACCAGATGATAGGGCACGCCGCGATCGTGCAGGGTGGCCTCACCGACGATCGCCGAGTTGCCGAAGCCCCCCTCCTCGATAGCGATCTCATCGGCCTGGTTGTCGGTGTAATGACCACTGGGCACGCTGCTTGCTGCACGTTGCCACAGGCGCAGCGGCGCCGAGCCACTGCCGGTGACGGTGAGCTCGCGCGAATCGTCGCTGAACGTGGCGTTTTGGCTCAGCAGCACGCCGAGCGAGGCCGAGCCTTCGATGGTCACGTGCTGCACGCTCGCCAGCGGCATCCGTCCCTGGGCCGAGTGCGGATCGCCGACCAGGACCAGGGTGCCGGTGCCGTCGATGCGCGAGTTGCCGAGCGCGCCGCCACCACGCAGCGAGGCGTGGGCCAGGCGTACACGGCCCGTTTCGGTGACGCGGAGGCTGTCCCAGGCGGCGGCACCGGCCCGCTCGAAGACGATGGGTTTGTCGGCGGCGCCCTCGGCAATCAGCTCCCCTTCGATCTGCATGCCGACGCGATCGGCGAAGCGCACCACCGCGCAGGGCTCGATGGTCAGTCGCTCGACTTTCCGCGCGAGGCCCACGCGTGGTGGCGTCATGCCGTAGTCGGGGATACGGCCGCGGCGGGGGGCGGCGGGGCGACGGTTCCTGCTCGAGGGTGAAATTGGCTGGTTATTTGCCCTAAGCGCTGACGCGGAGACCATCGAGATACGGCTGATCTCGATGAGAGATCGGTCCGTTCAGGGGCTCGGATACGACCAGCGCAGTGCTTCGGCGCTCGTGAAGCCGTAGCAGCAGTCGCTCGCCTCCTCGGGTATGAGCTCTGGCTTCAATCGACCTCCGTCGACGACGCCCGCGTAGAAGTAGTAAATGGTCCCGAGGAGCAGGAGCGCCTCCTGGCGGGTCGGATCTCGGAGCTCGACCTGCTGCAGATCGGCGGACGCAAGATCTGGAGCGCCGGTTACCGTGAAGGTGTTTTTCCAGGAACCCGACGGGAAGCCAGGGGGACCGTAGGCTTTTCCGACCGCGAACGCTTCCTCGATCACGCAACGATCCGCGGCGCTGCCGAGCACGAGCGTGAGCGTCATTTCGTGTCCGTAGCTGTCGGGCGCTCCACAATCGAGGGAGTGGAGATCCACCGGCAGATCGAGCTCGAGTCGGTGAGCGCTTCGTCGATGAGAGGCACCGTGCTCCTCGTAGACGCGAAACAACGGGAGCTCGTCGCAGGCGCTGGGCGAGCTCGAGGCGGCCTCTCGTGGAGGCGGCGGGCCGCCGTGAGAGCAGCAGGTCATGAGAGCGCCGAGCGCGAGAAGAGACGAACGGCTGCGCATGGTTTCGAAGACGCTCGCTGAGCGGACCCTATTCCGCTCGGCCGAGCTCGTGAGAGCAGACGTAGCAGCTCTTCCGAGAAGCCTGCACGGGATAGCCGCAGCGAGGACAGTTGCGCGAGGCGTCGAGGCGCCCGTCGAGGCCCCGCGCACTACGAATCCGCCTGAAAACCGCCTACGCCCGCCTGCACCTGGCCCGGAACCGCCTCGCGCTCTGCGCCCCCCGCTAACGCCTCCGCCCCCGCTCCCGCTCCCGCGAAAGCAGCGGGCCGCGGCGAGGCACGGCCCGCTGTGCGCCTCACCGCCGCGCCAGCCGGTACAAGGTGGCTATGATATGGTCGAGCGCATCGCGCAGGCCATCATCGACCGATTCGACGTAGCCCAGCGCTTCCGCCGCGTCCAAGCACGCGCGCACCTCCGCCGCCGAGCCCATGGCGGTATGCCACCGCGCCCGCACGTTCCGCCCCTGCGAATAGGCGCCTTCGTGCAGATTCAGCGGCACGCTGGTAGCTGCACGCCGTAGCTGATCCGCCAGGTTCGCATCTTTCCTGCCGATCTTTTCGATGACCGGCCGCAACCGCCGCAGCATTTCGATCGTGACGCTGTAGATCCTGAGAGCCATTGCATCCTCCTTCCCCGACCGGGGACCCTTGTCCCGGGCCCGCGCGCGGAGGGTGGTGCAAGGCTGCGAGGCGAAGCCTCGCACCGCGCGCAGCCGCCCGGAGCGCGAAGCGCGAGGACGGCGAGCACGGCTCGGCCTTGCGCCACCCGAGCACGCGGGCATGCTGAACGACCCCGGACGAAAGAGCCTGAAGGCGCGCCCCGGAAGCGGAAGCGGAAGCGGAAGCGGAAGCGGAAGCGGAAGCGGAAGCGGAAGCGGAAGCGGAAGCGGAAGCGGAAGCGGAAGCGGAAGCGGAAGCGGAAGCGGAAGCGGAAGCGGAAGCGGAAGCGGAAGCGGAAGCGGAAGCGGAAGCGGAAGCGGAAGCGGAAGCGGAAGCGGGAGCGGAAGCGGAGGCGGGAAGCGGGATCTGTTTGTGTATGGTGGCTCCGAGCCGAATAGGTAACGATGAGCGCGTGGCTTTTGTGATGGGATTCAATCTCCACACAGCAGCGGCGATGAATGGTCGGGGTCGAAAACGCGTGAAGCGTATCCCACGACCACGCGCAGGCCCCACGGGAGCGAGCATACCCATTGGCGAAGCTGTACCTCTGGCAATACGTTTTCGGTCAAATGGATGGCGCCATCGTTCCTCCGCCGCCCCAGGGCATGAAGGACAGAATCCACCTGGCCTATCTGCGGGCGAGCTGTCCCGCGCGGTAGATCGCCCGCGCCCACGCAAGCGCGAGCATGGAGAACGCGCCGACGCCGAACGCGAGGACGACCGGCCATACGCCGAGCGACTCACGGATCCCCGCGGCGACGCCGGCGGCGCTGGCGCGGCTGACGCGCTCGACGGAGCGATCCAGGCACTTCGCCGCGTCCCTGCCGTCGCACTCGGGGAAGAGCACGCCGAGCTCGCCCCGCACTCCGCGCGCCATGGATGCGGTCACCTGCTCTGTCGTTGCGGAGAGGCTCGTCGTGAGCGGCCCCTCGCCCGCGCGGCCCAGCTCGGCAGAGATCCCCTGCGAAAATGCGCGCGCCGCCTGGCCCGCGATCGACTCGACCGGCGTCGCGCTCTGCGCCTCGCGCCTGCCGCCCTCGCTCACGCGCTCGACGACGTGCGGCCCCCCTAATGCCGCGCTCGACGCGCCGAAGACGATGCCTGCCCCGAACGCCGCCGCGATCCGGTGGATTTCGGCGAGTCGCTGCGGCTGGCCGAGCTCCTCCGTCGCGCTGCCGATGGCGCGCCGTTTCACGCCCTCCGCCAGCTCCTTGATGCGCTCGTGATCGCCGATCTTCCCGGCCACCTTGCCTATCGCCCCCTCGGCTGCGCCCCGGCCCGCGCGCTGCGCGACGCCACACCCTGCTTGAGATACGAGGACGATCATCAGAGCATGTCTGCACAGAGAGGCGACGAGATGTGGAATACCCTTCATAGATCCTCTCCCGCTTTCCCCATCTCCCGCGCTCGTTTCTATCGGAGAGGCGCCGCCGAGGCGGGGTCGCCGGGTCGCGGCGGGACGAACGCCCGGATGAGTCCGGACTTCTTCGGCAATCTTTGCCCGAAGACGCCGGCCAGCATCTCCCCTAGACCGTAATAACAGAGGTATCCGGCAAGCACGTATTTGACCAGCGGAGCCGATGGCGGCCACAAGAGCAGGATGAGGCCGGCGATCATCAACCCGACGCCAACGATGAAGAGCCAACGCGAGTCGACCATTCCCTTGAACACCACCGACGCCGCGGCGCGCAGCGCACCCGAGATGAACGCCCAGATGCCGACCAAGACGACGAAGATCTCTGCCGCATAGCCGCGGCGGAGCACCACGAGCCCGAGCAGGATTCCAGCCGCGCCGCGTAGGCGGGAGAAGAGGCGCTTGATGGGTGCCTCGGGCCGCGCGGCCATCAGCGAGATGACCCCGTCGACGAGGACGTAGAGGCCGAAGGCCGTCACGAGCACGCGCCACCCCGCGGTCGCCCCCTGACCGATGGAGACGCTCAAGGTGCCGATACCTAAGGCGAACGCCAGCGCGCCCTGAGCGAGGAGGATCCACCGCGCCGGCTCCGGCTTCTTCGGCCTGGGAAAGAGCGTCTTGACGGCGAACCTGGCCGATTGAAACGGGTTCTTCACCGCGGGCGGCTCGGCGCGGAGCGGCTCGTCGGGCGCCACGACGGGCATCTCGTGCTCGATGGCGCGGCCGCTCTTCCACTCGAGATGACGAACGTGGCCGTCCGGCGAGATACGCAGGAAGTGGTTGAGAGGGCCCGTCCACGATCCGCTGTTGAAATACCAATCTCCGATTCGACCCACCTTGTGGGTGTGCCCGAGCACCACCACGTCGTAACCGCCTTTCTGGCGATTGGCGCGAACGCCGGCCACGTGCTCGCCGAGCCGATCCGGGTTCTGCGCTGGGGTCAGGGTCGCGTTGGGGCGCAGATCCTCGCGCGTCGCGTGCTTTTTCATGGCTCCGAGGGCGCACCTCCAGATCAACAACATCGAATCGCCGAACTGCTCGAGCACGTCCTCTGCGCTCTCGCCGCTCGGCAGCAGCGGAGAGCCGTTCTCGTCCTCGAAGACGCCGCCGAAGATGGCGAGCATACGGCCGAAACCGGGGTCGTCCCCTGCGTTGAAGGGATCGGTCTCGTGCCCGTGGCAGAAGAGGAATCGCCTGCCCGCGATCTCCCGCTCGAACGGCGTGCGCATGTGGGCGAACAAGGGATGAGCGAGGAGGTCCGTACCGGCGAAGTGGACGAGGTCGACGTCGTGATTGCCTGGCACATAGATGGTTTCCACGGCAGCCAGGTGGTCGAGCAGCTCCCGCCGCTTCACGAAGAGGCGGCTCATGTTCATCTGCCAGAGCTCGAAGAGATCGCCGAGGATGAAGAGCTCGCCTCCCTCGGCGCCGACGTGGTCGATAAACGCGCGCAGCTCTCCCGTCTTCTTGCCTGCCTCGAAGTTGTCGCGCGCACCGCCGTCACCGAGGTGCAGATCGCTGATGACGAAGATGTCCCTGGTTGCCCGATCCATCGCCTCGTTCCCCCCTCGGCAAAGCGACGATGCTGGAGCACGACCGACGTGAGCAGAGGGGGCTCGTCGGTGACGACGAGCGTGCTGTGCGAATGCTTGCGCACGAGCCCCTCCGCGACGCGGATGGCCTCACCCCAGGCCGTCGGAATCCGGCATCACGGAGTCGTCGAATGCCTCCTCCATGATCCTTCCCCGCTCAAGTGCCTAGGGCCCGCGAGCTATGGGAGCAAGCGGACGAACGCATGCGGCGGCGGCCTGCCTTTTGGCTTCCGAGCACGCGGGCAGAAGGGAAGAGCCCGGACGAGGCCGATGAATACGCATCCGGATGAGCGGGAGCGGGAGCGGGCTTGAGAGCGGGAGCGGCTGCGGAAGCGGAAAGCGGAATTTGTTCAACGGGTCCCTTGGGGTGCTGGAAGAAGAACGACGTTTACACCTCGGGGGCGCCGCGCAGAGGGCGTATCTCGCTTCCTCGCTCCAAGAATGCCGCTGGGGTGAGCCCGACGAGAGCCCGGAAGTCGGCAATCAGATGCGATTGGTCGTAATAGCCAGCGTCGGTGGCGATCCTCGCCCAATCGCCCGACGTCGCCGCCATTCGCAAGGCACGCTGCAGACGAACCGATCTCGCGAAATCCTTCGGTCCGATGCCGATGTTCTCCACGAACGCTCGACGGAGATGTCGCGTCGTGACGCCGAGTCGTTCTGCGACGCTCTCGACGCGCATCTCTTCTCCTTCCATCCATCGTGCCGCGCGACGCGCGAGCCGGGCCGATGCGGACTCGAAGTTTTGATGCGCGCGCACAGCGAACGCACGCGCGAGGCGGTCAAGCACCTCCGGCACGCCCCTCGCGCCGAGGAGCTCCTCGCAAAGATCTCGGCCCGAACGGCCCCAGATGTCTTCCAGCGTGACGAACGCGTCGCAAAGCTCGTTGGCGGCCACGCCGAGCAGCGGCGTCGACCAGCCCGGCTTGAATTCGAGCATCACGGCCTGCACGAAGCCAGTCGCATCCTTCAACATCGCGCGGGTCCGTGGCCCCACGACGCTCACGTCTCCCCGACGGCCCCTCTCGAGGACCCGGAAGATCAGCGCCGTCCTCCCATCGGGGAGACGATCGACGCGACACGCACCACCGCCGATCGGCGCTACGGTTCGAACGCTCGAGACGAAGCGCGAAAGCACCAAGGTCGGGTCGGCATCTGTCATCACGCGGGAACTCATCCGTACACGATCCGCCCGGGCTTTCAAGCCGACGCGGAGCGGAATGCCGAAATGTCCGATCCTTCCAATCCAAGCTCCGTGGCAAGGGATATGGAAGCTCGCATGACGCACATGCAACATCCCATCGGAACGGGCTTCACCGCCGCATCGACGACCGACGACGTCCTCAGGGGCATCGACCTGACCGGCAAGAATGTCATCGTCACGGGCGGCCACGCCGGACTCGGTCTCGAAACCACGCGCGCGCTGGCCAAGGCTGGCGCGTCGGTCACCGTCGGTTCTCGCGAGCCAGATCGTGCCGCCCTCGCGATCGCCGGGCTCGAACGTGTCGAGGCGAGTCGGCTGGACCTCGTCGACCCAACGTCCATCGACGCGTTCGCAAACCGCTGGCTCGCGTCGCATCGTCCACTTCACATCCTCATCAACAACGCCGCGCCGCCATCGCCCAAAGAGATCGTTCGCGACGCGCGCGGCTACGAATTACAATTCGCGACCAGCCATCTCGGTCACTTCCAGCTCACCCTCGGTCTCTTGCCGGCCCTGCGCGCGGCTCACGGAGCGCGGGTCGTCAACGTGTCGTCCGGCGCGCAACGCTTCGGCCACATCCGGTGGGACGATCCGAACTTTGCGACGGGCTACGACTCCCGGCTCGCCTATGCGCAGTCGAAGAAGGCGAACGTACTCTTCGCTGTCGAGCTGGATCGGCGCTATGCCAAAGACGGGATCCGCGGTTATGCCGTCCATCCAGGCGTCGTCGTCGGTACGAACCTGAACGCCTCGGCCGGACCGGAGGCGCTGCGGGCCATGGGGCTGATCGACGCGGACGGCAAGCCGATCATCGATCCGGGACGTGGGAAGAAGACGTTGCCGCAAGGTGCAAGCACGATCGTATTCGCCGCCACGAGCCCGCTGCTCGCGGAAATCGGCGGGGTCTATCTCAAGGACAACGACATTTCGTCGCTGGACGACGCGCCGAAGCCCCTGACCGCGGACAGCATCCCTTCCGACGTCGCGTCCCACTCCATCGACCCGCAATCCGCACAGCGGCTCTGGGAGTTGAGCGAGCGGCTCCTGAAGGCGTGAGCTCCGCGGGGGGGACGCCCGTGGATCTCGGCCGGAGACACGGGAACGGCAGCGGCGGCGGAGACGGGAGCGGGGGCGGGAGCGGGAGCGGGCTCAGGCGAGCGCGAGCGTTTGCAGGTGCCGTCGAGCGAGGGACAGGCGGGAGTAGGCGGTTTTCGTTTTGATGCCGAGCGCTTCGGCGATCTCCCGGACCGACCGACCCTCCAGGTACGGCATGACCACCGCCCGGATGCGCGGGCCGACCTTCCAGAGGAACCGCTTCAGCCGGAACCACCCATACATCGCCTGCATGAGTTCCTCAGGCGACGACGACGCGTGTTCCTGCGCGGGGCCGTCCTCCGCGAGCCCCGTGAAGACCTCTCGCTCGTGACGCGCAAGCTTTCGATAGTTGCTCGCACGGTTGAGCCCGATCACCACGAGCCACGGGCGGGCCTGCTCCGGCGTGAGGAGGCATTCGAGGCGGCGCCAGGCCGTGAGGAAGACCTCCTGGACGATATCCTCCACATCACGGAAAGGGATGGCCTGCGTGAGAAGGAGGCGGCGAAGGAAAGCGCGGTGTTCGAGGTAGAGCCGCCCGAGCAGGGCGTGCGCCGCCGTAAAGTTTGCCGGCGGAAGATGGAGCGGTATCGTTGCCATACTCATGACTCCGGGTTGCGCGGGGTTGTGGGGAGACGCCGGTCGGTGTTAGGTGCGCCGGCTGGCGTCGCTTCTTCTTGTCTCACGAAGCGTGGCGGAAGGCAATCTGCAATGTGAGATTGGTTCGTCGCGGGAGAACCCCACGATCCGCTGAGAATGGTGGAGCGGGCACCGCAATGGACGCCGTGATCCAGGCGAGGCGGCGGGCCGTCCTGGTGGAGGACGGCCCGCCGTGTGGTTCACGATGCGCGGCCCCCCCCAGGGTCGTCTTCCCCGCTCATCGAGGAGACGCCCACCGTTTCGCCGGAGCGCTCCGCCATGCTCGAGGTGTTCTGCCGCGGGGCGAAGTCATTCGCGTTTCGCCGGGCGCGGACCTCACCCAGCTCGGCCGCGTCGTCGCGGCGCTGCGCGGGGGTGCCGCGTGATTCCGGCGCGAATGGCGATCCACGTGGCGACCGAGCGGCGCGATTTGCGGTGTTCGTTCGATGGGCTCGCGGGTGTCGTGCGCGAGGTGCAGCGGGCCAATCCGCTCTCCGGTGCGCTGTTCATGTTCTTCAACAAGAGCGCGGATCGGGTGAAGATCCCCTGGTGGGATCGCACGGGGTTTTGCCTGCTCTACAAGCGGCTCACGGGCCCAATGTCTCCCTGGGCGGTTCTTGCAATGGCTGAACTTCGGGCACACTCTTCTCGATCGCGGCTATTTCGGCCTCGATCCGACGCCCATCTACCGAGTTCGGTTGTACCTCGAGCATATCGTCCTGCAGCAACGCGTACAGACGCGCCGTCGCGGTACGCGCTCCCTCTCCGCTCTCCTTTTGCCGCGCCTCTCGGTAGCCTCGCCGCGCGCAGCCACGCAGCGCGCTCACGAACGCCTTCGCGTCTTCGCTCGCGCTCGTGAATCGATCGATCCCGGCGGCGTTACCGGCGCGGTCGCACGCCTTCGCGATCACGAACGCAGACTCCGCCCGCACCGCCGCGCTCTCGCGTTCGATCTGCCTCTGCACGCGCGACACCTCCGCAAAGGCCGCGAGCTGTTCCGCGAACGGGCCGAGGTCGCGCCGCATGATCGCGAGGTACTCGACGATGCTCTTTCCGGCGGCATCGAAGTCATGCGCCCCGATCGCCTTCACAGCGCGGGCGGCGATTGGTGATAGCTTTGTTTTTTGCTTCGACCACGCAGAGCGATCGAACGTGAAAAGCACCTTGTCGACCACGAGATCGTAGAGCGCACCGCCAAAGGGCAGGCGGGGGTCGGTCGGGGCGTCCCCGCGGATCTCCTTCGGAACGCCACTCGCAGCGTCCGGGTGCACGACAGCGGCGAGCGCCGCGTCCCCCTCGACCGCGACAACCACGGACGAGAACCTCACGTCAGAGCGCTTGAACCCTCCGCCGCCGAGCAGATCACGGAGCGTCGCCTTCGTATCGCCGTCCGATCCGATATCTCCGTCGGTGGGCGCAGCCTCGCCGCTTGGCAGGAGCTTCGTGAGCGCATCGACGGCGGGGCCTGAGAGCCGATAGCGCTGCGCTCCCATCTCGTAGTGCGGCAAATCGATGCAAAGCGCTCCGTCCTCTCGTGTGCGCACCAGATAACCGAGCAATGTCACCCGGCGCGACGCTGGCGAGCCGGGTACAGCCGTGGCGGCCGGGCGCGCGTGCTCCGGCAAGGCTCCGGGGATCGGCCAGGCGGCGATCCCCTGCGGGCCAATCAGATTCGCCGGGGTCGCGGACGCGATGAGATAAAGATTCTGCTCCTCGTCCCCCACACCGCTACCGAATAGCTGCGAGAAGACGCGGATATCGCCCATGAGATGGGGCACCGCGGGGGAAGACGATCCGTGGGGCGAACCCCGCCAACGCGCGGCGATGAGCGTTGCGCTGCCGCTCCGCAGGCCCATCTTCAGGAGCGCATCGCGCGTGAGAAAGCGCCGCGGCGGCTCTTTCCCGTTGAATGCGTCGACGACGACGATATCGTACATCTTGCGGGCACGCGCGAGATAGTCGAGTCCATCGGACGCGGCGGCGTGCCCTTGATAGCCGAAAAACCGGCGCGCGAAATCGATGACGGCGGGCTCCAGCTCCGCGACCTCGACCTCGAGCCCCTCGGTCGCGAGCGCGGCGGCGGTCCGCCCGCTCCCGAGCCCAATGACCAACACGGTCCTCGCGTTTGGCCGGGCCGCGCGCACCAGCGTGACCAGGGGATCTGGGGACGCGACGATATCCCGCCTGCCCGCCGGCACGGCTGCTTGTACGACGCCGTCAATGGTCAGCAGCCGCAGTCCATCGCGCTCCTCGACGCGTACGACTCCCTGCGCGCCGGCCCCCTCTGCGAGCACGCCCGGCGGGAGCGTAGGAGCCGCGGGCGGAGGCGGCGAGTTCGGGGTCGACGCAGGTGAGGCCTCGCGCGCCGGAGGCGCACTGCCGGTGCACGCCGCAAGGAGCGCGGAGGCGAGCCAGGGGAGGGCGGAGGAGAGAGACCTGCGACGCATTGCGGAAACCTACCAGTTCCACAGGAAGATCACACGGCTTGCGTCGCGCTTTCGCCGGAGTGGCGTCATCCATATTGAAAAGCTCACCGAACAGAGGCAACTGCAAAGGTGCCGCGCCGTCCGCCTCGATGCCCGAGGCCGGCGAGCACGAGGCCCACGTCGAGCCCAAGGCCGACGAACTGGGGCCGGCGTCCGAACAGGAGGCTACCTTCTCGGCACATACCGCATCGCCACGGCCCCAGAGCTGAACTCCTGCCGGCCCACGAGTTTCAGATCGATGTACTTCGATAGGCCCGCGAAGAGCGTCGGACCGTGGCCGGCTAGCCTGGGCTGCACCACGAACTCGTACTCGTCGATCAAGCCCAGCTCCGCCAGGGCCAGCGGGAGCGTCACGCCTCCCACGTAGAGGCCCTTGCCCGGCTGCTGCTTTAGCTCTTGAACGGCCGTGGCCAGATCCCCGCGCAGGAGCTCCGCGTTCCAATCCACCCGGTCCAGGGTGCTCGACACGACGTACTTCTTTGCCGCGTCGATCGTCCGGGCGAACGGCTCCGTCCATGGGGGCATCCCGTCAGGCCTCTGACCCGTCTGCGCCATCGACCGCCACCCGGCCTCCATCATTTCGTAGGTTGTGCGGCCAAAGATGAGGGCATCGGCCTGCGCGAGGATTTCGGCCGCGTGACGATGCAACTCTTCGTCCGGGACCCCCGCTCGATGATCGCAGCACCCGTCCAACGTGACGTTGATGGAATACCGAAGGGGTCGCATCGGGTCAGCGTGCCACGATCGAGGTTGGATGGGAAGCGAGGAGCGGCACGTGCGGGGGCCGCACGCCAGCCTCATCTGCGGGTGCCGGCGTGAGCGACTCCAGCCCTCATCAGCATCGGCTCGATGGGCAAGCTGTTCCGCTTTTCCGCCAAGGCTTCCGAGCTCCCGCTGCGGCAGGAATCAACGGACGATCACGCGCACCGGAGAGCCGGGCAGACCCTGCAGCCCCACCCGCACCGGCTTCTTGGACACGAGCTCGAAGCTGTAGCGCCGCAGCAGCGTGCCCAGGACGAGCTTCATCTCGTACAGCGCAAAGGCGGCCCCGATGCAGCGCCGATGCTCGCCGCCAAACGGCAGGAATTCGAAGGGGGAATAGGTTCGCTCCAGGAATCGCTCGGGACGAAATACCTCCGGCTCCGGAAATACCGTGGGATCGTGGTGGGCCCAGATGATTTGCGCGAACACGCCTGCTCCGGCCGGCAACGCGCAGCCCGCGATCTGCATCGGCGCATTCAGCTTGCGTCCCACCCCCGGGCTGGGCGGGCGCAGGCGCAGCGTCTCGTTACACACCGCTTCCAGATACGGCGCCTTGGCCAGCGCCTCGGGCTCCGGATCCGCGCCCAGCGCCGTCAGCTCGTCCTGCAGCCGGCGCAATACGGCTGGCGCGTGTCCGAGAAAAGAGAGCGCCCAGGTGAGCGCGCCCGCGGTCGTGCTGTGCCCCGCGAAGAGCAGCGTGTGTAGCTGTTCGAAGATCTGCTGGTCGTTGAGCGCCGTCCCGTCTTCCTGGCGGGCTTCCAGGAGCAGACTCAGGATATCGGTGCGCTCGGCAGGCTCGGCGCGGCGGCGGGCGAGCTCCGGATCGAGGAAGTTGCGCAGGTCCTGAGTCGCGCGCAGCCTGTGCGCCCACGGGCCGAAGCCCCCGAACTCCCGGCGCAGCCAGGGAATCATGAGGGTGACGGTCAGGCCTAAGGAAAAGCTTTTGCGCAATGCCTCGAGCAGCTTCTCGAGGCGCGCCACCTCCGCCGGTGCAGTGACTCCAAACACGACGTGGATGATCGCCTGTAGCGAGATGGCATGCATGAGGTCCTGTGCCACGAGCTGCATGCCCGGCTTGAAGTCCTGGGATTGCTGCAAAGTCAGGTCGCGGATCTGCTTTCCGTACAGGCGCATGCGCTGCCCGTGAAACGGCGGCATGAGCAGCTTGCGCATGGCCGTGTGCCGCGCGCCCGAGAGCACGAACAGCGACGACTCTCCTAACGCCGCGGTAAAGCTCTCGGACAGCATCTGGTCAAGGGCCACCGGCGGCACCGCCGAACACGGAGCGCAGGCCCTCCACGCTGCCGGTGGCCAGCACCGGTTTGCCGTCCATCTTCGGGAGCGACATCGGATCGCCGTAGCGCTCCCGCATGCGCAGCGTGTAGCCGATCGGGTCCATGAGCCCCTGTATGTTCACCAGGATGTTGTTGGTGGGGCCTTTGGGCAAAGGGGTCATGGGGCGCGTTCCTTCGATGGTACTGCCGGCTCAGGCTCTCTAAATTGGCATCGTCAGATCCCGGTTGCCGCTTGCCGCTTCCGCTCCCCCTACCGCGCGAGCCGCGCCCGGAGGAACTCCCCGGCGCGCTCGATGGCCGCGATGCTCTCGCGTAGGTACGTCGGGAACCCGTGGAACCCGTGAATCATGTCCTCCCACGCGTCGAGCACCGCCTCGCCGCCCGCGGCGTTCACCTTGTCGACGAGCCTGCGTGCATCGTCGAGCAGCACCTCGGCCGTGCCCACCTGCACGAAGAGCGGGGGCAGCCCGCCGAGATCGGCGAAGAGCGGTGAGCTCGCGGCGGGATCCTTCCCCTGGAGAATGGCGCCGACCATCATGGCCAATCCGCGCGGATCGACGAGCGGATCGCCCTCGCCGTTCGTCTTCGCGGAATCGCCCGAACCCGTGAAATCGACCCAGGGGGAGAAAAACGCCGCGCAGCTCGGCAGGGGCAGGCCCGCGTCGCGCAGCGCGAGCAGCGTGGAGAGCGTGAGGCCTCCGCCGGCCGAATCCCCGGCGATCGCGATGTGCGAAGGCGCGACGCCCTGCGCGAGCAGCCAGCGATACGCCGCGACCGCGTCCTCGCGGCACGCGGGCCAGGCGTCCTCGGGCGCCAGGCGATAATCCACGGAGAGCGCGCGCGTCCCGGCGTGTTTCGCCAGGCGGTAGACCGTCTCCAGGTGGGTCTCGGGTGAACCCAGCATGTAAGCGCCGCCGTGCAGGTAGAGGATCACGCGGCTCGGATCGGCGCCGGGCGGCGTGATCCAGTACGCGGGCACATCGCACGTGGTGCGCTCGAGCCGCGCCTCGCTGGGCACGGGCGTGGCTTGCATGAGCGCCGCGAACCAGGCGCGCAAGTCGGCCGGCAGGGTGCTCTTGGGGGGATTCGATCGGAAAAACGTAATGAGCTCGGCGAGACCCGGGGTAGACATGCAGGCATGAGACGCCCGCGCGCCGGCGTCGTCAAGCCGGGGGCAGCATCAGGGTCAAAAGCGCACGACGTCCTTCGCCGGCCGCGCCCGCAGCACGACGTGGCGCTCGCCCTTGGCCGTGGTGTGTTTCGCCGCGATCCACACGTCGCTCCCGGAGGCCCACACCTCGCGCATTTCCCAGCGAGAATCGGGCTCCGGGACGGAGGCGTGCGCGGGCGGCGGGACCTCCTCCCATTCTCCGGGCGGATATCGCTTCCAGATCGCGTCCGCCGTGACGAGCCACAACGTCCCGTCGCCTGCCCCCGCGAGCGATCGCGCGGGCGCGCCGAGCTTCGGCAAGGTCTGCGCCTTGAACACGCCCCCTTCGAGCCGAAGCAGGTGGGCGCTCCCATTGTCTTCGGCGCCGAGCACCCATACGTCGCTCGGCCCCTGCGCCACGAGGGCGACGTGGTGCATCGACGCCGGCACGCCCGGCAGCACGTACACCTGGCCCGGCACCCCCACGGGCGCCTCCTCCGCCTCGCCGCCGTCCGCCCCGGCGTCCGCCGCGCCGCCCTCCGCCACGCCGCCGTCGAGATCCACGCCCTTTGCCTCGTTCGCCGCGGGCGCGGCCGCCGCGCTCGCGACGGCGGGCGCGACGCTCGCGCTCGCCTTGGGTGATGGCGCGCTCGTGGCCTCCTCGGCCCAGCGCACGACGACGTGGTGCTTGCCGGAGTCCCCCGTCCTGCAATGCCCCGCGGCGAACACCTCCCCGGTGGCGAGCGCCGCGATCTCCTCGATACGCAGCGATTTCGCGCACGCTTCGTCGTCGAGCCGCGCGCTCGGCAGGTCGGGCGAAGGTTCCTCCTGGTAAGGATCCACGACCTTGACCTTGAGTTTGCCCGAGGACGTCGACATGGAGAGGACCCTCCGTTTCGACCACGCGGCGAGGTGAGGCTTCCAGTCGTCGGCGAATGCCTTGAAGCTGCCTTTCGCCTGCTCCAGGCGGAAGAACGGATTCTTCACGGGCTCCTTCTCGATCTTCGGCGTCTCGAAGAGCACCCAGACCGAGCCCGGCAGCCGGCCCGAAAACCGCAGGATGTGCCCCTCTGCGGGCAGGCCGGACGGCATGGGCTTTTCGACGAGCTCGCCCTCGACGGCCGCCGTCGCCATCCGCGTGCGCCCCGCGTCCGCGATCACAATGCCCTCGGCGACGCCCGAGAACGTGAGGGGCTCCTTCGCCTCCAGCACCACCGAGAGCGGGCCCTTGGGCACCTCCGGGGCGGGCGTCGTCGCCGTGGTCGTCGCCGAAGGGGTCGGCGCGGGGCCCTTGTCGGTGTTGTTGCCGCAGCCGAGGAGAGCCGAAGGAACGAGCGCGCACGCGAGCAAGGCAACGAGGCCACGCATGCGGGCAAACTAATCGGTTTCTTCCTGAAAAGGAAGATGTCGCCGGGCAGCTTGACCGGGCCTTCGCAGAACCCTACGTGCCGCCGCACCCCCATGGCGCAGACGCGGGCTCTCATGACATGAAGCGTTTCCTCGCCGAGCTCCGCGCCGCCGCGCGGGACGAGCGGGGGCGCACCTTCGTCTTCGTCCCCTACGACCAGCTCTCGGACGCGATCGGCCCCCTGCGGGATCTTCCCCCCGAGCGAGCGGGCGTCCTGCTCGTCGAGGATCCGGCGAAGGCCGCGCGCCGCCCGTACCACAAGCAAAAGCTCGCCCTCGTGCTCGCGAACATGCGCCATTTCGCGCTGGAGCAAGCGCGGCGCGGCGTCGCGGTCCGGTACGTGGTCGCGGACTCCGGGTATGCCGGGGCCGTCACGCGCGCCGCCGCCGAGGTCGGACCGCTCCTCTGCATGGAGCCCGCCGAGCGCGAGCTCCGCGTGGATCTCGCGCCCGCCGTGGCGTCGGGCACGCTCCGGTTCGTTCCCCACGACGGATGGCTCACGACACACGACGATTTTCTCCAGGCCACGGGCGGGCGTCCGCCCTATCGAATGGAATCGTTTTACCGGTACGTACGGAGCCGGACCGGCCTCCTCGTGCACGACGGCCAGCCCGAGGGCGGGCGGTGGAGCTTCGACACGGACAACCGTCTCCCGTTCCGCGGCGAACCTCCCGCGCCCACGCCGCCCTCGTTCAAGCCGGATCCCATCACGGAGGAGGTCTGCGCGCTCATTCTCCGTCGATATGCCGATCACCCGGGCCACCTCGATCCCAGCGCGCTCCCTTCCACGCAGGCCGACGCCGAGGCGCTCTGGGCCTGGGGCAAAGACGCTGCATTGCCGCATTTCGGCCCCTTCGAGGACGCGATGTCTTGCGCGTCCACGAACCTCTTCCACACGCGCCTCGCCCCGCTCCTGCACCTCCATCGCCTGCTGCCCGCGCGGATCGTGCACGAGGCCGCGGCGCTGCCCATTCCGATCGCCAGCAAGGAGGTCTTCGTCCGGCAGATCCTCGGCTGGCGAGAATTCGTGCGGCACGTGCACCGCGAGACGGACGGGTTCCGGATCCTGCCCGATCTGCCCGAAGGAATGGCACGCGGCCTGAGCGACCCCAACGCGCCCGCCCTGCCGGACATGCTCGGCGCGACCGAGCCCTTGCCCGCGTGTTTCTGGGAGGGAGGCCCGCGCTCGGGGCTCGCCTGTCTCGATCGCGTGCTCGGCGACGTCTGGCGCGAGGGCTACAGCCACCACATCACGCGGCTGATGATCCTCTCGAACATCGGCACGCTGCTCGGCCTCTCGCCGCGCGCGCTCACGGATTGGTTCTGGATCGCATACACCGACGCCTACGACTGGGTCGTCGAGTCGAACGTGTTCGGGATGGGGACGTTCGCCGCCGGCGACATCATGACCACGAAGCCCTACGTCTCGGGCGCGGCCTATGTCGATCGCATGAGCGATTATTGCGACGGCTGCCCGTTCGATCCCAAAAAGACGTGCCCGCTCACCGCGCTGTACTGGGATTTCCTCGCGCGGAACGAGCCGATCCTCCAGAAAAACCCGTGCATGCTGGTCCCACTCCAGGCGCTCGCCCGGCGGCCGAGCCCGCGCCGGGAGGCGGATGCCCGCGTGCGCGAGGCCGTCCTTTCGACGCTCGCGCGCGGCGAGCCGCTCACCCCCGAAATCCTCCCGCCGACGCAGTGAACCAAGAGGCCCGCGAGCGTTGCCAGGGCCCGGATCGGACGATATACAAGGCCCCGCATGGAAAGCGCCTCGCCCTCGCCCCGCACCTCGCCGTCCACGCCCGCGTCGAGGCCGGCCGGCGGGAACTCGGGAAAGATCCTGGTCCTGTTCATCGTCGTCACGACGACCGCGATCGCCGGCACCATCGTGGGGATGCGGCTCTCCGTCCGCGCGAAGATGAACGCCGCCGCCGCCTCCGCGAGCGCCGCGGCCTCGGGCGCGCCCTCCGCAGGAGCACCCGCAGGGAGCGCCGCGCCGCGCTGAGAGGGGATTCCACAGGGGGCCGTGGCGCCGGGGCGCTGCCCCGGACCCCGCGGGGGCTGTTCGCCCCTCGACCCGAACCAGGCACGGCCTGGACCGAGGTTGGAAGAACTGCGCGGTGCGCAGTTCTTCCCACGGGCCCGTGGCAAGACCATGGAGGTGGGTGTCGAGCAGGCGGCGCTCCCCCGCACGTCCGACCCGTCAAACCACGAGCACGAGCTTCCCGGTGCTGGCGCGGCCGGCGAGGTCCCGGTGCGCCTCTGCCGCGTCTGCGAGCGGATACGTCTTGCCCACGATCACGCGCAGCGCGCCCTCCGCGGCTGCGGCGGCGAGCTCGGCGAGGGGCGGAGCGCAGAGCTCGCGGCGCTTGATCAGCGGCGTCATGTAATAGCCGGTGATGGACAGGTTCTTGTGCATGAGCCCGATCGGCTCCACGGTGCCGCGCACGTCCGCGGTCGCGGCGCCGAACACGACCATCCGGCCCATCGGCGCGAGGCAAGCGAGGCTGCGCTTGTACACGTCGGTGCCGCCCAGCATTTCGAGCACCACGTCCACCCCTTCCTTCACGGCCGAGCGAATCTGCGTGGCGAAATCGTCTTCCCGGTAGTTCACCACGAGATCCGCGCCGAGCGATCGCACGAGATCCGCCTTCGCCGGCGAGCCTACCGTGCCTGCGACGAACGAGGCCCCGAGCCGCCGCGCGATTTGCACCGCGAGCGTGCCTACGCCGCCCGCCGCCGCGTGCACGAGCACCTTCTCCCCGGGCGCGAGCCTGCCCGAGAGCGTGAGCACGTGGTGCGCCGTCAGGCCTTGCACCGGCAATGCCGCGGCCTGCTCGAAGGACAACCCCTTCGGGATGGGATAGACGCTGTACGCTGGCGCGACCATTCGCTCGGCATAGGCTCCGTCGCCGAGCGCCATCACCCGGTCGCCGACGCGGAGGTCCGTCACGCCTTCGCCGACGGCGAGCACCTCGCCGGCGGCTTCCATGCCGGGGATTGCCGGGAATGTGGGGCGGATGAAGTATTGCCCCTTCGTGAACATCGTATCGGCGTAATTGAGGCCCACGGCGCGGACGGCGAGGAGGACCTGGCCCGGCTTCGGCGTGGGCTCGGGTGCGTCCTCGACGCGGAGGACGTCGGGGCCGCCGAGGGCATGAAATCGAATGGCACGCATGGCGCGAGCCTAGCAGCATCGACCGGCTTGATGCTCGGAAGATCGCGAAGTCGTTACTTCTGGCGATGCGCTCGTAGTCCGAGCGCGTGGGACAGCGCCGCGGCGAGGGTCCCGAACGTGCGCAGGTTGGTCGTGTCGATCCCGAGGTCGACCATGGTCGACGCGATCGCAGGCCGGATGCCGGACACGAGGCAATCGCTCCCGAGCAGCCTCGCCGCGTGGACGAGCGAGAAGACGTGGGACGCCGTATTCGTGTCGATCTCGGCCACCCCCGTCAGATCCAGGATGGTCACGCGCGCCTGCGCGTGCACGATGGCGTCGAGGAGCTTGCTCATCATCATGCCCGCGCGCCCGGCGTCGATCTGGCCGATGACCGGCAGGAGGAGCACCCCCTCGGCGACTTGCAGGATCGGCGTCGAGAGCGCCCGGACCGCCTCATTTTGCGCATACAGCGCGGCCTCGGCCTGGCGGCGCTCGGCCATCTCCTGCTCGAGCTCCCGATACCTCGCCTCGACCTCGCGTCGCGAAGCGCGCAGCTCCTCTTCGAGCTGCTGCTGCTCGGTGATGTCGCGCGCCACGAAATAAATGAGCCCGTCCTTCGGCACGCTCGTCCACTCGATCCACCGGTACGCGCCGTCCTTGCATCGATATCGATTCTTGAAGGTCAGTACGACGGCCCCCTGGGCCATCCTGCTCACCTCGCCAAGCGTCGGCGCTTGGTCGTCCGGATGCACGAACGAGAGGAAGGGATGCATGCGCAGCTCGTCGCGCGTGTAGCCGAGGCGGCCCTCCCACGAGGGAGAGAGCTCCACGAAATAGCCCTCCATCGTGGCAATACCCAGGAGGTCGGCCGCCAGCTCGAAGAGGAGCCGGTAGGTGTCCTGCCTCGGTTCGTTTTTCTGGGATTCGGCCGCGACTTCGTGTCGTTTCTCTTCCACCATCGCCCCCGGTCTCCCCCGGTCTCCCCCGAATCCCCCCAAATCCCGGATGTTAGGCCGCCGCGAGAATTCCTGTCAAGCAGCCTCGCGCGGCGAGAAGCCTGCGCGCGAGCGGGGTACGTCCGCATACTGGGAGACCATGGCATGTCCGTGGACTCGATACGTGCGCATGATTCGTTTTCCTCGCCTCGACCGGCGGCCGGGTGTACCCTTCCGCGCAGCATCATGGCCTCGACGCGGCGCGCCCTCGTGATCGGAACTGGTACGGGCGGCCTCGCGTCCGCCGCCTTCCTCGCCAAGGACGGGTTCGACGTGCTCGCCCTCGACGCTGGCGCCGAGATCGGCGGTTACCTCGCGCCGTTTTCGCAGGACGGATTCGTCTTCGACCAGGGTCTGCACTACGTGGGCGCCTGCCGTCCGGGCCAGCTCGTGCACGAGCTCTTCCAGTCCCTCGGCGTCGATGCAGGCGAGCTCTTCCGCGAGCTCGATCCCGACGGATTCGACCTTTACCGATTTCCCGACCTCGATGTCCAGGTTTGCCGGCCCCTCGCGGCTTACCGCGAGCGCCTGACCGCCCTGTTTCCGGAGGAAACGAAGGGTCTCCGCCATTTCTTCGGTTTGCTCGACGGGGCGGCGCGGATGCACGACGCGCTCGCCCGGGGCATCCTCGGCCGTCCCGTCCTGACGGATCTCGTGGCGCTGACGGGCGTGCCAGCGCTCTTGCAATGGAGCCAGCGGCCGCTGCGCGAGCTCATCGAGCAAAGCACCTCCGACGAGCGCCTGCGCGCCGTGCTCGCCGGCCAATCCGGCGCGTGGGCCTTGCCACCCTCGCGCGTGGTCGGGCTCGCAGCGCTGCTCTACATGGCCCATTTCAGCGACGGCGCGTTCTTCCCGCGCGGCGGCGGCGGGGGCCTGCGCGACGCGCTCGTCCACGCAGCCGAAGCAAAAGGAGCGCAATTCCGCACGCGCGCCCTCGTCGAGCGTATCGAGACCGAGCGCGGCCGCGTGACCGGCGTCGTGCTCGCAGGAGGCGAGCGGATCGAGGCGGACATCGTGGTCTCCGCGGTGGATCCCACGATCACGCTGGGCCGGCTCGTCTCCGCTTCGGATCTGCCAACCTCGCTCCGGCGCAAAGCAGCCGTGATCGAGCCATCGATGGCGACGTTCCAGATATGGCTCGGCATGCGTCGGGACCTGCGCACATACGGGCTCGGCGCGCAAAACGTCTGGCTGTATCCGTCGTACGACGTCGAAGAAGGTTTTTCCGCGCGATTCACAGGAAAACTGCCACCGCGGCCGATGCTGTTCCTTTCGCCGACGTCGATCAAGGACCCAAGCGGCGCGCTCGCACCGGAGGGCAGCTCGTCGCTCGTGGTGCTGACCTACGTGCCACATGCGCGCTTCCGAAAATGGCAATCGCTGCCCGAGGCCGAGCGAGGGCCCGCCTACGCAGCCTATCGCGACGAGATCGCGCAGTGGATGCTGAAGGAGCTCGACGCGCGGTACCCAGGGCTCGTGGGCGACGTGGTCGTGCAGGCCTACGGCACGCCCCTCACAGCGGCAGATCAAACCCGCGCAACCGCCGGCGCGCCCTTCGGCCCAGCAATGACGCTCTCGCAATGGGGACCCAAAGGCTTCCGCACGCGCACACCCGTGACAGGCCTGTACCTCGCAGGCTCAGGGGTCTTCGGCGGCGGCGTGGCGCCATGCCTTCTGTCAGGGCTCGCAGCGTCGTTCATGGCAAAGCTCGCGCCGAAGTGAGCCGCGGAGCTGGGGCTTTGCCCCAGGCCCCACCCGGGGCTGTCCGCCCCGGGACCCGGACCAGCCAGGGGCTGGACCCAAGCTCGATGAACTGCGCTCCGCGCAGCTCATCGAACAGGCCCGGTCAAGACCGGCAACGACCCTGCCGCCGAAGACAGCCGCGCTGCTGCTTCTGCTGGCAACCCGGGTTCTTCGTCGGCCTGTTTGAAAAACTGCGCGGAGCGCAGTTTTTCAACCCTGGGTCCAGCGCCTCGCTGGTCCGGGTCGAGGGGCGGACAGCCCCCGCGGGGTCCGGGGCAGCGCCCCGGCGCGACGGCCTGCCAGCTTTCTGAGAATTCTCTCAGGATCCCCTCAGGATCTCTCGTGGGGGGTGGCGCTAGGGTCCGCGCATGAGCTTCTGGCTCGCGCTTCCGATCGCTGCGAATGTCGCGCTCGCGGCCACGACGCCTGCGAAAACACTCTCGTTTGACGAGGCCATCGGCTTGTCCGTCGCGACGCCTGATGTGCGCGGCGCTGAGCGCGCTGTGACCACGAAACATGCGCTTGGTGCGCGGATTTCGGGGATGACGGAGAACCCGCAGATCTATGTGCAGCCGGGGTTCCGCGTGTTGCCCACGCCGAACCAGGGCTTCGAGATTCAGGCGAGCGTGACGCAATCGTGGAACCTTGCGGGGTTGGCTTCGGCTCGCAAGGACGCGGCGCGGGTCGAGGAGGAGGAGCTCTCGGCGGGCGCGCGCGTGCTCGCGCTGACGCAAAGGCTCGATGCGGCGCGGGCGTGGATCGATCTTTGGGCGGCTGAGCGTGTGCTCGATGTTGCAGCGCGGGAGGCGGCGCTTGCGGGGGAGTTTGCGCGGCTCGTGGAGAAGGCGGCGCAGGCCTCGGCGGTGACGAAGGCGGATGCGGCGGATGCGCGTGCTTACCACGCGGAGGCGCGGCTTGGGGTGATTGGGGCGGAGGGCGAGGTGTTCGAACGTGGGCTCGGGCTCTCGCGGGTGATTGCTGCGGGCGTGGATCCGCTGGGCGCGCGTGGGGATTTGCCGGCGCCCGTGTTGCCTTCCGGGGCGGGCCTGCGGGAGGCGCAGAGGCGCGCGGCGATGCTGCCGACCGTGCAGCAGAAGGCGATCGCGGCCCGCGTCGAGCGCGCGCGGGAGGCCGAGGAGCGGGCTGCGCGCGGGACTTCGCTCTCGGTTGGCGTGTACGTCCAGCGGGATTCGCCTGGCGGGCTCGTGGGGTATGGCGCGGTTGGGCTCACGCTCCCGGTCTTTGATCGCGGCGAGCGCGAGCGCAGCGTGATGGCCGCGCGGGCGGCGCAGCTCGAAGGCGAGACGAAGCGCGAGGCGGCGAATGCGTCGGCCGATGTGGCCATGGGGATCCACGAGGTCGAGCACACGCAGGACATCGTGGACACGCTCGCTGGCGCGATCTTGCCGGCGCTCACGGAGGGGCTCGCGGCGCGGGTGCGGCTCTTCGAGGCGGGCGAGGGGACGATGCTGGAGGTCCTCACGGCGCGCAGGAACGTCGCGGCTGCGCAGGCTCGGCTCGAGCGCGCGCGGGCGGCGAATGCGTGGGCGCGCGTGAAACTTTGGCTCTGGCTCTCGGCGATGGATGACGGGAAGAAGCAGGAGAAGACGCGATGAAGGCGCGAGGGATGGGGGCTTTCGTGGCGGCGCTTTTCGTCGCCGCGTGCGCGCGCCCCGAGGCGGCGCCCGAGCCGGCTGCGGACGTGGGCGTGGGCCCGAAGAGCGCGGAGACGCCGTGGGTCGCGGCGCGCGCGCCGGGCGGGCTCTCGCTCCTCGAAGCGCCGGCTGAGCTCGTGCCGCCTGCGGGGGCGAAGGGCGCGGTGGTGCCGCCGTTCTCGGCGCGGATCACGAAGGTGCATGTGGAGCACGGCGAGCGTGTGGACGAGGGCGCGCCGATCGCGGACGTGGTGATGCCGGAGCTCGCGCGCGCGGCGGGCGCGTTCGCGGCGGCGGGCACGCGGATCGGGGCGCATGGCAAGCGCAAGGCGCAGCTCGAAGAGCTCCGGAAGGACGGGCTCGCGAAGCTCGCGGACATCGCCGAGGTCGAGGGCACGCTCGCGGACGCGTCGGCCGCGCAGCAGATGGCGCTCGCGACGCTGAAGATCGCAGGGCTGGGGCCGAAGAACGTGGCCGCGCTCGTGAGCTCGGGCGGGCTCGTGACACTCAGGAGCCCGGTCGCGGGTGTGGTGACCGAGCTCGACGCGGCGCTCGGCGCGTCGCGTGAGCCCACGGGCGCGCCGATTGCGCAGATCGAGGGCGCGGGCGTGGCGCGGATCGAGGCGCGGTTCTCGCAGCGGCCGCCGCCGGGCGCGCGCTTCGTCTTCGTGGGGCCGCTCGGGCACACCACGGCGCTCACGCTCCTGAGCGAAGCGCCGAGCACGAGCGGGCGGGATGGGACGGTGGCCGCGTGGTTCAAGCCCGCGGAGGTGATCGCCTTGCCGCATGGAACGCTGGGGAAGGTACGCGTCTCGCCCGATCCGGGCGGCATGGCGGTGGCCATCCCCGCGGCGGCGGTGACGCTGAAAGACGGCGCGGCCGTGGTGCTCTCGCGAAAGACCGGCGCGCCGCTGCCGGTGAAGGTGCTGTCGAGCTCCGGGGCGGATGCGCTCGTCGAGGGGGATTTGCGCCCTGGGGACGAGGTGGCCGCGGATGCGTCGCGCGCGCTTCCCACGCCCGGCGGAGACGTCGATTGATCCCCGCGCTGGTCAAGCTCTCGATCCGGCATCGGGGCCTCGTCGTGGCGGTGACGCTCGTCCTCGCCGTCGTGGGGGCCTTCCTCGGGCGGCGGCTCGAGCTCGACGCGCTGCCGGACATCACGAACAACCAGGTCCTCGTGCTGACGAGCGCGCCCGGCCTCACGCCCGAGGAGGTCGAGCGGCAGGTGACGCGGCCGATCGAGCTCGCGCTCGGCGGGCTTCCGGGCCTCGAAGAGCACCGCAGCTTGTCGCGGTACGGGATCTCGTCGGTGACGATCGTCTTCGACGACGCCGTGGATCCGTGGCGCGCGCGGCAGATGGTCTCGGAGCGCATCGGGGCGGTCGCGGGCGCGCTGCCGCCGGGCGTGAGCGCGCCCGAGCTGGGGCCCGTGACGGGCGGGCTCGGCGAGATCTTTCACTTCACGTTGAGCTCGCCGTCGCGCTCGCTCGCGGAGCTCTACGAGCTCTCGTCGACACGCGTGGCGCCGCTGCTCCGCGCGGTGCCCGGCGTCGTGGAGGTGAACCCCTGGGGCGGCGAGCGGCGTACGATCGAGGTCGTGGCCGATCCGGCGCGGCTCGCGCAGCGGCACATGACGCTCGGCTCGCTACGCGAGGCGCTCGAACGATCGACCGGCAGCGCGCCCGGGGCGAGCTTGCCGCTCGGCCGTGGACAGGCGCTTCTCCGTGCCGTCGCGCGGCCGAAGGATCCTTCCGAGCTGGGGCACGCGATCGTGTCGCCGCTCGATCAGGAAGGGCGCGCGGTGCGTGTCTCCGACGTGGCGGAGCTGCGCGTGGGCGGGCTGCCGCGGATTGGCGCGGCGACGGCCGACGGCCGCGGCGAGGTCATCTACCTGATGGTGCAGATGCTCCGGGGCGACAACGCGCTCGACGTGATGGATCGGCTCCACGCGCAGATGCCCGCGGTGCGCGCGGCGCTCCCCGAGGACGTCTCGATCCGGCTCGTGTACGACCGGAGCCACCTCGTCGGCAGCACGCTCCGCACGGTGGGCAAGAGCCTGCTCGAAGGCGGCCTGCTCGTCGGTGTGGTGCTCTTCGCGATGCTCGGGAGCCTGCGCGCGGGGCTGCTCGTGGCCTCGGCGATCCCGCTCTCGATGCTGGGGGCGCTCTCGGGCATGGTGGCGCTCGGGATCCCGGGCAACCTGATGAGCCTCGGCGCCATCGATTTTGGCCTCGTCGTCGACGGCGCGGTCGTGATGGTCGAACACGTCTTCCACGCGTCGCAGAAGGGGAATGCTCCCGCGGGAGGGCCCGAACGCACATCGTGGGTGAGCGGCGTCAGCGCCGAGGTCGCGAGCCCCGTGTTCTTCTCGGTGCTGATCATCCTGATCGTGTACCTGCCGGTGCTCACGATGACGGGCGTGGACGGGAAGATGTTCCGGCCGATGGCGCTCACCGTGGTGTTCGCGCTCTTCACGTCGCTCGTCCTGTCGCTCACGTACGTGCCCGCCGCGATGAGCCTCGTGCTCCGGCAGAAGGACGTGCCGGCGCGGGATCCATGGCTCGTGCGGATGGTGGAGCGGATCTACGGGCCCACGCTTTCGTTCGTGGTCAAGCGGCCTGTCCTCGTGGCCGCGAGCGCGCTCGTGCTCTTCGCGGCCGGCGTCGTGCTCTACGCGCGCGCGGGCAGCGAGCTCGCGCCGCAGCTCGACGAGGGGGATCTCGTCGTGCAGACGACACGCGCCCCCGACATCAGCCTGGAGACGGCGATCGTCGAGGCGGGCAAGCTCGAAGCCGCGGTGCGGAGGGTGCCCGAGGTGCAGCAGGTCGTCTCGCGCGTGGGCAGCCCCGCGGTCGCGACGGACATCATGGGCCTCGAACAAGCGGACGTGTTCATCACGCTCGCGCCGCGGGACAAGTGGCGGCCGGGGCTCGAGCGCGAGGCGCTGATCGAGGAGATCCGGCGCGCGGTGGACGCGGGCTCGCCGGGCGCGGATCCCTCGTTCACGCAGCCGATCCAGATGCGGTTCAACGAGCTGCTCGGCGGAGCGGTCTCGGACGTGGCCGTGAGCGTCTACGGCGCGGATCTCGTGGTGCTGCGAGAGCTCGCGGAGAAGATCGCGGCCGAGATCGCCGCCGAGAAGGGCGCGGCGGACGTGAAGGTGCTGGCGCCGCCGGACGTGTCGCTCCTCGAAGTCGAGCCGAAGGCGCTCGATGCGTCGCTCGTGGGCCTCGGCGTCGGCGAGGTGCTCGACGCGGTGCAGGCGGTGCGCAGCGGCATCGAGGTCGGCGCGACGTACGACGGGCCCCTCCGGATCCCGGTGGTCTTGCGGATCGGGGGCGTCGCGGGCGCGTTTGATCTGCCGAACCTGAGCTTGCCGACGGCGTCGGGCGGGCTCGTGCCGCTCGCGCGTGTGGCGAAGGTCGAGACGTTGCCGACGCCGGGCCTCGTGAGCCGCAAGGATGGCGAGCGGCGCATCGTGGTGGGCTTCAACGTGCGCGGCGCAGATCTCGGGGATCTCGTGGCGCGGGCGCGGGCGCGTGTGGACAAGGCCGTCGCCGCGCCGCGCGGCTACAGGCTCGTCTGGGGCGGGCAATACGAGACGTTCCAGGAGGCCTCGCGCCGGCTGCTCGTCGTGGTGCCGGCCGCGGTGGCGCTCATCCTCGCGGCGCTCTTCGCCGCGTTTCGCAAGGTGAAGCCGATGCTCGTCATCTTCACGAACGTGCCGTTCGCGTGCGTGGGCGGGATGGTGGCGCTCACGATCCGCGGCATGCCGGTGTCGATCTCCGCGGCCGTGGGGTTCATCGCGCTCTCGGGCGTGGCCGTGCTGAACGGCGTGGTGCTGCTCTCGCGCGTGCTCGCGAACGAGGCCGCAGGGCAGGATCCCGCGGCGGCAGCGGAGAGCGCAGCGCGGGCGCGGGCGCGGCCGGTGCTCATGACGGCGCTCGTCGCGGCGCTCGGGTTCGTGCCGATGATGCTCGCGCGCGGCGCCGGCTCCGAGGTGCAGCGGCCGCTCGCGACCGTGGTCGTGGGCGGGCTCGTGACCTCGACGTTGCTCACCTTGCTGATCGTGCCGAGCTTGTACGGCTGGATCGGCCGAGGCCGCCGCGGCACGCCGGCGCCAGCACCTTCCCCGCCGGAGGGCTCGTCCGGCGCTACGATGGCGGCGTGAAGCTCTTCGTGGTGGAGGACGAGGCCAAGATGGCCCGCCTGCTCGAACGAGGCCTCCGCGAGGAGGGCCATCAGGTGGACCTCGCGGCGAGCGGCACGGAGGCGCTCGAACAAGGCCTCGGGGTCGTCTACGACGTCATCCTCCTCGACTGGTCGCTGCCCGGGATGGACGGCGTTTCCCTGCTCCGGCGATGGCGGGAGCGCGGGCTCAAGACGCCGGTCCTCTTGCTGACAGCGCGCGGGACAGTGGGCGAGCGCGTGACGGGTCTGCGGGCCGGCGCGGACGACTACCTCGTCAAACCTTTCGACTTCGAAGAGCTCGTGGCGCGCCTGGAGGCGCTGCATCGGCGCGGAGCGGGGCACGAGGCGCTGACGCGGCTCGGGCCGATCACGCTGGACGCGCGGCGCCGGGTGATCGGGCGGGACGGCGCCGAGGAGAGCCTGACGGCGCGGGAGTATGCGCTCTTGGCGGAGCTCGCGGGCCACGTGGGAGAGGCGCTGACGCGGACGGAGCTGCTCGGCACGGTGTGGGGGACAGGGTTCGACGGCGCGCCGAACGTGGTCGACGTGTACGTGGGGTATTTGCGGAGCAAGCTCCGGAGCGTTTGCGGGGATGCGGTGACGATCCAGGCCGTGCGAGGCGTGGGGTATCGGCTGGCCGTGGCGAAGCCGCCGCGAGGCGAAGCGTGAGGGTCCGGGCGCGGCTCGTTCTTTTCGGTGCGGCGCTGCCGTCGTTCGTGCTGGTGCTCGCGGTGGGCGTGGCGGGCGTGGTGTTCCGCGGGAGCTTGCTCGGCGCGCTGGATCGGGCGCTGCTCGCGCAGGCAGCGGTGGAGAGCGTGAGCCTCTTCGACGGTCCGACGGGCGCGCCGCACGTGCACCTCGGCAAATCGCCGCTCGCGGACGACGTGCGCTCGTTCGTGCCGACGGCGGGGCTCTACGACGGGACGGGGAAGCTCGTCGCGCATTTCCCCGAGCATGGCTGGATCCCCGATCGGCCTTCCGCGAACGTGGGTTCGGAGGGGCCACGTCTCTTCACGCACCAGGCCTCCGACGGGCGATGGATGCGCTCGCTCGTGGTGGCGGTGCGCGCGCCGTGGGGCGAGCCGTACGTGCTCACGCTGGAGAGCTCGCTCGCGGAGCTCGACGCGACGATGCGGCTTTACTGGCAAGCGACGCTGGGGCTCGTGGCCGCGGCGGCGGCGCTCCTGTTCTTCTTGCAAGGGGTGCAAGCAGGCCGGATGAGCCGGCGCATCGGCGACATGACGGCGCAGCTCCCGGAGCTGCGCGGCGGCGCGCTCGCATGGCGCCTGCCCCCGGATCCGACGGGCGACGAGATCGCGGATCTGCGCGTCGCGCTGGCAGAGGCGATGGAGCGGCTGCGGGCCGCGCGCGACGCGCAGGAGCGGCTGATCGCGAATGCGGCACACGAGTTACGCACGCCGCTCGGATTGATGCGCACGGAGATGGACCTCGCCTTGCGCAAGGAGCGGAGCACAGAGGAGCTGAGGGAGGCGCTCGCCGGGGCGCGGGGCGAGGTGACGCGCTTGTCGAACCTGGCCGCGCGGCTGCTCGATCTCGCAGCGCTCGGGAAGGTGACGTGGGAGGCGAAGGCAGGGGATCTCTCGGCCGTGGTGCGGGAAGCGGCGGAGGCATGTGAAGGGGAGGCCGAGGCGCGCGGGGTGACGATCGCGTCCTCGCTGCCGGAGGAGGCGCCGGCCGCGTTCGAGGCGCAGACGGCACGGCAGGCGGTCGACAATTTGCTGTCGAACGCAATGGCCCATGCGCCGCGAGGGACGACGATCACGGTGGGAATCGAGGCGGCGGGAGAGGCGTGGCAGATCTCGGTGGAGGACGAGGGGGAGGGGATCCGCGCCGAGGAAGCGGAGCACATCTTCGAGCCATTTTACCGGGGAGCCAAAGCAAAGCAGGGGCAGGGGGCGGGGCTCGGGCTTTCGATCGTGCGGGAGATCGCGCGGCGGCACGGGGGAAGGGTGTATCTCGCGCCGAAGGAGGGGCGCGGGGCGCGGTTCGTTCTGGAAATGCCTCGGCAGGGGTGAGCTGCGCATGGAGCCGTCGCGCCGGGGCGCTGCCCCGGACCCCGCGGGGGGCTGTCCGCCCCCTCGACCCCGGACCAGGCACGGCCTGGACCGGTGAGGGAAGAACTGCGCGATGCGCAGTTCTTCCCACGAGCCGGTGGCAAGACCAGGGAGGAGGCTCTCGACAGGGGAGGGAGACGCCGCCCGCGGAGGGGACGCAGACAGGTCGGCAAGCAGGGGGATCGCCTCGGAAAGGGAGCGACGAGGGGTCCGCGAGCGGGAAGATCGCGTTGGAAGAGGCGCGACGAGGAGTCCGCGAGCGGGGAGGTCGCGGCGGAAGAGGCGCGACGCCAGGTCGGCGCGCGGGAAGATCGCGTTGGAAGAGGCGCGACGAGGAGTCCGCGAGCGGGGAGGTCGCGTTGGAAGAGGCGCGACGCCAGGTCGGCGCGTGGGGAGGTCGCGTTGGAAGGGGCGCGACGCCAGGTCGGCGCGTGGGGAGGTCGCGTTGGAAGGGGCGCGACGCCAGGTCGGCGCGTGGGGAGGTCGCGTTGGAAGGGGCGCGACGCCAGGTCGGCGCGTGGGGAGGTCGCGTTGGAAGGGGCGCGACGGGTCTTGACCCTGCAACCACGACGGCGACGGCGTGAACTGTTCCCTTGGTCTTGCCACGGGCCCGCTCGGAAGAACTGCGCATTGCGCAGTTTTTCCACCTTCGGTCCAGGCCGTGCCTGGTCCGGGGTCGAGGGGGCGGACAGCCCCCCGCGGGGACCGGGGCGGCGCCCCGGCGCGGCGGCCCCGTATCAAGCTGCCAGCGCCACGTCGGTCTCGGGCACGAGCCGCCCGTGCGTCGCCCGGTACAGACGCACCGTCGTCTCTCCATCTACCACGGCTTCGGCACCAAACACGCGCGGCGATGCGCCTGCCCGGATGGATCGATTCTCCGATCGATGCGCGTGCCCATGCGCCACGTGGAGCCGCTCGCAGCGCGCGAGCAGTGCGTCCATGGCCTCGGGCGCTTGCAATCCGTCGATCCAGTGCCACGCCGCGATCACGTGTTTCCCCGGCGGGTGATGTTGCGCCGAGAGGACCACCTTCCACGCGAAATGAGGATCCTCCGCGAGCTTGCCGAGCCGCTCGACGGCGCCTTGCTCGATGAGGCCGCTCGATCGGGTCACGGGCAAGGGCACGGCCGTCGAGATGGGGACGATCAGCACATCTCGGAGCTCGGTCGTGGCGCCGGGGCGGCTCGTCCTTGCATAGGCGCGGAGGGGGCCTTCGAGGGCACGCGTGAACGCCCGTCCGTCGTCGTAGAGATCGTGATTGCCGGGGACGAGCGTCACGCGCTCCGGCGAGAGCTTGCTCTCGGAGAGCACCTCCGCCAGGGCCTCGAACTGCGCGGACACGCCGTCCTCCGTCAGGTCGCCGGTGATGATGACGTGGTCCGCGTCCGTCATGCGCGCGCGTACGAGCGCGTCGAGCGCGCGTTCACGCCGGCGGCGCGCGCACGGCGATCGACCGAACGTCAAATAACGAAGCCTCCACCGCTCCATTCCGCTGCGGCTGTCGTGGCGATCTTCCAGCAAATGTAGATCCGTCACCTGCGCAATCCGCGTCATGGCGCCCGAGCATGCACGGGCAAGTTGACGATCCTGCGACGGCCGCGAAAAACCTCCGCGAAACCTCCGTCGCCAATCTTCACACGAGTAGACACCAGAATGTGACGAACGACCGCTAGCGTGGCCTCCCGAGGTGAAACGATGAAGAGCACGCTGGTGGCTCTCCTCGCGGGGGGAGCCCTCTCGTCGATCGTGATGACCGTGGCCTCGCAATGGGCCGCGCTGCGCATTCTGCGTCGGGCTCCCGAGAAGGAGCGTCCCACGCCGCCCATCACGATCCTGAAGCCGCTCAAGGGCGTGGACGATGGGTTACGGGAAAACCTGCTTTCCTTCGCGTCCCAGGACTACCCGACTTACGAAGTCCTCCTCGGCACGGAAGACGCGGACGACCCGGCGCTCGTCGTGGCGCGCGAGGTGATGGCGCGTTGTCCGCGCGCGCCGTTTTTGATCATCCATTGCCCGCGCCGGACGGGCCTGAACCCCAAGGTCAGCATCCTCGAAGCGCTCGCGGTCCGCGCGCGCCATGAACATGTCCTCATCTCGGACTCGAACGTGCGTGTGGGGCCGGGGTATCTGCGGGCGATGGCGGCCGAGCTCGCGGATCCACGCGTGGGGCTCGTGACGAGTGTCATCGTGGGCGCGGGGGAACGGACCTTCGGGGCTGCGCTGGAGAACTTGCATCTCAATTCGTTCATCGTGCGCTCGACGCTCTCGGCGAAGGTTTTCCTGGGGCACGCGTGCGTGATCGGGAAATCGATGCTGCTGCGGCGCGGGGATCTCGCCGCGGTGGGCGGCTTCGCCTCGGTGCGGGATGTGCTGGCCGAGGATTACCTGCTCGGGAAGGCGTTTCAGGAGGCCGGCTTTCGTGTCGCCTTGTCGACGGAGCCGGTGCGCACCGTGAACGAGCGCTGGCGCCTCGATCGGTTCGTCAGTCGGCATGTACGCTGGACGCAAATGCGGCGGCGTGTGCACGTCGGATCGTACTTGATCGAGCCGCTCTTCAATCCCGTCCCGCTGCTCCTCTTGCTTTCGGTCGTGGCCGGCGGCGTGCTCGGAGGGGCAGCGCTGCTCGGCGTGGCGCTGAAGATGGCCCTCGACGCGGCGCTCTGGTCACGCATGCGTGGCGCGCGGATGTCGTGGCGGTGTGCCTGCCTCGTGCCTTTCAAGGATGTGCTGGCGACCTGGACGTGGGTCGTCGGGGGCGTCCGGCGCACGGTGGATTGGCGGGGCAATCGGATGCGGATCGGGGAGGGCACGCGGCTCGAGCCGATGGAGGGGAACGCGAAGGTGAACGCGCCAGCGGAGGTCGCTCCGATGGTCGATCGCCGATGGGCCGCGTGAGCCGCGCCGGCTTTGTACGGAGCCTGCCGTGGGCGCGAAACCCGACGCGCCTCGAATGAAACGGGCGTGCAACGAATTTGTGACATTCGTGTGAGGACACGGATACGGGTCGGGCCGGTCTTGAAGTTTCCGCGATCGTTCATCTACCCTGAACGAACCACCCCGGAAGCCTCTGGAGATCGATGCGATCCTCGATTCTCATTGCCGTCCCCTGCGCTCTGAGCCTCGCGCTCGTGGCCCCGGCCGCGCTCGCCGCTGGCCCGAAAAAGCAGCCCACCAAGGAGGAGATGCAGGAAGCGCAGCGCCGCTACCAGCGGGGTCGGGAGCTTTACGAGGACAATGACTTCACGGCGGCGCTCGTCGAGATCCGCCGCGCCTACGAGCTCGCGCCGAGCTACAAGCTCCTGTTCGACATCGGCCAGATCTGTTATCAGCTCCCGGATTACCCCTGCGCGCTTCGTAGCTTCAAGCAATACCTCGACGAGGGCGCTAGCGAGATCAACCCGCAGCGCCGCGCGGAGGTCGAGAATGACGTCCGGAAGCTCGAAGGGCGCGTCGCGACGCTCAAAATCACCACGAGCCGGCCCGGCGCTGACATCCTCGTGGATGACGTGGTCGTCGGCAAAACCCCGCTCGACGTGCCCGTCCTCGTCGGCGCAGGCAAACGCAAGGTGACGGCGCGCGTGCAGGGCGCCGAACCGGTGACCCGCGTGATCGAGGTGGCAGGCACCGATGTCGTCGACGTCGCGCTCGACGTGGGCGCCGGGAGCACGGCGATTCCGCCTTCCTCAGGCGATGGGACGTCCGTGCCGGGCTCGGGGCCGCCGGGGGAGGACAAGGGCGCGGGGCGCAACGTGCCGGTCGTGCCCTGGGTCATCACGGGCGCGCTCGCCGTCGGCACGGGTATCGTTGGGGGGCTCGCGTTCCGCGCCAGCTCCAATTACCGGAGCCAGCTCGATACGTTTGGCACGACCCGCCCGACGCTCGACGAGTCGTATGGCAGCATGAAAAACCTCGCCATTGCGACGGACGTCTTGCTCGGCGCCACGGCGGTCGCGGGCGTGACTTCGTTGATCCTCACGCTCACGGCCGGACCGAAGGGTCCCGCGAAAGCCGCGCTCGCCCCCGTGCATGCCGGCGTCGGCCCGGGCAGCGTGTGGATCAAGGGCACCTTCTGAACGAAGCTCGTACGGGAACGAACATGCAAGAGAACAAGGCCCTCTCGCCGCATCGTCGCGGTCACCCTCCCGCCTTTGGCTGGCTCCTCGTGGCCTTCGTGTTGTTGGCGATGGCGGGGCTTGCGGGCGCCTGCAATCTCATCGTCGAAGGCGCGACGGATCAATGCACCACGGACGCCGATTGCAACAAATTCGGGAACGGTTCGGTGTGCCAGCAGGGCGTGTGCGTCCTCGCGGGGGGATCGAGCTCGAGCAGCGGCTCGGGCGGCGGGGAGGCGTGTTTCTCCGGCGAGCCCTCGAACGACGAGCAGTACCTCAACCAATGCACGGACGCCACGTGCGTCGAGTTCGACAATTGCGCCCGTCTCGGGCTCTGCGACGGCGCCGCGTTGCCCCCTCTCGTCGAGCCCACCCCCGTTCCTTGAGTCGTCCCGAGGCATGGTCATGAACGAGATTCGATTCCCCAGCACGAAGGCCATGCGTCCTCGCGCGGCCGCGCTCGCCCTCGGCCTCGCGGCCACACTCGTCGCGGAAGGCGCGTCCGCCGTTCCCACGAAAAACTGTTTCGACTCCGTCGAGCGGCCCAAGGTCGTCTACGTCGCCGGGTCGAGCGCCGTGAGCGGCTTCCTCGGCGTCATCCAGGGGATTCTCGCGGCCGAGGCCTCGCCCTATACCATCGTGTATCAGTCGCAAGGCTCCTGCACGGGCGTCTCGGCCGTCTATTCCGAGGACCCCGTCTCGCGGGTCATCAAGGACATCCCGGCCGCCGGCGGCAAACCGGCGAACTATGCCAGGTTCTACAACGCCGACGGCACGACCGAGGAGTGTTTCCTCGATCCGGCCGGCAATCCCGTCGACGTCGGCGTCTCCGACGTGTACGCCGGCACGTGCGATTTCGCCATGGCGCCGGCCGGCGTGCAGATCGCCGACTATCAAGGCCCCATCCAGCCGATGACCTTCGTGGTCCCGGCGCTCTCGACGCAAAAAGCCATCAGCGCGGAGGCGGCGTATATGATCTTCGGCACGGGCGGCCACATGGGCGCCGCCGCGCCGTGGACGGACCCCACCTATTATTTCGTGCGGAATGAGAGCTCCGGCACGCAGCAGATGATCGCGCGCGCCATCAATGTGCCTGCCGACAAATGGTGGGGCAAGGATCGCGGCGGATCGAGCGCCGTCCGCGATGGGCTGAAGATCCTGCTCGACGCATCCCTCGCCGAGCAGGCGATCGGCATCCTCTCGACGGACGTCGCGGACGATGTCCGCTCCGATCTTCGTGTCCTCGCGTTCAAGGCGTTCGGGCAGAGCTGCGGGTACTATCCCGATTCCACGCCATTCCTCTTCGACAAACGGAACGTGCGCGACGGCCATTACCCGATCTGGGGGCCTCTTCATTTCTACACCCGCGTCAGCGCAGGCATCCCGACGGAGCAGGCGGGCGTGCTTGTGACCCGCTTCGCCGCGCCCAAGCTCTCGAACGCGCTCGTCGAGGCGATCACGAAGAAGCACCTCGTCCCCAAGTGCGCGATGCGCGTCGACCGCTCCACGGAGATGGGCCCGCTGAAGACGTACACGACCGACTCGCGCTGCGATTGTTTCTTCGAGGAGATCGTCAACGGGAAAACGAGCTGCCAGGCCTGCACGCAGTCCTCGGAGTGCCCTTCGAGCGCGCCCGCCTGCAGCTACGGGTATTGCGAAGCGCCGTGATCGTTCGCGCTCGGCGCGGTCACCAGGGATTCTGGCCGTCGCCGAGCGAGCGCTTTTTCCCCGTCGTCGTGGCCGCGGGCGCGGCCGTATTGAACGGATCCGCATCGCCGAGCTTTCGCTTGGCGCGGGTGCTCGTCGCGGCGGGGGCGGGCGAGGGCGGTGGTGTGGGGGTCGCCGCCGGCTCTTCGGGCGGATCGTCGCTCGTCGTCGTAGGGGTTGCTTGCGCCGCGCCGCTCTTCGGCTCCAGCACGAGCTCGAGCTTCGCGTCCTTGTCGAAGGTGACGATCTGCGCGGCCGATCGATGATCCCGCGCCTCCGCGTGGACACGGTGGCTGGCTCCATCCGCGGGGAATTTGCCGGTGAAGGGGTTGGTCGGCAGGTGCGCGCCGTCGAGAAAGATCTCCGCTTGCGCCGGGATCGCGCGCACTTTGATCTCCACCATCGCCGTCCCTTCGGGCGTGTTGGTCGGAGCAACGGCAGCCGTTGCGACGGGCGCGGCCGACGGCGCCGGCTGCGGGGCCGCCTCGGTTTGCGTGGCCTCGGCCGACGAGGGCGCCGCATTCGGGCCGGGCGCCCTTGACTTCATGAAAACGAAGGCGCCCATCGCCGCGGCCAGGACGATCGCGGCGCCAAGGATCATGCTCCCTCGGTTCGACGCCGGGGCCGCCGCGACCTGCATCGTCGCTTCTTGCCCCTGCGAGGGCAGTGCCGCGGGGGGCAAGCTGTTCGTGCCTGGGATTCGCGCGTTGGATCCTGTCAGGCTCTTCGGATTCGAGCCCGAGCCGTTCAAGCTGTGACGCCCGGAGCCTCCGAGGTTCGGGATGCTCAGCGAATCGGGGGCCGCGTCGGGGGGGCCCGCGACGTCGGGGATCGCCATCCGCTCCCCCGATTGTTGCGCCTTCAGCTTGCTGATCTGCTGGTCGATCACCTTTCGGATGTCGGCCCGCTTGTCCCCGAACGCGGTCGTCACGTAGCGGCCCACGTCTTCGCTCGAAGTGCGGAGGCGAGCCTGATCCAGATAAGCGAGGATGTCCGCGCGCATCTCGGCGGCTGTTGCGTACCGCTCGGCCGGATCCCGGGCCATCGCTTTGGCGCAAATCCGATCGATCTCCTCGGGCGCGTTCGGATTCACGTCGTGGACGCGGGGGTACTCGCCCGTCGCGAGCCTGTGGAGCACCTCGATGTCCGAGGCCTTGTCCCAGAGCTTGCGGCCCGTGGCGATTTCCCAAAGCACGATGCCGAGCACGAAGACGTCGGCGCGCCGATCGAGCGGCTTGCACCGCGCCTGCTCGGGCGCCATGTACGCGACCTTGCCCTTGACGATGCCGGTGCGTGTCTCGCCCGAGCGCACCTCGGATTTCGCAATGCCGAAGTCGAGGATCTTCGTGTGCCCATCGTACGTGACGAGGACGTTGTGCGGGCTCGCGTCGCGGTGGACGATGTGGAGGGGTGTGCCGTCGTAGTCGGTGAGCTCGTGCGCGTAATGCAACCCCGCGAGCGCGTCCGCCACGATACGGAAGAGCAGGCCGGGCGGCGGCGGGTCTTTTTTCGCGCGGCTGATGATGCGGTTGAACGGCTGGCCTTCGAGGTACTCCATGGCCATGAAGTATTCCCCGTCGGACTCGCTCACCTCGTACGTCTGGACGACATTCGGGTGGCTCAGCCGCGCCGCGAGCCGCGCCTCGTCGAGGAACATCTCGACGTGATCGGGATCCTCGACGTAATCGCGCCGGAGCCGCTTCACGACCTGCAGCTTGTTGAATCCAGCCGGGCCGGGGACGACCGCGAGGTACACGTCCGCCATTCCCCCGTGACCGAGGCTCGCGATGAACCTGTACTTGCCTATGCTCGAATCGCCGTCGTGATGGGACAGGGGCGGGGCAGCAGACACGGACGACATGATCCGCTCCTTCCCGTGACGAAGCAAGTACGATTCCGTGGCGCGCGTTTTTCTCCGCGTTCGTTCATCGACAACGGTAATGGATCTCGCGTGTCACACAATCGTAACGTGATCGTCGGCAACGTGAAACGTGCGTATGCGTCACGCAATCGTGACAGGCTCCACGTCACGCCGAAACGGAGACGCGTCACCCTCGCGCGCGATCGTTCCGAGCGGGACGAACCAAGCGAGGTGCTTGCGAATGAAACGAAAGATCGCTGGAGCCGGGCCGCGTCATCTCCTCACGCTCGCGGGCGCCGGTGCGCTGCTCGCCGCAGCGCTCGGGGCTTGTGGGAGCGATGGGAAAGACGGCGCGAAGGGTCGAGACGGCATCGACGGGCAGGACGGCACGCAAGGGCCGCAAGGAGAGCCGGGGTCGCAAGGCCCGCAAGGAGAGCCCGGCGCGCCCGGGGAGCCGGGGTCGCAAGGCCCGCAAGGAGATCCCGGCGCGCCCGGGGAGCCGGGGTCCCAAGGGCCTACCGGGGAGGCGGGCATCAAGTGGCCCGATCCTTCACGGCCGCTCTCCGGAATGGTCGCGTTCACGTTCCTGGATGATCTCGGTACGGGCGCGGCGGATCTCGGCCAGTACGTGCGGACGCGGGTGGATCAGGTCGCGAAGGGCTCCTTGCCGCCCGGCGTGCAGTTCCCGCTGGCCAATGCGGCGACCGACAGCGTGCGTGCGATCGCAGGCCTCTCGGGAAACGTGGTCGTGGCCTGGCTCGATCCGCTCACCTTCGATCAGAGCCACGCAGCGCCGCGGTTCGGCGCGAACAACGATTACGTCGCGTTCTTCGGGGACGGCTGGAGCGACATCTCCGGCGCCGCGCCGCAATGGAACGGCAGCGGGGCCTCCGGCTGGATGTGGGTCAACCACGAATACATCTCGAACAACGCTCCGACGGCGACGACGGCGCCGGTGGGGCAACACCTGACGCTCGCGACGTACCTCCGGTCGATGGATGTGCTCGTGAACGACGTCACCTCGAACGAATGGTCCGAGGCGAGCCGCGCGACGTACGTGCAGGAGTCGAAGCGGCAGAACGGCGGATCGTGGTTTCACGTGGTGCAGGATCCGGCGTCCGGCGAATGGGAGGTCGATCGCGGGGCGAAGGCCGTGCGGTACGACTCGACGAGCCGCACGCTCCTGCACCTCACGGGCATCAAGACGGTGGCGGAGGATCACGACGATCAGGGCAATGCCCTGCCGCCCGGCGTCGTCAGCGGCATCATGGGGGATTGCTCCGGAGGACAAACGCCCTGGGGCACGGTGATCACGGCGGAGGAGAACGTTCAGGACTATTATGGCGACCTCGAATCCTTCTGGACCAGCGAGCAGAAGCTCGTCCTCGGGGCCGGCGCCGATCCCGGCGGGCCGATCACGTTCGACACGAAGGTGAGCCCCACGAGCGAATATGGCATGTCCCCGGATCCGCTGACGCACCACGCGCGGGATCTGTATGGGTACCTCGTGGAGATCGATCCGGGGCAGCCGGAAGGCGAATACGAAGGAAAGACCACGAAAGGCGTGGGGCACAAGAAGATCGGCGCGATGGGCCGCGCGCGATGGGAAAACGCGACGTTCGCGGTCGACGCGCAGTGGAAGCTCGTGCCGAACCAGCGCGTTGTCGTCTACGCCGGGGACGATCGGCGGAGCGGCCGCATTTTCAAGTGGGTCTCGAAGAACCCGTACACGGCCGGGATGACGAAGGCGGACACACGCGCGTTGCTCGACGAGGGGTCGCTTTACGTCGCGCATTTCGCGGGCCTCGACAACACGACCGGCGTCACGATGCTCGCCACGGGGCAGGCGCCGACGGAGGCGCAGCCGGGGACGGGGCAATGGATCCACCTCAGCACCACGAGCACGATGGTCGCGCCGAACGCGGCCGCGCTCGGCGAGCCCGGCAAGACGGTGGGCGCGGCCCTGATGGATATGGACTTCAATGGCCTCGGTGGCTTCCTGAGCGACGACGACGTGCGCCGCGCGCTCTTCACGGCCTGCGCGAAGGTCGGCATCATGGAGCTGAACCGCCCCGAGGACGTGGAGTACAACCCGAAGGATCCGAGCGGCACGCCCCGGCTATACGTGGCTTTCACGAACCACGGCCGCAAGACGCAGCTCGATCAACAAGGCAAGCTCATTGCTCCCGCGGAGCACGACGTGACCTCGCTGAAGCGCCCCGACGCGGTCGGAAACATCTTCGCGTTCCAGGAAGCAAATGCGGCCGATCCGGGCGCGTCGATGTCCTTCACGTTTTTCCGTGCGTGGGCAGGAACGAAAGCCGCGGGGCCGTACGACGCGGCAAACCCCGACAACCTCGTCATCGATCGGGAGGGCGGCGTCTGGTTCGGCACGGATGGAAACTTCGGCACGAACAAGACCTCGGACGCCGTCTATTTTCTCGACCTCGATCCGGCGCACGCGGCGGGGCAACCAGGGATCGTCTCGGCGACGTTTGGCAAGGCGTTCCGCGTCCTCGCCGTGCCGAGCGACGCGGAGGCCACCGGTCCGGCGCTCGGGCCGGACATGCGTACGCTTTTCGTGAGCGTGCAGCATCCCGGCGAGAGCGTGTGGAGCGTCTGGCCGAACGGAGGTTGAACCCATGAAGAGGACGCACGAAGTTCGCCCGGGATCGTGGCTCGCCGTCGGGCTTTTGTTGTCCCTCGTGGCGGCTTCGTGCGGCCGCCGCGAGGAGCGGGGTGCCGAGGCCGGATACGACCCGCTCGCGCGCGCCCGCGAGGCCGCGGGGCGCGTGCGGAACCCCGAGGCCTCGGTGCCACCGCTTTGTTATACCAAGACCCACGGCACCTCGAATCCCTGCTGGGTCTGCCACACGAGCGCCCACGGCCCGAACACGCGTTCGGACGGGGATCTCCAGGTGGAGTATTCGTTCTCCGAGACGGCTCTGAAGAACCATTACGAAAATCTGTTCGTCGACCGAAGGGCCGACATGGTGGCCCTCTCGGACGAGGAGATTCTCCGGTACGTCCGCGAGGACAATTATGGACCGCTCCGGCGCGCGCTCCTCGGGGCGCCAGGGTTCGAGGGTTACGTGCCGGACCTCGACCTCGAACGTGGCTTCGACGAGCAGGGGTTTGCGAAGGACGGGAGCGGCTATCGCGCCGTGCGGTACAAGCCCTTCCCCGGCGCATTCTGGCCGACGAATGGAAGCACGGACGACGTCTTCCTCCGCTTGCCCGAGCTTTTCCGCAAGGACATGCAGGGCGCCACGTCCCGCGCGATCTACATGCTCAACCTGTCGCTGCTGGAAGCCGCGATTGCCTCCGATCCCGATGCTCCGCCGGATCGGATCGATCGCAGGATCGAGCCAGTCGACGAGCGCCTCCTCGGGTTTGATCTCGACGGCGACGGGGCCCTCGCGCCGGGCGTCACGCGCGTGCGGCGTTTGCCGAAGACCTATGCCGGGGGCGCGTCGAGCGTCCCCCTCGAACGGGGGCTTTATCCACGCGGCGTCGAGTTCTTGCATTCGGTCCGTTACCTGGATCCCGACGCGCCCGGGTTCGCTGCGCGGCGAATGAAAGAGCTGCGATACGCGCGGAAGGTGCTCTCCCCCGATCGATGGGCGCTCCTGCGGGCGCAGGAGAAAGAGCTGGACGAAAAGGACGAGGGGCTCCTGCCGGTGTATACGGGATCGGCGATGAGCGGGCTGCGGAATGCCTTTGGCTGGCAGCTCCAGGGGTTCATCGAGGACGAAGCCGGGCGGCTGCGGCTCTCGACGGACGAGGAGCATCGCTTTTGCATGGGCTGCCATTCGAGCCTGGGTGTGACCGTCGATCAAACGTTCTCGTTCGCCCGCAAGGTGCCCGGGGAAGCGGGGTGGCGCGTGCAGGACATTCGAGGCATGCCCGACGTCCCGCAGCTCGGCCAAGCGGATCCCGAGGTGCTCGTGTACCTCCGGCGCGTCGGCGGCGGGGACGAGCTCCGGGCAAACGACGAAATGACGGGGCGATTCTTCCCGGGCGGCACGCTCGCCGAGGCCGAGGTGCGACGCGCGGCCCCCGGCGGCGATCGGGATCTCGCCTTCCTCCTGCTCCCGTCCCGCGCGCGGGCGCTCGCGCTCGACAAGGCCTATCGCGTGTTGGTGCGCGGGCAGCGCTTCGATCTCGGCCGTGATGCGCTGCCCACGCCCGCCGCGAACGTGCATGCCACCATCACGAACGGGTCGACGGGGCTCGAAGAGGCGAATCGGGTATACAGGGACGGCCGATTGCGGCTCGATTGGGGGGCGACAGCCACGAGCTCGAGGTAGGACCTCGGCGAGCCCCATGCAAAAGGGTACCGCTTCTCCGGCGCTTGCGATACCTTGCCGGCGGTGGACCTCCCGCAGACGCTCCACGTGCTCCATACCTCGCCGGCGCTCACCGTCGTGGATTTCACGTGTGGTTGCGGTCCACGCCATGCGGCCCCGGAGGAGGCCTCCGCGAGCACGGACTTCGCTTTCGTTCGTCGGGGCAGCTTTCTCAAGGAGAGCGAAGGCCGGAGCATTTGGGTCGATCCGCACCGGGTGCTCTTCCACAACACCGGCGAGGTGGGCCGGGTGCGGCACCTCGTCGACGGGGGCGATCGCTGCACCATCTTTCGCCTTTCGGAGGAGCTGACGCGTGAGGTGGTCGCGTTGCACGACGCCGCTGGCGCCGATCGGATCACGCGTCCTTTCGCTCTGCCGGATGCGCCCGCCGACAGCCGAACCTATCTGCTCCACCATCTGCTCGTGGCGGAGCTCGAGCAGGGCCCCGGCGAGCCGCTGCGTATTCAGGAGCGGACGCTGGATTTGCTCGACGCGGCGTTATGCGCGGCCCGAGGCAGCGCGCTCCGCCCGCGTCCTCGCGACGCAGCCACGCAGCGCCGCCATCGCGACCTCGCGCAAGGCGCGGCGGAGCTGCTCTCGCGTAACCTCTCGGATCCTCCGGACCTGGAACAGATGGGCCAGGCGCTGGACAGCTCGCCCTTCCACCTGCACCGGGTCTTTCGGGCGAGCACGGGCCTGCCGATGCACCGATACTTGCTGAGCCTGCGCCTGCGCACGGCGCTGGAGCGCCTGGTCGGCGGGGCGCGGGATCTGACGGCGCTGGCCCTGGATCTCGGCTTCTCCGACCACAGCCACTTCACGAACGCCTTTCGCCGCGAATTCGGGTGTAGCCCCTCCGCCGTGCGACGCCTCCCTTGGCCCACGTCGGCGCGCAAGATCCTGCAAGTCCGCACGCCGGCGGGGAGCTAGAGTCTTCGGCGTCGAGAGGAGGATCCATGATTGGTGGCATCAAGCGTGTGCAGGTGAGGGCGGGTTCGGAGGGCGAATTCGAGGCGGAGCTCCGAGAATTCACGGCGCTGGTTCGAGCCCATGAGCCGGGCACGCTCAGCTTCGACCTGTTTCGAGATGGCGCCCCCGGGCGTTACGTGGTCCTCGACCGGTATCGAGACGGCGACGCCCTGGCCGCCCACAACGGATCACCTTACGGAGCCATCTCGTTTCCGCGGGTCCGCGCATTGCTGGAGCGAATCGACGTGCGTTATTTTCCGGGTCATGAGCCAGGCGATACGCAGTACACCGCGGTGGAACTGACGCGCGCGCCGTGGGAGAAGGCTTTCCGTTTGGCCGCGGAGATTCGCCTGATGCCCCGCTGGGCCACGCGCTTCTGCCAGGAACTCCGCGAGGAGGGAGAAACGTTCGTCGTGCGCTCTTCGCAAGGTGACGTGCGCTTCCGCTACGAAGCAGACGCCGCTGCACGCGTGATCTGGCATTGCGCAGACACGGGCAGCGGAGAGCTGCGCATGCCCATGCGCGTGTTGCCGCACGGCCCCGGGAGCTTGCTTCTGTTCACCATCCAGCAGCCAGCCGGGTGCTCCGAGGCCGCCTTCCGCGAGCAGATCGAATGGGTGGATCAAGAGCTCGGTCAGTTGCGGGAGCTGGTCGAGGCGCCTTAGCTGCGGCTTGCTGGTTCCTTGGTCCCTCGCCGTCCTCCAACACGTTTTTCGCGCGGCGGTCAACAGCGAGGGCAGCCCGGGAGAAATCGCGTATACTCCGCGCATGAGCACCTCCCAGCGCCATGACGAAGGTCTCGAGATCCGCCACCGCACCGTCGACGTAGGCGAAGTGCGCCTGCACATCGCCGAGGCCGGCAGCGGCCCGCTCGTCCTCCTCCTGCATGGGTTTCCCGAGTTCTGGTATGCGTGGCGGCGTATCCTCCCGGCGCTCGCGCGCGAGGGGTTTCACGTGGTCGTCCCGGACATGCGCGGGTATGGATCGTCCGACAAGCCGGAGGGGATCGAGCCGTACGGCACCCAGCACCTCGCCGCCGATATCGCGGGGCTCATACGCGCGCTCGGCGCGCCGCGGGCCTCGGTCGTGGGGCACGATTGGGGCGCCGCCGTCGCGTGGTGCTTCGCCATGGCGCATCCGGAGCTTTTGGAGCGGCTCGTCGTGATCAATGGCCCGCACCCCGAGCGGATGCTGCGCGACGGGTTGCGCTCGCCACGGCAGCTCGCGCGAAGCTGGTACATGTTCATGTTCCAGCTCCCCGGGCTCCCCGAGCGCCTCATGAGCCGGGACAACCACGCCCTGCTGCTGCAGGCGCTCCGCGAGGAGGTGCGCGGGCCGAACGCGCTCGGCGCCGAGGAGCTCGAGCAGTATCGCGAGGCGTTCGCCGCGCCCGGCGCGCTCACGGCCATGATCAACTATTATCGCGCTGCCATTCGACGGAAGAGCCAGGTCCGCACGCATCGCGTCGATGCGCCGGTGCTCGTGTTATGGGGCGACGAGGACCGCCACCTCGGCCGCGAGCTCGCCGATCCGGGGGCCGATCTCGCGCCGGACGTGCGCATCGTGCACGTCCCCGGCGCGACGCACTGGATTCACCACGAGCGCCCCGAGCTCGTGACGTCCGAGGTCGCCGCATTTCTTCGGCACAAGGGCGCCTGAGCCCCCGCCGGTCGCTCGATCCGTCTATCGCCCGAGCGGCAACGTTACCGTGAACGCGGCGCCCTCGCCCGGCGCGCTGTGGACGCAGATCGTCCCGCCAAACGCCTGCACGATCGTGCGGACGATATGAAGGCCGAGCCCGAGGCCGCCATAACTGCGCTCCGAGACGGCCCGCTCGAAGCGACCGAAGATACGCTCGTGATCCTCGGCGCGGATGCCGATGCCCTGGTCCCGCACGGTGAGGCTGGCGGTCGCGGAGGCGACGCCGATCTCGATACGAATGGGCTTTCCAGGGCCATATTTCAGCGCATTCGAGAGGAGGTTGTCCACGACCTGCTCGATGCGGAGCCTGTCCCAGAGGCCGATCACCGCGGGCGGGGCGTCGACGAGGAGCGGCGCGTGCACCCGCGAGGCGTCGGGCGCGAGGCGCTGGCACACGTCGCGCACGACCTCGACGAGATCCACCTCCTCCCGCTCCACGGAGAGTTTGCCCGCCTGGATGCGCGTCGCGTCGAGCAGGTCCGTCGTGAGATCCGTGAGGCGCCGCATTTGCCGCTTGGCCACGTCGAGCACGCTCTTGACCGTGCGCACGTAGGGCGTGTCGGGCTGCGCCGCGGTCGCGCGCTCGAGGGATTCGAGCCGCAGGAGCAGCGGGGTGAGGGGCGTCTTGAGTTCGTGGGAGGCGATCGAGAGGAAATCGTCGCGGGCGCGCACCGCGTCCCGCAAAAGGGCGACGAGGCGGGTATTTTCGTAAAGCGGCCAGGTGATGTCCGCGACCTCCCGGAAGAGCTTGACCTCGTCGTCCGTCCATCGACGCGGCGCCTTCGTGTAGGCGGAGAGGTACGCGACCCACTCTCCATTCCGGAAGAGCGGCGCCATGAGGATCGAAGCGACGCCGTACCTGCCATGAATACGCTCGTACTCGGCGCACATCCGCGGGTCGGTGCGCGTGTCGTGGACGACGATGACGTGCCCCTCGCGCATCTCGGCGAGTGTCCCGCCCCAGACGTCGAGGGGAAACCGCTCCGCGTCGTGGGGCTTGTTCCCAACCTCGTATTCGCGGACGTGCACGACCTCCCGCGCGGCATGATCCACGAGCACGAGGCCCGCGCCACGCGCGCCGAGCCGCTCGCCGAGGCGCGTGACCGCGAGCCCCACGAGCCCCGCCGGATCCTCGTAATGCAAAAGCTCGGACTGAAGCGCGAGCAAGAACTCCCGGCGCTCCTCGAATCGTTTTTTCTCGGTGATGTCCGTGGAGATGCCTGCCACCAGGGAGGGCGCGCGGTCGGGGCCGGGGAGAGGGAATTTGATGGAGAGGTACGTATGGGGCCCGTCGGCCAGGACGAAGCTCTCTTCGACCTCCACGGGCATCCCGTGGTCGCGCACGAGCGCGTCGTGGACGTGGAAGACGGCGGCCGTTTCTTGCGGGATCACGTCGCGCTCGAAGGTGCCGATCAGCTCTTCCCGGGATTTTCCATAAGCGAGCTCGACGTGCCGATTGACGAGCACCAATCGGCCCTCCGCGTCCTTGATGTAGATGGCAGCGGGCGCGTGATCCGCGATGGCCTGGAGCTGCGCCTGGTGCTGCCGGAGCGCCTCGGCGAACGCCCGGGCCCGGTCGCGCTCGGCGGTCACCTGCGCCCGCGCCGCCACGAGGACGGCGCGCTCCACGCGATCTTCCTCGATGCGCGCCACGACCCCGGCCGCGAGGTACGCAAGGACGTGGAAGGCGACGAGCGTGAGGAGCACGAAGACGGAAAAGGAAAACGTGAGGCTGTAGAGCTCCGCGTAGTTCCCGAGGCGCAGGAGGACGGCCAGCCCGAGTGGCAAGAGCGTGGCCACGAGGAGGAGCCTGCGGAGGAGGACGCCGCTCGATCCGCCGCGCAAGAGGGCCGCCAGAATGCCCCGCTCGGGCGTGAGCGCGAGGCACGAGAGGCCGATGAGCAGCGCCGCGAGGGCGCTGGGAACGGCCATGCCGATCATGCGGGTGACGCCGAGGAGGACCCGTGCGCCGTGCACTTGCCCCACGAGCGAAAGGAGCGCGAGCAATCCCCCGATCGCCGCGCACGGGGTCGTGATGGCCCGCGCGCGCCGCGAGCCCCTGGACAACGAGAGGCACGCGAGCGCCGTGAGGGTCGCGACGACGGCCGTGTACAGCGACATCCGGCCGGGGAAGGGGGCGGGCATGGCGTGCGCTGCGCCTTCGAAGAGGAGGCGGTCGAAGAGGACCACGCCGGTCGCATATTCGAGGAGCGTCGAGAGCGTGATGACGAAAGAGGCGGTCGCGAGTGCGGTGGCCGGGAGGGAGCTCGGAGCGTTTTTCCTTTGCCGGGCCACGCTCACGGAGAGCACGGCGAGCGCCTGGAGGATGAGCGCCACGGCGGTGACCGGCATCATGGGTTGATGGCGGGGCAACCAGGTGCGGAGCCTGGGGACGTCGAGCGTCCATCCGGCGAGCGCGCAGACGGCCACGATCACGACCGCGACGCCGAGAAACAAGGCGAGGCGAGCGGCTGAACGGGAAATCGAGGCGCCATCCAACACGGCCTCCGGAGGGGCACGCGGGTCCGCTGGAGGAGCTCGGTCGAGCTCGGATGACATAAAACCCAATTTACAAACTATCAACGCAGAATGTCAGAGCAATCGCCGCGTCTCGGGTGTGAATACGGCGAAGCGCTGGGGACGTGCGTACGGTTCCGTCCTGCTCGTCCGCGTGTTCTTCGGTCGTTCCTCGGTCGTTCCAGAGCGCGGCGGCTCGTTTGGCGGGGATGCTCGCCGGACGCGCGGGACGCGCTGTCACGGCGCGCCGAACAGCGCCTTCATGACGTCGGGGAAACGGCGGTTCCAGGAGATCTCGTCGTGGGCGCCGATCGGATCCTCGTACCAGAAGAGCTCTTTGCCCTCGACGTACCCATAGGACTGTTTCAGGAGCGCCACCATTTCGATCCCGCGCTTCGTCGCGGCCGCCTCGATCGCCTCGTTGTGGAAGCCGCCCGTGCGGATGAGGCCCCAGTCGATCCAGAGCCGCGGCCGGATCGCCGGGTCTTCGAGCGTGCTCGCGAGGGTCGTCACGAGCACCGAGCTTTCGAGCGGGCCGCCTGGGAAGTTTCCGCCGAAGACCGGGTCGAGCCCCGCCCAGAACGAAGGCGAGAGGCAGCCGGCCTTGCCGAACCGATCCGGGCGACGGTTCGCCATGTAAAACGACGCGAGTCCGCCTCGCGAGGAGCCGAGGATGGCCGTGTTCGCCGGCTCGGGTTTCGTGCGGTAAGAGGTGTCGATCCAGCTTTTTACGTCGTCCGCGACGTACGCCGTGTATTCGGGCAGATCGCAGCAGGGCTTGCCGTCGCCCATGTCGAGGTGGCTGTACTCGCGCTCCCGCTCGATCGGGTGGAGGGCGACGACGATCACCGGGGGGATCGCTTTTTCGGCGTACAGCTCGGAGAGGCGCTGATCGACGTCCCACGTGATGTTCCCGGGCCCGCCGGGCCAGAACGTCGTGTGTCCGTCGTTCATGTACACGACGGGATATCGCGCGTCGGTCTCGGCGTACGCGCGGGGCAGGTAGACGTGCACCTTGCGCGGGGCAAACCCCGCGGGGCCTATCGTGAGCGCGTCGTAGGTGTGAAAATACCCCGAAGGCTGGGCCTCGTCGTGCTCCCAGCCATTCTGTCCACCGAGCGTGAAGGGTTTTGTCGGTAGCGGGACGATCGGGCCCCCACCGCCACTCCCGCCGCCGCCACCGCTTCCGCCACCGCCGCTTCCGCCGCTGCCACCGCCACCGCCACCGCTTCCGCCACCGCTACCGCTACCGCTCGAAGCGGTGTGGCTCGCCGTGGGGTTTTCCGTATCTGAAGCGGGCGTGCAGGCGAGCAGCCACGCGAGGGTGGCGAGGGGGACGGCGGCGCGGGGGGTCACGGGGCGGGGCTCATTTCTTCGCGGCCTTCATGATCTCGCCGATCTTCTTGCCGAGCTCGTCGAGCTGCTTCTTGTACTCGTCCATCTGCGCCTGGTGTTTGTCGGCGCGGGCTTTGGCGTCGTCCTCCTTGGCCTTGTCCTTGGCCGTGACCGCCTCCTCGCCCTCCTTCGTCGCGGCCTCTTTTTGCAGCCGCTCGTGCTCCATCAGCTTGCCGATCACGATCCGCTTGTTCACGTACGTGCCGGAGTCGGCGGGCTCGAGCGCGATCACCTTGTCGTAGTACTCCGCCGCCTTCTTGAGGTGCTCCTCGACGGGCGGGGCCTTCATGTCGCGGGCGCCGCCTTTTCGCGCGGCGAGCTCGCCCATCCACTTGAGGGACCCGAGGTCGTTCGGGTTCAGCTTGATGGCCTCGACGAAGTTCTTCTCGGCCTTGTCCATCTCGTTCTTGGACATGTAGATGCCGGCGAGGTTCGCGTAGACCTCGGCCTTCTTCGCCGCGTCGGGCTTGAAGTCGAGCGTCTTCAAGATCGCCTGCTCGGCCGCGGCCATGTCGCCGGCTTCCTTGTGGCTGAAGGCCTTTTTCTCCCAAACCTTCTCCTGCTTGGGATCGGCCTCGAGCGACTTGCCGTACTCCTCGGCCGCCTTCGTGAAATCGCTGGCGGCGAGGAACTCGTCCCCCTTCTTCAGGTGCTCCTGGGCCGGCCCCTTCGGCCCGTCTTCACACGCCGGAGCCCCGGCAAGCATGAGCGCCCCGACGAACCACAGGATCTTGGTACGAATCTTCATGCGTGACCCCTCAGGGCGAACGAAAGCCCCACCTCGTTCGCTACACCTCACGCGCCTCGCCCACAAGAGGTTTTTCGCAAACATCCCTCAAAGCGGGCGGTCGACCATTTCGACCCAGCGCGTCGCGCGGGCCTCGCCGCGCTCGCGCGCCGCCACGAATTCCGTCCGCGCGCCGGTCGCGTCGCCCTGGAACAGGCGCACCATCCCCGATACCCATCGCTGCTCGGCGGTCCTCTCGCCGCTGCCGACGAGCCACGAAGGACCCCACTCGGGCGCGTTCTCCCAGAATCCCGCGGCCGTGATCGCGGGATCCTTCTCCCACACCTCGACACGCGGTAGGTCCTTCCAGATCGCATGGCAAAGGATCTGAAAGCCCATGAAAGGGAGGAAATCGTCCTTGCCGCGTAACGCGCGGAGCTGCTTTCCGAATGCGCCGTCGAGTCCCTTTTCGCGGCCCGCGAGGATCGATACCTCCGAGATGCAGAGGTTCTCCGGCAAGAATCCGTTCACATACGAGAGCATGCGCGGAGCGTCCTCGCGGCTCATGACGAAACGCGCGACCCCGACGAGCGGCATCAGGCGCGCAGGATGCGGCAGGGCCCGATCCACGCGGCGCGCGACTTCGAGGATCTGCTCGGCCATCGCGTACTGCACGAACTCGAGCACGTAGCCGCCGTAGCCCTCGTCGAGGAAGATGCCCGCGTCCGGATACCGCGAGACGGCCGTGACTTCGCCCGCCGCCCCGGTCTCCGCCACGACGGCCTTGGCGAGCGCGATGCAGTCGAAGACGCGGTTCTCCTCGGTCTCGGGCATCCACGCCCAGAACTCGGGCTTTACGTAGGAGCTGCCGACCCCCGCGGCCGCCGCGAGATCCGTCAGGTTGTTGTCCTGCTCGCCCGTGGCGTACTTGTAGGAAAAGCCATCGGTTCCGCTGATGTAACGGCCCATCGCGTGCTCCTCGTTCGGGGGGGAACGAATATCGAGAGGGGCGGGCGGCGTCAAGGAGGCGGCACACGTGCGCGTGGACGAGGGCGCGAACCAGGGGGCGAGATCCTCCCTTGCGCCCGTGAGGCCACAGCGGTGCCTCGCCCCGGGGTCCGGCCGATCGGCGGGGAAGCCCATTCCGTTCCGCATGGAGGGCGCCATGTTGAGGTTGGACGCTCGGCATCTCGCGGGGCGCGGGGAGCGTCGTGGATGCCAATCACTCGTCGGATCCGTCGTTGTCGCGTGGCGGCGGCGAGCGTTTGCGGATCGCTTGCTTGATGCGAGCGAGGTAGGGTTTGTGGCTTTTGAAGGCGCGGCGGACGTGACGGGTGAGCTCTTTGCGCGTCGCGATCTCGGGCGTCTCGCCGCGAGCATCGGGCTCGAGGTGCGTCCTGCCGTCAAAGCCGGTGAAGAAGACGACGCCGTCGAGGGCCTCGGCGATGGCCTGGGCGACGACCTCGCTGAGGCTCCAGCCGGCGGGGCGCACGGCGACGAGGGAGGCTGGCTGGTAGCCGACGATGGTGGACGCGTAGTGCATGAGCTCGGGATCATCGTCGTTCCATGCGTCGAGCGATCCTTCGTCGATGTTGTTGTTGCCGTCGTAGGAGAGGGAGATCGACCATGGGTCCTCGCCGGGAGGGAATGGGCGGCGGCCGGCGATGAGGAGCTGAAGTGCCATGCGCGGAACCTATCACGGGGCCGTGTACAGGTGCGAGTGGTGGTGGTTCGGAACATCTGGCGGATGAATTCACCTGACAAGCCCGCGGTGCCCGGAGGACACGACCGGCTATGGCAATCGCTCCAAGGACGGCATTCGCGTGGGGGTGCCGTTCGAGGACAAGCGGGGAGTGGCGCGTCGACGAGGACACGAACCGAGCGCCGATCGTGTCCTCCTGGGTCGACAAGGACGCGAGGGGCGTCGGGATCCTGCGCTGGTTGACCGACGAGCACGCGGAGGGAGGTCCGATCGCGTCCTTGTCAGCTCACAAGCCCGCGCAGGGAGCCCGGTTCGTGTCCTGGAGAGTGTACCAGCACACGTGGGGACCTCGGATCGCACCCTGGTGCGTTGACAAGGGGGCGGAAGGAGCCGGGTTCGTCGGGTGGTCAGAAGGCCAGGAGACGCGACGAACTCGGATCGCGTCCTTGCGTGTCGACGGGCGCGGGAGGGGCCGGGGGGCCGTGCGCAGCCGACGAAGAGGCGTCAGGGCGCCGCGGCTTTCCGCGCCACGAGCATCACCTCGCCGACCTCGGCGCCCTTCTTGACCCAGCGGTAGAGCAAGAGGCCCCCGGCGAGCGTGCTGCCGGGCATCGCGGCGAGGCTTCCGTGGGCCGTGAGGACGGGCGCGAGCTTGTCGCGATCGAGCACGGAGAATCGGTCGCCGCCGCTGACCGTCACGAAATCGGAGAACACGTGCAGGTTTGGCAGGGGCGCGACGACGCGCGCCCGTTCCTTGCCGGCGGCGTCGTACGCCACGAGGTTTGTGTTTTCGAGGTAAAATCCGCCGCTCGGATCGTCGTGGACCGTCGTGCCCGCGGGGACGTGCACGGTTGTGGTGACGGCGCCGTTTGCAGGGTCGAGCAAGAGAAGGTCGAGGGGTGGGTCGCCGTTCGTCTCGACCGCATAAAAGGGGAGGTGGGTGCCGCGCGGGACGGCGAACGCCCCCGGGCGGACCTTGGCGCGCCAAACGGGTTTTCCGGTCTGGATGTCGTGAAGGAAGGCCTCGTCCTCCGCGAACCGGAAGAGCCCGGGGGGGTTGTTGATCCAGGCGAGGAAGCTCTTCTGGACACGATCGATGTTCGCCTCGGGCGGCGAGGCCCAGCGACGGGCGCCGGTCTCCGCGTCGAAGACCGTGACTTCTTCGGCCGAGCTCACGAGCCAGAAGAGCTTGCCGTCCGGGGAAAAGCTCGGGTCGTCGCGGGGGGGCTCGCCGGGCGGGCTCGGCGTGCGATATCGGACGGCGCCGGTCTTCGCGTCGAGGCCGAGCAAGACGAGCGGGTGCGAGAAGCGGCCGACGGTGGGCTTGGTTTGGTCCTCGACGATGACCACGCTCGTTCGTCCATTGCCCCCGACGAGCGTGGTGCCCCGGCCGAAACAACCAGAGCTCGGCGTGCCGTCGGGATCCCACTCCTCGATGTGGGTTTTTTCGAAGGAGGCTTTTTCGATGGGAGCGAGGGTCTTGCAATCGACGATCTGGAGCGTGCATTCGCAGGCGAACGCGCACGCGGCGCCGCGCGTGACGAGGGGGCAGTTGCCATTCGGCGGCACGCGCGTGGGCGTGTCGTGGGCGCCGGTCGTCGGATCGACCGTGACGAACTGATCCGCGGCCCAATAGAGGACCTTGTCCCCCCGCAGCCCGAGCGTGTGCCGGCCGCGCGCGGCTTCGGGCAGGAGTTTTTGGCGAAATCGGAGCGCCCCGGTTTTCGTGTCATACCCGGCGAGCGTGACGAAATCGGGCTCGATGAGGATCGCGGTATCCCTGGCGATCAAGGCATCCCATGCAGGGACGCGCAGCCGGACCTCGATGTCGCCGGTGATCGTGCCTGCGGGCGGCGGCGCTTCGGGGGCCGGCGCGGCTGCTGGATTCGGCGTCGATTTCGCGGTGCTGGCCGCGGGCGTCACGGGGGGCGCGGCGGAGGCGATGGGCGCGGGGGTGTGGCCGCCGGGGTCCGGGGGATGGGACGCGCAGGCGGCTGTGAGAAGGGCGGGGCCTGCGAGCCATGGGGGGAATCGAGCGGGCACGGCACGAAGAATACAGGAAGCCCGTCGGGCTGGGAACCGTCCGGCATCCGGCTTGCCCCGGGGAGAGGTCATGCGGAAGCATCTCCCGCTCGGTGTGCAAAGCCGGTCGCGGCGCGCGCATGCGCGCTGGCGCAGGCCCTCCCGTGCCGATCGTGGAGACGAGCGCCGGACGCTCGTGCCCTTCCGCCGCTTGATCCGGCCCGGCGTAGGGGTTCGGCGCTTCATCAAGGATCTCTATAACGAGTTTCGCGAGGACCAGGTCTCGACGGGGGCGGCGGCGCTCGCGTATTTCTTGATGCTGTCGATTTTCCCTGCCGCCATTTTCCTCCTGAGCCTGCTGCCGTATCTGCCGATTCCGGACCTCGAGCCGGCGATCATGGACCTCTTGGGGGAGCTGATGCCGACGCAGGCGGCGGAGCTCTTCACGACCACGATTGATCGGGTGCTGTCCGAGCGGCGCGGCGGGCTGCTCTCGGTGGGCCTCCTGGGTACGTTATGGGCTGCGTCGAACGGGCTCAACGCGGTGATCCAGCAGCTCAACGTGACGTACGACGTGCGCGAGACGCGGCCGTTCTGGAAGACGCGGGGGATGTCCGTGCTGCTCGTCCTGCTCTTCGGCGCGCTCGTCGTGACAGCGTTCGGGCTGATCGTGTTCGGTGGGATCTTGCAGCGCGAGGTGGCGGAGCTCATCGGCTGGAGCGGCGTGCTCTTGAAGCTCTTCTCCGCGTTCCGCTGGATGGTGATCCTGGGCTTTTTGCTGACGGCGTTCGCGGCGGTGTATTATTTCGGGCCGAATGTGGAGCAGCGGTTCCGGTTCATCTCGCCGGGCGCCGTGTTCGGGGTCGGGGTGGTCATCCTCGCCGCCCTCGGTTTTCGGTTTTACGTGGAAAACTTCGGGAAGTACGAGGCGACGTACGGGAGCCTCGGCGCGGTGATCGTGCTCCTTCTTTGGCTCTACGTCGCAGGAATCGTGATCCTCCTCGGATCCGAGGTGAACTCGCTGCTCGAACACTACGCGCAAGGCGGCAAGCGCAAAGGAGAACGCCAACTGCCCGGCTCAAATTCCTGATCACATCGACCGCATCGCGGTCGATGTACCTTCGGTCCAGGCCGTGCCTGGTCCGGGTCCAGGGGTGGACAACCCCTGGTCGGGGTCCGGGGTGGAAACCCCGGCGCGACGTTCCTTTACGAACGACGACCGGCCCAGCGGACGACGGGGCCTGCGCCTCGGCCGCCGCCGAGGCTCGTGGCGCCTCGGCGTTTGCGCCAGTCGCCGGCGAGGATGCGGCGCCGGCCTGCGGATTGCTCGGGGGCGACGGTGTAGGCTTGGGCTTCGCGACCGTCTGCGAGGCGGATCGGGAGGCGCTGGTTCAGGACGGGGTGGCCGCGGAACACGTCGAGCGCGGCGAGGGCTTGGGGGTCGAGGGCGTAGAGTTCGCCTGTGACGGCGACCATGCCGCCGGGGACGAGGGCGCCTGTGGGGCCGAGGTCGACGAGATCGTAGGTGGGGGTGGTCGTTGCGGGGCCGAGGGGGCGTGCGGCGGCGAGGCGTGTGTGGAGCTCTTCGCCTTGCATGAGGCTGTCGCACACGAAGAGGACAATCTCGCGGTTCGTCGGCGGCGCGGCCATGGCCGGAACGATAGACCACGGCGGTGGAGACGCAAAGCCCCGGCGTGGGGCGCGTCCCGGGCGGGATACGTGCGAGGCAGAGGCCCGGCGCCTTGCTCTGCAGGGACCGGCAAACTAGGCTGCGCCGCGCCATGTCGCCCGAACCTGTCTTTCGTCGCCCGAGCGCCGCGGGCTCCTTGCCACGCCGGGCGCGCTTTGCCTCTGCCGCGCTGGTCCTCGTTGCCTCGGGCCTCGTCGGCGCCTCCGGTTGCTTCGCGGTCGCCGACGGCCTGCCGCCGCCCCTCGACGCGTTCTACTACCCGACGGGCCTCGTGGTTTCGCCCGGACGCACTGCGCTCTACGTGGCGAACTCCGATGTCGACCTGCAATACAACGGCGGCACGGTCTTCGCGCTCGACCTCGTGAAGCTTCGGGCCGACACGAGCAAGCTGCGGCAGGCGATCGTCGACGCGGCTGCGAGCTCTGCGGGGGGCGACGAGCCGATGCGCGCGGCTTGCAACACGCTGGGCGTCGGGCGGAACGACAACACCACGCTCTACCCGGGGCCTTGCGCGCCCGTCGTGCTCGCTCCGTACCAGCAGGGCGGCAAAGTCGTGACGATCGGCGCCTTTGCTTCGGATGCGGTGATCGCGGTCAAGCCGAACCCCTGCGAGGACGGCCGCGGCGCCCGCCTCTTCGTGCCGGTGCGCGGCGATCCCTCCGTGACGTACTTCAACATCACCGACGATCGCGAGATCTCGTGCGACGGCGCGCCGCTGCCCGCCTCGTCGCCTTGCGGGGCCACGATCTGCCTCGACTGCGGCGCGACGTCGTCGGGCGGGCGTTGCTCGCGGGACTTCCTCGTCGGCCGTGATCCCTCGGACAGCCAGCGCGGGCTCACGCTGCCTGTCGAGCCTTTTGGCATCGCGGTGGACGATCGCAGCGAGTCGATCGTGGTCGTGCACCAGACCGAGCAGACGGCGAGCCTCGTCGTGAACCGGTGGGAGAGCGAGCCTGTGCTCGAGCACTACCTCACGAACCTGCCACCGGGGCCGACGGACGTGGCGAGCTTCCCGATCCCGCGGTTCGTCGAGGAGAACCGGGCCACGGTCGACTACACGCCCGCGTTCGGGGTGAGCTTTCGATCGACGGCGGTGTTCGACGTGTTGCGGTACAACGACGACGGCGGATCGAGCCCGGCGCGGCCGTTCGTCACGCGGAACGCGTCTGTGCGGATCGGGGCGACGGCGAGCTCGACGGACTCGCGCGGCGTCGCGGTCGACGGGACGAAGCGGCGGGCGTGCGAGGACACGTGCCCGACGGGCGCGGCGCGAAACGGCTGCCTGCGGGCTTGTGCCGAGGACAACCCGCTCGGGATCTACATGGCGAACCGCGCTCCGGCGGCGCTCGTGATCGGGCAGGTCGAGACGAGGTTCACGGAGCGCGAAGGGCCGAACGGGCCGGAGGTGACGGGCGCGTTCGAGGAGGTCTCGTTCCACGACTCGGTGCCGCTCGCGTTCGGCGCGTCGCGCGTGAAGATGGGACAGGTGATCGGCAAGGATGGCCTTCCTGCGTGGCGCGTCTTTGCGGTGACGTACGATTCGGGCCTCGTTTTCTCGTATGACCCGGCGTCGCGGCGCGTGGACAACGTCATCAAGACGGGCCGTGGCCCGCACGCCCTCGCGTTCGACACGGAGCGGATGCGGGACGAGGCGGGGAACCTGGTTCTCGACGCAGAGGGCAAGCCCATCTGGTACTCGACGATGTACGTCGCCCAGTTCACGGATTCGTACGTCGGCGTCGTGGACCTCGACATGCGGAATCAAGCCACGTTCGGGGCCCTGTACATGACGCTCGGCAAACCGGTGCCGCCCAAGGAGTCACAATGAAGCGGCGTATTTCCCATTCCCCCCTCGGCGGTCTCGCGCTCGCCGCGCTCGGCTTGCCCCTCGCGCTCGTCTCCAGCGGCGGATGCCAGACGCAGACGGTGCCGACGGCGGTCCGCGCGCTCGAGCGCTCGGGGCGCGTGTCGTTCCTCTGCCTCGGCGCTCCGGGCGTCGGGACCACGCCGGCGCTGCCCTTCGAACGATGCAGCGGCACGCGGTTCGCGACGCCCGACGCGTACGCCGTGGCGAACGGGGTGACGACGCAGCCGCACCTCTACGCGCTCGTGACGCAGACGACGCGCGGCGAGGTGGCCGTGGTCGACATGAGCACGAAGGTCGACGCCGTGCTCGACTCGAATCCGCGCGTGCCCGGCGCGAACTTCCTGCCGATCGGCGCGCAGCCCGTCGACATCGTGAGCACGAACGGCAGCATGGCGGCGTTCGTCGGCGTGGCCGAGCCCGGCCGTGCGGGGATTTTTGCCCTCGCCGCGAAGGACATCCGCGTGTGCGACACCTGCGCGCCGAAGTCGCTGTCGAGCTGGCCTGCCTGCGCGCTGCCCGGCGCGCCGGGCGAGATGCTCGTCGTCTACGATCCGAAGAACGACGCGGACGAGGTCCGCGCGCGCTGCGATGACACGACGTTCGCGAAGCCGCGTGATCCCGAGCCCGATGGGGCGGGCGGGTACCTCGTCGACCTCACGCAGGAGGGCCTCGGACGGCCCAAGCTCGTCGTGACGATCCCCGATCAGGGCGCGCTCGCCGTGATCGACGCGCAGACGCTCTTCGACGTGGAGCGCGAGGCCGACGGCACGCCGAAGAAAGATCCCGAGACGGGCGCGTTCGTGTACGTGCACGCGCCGGGTTCGTGGAAGGAGTGCCCCATCGATCGCTGGGTGCCGCTCACGGTGGATCTGCCCGTGCAGAGCCCGCCCGCGTCCCCGCCGACGGGCGCCGCGTGCGTCGCGCCCCCCGTGACTCCGCCCGCGCCGGCGCAGGCCTACGATGCGCGCCCCGCGGGGATCACGCTCTCGGAGGAGCGGCTCTTCGTCGGCGACATCGACGCGCCGGTCGTCCACGTGCTCGACATGAAGACGCCGTGCGAACCGATCGAGCGCGAGCCGCTCTTGCCGACGTCGCTGCGCGAGCCCGCGCGGGTCGTGACGACGAGCCAGATCGCCGCGTCGCCGACGCTCGCGGGTTCGCTCGATCGGTTCCTCTACGCGGTCGACGATCTCGACGGCAGCGTGATGGTCTTCGACATCGCCGAGGACGCGACGTCGCGCAGGCCCGTCACGCGGCCCCACCCCGAGTGGACGCCGGGGCAGGCGCCCGATCGCGTGGAGTTCGGCGTGCCCGTGCAGGATCTCGTGATCATCGAGCGCGACAACCCGCAGCCCATCCCGAGCACGGGCGTGGCGCCCGAGGGCGTGCGTTGCAATCCGGATCCGGATCTCACGGTCTGCACGTCGACCGCGACGTCGTGTGATCCCGAGACGCTTTACCGGACGAGCGGGACCTACGAGAGCGGCGCGGGGCCGACGCGCATGCGCGGGGCGTTCGCGTACGTGGTGCTCGGCACGGGGCAGATCGCGATCGTCGACATCGACGATTACGACGCGTTTTGCCGCGCGCCGACGAAGTACACGTATCTCTACGGCTGCCCGCCTCCCGGCGCGCCGGCGGGCCTCGCCGACGAGGACGCGCTCGCGAGCACGGGCGAGGTCTCGTGCAACGTCGTCGTGCCGCACACGCCGCGCAGCGCGAACTACATGCGGACGTCGGAGCGGACGGGCCAGAACCAGCCCGGCCTCTCGGGCTTCCCCTTGCTTTACAACAACCAGGGGACGCTCCAGGCGACGTTCGATCTCGACGCGCCGCTCCTTCGGGCGACGGTGCCCGCGCCCAAGGACGCGAGCGAGACGATTCCGCCCGTGCATTTCACGCTCGCCGTGGGCGGGACGCTCCGGGTGATCGATCAAAAGACGGGGCTCACGACGAACTCCGGGGATCTCGAGCACACGGTCGCGATGAATCTCGAGGATCCGCGCGCCCAGTCGACGAGCCAGACGTTCACGATCACCTACGAGGGGGCGCTACCGGGTTTTGCCGGGAAAGCGGCCCGGCTCGATCTCACGGGCGGGCCTGTGGCGTCGCTCTCCGACGCCGCGAGCCGCTTCTGCGATTCGGGCGTGCTAGGGCAGCGCGCCTGGGAGGAGATCCTCGCGAGCGAGGGCGACGCGAACGCCGCGGCGAATGCGAAGTCCTTCGCCGATTACGTGCAGATCGGCTCGAACATCCCCGCGGAGGACGACATCCACTGGAAGAGCCCGGAGACCCAAGGGGTCTGCACGTTCCAGCAATGCAAAGCGACGTTCGGGCCGGCGGAGCTGCCGCGGCAGGCGCGCGACATCACGATCGTGGAGGCCTATCAGGATCGCCTGGAGCTCGGCGCGTCGCGCGGCGGGGCCGCGCCAGAGCTCATCGAATGCTGCTTCCCGACGCTCGTCGGGTTCAATGTTCGCGTGGGCGGGCAATGGGCCGTGACGGGCAACGCCTCGGGCTTTTTGCACCATGTGATCTCCACGCCGGAGAGCGTCGGCACGACGCCGCTCGGGGCTTGCCGCAATTCGTGTGACCCGACGCTCGCGCGGCAAAACGGCCGCGTGCGCGCCGTGCCCCACGGCACGGTGGTGAAGGACGGAGACCCGCTCGCTTTCATCAATCCGTTCTTCCGCATGGCCATCAACGATCCGGCGCCCGACAACGAATTCGACTCGGTCCCGGACGACAAGAGCACGATGGCCGACGACGCGCGCGCCGCGGCGATCAACGCCCCGCCGCGCGATACGTTCTTCCAGTTCGCGACGCAGGGCTCATTCCGCCCGCTCATTCTGAACCTCGCCTCGGCCACGACCGAGATCCAGCCCCAGGCCGTCACGTTCGTCCCCTCCACGGGCGAGCTCGCCATCACGGACGGCTCCCTCGAAGGCCTGATCCTCCTCTCGGCCAGCCGCCTCGACATCACGCGCCAGTATTATTGACCGGGGTTCGTCCCCGGACCCTGAACGCCTGTCGAGGTGCAGGGTTTTTCCGGGGCGCCCTGGACAAACGAAGCGGACCCACCGGGCAAACCATGGTAAGGGGGGGCCGTGCAAGCGCGGAGCAACGGCAAGAAGATCACCCCCGTGATGCGGCAGTACGAGGAGGCGAAGGCTGCCCATCCCGACGCAATCCTGTTTTTCAGGATGGGGGATTTCTACGAGATGTTCCGGGAGGACGCCGTCATTGCGGCGCGCCTCCTCGACATCACCCTCACAAGCCGGAACAAGGGGAATCCCGACGAAGAACCGATGGCCGGTGTGCCCCACCACGCGGCCGCCGGATACGTCGCCCGCCTGCTCGCCTTCGGGCACAAAGTGGCCATCTGCGAGCAGATGGCCGATCCCGCGACGGTAAAGGGGATCGTGCCACGCCAGGTGGTCCGCGTGATCACGCCGGGGCTCGTGACCGACACGGAGCAGCTCGACGCGCGGGCAAACCACTACCTCGTCGCCGTGGACAGCGAGTCCGGCAATGCGGAACGCGGGATTGCGCTGCTCGATCTTTCGACGGGAGAGCTCTCGGCCGGGACCATTCCGGATCTCGCATCCTTGCTCGCGGAGCTCGCCCGGTGCGATCCGCGGGAGGTGCTCGTGGGCGGGGGGCTCGACCCGGACGTGAAGAAGGGCGCCGGGCTCGCGGCGCCTCGGGCGGTGCTGCGGGACGACGAGCCGCTCGACGATGGAGACGTGGTGGCCACGATCGACGGGGCGGTGGCGGAGCCGATCGCGGCGGAGGCGGCATCGACGCTGCCGCTCTCGGCGCGGCGGGCGGCGGCGCGGGCGCTCCGGTTCGCGCACAAGTGCACGCCGGGCAATCCGCTGCCCGTGCGGAGGATCGCGCCGTACGACCCGACCGCCACGATGCGGATCGACGAGACGGCGCAGGTGCACCTCGAGCTCGTGCGAGGGGCGGACGGGTCGCGGAAGGGGACGTTGCTCGAGACGGTGGACGCGACGGTGACGCCGGCGGGGGCGCGGCTCCTGCGGCGAAGGCTGCTTTCGCCGCTGCTCGACGTGGCGTCGATCCGGCGGCGGCTCGACGAGGTGCAGGCGTTCGTGGAGAACCCGCGGGCGCGGGGGGATCTGCGGGAGGCGCTCGCGCGTGTCGGTGATCTGGAGCGGCTCAGCGTGCGTACGGTGCTGCGCGAGGCGACGCCGAAGGATCTCGGCGCGCTCCGGGACGGGCTGCTCGCGGCGCCGGCCGCGGTGGCGGCGACGCGGGCGATCGTGGACACGGATGGAGAAGCGCGCGAGCTCTTCGGCGCGGAGGTCGACACGTTGCCCGAACTCGCGGCGAAGCTCGCGGCGGCGTTCGTCGACAGGCCGCCGGCGCTCGCGCGAGAAGGCGGGTTCGTCCGGGAGGAGTACGACGCGGAGCTCGCGACGCAACGCAGGCTCGCGCGCGGCGGCGCCGAGGAGATGACGAAGCTCGAAGCGGAGCTGCGAGAGAAGACGGGCGCGGGCTCGCTGCGCATCCGCTTCACGCGGGTGTTCGGCTGGTACATCGAGGTGACGAAGACACACCTCGGCAAGGTGCCGCCGGACTTCCGGCGCAAGCAGACGGTGGCCGGCGGCGAGCGTTATACGAGTGATCGTCTCGACGAGCTGGCCGACGGTCTGGAGAACGCCGAGTCACGCGCGCTCGCGCGGGAGACGGACATCTTCGAGGGGCTCGTGCGTCTCGTGGCGGAGAACGCGGAGCGGATCCGCAAGCTCGCGCGGACGCTCGCGTCGTGGGACGTGGCGGCAGCGCTCGCGGACGTGGCGCATCGGCAGGACTACGTGCGGCCGGCGGTGGACATGGGCGAGGCGCTCGTGATCGAGGGCGGGCGGCATCCGGTCGTGGAGCGCCTCGCCGCGGCGGGTCGCTTCGTGCCGAACGACACGACGCTCGATCTCGGTGGCGACAGGCTCTGGCTGCTCACGGGCCCGAACATGGCGGGCAAGTCGACGCTGATGCGCCAGGTCGCGCTCATCACGATCCTCGCGCAGGCCGGGAGTTTCGTCCCAGCGCAGGCGGCGCGGGTGGGCGTCGTGGATCGCGTGCTCTCGCGCGTGGGCGCGAGCGACAACGTGGCGCGCGGCGAGAGCACGTTCATGGTCGAGATGCGCGAGACGGCGACGATCCTGCGCGACGCGACGCGGCGATCGCTCGTGATCCTCGACGAGATCGGTCGTGGCACGAGCACGTACGACGGGCTCGCGATCGCATGGGCCGTGGCCGAGCACCTCTATGACGCGGTCGGCTGCCGCGCGATGTTCGCCACGCACTACCACGAGCTGACGGAGCTCGCGCAGCACGGGCCCGGCGTGGCGAACTGGTCGGTCTCGGCGCGCGAGCACGGCGGCGACGTGGTCTTCCTGCACAAGCTCGTGCGAGGGCCGGCGAGCCGCAGCTACGGGGTCGCGGTCGCCAGGCTCGCGGGCGTGCCCGAGCCGGTGCTCGCGCGGGCCAAGGCGATCCTCGCGACGCTCGAAGCCGGCGCGCCGCTGCCCTCGGGCAAACACGCGACGATGCGAGGACGCACCCGTCAGGGCTCGGTGCAGCTCGACCTGTTCGCGAAGGCGAAGCCCGACACGGATGCGGCCGCGCCCGTCCTCGAAACGCTGCGCGCCGTGGAGGTCGAGCGTTTGACGCCGCTCGACGCGCTCACGTTCGTCGCGCGCCTGAAGTCGCTCCTGCCCTCCTGAACACGCCAAAAGCGGCCGCGGGAAAAAGCAAGCGATCCGGCTCTGCGGGTGCACGGGCCTCCTGGACCTGTAGCCGGGACGTGTGCTGACCGTCCATCTTGCGCCGGGGAACGTTGAGGACGGTCCTGATCCGAGCCGGGCAAGGTGCGGATGCACTTTTCGGGTGATTCCTGACGGGGAGCGTGCAGAAATGACCTGCTGCCCCGATCATGACGTCTCCGAACTCCACCCAAGGATTGTCCCGGGACCTCCTCCCGACGAACGACGCCCCGTTCCCCGGCCCTAAGGGGGATCAGGGAGTTCCGTACGTGCCGGGCCTGGTGCTTGAGGGCGTCGTGGCCGAAGGTGGGATGGGGCTCGTGTACGCGGCCCGCGAGATCTCGACGGGCCGGCGCGTGGCGCTGAAGACGCTGCGAGCCTGCTTCGCGAACGACGAGGGGGTGCACGCACGGTTCGAGCGGGAGATCTCCTTCACGCGTCGGGTCGTTCACCCGAACGTGGCGCCGGTGCTCGGCCACGGGCACATGAGCGACGGGCGGCCGTACTACCTGATGGAGCTCTATCGGGGCCGGACGCTCGGGGCCGTCGTGCGCGAGGACGGGCCGCTGTCGATCGGGCGCGCGCTCGAGATCACGGACCGGATCCTGGCCGGGCTCGAAGCCGTGCACGCGGCGGGGATCGTGCACCGGGATCTCACGCCGGAGAACGTCCTGCTCACCGAGGAGCCCAGCGGCGAAACGCGGGTGCTCCTGCTCGATTTCGGGTTCGCCCACGAGCCGGGTGTGGACACGGGGGACGGGGTGACGGCGGACAGCCGCGGCGCGCTCGTAGGGACGATCCGGTTCATGTCGCCGGAGCAAGTGACACGAGGTCGCGCGATCACAGCGCAGAGTGATCTGTTCGCGACGGCGCTGCTGCTCTACTACGCGGTGTCGGGGAAGCTGCCCTTCCGGGGGGAGGGGGACCTGGACGTGGCGGTGGCGACGGTGCGCAAGGCGCCGGTGCCGCTGCGCGCGGAGCTTCGGAACGTGCCGCGCGCGCTCGACGTGCTCCTCTCGCGCGCGCTGGCGAAGCACCCGGACGCGCGGTTCTCGGGCGCGGCGGAGATGCGGCGCGCGCTCTCCGGATTGAGGCGCCCGCGCGCGAAGGCCGCCGGGGCGGCCGCGGCACTCGCAGGGTAGGAGATCACCCGCCACGCGGCAGCGGACGGCGCATCGAGCACGCCGTGCGCGCCCGCCATGGGCCCGCTCCTTGCCATAGACGCCCGCGCTGCGCGGCTTTCGCTCACGGTTCCGCCCGCGGGGCGCATAGGCGGAGATCGCCGCCGTAGCGACGGCTTGGAGGAGAGGGCTCATGGATGCACTCGATCTGTTGGAGCAACAGCACCGCGACGTCTGCGCGCTGCTGTCGCGGCTCGTGGAGGCGTCGCCGGTCGGCGCGGGGAGCGAAGAGGCGTTTTACGCCGCGCTCCGCGCCGTCGAGGCGCACGTCCGCGTCGAGGAGGCGTACGTCTACATCGCGTGCGCGAGCAGGCTCGGCGACGACACGCGGGTGCGCGAGGCGCGCGAAGAGCACACACGGATCCTCGACGCCGCGCGTATCGCGCTCGCGATGTCGCGCTCGGCGCCGCAGTTCGCCGCGGTGATCGCGGCGCTGCGCGAGCGCTTCGAAAAGCACGCGGACGTCGAGGAGGACGTGGTGTTCCCGAAGCTCAAGCGCAGCCTCACGGACGAGGAGCTCGACGTGCTCGGCGAGGAGATCGAGCGCTCGTACAACCGGCTGCTCGCGGGCGCGGACGAGACGCGCACGTTGAAGACGCGTCCGTCGGAGGACGCGTCCAGGGCGGAGCCACGCATGCGCCGAGGGATACGTGGACCGGCGCCGCGCGGGGCGATCTGAGGCGCGGAGTTCCTTGGTGGACCAACGAACGCAGCCCGGCTACACGGCGACCGGGCCGCCGAAGGCGCCGAAGAAGCGCGCGAACCAGACGGCGATCATGGCGACGGCGAGGACGATCGAGCCGAGGGTGACGAAGCGCGTCTGCTGGAACGCGAACGTGTACCAGCGGCCGTGGCGCACGTAGTTGTAGCTTCCTTGCAGGAGGAGGAGTGCGACCACGGGGACGACAGGGATCACGAGCGGGTGGAAGTGGATCGCCTCGCGGAGATCTCCCGTGGCGAGGGCGAGGGCCGCGCGCGTGAGGCCGCAGCCGGGGCAAGGATGGCGCGTGATCAGCGCGAACGGGCAGAGCGGGAAACGCACGGCGACCGCGACGGCAAACGCGGCGCCGACGAGGGCGAGGCGCGCGGCGCGGCCGAGCGCGGATCCTTGCGGTCGTGGTGGGGAAAGACGAGGGACGGGGGAGGGGTACGGGGCGTGAAGAGGGACCGGGGCGGCGACGGGTTCGTCCGCGCGTCGCCCCGGTTCGTCCTGCACGATCAACCCGCGTTCGGATCCCAGACCTGGTTCAGGTCCTTCGCCAGCGCGTAGGGGAAGAGCAGGATGTACATCACGAGGCTCTCCGACTGCGGGTTGCGCGAGCCGGCCTGCTGCTTCGCCCGCGCCACGAGCTCCGGCAGCTTCAGGATCATGAGCAGGTTCAGGATCGGGACGAAGAGGTGCCACGTCTGGAGCGACTCGTCCTTCGTGTAGGCCTTGAGCTCGTTCAGCATGCCGTAGCCGCCGAAGAGGTGGTACATGCCGCAGCAGAAGAGCGTGCCGAGGAGCGCGGTCGTCGGGTTGCGCGTCGTTCCGCGCATGCCGCCCATGCCGCCGCCTGGCGCGCCCATCATCGGGCCGCCCATGCCCATCGGGGCGCCCATCGCGCCGCCGGGGTACTGGCCAGGGGCCACCATGGCGCCCGCGGGAGGCGCGCCGTACGCGCCGCCCGGAGGCGCGCCGTAGCCGCCGGGAGCGCCCATCGCGCTCGGATCACCGGGCGGCGGGCCGTAGGCGCCTGCGGGCGGAGGAGCGCCGTACCCGCCCGCAGGGGGCGGAGGAGCGCTGTACCCGGCGCCTGCAGGGGGAGGAGGAGCGCCGTACCCGCCTGCAGCGGGCGGAGGAGCGCCGTACCCGCCCGCAGGGGGCGGAGGAGCGCCGTAGCCGCCCATGGGTCCGCCGGGCGGAGGTGCGCCGAAGCCACCGCCGGGGGGCGGGCCCGCCGGGGGCGGGAACGCGCCGGGCGAGGGCGGCCCCGGCGGCACGCCGGGCGGGTTCGGCGAGGGAGGCGTGAAGTTCGGGATCTGATCGATCGCGATCGTGCTCCCGAGCCCGCCCTGCGGCTCGAATCCGCCGGCCCCAGGATATCCCGGCGGGGGCGGGGGCGCGGCCAGCGGCGGGGCTGCCGTCGGGCCGAGGCCCGCGGGCGGCACGCCGATCACCGTGCCCGCGAGGCCCTGATCCCCCAACGTCGGGCCGCCGGGCGGCAGTCCTGGCGGCGGCGGCGGCGCAGCGGCCGGCAGCGGCGCCATCGGCGGCGGCGGCGCCAGCGGCGGCATGGCCCCCGCGGGCGGCGTCGGGGGCTGCTGGCTCATCAGCATCGTCCCCTTGAACTTCGGCGCGGCGGCTCCTTTCAGGTTGAAGCCGCACTTCGTGCACGTCGTCGCCGTCTCCGAGTTTTGTGTCCCACAATTCGGACAGAACACGAACCACCTCCCGAGGCGCCGTGCGTCATTCGATCCAATGCGAAGGACGCGCGGCGGCCGGCAGCGTAGTGGAGGTCCGCTCCACTTCTCAAGCACAACGCAAGGGGTCGTCAGAGATCGATCGCGTGACGCACGTGAGATTGCGAGCGAGCAAACGCGCGCGCGGCGAGGGCAAGGCGCGTCGCTCGCATGAAACGACGCCCCGCTCGGGTGTGCTCGGGCGCGCCGATGCGCGTGGGAAAAGCAGAAAGATTCGGCATGGCGAGCGGCGCGCCTTGACACAACCGGGGGTCGCTCACTAGCGTGCGCGCGCCTGCAGAAGGGGCCCGAGCGAAACGCGGGCAAAACCCTTCGGGCGGCTCGTTCTCCTTCCGGTCTGGCTCGTGGCCCGACGGAGGGGCTCGAAGTCGAGCACGAAGATTACGTGCTCGCTTGCCGCCGCCTCGATCCACCCCTAGCCCTGCTGGCGAACGAACATGACGAAGTTCGCATTGTCTCCCGACCGCGAGAAGCACGTCGAAGAAATCCTCTCGCGTTACCCGAACCGCCAGGCGGCGTGCATCCCCGTCCTCCATCTCTGCCAAGAGCAGAATGGGTGGATCTCCGACGACGTCGTCGCGTGGGTGGCGGCTCGGCTCGACCTGTCGGCCGCGCACGTGAAGGGCGTGGTGACGTTCTACACGCTCTTCAACAAGGAGCCCGTGGGCAAGCACCAGGTCTGGGTCTGCCGGACCTTGAGCTGCGCGCTCCGCGGGGCGGACGAGATCCTCCACCACTGCGAGAAGCGCCTCGGCATCCACGTCGGGCAGACGACGAAGGACGGGAAGGTGACCTTGCGGACGGCGGAGTGCCTCGCCTCGTGCGGTACTGCGCCGATGATCCAGGTCGACAAGGACTACTACGAGAACCTCACCACGGCCGAGGTCGATCGGATCCTCGACCGCCTCATCAAGTGACCCCATGCTGCGACAAACGACGTATCTGACGAAGCGGTATGGCGTCCCCGAGGGGTGGACGCTCCCCGTGTACGAGCGTGACGGGGGCTATGAACAGGCCAGGCGCGCGCTCTCGATGCCGCGGGAGGCCCTCGTCGAGGAGATGAAGGCCGCGAACATCCGCGGCCGCGGCGGCGCCGGCTTCCCGATGGGCGTGAAGTGGAGCTTCATGCCGTGGCCCCCGAAGCCGGAGAAGCCGCACTACCTCGTCATCAACGCCGACGAGGGCGAGCCCGGGACCTTCAAGGACCGGACGATCATGGAGCTCGATCCCCACGCGGTGGTGGAGGGCTGCATCATCGGCTGCTTCGGCATCGGCGCGCACGCGGCGTACATCTACGTCCGCGACGAGCTGCACCTGTCGAAGGCGCGCCTCTGGGGCGCGATCAAGGAGGCGCGCGCCAAGGGCTACCTCGGCGCGAAGCCCTTCGGGATCGACTACCCCGTCGAGGTCTATGTGCACACGGGCGCCGGCGCGTACATCTGTGGCGAGGAGACGAGCCTCCTCAACTCGCTCGAAGGCAAGCGCGGCGAGCCGCGGCTCAAGCCGCCGTTCCCGGCGCAATCCGGCGCGTTCGGCATGCCGACGACGGTGAACAACCTCGAGACGATCGCAGCGGTGCCGGTGGCGCTGGCGATGGGCGGCGACGCCTTCTCCAAGCTCTCGGATCTGCACGATCAGAAGGATGGCGGCTGCCGGCTTTACGGCGTCTCGGGTCACGTGAACACGCCCGGCGTCTTCGAAGCGTGCGTGGGGCTCACGTTGCGCGAGCTCATCTACGACCTCGGCGGCGGCGTGAAGGGCGGCGAGCTGCTCGGCGTGATCCCCGGCGGTTCGTCCTGCCCGATCCTGCGGCCCGACGAGACGGTGAACGCGCCGGATCCCAAGTCGCCGCTGCACCGCTGGCACGGCAAGAACGTGCTCGACGTGCCGATGGGCGTGGAGACGTACCGCGCGCTCGGGACGATGCTCGGCACGTGCTGCGCGATCGTGCTGAACAAGAACACGGACATCGTGCTCGCGATGCACAACCTGATGCGGTTCTACCGCCACGAGTCCTGCGGCCAGTGCACGCCTTGCCGTGAGGGCAGCGCGTGGCTCTTCCGCATCCTCGATCGGATGGTGCACGGCGAGGCCACGATGGAGGAGCTCGATCGGCTCCACGAGATCGCCGACAACATCATGGGCAACACGATCTGTGCGTTCGGCGAGGGCACGGCGATGCCCGCGCTCGGCTTCTTGCGCAAGTACCGCAAGGAGTTCGAGGAGCACGTGCGCACGAAGGGCAAGTCCGGGACGGGGAGGCTCGCGCTGTGAACAAACTCGAACTCGCGTTCTTCGGCCTCTGCTCGGTCATCGCGCTGCTCGGCGCGATCGTGACCGTGGGCGCGAAGAACCCGATCCGCGGGGCGATGGGCCTCCTCTCGACGATCATCGGGATCGCGGGTCTCTACCTGATGCTGGCCGCCGAGTTTCTCGCGGCGATCCAGCTCCTCGTGTACGCGGGCGCGGTCGTGATCCTCTTCCTGTTCGTGATCATGCTCCTCGGCCCGTCGGCGCAGTCGAAGCGCGACGCGCGGGGCGCGGTGGCGCGTTACGTGGGCGCGGCCGCGATGCTCGTGAGCGGGCTCGGCGCGATGGTGCTCGTGATGCGCACGCAGTCGGGCACGCCGACGGCGCTCCCGGCCGCGCCGCCGCAGTTCGGCACGATCGAGTCGATCGGGCACGAGCTCTTCTCGACAGCGCTCGTGCCGTTCGAGCTCTCGGGCGCGCTGCTCCTCGTGGCCGTCATCGGCGCGGTCGCGGTCGCGCGTGGCAAGCAGGTGGATCCCACGCTGCTGCCCGCGGCGGACGCGAAGCCGAGCCAGGCGCCCTCACCCAACGCACGCACCGCAGGCCAGACCAAGGAGGCGAGGTCGTGACCGTCCCGCTCGAGTACTTCGTGATCGTGGCCGCCGTGCTCTTCATGACGGGCGCGGTGGGCTTCCTGATCCGACGCAACCTACTCGTGCTCCTGATGAGCATCGAGCTGATGTTGAACGCCGTGAACCTCACGCTGGTCGCCTTCAACCGCCAGCACGTGGGGGGTCACACCGGGCAGATCTTCACCTTCTTCATCATCGCCATCGCCGCGGCGGAGGCCGCGGTCGGCTTGGCCATCGTCCTCGCGTTCTTCCGGCTCCGCAGCACGGTGCGCTCGGACGACGCCGATCTCCTGAGGAACTAGCGTGGAAGCCCTCAAAGCTCAGTTTCCCGCAACGAACTTCACGCTCCTCGCGGTCGTCCTCGCCCTGCCGCTCATCGGCGCCTTCGTGAACGGCGTCTTTGGCAAGCGGCTCGGCAAGGCTGGCGTCCGCCTGATGGCCCTCTCGGCCCTCGGCGGCTCGTTCATCGCGGCGCTCGCCACCTTCCTCCTTCTGCCGAAGGGGGAGGGCGGCGGCACGCTCGCGTGGACCGCCTGGCGCTGGTTCTCGTTGAACGGGCGGATGGGACAAACGGTCCCCATCGACGTCGCCTTCAGCGTCGACGCGATGAGCGCGACGATGATGCTGGTGGTCACCGGCGTCGGGTTCCTGATCCACCTGTACTCGAGCGAGTACATGGTGAAGGACCCGGGCTACCACCGGTTCTTCGCGTACTTGAACCTCTTCTGTTTCGCCATGTTGACGCTCGTCATGGCGGACAACATGGCCGTGCTCTTCGTCGGCTGGGAGGGCGTCGGTCTCTGCAGCTACCTCCTCATCGGCTTCTGGTTCGGCGAGGAGAAGAACGCGACCGCGGGCAAGAAGGCGTTCATCGTCAACCGCATCGGCGACTTCGGTCTGCTCGTGGCGATGGCGATCCTGCTCTACTACACGGGATCGCTCCGCTTCGCGGAGATCAACGCGAACGCGCGGAACCTGCTCGATCCGGTCACGATCTGGCCCTTCGGCAACCTCCCCATCGAGTCGCAGTGGGACGCGGCGAACCCAGGCGCGAACGCGGCGTACAAGGCGATCGTGCACCTGTTCCTGCCCGAGAAGGGCGTGCAGGTCTACGCGTCGACGCTCGTGGGCCTGGCGATGTTCCTCGGCGCCGCCGGCAAGAGCGCCCAGATCCCGCTCTACGTCTGGCTGCCGGACGCGATGGCGGGCCCCACGCCGGTCTCCGCGCTCATCCACGCGGCCACCATGGTGACGGCGGGCGTCTACCTCGTCGCGCGCACGTCGGCGGTGTTCCTGATGTCGCCGGCCGCGATGGCGACGGTGGCGGTGCTCGGCTGCGCCACGGCGATCTTCGCCGCGTCGATCGGCCTGTTCCAGCACGACCTGAAGAAGGTGCTCGCCTACTCCACGGTGAGCCAGCTCGGGTTCATGTTCATCGGCGTCGGCGTGGGCGCGTTCTCCGCGGGCTTCTTCCACGTCTTCACGCACGCCTTCTTCAAGGCCTGCCTCTTCCTCGGCGCCGGCTCGGTGATCCACTCGATGCACGCGCGGATCCACGACACGGACAAGTCGCAGGACATCCGCAACATGGGCGGCCTGAAGAAGTTCATGCCCATCACGCGGTGGACGTTCCTGCTCTCGTGCTTCGCGATCGCCGGCGCGCCTCCGCTCTCCGGCTTCTGGTCGAAGGACGAGATCCTGTGGCGCGCGTTCTCCACGAAGATCGTCGCGCCGGAGGTCGGCCGCATGGAGCCGCTCTGGACGTGGCCTTCGTGGCTCGGCCAGGGGATCTACTGGGTTGGCGTCGTCGCCGCGACGATGACGGCGTTCTACATGTTCCGCGCCTACTTCCTCACGTTCCACGGCGAGTTCCGTGGGTGGAAGATCGTCGCGGGCTGGAAGGAGCCGAAGCACGGCCACGGCCATGACGATCATGGCCACGACGATCACCACGATCACCACGACGACGGCACGCCGCTCGAGGGGCCGAAGCCCCACGAGTCGCCGCTCGCGATGACGCTCCCGCTCATGGTGCTCGCGTTCTTCGCTGTCTTCGCGGGCTTCCTGATGGCCGAGCCGATCCACATCGAGCCGCTCGGGCACATGCTCTCGCCGGTCTTCACGCGGGCGCACGATGTCGTCGTGCTGCGCGCCGAGGGCGTCGAGAAGCTCATGTGGCCGATGATGGGCCCCGGCGTGGCGGCGTTCCTCGGCGGCACGGGCGCGGCGATGGTCGTGTACCTGAACAAGGGCGGCGCGCCGGAGGAGTCGTTCAAGAAGGCGGCGCCGGGCCTCTACAGGCTCATCTACGACAAGTGGCGGATCGACGAGCTCTACGACGCGGTGGTCGTCGGGATGGTGGACGCGCTCGCGGACATCTTCACGGCCGCGGACAAGTGGCTCATCGACGGCGTCCTCGCGAAGCTCACGGCGGCGATCGTCGCGTTCTTCGGGACGGTCCTCCGCACGTTCCAGACCGGCCGCGTGCAGGTCTACGGCGCGGCGATGGCCCTCGGCCTCGCGGGCGTGGGCTTCTTCCTGGTCCGACCCCACGCTGACGCGACGGTCGACGATTCGAAGCTCCGCTCGGCCGGCGAGGTGGTCATCTCGGCGGCGCCCGGCCCCGGCTACACGTACCGCTGGGAGGGCACGGGGACGGAGCAGAAGGACTTCGGCGTGGTTCGCGAGGTCCGCATCAACGTCAATCCCGGGGAAACGAAGGACGTCAAGCTGCACGTGCGCAACGCGTTCGCGCAGGAGGCGACTCACTCGTTCCCGATCACGCGGCCTGGCCGCGGCTTCCCGTCCTCCGCGGCGCCTGTCCCGCTCGTGCCTGGGACGGTGGTGCCGGCGGGCGGCGGTAGCATTCCTGCGAAGGACATCCCCGGGCTCATCAACCCGCGAGGCGCACAATGAGCCCGCTCGATCTCATGTTTCAGTACTGGCCTGCGATCGGCGCGGGCATCCTCGGCGCGCTCGTCCCGCGGGGCGACGCGTCGACGAAGCAGCGCGCCGGCCTGGGTCTCATCACGGCCCTCACCACGCTCTTCGTGATCTGGCTCTGGCCGACCGAAGGCGCGGTGGAGGCGGCGAAGGTCCCGGGCGAGTGGCCCCACCTGCTCAACCTGCTCATCGTGCTGCCCATCGTGGGCGCGGCGGCGGTGCTCTTCATCCCGCGCCAGATGCTCTCGCTGCTCCGCGGCTTCACGTACGTGGTGCTCGGCATCGGGTTCGTCGCGTCCCTCTGGCTGCTCACCGTCCCGATGACCGCGGGCTGGCACTTCCAGTACATCAAGGACTGGATGCCCACGCTCGGCATCCGCTACCACGTCGCGATCGACGGCATCAGCCTGTGGCTCGTGCTCCTCACGACGTTCGTCACGCCGATCGCGGCGTACGCGTCGTTCGGCTCGATCAAGACGCGCATCAAGGAGTTCTGCTTCGCGCTCCTGCTCCTGCAGGGCGGGATGATCGGCGCGTTCCTCGCGCTCGATCTCTTCCTGTTCTACGTGTTCTGGGAGCTGATGCTCGTGCCGATGTTCCTCATGATCGGCATCTGGGGCGGCGCGGATCGTGTGAAGGCGGCGATCAAGTTCTTCCTCTACACGATGGCCGGCTCGGTGCTGATGCTGGCCGCGATCATCTACCTCGTGTGGACGCACCAGAAGCTCACGGGTGACTTCACGTTCGACTACCTCGCGCTCTCGCGCGTGGTGCTCCCGAAGAGCGCGCAGCTCATCTGCTTCTGGGCCTTCTCGCTGGCGTTCTTCATCAAGGTGCCGATGTGGCCGGTGCACACGTGGCTGCCGGACGCGCACGTGCAGGCGCCGACGGGCGGCTCGGTGATCCTGGCCGCCGTGATGCTGAAGCTCGGCACCTACGCGTACATGCGCTTCTCGATGGGGCTCTTCCCGGGGCCGGCCTCGAACCTGTCGGCGAACCTGGCGGGCGTGGCGATCCTGGGCGGCATCCTCTACGGCGCGCTGGTCGCGTGGAAGCAGCGGGACGTGAAGCGGCTCGTCGCGTACTCGTCGGTCGCGCACCTCGGCTTCGTGATGCTGGGGCTCTTCAGCGCGACGCCGATGGGCATGCAGGGCGCGGTGCTCCAGATGGTGAACCACGGCGTGTCGACGGGCGCGCTCTTCCTCCTCGTCGGCGTCATCTACGATCGGCGCCACACGCGTGAGGTGGACGAGTTCGGCGGCCTCGCGAAGGTGATGCCGCTCTACACGGTCGTCTTCCTGATCGTGACGTTCGCGTCGGTCGGCGTGCCGGGGACGAACGGGTTCGTCGGCGAGTTCCTCGTCATCATGGGCACGTTCCTCTCCGAGCGGCTCGGCAAGTTCGCCGGGATCCACACGGTGGGCGCGGCGGCCGGCGTGATCCTCGCGGCGGTCTACATGCTCTACGTGGTCCAGAAGATGTTCTTCGGTCCGCTCACGAACCCGAAGAACAAGCACCTGCCCGATCTCACGGTGCGCGAGTCGCTCGCGCTCGCGCCGCTCGTGCTGATGATCTTCGTCATCGGGTTCTTCCCCTCGATCTTCCTCGATCGGATGAAGGAGTCGATCCTGCTCCACCACAACCAGTACAAGGTCGTATCGGGCCAGGCGATCCTGTTCGCGGACGAGCGTGACGCGAAGCTCCTGCCCGAGGACACGTTCTCGCCTGCGTTCCTGAAGGGCATGCCGAAGAAGGTGCAGCCCGAGGAGCCGGCGGCGGGCGGCGAGGGTTCGCAGGCGGCGCTCGGCGGTGAAGGGAAGGTGGCGCAGTGAATACGGGGCTCTTCCTCGGTCTGTCGCCGCTGCTCATCGTCAGCCTCGGCGGCCTGCTCCTGATGGTGGCGGAGGCGTTCTCGAAGCGCCGCGTCGACGAGACGTCGGACGACAGGGACGCGGGTCCCTCGTCGGAGCTCTCGCTCGGCACGGCCGTGACGCTGCTCGCGGGCGCGGTGTTCGCCGCGGCGATCTGGTTTGTGGGTCCCGAGAAGCTCGAGGGCGCGTCGTTGGTCGCGCCCTGGGTGATCGTCGACCGCTTCACTCTGTTCTTCGAGTTCGTGCTTTGCCTCGGCGGCGCGCTCGCGGCGCTGCTCGCGGGCGGCTACCTGCCGGAGCATCGGCTCGATCGCGGCGAGTTTTACCCGCTCATCATCTTTTCGACCGTGGGCGCGATGATCCTCGCTGCGGCGGGGGATCTGCTCTCGCTCTTCCTCGGGCTCGAGACGATGTCGCTCGGCGTGTACGCGATGGTCGGCTTCCGCCGTGCCTCGCTGCGCAGCACCGAGGCCGCGGTGAAGTACTTCCTGCTCGGGTCGTTCGCGGCCGCGCTCCTGCTCTACGGCGGGGCGTTGCTTTACGGCGCGACGGGGCACACGGATCTCGCGGGCATCCGCGAGGCGATCGCGAACGCGCAGCCGGGCAAGGGTCCGAACTTCGCGCTCGTGATCACGGCGGCGGTGCTCATCATCGTAGGTCTCGCGTTCAAGGTGAGCGCGGTGCCGTTCCACATGTGGACGCCGGACGCCTACGAGGGCGCGCCGACGCCGACCACGACGTACATGGCCGTGGCCGTGAAGTGCGCGGCGTTCGCCACGATGCTCCGCGTGCTCATCGGCGGGTTCGGCGAAGGCGGGCTCGAGTCGTGGGCGGCGGGCTGGCCTCCGGTCGTCGCGCTGCTCGCGGTGCTCACGATGACGGTGGCGAACCTCGTCGCGGGCCAGCAGGAGTCGGTGAAGCGCATGCTCGCGTACTCGAGCATCGCGCATGCGGGGTACGTGCTCGTGGGTGTCGTCGCGACGATGCGCGCGGGCGGCGATGCGCAGGGCAGCGTGATGTTCTACCTGCTCACGTACACCGTCTCGACCGTCGGCGCGTTCGGCGCGCTCATCCTGATGGGCAGCCGCGGCGCGGAGGCGGTGAGCTACGAGGATCTCGCGGGCGTGGGCAAGCGGCACCCGGCCGCGGGCTTCGCGTTCTCGCTCTTCCTGCTCTCGCTCGCGGGCGTGCCGCCGACGGCGGGCTTCTTCGGCAAGCTCTACATCGTCAAGGCGTCGATCGGCGCCGGGCTCTACCCGCTCGCGGTCATCCTGCTGCTGAACAGCGTGATCTCCGCGTACTACTACCTGCGCGTGATGGTCTACATGTACATGCGCGAGCCCGCGCCTGGTGCGCCCATCGCGAAGCCGATGCGCTCGGGGTACGTCGCGACGGCGCTCGTCGTGGCTGGCGTCCTCGTGCTCGTGCTCGGCCTGTGGCCGACGACGTCGCTGCAGATCGCGGTCGAGGCGGCCCTCGCCACGCGTTGACACCGCGGGGCCTTCGGGCTCCCTTCGCTCTCCTCGCTTCCTCCCTCAGACAGGTTCCTTGCCCCGGCGGCGGCTGTTTTGCAGCGTCGCCGGGGGTATGGCAACGAGGTTGACATGATCCGACAACTCAGTTGGCAGGGTTTGCGGCGGGCTCCCTCGAAACGGCTGCGATCCAGCGCGGCGCAGGGCTTGCCCACGCCCGGGGCGATGAACCGAACTTCGATGGCCTGGCTCCTCGTGGTCCCGTGCCTCGCTGCGCTGGGCTGCCAGAACGGCGCCGCGCCCACGGCCAACGACGCGAAGCCGACGACCAGCCAGCAAGCGACGCCGGGATCCGCTGCGCCGCAGGCTTCGGCGGCGCCTGCGCTGAAGGGGCCGATCCCGAACGGCATCGGTCGCTCCGACGCGGACATCGCGAAGGTCGTGAACCCGAAGAACGATGCACCGTATGAGGGCCCCAAGGCCACGGTGCGCGGCACGGTGCGCATCAAAGGCGATGCGCCGCCTGCGACGAGCTTCAAGTTCCCCGCGGGCAAGTGCGGCGAGGCCTCGGCGACGTACGGGAAGCTCTTCCGCGTCGGACTCGAGGGCGCAGCGGCCGACGTGCTCGTCGCGGTGACGGGCTACAAGGGGTTCGTCCCGGCACGCGAGGAGGCCGCGAAGATCACCATCCACGGCTGCGCCTTCTCGCGCCGCACGATGGCGCTCACGTTCGGCCAACGCATCGAGGTCGCGAACATCGACAAGATCGAGAGCTACATGCCGTACGTCGACGGCGCGCCGAAGAAGGCGGTGCTCGTGGCCGTGCCGGGGGGCTCGCCCGTGAAGCTCTACACGTTCGAGCCCGGGCACTACATGCTGCGCGACGAGCTGCCGAACCCGTTCCTCACGGCCGACGTCTACGTGCTCGCCTACGCGACCCACGCGATTACGGGCCTCGACGGGCAATACGAGATCCCCGGCGTCCCCGTCGGCGGTGAGGTGCGCGTGAGCGCGTTCCTCCCGTCGATCGACAAGGTCGTCGAGCAGCGGATCACCCTGAAGGAAGGCGACAACACGCTCGATCTGACGCTCGAGTACGACGCGACGAAGGATGATCCCGAGGTGAGGCGAAAGGCGGCGGAGGAGAAGAGGGCCGCGGACGAGAAGAAGGCCGCGGACGAGAAGAAGGCCGCGGACGAGAAAGCTCCTCCGGAGAAGGTCGAAAAGAAGTAGCGCTACGCGCCCTTGCTCGAAGGCGCGAGCAGTGCACGCACGCGCTTGCGAGCGGCTTCGAGCAGCGGATCGGGCGAGGGTGCGTCGCGGGAAACGAGGTCCGATCCGGCGAAGGCGCGCGCGGCGTCGCGGCCCGCACGCCTTCCGAGCAGGTCGGTGAAGAGCAGGCGCGCGAGCGAGGAGGGCGCCACGGTGGGCGTGTCCTTCGGGGCGTCGAGTGCGGTCGCGAGCAGGGCCGTGTCGCCCGAGAGATCCGCGGCGACGGCGAGCGCGATCCGCGCGGAGCTCGACGAGGGATCGGCGCCGAGGACGAGCTCGGCCTGATCACGCGCGAGGCGCGGAAGGCCAAGCGCCGCGGCACGCACGGCGAGCTCCGGCGCGGGCAGGCGGGCGCGACGCGCGGCCTTTCGCGCGGCGTCGAGGTCGCCGGCGCGGAGTGCCGCGTCGACCTCGGCGAGCGGGGCGAGCGCTGGCACCTCGGCTGCGACGCGCGTCGCGAGGCGAGGCGCTCGCTGGCGCAAAGCGCGCGCCGCTCGCTCGGCCGTCAGCGCATCGTGAAGGCGCAACGCGAGCTCGTAACGAGCGAGCCATCCCTGTACGGAGGTGGGCCGCTCGATGACGAGCGCGTCGAGCGTGCGTTCGGCGTCCGCTGCGCGCCCCGCGCGTTCGAGCAGCGAGGCGTAGAGCAGGACCGCCTCGTCCTGTCCGGGATCGAGCGCGACGGCGTGTGCGGCGTGCTTCAGCGCCTCGGCGAGGTGCCCCGTGTCGGCCGCGCAGCGCGCGCGTGCGCGGGCGAGGGGCTCGTACGTCGGGTCGAGCTCCTCGGCGCGGGTGAAGGCTTCTCCGGCGAGAGCGCGCGCGTCGGGGCTCGCGCACGAGGCCGCGCCGAGACGCGTCCAGACCTCGACGCTCTTCGCGTCGTTCTCCGCGGCGCCGCGGTAGAGCATGATCGCGAGCGGCAGATCGCCGTGCGCCTCGGCCTCCGTGCCGCGCGCGTAATACGCGTACGCCTCGTACGAGATGAACCGCCCCTGCGTGGGCACGCCGTCGATCACGCGGATCACCGTCGGATCCCCGCAACCCGCCGCGAGGCCGAGCAACGTGATCGCGGCGGCGAGGATCGCTGCCGAGCCGCGGCGTCGGATCATGTCAACCTCGCGATCGCTTCGAGCAACCTGTCGTTCTCTTCGCGGGTGCCGATCGTGATGCGCAGCCGGTTCGCGAGGCGCCCGCCGCGCGCGTGAAAACTCCGCACGAGGATCTTGGTCGCCGCGAGCCCCTCGAAGACGTCCTTCGCCGGCCGCATCGTTTCAACCCAAAGGAAATTCGCGTCGCTTGGCGCAACCCCGAAGCCGATCCGTCTGAGCTCCCGCCCGATCCGTTCGCGCTCCCCGACGATGTGCGCGACGACGTGATCGATCTCGGCGCGGAGCTCGCGCAGGACGAACGTGGCGGCGCGCTGCGAGGGCGCGGGGAGGTTGTAGGGCTGGCGCACCTTGTCGACCTCGCGGACAAGCTCGACAGGCCCCACGAGCCAGCCGATCCGCAGCGCCGCGAATCCAATCTTGGAGATCGTGCCGAGCATCGCGACGTTCGGGTACACGTGGCGGAGGTGCGCGATGCTCGCGGGCGCGAATGCGACGTAGGCCTCGTCGAGCACGACGAGCGCGCCTTCGGCAGCCTCGATCACGGCGCGGATCCGATCCTCCGACATGCGGTTTCCGGTCGGGTTGTTCGGCGTCGCGAGGAACACGATGTTCGGCGTTCCGGCCTCGATCGCCGCGCGCATCTGCGCGACGTCGAGATCCCAGCGCTCGTCGAGCGGCACCTCGAGGACGCGGATGCCGCGCGCTGCCGCGCTGAGCCGGTACATGACGAACGTGGGCGACGGCGTGAGGACCGTCGCCGCGTCGGCGCCCGCGCGAGGTTGCGAGAGCGTGGTGAGCAGAAGCGCGATCACCTCGTCGGAGCCTGCGCCAACGAGGATCTCGTCCGGCGTGGCGCCCACGTGCGCGGCGATCATCTCGCGCAGCTCGGTCGCCCGTGGATCGGGATATCGCTCGAGACCGCCCGCCGCGAGCGCCTGCGCCACGCCGGCGCGCGCGTTCGAAGACAGCAGCGGCGGGGCCTCGTTGCCGTCGAGCCGGATCTCGTAGTCGCCCGTGTGCGGGACGTACGCGGCGAGGTCCGCGAGCTCGGGGCGGAGCAGGTGAGCGAAGCGGGGCGCGGTCATGCGAGGGCACCTCGAGATCCGCGCGTCGGCGCGAATCAGCGCGGCAGCTTAACCTCTCCCGCGGCGGGTGGCTCGCAAGCCCCGGATCCGTTCGTCGTTCGGGGACCACGCTCCGCGGGCCCGCCCGTCGCCCGGTGGTGCAGCGCCATGTGGCCACGCTGGATCCCTTCGGTCGAGAGCGCCCGGAGGGCCGACAGGTTCGTCGCGAGGCCCGTGGCGGCCGCGACGGCGGCGAGCTCTGCCGCGGACGTCACGCGGAGCAGCGCGAGCGCGAGGCGGGCGCCCGGATGCGCGCGCAGGGCGCCGCCGACGATGCCGAGCGCGAGGGGGAGCGCGAGCTGCCCTTCGAGGGCGCGCTCGTCGTCCGAGAGGCGCCACGTGGCGAGCGGGCGGTAGCTGCCCTCGCGCGCCGCGTAGGCATGCGCGCCGGCCTCGACCGCGCGCCAGTCGTTGCCGGTCGCGAGCACGACGGCGTCGACGCCGTTCATGATGCCCTTGTTGTGCGTGACCGCGCGGTAGACGTCGCGCTCGGCGAACGCCGAGGCCTGCGCGATGCCGCGGGCCGCGTCGAGCCCGGACACCCGCGTGCTTGCGAGCTCCTCGACGGGCAAACGGACGCGCACGCGGGCGACCCGCTCGTCGCAGTAGTTCGAGAGAATGCGCAGGCCGAGCGTCCCGCGCGCGAGCTCGGCCACGCGCGCGCCCACGGCCTCGGCGACGGTATTCACGAGGTTCGCGCCCATCGCGTCGAGGCAATCGACGTGCACGTGGACGACGATCATGCCGCCGCCGAGATCACGCACGGAGGTGCGGCGCGCGCCGCCACCGCGCGCGACGAGGTTGCCGATCGCTTCGTTCGCCCGCGCGACGAGCTCCGCGGCCGCGCCCTCGATCCGCGCGAGCGCGCCCGCAGGATCGGCAACGTCGTGCACCTCGATCTGCGCGATGACGATCGAGGGATCGATCTCCGCGACGAACCCGCCGGCCTTGCGCGCGCGCTTGGCGGCGTTCGACGCAGCGGCGATGACGCTCGGCTCTTCGATCGCCATGGGCACGAGGTAGTCCTTGCCGTTCACGCGCACGCCCGGCGCGACGCCGAACGGCAAGGCCAGCGTGCCGAGGGCGTTCTCGACCATCGCGTCCGCGGTCGACTCGTCGAGGCCGCCCGATCGAAGCGCGTGTTCGAGCTCCGCGGGCGCGAGGCCGACGAGGCGCGCGACCTCGGCGCGTCGTTCGAGGATGGAGAAGTGGCGCAACGAGGGGAGGGGAAGGGGAGGGTCACTGTGCATGGTCGCTCGGAAGGGATAACGCGCCTCCATGCGCATGTTCCGTGGAGACTCGGCGCAGCGAGGGTGATGAGGCGCGGGAGGATCGGTGGGGGAGGTCGCGACGGCCCGCTCGGGTCGTTCAACCGACGGAGAGCCCCGGGGGGCCGATGCGCGTGTCGAGGGGTTCGAGGCTTCGTGCGGCTGCGCGCGCGCGGAAGGCTGCGGACGAGGGCGCCCGTCCGATCCAGAGGGCGATGTCGCCGCCGCCGGCGCCGCTCGGGCCGAAGCTCGCGCCTTCGGCCCGCGCGAACGGGCGGAGCTCGGCCACGTCGTCCACCACGATGGGAGCGCCGGCAGCGCGACCGAGCTCCGCGAGGGCGTCGAGCTGCGCCGTGATCGCTTGCACGAAGCCAGCGGCGTCTTGCGCTTCGAGGGCGGCCTGCGCGCCGTCCGTGAGCTCGTCGAGCAGGCGCCGGTACGTCGCCGGATCCGTCGCGCGAAGGCCCTGGACCTTCTCGACGAGCGCGCTCGTCGAGGCTGCCGTGGGGCACGCGAAGACCTCGAGAACGACGCCTTTGGGCAGCGTGAACGGCACGAAGTCGAGCGCACCTTCAGGCGCGAGCCGGCACGCCACGATCCCACCAAACACGCTCGAAGCGACGTCGATGCCGCTGCCGCGCGGTTGGGCTTTTCGGTGCGCGGCGAGCGCGAGCGGGAAGACGGCGCGCCGCAGCGCGACCTCGTCCCCGATCGTCGCCGCGAGCACCGCGCCGATCGAAGCGACCGTGATCGCCGCGCTCGATCCGAGCCCGAGCTTGCGTGTCGTGCCGTCGGGCATCGGCGCGCGCAGGGCCGACGCGTCGAACGCGGGCGCATGATCGAGGATGCCTGCGTCGATCGCCGCGCGGACCTCCTCCGTCACGAGCTCGCTCGTGCGGCTCGCGTCTGCCACCACGTACCGATCGACGGCCGCGACGAGCGCGGGCGCTCCTTCGAGGACGGCATACGCCCCCGAGACGACGATCTTGCCCGGCGCTCGCGTGATCACGTTCGATCCAGGAGCCGCGCGCCCTCACCGGGCGACGCAACGATCGTTCGTTTGACGCCCGGCACCTCGGCGAGTGCGGCCGTCACGCGCGGCTCGTCCTCCGGCGTCGTCAGAACCTTTACGTGAGGACCTGCGTCGATCGTCGCGTACGCGAGCAGCCCACTCGCGCGGAGCCTGCGCACCTCTTCGAGCGCCTCCACCGTGCCGCCGGTCCAGTAGAGCAGCCCCGGCCGCGCCGCGATGCTGGTCGCGTGCATGGCGAGCGCGCTCTCCTCGGCCGCAACGCCGAGCGCTTCGAGATCCCGCCGCAAGATCGCTTCGCGCACGCGGGCGCAGAGCGCAGGCGCGGACGCAACCCACGCCGGAAAGTACGGACTCGTACGAACCGTGTGCTCCATGCCGTCCGTCGATCCCACGGCCTTCGGGCCTTCCCGCGTCACGGCCACGACGACACGCAGCGCCAGGTGCTCCGGCGGCGCGATCGGGATCGCCGCGAGATCACCCTCGCCGGGGCTCCCCACCGGCAGCTCCACGAACCCGCCGAACGCCGAGCGCGCCGCGGAGACCGAGATCCGCCGCGCGAGATCACTCACCAGCGTCGGATCCGTGTCGAGCCCCGCCGCGCTGAGCGCCGCGAGCGCGAGCGCCGAGAAGCCCGACGCGCTCGACGCGAGCCCCGAGGCCGTGGGGAAATCGTTGCCGCTCTCGACGCGCGCCCGTGCCGAGATCCCCGCCGCACGACGCACCCGATCGAGGAGTTTGATCACGCGACCCCGCGCGATCTCGTCGGCCGGCGCGCCGCCGAGCAGGAACGTGTCCTCCGTGAGCGCCGGATCGAAGGCCACGGTCGTCGTCGTGGCCATGCCCGCGAGCGTCACCGAGAGGCTCGGGACCGCGGGTTGGTTCACGCCGTCCGCGCGTTTGCCCCAGTATTTCGCCAGCGCGATGTTCGGATGCGCCGTTGCTTTCGCCGCGCGAATCGTCAAGACAAACCTCCTTCGGCGCCCGGCGTCTCCGAGCGCCCGCCCGCGCCGATGCGCGCACAAAAACCTTCGTAGTGGCCCTCGGCGCTTCGCCAGGCGTCGAGGATCCGCGCGGCGCTCTCGGCCTCGCGCGCTTCGTCTCTCGTGCCATCGCTCCGGAACGAGGGCGGCACGAGCGCGATCACGCACCCGCCTCCGCCGCCGCCCGTGAGCTTCGCGCCGAGCGCGCCCGCGGAGCGCGCGAGCGCGCAGAGCTCCTCGAGCTCGCTCGTCGAGACGAACAGACCGGAGAGCACGAGCTGGTTCATGTTCATGAGATCGCCGAGCGCGCGCATGTCGCCGGCCTCGATGGCGAGCACCGCGTTACCCACGATCGACGTGATCGCGTCGATCGATCGCTTCACCAGCACGGGATCCTTCGCGTGTTGCGAGGCGATGAGCTCGACCGTCGTCCGCGTCGACGACGGGTGCCCCGTGGATCCAACGCACAAAACGAGGTCGTGGCGCGGCGTGATCGGCCGTGCGCCCTCCGCGCGCGTGAACCGAAAGATCCCGCCTCGGGCCGCCGCCGTCGCGTCGATGCCCGAAGGGTTGCCGTGAAAGATCCGCTCCCACGCGGCCGCGCGCGAAAGCACACGAGCCTCGATCGCTGCGTCTTCCTCGGGGCCGGCCTCGCCGCTGCGTGCGAGCACCTCCGCCGCGCGCGCGATCGAAACGGCCAGCGCCGCCGAGCTGCCGAGCCCTCCGCCCGGCGGCAGCTCGCAGCGCGCCTCCACGTGTACGGGCGGAATCGCGGGGGCGACCTTCAAGAGCGCCGAGAACGCTCGCCCGAGATCGTTTGACGACGAATCATCTGCGACGACCGTGCCGCCTCCGAGCTGGAGCGTGCTCGGCCCACTCGGCAGACGCGTCACGATGGCGCGCGCTCCGCGATCGAGGCCGGCTGCGATCGCGGGCGACCCGTACACGACCGCGTGCTCGCCGAACAGGATCACCTTCCCCGACGCGGCGCCCTCGGCGCTCGCCTGGCCCGTCACGAGCACGCCTCCGACCTGGCGGGACGAACCCGGAGTGCCTCCACCACGCCGGCGAGGATCGCACGCGCCCCGGCCGACACCGGCATCGACGCGACCTCCTTCGCCGCGGCGTCGCAGAGCGACCGCTGCCGCTCTTCCACGGCCCGGCGCGCGCCCGACGTCACGAGCGCCCGCGTCGCCGCCGCGATTGCCGCCGCGTCCGCGTCCGCTCGCCCGTGCGCCCCCGCGAGCGCGCGCCGCTCGTCCTCGTTCGCCAGCCGATCGGCTTCGGCCACGAGTGACGTGCGTTTGCCTGCGACGATGTCGTTCCCCACCGGCTTGCCCGTCTCCGCGTGATCCCCGAAGGTCCCGATTAGATCGTCGCGGAGCTGGAACGCGATGCCGAGCGGCGCCGCGAACCGCGCGAGCGCTGCGTGGAGCTCCGGCGATCCGCCCGCGAGCGCCGCCCCGATGCTGAGCGGCCCGCGCATCGTGTAGCTCCCGGTCTTCAGATCGTGCATCGCCTCGACGTCCTCGGCCTTGCCGAGCACGTCGATCTGCTGGCCGAGCACCACGTCCTCATGGATCCGCATGAACACCTGCAGCACCTGGAGCCGCCGCTCGGCCGGCAGCCCCGCGATCGACACGAGCGTCTCCACCGCGAGCCCCCACGTCATGTCGCTCGCGAGGATCGCCGACGTGGCGCCGATGTGCTCGCCGCCGAGCTCCTTGGCGAGCGCCGCATGTACGCTCGGACCGCCGCGCCGCGTCGGGTCCCCGTCCATCCAGTCGTCCTGGATGAGCAGGTAACTCTGCAGGAGCTCGAACGCGACGCCGGCGTTGATCGCCGGTTCGAGCGCGCCTTCGCCTCCGGCGGCGATCCAACCGGCGGCGATGAGCCCTGCGCGCACGCGTTTGCCGCCCCGCAGGGAGAGATCCCGCGCCGCTTCGAGCATCGCGGCGATCGCAGGCCCGTACGAGCGCGCCCGCGTGATCTTCTCGTCGAACCGCGCGGCGATGCGGCGCTCGATCTCGGGCTTGATCTGCGTGAGCAGCGCGAGGAACGCGTTCCCGTTCGTGGCGGGCTCGGCCGTCGTCGGGGAGATGCCTTGGTTCATAGGGCGCGCGAGCGTAGGAGCCGTACCCGGGTCGGTCAATGGAGGGCCAGGCGCGTCATCGCCCCCGACGCGCATGACGCGCGAGCGCACTGCGGAGAGGCCCACGATCACGCGCACCCGCTGTCACCGGATCGACCTCTGCGAGCAGCACTACGAGCGCCCGCGAGCGCGCTCGGGCTTCCTTGTGCGCCGCTGTGTCGCCGCGCGCCTCCGCGAGCGCCTCCATCCGCCGGCTCGTCGCGAGTGCGGCCGGCAGCGCGGAGAGCGCCACGTACGTCGCATACAGACCTTCGAGCGCTGCCTTGTGATCCGAGACGAACGAGAGCGCTGCCTCGAAGTCCACGGCGGCTTCGCGCAACCTCCCGAGGCGCCTGCGTAAACTCCCTCGCGCCGCGTGTCCTTCTGCGAAGCCCGCCACGCGCTCGAGCCCCGCCGTGTACACCCGCTCCGCCTCCACCACGTCCCCCGTGGCCTCGTGTCGCGCCGCGAGCGCGAGGTAAGCCGGCCCGTACGTGGGATCGAACGAGATCGCTTCGAGCAGCCGTCGCGTCGCGGCTGCGCCGTCCCCTCGCGCCGCGTGCGCCTCGCCTTGCCGCACGAGCTCCGCGGCTTGCTTCGTTGCCCAGCTCGTCGCTTCGTCGGATTGCCCGCGCGCCTCGCCTGCGAGCGCGACGACGAGCGTCACGCATCCGAGCGTACTTGCGTGGCGTGGAACCTTTCGGTGCACGAGGATCGCATCGTAGCCGGGGCCGTGGGCACGCACATCGCTCGTGTTTCCTCGCCGCACGGATCCTTCAGGGCGACGTGCCCCACCTGTCGTACCCAGCCCCCCGGACGACGTCTCGACGTGTGGCCCACGAGCTGCTCACGGGCCGATGGCACTTCGAGGCCGAGACAGCTTCGAGCGTTTTTCGTGCAATCGTTGGCCCTCCAATGGACGGACCTCAAAACAATTCGGCTGCAATGCCGTCGGCGAGCACCCACGCGTCCCGCGGTACCCGGATCGTCCCTCCCTCGATCGTGAGCTTGCCCCGCTTCACGAGCCGCTCGGCCGCCTGCCTCCGCGACGGCGTCCAGGCATCGGCCCCGACCTCCGCTGCCGATCGTTCGAGGTCGAACCCCTCCCGCAGCCGCAGGCCCAGCATGATCCGCTCTCGCAGCCGCGTCTGCGGATCGAGCGGCTCCTCGCTCTCGACCTCGGCTTCGCCCGCGAGCGCGGCTCGCATGTACCGCGCCGGATCGATCGGGTTTCGGTACCGCAGCGCGAACCCCTCGTGCACCCCGGCGCCTCGTCCGCTCACCGTGCCGAACGCCGCGCAGCCGAGGCCCACGTAGTCGTGCCCGCGCCAGTAGCCGAGGTTGTGCCGTGCCTCGTGCCCCTCGCGCGCGTAGTTCGAGATCTCGTAATGCCGGAGCCCGGACGCAGAGAGCGCCTCCTCGATCGCGAAAAACGTCTCGGCCACACCGTCCTCGTTCGCGATGGGCAGGCGCCCTCGCCGCGACAGCTCACCGAACTGCGTCCCCGGCTCGATCGTCAGGCTGTACGCCGACACGTGCGTCACCCCCGTCTCGGCTACGCGCCGCGCCTCCGCGGCCGCCTCGCGGGGCGACTGCTCCTGCGTGGGCCCGCCCGCGAGGTACTTCGGACCGGCCTCCGGCGCCGGCACGGCCACGCCGTAAATGAGATCCGCGCTCACCCGCGGAACGCCTGCCCGGATCGCCGCCCGCACCGCGTCGAGGCCTCCGTCCGCGTCGTGGAGCCGCCCGAGGAAGCGCAGCCGCTCCGGCTCGAGCCCCTGCACCCCGACGCTGAGCCGGTTCACGCCCACGTCGACGAGCGCCCGCGCCCGGTCCTCGTCGAGCGAGCTCGGGTTGCACTCGACCGTCACTTCCACGTCGACGTCCGCGCGTCCCGCCGTGGCGGCTCGGATCCCGGCGAGCACCCGCCCGAGCGCCTGGGGCGCCCAGAGCGATGGCGTGCCACCCCCGAAAAACACCGTCGCGAGTGTCCGCCCCTCGAAGGCGCCGGCCCGACGTTCGAGCTCGGCGAGGATGGCGTCGGCGTACCGCTCATGTTCGATTCCGTCCCGTTCTTTTGCGAACGAAACGAAATCGCAATACGGGCACTTTTTCAGGCACCACGGGAAGTGGACATAGACGCCGATCGGCTCCATGGATTTCTACGTGTGTGGAGGTCTCTAGGGCTCCCGGGTGTCACGGGAGAACTCGGGCGCGAGGACGCACGTCAAACGGGGCAGGAAGGACACGCCTCGGCCCCGAAGGCCGCGAGGACCCCTTGGGCGCGAAAGCGCCCGTGCGCAAGTTGATGCAGGTCGTTCGTGGAGGAAAGGTCGAGGAGGTTTCCGCATCTGCCCGCTGGACAGCCGTGCCCACGGGCGCTCGAAGACGGAAGAAGCGGAGCGCGTGAGCCATGGTCAGCCAATTGCCGGGCGAAACACGGGGTGTTAGCTTGAACGTTCAGGACGGTGCCCTGGCACCTTCCGCACATCGTATGGTGACGTCTCAAGAGCTGATCGAGCGGGTCCAGGCGTATCAGCCTGGGGCCGACGTCGAGCTCATCGCCCGCGCTTATGACTACGCCGCCGAAGCGCACAAGGGCCAGATGCGTAAGAGCGGCGACCCTTACTTCTCGCACCCGGTCTCGGTCGCCGGCATCATCATCGAGCTGAAGCTCGACGTGGCCAGCATCGTCGCGGGGCTGCTTCACGACGTCGTCGAGGACACGCTCGCGACGCTGTCGGACATCGAGCGAGAGTTCGGTCAGGAGGTCGCGTTCCTCGTCGACGGCGTGACGAAGCTGTCGAAGATCAACTTCGCGTCGAAGGAAGATCGGCAAGCCGAGAACTTCCGGAAGATGCTCGTCGCCATGGCGCGCGACATCCGCGTGCTCCTGGTGAAGCTCTGCGACCGCCTCGACAACATGCGGACGCTCGAGCACATGAAGCCCGAGGCGCAGGACCGCATCGCGCGCGAGACGATGGAGATCTACGCGCCGCTCGCGAACCGGCTCGGCATCGCGCGGTTCAAGAGCGAGCTCGAGGATCTCGCCTTCAAGTACATCGAGCCCGAGGCCCACGCCGACCTGTCGCAGAAGGTGCTCGGCACGAAGGCCGAGCGCGACAAGTACATCACCGACGTCTCGAAGATCCTGGCGGGCAAGCTCGCCGAGCAGGGCTTCGCCGCCGACGTGACCGGCCGGGCGAAGCACAACTACTCGATCTGGCGGAAGATGCAGTCGCAGCAGTGCGACTTCGACCAGGTCTACGACGTCATCGCCTTCCGCGTGCAGGTCGAGACGGTGGCCGAGTGTTACGCGACGCTCGGCGTCATCCACTCGCAGTACACGCCGGTGCCCGGCCGCTTCAAGGACTACGTCGCGCTGCCGAAGCCGAACATGTACCAGTCGCTCCACACGACGGTCATCGGCCCGGGTCGCGAGCGCATCGAGGTGCAGATCCGCACGCACGAGATGCATCGCGTCGCAGAGCAAGGCATCGCCGCGCACTGGAAGTACAAGGAGCGCCACTCCGGCGGGCTCGACCCGAAGGACGCGGCGCGCTTCGGCTGGCTGCGCCAGCTCATGGAGTGGCAGAAGGAGCTCAAGGATCCGCACGAGTTCCTGGACAGCGTGAAGGTCGACCTGTTTCAGGACGAGGTCTACGTCTTCACGCCGAAGGGCGACGTGCGCGTCTTCCCGCGCAACGCGACGCCGATCGACTTCGCCTACGCGATCCACAGCGAGGTCGGTGATCACTGCTCGGGCGCCCGCGTGAACGGGGCGATCGTGCCGCTGCGCTCCAAGCTTCGGAACGGCGACGTCGTCGAGGTGATGACGAACCCGAGCCAGCAGCCGAGCAAGGACTGGCTCGACTTCGTCACGACGAGCCGCGCGCGCTCGCGCATCCGCAGCCACCTGCGCGCCGATCAACGCGAGCGCTCGCTGAAGCTCGGCCGCGAGCTCCTGGAGAAGGAGTTCCACCAGCGCGGGATCAGCATGGCGCGCCTCACGAAGAACGAGGCGGAGGTCCGCAAGCTCTGCGAGCACTTCAACGCGCAGACGTTCGACGAGCTCTTGATCGGCATCGGCTACGGCAAGCACAGCCCGAAGGCGATCATCGAGTTCCTCGCGCCGCCGCAGGGCAACGACAAGGAGTCGCTGCCGCCGCCGTCCCTCAAGGAGAGCCGCATCGAGTCGCTCGTCCGCAAGGTGACGGGCCGCGACAACCACGGCATCCGACTGAACGGCATCGACGACGTGCTCGTCCGCTACACGAAGTGTTGCAACCCCCTGCCGGGGGACGAGATCGTCGGTTTCATCACGCGCGGCCGCGGCATCACGGTGCACCGCCGCAACTGCCCGAAGGCGCTCGACACGGATCCGGAGCGCCGCGTGGAGATCTCGTGGGACGCGCGGGCGAAGATCAACCGCCCGGTGCAGCTCCGCGTGATGACGGCGAACCGGCCCGGCATCCTCGCCACGGTCGGCCAGACGTTCCACGAGCAGGGCATCAACATCAGCGAAGCGACCTGCCGCGCCGGCGACGACGGCCGCGCGACGAACACGTTTACCTTCCTGTGCTCGGACCTCGCGCAGCTCAAGGGCGTCATCCGGCAGCTCCAGCGCATCCCCGGCGTGATGGCCGTCGAGCGGACGTAACGTTCTTTAGCGTCTGCGTCGGGGGCCGGGCCCCGAACTCGTGCTCGTGACCGCGAGCGCGCGCGTGAGCGGACGCCCGAGGTCTCCCTCGGGCGCGTGTCGCGCAGCGAGATCCTTGATGCGGCGAACGAAGGTGTTGATGGCGCGTTGATCGACGCCCGCCGGCGAGGTCGCGCGCTCACACCAGTAGGTGCGGCATCCGAACGGACGCGACGAGTAGATCGCGCATCGTCCGTTCTCGTCGAGCAGCGGGCAGACGCGCTCATCGACGGTGGTGAGGCGACGCTTGCCACGCGACGTATCCTCGCTACTGGCGAGCGGCGGCGGCGTGCGGCCGAGCGCGCGCGCGCCGCCTCGTGCCGCGATGGCGCGTTGCACGAGGGCGAGCTCGATCGACGTGACGTACGGCTCGCGCCCCGTGACGCCGAACCGACAGCACTCCGTGGACGCTGGGCACGTCTGCTCCGCGAAGGATGCGTCCACCTCGCGGTAGATCGCCGCGAGCTCGTCGAGCAGGCCCGCGAGCGTGCGCCGATCGTCGTCCTTCGTGGTGCTCGTGCGAATCGATGCGTGCGAACGATCGGGCGACTTCGTGGGGGGCATGGATCGATCGCCCGCAGCATACGCGCCGACGCCGCCGTGTTCCAACGCATGCGCCTCCCTTTGCGTGCAGCGTGCGGGCGCTATTCTGCGCGGTAACATGCCGAAACCGCACGCGTACCCGCGGCTGCGGCCGATCGAGGCCATCTTCGTCCCGCACCCGACGTTCGGCAAAGCGCTCATGCTCCGCGACGGCGAGGGCATCGCTCCGAGCCCGATCGTGATCCGCGGAGACCTCGCCCCGATCGTCTCGTGCATGGACGGCACGGCTTCCCTCGACGGCCTCGCCCGCCGCGCGAGTCGCATCACCGGCCGCATGATCGACGTCGCGATCGTCTCGCGCATCGTCGCCGACCTCGACGCGGCCTACATGCTCGAGACGCCACGCTTTCAGGCGCGACGACGCGAGGTCGTGGCTGCGTTCGCCGCCGCGAGCGAGCGGCCCGCGCACCACGCGGGCGGCGCCTATCATCGTGATCCCCAAGAGCTCGCTCGTTACATCGAGGAGGCGTGTCTCGGGAAGGCGCCGCGCGGCAACGGAGCATCGCAGGGTCGCCTCGTCGGCCTCTGCGCGCCGCACATGGACCTCTGGCGCGCGGCGGTGGGGTACGGCCACGCATACGGCGCGCTCGCCGATGCGTTACCTCCCGAGGTAGACACCTTCTTCCTGCTTGGCACGTCGCACGCGCCGATGCGCCAGCCCTTCGCCGTCTGCGACAAACGTTTCGCCACGCCGCTCGGCCCGCTCGAGCCCGACCACGACGCGCTCGCGTTCCTCGCGGCGCATAGCCGCTTCGACGTGCGCGAAGACGAGTACCTGCACAAGGGCGAGCATTCATTGGAGCTGCAAGGAATCTTCCTACGCCATCTGCTCGGCGATCGCCCTGCGCGGATCGTGCCCGTGCTCTGCGGCCTCGGCGACGCGCAGGCGAGGGGACGTGATCCGCGGGAGGATGCGCGCGCCGAGTCGTTCCTCGCGTCGCTCGCCGAGCTCGTCGAGCGACGTGGCGCGCGCGCCTTCCTCATCGCGGGCGCCGATCTCGCGCACGTGGGCCCGCGCTTCGGGGACGCGCGGCCGCTCGACGCAGTCGAGCGCGACGGGCTCCAGGCTCGTGACGCGGAGTCCATCCGCCTCATGGTGGAACACGACGCGAGCGGATTTTTCTCGCAGGTCGCCGAGGATCTCGACACGAGGCGCGTGTGTGGCCTCGGCCCGATCTACACGGCGCTCCGGGCGCTACCAGGGGCCGCGACGGGGCGGCTCTTGCATTACACGCAGTGTGTCGATCCGGTGGAGGGATCGATCGTCAGTCACGCGTCCTTGGCGTTCGTTGCCTGAAGGGCCGTGACCGAGCACGGCCCTCGGATCGAACGAAAGGTCAGCTCCGTGAGAACTTGCGCCGCGCGATGTCGAGGCCGAGGCGCTCGGCTTCGCGGTAGATCGCCTGGCGCGACATACCGAGCGAACGCGCGGCCGATGCGACAGAGCCGTTCGCGCGCGCGAGCGCATCTTCGAGACGCGCCCGGGCGAGCGAAGGATCCGTGGCGGGCGGCAGCGAGGGCTTCGTGCGGCTCGCTCGCGCGAGCGACGACGCGATCGACGCGGGAAGGAGCGCGCCGTCGGGGCCCGCGACCTCAGCCGCGGAGACGAGCGTCGCTTCGAGCTGCGGCACGCCGCCCGGCCAGCCCGCGCGCACGAGCGACTCGAGCAGCTCCGGCGTGATGCGCGAGAGCTCGATGCCGCGGCGCTCCGCGATGTCCTGCACGATCGCCGCGATGTCCTCACGGCGATGCTCGAGCGGCGTGATCGTGACGCGCTTGCCCGAGAAGAGCGAAGCGAACCACGGCGCGAGCTTGCCGTCGCCGACCGCGCGATCGAGCGGTTGCCCCACCGTCGCGATCACGGACACACCGCTCGTGCGGCCGACCGCGTGCGCGATCTCGAGCTGCTGCGGGCGCGGCAGCCGATCGGCGTCGAGCACGACCCAGGTCATCGGGCGAATGCCCGCTGGAATCGTCGGCTTGCCCTCGGCGCGGCCGTCCACCGTGACGATGTCGCCCACGCCTTCGCGCACCGCGGCGGCGAGCTTCGCCATCGTGCGCTTGCCCGTGCCGGGCCCGCCCTCGATGCACACGCACGAGCCACCCTTCACGAGATCGAGGATCGGATCGATCCAGTCCTTGCGCTGCCGCGGGCCGTGAACGAGCGGGCCCGTGCGCATGACCGCGCCGCCGTATGCGCTGAGATCACGCTCGACGAACACGCCGATCCGGCTGCCGAGCCGCACCACGTCGCCGTGGCTCAGCCCGATGCGACGCGCGCGCACGCCGTCGACGAACGTGCCGTCGGGCGTGCCGAGATCCTCGACGTAGCAACCATCCGCGCGGACGCTGACGCGCGCGTGCTCCGCCGCGATCCCCGCGCCTTCCACGTGCGCGTCACGTGACGCGCTGCCGATCACCGCCCCGTCGGTGAGCGTGATCGGCGAGAGCTCGCCGTTGAAACCGATGAGCACGAGCCCCCAGCCGCTTCCGTCACGCCGTCCCTTCGCGAAGACGCCCGACCGGTGCTCTTTTTGTGCTTGGCTGACCGCCTCCGCGTTCGAACCGGAGTTGATACGCAAAGCAGCTTGCTGTTCGTTCATGTTTCCCCCCATCCATGCGGAGCACGCGACGGTGCCCCATCCGCCTGTGCTGCAACCCCCAACGGCCGGCTCTTCGGCCAGGCCGTCCGATGCAACGGTTGAAGAAGATACTCTTGGAATTCAAAGAGGCAACTGTCTGGGGCGCAGGGCTTGACAGTTTCCAAAGTGCCGAGTAGGAATGGCCTCGCTGCTGACGAGGCGCGCCTCGGCACGCAGTAGGGCCCTCCTCGGGGACCTCCCGAGTGATTCGGGAAAAACCCGAACAGCCCTTCGGCATCGCGCTCGTGAAGGCGATGGCGAAGTTTGCGGGAGTAACTCAGTGGTAGAGTGCAACCTTGCCAAGGTTGACGTCGCGGGTTCAAATCCCGTCTCCCGCTCTGAAAATTAGCAGTTCCTTCGCAGCACCCTGCGGGAGTAACTCAGTGGTAGAGTGCAACCTTGCCAAGGTTGACGTCGCGGGTTCAAATCCCGTCTCCCGCTCCGCAGTGTAGAGAACACGAAAGGCCGGCCGCACGAAACTGCGGGCCGGCCTTCGTGTTTCGAAGGCCCCGGGCACAAACGCGGCCGGACCGCGCCCCGTTGTGATACGCCTCCTCGGCGATGCCGCCTGCGCCTCTTCACGAGCGACTCCGCCAGCTCGCGAGCACCCTCGAACGACAGTTCCTCGGCAAAGACGAGATCATCCGGCTTCTCATGATCTCGGTCGTCGCAGGCGAGCACTGCGTGCTGCTAGGTCCGCCCGGCACGGCCAAGAGCGCCCTCATCCGCTCCCTCTCGGAGCTCATGCAGGCGAACTATTTCGAGTACCTGCTCACGCGCTTCACCGAGCCGAACGAGATCTTCGGGCCCGTCGACATCGTCGCCTTCCGCGAAGGCACCTACCGCCGCAACACGCAGGGCATGCTCCCCGAGGCGGAGGTCGTCTTCCTCGACGAGGTCTTCAAGGCGAACAGCGCGATCCTGAACTCCCTGCTCACACTCCTCAACGAGCGCAAGTTCACGAGCGGCGGCAAGGTGATGCGCTGCCCGCTCATCAGCGTCTTCGCGGCCTCGAACGAGGTCCCTGGCGACGAGACGCTGAACGCGATCTTCGACCGCTTCCTCCTGCGCGTCCACTCGGACAACCTCGACGCCTACCACTTCAGCGAGCTGCTCCAGCGCGGCATCCAGCACGAGATCCGCCAGATGTCCGGCGAGCCGCTGCGCCCCGTCGTCACCGCCCGCGAGCTCGCCGACCTCGGCAAGAGCTTCGGCGGCCGGATGAATTTTTCCGACACGTTCCTCTCGGCCTACAAGGGCATCGTCTTCCAGATCCGTGCCGAGGGGATTTCTCTCTCTGATCGTCGCGTCGTGAAGATGCTCAAGCTCTTCGCCGCGAGCGCCTACCTCGACGGGCGCAACACCACCGACGCGAGCGACTTTTTCGTCCTCAAGCACATCTGGAACAACCAGGACCAGGCCGCGATCCTCGAAGGCATCGTCCAGCCCGTGCTCGAAGCATTCTTCCGCGAGCACCCGGATCGCCGCCGCGTCGGCGCGCTCGGCGTCGGTGTCGACGCGCTCGCCGCCGAGATTGATCGCATCCGCCAGCTCCTCACCGGCGGCACCGCGCTCGGCGACGTGCAGCTCTTCAGTCAGCTCAAGGCCCTCGGCGAGATCAAGACCGCGCTCGCCGGGATCACCGATCCGCGCGCCCGAGAGCTCGAGAAGCGCGTCGCGCAGCTCCTCGAAGCTTCGTTCCGCAGCGGTCGCTTCGCGCAGATCTGACGCGCCGCCTCAGGTGGGCCGCTTGCGCTCGCGCGGCGGCCCGCTCGTCCCCCGCTCGCGCGGCGGCCCGCTCGTCCCCCGTTCGCGCCGATCCGCAGGCCGCGCGCGTCGCTCCTCGCGTGCGCCTTCTCGCGTCGTGTGCCCCACCCGCGGCCGCTCGCCGCGTTCACCGCGCTCGCCTCGATCGCGGGGTGCTGCGCCGACGTGCGCGCGGGGCCTCTGCTGCTTCGCGCGCTGTGCAGGCATCTGATCCACGGCCGGGCGCACGCGCTTCGGCACGCCGAACTCCTTGCGGATCGCGAGCAGCTCGTCGACCGTGAGCAACCGCCACTTCCCCGGTAAGAGCCCCTCGGACGTCACGCCGGCAAAGCTCAACCGCGCGAGCCGCATCACGGGGAAACCCGTCGCCTCGCCCATGCGTCGGATCTGCTGGTTTCGACCTTCGCGCAGGGTGATCTCGAGCCAGGTCTTGTCGCCCTCGTGCCGCAGGATGCGCACGTCGGCCGGCAACGTCTTGCCGTCTTCGAGCTCGACGCCCGTGCGCCACACGTCCGCGTCGCCTTCATCCATCAAGCCACGCACTTTGAGCACGTACGTCTTGGGCACGCCGCCGCGCGGATGAAGCATGCCGTTCGAGAACTCGCCGTCGTTCGTCAACAGGAGGACGCCGCTCGTCGCGAAGTCGAGGCGACCGACGGGATAGACGCGCGCGCCTGCGCTGCGCACGAGGTCCGCTACCGTGGGCCGACCCTCGGGATCGTGGAGCGTCGACACGACGTTCCGCGGCTTGTGGAGCACGAGGTAGACCGGCGACTCTGCCGTGAGGCGCTTGCCATCCACCTCGATTTTGTCGCGACGCGGGTCGGCCTTGGCCCCGAGCTCCGTCACGACACGCCCATTCACCCGGACCCGCCCTGCCGTGACCAACTCCTCCGCTGCGCGCCGGGAGCTCACCCCGGAACGGGCGATGATCTTCTGCAACCGCTCTTCCATCCGCCGACTCGCCTCCAGCCCGCTTCGCTTCGCTCTACAGCCCGGCTCGTGATAAGCACGCTCCATGCGCCGCGTCGACAAGCCGTGGGGACACGAGCTCATCTGGGCGGAGACGTCCCGCTACGTGGGCAAGTTGCTCCACATCCGGGCAGGCGAGCGTCTGTCCCGTCAATACCACCGGGTCAAGGAAGAGACACTCTTTCTCCAGTCGGGCGAGATGGACCTCGAAGTAGGCCCGAAGGAGTCGCTCGAACGTCGCCGCATGGTGAAGGGCGACGTCTTCCACGTCCTGCCCGGGACGATCCACCGCATGATCGCCGTCACCGACGTGGATGTGATCGAGGTGTCCACGCCCGAGCTCGACGACGTCGTCCGCATCGAGGACGTCTATGGCCGCGAAGGCACGAGCGCTCCCTGACCATGGTCCTCGTCGCGCTAGGGCTTCTTCTTCTCGCCCTTGTCGGCCTTGTCGTTGGCCTTGTTGTCTTTTTTCTCGGCCGACGGAGCTGAGCCCTTCGGCTCGCCTTCGCGCTCGTCGCCGTCCTTGTCGGCGTCGGCCTTCTCGGCTTCGCGCTTCTCGGCTTCGCGCTTCTTCGCCTCTTCTTCCTTCTTCCGCTCGGCCTCCTCGGCACGGCGGCGCGCCTCCGTGTCGTGATCCCAGCGATCGACCCGCTCGTCGGCGTCGAGGTCCACGCCCATCCGCTCGAGCTTTCCCTCGCGGTAGATCTCCCAGACGTCGGGCTTGCCGTCGCGGTTCTGGTCGCGCTTGATGCGCGAGAGGCGGCCCTCCGAGTAGCTCTTCCACTCGTCGGGCTTGCCGTCGCGATCGTTGTCGAGCTCGACCTCGGCGAGCTTGCCGCGCGAGAACGTGATCCACGTGTCGATGCGACCGTCGTAGTCGGTGTCGCTCTCCTCGTGCACGCTCTCGCCCTTGTCGTTGTAGCGGCGCACGACGTCCTTCACGCCGTCGAAGTTCGTGTCGACCTCGCGGCAGACGAGGATCTTCTTCTGCGACTCGCCCACGCCGACGAGAAGGTAAACGCGGCGGACGTTCGGCTTGAGCGAGCCAGGCCCCGCGATCTCGCTCGCTTCCCGATCCTTCCGACCCTTCCAGTCGCACATCGAGCGATCGTCGACGGGACCGCTTGGTCCTCGGAGCGCGGCGCGCTTCGGCGTGGTCTCGCCGGTGAACGCGTTCGTCGTGGTCGTGGGCGTGCTCGCGCACGAGGAGAGCGCGAGGAGAGGGCCTGCGAGTGTCCACACGATCACGCGGCTCGTCATCGGGGGCTCGTTCCACCTGGCTGCGGTGCGATGGGCACGCCCCCCGGCGGCATCGGGGCGGGCGCGGTCGGGAGCGGCGCCGCGCCCGAGGGCCGCGGCGCGGGAGCTTGGGGCTTGGGTGGTGTCGCGGCCTGCTTCGCGCGGGCTTCCGCGCAGAGGTCGAGCACCGTCTCGGGATCGGGTTTGCCGTCGACGTTGCGATCGGTCGCGACGAGCGCGCATCGATCGTCGGTCGGATCGTTGAAGGCCCACCACTGATCGATGAGCCCGTCGCCGTCCGAGTCACGCTCGCGTCGGACGAGGCGGCCGCCCTCGTAGTAGTCCCAGGTGTCGAGCTTGTCGTCGAAGTTGGTCTCGCGTTCCTTGAGGAACACGGCGCCGTCGCGTGAGCTCACGATCTCGTCGGCCCGCCCATCTCTGTCGTAGTCCGACTCGCGACGGCGCTCGCGGCCCGCGGGGTCGTAGTAGATGAAGACATCGATGGCGCCGTCGAAGTTGAGGTCGAGGACGCGGCAGAGCTCGCGACCCGCGGCGTCGGGCACGCGGGTCATGTCGGGCTTGCCGTCCCCGTTCGCGTCGAAGCGCTGCGCGTTCGCCGCGGCCATGTCGCAGGCCTCGTGCTTCACCTCGGTGTCACGCTCGGCGCCGGTGGGAAAGGTGGGCGGCGTGCTGGCCGGATCGGCCGAGGTGCATGCGGTGGCCCCGATCGCCGGCAGCGACGTGAGAAGGACCGCGACGCCGAGCGGGCGCGCCCAGCGGAAAGGACATGGAAAGCGGCTGGATTCCAAGCGTTCGAGGCGAGTCTAGACGCACCGCGATACCTTCCGCAAGGCGAGCGGGAGGCCGATGCCGTGCTCGTGCTCCTGCATCTGACGCGCGTTTCCGGAGACTCCCGAGTCTTCCTGATTGACAACACACGTACCGGCATCTAGGGTAACGCCTTGTCAGTATCCCCTCGGAGTCCTGGGGGCGCGCCGTCCGCATCCGGCGGGCGACGTGAAGAGCGCAGGGCCGGCGTGACATGTCGCGAAAGAAAGTCTCGACGACCATCTACATCACGCCCGAGCAGGCCGAGCGCCTGAAGCTCCTGCACGACCGGACGAAGGTGCCGATCGCGGTCTACATCCGCGAGGGGATCGACATGGTCCTCAAGCACTACGAGCACGTGCTCCCGGGACAGATGAGCCTGGAGACGACGGTCCAGAAGAAGTAACTGCCAGAGCCCGTGGCTTTCGTGCGCGTGACGCGCTAGGAGCACGCGGCCGTCGCCTTGCCGGCCTCACGGAAGTATGCCCGCCGATCCCAAGCTCATCCGCAACTTCTCCATCATCGCGCACATCGATCACGGCAAAAGCACGCTGGCCGACCGCATCCTGGAGGCCACGGGCGCCCTGTCCGATCGCGAGAAACAAGACCAGTTCCTCGACAAGATGGAGATCGAGCGCGAGCGCGGGATCACCATCAAAGCGCAGAACGTACGGCTCGAGTACGCCGCGAAAGACGGCCAGAAGTACCGGCTGCACCTCATCGACACGCCCGGACACGTGGACTTCAACTACGAGGTCTCGCGCAGCCTCTCGGCCTGCGAGGGCGCGCTGCTCGTCGTGGACGCCTCCCAGGGGGTCGAGGCGCAGACGCTCGCCAACGTCTTCCTCGCGCTCGACAACAACCTCGAGATCATCCCTGTCCTGAACAAGATCGATCTGCCCTCGGCAGACGTCGACCGGACGAAGCGCGAGATCGAGGACGTCATCGGCCTCGACTGTTCGAACGCGATCCTGGCGAGCGCGAAGACCGGCATTGGGATCAAGGACATCCTCGAGGCGGTCGTGGCCCGCATGCCAGCGCCGAAGGGCGACGCCACGGTCACGCCCCGCGCGCTCATCTTCGACAGCTGGTACGACAGCTACCGCGGCGCCGTGGTCATGGTCCGCGTGGTCGAGGGCACGCTCCGCAAGGGCCAGAAGGTCCGGTTTTTCGCGACCGGGCGCGACTACGAGATCACCGAGATGGGCGTGTTCGCCCCGCACGCGACGCCCATCACCGAGCTCGGCCCGGGCGAGGTCGGGTTCATCGCGGGCAACATCAAGAGCGTCACCGACACGAAGATCGGCGACACGGTGACGGACGCGGTCCACCCGACGACGATGCCGCTGCCCGGCTTCAAAGAGGTGAAGCCGATGGTCTTCGCGGGCATCTTCCCCACGGACTCGGCCCAGTACGAGGACCTGCGCGACGCCCTGTCGAAGCTCCAGATGAACGACGCGGCGTTCGTCTACGAGCCCGACACATCGGAGGCGCTCGGCTTCGGCTTCCGCTGCGGCTTTCTCGGCCTGCTCCACATGGAGATCATCCAGGAGCGGCTCGAGCGCGAGTACAACCTCGACCTCATCACCACGGCCCCGAGCGTCGTGTACCACGTGTACATGAACACCGGGGAGATGAAGCTGATCGAGAACCCGGCGCGCCTGCCGCCGACGCAGCACGTCGACCACCTCGAGGAGCCGATCTACCGCGTGACCATCCACGTGCCCTCGTCCTACGTGGGCGCGGTGCTCGCGCTCTGCCAGGACCGGCGCGGCGAGCAGAAGTCGCTGCAATACGCCTCGTCCGACCGCGTGATCATCACGTACGACATGCCCCTCAGCGAGGTGCTCTTCGACTTCCACGACAAGCTGAAGAGCGTCTCCCGCGGCTACGCCTCGATGGATTACGAGCTCGTCGGCTACAGGCCGGCCGATCTCGTGAAGCTCGACATGCTGGTGAACGGGGATCCGCTCGATGCCTTGAGCGTCATCGTCCACAAGGAGAAGGCGTTCCAGCGTGGGCGCGATCTCGCCGTGAAGCTGAAGGATATCGTGCCGCGGCAGCAGTACGAGGTGGCCATCCAGGCGGCCATCGGCTCGAAGGTGATCGCCCGGACGACCGTGAAGGCGATGCGCAAGGACGTCACGGCCAAGTGCTACGGCGGCGACATCTCCCGCAAGCGCAAGCTCCTCGAGAAGCAGAAAGAGGGCAAGAAGCGCATGAAGATGGTCGGCAGCGTCGAGATCCCCCAGGAGGCGTTCCTGGCAATCCTCAAGGTCGACTGAAGCGCGCGCCCTCTACCGTCCGCGACCGAGCCTTCGTATAAGGCGCGACATGTCGGTCGCTCGACGCACTCTCCCACTCTGCCTCCCGCTCCTCCTCGTGCTCGCCGCCTGCGACGAACCGGCCTCGACAAAGGGCACGTCGTCCGCGGCGCCCTCGGCTGAGCCGCCGCCCGCGGCCGAGCCGCCGCCCTCCGCGACGACTCCGCCGGCGAAGGCGAAGATCGAGATGCCGCCGCGGCCCGTGCCGCTCGGATCGGCGGGTCCGATTCAGCCGAGCGCTCCGCCGGATCAGCAGATGATGGCGATCCAGTACACGATCGCGATGGTCACGCCGCGCGGCACCGATCCCCTCGTCGACAAGGATTACGTGGAGCGCACCTTGAAGAAGCTCGAAGCCGCGGTGCGCACGGCCGACAAGGGCAAGACGCCGCCGAACCCGGTGAAGGCGAACAAGGGCAACCGCAAGCTCGAGGTCGACATGGGCAAGGGGTGCAACGAGCGGGTGCCCGAGAACCTGCTCCACCAGCGAGCGGGCTCGTCGCTGAAGGAAGCCTACGAGGCCGGCGTGCTCGTCATCTCCTGCCACGACGACAAGTGGGAGTGCCATCAGTCGACGCGGATCCCGGAGGACGTCCTCTGCCACGCGGCGCCGCGCCGCTGAGGCACGTCCGCCCCTGACGAGGGGGCCGCATCGTCCGCGCCCGCGTGGCGCCTGGCCGCGCTCGAAGGCGCGATGTGGTAAGGGAGAGCGGCAGATGCATACGGCCCTCCCGAATCTCCGCTCGCGCGTCCGGAAAGGTCCGTTCGCCGAGCTCCTCGCCGAGCTCAACCGCAACCGGACCCGCCTCGCAGAGGCCGAGCACGACGCCACCATCTCGTTCGGCCCAACCATGCGCGTCGAACGTTTCGTCCTGGGCAACGGCCTGCGGGTGCTGATCCTGCAGGACAACGCGGCGCCCGTCGTCTGCGTGCAGACGTGGTTCGGCGTGGGCTCGCGGCACGAGCGCGTCGGCAAGACGGGCATCGCCCATCTCTTCGAGCACCTCATGTTCGGCGAGACGGAGACCTCGGCCCACGGCGCGTTCGATCGCACCCTCGAAGAAGCGGGCGCCGAGACGAACGCCGCGACGTTCCTGGACTGGACGTACTACCACACGAACCTGCCCGCCGAGGCGCTTGAGCTCACGCTGCGGCTCGAAGCGGACCGGATGTCGCGCCTCGTGTTGCGTGATCCGCAGGTGGCGAGCGAGAAGGAGGTCGTCGCGAACGAGCGGAGGCAACGCGTCGACGACGACGTGGACGGCGCGATCAGCGAGGTCCTCTACAAGGAGGCGTTTCGCGAGCACGGCTACGGGCATCCGACGATCGGATGGATGGACGACATCCTGGGCTTCACGACCGACGACTGCGTCTCGTTCTACCGGACGTATTACGCGCCGAACAACGCGGCGATGGCGATCGTTGGCGACGTCGACATCGGTCAAGTGCTCCGGCTCGTGCAGGACAACTACGGCGGCCTGCCGTCTTCGGTCCTGCCGGTCGAGGATGTGCGACCCGAGCCTCCGCAAACCGTGGAGCGTCGGATCCAGATCACCAAGCCGACGCCGACGCACAAGGTGGCGATCGGGTACAAATCGGCGGCGCTCGGGGACTTCGATCATCCGGCGCTCGTGCTCCTGAACGAGATCCTCTTCGGAGGGCGCTCCTCGCGGGTGCATCGCGCGCTCATCCAGGATCAGGAGATCGCCACCGACGTGCGAGGCTGGGTGGGCGCGTTCCGCGATCCATCGCTCTACGACGTCTTCTTGTCGGCGCGCGGTGAGCACACCGCGGAGGCGCTCTGCGCTGCGCTCGACGTGCTCCTCGATCGGGTCCGCGTCGAGCCGGTCACGGAGGAGGAACTTGAAAAGGCCAAGGCGCGCGTCGAGCTCGCGGTGCTGCAGGGGCTCGAGACGGTGAGCGGCAAGGCCGAGCAGATCGGGTTTTACGAGATCGTGCTGGGCGATCCGGCGGCGCTCTTCGAACGGCTCGCGGCGTACCGCAGGGTCACCGTGGGAGACCTCCTGCGCGTGGCGCGGCGTTACCTCGCGCGCTCGTCGAGGACGGTCATCGAGGTCGCGCCCGACGGATCGATGGAGAGTGACGAGGTGGACGACGAAGAGGCGGAAGGCGAGGGGAGCGAAGAGGAGGTGGCGTCGTGACGAACGTCATCGTCGAGCCGAGCCCCGCGTTGCCTATCGTCAGCGTCGTCGTCGCGTTCCGCTCGGGATCGGCGCACGACCCCGTGGGCCGCGAAGGGCTCGGGCGCACCACGGCACGCATGCTCCGTCGCGGTGCCGATGGATGGAGCTCGGAGAAGATCGAGCAGACGATCGACCTCCTCGGCGGTGAGCTCGGCGTGGACGTCTCGCCGAGCTCGAGCACGCTTCACTTCGAGGTGATCCGGCGTTCGCTCGATCCGTTCGTGGACCTCGCATCGACGTTGCTCGCGCGGCCCTCGTTCGACGAGACCGAGCTCGCTCGGCTGAAGCGTGAAGCCGAGGCCGAGCTCATCGAGTCACGCGACAGCGACGGCTCCTTGTGCGCGCGCGCCTTCCGCCGGACGCTCTTCGCCGGTCATCCGTACGGCCGCCGCGTTGCAGGTTGCATTCCCGCGTTGCGTGCGATCGAGCGCGCCGACGTGGTGTCGTTCTATGGGGCGCACTACGCGCGGGAGAACGCGATCGTCACGATCTCGGGAGACGTCGACGTGGAGGAAGGCCACGCGATCGCCGAACGCTTGCTTTCCGGACTCCCGGCCGGCGCACGTATCCCGGATCCCGTGCCGCCGCCGGCGCGGAGGGCCGGCCGTCGGCTCGTCTTCGTCGACAAACCGGAGCGAACCCAGACGCAGATGATCGTGGGAGGACTGGGGACGCACCCGAATGATCCCGATCACGTCGCGCTCCTCGTGGCGAACACGGCGTTCGGAGGGACGTTCACGTCGCGGCTCATGCAGGAGGTGCGGGCGAAGCGCGGCTGGTCGTACGGCGCGTCGTCTCGTGTCGGCTTCGATCGGCAGAGGGACGCGTTCACGATGTGGACGGCGCCCAAGGCGTCGGATGCCGCGGCCTGCCTCGCCCTGAAGCTCGAGCTTCTGCACGCGCTCCGCAAGGATGGGATCACGCGGGACGAGCTCTCGTTCGTCAAGAAGTACCTCGTTCGCTCCCACGCCTTCGAGGTGGATACGGCGAGGAAACGGGCCTACCAGAAGCTCGAGGCCGCGCTCTACGATTTGCCTGAGGGATACCACGACAAGCAGCTCGAGCAGATCGAGGCCGTTACGCTGGACGAGGCGAACGCCGCGATCCGCGAGCGTCTGTCGGAGGATGACCTCGTGGTCTCGGTCGTGGGAACGTTCTCGCAGATCGGCGATGCCGTCGCGAAGTCCGTCCCGCGGCTGCAGGAGACGCAGGTCGATCCGTTCGACCTCGAATGATCTGGCGCGCGGGTGTGTGACCCGCGCGCCGCTCGCTTCACGACGGGAAGACGATCCGCGGGTAAGACAGCTCCCGCACGGGGACGGCGCAGGGATACATGACGGGCTGATTGCGACGGCGTGAGGCGCGCGCCGCGTGTGACGGTTGATGCGCATACGCGAGGAGCACCTCGCGCACGCGAAGCAGATCTTTGGGCCGCAGCGGGCGTGGCGTCGACACGGCGAGGCTCGACGCGGCGAGCGCGCGCCCTCGCCGGAGCGCTTCTGCGCGCGCGAGCTTCAGCCGAGCGTAAGCCGTCTTGAGCGGGACCCCGAGCTTCTCGGCGATCTCCGGCATCGTCTGCTCTTCGAGGTCGTGCAGGACGAGAACCTCGCGGAGCTTCGGGCGCATCCGGCCGATGAGCTCGCGGGCGAGCGCCTGCTCTTCGCCTTCCAGGAGCGCGGACTCGGCCGCGAGGGCGTCGCTCATCGGCTCCGGTGGCCAATCGGCCACGAGCGGCTCCATGCGGTGCCGTGCGAGCTTTCGGTAGTTCGTCGCGAGCTGCATGGCGATGACGAACAGCCAGGGGCGCGCCGAGCTTGCCGCGTCGTGATCCTCGATCCGCCGCAAGGCGACCGAGAAGACCTCCTGTGCGATGTCGTCGGCGTCGCGGGCGGGCACTCCGTAACGCTCGACGGTGCGCAGGACGAACTCCCATTCGCGCGCATAGAGCTGCTGGAATACCTCGTCACGCGGAGGCAGGGGCCCGGAGATGAGCTCTTCCGCGAAGGGATACCGAACGGGAGGATGCAGCGGATCCAGAGGGACGGCGTCGGGAGACAGCGGCGGGTCGCCTTCCGGACACCAGGTGGAAGGGGATGTCGGTGCCGGCGGGGGCGACGCGCTACGGCGCTTGCCCGCTGCAGGAGTTTCACTGGACGAACTTGCGCGTGGAGCTCGTTTTCCGCTTGCGCTGCGGGGACGCTCGTCGGGCCTTTTCATGGTTCACCGCCCCGAGGCGCAGCTCGCGTGATCGACGTTGCCCGCGCCTCTCGAACGGTTTGTCCTGCGGGTGGCAGGGAGCGTCAATGGTCATCCGCGCTCACGCGCCAGCGGTGGGCTCCCCCTCGGCCTCCGTCGCGAGCATCCACAAGACCGCCATTCGTACGGCGACGCCCGCTTCCACCTGATCGAGGATGACGCTGCGTGAGCCATCCGCCACGACAGGGTCGATCTCCACACCTCGGTTCATGGGCCCGGGGTGCATCACGATCGCGTCGGGCGCGGCGAGCGCGAGTCGCGTTTCGTTGAGCCCGAACTTCCTGCTGTACTCGCGGGTGCTCGGCAAGAACGTGCCCGCGAGGCGTTCGCGCTGCACACGGAGCATCATCACGACGTCGGCGCCTTCGAGCGCGGGTTCGAGTCGATCATGCACCTCCGCGCCGAGCGACTCGGCCGCGGGTGGAAGGAGCGTGCGAGGGCCTGCGAAGCGCACCGTGGCTCCCATTTTCCGAAGCAGAAGCGCGTTCGAGCGCGCGACGCGGCTGTGCAAAACGTCGCCGCAGATGGCCACGACGAGGCCCTCGATCCGTCCCTTGCGACGTCGAATCGTGAACGCGTCGAGCAGCGCTTGCGTGGGGTGCTCGTGCGTCCCGTCGCCCGCATTGACCACGGCGGCCTTCGTGCGTGAAGCGACGTAGTGCGGCGCGCCCGACGCTTGATGCCGGATGACGAGGACGTCCGGGCACATCGCTTCGAGGTTCTTCACCGTGTCGAGGAGCGTCTCGCCCTTGACCGCGCTCGACGTCGACACGCTGATGTTGATGACGTCCGCCGAGAGCCTCTTGCCCGCGAGCTCGAACGAGGTCCGCGTGCGCGTGGAGGGCTCGTAGAAGAGGTTGATCACCGTCTTGCCCCGGAGCGTCGGCACCTTCCGGACGCTGCGCCGCGAGACGTCGAAGAAGCTCTCCGCAGCGTCCAGGATCGAGAAGATCTCGGTCCTCTCCAGGGCCTCGATCCCGAGCAGGTGGCGGTGCGGATATCGCGCGCGTGGTGTTGTCACGTTCCCCCCAGGGTGGATGAATCTTCGATGGTGGCCCACGCGCCGTCGTCCTTCTGCGTGACCTCGATCCTCTGTCCGGGGCCGAGCTCGACGCGGCGCACGGTGTAGTCCGGGTGGATGGGCAACTCGCGGCCGCCGCGGTCGACGAGCACGCAGAGCTCGATGCGGCGCGGGCGGCCGTAGTCGAGCACTGCGTCGAGCGCCGCGCGGATCGTACGGCCGGTGTAGAGGACGTCGTCGACGAGCACGACGCGTTTGCCGCGCACCTCGAAGGGGATGCGGCTCGGGCCGATCTTGGGGTTCGGCAGGGCCGTCGCGGCATCGTCGCGGTAGAGGGTGATGTCGATGGAGCCCGTCGGCGGCGCTTCACCTTCGAGCTCGCGGAGCAGCGCGGCGAGCCTCTCCGCGAGGGGCTCGCCGCCGCGCCGTATGCCGATCAGCGCGAGGTCACGGACGCCACCGTGCTCGGCGATTTCGCCAGCGACGCGGCGGAGACCTCGGGCCACCGCGACCGGATCGAGGAGGACTTCGGACATGGCGGGGACGAGCTACCACAAGGCCGACGCGGTGTCCCCGGGCCGCGCGGGGTCCGTCACGTCAATCGGGCTGGTGGAGAATTTTCTGGGTCGGATCCACGAAGTAGAACCGACCATACGCGGCGCGCTGGAAGGTGATCGCGCCGAACGCGTTGACGAGGACGGAGACCAGGGCGAACGTCCAGAAGAAGCCGCCGAGCCGCCTCCTGCCGAGCGCGAGGAGCGCGAACAGGAACACGGCGAAGTCGTTGGAGAAGCGGTAGCCGAACTGGATCCAACCACTGTTCTGGTAGAGCAAGCTCGGCAGCGCGACGCATGCGGCCGTAAGCGCGACGGCCCCGTACGAAGGCGGCGTGCGCCTCGGCCAGAGCACCCACGCGTAGATGGGCGTCGTGACCCAAAGCGCGAGGCCGTGCGCGTTGATCTGGAACGGCGCGCCGCTCGTGCCCGTGTAGGGCAGGGACGTCAGGATCACGCCGAGGTTCCGGCCGAGGTAGTGGTACGAGAAGAGCCCCCACCGCTCGATGCGCGCTCGCCACGTGATCGCCAGCAGCCGGTGGCCGAACTCGAACGGATCGCCGAACCGCGCGGCGTTGTACCAGAGCAGGACGCCGAGCACCGCGGCGGCAGGCGCCGCGAAGAGCGCGATCCTTTTCGCGAGCGCTCGCGCATCCACGTCCGCGAGGCGCACGCGAGCGCTCGCGCTCGAGTTCGTGCTCGCTCGGACCGCCTCGTACACGAAGAGAGGGAACGCGAATCCGAGCGGCGTGCGCGTGGCGAACCCGAGGCCGATCGCGAGCCCCGCGAGGATCGGGTGCGCAGCGCCGACGGACGCGAAGAGGTAGAGCGCCGCGAGCGCTGCGCCGACGACGTGCGCGACGAACCAGACCGTGCCTTGCACAGCGGAGAACCAGTACACGGTGCCGAACGCGAACAGCAGCGAGAGGAGCACGTTCTCCCGCTCGGATCGTCCCGTCCTGCCGGCGCGGGTGAGCGCGTCGAGGCCGAGGTATAGGAGCGCCGGCCCGAGGCCCGTGAAGAGCGCGAAGATCTGACCGTCCCGAACGCGATCGACGCTGCCCGCGAGCTTGACCGCCGGCAGCAAGAGGACCGCGGGGAACGGCGGAAAGCTCACGTAGTGCTTGCCCTCCCACACGACGAAATCGTTGTTCCCCGTGTACGCGGGAGGAGGTCCGCCGAGGTCCAGGCGGCCGTGCAGCCACGCGTTGGCGAGCAAGGCGAAGTGATTGTACGGCGTGTGCGTCGTGAGCCGCTCGCGCCCTGTCGTGGCGAGACACACGACCGTGACCAACGTGTAGATTGCCGCAGCAAAAAGCCACCTTCGCGATCGATCGTCGGGCCGTTCGAGCGGGCGGTCCATGCGTGCTGGGCGCACCCTACCATGGCCTTTGCCGGTCGAAGCTGCGCCGGGCGGCTTGCGAGCACCCCGACCGTGCGCTAGTTGCTCCCGCCTCGCGCGGCCGAGGCGAACCTCATGGCTGCCGCGACCTCGCACTCGTCCAAGGAATCGATCATGCCGCTCTTCGCCATTCCCGCCGGAGACATCGACGCCGCTGGTCGCTCGATCGCGGCGGACCTGCCCGTCGCATGGCTCGACGAGCAGCTCAGCGACTGCGACATGCGTGGCGCCGAGGTGGGGCACGTCTCGGGGCGGATCTCGCGCTCCGGCTCCGACATCGTCGTGCGCGGGCGCGTCCACGCCGTCTTGCAGGCGCCGTGCGCTCGTTGCCTTGAGACGACGAAGCTCGACGTCGACGCGGAGATGTCGCTCCTCCTCAAGCCGGCAGCGCCTGCCGTGCTCGCGCAGAAGGCGGACGAAAAGCGCGCCGCGGCGCAGGCAAAGAAGGCGGCGGGGGGAAGCTCGAAGACCGAGACAGGCACGGGCAAGCGGGCGCCGAAGGAAAAAGAGCTGCCGGAGTACGAGTTTTCCTCGGACGAGGCGGAGGTGGACGTCTACGACGGCGAGACGGTCGTGCTCGACGGGTTCATCCGTGAGGCGATTCTGCTCGAGATGCCGATCTTCCCCTTGTGCTCCGAGGCGTGTCCGGGTATCCGTCCCGCCTCCCCCGAGGCCGTCGAGGGTGGCGCCGAGCCGCCCATCGACCCCAGGCTCGCGCCCCTCGGCGCTTTGCGCGCCGCGCTCTCCAAGGCGAGCGGCTCGCGCGGGCCGAACGATGATCAAGGAGCCGCGTCCGGCAGTGCCGACGCGTCCCAGCAGAAGAAGACGAAGAAGGAGTAGCCCGTGGCCGTCCCGAAGAGGAAAACCACCCCGAGCAAGCGCGACATGCGGCGCGCGAACCACGACAAGGTCACCCCGGTGCAGGTGGTTGCCTGCCCGAACTGCGGGGAGGCGGCGCTTCCGCACCGCGCCTGCGGCGCCTGTGGTTTCTACAAGGGTCGCAAGGCGAAGGCCGTCAAGGCCGCGACCACCTGAGTCCATCGCATCTCCCCGGCCTGCCCGTCTCGAAGGGAACCCGCTCCACGAAGGGCGAGGCTTCGAGATGGGCTCGCGCCAGGCACCACGTGCGTGCATGGATCTTGGCGCTCCTTGATGAATTTCACGGAGACACAGGCCTTGGTCCATCGCTCGAACACGCGCCGCCTCGGCGCCCTGCTACCTTGTCACCATGAGCGCGCTCCCCACACCGAAGAGTCGCATCCTCGGGACTGGCCACTACGTCCCTGAGAAGGTCCTCGCCAACGTCGACCTCGAGAAGATCGTCGACACGTCCGACGCTTGGATCGCGGAGCGCACCGGCATCCGGCGCCGGCACATCGCGGCCGAGAACGAGAACACGAGCGACATGGCGGCGGCCGCTGCGCGCCGCGCCCTCGAGTCGGCGGGGCTCAACGCCGCCGACATCGACATGATCATCGTCGGGACGATCAGCGGCGACAGCCCGATGCCCGCGTGCGCCGTGCACGTGCAGCAGAAGCTCGGGGCCGACAACATCCCGGCCTTCGACGTGTCGGCCGCGTGCGCCGGGTTCATCTACGGGCTCACCATCGCCGATCAGTTCATCGCCACCGGGGCGGCGCGCTGCGTCCTCGTGGTCGGCGTCGAGCTGCTCTCGAGGCTGCTCGACTGGCAGGATCGGACGACGTGCGTCCTCTTCGGGGATGGCGCGGGCGCGGTCGTCCTCGGGCCCTCGGAGGGAGACGGCCGGGGCCTGCTCTCCACGCGGATCTTCACCGACGGCTCGCTCGCGCATGCGCTCACGATTCCAGGCGGCGGCACGGCCGAACCGCTCACGGAGGAGGGCCTCGCGAAGAAGCGCAACAAGGTCCACATGATGGGGCAGGAGATCTTCCGGACCGCCATCAAGAACCTGACGAGCGCGTCGACCGCGGTCCTCAAAGCTTCCGGGCTGACGAGCGCCGAGCTCGACTGGGTCGTCGCCCATCAGGCGAACCTGCGCATCATCACGCAGGTCGCCGATCGGCTGAACTTCCCGATGGAGAAGTTCGTCATCAACATCCAGGAGTACGGCAACACATCGAGCGCCTCGATCCCCATCGCGCTCGACGAGGCCGTGCGCGACGGGCGCATCAAGTCCGGGCAAAACGTCCTCATGTGCGCCCTCGGCGCCGGGATCTCCTGGGGCGCCGCCCTCGTGCGGATGTGACGCGTTTCCCCGCGTCTCCGCCGATCCTTTGACTGCAAAACATTTTCTCGCGACGTAACACCACGGAGTCCGCGTCGATGCAGCGAAGCACGAAGGTCGCCTGGTTGTTCCCTGGTCAAGGCTCGCAGGTCGTCGGCATGGGCAAAGAGCTCGCTGCGACGTCAGAGGCCGCGCGCCGCACGTTCGAGCGCGCGGACGCCGCGCTCGGCGAGCCGCTCTCCCGGCTCTGCTTCGAAGGCCCGATGGAGGAGCTCACGCTCACCGCGAACACGCAGCCCGCGATCGTGGCGGCGAGCGCGGCCATCGTGGCGGCGCTGCGCGAGCGTCACCCGGATCTCGCGCCGCCCGTGTTCGCCGCGGGGCACTCGCTCGGCGAGTACAGCGCCCTCTGCGCCGCGGGCGCGATCGAGCTCGAAGACGCCGTGCGCCTCTGCCGCCTGCGCGGCTCCGCGATGCAGGCCGCAGTGCCGCCGGGCGAGGGCGCGATGTCGGCGATCATGGGGCTCGACGCCGAGGCGATCGCGGCGATCTGCGAGGAGGCGGCCGCGGGGGAGATCGTTTCGCCGGCGAACTACAACGCGCCGGGGCAGGTGGTGATCGCAGGGCACAAGGACGCGGTAGCTCGTGCGGGGGAGCTCGTGGTCGCGCGTGGCGGCAAGGCCGTGCCGCTCAAGGTCAGCGCGCCCTTCCACTGCGCGCTCATGCGGAGCGCGCGTGACGCGCTCGCGCCTGCGCTCGAGCGGGTCGTGATCCATCCGCTCGTGTTCCCGGTGATCGCCAACGTCGACGCGTCGCCGAACGCCGATCCCGGGCGGGTCGCCGAGCTCTTGCTCGGGCAGATCGACGGCGCGGTCCTCTGGTCCGCTTCGGTCGAGCGCATGGCGGCCGAGGGCGTGACGCACGCGCTCGAGCTTGGGCCTGGCAAGGTGCTCGCCGGGCTCGGGAAGCGAATCGCGAAATCCATCAAGGTGCTGAGCGTCTCGGATCCGGCGGGGATCGACGCGGTGCCTGCATTCCTGGAGGCTTGAGAGATGTTCGGTCTGAGCGGCAAGGTCGCGCTCGTGACGGGCGCTTCACGGGGAATTGGTCGCGCGACGGCGGAGGCGCTCGCAGCGCAAGGCGCGTACGTCGTTGTCAACTACGTGCGCGGTGAGGAGGAGGCGCGTCGCGTCGTGCAGGCGATCGAGGAGCGCGGAGGCAAGGCCGAGGCGCTCGGCTTCGACGTGGCCGACATGCAGGCCACCGACGAGGCGATCGCGGCGCTGGCGAAGCGGCTCGGCCGCCTCGACATCCTCGTGGCGAACGCGGGCATCGCCGTCGACAATCTCGTCCTGCGCGTGAAGGAAGAGGAGATCGATCGCGTCTTCGCGGTGAACGTGAAGGGCGCGATCGGCTGCGCGCGCGCGGTCATCAAGCCGATGATGCGCGCCCGCACGGGCCGCATCGTGTTTCTGTCGAGTATCGTCGGTGAGATGGGCAATGCCGGGCAGGCGGTCTACGCCGCGTCGAAGGCCGCGCTCCTCGGCCTCTCGAAGACGCTCGCGCGCGAGTACGCTTCACGCAGCATCACGGTGAACGTGGTCGCGCCCGGCTTCATCGACACCGACATGACCTCGTCGCTCGGGGCCGAGGTGAAGGAAGGCATGCTGAAGGCCATTCCGCTCGGTCGCACCGGAAAGCCGGAAGAGGTCGCTGCCGCGGTGGCCTTCCTCTGCTCGGATGCTGCTTCTTACATCACGGGCGAGACCATCCGCGTAAACGGCGGCATGTACATGTAAAAAGCGTTTCGCACGCCACGAAGGTGGTGCAAAAGCTCGAACGATGGGTTAGGAGGGGACCGCTTTTTCCCGGAGGACGCCATGGCGGAAGGTCGCGACATCTCGGCCGAGGTCAAACGGATCATCAAGGAACAGCTCGACGTCGACGAGAAGGACATCAAGCCCGAGTCGACGTTCATCGACGACCTGGGCGCAGATTCGCTCGGCCTCGTGGAGCTCGTGCTCGCCTTCGAAGAGGCGTTCGAGATCGACATCCCGGACGAGGACACGGAGAAGATCCGGTCCGTGCAGGATGCGATCGACTACATCAATTCGCACATCAAGAAGTAGCGCCCGAGAGCCCTAGCGAGGGCCTCGTCCCCGGTCCATCCTGGGCGAAGCGAGTATGGAACGCGTCGTCATCACCGGCATCGGTCTCGTCACCCCGAACGGCATCGGCACCGTGGAGACGTGGCGCTCCGTGCTCGCGGCAGAGTCCGGGATCGGGCCTATCACCCTCTTCGATGCGTCGCAGTACTCGACGCGCATCGCGGGCGAGGTGAAGGGGTTTGCTGCGGAAGACTTCATCCCCAAAAAGAAGGTCCGCGAGATGGGCCGCTTCGCCCATCTCTCGGTCGCGGCCTCGCAGCTCTGCCTGAAAGACGCGGGGATCGAGTTCACCGACGAGGAGCGCGAGACGTGCGGCACGTTCATCGGCGTCGGCCTCGGCGGACTCGAGAACCTGTACCAGTACGCGCAGACGCTGCTCGAAAAGGGGCCCTCGAAGGTCAGCCCTTACTTCATCCCGCAGGTCATCGCGAACCTCGCCGCCGGCCAGGTCGCGATGGCCCTCGACCTCAAAGGGCCGAGCTACTGCAACACGAGCGCGTGCGCGTCGAGCGCCCATTCGATCGGCGAAGCCTTCGAGTGGATCCGCCGCGGCCGCACGCACCTCATGGTCGCAGGCGGCACGGAGGCGACGATCACGGGCCTCGCCGCCGCGGGCTTCGGCGCGATGTTCGCGCTCTCGCGGCGCAACGACGAGCCCACGCGGGCGAGCCGGCCGTGGGACAAGGGCCGCGACGGGTTTGTCATGGGCGAGGGCGCCGCAACGCTCATGCTCGAGTCGCTGTCGCACGCGAAGCGCCGCGGCGCGAAGATCTACGGCGAGGTGACCGGCTATGGCGCCACGTGCGACGCGTACCACCTGACGAAGCCCGCGCCGGAAGGCGAGGGCGCGCAGCGCGCGATGAAGCAAGCGCTCGTGGACGCAAAGCTCGCGTCGACGGACATCGAGTACATCAACGCGCACGGCACCTCGACGCCGCACGGCGACCTCGAGGAGGCGCGCGCGATCGTAAAAGTGTTCGGCGAGCACGCGACCGGGCATGGGCTTTGGGTGAGCTCGACGAAGTCCGTGACGGGGCACCTGCTCGGCGGCGCGGGCGCGGTCGAGGCGGCTCTCTCCGTGCTCGCGCTCCAAGATGGCAAGGTCCCTCCCACGGCAAACCTCGAGGAGCAGGATCCCGAGTGCGTGCTCGACTGCGTCCCGCTCGTCGCGCGGGATCGCCGTCTTCGGAACGTCATGTCGAACTCGTTCGGGTTCGGGGGCACCAACGTTGCGCTCGTGTTCTCCCGCTTCGAGGGCTAGGCGATGAGGTGCCCGTTCTGCGGGCACCTCGAGGACAAGGTCGTCGAGTCCCGCGCGCCCGGGTCGGGTGATGTCGTGCGCAGGCGCCGCGAGTGCGCCGCTTGTGGTCGTCGATTCACGACGTACGAGCGCGTCGAGGACGTCCTGCCGACCGTCGTGAAAAAAGACGGCCGGCGTGAACCGTTCGATCGCGCCAAGCTGATGCGAGGTCTCCGGACCGCCTGCAACAAGCGGCCGGTCTCGGTGGACCGGCTGGAGGTCGTGGTGGACGCGATCGAGCGCGAGGTGCAGGAGTCCGAGCGGCGCGAGGTGACGAGCGCGGAGCTCGGCGAGCGGGTGATGAACCACCTCCGCGACCTCGACGAGGTCGCCTACGTCCGTTTCGCCAGCGTCTACCGCTCCTTCCGGGACGTGGACGAGTTCCTCCGCGAGCTTGGCAAGCTTGTGAAGGCGAAGGGCCCCTAGTAGATCCGGGCTGACCCATGACCACTGTCCCCGACTCCGATTTCGATCTCGCCACGATGCGCCTCGCGCTCGAGGAGGCGAGGAAGTCCCAGCCCTCGCCGAATCCGCCGGTCGGGGCCGCGGTCGTCAGCGAAGCGGGGGAGGTCGTCGCGACGTCGTACCACGTGCGTGCCGGGGAAGAGCACGCCGAGACCGCAGCGCTGCGCCGCGCCGGTGAGGCCGCGCGTGGCGGCACGTTGTTCGTCACGCTCGAGCCCTGCAACCATCACGGCCGCACGCCGCCTTGCGTCGACAACATCCTGCGGGCGGGCATCCGCCGCGTGGTCATCGGTTGCCTCGATCCAAACCCGAACGTCGAGGGCGGGGGCGCGGCGCGGCTCACGGAGGCGGGCGTCACGGTCGACGTCGGCGTTGCGGGCGCCGAGGCGCGCACGCTCATCGCGCCGTGGGCGAAGTTCATCACGACGGGCATGCCCTACGTGTCGCTCAAGCTCGCGCTCTCGCTCGACGGGCGCATCGCGACCCGCAGCGGCGCCTCCAAGTGGGTCACGGGCCCCGAGGCGCGCGCGAAGGTCCAGGAGCTTCGCGCGCAGCACGACGTCGTTGGCGTCGGCATCGGGACGGCGCTCGCGGACGATCCGCGCCTCACGGTGCGCACGCCCGGGCTCGCCGAGCAAGGGCGTTGCCCGACGCGCGCGGTCTTCGACACGCACCTGCGCTTGCCGCTGCACAGCCGGCTCGTGCAGACCGCGCGCGAGGTGCCGACGTGGGTGCTCACGGGCGAGGACGCGCCCGGGGCGAACGAGCAGGCGCTCGCCGATGCAGGCTGCGTGGTGCTGCGCGTGCCGAACTCCGCGGAGGGCCGCGTGGAGGTGTCGGCGGCGCTGCGCGTCCTCGCGGCGCAGGGCGTGGTGTCGATGCTCGTGGAAGGCGGCGCCGAGCTCGCGGGCAGCCTGCTCGCGGCGCGGCTCGCGGACGAACTGCACGCGTTCATCGCGCCCATCTTGCTCGGGCCGCGCGGCCGTCCTGGTGCGGTTGATTGGGCGGGTCCGGACACGCCGAGTGAGGCGCCGCGGATCGTCGATCCTCGCTGGGCGCTCTGCGGCCGCGACGCGTATGTCAGCGGGCCGCTCTCGTTTCCTCGTTGACGCGTTGACTCGTTGCGCGGTGAGCCCCCCTCACCCTCGAACCCCTCTCCCGGCGGGAGAGGGGAAGTGACGTGACGTCAGCTCGTCGCGTCGGCGCGCTTCTGCATCTTGCGCTGGATGATGCGCTTCTTCAGCATGCCCACGCGATCGATCATCAGCACGCCGTCGAGGTGATCGTTCTCGTGCTGGATCGCCACCGCGAGCAGGCCATCGGCCGTGAGCTCGAACGTCTTGCCGTCGCGGCCCTGGGCGCGCACGCGGACCTCGGTCGCGCGCTTGATCTCCTCGCTCACGCCGGGGAACGACAGGCATCCCTCGGCGCCCACCTCTTCGCCGTCCTTCGACAGGATCTCCGGGTTGACGAAGACCATGAGGTTGCTCGGCTCATCCTCGGCGGCGATGTCGATGATGAAGATCCGGTGCGGCTCGCCGATCTGCGTCGCCGCGAGGCCCACACCCGGCGCGGCGTACATGGTCTCGGCCATGTCGTCGATGAGTCGCTCGAGCTCGGGCGTGATGCGCTCGACCGGCAGGGCCTTCTGGCGAAGGCGAGGGTCGGGATAATGCAGGATGGTGCGGATGGCCATGATCGCTTCTCGTTGCCCTTCGAACCGCCCCTGCCGCTACGTCACCAGCGGCAGGACAGCGCATACAAGGTAGCCTAGTCGAACCTCGTCGTCCTGCCGAGACTCGTCAAGACGCGCTCGGCCCGCCGATGCTTTACTTCGCGCGTCGGAAGATCGCCGGATCGACCGGCGTCCCCCGCGCTGCCAGATCCTCCACGAGCGCCGGCACCACGCCCGTCGGGTGCAGGCTGCCCTCGATCGCCCCGCCCGCGGCGGTCCGTTCGATCAGGAACGTGAAGACGTCCCGCGCCACGAGCGCGCCGCCTTCCACCCGCAGATCCGCGACCCGCATGAGCCGCGCGCGACCGTCGCGCAGCCGGGCCACTTCGAGCACGAGATCGAACGCGCTCGCCAGCGCTTCCCGCGCTGCTTCCACGGTCGTGCCGGGGCGCGCCGTCACGAGATCGGCCGTGAGCCGAGCGAGGGCATGGCGCAACGTCGGCGCGCGTGTCGCCGCGAGCACGCTGCCTGCGCCTTCGCCGAGGGCACCGACGAGCTCGGAGGCCGCGGGGCCGGCGAGCGCGCCGATCACGATGCGATCGGGACGCATCCGCGTGGCCACCCGCGACGCGTTTGCCGCCGCATCTGCGCTCGGGCCGAGCGCGATGGGCAGCGCGTTCGTGTGGTTCACGGGGATCTCGTCGTCGTCTTGCAGCGAGACGACACGCTCCTCCGCGCCGAAGCTCTGCGCGAGCGCTGCGACGAGCGAGCCGTGTCCCGAGCCCATCGGGCCCGCCACGAGCACGTTCGCGCGCCCGGCCATGCTTTGCGACAGCAGCGTTGCCACGGCCCGCGAGAGCAGCCCCGCGCGCACGAGATCCTCCAGCGTGCTCGCCTCGATCCGCTGCGGCTTGCGCAGCACGACGAGCAGCCCCTTCGCGCCTGGCGCGGCCGCGACCCCGAGGATCCGAACGCCCTCCGGCGCGACCACGTCGACCGCGCCGGAGCCTTCGAAGGGCGCGCCTGCGCGGACGAGGAGCCGCCCGAGCGCCCGCGCTGCGGCCTCCTCGCTCGTGAACGGCATCTCGCCTGTCGGCGTCCTGCGGCTCTTGCGGAATGCGACGAGCCGCGTGTTTCCCTGAACGTGGATCTCCACCACGTCGTCGTCGGCGAGCAGCGGGCCGATCGCGCCGAGCTCCAGGAGCTCGCGCCGCGCATCCACGGCGAGCTGCTCGATGCCCACGCCATCCGGCACGAGGCCCGCGGTCTTCATCACCGCCACGCGCTCCTCGATCGCCGCCGTGATCATCGTCGCGAACGTCGACGAGACGGCCGCGCCTGCGGCGAGCGGGGCGAGATCGATCCCCTCGGCCACGCGCTCCACGAGGGTCACGAGCGCGGCGCGGTGCGCGGCCGTGGGGCCCGGCGTCGGCTCCGAGTTCGTGCGATTTGCCGGGGACGGAGGCACCGCCGTCGGACCGGGCGGGACCGCGTGCCGCGGCGGGAACGCCTGCGCGAAGGCTGGCGGGAAGGGGCTTTGGGGCGGCGCGGGGATGCTCGACGCCGTCGGCCGCGGGCCTGCGCTCAGCGTCGGCGGGCCGGCGGCGGTATGCGGCGGCAGCGGCGACAGCGCGGTCGGCGAGAGCATCGAGGAGCCGCTTGGCTTCGTGCTTTGCGTCGGCCGGGGCACGCGCGGCGGGGCCGGCACGGGGACCGGCGCCTCGTCGGGATCATTCTCGAGCGGGAAGTGGCTGACCACGTCGGCCACTTGCTCGCCGGTGAGCACGTTGTCGCGGGGTTTGGCAGGGACGGCCGAGGGTGGACCGCCGGGCGACGAGAGCGGGCCGTCCATCGAGCCCATCTCGGGCATCGCGTTGAACTCGCCGCTCGGAATGCGCCCGCCGGCGAGCTGCGCGCCGGGGCCCGCCTCGACGCGCAGGACGAAGTCGCCGATGTAGATCTTGTCGCCCTCGCGGACGATCGTCGCCTGCCCGATCTTGCGGCCGTTGACGTACGTGCCGTTCGTGCTCTTCAGGTCGGTGACGATGAAGCGACCGTCACGCAGGACCAGGCGCGCGTGCCGCTTCGACACGTTGCCTTTCGGCAGCATGAGGTCGTTGCCTTGCACGCGGCCGACGTTGATCTCCGCGCGATCGAAGGCTTCTCGGCGCTCGGCGCCGCCCTTCTCGCTGATGATGACCGAGAAAATCATTCCGCTCGGGCGGCCTTGCGGGATGGATCCCGGGCCACGCCCGGCAATACGAGCAAGCCCCGAGGAGCCTGTCAACGAAGAGGGGACGATCGCGCGTAGGCGGGGCGGATCAGCGCGGCTTGCGGGCGGAAGCGGACGAAGGCGGGAGGGAGCTCGGCTCGCCGTTTTCGCGCCGGTCCTTCATGTCCCCGGCGACGAGGGAGAGCAGCTCGCCGGCGACCGACATCACGTCCTCCTCGGCGAGACCTCCCTGGCGCATTTCGCGGTAGATGGTCTTTGCGAGGATGCGGAGCGCCCGCGGATCGCGGGAGGCGTGTTCATAAGGGCGGGGACGCTGCGTCGCGTCACCACTCCTCTCGGAAGCGGCGCCCGTGATCTCGGCTTTGGGGGTGGGGAACTCCATGCCGGTCGCCCCTTGCGATGGTCGTGCCGAAGCAAGGGGCACCGATTTTCGGTCATTTCCCGGTCATATTTTTCTCGGGAAGCGAACGCCTTTACGCATGTGCGTCACGCGCGGCGCGTTTTTGATTTCGCAGTGTGCGTCAGGCGCGGGAGGTGTGCCTGCGTGCATCCGACGGGTGGCACTCCGCTTGACGGTCGGACGAGCGGACGTCTACCTTGGCGCCGCTCGACCGGGGGCGCGTGCGCTGGATACGCGCGGAATCGTGGGGATCGACGGCGATCGGCGAGCAGACCGTGAAGTTGGAGGAGTTATGGCAGTAGGTAAAGTCAAGTGGTTCAATGACGAGAAGGGCTGGGGATTCATCAAGCAGGACACGGGCCCCGACGTCTTCGTCCACTACTCGCAGATCCAGCAACCGGACGCGGGTCGGAAGCGCCTCTTCGAGGATGAGACGGTCGAGTTCGAGATCAAGGAAGGCCCCAAGGGCCTGCAGGCCATCAACGTGATGCGCCTCGCCTCGCCCGCGTGAGCTGAGCGGATCGTCCACCCGGCGCCTCGGACACTCGAACCGTCCGCAGGCGCCGGGGTCGCTTCTGGCTTCCCTCCTACGCCTCTCGCCCTGCCTATCCCTTCGGAATCGGCACTTCGGAGAACGTCTTCGTCACGGGATCGAGCTTGCACGAGGTGATCGCTCCGATCGCCCCGGAGGCGTCGTCGATCTCGTACAGGTTGAAGCCCGCCATGCGCTCGTCGCTCTCGTGCAGGAGCGACGCGCTCGTCGCGCCGACCACGTCGATGTGGCCCCGCGCCGTCGGCAGCGTGCGGTGGATCCGCCGGTGCAGGTGGCCATGCAGGAGCAGGCCTCGCTCGACCTCGCGCAAAAGCTCCGCCTCTTCCTTGGCGTCGTAGAGCCCTTCGAGCAGCGTCTTCGCGAGCCGCGGCGGGTTGTGCCACGGGTGGTGCTGGAGCAGGATCGGCGTGCGTGAGCGCACCTCGGGGTGGGAGAGCACCCGCGCGAGGGCGCCCCGCTGCTTCGGGCGCAGCGCGCCGGCGGCGACGAGCGGCGGCCTCGGCACGGCCGTCGACAGGCCGATGAGCGCGACCGGGCCGCGCAGGCGCACGAAGGGGAAGGGGCCCGGGATCTCGGGCAGATCGGTCCCGAGGTAGGGCTCGAAGTACCGGAAGAAGCGCTTTCCGCGGAAGGCGCCGCGCGTGTAGCTGTCGTGGTTGCCCGGGACCATGCTGATCTGCTCGGGCGAGAGGCCGAGGTCCTGCTCGACGAGCTTCTTCGCGAGCTCGAACTCGACCTCGAGGGCGAGGTTCGTGACGTCGCCCGTGATGACCACGTGGTCGACGCCGAGCTTCCGGATCTCCGCGGCGACGGCCTCGACGGCGAAGGGCTTGTGGACCGACTTGCGGTGGAAGCGCAGGTTCATGTAGCCCGTGATGCGCTTGTTGAAGAGGCGCATCGGCACCGCGCCTTCGAGCGAGAGCAGGTGCAGATCCGAGAGGTGGGCGATCTTCACGCGCCCACTATGATCTCGCCGGGCGCCCTTCGCTACGCGTCGCGGGCACAACGGAACCCGCGCCAGGGCCTGCGCATGGACGGCAGGTCGTGCTGCCGCGACGCCGCGCGCAAGAACGGCCGTCCATGCACGTAGCCGCCCCCCCGCAGGACCCGCTCCTCCCCCGACGACGGGCCGCGCGGGTTCATCACGCTCCCCTCCTGGTACCGGGGGGCGTAATAATCCGCGACCCATTCTTCGACGTTTCCCGCCATGTCCGCGAATCCGTCCGGCGTCCGGCCGTCCGGGAACGAGCCCGCGGGGGCGAGCTCCAGGAAGCCGTCGGTGGGGTCGAGCTCGTCCCAGGAGAGCTTGCCGTGGTTCACGATCACGCCGTTCCAGAGGTTGCCCCACGGGTAGCGCCGGCCTCGCGCGCCCCGCGCCGCGCGCTCCCACTCCGCCTCGGTCGGCAGCCGCCCGCCCGCCCACGTGCAAAAGGCGACGGCGTCGCCATAGCTCACCATCACCACCGGCAGCTCCGGCCGATCGAAGCGCGCTGCCCCCGAGGCGTACGGCGGCTCCAGGCAATGGCCCGCGGCCACGCAGCGGCGGTAACGCGCGACCGTGACCTCGGTTCGATCGATCCAGACGTCCGAGAGGTAGACCTCGTGGGGCGGGTATTCATCGCCGAAGATCTGCTCGGGGCACTCGCGGCCCATCGGCTCCAGGGTGCAGAGGGTCTGCGCGTGCGCGACCTCGGAGGGCGTCGAGCCCATGGTGAACGTCCCCTCGCGGAGGAGGAAGGCCTCGGGCGCGGGGTTTTGCAGGGTGACGATGCCGGCCTTCGTGTTCGCTTGTGGCGCGGGGGCCGAGGGCGCCTCGGGGGGAGGCGGAGGCCGGGCGGCCCCGCCGGACGGGGCGAGCACGAGGAGCGCGAGGGTGGCGACCGTCGCGGGGCGCATCGAAGAGAGGCGTAGCACCGGACGCGCCGATCGCCCGCGCGGACGCTCAGAGGGGGTTCCGCAGGCGTCGCGAGCGGCTCGATGCTAGGGAGGCCGAGCGAGGCGTACACTGTACGTCGAGCGAGGCCGACCGACGCGTCGAGCCGCGCAGCAGCCTGCGGAACACCCTCTCAGGGCGCGAGCTTGGCGAGGGCGAGATCCGCGGCGCCGCCCGAGAGCGGGCCCTGACCGAAATCGACCACGCCCGAGGTCTGCGCGGTGACGAAGATGCGGCCGGCGGCGTCGGTGGTGATCGCGGTGATGATCTGGTCGTCCTTGTCGCCGAAGGGCGTGGCTGAGATGACGCTGCCCGACGTGTCGTACCGCGCGACGAACGCGTCGGAGGAGGACGCGCCCCCCTGCGCGTTGAGCGAGATCCCGCCGAAATTCGCGTCTTTCACGAATCCGCCCCCGACGATGTAGCGGCCCCCGGCGCCAATGGCCACGCCGCCGGCGCTGTCGGCCTTCGAGCCGCCCATGAGGAAGCTCCGCACGTGCCCGCCGCTCGGCGAGAGCTCCAGCAGGAAGACGTCGAGGTTCTGCGCGGTGAGCGCATTGCCGCCGAAATCCACGGTCCCGCGCACGATCCCGCTCACGACCGCGTTGCCCATGGCGTTCATGCGCACGGCGTAGCCGCGCTGCGGATCCATGTCGCCGAATCGCCGCGCGTAGCTGACGCCGCCCGTCGGATCGAGCTTGGCGACGAACAGATCGAAGCCGCCCGCGCTCGTGAGCTTCGTCTCGCCGAAGGTCATGCTCCCGCGGAAATCCCCGGTGATCACGGCATTGCCGCCCGCGTCGACCGCGATCGCGCGGCCGTTTTGCTCCTCGCCGTCGCCATAACGCTGGGCGCGCACGGGTTTGCCGCTGCTATCGAGCGTCAGCACGAAGACATCGAAGCTCCCCTCGCTCTCGAGCAGCCCGGTGCCGAAATCGACGCCGCCGGAGAAGCTCCCCGTGACGAGGATCTCGCCGGTCTTCGTGACGGCGACGCCGCGCGCGACCTGGTCCTCGCTGTTGCCGAAACGCCGGCTCCAGAGGTGATCGCCGTCGGTGCCGTCGTACTTGGCGACGAAGACGTCGTAGCCGCCCTCGCTCTGGAGCGTGTTGCCGCCGCCGACGCTCATCTGCCCGAGGAACTCGCCGATCACGACGATGTTGCCTTGCGGGTCCTCGGCGACGCTCCACACGGCCTGATCCTCGGCGCCGCCGAGCCTGCGGCTCCAGATGTGCTCCCCCGAGGCGCCGTCGAGCTTGGCGATGAACCCGTCGTAGCCGCCCGAGCTCGTGAACGTGTTGCCACCGAAGCTCAAGGTGCCGGGAAAACGGCCCACGAAGATCGGGTGCCCGCCGCTGCCGGTGATGAGCCCGAGGCCTTCGCCCGTCCCGAACCTGCGGCTCCAGAGGTTGTCGCTCCCGCACGTTGGGGTCGCGCCGTCACAGTCCTCGTCCTCGGACGTGGTGCAGTCCTCCTGCGAGGGCAGGACCTCGCCCTCGCAGAGCCCGAAGCCTGTCCCCTGGGGGTTGCACGTGCGCGTGCCGCCCTTGCAAACCCCCACGCCCTCCGTGCCCGCGGGGCCGCCATAACAAGGCTCGGTCACGTTCGGCTCGCAGGACGCCGCGCCGCCGCCTTGGCCATCGCTCCCGCCTTGGTCGCCGCTCCCGCCCTGGCCGCCTTGGTCGCCGCTCCCGCTCGCGCCTCCGACGCCACCCCCGCCGCCGTTGCCCTGGGAGGTCTCGGTCGCCGATTCCTCCTTCCCGCAGCCGTACGCCGCAACAACGCCGAGGAGGAGCGAGAGCGCAGCAAGACGAGAGGGTATCATGGAAGCTCAGAATAGATCGAATGCGTGGGGCCATGAAATGGCAAACGATGTGGATCTGAAGGAGAGCATTGTTCCGACTTGTGTTGTGGCTGGCTGCGTGCAGGTCGGTTGGAATGGTGGCCAGGGCGGGAGGGGCGCCGCGGGGGTTCAGGGGCGTGGGGGGCGAAGGATGGGCCATCGCACGCCATCGCTGCTGCTTCCGCTTCCGCTGCTGCTTCCGCTGCCGCTTCATTACGCGTGTACGATCACGCGGCGCGGCTGCGTTCGTTCGAGATCGCGGCCGAGTCGCAGGATGAGCTGGCCTGCGATGGCGGGACGAAGGGTTGATCCCGGCTCGAAGCTTGGGTTTCCACCGAAGACGTGATAGGCAGCACTGTGTGTGCTTGCATCAAGCGCATGTATGTCGAGGTGTCATGAAACAACGATGGTTTGCAGGTGTTCTCTTGTCGGGCCTGATCATCGGGGGTGCGATGGCCTCGTGCTCCAGCAGCGGTACCGGCGGCGATCCTGGGGAAGGCGGGGGTGGAGAAGAGCCGTGGGGCAACGCGTCCAGCATGTCGAGCGCGGGTCCCGGGTCTGGCGGGAGCGGCGGGCAGGGGGGCCAATCGAGCAGCGTCGGGGGCGGGTCGAGCTCGAGCTCCGGGTCGGGAGGCGGCGGAGGTAGCTGCAAGCCGGGCGGCCAGCCTTGCCAGGCGTTCAACGAATGCTGCAGCGGCACCTGCGCCAACCAGATCTGCACGGATTGCAACGACGTCGGCGAGGCATGCGGGCCCGGCTGCTGTGTGGGCTCCTTCTGCTACGCGCAGGTTTGCAAAACCAACTGCGCGCAAGACAACGAGGATTGCACGCTCGCATCCCAGTGTTGCTCGAACATCTGCCTTCAGGGCAAATGCGCGAAGTGCGGGGGACCCCAGTCGTTCTGTTTCCAGAGCTCCCAATGCTGCCAGGTCGATGGCCTGGCATGCGTGGTGGAGAGTTGCTGCAAGCCGGCAGGCACCTCGTGCAGCGGCTCTGGGCAATGTTGCTCATATCATCGTTGCGAGGCCGGCGCTTGCTGCGGGACGGCAGGTATCGCTTGTGACGCCCAGAGCGATTGCTGCGCCTCGGACGGCCTCGTGTGCCAGGCCGGAAAATGCTGCCTCCCTGCCGGCGCTGCGTGCTCCATCCCCGGCAATTGCTGCAGCGGCCAGTGCACGAACGGGACGTGCCAATAGACGCCCCGCAGTCGTCACATATGCTCGGACCCACCACGCGTCCACGCGCATGAGGCCCCAGGCGAGGATCCCGCAGTGGAGGGAGTCCCCGCCCCGATCCACCATCAAGCGGCAAGCACCAGGCGAAGACGCGACGAAGCATGGCCCTCGGCATGAACGCGCCCCGAGCCATCCCCGCGGCGGTGAGCGGGCATGCGTTCTTCCGGTCGATCCTTGTGCATGGCCAGGATGGAGCCGTGCAAGGGATTTCGGATGGCGGGCCGATCCTTCGCCCCGCGCTGGCCGATCCTTCGCCGCGTGATGGCCGATCCTTCGCCGCGTGATGGCCGATCCTTCGCCGCGTGATGGCCGATCCTTCGCCGCGCGCTGGCCGAGCTTTCGCCGCGCGGTGGCCGATCCTTCGCCGCGCGGTGGCCGATCCTTCGCCCCGCGGTGGCCGATCCTTCGCCCCGCGCTGGTCGATCCTTGGCCAACCCGGGGCGAGCGATGCCCACCACAACTGGCTCGCAATGCCAAGCAGGGATGAGTAACCTGCCCCTGAAAGCGAGGAACCACGCATGGACAACAAAGTCGGCGACGCGCTCTTGACGCCCGAGCAGCACATCCAGTTGCTCGCGCAATTGAAGGCGATCGTTGAGAAGCTCAGGGCGCACGGGATCACGCTCACCGTGGACGAACGCAAGCGCACGCTGCGGCAGCGCAGAGGCGCGGAGCCACACATCCAGCGGGTGATCGAGCTGGCGAAGAAGTACAACGTCTCGCTGAAAGCCATCCCGCTCGCAGGGCTCGAGAACGACCTCGTCCTCACGAAGCAACTCCTGCCGATCGAGGAGGAACTGCGCGTCGCACTGCAGCTCGCCGAGGACACGGGCACGCAGGCGGGGTCAGAGGCGTGGGAGGCGTTCCTCGCGTATTACGGCGTGCTGTCGTCCATGGGGGAACGAATGCCCGATCTGGCCGCCGAACTGCAGACAGTGGTGGACTTCATGGCCACCGGGCCGCGGAAGAAGGCGCAGACGACCTGAAGGCATGCGCGGAGCGGGGGGCGCGGGCGCTTCCGTTTGCGCTCCCGCTTCCGCGTGCAGCGGGCCGCCCACCGAAGGACGGCCCGCCTTGCGCCTTACCGCCGCGCCGACCGGTGCAAGGTGGCGATGACGTGCTCCAGCGTATCACGCAGCCCATCATCCCATTCGAGGACGTGGAGCCGCCCGCTCGCTGAGCCAGGTTTCTTGGAGGCATCGGGAGCGGGAGCATCCATGGGCGTCCTTCGAGCGGGACGACGAAGGCGTGGTGAGCCGTATTCAAAGCCGCGAGACCGGCGAGGTTTTCACGATTCGCAGCCAGTTCGTCATTTCACCTCCGCGTCGAAAATCCCCCTGCACCCTCCGACCGCATATACGCGCGCAGCGCGTCCCGCAGCGTCGCCCGCGTCGTCAGCTCCTTCAGGCCCGCGTCGAACGCCACCATCGTCTGCGCAACGGCCGCGCGAATCCCCGTGATCACCACGCTCGCCCCGAGCAGCCGCGTCGCGCCGACGATCCGCATGATGCGCTCGCCCGTCTCGGAATCGACGCTCTCCACCCCCGTCAAATCAAGGATCACCTGGCGGCACGAAGCGGAGCCAATCCGATGCAGCACCCGCTCCATGATCTCCTCGCCCCGCCGCGCGTCGAGCACCCCCACCAGCGGGACCGCGATAACCCCGTACCAGACCTCGATGATCGGCGCCGACAGCGCATGGATCACCTCCTCCTGCTGGCTGATGACCGCGCGCTGGTCGAGAGCCTCCTGCTCCCTGCGCTCCTGCTCGGCGCGACTCAAACGAACGAGCGCCTCATTCGCGTGCCGTAGCTCCGCCGTCCGCTCCTCCACCTGCCGCTCCAGCTCCCCATACAACCGTGCATTCTCGATCGCGATCGCAGCCTGCGTGCAGATGAGCCCCACCACCTCGACCCGCGCAGGCGTGAATGCTCCCCGCGCGAGGTCATTCTCCAGATAAATCACGCCCGAAAGCCGACCTTTGCCGATGATGGGCGCAGCCAGCGCCGAGCGCGGAGGCGCGTCCACGAGGTAAGGGTCGAGCCCAAAGGGGCCATCCTGCGCGCGATCCTCCAGGAGCACGCTCTCACGCGTGCGCGCCACGTACGCGAGCACGGTCGCAGGCAGATCCGAGCGTTGCCGAGATCTCGCTCGATCGCCGTCGATGCAGGCGCGTCTTCCTCGCCAAACGCGCGCTGCTCCGCTTCGACGACGAGGCTGCCATCCCGCAAAAGGAGCAAGACCCCTCGCCGCGCGCCGGCGTTCTCCAGCGCCACGCGCAAGAGGGCGTCGATCAGTCGGGGCAGCACAATCTCGCCCGAGATCGCTTGCGCCGCCTTGAGCACCGACCCGATGTCCAGGGCGTCGGCCGAAGGCGCAGGCGTGCTCGGCAAGGGCGCGTCGAACGTCTCGTCGCGCGCGACAAGCTCGGGATAGGCGCGGGCGAGGCGGCGCGAGGCAACGGTTGCGCCCCAGCGGGCATAGAGCCGGCGCGCCTCGCTGAGGTGAGCGCGCGCGAGCGTCGTTTTCCCGGCGTCCATCCAGTGCCTCGCGCACAGCTCGTTCGCGAGCGCCTCGTCATGGATGTAGCCGCCGCGATGCGCGAGCGAGATCGCAGTGTCGTAGAGCTCCGCCGTCACGAACCTGTCTTCGCCGCGGGCGCGGGCGAGCTCGGCGCGAACCAAGGCCGCGCGGGGGGCGAAGTTTTCCGGACAGATCTCCGCCCAAGCATCGAGCTTCTCCGCGTAGGCCGCGGCGCGCGAGAGCATGACCGCGCGCTCTTCAGGCGCGGCGCTCGTCGAGGCGCGCGCGAGCGCGAGGGCCGCGTAGGCGCGGAAAACAGGCGTGCCGTGCCAGACCGCGATGCTGACGAGCTCGGGGTTCGACGCGAGCACGACGCGCGCCGCCTCCTCGAAGGCGCCCTGGAAGACGAGCAAAAAGACGATGTAGAGCTGCGCGAAGAAGAACGCGCTTTCGTTCTTGATCCGGCGACACGCGGCGATGACCTCCTCGATGTCCACGAGGGGCCCGACAAGGCGGCAGGGGTCGTCTGTCTCGACCGAGAGGTTGTAGGCGATCTGTCCGGCCGCGCCGGCCATCCAGGTGATCGCGTCGAAGCGGTCGAGCTTGCGGATCGGCTGGTAGCTCTTCGCCTCGGCGATGATGTCCTCGATGGGCAAACCGCGCATGAAGCTGTTCGTGACGGCGTTGACCGTGTTGTAGAACGACCAGATGTACTGGCCTGTCTCCAGGCCCGCGTCCTTGCCCCTGATCAACGTGTCCCAGCAAGCGCTGTAGCCGTCTCCCCAGTACTGGACGAAGCCACCCCACATGTTGCGGATCATCGCTTCGTTCTTCTTGTCGCCGAGCTTCTCGCCGAGCCTGACAGCAATGCGGCCAAGCTCGTAGCCAAGCTTGATATGCCCGCGGACGCACAAGAGCATGCCGAAATTGATACAGCCGTAGGTCGTGCTTCGCGACAACCCGTGACGGTAGGACAGCTCGAGGATCTTGGCGATGCTGATGCTGAAGTTGTTTGTCGCGAGGAAGTACGTCGGCGCGAACAGCTCCTCCAGGACCTGGAGCAGCGCGGCGATCTCGGGGTCCTCGAGCGGCGGCAGGTCGAGGAGCGCTTCGGGCGAGCGCTCGACGACGAGGTCGAGTGTCACGCGCATCTGCTCCTCGAGCGTCGCTTCGTCCGGGAACGCGGGCAGGTCGAGGCCGAAGGAGTGCATCACCACGAGCCCCTCGGCGAGCGCCGCCGGCAGGTCGTTCTTGAGCACCTGCGCTTTCATCTTGAGCCGCAGGATCTCGGTTCGAGCGAGCCTCGTCGTGGCGCGCTCGAGGGCCTCTCCGAGCGCGGCGAGCGCGTCATCGTGATGGCCGAGCAAGGACAGCGTGACGCCGAGCTTCCTCGCGTAGGCGAGGCGGAGTTGATGCTTCGACGTCCAGGCATCTTCGGGGAGGCATTGCAGGCCGAGTTCGAGGAAGCTGCGCGCGGCGCCAAACGCGGCGGATTCTTCGGCTCGCGTGGCGGCGACGAGGTTCATTCGGGCGAGCGTCTCGCGTTCGTGTGGATCGTCGATGAGCTCGAGCGCGCTGTTCAGGTGGCCGACCACGTCGAAGAGGTTGCGGCTCTCGGACAAGGGCGTGCTCTCGGCGAGCAGCCTGCCGATGCGCAGGTGGAACGCAGGCCGGCCTGCGACCGGGATCATCGCGTACGCGCCTTCCTGGACCTTGTCGTGAGCGAAGCGGTAGCCGTTGCGGCCCGGGATGATGAGCCCTTCAGCGGCGGCGGGCTCGAGGCGGCCGTAGGCCTGTTCGGGCGTACATTCGAGCACGGTGGCGAGCACGCCGAGGTCGAACTCGCTCCCGATGGCGGCGGCGAGGCGGAGGGCTTCCTGCGTGGTTTGCGGCAGGCGGGCGATGGTGCGCACCATCAGATCGACGACGTTTTCGCTGTAGGCGAGCTCGTCGAGTCGTTTGAGGTCCCAGGAAAACCCCGTCCCGGGCTTGAAGGTGAGCACGCCGTGGTCGCCGAGCGAGTGCAAGAAGCGGCGGACGAAGAAGGGGTTGCCGGCGGTCTTTTGGAGGATGGCGTCGGCGAGCGGGCCGGTGTCCGAGCGCCGCAGGCTGTCGCTGAGCAAGTCGACGATGTGACGACGCTCGAGCGGGCCGAGGACGATGTCGCAGACGGAGAGGCCTGCGCGTTTGTCCTCTTCGAGCGCCGCGATGAACGGGTGGGCGGGGGAGACTTCGTTGTCGCGGTAGGCGCCGCAGAAGAAGAACGACTCGAGGGAGTCGTCGGCGAGCAGGGCGCGCAGGAGGTCGAGGCTCGCGAGGTCGATCCACTGCAAGTCGTCGAGGAAAAACACGAGCGGGTGGGCCTTGCGCGCGACGACCGAGACGAACTGCGCGAAGCATCGGCTCAGGCGGTTTTGCGCCTCGACGGGTCCGAGCCCGGGCACGACTGGCTGCGGGCCGAGCACGTGTGCCATCGAGGGCAGGACGTCGCAGATGACCTGGCCGTTTTGTCCGAGCGCCTCGAGCCATGCGCGCTGCCAGGCTTGGATCCGCTCGGTGCTCTCCGTGAGGATCTGCCGCACGAGGCCGTCGAAGGCCTGGATGATGGCGCTGTAGGGGGTGTCGCGGTTGAACTGATCGAATTTGCCGCTCGTGTAGTAGCCCTTCGCGCGGGCGAGTGGCTTGAGGATCTCGTGCACGAGCGAGGATTTGCCGATGCCCGAGTAACCGGAGACGAGGACGATGGAGCGTTCGCCGCCGAGCGAGCGTGTGAAGGTCGAGGTGAGCGCGTCGATGTCGCGCTCGCGACCGTAGAGCTTCTGGTGGATTCGCAGCCCGCCTTCGTGGTCGTGCTCGGCAGGCGTGAAAAGGGAGATCGTGCCGAGGGTCTTGAGCTCGTGGCTACAGCGGCGCAGGTCGGCGAGCAGGCCTTCGGCGCTTTGGTAGCGGTCTTCGGCGTTTTTCTCGAGCAGCTTGAGGATGAGACGCGAGAGGGGCTCGGGCACCGAGCTGTCGATGTGCGCGGGGGGTTTGGCCTGAAGGGCGAGGTGCGCGTGGATGAGCTCCATGGGCTCGCGGGCTTCGAAGGGGCGACGACCGGTGAGGGCTTCGTAGAGGATGATGCCGAGGGCGTAGAGGTCGGCGCGGTGGTCGACGCTGCGGTTCATGCGGCCGGTTTGCTCGGGCGCGGTGTAGGGCAGGACGTCGTGGAGGACCTCGTACGCGTAGAGTCGCTCGTGTGCGCGCGTGACCTCGGCGTCGACGCCGAAGCCGGTGAGCTTGAGCGCGCCTGCATCGCCGACGAGGATGTTCTGGGGGCGGACATCGCGGTGGGTGATGCCGCGTCCGTGCAGGGCGGCGAGGGCTTCGGCGATCGCGGTGGCGATGGCGAGGGCCTCGGAGACGGGGAGCTTGTTGCCTGGGCGCGCGGCGAGGGTGTGGGTGAGGGTGTGGCCTGGGAAGTGTTCGCGTATGACGATGAGGCTGTCTTCACGCGCCTCTACGCCGAGGACGGAGACGAGGCTTTGCGAGCTGAGCTGCGCGAGTTGCGCGTACTCGTGTTTGAATCGCGCGATCTCGGCGCTCCGGGCGCGTCCGATGGACAGGCTTTGGAACACGACGGGCAGGCCGTCATGCACCCGCCGCGCGCGAAATGTCTTCGCGAACGGCGTTACTTCGACGCGTTCGAACGCTGTATACCCTGCAATGTCGAGCATCAAGAAGACCACCGAAGAGTGACCGAGGAAGCGTCTCGGGCAGGTGGGGGCGATGCCCTCCGCTCGAGCGAAACAACGAGCCTACCAAACTTTGCAGGATGGGGCGTTGAAGTCGTTGCGCCATTCAAGGCGTATGCTGGGCTACGTGCCCCGCAGCGTCGGCGCGTGCGGCCGAGGAGCGCTGGTGAAGCAATGGGAGGCGGAAGCGGGAGCGGAAGCGGGAGCGGAAGCGGGAGCGGGAGCGGGAGCGGGCGTGCCCTTCGGGTCGAGCGGTTACGGGCACTTGGCCGCGTTCGGACGGAAACCCCGACAGATTCCGCCTGCCGCCTCTCGCTTCGCGATCTCGCAGAGCGCCGAACGGTTCGGCGCGTTAGCGCTTCGAGGTGCGGCGCCGCAGGGCGAGCAAGCCGAGCGCAAGGAGGCCGAGCGAGGCTTGCGCGCTGCTCGGGGTGGACGAGCCCACGCGGCAGCCGCAGCCGCCGTCGTCGCTGGGCGCGTTGCCGCCGGAGCCGCCCTCGCCGCCGGTCTCCGAGCCACCTGCGCCACCTGCGCCGCCATTGCCACCTGAACCGCCTGCGCCGCCATTGCCACCGGAACCGCCTGCGCCGCCATTGCCACCGGAACCGCCATTGCCACCGGCGCCGCTGCACGCCGCGTCTGCGCAACAAACGCCTTCCGTGCAGAACCCGCTCGCGCATTCGTCGGCGGTCGCGCACGCCTCGCCGTTCGATTTCCGGAGCACGAACGTGTAGGCCGAGCCCTGGTTGTTGTTCATGCCGATGTCGTCCGAGAACGCCGTCACGAGCGCCGTGTCGCCCGACAGCGCCACCGCCACGCCGAAGTTATCGAGTTGTGCCCCGTCGCTGGCCACGAGCTTCGATTTCTCGGTCCACGTCACCCCGTCACGGGCGAAGAGGTACGCCGTCCCCAGGCTCTGCATCCCGTTGATGTCGCGCCCGGTGGCCCCGATGAGCAGCGTGTCCCCCGACAGCGACACCGCACCGCCAAAGGCGTCGAACGGTGCCCCGTCGCTGGCCACGAGCTTCGCGTCCTGGGTCCACACAGAGCCGCTGCGCACGAACACGTACGCCGCACCTTGCTTCTCCTGCCCCCCGACGCTGGCTCCTGTCGCCCCGACGAGCACCGTCTCCCCCGACAACGCCACCGACCCGCCGAAGGCGTCGCTTCCGGCTCCGTCATTCGCGACGAGCTTCGCCTGCTCGGTCCAGACGCCTCCGCTACGCACGAACACGTACGCCGCACCTTGGTCCAGGTTCGCGCCGATGTCGGCCCGGGCCGCCCCGATGAGCAGCGTGTCGCCCGACAAGGACAACGCGGTCCCGAACTTATCCCGAAGCCTCCCGCCTACGCCTCCGCCAGGATGCCCTGCCAAAGCACATCGAGCAGGCATGCCGCCTCGGCAGGCCCCGGCAAACCCGCCGCGCGGGCCACCTCGGGGGCCGGGGCGCGCGTCGTCGACGCCGCGAGGTGCGAAAGCGCGTCGGCCTGCGCCTGCTGGACATGCGCCCGCTCCTCCGGCCCGAGCCGCTCCATCGCCCAGACGTGGACCTTCCACGACAGGGTCGCGTGCCGCGCCTCGTCGGCCGCGATGTCCCGCATCGCCGCCGCGAGCTCGGCATCCGCCGCGCGCCGCGCCTGATGGGCCCCCACGAGCGCCCCGAACGTCTCGCGCACGCAGCCCTCCACCGCGTTCTCCAGGGCGAGCGCGAAGAGCGCGCGGAGCGGCAGCTCCTCCACGCACGGCGGGACGGGCGCGCCGCCGCCGCGCGCCCGCGCGAGGGCCGAGACCACGTCCGCGTGCCGGACCTCGTCCTCGGCCGCCCTCCGCGCCTCGTCCACGAGCGACGCCGGCGCGCCGAGCGCGGAGAGCTCCGCCGCGAGCCGCTCGAAGGCGACCACGCTCGCCGCCTCCAGGTGCGCGGCGCGCGCGAGGAAGTCTCCGAGCAGAGAACGCCCCTCGTCCGTGGGCGCGCTCGTGAGCCCGGCCGGGACACGCCCGATGCACGCCGAGTCACGCCCGATCTCCTCGGTGCGGACCTCCTGGACCTCGCCGCTGCGCCAGATGCGCAGCGTGTATCGCGTGGTGATGATCGGCGCGCAGTCCCTCGTGATCTTCGTGGCCGTCACGAGGAAGCCGTCCGGCGCCGCGCGCACGGTGGTGCGCTCGGCATCGGCGCAGGTGAGGTCGTATCCCATGGCCTCCACGAGCAGCAGCGCCTCGTCGGGCGTGTCGATCGGGCCGAGGAGCGCGCGGATTTCCGGGACGCCGACCCAGCGTCGCACCTCGTCGCCCGCCGTGGTCACGACCGACGTCTCGCTGCAGAGCTGCAAGCAGCTCGTCGCCCGGAAAGGCTCCGGGTGCATGCGGATCTTCTGGTGGCATTCGCGGGTCGTGGCCGTCGTGCAGGCGGTGCCCACCTCGCTGACGACGGTGAAGTCGGAGCGCGTCCAGCGTTCCGGGCCCTCCTCGTTGGGCGGGAAGCCGCTGAGGGTGCGGATGGCGAGGGAATCGAAGCGCCGCGCGGGCGAGAGGCCTTTCGCCGAGATGGGGAGGTACGTGCCGGGCGCGCAAGGCACTCCGCGGGCCACCTGCGCGCTTCCCGTCTCATCGACGGCGTCCGTATCCGCGGGCTCCGCGAGCGCCTGCGTGGGCTCGGTCGTGCAGCCCTGGGCGAGGAGCCCGGTCACGAGGGCGACGCGCTGGGCGCGCTCGAAGATGCGCGCGAGCCATGATTCCACGGATTCATTGGGATCCGGGTTGCAATCACGCAGGAATCGATGGGCCATGAGGATCTCCCGAGCCCGCGCGTGCACACGGCGAACGGCTCGACCGAATCCATGGCAACACGCATGCCGCGGGCGTGCTCGTTCGTGGTTTTGCCTGTTCCCCGGCGTTATCCCGCGTGATGAGACCACGCATGGCCAATACGCTCCTTCATCCGTGGTTTCCGTGCTCGCCGTCCCCTCGTCCGCCGCCGCGGGGGGCGTCGGAAACGGGAATGGAGGCGCGGGCGGAAGCGGAGGCGGGAGCGACGCTTCTGGTTGGATTTCCCGCGGTACGACGACAAGATGGCTCCGGGGTGGGCACCACCGTCGAAGGCACGTTTACCGAGAGCGATGAGACGATCCTGCGATTGGTGGCGAGTTCGGGCCCGCCGTGCCAGATCTCGGGCTCGCCGTTCTTCACGTACTCCCATTATGCCTACGTGGAGGTGTTCAATCCGAACGGTCAGGGCGCGCGGGTCGAGATGGGTGTCGATCCCGCGCTCGACCAACCCTTGGATCTGCCGCTCGTCGCGGCCTACACGGCGCCGCCGGTCACGGAAGCCGAGCGCAAAGCCTGCCTCACCGGCGCCGAGGTCTCCTGCACCGGAGGCAGCGCGGCCCATGAATCGTGCCTCACCGGGAGCCACGCGCCCACGGTCCCCGCCGGCGGATCGATCTGGATTTACGTCGGTAACTTCGCCACGGCGGACCCGGCCGTTTCGTTCGTCCTGTCCGCGAAGATCCTCGCGCTGCTTTGAGCGGGAGCGGTCCTCACGCGAACGAGAGCATCTCCAACCGCTCCCGCGCGAGACGCAGGCGACTGTAGACGGCCTTTACCTTGATTCCGAGCGTCGCCGCGATTTCCGGGACCGACCACCCCTCCAGGTACGGAATCACCGCTTCCCGGATGCGCGGCCTCATCTTCTCCAGAAATCGCTTCAGTCGGAACACGCCGTACATCGCGTGCAGAACCGTCTCCGGCGACGTCCCGTCCTCCTGCTCGGGAAGATCCTCCGCGAACCCAGCGAGAACCTCACGCGCGCAACGCGCGAGCTTGCGGTGATTGCGCGCATGGTAGAGGCCGATCACCGCAAGCCACGGGCGAGCCTGCTCCGGCGTGACCAGGCACGAGAGGCGGCGCCATACGGTGATGAAGACCTCTTGCAGAACATCCTCCACGTCGCGCGGAGGAACGGACTGGCTGAGAAGAAGGCGACGCAGAAAAGCGCGGTGTTCCAGGTAAAGACGGCCGAGCAAGGCGTGCGACGCCGAGAAGTTTGCCGGCGGCGGATGGACGACTATCGTGACCATTAGCAGCCTGTGGAATTATCGTCGCGAGCGCCCCGAAGCTAGGGCGACGGAGCGAGGAATCCTGAAGGATTTCGAGCGATGTCGACCGACGATTCGGGGCGCGCAGCAGATAAGTCCACAGGCTGCTAGCCTCGATAAGACGTCCCGCGGAAGACGGTTCGTTCGTGGCGACGACGCGCCGGAGTTCCCGTGTTCCGATGGTGAACCGAATCGACGGTCGTGCGCATTGCGCAGGGGGGAAGCGCGCTTGTCTGCCCAACGACCAAGCTGTGCCGTGGGCGCTCCGTGCCCATCGGCACCAGCGGCTTGTTAGCCGGCTGTGCCAAGGTCCTTCTCGAAGCAGCGGAACTCGCCTTTCCGAAAGCGAACGCTGCCGGCATCCCGGTAGCCGAGCCGCTCGTACAGGCGCAGCGCCCTCGGATTTCCGGTGAACGCGTCTAACCGGATGCTGCGATATTCCGACGACAGCGCCCGCTGCTCCGCGAATCGCATGAACACGCGTGCGATCCCCTTTCCTTCCATCGCTGGCTGTATCATGAGCCGATGAATGACGGCCACGCGACCTGCGGCAAATTGCCACGCAACCTCACTGTATTCCGGATCCTGATTCGAGTTCGATCGTGACAAGGTCTGGGTACATCTCGTCCCACTGATCGATACCACGGCTTCGCATGTTCTCGACGCAGGTACGCAGAAGCTTGAATAGGACGTCGACATCGTTCGGCGCTGCTCTACGAATCGAAACAGCAAGCGCTGGGTGCGTTGCCGCGCTCTGATTCCCTTGGCCCACGGTCGTGCCTCGTTCCTGTCCGGCTAACATGCGGGTCACCCGCGGCGCGCCCTGCCGACCGGAGGGAGGCTGGGCGCCCCGTCGGGTGCAGCCGCGGGTTGGGCCGCCCTACAAGAATTTGCTCCCACGGTGTCGCTCATGCGAGCAAAGAGCTCCTCCATCGCGAAGGCGATCGCGTACGCCTGCCGAGCGCGCTCGGCAAGCTGGGGTTTCTTACCGGCGATAAGAGCGATCATCTCGGGATCGGGATCGCGAGTCTCCCAAGCGGCGCGTCCGGAGAACCCGCCCTGCGGATCGCTGCCCTCCCACGTCAACGTGCCGAAGTGCTTGGTCGTAGAGCTTCCCCCGAGTTCATGTTCGGGCCTGAGCAGCGCTTCGCATACTTCATATGCCCACTTTCTGGCCGTCTGGTGGCTGAGAGGCTCGACGATCGAGCGCCCCCCTCGGATGACGTCAACTCGGGCCTCGTGCTCCGACCAGACGAGATCGATCGCGCTGCCACCCTCGCTGAAGCAAGCCGAGAAGCCGGTTTCGAGCCGCATACGACCCGCGGGAGCTCCCTGGAGCCGCATCAAAGTGGACAGATCCGAATGTTCGCCAATGGTCATGCCGTGGGTGCCTCGAAGCCGTCACAGTTGGAGCAACTCACGCGCAATACTAGCACGACTCTGCCATCATCACCCACACCTTCATATCGGCACGAGCGCCCGCACCGTCGCTCCGCACCGCGCGCATCTCAGGGGCGCAGCAAGCCTTTGAATCAGTCGCCGCCGGATCTCCGGTAGCGACGGTTCAGGCGGCGGGCCGCTGCGCCCAAGCGTTTTCTTCGAGCCGCGTCTTCGGCTTTCCCTTGCCGTTCCCTTTGCCTTGGCACCCGTCCTTCGTTTGCTCGCACGGGACCGCGCTCACGAGCGGTCGCCCTTGCCGATGCTGAAGCTTCGGCAGCGCCCCGCCCCGATCCACCATCGTGCATTGCGCGTCGACGCACTTCGGCGGATGCACCTCGTCCCGCTTCGGCAACGTGGACGTCGACGGCAAAAGCGGCTCGTTCGAGAGCACGCCCTCGGGTGGAGGCGGCGAGGCCCGCGGGCTCGTAGGCGGACGCTCCGGCATCTTTTTCGCGCCGGGTGGAATGGCGTTGGCTTGCTCGTCTTTTTGAACCGGCGGAGGCTTCGAGCCCTCGGACGCCTGGGCCGGCGCCGCTTCCTTCTTCTCTTCGGGCTGCGCCTTCGCTGCGTCCTTCCCCGGAGCCGGCTTCGGGCGCGGCGGCGGCGGGGGGCATGCGTTCTTCCCGTCGATCCTTGTGCATGGCCAGGATGAAACCGTGCAAGGGATTTCGGATGGCGGGCCGATCCTTCGCCGCGTGATGGCCGATCTTTCGCCCCGCGCTGGCCGATGCTTCGCCCCGCGCGGACCGATCTTTCGCCCCGCGGTGGCCGATGCTTCGCCCCGCGGTGGCCGATGCTTCGCCCCGTGGTGGCCGATGCTTCGCCCCGCGGGGGTCGATCCTTGGCCAACCCGGGGAGAGCGATGCTCGCAACAACTGGCTCGCAATGCCAAGCAGGGATGAGTAACCTGCCCCTGAAAGCGAGGAACCTTCACGCATGGACAACAAAGTCGGCGACGCGCTCTTGACGCCCGAGCAGCACATCGAGTTGCTCGCGCAACTGAAGACGATCGTGGAGAAGCTCAGGGCGCACGGGATCACGCTCACCGTGGACGATCGTAAGCGCACGCTGCGGCAGCGCAGAGGCGCGGATCCGCACATCCAGCGGGTGATCGATCTGGCGAAGCAGCACAACGTCTCGCTGAAATCGATCCCGCTCGCAGGGCTCGAGAACGACCTCATCCTCACGAAGCAACTCCTGCCAATCGAGGAGGAGCTGCGCGTCGCCCTGCAACTCGCCGAGGACACCGGCACGCAGGCGGGGTCCGAGGCGTGGGAAGCATTCCTCGCGTACTACGGCGTGCTGTCGTCCATGGGCGAACGAATGCCCGACCTGGCCGCCGAGCTGCAAACGGTGGTGGACTTCATGGCCACCGGGCCGCGGAAGAAGGCACAGGCAACCTGAAGGCGTGCGCGGAGCGGGAGGCGCAGGCGCTTGCGCTTCCGCTCCCGCTCCCGCTCCCGCTTGCGCTCCCGCTCCCGCTCCTGCTACCGCCGCTCCGCCCCCGCAAATCGGAGCGCGCGTCCCCCGCGACCCGCCGTCGCCTTTCCTCCCTCGCGCTCGACCACGCCCCCGACGACCACGAACCGCATCCCCTCGGCCAGCCGATGCGGCGCCGTGAAGCTCGCGCGCTCGTGGATCTCCCCCGGCGAAAACACCAGCAAATCCGCCCCGCACCCGTCCCGCACGCAGCCGCGCTCGCCTTCGAGCCCGAGCGTGCGGGCGGGCAGATCCGACATCTTGCGCACGGCTTCCTCCAGGGAAACGAGGCGTTGTTTTTCGACGAGCTCTTCAATCACCCGCGCGAACGCGCCAAAGCCACGCGGATGCCGGCCGCCGCCGCCGCCGTCGGTGCCGACCATGACGAAGGAATCAGTGAAGAGGCGCGCCATGACGGCTTCGTCCATCACGAAATAAGCGGCCTCGGCGCCGTCGGGCCCGACGTCGATGAGGACGTCCTCGAACGGGATGCGGCGCGATGTGGCGACCTCGTCGAGTGTCCTGCCGGCGAACGCGCCCGTCCCGAAGAGCATTGCCCCGGGGCCATTGCGTTTCTCCACACGGGCGCGCAGGAAGGCCGCGAGCTCGTGGCGGCGGCTCCGCAGCGCGTCGGCATAGGAGGACGGCGGGCGCGCGAAATCGGGGAAAAGGACGGCGAGCGAGGTGTAACTCGCCGTGTATGGATACAGGTCGGCCGTGACGGAGAGGCCCGCGGCGCGGGCTTTTTCGATGTGGGCGAGCAGGCGCTCGGCGCGGGCGGCGCCGCGGCCGAGGACGATCTTCATATGCGCGACGTGCGCGCGGGCCTTCGCCTTGCGGCACATCTCGAAGAGCTCGTCGAGCGAGGATTCGACGCGGTCGTCGTCCTCGCTGCGGAGGTGGCTCATGACGACGCCGCCGCGCGCGCCGACGGGCTCGGCCAGGGCGACGAGCTCGTCCATCGAGGCGCCGCGGCCCGGATCGTACTCGAGGCCGGTGCTGAGGCCAAAGGCGCCGTCATGGAGGGCCTGGGCGACGAGATCCCGCATTCGTTGAAGCTCAGTGGGCCTCGGCTTCGTCTGGAGGGCGGCGCCGACGAGGCTGCGCACGGTGCCGTGTCCGACGAGGGCCGCGACGTGGACGCGGGGCCTGCCGGCGTCGATTTTCGCGAGCCAGGGGCCGATCCGCGTGGCCGGGCTGCGGCCGTCCTGGCCAACGACGAGCGTGGTGACGCCCATGGCGAGGGCGTATTCGACGTCGCCGAGGGGAGCGCCGTGGGAATGGGCGTCGATGAAGCCGGGCGTGACGACGGCGCCCGCGGCGTCGAGGGTGCGCTCGGCGCGCACGGAGGGGTCGACGTCGCCGACGAAGGCGATGCGATCGCCGCGGACGAGGACATCGGCGCGGTGGCGAGGCGCGCCCGAGCCGTCGATCACGTGGCCTCCGCGGACGGCGAGGCGGAAGACCTCGTCGGAGCGGAACGGCGGCGGCGGAGGCGGGGGCGGCGGCGGCAGCGCTTGTGGCGGCGGGGAAGCGAGCGGGAGCGTGTGCGGCGGCGGCGGCGCGGGCGGCGGCGCTTCGGGAGGCGGCGGCGTGGACAGGGGCGGCGGCGCGGGGCTGCAGGCCGCGAGCCACACGAGGAGCGGGAGGGCGGGGAGGAGGAGCTTTTGCAGGCGCGGCATCGCGGGGGCCGGGACGACTTTTGGAAGGCCCCCGCGAGGTTGTCAACACGCGCTCAAGGCGTGCTCGTGGGATCGGCCGGATCGCTGCCTGCGACTTGCTCGTCGCCGTCGAGGAAGCCGTCGAGATCGCGGTCGATGCCCATACGGACACCCGAGCCCGGAGGCGCGCAGGTATACGTGATCGCCTTGCCGCCCGCCGTCAGGACCGACTCCATCAGGGCCCTCGCGACGGGCGAGACCGAGGCGCGATCGACCAGGAATTGCCCGCTGCCGACGTACACCAAGCCAATCTCGTTCACGAGCCGGCCCTTGACGACGAGATCACACTCGCCGGCGTCGGCGCGCGCGATGAGCAGATTCACCCGACCCGACGTGACGGCCTGGTTGCTCGCGGTGAGCGTCACCTGTTGGCCCACGATCGGCGCCATGTTCGATTCGAAGGCGAGCTGGTATTGCACCATGTCGAGCTTCGCCTGGTTGCCCGCCGGCGTATTCGGGATGCCGGCCGGGTTTGCCGGGACCTCGTCGAAGCCGCTGACGAACGTGAAGAGCTCGGGCACGGCCCCGTCGTGGTTGAGGCCGAAGCCGCGGACCTGGTCGCCGAGGAACGGATCCGGCGGACGATTGCCGCTCGTGAACGCGGCGCCGAACATGCCGACCTTCGTGTACGCGTTGCGCAGGTGCGGGACCTTGAGGATCTGCGTCGTCGCGTCGAACGAGCCAAAGCCTGCGGTTCCGAAGAAGCCGGGGAAGGCATCGCCAGGGTTTGCCCCGGGATCGACGCGGTGGCACGTTTCGCAGGAGCCCTGGGACGCGACGTTCTGGGTGAAGAAGAAATCGCGGCCGGCTTGTTGCGAGGACGTGAGCGAGTTGTCGAGGTTGCGGACCGGGTTCGGCGGATAGGTGACCTGGAGGATGAAGTCCGTGAACTTCTGCAGTTGCTCGGCGGAGAGCGTCGCATTGCGGCCGAGCAGGTCCACGAAGGCCCCGTTGAACTTCTTGAAGGCCGCCTCCTCGTCGAAGGTCCCGTCGTCCGGCTGCGACGAGGCCTCGTCATTGCCGCCCGTCCGGTCGCCGCGCCAGTGCATCGGCCCGTGGTTCGACATGCCGCGCAGGCTTTGTGTCGTCATCGGCCCCTTCATCGGATGGAAGTCGGGGTTCTGGCCGAAGAGCGGATCATCCGTGCCGAAGACGGGGACGAGCTCGGGCTTGACCGGGACGAACGGGCCCGGGTTGTTCAGGACAGTCCCATCGGGATTGCCGAGATCCCAGGCGAGGCTGTCCAGATCGCCGAAGACGTGACAGCTCCCGCACGCCGCTTCGCCGTTGCTCGACGACAAGCGCGCGTCGTAAAGGAAGGCCCGCCCCTGGACCACGCTCTCGGGCTCCGGGCTGTGCATCGACACGTGCCCGATTTCCGTCTTCGTCGTGGTGTTCACGACCGCAATCGAATTGTCGAAGCGGGTGAGCACGTACAGGCGCCCGCAGTCCTCGTCGAGCACCATGCCCGTCGGCCCGCCGCCGGTGAGCTCGATCTGGTTCGCGGTGCTCGGCACGAACGTGTCGTTCTCCAGCGCGGCCGTGTTGTACACGCCGATCTTCGACGAGGCGAACGCCGCCACGTAGAGCTTCGTGCCGTCGCTCGACACGGCCATCCCGACGGGCTGCGAGAGGGTCTTCTGGTTCACGGCGGCCGGGGCCGGATACACGTCGTAATCGATGTGCTTGTTCAGGTGGCGCGGCGCCGCGTTGCCCGACCCGAGCACCGTGATCCGGCTCTCGTGCAGGTGGCCACGCAAGGTCTCGCCCGCGTACGTGCCTGGGCCCTCGAAGCGCAGGTCGTTCCGGGCCTCGGTGTTGCTGACGTAGACCTTCCCGTTCACCGGGTTCACGGCCATGTTGTAGAGGATCGTGCCGACACCTGTGTAATAGCCGGACGAACCGGAGAGCTGGCGCGGAGGATTTGCGTTCGCGTCGATCACGAACACGTCCTTGTCCGGCAGGGAGAAGCGCACCGTGCTGTCCCAGGAGCGGCCGACGACGTCCTTCCAGTGCTCGCCGTCGTGCTTGACGATGATTCCGACCTCGGGCGCGGGCACGCCCTGGAAATTCGTGTTCGGCCCCGGAACGCCGCCGGCCGCCTCGCCGCCGTCGGGGACGGCGAGGTCGCTCAGGGCCGTGGTGCGGTTGCCGGAGTGGAAGGCCGCCGCATACACGCGCGAGCCGTCGGGCGTCACCGCGAGCGCGCGGGGCGTATCGCTGAAGAGCGTGAGGATCGAGAGGGGATTGCCGCCGAGCGTCGCGCCCAGGTTTCCGGCGTCGAAGACCCACACGTCGGCGCGGCCCACGCCGGGCGTGGTGAGCTGCGGATTGTACGGCACGTTCTGGCCGCGATGGGCTGTGGTGATGAATGCGCGGTTCTTGCCGGGACCGCCGAACACGATGTCGCGCGGCTCGTCGCCGACGAGCAGCGTCCGCACCACATTGCCATTGTACCCGAACGGGCCGATCTTCACGATGCTGATGCTGTCGGAAAGATGATTGACCACCCAGATCTCGTCGTCGGATCGCGCGGCGACCGCGACTGGCTCGAGCCCCACCGGCACGGAGCCGCGGTGGGAGAGGCCGGAGGGCTCCACGCGGAAGATCTCGAGGCGATTGTCCGGCGTATTGACGGCGAACAAGAACTTCTTGTTTGGCGAGAGCGCGACGGGCCGGACTTGCCCGCTTTCGAAAAGCGTGTACGGCGTCGCGGCGGACGCCTCAGCGCCCACCGAGAGGCCCGCGAGGAGGGGCGCAACGGCGAGAATGGAGAGGAGCGGGCGACGAAATGGACGGATCGCCGCCTGGGGGCGCATGACCGGCATGGGACCTCCGTGCACGAAAAGGAGTGGCTCATCGCCAGCGGGCAATGAGTCCAAAGGATACTTTGGGGACCTTATCCGGCGTTTCCAGATTTGTAAAGGTCCAGATGTGCCGGAACTCCGTCTTCTCGCTTGCAGGCAAAATTCCGACGTCGGCTCAGGGACTTCCCCACCTTTGTCGGGGTGATCCTGATTACCGCGACGGGTAAGTCTCAACGCTTCAAGGGAGCACGGACACGTTCCAGGTAGGTCACCAGGGGATCACCGTCCACGAGCAGCGGCACGGTGCCGATGGTCTCGACCCACAACAAGACGCCGGCCAGCATGAAATCGGCATACCCCGGGTTTTGCCCCGAGAGGAACGGCTGGCCCTGGTGGGTGAGTGTGAGCCGCGCCGGATCGAAGCCCGCGCGCATCACGTCGAGCCGCGCCTCGCGGCCGGCGGCGGCCTCCTCCAGCGTGCACCCGAGCCTCGCCTCGCGGCTCGCGCGGAAATAGGCGTGATCCTTTTCGAGGAGGAGGTCGTGGATGTCCTTCACGTAGAATCGCACAATCGGAAGGAGCACGCTGGTGTACAACCAGGCATCGAGGAATCGGCAGAGGCCACGCTCCTCCGGCGAATGAAAGAGCGGCGGCCGATCGGGGTAGGCCTGATCGAGGTAATCGGCGATGGCCCACGAATCCCCCACGACGTGCGCCCCGTCTTTCAGGATCGGCACCGTCTTGAAAGCGCCGCCTTCGAGGGCCTGGATGTCGGTCATCGCCACGGGCGCCGTCTCGAATGCGAGGCGCTTGTGCGCGAGGGCGAGCTTGGTCCGAAAGCAGAAGGGGCTCGGGCGTCGATCACCCTGGGCGACGAGGTCGTAGAGGAGAATCGTCATGGGATGCTCTCCGCGTCACGCTTCCTGCTGGGGGCGCCTTTGCTTTTTCTTTCGGCGCCTGGGCCTGGGTTCGGCGGTCGAGACCAGCACCACCGCCGGATCCCGGTAGGGGCCCAGGTCCCCGGGCGCGGCCGGAGGCTCGTACGTCACGGGTCGCCCCGCCGCGTCGACCACGAGCGTGTGATCGTCGGGCGGCCCGATCGTCTCGCGCCAGGGCTCGGTGGGCATGTAATCGGCGGGCGCCTGTCCCATCAATCCCGGCACCGGGATGGCCCCGTGCGCCGCGCGTCCGATTTGTGCTCCGAGCTGTCGCGTCTCCTCGGGGATCTCCTTGCGTCGCAGGCGCGTGATGAACGTGTACACGCCAAACACGAAGACCAGAAAAGCGAGAACGACGAGAATGTCCATGTTCCCCCACGCCGGTCAACCCACGCCCCGATGGGGGACTCTACACGGATCTTCGGGGGTTGGATAGGGAGGAAGTGAGAGGGAAGGAATCAGGCCGTGAACCCGCCGTCGGCCATGAGCTCGGCGCCCGTGATGAAGGCGGCTTCGGGGCTCGCGAGATACGCGACGGCGCTGGCGATCTCCTCGGGGCGACCATAACGACCGACCGCGAGGCCCGGGCCGACGATCTTGGAGACGGGGCCCGTGGCCGGGTTCATGTCGGTATCGGTCGGGCCGGGATGCACCGTGTTCACGGTGATGCCCCGCGGCCCGAGATCTCGCACGAGGCTGCGGTTGAAGCCGGCCACCGCGCCCTTCGTGAGCGTGTAGACAGAGGCGGTCGGGAACGCGGCATAACGCGCCATCGAGCTGCCGATGTGGAGGATCCGGCCGCCGGGCTTCATGTACCGCACCGCTTCCTGCGTCGCGACGAACACGCCGGTGATGTTCACCGCGATCATCCGCTGGTAATCCTCGAACGTGATCTCGTCGACGGCGCCGAGGATGCTGATGCCAGCGTTGTTGACGAGGATGTTGATCCCGTCGAACATCTCGACCGTCTTTCGCACGGCGGCACGCACCGCGTCCGGATCACCCGCGTCGGCCTGGATCGCGATCGCCCGCCCGCCGGCGGCCTCGATCGAATGAACGACCTCTCTCGCCTTTTCGGGCGAGGCGCTGTAGGTGATGGCGACGGCCGCGCCGTCGCTCGCGAGGCGCTTGGCGATGGCCGCGCCGATCGAGCGCGAACCGCCGGTGACGAGGGCAACTTTGCTGGCGAGGGGGAAGGTCGTGGGGGTCATCTCGAATCACTCCGTGAAGCGTTGACGGGGGTAGATATCGCACGCGGATTGATTCATGATTAGGCAGAAGTCGTTGGTTTTATTTTCAATTGTTCGTTGAAGGTCAGGGCATGGAGACGCTCGTCAACCTCGAATCGTTCGTTCGCAGCGCGGAGCATGGGAGCTTCTCGGCGGCGGCGCGCCGGCTCTCGCTGACGCCGGCGGCGGTCAGCCGGAACGTGGCCATGCTGGAGGGCAACCTCGGCGTGCGGCTGTTCCAGCGGAGCACACGAAAGCTGACGCTGACCGAGGCCGGCGAGCGATTCCTGCATGCCATCCGAGGCAACCTGGAGGAGCTCCAGGCCGCGATCGTCGACGTTACGGCGGGCGGAGGCGAGCCCGCGGGGGTCCTCAAGGTCAGCATGAGCCCGACGTTCGGGATTCAGTACATCGTGCCGCTGCTCCCGGCCTTCCTCGCGCGCTATCCACGCATCCGCGTCGATTGGCATTTCGAGAACCGGCAAGTCGATCTGATCGCGGAGGGGTACGACGCGGCGATCGGCGGCGGGATCGAGCTCTCGCCGGGCGTGGTCTCGCGTGTGCTCGCGCCCGCGCACATCATCGCGGTCGCGTCGCCCGCGTACATGAAAGGCCGCACGAAGCCCGCGGATCCGGAGGGGCTTGCGGATCTCGACGGGATCGTGATGCGGTCCCTGCGCACGGGCCGGGTGCGGCAGTGGGTGATGCGAAACGCCGCCGGCGAGGAAGTGCCGGCGCGACCAGCGGAGACGATCGTGCTGAACGATCCTGCGGCGATGTGTCGCGCGGCAGTGCTGGGGCTCGGCGTCACGCTGATTGCGGTGCCCGATGCGCTGCCGTACCTGGAGAGCGGCGCGCTCGTGCGGCTCGTGCCGCGCTGGTATGCCGACGCCGGGCCGATCTCGCTTTATTGCGCGAATCGCACGCTCCTGCCCTCGAAAACGCGGGCGTTCATCGACTACCTCGTCGAGGCCTTCCGCCGGGATCATCTGGCCGAGCGATTCGCGGGGAGCCTCGGCACTTGAGCAAGATTCCGACGCAACTCCCTCGCGCTCGGAGTCGGCTTCTGTGCTCGCATTCTGGATCGCAGGAAAATATGACGACGCTTCTTCGTTCTTCGCGCCCCTGGTTTTTCGTTTCGACGCTCCTCTCCGTTGTCTCGGCGGCTTGCGGGCCGGATGCGCCGCCTGGCCCCGGATCCGGCGGCGGGGGAACCGGCCAAGGCGGCGCGGGCGGGATGGGCAGCAGCGTGAGCAGCAGCGGCCCGGGAACGGGCGGCGGCGGCGGCATCGGTCCAGGGACCGGCGGCAGTGCTGGCGAGGGCGGCAGCGGCGGTGGTGCCGGCGGCGGCGGTGGAATCGGCGGCAGCGGTGGTGCCGGCGGCGGCAGCGGTGGCGCCGGCGGTTGCGAGCAGCAGATGGCGTCTTGCCAGTACAAGACGGATACCGAGCTCGACAAGCAATCGTTTCGTCAGATTGCCGGCTATCAGTGCTGGAATCCGAGCACCGGGTGGGCGTTCGTCCCGACCCAGACCTGCGATTACGCCGAGGAGTGCAAGGCGGACGTCGGAATGGAATCCGTGTGCGTCTCGTGCGGCCCCCTGGGCGAGCGATTCGCGCATCGCGACGTCGACGGCCAGCTCGCTGAAGATTGCAAGGGCTGCAAATGCAGCGGCGGCTGGACGGTGTACGGCTGTTATGCCGAAACCGCGACGTACGGCGCGCCGTGGGCCGACGTCGTCTGGCAGCAGGGCTTCGAAGTGATTCGTTTCGCCCTGCTCGGGAGCGGCGAGGTGAAGTCGCTCGCGGGCCCCAACAAGCAGATGTCGATCCAGAACCTCCAGGTGAACACCTTCGAGATCCAGCCGAATGGCTTGGTGGATTTCGAGATCGACGCCCAGGTGATCCACACCGACAACTTCCAGCAGCAGCACACCTGGGACATGCAGGCTCGCGTGGTCCGGATCTGCAAGTGAAGGAGAGGCTCGCCCTCCTGCTGCGCCGCAACACAAACGGTCCGTAGGGCCAGAAAGTCCTTGATCTTCACGACGGTCGAGTTATGTTGCGGTGCAACAAGTCGTGCGCCCTCCGCTCCTCTCCTCCGCCGCGCAGTACCTCAGGCCGCCGAAGATCTACCACCTCTACGAGCTGCAGCGGACGCTGCTCGAGCCGCTCGCGCACATCGCCGGCGTCTCGGCCGAGGCGCTCCGGCACCCGAGCAATCCCCTGTCGAAGTTGCCCCACGTGCGGGCGCTCGGCGCGAGCCAGGCCCTCTTCCACCGCCTCGGCAAGCGGTACCCCAAGCAACCCTGGGGGATCGACGAGGTCAAGGCCCGCGGCGTCACCGTCTCCGTCGCCGAGGAGGTCGTCGTCGCCGAGCCATTCTGCAAGCTCCTTCATTTCGTGCGTCGATCCGAGGAGCCCGAGGTCGCGCGCCGCCTCGCGGCCGATCCCAAGGTCTTCGTCTGCGCGCCGCTCTCCGGACACCATTCCACGCTGCTCCGCGAGACGATCCGCACGCTGCTCCAGGACCACGACGTGTACGTCACCGATTGGCTCGATGCGCGCGACGTGCCGCTCACGGAGGGAATTTTCCATCTCGACGATTACGTGCACACCGTCATGCGCTTCTTGCGTTTGCTCGGGGCCGGCTCGGTCCACGTCGTGTCCGTTTGTCAGCCGACAGTCCCCGTCCTCGGCGCCGTTTCGCTGCTCGCGCAGGCGGGCGAGGAGACGCCGCGCTCGCTCACGCTCATGGGCGGGCCCATCGACGCGCGCAAGAGCCCGACCGAGGTGAACCTGCTCGCGACGCGGCACCCGTATTCGTGGTTCGAGAAAAACATGATTCACAAGGTCCCTGGTCCCTACGCGGGCAAGGGGCGGCGGGTCTATCCCGGGTTCCTCCAGCTCACGGCGTTCGTGATGATGAACCCGACGAACCACTGGAAGGCCAGCTTCCGCTACTGGATCGACGCGCACAAAGGTGAGTCCGGCGCTGCCGCGCGCGAGACGCACGAGCGGTTTTACGACGAGTACAACGCGGTCCTCGACATGGACGCCGCGTATTACCTGGAGACGGTGAGGGTCGTGTTCCAGGAGTTCGCCCTCGCCCGCGGGGTATGGGACGTGCGCGGCGTGCGCGTGAATCCGGCGGCGATCAAGAACACGGCGATCTTCACCATCGAAGGCGAAAGAGACGACATCTCCGGCCTCGGACAAACGGAGGCGGCGCACGCGCTCTGCGCGGGCGTTCCCGCGGCGAAGCGGCAGCACCACGTGGCCGAGGGCGCCGGTCATTACGGCATTTTCTCGGGCCGGAAGTGGCGGGAGCACGTCTATCCGAAGGTACGCGACTTCATCCGCGCGAACGGCGGCTGACGAGGAAGGCCGATGTTCCACGGCAAGACGGCGCTCGTCACGGGTTCGACCAGCGGCATCGGCCTCGCGATCGCAGAGACCCTTGCCGCGCGGGGCGCGAACGTGATCCTGAACGGCTTCGGCGCCGTCGAGGAGGCCCGCGCGTCCGTGTCGAAGCGCGCCGATACGGGCGTGCGCGTCGGCTACTTCGGCGCCGACCTGAGCCTCGCGGCGGACATCGAAAGGCTCGTCGCGCACGCGAACGCGGAGTTCGGCGGGATCGACCTGCTCGTGAACAACGCGGGGATCCAGCACGTGGCGAACGTCGACGAGTTCCCCGTCGACAAGTGGGACGCGATCCTCGCGATCAACCTGACGTCGGCCTTTCATACGACGCGGCTCGTCCTGCCGCGCATGAAAGAAAAGAACTTCGGCCGCATCGTGAATGTCGCGTCCGTGCACGGTCTCGTCGCCTCGGCCGGGAAAGCGGCCTATGTGGCGGCGAAGCACGGCCTCGTGGGCTTGACGAAGGTGACGGCGCTGGAGACGGCGCGCATCAACGTCACGTGCAACGCGATATGCCCCGGCTGGGTGTTGACGCCGCTCGTGCAAAAGCAGGTCGACGACAGGGCCGCGCGCGACGGGATCTCGATCGACGAGGCGAAACGCTCGTTGCTCGCTGAAAAGCAGCCCTCCAGCGAATTCGTGACGCCGGAGCGGCTCGCCGAGCTCGTGGCATTTCTTTGTGGTGAAGCGGCGTCACAGGTGCGTGGCGTCGCGTGGACGATGGACGGCGGCTGGACGGCGCAGTAAGCCGGGCGTCACGACCCTCGCGGATCACTCGGCCGTCTTCGGACCACAACAAGACGACGCCGAAGGCTTCACGTCCGGCTTTTGCGAGAGGCCGACGGGCGTGGAGGACGCGCTCGTGTCCTTGTTCAGGGCCGGAGACGCACCCATGACGGCGGCGTCCGCCTTCACGACGAACACCTCCCAGGAGTTCCCGTCCGGATCCTCGATCCACACCTTGTCCTGCACCGCATAACAGCAGGACGTTTCTTCCTCCGTCATCGTCCGGAGGCCCGCGGCCTCGAAGCGAGCCTTTGCCTCCACGACGTCGTCCGTGCTCGCGACCTGGACGCCGAAATGGCTGGCATTGACGCCCGTGCGGGGAGCCTCCTGCATCGTCAGGTTGAGCAAGGGGACCTCCAGATCGAACTTCGCATATCCGGGACGCCGCTTCGTCGCTGCGACGCCGAACGCTTTCTCGTAAAAGGCGACGGATTGGTCGATGTTGGTGACGTTCAACGACACGTGAGGCTTGAGGACGTTCATGGGCGTCTCCTTGCTCCTACCATTGTCGACCCCACAAGGGGAGGGGAGCTACCGATGGAAGAACGACGTTTGCTGAAATCGCAGGCCCGCGAGAATCTGCTCCACCCGCTCGTCGGAGAGCGCCCCGATGCGCTCGCCGAGGCGTGCCTTCTCCACCGAAGAGATTTGCGACACGACCACGACGCTCCGCTTGGGCAGGTTGCCTTCACCCTCGTCGAGCAGCACGTTTCCGGGCTCGTGGGCGCGGTGCAAGTTCGACGTCAATGCACATACGACCACGGTATGGATGCGCGAATGGTTGAAGAGATCGTCCTGCACCACCACATGCGGATGAAAGTAACCCGGGACGGACCCGCGGGATGCATCCGGTTCGATCCAGAATAAGTCACCTCGATTGATCGGCGCTGGACCCGTACCCATGCCCCTTCCTGTTCCTGCGTACGCGCCTGCGCAAAACGATGCCCAGGGCCCATGCGATCAGCGCGCTCGGCGCGAGGGACTCCGCGCGGGGCGCGCCCGCGACCTTGCATCCGCAACCCTCATCACCCGTGGAATCACGCCCGCCGGAGCCGGAAGAATCGCCGCCGACGCCGCCCGCGCCGCCCGCGCCAGGATTCGAGCCGCCCGCGCCAGGATTCGAGCCGCCCGCGCCGGGATTGGAGCCGCCGGCGCTGGAGCTGCTCGCGCCGCCGCCGGTACCGGAGCTGCTGCTCGATCCTGCCTGGGCCATGGGCTCACACCATTTCATCGCGACATTGCACACGTAGCCCGGGGCGCACGCCGTGTCGTCCGTGCAGCTCGTGGCGCATTTGTTCGCGACGCATGCATATCCTTCCACGCAGCTCGCCTGCGTGCCCGGGGCGCACGTCCCGCTCCCATCGCATTGCGAGGGGTTCGTCTGCGTGGTTCCCTCGCAGGAGCCCGCCGCGCACGGCGTGCCCGCCGCATACATCGCGCAATCGCCGGCCCCGTTGCATTGCCCGTCGAGCCCGCAGCTCGAAGGCGGCTGCGCCGCGCACTCGTCGTCGGGATCCGTGCCCATCTTGATGGGCTGGCATTGCCCGTCGGCCCCCTGGCCTTTCTTGGCGGCCGTGCAGGCCTCGCAGGAGCCCTCGCAGGCCGTGTCGCAGCAGACGCCGTCGACGCAGAAGCCCGAGCTGCACGCGGCGCCGGTCGAGCAGGGGACGCCGGGCATCCCCGGGGGCTTGCAGGCGCCGCCGATGCAAAGGGTGCCGGACAGGCATTCGTTGTCGTTCGCGCACGGATTCTTGCACGATCCCGCCGAGCAAACGTAAGGCGCGCACTCCTTCCCCGCCGGGTCGGACACGCACTGGCCCATGCCATCGCAGATCTGCCCCTTGACGATGGTCCCCTGGCAAAGCGAGGCCCCGCAGGAGGTCCCCTGCGCATGAAGCTGGCAGGCCCCCGCGCCATTGCATTGGCCATTTTGCCCGCAGCTCCCGGCAGCTTCGAGCGCGCATTCATTCTCGGGATCCGTCCCGCTCGCGATGGGCCCGCACACGCCGTTCGCGCCGGCGCCCTTTTTCGCCGTGGTGCACGCCTCGCAAAGGCCGGTGCAGGCCGTGTTGCAGCAGACGCCGTCGACGCAAGCGCCTGATTGGCACCAGACGTCGCTCGTGCAGGCGGCGCCGTTCGGCTCGAGCTCGCCGCAGACGCCGCCGACGCACACGTTGCCCGCCGTGCAATCGGCGTTCGCCGTGCAGGTCGTGTTGCACGCCCCCGCCACGCAGGCATACGGCGCGCAGCTCGTGGCGGTCCCTGCGGCTGCGCACGTGCCCATTCCATTACACGTGTTCGACTGCGCGGAATCCCCCACGCAGACCGCTCCGCATGGCGTGCCCTGCGCGTGGAGCTGGCAGGCGCCCGCGCCATTGCAGCTCCCCGTCGTGCCGCAGGAGCTCGCGGCCTGGTTCGCGCACTCGTTGTCCGGGTCCGAGCCCATCGTGATGGGGCCACATTCGCCGTCGAGGCCGCCACCCTTCTTCGTCGCCGTGCAGGCCACGCAGGCGCCATTGCACCCCGTGTCGCAGCAGACCCCGTCGACGCACGATCCGCTCGCGCACTGGGCGCCGGTCTGGCAGGAGACGCCGTTCACGCCGAGCGTCGGATCCGAGACGAGGCGGGCCCAGACCCGATCGGCGCCATGAGGCTGCGCCGTGTCGAAGCGCTGGTAGACGAGCAGCGCCTCCTTGGAGGGGCCCGCGGCGATCGCGGGGGTGAGCTCGTTTTGCGCCGGATCATTCGCGAGGACGATGCCCGTCGTGTCCGTCACGACCCCGCCGGGCGTGAGGCGCGCGCCGTAGATGTCCTGGCGGCCGCTCACCGCGCGGTCGTCTTGCCAAACGACCCAGTATTGCGTGCCGTCCCAGACCGCTCGCGCCGTGCGTTGCGTGTTCGCCGCCGTGGAGATGCCGATCCCCATGGGATCGAGCACGGCGCCGGTGCTACCCACCCGCGCGCCACGAACGTCGCTGCTCGTGTACCACGCGACCAGCCATTCGACGCCATTCGACGTGACGGAGGGCTCGTACTCGGGCGCGGAGGTGGCAGCGACGTTGATGGCGAAGTTGCCCGTGTCGAGCACGGCGCCGGCCGGCGTCAGGCGCGCTGCCGCGACGTCGTACCCCATCGCCCCGGGCCTCGACCAGGCGACGAGGTAGTTCGTCCCATTGTAGGCCACCGCGGGCGATGAGCCGCCGCCCGTCGAAATTTGAATACCCGAGCCATCGAGCACCGTCGCGGCCGGGGAGACGCGGCTCGCCCAGATCTCGGCATTCACGGCGTCTTGCCATGTGACGAGCCAGTTCGTTCCATCCGACGAGACCGCGGGCGTGCTCTGGCTGCCGGTGGCAGTCGCGATCGGCAGCCCCGACGGATCGAGCGCGCTCCCGGTGCCGCTGACGCGCGTGGCGTAGACGTCGTCGTTGCCGGCGCGGCCATCGGTCCAGGCGACGAGCCAATCGGTGCCGAGCGAGGCGACCGAGGGAGAGTATTCGCTGCCCGTGGCCTGCGAAATCGCGATCCCGCTCGGATCGAGCACCGCGCCGCTCGTCGTCAACCGCGCCCCATAGATGTCCGTCGTCGTGCCCGGACGTCGGTCCTCCCAGACCGCGAGGTAATTCGTCCCGTTGTAGGCCACGGCGGGGCGCGCTTGCGCGTTCGCCGCGCGGGAGAGGAGCTGGCTCGTCGCGTCGACCTTGGTGAACGTGTTCGAGACGCGCAGCCCGAAGACGTCCGACGGGTTGGCGGAGCTCGCCTGCCGGGTATCCGTGAAGGCGAGGAAGAAGTTCGTCCCGTCGTGCGCCGCCGCCGCCATCGAGCTCGAGCCGGGCTCGGCGATGAGGGCCGTCTTCGGGATCGTCACGTTGCCGAGCGAATCGACGAACAGACCGTAAATTTCGTTGCTCGTCGTCCCGAACACGCCATAGCCATTGCCTGCGAAGGCCACCGAGAGGGCGGAGCTCGACTCCGCGAGGTACTTGCCGGAGCTCGTATCGAGGATCGCACCCGCATTCGTGATGCGCTGGCCATAGATGCCGCTGTCCCGCCACACGGCGAACCAGTTCGTGCCATCGGAGGCGACGTCGAGGTCGCTCGTCGTGCAATAGGAGCAAATCGTGAGGTTCGACGCGTCGAGCACCGTGCCCGAGGGCGAGACGCGGCGGCCGTGGACGTAGCTCGTGCTCGCGTTGAGGTTGTCGAACACCACCAGATAGTTCGCCCCGTTGAACGCGATGCTGATGTCGTCGATGTAGGTATTGCTGGACGCGAACGTGAACTCCGGGGTCATCGTCCCATCGGGCGCGATCAAACGACCATAAAGACCGTAGCTGCGCCTGTAGGCGACGAGGTGGTGCGTGCTGCCGAACGCGACGGCCGCCGGCCCCTCCCCACCCATCGCGCTCACCGTGGCGACCGGGATCCCGTCGGGATCGAGCACGGCGCCGCTGCTGCTCACGCGCGCGGCGTAGATGTCCCCCTGGGCGTCTTGCCGCTGGTCGGTCCACGTGACCATCCAGTTCGTCCCATCGAAGGCGATGTCGGGCTTCTGCTGGATGCCGGCTGCATTGGAGATCACGATGCCGGAGGTATCGAGGATCGTCCCTGTGCTCGAGACGCGAACACCATAGAGATCATCCGTGCCCGTGCGCGCGTCACGCCAGACGACGAGGTAGTTCCCGCCGCCGTAGGCGACGGCCGACTCCGTTTGGGTCCCGGCTGCGCCACCCTGGATGACCCCATCGATTCCGAACTCGGGCCCGATGACCGGGTCGAGGACGGCTGGAAACGCGCCTTCGTCGAGCGCCCGCTCCGGGACCCGCAAGACGATGTGCCCCGCCTCGAAATCGACGGGCACCGAAGTTTTTTGCCCGCGAGCGTCGATCCACGTCGCGACGCCATAACGCACGCCGAGCCCCGTCGCCGGATCGACGAAATGAAGCCCCGTCTCGGTTTCTTTCGTGAAGATCTCCCCCGAGACCGCGATCCGGACCTCGAGATCCCCGCGACCCTCGGGCTTTTTCGCGAACGAGAAGCTCTGCTCGACGCCCTGCTCGGTGTTTTCGAGGTGCTCGACCACGTCGCCGTGCGTGATGGCGACACGCGCGCTCGGATCGAGGTCCGCTCGCGCGTCGCGCGCGCCCTGCAAGGATACGCCGCCGCGCTCGATCGACGTCAGGGTGGCGACGAACGCGGCGCCTTTCACCGCATCGCGCCCTGAGTCCTCCTCAGTGGGTTGGTACGGCGCGACCTCGAACGAGCGCGCATCCGCGCGTACGGCATACGTCGTGTGGCCCCCGCGGAACGAATCTCCTTCGGGGCGAAACGCGAAATGGACGCGTCGCATGACATCGCCGAGCCCGAGTTGCCCCGCAGCGGACGCCGGGGCCTGGCTCGGGGGCGCCTCCGTCGCCTGCGCGCCGCCCTCGGGCCGCTCTGCGGTCGTACACCCGAGCGAGGCACTCACCAGCGTGAACCACAAGGCCGTGCGCGCCGTGCGCGGCCGCGATCGAACCAGGGACCCGGGGGAGCAGGACGCGCGCAAAACCGTAGACATGCCAGTTTCCTCGCAGGATGTTGGCCCGCCCCGGGCCTTCGAACCGAGGCAGGCGCCGATCTCGCTCGCATCTGGCGGCAGGTAAGCCAGCGTGTCAACCGGAATTACGCGCTGCGGCGATGCTTTGCGCAACCGGGATCACCTGGGTCGCGTGATGCCATAACGTTCGAGGCGACGATAGAAGGTCGCTCGTGGAATGGCGAGGGATCGTGCCGCCAGCGCGGCATTCCAGCCGCTGTCGGCGAGCGCGCGGAGGATGACCTCGCGCTCGGCGTCCCCGCGCGGCCGCTCGATCCGCCGTGAGGGCCAGGGCCGTGCGTCGCCGAGGCCGAGATCCCCGGGCCGGATCACGTCGCCTTCGGCGAGCACGATCGCCTTCATGAGCACGTTTTCGAGCTCGCGCACATTGCCGGGCCAGGAATGGGCGAGCAGCACGCGCATCGCCGACGGCGTGATGCGCGGCGCTGGCCTGCCGAGCTCCCGGGACGCGCGCGCGACGAGGTGGGCCGCGAGCTCCGGCAGGTCTTCGAGCCGGTCGCGAAGGGGCGGCAGCGTGACCTCGACGACGCCGACGCGGTAATAAAGATCCTCGCGAAAGCGGCCGAAACGCACCTCGGCCCGGAGAGCGCGGTTCGTCGCGCAGACGAGCCGAAAATCGACGGGGACCGTCGTGTCGCTCCCGAGGGGGCGCACCACGCGCTCCTGCAGGACGCGGAGCAATTTGGCCTGCACTTCGAGCGGCATTTCGCCGAGCTCGTCGAGGAAAAGCGTCCCGCCCGACGCCGCCACCATGAGGCCCGCGCGGTCGCGATCCGCGCCGGTGAACGCGCCTCGTTTGTGGCCAAAGAGTTCCGCTTCGAGGAGGCTCGCCGGCAAGGCCGCGCAGTTGATCCCCACGAAAGGGCCTGACCGGCGCGGGCTCGCGTCGTGCACGGCGCGCGCGACGAGCTCCTTGCCGGTGCCGCTCTCCCCGAGGACGAGCACCGGGAGTGGTGACGCGACGACGCGGTCGAGCGTCGCGAGCACGCGGCGGAGGGCAGGGCTGCGGCCGACCATTCCCCGATCGTCGTGGCGATGGTCGAGCGCCTCCTGCTTCGCGCGCACCTCGTCGCCGAGGCGTACGATCTCGGCGGCCTGGAGCCGCGCCAGCTCCTCGACCTTGCTGCGCTCGGCTTCGAGCTCTTCGGTGCGGCGCCGGAGGTCGTCGATGAGGCGCGCGCGCCGGAGGACCAGCGCGACATGATCGGCGAACCCGAGGAGCAGGTCGATGTCCGCCTCGCGAAACCGCGCCTCGGTGAAGCGATTGTCGAGGTAAAGCGCGCCGATCACGCCGTCGGGGGAGCGGATCGGGACGGCAATGACGGAGCGGAGGCGCATGGCGTGCACGGAGGCATTGTCCCGGAAACGTTCGTCCTCGCGCGCGTCGGCAGTGCAGACGGGCAGGGCCGTCCGCATGGCCTTTTCGGCGATCGAGCGGCTGTACTTGAGGTGGCTCTTGCCGATCTGCTCGCGATCGACGTTGCGCGCGGCCGGCACGTGCAGCGCCCCCGAGCGCGGGTCTTCGAGCACGAGGAAGCCTCGTTCGGCGCCCGTCAGCTCGATCGCGGCGTCGAGCGCCATCACGAGGATGCCGCTCGCCTCGTCGGTGCCATTGAGCTTCCGGTAGAGGTCGAGCAAGCGCGCGAGTTTGTCCGCGCGTCCCTGCGACGCGTCGGCGACGTGGCGCGGGACGGGCGCCCGTGTTCGCCGTCGTGGATGGGCGAAAAATGCGCTCCGAAGCTCCGGCGCGAGGCCCGAGGCGGCCTCCTCCCACAGCGCGTCCGCGCGTGCGCGGAGCGTCGAGGCGCGGGCGCGTTCGCCGGTATTGTCGAGCGCGGCGGCGAGCCGGCTCGCGCAAACGGCGACGAGGTCGGGCTGCCCTGCGCGATCGGCGGCGCTGAGCGCTTCTTCGAGCCGATGCAGCTCGCCGGCAGGCAAACCACGCAGGCGGTCGAGCTCCGCCCGCCCGAGGGCTTCACGTGCGGCGACGTCGGGCGCCTCGCGCGCCTCGCCGGCCACTGCATCGAGGGCGCGGGCGCTGGCCGGGAGGTCACCGGCGGCAAGCTCGATGTCAGCGCGTTCGAGCGCGACTTCGGCCGCCTCGCGCGCCATGCCGAGCTGGCCGAAGGCCACGCGGGCCCGCTCGGCGGCGTCGCGGGCGAGCGCGAGATCCCCGAGGCCCCATGCGTTTTCCCCCGCTGCCGACGCGGCCGCAGCGGCAATGGCCGCAAGCCCGGTGGCCGTGGCCTCTGCCTCGGTTCGTGTCGCGGTGCGGAGGCCGCGCTCGAACGCGCCGACGTCGGCCCATAACTTCGCGAGGTTCGAGGCGAACAGCAGGCCGATGTCTTGCTGGCCGAGCGCGCGGCTGACCCGCGCGCCGCGCTCGTAGGCGTCGAGGGCCTCCGCGAACCTGCCGAGCTGGTGGCACGCGGTGCCGAGGTTCGAGCACGTCCGCGCGATGGCGTCGCTCAGGCCGTGCTCCTCCGCGATCCACAACGCCTCGCGGTGGCCGGCGAGCGCCGCGCGGACGTCGCCCGCGCGGTAGTCGTGAATGGCGCGGTAGCTCCGTGCGCGGAGCAAACGCCGCGGCGAGCGCTCGGTCGCGGCCGCCGAGAGCAGCTCCAGGAAATGGCGTGCCGTGCGGAGATCGCCGAGGTGGGTCGCGGCGACGACGAGATCCTCCAGCAGGTCGGCACGCACGTCGTCGTCCGGCAGCGTAGGCGCGGCTGCGAGCGCGGCCTCGGCGACCCCGCGCGCTTCTGCATGGCGCCCGAGCCGCGTGAGCGCACGTGCTTCGAGATCCGCACGCCGCGCCTGTCCCACGTCGTCGAGCGGCTCGCGCGCGGCCTCTGCGAGGACCGTGAGCGCCCGCTGCGCTTCTCCCTGCTGCGCGAGGCAACTCGCGAGCGTGAGGAGCGCGCCGCCGCGCCGCGCCCCTTTTCGGAGGCGTGGCAACCTTCGTTCGATCGCCTCGCGCGCGCGGGCCGGATTGCCGGCGAGCTCGATGACTCGCACCGCGAGGTGCCACGCCTCATCGTCGGCGTGTTCGGCGTCGAGCACGGCTTCTGCCGCGCCCCGGAACGCGCGTGGATGCTTCACTGCGTCCGCCCTGTGCTCCGCGAGCCGACGCGCGGACTCGGCCCTTTGTCCCGCGAGCGCCCAGTGCTGCAGGGCCTGTCCTGCCGCCTGGATGCGTTCTTCGGCCGACGCTGCGGCATCGGCCACGCGTGCGTCGAACGACGCGGCGATCGCCGCGTGGGCCTCGCGGATCGCCTCGTTTCGGGCGGACCTGCCCTTCGCGACCGCACGATCGAGCTCGCCCTCTGCGACGCTGCCGGCTTGGATCTCCGCGACGACGTCGGCGATCGCCGCGGCGTGACCGCCCGTGGCCGCGCAGAGCTCCGCCTCGACGCCGGAGAGACCCACGTCCAGCATCCATTGCTTCACCGCGTGCGCCGGGAGCGGCCCGAGCCCGATCACCTCGCAGCCGGCGGGTGCGCCGCCCAGGAACATGCCCGTTGCGTGATCGATTTCGGTGACGACGACGAGCGCCGGATCGGCCGGATCGAGCGACCGCGCGAGGGCCGAGAGCGCTTCGCGGTCGTCGTCGGGCAGGAGGTGAACGTCGTCCACGAGCAGCGCCACCGGTGTGCCCCGACGAACCAGCCGATCCCGCGCTTCGAGCGCGGCGCGCAGGCCGCCTTCGGCATGAGGCGCGGAGGTGGCGCGCTCCACGAGGGATCCGAACGGACGCCGCGTCGTGGCGAGGGCTTCGACGGTCGCCACCCGCGTCTGCGCGATCCACTTGAACTCGCGCAGCAGCCGGCTCCTCCCTGCGCCTTCGGGGCCCCGGACGACGGCCACGCGTGGCCCGGCGAGCCCTGCTTCGAGGCGATCGAGGAGCGCGACGAGACGGCCGAGCTCGGCCTCTCGGCCCACGATCCGCGGCGCATCCCGCGGCGGCACGCGCACCCACGACGCGTGCCCGCCGAGCGCTTCGATGACCTCCTCCGCGGAGGCGGGACGCGCGGCGGGATCCGGGTCGACGAGCCGGCTCGCGAGGCGCTCCACCAAAGGCGGCAGCTCGTGCCCGCGCGCGAGCTCGCGCAGCGTGACGCCGACGGCATAGAGGTCGCTGCGCGCATCGGCGCGCTCGCCGCGGAGAACCTCCGGTGCGATGAAGCGCGGCGTCCCGCTCGGCGCCGCTGCCCTCCCGAGCCGGCCGGCGCACGACAGATCGAGCAGCACGCCGCGGCCACGCGTGTCGACGAGCACGTTCGCAGGCTTGAAATCGCCGTGCCTGAGCCCGAGGTGATGCAGGAACGCGAGCGCGGAGAGGGCATCGACGAGCGGCGCGCGGAGCGCTTCGAATGCAAGCGCCGCCCGATCGAGCTCGCGCCCCTCGACGACCTCGGTCGCGAGGTAGTGCAGCGCAGCGCGCTCGCCGTCCCGCGGCAGCGACCCGAAATCGAGCACGCGGACGAGGTGCGGGTGAACGAGGCCGGCGAGATAACCGAGCTCTGCGCGGAGCGCCCACTCGTCCTCCGCGCGCCGCAGCACCTTCAGCGCGACGTTGGTCTCGAGGACGAGGTCTTTCGCGAGGAACGTCCGCGCGAGGCCGCCCTCGCCGAGCGTTGCGATGATCCGATAACGGTGGGCGAGGATCTCTCCCTGGACGACCAAGACCGCGAAGTGTCCCATACGTGTCTCAATGTCTCAAGGAGACACTTGCCGGGAGGGGGCCCCCTCGTTGCCCTTCGCAAATCCGCATGTTTTCTGCGTGGCGTGACCTTGGTACGCCGCCTGCTAGGGGGCCCGCGCATGATTTCCGGTCGCGTGGTTCTTCGTCTGCTTGCTGCGTCGTTCGCGCTTGGGGCGTGCCTCGTGAGCCCCCAGCCGACGCCTCCCGAAGAACCCACGCTCTTCGCGGATCTCATCTCGCCCGGTGGGCCCATGGACATGTCGGAGACCGTGCGTTTCAAGGGCGAGCCCGGCGCGGCCGCGCCGCCCGAAAGCAACGTCGTGGTCACGAACCTGGACACGGCGGACCCGCCGTTCGTGGCGAAGGTCGCCGCAGATGGGAGCTTCGACCTCACCGTTCCCGGCGCAGAAATGCATGAATTCCGCGTCGAGATCGTGGGGCCGGGCGGCGGCCGCTCGAACCCCGTCGATCTCGTCCTGAGCCCCGGCGGCGCCACGTTCCAGCCGGGTCCGCGGCCGCTCTCCGATTGCCTCGTGATCGAGCCCGCGCTTTCCCTCTCGTTCCCCGGAGCGGGCGCGACGGAAAACCTCGTCGTCCGCAATGAATGTCCGGACGAACTCTCGTTCCTCGCGCCGCGCCTCCGCCGCGGGACCGCCACATTCGGCTTCACGCCGACGGAGCCGTTCCTCCTCGCGCCGGGGGGCGCCGAGACGATCACGGTCGACGTCGACACCCCGGCGGGCGAGCGCGTCGACGTGCTCTTCGTCGAGACGACCGGCGCCGTTCGAGATCGCCGCCCCCTCACGCTCTTCGTCATCCCCTGAACACCCAAGCGATTCTTACAGAAGGAGAACCCCCATGTTTCGATCGAATACGCCCACCGTCCTCGCGCTCGCGCTCCTCGTGTTGCCTGCCTGCGGAAGCAGCGTCGATTCGGGCGGCGAGCAAACGGGCTACACCAAGGACGAGGCCCGCGCGATGAACGGCGTCACGAAGGAAGGCACCGACGTTTGCGCCCTCGAAGGCTGGTACGACGACGGCACGTGTGACGACTTCTGTGTGGTCGACGACGGCGACTGCGTGGTCGTCGGCGACACGTTGTGCAGCGAAGAAGCCGGCATGCCGTGTGAAGAAGGGTTTTTCTGCGACTTCCCGATCGACACGATGTGCGGGGCGATCATCGATCAGCTCGGGACCTGCAAGCCCACGCCCGAGGCGTGCGACCACAACTACGATCCGGTGTGCGGCTGCGACGGCCAGACGCATGCCAACGCGTGCACTGCGAACGCCGCCGGCACGAGCGTCGCGTCGGCGGGGAGCTGCCCCTGACCTCGAAACGACGGCCTCGACATCCGGCCCGCGACGCCTCGTGGGCCGGAATGTGACAGGTTCGCGAACGCGCGGCGCGGATCCGCTTCGGCCTTGAGAACTCCACCAGCCGGGATAGTCTCGCGGGACGTCTTGGTGGGAGGTCTTTCGTGTCGAAGCTGAGCAGGCGTTCCTTTCTTCAGATGAGCAGCCTTGCCGCGGGCGGTTGGGTCTTTCCGGGCTGCATCGAGAAGGCGGTCGAGATTCCGGCCCACGTGAAGACACGCTCGATCATGGACGTCGAGCACGTGGTGATCCTCATCCAGGAGAACCGCTCGTTCGACCACTATTTCGGCACGATGCGCGGCGTGCGTGGCTTCGGGGACCGGTTCACCATTCCCCTGGCAGAGGAGGAGAGCGTCTTTCGGCAGCGCAGCGGCGCGGAGGTGATTTTGCCCTATCACCTCGATTCGACGGCCGGCAACGCCCAGCGCGTGGACGGCACGCCCCACAGCTTCGTCGACGGACACGAAGCCTGGGATCACGGCCGGTACGGCCAATGGCCCGCGTGGAAAGCGCCGCAGTCGATGGGGTATTACAAGCGCGCCGAGCTCGAATTCCAGTTCGCGCTCGCCGAAGCGTTCACGGTCTGCGACGCGTACTTCTGCGGCGCCCACACCAGCACGAACCCGAACCGCCTTATTGCGTTCACCGGCACCATCGACAGCCTCGGCCAGCACGGCGGCCCGGCCATCGACAACTCGCACGACTTCCTGGGCGCCATCGAAGCGGGATACACCTGGAAGACGTACGCCGAGCGGCTCGAAGAAGCGGGGATCTCGTGGCTGGTCTATCAGGACTATGCCGACAACTTCTCCGACAACCCGCTCATCGGCTTCCAGACGTTCCGACAGGCATTTTTCGAGGACCAGGAATCGCCGCTCTTCAAGAAAGGCATCTCGTCGAGGCTTTCGAACCAGAACCTCGATGGATTTCGGGAAGACGTGCTCGCGGGGCGCTTGCCGCGTGTCTCCTGGATCGTCGGGCCGGCGGATTATTCCGAGCATCCGGGCCCGTCGAGCCCCGTGCAGGGCGCCTGGTACGTGCAGCAGGTCCTCGAGGCGCTCATCGAGAATCCCGAGGTCTTCAGCAAAACGGTTCTTTTCGTCACGTTCGATGAAAACGACGGCTTTTTTGATCACGTGCCGCCGCCTTGCGCTCCCTCGCGGCGTGACGACGGCGTGCTCATGGGAGCGAGCACGGTGGACGATACGGGAGAGCGTTATGATGACACGCTCACCGAGCCGCTCGGAGGTCACCCGCACGGGCCCGGCGTGCGTGTTCCCATGTGGGTCGTCTCGCCGTGGAGCCGTGGCGGGTTCGTCTGCTCCGAGACCTTCGATCACACGTCGATCCTGCGCTTCCTCGAAGCTCGATTCGGCGTGAAAGAGACCAACATCAGCCCCTATCGGCGCGCGATGTGCGGCGACCTCCTCTCGGCGTTCGACTTCGTGACGCCGAACGACGAAGACCTGCCCGAATGGCCGAGCCTCACGCAGGAAGAGGCCGATGCCCTTCGTGCGGAGCAAGAGAAACTCGCGCAGGTGACGGTGCCGACGGGGGAAAACGGCTCGCTCCCGCAGCAGGAGACAGGGACACGGCCGTCACGCGCGCTGCCCTACGAGATCGATGTCCGGTGCGTGATCGACGGGGACGAGGCCGTGCTCTCCTTCGTGAACACCGGCAAAGCAGGGGCCGTGTTTCACGTGTACGACCGGCGCGCGCTCACGGAGATCCCGCGGCGTTATGCCGTGGAAACGGGCAAATCCCTCGAAGGGCGGTGGCCGGCGACCGGACAGCAATATTCGCTCTTCGTGCTCGGGCCGAACGGTTTTCATCGTGATTTCGTGGATGCCGGGTCGCAGGGCGGGATCGAAATCGAGACGATGTACGACGTGGAGGGGTCACGCCTCGGGATTCGCTGCAAGAATACGGGGGGGGCCATGCGCCGTTTCATCGTGACGCCACGCGCGTACACGAAGGAGGGCGCGACGCTCGACGTCGACCCGATGGGCACGGCGGACGCGTGGTTCGACGTGTCCACGAGCGGCCGCTGGTACGACTTCTCCGTGACCGTGGAGGAGGAGGCGCCTTTCAGCCGTCGTGTCGCGGGGCGCATCGAAAATGGGGAGCCGTCGGTCACCGATCCGGCGATGGGGACGCCCGGGTGAACGCGGCGAAGGGGGCTCTCGCCACCGCCGCGGTCATGGGCGCGGCGGCGGCGGATCGCGGAAGGGTAAGAGGTGCGCGCGGGCCTGGGCCTCCGTCTTGAAAAAAGCGAGTTCGAATGGGAAAGCGCCAGGGGCGAGCGCGCGGCCCGCTTTGACGACCATCGCCGCCACGATTCCGAGCGTGAAGCTCGTGCCATGCACGGCGATGGCGCGGTACGGATACGGACGAGCGGCCCGGGCGAGCCTCGACCGCGCATCGGGAGGGATGCCTCCGAGGTCGCGCATGTCTGCGAGGAACGCGAACGTGCCGTAGCGGTCGCCGAGCTCGTACACGAGGCTCTTGTAAGCATCAACCTCCGCGACATCCAAGGTGCCGTGCATCTCCATGCACAGGAAATCCGGGGCCTCCAACCATAAGCGTTGCTTCCCGCACATCCACTCGAGCGGAGGGCTCATCCCGCCTTTGTACGCAAACAGAGCGCCCCGCGTACAGCATTTTCCTTCCTCGTGCCGGCTGGCGTGGCTTGACCGGGAGGTCGTCCCGCGCTGGGATGCAGAGGAACACCGATGGCGACCCCTTCCTCCTTGCCCGCCGTGATTGCCGCGCTCGCCGCGAACGCGCTGGTGACGCTCCTCAAGTTCGTGGCCTTTTTCCTGTCCGGCTCGGGCGCGATGCTCTCGGAGGCCATCCACAGCGCTGCGGACACGGGCAACCAGCTCTTGCTCTTCATCGGGCTGAAGCGCGGCGCGCGCCAAGGCGACGAAGAATTCCCTTATGGATACGGCGGCGAGCGCTTCGTGTTCGGCTTGCTCTCGGCCGCGGGCATCTTCTTCATCGGCTGCGGGGTCACCGTGTACCACGGCATCGAGGGGCTGCGTGATCCCCACCCGACCTCGGTGAACGTGGTGACGTTCGTGGTCCTCGGCCTCTCGTTCCTCATCGAGGGGGGCGCGCTGCTCTTCGCCGTTCGGAGCATCGCCGCGCAGCGCGGGAGCATGCCTTTCGCCCGGTACGTGCGCGAGAAAGCGGATCCCGCGTCGGTGGCGATCCTGCTCGAGGACGGCGCCGCCGTGCTGGGCCTGCTCCTCGCCGCAGGCGGCATCATCGCGTCGTACCACACGGGGAGCCCGGTCTGGGATTCGATTGCGTCCATCCTCGTCGGCTTGCTCCTCGGGTTCGTGGCGATCCACCTCGTCACGCAGAATCGTGATTTGCTCATTGGGATGGCCGTCCCCGACGGCGTGGAGGAAACGTTTGTCCGCGTGCTGCGCGAGCGGCCCAGCGTCCGCGGGGTGCGTGACGTGAAGAGCCGGCGGATCACGCCCGAGCTCTACAAGCTCAAAGCCGAGGTCACGTTCGAACCGGCGTTCCTCGCAGCCCGGCTCGATCAGGCGTTGCCCCCGCAGCCCGGCGCGCTCTCGGGCGCGGAACGCGAAACGACGCTCCGGACGGTGGCGGATGGCGCCCTCCGCGCCATCAGCGACGAAATCGACGCCATCGAGGTGGCCGTCCGCGCTGTGATCCCGGAGGCGGGGCACATCGATATCGAGGTCGACCATCACCTCGAGGAGCGACGCGCCGAAGCGACGCACGATCACGCGCCTCGTCGGGCGCCGGACGCTCAGATGTGGGATTGATCGGCTCCCTCGAAGGAGGCCGCCCATCGTCCCCGAGCTTTTCGTCATCTTCGCGCTCGTGCTGGTGAACGGCGTCCTCGCCGGCGCCGAGATCGCGGTCGTGGCCCTGCGGGGCTCGCGGCTCGATCAGCTCGTGGCCGAGAAGAGCAGGCGCGCGCGCGCCGTGAAAGAGCTCCGCGACGATCCCGAGCGGTTCCTCGCCACCGTGCAGATCGGCATCACCGTCATCGGCGCGCTCGCGGGCGCGTTCGGCGGTGCCACCTTCTCCGAGGATCTCGCGCCCGTGCTCCGGCGTGTCCCCTTTCTCGGAGATCACGCGGACGCCATCGCGCTGGGCCTCGTGGTCGTGCTGATTTCCTACCTCTCGCTCGTCCTCGGCGAGCTCGTGCCCAAGTCGCTCGCGCTGCGATACGCGGAGAAGTATGCGCTGCTCATCGGGAGGCCGCTCCTCGGCCTCTCTCGGCTCACGCGCCCGCTCGTCTGGTTCTTGACCGCGAGCTCGAACGTCGTGCTCCGCCTCGTCGGGGACAAAACCACCTTCACCGAGGCGCGGCTCTCGCGAGACGAGCTGCAGCAGCTCGTCGGGGAGGCGGCGAAGGCCGGCTCGGTCGACCCGAGCGCAGGCGAGATCGCCGCCCGCGCGCTTGATTTGCCCGATCTGTCTGCGGTGCAGGTCATGGTCCCGCGCCCGCGCGTGGTGAGCCTGCCGCACGATGCGCCGCTCGACGAGGTGCGCCGCATCGTCGCCGCGCATGGGCATACACGAATGCCGGTCTACGAAGGGGATCTGGATCACGTCATCGGTTACGTAAACGTGAAGGACGTCTTCACGCGCGCCTCGGGCGAAACGCCATTCACCGTGAAGGAGGTGTTGCGACCCCCGTATTTCGTCGGCGAGACCATGCGCGCGGTCTCGCTCCTCGACGCGATGAAGAACCGCCGCACGCAGCTCGCCATCGTGGTCGACGAGCTCGGCGCGACGAGCGGCATCGTCACGCTCGAAGACCTCGTCGAGGAGCTCGTGGGCGACGTCTTCAGCGAACACGAAGCGCCCGAGCCGGAGCTCGTACGGCGCGAGCCGGATGGGACGTTCCTCGTCCTCGGCAGCGCGCCGGTGCACGATGTGAACCGCGAGCTCGGGCTCGACTTGCCCACCGGCGAGGGTTTTTCGACCCTCGCGGGGCTCGTCCTCGATCTTGCGCGAAGCATCCCCCCAGTCGGGGCGCGGCTCGAGACGCCGGACGGGACGAGCCTCGAGGTCGTCGAGGCCACCCCACGACACGTCAAAAAGGTGAGAATCAGGCGGCCCGTTCCCCTGCAGCAGACGCATTGACACCCGTGCCCTACACGGAGACGCTCGTTCGTGAGGTCACATGCGAACCCACGGAGCTTGTCTGGCATCCCTTCTGACGACCCTCGCCGCCACCACGGCCGTCTCCGCCGCAGAGCCGGCCCCGCCGATGGCGGCCTATGCCCTCCCGTCCGTCGAGGGGTCACGCGAGGTCTGGTACGGCTGGCAAACCCTGACGATCGCCGGCGCCTCGCTCGGCGTGGGGACCGTGCCGGCGGTGGTTTTCGGCGTGCATCCTTATGTCTGGCCGCTTTCGCTCAGCGGAATGGTGTTCGGCGGGCCCATCGTGCACTGGAAACACGGGCGGGTCGGCAGGGGATTCGCCGTGCTCGGGATGAACATCGGGATCACGGGGACCGCCCTCGGCCTCTCCCTGCCGGTCGCGTGCATCTTCGAGAAATGCGATGGGTTTTACCTCGAATACGGCATTGCCATGAGCTACCTGGGCGCCCTGATCGGCGTGGCCATCGACGCCGCAGCGCTCTCGACCTACGAGGCCCCCACGCCGCGCACGGCCCAAAGGCCCCCGCGCCTCGTCGACTCGCTCGCGCCGGTGATCGACGTTCGGCAGGGGCACACGGTGCTCGGCGTGGCAGGCGCATTCTGAGCAGGATCCATCGGCTCGCCTCAGCGCGGTGACAGGCAAGCCAGGATCGCGTCCCTCGAAAGCTTCACGGCGTTCTCCGGCGCGTTCGTGGCCCCCGTCGCGAGCGCATCGTCGAGCCTCGCGTAACAATCGCCGCCCACGCGCTCCGGGCCAAACCCCGCCACGTAGGTGATTCCCGTCGCGAGGATCTCGGCCTCCTGCGCCGGCAGCGCCACGGTCTGATACCCCGACGTGTCGGCCCAGTATCCTTCCACCCAGTAAAGCTCGCCGGGGATCCACGCTCCCTCGACCCAGTGCCCCTCGGTCCAGACGTCCACCCATTGCCCCGGGTCGCAGACCGTTTCGTAGATGTCGACACAGTCCTCTTCGTAATGCCCCGGATCACACACGGACTCGGAATACCCCGTGTCCACCCATTCGTCGGTCCACTCCACGCAGTTGCCCTCGTCGTCGTACGCGGAGCAGTAGCTCTCCCAGTAGCCATCGTCGACCCACACGTCGTAGCAGGACTCCTCGACCCAGTACGTGTCACACGCCGTCTCGACGTATTCGTCGTAGCAGGCGCCTTCCTCCCACACGGACTCGGAGTATCCGTCGACCCAGAGCTGCTCGTAATACCCGTCCGAGCGGGCCCACATTCCCTCGACCCAGGCTCCGCTTTCGATCCAGACGTCCTGATAGGCATGCTCCGACGCGGTGAGCACGAGGTAGAGGGATTCCCATACGATCTCCCCCGTGGGCTCCATCTGTATCTCATCGGGGAAGTTCATGGAGCGAACGGTGCGGTTCCAGGCCGCGATGGCCTCGTGGTCGCTCCGAAGCACCCGGTCCGCCGCCTGCCCGAAGATGTCCACACGGCTCTGCTCGGCGCCGTCGATCGGCGCCATGACATCCGCCGAGAGCAGCCCGATCGAGAGAAAGGCTTCCACCTTGTCCCACGTCGTTCCGACGGCCACGACCTCGTCGGGCCCCGGACCCTCGTCCACGCGACGCGCAAACTCGACGTCGAGCGTGCGCGCCTGGTCGCCGCGCGTGCCCCGGGACATCGTGTCGTCCATCATCTGGTCGAACGCGGCGAAGAAACCGTCGCTGTACTGGACGGGCGGCGGCTCCCGATTCGCGACGCAGCCGCTGAGAAGGGGGACCATCAGCACCCAAAGGGATCGAAGCGAAGTCATGGTAGCTCCTTGCAGGGTATCGCGAAGTGTCGTCCTGCGCAGCAGCGAGGATCAATCCTCGTCGCCGCCCGCCCCGCGCGTGATCCCGAGCGCGCGGCGAAGCTCCCTCGCCGCCTGGCGAGAGACCTCGACCGCTTGGCCGTCCTTCATGCGCGCGAGGTAGCCGCCCGAGGGCGTGGGTTCGAGCAGGCTCACGTGTTCGAGGTTCAAAAGCGCGCGGCGGTGGACGCGGACGAAGGTGTCCGCGGGCAGGCGTTCCTCCAGCGCGGCCAGCGAAAGAACGGTGAGCACGCGTCGCCCGCCGACCGCGATCGTGACGAGCGCGCCGTCGAGCTCGGCGAAGGCGATTTCGGCGGGATCGAGGAGCAACACGCCCTCGCGGGTCTCGATCGCGAGCCGCCGCGCGGCGGGACGAGGGGCGTCTGTTTTTGCAGCGTGGACGACGCGGCGAGCGCGCTCGATGGCGATCTGCAGGCGCCCGGCCTCCACGGGTTTGAGCAGGTAATCGACCGCGCCCAGTTCGAATGCGCTGACGGCGTACTCGGCGTGCGCGGTGCAGAAAATCACGTAGGGCCGCGGCTCGGGCAACAAGCGGAGCGCTTCGAGCCCGCTGAGGCCGGGCATCTCGATGTCGAGCAGGATCACATCGATGCCGCCCCGCCCGAGGGCCGCGCGCACGGCGTCGCCGCGATCACACTCGCCCGCGACGGCCACGCCCTCGATCGCGCCGAGCAGCCGAAAGAGGCGCGCCCGCGCGAGCTTTTCATCGTCCGCGACGAGCACCCGCAACGTCGTCACGAGCTCACCTCCGGCAGCTCGAGGTCGACCCGCGTGTGGTCGCCTTCGCCGCGTATCGAGAGGCGCGCGCGCCCGTCGTAGGCGAGCGCGAGCCTTCGCTCCACGGTGGGCAGCCCGTCGCTGCCGGACCTCGGGCCCGTGTAGGGGCCTGGATTCGAGAGTGTGATGCGGAGCGCGCCTTTCGTGCATTGGATCGCGAGGCGCACCTCTCCCTTGTGCCCCGCGCCGGGGCCGTGTTTCATCGCGTTTTCCGCGAGCGGCAGGAGCACGAGCGGCGGCACCGGCCAGGGCGAGGCGTCCGGATCGATCTCCGTGACCACGGTGAATCGCGACGGATCGCGCAGGCTGAAGAGTTCGAAGAGTGTATGCACGAGCGCGAGCTCCTGCTCGAGCGGCCACCATTCGGCGCGCACGCCGGCGAGGACCGCGCGCAGCATCGACGCCAGGCGCAGCACGGCCTGCTCGGCGACCGCGCCATCGACGCGGCACCACTCGGCGATGGCGTTCAGCGTGTTGAAAAGGAAATGGGGATCGAGGTGCGCGCGCAGGGCGAGGAGCTGCGCGCGCTCCGCCTCGCGTGCGAGCTTCTCGGCGCGCTCCCGCTGGGCGACGAGCCGCGCTTCGAGATCGATGTCCCGACCGAGCCCCCAGCCGCCGACCCAGTAGAGCGCGAGCGAGCTGAGCAGGTTCCACGGGGCGGTGAGCAAGCTCGGCGGTAGGCGGAGCCAGCGAGGGATCACGCCGCCGATGCCGAAGACCACGATCACGCCGAGCGCCGCATAAGCGAGGATGCGCAGCAGCGTGGGGCGATCGGCGGCGATCACGCGCCACGAGACCGGCGCGAGCAGCGTGAACGAGGCGCAGAGCGCGACGCCGACCGCGAGCGAGGCCGAGCCGCCGGAGCGCGCCTGCGCGATGAGGAGCGAGACGAACACCACGAGGATCGGGACGAGGCGGCGCGGCGCGGCGAGGGCGCGGAGGGTCGCGAGCGCGAGGGGCTCGGAAGGCTGCTCGGATCCGGAGGCCACGTTCGCCGTCATTGGCGAAGGTGATAGCTGATCTCACGACACGGCGGAACGTGCGACCGCTCGGCACGGCTCCGCGACCGCTCGCGCCCCACGGTCGACCGTTCACGCACCTTTGCGCGGCTCGCCCGGCTGCCGCGGCTATCGTCGTGTTCCCAGGAGACCCACGATGAAGGTGAGGATCGTCGTCGATTACGTGCCCCGCTACCGTCACGGTCATCAATGGCACTTCGTCCCGCCCGTGACGGGGATCCACCTCGCGGCGATCACGCCGTCCGAGCACGAGGTGGAGGTCATTCACGAGCAAGTGCGCCCCGTCCCCGTCGATACGACGCCGGATGTCGTCGCCCTCTCGTTTTTCTCGGGATTCGCCCGCCGCGCGTATCAGCTCGCCGATCGTTACCGTGCGCTCGGCGTGCGTGTGGTCGCCGGCGGCCCGCACGTCTCGTACTGGACCGAAGAGGCCCTCGAACATGTCGACGTGGTCGTCACCGGCGAGGCCGAGTCGGTGTGGCCCGAGCTTTTGCGTGATCTCGAGCGGGGAACACCGCGCCGCGTGTACCGCGGGGAGCCGGCATCGCTCGCTGGATTGCCGACGCCCCGGTACGATCTGCTCGAAGACCGCTTCCTCGTCCCGCGCGTCCTCCAGGCCACGCGGGGCTGTCCCTTCACGTGCAGCTTCTGCACCGTGCCCGATTTGAACCCGGGCTTCCGCGTGCGTCCGGTGGACGACGTCGTGCGCGACATCGCGACCACGCGGTTCCCTCGTTTCTGGCAGGACAAGGTCGCCTGGTTCTGGGACGACAATCTCCTCGTCCAGCGGCGCTGGGCCAAGGAGCTGCTCCGCGCGATGGTGGGCCTCGATCGGTGGTGGCTGACGCAGGCGTCGATCGACATCGTCAAGGATCGCGAGCTGCTCGACCTCATGGAGCGATCCGGATGCATCGGCATCTTCCTCGGCATCGAGAGCCTCGACGAGGCGGATCTCCGCAGCGTCGACAAACGCCAGAATCGGGTGCGCGAATACCGCGACGCGATCGAGCGCCTCCACGACCGGGGGATCTGCGTGATGGCCGGCTTCATCTCGGGCTTCGACGATCAAACGCCGGAGGCGATCGTCGCGACCGCCGATCGCCTCAACGCCGTGGGCGTGGACGTGCCCTTCCTGAGCGTGCTCACCCCCTTCCGCGGCACACCGCTTTACGACGAGTACCTGCGCGAAGGCCGGATCCTCACGGAGCGCGACTGGGGCCATTACACCGGCTACGGCGTGGCCTTCCGACCCGCGAAAATGCGCCCCGACGAGCTGCTCACGGCGCACCGGCGGCTCTGGAACCGCGCCTTCTCGCCGGCGCTGGTGATGGATCGGCTCGCGCGTGGAGCCCGGCAATTGAGCCGCGGCGGGATGATGCTGTCGGCGGCGATGAACGGATTTTACGGACTGAAACAGCTCATGGGCAATGAGCCGGCATCGCCGCCCATCGACGGAGAGGGGCGGATCGTGCACCCCGATCCGAGGGAGGCGCCGTTACGGCTGTCGCAACTCGGCGTGCGGCGCGCTGAAAAGAAGAGCGCCGCGGGACGTGAAGAAGCGCCCTCCGCGGCACCCATTGCCAGCGCGGCAGGCCTTCGGTGAAGCGCCAGCCGCCCTCCCGACGAAGAAAGATCGCGCTCCTGAGCTTCGTGCTCGGCCACGTCTTGTCATGGGCGGCTTATGCCTTCGACGGCGCTCCTCTTCACCCGCCGGTCGATGGCGTGTCGCCCGCGCGCATTCCACCCTCCTTTGGCGCGCCGCGCGACGGCCGGCGTTCGCGCCATCAAGGCATCGACATCCTCGCGCCCCGTGGCACGCCGGTGCGCAGCGCCGCGTGGGGGGTGGTGGTGGAGATCGAAAAGCAGCCGCGCGGCGGGAACGTCGTCTTCGTGGCCGGTCGTGGGGCACTGCTTTTCTTTTATGCGCACCTCAATGGGTACGCCCCAGGGCTTCATGTCGGGCAGGTCGTCTCCAAAGGAACACTCCTCGGCTACGTGGGGGACAGCGGGAACGCGAATGGTGTCCCTCACTTGCACTTCGAGGCGCGCCCCGCCGCGACGCTCTTCGCGCCCATCGATCCTCTGCTCTTGATGCGACCGCGGCGCGCGGCACCGGCCGAGCGTATCTTCGCCGCGCTCGCGACGATTGCGGAGCCGCGGTGAGGCGCGCGCCTTTCAGCCCATGAACAGCTAAAGCTCCTGCGGGCGATAGATCGGGCCCCCGCCCGAAGACTTCGCGGTCGCCGTCGGGGGCGCGCTCGGATCACGCTTCGTCGTCGTTGCGGCCTTTCCCGTGTTCGACGAAGAGGGCGCCGCCCGCGCGGACTCCGCCGCGGGAGGCGCGGGCGCCGCGGAGGCGCTCGGCGGGGGCGCCGGTGTGATGGCTATGCTCGGCGTCGGCGCGATCGTCGGGGGATCCACGGACGGCACCGGCTGCGACAACACCACGGGCGCGCCTTCGTTTGTCCTCGGCGCACGAAGTATCCAGAAAGCGCCGCCGGCGAGTGCGACGGCCGCGACGCTCGCCATCACGAGCGGCGCCGTCCGCATGCGCCTGCCACGGCTCTCGTCCGGCGGCACGATCACGGCCGACGCGCTCTCCGAGGACTTCCTGTCGGGGGAGCTCGCGGCCGGCGCTCGCCCGGAGAGGGGATTCTCGATGCGCGTCGCGACCTGCGCGGCCTGGCCTTCCGTGTTGCTCTTCGCGCGCAGATCGACCGGCGGGGTCTGGATCCCATGGGCCCGGACGAACGAGGCCACGGCGCGCGGCGTGGCGATTTTCATTCCCATGCTGCGGGCGGCTTCGTCCAGGGCTTCGGCGAAATCGGCCGCCGTGGAATATCGATCGTCCGGGTTTTTCTCGAGCGCGCGCATGCACACCGCGTCGAGCGCCTCCGGTACGTCGGGGTTCACGGAGCGCGGGGAGGGCGTCTCGCTCGCCACGACCTTCGCGAGCATCTCGGCCTCGCTGTCGCCGCGGATGAGCCGCTGCAGCGCCATGAGCTCCCACAACAAGACGGCGGCCGCGTAGACGTCCGTCCGCCGATCGACCGGCAATCGCCCCGCTTGCTCGGGCGACATGTATCCGATTTTGCCCTTGAGCTGCGAGCCGTGGGTCGTCGAGATACGCGCCTCGGCCCGCGCCACACCGAAATCCGTGATCCTCGCGACGCCGTCCACGCCGAGGAGGACATTCTGCGGCGATACGTCGCGATGCACGAGGTGGAGGGGTTTGCCCTGCGCGTCCGTCAGCTCGTGCGCGGCGTGCAGCCCGGCGAGCATGTCCAGAAACACGCGGAGCGCGATCTCGAGCGGCAGCGTGTTCCCTTGCTTCTGGAGGGCGCGCAGGAGCTGCTGCAAGGAAGCTCCCTCGATGTACTCCATCACGATGAACACGCCTCGATCGTCCTGCTGGACGTCGATCGTGCCGACCACGTTCGGGTGGCGGATCTGCGCGGCGAGGCGCGCCTCGTCGAGGAACATCGCGACGAACTCGGGCTCGTCGGCGAGGTGCGCGTGCATCGTCTTGACCGCCACGAGCCGTTCGAAGCCGCCCATGCCGCGGGCGCGCCCGAGGTACACGGTCGCCATTCCGCCCGATGCGATCAAGTGCAGGATCTCGTACCGCCCTCCGCGCAGATCCATCGTGCTCCCCTCAAGGCTCGTTTCCCCAAACGAGCACACCCTTCGAATAGAGCGTGACCTTCGACCACTCGGCGAAGTCGACCTTCATCGGATCGAACGAATAATCGTTCGTCTGGTTCACGGTCGTGAAGTTCTGCGTGTGCAGGCGCGCCTGGATCTCCCCGCTGTTGTCACCGGCGACGAGCACGCCGGCGTCGGGCGTGAACGATATCGTGAGGTACGTGTCGGCTTTCACGCCGGTCGCCACGCCGAACGTCCCCGAAGTGTGAATGCAGTTGAACGGGGCGAAGTCGCAATCGTAGATGAAGTTCGCCCCGCCGTCCCTCGTGAACCAGTAGCGGATCGTGAGGTCGCTCAGCGGCACGGTGTCCTGCGTGTCGTTCACGATCTTGAAGTGCGGCTGGACCTGGATGTCCTCGGCCTTCGCGTTGGCCGTCTTGTATTGCAACCGAAGGCCGCCCGGAGGCGGGCCGCCGCCGCCCATGCCGCCGCCCATGCCACCGCCGCCCATGCCGCCGAGGCCCGCGCCGCCCGCGCCGGCATCTCCTCCGGCGCCGCCCGTTCCGGGACCCGTGGCCCCGGTCCCGCCGCTGGGGGCGAGCCGAGGATCGTAGCCCTCCCAATCGAAGCTACACGCGCTGACGAAGACCGCGGCGACGGCGGCGACGGCGAGCAGGGGAGACGACGCGGGACCACGCCTACGAATCGAACCCATTTCCCCCTCCTAAAAAGCTACCGTGCAGTGAAAGCCCGCGCGCCCCGGGGACATCGTGAAACCCGCGCCCACGGCGGGGCCTTCGGGCGAACCGAAGCTCGTGCGTGAAGGCTCCGAGGGCGCAGCTCCGCGACCGGCCGACGGCCCGCCGAGCCAGAACATGAGCCCCCCGCCGACGAGCCCTGCTGCGCCCAGGGCGAGGCTGACATTGGCGGCCGTGGTCAGCGCCATCCCGCTGTCGACGACGTCGGCATATTTCAGCTCGGTACAGCGCGCGGCGTGGCACTCGTCTTCGAGCGTCGCGAACCGGCTCCGGGCCATGAGCCCCGTCACGCCGAAGACCACGAGCCCCGCGACACCCACGCCCGCGAGCGCGATTCCCGCCGTCCGCACGGCGCCGCCCTTCCGGACCTCGTCGCCGGCCGGCTTCGGGACCTCCACGCGCACCGGGCCCTTCGGCTCGACCTTCTTGGGCGGCGGCTCCGGGAACACCACCGTCACCTGCGCGCTCTCGCCCGCCTGGACCGCCTGCTCCCGCCGCTCGACGCGTCCGTCCGTATGGGTCGCCGTCACGACGACCGTCCCCGGGTCCACCGCGACGGGAACGCCCCGTTTGTCCGGCGGTAAACGTGTGCCATTGACCGTCACGTCGACGCCCGCGGGATTCACGAGCTCGACGACGAGTTTTCCCACCTTCGACTCGAGGAGCGCGACGTGCTTCGCGGCGGCGTCGCGGGTCCGCACGTATTTCGGCTCGGTCTCCGCGCGCTTCGTGGCCTCGTGCAGCGTCGCGGACATTTCCTCGTAGGCCTCGACCGTCCTCCCGAGCGCGACGAGGCAGGTGCCTATCATGATGCGCGCGTTCGGGCTGCCTGAAGCATTGTAGGCGTGGCGAAACCCAATGAGCGCCTCGGCGAAGTTGCCTTGATCGAAGAGCTTTTGCGCTGAAGTGTAAAGATCCTGCGCGGATGGAGTGCTTTGGGTTTGGCCCCCCGTCGCGGCGTCTCCCTCCCCCCGGGCGATCGCGGGCGTCGCCGTGCAGAGGAACAGGGCGACCACGAAACACGGGATCACGCGATTGCGGGTGCAGCTCATTGGCCTCTCCCTCGTGCGTGGAAGCTGCGGCGGTACGTGCACGGGAGGGCGAGAAGCGCGCCCGCGGCCGCTCGAAGCCAGAGGCGCTCGGTGGTAGGTCCCCCCGGATGCTGCGATCACGCGCAGCGTCCCGCCTGTCTCCCCGCAAAACCCCATCGCCGAGGCCACGCTACATGAAAGGTTCGCCCATCGCGACGGCATTGATGGTAAACAAACATTTTTTACTGTAGGCGGGCATCACGCGCGGAGGCGGGAGCAAGCGCGGAGGCGGGAGCGGGGTGGGGGGCGAAGAGCAGCCACGCCGGGGTCGTCGGCGCCCGCGCGACGCCGAAGGTTTTGCGCAACGGGGCTCCGGCTAGAACCCGTCGCGATCGGTCGCCGCCAGCAAGATCGAGAGCCCGCGCTTGGGCCCGCCATTGATGTCCGGGGGCATCTGCCGCAAGACATCGACCACCGCCGCCCACAACCCACGCGTCGCGGCGGCGGTCAGCAGCGGCCCGTTCCGATACGAGCGCATGCCCTTGCTGATCGCGATGAACGCGCGATGCGCGCCGGCGAGGTCGCCGGCCTCGGCCATCACCGAAACGGTCTCTTGGAGCGTGATGTCCGGATAGGACGCGCCGCGGGCCGCCTCGATCGCCTGGTCCAAAAGCGCGGTACTGACGTCCGCGAGCCCACCGCGGAAGGCCAGCGCCGCCATGCGCTGGACCAGCTTGTGGTCCTTGGGCATGACCTCGCGGGCGCGCGTGAACCAGTCTTTCCATTCCGGATGCGTCGGGTCGAGCGCGCTGAGCACGCCCACACGCACCTCGTGCATCTCGGGCTCCGTGGGCGCGACCTTTTCGAGCTTCGTCGCCACGTCGAGCCGCCCGAGCGTCGTCGCGGCGGCGGCGAGGTGACGCAAAAAGTCGCGGTTCCATTGCTCGCGTAGCTTCGGCGCCGCCTTGGCGATCGTCGGGAGGTGCTTGCCGGCCCGCTCCGGCGCCACGCGCGCGAGCCCCAGCAAGAACTCCGCGCAGCTCGCGTATTTCGGCACGAGCTGCTTGGCGATCGCCGCTTCGGCGCGCGCCGCCTCGCCGGCGGCAACCATTTCCGTGACGAGACGGAGGCTCGCCCGGGTGGTCGAGAGCCCGTCGAATTCGTCGATCCACGCGACCGCCGCGTCCCACGCCTTCAGCGCGAGGAGCCGCGAGAGCCCGCGGTCGAGCAGCTCGAATTCGTTGTGCGCGTCGCGCGCTTTCATTCGCGAAACGAGGTGCGATAGCTCCTCCGCCGACGCGCGCGGGCAGATGGCCGAGAAGGCGGGCCTCGTCTCGGTCCACGACGGTTTTTCTTCGCAGCCGGCGATCATGTCGATGGCCTCGCGGATCCGTCCGACCGCGCAGAGCGCTTCGGCGACCACGCGGCGATTCTCGCCCGGGTTGTCCTCGGGATCGACCGTGGCGATGGCCAACGAAAGGAGCTTCTCGCCGCGGGCCGTCTCGCCGAGCAGCACCCAGCCCGCGCCCATCATCGCCCGCGCCGGCAATGGGTTCTGCTGCTTGGCCTCCTTTTTCGTCAAGAGCTTCTCGGCCTCGCCGAGCCAGCGGCGCAACGCGGCCGTCTGCGCGTCGGTCAGCGGCGGGCCCTTGCGCCACGCGAGCGCGGCCACCACGGCCTCGGCGCGGGCGCAGGCCGCGTGCCACGGGTTTTTCCAGGCCGACCAGCCGCCCGTGCCGTCGAGCGCCGCCGCGGCGCGGTCGAACAGGCCGAGCGCCATCGTCCGCTCGGCCAAGGTTCGCCGATATTCAGATTCGAAATGGGGGTTTTCGAACTTCTTGACGGCCTCCTCGACCAGCGCCGCGATGTCGTCGAGGGAGCCCCCTTCCATCGGCCATTTCGCCTTCGGCGTCCGCGCGGGCACCTTGCCCTTCTTGCCGAACTTGCGCTTGAACGACGCCGGCGCCGCGGGATCGGCCGCCGCCGCCGCCGCGTCCGGCCACACCTTCGCCTCGCCCCAGCGCCACGGCCACGCCCATTTGCGATTGACGATCCACGTGATCTTGGCGTCGACCTCGGCCACGGTGGCGCTTGCGTCGAGCGGCCCGATCACCACGCCTTCGGGGAGCGCCGCGGCCACCCGCTCGCCGTCGAGCGGGAAGGCCGGGTTCCAATCCCAGGTCGAACCGAAATCGTCGCCGTCAAGTGAAAGCGGGCTCTCGCCGCTGGCCTCGACCGCCGGGCGGAACCGACCGATCTCCGCCCCGTCGCGCTCCTGCAAGAAGGCCAGCCCTTTCGTCGTGAGGCTGACGAGCACGCCGTCCCCGTAGGACACCCCGCCGCTCGGCTCGGCGATATCGAGCACGCGCACCGGCGTCTCGCCGAGCTCCCACACCTGCAGGCGCCCCGCCGCCGAGATCGCCGCCGCGCGGCCGTCGGGGCGCCACGAAAAGCCATACGTCTCATCGGTCCCGGGCGCCGGCAGATCGGGGCTGTAGCGATACGTGCCGCGATCGTAAAGGAAGATCCCCGGCGCCGCGCCCCATTCGTTCTCCGGTTGCACGAGCGCCGCGAGCCGCGCGCCGTCGCGTGAATAGATCAGCGACGCGGCGCCCACGTGCATCGGCACCTTCCCGTTCGGCAATCCCGTGCGCGCGTCGTAATAGACGATGCCAGCCGGGTGCATCGCGAATTCGCTGCCGTCGGGCGAGAACGAGACGGGCGGGTGCGCCTTTTGCTCCCACAAGATCTTCCCGGTCTTCGCGTCGAGCGCAAAAAGCTGCGACCGCCCGCTGTAGCCGACGATGCGATCGGGGTGCGACCAATCGAGGCCGCTCATCGGCTGAAGTCGCGGCTCGGAGTTCGGATCGTTCGGGGCCGCGCGGCCGATCGATTCGCACCAGCGCGGCTGCGGCCGCCGGCCGACCAGCGGCACGATCGCCCCGAGCGCCAGATTCGGGCCCCAGCAGGCGATGTACACATCACGGTTGTTCGACGACCACCCCCACGACGGCGGCCGGTTCCATCCGTCGGTCACGTAGGCGCACGAATCGGGCTCGCCGGACTTGCCGAACGGGTCGAAGCTGCCGACGCCATTCGTGTCGAACGCGAGGCCGACGCGCTTGCCGTCGGGTCGCCATTGAAGACATCCGCCGTAGTCGGGCCAACCGACACCGCCGCGCACGCGCAACATGTTCACGCAGCGCCCGGCGCGCACGTCCCAGATCTGCAAGACGCCGCCGTGATCGTAATCGTCGCCGACCCACGAGCCGGTGGCGAGGAAACGCCCGTCGGGCGAGAGCTCGCACTCGCTGACCTCGACATCGTGCCCGTGCGCGTGCCCCAGCGTCGCCTGCGGCCGGATGCGCGCCGTCGCGGCCCGGTGGGCCGCCGTGATCCCGTGCGCGGCCTCGTGGGCGTACAAGACCTCGCGCAGCGCCGGCAGGTCGCGGTCGGCCTCGAAATCGTCCCACGGCAGCGCCTCGATCGCGGCGGCGAGCGAGGGCCCGGGCGCCTTCGGATCGAGCGCCGCGAACGCCGACGACGCTGCGCGTGCCTTTGCCGGTTTTTTGCTTGTCCCGGCGAGGAGCGCCATCAGCTCGTCCTCGCCGAGGACGGTGATCCCGAGGCGACCGGCCGCGTCGATTTTGCTGCCGGCCTTCTCGCCCGCGAAGAGAATGTGCGTGGATTTGCCGACGCTGCCGCCGATCTTGGCGCCGAGCGCCGCGAGCTTCTTCTCTGCCTCGGCGCGCTTCAACTTCGAGAAGGTGCCGGTGAGGACCACGGTCTTGTCGCGTACGTCGAGGGACATCGGTTATGGATGTACACGTTTTTGCGTGTACCATCCATTTCCGAATGAGGAAGCCGCGGCCGCCGTCCTGCCGCCTACGCGTCGCGTCAACCTGCCTGCGGCGTGGCCGTGTTCTCTTTCGTATCGCCGCTTTGCCGCTTGACCCGCCTGGAGCCGAGGGCGGGCGCGTGTTCTTCCCAATCCTCCTCGTGGAAATAATGGGCGACAACCTGAAGGCGCGCGTGGGCGCGTACGAGCAAGGTCGCGAACCGGTTCCGGAGCTCCACGGCCTCGGTCGGGCCCGTCGAGGGTTTGGGCGGGGCGTCCGCCGGCCGCAGGTTCGCGACGAGCCAGGAGCCGACCTCGGCGGTCTCGTTGATTTGCGCGTCGGTGATGGGCTGTTTGCCGCTGATGGCCGCGGCGTGTTTGCGGAAGAGGGAGGCGAGGGAAACGCAATCCTCGGCACGATCGCGCAGGCCGCGCCCGGCGGCGATGGCGTCGACCTCGGCCTGGGGGACGATCCCATTCTCGGCGAGGCCCTTGGCGACGGACAGGAGTTTTCCGCGCAGGTCGCGCGCAAGGGAAAGCTTCGCCTGGACGAGCGATTCGCTCGGCGCCTCTTGTTCGGCCGCGAGGGCGGCGTACTTCGTGGCCAGGGCGAGCTCGGGGAGGGCGAGCAGGGAGGCGAGGTCGATATGGGGCAAGTGGGCGGGGATCAAGGCCTGGTGATCGCGGACGACCTTGATGCCGGTCGTGATGTTCACGAGGGCGAGATCCGGGTCGAGGCGATAGGGGAGGACCTCGGAGGCGGGGAGGGCCTTCGCCGCATGCAGGTGCTTTTCGTAGGCTTTTTGGAGATCAGGGTCGGCCATGAAGGGGGCTCCGGTGAAATTTGAGCGATGAAGTGTGGGGGACTGTACATGGTGCCTCGTCGGGGGCACAAGGGGTTCGGGTGAGGGAAGGCACGTTCAGAACAGGATTTGAGGAGAGGGACGGTGGAGGGAAGGAGGATGAAAGATGGTTTACAAGATGGGACGCAGGAGGGAGGCAGGGATGAAAGATGGTTTACAAACGAGGACGGTCGAGGGAAGGGGAGGTGAGAAGGGGTTCTGATGGGGAGCGAATGGCGGGGAGGGAAAGCAGAGATGGTTTACGAAAGGCGAGGGGGGGGAGGGAAGGGGCGGTGGTGGCGGTGGTGAAGAGCGGGCGTGGGCGACCGTTCCTGCTCATGTCTGCAGGTGGGCATGAAAAATGCCGACGAAAAGCCGCCCTCCGGCCACGTCCTTATCGCCGGGATGAAAGTGAATGCGGTCGGTCGTCGGTTTGATCTTCGTATGCCATTCGCAGCGCACCGGACGACCGATGCCAACGGGGACCTTGCTCCCGGCCACGAGGACATGGTCCACGCTCACGTCACGCTCGCGCATGGCCTTTCTGTTGTGGCGAGTCAGATCGCTTTCCCGGCTGGCGTCGACGTGATGGCTGCTGTTCAGGAGCTTCTGCGTTTTGTCGGGCTGGTGGTCCGCCTGCTGGTAGATCGCCTGGAAATGGTCGTTGAGCACAGCGAGGTGCTGCGTCACCTCGGGGCGCACGTCGCGATAGCTGGTGGTGAAGCGTGAGAATTGCGCGCTCAAACCGGGGGCGAATGCGATGTCGGGGAAGGCGTGGGCAGCGTTGGCCATGTAGGCGTCCTTGTCCAGGTCTTCCAGTTCGAAGAGCGAGCGGTAGAAACCGGGAAGCATCTCGCGGGTGGTGAGGAAATGCATCGTTGGCGCGTCGTCGCCTGCTCGCACCTTCGAGAGGCCCAATGGATCCGAACGCAGCCCGAGACAGAGACATGCGGCGCCGTGTCCCTTGTCGAGGAGCGCATGAACGAGGTCGACGGTCGTGACCTCGATCGGAGCGATACCTGTCGGTGGAGTCCATTCCACACACCGATTGAGCGCGACCTGGAGAGCCCGTAGGAGGAGATGCTCGACCTTCAGCTCGGTCGAGGGGCGAAAAAGAAAATCGTAAAGCGGTAACCCGGGAGCGATCTCGATCTCGTAAAGATCCTTCGGGAGGACGATCGGCTCTCCCTTGTTGCGGCACGCCTCGATGAGCGCGATGAAGTCCTGGAGTCGTTCCTCCAGGGTGTCGACGGGTGGAGGGGCGTCGAGTCGGAAGCTCGCCTCCTCGACGAAGAAGCGGGGCAACGTCTCAGCCACGGCGACGCGCCTCCAGAATGGCGGCCATGTCTTTCTCGCTTTGGTCGAAAAAACCTGCCGGCCATACCGAGAGCCCGCCGCGGGCGTTCACCGTGATCGCCTCGGCGCGCTGCCTCTTCCCGTCGTATCCGTGGAAGTACTGGATCAGAACCTGATCGTGGCGCAGGGGGTGGCTGGTGTCGACGGTCGCGAGAAGGATGCCATTCAGGACGTGATCGCTATGCGTCTCGACCAACACCTGGACGCCCGCCGCTGCGAGCATGCCGAGGAACCGGCCCATGCGAGATTGACCCGCAGGGTGCAAATGGGCCTCTGGATTCTCGACGAGGAAAAGCGCGCCCGGTCGGGCGAGCAGGCCACTGACGATGACCGGGAGGGCGTAGCTCACGCCGAATCCGATGTTCGGCGGGCGGAGCCACTCGGTCATGAGCCCGCCGCGCTTGAGGCGGATGGCGCTGATGTTCGTGCCCGGAAAGGTGGTCGCCCGGAGCTCGATCCCCGGCGTGATGTCGCTCAGCCATAGCTCGACCTGCTTGCCGAGCTGGACACCTACCCCGGCCGTGCGGGGGTGGCGTAGCTCTTCGCGGACGCGCGTCAGATCGAGCTCGGCGAGGACCTGAGCGGTGAACTCGCCACGCACGCCGACGTTGCGCACGTTGCTTGCCGTAGGGTCCATCTCCAGCGTGTCCCGCGGCCCCATGCGCTCGGCGTCGAGGTACGTGAGGTCCATGGGGGTAAGACTGGAGGGGCGCTTCGTGATGTGCAGGACGAAGGGCTCATTCTTGCGCTCCTCGAGCTGGAAGACGTGCGTGCTGCCATCGTCGAGCGAAAGCTCGATGTCGACGCTGGTCCGCGCTTCGCTCGTCTGGCAGAGGACATCGAACGTCGTACCCAGGTTGAGGAAAAAAGGGCCGTTCAGCCGGACGTGATCGGCTGGTGTTTCGAGGGCCTGCTGGGCGAGCAGGAGGCTTTGAAGCAGCGAGCTCTTGCCGACTCCATTTGCACCTGCGATCACGGTCAGGGGGCGGAGTTCGATGCTCTCGTCCTGGAAGCACTTGAAGTGCTGGATTCGCAGGTGCGAGATCACGGCTTCGCCTCTTTGACGATCTTCCGTGCGGCCTCGAACCTTAGCTTGACCTTCGCAGGGTCACCGGTGGCGGCGCTGATGGCGTCGATGTATCTAGCGTCGCCGGTCATTTTCTTTCGAGCGGCCTTCACGATCGACGCTTGCCGCGGCTCGAGCTCCTCCCAGGTGGAGTCGGCGAGGACGACAGCCCAGCTCTCGAAGAGAGGACGGTTGATGGGGTTCTTGCCCTCTTCGCTGAGGCGCCACTTTCGAAAGGCACGGTCGCCAAAGAGTTTCTGTGCGACCCTCATGGCGTGCTCGAGATCGACGGCGAGTTCGAGGAGATCCTTGTCGGTGATTTGATTTTTATCGTCGAGCCGTTCGGTTGTTCCGGTAAGAAAATCGTCCATCGAGTTGCTTTCGCCGTACTGGTCCAGGTCGTCCCGGATGAGGCGGAAAGCGCAGAAGCGCAGGATGGCCTCACGATCCGCCATCCGAAGGTGATTCGATAATGCCCAATCCGTAGCCTCGCCGAAGGCCACGGAGGCGTCGTTGGCTTTCTCGTAGACCTTCTTGGGGAGCACACCACCCAACGCCTTGTACTCTTCGAACGGGAGCATGCCGTTATCGCGCAGGTAACGATAGCCACCCGTACACGCCTTCAAGAAATCGCGCGAGCGCGGCTGGCTCATGCAGTGGCGGATCTCCTGGGCTTTGAGGGGTGTGCCGCCCGTGTTGAGACGCTTGAAGATGTCGAATTTGACCTGGCTCGGGGTCTGCGGATCGATGACGTTGACGTTGATCTGTGTCTGCTGGATGCGGCGCTTCCAGTTGGCGTCCAGGTCGTCGAAACGAGCATCGACGACGCCCTCTTCGAGGTACTCGAGATCCTTGAGGGCAAACGCGCCCTTCTTATCCTCCCCACCCCGCACGAAATCGTAGACGGTGGAGAGCCGCTGAAGGCCGTCGACGACGCGCAAGCGACCATCCCCGTCCGCCGAGAAGTAAAAGGCGGGTAGAGGGATGCGCAAAAGAATTGATTCAATGAGACGGCTCTTCTCCCGGGCCTTCCAGACCTTATTTCGCTGGAAGTCCGGCGCGAGGTCGAGATCCCCATCGTCGATCATGTCGCAGATCTGGCGCAGCGAGAACGTCTTGGGATCGACCCGGATCTTGGTGGGATCGTAGGGTTTCGCGGAACCTGCGCCCTCGTCCTCCGCCTCGACGCCGGTCGCCTGGTTCTCCTCGTGCTCTTCAATGATCTTGTCTTCTTCGGGGGGATTCACGCGAGCCATGCAGCGCCTCGGTGCTGGGAGGAATCATCAACACGATCGAGGGATACCTCCATCGCGGGGTTGGTTTCCTACCATGCTTTCTTCGATGGAGGCCAGAGCCTTCACCCACGCCCGCGGCGCTTGCGTGGGGACCTCTTCAACCCGCCTCGTCGGTGCCATCCTGCGCAGGACCTCAGTCGGGAACGTCCAAACATGGACAAGACAGCGGAACGAGGGGAGCATCGAGGTGCCCGACGGGCTGCGGAGCGGGAGATTCGCCGCGCGCCGTCCGACCGAAACGGCACAACCCCATTGTCAAGCCCGGTGGCTTCGGATGAATCGCTTCTCCGAAGAGGACATGCGACACGCGAGGGCGCATGGTCTGGACTCGGGAGCGGGCCCGTCCGCACCCCCCCTGACGCATCGCTTCCTCCGGCCTTCGTTTTCCCGTACCCTCGACCTCGGAGATCACGACAGGATGGGTCAGGCGGATCGGGAGGAGCAACGAGGGGCACTCGAACTCGTGGTGTACGCCGCGGGAGACGAGGGTGCGGCCACCGTTCTGCCGGCTGCGGGCAGCGTCACCATCGGGCGCGGCGAGGGCAACGACGTGCGCATCGACGATGCGTCCGTCTCGCGCCGGCACGCCGTGCTCCACGTCGGGCCCGTGCTTCGCATCGAGGACAAGGGCAGCGCGAACGGGACGTTCGTGCGCACGAGCGAGGACAAAGGCAGCGCCGTCGAGACACGCCGGGTGCATCGCGCGCCGGGCGAGACGTTTGATGTCGAGCTCGGGGATTGTATCGTGCTCGGCTCGGTCATCGCCGTCGTCCGGCGCGCGCGGCACGAGGAAGGGCCGAAGGCGGCCGAGGAGGCGCGGAGGGGCGGCGCGGGGCGCATGATCGTGGAGGATCCCGGGATGCGCGCGCTGCACGAGGAGGCGCGCAGGGCCGCGGGATCCCCGTTCAACGTGCTTCTGCTCGGGGAGACGGGCGTGGGGAAGGAGATCCTCGCGCGGGCCATCCACGAGGCCTCGCCGCGGCGGGCCAAGCCGTTCGTGGCCGTGCACTGCGCCGCGCTCAGCGAGACGTTGCTGGAGAGCGAGCTGTTCGGGCACAAGAAGGGCTCGTTCACCGGCGCGACCGAGGACAAGAAGGGGCTTTTCGAAGCCGCCGATGGGGGGACCGTGCTGCTCGACGAGATCGGCGAGCTCTCGCCGTCGGTGCAGGTCAAGCTCCTGCGCGTGCTCGAAGATCGCGCGGTGCTGCGGATCGGCGCGGTCGCGCCCAAGCCCGTGGACGTGCGGTTCATCGCCGCCACGAACCGGGATCTGGAGGCCGAGGCCCTGCGCGGGGCGTTCCGGCAGGACCTCTTCTACCGGCTGAACGGGATCACGTTCGTCGTGCCGCCGCTGCGCGAGCGGAAGGCGGAGCTCGGGAAGCTCGCCGCGTTTTTTCTCGAAGACGCGTGGAAGAAGCTCGAGCGCAAGGGCACGCCGTCCATCGCGAAGGAGGCGCGGGAGCTGCTCGAACAGCACGCATTTCCGGGCAACGTGCGCGAGCTGAAGAACGCGATGGAGCGGGCCGCGGTGCTCTGCGCCGGGGATACCGTGCTGCCGGAGCATCTGCCGCCGCGGATCGCGCGCTCGTCGGGGCCGCCGCCCGCGCAGGCCGGGGCGCCGGCCACCGTGGTGTCGACGGCGACGCAGCCGATCTCGGAGGTCGACGTGCACGAGGCGCAGAAGCGGCTCGACGAGCGGCAGCGGATCCTCGACGCGCTGGAGAAGTGCGCCCACAACCAGACACGCGCGGCCGAGATGCTGGGGATCTCGCGGCGGACGCTCGTGTCCCGGCTCGAAGAGTACGATCTGCCGCGGCCCAGGAAGAGGTAGAGGGGGCGCGCGATGGCAGAACCGCGTCGTTTCTTCCATCGGGTGATCCTCGGGCTCTTCTGCATCGGCGCGCTGCTCGGCGCCTACGGGGATGGCACCGGCGGCCTCGACGAGCGGGCCTCCCTGCGGCCCGAGACGCCCCCGGCCGGCGGGGCGGGCGGCAGCGGCGGCCTCTGCGAGGGCGAGATCCGGCGCTGCACGAACAACCCGACGCAGCTCTGCGACTGCGGCTACATCTGCCCGGACAAGGAGTGCCTGCCGGCGCCGCCGCACTGCGAGAAGCACGCGGATTGCCCGAGCGCGGTGTGCCTGGGCGGCAAGTGCAAGTGCAGCCAGGTGCCCGGGGTCGACGAGTGCAACCCACGCCTGTCGGACGGGCATTCGTACGCATGCAGCGGCGAGGGCTTCTGCGTGCAGCTCCCCGATCAATGCCAGGGAGACGGGACGGCGTGCGGCATCGAAGGGGTTTGTCGCCGCTCGCAGTGCTACGAGCGGTGCACGTCGGACCGCGATTGCCCCGCGAGCCTCGTCTGCAAGAACGACCGCTTCTGCGGGGCGCCGCTCGTCGCGGACGGGCCGCCGCCGGAGTATTCGTGCAGGGCGCGCGGCGGGGAGGCGGAGGGCCGAGGGGCGTGGCTGTTCGTGCTCGTCGGGGTCGCCGCGGCGCTCAGGGCAAGAAGCCGAAGGTGAGCTGAGGGATCCAGAGCTGCATGAGGCCGTGCGCGGTCTGCAGGCCATACCCAGCCACGTCGGCCGTGGTCTCCGCCGCGCAGGCGACGGCGTCGTCGCCGGAGGGGGGGCACGGGGTCTGCGCGTCGAAGGCGCGGCCATTGAAGGCATTTCCCTGGGTCAGGAAAAGCACGTAGCCGAGGGACAAACCCACGCGGACGCCGCCGAGCTTCGCCTCGATGCCGAGCTCCGGCATGAGGAACGTCGGCGCCGAGCGGAGGACGGTGCTCGTGCCCGAGAACAGGAGCGGGGAGGTGTGGCCCCGATCGTCGCGGCCGATGCCGCTCACCGGATCGGACGATTGCGCGGCGACGAGGCCGAGCGAGCCGCGGAAGACGGCCGTCCACCGCGGCCCGAGGTCGAGCCGATACCCGACCGCCGGTCCCATGAAGGGGCCGCGCAGGGAGAGCCGATGCGAGAGGGTGTACGTGACGGTCGAGAGCCCGTCGCTGACCGGGACGTCCCGCGTGATGGTGCGCTCGAACGTCGATTCCACCGAAAAAAAGCCGGTGAAGAGCTCGACGGAGACGTTGTTCGCCGTGATGTAGCCGCCGCGCGCGCCCGTGAGGAAGCCACGCGCGAAGGGGCAATGGGCCGAGCAAGCGTTCTGCGCGTCGCGCTCGGCATTGCTATCCATGGAGCTGCCGAGCGCGGGGCCGCCGAAGGCCTGGGCAAACCAGCCCTCCGAGCGCGCAGGGATGGGGGGCGGCTGTTCGGTGCCGACGACGATGCGGAGGGATTCGCCGGCCGGCAGGTCGTGATCGAGGAGCACGGCCCGCCGGTTCACGCGCACGGTGTGGCGGCCGGCAGGCAAGTAGAGGGGGCAGGGGCGGGGCAGGGCGCCGATGTCTTTTCCGTCGACGAAGAGGGCGCCTTGCCCGTCGACGACGTGGAGCGTCGCGACGAGCTCGCGCAGCCGCCGGACGTCGTCGATGAGGGCCTTTTGCTCCTCGGGCGTGAGCTCGCTGCGGAATCGATCGAGCACCTCCTCGTAGAGGGGGATCGCCTCGGCGGCGCGGCCGAGCTTGTCGAGGCAAACGGCGGCGTTTTTCGTGTTCGATTTGCGGGGGAAGATGTCGCGGGAGGCGAGGTAGCGGGCGAGCGCGCGTTCGAGCTTGCCTTCGCCTTCGAGCGCGCGGCCCTCCTGGAAGAGCTTTTGCGCCTGGGCCTTGTCCGCGGGCGAGAGGACACGCGCCGGCGGGTAGGGGCCGCAGGCGGACGCCGGGCGCGCGAGGCCGATCGCAGCGGCAGAGGTGAGCACGGCGAGGCCAATTCCGAGGGCGTTTCGGGAGGCGCGTTTCACTAGAACTCGTCGTCCGGTTTCGTCACGGGGCCCTTCACGCCGGCCGGCGCCGTCGTCGAGGCCGCGGCGCCCGTCGGCGTCGGCGTGGCCGTCTCCGGCGGCTCGGGCGTGCTCGCCGGGACCGTGGTCGACGTAGGGGCCGCGGCCGCGTGGGATCCCGGCTTCGGGAACGGATGCGCGCCCGGCGCCACGATCGCGAGCACGGGTTGGGGCGCGCCGGGCGTCGGGGACACGGAGGCCGCGGCGGCAGGGTCGGGCTGCGTGGGGCCGGAGAGCGTTTTGCGGATGCGCTCTTCGAGGTCCTTGTTGAGCTCGGCCGTCGCGCGGACCTCCTCCAGGAGGTTTGCTTTCTCCTTGTCGTTTCGCTCGGCCTCGGCGCGTTCTTTCTGTTCGCGTTCGAGCTTCTCCTGGGCCGCGCGCTCCTCCGCGCGCACGGCCCGCACGTACCCGAGCCCGCCGACGACGACCGACGCCGCGACGATCGCCCCCGCGGTCGCCGCGAGCACCGTGCCGCGCCGGGAGACACGCGCGCTCGTCTGGATGAACCGCTCGGCCGCCGCCGACAAACGGACGGTGTTGGTCCGGAGGAGCTCCTTCGCGAACTCGAGGCGTCGTCCTCGCCAGAGCGTCACGCTTTCGGCGTCGCGGGCGAAGCGCGTGGCGTCGCGCTCGATTTCCTCGGCGAGCATGCGATCGCCCTTCGCCTCGGCGATCCACGACGCGAGCCGCCCCCAGCGCGAGAGCAGCGCCTCGTGGGCGAGCGTGACCGAAGCCCCGGGCCCTTCGGCCGGCACCACGAGCCGCGCCTTGCCGAGCACGGCGATCACGCGGCGCGTGTGCGGCCCCGCGATCGCCGCGAGCTCGTCCACGCTCATCACGCGGCGCGTCCCCTCGGCCGTCGTGAGCGCGAGGAGCACGGCGCGCGCGGCGTCGATCGAGCCTTCCTCGGCCTGCTCCATCGACGCGAGGACCGCCTCGGCGTGCCGTTCGAGCGCGCCCTCGACGCCGCCCACGGCCGTGAGCGCCGACCGCAAGAGCAGCTTCTTCGCCTTGTCGCGCGCGCCCCAGAGCTCGGTCAGCGCGAACTCGACGAGCGGCATCGCGCCCGCCGTGGCGTCGATCCCCGCGAAGAGCTCCTCGGCGAGCGCCGCGTCTTCGAGCGCGTAGCCGTACGACGCGAGTGCGCGCTCGACGCTCTCGCGCCAGTACGTTGGCGAGAGGGGCTCCACGCGGCAGAGGCCACGCGCCATCGTGTTGCCGAGATCCCCCATCGCCAGGAGCAGATGCAAGAGATCACTACGCGCCGCGACGATCACGCGCACGCCGGGCAAGGGCTGCGCGCCGATCCGCACGAGCAGGGCCGCTGCTTCCTCGCGGCTCTCGCCCGAGGAGGTGGTGACGAGCTCTTCGAGCTGATCGACGAAGAGCACGAGGCCCCGCTCTTCCTCGCTCGCGCGGCGGGCCATGGCCTCGCAGAGCGGGCCGGGCGCGAGCGTGGCGGCGTTGGGGATGAACGGCCCGAGCGCGGCGGCGATCGCAAAGCGTGGATCCCGGCCAGGCTCGGCGATGGCCGTGTCCCACACCTCGGGCCAGCCGACGATCCCGCCCTCGGCGAGCGCCGGCAGGAGGCCCGCGCGCGCGAGGCTGGATTTGCCGCTGCCCGAGGGGCCGACGAGCGCGACGAGGCCGCGGCCGCGGCAGAGCTCGATCGCCGCGGCGACCTCGGGCGTGCGGCCGAAGAAGACGTCGCGATCACGCGCTTCGAAGCGGCGCAGGCCCCGGAACGGGCCCTCGTCTTCGTCGGGCAGGACGCGCGCGCGGCCCGCGAGATCACGCCGGATCTGCTCGAAGTGGTGCGCGACCCACGAGGCCCGCGGTGGCCGATCCTCGGGGCGCGGCGCGAGCAGGTGATCGATGAGCGCAGCGAGCGCGCGGGGCACACCCTCGCTGCGCGCGGCGAGGGGCAGCGGCCGCGCGTACCCCGTGAGCACGCCGGGATCGAGCGCGCCGTCGCCGCCGAGGCGCTCGGCGGGAAGCGCGCCCGAGAGGCAGCGGTGGAGCGTGACCCCGAGCGCGTAGAGATCACTCGCGGCCGAGGGCAACGCGCCGGCGCCGAAGACCGCAGGATCGATGTAGCCGTACGTGCCCGTGATGCGGCCCGAGATCCGCGCGGTGGCGGCGAGCGCGCGGGGCGTGGCGCCGCCGTCGTCCGGCCCCGCGGGGATCACGTCTTCGACGGTCGATGGAGTCGAGGACGCCGACGCGATGCCGAAATCGATGAGCTTGTATGCGCCGCCGGCCTCCTCGACGATGTTGCTCGGCTTGACGTCGCGGTGCACGAGGCCTGCGCCGTGGACCGCGGCGAGCGCGGAGGCAATGGCCACGCCGACGCGCAGCGTCTCGTCGACGGAGAGTGTTCCTTCGGCGTCGAGCCGGTCCTCGAGCGATCGGCCGGCGACGTGCTCCATCGCGAGGCCCATGACGCCAGCGGCCTCGTCCACGGCGATCGCGTAGAAGCGCACCACGTTCGGGTGCTCGACGCGGCAAAGCGCGCGGGCTTCTTCGAGGATGCGGCTGCGGTCGTTCGCGTTGACGTCGAGCGAGAACAGCTTGACGGCCGCGGTGCGCAGCTCCGCCTTGCCGTAGGTCTCGCGCGCGAGCCAGACGGGCGCGTAGCCCCCCGCGCCGAGCTGCTCGACGAGGACGAACGGGCCGATGCGCCTCTGCTCCGGGGGGCGCGTGATCAGGCTCGAGAGGGCCGGGTCGAGGGTCTCCAAGGGGTGTTTCGAGGACGAGCTCCGGGGTGCATCCATGGAGCGCGGCGGCCCCGAGGATGCCCGACCCGCGTCGAGGCGTAAAGGGAAGGCCCGTGAGGGAGCCTGCACGAGGCCTTTCCTTGCATGCTCGGCGCGGGGTAGCATCGCGGAGCCCATGGCCTCGAAGCACCTCTCTGCGACTCTCCTTCGTCTCGTCGTGCCCTTCGCGGGGGCATTGTCGTTTGCCAGCGTCGGGTGTGTGGACAACACCGCGGGCGACATGGCGCTCGCCGAGGTGCAGAAGCTCCGGATGGAGGCGCGCGCGACGGAGGCGCGGCTCGCGGCGATCGAAGGGCGGCAGATGTACGCCGGGCAGCAGCTCTCCTACCTCGCCGGTGTCATCGGCGAGGTGGGGCGCGAGGCCGCGGCGCGGGCCGAATCGGTCTCGCGCAAGCAGGACGAAGTCGCGCAGAACATCGAGCGGATCGAGCGGGCGGCCGTCGTCGAGCGGGAGCGCGCGCGCGTGGTGGCCGAGTCGCCGCAGACGATCGCGGCGCGGGCGCAGGCGATGATCGACGCGGGGCAGATCAAGGCGACGGTGAAAAATGGGCGGACGAAGCTCGAAGCGGTGGAGGGGCCCGCTCCGGCTTCGCCGCCGGTCCCGTCACCTGTGTCCGCGTCGCCGCAGGCCCGGAGCGCGGATCTCGAAGACCCGTGGGCCGCGCAGCGCAAGCCGACGGCGCCGACAGCGCCCGCGTCGCCGCCGGTGAAGGCCACGGGGCGGCGGATGTCGGACGACCTTGGTTTTTAGGCACTCCCGCCAGACGACGTCCACATCGTCGGCGTGGCTTCGGGCGCCTCGGTGAGACCACGCAGCACACGCAGCGCGTGGGAGAGCGTGCCCCAGAGAGCCTCGTAGGCCGCGGGTTCGAGCCGGATCGACGTCGCGCCGAGGTGGATCGAGATCACGTTGCACTGTGGGCAGTGGTCGACGCGGGCGACGGGCCCACGCGAGAGCGTCACGGGGGCGCAGGGAGAAGCCTTCGCGGGACAGGACATGGTGCGTGCCTCCTGGGGGTTCGTGCTCGGGTGTCGCGATCGTTGATAATGAAAGTGATGTTCAATATCGATACAGGGTCGAGATGGACCTGTCAAGCGATCTCGTGCGGACGCTTGCGGATCAGTCCTCGTCGTCGGGGGAGGCGGCGCTCGGCGGGGGGATGAGGCGGATGCGGGGGCGGGGCGCGGGCGCGGTGGGGCGCTCGGGCGCGTCGAGGGCGTACACGAAGAGGCGTCCGTTCACGACGAGGAGCGGCGCCTTCGCGAAGAGCTCGGGGTGACAGTCGGGGCTGCGGGCGCGGGTGACGGCGTGGACGACGGCGACGCCGGGGCCGGGGCGCTCGCCGCAGCGAAAACGTTCGAATTCGATGCCGTTCGCTTCGAGCTCGCGCGCCATCATCCAGCCATACCGGTGGTAATACACGGGCCCGAGGTTTCGGGCTTTCAGGGCGGCGGCGACGTCGGCCATGTCCTGCCCCCAGTCCTCGCCGACGACGCTGACCGCGGGACCGAAGACAGGGCCGAGGGTCAGGGCATTAAAATACCCGACGGGGTGGCGAACCCAGGCGATCGCCGAGGCGAAGGTGCCAGCGCCGAGCAGGGCGAGGAGCGTCTGCGTCCGCCGTCGCCCTTCCTCCCATAGCCGCGCGGCGACGATCCCGGCCCCGACGACGAAGAAGGGCATCACGGGCAGGACGTGCCGGACGCCGATGTTGATCTTCGAGCCGATGGAGATCACGAGGAAGAGGCCACACGCGGCGAGGATCGTGCCGGCGACGCGATCCGGCGCGGCGCGGCGGCGGATCGATCGGGCGAGCCCGACGCCGAGCAAGACGAGCACGGCGAGCGGGGTCTTGATCGCGAGCATCACCGGGAAATATCCCGCCCAGCCGCCGCCCGCGCGCATGCCGAGGAAATACGTCGAATGCCCGTCGCGGCTCTGCACCGAGACCATCGACAGGCCAAAGACGTACGTATACGGCAGCGGTACCGGGAGCCAGCGCGGCAGGCGCGCGATCGGCGAGCGCTCCTCCAAAAGTCGCTGCGTCTCCCGCTTCGAGATGTAGCTCTGTGGCTCGGGCTCCGCGAGGATCCGCTCGACCGTCCAGCCGGTCCGCTGAAACCCGTACGCCGCATTGACGGCGAGGACCGTGGCGAGCGTGACGGCGCCGGCGTGCGCGGCGAAGCGCCCGAGCCTTCCGCGTCGGGTGGGCGCGTCTCCGTCGGCGCCGCCTCGCCAGGCGAAGAAAAACCCCAGCGACAGGAGCAGCGGGACCAGGAACGCCGCGCTGTATTTGATGCAGAATGCTGCCGCGATAGCGAGCGTCGTGGTGATCGCCGTGCGGAGGCGCGGCCGCTCGAAATGCTCGGCCGCCTCGCCCACGGCGATCGTCGTGGCCAGGGCGATCGGCAGATCCGTCGTGACGAGCCGGCCGTGCGCGAGCAAGGTCGGGTGCAGGCAATGGAGCCCGAGCGCGAAGAGGGCCGCGTGATCCCCGGCCCGCCGCCGCGCGAAGCGGAACACGTAAAGCCCGAGCAGGAACGAAAAAAACACGTTCACGTGCCGCGCGAGGACGAGCTCGGCCCGCGCCGCCGCCCAGTGCGCCGTGAAATACTGCTCGGCCAGCTTGCCCGTGTCGGCGTCGGCCCACGCTGGAAACGAGGTCAGATCCACGCGGGCGCCGAGCAGCGCGGCGGGCAGCGCGAGGAGCGCGTCCGCGAGCGGCGGATGCGCGTAGCCGAGCCGGGTATCCCCGAGCCACCAGTAGGACAGGCCCCGCACGAGGTGGACCGGCTCGTCCATCGTCGGCGAATCCAGGTGGACACCGACGAGGGAGGTCCCGAGGAGGATCCCGAGGAGCAGCGCGGCGAGCCACAGGATGCGACGTTTGGGGAGGGCTTCGAATGCGGACATCGGCAAAAGCGGCCGGCCGATCGGGGGCGGCCCCATTCCTGTGGAAATCTCCGTGTGGGGGCCGCGAGGCCAGCAAAGTCGGCCGGGATTGTCAAGCGAGGACCGCCCTGCCGGGCATGCCAGGGCTTGCTCGCGTTGCCCCGGCCGGGTAGGGTCGAGCGTGCAGGAACATCGCCTCCCCGAGACCGCCGCGGCCACCTTGCTCTCGCTCGCGAGCCGTTGCCACGCGCGAGGCTGGGCCCAGGCGACGAGCGGCAACTTCTCGGTTCGCCTCGACGCGCACCGCTTCGTCGTCACGAAGAGCGGCCTCGACAAAGGCGCGCTGCGGGCCGAGGACCTGCTTGTTGTCGACCTCGATGGAAACCCGCTGACCGAAGGCCGCCCCTCCGCGGAGACGCCGCTCCACGCACAGATTTACCGGCGTCGTCCGGGCATCACCGCCGTGGCGCACACCCACTCCGTCGCTGCCACGGTCCTGTCCCGCGCCCTCCTCGCCGAGGGGTACGTCGTGCTGTCCGGCTTCGAGATGCTCAAGGCCCTTGTCGGCATCAGCACGCACGAGACGTCGATCCGCCTGCCCATCTTCCCGAACGATCAGGACGTCCCGCGCCTCGCCGCGCAGGTCGACGCGGAGCTCGGCGGCGACGACTGCGTCTACGGCTACCTCCTCGCAGGGCACGGCCTCTATACGTGGGGCGAGAATGTGAACGAGGCGGCGCGGCACGTGGAGGCGATCGAGTTCCTCCTCGAGTGCGTGCTGCACGGCCGCCGTTGAACGAGGCGCCGGTTGCTGTAACGTGCCGGCCCTATGCGTTTTTTGTTTGCGTGGTCATTGACCTCATTCCTGTTGTTGGGCTGCTCGTCGGACAAGGACAGCGCTCGGACGGCCGAGCCTCCGCCGCCGGTGTTCCAGTGGAGCACGCCGGATACGTTCGTGGTCCAGAAGCTCGGCGAGCCCGTCACGTACACGTTGACCGTGACGACGCCCGATGGAAGCCCTTATCCGGCGGAGTATTCGAAGGACATCTCGTTTCCGCGCGGAAGCAACCCGCAGACGGTCATGAAAAAACCGTCGCCCGGCATTTATGAGATCACGGTGAGCCCGAGCCAAGTGGACGAGTACGTGCTCACCGTCCACGTCGGGATCTTCGCTCGTCCTGGCGAACCCGTGAGCGGTTTTGCGCGACTCGACGAATCGCCGCAGCTCTTCGTGGACGTGTGGGGCGGCGCGGCGCTGGATCTCTCGCCCGATGTGGGCAGCCTGGAGCTCGCTGTCGGCGAGCTGCGGCCCGTCGACGGCGTCGGCGTGGCGCCGCTCTCGGGCATTGATTTGTCCGAACAATCCGTCATCGCGGGCGACGACGTCGAGCTCGAGGTGGAGGACACCAGCATCGCCCGCCTCGGCGCGAAGAAGGTCCTCGAAGGGGTGGCGCCCGGGAGCACGGGGCTCTTGTTTCGCGCGGGCGAACGCGTGATTCGTGTGCCCGTCACCGTCACCTCGAAGGCGATGACGAGCGTGCCTCCCGAGAGCTTCGTGCGCTTCAACGACGAGCACACGAGCGAGCCGATGACCTCGATCGAGCCGGACAGCGGCGCCGCGGATGGCACGATCGGCCTGGACCCGAACGGAGCTCCCGTCTTCGCCGTGAAGCTGAAGTTGAGCGGCGTGCGCGCGCAACAAACGGTGTTCAAGGGCGGGCAGCGAGGCGCCGGCATCCGGACCTGGACAGGCACCGGCTACGGCATCGAGCGTATTTCCGCGCCCTGGGAGGACGTGACCAACACGCATGTCACCGTCGACGAGAAAGGCCACATCTACGCCGTGTTCGGCTCGACGACACGCGGCCGTTTCATCCTCGTCGATCGCCCCGGCGAGGGCCCCTTCCACGAATGGCGCCGCCGCGAGTTCGACTCCACGCTCGACGAAATGGCGGGTGTCGGCGACTCCAAGGCCTACCAGGAAGAGCTACGCCATACGCAGCCCGTCTTGATCCCGAAGCCCGGGGGCGGCGTGTACGTCAGTTATGCGGACACGTACGAGTTCCGCACGGCGCGTACCCTCCTCAGGGACGAGGCTGGCAACGGGATCGATTGCTCATGGCGGGTCAAGCTGGTCGAGGTCGACGGAGACGAGCTCAGGACCAAGCTCGTCGTTCGCGCCGATTATGATTATTCGCAGGCCAGTGATTGCGTCTTCGATTATCGGTTGCCGCTGATTCCGGACCCTGTGCGTCAGCTCGTCCTGCTGCCCGCCGCGTCGGGGGAGGAGGGCCCCACCGTCGTGGTCGCGGGGACGCCGCTGCACGCCGTGAACGGCGAATGGGTCGAGAACACAGCGCTCGACTTCCAGCCCAGCACGAACCCCGACGTGCCGCCGCCCGTTGCCTGGGCGCTCTCGGGCCCCGGGCCCGTGCCGAGCGCCACGGGTTGGTACAGCGCCGAGGTGCTCTTCGGACAGCAGGGGCTCACGTCGCCGAAGAACTACGCGAACTGCTTCATGGAGCTCACGCCCTTCGCGAACCCGATGTCGACGCGGGCGGGTGATTATTTGATCGGCGCCGGGCCGAAGCCCCGCGATTTCGACGTGGCGCGTGTAGGCTCCGAAGGCCGCTGCGTCTCGCTCATGTCGGTCTTCCGCCCCCAGGGGGGTTCGGTCGTGGACTTCCTCGACGCCGAATACCTGCGCGGCCTCCAGGGCTCGCCGAAGCGGCTGTACGGCCTCTTCGAGCACAGCGGCTCGCTCGCCATTGCGAGTATACCCGTGCCGCAGACGCCCGACGGGACCGGCGACCTGCCGAGCCGCATCGTGCGCCCCGAGCTGGGCCCGTGGGGAACCTCTCCGATCCACCGACGGACGCCGCCTTTTTGCTCGGTGGTGTCTTCTCGGCGTCGAGCCCCGCCGCTCCGTTCACGCATTCGGGGGAGCGACCGGGCTTCGAGAACAGCGAGGGGGCGCCGCTGCGCCTGCGCGTGCTGGGGAGCAACATCTACGCATTCGCGCACGACGTGGTGGGCTTGCGGGTTTCGAAGAGCTCCGACCTCGGCGCGAGCTGGTCCAGCGTGGCCCTGTTGCCTGCCGCGGGCGTTTTCAGCGGGCTCGAAGCCGAGGTGTTCGCCACCGGCGAAGCCTTCGCGGCGATCACCGTCGACGATGTCGCCAAGGTCTACTTGCAGCCGTCCGTCGCCGCGCCATCTGCCTTCACGGAGCTCTCCGCGGGAGCCGTGTCGTTTCAGGGCAAGCAGACCCGAGCGGTGAAGCTGATCCGGGACGGCGAGGAGCTGGTGCGCGTCGGCCTGGGCTCCGGGGTGACCGTCCATCGTTATTCCAAGACCGGAGAGCTCATCTCGGCGACGCAGCTCGTCCTGTCGGCGCCAGGCTTTTCCGTGTCGAGCGTGCTGCACGCCGTGCTGGACTCGCAAGGCCGCGTGGTGCTCCTCAATCGCAAGAATGAAGCCGAGACGGTGACGCTCCGCTTGTTGCGACCCGGCGCGTCGGACACGACGACGCTGGCCGTCTTCGAGGGCCTCGGCACGGACGGCTTCATGATGGAGAAGCTCGCCGACGGTCGCCTTGCGCTCGTGGCCCAACGAGCCGTCGACGCTGCGCACACGCGTGTCTTCGGCGCGATCTCGTCCGACGACGGCGCGACCTTCGGCGACGAGCTCCCCCTGCTCGTCGACCGCGGCCCCTACCAAGTCCCTCTCGGCGTCGCCCAGAACGGGACCGAGCTGTTGGTCCTGGCCAAAGACACCTGGCAAGCCGGCTTCCCCGCAGGGCTGTCGCACGGTGGGCGCTTCGATTTCCAGACGGTGCGCTGGTCGCCGTAGCATCCCGCGGGGAGCCCGGCGCCGGTCCTCCCGGCGCGCCGCCTCTTTCCGTCATGGAATCTTCGCGGTTTTGTAATAAAAGCAAACGAGTTGGTAACATCGCCGCGACGAAGTCGTAACGAATTCGTCACCGAAGTCGCCTAGCGTGGTGGGCCAGAAGAAGAAAGGCCGGGACGTCCCCGGAATCCTTCCATGTCGCTCGCACGTCTGGCCGCGCGCTCGGCCCTCGCCGCGGTTTTTGGTCTTCTTTTGTCTCCGCGTTCGGCCGCGGCGGATGTCCCCGCTGCGCCCCGATCGGAGATCGCGCTGGCCACGATTCCACCGGCGGAGCCCGCCGCGGTCAAACCTGCGCCGAAGCCCGCGACCAAGCCCCCCGCGCCGAAGCCCGGCGAGGGCGCGGGCAAGGCCTCGCAGCACTGGTACGACAAGATCAAGATCCGCGGCTACTCGCAGGTCCGTTACAACCAGCTCGGCGCGACGAACGAGCGGCTCGTCAACACCCAGGGCGACCGCTCGATCGGCAAGGACGGCGGCTTTTTGATCCGCCGCGCCCGCCTCATCGTCCAGGGCGACGTGCACGAGCGCGTCTTCGTGTACATCCAGCCCGATTTTGCGAGCGTCGTCTCCGATCAGTACCACGTCCCCACGCTGCGCGACTGGTATGCGGACATCGCCCTCGACAAGAAAAAAGAGTTCCGCTTCCGCGTCGGCCAGTCGAAGGTGCCGTACGGCTTCGAGAACATGCAATCGAGCCAGAACCGCGCGCCGCTCGATCGCTCGGATGCATTGAACAGCGCCGTCAAGGACGAGCGGGATCTCGGCATCTTTTTCTACTGGGCCCCGGAGCGCATTCGCAAGCGGTTCAAGGCGCTCGTCGACGACGGCCTCAAGGGCTCGGGGGATTACGGCGTCGTCGCGCTCGGCGTGTACAATGGCCAGACCGCGAACCAGAAGGAGCGGAACGACACGCCGCACGTCGTCGGTCGTATCACGTGGCCCTTCCAGATCGGACGTCAGATCGTGGAGATCGGCGGCGGCGGGTATGCCGGCAAGTTCGTCGTGAAGACCTCGGACGACATCACGGCCCCGGACGAGATCCGCGACGTCCGCGCCCACGCCTCGTTCGTCCTGTACCCGCAGCCGTTTGGCCTCCAGGCCGAATACAACATCGGCCGCGGGCCGGAGCTCGTGGGCGATCGTGTCGTCGAGCGGCCGCTCCACGGCGGGTACGTCATGGCCATGGCCAAGATCGGCAACTTCCTACCCTACGTACGCGGCGTGATGTACGACGGCGGGCGCAAATTCGAGACGAACGCGCCGCATTACAAGATCCGCGAGCTGGAGATGGGCGTCGAGTGGCAGCCCATCCCCGCCGTCGAGGCCACCGCGGCGTACGCGATCGCCGAGCGCACCTACCCGGAGCCGCCTTACCCGCAGGAGAGCGGGCGCCTCCTGCGCCTGCAGATTCAGGTCAATTACTGAGCGCGTGAACGTGCTTGCAGAAAGGATCGGTTTGGGTCGATCCTCCCTGCGTGAGCTCGATCCATGTCTTTCGGGAAAACGATCCCCGAGCGCCCGTTCGTGCCTCGCAAGACCACGCCGAGATCGCGGCGATCCTGCGTGAGGTCGGCGTTCGTTTCGAGGCCTGGGAGGCTTCCTTTTCGTTCACGCCTTCGGCCACCGCGGAGGAGATCCTCGCCGCATACCAGGAGCCGATTGAAAAGCTCTGCCGCGAGGGCGGGTATCCCTCGGTCGACGTCGCGCGCCTCTCGCCGGATCCGAGCGATCCCGCCTGGCCCGCGAAGGCCCAGGCCGCGCGCGAAAAATTCCTCGAAGAGCACACGCACGGCGAGGACGAGGTCCGCTTCTTCGTGCACGGCGCCGGCGTGTTTTACCTGCGCCTCGCCGGGCAGGTGCTCGCCGTGTGTTGCGCGCGAGGCGATCTCATCTCGGTTCCTGCCGGCACGCGGCACTGGTTCGACATGGGCACGCAGTCAGAGTTCTGCGCCATCCGATTCTTCGGCACGCCCGAGGGCTGGGTCGCCTCCTTCACGGGCGACGCCATCGCGCGGCGTTTCCCCGACGCCGACACCCTCACGCGAGGCGCGCCGTGGTGAAGCGCATCGTCACGGACATCGAGGGCACCACCACGTCCATCTCCTTCGTGACGGACACGCTCTTTGCCCATGCGCGGGCGTCGCTCGTGTCGTTCGTCCGGACGCACGCCGGCGAGGCGCGTGTGGTTTCGGCGCTCGACGCGGCGCGGACGGAGGCGGGCGATCCGAGCCTGTCCGATACGGCGGTGCTTACGCTCTGGCTCCGGTGGATCGACGAGGACCGCAAGGCGACGTCGCTCAAGGCGATCCAGGGCATGATCTGGGAGGAGGGTTATCACGCGGGGGCGTATCGATCCCACGTGTACGCGGACGTCCCCGGCGCGCTCGCGCGGTGGAAGGCGCGGGGGATCGGGCTCGCCGTGTTCTCGTCCGGATCGGTGCTCGCGCAACGGCTCCTCTTCGGGCACACGATCGAGGGGGATCTCGCGGGCCTCTTCGACGGGTGGTTCGACACGACGACCGGCAAGAAGGCCGATCCCGCGTCGTACGCGCGCATCGCGGCCGCGCTCGAGGTCGCGCCGCACGAGGTGCTTTTCCTGTCGGACGTGAAGGCCGAGCTCGACGCCGCGCGCGCGGCCGGGCTCCTGCGCGTCGGGCTCGCGCGGGACGGCGCTCCGCCCCTCGTGGATCACCCGACGGCGCGAAGCTTCGACGACATCGTGATCGAAGGGGATTCCGTGCTCGTGGGCTGATTAGCGCGCGAGCTTGCGGACGAGCCACTCCGAAGCTTCGCGGATCACCTCGTCCCGGTTCGTCTCGTTGAACAGCTCGTGGCGCGCGCCCGGGTAGACGCGGTACGTCACGTCGGAGAGGCCCGCCTTCGCGTACGCGTCGAGCAGCCCGCGCAGGTTCTTCGTCCGCTCGTGGACCGGGTCCTCGGAGCCGGCGACCACGCAGATCGGCAGGTCCTTCGGAAGACGAGCGAGCGCGTCCGGGCGCGCGAGCGTGCCCATCGCGCCGAGGAGCTGCACCCATAACGTCGTCGTGGCCGAGAAGCCGCATCGCGCGTCGGCGACGTACTTGTCGACCTCGGCCGCGTCGCGGGAAAGCCAGTCGTAGGGCGTGCGGTTCGGGCTGAAGGTCCGGTTCCACGCGTCGAACGACATCCCCTGGATCACCACGCTCTTGCCGCGCTCGCCGAGCCGCGCGCGCTCCGCCTTCGCCACGAGCACGCCCGCCCGCGCCATGAGGCTCGGCGGTCCGTTCGTCCCCGAAAGGAGCACGGCGCCGAGCTTGCCGCCCTCCGCGGGCAGCACGCCCTGCGCGATGAGCGAGCCCATCGAATGACCGAGGAGCGCCTGCTTGAGGCCCGGGTAGGCGGTGCGGGCGCGGGCGATCAGGCCGCGCAGGTCGGCGACGACGCGGCCGAAGCCGTCGCCGGGGCCGAAGTAGCCGAGCTCGTCGTCGGACTTCGCGGTGCTCCCGTGACCGCGGTGGTCGTGGGCCTCGACGACGAGGCCGCGCGTGGTGAGGGCCTCGGCGAGGCGCGTGTAGCGGGCGCCGTGCTCGCTCATGCCGTGCGACACGTGGACGACGCCGCGGACTTCCGTGCCTTCGTCGGGGGAGAAGACGTGCACGAAGATCGGCTTGCCGTCGTCGGCGATCCATTCGAACGAGGAGGTACGCATGCGGGCGGCGGCCGTTCTACACATGGTCTCGGGCGGATGGGAAGAACCTGTGTGTCCGAGGCGAGAACGTCACGTCCGCGAAAGAACACTTGCGGTGGTCAGGATTTCCCGGTAGAGGCACGCCCGCCCGATCTTCCGAGCTCGTCCCCGTGGGGTGCTTGCGCCCCGACCCCCGGGGGCTCGGATCGTGCAGAGGAGCAGGTAGACCCCGCGATGCGATCCAAAACAGCCGATCCGACCGATGGTCAACGCAGGCCCCGCCGTGGTCGTGAGAAGTGGGTACGGCGGTGGGGCCGGATCGAGCGGGACGACCTCGAGGCACTCGTGGCAGAGCTCGAAGGGGGCGACGAAGTGGACGAGATGGCGGCAGCCTCGGCAGCGTGGCTCGACGCGATCTCGAAGGTGTCGGGGGCGATTCTCTGTGGCGCGACGCTCGTCACGGAGACCTACCTCGTGGGGCCTCTGCCGACAGGCGAGGAGCTCGCGAAGTTCGGGTGCAAGAGCGTTCGTGACGGCCGGATGATCGAGGTGTTCCAGGCGTTCGACGAGGGCGGGCTCGATGAGCGTGGCCCCTACGCCGTGACGCATCGGGAGCGCGATTGGTCGGCGTTCGGCGCGGCGCGCGCCTTCGTGGATTCGGTCGGGCCGAAAAACGCGATGCTGGCGCTGCAAGCGCTGCACGAGGCGAAGACCGCGCAGCGCCCTGCGGCGCGGCCCCGGCCGCCGGTGGTCATCGAGGTTGTCCGGGCGTAACCCTGCTCAGAGCGGGGAATCGAACAGGCACCGCGTGATCGGGACGCCGACGTCCGCCCACACATACAGATAATATTTCGTGCCCGGGACGAGCTTCTCGGGGCTGCCGTCTGCGGGGTAGCTCTGCTTCGTATTCGGCAGAACCTCGCCGTAGGTGATACCGCTCTTCACAGGTGCGGCGTTCGAGGCCACGTCGAGGCGCCACATCGTCCCCTCGGGCAGGTCGAGGTTCGGCGGCACGCCCGGGTTCTTCGCGTCCGCCGATAAGACGTAAACGTAACGGGCGTCTCCGCCGGTCCAGGTGATCTTGCCGGCGGCGTCCACGCCCTGGCCGGCGTCGCAATCGCTCGGCACGTAAAGGCTCTGTTCATACAGCGGCCCGCCGAACGGGGTTTCGTTCGCAAAATCCTCCTTCTCGAATCCGCGGCGGAGAAGCTCGCCCTCGAAAAACGCGACCATCCTTGCCGGGTCCGTGGTCGGCAGGCCGGCGACGTCGCGGGAAAAACCGTTGTTCTGGTCCGGCGGATAGGCGCCGAGCGCGTCCGAGGAGACCCAGCCGGCCGCGAGCGCGAGGCCCGTCGGATAAAAGCTGTCGGTCCAGATCGGGCCGGCCTCGATGTACCAGTTCGACGGACCTTCGGCAGGCGCGGCCTTCTGCGAGTGGCAACAGACGCAGCCGCAGGCCTCGACTTGCTCGGTCACCCACGCGAGCTCGCCGAGCCATTGCGGGTCCGAAAGGCGCGGATCGCCCTCGGGCGTCTTGAAATCGGAGGGCGGGGCCGGCCAGTAAGGGCGTTGCGTGAGGACCTGCTCGCAGGACGCGTACTCCGCGAAGTTGCGGCCGGGCTCGGTGCAGCCCGAGATCGCGCCGAACGTGCAGACCTTGCCGCCGCTCTGGCCCGCGGGCTCGCCGGCTTTCGGGTCCACGCACACCTCGGTGGGCCATTGAAACACCGAACCCGCCGGATCGGGGTCGCCCGGGTCATCGACCACGCCCTCGCACGCGTCGGGCACGAACTTGCCGCCGCCGAAGAGCTCGCAGCCGCGCTGGGTCGAGGTGCATTGCGTCGTGTCTCCGCCGGGGAAGACGATGCTGGTTTCGTCGTCCGTCCCGCCGTCGAGCACGCACCGGCCGAGCGTCGTCGGATAGGTACAGCGCTCCGCTTTCGTGAAGGTCGACTTTCCCTGCGCCTTGCAATCGGCCTCCGCGGTCTCTGCGGACCAGCCTTTGCCGGTGTAATCGCGGCACTCTTCGGCCTGGGTGAAGGGGCTCGTGTAGACGCAACGACCCGGCGCCGCGGCGGCGGGCTCCGGGCCCGGCCCGGCCTTCTCCTCGGCCTTCTGACAGGCGCCGAGCCCTCCGAGGGACGAAACGAGCAGCGCTGCGCCCAGCATCACGTGCGGAGAACGGAGGAGCTCTTGTTTCACGGTCGGTACTCCTGAACCTGGCCTTCGAACGAAGGGTGGATGTGGTCTTGCTCGCTGTTTTGTGCAGCGAACGTTCTATGTAATATCGTTTGTTCATGGAGTGTGCAAACTTTGTCTAAACTTTTGTACACACGAAGTGATAAAGGACACGTTCGTGTCCAGGCGGCGGCACGGTGGAGGGGAGCTAGGAAGCTAGGGGGGCGGAGGCGAGGTGACGGGCGGGGAGGGCGTCAGGGCGCGCTGCGGCGGCGGACGCGGGCCCAGATTCCGCCTTTCGGGCGGAGCGTGGTGAACGTCTCGGGCTCGACGTCCTGAGGCTCGACCTCGAAGGACAAACCCCGCATCAGCGTGGCGAGCACGACGGGCCCTTCCATCAGGGCGAAATGGTTGCCGATGCACACGCGGGGCCCCACGCCGAACGGGATCCAGGCCGATTTGTGGCGCTTCGCCTCGTTCTCCGGGGAAAAACGGTCCGGATCGAACCGCTCGGGATCGGCGAAGAGGTCCTTACGGTGGTGCATGCCGTAGACGTTCACGAAAAGAATCGTCCGCTCGGGGAAGGTATGGCCGCCGAGCTCGACGCGCTCGAGCGAGCGCCGCGGCAGCACGATGACCGGCGGATAGAGGCGCAATGCCTCCTTGAAGACCCGCGTCGTGTAGGCGAGTTTTTCCGGGTCGTACGACGTGGGGCCCTCGGGGCCGAACGCATCGGCCTCGGCCTGCACCTTCGCCCGCGCGGCCGGGTCGCGCGAGAGCAGGTAAAACGACCAGGCGAGCGCGGTCGCCGTGGTCTCGTGCCCCGCGATGAAGAGCGTATTGGCCTCGTCGCGGACCTGCTTGTCGCTCATGCCCTCGCCGCCGAGATCGGCGTCGCGCGCATACAACAATCGCGTGAGCAGGTCTTTTCGGTCTGCGTGGCTCGCGCGCCGATCGTCGATCATCGCCTGAATACGTTTGTCGAGGACCTCGAGCGCCCGCACGACGGTGGGATCGCTCCGGCCGGGCATCAAGATCGGCGCGTCGAGCGCGGCGCGGGCGCGGGCGCGGACGTCCTCGAGCCACGGCGGGAGCTTTCCGTCGAGGAACTCGGTCATCTCCAGCGCCGAGACCTGCAGCGTCATGTACGGCGTCGCCATGCGGTCGTTCACCCAGCGGAGCGCGACTGTGAGCGCCTCGCCGAGCTCGTCGGCCTCGTCGAAGGTCCGCGCGTCGAAAAGGGCACGGCCGACGACGCTCATCGCGATCCGCGTCATCTCGGCGGCGAGGTCCGTGCGCTCTCCCTCCTTCAGCCGCTCGCGGGCGCGCAGGGCCTCGCCGTTCATCGCGCCCACGTAGGTCTGGAGCTGCGTCGGATGAAAGAGCGGCGAGAGCAAGCGACGCTGGCGCCGCCAGAGATCGCCCTCGCTCGTGAAGAGACCCTGGCCTGCGAGGTCGTGGAGCAGGATCCGGATCCCGGGAGATTTTTCGAAGCTCCGGGCCTTCTCCACGAGCATCTCGTGCGCGGCCTGGGGCCCGTTCACGAAATAGAAGCTGCGATGGAGCATCCGGGCCGCGACGATGTCACCCTGGTCGGTGACGCGCCGGAAGAAGGGCAATCGGTCGTCCTGGAAGAGATGGCCGTGCCCGAGCAGGTTGTCGCCGGGGGCCACGGGGATCGCCGTCGGGGTCATACCCCCCGATAACACATCCGCCGGCGCGACGGCAGCCGCAGCGCGGGGCCTCCGCCCCTCAATCGGGCATCGAATCCGGCGGCGTGGCCCAGCCGAGGTGCTGGCCGCCATCCACCGCGATCATCTGCCCCGTCACCGCGCGCGCCGAGAGCAGGTACCGCACGGCGTCACAAACGTCCTCGGGCGTCGCCCCGCGGCCGAGCGGTGTACCGGCGCATTGCGCGGCGAACTGCTCGGGCGTTTGCTGCGCGCTCGGCAGCGTCGGCCCCGGGCCCACCGCGTTCACCCGGATGCGCGGCGCGAGCGCGAGGGAGAGCGTCCGCGTGAGCGCCCAGAGCCCGGCCTTGCTCACGGTATACGTCGTGTAATGCGGGCTCAAATTCCACACGCGCTGATCGAGGACATTCACGACCGCGCCCTCCGCCCCTTCGGGCAGGCGCCGCGCGAATTGCTGCGTGAGCACGAAAGGCGCCCGGAGGTTCGCCTCCATGTGCAGGTCCCAGCTCTCGCGCGTGGCCGTCTCCGGCGTGTCGTACTCGAACGTCGAGGCGTTGTTCACGAGCGCCACGAGCGGACCCACGAGGCCCGCCGCGCGCTCCACGAGCGACGCCGTCTCCGCCTCGTCCGCGAGGTCCGCCGCGACCGCCGCCGCGCGCCCGCCCGCCGATTCGATCGCGGCGACGAGGCTCTCCGCTTCTTCCCGCGAACGGTGGTAATGAACCGCCACCGAAAAACCGTCCCGCGCGAGCATCATCGCAATCGCGCGGCCGATTCGCTTGCCGGCGCCGGTGACGAGGGCTGCCTTGCTCATCAAAACCTCTCAGCGCTCGTCGTACGTCGCGACGGCCGTATCCGTCTCATAGAACGACACGGCCGTGACGGGCACGCCGTGCGCGCGCAGGTGGTCGAAAATGAGCTTCGCGAAATTCTCGGCGCTCGGATTCACCGGCAGCGTGAGGAACGCCTCGCCCGCCTGCTTCAGGAAGGGAATGACGGGATCGTCCTCCCGCAGGATCAGGCGGTGGTCGAACTGCGCGAGGATCCACTCCTTGCCGGCCTTCTCGATGTCGAAGAAGTCCGCGACGAACCCTTTGCGGTCGAGCGTGGGCGCCGAGAGCTCGATCTCGACGCGGGCGTTGTGGCCGTGGATGCGGGCGCAAGGGCCCTCGTAGTCCAGCAGGCGGTGGCCATAACAAAACCGCACTTCTTCGGTCACGCGGAACATGCGGAAGGCGAGATACCGCGGCGTCCGCCCCACGTCAACCCACCTCGCCGGACCGATGTGCCTGGCTTCTCGCCCGTTCCGGGCTATAGCGAGCGCATCCGGGGATGCGCCCTTGACCGAGCTCGTGACGTTTTTCTTCGTCGCCCTTTCGGCGGTGTTTTTCGTGGTCGACCCGATCGGCGTCGTGCCGATTTTCCTCGCCATCACGTCGAACGATGCGCCCGATAAGATCCGGCAGATGGCGCGCCGCGCCTGCGTCACGGGGTACTTCATCCTGATGACGTTCGCGATCTTCGGTGGCGTCATTTTCAAGATCTTCGGCATCAGCCTCGGCGCCTTCCGCGTGGCGGGCGGGCTCCTGCTCATGCTCACCGCGCTGGACATGCTGCGCGCCAAGCGTGCGGGGACCCGCACCTCGCCCGAGGAGACCGAGGAGAGCGCCCGCAAGGAGGACGTGGCCCTCGTGCCCCTCGCCATGCCCCTGCTCGCTGGCCCGGGCTCCATCGCCAGCGTGATGGTGCTCATGTCCCAGGGCAACACGCGGAGCCTCCTCTTCGCCGTGCCCGTCCTGCTTGCCGTCACGATCACGTTTGTCGCGGCCTATTACATCCTGCGCGCGGCCTCGCTCGTGCAGCGTGTCCTCGGGCAGAGCGGCGTGGCGATCCTCGAGCGCGTGATGGGCCTCATCCTCGCCGCGATCGCCGTGCAATTCGTCGCCGACGGCGCGCGCGATTTGCTGCGCACCCCTTGACGATCGCCTCCCGGCCATGTCTCCTCGCGGAGTCCTTACCCTTACAAGGAGGCATGACATGATCGGTCGACGTGGGACGATGTTTGGATTCGGCCTGGTGGCGCTCTTCGCGCTCGCGGGGTGCCCCGACCAGGTGACTGGCGGCGGCAACGGTGGCACGGGCGGCACGGGCGGCACGGGCGGCACGGGCGGCGCGGGCGGCGGCACGGGCGGCAGCGGCAATGGGGGCAACGGCGGGAGCGGCGGCCAAGGCGGCGGCCCCGCGGCCTGCGTCGCGGCCGAGCGGCTCGACCTGCTCTTCGCGATCGACAATTCGCGCAGCATGGCCGACAAGCAGAACATCCTGGCCCGGGCGATCCCGGACATCGTGCAGGGCGTCGTGAATCCGCCGTGCATCGACGCGATGGGCGTGCCCGCGTCCATGCAGCCGAGCGGTCCGGAGGTGGCCTGTCCCAGCGGCACGCACCGCGCCTTCGAGCCGATGACGGACATCCACATCGGCGTCATCACCTCCAGCATCGGCGGCCACGGGTCCGATGCGTGTCCGGACGTGGATGCGAACAGCAAGGAGTGCTCGCCGAACCCGAACACGACGAACAACGACAAGGCCCACCTGCTCTCGCGCCTCGACCAATGTGGCGGCGTGAATGCGCCCACCTACCAGAACAAGAACTTCCTGGCCTGGGATCCCCAGCAGCAGCTCGAGCCGCCGGGCGAGGACCAGGTCGACGACGGGATGGGCGGCGGCCTCGTGCCGACGCTGCGCGACATGGTCATCGGCGTCGGGCAGATCGGCTGCGGCTACGAGTCGCAGCTCGAGAGCATCTACCGCTTCCTCGTCGATCCGGAGCCCCACGAGACCATCTCGGTCGTGGACAACAAGGCGACGCCGCAGGGCGTCGACACGGTGCTCTTGCAGCAACGCGCGGAGTTCCTGCGACCGGATTCGCTGCTCACCGTGCTCATGCTGACCGACGAGAACGATTGCTCGACGAAGGAGTACGGGCAGTTCTATTACGTGAACCAGCTCCGCGTCGGCGCGACGAACGTGCGCCTGCCGCGCGCGCGACAGGAATGCGCGGTCAATCCGAACGATCCTTGCTGCAAATCGTGCGGCCAGGATCCCGGGCAGTGCCCGGCCGATCCGACGTGTACCAATCCGCAGGGCGGGCCAGCGCTCTACACCGCCGACGAGGACAGCATCAACCTCCGCTGCTGGGAGCAGAAGCGCCGCTTCGGCATCGATTTCATGTACCCGATCGACCGGTACGCGCAGGCCTTCAGCCAGCCCGTGATCGCGAACCGGTTCGGCGAGCTCGTTCCGAACCCGCTCTTCTCCGACCTCGACCCGACCGACAACCTCACGGCCATTCGTGGGCCCGAGAAGGTCCTCATCACGGGCCTCGTGGGCGTGCCCTGGGAGGACATTGCGCGGGACAAGAACGACGCCTCGAAGGGCTTCAAGTCCGCGGCCGAGCTCGCGGCGCCCCTCGACGCGAGCGGCGCCACGACCTGGGACGTCATCCTCGGCGACCCCGCGGGCCAGGTGAAGCCGCTCGATCCGCTCATGATCGAGTCGATCCAGAAGCGCACCGGGACGAACCCGATCACGGGCGACGCCCTCGTGGACGCGTCGACGCCGAACGCGAACCCGATCAACGGGCACGAGTACACGATCAACAACGACGATCTCCAGTACGCGTGCATCCTGCCGCTCTTGCCGGGCGAGCAGCGCGACTGCACGAACACGAACCTCACGGCGTGCGATTGCTTCGAGCCGAACAACGACAACCCGCTCTGCGCGGCCGACCCCGCGAACGGCGGGCACACGCTCCAGGTCCGCGCGAAGGCGTACCCGGGCCTCCGGCCGCTCGCGTTGTTCCAGGCGCTCGGCGATCAGGCGGTCGTCGGCTCGGTTTGTCCGGCGAACCTGAGCGACATCGCGTCGCCGTCGTTCGGCTATCGGCCGATGGTGCGGTCCGTGGTCGAGTGGCTCACGCGCCGCAACTGCCCGAACAACCCGTGAGGGGATAGGTGCGAGGGTGCGCCCCGCGAACGGGGGCGCACCCTTTTTATTTGCTGCGCTCCCCTTGACGATCGCCTTGGGGGCCAGGTCTCCTCGCGAGGCCCTTATCCTTGCAGGGAGGCATGGCATGATCGGTCGACGTGGGACGAGCTTCGGATTCGGTCTGGTGGCGCTCCTCGCGCTCGTCGGGTGTCCTGATCAGGTGACGGGCGGCGGCACGGGCGGCGTGGGCGGCGCGGGCAGCGGCACGGGCGGCAGCGGCAACGGCGGCAGCGGCGGCACGGGCGGCGGCCCCGTGGGCTGCATCTCGGCCGAGCGGCTCGACCTGCTCTTCGCGATCGACAATTCGCGCAGCATGGCCGACAAGCAGAACATCCTGGCCCGGGCGATCCCGGACATCGTGCAGGGCGTCGTGAATCCGCCGTGCATCGACGAGATGGGCGTGCCCGCGCCCGTGGCCACGCAGCCGAGCGGTCCAGGCGTGGCCTGTCCCGCCGGCACGTTCCGCGCCTTCGAGCCGATGACGGACATCCACATCGGCGTCATCACCTCCAGCATCGGCGGCCACGGGTCCGATGCGTGTCCGGACGTGGATGCGAACAGCAAGGAGTGCTCGCCGAACCCGAACCCGACGAACAACGACAGGGGCCACCTGCTCTCGCGCCTCGACCCATGCGGCAGCGCGCAGGCGCCCACGTACCAGAACAAGAACTTCCTGGCCTGGGATCCCCAGCAGCAGCTCGAGCCGCCGGGCGAGGCCGAGGTCGACGACGGGATGGGCGGCGGCCTCGTGCCGACGCTGCGCGACATGGTCATCGGCGTCGGGCAGATCGGCTGCGGCTACGAGTCGCAGCTCGAGAGCATCTACCGCTTCCTCGTCGATCCGGAGCCCTACGAGACCATTTCGATCGTGAACAACAGGGCGACGCCGCAGGGCATCGATACGGTGCTCTTGCAGCAACGCGCGCAGTTCCTGCGGCCGGATTCGCTGCTCACCGTGCTCATGTTGACCGACGAAAACGATTGCTCGACGAAGGAGTACGGACAGTTCTATTACGTGAACCAGATCCGCGTCGGCGCAAGCAACGTACGGATGCCACGCGCGCGGCAGGAATGCGTGCTCTACTCGGACGATCCGTGCTGCAAATCGTGTGGCCAGGATCCGGGGGAGTGCGCGCCCGATCTGTCGTGCCAGAACCCGGACGGCCAGCCGGCGCTCTACGACGCCGAGGAGGACGACATCAACCTGCGCTGCTGGGATCAAAAGCGCCGCTTCGGCATCGATTTCCTCTATCCGATCGACCGGTACACGCAGGCCTTCACCAAGCACATGATCCCGAATCGCGCCGGTGATCTCGTGCCGAACCCGCTCTTCTCCGACCTCGACCCGACCGACGACCTCACGAACATCCGCGGGCCCGCGAAGGTCCTCGTCACCGGCCTCGTGGGCGTGCCCTGGCAGGACGTGGCGCGAGATAAGAACGACGCTTCGAAGGGCTTCAAGTCCGCGGCCGAGCTCGCAGCGCCGATCGGCGCGACCGACTTCTCGACCTGGGACGTCATCGTCGGCAGCAGCTTGACGAACTTCAAGTTCAAGCCGCTCGATCCGCTCATGATCGAGTCGGTCAAGAAGCGCGTCGGCACGAACCCGATCACCGGCGACCTCCTCGTGGACGCGGCGACGCCGAACGCGAACCCGATCAACGGGCACGAGTGGACCATCCCCAACAACGACCTCCAGTACGCGTGCATCCTGCCGCTCCCGCCGGGCGAGGCGCGCGACTGCACGGACCCGAACCTCACGGCCTGCGATTGCCGCACGCCGTCGAGCGACAACCCGCTCTGCGAGCCCGATCCCGCGAACAACCATGCGCGCACGCTCCAGGTCCGGGCGAAGGCGTACCCGGGCCTCCGGCCGCTCGCGTTGTTGCAGTCGCTCGGCGATCAGGCGGTCGTCGGCTCGGTTTGTCCGGCGAACCTGGACGACCTCGCGTCGCCGTCGTACGGCTATCGGCCGATGGTGCGGTCCGTGGTCGAGTGGCTCACGCGCCGCAACTGCCCGAACAACCCGTGAGGGGATAGGTGCGAGGGTGCGCCCCGCGAACGGGGGCGCACCCTTTTTCTCGTCAGGAGACGAGGATCTGCATCGGGCGCTCGAGCAGCGCCCGCAGCGCCTTCAGGAAGGCCGCGCCGACGGCGCCGTCGATGACGCGGTGATCGCAGGAGAGCGTCATCGCGAGGCGGCGACCGGGGACCACGGCGTCGCCCTTCACGACGGGCTCGCGCCGCACCTGGCCGACGGCCAGGATCGCGCCCTCGGGCGGGTTGATGACCGCGGAGAACTCGTCGATCCCGTACATGCCGAGGTTCGAGATGGAGAACGTGCCGTTCGCCATTTCCTCCGGCTTGAGCTTCTTCGCCTTCGCGCGGCCCGCGAGATCGCGGATCTCCGCGCCGATGGCGGTGATGCTCTTCTTGTCGGCGTCGCGCACGACGGGCGTGACGAGGCCCTCGGAGACGGCGACGGCGACCGAGATGTCGACGCGGCGGTGCACGAGAATGGCGTCGGGCGTATATTGCGCGTTGCACTCGGGGACGCGGCGCAAGGCAATGGCGCAGGCCTTGACGATCAGATCGTTGAGGGAGATCTTCGACGCGTCCTTGCCGGGCTCGGCCGCGGCGGCGAGCTCTGCGTTGATCTGCTCGCGCAGCGCATTCAACGGATCTGCGTCGACGTCGATCGTCAGATAGAAATGCGGGACCGTCTGCTTCGACTCGACGAGCCTCCGCGCGATGGCCTTGCGCATCATGCTGAGCGGGCGCACCTCGGGCGCGGCGAGCTCGCCCGGCGCGGCCGCGGGGGCCTGTGCCGGCGCGGGCGCGGCCGCGGGGGCCTCTGCCGGGGCGGGCGCGGCCTTCGGGAGCGCGTCGAGGTCCCGCGCGACGATACGGCCGCCCGGGCCCGAGCCCGTGACGCCCGCGAGGCTCAGGTCCCGCTCCCGGGCGAGCTTGCGGACGTACGGCGAGGCTTTGACCCGCCCAGGCTCGCCCGCGGGCGCGGGAGCGGGAGCGGGAGCGGCTGCGGGAGCGGGAGCAGGAGCGGCTGCGGGAGCGGGGGCAGCGGCCGCGGGAGCGGGGGCAGGCGCGGCTGCGGGGGCAGGCGCGGGCGCGGGCGCGGCTTCGGCCTTCGGGGCCGGCGCCGCGGTCGGCGCTTCGCCGCCGCCCACCTTCGCGACGAGGGCGGCGACGTCCTCGCCGGGCGCGCCGATGATCGCCACGGGTTGTCCGAGGCGCACGACGCTGCCTGCGGGCGTCAGGATCTTGAGGATCGTGCCCTTGTCGAAGGACCGATACTCCATCGTCGCCTTGTCGGTTTCCACCTCGGCGAGCAGATCGTCGACGCCGATCGTGTCCCCTTCCTTCTTGTGCCAGACGCTGATCTGTCCCTCCTCCATCGTGGGGGACAGCTTCGGCATATCGAGAACCTTGGCCATGTGACGTCTCCGATCGGCGTGTGACGTTCAGCCCTTCCGGTACAGCACCTCGCGGACCGCGTCGGCGATCCGATCGGGTTGCGGCAGGACGTACTGCTCGAGCTTCGCGTTGTACGGCATGGGTACGTCGCGGAACGTGACGCGCAGGATCGGCGCGTCGAGCTCGTCGAAGGCGAGGCGCTGGATGCGGTCGACGATCTCGCCGCCCACGCCGCCGTACGGCCAGCCCTCGTACGTGAGCACCGCGCGGTGCGTCTTCTGCACCGTCCGCACGAGCGCCTGCTCGTCGAGCGGCCGCAGCGACCGGAGGTCCACGACCTCCGCGTCGATGCCCTCCTTTTCGAGCTGCGCCGCCGCTTCGAGCGCGAGGTGCACGGGGCGACCGTACGCGATGATCGACACGTCCTTGCCCTCGCGCGCGATCCGCGCCTGGCCCATCGGCACGACGACATCCGGATCGTCCGGCACCTCGCCCTTCACGTTGTAGAGCGTCTCGCTCTCCATGAAGAGCACCGGATCGTCGTCACGGATCGCCGCCTTGAGCAGCCCCTTCGCGTCGGCGGGTGTCGCGGGCGCGAGCACCTTGAGCCCGGGCACGTGCGCGTAAAAATGCTCCATCGCGTGCGAGTGCTGCGAGCCCACCTGCCGCGCCGAGCCGTTCGGCGCGCGCAGCACGATGGGCACGTGGAGCTGGCCGCCCGACATCTGCCGGATCTTCGCCGCGTTGTTCAGGATCTGATCAAACGCGACGGCCGAGAAGTTCCACGTCATGTACTCGACGATCGGCCGGAGCCCGACCATCGCCGCGCCGATCGAGATGCCCGTGAAGCCGCTCTCCGTGATCGGGGCGTCGATCACGCGCTTCGGGCCGAAGCGCTCGAGCATGCCCTCGCTCACCTTGTACGCGCCCTGGTACGCGCCGACTTCCTCGCCGATGAGGTAGACGCGCTCGTCGCGCTCCATTTCCTCGATCATGGCGGCGCGAACCGCCTCCCTGTAGCGCATGACGCTCATCGCGCGAATGCTCCCTTGTAGGTGGTCGCCTCGAGCAGCTCGGGCCCCGGCTCGGGGCTCTCCTCGGCGAAACGAACGGCGTCCTCGATCTCGGCCTCGATCTCGGCCTCGATCTTCTGAAGCGCCTCTTGATGGCCTTTCCCTTCGAGCTCGCCGCGCGAGACCAGGAGCGGGTCCTTGCGCTTGCGCTCTTCGAGCTCGTCGGGCGTGCGGTACTTGCCCGGATCACTCATCGAGTGGCCGCGGAAGCGATACGTGCGCACCTCGACCAGCGTCGGCTCGCTCGTCGTCCGCGCGCGGTCGATCGCCTCGCCGATGCGGTCGTACACCTCGAGCACGTGGTGCGCGAAGAAGCGATCCCGCGCCATGCCGTAGCCCACCGCCTTCAGCGAGACGTCCTCGACCGAGAGCGTGCGCGCGAGCGACGTGCCCATCGCGTACTCGTTGTTCTCGACCACGATCACGATCGGCAGCTTCCAGAGCGCCGCGAGCGACATGCCCTCGTGGAAGTCGCCGATGCTCACCGCGCCCTCGCCGAGGAAGACGATCGCGACGCGCCCGTCCTCCCGGTACTTCGAGGCGAACGCGGTGCCGACGGCGAGCGGCACGTGGCCGCCCACGATGCCGTAGCCACCGAGCATGTTGTGCTCGGCGTCGAAGAAGTGCATCGAGCCGCCGAGGCCCTTCGAGCAACCCGTCACCTTGCCGAAGAGCTCGGCCATCGCCGCGCGCGAGGTCATCCCGCGGGCGAGGGCGAGGCCATGATCACGGTACGTGGTGATCGCGTAGTCCGTCGGCTGGAGCGCCGCCACGGCGCCGACGGCCACCGGCTCCTGGCCGATGTAGAGATGGAGAAATCCACCGATCTTGCCCTGCGCGTACGCGCGCGCCGCTTCTTCCTCGAAGCGGCGGATCTGGAACATCTTTCGATACAGAGCGAGGTGGAGCTCGTCGGAATGCTTTCGCGTCGTGGTCATGAGGTGATCGCAGCCTCCCGGCCCGTGTGCGTGTCCTCCGCGGGCGTGATTCTGTCAAGTCCCGGCTTTCCCGTCTGCATCATCCGCACGTCCCCCCGCAACTCGTGCGGATGCACCCGGCCAGGGATTCGAGGTCGGAGACGGCCTCGGCCGTCGCCTCCTTGGGACAGGCCTTGACGGCGCAGCCGTCGAAGTCCGCCTCCGTGGGGGAGAGACACCCGGCCGAACGCGCGCAGTCCCAGAGCGCGTCGCACGGCGTCCCGACGTCACACGTGACCGCCGCCGCGCAACACTGCCCGTAGACGCACGTGTCGCACGTGGTCGCGCCCATGCCCGGATCACACGCCGAGCCACCCCCCACGCCGCCCTGACCGCCTTCGCCGCCCTGGCCGCCTTCGCCGCCCGCTCCGCCGCTGCCCCCTGCGCCGCCCTCACCCCCGGTGCCGCTCGCGCTGGGGAAGAGCGGACCCTCTTCCTCGGAGCCGCAGCCGTAGGGCAGGGCGGCCGCGAGAGCCACGGAGAACAAGAGCCAGCTCGCCTTGCGCGTCACGCGCCTCGTCCCGTGTTTCATCGCGTCCTCTTCGCCCTTCGCGCGAGCAGCCCCGCGAGCGCGGCCGAGACCCCGAGGCCCGCGAGCGCGAAGCTTCCCTGGGTCGCCGGCGCGAGCGAGCAGCCGCCGCGGTACTCGACAGTCACGGGCGCCGCCGGCGCGTCGCCGCCGTCGGTCGTGCCCGCGTCGGGGTTCACCTCGGAGCCGCACTTGCCCGCCTTGCAGATCAGGCCCTGCGCGCAGTCCGTCTCGCCCTCGTCGATCTGGCCGTCGCAGTTGTCGTCCTTGTTGTTGCAGAGCTCGGGCAGGCCCGGCGCGACCTCTGCATCCGTGTCGTCGCAGTCGGTGTCGCCGCAGAGGACCGAGCGCGCGCCGTCGCCGTCGAGGTCGAAGCACTCGACGTTCTGATCGTCGAACTCGTTCGTCCCCTGATCCCCCGCGCCCGTGGAGCAGTCCATCGGCGACGGCCCGCCGCTCACGTCGATCACGCCCACCGGCGGCGCCGAGACGGTGCTCGCGTGGATGCGCACGATGCCGCCGCCGCCCGAGCCGCCGACGCCGATCGTGCCGATCCCGCCCGCGGCGCCCCTCGCCGTGATCTTCGCCTTCGGCCCCCAGTCGATGACGTACGCGTCGAGGATCACGTGGCCGCCCGCGCCGCCGCCCGCGCCGATGTTCGCGAGCACGTTGCCGTTCGCGCCGTTCGCCGCGATCGTCCCGTTGATCTCGATGCGCGCGGCTTGCAGCCAGACGCCGCCGCCGCCGTTGCCGCCGCTCGCGCCCATGCCGGGCGTCGCGCTGCCCGAGCCGCCCGCGCTGCCGAGGTCGAGCATCAAGGGGGTGCCGTACGACGAGCCGCCGAGGCCAAATGGCCCGCCGCACGCGGGCGCCTGGGTCGTCCCGTCGCCGCCGCCGCCGAAGTAGGCGCCGCCGCCGCCCGCGCTGTTGCCGTTCACCTGGCCGCCGCCCATGCCCTCGCCGGGCTGGCCCGCCTTGCCGGGATGACCCGATCCCGTGGCGTCGATCAGGGCGTCGGACTCGATGACGATGCGGTTGGCGCGGATGTGCAGCCGACCCGTCGAGGGCCCCGAGCCCTTGGCGAGCACGCGGAGCACGGCGCCGCTCTTGATGGTCAGGACGTTGAAGTCGTTCGTGACGTCGCCGGGCAACGTCGCCGGCTGGCCCGTGTTCCCCACGGTGAGCGACTGCGCCGCGTAGGCGGCGCTCGAGGTGCCGAGGAGCAGAGCCGCGGAGGCCGCGGCTCGGGCGAGAGAAGCAAGTGAACGGCGTGGGCGCATGATCATGGCGAAGGGCCTCTACGGTTTGGCCGGCGTGGGTGCGGCCTGGGAGGCGGCCGGCGGCGCCGGGGAAGAGGGAAGGGCGGACGGCGCGCTCGTGGGGCTCGCCGACGGGACGCTCATGGACGACGCCGAGGGCGCGGCCGACGCGGAAGGCGCAGGCGCGCTCGCGTCGAGGCCCGCGTCCATCTCGCTCGGCGGGCCCGCGTCGGCCTCCTCCGGAGGAGGATCGTCATCGTTCGCGGAGCTCGCCGGCTCGACGCGCGGGCGTGAAGTGCGCGGCTGCGGCGTGGACACGGTCGGGCGAGGTTTGTCCGCCGAGGCGGGCGGCGGGACGTCGGCCGACGTGCTCGCCGAGGGCAGGGCGCGACCGTCCGTGGACTCGCCTTCGTCGTGGAGCGCCAGGCGCACGAGCAAGAGGGCCGTGAGCGTGACGACGGCCATGCCGAGCAGCACTTGCCCGCGCTTGCGCTCGGACGGCAGCGCGTCGGCTGCGACGAGCGGCGCCTCGTGGTGGATGGACGCGGCCGTCGCGCGGCCGGGCCCGCTCGGCGCGGTCGCGCGCGGCGGCGGCAGCTCCACGGCGGGCGCGAGCGCCTCGGCGAGGGCCTCGCCGAACGCCGCGCAGCTCTCGAAGCGATCGTGCGGGGCCTTCGCCATCGCCACGGCGAACACGTCGTCCACGGCGGCGGGCAGGCCGCGGCGCGTGGCGAAGCGGTTCGGCGGATCCCGGGCGATTCGCCCCGCGACCTCGACGGCGTCATCGCCGGGGAAGGCGCGCTCGCCGCAGATCGCTTCGTACAGCGATGCCGCGAGCGAGAACTGATCACTCGCGGGGGAGAAATTTTTCCCGCCGAACGTCTCGGGCGCGCTGTAGGCGGGCGTCCCCATGAGGCCGCCTGCGTGCGTGAGCGTCGAGTCGGGGAGCTTGGCGATGCCGAAGTCGGCGATCTTTCCGCCGGTGCGCGAGAGGATGATGTTCTCGGGCTTGATGTCGCGGTGGAGGATGCCCTCGCCGTGGGCGAACGTCAGCGCGCTCCCGAGCTCGCGCGCGAGCCGCGACGCCTCGCCGGCTGGCATCGCGCCGGCCTTCAGGCGTTGCTTGAGCGTCGGCCCTTCGACGTACTCGAACACGAGGTAGAGCCCGAGCTGCCCGTCCTCGCCCATGTCGTGCAGCGTCACGAGGTTCGGGTGCGTGACGCGCGCGGCGGCGCGGGCCTCGTGCCGCATGCGGGCGAGCAGGCCCTCCCGCACGTCACGCGGGATCAGCAGATCGGAGCGCAGGAGCTTCACCGCGACGTCGCGGCCGAGCACCGGATCGTGGGCGCAGAGCACGCGGCCCATCGCGCCTTCGCCGACGAGGCGTAAGACCTCGTAACGCCCGATGATCCTGGGCAGCTCGAGATCGGGCTGGGAGGGTTGGGGCTCGGGCACGCGTTCGTCGGTTTTAGCCGCCAGAGGCGAGCGAGGGAAGGGCGGATACGCTTCGAGCGACGAACAGATCGAGGCTCGCGCCGAGCGCCCAGTGAAGCAGGAAGGGCCCGAGCATCGAGCGACCGCGGAAGGCGAGGGCGCCGAAGACGAGGCCCCCCGGAACGGTCAGGAGGACCTCCAGAGCGGGCTTGCCCACGTGGACGAGGGTGAAGGGCACGAGGTGCAGCACGACGGCGGCCGGCCCGCCGAGGTCTTGCGCGAGGCCCACGACGAGCAGGCCCCGGAAGAAGAACTCCCAGGCGAAAAACGCGGCGCCCCACAGGGCGATCCACCCGATCCACCCTCCGATCCCGGAGATCCCCGCGGTGTGGGCTCGGTAGTGCGCGGCGACCCCGGGCACGCGGGAGAGGATCGCGGCGCCGAGCACCACGAGGGGCAAAAGCCCGAGCGTGACCTTCCCCCAGCGCCGCGTGTCCCCGATCCCGAGCCCGAGGTGTTCAGGTTTCTGGGTGAGCCCGATCCGCGCGAGGACGAGCGGCACGGCGAAGAGCAGCACCACGTGGGAGAGGACCCAGCCGGCGTGCCTGTGCATCCGCGGATCGAGCAGCGGCGCGATCGGCCGGACGAGCACGCCGCCGATCGCCATGCCTTCGAACCGGAGGAGCGCGAGGAGCGCGCAGGCCACGGCGAAGACGAGGATCGCGCGCGGGATGGATGACACTCGCGAGCTCGTGCCATCGCCTTGCATGCCGTGGCATCGTAGCAGCCCCGCGTGATTCCCTGGTTCACGTTTCCCGCCTTGCCGTTCGGCCTCCACGCGTTCGGCCTCCTGCTCACGCTCTCGGTGATCGTGAACCACCTCGTCCTCGTGCGGCGCGCGCGTGCGCTCGCGCTTGGCTCGAAGGGGGCGATCGAGGCGCTGGCGATCGGCACGGTGGCGGCGGCGATCGGCGGCGCGTACGGCGTGGGGAGGCTCGTGGGCGGAGGCGGGACGCTCTCGTCGGCGGGCGGTTGCCTGGGCGCGATCGTGGGCCTCGTGGGCCTCGCGCGGGTGCTCCGGATGCCCGTGCTCGCCGCGGCGGACGCGACCACGTACGCCTTCCCGTTCGGGTGGATCTTTGCGCGCGCGGCCTGCGCCTTCGCGCACGATCATCCGGGCCGGCTCTCCTCGTCCGTCCTCGCCGTGCAGTACCCGGGCGGCGCGCGCTTCGACCTTGGCTTGCTCGAAGGGATGGCGACGCCGCTGCTCGTCGGGATCGTCGTGCTCGCTTCGCGCCGCGCGTCGCGGCCGGGGGTCGTGACGGGCGCGCTCGCGCTCGCTTACGGCGCCTTGCGTCTGGGCCTGGATTTCTTGCGCGCGGAGGACGGTCGCTTCTCGGATCCCCGGTGGCAAGGGCTCACCGCGGCGCAGGGGGTTTGCCTCGGGGTGCTGATCCCGGCCGGCATCACCTTGCTCCTGCTCAAGGCCACCCCGTCGCCGCCCGCAGCGCTTGCCCGAGGAGCGAGCTCACCGCATTCGCCGCGAGCGCCCACCCGAACGCCCTCCGCGCCCTGATCCCCGCCTTCCAGAAGTACGCCGCCTCCACGGCCACGGCGAACCCCTCCGCGAGCACGCCGTAGCCGAGGTAGTACCCGAGCTCCCCCAGCACGAACCGCCGATCGGCGTGGATCGCAGCCACGTACAGCGATCGCCACACGGCGGGCAGGACGAACCACACGACCGGATGCGTGATCGCGCTCGCGCCGAACGCGACGAGCGGGCGCACGCCGAGCGCGCGCCGGTAGATCGGCACCTCGATCGCCTGCGTCAGGACGAACGCCACCACGTACCGGGCGAGCGCCTCCCCGGTCGACATCCGCGTCAGGGGGTGGAGGCTTGGTTCGAGGACGCGGGGCGGAAGCCCTCGGCCCAGAGAAGCGCGCCCGCGGCGAGCTCCAGGTGGCCGTGGAAAAACGCGAACCGCAGGTAGCCATCCCGCGCGGCGCCCGGGCCGAAGAACGCCCACACGATGAGCGCGAGCGCGCCGATCGCCGAGAGCCACAGGATCCAGCCGCCGATGTCCCCCGCGAGCGCGCGGAAGCTCTGCCGGTAGGAGCGCGGCGTCTTGCTCGGACGATCGTCCTCGGGCATGAGCCGGAGCCAGACGATGTAGTGCGCCGCCTGCGCGAACGCGTAGAGCACCACGAACCGCACGGCGAGCGGGCTCGTCGGCTGGGGGCTCAACGTCCACGTGAGGTACCGCATCCCGAGCCCGGTCCAGGGCGCCTCCGCGCCCCCGCTCCACGCGAGCAAGGGCTGCGCCGCGCCAAGCAGCAGCGCCGCCGTGCCCGCCACGAAGAGCGCGATCGGCACGAGGTGCAGGCGCGTCGTTCGTGGCCGCCAGGCCCACCAGATCACGACGGCGACGAGGTTGTGCAGGTGCGCGAACGCGAGGTCGGCGAACCACCCCGCGCGCTGCGCGACCAGGAAGAGCGCGCCCACCACCGAGAGCCCGATGAGCCTGCGCGACCACGACGTCCGCGCCACGCAGAGCGCGAGCGCCGCGCCGGCGAGGCCCCCGCGCACCCCGAAGCCAAGGCCCGCGGCGAGGATGCCCACGCCGATCGCCGCGAGCACGAGCGGCCGCCGATGCAGGCCCGGCCGCGCCACGAGGTAACGCACGTCCGCGAGCACGTGCGGGATGCCCCAGACGAGCGGCCCGAGCACGAGCATCACCACAGGCCACGACGAGGCCAGGAGAAACGCAGCGACGAGGAGGACCGAGCCGAGGACGGCGACACGGCGCTCGCGATCGGTGAGGAGCGAGCGCGAGAGGAACGGGCCGAGCAGACGCAGGCCGAGGCGGCGCAGGTGATCGAGGCCCGCGAGCGGGGCGTCGAGCGGCGGCGCCGGGATCGCGCCGACCGAACCGAACAGCCTGTGAAGCCGTCCTTCCCCTTCCATGCGACGCCTCGGCGCGCCTCAGATGGCGCGCGCGCCCTCCTGCAGGGGGAGCGCCGGCCGCTTGCTCATGGCCCCATCCTCGCCAGCGTCGGCAGGCGCCGGAGGCGGAGGCGGCGGCGGACCGTCGTTGCCGAGGCACATGTCACGCGCGCCGAACCCGGCGCCCACGAACGCGAAGAAGCTCAGGCGCGAAGCCATCCGCAAGAAAGAAGCCTTCATCGACAACCCCTCATCGGGCCAAAGCCAAGCACGGGTGCGCGGGCCCAGGCTGCACCCTCTCTGCTTATAGACGATTTCAGCCCTCCGCCCCAACCTCTCTCCGTCACCGGAGACGGTAGAACACACGCAAATCACCCCTCTGTCGCGAGGAAGCGGGGCAGGGTCGTGAGGGAATCAAGCCAGGTGGTAAGGGAATCGAGCCAGGTGGTGAGGGAATTTGCCAGCGACGAACGGCTGCTCGGGGCGGGTTGTTCTAGGCTCGCGCGGGCGGTAAGCGTAACCTTTCCGACGCGAGCGAAACGTTGATGAAAGCCGGCACCAGGATTGGTGGAAAATACCGCCTCGTGCGCCCCCTCGGGGAGGGGGGGATGGGCGTCGTATGGGCTGCAATCAACGAGCTGACCGAGCGCGAGGTCGCGCTGAAGCTCCTCCGCGGCCTCGACGCCTCCGAAGACGCGCGCCTCAGGCTCCTCCGCGAGGCCCGCGCCTGCGGCCGCATCGTCCACCGCAACGTCGTCGAGATCTACGACGTCGGACAAACCGACGCAGGCGATCCGTTCCTGGTGATGGAGATGCTGAGCGGCGAGACCGTGGGCGAGAAGCTCCATCGCGAGCGCAAGATCGTCCCCGCCGTCGCGCTGCGCATCGCCGCCGAGACCGCACGAGGCCTCAAGGCCGCGCACGCAGCGCGCGTGATGCACCGCGACCTGAAGCCCTCGAACCTGTTCCTCCACGAGGAGCCCGGCGGCGAGGCCCCCGTGCTCAAGATCCTCGACTTCGGCGTCAGCAAGACGCTCCAGCAAGGCGCCGACTTCACGGCCACCGGCAAGACGATGGGGTCGCCCGCATACATGAGCCCCGAGCAGGTGCGCGGGCTCAAGACGGTCGATCACCGCACCGACCTCTGGTCCGTCGGCGTGGTGCTCGCCGAGCTGCTGAGCGGTCGCCGCGTGTTCCAGGGTCTCACCCCCTACGGCGCCGCAGCCGAGGTGCTCTCCGGCCGCATCCGCGGTTTGTCAGACCTGATGCCCGACGCCGACCCGCGCATCGCCGCCGTCGTCGACCGCTGTCTCCAGCGCGACGTCGACAAGCGATGGAGCACCGCCGACGAGCTGCTCGAAGCCCTGACGCCGCTGCTCGGCGACGACCGGCCAGGTCTGACCCCCGCAGCCGCAGTGAAGGTGCAGCGGTCATCGATCGCGCCCGCACCTCCGCCCCTGCCCGTCATCACCGGGGTGAACGCCGTCGCCGACGAGGTGACCTCGACCGAGTTCGCGCCGCCGCCGATGATCGACGACACGACCTCGGCCTACGCCGTGCCGCTCGACATGCGCGACACCGTGCGCCCAGCACCGATCAGCATGCCCCCATCCGGCGCACACGGTCTGCCCATCCTCGGGCGCGACTCCGCGCCCCCCGACGAGCAAGACGTGACGCACGCCGACTCGATCCCCGCCGGGCTCATCGCAGCAGCCGCAGAAGAAGCCGCCTCATCGTCAGGCGCAGTGCCCGTCGTGCTCTGGGACGACTACCTCCGCAAGAAGTCCGAGGAAGTCCCCGACGCGCCGTCCGCCACATCCGAGAGCGGTTCGCTCGTAGCTACACTCGCGGAAGCAGCACCAAAGCGTCGGCTCGGCGTCTACGCCGCCGCCGGGCTCGCGTTCGTGGCGCTCGTGGCGTTCGTGGCGTTCGTGGTGGCGCGGTAGGTTCGTGCCTGGGGCCGCTGTGCCGGGGCGCTGCCCCGGACCCCGCGGGGGCTGTTCGCCCCTCGACCCGAACCAGGCACGGCCTGGACCGAGGGTGGAAGAACTGCGCGGTGCGCAGTTCTTCCAACGGGCCGGTGGCAAGACCATGGAGGTGGGTTCCAAGCCGGCGACGCGCACGCTGCCGGCTGAGCCTGCAGCGCTGTGGCCTGGGTGGGCAGGCCCGTCGCTGGTCTTGACCCTGGCTGTTCGATGAACTGCGCGGAGCGCAGTTCATCGACCCCGCGTCCAGCGCTTGCGCTGGTCCGGGTCCAGGGGTGGACAACCCCTGGTCGGGGTCCGGGGTGAAACCCCGGCGCGGCGCCTTCGCCAAGAAGGGTCGTTGCGGCTCAAACTGTCACGGAGCTGCGCTCAACCTGCGCAGCCGGGGCACCGCTGGCGTACGAGGTCTTCGGCTCTGCGTACGCGATCCTTTGCGTTTGCGCAGCGCGTGTCGTCGTCGCCGGTGAGGTCGCAGAGGTGCGTGGCGGCGCGGCCCATCGATTCGAGGGCGCGGCATGCTGTCATGCATGGGTCTGACGAGACGGGTGCGGCTTCGTCCGAGGCGGGCGCCCCGGCCTCGGCGCGCTTTGCTTCGGCTTCGGCTTTCGCCTCGCCTGGGGCTGGTGCGGGCATGGTGGCTGTGGGCGTGGGGGGCGGCGTGGCGTAGGTCGGCTGCTGGGGGGACTGCGCCTGCGTTGCGCCGAAGGGCTGCTGCGCCATTGCTTGTGCGGGCCGGGCTGGGGAGAGACCGAGTGCGAGCTGCACCTCGCGCTCGGCCTGATCGAGTGCGGCCACCGGGTCGTCGGACCGTGCTTCGGCTGCGCCTCCGGCCTGGGGTGAGGCCATGCCGCCGCCGCAGCCTGAGACGAGCACGGGGGCGGCGATTGAGACCAGGGCGAGAGCGACAATCCGCGTGGCGCGGCGGGGCTTGCGTTTCATGCAGTCTCCACGGTGGACGTTCGGCGCGCTGGATACGGCTCACCAGCCTGGTTGGCCTCGGCCGGGGAACGCGCGAGCCCTTGGGACCTTACAGCCCCATGACGGCCCGGGCGCCGGTCTCGTGCATCTCGAGCAGCTCGGTCGTGTAGGTAGGGCCGCCGACCGCTGTGCCCTCGGCCCGGACGAACCCGGTGATGGGCACGGCGGGGTGACGGAAGAGGGTCGCCTTCTTCTTGACGTCGAGGGCGGCGAACTCGGCGTCGTAGACGAAGCAGCCCTGGAACACGCCGGCTGTCACCTTCGTGTCCTTGCGCTCTGTCTTCGTGAAGTCCGGCGGATTCAGGGGCGCGACGTACTCCTCCACCTGCTCGGCGGCGATGAGCACCTCACGTGGCTCGGACGTCTCCCGCACGGGGCCGTCCATCGGCTTCTGGCGCAGCTTGCGGACTGCGTTCTTGTCGAAGCCCTTCTCCGCGGCGCCCTCCACCAGGAACTGGACGAGCGACGTGTGGGAGGGCGTGTTTGCCTCCACCTCGTACCAGAATGCGTCGCCTTCCTTTCCCACGATCCGTACGAAGACCTGGGACGGCGGCGAGCCCTTCGGCTCGATGGCGATGCGGATCCACTGCCCCACGGCGAGCGGCTTCCGCGTGAAGGCCTCGGCGGCTGGGTACTCGCGCGGAGCGCGCGCGCTCTTCTTTTCGCTGGGGCTCGTCGTCGACGCGGCGGGCGGGGCTTGATCCTTGGCCTGGTTCTCTTGTGTCCCCTTGCAGCCGAGGGCGACGAGCGCGAGGAGCAGGGGGGACAGGCGCATCGGGATTCGCGTCATCGGGAGGAAGGAAGCACGACGCTGAAGGAAATGGCAAGCGCGACAGGCCTACGATAGGCTCGCCGGTCATGTCCTTGCCCGATGGTTATTCGTCGCTCCGCGCCGAGGAGAAACTCGACGCGTTATGGGCTCGCGTGAGCTCCGATCCGTACCCGGAAAACGCGCTCCCCACGAGCGTCCCGGGCCCCTGGGGGCGGCGCAAGCTCTTCAGCACGGCATTCAACCGCGGCTCGTTCGAGCTGCCGGGGGACGAGCTCCCGCCGGATCGCCCGAAGCTCGTGCACACGTACGGCACGTGCGCGCGCGTGACCCTGAAGGTCACGGCGCCCCACCCGTACACGGGCGTCTTTGCGAAGGGCGGCGCTGCGCTCCTCCGCTTCTCGGATGCGAAGGGCGGAGGCAGCTTCGCGCCCTCGATCGCGCTGAAGTTCTTCGTGAACGGCAAGCCCTCGCTGAACTTGCTCACGCTGCCGACCGACCATCGCGAGAAGGGCGACTTGCGCTGCTTCTCCAGCGTCTATTGCAACTCCACCGTGCCGGCGAAGGAGTTCGATTCGAAGCTCGTGCAGGGCGCGTTCCAGAAGGCCGCGAAGGCGCTCGGCGGCACGCGGCTCTACAGCGTCTATCTGCCGCTCCACCACCTTGCGGGCATGCACCTGGACGGCGCGTCTGCGGACAACCCCGTCGTCCCCGACCGCATCGAGTTCCACCCGACGGAAGAGGCGAAACGCGCCTGCCCGGACGCGTTGGACTTCCGGCTCTCGCTCGGCCGCGTGCCCGCGGGGATCAAGCTCTGCGACGTGCACGTCGCGCCGAAGATCGACCAGCCGACGCAGCCGATGGGCGAGCTCTGGCTCGACAGTACGTTCGTTGCGTCGAGGTATGGGGACGAGCGGCTGTTTTTTGCGCACGACGTCGGGCCGACGGAGCCGGTCCCGCATTGAGCGGTGTTCAGCGTGATCGCCAGGTCCACGCGACGGGATCCCAGGTCCCGTCGTGGCCGGCGAGGATCGGATCGAGGAAGGCGCGCGCTTGGGAGAACACGGCTTCGAGCGTCGGCCAGGGGAGCGCGTTTTCGCGGGCCATGTCGGCGTAGGGGACGCTCCAGCTCGGGGGCGGCGCGGGCAACACGGCAGGGATCGGATGCACGGCACGGAACGTGAAGGTTGCCGCGAGGGTGCGCCGGAGCGTCGCGCCGTCGAAGGGGCCTGTCGTGGCGAGCAGGGCCATGTCGGGGAGGTCCTTGACGCGTGAGTTTTCCCGCGGGCGAGGCAGCGTGTACGCGTGCACTTTCTCGGCGAGGTGCACCTCGCGGGCGTAGGCGCGGATCGTGGTCGGGGGCAAGCCGGCGAAGTGGAAGAAGTCGTCGCTCGTGCTCCCGTCGCCTTCGATGGTGGGATGGCGAGGGTGGGGGATCGCCTCGAACTGCAGGTGATCTCCGAGTACGGTTCCATCCCCCCTGACCCGGCAGAACGTAGAGGGGGTTTCACGGGCGCGCGAGCGGGTCGAGGCCAGGAAGGCCGCGGGAGCGTACATCGTACGCTGCCGTGGTCGACCGACGCATCGACCCGTTTCGCAGCCTGCGGAACACCCATCCCGTAACGAATGCAAGATTCAGGATGACCCAAATGCCAACGGTACGCGACTTCATCGGTTCACGAGGCCACCTTTCCGCACGGATAGAGGGGCTCTCGCTGGAGGACCCTGCCCGGCTTCTTCTAGGTGCAGCCCTCCTGTCCCTTGCAGCGTGCGGCGGCGAGGAACCCGTCTTCACGAAGCTCTTCACGACCGAGCACTTCGTGTACTATTCGGAAGAGGGACACACGCCCCCGTGCGACGGTACCGATCAGTGGCTCGAGCGCTACTACCGTGCGAACGCTAAATTTCTAGGAGCAGCGCTTCCACCTGGCGAAAGGATAGAATTCTATCGTCATAAAAGCAATGCCTCGCTGCCGTTGTTCGGATGCCCTCCGACGAGCAGTGGCTGCGCCGCGGGGACAACAATCCACTCCGTTGGTGCAGTGCACCCTCACGAGATCGTGCATGCAAATGCTTCTCTTTTGGGAGACCCGCCGTACCTTTTTCAAGAAGGCCTTGCCGAGATCATGGGCTGCCAAGAGATCGGGGATCTCGGCGGGCCCGCCGAGTTGCCTGAACCCCTCGAGACGTTGGTGGAATCAGCAGCCTTCACGGATTGGGTTGCTGCCAACGGCTATAGCGTTTACGGAGCGAGCGCAAGCTTCGTGCGATACCTCATCGATACGTTCGGCGCGTCGAGCTTCTTGTCGTTTTATGAACGTGCACAGCGAGGGGATTCCCGTGAAGAAATCGAAGCCATCTTCCAGGCTTCGATGGGGAGCAGCCTCGATGACGCGTTTTCGGATTGGCGGACGAAACCACTTCCGTATGGCAGTGAGCTCTGTCTCCGACTCATGGATTGCGATCCGAGCATGCCGCCGCTGATCGACGCCGAGGTGGCCATGGGCTGTGGACCGTCAGGCGGCTATGGGGAGACGCTTTTTCGGTTCGAGGTACCGACGGAACGCACGCTCCGTATCGCGACGGAGCCAGTCGCAACGGAGCCGCAGGCTCTGTCGTTCGTCAGCTTTTATCACTGCGCTGACGGAAATGCTATCGGCAAGCCTGAGAGAGCCGGTGGGTTTCTCGTGGACGCAGACCTCAACGTTCACCTCGATCCCGCGCAACCGGCGAGGGCTTTTGCGCTGGACGTGCCGCCGGGTGAATACGTAGCATGGTTCTCGACACCTGATGAAGCTCGGATTCAGGTCGACGTCGAGGAGCGGGGCAGCCCGATGAGGAATGCGACCTGCCAAGTGGCGGAAGAGCCGCTCGCTCTGGACGACAAGCATCAGACGATACTCACCAGCCGATGGAACGAACGGTCATGCAATGGACCGTGGTGCCCGGGGCAAAGCTGGGACGTGTCGATCGGAATGACGGGAGGAGCGCTGGAGGCGCAGGCTGTCGTCGTGAACAACGAGGCCAATACCTCCCCAGGCGAGCTTTACATTTGCTCGGAGCCGTGTCCGCTGGACACCAGCAATTGTGAAATCATCACATTGGACACCGTGAAGGGGAGTCGCGTCCGATCGAAACAGACGTTCGAACCCGGCACCGTATTGCACCTCGGTGCACCGGCAGCGCCGTTCGCAGAATACTTCAACGTGCGGCTGCGCGTCGCTCCGGAATAGAGGCTCGGGAGCGGGGGACCCTTCTCTTGCTGGGCTTCCTGGGCATGCCCCGGCCTCCTGAGCGAACATCCAAGGGGAACCCGGAACTGCACACACCTCGCCGTCGAGCCCCCCGCCCTGGTCCGACCCCGTCGCCTGCTTCGCGGCCGAGCCCCCCGCCCTGGTCGGACCCCGTCGCCTGCCTGGTCGGCGAGACCCCCGCCCTGGTCCGACCCCGTCGCCTGCCTGGTCGGCGAGACCCCCGCCCTCATCCGACCCCGTCGCCTGCCTCGTCGGCGAGACCCCGGCCCTAATCCGACCCCGTCCGGGCGTGGTCGACGAGACCCCCGCCCATATCGGACCCCGTCGGGGGTCTCGTCGACCACGCACTCGGGTGAACTTACGTTGTACCGAGATGTAGGTGCAGAACCCCCGTCCCGCAGGGAACCGTCAGCCCGGCGGCGTCATCCCGAGCTGCCAGAAGAGGAACGAATACACGTCCGTCGCCTCCTCGATCCGCTTGGAAATCGGCTTCCCCGCGCCGTGCCCGGCCTTCCCCTCGACGCGCAACAAAATCGGCTTGTCCCCGCCCGCCTCCGCCTGGAGCAATGCCGCCATCTTCCGCGCGTGCAGCGGATCCACGCGGCTGTCGCCCTCCGCCGTCGCGAAGAGCACGGCGGGGTAGGGCGTCCCCTGCTTCACGTTGTGATAAGGCGAATACGCTCGCAGCCACTCGAATTGCGCCGCGTCCTCGGCCGAGCCGTACTCGGGGATCCAGAGCTTGGCGATCAAGAACTTGTGGTAGCGAATCATGTCGAGCAACGGCACCGCGCACACCGCCGCGCGGAAGAGATCCGGCCGCTGCGTGATCGCCGCCCCGACGAGCAATCCCCCGTTCGAGCCGCCCATCACCGCGAGCCGATCCGACGAGGTCACCCGATCGGCCACCAGCTCCTCGGCGACCGCATACAGATCGTCGAACACGTTTTGCTTCGACCCGAGCATCCCCGCGCGGTGCCACGCCTCGCCGTATTCGCCGCCGCCGCGCAGGTTCGCCACCGCCACCACGCCGCCCTGCTCCAGCATCACGTAGCGCGAGCCCGCGAACGCCGGCATCTGCGCGATGTTGAACCCGCCATACCCCGTGAGCACCGCCGGCGCCTTGCCGTCCCGGGCCACGCCCTTCTTGTGCACGAGGAAGTACGGCACCATCGTCCCGTCCTTCGAACGCGCCTTCTCCTGCGTCACCACGAACTCGGACGCGTCCACGGGCGGCTTGATCTCGGCCCAGGTGCCGAGTTTTTCCGTCGTCAGATCAAAACGCAGCACCGCGCTCGGCACCGCGAACGAGGTGAAGCCGAGGAACGCCTCGTGCCCGTCCCACTCGCCACTCGCGCCGCCCGTCGTGCCGATCGTCGGGAGCGTGATCTCGCCCTTCGGCTCGCCCGCCGCCGAGAAGCGCTTCACCACCGAGTGCGCGTCGACGATGTACGTCGCGAAGATCTGCCCGCCGATCGAGGTCACGGCCTGCAGCACGTCCTTCGTCGCCGGCAGGATCTTCTGCCAGTGCTCGCGCGCAGGTTTCTTCGGGTCGACACGATAAAGCTCGTACGTCGGCGCGCCGTCGTTCGTCCGGACGAGGAGGAAGTCGTCGTACACGTCGACGTCGTAGATCGCGTTCTCCTTCGGCACCGCGATCGGCACGAACGGGGCTTTCGGCCCGGCCGTTCGATCGAGCAGGTACGCCTCGACCCGGCTCCAGCCCATGTGCACGCTCGCCACGAGCCAGCGGCCGTTCGGCGAGATCACGACGCTCGGCGAGTCCGTCATCGCGCGGCCCTCGCCGAAGACGAGCGGGTCCTTCTCCCACGAGCGCCCGATCTGGTGGAGGTAGACCTTGCGGTGGTAATGCTCTTCGCCCGCGGGCACGTCGCCCTTCTTCGGGTAACGCGTGTAATAAAACGACTTCCCGTCGGGCAGCCACGCGACGGAGGCGTACCGCGCGCGCGGGATCACCTCGGTCTCGGGCAGGTCCTTGCCGGTCTCCACGTCCATCACGTAGAGCGTGCTTTGCTCGTCGCCGCCCGAGGAAAGGCCGTACGCGAGCTTCTTGCCGTCCTGCGACGGCACCCAGAAATCGAGCGAGACGAGCCCGTCCGAGCCCCGCGTGTTCGGGTCGACGAGCTTGCGATCCGCGCCGTCCACGCCGTCGCGCACGTAGAGGACCGGCTGATCCTCGGACGGCGCCTGGCGCGTCGAGAAATAACGGCCTTTGCCTTTCTTCGAGCCATACACGGCGGGCGTGCCGACGGACCCGATCCGCAAGAGCGACTCGATGCGGCGCGTGAGCGCAGCGCGGCCCGGCAGCGAGGACAAGGCCTTCGCCGTGCGCTCGTTCTGCGCGGCTTGCCAGTCCTTCACCTCGTCGCTGTCGCCGTCTTCGAGCCAGCGGTAGGGGTCGTGGACCTCCTTGCCGTGCAGCGTCTCGACGACGTCCTCGCGCCGCGTGGGCACGTCCGGCGCGCGGGGCGCAGGCGCGGGCGCGGCGGTGGCGCTCGGGGCGGGCGCGAGCGCGCCTTCGGGCTGGTTCGGGTGGGGGGCGGCGGGCGGAGGGGGGTTTCCAGAACAGGCCATGGACACGAGCAGGGAGGGCAGGAGCAGAAGGGTCTTCGGTCGATTTCCGGAGCGCACGGCGCCCGCAGCTTGGACCGCGCATGCGCCCTCGGCACTTCAATTCTGCCCCGGAATCACGTAACCAGGAGTCCATGAATCGAACCCTCGACGTCGTGACCTCGCTCGCCGCCACGCTGGCGCGCCTCGGCGGGGGCTTGCGTTCCGGACACCTCGGCGAGCGTCCGGACAAATTGCTCGAGCTCTACGAGTTCGAAGGCTGTCCGTACTGCCGCAAGGTGCGCGAAGGCCTCAGCATCCTCGACCTCGAGGCGATGATCTACCCGTGCCCGCGCGGCGGAAGCCGTTTCCGCCCGATCGTCAAGGAGCGCGGCGGCAAGCACCAGTTCCCGTTCCTCGTCGACCCGAACACGGGCGTCGCGATGTACGAGTCGAACGACATCCTCGCGTATCTCTTCCGCGTCTACGGCGACGGCGAGGTGCCGATCTCCCTGCGCCTCGGCCCGCTCACGGACGCGACGGCGATGCTGGCGTCAGCCTGGCGCCCGGGGTTCGGCGGTTTCGCGCGCCCCTCGCGCGCGCCCGAAAAGCCGCTCGAGCTCTGGAGCTTCGAGGCCTCGCCGTTCTGCCGCATCACGCGGGAAGTGCTCTCCACGCTGGAGATCCCGTACCGGCTGCACAACGTGGCGAAGGGCAGCCCGAGCCGTCAGGCCTTCCTCGCGCGGTCGGGCAAGATGCAGGTGCCCTTCCTCCACGACCCGAACACGGGCGTGGACATGTTCGAGTCGGCCGACATCGTGGACTACCTGCGGAGGACGTACGAAATCCAGTGACGACGCCGAGGTTCCGGCCCGCGCGACGGCCCCCTCCATCGCGCCCGAGCCGGGCCCGAGGCCTTCGAAGGAGCCCAAAGAGCGGAAGGAGCCGAGGGAGTCCAAGGCGCCCGCGGAGCCGCAGGCGAAGGAGGCCCCGATCGGGCCGAAGTCGACGCTCTACCTCGTGGTCTCGTACCGCCACCCGGACGGGCTCGACGGCACGTTCGACCTGGAGGCCTACGAGAAGAAGCTCCTCGCGCGGGGCGACTTCAAGCCGAGGAAGATCGACGATCCGGCGCTCTTGCCGCACCTCAACATCCACGTGCGCGACGGGCGGCTTTTGCGCGCCTACGAGCCCACGGGCAAGCTCGCGAACCTCTTCGATCCACGCGCGACGTGGATCTTCGAGCGCGCGCCGAAGAAGGCAAAACCCGAGGCCGAGGCGGGCAAGCAGGACGCGGACAAACCCGACGCCGCCGCGCCCGCGTCGAAGGAGGCACGCAAGGACAAGAACGGCGGGATGCCGTGCAAGATCACCACGCCGCCACGGCTCTTCGTGATCGAGACGGGCTACGTGTTCGTCGTGGTCGGCATCAAGCCGACGTCGCCCACGTTGACGGCGTTCCAGGACCTCTACGCGGCCGTGGTGCGCCGCGGCATGACGCACCTCCTGCCGGAGAGCATGCCGCGCAAGAAGGCAGGCAAAGAGGGCGAGATGAAGCCGCATCCGCTCGTCGCGATGGGCGAGGAGGCCGCGCTCGAGGACACGACGATCCGGCACTGGCTGAAGCTCTTCATCCCCGATGTGATGCTCGACGCGCCGATCGGGAGCTGGCCGAACCCGATGAGCGTGAACGTGATCTACACGGAGGGCCTGCCCGACGCGCCGTCCCGGCATCGGCTGCGGCTCGCGCACGGCAGCGATCAGCCGATCGACCCGTCCGCGGCCGACTGCCGCATCGAGGGGCACCCGGCGATGTGGGAGCCCTCGGCGCGCGAGCTCTGCGTGTTCTCGCCCGTCGGCGTGACGTGGATGATCTGGCCGATCGACGCGAAGGGCCTGCTCTCGCAGTTCGAGTCCACGATGCTCGATCGGTACATCTACAAATGGGTGCTCATCGAGCACGAGCGGCTCTTCTTGCTGGAGCTCTCGTCGGCCTGCGCGAGCATGTCGAACCGCCCCGACGGCCGCATCTTCGGGCGCTTGCGGCTCGCGCTCCTGCAGTACACGGCGAAGTTCAGCTTCGGCCACATCAGCTCGGAGGAGCGGCACGACCGGTTCTACTGCGGGCTGCGGAGCGCGCTCGACGTGGGCGGTCTCTTCGAGGAGGTGAAGGGCGAGATCACCGAGATCGACGAGTACCTCTCGGACAAACGCGCCGATCTCTTGAACCAGGTGCTCGCGTTCTTGACCCTCGTCCTCACGCCGGTCGGGCTCGTGATCGGGATCTTCGAGCGGGAGACGCTCCCCTCGTTCGATTTCGCGTGGCGGGATCTCGTCGGAAACGAGGCGTGGGCGACGTGGAGCAAGCTCCTGTTCCACGTGCCCTTGTGGCTGACCGTGCTCTCGGCCGTCGTCGGCTTCGTCCTGTTCACGCGCCTGCTCGGCATGAACACGGTGCGCGGGCTCGTGCGGCGGATCAAGAATCCGGGCGCCGACGACTGACGCTCAGCCGGCGCGCAGGGCCGCGAAGAAGCCTTCGAGCTTGGCCGGGTCGAGCTTGCCGTCGGTGCGCACGCCGTTGCAGAGGTCCACGCCGAAGGGCCGCACGGTGCGGATCGCGGTCGCGAGGTTGTCCGATCGGAGGCCGCCCGCGAGGTAGACCGGCAGCCGCACGCGCTCGCAGAGCCGCGCGCTGATCTGCCAATCGTGCGTGCGCCCCGTGCCGCCGAGCTCCTTGACGGGCAGGTTCGGGTTGCCCGAGTCGAGCAGGACCGCGTCGACCTTGCCTTCGAGGCCGATCGCCTCGTCGATGGCCTCGTCGCCCATCACGTGCACGGCCTGCACGATGCCGATGCCGGGCATCGCCGCGCGAAGCTCCTCGTACGTGCCCGAGACCAGCCGATCGAGGATCTGCACGACGCTCGTGCGGCAGCGCTTCTGCTGCTCGATGATGGCGCCGGCGTCCTGGTGGCTCGTGAGGAGGAAGGTGGCGACGCCGGGCGGGACGCGGGTCGCGATGGCCGTGATCTGCTCCTCGGTGATGGCGCCCGGCCCGCTCGGGACGGGACCGACGAGGCCGAGGGCGGAGGCGCCCGCGCGAATGGCCATCCACGCCTCTTCCTCGGAGGCGATGCAGCAAATCTTTACGCGCGGGAACGGCAAGGGGAGGGGGAGCATCGCGAGATGGCGAGCCTTTCAGGCCCGCCGGCCCACCTCTACGCGGAAGCTCCGCCGGTGTGAAGTTTTTTTCGAACGCCGCCAAGGTGCGCGCGATTGCGTCGGCGCGGGCGGGAATGTGGATCCTTTTTCCACCTGGTACATCGTCGATCCACCTCATTGCCGCGTCCATTCGAGGCGATGGGACGAGAAAAGGCCTCGCGTGCGTCCGGCACGCCTCATGCTGGAGAGGCTGGCATGAACGCTCGCCCGACCCAATTCCGTGTTCTTGCCCTCGCCGCTGCCCTTGTCGCCACGCCCGTGTTTGCGGGCTGCATTGCCGAAGCTCCTCCCGAGGAGCTCGGCGCGGAGGCCGATGGGGCGGAATCCCCCGAGCCGACCGATACCGCGGACGAGGCCGTGGCCGGCAGCACCGTCGCGCAGGCGGCGGCGTCGAGCTGCTCGACCTCGAGCGTGAAGGGGCTCTCGCTCCAGATCATCGCCGAGGCGCGGTGCCTGAACCCCGACGCGTACGTGCCGATCACGAAGACGTCGAACGTGACGTTCGGCAGCGCGACGTTCGCGTATCTGGAGAAGCCCGCGGCCGATAAGCTCGTGGCGGCGCTCAATGCGAACCCGAGCAAGTCGATGACGATCAACTCGGCGCTCCGGACCGTGGCGCAGCAATACATGCTGTACAACTGGTACCAGACGGGCCGCTGCAGCATCAGCCTCGCCGCGAAGCCCGGCGCGAGCAATCACGAGACGGGCCTCGCGCTCGACGTGAGCGAATACAGCGCGTGGAAGACCATTCTGACGAACAAGGGCTTCAAGTGGCTCGGGTCGAGCGACGCGGTGCATTTCGATTACGCGGGCGCGGGCGCGGTGAGCTACAAGGGCCTCGACGTGAAGGCCTTCCAGCGATTGTGGAACCGCAACAACCCGGCCGATACGATCTCGGTCGACGGCGCGTGGGGCCCGCAGACGGAGGCGCGCATGAAGAAGTCGCCCGCGGCCGGCTTCGCGAAGGGCGCGACGTGCGGCTCGGCCATCATGTACGACGGGAAGGACGGCGAGATCGAGGGCGCGGCCGAGGCCTTCTCGCGTGACCCGAACGATCCGGAGTTCTTCGTGCCGCTGCCGATCGACGCGGTCGAGGCGCAGCCGGAGCTCGAGCACGAGGCCTGCTCGGACCACGCGCACTGATTCACGGGGAAGGCGAGAACGAAAAGGGCGCGGGGACGAATCCCTCGCGCCCTTTTTCATTTCAATGCATCAGCGCGGGATCTGGAGATCCGAGCCGCTCGCCGGAGGCGGAGGCGGAGGCGCAGGCGGCAGTTGGCTCTGCTGCCCGGTGCCATTGCCACCGGTGCCGGTCTTGGGCGGCTTGTCGTTGGGGCAATCATCCTTCGGCGGCGGAGGCGGCGGAGGCGCCTGCACCGGAGGCTCCTGCACGGGCGGCGCCTGCACGGGAGGCTCTTGCACCGGAGGCTCTTGCACCGGGGGCTCCTGCACCGGGGGCTCCACCACGACCGGCGGCGGCTCGACCGGCGGCGGCGGAGGCTCCACCACCACCACCGGCGGGGGCTCGACCGGCGGCGGAGGCGGCGGGGGCTCGATCGGCGGCGGCGGCGGCAGCGGCACGATCGGCTCGCAGACCTCGACGCAAGCCGCGCTGTACGGCGAGACCGCACAATCGAGGCAGCGCTGGCCGCCCGCGCAGGACAGGTCGCTGATGCATTGGTCGCCCGCGAGGCAATATCCGAGGCACTCGTCGAGCCCCGCATCGCAGCCGTCCGCGGGAAACACGCACGCGAACGGGCAGTCCCTGTCGTAGATGCAGCGGCCCGGCGGAAGCTCGGAGGCGCAATGGAACCCCCGACACCCCCCCCGGGGCGGACCAGGCACGTCGCCAATGGGCGTCCCCCCCCAGGCCTCGCCCACCTCATCACTCGTGCTGCGCACCGTGCCCTCGTCGGCCGGATCGTTTGCATCGCAGCCAACGCCCATCGCCGCCAAGCTGCCAAAGATCACCCAAATCACGTTCCATCGCTTCGTCATGATGGACCTCCCCCAATTCCCTGCTCACAGCGGACGGCGCCGTCCGACGAGCGCACACCTCGCCCCTCGGCGCCGGCACCGTCCGCCGCTCACGGTTTCGTTCCACCCTCAGACCGTGCGCGCCTGCGGGCGACGCCTCGGTGAGGAATGATGAGGACCAGTGTAGCTGGAGGTGGGATATGGGCAAGGCGAGGAGAGGGTAGGCGCATGCGAACGAGGTGATTCGCGGGAGACATCCTTTTCGGAAGCGGAGCATTGCGCGAGGAACGGCGCACGACCGTCCCTGGACGTTGCGGTTCGACCCTCACATTGCAAGTCCGCCCATACCGACTGGAAAGCAAGGGCGGTGTGGACATTACCCCAGCGGTTGATATTCATCAGAAATGCGCATCACCGCATGCACCGTAGGTCTCTTCTTCCTCCTCCTCACCTGCGCCGCTCCGGCCTGCACCGAGAGCGCAGGAGATTCCCCCTCATCCACCTCGACCGGGGCCTCCAGCGGGGGCGGCGGCGAGGGGGGCGCCGCCGGCGGGGGCGCGGGCGGCGGCAGTGCGTCGTCGTCCTCCTCGGGCGGGCAAGGGGGAGCCGGGGGCCCGAAGTCCTGCGACGGCACGTACGCGACGTGGTGCGGCAACAACGTGTATTGTGATGCCCCGGAGGGCACCTGTCCGGGCGGCGGCGTGCTCGGAACCTGCACGCCGAGGCCCAAGGATTGCGCCGGTGCGTCGATGGCGATCACGTGCGGCTGCAACGGCCAGGTCTACATCAACGCGTGTGAGGTGTACCGGTCGGGCGTCGACGTGGGCTCGCAGGACGGCTGTCAGGCGCCCGCGGATCCCTTCGCATGCGGTCCGGTCCTCTGCGAGAACGGAACCGAGTATTGCGAGCGCATCAATTTTTCTCACCGGTGCAAGCCGCTCCCTGCGGCCTGCCAGTCGCCGGACGCGATGTGCGGATGCCTGGACGATGTGCTCTGCGGGGCCGCGCCAGGGCTGCCGGAATGCATGAAGGACGCGAACGGCCACTTCTTCGTCACGTGCATCGTCACAGAGTGAACGAGGCGCTTCCGCGCTCCCTCGTGAGGCTCGCCCGGGGCCGTCGCGCGGCCCACGCCTTGCGCCGGTTGCGGGGGCTCTCGACCCCGGACGCGTTCGCCTCCCCGATCGGACCCCCCGAGCCCCCTTCGATCGGTTGCAAACGTGCCTCCTTTGGCTCGTTTGGCTCGATGTCCGTCCATGGGTTATGCTCGTCCGTATGCCTTCGTTCGCGTCGCGACCCCGCGGCCCCCTTCCGATCCTGACGCTCTGCGCCTCGGCGCTTGCCCTGTCCTCGGCGCTCGTCGCAGGTTGCCAGCGCGAATCCCGGCAGCCGACCTACGGCCAGGCGCAGCCCCCGGCAGGGCAGTACCCGCCGCAGCAAGGCTACCCGCAGCAAGGCTACCCGCAGCAAGGCTACCCGCAGCAAGGTTACCCGCAGCAGGGCTACCCGCAGCAGGGCTATCCCCAGCAAGGGTATCCCCAGCAGCCGCCGCAGACGACGCCGCAGCAACCCGCGCCCCAGCCCACCACGAGCCCATTCCCCGGTTTTCCCTGGCCGTTCCCCACGACCGGGACGCCGACGACGGGCACGCCGACGACGGGCACGCCGACGACCGGCGGGATCCCGACCACGCCGCTGAACGATCCGATCAACCTCGGCGACATCAACTGGCTGCGCAGCCAGGCCGGCGTCGTGATGGGCGAGCTCATCGCCGCGTTGCCCGCGAACAAGCAGTCCATCGTCCGCGACATCCCCTTCGTCGCCGATCCCACGCCCGGCGAGGTGAACGCGTTCGCCGCGTGTGACGATCAGGGGCTGCCGCTCATGGCCATCACCGACGGCCTGCTCGAGATCGAGGCGTACATCGCGCAGTACAAGGCGAACGACGAGATCTTCGGCACGCGCAAGCTCGACGAGTACCTCCGATTGCTCGCACAGAAGGGCGCCATGGTGAAGCCGCCCGTGGGCTTCGTGGATCCCGTGCAGCAGATCGACGCGCGCAAGGTGCAGCGCCAGCACCAGCTCTTCGACGAGCAGGTCGGCTTCGTGCTCGGCCACGAGCTCGGTCACCATCACCTCGGGCACCTCGGCTGCACAGCGAACCAGGGCGGCAGCCGCGGCGTGAACCCCGCCGATCTCGGCAGGCTGCTCTCGCGCACGCTCCCCGCGTTCAACCAGCCGAACGAGATCGCCGCCGACGTCGCCGGGACGAACAACCTCCTCTCCGCGGGCGCGCGTCGCCAGAACGGCTACCGCATGACCGAGGGCGGCGCGGTGCTCACGCTGCAGTTCTTCGCGAACCTCGATCAGCTCACGCCCGCGACGATCGTCTTCAACTTCGAGCGCACGCACCCGCACCCGATGGTGCGCCTGCCGATCGTGCAGCAGACGGCGAACTCGTGGCGCATGACGGGCGGCGCGCCGAACCCGTTTGGGGGTCTCTTCGGTCAGTAACGAGCGCTAGCCCGCGCGCATGCCGCGCGCCGCTTCCACCGCGGCGCGCGGCTGCACCACACCCCAGCCCTGCCGTTCGAGCGCGATCCCCGGCGTGCCGCGCGCCGTCGTCATGAGGATACGCCGCACCTGGTGCGGGCGCAGCGCGGGGTTCGCTTCGAGCATCTGCGCGACCACGCTCGCCACGATCGGCGCCGCGAAGCTCGTGCCGTCGACGTGTTTGTAGTGGCCCGAGAGGACCTTCCGATCGCGGAGCTTCGCCGCGACGATCTGGCGCACGAGGTACGGCTCGCGGCGGCCCGCGATCGCGTCGAGATCGGCGTCCGCGCCCGCGTGCGCGGCGAGCCGATCGAAGAGCTTGTCGTCCGAGGCTTCGTCGAGCCGCTTGAGGAGCCGCGCCTCGGCCGCCGTGGTCGTGCCGGGGAGGATCGGCGCCGCGACCCACATCGCCGGCGCGATGAGCTCGGGCTTCTGCAAGCCGTCGATGGTGAGCCCGTACGACGAGTGATAGTGCTGGGATCGCTGCCCCGCGCCGCCGTCGTCGAGCCCGCCGACCGCGATCACGCTCGGCGCGCTGGCCGGCGGCAGGACCTGGTGATCGGCGAGGTGCCCCGCGTTGCCGGCCGCCGCGACGACGACGATGCCTTGTCGTGAGGCTTCGTCGGCCGCGCGCGAGAGCGGATCGGTGAGGAACGATTCTTCGTAGTCGCCGCCGCACGAGATGTTGAGGACGCGGATGCCGTAACGCTCGCGGTTCGCGAGGACCCAGTCGAGGCCACGCCGGATGTCGTCGTGCACGATGCGGTGCGCGGAGCCGACCTTCACGAGCACGACGTTCGCTTCCCAGGCGAGGCCGCGGAACTGCCCCGCCGAGAGCGCGCCGTTCCCCGCGGCGACGACGCTCGTCATCATGCCGTGCCACGACGAGACGTCCGAGCGCTCGAGCGCTTCGAGCCCCGCGCGCGGCGCGAAGAGGTCGTGGTAGGCGGCGATGCGATTGTACGGCGTCGTAAGATCGGGGTGCGCGTAAAAGCCCGAGTCGAGGAACGCGATCGTGACGCCGCGCCCCGCGTACTGCGTGTCTGCGTCGAGGCGCTCGGCGATCGGCAGGACGCGCGTGCGTGTGCTCGAGGGGCCGCTCTCGGGCATCACTCGCTTTCGATCTTCGTGCCGCACTCGGTGCAGAAGGTGTTGCCGACGTAGAGCTCGTGATCGCAGCGCCTGCAGCGCGCCACGCGGATCTCGTCGATCGAGCGGGGGCCGTCCGTCTCGACGTCGCCGCCGGCCGCGAGCATGGCGAGATCGTCCGGGGTCATCACCTCGCGCAGCCCATGGAGGTCGGTCCCGACGACCACCTCGTCGATGGGATCGCCGGGCGGCGGGCGGTACGAGCGCATGTCCTGGATGTCGCGGTACCGCTGCGAGAACGGGATCGACGCGGCGACCTCCTCGACGGCGAGCTCCGGCGCGTCGACCTCCGTCGCGGAGATATGCGCCTCCGAGGGCGGCAGCGTGTCGTCGGCGCGGACGAGCAGCGCCGAGATGTTGTCGACGCCGCCCGCCTCGTTCGCCATCGCGATGAGCAGCTCGCAGGCCTCCGACAGATCCCCCGTCAGGTCAAAGACCTCGAGGATCTGATCGTTGGAGATCATACCACTTAGACCATCCGAGCAGAGCAGGAACATGTCGCCCGGCTCGATCTTCACGGTCTGCACGTCGACCTTCACCACGTCCTTCATGCCGAGCGCGCGGGTGATCACGTTCTTCGGCAAGCGCGCGAGCTCCTCCTCGGTGAGATCGGGCTTGAGCGCGAGCGCGTCGTTGATGAGCGAGTGGTCGCGCGTGAGCTGCTCGATCCCGCCGTCGCGCATGCGGTAGCAGCGGCTGTCGCCGACGTGCGCGATGTGCAGGCTCTCGCCGCCGTCGAAGTGGATCGCGACGATCGTCGAGCCCATGCCGCGGTGCTCTTTGTGCGTCGACGAGATCTCGTAGACGTCGCGGTTGGCCTTGCGTACGGCCTGCACGAGTCGCTCGGCGTGGCGCGGCAGATCGACCTCGTCGTTCGGCGTGGCCAAGGGGAGATCCCCTTGCAACGTCGCCTCGAAGAAGTTCTGCATCGACGTCGCGGTGAGGGCGCTCGCGACGTGCCCCGTGGAATGTCCGCCCATGCCGTCGGCCACCACGAAGAGGTCGAGGCTCTGCGCCACGAGCACGTTGTCTTCGTTGTGCCTGCGCTGGCGGCCTACGTCGGTCATGCCCGCGGCCACGAGGCGAAGGGCGTGGCGCGGCTGAGTCTTGGACATGCGACACGCGATTATAGCGGCCGATCCCTGGTCCTCGGCTAGTTCCTCGTGTCGTCTCCCGCGGGGGGGCCCTCCGTCCCCCCCTCCGTCGTGGGCGCGCTCATACGCGGCGGTCGAACAAGGTTCCCGAGGGCCGTGCGCTTTGCGCTTTGCGCGCGGGCCGTGGTCGTTCTAGAGCCCTGCCGTGACGTTCCCCCGCTCCTTTCGCGCGTTCGTCGCCGCCGCGCTCGTCGTGGCCCCCTTGCCCGCCCTCGCGCAGACGCCCGATCCGGCCCGGGAAGAGCCCGCCGAGGTCGAAGAGCCGCCGGAGCCGGGGGCCGGGACGCCGAGGGCCTACGCGCCCGACTGGCGCAAAGGGGCCTTCCTCCTGTCCGTGGGGGGCAGCTACGTCGTGCCCCTCGGCAGCATCGCCTCGGGCGTCACGGCGAGCGACCTCGTGTCCGGCGGGCCCGGGGTCTCGGTCGGGCTCGGCTTCGGCCTGAGCCGGCACGTGTCCTTCGAGCTCGATGGGAACTACGGCATGCTCGGCGGCGGCGAGGCCTGCACGGGGTGCTCGGGCAGCACCCTCGGCGTGGGGATGCGCCTCGTCTACCACCTCGCGCAGGGCATCGCCTTTGATCCCTGGGCGAGTTACGGCGTGGGCTTCCGTACCTCGCTCGTCGAAGCGCCCGAGACCGGCGCGGCCCCGGAATTCGGCATCGGCCGCTCGCAGGGCATCGATTTCGCGCGCATCACGCTCGGCGGCACGTTCTACCCGCATCCGGTCTTCGGCTTCGGGCCGTTTCTGGAAGGGACGGTCGGCTCGTACCGGCTGCGCCCGGATCCGGGGACGTCGCCGAGCGTCTACGGGTTTTTCCAGGTGGGCCTGCGCGTGACGTTCGACCCGCTCCGCGGCGGAAAGGTGCGCACGCCGGCGACGGTCGCCGCGGCCTTCTGAGCCGAGCGCGACGTTTTTACGCAACCACGGCCCGTGTCGTGTCGATGAAGCGTTCGTGAGGAACGAACGTGCGCGGGATACGACGGTGGAGATCGGCGGCGGCGAGGTGGCGCTCGGCGCTGCATGGATCTGCGTGGACGACGGCGGGAACGAGCGCATGGCGCGGCTCGGTCCCGGCGAGGAGATCGTCCTCGGCTCGGGCGAGGGCGTGGACGTGCAGCTCGTCGAGCGCACGGTGAGCGCGCGTCACGTGGCGCTCGTGCATCGAGGCAGCGTGATCGAGGCGGTCGATCTCGGATCACGCAACGGGATGCGGGTCGCGGGGACGCGCGTGGCGCGGGCGTTTCTCTCGACGGGGAGCGCGGTGGAGCTCGGCCGCGCCGTGGTGCGCGTCGAGGGCAGCACACGCGCGGTCGAGGCGCATCGGGGCGCGCCGCTCCCGCACCTCGTGGGGCGGAGCGCCCCGATGCGAAGGCTCGGCGGCGCGGTGCGCAGGCTCGCGCCGCTCAAGCTGCCGGTGATGATCCGTGGCGAGTCGGGGACGGGCAAGGACCTCGTGGCGCGCGCGCTGCACGACGAGAGCGCGCGCAAGGACAAACCGTTCGTCGTGCTGAACGCAGCGACGATCTCGCGCGAGCTCGCAGAGTCGGAGCTCTTCGGCCACCAGCGCGGCGCGTTCACGGGCGCGCTTCGCGATCGACGCGGCGCGTTTCGGGAGGCGCATCAAGGCACGCTGTTCCTCGACGAGATCGCGGCGCTGCCGCTCGACGTGCAAGCGAAGCTCCTGCGCGTCGTCGAAGAGGGGCTCGTGCGGCCGCTCGGGGCGGAGACGGCCATGCCCGTCGACGTGCGGCTCGTGGTGGCGACGTGCGAGCCGCTCGAGCAGATGGTGGCAGCGCGGCGCTTCCGGGCGGATCTGTACGAGCGGCTCGCGGTGTGCCTCGTGCGCGTGCCGGCGCTGCGCGAGCGCACGGAGGACATCGCGGCGATTTGCATGCACCTCCTCGCGACCTCGGAGATCGGCCCGCGCGAGCTCTCGCCCGGCGCGCTCGCAGCGCTGCGCGCAGAGAAGTGGCCGGGCAACGTGCGCGAGCTCCGGAACGTGATCGTGCAGGCGGCGGTACGCACGCCAGGTGTGATCCAGGCCGAGCACGTCACGTCGGTGCTCGCGGAGCGAGGCGGACGGCACGTCAAGCTTCGTCCCGACGACGCGCGACGGATTTTCGAGGAGGCAGGGAGGAATACGAGTGAAGCGGCGCGGCGCGCGGCGGTCCCGCGATCGACGATGCGGGATCTGCTGCGCGCCGCGGGAGCCGCGACGAGGTCGTCTCAGAACGTGCCGACGACGCCGAGCCCTTGATACGTGGACGAGACGCTGGGCGAGACCGCGAGGACACGCGGGCCGTCGTTCGACGCGGTCGTCGAGGTCGAGCCCTTCTTGGGCAGGTACCAGTCGAGCAGCGCGTAGACGCCCGTGCCGATCGCGCCGACGCCGAAGAGCACCCAGCCCGTCGTGGCCACGGCGACGTTCGTGTCGTAGTCGGAGAGATCCTTGCGCAGCACGCCGCAGGCCTGCTCGTAGTTCGGCAGATCGCTGCCGGACGTCTCGGTCGATCCGCAGGGCGGGTTCTTGCCGAAGTTCGTGCTCGGATCGGTCGACGCGAACGTGCGGATCTCGGCGGCATGCTGGTCGGCCTTGCCGCTCGCGACGCTCGCGCCGATCGAGAAGCCGATGCCGAGGCCGAGGCCGATGACCGCGACGCCCGAGCCGACCCACGCGAGCGGCTTGTGCGTGTACCACTTCAGGAACGGCTCCCGCGTGCCCGTCGTCGTGTCGCCGCTGCCGTCCGGGCCCTGCGGCGTGAGCACGGGCGCGTCGACCGGCGGGAGGCCGGAGCTCGCGTTCGCGCTGGTCGCGGGCGGCGCGCTCGACGGCGTGCCGTACGGGTTCGCAGCGGGCGTCGGCGACTGCGCGGGCGCCGGCGTGGGCGATGCGGCCGGCGGGGGCGGCGGAGGCGGCGGGGGCGGCGGCGGAGGCGGCGGCGAAGCAGCACCGCCGACGCCGAGCACGAGGTTCGCCGCGGTGGCCGAGCCTTGTTTCGCGTCGACCTTCGTGGTGGCGGTCTTGCCGCCGTACGTCGCCGTGACCGTGTGCGCGCCCGGCTTGACGAAGATCACGTTGAGCAGCGGCGACTTGCCGTAGCTCGTGCCGTCGACGGACACGTCGGCGCCGTTCGCGTCGACGATCACCACGATGTGCCCGGTCTTCTTCTTCGCCTCGTTGATGCCCTTCTCGGCGGCGGTCTTCTGATCGGGCGAGGCCGAGGGCATGTCGCGGAGGAACTGCTGCAGGTGCATGCCGGCGTCCTCGGGGTGGTTCGAGCGCAGCTCGCTCTGGCCGAGGTTGAGCAGCACGGCGGGGTGACGCTTCAGCGCGTAGGCCTGCAGGAACGCGGAGCGCGCGTCCTCGAAGCGACCGGCGTCGAACGCCTTCACGCCCTCTTCGTAGCGTTGTCGAGCGACCTCGGTCACGGCGTCCGCCTGCGCGAAGGCACGTGCTTCCATGAGGTCGGGTGCGATCCCGGCCTCGCCGAGGAGGGCAGGGACCGTGAGCGAAAGGAACAAGGCGGTGGCGCAAGCGCGTGTCTTCATCGAACCCTCGGTGCATCGCGGTGCGCAGCGATGCGGTCTTCGTGTCGGCATTCTTCGCACCCCGAGGAGGGCACGGGCAAGCGATTAGCGCGCGCTCAGAACGGCGTCTCGCGGATGATGCCGCCGCCGGGCTTCGGGGGGGTTGTCGCGGGGGGCTTGGGCGCCGCAGTTTTTGCCGTCGTTGGTGCAGACGCAGCGGGTTTTTTCGCGGTGGCGGTAGCCGTCTCGACAGGCTTCGGAGGTTCGACCTTCGGAGGTTCGACCTTCGGAGGTTCGACCTTCGGCGCCGTTGCGGCAGCAGCGGGCTCGCTCGTGGGCGTCGTCGTCGCGGCCTGCGTGGGCGTCGGGGCAGGGGGCTCCGGCGTGGGAGGCGCGGCGGCGGTCTCCACGGGACGCGCTTCCACGGTCTCCGTCGGCGCGGGCGCTGCGTTTTGCGTCGGGCTCGGCGCAGGCTTCGGCGCCTCGGCCGCGTTTGTCGTGACCGGCGGCGGCGTGGGTTTGTCCGCGTCACCGAGCAAGCCCTTCGCGGCGAACGCGAGCCCGCCGAGCCCGATGAGCGCGACCGCGACCTTCACGAAGATCCCCTTGGGCGGGCCGCTCACGGGGATCTCGGGCGGCTCGTCGGCCATCGCGGCGTCCATGCGCGCGAGGCTCGCGTCGTCCACGGGAGGCGCTGCCGCGGGAGGTGCTGCCGCGATCGCGGGCACGTCGTCGTCGGCCTGCTCCGCGGCCGGCTGCGCGTCGTCAGCCTTCGTTTCGTCGGCCTTCGCTTCGTCGGCCTTCGCTTCGTCGGCCTTCGCTTCGTCGGCCTTCGCTTCTTCGAGCTTCGGCTCGTTTGCGTCTTCGGCCTTCGGCGCGTCGACCTTCGCTTCGTCGACGTTCGGCGCGTCGGCGTTTGCTTCGTCCGCTTTGACCGCATCGGCCTTCGGCGCGTCAACTTTCGCTTCGTCGACCTTCGCTTCGTCGACCTTCGGCGGGTCGACCTTCGCTTCGTCGGCCTTCGCTGCCTCGATCTTCGCGGCTCCGTTCACGAGCGGCGCGGATGCGCCATTCGTCTTCGCGGCGCCGTTCACCACCGGCGGTGCAGGCGGTTCGGCCGCGCGTGTCGGCTCGGGCGGCGGGGCCACGACCGGACGCGCCGCGATCTCGGGCACGAGGGCCACGGGCGGATCGTCTTGCTCCCAGGACGGCTTGTACTGCAAGGCGAGCCGATCCAGCTCGTCCGGCGTGGGGACGGGCGGCTTCGCTTGGGGTTCTTGGACAGTCATGACCAGACGAGAACGTATCACCCGTCGCGTGCGAGCGGCAACGCAGCGACGTCGATCGTGGAGGCAGGGCGCAGAGCGTCAGTCGCCGAACGCGGAGGCAGCCTTTTCGTTCCCCCCGAACTCCTCGACGAGCTTGTTCTGCCATTCGTCCGCCACGTCCCCCACGGTCGTCACGATGTCCTCGAACTCCTCGTAGTCGAGCGCGGACAGGCGCCGCAGGCACCGCACCACCACGTCGTCGCGCGCCGCGTCGATCGCGAACGCCGCGTCGCTCGTGCGCACGAACGAGAGCTCGAGCAGCTTCCGGTAGAAGCCCTCCCGCCCCCGCGGCGGCACTGCCATGATGGGCGCGAAGATCATCAGGACGCCCTGCCGTTCGAGCACGTTGATCCCGATCGTGACCGCGCCGCGTTGCACGTGGGCGTATCCGCCGTCGTCGAGCACGTGCCCCTCGTGACCCGCGTCGCTCGCCGGGAGGTATTTCGCGACGTAGCGTCGGAGATACGCGTTGACCATCGCAGTCGCGTCGGCAAAGTTCTCGCCGGAGAGCCGGTCGGCGTAGATAGGGATCGAGGTGGGCGTGGAGTCGGACACGGGGATCCTCCGGAAGATGTGCTCGGGCCCCGCGACGAGGGGGGTCGCCGCGGTCGCTGCCCCGTCGTTCGCGGTCCACCGGCGTACCGCGGTGCAGCGCTGCCATCGTATCTCCGCCCTCCGCGCCGCGGCGATCCTTTTTGCGTTTGGGGCGCCGCTCCTTGGCTGCGGCACGGGTGCGTCGAGCCCACCCGCGCCGCCCCCGAGCGACGAACAGCGCGCCCTGGCCCTCCTCGACCCCGCTGCGGCGCTCCCTCCCCGCGCGGAGGTCGTGGCCCTCGCCGACGCCGTCGCCATCGCCTCTTCCCGTGCCGGCCGCACCGAGCGCGGCGCCGCCCTCGCCATGCTCGCGGGCGACCTGCGCACCCGCTCCTTCCGCCTCGACCAGGCCGAGGCCGACGCCCGCGAGGCCCTCGAGCTCTACGCCGCCTCCGCGAGCGCCGCCGCCAGCACCCTTCAGGGCTGCGAGGCCGATCGCCGCCGCGCCCTGCTCGCCGGCGAGCTCGCCCGCGACGCCGCCGTCTCCTACCGCGAGACCTACCTCGCCTCGCGCCGCCAGGCCGTCCTCGCCCCGCGCACGCCTTGCCACGTCGCGCTCGAACGCACCCTCGTGATGTCGTCCGCCTATCGGCCGCGCGGAGGCGCGCTCCGCGCCCTCGAACGGGAAGGTGACCTCGCCTCGGAAGCGGCCTCGCGCGGCGCGCCGTCCCCGTCGGCCTTCGCCGCCTCTCCGCCGCCCTCCGGCGCCGTCTCCCCCGAGTCCGCGCCTCCCTCCACCACTTCCTCGGCGCAGGTCGCGCCCGAGGGGCAGGTCGTCGTGACTCCGCGCGACGCGACCGCGGCGAAGGAGCCGGTGAAGATCGTCTCGCTCGAGCCCTTCGGCTCCGAGAAGGGCGGCCGCGTGGTCATCCACCTGAGTGGCCCGACCACCTTTCAGGTCGGCACCCTCGGCGCCGACGCGGCCGCGGGCAAGGACGCGCGTGTGTTCGTCGACATCGCCCGCGCGAGCGCCAAGGGCGTCCGGCGCGAGACCGAGGTCGGCGGCGTCGTGCGTCGCGTCCGCCTCGGCGCCCAGGAGGGCGGCGGCACCCGCGTCGTCCTCGACCTCGCCGCCTCGTTGTATCGCCGCGTCTTCTACCTGCCTGACCCGTTCCGCATCGTCGTCGACGTGAGCACGCGCCCGCCGGTTCGGAAGGACGAACAGGACGCCTCGGGCAAACGCGAGGTGCGCCGCATCGTCATCGATCCCGGCCACGGCGGCAACGACACCGGCGCCGTCGGGCCCACGGGCCTCAAGGAGAAGGACGTCACGCTGGACATCGCGCACCGCGCCGCGACCATCGTCTCACGCGAGCTCGGCATCGAGACCCTGCTCACGCGCGACGACGACACGTACGTCCCCCTCGACCTCCGTACCGCGCGGGCCAATGCGTTCCACGCGGACCTCTTCGTCTCCGTCCACTGCAACGCGTCCGAGAACGGCCAGGCGCGTGGGCCCATGACGTTCTCGCTCGATCGCGTGCGGGATCCCGAGGGCCTCGCCATGCGCGTCGCTGCCCGGGAAAATGCCTCCCGCCCGCGCAAGACCGGCGAAGAGGGCGACGCGCGCTCCATCGACGAGGAGATGGCGCTCATCGCGTCGAACCTCGACGTCGGCGACCTCATGGCCCGGTCGCGCCATGTCGCCGATCTGGTCCAGCGCTCCGCGCTCGCGTCGCTCGGCGTGCGCTGGCCCGACACGAAGGATCAGGGCACGAAGACCGCGGGCTTCTTCGTGCTCGTCGGCGCGGACATGCCCGCGGTCCTGTTCGAGACGTCGTTCATCTCGAACCCGGACGACGAGGCCCGCCTCGCCACGGCCGACTATCGGCAGAAGCTCGCCGATGCCGTGGCGAACGCGATCCGCGCCTACCGCGAAGGCAAATGAACCGCCCGCCTCACTCCCTTTCGAGGCCCATCAGCCGCTCCAGGGAGTCGCGCAGCTCCGCGGCCTCGCCCTTCTTGATGAAGTCGTAGGCCCCGGCCTCCGTCGCGTTTTTCTTCATCTCCTCGGCGTCCGAGTAGACGATGCAGCGGATGTGGGAGGTCGTGTCGATCGACCGCAGCCGTTCGAGGCACTTCACGCCGTCGAGCCCGGGCATCCGCACGTCGAAGACCATGGCGTCGGGCTGGATGCTGCCGACGGCCACGAGCGCGTCGAAGGGATCCTGGAACGTGGTCAGCTCGAAGCGCTTGCTCAGCGCCTTGCGGAGCGAGGCGAGCACCTGCGGATCGTCGTCGACGGCCACGACCTTGGGCTTGCCGAGGCGGAGCACCTCGGGGATCGGGTAGCCGTACTTCCGCAGGAAATCGAGGACGTCGAGCCTCCGGAAGCGCAGGTGCCTGCCCGGCGTCCGGAAATGCCGGATTTCCCCCTTGTCCGCCCAGTTGTGGATGGTCTTCAGGTCCACCTGGCAAAACCGCGCCACGTCGCTCGCGGTGAACAGCTCCGGCTGATTCGTCGTCGTCGTCGTGGTCGTGGTCGGCGTCGTGTTTTCTTTGGCTTCCATGACTTCCGGCCTCCTCGGCCCAGTCCACTCTCGGGGGCTTCGCTCCCACAAAAGGGAGCTAAGTCCCCGAACCCCCATCGTCCACCGAAGTCGCAACGTCCCGCTCGTCGAGGCTCGTCTTGACCCCCGGCACATCGGGAGAAGCGAATCCTTTGCCGAACTCGGGCGCGTCCTCGGCAGCAAAACGGCCGTCACGCAGGACGTAGCGGCTGGGCCCGTCCATCCGCCGCTCCTGCACAGAGTGTGCAGGATCACCGGGCAAAGCAATGAAAGGCGGAGCATCGCCGTCGCCCGGGACGAACTCCGGGCAGATCGGCAGGAGCGTCTGCCGCCTGGCGAGCGCGAGCGCACCGTGCACGTCTCGCTCGCCCGCGAGCATTTCCAGGGTGCGCGACGTCGGCGGCGCGAGAAAGAAACGCCCTTCCGCCGCGGCGTCGAGGACATCCGACGGACGCGCCCACAGGCTCATCGTGGTCTCGTGGTCGTCGTGCCGTCCCTCCTGTCCCTCGGGCAAAGGGAGCAGGAAAAAACGAGCATCAAACCGACGGGACTCGGCCACAGGCGTCACCCATCGCGCGAACGGGACGAGTGTATCCAGCACGAGGCGCTTGCCGCGGCGGACGAGCGCGTCGAGCAGCCGCGTCCCGGCGACGAGCTCGGCCGCGAGGGCGTCGAGCTCCGCGCCCGCCACGCCAGGCGTCACCGGCAGGATCCGCCCCTCTTCGAGCGTCTCCCGGCAAGCCGCGACGCAAAGCCCGAGGGCGTGTGGCCGCTCCGTGGCCATCGACAGGACCCGCGCGTCCACGGCGGTCGCCGTGGTTTCCCAGCCCGGATCGAGGTCTGACGGATCGACCTTTCCACCGGGAAAGACGAGCGCCCCGCCCATGAACGCGGACTTCGCGTGACGGCGCACACAGAAGACCTCGAGCCCCTGCGATCCGTCGCGCACGACGATGACCGTGGCGGCATCACGAGGTTCACTCGTTTTTCGGTTGATGTCGAATTCCAGCAAGGTGGAAGGTTTTGTCCCACGTCGAGAGGAAGTCGTCAAACCTGCATCTCGGCCGGTCTCGACCGTGGTTGACGTCAGGGAAACCGTCGCCTAGCCTTCCGCCCCCTCCTCACGGGAGGGCCGGAAATGGACGGCATTCGTCCGTCGGTGGCCGTACTTCGTCGAGGTGCCCGGATTGCATGAAGCGGGGGGCACCGAGAGGGCGACACGTCGAGGGAATTGCACAATGAACAAGGCCCAGCTCAAGAAGTTCAAGGCTTTGCTCGAGGCGAAGCGGGACGAGATCGTCAAGAAAGCAAAGCAGACGCTGAGTGAGGACATGGCCCTCGATGCGAGTGATCTCCCCGATGAGATGGACCTCGCTTCGAGCGAGTATCTGCAATCCTTCACATTCCGGCTCCGCGGCCGGGAGAAGTCGTTCCTCGACAAGATCGAGAAGGCTCTGATCAAGATCGAGGACGGGACCTTCGGTCAGTGCGAGGAGTGCGAGGAAGAGATCGCGCAGAAGCGCCTCGAAGCCCGCCCCGAGACGAGCCTCTGCATCCGCTGCAAAGAGGATCAAGAGCGCGCCGAAAAGGATTTCGGTTGATTGGGGCGGGGGTTGGCTGAGCCAACCCTCTTGCGCCGGGGGTTGGGTCAAGCCCAACCCTCGTGTTCCAGGGGTTGGGCCAAGCCCAACCCCTGAGCGCCCCGCTCGGGCGGGGCACGACCCCGGGTTCGTCGCTGCTGTCTCTCGTCGGGACGTCCTCGGTTATTTGGCGCGTTTTCCCGGCCGCTTGCGCCCGACCTCGAGGACCTCGCGCAGGTACCGCCCGGTATGCGATTCCGGGACGCCGGCCACGTGCTCCGGCGGCCCGCACGCCACGACGAACCCGCCGCGCTCGCCTCCCTCCGGCCCCATGTCGATCACCCAGTCGCTGCACGCGACCACGTCGAGGTTGTGCTCGATCACCACGACCGTGTTCCCCGCATCCCGCAAGCTCGACAGCGCCCCGATGAGCACCTCGATGTCCGAGAAATGCAGGCCCGTCGTGGGTTCGTCGAGGACATACAGCGTGCGCCCCGTGGCCTTGCGCGCGAGCTCGCGGGCGAGCTTGACGCGCTGCGCCTCGCCGCCGGAGATCGTCGTCGCCGGTTGTCCGAGCCGGATGTAGCCGAGCCCCACGCGCGCGAGGGCGAGGAGCCGCTCCCGCACGCGCGGGATCGCCTCGAACTGCTCGATCGCCTGATCCACCGTGAGCTCGAGCGCGTCGGCGATCGACATGCCGCGGTAGAGCACCTCCAGCGTCTCGCGGTTGTATCGTTTGCCGCCGCAGGTCTCGCACGTGACGAACACGTCCGGCAGGAAGTGCATCTCGACGCGGAGAACGCCATCGCCTTGACACGACTCGCAGCGCCCGCCCTTCACGTTGAACGAGAAGCGTCCCGCCTTGTAGCCGCGCGCGCGTGACTCGGGCAAACCCGCGTAGATCTCGCGCAGCAAGCTGAAGACGCCGGTGTACGTGGCCGGGTTCGACCGAGGCGTCCGCCCGATGGGCGCCTGATCGATGGAGATGACCTTGTCGATGTGCGAGAGGCCCTCGATGCCGTCGCACTCGCCGATCGGCGCGCTCGTGCGGTAGAGCGCGGCGCGCGCCGCAGGCAGGAGCGTGTCCACGATGAGGCTCGACTTGCCCGAGCCGGAGACGCCCGTGACCGCGCAGAGCACGCCGACCGGGATCTCCACGTTGACGCCCGTGAGGTTGTGCGCGCGCGCGCCGACGAGCTTGATCACGCGCCCGTCGCCCTTGCGTCGTTTCGTCGGGATCGGCAGGTGTTTGTCGCCCGAGAGCCAGGGCCCGGTGACCGACGCCGGGTTCTTCGCGATCTCCGCCGGCGTCCCCTCGGCCACGACCTTGCCGCCGTGCAAGCCAGCCCCCGGCCCCATGTCGACCACGTGATCGGCTGCGAGGATCGCGTCCCTGTCGTGCTCGACCACGACCACGCTGTTGCCAAGATCCACGAGCCGGCGCAGCGCTTCGAGCAGCCGCGCGTTGTCCCTCGCGTGCAGGCCCACGCTCGGCTCGTCGAGCACGTACAGCACGCCCACGAGCGCCGCGCCGATCTGCGTCGCCAGCCGGATGCGTTGTCCCTCGCCGCCGGAGAGCGTCTGCGCGGATCGATCGAGCGTGAGGTAGTCGATGCCCACGTCGATGAGGAAGCCGAGCCGCGCGATCACCGCGCGCAAGAGCGGCTCGGCGATCGCCCGCTCTCGCGGCTGCAGCGGCCCGTCCTTGTGCGCGATCGTCTCCAGGAACGAGCGCACCGTGCGCAGGGCCATCGTGCCGATGTCCGCGATGTTCTTGTCGGCGATCTTCACCGCGAGCGCCTCGGCCCGCAGGCGCTTGCCCTTGCAGACGTCGCACACGCGCGTGACCGCGTACCGACCGATGTCCTCGGAGCCCGCGATGTCGTCGTCGAGATCGTCGTCGTCCTCGCCGGAGATGACGCCCTCGCCCTGTTCGAGCTGCCGCTCGAGCCGCGGTACGATCCCCTCGTAGCCCTCCTTCGCCTTCTTCCGCCCCTTCGCCGCGGTCGCCTCCGCCCCGAAGAGGAGCGCCTTGCGATCGGCCTCCGAGAGATCGCGGAACGGCACGTCCGGGTTCACGCCGAGCGAGCTCACCGCCCGCTCGGTCTCCGTCGAGAGCGCGAGCGAGCCGCGCCGCCCCCACGCGACGATCGCCCCCTCGCGCAGCGTGCGCTTCGGATCCGGCACAACGCGCTCCGGATCGATCCGCGTGCGGAAGCCGATGCCGTCGCATGCAGGGCAGGCGCCGTGCGGCCCGTTGAACGAGAACATCCGCGGCTCGATCGGCGGCAGCGAGATGCCGCAGGCGATGCAGGCAAAGCGCTCGCTCATCCAGATCGGCTCGGCGCGGGATCGCTCGGTCGACGGATCCGCGAGCAGCCGCCCTTCGCCGAGCTTCAACGCGAGCTCGACCGAGTCTGTGACCCGGCCCTTCACGCCCTCCTTCACCACGATGCGGTCGATCACCACGTCGAGGTCGTGCGCCTTCGTCCGATCGAGGACGATTTCGTCGCCGAGATCGACGACCTCTCCATCGATCCGCGCGCGAACGAAGCCTTCGCGGCGGAGGCGATCGAGCTCCAGCTTGAGCTCGCCGCGGCGGGCGCGGGCGATCGGGGCGAGCACGGTGACGCGCGCGCCTTCGCCGAGGCCGAGGATGCGGTCGACGATCTGCTGCACCGTCTGCGCCTCGATCCGCGCGCCACAGCTCGGGCAGTGCGGCGTGCCCACGCGCGCGAAGAGCAGGCGCAGGTAGTCCGAGATTTCCGTGACGGTCCCGACCGTGGAGCGTGGGCTCTTCGCGAGCGCGCGTTGCTCGATGGCGATCGCGGGCGAGAGCCCCTCGATCGACTCGACGTCTGGCTTGGCGAGCTGTTCGAGGAACTGGCGCGCGTACGCCGAGAGGGACTCGACGTACCGCCTTTGTCCCTCGGCGTAGATCGTGTCGAACGCGAGCGACGACTTCCCCGAGCCGCTCGGGCCGGTGATGACGACCAAGCGATCTCGCGGGAGGGAGAGGCTGACGTCCTTGAGGTTGTGCTGGCGAGCGCCGCGTATGACCAGGCGATCCATGGACCCGCGACACCTAGCACGCTCATCGTGCTCGGGCTCCCGTGTTGTCCACGGCTTCCCGGCTCTCCGACCGACGCACGAGGACCAACCCCTTCCGTGGGCACCCCCTCGTTTCAACGGCACGCGATGGATGCGCCGCGCCTGCTCGCTCGAAAATTTTCCCCCTCGCGGTTCCTCGGTTCTACTTGCATGACGGGCGACGATCGAGAAGCCCTGCGGAGCTCGTGGGTACGACGACGAGGAGCGTGATGATCTCGGTGGGCGTCGGCCTCGTGGTCGGCGGACTCGCTTTGTTCGCACGTACCTCGGCCGTGTCCTTCCGCGCGGCCGCGCGCGTCGCGCCCGCGCCCGCGCTGCCTTCCCCCGAAGCGCGGCTCCCCCGCGAACCCGACGAACCCGCGACTTCTGCGGCGCCCTTGTTCACGCCGGCCGATCGTTTCTCCGAAGACCCTGCCGTACGCGCCGCTTGCCCGCCCGACATGGCGCTCGTCGAGGGCGACTTCTGCCCCAAGCTCGCGTACCGCTGCGGCCGTCGATCGAGCGAGCTCGGCCACGGCTGCGCCGAGTACGTCCGCGGGGTGCCGTGCCGCGGCGAGCCCGATCCACGCAGGTACTGCATCGATCGTCACGAGTGGCCGAACCGCGTCGGTGAGAGCCCGCGCGTCTATGTGAACTGGTTTGAGGCCAAAGAACTTTGTCAGTCGGTGGGCAAACGGCTGTGCCGCCGCTCCGAGTGGATCCTCGCGTGCGAGGGGCCGAAGCGGCTGCCGTATCCATGGGGCTTCGTGCGCCAGCCGAGCCCGTGCAACGTCGATCGTGCGGCCATCCCCTTCGACGTGAACGCGATGGTCGACGAGCGCACCCGCGAGGCCGAGATCGCGCGGCTCTGGCAGGCCGATCCGATCGGCTCGCATCCCGCGTGCATCAGCGCGTTCGGCGCGTACGACCTATCCGGCAATGTCGACGAGTGGACGGACAACCTCGCCGACGATCCCGAGACGAACCAGCCCTCGACGCTGAACGGCGGCTACTGGGGCCCGGTGCGCAACACCTGTCGGCTCACGACGAAGACGCACGGCCCGAAGTTCGCGTTTTACCAGGTAGGCTTCCGCTGCTGCGGGGACACGATCGACGGCGTCGAGACCCCGCCGCCGAAGCCGTTCCTCGACCGCGAGCGTGAGCCTGCCTCGCCCGGTGATCGCGCGGCCCACGAGGACGGGTGAGATCACGCGAGGCCGTCGTCTTTCCGCTCGTGCTCGCGGGTTCGCTCGCGCTCGCGGCGCTCCTCCTCTCGCCCCGCGCGGCCGAGCGACGCGAGGCGCAGCCGTCGGCTTCCGCCGCCGCCTCGATCGAAGCGCCGCCGCCTCCTCCGCCGCTGCTCGCGCCCGCGCCGAAGGAAAAACCGCCTCCTCCTTCGTACGTGCAGGTGAGCCCGGAGAGCGCGACCGCGTGTGGGCCGGGCATGGTCCTCGTCGACGGCATCTACTGCCCGTTCGTCGGGCATCGATGCCTCAAGTATCGCGAAGACGTGAAGGACGTGTGCGAGCGCTTCGGCCCCGAGGTCCTTTGCGAGGGCCGGCTCGAACGCCGGCGCTTTTGCATCGACGTTTACGAGTACCCCAACATGGAAGGCGTCAAGCCAGCGGTCATGGCCGACTGGAACGAGGCGCGGCGCGCGTGCGAGGTCGAGGACAAGCGCCTCTGCACGGTCGAGGAGTGGGAGTTCGCCTGCGAGGGCCCGGGGATGTGGCCCTATCCGTACGGCGCCGAGCGTGACGCCGAGGCCTGCAACATCGACAAGCCCGTCGAGCCGCCAGACTTCGACGCCTTCTCGGATCCGCGCCGCGTCTCGGCTGAGGTCGACAGGCTCGATCGCCGCGTCGCGTCAGGCGAGCTGCACCGATGCGTCAGCCCCTTTGGCGTGCACGACATGACGGGCAACGTCGACGAGTGGGTCGACAACCCCCAGGGCAAGCGCCTCGAAGCGCCGTACCGCTCGTCCTTGAAGGGCGGCTACTGGGGGCCGATCCGCGCGCGTTGCCGACCGATCACCTCGACGCACAACGAGTGGTTCAGCTTCTACCAGGTCGGCTTCCGGTGCTGCGGCGACCCGAAGGACGGGGGGCGGGCAGGTCCGGCGCCCGCTGGCAAGCGGCCGCGGCTCGGCCGGATGAACCTTCCGCCACGGAACGTCCCCGAGCGTTCGAAGCCTGCGCCGGAAAGTCCTTGAAAGTTCGATGCTTCGAGGTCGGGCGCGCCGGCGCTCGCGCGGGGCCCGCACGGCTCTTTCCGGGGAGCAAGCCCAAAGTGAACGATGACGCGGCGCTCCCCTTCCAACGGCCTCGATGTTGGACTAGCTTGTCCCCCGGGTCGCCTCCGGGCGATTCGGCGAACACGGGCCCATAGCTCAATCGGTCAGAGCCCCCGGCTCATAACCGGGCTGTTCCTGGTTCGAGTCCAGGTGGGCCTATCCCTTTTCGCAAGGAGCAGAGCATCCACGTGAGTATCCGCGACCAGATCGCACCCCTCGAAGAGCTCGCGACCATCGACGACGATCTGCGGAGGCTGGAGGAGCAGATCGGCAAGCAGCGGGGAAGCCTGGAGGGGATGCGGGCGGAGGCGAAGGTTCTCGAGGAACGCCTCCGTTCGGACCGAGAGATGCTCTCGCAGATGGAGAAGACGCGGAGCGAGCTCAGCGTCGAGCTGCGCCAGATGACGCAGCAGATCGAGCGGTCGCGCGAGAAGCTCGCGCGGTCGAGGAACGAGCGCGAGAGCAACGCGGCGCAACGCGAGATCGAGGAGCTGCGCAAGCTGCACCGCGATCGCGAGGAAGAGATCGAGCGCCTGAACACCGCGACCGAAGCGGCGAAGAAGTCGATCGACGCGACCGACGCCAAGCACCGCAACATCGTGCAGCAGATCGAAGGCACGGTGGAGGGCACGACGCGGCAGCTCGACGACGCCGAGTCGCAGCGCGCGACGCGGGTGAAGGAGCGCGAGCTCGCCGTGAAGAAGCTGCCGACGATGCTCTACCGTCGTTACGAGTCGGTCCGCACGCGGCGCCCGCATCCGATCGCAGCCACGCACGACGGCACCTGCCTCGGCTGCCATCTGACCATCCCGCCGATGATGTTTCAGAAGATGCTGCGCCAGGCCGAGTTCGAGCAGTGCCCGCACTGCCGCCGCATCCTCTACTACACGCCCGCGCCGGTGAGGGCCCCGGAGGGCGACGCCGCCGCCGAGGGCAGCTCGACTTCGTCACGCGCCTGATCCTCCGATTCGTCGGTCTCGTCCGATCCCCTCGCGGCGCGTGAAAGCCTGCACCACCTGCCATCGCCTCTACGAAGATGACGCGGACTTCTGCCCGCTCGAAGGGCAGAAGCTCGCGGGGACCGACGAGGTCTCGCCGAAGCCGGATCCGAGCGATCCGCGCGTCGGCGGCGCGGTGTGCGGCGGGCGCTACCAGATCTGGCGCGTCATCGCCGAGGGCGGCATGGGCCGCGTCTACCAGGCGCTCGACCGCGAGGAGAAGAGCTCGGTCGCGCTGAAGATCCTGCACGAGGAGGTCGCGCAGGATCCGGTGGCGATCGAGCGGTTCAAGCGCGAGTTCGAGGTCAGCGCGGTCCTGCCGCACGAGCATGTCGTGCGTGTCCACGCGTTCGAGCACGACGCCGAGAACAACTACGTGATCGTGATGGAGTACCTCGAAGGCGAGGAGCTCCGCGTGCTCATGCGCCGCGAAAAGGTGCTGTCGCCCGAGCGTGTCGTGCGGTTCGTCTCGCAGGTCGCGCTTGGCCTCGCAGCCGCGCACGAGCGCAAGACCGTCCACCGCGACCTCAAGCCCGACAACGTCTTTCTCTGCGGCGGCGACGAGGTCAAACTCCTCGACTTCGGCAGCGTCCGCGACAACTCCGTGGGCGCGAAGAAGATCACCGCGGTCGGCACGACGATCGGCTCGCCCTTCTACATGTCGCCCGAGCAAGCGCAGGGGCTCGTCTCGCTCGATCATCGCGCCGACGTCTGGTCGCTCGCGGCGATCACCTACGAATGCCTCACGGGCAAGGTCCCGTACGAGGGCAAATCAGGCCCGCAGATCCTGCTCAGCATCATGACGCGGCCGCACCGCCCGCCGAGCGAGGTGGGCCGCGCGCACGGCGTCCCGCGCACGCTCGACGCGGTGATGGATCATGCGTTCGCGAAGGAGCCCGATGACCGCATCCCCACGGTCGGCGCGCTGGCGGATCGGATCGGCCATGCGTACGGGCTCGAAGGCAGCCACGCGGCGTGGGCACGGACGACACAGGCCGAGCTCGGCGAGCGCATCCGCGTGGGCCTCCCCGGGCTGCTCGCGCGGCTCGAAGAGGAGCAGGGCGCGGCTGGGGATCTGAGCGCGATGGATGCGGCCTTTGCGGGCGCTGCCGCGGCGACGGGGCAAGGTGCGTTCCCGGAGGACACCGTCTCGGTCCCGACCACACGACCACGCTGGTTTTTTCCTGTCATCGTGTTCGTCGTCCTCGTCGCCTTGCTGATTGTGGTGCTCGGCGCGCGCTGAACACCGGGCTCGTGCATGGCTTGGGCGGCCCTTCCGTCGAACCCGTGCCGTTCGGGTGTTTCCGTCGACCCTCCGCCCGTGGTCAGGAGCAAACCGCCGTGGTATTCCGAGCCCTCATGAACAAGCCCTCGATGCGCCGTCCTCTCTCCACCCTCGCGTGCCTCGTGGCCCTCTCGGGCCTCTCGTTCGTGCTCGCCTCCGGATGTGGCCGGAGTGAAGCCGCCACGCAGCGCGGCGAAGAGACGAACGTTGCGGCCGTCGCCAAGGGCCCCAAGGCCGAGAGCGATACCTACGCGGTCGAGATGAAGGCGACGGGCCCGTACGCAGCGGGCAAGGAAGGGACGCTCGAGATCACGATCGTGCCGAAGGGCGCGTATCACATGAACGATCAGTACCCGTACAAGTTCAAGCTCGTCGATCCCGCGCCCGAGGGCGTCACGTATCCGAAGCCCTTGCTCAAGCGCGAGGACGGGACGTTCGACGAGAAGAAGGGATCGTTCAAGGTGCCGTTCGTGGCGTCCCGGGCGGGCAAGGCGAAGATCGCCGGCACGCTCTCGATGAGCGTTTGCAGCGCGGCGAACTGCGTGATGGAGAAGGTGGAGCTCGAGGTCGACGTCGACGTGAAGTAAGCCGGGGGCTAAACTCCCGGGGTGAAAGAGTCCGACGCCCGGGCAAGCCGCAGGTCCGAGCTCGCGCTGGCCGAGCTTTCCAACCTGGTCATTTCGATGCAGCGCCGCTTCCAAACGGGACGGCGCTTGCTTTCTTTCCAGGAGTACCTGGAGCTCTTCGCATCGGATCCCGCGCGCCACGGGCGTGATTCAGCCCGGTACGTGCGCGACATGTTCGACCACTTCGGGACGTACCCGGTCAAGCGTCCCTGGGGCGAGTGCACGCGCTACCGCCTCTTTGATCTGCCCTGGGAGCCCGAGCCGCTCCGGTCGCCGGCGACGAGCGCGCGCCGGGCGCCGTACCACGGGCGCGACGCGGCGCTCATCGGGCACGAGGAGCTGCAGGGCGAGATTTACCGCGCGCTCTCGAACTTCGTGCAGGAGGGGAGGGCGAATCGGCTCGTCCTGATGCACGGCCCGAATGGATCGGCCAAGAGCACGATCGCCGGCTGCATCCTGCGCGCGCTCGAGCATTACTCGACGCTCGACGAGGGCGCGGTCTACCGGTTTCACTGGGTGTTCCCGAGCCGCAAGACGACACGCGGGGCGATCGGCTTCGGCGGCGAGGGGGCCGCTGCTCCGATCGGCGGCAGCTTCGCGCACCTCGAAGACACGCAGATCGACGCGCGCCTCGTGAGCGAGCTGCGGGATCATCCGCTCTTCTTGATCCCCGTGCCGGAGCGTCGCGAGCTCTTGAAGAAGCTCTACGAGGAAGCCGGGATTGCAGACGCGCCGCCCGACTGGCTCATGAGCGGCAAACTCTCGCACAAGAACCAGCAGATCATCGAGGCGCTGCTCGTCTCCTACGAGGGCTCGCTCGCCGATGTGCTGCGGCACGTTCAAGTCGAGCGTTGGTTCATCTCGCGGCGGTACCGCACGGGCGCGGTCACCATCGGCCCCGAGCTCAGCGTCGACGCGGGCGAACGGCAGATCACGGCCGATCGCTCGCTCGCCGCGCTGCCCACGGCGCTCCAGGCGCGGACCCTCTTCGAGGCGCACGGGGATCTCGTCGAGGCCTCGGGCGGCGTGCTCGAGTTCAGCGATTTGCTGAAGAGGCCGCTCGACGCGTTCCGTTACCTGCAGCTCACGCTGGAGACGGGCGAGGTGAGCCTGCCGCAGCAGACGATCCAGACGAACGTGGTCATGATCGGCAGCGCGAACGACATTCACCTGAACGCCTTCCGCGAGCACCCCGAGTTCCCGAGCTTCCGCGGTCGTTTCGAGCTGCTCCGCGCGCCCTACCTGCGGAGCTACCTCGACGAGCAACACATCTACGACGCGCAGATCGCGCCGTTCGTCACGCGGCACGTCGCGCCGCACGCGACGCGCGTGGCGGCTCAGTTCGCCGTGCTCACGCGCATGCGGCAGCCGGAGGCGAAACGGTATCCCGAGGCGCTCGCGCCGATCGTCTCGTCGCTGACGGCGGCCGAGAAGATGGAGGCGTACGCGACGGGGACACCGCCGGAGCGGCTTGACGGCGACTCGCAGAAGCTGCTCCGCGCGAACATCCGCGCGCTCTACCAGGAGACCGATGCCACCGTCGACTTCGAGGGGCGCTCGGGTGTCTCGCCGCGCGAGATCCGCTCGCTCCTCCTCGACGCCGCGCAAAACCGGGATCACGGCTGCCTGTCGCCGTTCGCCGTCCTCACCGAGCTCGACGAGCTTTGCAAGCGGACCTCGGAGTACGACTGGCTCAAGGAGCGCGCGCTCGCGGGCGGCTACCACGACCACAAACTCTTCCGCGACGTCGTGCGCGCACGGCTGTTCGACACACTCGAGGAGGAGATGCGCTCGGCGAGCGGGCTCGTCGACGAGACGCGCTACGGCGAGCTCTTCGATCGGTACGTGCAGCACGTCGGCGCGTGGGTGAAGGGCGAGAAGATTCGAAACCCGCACACGGGGGACTTCGAGGGCGCCGACGAGCGCATGATGCGCGAGATCGAGGGCTTGCTCGGCGTGCGCGGCAAGCACGACGATCACCGCCGCGGGCTCATCGCGATGATCGCGGCCTGGGCCATCGATCACCCTGGCGAGCGGGTCGTCAACGCCGTGGTCTTCCCGCAGCAGATCCGCAAGCTGCGCGAGGCCGTGTTCACGGAGCGGCGCAAGGCCGTGGCGCTGCTCTGCCGGGACCTCGTGGCCATCCTGCGCGATCGCGCGAACCACGCCGCGCAGGGCGTACGCGACGAGCCCCTCTTCGGCGGCCTGCGCGACGAGCAACGCAAGAACGCGCTCGCCGCGCTCGATCGGCTCATCGCGATGGGGTATTGCGAGAGCTGCGCCCTCGACGCGGGCAGCGCGCTCCTCCGCGCGCGGTTCTCCGAGCTCGTCACCTGACGGGCGCGTCGTGGGTCCGAATGCGATGTTGATCGACACCCACTGCCACCTCGATCCCAGCTACTTTCCCGAAGGCGAAGACGCCGTCCTCGAGCGAGCGCGCGCGGCCGGCGTCGAGGCGTTCGTCGTGATCGGCGTCGGCGAGGACCTCGGTCCGGCGCGCTTCGCCGCGGCCCTCGCCGCGCGGCGCCCCGACGTGTGGGCCTCCGTCGGCCTGCACCCGCACGACGCGCGTGTCCTCGACGGCGCGATGGAAGACGAGCTCGAGCGCCTCGCCCGGGCGCCACGTGTCCAGGCCGTGGGCGAGGTCGGGCTCGACTACCACTACATGCACTCGCCGCGCGAGACGCAGCAGGAGGTCTTCCGGCGCATGATCGCGCTCGCGCGGCGCGTCCAGAAGCCCATCGTCGTGCACACGCGCGAGGCGGCCGAGGACACGATCCGGGTGCTCGAAGAAGAAGGCGCGCGTGAGGTCGGCGGCATCATCCACTGCTTCTCCGAGGATCGGCCCTTCGCCGAGCGGGCGCTCGCGCTCGGCTTCGACCTCTCGTTCTCGGGGATCGTGACGTTCAAGAATGCGCGCGCCATCCACGAGGTCGCCGCGTGGGCGCCGCCCGATCGGATCCTCGTCGAGACGGACAGCCCGTACCTCGCGCCCATCCCGCTGCGCGGCAAGCGCTGCGAGCCCGCGTATGTGGTGCACACGGCGCGGCGCGTCGCGGAGCTCCGCGGCGAGAGCTTCGACACCCTGGCGACGCGCACGACGGAGAACGCGCGCCGCCGCTTCGGCCTCGCCTGAAGCGCCCGCAAGCGCGCGGAGACGAGGCATACTGGAGGCGTGCGGGGCATCGACGGACGCAGGCTCGTCTCCGCGAGTTTTTTCTCGCTCGCGGTGCACCTTGCCCTGCTCGCGACCGGCGGCGCCCTGCTCGTTCGCGCTTCCCGCGCGGAACCAGGCCTCGCGCTTCGAGGTCTGCGCGCGCCGCTTCGTGACGAGGTCGTCGAGATCGAGCTGCCGACGCTGAGCGAAGGATCGATCGCCGGCGAGCTCCTCGAGCTGCCGGCGGTCGCCGTTCCGCGCGGGGGAGGGGAGGCCGAGCCGCGTCCGGATACGGGCGAGCGGGGTCGCGGTGGCACGGACACGGCTTCTGCGCGCGCGACGAACCTCGCCGATCGGCAGGACGATCGCGCGCTCGTCACGGAGGTCCCGTCGCGGATCGATCGCACGCAGGTGCAGCGCATCGACGCGGGCGAGGAGCGCGCGTCCCGCGAGGATCGGCGCGCGAGCCGTGAGCCGATGGAGCTCACCTTCCTCGCGAGTGGTCGCTCCGGCAGTCGACCCGAGCGACGCACGTACGCCGTGCACGATCCGTCCTCGGGCGGACTCCGCGCCGGACGCGCCACGCGGCGTGGAGGAGCGCTCGGCGCTGCGGCGCTCCCGCCCGACGGCATCGAGGTGGCGCGGCCCGTCGGCGGCGCGGAGGAGGGCGTCGACGCGCCTTCCGAGGGGATCGGCGCGCGGGATGGGGCGCCTGGCAAGGACGCGCGCGCGAGCGCCGAGGTGCCACTTGCGCGGCCCTGGGTGACGGCGGGAACGCCGTCCGTGCCTGCGGATCACGAGGGACGACCCACGGACCGCGTCGACAGCGAACAAGAGGCTGCGCTCGCGCTCCAGTCGATCGTGCACGCGAGCACCGCCGGCGGCGCGCCGGGCGACGGGACCGGTGGGCAAAACGGACCCACGTCGCCGGGATCGGGCGGCAGCGCGGGCCGCGGCTCCGTCGCCGATCCGCTCGGCACGGGCCAGGGACCTGGCCTCGACGCGAGCGCGCTCGACAAGCGCCGCATGGACTACGTGCGTCGTGTCCTCGCGCGGATTCATCCCCTCTGGAAAGACGCGTTCCCGCGCTGGGCGATCGCGGAGGGGCGCGGCGGCACGGTCGTCGTGGCGTTCGTCATCCGCGCTGATGGCAGCGTCGCGAGCGCGCGTGTGGCGCGGCCGAGCGGCATCCCCGAGTTCGACGAGAATTGCCGGCAGGCGGTCCTGCGCGGCGCTCCCTTCGAGCCGCTCCCGCGCGAGCTCGGGCCTACCTTCGCCTGGTCGATGCCCTTCGTCGCGAAGAATCCCGCGGTGCGCCCCCCGGATCCTGCGCGCCCCTGACGCGCGGACAAACATGAGAGCTTTCAGAACGCTTCCCGGGGCGGACCGGCGGGCCGAAGGACATGCGCCTTCGGCCTCCCCCTCACCGGCCTTTCGCGTGGGTTTGCCCACGCTCTTCGCGAGAAAGCCCCCCTCGACGGATTGCCTGCTTGACAGGCCCGTCGGCCGTCGACATAGTGCGCGCCGCTTCCGCCGAAGTAGCTCAGTTGGCTAGAGCAGGCGTTTCATACGCGCCGGGTCGGGGGTTCGATTCCCTCCTTCGGCACCAGCTTCAACCGCTCGACGACACAGGCGCCGCAGCGCTGCCGCGTCGAGCTTGGCTCGCACCCGAGCGAGCGCCCGTCCTGCGGGTGCTGCTCGGGCGGGCCTGGCTTCCCGCCGCCGACTTGCGCGACGTCGAGGCGCTCTTCCGGGGCGCCCGCGCCGGGGCCGCCTTGGACGCCGTCGTGCGTTGTCCGGCGGCGCTGCGCGTCGTCTTCTTCGCAGCCGTGCGCTTCGCGGGGGCGGCCTTGCGCGCCGTCGCGCGTCCGGCCGTTTCCGTTCGCGTAGTCGCCTTCGTCGCCGCGGCGCGCTTGCTGGCGCTCTTCGTCGTCCTCTTCGCCGCGCCCTTGGCCGCGTTGGAGGCTTTGCGCGCCGTGGTTGTCGCTCCGCGCTTGGCTGCGCTCTTCGTGCGCGTCGTCGTCGTCTTGGAAGCCATGGTTCGTCCCTCTGCCGCCGCGGGATTGAACGCGATCCGGTCGTCGGACCACGCGTTTCCTCCGCCGTCGCCTCTTGCGAGCGAAGGGCGCGGTGACGTGCGTGCTCGTCGGCAAGGGTCGTGCCGTGCCCTTCGCGACCCCCGTGCGCGCGCTCAATCGCCTCGTGACGCGCGCGCTTTGACGCGTGGGAAGGCTCGTTTTGCGCGTGTTGTTCGGGAGAATCGAGCCTTCGGGGTGGCTTCGTCGGGAGCGTCATCCTTGCCGCGCGGGCGACGCGAGATGCGGCGCGGCGCGTGGGCCCTGGTGTCACGGCCGGGGGCAATCGCGATCCGCGCGGACGACGTGCGAGCAGGGAACGCACAGCCTGCTTGGTGGCCTGTCACGCTGCGGGACAGTCGTGCTTCCGCTGCAAAGGGTTGGGGCGTAGCTCGGGTTGTCCGCGCGGAGCCCCCGAGCGCTACGGCCGAACGACGACCATCGTCCCTTCGCCCATCGCGTCGGTCACGCCGTGCCAGCCCTCTGGCAGCTCCGGCCCGGACCAGTGAAAGAGCCTGCGCGCGTCGACGGGCGAGAGCGCGACAGCATGGAAAGTTTGCGCTTCCCCCAGCCCATCACCCCAGTACGTGCCCGTGAGCGCGTATCCCGGTTCGAACTCCATCACCCAGGGCGCGTCGGCGACCTCGAAGTCGCCGTGCACCTCGCGGCTGTCGAGCGCCGCGCTCACCTGTTTTTTACGAATCCGGAACGTCCCGCGCGCCGTCGACGCGCTCTCGGCCGCTTCCTTCAGCACGTCGCGTCCCGACGAGATCAACGTCGCGTAGACCGGCTTCTGCCCCTCGTAGGCCGTGAGCGTCTGGTTGGCCAGGCTCACGTCCAGCCACTTTTGATCGCCCTTCGCGAAATCCGGGAACTTCGTCCGGCGGACGATCACCACGAGGTCCTGCGCGCGCAGCCAGTAGCCCTCGCGTGACTGCTCGAAGCGCACGCCGTTCACCGTCCGGAACTTCCCGCTGAGCGGCACGGCCGTGCGCCTCTCGAGCTCCTCGTCCTCGTCCGGCTCGGCCTCGCCCTTGCGTAGGTTCCAGGCCGTCACGCCGGACTTGTGCACGAAGGCCACGGGCAGCCCCACCTTCTCCACGTCGAGCCCGTGCCACGTCGTCCCGAGGGCCGGCTTCAGCCTGTCGATCGGGACCACCTGCCCCGAGGGCGTCACGCCGAAGCGCCGCCCCTCGCCCCCGTTCGACGCGACCGACGCCACGAACGACCCCGCCAGCGCCACGCCGCTGCCCTTGCGCAAGACGCCGCTTTTCAGGTCCGCCACGCGGGACGCGAGCGGCGCGAGCGGCGCCACCGCGGGCGCCGGGAATGCGAAGAACGAGCCCACCGTGCGCTTGCCGGCCGCGTCCGCGCCGTCGACGCCGGGCATCAGCACGGGCGGGCCTGCGGGCACGCCGCGTGGATCGACGGGCACGTCGTTCGCGGCCGCGCCGAGCACCTCGGCGTCGAGCGCGCCGCGCTTGTTGAGGTAGCGCTTCAGATCGGGCTCCTCGGTCGTCTGCTCGGCCGGCATCGGCAGGCGCGTGTAGATCGGCACGCCTTCGGTCCGGGCGCGGCCGTAGCGGTAGGGCAGGGCGCGCGAGAGATCCGGGCCGGGCGGCAGCGCGACGGCGAGGGACGGATCCGTCGTCGCAGCCTCGCCTGCGCACACGAAGCCACGCGGGCGCACGACGTACCAGCCGCCTGGGCATTCCTTTCGCGTGAACGGCTCCGAGGAGCGCGCGATCGCCGCCCCTGCGCTGAGCTCCCCGAGCGGACGGCCCTTCGTCGAGGGCCGGTCGTACACCACGGTGCCGCTCTGCAGGACGACGAGCTTCGGCCCATCGGCCGGCGGCGACGGCGCCTCGGGCGGCGGCTCCTCCGTCGGCTCGCCCTTCGCGAGCGCGGGGGCGTTACCGCCCTTGCAGCCAAGGGGCGCGAGCGCGAGCGCGCAAAGGAGCGGGAGCCCGAGGCGCGTGGGCCGGGTCGAGCCAGGGCGATCGTCTTGCATCGAGGCGACGCATGCCAGAGCTCGCGTCGATGGGCCAACTCTCGTGCTTTTCGGCTCAGGGCGCTGCGCTGGGGCGTTGCCCCAGGCCCCACCAGGGGCTGTCCGCCCCTGGACCCGGACCAGCGAGGCGCTGGACCCAGGACGATGAACTGCGCGATGCGCAGTTCATCGCACAGGCCGGGTCAAGACCGGCAACGTGCCTGCCCAGCGAGACAGCAGCGCTGACGTTGCGGTGGGCATCTCCCCTGGCCGTTGGAAGAACTGCGCGGAGCGCAGTTCTTCCACCAAGGTCCAGCGCTGGCGCTGGTCCGGGTCCAGGGGTGGACAACCCCTGGTCGGGCCCGGGGTGAAACCCCGGCGAGACGCCGTGGAGATCTACGCCTGCTCCCGGGTTGCTTCGTCGCCGAGCCAACCTGCCAGCGTCGCGACGCCGAGCGCCATGATCGAGAGCGCCACGCTTGCTGACGGCGTCACGCCATCGGGGTGCACGGCGCGCAGGACGAGGCTTACCGCGAACGGCAGGAGCGCGCAGATCGAGAGCCACAGGAACAAAAAGCTCAGGTCGCGCGCCCGGGATCCCGGCCGATACCGGTCGTGCTCCCGCGCGAAATACACGGACGACAGGGATCCGCTCACGAGCCCTGCCGCGAGGTTCACGGCGGCTGCGACGCCCCAGACGTGCGCGCCCGAGAGCATCGCGACGACGTCGAAGGCGAGGGAGATCGCGAAGAAGACGAGCGGGAGCACGATGAGCAGCGTGTGCACGTCCCCGCGGCCAGCGTGCGCGATCGTTCGCATGAGGTCTCCAGGCGGGGGCGCTCGCGCCTCCCCCGGGCCTCGATTGGAAGGGCCGTGCCAGCGCGGGGTGGTTCGCGCGCGCCGTGCCCGTGATCTCCGTGTTCCTTGGTCTACGCGTTCCTCGGACTACACGTTCTCCGCGCTCCTCCGGCCACCGCGCGTCGACACGTAGTCGTTCACGAACCGAAGCTGCCCCTCGCGCATCGCCACGCGCCTCCGCGCGCGGATCCAGGCGATCGCCTCCTCCACGTTCATGCCCCGGTAGAGCGCCAGGTAACACACGACGAGCGCCACGCTCCGGCCCACGCCGCTCGCGCAGTGCACGTAGACCCGGTGCCCCGCTTGGATGTGCTCGGCGAGGAACGTGAGCGCGCGGTCGGCGTCCTCGGGGCTCGGCGTGTTCATGTCCCAGCAGGGGATCTGCAGGTAGTCCATGCCCGCGGCGCGCAGCGTGCCGAGCGGCTCCACGAGCTCGCTCGTCGCGTTCACCACGGCGCGCACGCCCAGCCGCTCGAGCTCGGCGACGTCGCTCGGCACGAGGAAACCGCCGAGCAGGATCTGAGGCGTGATCCACGTCCGCCAGCCACGATCGGGCGACAGCTCCACCAGCGTGCGGCGCGCGGCGAGGAAGACGTAAAACGCGGCGCGGTAGGGGTGGAAGAGCGCGGGGTGCAACATCTTGCCAGGCGTCACGCTGCGTTCTTGCAGCGCCCGGCGCCGCTCCGCCACCGGCTTCTCACGCGCAGCAGCCTGGGGAACACCCTCTCAGCGACGGGCGCGTCGCAGGAGCGAGCGCACGTCGAAGAGCCCGAGCAGCGGGCAGAGCACCACGAACGCTGCACCGAACGCCCCGAGCGAGAGCATCGCGCCGATCGTCGTCCCCGCGAGCGCCGCGGGCAAAAGGGAGCGCACGAGGACACCCGCGCCCACGGAGATCACGCCGAGCAGCGCGATCCGCCCGCCGCGAATCGCCCCGAGCCCGAGCCCTCCGATCGCCCGAGACAGCCGGATCCCCATCGCGCACGTCTCCACCCAGCCCGCGATCACCGCGCCGAGCACCACGCCGAGCACGCCGAGCGGCCGCATCAAGACGAGCGCGAGCGCCGTGCTCACGACGACCCGCAGCACCGCGAACCGCGCCGGCGTCCGTGTATCGCCGAGCGCATACGCCGTCGTCGTCAGCACACGCCCCGCCGCGTTCCCGAGCAGCGCAAACCCATACGCCGCGAGAAGCGGCTTTACCCGCGCGGTTGCTTCTTGATCGAAGGTCCCCGTCTGGAGGAGCAGCGCCACGAGGTCCCCGCCGAGCAGAACGAACACGAGCGTCGCCGGCACCGTCAGCACGGCGATGCGCGCGAGGGACGCGCCGAGCCGCGCGCGCACGGCCGCGTTCCGCTTCGCCACGTCCGCCTCCGCCGTGTCGCGGGAGAGCTCGGGCAGCGCCGCCGCGGCCTCGCCCGTCCCGAGCACGCTCATCGGCAGGAGGTAGATCGTCTGCGCGTAGCCGAACGTCGCGTTCGCGCCCGTGCCCAGAAAGCTCACGAGCAGCGTGTCCACGAGGCCCGAGATCTGGATGATCCCCCGACCCACGAGCGCGCCGGGCAGCCGCGCCGCCGCCTCGCGCACGTGCGGATCCTTCGCGTCGAAGCGCGGGGCGATCCTCCCGAGTAGCCTCCGCGCCGCCGGCAAGAGCACCACGACCTGCAAGAACGCCCCCGCGAACGCGCCCCACGCGAGCGCCGTCGCGAGCGCGCCGCCCCGCTGCCCGAGGAACGTCCCCGCGATGACGAGCGCCGCGATCTGCGCGAGGCTCCACACCACGGGCGCCGCGTACGGCAAGAAGAAGCGCCTGTGCGCGTTCAGCACGCCGAGCCCCCACGCCGACAGCACGAGCAGGCCCGTCATCGGGAAGACGATGCGCACGATGGTCGCCGTCCCCGCGAGCTTCTCCTCGTCGAACCCCGCCGCCACGAGCCACGACAGCCACGGCGCGAACAAGACGCCGAGCGCCGACGCCACCACCACCACCACGAGCAAGAGGCCAAGCGCCGACCGCGCGAACCGCGCCGCCTCCTCGCCCTTGCCCTCGCCACGCAGCCGCGCGTAGAGCGGGATGAACGTCGCGGACAACGTCCCTTCGCCCATCAGGTTCTGCGTGATGTTGCCGACGCGGAACGCGGCCGCGATCATGTCCGCCCAGGCCGATGTCCCGAAGTAGTGGGCCATGACGCGCTGCCGCACGAGCCCCACGAGCCGTGACAACACGATGCCCGCCGTGACGAGCGCCGCCGATCGCGCGCCTCCTGCCCTGGGAGGTGCTTCTTCGCGGCCTTTGGTCCCCGCCGCCGCCGTATCGACGCTCTGCACGCGCCAGCTTCTACCCCAACCCGGCGCGAGCTAGAATCTCGAGATGCTTGCACCTACCGCCTTCCGTGGGCTCTCGGCTTCCCTTCGCGCCTCGTCCGCCGGAGTTCTCCGGTCCTCCTTCTTCTCCGCGATCGCGCTCCTCACGCTCGCCGCGTGCGGCGCGACGACCCGCACCGAGACTCCCGGTACCGGCGGGGAAGGCGGCGAGACCTGGACCGCGGGCCCCGGCGTGGGCGGCGCGGGCGCGGGCGGCGCAGGCGGGAACGGCGCGGGCGGCTCAGGCGTGGGTGCGGGGCCGAGCGGGCCCTATTCGCTCGAGCACATCGACCTCGGCGACATCCCGCTGAACACGCTCCAGCCCTTCGAGGTCCCCGACCGCGCCCTCGGCCTCACGGTCACGGTCGGCGCGGCGGACCTGAACGACGTCGTGGGCATCAGCCGGCTCCGTCCTCCCACGGGCGACCCGGTCATCTTCAACTACGCGATGGCCGGCAAGAACAACCTCGCCTTCGCGAACTACGGCTGGGTCGGCGGCGCGAACCCGCAGTCCGACGGGCCGGACGCCTGGCCCATGCAGCAAGGCCAGTGGCGCATCGCCCTCGGCGACGACGACGGCACGGTCAAGAGCGCGCACGTCGACGTGTGGATCCGCCGCACGAAGGACGGTCTCTTCCACGGCGGCGTCGTCGACGTGAACGTCTTCCTCGCGCCGAACTCGACCACGCAGAACTACGTGAACCAGGTCCTCAGCGAGATGTTCGTCGACTACGCCGGCCTCGGTCTCGGCAAGGTCACCTTCCTCCCGCTCGACGCGAGCTTCACGAACGTCGGCACGTACAACGAGTACCGAACCCTCCTCGCCTCCTCGTCGGGCGCCGGCAGCGCGCCGGCCTTGAACCTCTTCGTCATCGGCAGCTTCGGCTCCGAGTTCGGCCAGGCCATCGGCGTCGCGGGCGGCATCCCCGGCAGCCCCGTCCTCCACGGCACCACCATGAGCGGCGTCGCGTACATGCCCTCGGGCAACCCGCAGTACGACGCCAGCGTCCTCCGCCACGAGGTCGGCCACCTCGCGGGCCTCTTCCACACGACCGAGTTCTCCGTCGAGGAGACCGATCCCCTCAGCGACACCGTCGAGTGCCCGACGTCCGTCATGCAGTCGAACCCCGACAACTGCCCGGACGTCACGAACACGATGTTCCCGATCGCCTACGGCGCGCTCGACCTCACCGAGGCGCAAAAGCGCGTCCTCCACGGCAGCGCCCTCTACCGCGGCATCCTCGAAGAAGGCGGCCAGCCCACGCCCCCAGAGCAGCCGCCCACCGGTGGCAAGTTCGCTCCGCCGCTCCCGCCCCTCGCCCCCGAGCCGCCCTTCGCCGTCGCCGCCACGCGCCGCCCGAACAAGCCGCTCCCGGCGAAGCCCACGACCCTCGAGCGTGTCCTCGGTGGTGTCTGGTGCGCGCACGGCAAAGGCGACTACGAGGCCCTCGCGCTCCGCATCGCCGGCGCATCCGCGCCCCTCACGCTCCGCACGCTCGTCCTCGACGACAAGGCCTCCGAGCTGATCCGCGCCCGCGCGCTCGGCGCCTACGTCCGCGTCTCCCAAGGCGACGAGCGCACCCGCGCCGTCACGCTCGCGGAGACCCTGGCGACGCAGGAAACCACGAGCACCGATCTACGCGTCTCCGCGCTCCGCTCGCTCGCTCGGTTTGCCCCGTCCCGCGTGCGCCAATCCGCTGCAACTGCAGCGCAATCCGAAGATCCGGTCGTGCGGGCGGTCGCTTGGACTCTGCGTGGAAAGTGACAGAAATGCTGTCTTTTCGGCGCTCGGGCTTCGTGCTACGACCATCGCGGCGCCGGGGGAAGATGTAGAGGTCACGCGCGTGATGGGTCGTTTTGCAATTCCCTCGGCTGGATGGAGGTTGGTGACGTGAGCGGAGAGCCGCGACAGCTCCCCTTGCGGATCTGCCTGGTCGACATGAACAACGGGCATGTCAACCAGGCGATGCGATGCCTGCGCGGCATCGTGTCGACGTTCTTCGACCGCGTCCGCCGCCACAACCCCAACGTCGAGTGCGTGCTCGGCGAGGTGTCGCCGCGCGACACCCAAAACCCCGTCCCGCGCGACTACGACCTCTACATCTCGACCGGCGGCCCCGGATCGCCCTACGACGGCGACGGCATGCCCTGGGTCACGGACTACTCGGGCTTCCTCGACCACGTGGCCGACTCCGCCATCCGCGGCGGCGAGGAGCAGAGCGCGCTCTTCGCCATCTGTTACTCCTTCGAGATGGTCGTGCGGCACTTCCGCCTGGCCGCCGTCGTGCCCCGCACCGAGCGCAAGTTCGGCGTGATGCCCATCTACACGACCCCCGAAGGCCAAGCCCACCCACTCCTCCGCCCCTTCGGCGACCGTCTCTTCGCCTTCGAGCACCGAAGCTGGGAAGCCGTCGACCTCGACGAGCCGCTGCTCGAATCCCTCGGCGGCTCCCTCCTCGCCCGCGAGAGCCGCGACGGCATGTCCAAAGGCCGCGCCATCCTCGGTCTCGACGTGACCGCCGGCATCGAGTCGGTCCAGTTCCACCCGGAAGCCGATCGTCCCGGCGTCATGAACTGGGTCTCCCGCCCCGAACAAGCCGCCGCCTTCAAAGCCGCCTACGGCGAACTCACCTACCAGGCGATGCTGCGCACCCTCGACGACCCGCGCCGTCTCGCCCGCACCTACGCCCTCGTGATCCCCGGCTGGATGGCCCGCCGCTTCAACATGCTCGCCCAATTCCGCGGCTACGTGGAGCTGCCCCCGCCCAGCGAGAGCCAAGCCGACATCTTCGCCTCCCCGCCCATCCAGGACCGTCCGGCGCAAGCTGCTTCAGCCTGAGGTTGGGGCGTTGCCCCAAACCCCAGCGGGGGCTGTCCGCCCCCTGCACCCCGGACCAGCCAGGGGCTGGACCCAGGGTTGAAAACCTGCGCGATGCGCAGGTTTTCAAGCAGGCCCGGGTCAAGACCGGCGACGATCCTGCCAACCGAGACCGCCGCGCTGCGGGTTCTGCTGGCGCCCCGGCTTCTTCGTCGGCCCGTTTGAAAACCTGCGCACCGCGCAGGTTTTCAATCACCGGTCCAGGCCGTGCCTGGTCCGGGTCCAGGGGTGGACAACCCCTGGTCGGGGTCCGGGGTGAAACCCCGGCGTTCCGTTGTGGTCGACCCATGGCGTGGCACCTGCTCGTCCGCTTTCCTTCCGGCCTGATCTCGCCTAGAGACGCGCCCGGAGGAACCGATGTACATCGACGAGTCGACAGTAAAGAAGGCCGTCCACACGATCCAGATGCTCGCGGTCGACGCCGTCGAGAAGGCGAACTCGGGCCACCCCGGCGCGCCGATGGGCCTCGCCTCGATCGCGTTCGAGGTCTTCACGCGGCACCTGCGTTACGACCCCAAGGACCCGAGCTGGCCCGATCGTGACCGCTTCGTCCTCTCCGCCGGCCACGCGTCGATGCTCCTTTACGGCCTGCTCCACCTCGCGGGCTACGACCTCTCCCTCGACGAGCTCAAGCACTTCCGCCAGCTCGGCTCGCGCACGCCTGGCCATCCCGAGGTGCACCTGACGCCCGGCGTCGAGGTCACCACCGGCCCCCTCGGCCAGGGCATCTCCACTGCGGTCGGCATGGCCGCCGCGCTCAAGATGATGGAGGCCCGCTTCAGCGCGAAGGGCAACGTCGCCACCGCGCGTGTCTTCGGGATCGCCTCCGACGGCGACCTCATGGAGGGCGTCTCCGCCGAGGCTTCGAGCCTCGCCGGCCACCTCGGCCTCTCGAACCTCGTCTTCTTCTACGACGACAACCACATCACCATCGACGGCAAGACCGACCTCGCCTTCAGCGAAGACGTCGGCAAGCGCTACGAGGCCTACGGCTGGTTCGTGCAGAAGATCGACGGCCACGACCACGCGCAGATCCGCGCCGCCCTCGACGCCGCCGTCGCCGAGCCCGCGCGCCCCTCGCTCATCGTCGCGCGCACGGTCATCGCGTACGGCTCGCCCGGCAAGGCGGGCAGCTCCAAGGCCCACGGCGAGCCGCTCGGCGCCAAGGAGGTCGAGGCCACCAAGAAGGCGATCGGCTGGCCCACCGAGCCCACCTTCCTCATCCCGGACGACGTCCGCGCGATCTTCGCGGCCCGCGCCGACGAAGGCCGCAAGGCGCACGAGGCCTGGAACGAGGCCATGCGCGCCCTCGAGCAGAAGGACCCCGAAGCCGCGTCCCTCTACCGCCGCCTCATCGCCCGCGAGGTCCCCGAAAACCTCTTCGACGAGCTCGTCAAGGCCGCGCCCCGCAAAGACGCCGCCACGCGCCAGAGCGCCGGCCTCATCGAGCAACGCGCCGCCGCCCTCGTGCCCTCGCTCATCGGCGGCTCGGCCGACCTGAACCCCTCCACGAAGACCTACATCGAGGGCTCGCCCGCCATCCAGAAGGGCGACTTCTCCGGCCGCAACATCCACTTCGGCATCCGCGAACACGCGATGGGCGCCTTCGTCAACGGCTGCGCGCTCGCCGGTGGCTTCATCCCCTTCGGCTCGACGTTCCTCGTCTTCGCCGACTACATGCGCCCGGCGATCCGCATGGCGGCCCTCTCCGAGCTGCACAGCGTCTTCGTCTTCACGCACGACAGCGTCTTCCTCGGCGAAGACGGCCCCACGCACCAGCCGATCGAGACCCTCTGGTCGCTCCGCCTCATCCCGAACGTCGACGTCCTCCGGCCCGCCGACAGCCTCGAATGCGCGGCCGCCTGGGCCCACGCGCTCCTGCGCCGCTCTGGCCCGACGGCGCTCGCGCTCTCCCGGCAGAAGCTCCCCGAGCTCCCGCGGCCCGAGGGTTTTGATCCGAAGCTCATGTTGAGGGGTGGGTACGTGCTCGCCGATTCCGCCACGAACCCGCCGGCCGTCGTGGTCATCGCCACGGGCTCGGAGGTCTCGCTCGCGATGGACGCGAAGAAGATCCTCGAAGCCGAAGGCGACCGCGTGCGTGTCGTCTCGATGCCCTGCCTGGAGCAATTCCTGCGGCAGGATCAGGCGTATCGCGAGGAGGTCCTGCCTCCCGGCACGCCGCGCGTGGTCATCGAGGCGGGCTCGACGATGCCCTGGCGCGCGCTCGTCGGCGAGCGTGGCCTCGTGATCGGCCGCGACGACTTCGGCGCCTCCGCGCCGGACAAGGACCTCGCCAAGGCGTTCGGCTTCGTGCCCGACGTCGTCGCCGGGAAGATTCGTGCGATGCGGCGTTCCTGAGCGTTCCCCTCGCGCCGACACCCCTTCGCACCCGCGCCAAAGCCTCTCCGGACGCCCGGACCCTCGCTTGCACCTGCGCCAAGCGCCCTTCCGGACGTCCGGACCCTCGCTTGCACCTGCGCCAGGCGCCCTTCCGGACGCCCGGACCCTCGCTTGCACCTGCGCCAGGCGCCCTTCCGGACGCCCGGACCCTCGCTTGCACCTGCGCCAAGCGCCCCTCCGGACGTCCGGACCCTCGCTTGCACCTGCGCCAAGCGCCCTTCCGGACGCCCGGACCCCTGTTTGCACCTGCGCCAGGCGTCTCCCCGGACGTCCGGACCCCTGTTTGCACCTGCGCCAGGCGTCTCCCCGGACGCGCCGACCTCCCGTTTCCGCTTCTGCGCCCTTTTTTGGTAGGATGCCCTCCACCCGGACGGACCCGGACCGAAGGAGCGCACCATGGGAGGCACGGTTCATTTCCGCACGTGCAACGTCTGCGAGGCCATGTGCGGCATGCGCGTCGCCGTGGAGGACAACCGCGTCGTCGAGATCCGCGGCGATCGGGACGACGTCTTCTCCCGCGGCCACATCTGCCCCAAAGGCCCGGCTATGCGGGAGCTCCAGGAGGACCCCGACCGCCTCCGCTTCCCCCTGCGCCGCACCGCCGCGGGCTTCGTCCGCGTGAGCTGGGACGAGGCCCTCGCCGAGGCAGGCGAGCGCCTCGCCGCCCTCCAGCGCGCGCACGGCCCCGACGCCGTCGCCATGTACCTCGGCAATCCCACGGCCCACGGCCACGGCGCGATCCTCGGCGCGAACCTCCTCGGAATGGCCCTCGGCACGAAGAACCGCTTCGATTCGAACTCCCAGGACGCCAATCCCCGCATTTACGCCGCCCTCCAGATGTTCGGCGACGCCACCAGCCTGACCATCCCCGACATCGACCGGACGGACTATTTCCTCGTCTTCGGCGCGAACCCCGCGGCCTCCGGCGGCAGCATCATGACCCTCGGCGACGTCCGGAGCCGGCTCGCCGGCGTCCGCGAACGGGGCGGCAAATTCATCCTCTTCGACCCGCGCAAGACCGAGACCGCCGCCTACGCCGACGAGCACCATTTCATCCGCCCCGGCTCCGACGCGGCCCTCCTCCTCGGAATGCTCCACGTCATCTTCGCGGAGAACCTCTACGACAACGGCGCCCTCACCGACCTCGCCGACGGCGTCGCCGAGCTCCGTGCAATCGCCGCGCGTTTCCCCCCCGAGCGTATCGAAGGCCCCACGGGCATTCCGGCCCACGACGTGCGCCGCATCGCCCGCGAATTCGCCCGGACCCCGCGCGCCGTCGCCTATGGCCGCATGGGCCTCTCCACGAGCGCCTTCGGCCCGTTGTCGAGTTTCCTCGTCGACGCCCTGAACATCGTCACCGGCCATTTCGATCGTCCCGGCGGCGCCATGTTCACGACCCCCGCGGCCGACGTCGTGCGCATCGCGCGTATCCTCGGCATGGGCGGCCACGGCCGCTTCCGCTCACGCGTCCGCGGCTTGCCCGAGGTCGGCGGGAACCTCCCCGCCACCACCATGGCCGAGGAAATGGAGACCCCCGGCGCGGGCCAGATCCGAGGTCTGGTCGTCGTCGCGGGCAACCCCGTCCTCTCGGTCCCCAATGGCGAGCGGATCGGAAGAGCCCTGTCGAACCTCGATTTCATGGTCGCGGTCGACATCTACCAGAACGAGACGACGCGCCACGCGCACCTGATCCTGCCGCCGCGGTACGCGCTCGAGCGGAGCCATTACGATCTGCTCTTCCACACGCTCGCGGTCCGCAACACGGCAAAATGGTCGGCGCCCGTGATCGAGGCCCCGCCGGACACGAAGGACGACGCGGAGATCCTCGTGGGCCTCGCGGCGAGCCTGCTCGGAAAACGCCTCTCGCCGTCGCCCCTCGGCGCCGCCGCCGAGCGCCTTCTTGGCCTCCTGAACAGGCTCGGCGCCGACGGCCTGCTCGACGTCCTGCTCCGCGCGGGCCCTTATGGCGATCGCTTCCTCCCCTTCTCGAAGGGGCTCACCCTCGAAAAACTGAAGAAGGCCGAACATGGCATCGATCTCGGCGCGCTCCGGCCCATGTTCCGGGAGCGCGTGCGCACGAAGACCGGAAAAGCGCGCCTCGCGCCGCCCGAGATCCTCGCCGACGTCCCGCGCCTCGAGCGATTCCTGGACGAGGCGACTGCCGCAGGCCTCGTGCTCATCGGGCGGCGGCACATGCGGAACAACAACTCCTGGATGCACAATGTGCCCTCGCTCGTGAAGGGCCCCGACCGCTCGATGCTGCTCGTGCATCCGACGGACGCCGCGCGGCTCGGGCTCACGTCGGGGGCGCGCGTGCGCGTGCGCAGCCGCGTGGGCGAGGTCGTCGTGGCCATGGCCGTGACGGAGGACATGATGCCGGGCGTCGTGAGCCTGCCGCACGGGCACGGGCACGCAGCGGCAGCCGATACGATGCGCGTCGCGGCAGGCGTGCCGGGTGCGAACGCGAATGCAATCACCGACGATCTTTACGTCGAGCCGCTCACCGGGACGGCCATTCTGAATGGGGTGCCGGTAACGGTGGAGGCAGCGGACGCGGCGCCTCCTCCCTGATCTCTTGCATCGACCGCATCGCGGTTGATGCACCCTCGGTCCAGGGCTGTGCCCTGGTTCGGGTCCAGGGGCGAAGAGCCCCTGGTCGGGCCTGGGGCGAAGCCCCAGCGCTACGCCTCCGAGCGCAACGGCTTCCGTGCCCAGGCGCTGAAGAGCATATCGCCGATGAATGTGCTGTTGGTCTGGTGGAGCTCCTCGGCGAGGCGTGCGTCTAGCGTTTCGATGTCGATTTCTGCTTCCGATGCGACGCCGCGCTCGAGGATGCGGGGCATCATGGCTCGCACGATCCAGGCTGTGATGTGACGATGGTGCTTGGTTTGGAGGATGGCTTCGGCGCGTTGTCCTTCGACGTTCAGCCCGGCGGCTTCGAGTGCGATGGGGAGCTCGAATCCCATGGTGGTCGTGGCTCCCTCTCGCTCGACGGTTTGCCAGAGCCAGCGCGTGACTTGCTCGTGGAGGGGGTGTGGTTTCGGCGATGCGGGCACCATGGTTGCGTCGACTTCTTGGAATGCGACGAGGCCTCCGGGCCGGAGTGCGTCGACGAGGGGACGAAGGGCGGCGATGCGATTGGGCTGGTACATCAGGACGCGCCGCCCGATGACTGCGTCGTAGGGCGCGCCGACGATGGGGGGGGCGTGCAGGTCTCCTGGGAGGAATTGCACGTTTTTGATCCCGAGGTCTTTTGCGCGCTCGGTGGCGGTCGACGTGGCTCGTTCGTCGTGGTCGAGGCCGATGACGAGGCCGGTTTCGCCCACCAGGCGTGCCGCCATCAGGGATACGTCGCCTCGTCCGCAGCCGACGTCGAGGACGCGCATGCCCGTGGAGATGCCTGCGTCGCGGAGGAGACGCTCGGTCGTGTGGGCCCCGCGATCTTCGCCGGCTTGGTTGGATTCGTTTGCCATGGGCTGACCGTAGCTCGGGTCGAGTGCCGCTGGCAGGGCGTGTTTTTCGATCCGATCGGCGGGATTTTCGGTTCAGGGGACGGGGGGCGGGATCAGGGCGCGGCGCTCCCCTTGCATTGCTCGCCTTCGAAGAAAGGCGTGATCGGGCCGCAGGCCATCAGATCGCACTTCAACGACTGGCATTCGAGCGGGCTCTGGCAGGCCGAGCCCTCGACCTTCGCCTCGGTGCAGACCTTCGTGGTCGCGTCGCAATAGGCATTGAGGCCACACGAGAGCTGGATCGGGCTCGGCGTGCATGTCGCGCCGAGCTTCTTCGCCGGCTGGCACAGGCCCTCCATCGCCAGGAAGTCGAAATCGCAGTAGAGCCCCTGATCACAGAGCTCCTTCGTGTCAGCGCTGACCTCGCAGGCCGCGTCCTGCGGCAAGAACCGCGTCGCCGAGCATTTCTTCGTGTCGTCGTCGCACGCGACGATCTCGCGCTTTTCGATCGAGGACGCGCATTGCGCGTCACGCTCGCAATTCGATCCCTCCGTCAGCTTGCCCGCGAAGACCTTCGAACACGGCGCGAGGTCCTCGGGCGCATTGTAGTAGTCGGGGATCGTCAGGTAACACTTGTCTGCGTAGGGCTTGAGCGCCGCCACGCAGGCGTCGACGCTGTTCGCGTCGAAGGTCATGAGGCCCGCCTCGACGTCGGCGATGTTCTTCGTGCAAACCTCGGTCTCGTACGTGATACACGCGGCCTCGTCGTAGCCCTCGCCTTTTTCACAGCACGACTTGCGCACCTCGCAGAGCTGAGGCGCGACTTGCGCGCAGACGTTGTCGAGCGTGTACTTCGGCGGGGGCGGCGTCTCGCCGGTATCGTCACCACACGCAGCGAGGCCGAGGACGAACGTCGCGGCGAGGGTGGGGAGCGTGAAGAGAAGTCGAGAGAGGGGCCTTTGGAAGCTCATGGAAGCGAGGATCGCATGGGCCCTCGGCGTGGCACAAGCCCCGAGGCGTGGCACGCGCCGCGCGAAGGCACTTGGCTCCGGGGCCTGTCGCATGGAAGAATGCCCGCGATGATCGCGACCGTTCGCCCATATCGCTCGTCCGAGGCCCGATGAGCACGCCGAGCCCCGGTGATGTCCTTTCGGGAAAGTTCCGGATCGAGCGGGTGCTCGGGGAAGGCGGCATGGGCGTCGTGCTCGCCGCCTACCACCTGCACCTCGGCCGCACCGTGGCCATCAAGCTGCTGCAACCCGAGGCCCTGAAGCACAAGGAGCTCGTCGCCCGCTTCGCCAACGAGGCCCGGAGCGCGAGCCGCATCCAGAGCGAGCACGTGGCCCGCGTGCTCGACGTCGGCACGCTCGACACAGGCGAGCCGTACATGGTGATGGAGTATCTCGAGGGGTCGGACCTCTCGAAGCTCGTCAAGCGCCAGGGGTCGCTGGAGATCGAAGACGCCGTCGAGTATCTCCTGCAAGCGTGCGAGGCGCTCGCCGAGGCGCACGTCGCAGGGATCGTGCACCGGGATCTGAAGCCCGCGAACCTGTATTTGACGCGGCGTGCGGACGGCTCGGCCTGCGTGAAGGTGCTCGATTTCGGCATCTCCAAGGCAGCGCTCGTCGGTTCGTCCCCCGAGGCGCAGCAGATGACGCAGACGCAGAGCGTCCTCGGCACGCCCGGGTACATGGCGCCGGAGCAGCTCCGTTCGTCGAAGCACGTCGATGCCCGGACCGACATCTGGGCGCTCGGGGTGATCCTGCAAGAGCTCGTGACCGGCCGTCTCGCATTCCAGGGCTCGACGGTGCCGGAGGTCTATGCCGCGATTCTCTCGGCCCCGCCGGAGCCCTTGCGGAAGGTGCGCCCGGACGCGCCGCCTGCGCTCGAAGCGGTGATCCTGCGTTGCCTCGAAAAGGACGCGGCGCGAAGGTTCGCGAGCGTCGGCGAGCTCGCGGCGGCGCTCGTCCCATTCGCTCCGGCGCGGGCGCGTCTGTCGGCCGAGCGGATTGGCCGGATCACGGGCGTCGCGCTGCCACCGGCCGGGCCGGCGGCGCAAGCGGGCAGCCCGACCGCGCCGCCGGGCTCGGCGGCCGCCATGCAGGGCGGCGTGGCCCCGACGATCGCAGGGACGGGGTATACGACGGGCCCAACGCTGGGGCCCGCGCATTCGAGCTACGGCGTGCAAGGGGCGACGCCGCCGGGGTATGGCCCGCAAGGGGCGACGCCGCCGGGCTATGGCCCGCAGCCGCAGCAAGGGTATGGCCCGCAAGGCCCGACGCGTCCAGGATATCATTCGCAGCCGCATGGGTATGGCCCGCAAGGGGGGCCGCCGCCGGGATATGGCGCGCAGGCGCAGTCGCCGTACGGGACGGCCTATGGCGCGCAGCCAATGCAGCCCATGGCGCCGGTGGATCCGAACAAGGGCAAGATGCACCCCTCGACGATCGCGCTTATCGCCGTCCTGGGGCTGATCGTCGTGACGTTCGGCGGGTGCCTGACGTGTGTTTGCGCCGCCGGCGCAGGCGCGGACGCGCAGGAGCCCTCGAATCAGAAATGGGTGCAGGCGCGGTAGCCTCACCCCCAACCCCTCTCCCTTGCGGGAGAGGGGCGAGGGGAGGAATCAGGCCGCCATGGCGGCTTCGGAGAGCTTGATGATGGAGAAGGTCGCGCCGTAGGGGTCGGTGACCACGGCGATGCGGCCGTAGGGCGAATCGAAGGGGCCGTGCATCACCTTCCCGCCGAGCGACTTGATCTTCTCACACGCGGCCTCGGCGTCGTCGACGGCGAAGTACGGCATCCAATGCGGCGGGATCGCGTCCGGCCACTGCGCGTTCATTTGCATGACGCCGGCGACGGCCTTTTCGCCCTTGTGAAGCGTGTAGTACACGAAGTCCGGGTCCTCCGCCATCGGCCACTTGCGCGGCTCGACGTCGAGGACCTTCGCGTAGAAGTCGGACGCCTTCAGGCCGTCCCGCGTGTTCACCTCGCACCAGGTCATCGCGCCATGCTCGTCGATGATCTGCGCGCCGTTGTGCCTGCGGCCCTGCCAGTAGCCGAAGACCGCGCCCGTCGGGTCGACGCAGACGAGCATCCGGCCCTGGTCCATCACGTCCATCGGCTCCATCATCAACTGGCCGCCCGCCTCGCGGACGCGAGCCGCCGTGGCGTCGACGTCCTTGCTGTCGAAATAGACGCTCCACGCCGTCGGGTAAGGCGCATCCTCGGGGCGCTTGCCCATGCCCGCGGCATTCCGGCCATTCTTCTGGCACATCGTGTAGTACATCGTTTCGGCGGTACCCTGGAGAAAGGTCCAGCCAAAAAGCTCCCCATAAAACCTCTGCGCCCCCGCGAGGTCCGGCGTCATGAGGTCGAACCACGTGGGCGTCCCGGCGTCGTGTCCGTCGACGTTGCTCATCGGTCTCTTTCCTCCCTATCGCGTGTCTCTGTTCGAGGAAGGAAGACCCCCCCTCGCGCGCTGGAATTGCAGTACACGAGGGTCTCGCGAGGCGTCAACGGGAAAAGCGGCGCGAGTTTGCCCGCGGGTTTGTCGGAGTCATTTCGTTGGCACTGTGCCAGTTGGCCAGCCTCCATGACGGACAGGAAGCCGGGACCCCGGCGGTCTGCTAAGGTCGGGGCATGAGCTCCTCGCGCCTTGTCACGATCGACTGCGATTACCTCGGGCCCGGCTTCGCCGCCGCGTATCTCCGTGTGGAGGGCGACGAGGCGGCATTCGTGGAGACGAACACCACGCACGCGGTCCCGCGGCTGCTCGCGGCGCTCGATCGGGAGGGGATCGCGCGGGAGGCTGTGCGCTGGGTCATCGTCACGCACGTCCACCTCGATCACGCGGGCGGCGCCTCGGCCCTGCTCGCGGCGCTGCCGAACGCCACCGTGCTCGCGCATCCGCGCGCGGCGCGTCACCTCGTCGATCCGTCGAAGCTCGTCAAGAGCGCCGAGGCCGTCTACGGCGCGGCGCGATTCGCCGAGCTCTACGGGACGATCCTGCCGATCGACGCGGCGCGCGTGCGGTCGCTCGACGATCGGGAGAGCGTCTTGCTCGGCGGCGCGACGCTCTCGTTCGTGCATACACGCGGGCACGCGAACCACCATTTCATCGTGCTCGACCCCGCCCGGGAGGCCGTGTTCACCGGCGATACGTTTGGCCTCGTGTATCCGCACCTCCAGCGCGGGCGGCGCTTTGCGTTCCCCTCCACGAGCCCGACCGATTTCGACGCGGAGGCGGCGCATGCGAGCATCGAGGTGGTGCGCACGTCGGGGGCGCGGCGCGCGGCGCTCACGCATTTCGGCGAGATCGAGGATCTCGACGTCGTGGCCGCGCAGCTTCATCGATGGATCGAGCTTTCGGCGTCGCTCGTCGAGGCGGCCGTGCCGCTCGCGCCGGCCGAGGCTGAGGCCATGATCCGGAAGGCGCTCGACGAGGAGATGGAGCGCGCGGCCGAGGAGGCGGGGATCGCGCTCGATGCCCGCGATCACGAGATGCTCGAGCTCGATCTCGCGCTCAATGCGCAGGGGCTCGCGTACGTCGCCTCGAAGCGGCGCGGGTGAATCTCAACGCCGCGGAATCGTCCCGTCCTTCACCATGCGCCGCACCGTCGCGAGCGTCGCGGCCAGCGCATTCCGATAGACGGGTTCGCGATCTCGCGCCTTCGCCTCGTCCTCGTCCGGCACGCCGAACACGAAGCGGAGCACGAGGGAGCCGTCGGGCCGCTCGTCGATCACGTTGTCGACCCACCCCGGCGCGCCCGCGACCCGCTCGAAATGCACGCGCGTCTCGGGCTCGAACGTGACCCGCTCCCGGATGGGCTGGCCTTCGAGATCGATCTCGCGCAAGAGCCAGCCGTCGCCTCTCTCCAGGACCTCACATCGCTGGATCCCCGGGATGAACGGCAGCGCGTTCTCCGCCTTGATTTCGAGCCCCCGCCAGACCTCGGCCCGCGAAAGCGGAGTCTCGCCCGGCTCGTTGACCGCGACCTCGTAGCTCAGCTCCTTCATGATCCGACATCCTCCCTCATTCCGAGGCGCGGGGCCACGTCGCCCGCGCGTCGAGCCAGGCCTTGCAGCGGGCCTCGGGATCCGGGTGCGAGAGGACGTCCGAGATGACCGCGATCGAATCCGCGCCCGCCCGCGCCACGCCCTCCGCGCGCTCCAGCGTGATGCCGCCGATCGCGACGAGCGGCCGCCGCGCGATGCGCTTCCATTCGCCGATCCGATCGAGCCCCTGCGGCGCCCACGGCATCACCTTGAGCGTCGTCGGATACACCGGGCCGAGGGCCACGTAATCGGGATCGACCGAAAGCGCCGTGTCGATCTCCTCGTGGCTGTGCGTCGAGAGGCCGAGCTTCAGGCCGGCCCGGCGGATCGCCGCGACGTCGGCCCCCGCGAGATCCTCCTGCCCGAGGTGCACCCATTCCGCGCCGAGGTCGATCGCGTCCTGCCAGAAATCGTTCACCACGAGTGTCGCCCCGTGCGACCGGCATTTCGCAAGGGACGCCGCGATCTCCGCCCGCCGCGCCGCCGCGTCGAGCCCTTTTACGCGCAGCTGGACGAAGCGTAAACCCAGCGGTAGGAGGCGGTCGAGCCACCGGGTGCTGTCGACGATGAGATAAAAACGATCCAGCACGAGCATCGTCCCCTCCTCGGAATCAGCCTGCGAAGGGCGAGAAAGGCGCGCCGAACGTCGGCGTCGACGCCGTCGCGAGGTCGGTCGGCTCCATGAGCCCCGCCTCGTGCGCCCGCCGCCCGGCCCGAATGGCCTCGGCGAATGCCTCCGCCATGGCCGGCGGATCCCCCGCGGTCGCCACCGCCGTGTTGATCAAAAGGGCGTCGTAGCCCATTTCCATCGCCGCCGCCGCGTGGCTCGGCGCGCCGATCCCGGCGTCCACGACCAGCGTGATCCCGGGGAAATGTCTTCGCAGGAGGCGGAGCGCGTACGGATTGTTGAGCCCGCGGCCCGTACCGATCGGCGCGCCCCACGGCATGAGCACGCGGCAGCCAGCCTCGACGAGCTTTTCGGCGAGCACGAGATCCTCCGTCATGTACGGAAACACCTCGAATCCCTCCGCGACGAGCGCGCGCGTCGCGTCCACGAGCGCGAACGGATCGGGCTGGAGCGTCACGTCGTCGCCAATGACCTCGAGCTTGATCCACGGCGTCCCGAAGACCTCGCGCGCCATGCGCGCCGTCGTCACGGCCTCCCGCACGGAATGGCAGCCGGCCGTATTCGGCAGGATCGTCACGCCGAGCGCTTTGACGAGCTCCCAGAAGGCCTGCCCCGCCTTCGCGCCGGCCGCGGATTCACGCCGGAGCGAGACGGTCACGATCTGCGCGCCCGAGCGCGCCACGGCCTGGCCGAGCGCCTCGGGCGAGGGGTACCGCGCCGTCCCGAGGAGGAGCCTGCTTTCGAACGTGCGCCCATAAAAATCGACCATGCTCATCCTCCCTGCATGGGCCGGAGCACCTCGACGGCGTCGCCCTCGGCGAGTGTCGTCTCGGCCCGGAGGCCCCGCGGCACGAACTCGCCATTGAGCGCGGTCGCGACCCCCGCGACGTCGAACCCTCGGTCCTCGATCAGCGCGGCGAGATCCTTCGCCGTCGTATCGATCTCTTCACCATTGAGCCGGATCCGCATGCATGACCTCGTTCGGGGGGATCTTTCCGCGAAGAACGTCGACGATCCGCGCGGCGAGCGCGGGCGCGACGAGCCAGCCGTGGCGATACAATCCATTCACGGCGATCGTGCGTCCGAAGACCTCGATCCGCGGGTTGTTGTCGGGGAAGGCGGGCCGGAGCCCCGCGTTGAGCTCCAGGATCTCCGCCTCGGCGAACGCGGGGTGGAGCGCATACGCCTGCGTGAGCAGCTCGCCGGCCGAGCGCAACGTGACGCGTGTCTCCTCGCTCGGGTCGGGCGACGCCGATTCGATCGTCGTCGCGCCGATCATGAAGACGCCTTCCTCGCGCGGCACCACGTAAAGCGGGTGGCGATGGTGGAGCAGGCGCACGGGCCGCGCGAGCGTCACGTCCCGGCTCCGGACGAGGGCCATTTCGCCTTTGACGCCGCGCAAGGTCGGGAATCGATCCCGCGCGCCGAGCCCGCGCGCGTCGACGATACGATCGGCGCGGAGCGCCTCGGGATCCCCGGCAAAACCGAATGCGAGGGGTACGCCGGCTTCGCGCAGCCACGTTTGCAGCGCTTGCAGCGTACGCCGCGGGTCGAGGTGCCCTTCGTTCGGGAAGAAGAGGCCACGCCGGTAGCGGCCGGCGAGGGCGGGCTCGAGCGCGCCGAGGGCTTCTTCGTCGAGGGTTTGGTGATGGGGGGTCAGGCGCTCGAATCGCGTGAGCACGCCCGGCTCGCGCGGCGGGGCGATGACGAGGGTCCCGTTCGTCTCGACGCCCGGGATGAGGGAGGGCCAGAGCGCGAGCGAGCGCCGGCCGAGGGCGACCACGAGCGGCTCGGCGATCTCGGCCTCGCAGTCGGGCGCGAGCATGCCGCCGGAGCGCCACGCGGCGCTCGCCGTGATATCGGCGGCGCGCTCGTGGACCGCGACCCGGAGCCCTGCACGCACGAGCGTGACGGCGGCGACGAGCCCCATCACGCCGGCGCCCAGCACGGCGACGTCGAGCCGTCCGGAATCGACCATCGGGCTTCTCCTAGCCGCGACGGTCGCTCCATGTCAACCATCGAAACGCCCGCGAAAAAATGCCCCCACCGGAAATGCGCCGGTTGGCGCGGGCGTACGAGCGTCATGACCGCACGTTCGTGTTCTCTCGCCCGGTCCGCGTGGCGCCTCGCCGCGCCGCTCTTCCTCCTCGTCGCGGGCTGCACGCACGGCGCAGCGACGGTCCCGGACCCCGGCGTCCCCCGGACGCCCCCGGGGGCCGCGTCCCGTTTCGCTGGGCTCGTCGGCTGCTTCACCATGGTCGAGCTCGGCACCGGGCAGACGGTCGAGTACGGCGGCGACGAGTGCGACGTACGCACCTCGCCGGCCTCGACGTTCAAGATCCCGAACGCGCTCATCGCGGTCGACACGGGCGTGGTGCAGGACGAGAACACCGTGTTTCGCTGGGACGGCAAGGAGCGATGGCGCGCCACGTGGAACCGGGATCATTCCCTCGCCACCGCGATGTGGCATTCGACGGTCTGGTACTTCCAGCGCATCGCCGAGCAGGTCGGCGAGCCGCGGTATCGCGCGTATCTCTCGGCCTTCCAGTACGGCAATGCGGATCCCTCGGGCGACGTGACGATGTTCTGGCTGAACGACGTGCTCCAAATCTCGCCGCGCGAGGAGCGTCGTTTCCTCGCGGCCCTGTACGAGAACAAGCTGCCCGTCTCGCCGCGCGCCACGACCGTGGTGAAAAAGACCCTCGAATTGCGCGGCGAAGCCGTGGAGAACGTGCGCGACCGGCTCCCGTTCATCGATCAGATCCCGGCGGGCGTCTTGCTCAGCGGCAAGACGGGGAGTTACCTCCCGGACGATGGCCCGCCGGGGCCGCTCGGCGCGATCGGCTGGTTCGTCGGCGCGCTGGAGAAACAAGGCCGCACGTGGGTCTTCGCGTGCCGCATTCGATCGAGCGACGAGAAGAAGATCGGCCCGGAGGCCGCGCGCATCAGCTACGAGATCCTGAAGGGCGAAGGGATGCTCTGACGAACCGGCTCATCCCGGCGGATCCCAGGCGAGCTCCAGCGATTCGAGGCGGCGGGCGGTGGCGCTCGGGAAATAGGAGAACGTCTGATCCGGGACGAGGCGCAGGCCTGGGAGGCGCTGGGTCAGGACCTCCAGCGCGATGCGGCCTTCGAGGCGCGCGAGCGGCGCGCCGATGCAATAATGAATGCCGTGCCCGAACGCGAGATGCGGCGTCGTCCGGCGAAGGTCGAACCGGAGCGGATCCTCGAAGCGGCGCTCGTCGTGGTTCGCCGAGATGTAGGCGATCTGCAAGCGCTCGCCCTTTTTGATGGGCACGCCGCCGACCTCGACGTCTTCGAGCGCCGTGCGGTACATCGCGTGAATGGGCGAGGCGACCCGCAAGACCTCCTCGACGATCGACGGGAGGATAGCGGGATCTTTCCGTGTGGCAGCAAAGAGCTCGGGATCCCGGGCGAGCTCGAGCGCCGCGGCCGCGATGAGGCCGGCCGTGGTCTCGTAGCCCGCGAAGAGGATCTGGAGGAGCATGTTGACGAGCTCGGCCACGCCGAACGGCGGATCGAGGGCCGCCGCGCCGGTGACGATATCGGAGAGGGCGTCGTCGCGGGGGGTCGTCCGGCGGTCCTCGATCGCGTCGGCGAGGTAATGCTGGAAGGCGACGAAGCCCCGGGCGTGTTCGAGGAGCACGGGGAGGGGCTCGTGCCCTGCGAAGATCGCGGTGCTGTTCGTGGTCCAGCGGTCGACCTGATCGAGGTGCTCGCGGGGGAGCCCGAGGAGGTCGACGATGAAACGTCCGGGCAATGCGATGGCGAATGCGTGCACGAGCTCGACGTGGCCCTTCGCGACGAATCCGTCCACGAGCCGCGTGGCGATGTCGCGGAGGATCGGCTCGAACGCGGCGAGGCGGCGGAGCGAGAGGGCCTTCGTGACGAGGGCGCGGCCGCGCGTGTGGACGGGGGGATCGCTGTCCACGAGGCTCGGAAGGAGCGGAAACCCCTTCATGAGCTCGGCGAGGAGCTCCGGCGGGGGAGGCGTGGTCGCGGCTTTGGGCGTGATCGAATCGAGCGACGAGAAGCGCGCCGCGTCTTTCGCGACGGCGCAGACGTCCTCGTAACGCGTCACGACCCAGAGGCCGAGCGAATCACTGAAGAACACGGGCTCGTCGCGGCGAGCGCGCGCATAAAAGGGGCGAGGATCGTCGAGCATGGGCGAGGCGAGGGGGAAATGCTCCTTGCCGCAGGGGGACCCTCCTCGGCCCGTTGAACGGGATTCGGACATGAATGCCTCCGTGGCGCGTGGCGTATCGCCGCGCGCGGCTTGCTGTATGCGTAGGCACTGAACCACGAGGGAGCGACGCCGGTCCAGAAAATAGGTATGCTGCGGCCCGCGTAATGCGGAAAGGTAGGGCGGCATGATGCATCGATGGTTCGTGGTGGCGCTTCTCGGCGGGATCGGGCTCCTCGCGTGCTCGTCGAATGGTACGGGCGCGAGCGGAAGCGGAGGCGGTGGCGCGGGCGGAAGCGGAGGCGGAAGCGGCGGCGAAGGCGGGGGCGGAAGCGGCGGCGGAGGCGGTGGTGGCGGCGGCGGTGGTAGCGGAGGCGGTGGTAGCGGAGGCGGCGGCGGCAGCAGCGCATGTGATCCGGCGGCGGGGACCTATTTCGTCTCGAATACGGGCAACGACGGGAATTCTGGCACGTCGGACAAACCATTTCAGCACATCTCTCACGCCGTGGATGTCGCCCAGCCCGGCGATACCGTGGTCGTCCGCCAGGGCACGTACAACGAGCTCGTCGAGTTTCCACGCTCGGGCGCGCCCGGGGCTCCGATCACGGTCCGCGCGGCCTGCGGCGAGCGGCCGATCCTCGACGGAACGGGCCTCGTCGGCACGGGGGAGCCGGCGCTCTTTTCGGTCGTGGATCAGGGGCACATCGTGGTCGAGGGGTTCGAGATCCGGAACCTCACGGGCATGGGCGGCTTCCCCGCGGGCATATGGGTGCGCGGCGCCTCGCACGACGTCGTGATCCGCGACAACGTGATCCACGACATCCAGGCCGAGAATGGCGGCGACGGCGCGGGCGCGCACGGCATCGGCGTGTACGGGACCAAGACCACGCCGGCCGAGCGAATCTCGATCGTCGGCAACGAGCTTCACGACCTCGTCCTCGGCTGGAGCGAGGCGCTCGTGGTCAACGGGAACGTGCGTGATTTCGAGGTGCGCGACAACCACGTCCACCACGTGAACAACATCGCGTTCGATTTCATCGGCTTCGAGAGCGACGTCTGCGGCGCCTGCTCCCAGAACGACGTGATCGACACGGACAACGTGAACCGCGTCCGCCAAGGCCTCATCGTCGGCAACCTCGCGCACGACGTCACGAGCTACGGCAATCCTGCTTATGGCAACGAGAAGGCCGCGGGCTGCTTTTACGTGGACGGAGGGGCGGATCTCGTCCTCGAGCGGAACACCGCGCACGGTTGTGATCTCGGCGTGGAGCTCGCGAGCGAGTGGTTCGGCAAGTCGACGCAGGGCATCGTGGTGCGAAACAATTTCCTCTACGCAAACGACGTCACATGCATCGCGACCGGTGGATACAGCAGCGGCAACGGCGGCGGGGGCGGAGCGGCGAAGAACAACGTGGTCGTGAACAACACGCTCTTCGATTGCTCGCGAGATGGCTGGGCGGACGCGGCGATCCTGCTGCAGAACCGCAACCAGGGCAATATGTACCAGAACAACGTCGTGGTCGCGACGATGGGCACGAGCGTGGTCGCCGTCGGGGGCAGCGGCAACACGGGGAACGTGTTCGATTTCAACGTCTACTTCGGGGGCGGCCTCGACGGCGCCACGGGCGGCGCGAATTCGCTCACCGTGGACCCGAAGCTCGTGGATCCGGCGAACGGCGATCTGCACCTTTCGCCGGGATCTCCCGCGAAAGACAAGGGGAGCGGGGCGCTCGACGTGGGCGAGGTGGACTTCGACGGGGACAATCGAAAGAACGGCCCGGTCGACATCGGCGCGGACGAGCTCTGATCAGCCCCACCGCACTTCGTAATGGGCGCGCCTCTCGCCAGGCTTTTCGCCCGGCCACGTAGACCAGGGCTCCCAGATGCCCTCGTCCTTGCGCAGCGAGCGCGTGTCCACGCGCATTCGCCCGAGATCCCGCGGGATCGTGATCAGGTTGTAGAGCCGCGGTACGGACGCGGGGCGGTGGTCCGCCGGCGCGCCGAAGCTGCCCGCGCCGACGACGTGGAGCTTTCGCGTGGGGTGCAGGTAGCCCACGAGATCGGCGCGATCCTCGTGGACGTGCCCATGCAGGACGGCCCGGACGTCGGCGCGGCGCAATCGTTCGAGGAAGGCGTCGTCGGCCATCTTTTCATTGCCCGTGACCGGGTGGTGGAAGACGGCGAGCCGCAGGACGGAGGCGTTCGGGTCGAGATCCCCGCGCTTTCGCGCCTCCTCGACCTGCCGCTCCGCCTCGGCGAGGGCGCGGGAGAGCGCGCCAGGGTGAATGGCCGAGCGGTCGCGGTGGTATTCGTCGATCTCGAAGGCCGAGTTCAGGGCGAGGAACTGGAGCCGCTCGGCCGGGAAGAGCAGGGCGAGCCCTTGCTCCTCGGGGCTCATCGGGTACTCGCGCAGGCAAAGCGGGTGGTAGAGGTGGCGGGAGAAATGACGGAATCGATCGGGGTACCGCGCGTCGTCGCGCACGAGGTAGCCGTTCTCCTGCTCGACGAAGCTGCCGGGCGCGAGGCGCTTCGGATCGACGGCACGCCGCTTCTTGAAATCGTAGACCTCGGTGTCCCAGTCGAGATCGTGGTTGCCAGGCACGACGATGCAGCGCTCGGCGGTGAGGCCCGTGGCCTCGGCGAGGCGCGAGAGGAAATGGCGCGCGGCGGCGAGTTCGCCGGGGCTCGCGCGGTTCGAGAGGTCGCCGGAGACGACCACGAAATCGAGTTTTTCGAGGGCGAGCCCCTCGACGCGGTCGCGCAGATCCGTGAGCAAGGGCTGGAGCAGGACCTCGGGATCGTCGCCCTCGTGGAGGTGCAGGTCGCTGAGGTGCAGGATCCGAAGGGCGTGGGGGGTTTGTCCGAGGTGACGCGCGCGACGGCCATGGCCATGCGCGCCGCCTCGACGCTCTCCTCGCGCCGGCGCTCGGCCTCGCGTCGCAGCGCGAAGATGGGCGCGGCGAGCGCGTCGTTTCCTTCGGTTCGCGGGACGAGCGGGGTGCGGGCGTCGCATTCGGGGCAGCCGATGTCGGAATGGCCGCCGACGAGGCGGCTCTTGACGGTGTCCTCGGGCAAGACATACCCGCACGGGCAGCGGACGGAGACGCGCTCGACGAAATGGACGCCGCGCTGCTTCATGTGATCTTCCAGAAACCCCGCGAAGAGGCGCCGCACCTCGTCGGGCGTGTCCGAGGAGAAGGCGACTTCGAGCCCGCCGCGCGCCTTTCCGCCCGGGGCAAGGGCCATGGAGAGCCGCGACAGACCCTCCCCAGGGAGGCCAAAATCGGCGCGGCCAGGGCCGAGGCGCGCGGGGCCAAAGCGGCGGCCGAGGGCGAGGGCCGTGACGGCGGAGGCATAGACCTCCGAGGCGGGGCGGCTCATTTCGTAACGAATGGCGGCCGGGAGGGGTGCAGCGGCGGGATCGGCCGGATCGGCAGCGGGTGTGGGGGCCGGGAAGAGGGCAGGGAAGACGAGCAAGCCTTCGTGGAGGAAACACATGCCCTGTTCGAGGAGGAGCGCAATGACGCCGTCGAGGACGCCGAGCTCCTGATCTTTGCGCAGGCGCTCGCCGGGCGGAATGCGCGGGAATCGCGCGGCAGGGCCGAAGAGCGTGGCGATGGCGAGCGCGGGAACGCCGTGCGGATTGTCGCGCGCGAGCAGGATCAAGGAGCCGGCATACCGGGAGATCTGTTCGACTTCGAGGACGAGCGCGCGGGTTCCATCGGACAAACGAATGTCGGCGACGAGGCCCTGGCGGGCGAGCTGGGAGGCGACGGCGGGGATCGCGACATCGAGCTCGGTGTCGGTCTCGTCCTGGGCCACGCTGGCCTGGAGCTCGAGGAGCGTGAGCACGGCACGGCCGGCCTTGCGGGCGCGCTCGACGTGCGCGCGAATGCGCTCGAAGAGGACGGGGCGGCTCGTCGGGCCGAGCGAGGACCAATCGATGGCGCCGAGGATCGCGCTCTTCAATTCGGAGATGCCGCGTCCCGTGCGGGCGCTCGTGGGCACGTACGCGAGGGCGCCGGTGCGGGTACGGAGGCGCTCGCTTCCGGCGCGATCCTCGGGGGCGTGCTCGGAATCGTCGAGCTTGGTGCCGACGAGCAAGCGGCGGGGAGCGCCGTCGTGCTCGTCGGTATCGCCGAGGTGATCATTCCAGGAGACAATCTCGTTTTCGGCAGCCTTGCCGCGGCCGGGCTCGAAGACGAGCACGGCGAGGGAGGTGTCCCGTAAAAAGAGGGGGTGGACGAGGCGATATTCGTCCTGGCCGCCGAGATCCCATACGACGAGCTCGCGGCGGTGGTTTTTCGGGACAGGCGTGTCGCGGGGGAGGCGCGCGCCCGCAATCGGCCAGAAGCGCATGCCGTGGGTGGAAGGTTGCTCCTCGTAACGATCCTCGGCGAGGCGGAGGGCGAGGCAGCTTTTTCCAGCGCGGCCCTCGCCGAGGAGGACGACCTTGGCGGTGGTGGTGTGGAGCGTGGTGGAGGAGGGGGCGCGGCCGCGGAGGGCGTCGATATCGATGGAGAAGAGGGCGAGGTTGCCGGTCGGTGAGGGAATGGCGAGCAGGGGCTCGGTGGGGGAGAAGACGGCGCCTGCGAGGTAATTCGTGGAGGATCGCAAACGAGCGACGGGCTCCCAGGTATCGGTGCGCCAGAGGAGGACGAGGCCGTCGCGGGAGCGGGAGGCGAGGAGGCGGCCGTCGTGCGAGAAGGAGAGGCTCGTGACGGCGGCGGGATGGCCTTCGAGCTTGGCGAGGAAGGCGCCGTCGACGAGGCTCCAGACCGCAATGGTGCCGTCGTCGGCGGAGGAGGCGACGTGGGGGGTGCGGGGCCGGAATGCGAAATCGAGGACGGCGCCGCGGTGGAAATGGGCGGCGCGGGTGAAGCCGTTTTGCGGCAAGCTGCCGGCCGGGATCGTGGAAATGGCAACGAACCCGTCACCCTTGCCACCGGAGACGAGGAATTCACTGTCGGGCGAGAAGGCGAGGGCGAAGATGCCTTCGGGGCAGAAGCCGTGATCGAGGTGGCCGAGGGGGGAGAGCTCGTCCGCGTCGAGGAAGAGGATCTTGCCGTCGGGCTGGCCGACGGCGAGGATGTTTTCCGGGGACCAGGCGAGGCTCGTGCCGGAGACCTCGTGCAGGGCGCGGAGGCATTCGCCGTTCGACGCATCCCACACGGAGAGGTTTGTCCCGGCGCGTGTGGCCAGGCGGCGCCCGTCGGGGGAGAAGCAGAGGTCCATCGCGTCGGAGCCGGCGCGCGCGACCCAGCGGTTCGCTTGCGTGTCCGCGTCCCATACATGGATTTTGCCCCAAAACGAAATGGCGGCGAAGGCGCCTCCGGCGGGCGAGAAGCGGACGCGGGCGAGCGGGCCGCGGTCGATGGGCAAGGAGCGGAGGAGCGTGAATTCGGAGGGGAGGTTGGCGGAAGCGGGGGCGGCCGCGGGAGCGGGGGCGGACGCGGGAACGAAACCGGAAGCGGAAGCGGGGCCGAGGCCGCGGGTGGCGCCGGGGGCGCGGCCGGGGACGGGGGAGGGGACGGGGGAGGGGGCAAATGCGGCGACGTACGCGGTGATGGGCGGCGGGCGAGGGGGCGGCGGGGGGCCGGCTTCCTTTTTTGATTCGAGCGGCTCGGGCGCGGGTTTGGTAGCGGGCATGGCCGCGGGCTTGGCTTCGAGTTCGGGAGCGCATTCCGCGGGGAACGGCAATTCGAGGGCCTCGTCCTCCGCCACATCGTACGATTTCGCCAATTCGGCGGGACGCTGCCGGACGAACACACGGAGGGGCTCGTCCGGGCGTGTGGAGGCGGGGCCCTGGAAATGCGGCTCCATGCTCGGGGAGAAGCCGAGGAGGCGGGGCCAGAATGCAATCGTGCCGGTGTCGAGGTCGAGGCGACCGGCGGCATACCCGTGGCGTCGGTCGGCGCTGACGCCGCTGGAGAAGGGAAACGTGGAAAAGAGAGGCGCGTGAGGGGCGTCGCCCACCAGGGGCGCGCCGCCGTTGAGGCTGCCCGCGAGGTGGAGCGCGAACCGGCCGAGCGGCGCGAGGTCGGTCGAGAATCGCGCGAGCGCGCGCGGGGAGAGCCCGGAGGGCGGATGGTGCGTGAGCAGGAGGCAGGCGTCGTGCGAGCGGGCCCACGCGTCGAGGTCCCCCGCGGCCGCTTCGATCTGCCGCGGATCCAGGTCGAGCGCGCCAAAGGCGCCCCCGGCGAGCTCCAGAAAGGCCGTATTGATGCCTGCGACGCCGAAGCGGTGGCCGCCTTTCGTCACGGTCGCCGCGAAGTCGCCCGGCAGGAGGCCCTCCTTTGCGGCGACGTCGACGGAGGCGGGTCGTTGATGCCACCCAGCCATCCACCGACGGAAGGGGGCGAACGCGGCCGTGACCACTTGTCGGCTTCGATGCGTCGCGTCCTCGAAGAAGGCCTCGCGTGTCTTGGGGTCTGCCTCCCAGGTGGCCGGGTCGGGGGCCGCGCTCGCTGTGGTGCGAACGAGGTCCTTGTTGCCGGGCACCGCGAGCAGGGCGGGGCGTGAGCCGAGGCCGGCCAGGAAATCCTGGAGCGAGGCGAGCCCCTCCGTGACGATCTCGTATTCGGTCTCGGTGCCGGTCGAGGCGAGGTCGCCGGTCACGAGGAGGAGGTCGAACGAGCCGCCTCGTTCGTGGAGCCAGCCGAGGTCCCGCTCCATCTCCTCGCGGTAGCGGGGCCGCTGCCAGAGGGTTCGGGCGGCTCCGACGTGAAGATCGCTGAGGTGCAGCCAGCCGAGTCCGGCCATGTAGGGGCTCCCGGGGGGTGTCGACCGGCGCCCATCGTATCCCCCGCCCCTCGCGTCCGGCAACGGCGGCGGGGGTGCGATGGTGAGTTTGTCTCGATAAACTGATGGTTTGGATACGTGCTGGTTGTTATGGATTTTATCTAACCAATGTGTAGCTGTGTTGGTACTATAACGTCGTGCTGCCAGTCCAGTGAGCCTGGTTTGTCAAGATATACTGATAGGCTAATCACCATTTTGTACCGATCGGTTACGTCGGAGACGGAATTTGCGAATTGTGTTCACCCAAACGTCTTGCTACCAGTACTTTGGGGCCGTTTTTTCCTTATCGGCAGCGGCCTCCGCGGGGTCCTCGTGGGTCTCCTGGGGCCTTTTCCGGTCCTCCGGGTGTTTAAGGCCCGTTTTTTTGCCGATTTTGCGTCATGGAGCGCCGCGAATTTTGACGCGTCGCATTGTAGAGCATTGTGGTTTATATTTAAAAATAGATTGTCCAGTAAAACGTGTTTCCTGTAAAACCGTATTAATGATGGTTGGATATGTTTGTCATGGTAATTGTTGTTTGTGTGGTATGAGAATGGAATGTTATGCGCGACCCTTGCGCCGGACGGGCGTCGCAAGGGTCGCGATGGATAGGATTGAAATGTGCGGGGAATCGAATTTCCGAGGGACAGAGCGCCCCTCGGTTTTCTTTTTCAGGCCGCGCTGCGGCTGACGAGGACGAGCGGATCGGGGCCGGGCGCCGCTTCGAAGCCGCCGAGGCCGTCGAGCAGCTCCCACGTCGCGCACAGGTTCGCCGTCTCCTCCGACGAGGCCCAGTCGCCCGTGCGCGCGAGCGGTCCGCCGACGATCTCCGGATCCGCGTCGATTCGCTCGCGCACCACGACCTCGCCCGCATGCGCAGAGACATTCACGTGCACGCGTGGATCCGATCCCGAACGCGACGCGAGCGCCGTATGCAGGTCGAGCGCGAAATCAAGCGTGGCCTGCCGCTCGTCCTGCCAGCGCGCAGGATCCCGCGGGAGCAGCCGCAAGCCGAGCACCTCCGCGCTCGTGCTCGTGCACAGCGCGAAGCCCGCGCTGCGCATCCGATCCTCGGCGCTCGCCAGGATCCGCTCGATCTCGGCCGCAAAAAGATCCGGCGCGTCCTCGGCGTCCGCGCGGAGCCTTATCTCGATGAAGAGGCCCACCGCGAAGCGCGGGAGCTGGTGCGAAGACGAGCGCAGCGTGCCCGCCGAGGTCGCGTGGCGCAGCGCCCGCACGAGCGCGTGCACCGATTCGTACCGGCGCTCAGGCCGTTTTTCCAGGCACTTCAGCACCACCGCGTCGATCTCGCGCGAGACGGGGACACGCTCGCTCGGGCGCGGCGCGGCTCTTCCAGGTGCTTGCGCACGAGCTCGCCGGGGAACGAGGACTCGAACGGCAAACGGCCCGTGAGCAGGCGATAGACGAGCGCGCCGAGCGCGTAGACATCCGTGCGCGCGTCGACCGGCGCGCAGAGGAGCTGCTCGGGCGCCATGATCGTGAGCGTGCCGATCTGCCGGTTCACCGAGGTCAGGCCCGCGCTCGACGTGCCCGGATCGACGAGCTTCGCGATGCCGAAATCGAGGAGCTTCACGCCGCCGAGCCCGCCCGTCGCCATCACGTTGCTCGCCTTGACGTCGCGATGAACGATGCCCGCCGCGTGAGCGGCGCCGAGCGCGGCGCAGACGGGCTCGAGGATCTCGAGCGCCTCTTCTGGGCCGAGGCGGCCGCGCATCGAGAGCAAGACGTCGAGCGTGACGCCAGGCAGATACTCCATCACGAAGAACGGCGTGCCGCAGGCGAGCGCGCCGACTTCCTTGATCTCGACGATGTTCGGATGGCGGATGCGCCGGAGCAGCTCGACCTCCCGGACGAACCGCTCGATCATCTTGGGCAGCGGCGCGAGCGTCGGATGCAGGACCTTGATCGCCACAGGCTCGGCCCGGCCCGCTGGATGCGCGCGGTACACCGAGCCACACCCACCTCGCGCGACGAGCCGGTCGATGACGTAACCACCCACGGACGTCCCGACGGCAAGGGGGACATCGTGATCCCCGCCGCCGCTCACCACGCTTCCCCCGAGAAGCCCTGATCGACCCATCTTGCCCTCCCCCGGTACGATCGCGATCCCACGCCACGGGTATGACCCGAAATGCGCCGTATCGGCAACCGATTTCCGCGCTATCCTCGCTCTCCGGAAGGCCGCAGGATCGCTGCGTTGCGTGATCGAATCAGGGTACGCACGGGCCTGATGGGGCCGCTCCCGATCCCCCGACCCTAGACGGCCATCAGGGTGATTCCCGACGCCCTCGTCGAGGGTTTCCCGTTCGCAGGACGCCCGTACTCCAAGTTCGTCGTGTCCTGTGCCGGCTCCGTGTTTCGCGCTATCGTGAGGGGAATCTCTGAGACGGGGGGGGTACATGTCTCGGAAATCAATGGTCGCGTTTTTTCCGTTCATGCTCGTGGCGGTCGTGCCGGTCATCGGTTGCGTGGGGGCGCCGGGAGACGAAGAGGTGGAGAGCACCGAGGTCGTGGGGGAGGCGACCTTCGGGATAAACATTCTAAACGCGCTCGTTCCCGAGGCGCTGACGGCGGGTGGGGACTTCGCCAAGGCGCGGCTTTCGGTCGACGCGATGGTGCCGGGGGCGCGCGCGGCTATCACGTCGCCCTCGGAGCGGGGGCGGCTCGCGCGGATGTTCCTCCGATATGCCGTGGGCTGCGCCCTGGGGCCGGGGCAGGTGTTCTCGTTCTCCTGGACGGACCTGCACGGCGTCGGCCACAACGAGTCGTACCGGGGCATCGCGGGGCTCGCCCCGTCGTGGGAGCAAGCGCCGCTCGACGAGGTGGGTCAGCAGTGGGTGTCGGCGTGCCTCGGCGCGCGCACGAATCGGTACGGCCGGGCCGTGGAGATCTCGATGCAGGGATCCGCGGACGCGCTTGCGGAGCCGGCGGACGAGGAGATCCATGAATTCACGTACGAGGAGGGGGCGTTCTGGGGAAACCTCTTCGTTCCGGAGCCCTATCTGCGCACCTGTTACAACCCGGCGAACGTGGGCCGGGCCCGGAGGACGTCGCGTGATTGCGCGGCAGGCCTCCCCGGAAAGGGCGACGAGGACTGCGGTATCATGGAAATCATGGGACCCTGCGCGGAGCAATGCGAGCCACTCGGCGAAGGCCTGTACCATCCAGGCTGCGCCGCACCCGAATCTGGGGTTCCTTCCGCGGTGAAAACCGAGTATGTGATCACGGTTTTCCTACCGTAGAGATGACCACTCCACCGACGCCGCCGGAGCATGACGCGACCGTCCGCCAAGGACGGAAAGGCTCGCGTTGTGCTTCGTGCGGGAGGCGGGTGGGGGCCTCCGGGTGCCCGGAGCATGGTCGCTCGCTGGAAGGGGACACGGCGCCCGAGCTCGCGTCCGAGCCCGAGGCGCCGCTGCCCGAGTTTCGCGGATACCGCACCGAGCGTATGCTCGGCCGCGGCGGGTTTGGCATGGTCTATGCAGCCGTGTCGACAGCGCCGCCGAATGTCGGGCGCCGCGTAGCGATCAAGCTGGCCCGCGACGATCGGGCCGGCGCCGCGCAACGGCTGGCCCACGAGCTCGTGGCGCTGCGCCTCGTGGGACAACCGCACGTGCCCGAGGTGCTCGACGCAGGCGTGCTCGCCTCGGGTTCACCCTACATCGTGATGGAGCTCGTCGAGGCGAGGACGCTCGCGGAGATCCTCGTGGCCCGCGGAGGGGCGCTGCCCCCGGCCGAGGCCTGCGCGATCACGCGCGTCCTGCTCGCGTCGCTGCGCGCCGTGCACGACGAGGGCCTGGTCCACCGCGACATCAAGCCCGAAAACATCCTCGTCGCGGAGCCGCCCGGCCGCGCGACCGTGCTCGACCTGGGGCTCGCCCGGCGCGAGGGCGTGATGCCGGCGCGCACGACCCCGCCCGAGGAGGGCACCATGGTCGGCACGATCGAGTACATGGCGCCCGAGCAATGCGAGGGCCGTGCCGAGCTCGACGCGCGCGCCGACGTGTATGCGGTGGGCGTGATCCTGTACGAGATGCTCGCCGGCCCGCCGCCGTTCTGGGGGCCACCCGCGGCGGTGCGGGAGGGACACCTATCCCGCAGGCCCGCGCGGCTCGAACGTGCGGCCGGCGCGCCCATCCCGGCGGCGCTGGAGGACATCGTGCTCCGGTGCCTGGAGAAGGATCCGGCGGCGCGATACACGAACGCGAGGGCGCTCGACGAGGCGCTCGCGGCGATCCCCCTCGGGACGGAGCCCGAGGTGCGGAAGGCCCCGAGGAGCCCCGGGGACCCCGCGACGAACGGGATTGGAAAACCCCAGCCCGTGGATCGGGCGTCGTCGGCTGACGCGCGACCGAGGTCGTCCGATGCATCGGCGAGCGAGCGGCGGACGGTGGCCTTGCTGCACTTCACGTCGCAGCTCGATCCGATCGCGCTGCAGGGGCGCATCGAGCCGATCGGCGGGCACGTGATGCGCGCGTCGAGCGGCCGGTACGCGGTGGCGTTCGGGCACGAGGCGGACGAAAACCCGGTGCGTCTGGCGATCCGCGCGGCGCAGGATCTCGTCGCGCGCGGGATCTGCGAGCGGGTGTGGATCGATCTCGCGAACGTGTCCGTGACGTCGCGGCCCGACGGATCGAAGCGGCTGCTCTCGCCGCACCTCGCCCGGATCGGGCAAGCGCCGCTGCCCGCGTCGACGGCGCCGATCCTGCTCTCGCCGGCGGCGCGCGGCGTGCTGACGGAGGCCGATCTCTCGGAGCTGCTCTCGCTCTTCGGGGCGAAGACCGTCGAGGAGAGCGAGCTCTCCGGCGCGGAGGATCCGACGACGCGGCTCGGGCACGTGGGGCCGCCGCTCGTCGGTCGGGACGATCTGCTGGAGACGCTCGCGCTCTCGGCGCTGCGCTCGGTCCGCGAGGGCGTGCCGTCGGTCGCGGTGATCGTCGGGGATCCGGGGCACGGAAAGAGCCACCTGCGCAGGCTTTTGGTCGAGCGCATGCGCACGCTCGTGCCGCTTGGGGCGGTGGTGGATCTCCGCGCGCCCGAGCCCATCGTCGGCGGCGGCGACAGCGTGCGCGACCTGCTCTCCGCGGCGCTCGGCCTGCCCGCGTCCATGCCCGCGGAGGGGCGCAAGGCCGCGCTGCGCGAGCGCCTCGGCCCGGCGTCGAGCCCCGAGGCGGAGGCCGCGCTCGCCCTCGCCCTCGGCTGGGTGGGGCCGCCGCGCGGCGACGAGACCACGGACTTTCCGGGCCTGCGCGCCCTCGAAGCCGCGCCCTTCGCGCTCGGGGCGACCCTGCGCGTGGCCGGCGGCGAGGCGCTCCGGCGGCGCGCGGAGCGGACGCCGCTTTGCGTGGTGCTCGACGACGCGCAGTTCGCGGACGAAGCGACGCTCGGCATCCTGGAGCACGCGACGCTCGCGGAGGCGCGGGCGCCGATCTTCGTGTGCGCCCTCGGCCGGCCAGTGTTCAAGGAAAACCACCCGTCCTGGGCCGAGCGCGCCGCGCACCGGGACGTCTTTGATCTCGGGCCGCTCGATCCGCAGAGCGCCGCCTCGCTGGTGCGCGCGCTGCTGGCGCCGGCGGAAAACGTGCCGGAGCTCGCGGTGCGAAGGCTCGTGGAGCGGACGCAGGGGATCCCGCTCCTGCTCGTCGAGCTCGTGCGTGGGCTCAAGGGCGCCGGGATCGTGCGCCGGCACGAGGGCGGCCGTGGGTTTTACGTCGCGACGGACGAGCTCGATCGGGTGCCGGATCTGCCGCTCATCGAGTGGCTCGCGCACCGCGAGATCGACGCGCTCTCGCCGGCGGAGCGGGCGCACGCCAGGCTCGTGGCGACGGTCGGGGCCGAGGTCACGCCGGAGGAGATTTCAGGCATTCTCCGCGGGATCCTGCGCCGCCTCGATCAGAGCGGCGAGTCGAGCGAGTTCCCGCTCGACGCGCGGATCGGCATCGAGCGGCTGCTCAACACGGGGGTCCTCCGCCGGCAGCGCCACGGCCGCGTCGGCTTCCGGCACGCGCTCGTCCGCGAGGCGATCGCCCGCGGCGTCCCCGAGGCGCTGCGCCGCAAGATCCACCTGACGTGCGCCGAGTACTACCGCGACGCGCCGGGGCCGCCCGAGGGCCCGCCCGAGGAGCAACGGCTGCCGCAGCTCGCCTACCACGCGGCCTGCGCGGGGCTCTGCGACGTGGCCGAGGCGGCCTACATGGCCCTCGCCGAGGCGGCGCGGGCGAGGCATGCGTACGTCGACGCCGAGCGCTTTTACACGCTGGCGCTGGAGCAACAGGCGAGCACGGGGACGCGGCGCGGCGGGGCGTACCGGGGTCGCGGGCTCATGCGCTACCGCGTGGGCCGTTACCACGACGCGCTCGCGGACTTCGCCGAGGCGCGCGCGGCGGCGAGCGCGGCGAGCGACGAGATGGAGATCGTCGAGATCCTGCTCGACGAGGCGACGGCGCTCGACTGGATGGGCGAGCACGCGGCCTCGCGCGACAAGGTCCACGAGGCGCAGGTGCTCGTCGCGGGCCGGGCGACGCCGCTGCTCTCGGCGCGGATCCGGCTCGGGATCGGGCGCTCGCATTATCGATTCTCGCTCAAGGAAGAGGCGCTCGACGCGCTCACGCGCGCGGCGACCGAGGCGGCGGCGCTCGGCGAGGCGGGGTACGAGACGCAGGTGATCGCCCTGCTCATGCTGGGCTACCTGGAGCAGGGCATCGGCCGGCACGCGGAGGCCGAGCGTGCGCTCGATCGGGCCGTCACCTTGTGCGACGCGCACGGCGACGCGCTTCACCTCGCGGCGTCGATCAACACGCGCGGCGTTCTGCGCGGGTTCCAGGGCGAGCGGCAGCGGATGATCTCGGACCTCGAGAGGGTCATCTCGCTCGGCCGCGAGCTCGGGCAGGACTACATCGAGTGGACCGGCCACTTCAACCTGGGTGAATGCCTGTATCTGATGGCCGAGCTCGAAGCGGCCGAGCCCCACGTGGCCCAGGCGCGCGCCATCGACGAGCGGCCCGTGGGCGGCGAGCCCCGCACGGCCAGCATCCTACTCCAGGCGCGGATGCTGCTCTACCGGGGCGACATCGAGAATGCGCGCGCGCTCGCCGCGCGGGCCCGCGGCGGGACGTCTGCGCCGCTCACGGTCCCCTCCGACGACGTGCTTTGCTCGATGATCGAGCTCGCGGCCGAGGACGCGAGCGAGGAGGCGTGGGAGGCGCTGGAGGCCCGCTCGGAGCGGTACTCGATTGGCCAGGAGCGCATCGAGGTGGTCGAGGCGCGAGGCCTGTCGGCGTTGCGACGGGGGAGGCGGCGTGAGGCAGCGCGTCATCTCGACCGCGCGCTCGCCCTGTCGCGGCAGATCCCGAACGTGATTGGCAAGCGGCTGGCGCGGCACCTCGCCGAGGCGATGCGCGACTAGCGCCGCGCGCGGCCGCTTCGCCGGGGCCGGTTTTTCCACACAACCTGCGGGTGGTCGTAGTAGAAAAACCGAGGGGGCGTCCGGTACGTCGCGCGCCGCCCGGGGATCTCCGCCCATGCAGCTTTGGACCGCGATCGCACTCGCCCTCGGTGTCGTTCTCGTCGGAGCCGCCGGTTTTCTGCTCACGCGGCCCAAAACCTTGCCCTCGGGCAGCAAAGGCGAGGGCAAAGGGGAAGGGGACAAGCCGGGCGACGCGCCCGAAGCGACGGCCGTCGCCCGCACGAGCAAGCCCGCGCCGGAGCGCACGAGCAAGCCCGCGCCGGAGCGTTTGAGCAAGCCCACGCCCGAGCGCACGAGCAAGCCCGCGCCCGAGCGTTCGAGCAAGCCCGCGCCCGAGCGAACGTCCTCGGACAAACTGCTGCCCAAGATCGCGGAGCCGAACGAGGACGAGGATGACAGCGAGTTGACGGTCATCACGTTGAGCCCGAAAATGCCGCGGCTCTCGGACCTCTCGAACGACGACGAGCGCGAGGAAGAGGAGCACCCGGATGCGCCCGCAAAGCCCATCGTCGTGGACGACGACGCGGCCGCGGACGAGCCGACGCGCGCCTCGCCGTTCATCCTCGTGAGCGCCGCGGGGCAAACGGACAAGGGGCAGAAGCGCAAGAACAACGAGGACAGCTACGTCGTCGTCGACGAGCACGGCCTCTTCGTGGTGGCCGACGGCATGGGCGGGTATGCGGGCGGCGAGATCGCCAGCGCGCTCACGGTCGAGGTGATCGAGAAGGCGTTCAAGGCGCAGACATTCGAGGGCCCGGCCTACGAGAATGTGCCGCGGCGAGGCCGGGAGCTCGCGCGCACCATCCAGATGGCAAACAAGGCCGTCTTCGAGAAAGCCGCCGGGGACCCGATGCTGAAGGGCATGGGCACGACGGTGGTGGCCGCGCGCTTCTCCCTGAACAAGCAGCGCCTCTACCTCGGGCACGTGGGTGACAGCCGCTGTTATCGGCTGCGCGAGGGGAAGCTCGAGCAGATCACCACGGATCACACGATGGCCGCGCTCGGCTTCACCGGCCCTGCGTTTGCCCACCGTTTGAACCGCGCGGTGGGCACGCAGCCATCCGTGGAGATCGATCTCATCATCGGTCGCCCGCGCCCCGACGACGCCTACCTGCTTTGCTCCGACGGGCTTTCGAAGATGGTGCCCGACGAGGAACTGCGGCAGATCCTGGTCGAGACCAAGCACCCGCAACAGGCCATCGACCAGCTGATCGCCCGCGCCAACGAGAAGGGCGGGCACGACAACATTACGGCGATCCTGGTCTGCGTGAAGAAGCCGGCGGAGTACATTCGATCGCTGCGTGAAGCCCCTCCGGCGGAGCAAGCGAACTGAGACGATCGTCGGCCGGCTTTCGCTCGCCGCGGTAGGCGCGCTCTTCATCGGCGCGGTGTCGTTCGTGGCCATGCGCGATTTCAGCGCGCCCGCGATCTCCGCCGCGGTGCACCTCCCCGCGTTGCCCTCGGCCCCGCCCCCGCCGCCGCCCAAGGCCGCGCCGGAGGCGGTCGTGGAGCCACGAGCGCGCGCCGATCACCAGCTCTCGCGCGAGGGCTACACGCTCGTCTCCGCAGGCGCGCTGTTCGTCCCGTCGTCGTTCGCATCGGCCGATGGCACGTTCGACCTCTTGATTCATTTCCACGGCAACGCCGAGCTCGTCGCGGAGAGCGTGGCCGCAGCGGGGCTCTCGGCACTCGTGCTCGTGGTGAACGTCGGCGTGGGCTCAGGCGCGTACGACACGCGGTATGGGCCGCCGGGGATGCTCGATTTCGACCTGGCGCGGGTCGTCGAGACGGCCTCCGCACGCGGGCTCCGCGGTGCGCGGCTCGGGCGGCTCGCGCTCGCCGCATGGAGCGCCGGATACGGTGCGATCGGGCGGATCCTCGCGCGAGACGAGGCGTTCTCCCGTGTGTCGGCGGTGCTGCTCTGCGACGCGCTCCACTCGAACCTCGTGGACAAGGGCAGCCGCGAGGTCGACATGGTTCGGATCGCGCCCTTCGTGCGTTTCGCGGACAAGGCAGCAGCCGGCGAAAAGCTCTTCGTCATGACGCACTCGGAGATCGGCGAGTTCCGGTACGCAACCACGACCGAGACCTCGGACGCGCTCCTCCGCGCCCTCGGCATCGAACGCTCCCGCACGATCGGCTGGCCCGATCGCCCAAGTTTCCCCCTGGCACGCGCCGTCATGTCGACCGAGCGCTGGCTCGAACAACGCAGCGAGGCGCAGCGAGGAGATCTGCGCATCGCGGGCTATCGGGGGGTCAAGGAAGACGACCACATCGCGCACCTCGCGCAGATGTCGTCGACCGTGCTTCCTGCACTCGTCGAGTACTGGAAGCGACGCCGGGATTAACCTTCGTCCCGGAGCGCTGCCTCTGCCGCATTCTTGCCGCAGGCGCCGTGCACGCCGGCGCCTGGGTGCGTGTACGAGGAGCCGAGGTAGAGCGCGCGGATCGGCGTTCGATACCGGAAGTACGGGAAGACGGGGCGGAAGAAGAGCTGGTGCTGGATCTGCGCCGAGCCGCCGCCGAGATCTCCGCCGACGAGGTTCTCGTCCATGGCTTCGAGGTCTGGCGGCGTGACGAGGACCCGCGCGAGGATGCGCTGCTTGAAGCCTGGGGCGAGCTCCTCGATGCGCGCCTCGATGCGATCGGCGAACGAGGGCGCTGCTGCCTTCCAGCCGCCCGGCAACGTCGAAGGGACACGCGAGTAAGCCCACAGCGTGTGCTTGCCTGCGGGCGCGCGCGTGGGATCGGCGAGCGTCTGCTGGCCGATGACGAGGTAGGGATCACGCGGCAGCTCGCCGCGACGCACCTCGGCTGTGAAGCGCGCGAGATCGTCGAGGCTGTCGCCTGTGTGCACCACGGCTGCGCGCGCGGCGTCCTCGCACGACCATGGCACCGGGCCCGAGAGCGCCCAGTCCATCTTGAACGTGCCGAAGCCGTACTTGAAGTTGCGCATCGACTCGGTGAGGGGCGTGGGCACGAGGTCCGGATCGAGCAGACGCAGGTAAAGCGCGGGCGCCGAGGTGTCGGCGATGATCGCGCGATCGGCCTCGATCTCCTCGCCTTGCTCGGTGATGACGGCGGCGGCGCGGCCCTCGCGCACCACGATGCGCTTCACGCGTGTGCCCGTCCGCACCACGCCGCCGAGGTCCGAGAGCCGCTTCAGCAAGGCCCGCGTGATCGAGGCTGCGCCGCCTTCGGGGATGGCGAAGCCCCCGCTCGACGCGAGCATGGCCAGCATGAAGCCCACGATCGCGCCGAAGGGATCGTCCGGGCCGACGTCGGTGTGCAGCGCGAGCGCCGGGAGGATGCGGCGCGCGGGTTCGGTCTTGAACGTCCATTCCGCGTACCCGCGACCACTCGACGCGGCCACGGCCGCGAGCCGCAGCAGGTTGGCCGGCCCGAAGCGGAACATCGGCCCCAGGGCTGGCAGGGTGGACAGCAGCGCGTCGAGCAGCTCGTCTCGGGTCCGCGCGTGCCAGCGCGCGAGCTTTTCCCAGGCGGCTCCGTCCTCGCCGAGGCTCCGCTTGCTCGCTTCGAGGTCGCGCCCGATGGCTGCGCACGTGCCGTCCTTGGCGGGGTGGGCGCTGTCGAGGGGCGCGTGGCGCCAGACGAGCCCGGCTTCGGGCAGGTCGAGCGGGAGCAGGGCGGGGCTCGTCGTGCCGAACGGGAAGAACGCGGCGCCCACGTCGTGCAGGAAGCCGGGCAGGGTGCTCTCCTCCGTCCAGACGGCGCCGCCGGGCCGGTTTTGGGCTTCCAGCACGAGCACGGACCACCCGGCCTGGGCGAGGTAGTTGGCGGCCACGAGCCCGTTTGGACCTGCGCCGATCACGATCGCGTCGGGGGTGATCATGGAGTTTTGTGTAGCACGGTGAGAAAGGACCAGGTTGTCCGGTCGTGATCTGGTAGCGGCCGAGGCGCCGCCGCGCGTACCCTCGGCAAACGATGAGCCAAGGCCCTCTCGAGCCCTATGCGCCGCCCGTCGCGACCGAGCGAGTCCCGCCGTCCGGCGAGCGTGCCGAGGACGCAGCGACGCGTCGAGGACGGTGGACTGCGTGGGTCCTCACGTGGGTCTCCTACGCGACGTATTACTTGGGGCGCAAAGGGATCAGCGTTGCGAAGGCGCCCATCATGGAGAGCCTCGGCAAGGACGCGCTGCGCAACGTTGAGACGGCGTACCTCGCGGCGTACATGGTCGGCCAGTACGTGAACGGCATGCTCGGCGATCGTGTGGGGGCGCGCCGGCTCGTGGGCGTGGGCATGCTCGTCTCGGCGGGCGCGTGCTTCGCGTTCAGCGCGTCGAGCGTGGGGATCGCGTTTCTCGTCGCGTTCCTGGTGAACGGCTTCGCGCAATCGTCGGGCTGGCCGGGCAATGTGAAGGCGATGGCCGAGTGGACGACGTCCGAGAACCGCGGCCGCGTGATGGGCGTGTGGGCGACGTGTTATCAGGCCGGCGGCATCATCGCGACCTGGTTCGCCACGTTCATGCTGAGCCTCTATGGCTGGCGCGCGAGCTTTTGGGCCCCGGCCGTCGTCGTCGCGCTCGTTGGCGTGCTCGTGCTCCTGTTCCTGAAGCCGGGGCCGGGGGCGGTCGTGGTCCCGGTCGCGGGCGCAGGCTCCGCCGCGGTGGCGGAGACGCAGCGGGCGGAGCGGAACCGCGTGCTCAGAAACCCCACGGTCTGGTTTTATGGCGCCTCGTACTTCGGGATGAAGCTCATCCGGTACAGCATCCTGTTCTGGCTGCCGTTTTACCTCACGACGGCGCTCCATTATTCGAAGACGGGCGCCGGGTACATGTCCATTTCGTTCGAGGTCGGCGGCGTGCTCGGCACGATCGGGATGGGGGCGCTCTCCGATCGATATCGCCACCTCCCGCGCTCCTGGTTTGCCGCGGCGTGGCTCGTGCTCCTCGCTGGCGCGCTCTTCTTGTATGCGCAGCTCGGCTCCACGGGCACCGTCACCAATTTCGTCGTGATGGCGTTCGTCGGCGCGATGCTCTTCGGGCCGGACTCGCTCATCAGCGGCGCCGCGGCCCAGGACGCGGGCGGAAAGTACGCGGCCGCCACCGCGCTCGGCGTCGTGAATGGAGTCGGCTCGATCGGGGCGATTCTTCAGGAGTACGTCACGCGTGGCGTGAGCGAGCGCTACGGGTGGGACAAACTGTTTTACGTCTTCGTCGCGCTTGCGGTGTTCTCGGCGGTGTGCCTGGTCCCGACGTTCCGCCCGCGGAAGGCTTGAGTCAGTCGCATTCCTCGTACGACTCGCCGAGCGAGCACCACGCGGCCTCGCAGGCGCCTCGATCGCCTGCCTGCTCGAGCTTCTTCGCCGCCGCGCAGCTCTGCGAGCTCCCGCAAGCGCCGTCCTCGCCACACGTGTTCGTCACGAGATCCGCGCACGTAAAATCGCTCGGGCAGGACCTTTGCCCCTCGTCGGAGCAGCCGGCCATGGTGAGACACGCGAGCACGAGCGCGCCGAAGAGCCCCTTTCCCACGCGCGTGCTCATGGCGTCCCCGCGGCGAGGCCGAGGTTTTGCCCGAGCTTCTGGAGCAGGGTGATCTCCCGCTTCAGGTTCTCGTCAGAGAGGGCCGCGTCGGCGCTCGTGAGCCGCGCGATCGCCTGTTCGAGCCGCGCGGCCCCGTCCACGGGGTCGAGGCTGCCGGCGTGAAAATCCCCGCAGAGCCGCTTCATCACGAGGTATTCGTTCGTCACGGCGAGCGTCCGCGCGATGTGCGGGGTCGGCAAGAGCGCGTCCGTCGGCCCCGGCAGCGTCTGGAAGGGCAAGCGGATCGGCAGCGTGTCCGTCTCGACGGCGCCCTCCGGCGTCGCGTATTCGATCGTCACCGAGCCCGCCTCGATCGCCTCGCCCGAGACGAGCGGCTCGAGGTTCGTCCCGTCGAGCCGGAGCACGATGCCCCCTTTGCGTTTGCTCAGGAACACCGTGGTCACGTCGAAGAGCTCGCCGCTCCCATGCTCGCCGAGCTGCGGCACGCCGTACACCGTGGAGACCGCGGTCCCCTCGGCCGCCGCCGTGGAGACGCGGAGATCGTACGCAATGGGCGTCACCAGGAAATCGAGCTCCTCTTCGAAGATCGGCTTCACGTCCTCGGCGCCCACGAATCGATAGTTTCCGCCGCGCAGGTGGCCGATCTGGTCGACGAACGAGGCGTCGAAGTTCGCGCCGAAGCCGAAGAACGTGAAGCCGATGTCGAGCGCCGAGGCCGCCTTGACCATCGACTGAAAGCTCGCGGCGTCGGTCGCGCCGACGTTCGGCATCGCGTCGGTGAACACCATCAGCCGCGAGAGCGTGCCGCTCTGCACGTGCTCGTCGATCACGGCATACCCGAGCTTCATGCCCTCCTCCAGCGAGGTCGAGCCGCCGGTCGTGATCTCGTCGATCGCCTCGTGCAGCGATTCCTTGTCGGAGACGGGCGTCGAGCTGAGGATCGTGTTCGCGCTCGCAGCGAACTCCACGAGGGCCACGCGATCGTCTGGCCGGAGGTTGTCGACGAGCGTGTGCAGCGCCTCGCGCACGTGCGAGAGGTTTCCATCCATCGAGCCGCTCGTGTCGATCACGATGCCGAGGTTCAGCGGCTTGCGGACGAATTCATCCTCGCTGATGTTCGATTGCATGCCGAGCTGAACGAAGAGGTCGCGCTCGTCGTCGTCGAGGCCGACATCGAGGCCCGCGGCCGTGTTGATGCAGAGCGGTTTTGCGCAGGGCACGGGGGCCGCGAGGGCGAGGTCGTGCTCGGAGTAGAGGCCCTCGGGGGTGAAATCGTCGAGGGTCGGCACGCCGCCGGACGCGATGATGCTGCGCGCGAGCCCCATGTCCTGGGCGCCGCCGGGCGTGGCCCCGAGGAATTCACTCCCGGCCGAATAATCGCCGCACCCGACGGGCGCGAGCGCAAGCACGAGGGCCAGGGGACGAAGCGAGCGAAGGATCGTTTCCGTGGGAGACGTTCGTCGTCGTTGCATGGTGATTCCAATCCAAGGCAAGGGTTTTTCGGCGCAGGGGGGATTCCCCGGCGTCGAGGCCTTCCATGGAATCGCGCGTCCCCGCCTGCGTCAAGGGCGCAAACGTCCAGCCAACTGGGAAAGGTGAGCGACCTCCGTTACCATGAGCCCTCGGAGGTCCTCATGGGTTCCTTATCTTCTCGTCTTGGTCCTACGCTTTGCGCGCTCGGCGCCGCCGCCATCCTCTTGGCCCCCGGCGAGGCGCGCGCGGACGACGACATCCACTGGTTCTCGCCCGGGCTCATGTTGTCCCTGAGCTTCGGCGACAAGCTCAACTTCGGCCTCGGCCTCGACGCCCGCTACTCGCTCCTCTTCGTCGGCAACACCGGCTGCTTCTCCGGGCCCCGCGGCGGCATCGGCGCGTTCGCGCAAGCCTCGTGGCTCAACTTCTCGTCCGCGGGCCGGTTCGCCGCAGGCCTTCACGGCGGAATCGACCTGCGGAATCCCGGCTTCGGCGCGAACGCCGAGGTGGGCTGGACGTATCGCACCGCGCTCTCCGACCTGCACCCGGGCGGCCACGGGATCCACGTGGGCCTCGGCGGCATCGGCGGCGAGATCATCGACCTGGCATTTCGCGGCACGATTCCCCTGCCGGGCGACGTGAGAAAACCAGAATACACGATCACCGTGGGGGCCCATTTCCCGCCGATGTACGGCGAGCCCGGCGTATGCGTCATCGGGCGGCCGCTTCGTGTGGACGGCCGTTACGTCTTGCCGGGCGTCGCCGGAACCCCGCGCCGTGGGAGCGGGCGCAGCGGGCGGATCGACGAGACGACGCGGGCCGCCCTCGTTTCGGCCTGGCAGGACGACGCGCGGGGCGAATGCGCGTCCATCCCTGCGTTCCTCGCCTTGGCGCGGGATCTCGCGGCCGTGGGCGCGCCGCGCGACCTCGTGGACCGGGCGCTCGCCGCGGCGGCCGACGAGGTCCGGCATACGGAGCTTTGTGCTTCGATCGCAGGGGATCTCGCGTCGAGGACGCTCACGCCCGCGTTGCTCCCGTCGCCGCGGCGGTCGGGGCTCGATCGGACGCGGGAGCTCCAGCGTCTGTGCGTCGAGTCCTGGGAAGACGGCTGCCTCGGCGAGGGCGCCGCGGCCGAGCGGGCGCGGAGGCAGGCGAGGGGAGCGAAGGCGCCGGGCATCGGCGCGGCGCTCGGCGTGATTGCGGCGGACGAGGCGCGGCACGCAGAGCTCGGGTGGCGGGTCGTGCAATGGTGCCTGTCCGAGGGAGGAAGGCCGGTGCGCGAGGCGCTGGGCGAGGCCGTGGCAGCGTCGCCGGAGGGGCCGGCGAGGGAGGTTTTGCCGGAGGCGGAGCCGGCGGCGTGGCGGGGATATGGAAGGATCGGGCCGCAGGACATCGACGCCTCGTGGGAGCAGAACCTGGGTTTGGCACGGAAGACGGCGCAAGCTTTCCTTTCGGCCCGCGGATGACGGGCGGCTGGGCCACGCCGTGACGTGATTGTCAGGGGGCGGCGGGCGGCGGCGCCTCGAATTTGGGCGCGCATGCGGAGGGCACGTGCCGTGCATTCGGGGGCCGGCACGATTGGGAACCCCCCCACGGAGGCCTCGATGAATCCTGCGCATGTTTTCCGCCGCTCGCTCGCCCATCGTCTTTTCGCCCTGCTCGCGCTCCCGGCCGCGGGCGCCGCCGTCTCCGGATGCTTCTTCAGCACGAGTTGCCCTGACAATTCCGAGCCCGTGGTCGCCGAGCGATGCCTCGACTGGCCGCCGGAGGACGCCGGCGCAGGCGGCGGCGGTGGTGGTGGCGGCGGGAGCGTCGATCCGCTCGTGTGCCCGTCGCGGGACGAGGCGAAGACGCGGCTCGATACAGCGTTCTTCGCGAACCACACGGTGAAAAGCGACGGGACGCTGAAGAACGGCCAATGCTGCTACGCCACCGAATTCATCCCCTATTGCGAGGGGCGGCCGTACCTCGTCGACGAAGTGGCCCGCACGGCGTTCGCGCTTCGCGGCCGTGGGGACAGCGGGTGGGGCGCGGAGACATCGGCCGGACCGGACGTTTCGGGCATCGCGCCCGACCTCCGCGCGGCGCTCGCGGCGGAATGGACGCGCGACGCGCTTTTCGAGCACGCGTCCGTGGCGTCATTCGGGCGCTTCGCGCTGGAGCTGCTCGCCGTGGGCGCGCCGGCGGAGCTTTTGGAAGAGGCGCACCGGGCAGCGCTCGACGAGGTGCGGCACGCGCGTCTCTGCTTTGCATTGGCAAGCGCATACGCAGGCGAGCCCGTCGCGCCGGGGGCATTCCCCTTCGGAGGCGCAGCGGAGGTCGTGGCGGATCTCGCGTCGATCGCGGCGCGCACGGCAAAAGAGGGATGCATCGGCGAGACGATCGCAGCCGTGATCGCGGCGGAGCAATGCATGAAGGCCGAGGATCCCGCCGTCGCCGAGGTGCTCGCCGGGATCGCGGCCGACGAGGCGCGGCACGCAGAGCTGGCGTGGCGCACGGTGGCGTGGGCGATCCGCGTCGGGGGCGAGCGGGTGCGGGCGGCCGTGGAGGAGGTCTTTGCAGGGCTCGGGCACGGCGTGGTGCTGGATGCAGATGGCGCGGGGGATCCGCGGTTCGCGCGGCATGGGCGGCTCGCAGGCGCAGCGCTCGCGGAGGCGACGGCGCGGGCGATGGAGGAGGTGGTGGGGCCCGCGGCGGGGATGCTGCTTGAAAGCGTCGCGCCGGGGTTTCACCCCGGACCCGACGAGGGGTTGTCCACCCCTCGACCCGGACCAGCGCAAGCGCTGGACTCGTAGCGATGAACTGCGCGATGCGCAGTTCATCGAACAGGCCAGGTCAAGACCCGCGACGACCCTGCCCACCAAGACCGCAGCGCTGACGTTTCCACCGGCGATGGGTACGTCACCCGTCGAACCTGCCGCGCCGCGTGTTGGGGCAGGTGCGTCGCCGGTCTCGACCCGGGCGCCGAAGGCCCTGCCTCCCCGCAAGATCGCGATCGATCCCCGTGGATTGCCTCCTGCCGCGCCGCAACCCGGTCCCCGTCCGCGCGCCCGCCGACCTCGGGCGTCGTGAACTGCCGCTCCCCGGGCGCGTCCTCGGCCCTGCGGCACCACAAGCAGTTCTCCGTGCTCACCCGCACCCGGGAGGCGGCGCCGCAGCTCGAAAACTCCGCTCTGGAGACACCGATCTGCGGCGCTGCAAGTCTCCCTCCGCGAGGCCGTCTCCCGTTCGACGGCGCCGCAGGTCCCCAAGCGCGCTCTGCGCCCCCCATCCTGCGGCGCCCGAGGGCGCACGTCGCCCGTGGAACCTGCAGCGCCGTGGCCTTGGCTGGCAGCTTCGCCGCCGGTCTTGCCATCGGCCGTTCATCGACCCCGCATCCAGCGCTCGCGCAGGCCCCGGGTCCAGGGGCAGAGGAGACACATCCCCCGCTGCCGCTCTACCCCACCAGAAGCGCGCTCGCCATGTTCCGATTGGAAGCAATCGCCTGCCCATCACGCGACGCCACGAGCAGGCCCACGTCCACGATCTCGGTGCACAGCGACTTCCAGTCGATGGAATGCCACGGCGCCGCGTCGGCCGCGTAATCGCCGTCGCCCTGGCCCCGGAGCTCCGCCCTGGCCCGCGCGTGCTTGCCCTGCGCCTTCTCCGTGAGCGGATCGTAATCCGGGAATCGATGCGCGCGCGCGAATTGCGTGGCCCCGTCCCCCACGATCAGCAAATGCGGCGTCTCCATCACCTTCGCCGCCACGAGGATCGGATTCTTCACCCGCTGGATGCAGGCGACCGCGCCGAACCTCAGACGCCGAGGCGGCGCGTAAGCTCGTCCCGCGCGTCGGTCAGGGAGGGGACGTGGGTGGCCTCGTCGGGGGCGGGGTGCGTCCAGGCGGCGACGGCAAGCTTGGGCGTGTACTCGCCCGCCTTGATCTTGTTAGCAACCTCCCGACCGAGGGGTTCGTCGTTCTTGTACCGTTGAAGCTCGCTGACGGGGCGATGCCCGCAGAGCCAAGCGATCCAGGTCTCGATGTGCCAGGTGGGCACGATGATCGCGACGGGGTCGGAGGCAGCGATGCGCGTGGCTCCTGCTTCCCTGAGCGTCTGCTCAAGTTCGTTTCGTCGCCGGGCCACGCCCTTGTTGTCTCCATCAACAACGACGAGTAACACGACGTTCTCATCGCTTTGCGCCCGCCAGCGAGCAACAGCTTTGGCGAAATGCTCACGCACGTATTGCTCGCCAGAGCCCCGTGCTTTGGGAGACGTGTCAATACTGCGTTGCCGCGGTCCCATTCCCCAGCGATCGGCGAGACGCTCGACAAAGTCGACGGTAAGGCGATCCTCACAGAGGACGTGGAGCCTACGGCGCTGGCTCTTCTTCACGCTGGTCCCCCTCTTCTTCGTCCTCGTAAGCCCAGGGCCGAGACAGCCACTCGGAGACAGGGCGGCCGCCCGTGGTTTCGAGCGTCACCTCGTTGGTCATGGCTGGCCCGCCATGAGGCCGCCGGAACTGGATCGTGTGCGCGGAGGCGACGTAATCGATGACCTCGGGGTGGTGGGAGATCACGAGGACTTGGCCTCCGTGGTCCTCGATCGCCATCCGCATCGCGGAGAGCCAAGGCTGCATCTCATGAGGAGCGAGGTTCGTCTCGGGTTCGTCGATGAAGACCGTCGCGGGCCGGTCGAGCGCGCCGTACAGGAAGCCGTAGAGCAAGAGCAGCGAACGTTGGCCGTCAGAGAGTTCACTCGCGGAGAGCTTGTAGTCGGAGCCTCGGATACGGAAGTTCAACATCAACTCGCGAACTTCGCTGCTCATCCGTTCGAACGTGATGCCTTGTAAGCCGGGCATAGCGGGGCGAAGTGCCTCTAGCAACCGTGCGCTCACCTCCGTGCGCTCAACCAAGATGCCACGCCACCACGAAGCGAAGTTGGCGCCGTCGCGATCGAGCCAATTGGCTTCCGCTTGCGTCGTCGGCTCGATCCGCCGCGGTGACGGGGCAAGCAACCACAGGTTCGCAACGGATTCGCGAAAGGCAATCAAGAACTCGTTCGCGTCGCTCGCTTCCATAGCAGACAGATAGGAAAGCTTGCGGCTGAATGCCAAGCGCTTCCTCAGCGAGTGTCCGTGTTGGACGGTGATTGCCCCGTCGATGGTCTTGTGGAGCGTTCGGTTTCCGGAACGAAGCTCCTCACGTCGAATGGTAGGGATGCGGCGCTTTTCGTCATGGCCGACTTCGAGGTCGTATTGGTACGTTCCTTCGTCGTTCTCCAACGTCAGTCCGAACCGCTGAACCGGCTCGTCCTTCCGCCACCGCGTGAGCGTTCTCGTGGGAAATGCGGTCGAGATGTCGGCTCCCCGCACGATAACGTCCTGAAGCCCAGCCAGGACCTCCCAGAGGCTAGTCTTGCCGGATCCATTGCTACCGACGACCAAGCTAATTCGTGGTAAATCGAGATCGAAGTCGACGAAGCACTTGAAATTGTGGATGCTGATCCGCTTCAACATGGTCGGCCGGCCCCCCTCGCTTCGCTCTACCCCACGAGCAGCGCGCTCGCCATGTTCCGATTCGACGCGATCGCCTGCCCATCACGCGACGCCACGAGCAGGCCCACGTCCACGATCTCCGGGAACTTCGCAATGCCCCGCTGCGCCGCCCGCGCCGCCGGGATGCCTTCCTCCAGCCAATCGTAGACCGTCTTCGACAGGAAGCGCCGCACGATCTCCTCGCCCACGCCGGTCGCGGCCACCGCGCCTGCCGGGCCCGCGTACACGCCGCAGCCCATGAGCGGCGAATCGCCCACGCGGCCCTTCAGCATGTACACCGTCCCGCCCGTCGACGCGGTCGCCGCGAACCTTCCCTGGCTGTCCCGCACGACTGCGCCCACCGTGTCCTGGAAGGGCGCCTCGCCGAAGTTCCACAGCGATTTCCAGTCGATCGAATGCCACGGCGCCGCGTCCGCCGCATAATCGCCGTCGCCTTGGCCCCGGAGCTCCGCCATGGCCCGCGCGTGCTTGCCCTGCGCCTTCTCCGTGAGCGGATCGTAATCGGAGAACCGATGCGCGCGGGCGAACTGCGTGGCGCCGTCCCCCACGATCAGCAAATGCGGCGTCTCCATCACCTTCGCCGCCACCAGGATCGGATTCTTCACCCGCTGGATGCAGGCGACCGCGCCAAACCTCGCGTCGCTCGTCATCACGGACGCGTCCATTTCAATGGTCTTCCCATCGAAACGTAGGTTCGAGCCCGTCCCCGCATTGAAGCGCGGATCGTCCTCCAGGATCACCGTCGCCGCGAGCGCGGCTTCGAGCGCGTCGCCGCCGCGCTCCAGCACCGAGCGTGCCGACTCCGCGGCCTTCACGCAGCCGTCCGAATGGACGTGCGGCGAGGCCGCGCCCCCGTGCGTCAGAATGGCGTATTTCACGTTCAGGCCTCGTCCGGCAAGGAAGGCAGGTGCGACGTGCGCTCCTTCCCCCAGTAGATGACCTGCTTCCAGCAGGCCGTGACGTCGTCCGCGAACAGCACCACGAGGTCGCCGGGCCGCGCCATTGCGAGTGCCGTGTCCACGGCCTCCTTCTCGTCGAGCTTCTTCAGGATCTGCTCCTCGGCCTTGCCCGCCTCCCGCGCGCCCTCCGCGAGCAGCGAGGCGATCTCGCCGGGCTTCCTGCCCCTGCGCGACGCGTCCTCCTTCGCGATGACCACGTCGAACGCGCGTGCTGCCTCGCGGCCGATCGCGCGGATGTCGTCGTCGCGCCGATCCCCCGCGGCCATGAGCACGCCGATCGAGCGCTCGCGGCGGAGGCCGAGGACGAGCTCGGCCATCTTCGACATCGCCGCTGCGTTGTGGCCGTAGTCGACGATCACGCGGAACGGGTGCTCGTCGAAGACGTTGCAGCGCCCGGGCGCCTGGAAGAACGAGGTCGTGAAGGTGCGCAGGCCCTGGCGGATGTGTTCGAGCGAGATGCCCATCGAGAAGGCGATCGCCGCCGCCGCGAGCGCGTTCTCGACGTTGAACTTCGCCTTGCCCTCGAACGTGGCGGGGACGAGGTGCGTCCACGTGACCGGGACGTGCCGGTCGCCGTCGTAGATCGTGATCATGTCGCCGTTGACGCCCTGCTCGAGCACGACCGCGCGGCCGCCCGCGCGCACGTGCTTGCGGACGGTCTCGTTCGAAGGCGAGCGCGAGAACCACATGACGCGGCCGCCTGCCTTGTCCGCCATCTCGCGCACGAGCTCGTCGTCGGCGTTGAGCACGCTCGTGCCGCCGTCCCGCACGACCTCCACGACGAGCCGCTTCACGAACGCGAGATCCTCGACGGTGTCGATGCCCGCGAGGCCGAGGTGATCGGCCGAGACGTTGAGCACCGCGCCGACGTCGCACCGATCCCAGCCGAGCCCTTCGCGAAGAACGCCGCCGCGCGCCGTCTCCAGCACCGCGGCCTCCACGGTCGGATCCGTGAGCACGACGCGCGCGCTCCACGGTCCTGTCATGTCGCCCTTCAGGATGCGCTCGCCGTCGATGTAGATGCCGTCCGTCGTGGTGAGGCCCGTGCGCTTGCCGCTCATCTTGAGGATGTGCGCGACCATGCGGCTCGTCGTGGTCTTGCCGTTCGTGCCGGTGATCGCGGCGAGTGGGATGCGCGCAGGCGCGCCGTTCGGGAAGAGCATCTCGAGCACGGGCGACGCGACGTTGCGCGGCGTGCCCACGGTCGGCGAGACGTGCATGCGGAAGCCGGGCGCCGCGTTGATCTCGACGATGACGCCGCCGTGCTCGCGCACGCTCTTCGAGATGTCGGGGCAGATGAGATCGATGCCCGCGACGTCGAGGCCGACGACCTTCGCGGCGCGCACGCTGATGTCGATGTTGTCCGGGTGGATCACGTCGGTGCGATCGATCGCGGTGCCACCCGTGGAGAGGTTGCCCGTCGAGCGCAGCGCGAAGACCTGGCCCGCGGGGAGCACGGTCTCCAGCGTGACGCCGGCCTGCCCCATGAGGCGGCTCGCCTGGTCGTCGATCTCGATCCGCGTGAGGACTTTTTCGTGACCCACGCCGCGGCGCGGGTCGGTGTTCACGACGTCGACGAGCTCCTTGATCGTGCTCTTGCCGTCGCCGACGACATGGCCCGGCACGCGCTCGGAGACGGCGACGACCTCGCCGTTCACCACGAGCACGCGGTGATCCTTGCCGGGCTGGAAGGTCTCGACGAGGACGTAGCTCGAGAGGTCGTACGCCTTCGTGTACGCGTCGCGCACGGCCTCGGGCGTCGTGAGGTTCAACGCGACGCCGCGGCCGTGCGAGAGATCCATGGGCTTGACGACGACGGGGTAACCGATGCGCTCGGCCGCCTCGACGGCTTCGTCCGCGGAGTAGACGCGCTCCTGCTGCGGCGCGGGCAGGCCCGCGCGCTCGAGCAGCGAGTTCGTGAGCTCCTTGTCCTGCGCGATCTCCACGGCGATGTGCCGCGTCTCGCTCGTGACCGTGGCCTGGATGCGCTTCTGGTGCGTGCCCCAGCCGAACTGCACGAGGCTGTGCTTGTTGAGGCGCATCGTCGGGATGCCGCGGCGCTTCGCCTCGTCGACGAGGCTGCGCGTCGACGGGCCGAGCGCCATGCGCTCCGCGAGCCGCGCGAGATTCTCGATCTCGGCGTTCAGGTCGGCGAGGGGCGGCAGGTGATCGGGGAAGTGCGCGGGCAGGAGGCCTTGCAAGTAACGCAGCGCGAGCTCACCGGCGCGCCTGCCGACCGACTCTTCTTCAAAACTGTAGACGACGTGGTAGACGCCCTCGCGGTGCGCCGTGCGCGTCTTGCCGTACGTGACGGGCGTGCCCGCGAGGCACTGGAGCTCGAGCGCGATGTGCTCGGTGATGTGCCCGAACCACGTGCCGTCCTGCAGCCTGCGGATGAAGCCGCCGGGCTCGCCGTAGGAGCAGCCGTGCTCGTGCAGCGTGGGCACGTCGGCGAGCAGCCGATCCACGAAGCCGGGGATCTTGTTGCTCGGGTACTGCTCGAGCTCCTCGAGGTCGAGGGTCAGGCGAATGACGGGGCGGTATCCGTAGAGGTTGGGGCCGCGGTAGACGCGCGTTTCGAGCAGTTTCACGTTGCCTCCTTGCTGCGGGATGGCCACGAGGGCTGACGGCCATCGATGTCGTAGCCGCAACCCTGCGTCAGGACGTGGACGGACAACCCGAGCAGCGCCGCGGACGAGTTTCGCGGGACCTCGTGGATGTCGGTGTGCTGGATCTTCGAGCCGTCGATGATCGTGACCGTGCCCCGGCCGATGACGTCCATCTTCTTGTCGGAGCGCAGGACGATCGCGGTGTCCTCGTCGATGCCGACGCCGATCAAGAAGGGGTTCATCGCGACGGCGGAGAAGAGCCGGCCGATCCGGTGGCGCTGCGCGAAGTGCTGGTCGATGACGAGCTTGCGCGTGAGGCCGAGGCCGGGCGCGAGCATGACGAGCTCGCGGCGCGGCGCGTAGCCCTTCTTGCCCTGCGCGATCATGTGGTCGCAGAGGACGCTCGCGCCCGCGGAGGTGCCGGCGACGACGCAGCCACTCCGGTGCGCGCGGCGGATCGTACGCGCGAGTTCGGTGCCGCCGAGCATCGTCACGATGCGGCCTTGATCGCCGCCCGTGAAGAAGACCGCGGTCATCTCTTTGACGAGGGCGAGGATCCGCGGATCCTCGCCGTCGGCGCGCGACTCGATCCGCACGACGTGTACGTCGGCGCCGAGCTCGCGGAAGATCGCCTCGTACGTCCCCGCGAGCTCGGTGGGGATGCTGGAGGCCGTGGGGAAGACGGCGATCCGGGCTTGTTTCGGGCCGCCGGCGTGACGGACGACTTCACGCAGGACATTCCGCGCGCCGACTTTGTCCTCCGCACCGCCGATGGCGATGAGGGGTCCGCGCTGGAGATGGCCGTCTTTTCCGTGCGCGTCAGGCGCGCTCGCTTCGGGCTTGTCGTGGGCCAAGGCGCGCCACGGTTATCACGGTTCCCGTTTTTCGGAGAGGGGGTTCGGAGGCGGCTCGTGTTCGCTTGTTCGCCCTCTCGCCGGAAAAGTGATAGAGGCGGCCGCGGAGGAACGCGCTGTGGCCAAGAATGACGCCCCGAAGACTGCCATCACCCCGACCCGCGCCGAGGACTACGCCGAGTGGTACCAGCAGGTCGTGCGTGCCGCCGATCTCGCCGAGAGCTCGCCGGTGCGCGGCTGCATGGTGATCAAGCCGTGGGGCTACGCGCTCTGGGAGAACATCCAGCGCGAGCTCGACCGGATGTTCAAGGCCACGGGCCACAAGAACGCGTACTTCCCGCTCTTCATCCCGAAGTCGTTCCTCGAAAAAGAGGCCGAGCACGTCGAGGGGTTCGCCAAGGAGTGCGCGATCGTGACGCACCACCGGCTCGTCGCGGGGCCCGAGGGCGGGCTCGTGCCGGATCCCGAGGCGAAGCTCGAGGAGCCGCTCATCGTGCGGCCGACGTCGGAGACGATCATCGGAGCCGCGTTCGCGAGCTGGGTGCAGAGCTACCGGGATCTGCCGCTGCTCATCAACCAGTGGGCGAACGTGGTGCGCTGGGAGCTGCGCACGCGGCTCTTTTTGCGGACGACGGAGTTCCTCTGGCAAGAGGGGCACACGGCGCACGCGACCGAGGAGGAGGCGCGCGCGGAGACGATGCAGATGCTCGACGTGTACACGACGTTCGCCGAGGAGTTCATGGCGATGCCCGTGATCAAGGGGCCGAAGACGGCGAGCGAGCGGTTCCCCGGCGCGGTCGACACCTTCGCGATCGAGGCGATGATGCAGGACCGCAAGGCGCTGCAGGCCGGGACGTCGCACTTCCTCGGGCAGAATTTTGCCAAGGCGAGCGGGATCAAGTTCCAGACGGCGAAGGAGACCGAGGAGTACGCGTGGACGACGTCGTGGGGCGTGTCGACGCGGCTCATCGGCGGCCTGCTCATGACGCACGCGGATGACGACGGCCTCATCCTGCCGCCGCGGCTCGCGCCTGCGCACGTGGTCATCCTGCCCGTGCTGCGCGGCGACGACACGAAGGCGAAGGTGATGGAGTACGTCGACGCGGTCGCTGCGGAGCTGCGCAGCACGAGCTACGGCGGGCGGCCGATCGAGGTCGAGGTCGACAAGCGCGACATCCGCGGCGGCGACAAGCAGTGGGAGTGGATCAAGAAGGGCGCGCCGATCCGCATCGAGATCGGCCCGCGCGACGTCGACGGCAACGTGGTGATGGTGGCGCGTCGGGATCGCGGGACGAAGGACAAGGCGACGCTCGGGCGCGCCGAGCTCGTCACGAAGATCCCCGAGATCCTCGCCGACATCCAGAACGGTCTGCTCGCGAAGGCAAAGCAGCACCGCGCCGCGAACACGAAGCGCATCGACGACATGAAGGACTTCGAGAAGTTCTTCACGGCGAAGAACGAGGACAAACCCGAGATCCACGGCGGGTTCGCGCTCGCGCACTGGTCGGGCGAGCCCGAGGTCGAGGCGCATCTCAAGGACAAGTTCAAGGTGACGATCCGCTGCATCCCGCTCTCGGGCATCGACGGCGTGGCCGACGCGAAGGACCTCCAAGAAGAGGGGCGCTGCATCGTCTCCGGCAAGCCGAGCCGGCAGCGGGTGGTGTTCGCGAAGTCGTACTGACGTTGTCCGACGCGGGCGTGCTGGCCCCTGGTAGACTCGGGGGCCATGTCCCAACTCGATGACGTCGTGGAGCGTGTCCGGATCGACGCAGACGCGCTCTATGCGTTCGTGCTCTCCCGTCGTGGCGATCTCGTCACGAAGGGAGGGCCGCGGGAGATCCCCGAGGGCGCGCGGAAAACGCTCTCCGCAGCCGCAGACGTCGTCGCAGGGACGGATCGGGTCGTGCTGGTCCAGCTCGCACACGGCGAGCTGGTGTCGCGCGCCGGGACGCTCTCCCTCGACTGTCACGTCGGCGTCGCAGCAAACCGGGCCGTGCTTTGTCTGGTCGTCCGCGGCGGCACAGAGGCGCGGCGGGTGACAAACGCGCTGCGGATCGGCCTCCGCGCGATCGAGCCGATGATCAACCGCGCAGCCGAAAAGGTCGCGCGGAGCGGGGAGATGGTGCCGGTCGCATCGAGCCGCAAGTCACGGCGCGGCCGAGACACATCACCGGACATCAGCGTCGAGCCCGCACGCAGGCTCGGATCCGAGACGCTGAACGCAATCGAGAAGGAGATCCAATCCGGCCCGCACGTGCCAACACCACACATCCCGCGCGACGTGCTGCGGACGACGCTGCCCTACAGGAGCAGCTCGCCGCCGTCGGAGCCTGCGTCTGCGCCTGAGAAGCCGCAGCGCAAGCCGAAGGCCTAAAACCCCTCTCCCGCGCGGGAGAGGGGCAGGGGTGAGGGCGTCGTTCTAAGCAGCCTTCGCGGCCGCCGCGCGTTTCGGGCGGCTCCAGATGCCCATCGCCACGATCGCTGCCGTGGCGAGGTACCAGGGCACATCGCCGATCGCGCCGTAGAGCGTCCAGGCCCGCATGAAGCGGCCCTCGCCGATGATCGTCTCCTCGCGGAACGTGCCGCCGTGCGCGACCACCCGGCCTGTTGCGTCGACGATCGCGCTCACGCCGCTGTTCGTCGCGCGCACGAGGAAGCGCCGGTGCTCCACGGCGCGTAGCTTCGCCAGCGCGAGGTGGATCCACGGCTCCGTCGAGTCGCCGAACCACGCGTCGTTCGTGAGGTTCACGAGCAGGTCCGGATCGCTGTGCTTCACGAGCTTCTGCACGAACGACGGCAGGATGTCCTCGTAGCAGATGAGCGCGCCGATCTTGTGCTCGCCCCAGGGCAACGCGTCGAGCGACGTGCCCGGCGTGAACTGACCTGAGTTCGGCGACCATTTGTACAGGATCGGGAACATGTCGCCGAACGGCAGGTACTCGCCGAAGGCGAGCAGGTACTGCTTGTCGTAGCGGCCGAGGATCTTGCCCTCGTCGCCGGCCATGAGCGCCGTGTTGAAGTAGGTCATGCGCCCGCCCGGCGTGCTCGGCGGCGTGCGCAGCACCGAGCCCACGATCGTCGGGACGCCGAGCTGCTTCGTGAGGCTCTTCTGGACCTCGTCCTTGTAGCTCGCCTCGCTGACGACGCGCGGGGCGGGGACGGCGCCCTCGCTCCACACCACGAGGTCGACCTCCTTCGACTTCGCGAGCTCCTTCGTGCGGTTCACGTAGACCTGGTAGGCGTTCTTCCGATCGAAGAGGCCCATGTTCCCCTGCACGATGCCGATCCGCACCTTCTTCGCCTCGGCCATCGTCTGGCCGATCGTACGGACCCGGAGGAATCCGTAGCCGGCCGCGAGCAGCGGGACGGCGATGCCGATCGCGACGATGCGGTGATTGGCCTTCTCGCGCTTGCGCCAGGCAACGATGATCTCGGCGAGGCCGAGGTTCGCGCAGACGAGCACGAGGCCGACGAGGATCGGGCCGCCGAGATCGGCGACCTGCATCAGCACGGGCGCGTTGTGCACCGAGGCGCCGTAGTACCAGGGGAAGAGCAGCGGGAAGACGAGCTCGCTCGCGGCGAAGGCGAGCGCGAAGACGAGCGGCGCGGGCCATCCGCGTGTCTCGGCGCGTCCGTAGAGCCAGCCGGCGAGCGCGATGCGGCCGCCCTGGTAGGCGCAGAGGATTGCCATGAAGAGCATGCACAGCGGCACAGGGAAGCCGCTGAAGACCTTCAGCATCTCCATCAGCCAGTAGAAGCCGGTCATCGTCATCGTGAAGCCGGCCGTCCACCCGAGGCCTGCGGCGCGGCGCACCGGCTGACCACGCATCGCCACGATGAGCGGCACGAGCGCGACGAGCGAGAGCGGCCAGATGTCGATGCCCGGGAAGCCGAGGAAGTAGAGCAAGCCGCTCACCACCGCGAGCGCGTACGCCTGCCGCGCTGGTAGCGCGCCGGTGGGGTTCCACGCCTTGGCCGCGTCTTTCGACGCCGCCTTGGCCTTGCCCTTCGCCTTCTTGGCCGCGCCTTTGGCTTCGCCTTCCAGCGCCTTCGCCTCGTCGGCCTCGGCGCCCTTTGCGACGTCCTCGGCGCTCGGGTCCTGCGTCGCCTCCCCTTCAGACATGGTCACCTGGTCCGCTTGATGATGTGGTAGCCCTGGGCCGTCTCGACGACGTCCGAGATCGTGCCGACCTCCATGGCGAAGGTCGCGTCCGCGAACGCCGGCGGCATCGCGTTGCGTTCGAAGTTGCCGATGGCGCCGTTCGCGGCCTTCGAGACCTCGTCGTCGGTGTACTTCGCGACGAGCTCCTCGAAGGTCTGCTTGCTGTCCTTCACCTGCGCGAGGACGTCCCCTGCGCGTTTCTTCGCCTCGTCCTTGGTGCGCGTCACCGTCTTCGGCGCGCGCTCGGCGCCCTTCCAGGCGACGAGGATGTGCGCGGCGCCCGCGATCTGCCGCTCCGCTGTGGGTGCGGGCGCAGGCGCTTCGGCGGCGGAGGCGGAGGGCGCGCTCGGCGCTACAGCCGAGGGCGAGGGGAGCACGGCGCTGTCGGAGGGCGCTGCGTTCTGGCTCGAATCCGAGCCCGCGTTGCAGCAACCAGTGGCCACGAAGAGGAGCACGATGTTCGGGAGGAGACGCAGGCGCATGGCCGGCACGTATTGCCGACGTGCGGCCGGCCGTCAACCTGCGCGTTTGCAGCAAAAGGTGGCCGAGGTCGGGGTACGATGGCCCCGAGAATGCCCCGAATCCTTCACATCGAGGACGATCCCGCGAACCGCCTGCTCGTGCGCAAGCTGCTTCAGAAAGCAGGCCACGAGGTGATCGACGCTGCCGACGGGCTCGAGGGCGTCCGGCTGGCAGTCAGCGGCATGGCGCCCGACCTCATCCTGGTCGATCTCAACATCCCCGGGCTCGACGGGTTCGAGGTGACGTTGCGCCTGCGCGGCGAGCAGCAGCTCGCGGGCGTGCCCATCGTGGCCATCACGGCCGAGGGCGATCGCGAGACGAGCCTCGCCGTCGGCTGCGACGGCTTCCTGCAGAAGCCCATCGACGCACGCTCGTTCGCGACCGTGATCGAGCGCTACATCCAGCAAGGCACGCGCGAGAACATGCCCGTCTCGGCCGGCGCGGTGCGCCTGCGCCAGCAGAGCCAGCGCATCGTGCAGCACCTCGAAGAGAAGGTCGCCGAGCTCAGCCGGGCGAACGCGCGGCTGCGTGAGGCGGACGCCGCGCGCACCGAATTCTACCGGAACATCTCGCACGAGCTGGCGACGCCGATGACCCCGATCGTCGGCTACGTGAAACTGCTGCTCGACGAGGAGCTCGGGCCGCTCACGCGGGCGCAGGGCAAGGCGCTGCGCGCGATGGACGACTGCGTCCGGCGGCTGCGATCGCTCATGGACAACCTGCTCGACGTGACGGGGCTCGAGACGGGGCGCATGCGCTTCATCCACGTCGACTACGACTTCCTCGACACGACACGCAGGGCCGTCGCGCAGGTCGCCGACAACCTCGCCGAGGCGCGGATCCACCTCGTCGAGAATCTTCCGCGCGGCCCGCTCCCCGGCTGGGGCGACGCGGGCAGGCTCCAGCGCGCGATGGTGCACTTGCTCGAGAACGCCGCGAAGTTCACGCCGTCCGGCGGCACTGTGGGCGTGCGTGTGGCGCGCCTCGCCTCGGGGCACTACGAGCTCTGCGTGGGCGACACCGGGCCGGGCATCCCGCCCGATCAGCAGCAGCGCATCTTCGATCCGTTCTACCAGGTGGATGGATCGGTCACGCGAGAGCACGGGGGTGTGGGCGTGGGACTTGCGATCGCGCGGCGCACGGCGCGCGGGCTCGGCGGCGAGCTCAAGCTCGCTTCGCCCTGCAACGAGATCATCGAGGGCGTGCGGCTCGGCGGCGCGGCGTTTTTCCTGACGGTCGCGCAACGCGCGCCGGGCGAGCTGCCGTCGCCGGACGCGGAGAAGGAGCGGTGAGGGTCGTCTACCTCGACTGGAACGCGACGACGCCGCCGCATCCGGACGTCGTCGCCGCGATGGTCGAGGCGGCGACCTCGGCGTGGGGCAACCCGGCCAGCGTGCACGGGCCGGGGCGGCGGGCGCGCTCGCGTGTCGAGGACGCACGCGAGGCGGTCGCCGCGCTCGTGGGGTTTGATCCGCGCGACGTCGTGCTGACCTCGGGCGGGACCGAGGCGAACAACCTCGCGCTCCACCATGCGTTCGCATCGACGGGCGGCGCGTCTTCGCAACCTGCGCTCGTCGTAGGCCGCATCGAGCACCCGAGCGTCGTTCGGTTCGCCGAACACCTCGCCGCGCGTGGGGTCCTCGTTGCGTGGGTGGATCCCGAGCCCTCGGGGCGGATCTCGCCCGAGGCCGTCGCCGACGCCATGGATCGTGCGGTTGCGTCGGGAGCCTCCGTGCGGCTCGTCGCGCTCCAGGCCGTGAACCACGAGACGGGCGTGATCCAGCCGGTCGCAGCCGTCGCGGCGCTCTGCCGGTCGCGGGGGGCGCTCCTCCACGTCGACGCGGTGCAGGCCGTGGGCAAGCTGCCGCGCTCGACCCTCGAAGGCGCGGATCTCGTCAGCGTGGCCGCGCACAAGATCCGGGGGCCCAAGGGCATCGGCGCGCTGCTCACGGCGCCGTCGGTGCGGCTGTCGCGCCTCCTGTACGGCGGCTCGCAAGAGCGCGGGCTCCGGCCGGGGACGCAGGATCCGGTCGCTGCCGCGGGGTTCGCCGTGGCGGCCGAGCGGGCGCGACACACCCCCACCCGGTACGCCGAGCTCGCGCCGCTCCGGGATCGGCTCCAGGCCGACCTCGTTCGGCTGGGCCGCGAGGCCGGGGCCGAGGCTCTGCCCAACGGCGCGGCCGAGCGCGCGCCTCATGTGACGAACCTCTCCTTTCCGGGCTGGCGTGGCGAGGAGCTCTGCGCGGCGCTCGACCTCGAGCGCGTGGCGGTCTCCAGCGGGTCGGCTTGCAGCGCGGGCACGGCCGAGCCTTCGCCGGTGCTCGCGGCGATGGTGGGCGAGGCGCGCGCGCTCGCGGCGGTGCGGGTCTCGCTCGGCGAAGAGACCACCGCGGACGACGTCGACGAGGCCCTCGCGCGGTTCGCCCGCGTCCTCGGACGCACCCGCCCCGCATCCTGAACGTTCGTCCTGCCGATCGGCTCACATGCACGCGTGTCGTGCGGGTTCGTCCTCCCAAACCCGATGTGCGCGACCTCTCTTCGAGCTGGTTCCCGGAAGAACCGGATCGATATCGCGCGCTTGGCGACCGGCCGGCCTCCCTTCGTGTATCGCCTGAACTATCTGGGCGAAATGCGAGAAGTTTCTCCGGGCGGCATGTCCAAGTACGCGAATTTGATCAACAATTCGGCGATCTTTCGGCGCGCGAGGGTCATTCGCTTGAAACGAACGACGAGGCCCTTTCCCTGGCCGCTCGTTCAGGCAAATTCGGTGATGAAGTGGAACCTTGAAGGTTACTCAGCAAGTGCTTGGAAGTAGTCGTTTATTTTTGAGCACGTGAACTGATACACACATTGCTCCGCGGCGGCGCCATAAGGGCCCACGCCCGGCGCGTCGACAGGCCCGTCCCCGCTCCGCCAGCCGTGGAGGCGGGCGGTGGGGTCGGCTCGGAGCGGCAGCGGCAAAAAAGGCCGGATCGTGTGCGCGGCCGCGATCGCCGTGGGCACGAGGACGGCGAGCAGCATGGCAAGTCGCGCGCGCGGGGCCAAATCCTTACCGGTTCGAGCGCACGCGACCGCGAGGATCAAAGCCGAAGGCGCATACCAGTTCGGCTCGGGGGGCACGGCCCGCGCGAGGGCCGAGGCGGCGACGAGGGCCGTCAGGAGCAGGACGACGGCGCGGTCGGCAGGCGGGGAGGTGCGGAGGGCGCGGGCGCCGTGGAAGAGGGTCCAGGGGGTCCAGAGCAGCGCCTGGGCGAGCGCGGCCGCGGCGAGGGCCCCGAGGGCGCCGAGGAGCGTGAACGTGGGCGCCTGCTGGGCGTAGGCGTGCCGGAGCTGGAAGGCGAGGCTCGGGGCGAGCAGCGGGCCGGCGAGGGCGAGGGGGGCGAGGGCGAGGAGGCGCTCGCCGAGGCGGCGGCGCGCGGCCAGGACGACGATGAGCGGGAAGAGGGGCAGGACGACCACCTTGGCGAGGGCGCCCGCGGCCCCCACGAGCCCGAGGCCGAACGCGGCGGCGAGCCGTCGTGGGAGGGACGCGGCGGCGGCCTCGGGCGCGGGCTCGGCCCACAACAAGGCGAGCACGAGGGCGAGGAGGGCCGGGCCGTCCGGGGTGGCGACGAAGCCGCCCGCGACCGGGAGGAGCGCGAAGCTCGACAGGAAGGCCGCGAGGTTCTGCCCGGAGGCGTCCGCGCCGCGGCGGCGCGCGAGGGCGACCGTGGCGATCGAGAGGCCAAGCGAACACACGAGCGGGACGAGCCGGACGCGGAGCTCGACGGGCAAGGCCGTGAGCCGATCGACGAGCCGAAGCAGGAGCGGGACGAGCGGCGGGTGGTCGACGAGCGGAGGCAGGACGCCCGGCGCGCGGGCCGCGGCGAGGTAGTACGCCTCGTCCGGGGAGAGATCCGTTCCTAGCGCGAGCGCGAGCCGGAGCGGCACGGCAGCAAGGACGAGGGTCGCCCAGGCCGCGCGCGGGGCTCTCAGGTGGGCACCTGCCGCTGGCGGAGCACCTCGTAGAGCGCGAGCGCGCCCGCGACCGAGGCGTTGAGCGATCCGATCGGCCCCGCCATCGGCAAGCGCGCGACGTGCTGGCAGGCGCGGAGCACGGCCTTGCGCGCGCCCTTGTCCTCGGCGCCGATCACGATCGCCACCGGGCCGCGCAGATCGACCGCGCCGAGCGTCGTCGGCCCCTGCGCGTCGAGGGCGATCACGGTGACGCCGCGATCCGCGAGGGAGCGCAGCGCTTCCGGCAAGGACGAGACACGGCAGAGTGTGGCGTGCTCGATGGCGCCCGCGGATGCGCGGAACATGGCCGGCGAGAGCGGCGCGGAGCTGTGCTCGGGCCAGACGATCCCCGTGGCCCCGAGCGCGACGGCGCTGCGCACGATCGCCCCGAAGTTCTGCGGATCCATGATCCCGTCGAGCGCGACGACGATGGACGTCGGCTCGATCGCTAGCTGATCCACGCCGCGGATCCTGAGGTCCGGCGCGACCGCGAGCACACCCTGGTGCCTGCCGCCGCCGGTGCGACGATCGAGCTCGATGCGGGGCGCGGTCTCGACGCGGACGCCGCGGCCCTCGGCGAAACGTCCGACAGCCTGGATCTTGGGGCTCCCGCCTTGCTCGACGACGACACGTTCGAGAGCGTCGCCGTGCACGCGCACGGCTTCGCGGACGGGCTGGAGGCCATACACAAGTCGAGTCATGTGCTCCTTGCGGCGAGCGCGCCTTCGATTTCGGCCACGACGGCGCGCGCAGCGTCGAGCGGGCTCGCCGCGTCGCGGATCGGCCGCCCGACGACGAGCAGATCCGCCCCGCTCGAGATCGCCTGCGCCGGCGTCGTGATTCGCTTCTGATCCCCGGCCGCGCTGCCCGCCGGCCGGATGCCCGGCGTGACGAGCAGCGCCTCCGGCCCGAGCGCGCGCCGGAGGTTCGCCGCCTCCGACGCAGACGCGACGAACCCTCGCACCCCCGCGTCCCACGCGAGCCGCGCGACCCGCTCCGCTTGTTCTGCCGGGGACGCGGACAAACCGAGCGCCGTGAGATCCTGCGCATCGAGCGAGGTCAACACGGTGACCGCGAGGATCGTGAGCGGCGCGCTCGCACGCGCGGCCTCCTCGGCTGCACGTTCGAGCATCGCGCGACCGCCGTGCGCGTGGACCGTCAGGTACCGGACCCCGAGCGATGCCGCGCTTTGCACCGCGCGGCCCACGGTCTCGGGGATGTCGTGGAGCTTCAGGTCGAGAAAAACGTCCCGGCCGAGATCGTGACACGCCGCGATCGCGGCGGGCCCTTCCCGCACGAAGAGCTCGAGCCCCACCTTGAGCACGCCGACCGACGGAGCGACGACACGCGCGCCGGCCCGGGCTTCATCGAGCGAGCCGTAATCCAGCGGGAAGACGAGCCGCCTCGTCGCGTCGTTCATCGGGGATGTATCGGGGTCATGAGGGGAGGGGGCCTCGGCGCCGGACGAGGTGTCCAGGGCCTTCTCGGGAGCCGTGCGCTTCATGCGTTTGCACCTTTGCGATGCAAACGGCGGCCCGCACCTGCGTTCGCGCGGGCCGCTCGCCTGGATCAGAGGCAGCTGCAGAGCGGATCGCCGGGCGCGCAGTTGCAGGGCTTGGCCGCGCCGCCGCCGCCCGCGGGACGCGGACCACCGCCGCCGCCCTTCTTGGCTGCGTCCTGCTTCGCCTTCTCTTCGTCGAGCTGCTTCTGCAGGGCGAGGCGCGTCGCCTCGTCCTTCGCGCTCGTCAGCTGGCCGAGCAGGCTGTCGATCTTCTGCTGCTGCTCCTTCGCCTGCTGCTCGGCCTTCTTGCGATCTTCCTCGGCCTGTCGCGCCTGATCGGCGAGCGCCTGGCGCTCCTGCTCGGCCTTCTGGCTCTGGTTGATGATGATGCCGGTCGTGACGCCGCCGATGACGACGACCGCCGCGACCACGCCGTAGAGCGTCTTGCGCAGCTTCTTCTTCGACTCGTCGTGCTGCAGCTCGGCGAGCTTGCGCTCGTGCTGCTGCTGCGCGTTCATCGCCTCGAGCCGCGCCCTCTGCTCGGCCTCGACGCGGGCCTTCTCGACCTCGGCCTGACGGATCGCCTCGAGGCGCGCGGCCTCTTCGCGGGCCTTGCGCTCTTCCAGGGCCCTGCGCTCGTCCTCGGCCCGGATGCGCGCTTCTTCTTCCTCGCGCTTCCGGCGCTCGTCGTCGAGCCGGGCTCGTTCTGCGGCGGCCGCTGCGGCGGCCTTCGCATCCTCCTCCTGCTTGATACGGTCCTCCTCGAGGTTCATGAGCTCCTTGAGGGAGAACAGGACCGAGCTTTCCTTCTGTTCGGACATGCGTCGTGGCTCCTTCGAAAGCAGCGCGCTCGCCGTTCGCCCCGGGGGAGGACCGCCGTGCTTCTGCAGCACGGCTGCGCCTTTCCGAGGACACCCGCCAAAGTGAGAGTACCGCGGCGCCTGTCGGTATCAACTCCCCAAGATGCCTGTCAATTGGGTGGAGTCGATTCTTTTCCGCAGGGCCCGCCCTGCCTCGGGATTTCGTCCCGGAAGACAGGTGAACTCCGTGCCAGAGGTCCCCAATCTGCGTTTTCCCGCTTGACGGCCGCGTCGTTTTTGGGATCAGCCGCGGCCCCGGGGCTGGGCGCACGCGAGGACCGGTTCGTCACGCGCTTCCCATCGCGACGGACCTCCGCTAGCGTCGCCGCCCCATGGCAAAGGTCATCAAGGCGCACATCACGGGCAACGTCTGGAAGATCGAAGTGAAGGTCGGCGACAAGATCGAGGAAGGGACCGTCGTCGCGATCCTCGAGTCCATGAAGATGGAGATGCCCGTCGAGGCCGAGGACGAGGGCACGATCACGAAGATCCTCGTGAAGGAGGAGCAGGCCGTGAAGGAAGGCGAGCCCCTCGTCGAGTTCGAGTGATTCGCGTGCGCTGAGGGAACGCGGGGTTACTCGCGCCAGAAGAACTTCCAGGGGTTGTGCTTGAGGTCGCGCACGAGCTCCTGGAGATCGTCGTAGAGCTGCTCGTCCATCACGAGCGCGCCCACCGTGCCTTTGCCACGCCGCACGCTCGAGGCGATCGCCTGCGCGTCCTGGGTGATGCCTTTCGTGTTCCGGGCGATCTCGGCGAGGTCGCCGATCGCCTGGCGGATCTTCGCCTGCTCGCCCTCGCCGCCGACGGTTTCGCTCACGCGCTTGACGTTGGCGAGCGTGACCTTCGCGTCCGCGAGCAAGGGCGGCGCGTCCTTCGCGAGCGCGCCCGTCGTGCGATCGACGTTGTCGAGGATGCGATCGATCTGCGGGTTCTCGACGTACTTCTGCTTGGCCTCGCGCACGGTGTCCTGCGTGTCCACCGTGATTTGCTCGACGTTCGCCGCGATGCGATCGAGCCGTTCGCCGTTCTTGTCGAAGAAGTCCCCGGTGCCCTTCAGCGTGCGCGAGAGGCCGTTCAGCGCGGTGCCGATCTCGTCCTTGTTGCCCGAGAGCGCGTTCACCGTGGTGTCGAGCAGGTCGTAGGCCTTGGCGATCAGCATGTCGAGGCGCGGCGGATCGAGGCCTCGCACGATCGCGTTCTCCGCGAGCACGGGCCGATCACCCGAGCCCGGATCGAGCGCGAGGAACTGCTCGCCGAGCACGCTCGACGACGTCACGTAAAAGACCGCGTTGTCACGAACGCTCGGCTGATACCGCTTCTCGACTTCGACCTTCACCCGCACGAGCGGATCACGTTTGCCCGCGCCGCCCGGCACTTCTCCACCCCGGAACTGTATTTCGGTGATTTTACCTACTTTGACTCCGGCGATCTTGATAGGGGCGCCGGTTTGCAGGCCGCCGGGGTTGTCGAAGTCGACGAAGAGGGCATACGTGGGCTGGAAGTTGATGCCGCCCATGACGAGGATGAACACCGCGAGGAGAACGGTGGCCGTCAGGATCAGGATGCCGACCTTGACCTCGATCGATCGCGGGCTCGCCATGCGTCCACTATGCACGATGTTCGTCGGCGAAGGCAGACCCACGTAACATCGAGCGCGCGGCCCACTGCGTCATGATTTCCTTCCGCCACCTCGCCAAATCCTTCGGGACGAAGAAGGTCATCGAGGACGTCAGCTTCGACGTTCAAGACGGGGAGGTTTTTTTCATCATCGGTCAATCGGGCGTCGGCAAGAGCGTGCTCATCAAGCACCTCGTTGGCCTGCTCTATCCGGACGCGGGCGAGATCTGGCTCGACGGCGAGGAGATCAGCCGCTTCGACGAGGAGCAGATGTACCCGGTGCGCATGAAGTGCGCGATGGTCTTCCAGCACTCGACGCTCTTCGACTCGATGACCTGCGCGGAGAACGTGGCGCTGCCGCTGCGCAAACACAAAGGCCTGAAGCCGAAGGAGGCGCTCGCCGAGGCGCGCAAGCGGCTCGATCAGGTGCACATGCGCGAGTTCGCCGACAGGTTCCCGCCCGAGCTCGGCGACGGCATGCGCAAGCGCGTGGCCATCGCGCGCGCGCTCACGCTCGACCCACGTTACGTGCTCTTCGACGAACCCACGACGAGCCTCGATCCCGTGAGCGCGCGGCGCGTGGACAAACTCATCCGCGAGCTGAGCGACACGCTCGGCGTGACGAGCATCGTCGTGAGCCACGACCTCGCGAGCATCTTCTCGATCGCCGATCGGATCGTGATGCTCTACAAAGGGTTCGTTCGGCTGATCGGGACGCCCGACGACTTCAAGGCCTCGAACGACGAGATCATCCAGCAGTTCATCCACGGCCGCGCCGAGGGCCCAATCGAGTAGGGCGCTGGCAGCGCGGGCAGAAGGGGCTCGTGCGGCCGGCGATCGTGAGGGTGCGGATCGGGGCGCCGCAGCGCGGGCATGGTTCGCCCACGCGGCCGTAGACGAGGAACGGGTTCGGCGCGTCGGTCCGATCGGAGAGGTAGACGATCTCGTCGTCGCGCTCGTGCACCGCGAGCGTGTGCATGAGCGTCGCGAGGATCCCGTCGGCGAGTGCTTCGATCTCCGCAGGCGTGAGCGCATCGGCCGCGCGGGAAGGGTGCACGCGTGCGCGAAAGAGTGCCTCCGTCACCTGGATGTTGCCGAGGCCCGCGAGGACGGTCTGATCGAGCAGCACGTTCTTGATGGGCCGTGAAGTGCCGGCGATCTGCGCGGCGAGGCGAGGCGCGTCGAGGCCGTCGCGCAGCGGGTCGGGGCCGAGGGACGAGGCGAGCGTCGCGAACGCGTCACGCGGCACAATCTCCAGTCGACCGAGCATCCGCACGTCGACGTAGTCGAGCACGCGGCCGTCCTGCAAAAAGAGGCGCGCGCGGCCGTGCCGGGGAGGCGCGTCGCCGGCCACGCGGGCCCGCCACCTGCCCGTCATGCCGAGGTGGCAGGCGAGGCCCGTGCCCGCGTCGAACGAGAGCAAGAGCAGCTTGCCCACACGCTCGATCCCGCAGAACGAGCGCCCCGCGAGGGCCGCCGTGAACGTGGCCGGCGTGGTTTTTCCTTTCAGAACAGGCGTCGCGTCGGCCTCGGCGCGCTCGATGCGCGCGCCTTCGAGGAGCCGGCGGAGCGCGCGCGCCTGGTGCTCGACCTCAGGCAGCTCGGGCATGGTGGTTCGTCAGAACGCTCCGCACCTAGGGACCCAGGAGCACGTAGCCAAGCGCGGAGAGGATCAGATCGAGCACGATCACCGCGAGCGAGGCGTTCACGACGGCCCGCGTGGTCGCCCAGCCGACGCCCTCGCTGCCGCCGTGTGTGGTGAGCCCCGAGTGGCCCGCGACGACCGGGATCGCGGCGCCGTAGGCCAGGCACTTCGCCAGGCCCACGACGAGGTCGCCCGTGTCGACGAGGTGCAGGTTGAAGAACGTCCGCGGGTTGACATCGAACATGATGTACGCGGTGAGCATGCCCGTCAGCATCGCGACGCCCGCCGCCCAGATGACCAGGCAAATGGTCATGACGAGGCTCGCGAGGAAACGTGGCTTGATGAGGTAGTCGATCGGATCGGCCGCGCACATGCGCAGCGCGTCGACCTGCTCGGTGACGACCATCGATCCGATCTCGGCCGCGATGCCCGCGCCGACGCGCGTGGCGAGCATCAGCGCGCTGATCGTGGCCGCGAGATCCCGGACGAGCAGCTCCAGGTACGAGGCGCCGACCATGCTGAACTCGGGCAGGATGCGCTTCACCTGGAGCCCGCCCTGGAGGACCAGGATCATCCCGATGAAGCCCATCACCACGGTCAAGAAGACGACCGAGCGGTTGCCGATCTCGAACATCTGCCGCACGACGGCGCCGAAGTCCGGCCGGCCGCGGAGGCAGTAGTAGAGCGTCCGGACGAACACCGAGGCGATCCCGAGGCCCATGCCCACGAGCTCCATCGCCTGTGCGCCCACCACCGCGGCGATCGACGCGTCCGGGGCCTCGGCGGCCTGGTCGATGCCGCTCTCGGGCGCGGGCTCGTCGTGGGTGTTCGCCGCGCTCACGTGTCCTCAGTCCAGCGTGAAGGAGACGAAGTAGTCGAGGATGAAGATGCCCGCGGCCGAGGCCACCACGGTCGCGTTCACGGCCCGCCCGACGCCCGGCGCGCCGCCCTTCACGCCGAGCCCGTACTGGCAGCTCGAGAGCGCCATCACGACGCCGAAGACGATGCTCTTCACGAGGCCACTCGTGACGTCGCTCAGGCCGAGCAGGCCGCTCGTCAGGCCGTTGTAAAACGTCTTCGGCTCGACGCCGAGCAGGCCGAAGCCGCCGTACGCGGCGCCGAGCAGCGCGAGCGTGTCGGCGAAGATCGTGGACAGGAAGAGCGTGGTCACGATCGCGACGAAGCGCGGCGCGATCAGGAACGCGATGGGATCGATCGCGAGCACGCGCAGCGCGTCGATCTGCTCGGTGACGACCATGGTGCCGAGCTCGGCCGTGTTGTTCGCGCCGACGCGGCCGTTGATCATGAGCGCCGTCAAGAGCGGCGCGATCTCACGCAGGATGCCGAAGCCCGCGCCCCAGCCGAGCAAGCCCTGCGCGCCGAGGCGCACGACGAGCGGCGCGGCCTGGATGACCATGATCGCGCCCGTGAAGAGGGCCGTTACGATCACGATGGGGATCGATTTCACGCCCATCCGGTAGAGGTTCCGGAGGGTCTCGGCGCGATCGATGCGGAAGGTGACGAGCCTTCGGAGGATCTGGTAGCCGAGCAGGCCCATGCCGCCGACGGTGGCCGCCGCGCCGAGGAAGCCGCCGCCGATCTCCTCGAGGAGCCCCACGTCGGGAGGCAGAGGCGAGGCCGCAGACGATGGTTTCTTCGGGGGCATTCGCGAGGGCGAGCTTACCCTAGGCCGCCCGCCCGCGGATCACGAAGCACGGCGCCTGCCGCGTCGAACGAGCCACCCGGCGAGGGACGCGGCGACGAGCGCGAGGGTGGCGAAGGCCACGACGAGGCGTTTTGGGCCACGAAACATGGGCCTTTGCTGCGTTTGACGCGCTGCGCGACCCGCGTCGAGGACGTCCGCGGTTTGGCGAGGATCGAGGCGCCCGCCTTCGGGGACGAGCGCGCGAAGGGTGCTCCGCGCGCTCGTGTACGCGGCCGCGTCCGTGGGGAAGGGCGTGGCTTCGTCGAGGTCGACTTCGTCGAGCGCGCGAGGAAGCAGGCGCGTGGAGATCACGTCGGCCTCGGCGGGATGCGCGCTCCGCGCGAGCGCGAGGTAACCCGCGTCCTGGATGCCGCGGCGCAAGAGCTTCAGCCGGATCGAAGGGAAGACGCCGTCGAAGCCGGCCGAGTGGTGCGCGAAGCGGCCCGTCTGTTTGCCCGGATAGACGAGCACGCCATCGCCGAGCGCGCTGTCGCCGTCGTTGTTGTGGAAGGTCTCGGCGACGACGAAGGGGTCGATCGGGCCGCGGCCGCCGCGGTTGCCGTCGTTCCAGAAGGTCGTCTCCCACAGGAACCATCGTCCCGTGGGGCGCGTGGCCGCGATCCAGGCGTCCGCGAGCAAGCTCGTGGCCGGCACGTCGAGCAGGAGCGGGCCCGAGTGCGGGAGCCTTCCGTTGTAGACCCACACGTCGCGGCCTTGATCACGCGTGCCGAGCGCCGCGTCTTGCTGGAAGGTCTGCGAGGGCAAAAGGACGAGATCGACCTTCTGGTGGCGTGGATCCTCGGCGCAGGCGTGCGCCACGCGCACGCGCTTTTGCACGGGTGATCGCGCGAGGAGCGAGCGCCACGTGGGTCCGCGCGGGCTCTCGCACTGCTCGTCGATCGCGTAGAGGAAGACGTCCTCGACCGCCGCCGGGATCTTCGGGACGAGCGCCTCGATCACACGGAGCTTGTCGGGGTGCGGATCGCCGAGCGTGCCGTAGGCGCCGAGCGTGACCGCGGTCAACGGGACACCTTCCCCCGGGCCCTCGTAGCCGTGTTCCTTGGTGTACCAAGCTCCCGTGAGCGCGGGCCCGAGGCGATCGAGGTCAGCCTCGTTGCGGATCGAGCCGAGCGCGTCGACGTGGTGCCGGTGGAGGAGCTGGAAGAGCTGCTTCTCGGCGGGTTCGAGGGCGCCGATGCGCTCGATGAGGTTCTTCGGGTCGTAGAAGGCGAGGAAGCTCGTGGCGCGGTAAGGGAGCTCGGCGCTCGCGACGTCGACGACCACGGGCAAACGCGAGAGAACGCCGCCTGCGTGTTTCACGACGATCTCGGTCGCGACGCGGCCGGGGGGCGTGCTCGTGGGGACCTCGACGTCGATCCAGATCGCGCCGCGGGATCGTGGTTGGATCCGCAAAGGGTAGGGGAGCCACGCGGGCGCGAGCTCCACGGGGACGAGCGCGTCGGGCACGGCGCCGAGCACGTCCTCGTCCGGGGGACGTGATGACGGGGTCCAGCCGAGCGACTCGCCTGCGTGCCTTTCGTTGCGGGATCGCGCGGTGATCTCGACGTAGGACTCGATGAAACGATCGACGCGGATCGGCGTGCGGGGCGGCGCGACGTCCACGGTGACGGCGTCGAGCGGCGTGTCGCCGGCTTCGAGGATCACCTGGATCGCGAGCACCTCGCCGCGGAGCGCCGCGAGCTCGATCGCGTGATCCTCTCCGCCGAGCGCATGTCCTCGTGTGATGGCTCGATCGAGATCGGGCCCCTCCCGCCGCACGCGCACGCCGTCGTCCACCACGACGACGCGGGGCCCACCGGCCGCCGTTACCGTCGCGAGGAGCAGGAGCGCGAGGGCCGACGCGGCGCCCAGCGTGCTCCCGCGCTTCATGCGTGCACCGACCGCGCGCGAAGGAGCGCCGCGAGCAACGCCTCCGCGCTTCGATCCCAGCCGGGCGGCGCGGCACGCGTGAGCTCGTCCTCGTCCCACGCGCGGCTCGTCGCTTGTTCGATCGCCGCGGCGAGCGCGGGCGCGTCGCGCGGCGGCACGAGCAGGCCCGTGCGCTCGTGCGCGACGACGTCCGGGATGCCGCCCACGCGCGTCGCGACGACGGGTCGACCCGCGGCGAGCGCTTCGAGCACGACGTTGGGCGTGCCCTCGTGAAAGCTCGGGAGCACGAGCGCGTCGGACGCGGCGAGGAAACGCGCGACCTCCTCGGCGGGACGCGCGCCGGCGACGAGGAGCGGCAAGCCCGCGTCGCGCTTCTCTTCCAGCGTCTTGCGGAGCGAACCATCGCCGACGAGCGCGATCGTGAACCGACCCGGCGCGCGTGCTTCGAGCGATACGAGCGCGTCGCAGAGCTCGTGCAGACCCTTCGCCTCTTCGAGCCTGCCGACGTAGACGAGCACCTTCGAACGTGGATCCATCCCGAGGGCCCCACGCGCCTCGTCGCGGCTCCGCGGCTGAAAGAGCGCGCGATCGACCCCATTCGGGACGAGCGTCACGCGATCCCGCGGCGCGCCGAGCTCTTCGAGGGCGCCCAGCATCGGACGGCTCACGCCGATCACCACGCCCGCGCGGCGCAACGTTCCCTGCACGAGGGCGCGCACCGAAGGCCAGCGCGCGATCACGTTCACGTCGGTGCCATGCGCCTTCACGGCGTACGGCAGGCCGAGGGCGCGGGCGAGGTGCTGCGCGGCCCACGCGTCGGGGAAGAGGAACGCGCCGAGCACGACGTCGAAGCGGCGGCGCAACGCGGCGAGGTGCGGGACGAGGCCCGCGAGGTAGAGCGGGCCGTTCACGCCGGAGAGCCATGGACCTGCGAGCGGCAGGTACGGCGCGCGCGGGTGCACCACGGGGAGGCCGTCGATCGTGTCCTCCGCCGGCACGCGGCAGAGCTTTCCGACCCGGGCGCGATCCCCGATCAGCGACGCGCCCGGCACCCACGGCACGACGCCGAGCACCTCGACCTCGGCGAGGCGCGCGAGCGCGGCGAGCTGCCTGCGCTGGAAGGGGCATGACAGCGGCTCCACCCGATTCGGGAAGATCCGCGTCACGGCGAGGACACGCAGCCGCTCGCCAGCACCAGGGGAAGAATGGGTTGTCCCGAGCAACGCGCCTAGCATTGCATGCGCATTCTCATTCGCAATGCGCATGTTCGTGAACACGGATTCGCTGGATCCGCCCGCCCGGGGCACCCTGCAATCGGACTCGGATTTCGCCCGATTGAAAAAGAGCCACGGCGTGGGATGCTGGCCGTCGGGGTCGGGGGGCCGGGCTTGGCGGGGGCCGAGCTCTGTTCGTGGCTTTTTGGGGGGCTTGGGATGGATGATTGGGGACCCGAGTCGGGGCGCGGCGGCGTGATTCTTCGGACGCTCGCAGAACGTCCCTTCTGTTCGATCGTGATTCCTTGTTACAATGAAGAGGACCACATCGAGCGGGTCGTGCGGGCGGCGGCGGGGCAACGATATCCGTCCGAACGCCTGGAGATCTTCGTCGTCGACGGTCGCTCCCTCGACCGGACGCAGGACATCGTGCGCGCGCTCGCCGCCGAGGATCCACGCATCGTTTTGCTCGACAATCCCCAGCGCCTCCAGGCCGCGGCCCTGAACCTGGGGATCAAGCGCTCCCGCGGGGACGTGATCATCCGCATGGACGCCCATGCCGATTACGACCCCGGATACGTGGCCGCGTCCGTCGCGGTGCTCCGGCGAACAGGCGCGCTCAATGTGGGGGGCGCCATGCGGCCGCGGGGGAAAACCAGGTTTCAGAAAGCGCTCTGCGCGGCGCTCCGGAGCCCGCTCGGCGTGGGCGGATCGGCGTCCCGGGACCCCGATCGCGAGGGATACGTGGAGAGCGTGTGGTGCGGTGCTTTCCGCCGCGAGGCCTTCGAGCTCGCGGGCCTCTTCGACCCGGACGCGCGGACGAACGAGGACGCGGAGCTGAACCAGCGGATCCTGGCGCGCGGCGGGCGCATCTATCAATCGCGCGACATCGTGGGGCATTATTATCCGCGGTCGACGTTCGGCGGCTTGTTCCGGCAGTATTTCAACTATGGATCGGGCCGCGCGCGGACGATCCTCCTGCGAGGGTTGCCGCCTTCGCCCAGGCCCCTGATCCCGTTCGCGACCGTTCTCACCTTCACCGTGCTCGTGATCCTCGCGCTTTTCTATTCGCCGGCGCAGCCCGTTCTCGGCGCGGCGGCGGCCGTGTATACGCTGGCCATCGTCGCCGGGGCGGCGTGGGCGGCGCGTCGCGCGGACGGGTGCCTGGTTTTCCTCGTGGCGGCGATGTTTCCCGTGATGCACGTCGCGCACGGGCTCGGCTTTGCGGTCGGGCTCGCGCGGTACGCGCAGGCGCCCTTGCGGGACGCAGAGCCGGAGCGGCTGACGGCCCGCTGAAGCACCGGGCGGCCCGAGAACCATGGAGGCGCATGCTGGGCTTTTTCCCCGCGGGAGGGCTCGCCGTCACCGACGCGACGGCGGCAGTCACGGTCGAGCAAAGCGCGGTCACGGGCATCACGCCGGGCGGCGGGTACGGGATTGCGCTCACGAGCGTGGACGGCGCTGCGAGGATCGTGTCCCGCGCGTCCCGCGCGGCGTTTTTGCTGGATATCTCCGGGCGGTACGGGCGGGCGCTCGCGTCGACGCAGGGGGCCACGTCCCCGCAGGACATCGCGGGCACGGCGGTGACGCGGCTCGATGTCGTGACCTCGCCCCGCACGGCCTTTTCGATCTCCGCGGACGCGCTCCTCGCGTCGCGGCTCGGGCTCCGCGCCACGAATGATTTGACGGCGCGCGACCCGTTTCTCCAGGGAAGGGTCATTTACACGCTCGGGAGCCGCGTCGGGTTTTCCGCGAGCACGTCGCCGCGGTCGTATGTACGTTTCGAGGCCGGATACACGCAAGCGGGCGCCGTCGCCGCGGATCATCCCGAGGCGGTGGGGCTCGATAGCCACGCGGTCCTCGGGAGCGCGTCGTTTTCGTGGCTCGCCGGCCGTCGCTTTCGCATAGGGCCGATCGTGCGGGCAGGCTTCACCCATTTCGAGCACGCGCTGCTCGACGTGGACCTCACGCGCGGGCCCGCGGACATCACCACGGTCTCGGCCCTCGGATCCGCGACGTTCGAGATTTCGCGGCGCATCCGCGGCGGCGCGGCGCTCGGGCTGACGGTGGCGAGCCCGCCGTCGTTCCTGCAGGATGAGTCGTCTGGCGTGATCGCGCCCGACGCGCGGATCGACGCGCGGTATGCCGGGCGTGGATACGGGGTTGTCGGGACGTACAGCTTTTCGTACTCGTCGCTCGGCCCGCGGATCGGGTTTGGGGCGCAACATGCGGCGGGGCTGGAGCTGTGGAGCCGGCCGCGGGGGGGGCGGGAGTTTCGGAGCGTGATCGCGCGCGGGATCCTGCGCTTCCGCCATGGCGAAGCGCCACTCGCGACGCAGCCGCGGCTCGGGTTGCCGCCGGGGACGCCGCAGCCCGAGGGAAAGTTCGTGACGACGGCGGTGGCCGCGGGCGGTTCGCTCGGAATGCCGCTGACGATGGGAATTCTCGTGACGGGCGGGGTCGACCTGGAGCTGATTTCGACGCGCTTCGAGCCGGACCCGACGGGCGCGTCGGCGCCGACGTTCCGGACGATGGTGACGGTGGCGATTTCGGCGATCGCCTCGACGGATCCGATGCGGCGGGTGCCAAGGGATCCGGATCTGCAGGACCAGGACGCCCGGCCCGGGGTGCTCGAGGAGGAGGAGGCGCGCGCGGCGGGGGGGCGTCCGAGGGGCCAGGAAACAAAGACGGCGGACGAGGACGAGGACGCGTTCTACGACGAGTGATGGATGTGTGGGGCAGCTTGCGCAACTGGGTGGATCGAGGCCTCGATCGAACCGGTTGTGTGAGGTGCCGGGGGCGATCCAGGCGTCGAGGGACCCTCGCACGTGAGGCGCCGGGGGCGATCGAGGTCTTGAGCGACCCAGTTGCGTGAGGCGCCGGGGGCGATCGAGGTCGGCATCGACCCGGTTGCGTGAGGCGCAAGGGGCGATCCAGACGTCGAGGGACGCCGTTGCGCGAGGCGCTGGGTGCGATCCAGGTGGGGATCGCACCCGTTGCGCGTGTGGAGAGCCGTAGCGAGGCCAGAGGGTGTTCCACAATGCGCCTGTGCATCGACCGCGTCGCGGTCGATGCACCAAAGGTCCAGGGCTGGCCCTGGTCCGGGTCGAGGGGCGGACAGCCCCTCGTCGGGTCCGGGGTGAAACCCCGGCGCTACGCTGTGGAACACCCTCTCAGCGCGATCCAATCCGGAGCAGCACCACCTTGATCGTATCGAGCAGAATCGACAGGTCGAACCAGACCGACAGCGTCTTGATGTAGAACAGGTCGTGCTGCAGCTTTTCGAGCTGGTCCTCGGTCGTGGCGCCGTAATGGTAGCGGACCTGCGCGTAGCCCGTGAGGCCGGGCTTGACGAAGAGGCGCTGCCGGAAGAACGGAATGGCCTTTTCGAGCTCCTCGGTGAAGCTCGGGCGCTCGGGACGCGGGCCGACGAGGCTCATGTCGCCGGCGAGCACGTTCCAGAGCTGCGGGAGCTCGTCGAGCCGCGTCTTGCGAATGACGCGGCCCACCCGCGTCACGCGCGGATCGTCCTCCGACGCCCAGCGCGCCTTGCCATCGGCCTCCGCATCCGTGCGCATCGAGCGGAACTTGTAAATGGTGAAGGGCTGGCCGAACACGCCGCTCCGCACCTGCGAATAAAGGATCGGGCCCGCCGAATCGAGCCGGATCGCGAGCGCCGTGAGCAGCATCAGCGGCGCCGACAGCACGAGGCCGATCGAGGCGCAGACGACGTCGAGCAGGCGCTTTCCGAGGAGCGTGCGCTTCGCGACGTGAAAGCCGTGCGCAAAGACGAGCTGGCTCGGGCGAAGCTCACGGACGAAGATTTTGCCCGTGATGCGCTCGTAAAACTCCACGCCTTCCTCGACCTCGACGCCCCGGAATTTGAGCTCCAGGAGGACATTGATGGGCAATTTGCCCCGGCGATCCGCAGCGCAGACGATGATGTGCCGGATGCCGTGCGCGGACGCGATGTGCGGCAATTCGTCGTAGCTGCCGAGCACGTCGGGGGCGGCGCGGCCCGGGTCGCCCTCCTGTACGAGGCGGCCGACGAATCGCATGCCGCCGGTGTCATGGGTCCGCGCGCCGGTGATCACGGCGTCGGCGAGCGGCCCCGAGCCGAGGACCAGGGTGCGCTTGCAGAGGCGATCACTCGCCGCCGCCCGCGCGAGCCCGGTGCGAAAGAGCGGCAAGACGAGCGCGCCGGCCATGAGCCCGAGCGCCACGGCCGCGAAGCGCTCTTCCGCGTCGACCGAAAAACCCTGGAAGAGGGCCCAGAGCAGGAGAGCCGAGACAGCGAGCGCACGCGCGACTTTCCAGGCCAGGGTACGGAGGTCGCGAATGGGCGAGGGTCCGTAAAGGCCATGGTAATAGAGCGACGCCTGCGCCACGAGCGTGATCGCCGCAGCGTCGAGCACGCGGGCGAGCGTGACGACGCCGCGATGCCCCTCGATCGCCGCCGCACCCGCGCAGACGAGCGATACGAGCAGGCCAGCCTCGACGAACCATACAATGGCACGGCGACGCGACCGAAATAGCTCGAGCATGTTGCCCCCCAGCAATGGAGGGCCCACACGCATCCGATCCTGCGCGGCGCACCCCCCCAAGCCCCTCCGTTGACGCTTGGGAGCGTCGCGCGGACACGCCGCGTTACGCCCCCAAACCTCTCCGTTGACGCTTGGGGGCGTCGCGCGGACACGCCGCGCTACGCCCCCAAACCCCGTCGACGCTCGGGAACCTCATTCGGACACGCCGAACGACGCCCCCAAACCCCCGGATCCCCCCCGGGGGACCGGGTGAGCCCCGGCGATGCTGTGTGACAGTGCTTACGTTAGCTCCCGGTCACGCGAGGTGCCAGGGGAGGGGGGATGTCACTCGGCGACGCCGTTCGTCCCGTCGTGACTCGTGCCGTTCGTGCCATCCGTGCCGTTCGTCTCGAGCGGCGGGGGCGGGACCGTGCCTTCCTCGGCCTCGGCAAAGGCCTCGATCGCCACGACGCGCTCGTCGCCGTCGACGTTCATGAGGCGCACGCCCTGGGCGTTGCGGCCGGTCTCGCGGATCTCGCTGGCTTTGGTGCGCAGCGTTTGGCCGCGGTCCGTCACGAGCATGATCTGATCCGCCGGCGACACCATGGCGACGCCAATGACCGGACCGTTGCGCTCGCTCGCGTCGATGAGGATGACGCCCTTGCCGCCGCGGCTCTGGAGGCGGAACTCGTCGAGCGGGGTGCGCTTGCCATAGCCGCGCTCGCAGACCGCAAGGACCCGATCCCGTCCGCCGTCCGTGACGCAGAGGCCGACCACGAAGTCGCCTTCGTTGAGGTCGACGCCCTTCACGCCCATGGTGGCGCGGCCCGTGGGACGGACCTCCTCCTCGGCGAAGCGGATCGACATGCCCTTGTGCGTGGCGATGAGGAACTCGCGCGAGCCGTCGGTGATGGCCGCGGAGAGGAGCTGATCGTCCTCCTCGATGCGCACGCCGATGATGCCCTTGTCGCGGAAGTTCTCGTACTCCTCGAGCGCGGTCTTCTTGATCTGGCCGCGCCGCGTGAGCGTGACGACGAACCAGCCGGTCTCGATGCGCGGGACCGGGGTGATGGCGGCGATCTTCTCGCCCTGCTCCATCCCGACGAAGTTCACGATCGCCCGGCCCTTGGCGTTTCGCGCCGCGCTCGGGATCTCGTAGACCTTCTTGACGTAGACCTTGCCCTTGTCGCTGAAGAAGAAGACGTAGCTGTGCGTGGAGGCGACGAAGAGCTGGCTGACCCAGTCCTCGTCCCGCGCCTCCATGCCGACCATGCCCTTGCCGCCGCGGCGCTGGGCCCGGTACGTCGTGACCGGCGTGCGCTTGAGGTACCCCAGGTGGGAGATGGTGACGACCATGTCCTCCTCCTGGATGAGGTCCTCGACCTGGATCTCGGCCTCGGTCGGGACGATCTCGGTGCGGCGCACGTCGTTGTAGCGGCTCTTGATGTCCTCGAGCTCGCCGACGATGACGTCCATCAGCTTGCTCTCGTCGGCGAGGATGCCGGTGAGGCGGAGGATCTCCTCGGCGAGCTCGCCGTACTCGCGCGCGAGTTTCTCGCGCTCGAGGCCCGTGAGGCGCGAGAGGCGCATCTCGAGGATGGCCTTGGCCTGGCGCTCGGAGAGGAAGTAGTCGCCGCGGCCGTCGCCCTCGACGCACTCGGGCTCGGGGCGGCCGGCGCGGCGCAGGAAGTCGCCGAAGCCACGCAAGGGGAGCTTCTGCAGGCGATCACGCGCCTCCTCGGGATCCTGCGAGGTGCGGATCGTGGAGACGATGATGTCGACGTCGGTCGTCGCCATGCCGAGGCCCTCGACGAGCTCGCGTTGCGCTTCCGCCTGGCGCAGCTCGTACCGGGTGCGCCGCGTGACGACCTCGCGGCGATGCTCGACGAAGTGCGCGAGCGTGTCCTTGAGGCCGAGGACGGCGGGGCGGCCGTTGGCGATCGAGAGGTTGATGACGCCGAACGTCGATTGCAGGTCCGTGAGGCGGTAGAGCTGGTTCTGGACGACCTGGGGGAAGACGTCCTTCTTGAGCTCGATGACGATGCGCATGCCTTCGCGGTCGCTCTCGTCGCGGACCTCGGCGATGCCCTCGATGCGCTTTTCCTTGATGCACTCGGCGATCTTGGCGACGAGCTTGGCCTTGTTGACCTGGTAGGGGATCTCGGTGATCACGACCTGCTCGCGATCGCCCTTCAAGGTCTTCTCGACGATGCAGCGGCCGCGCATGACGATGGTGCCGCGGCCCGTGCGGTAGGCCTGGTCGATGCCGCTCTTGCCGTAGATGAGGCCAGCCGTGGGGAAATCGGGGCCCTTTACGTGCTGCATCAGGTCGTCGACCGTCGCGTCGGGGTTCCGGATGAGCAGGACCGTGGCGTCGATGATCTCGCCGAGGTTGTGCGGCGGGATGTTCGTCGCCATGCCGACGGCGATGCCGCCCGAGCCATTGACGAGGAGCTGGGGGAACTTGGCCGGGAGGACCGTGGGCTCGAGCTCGGAGTCGTCGTAGTTCGGGGCGAAATCGACGGTCTCTTTTTCGATGTCGGTGAGGAGCTCGGTCGCGACGCGGGCGAGGCGCGACTCCGTGTACCGCATGGCCGCGGCCGAATCGCCGTCGACGGAGCCGAAGTTTCCCTGCCCATCGATGAGCGGGTAGCGGAGGCTGAACGGCTGCGCCATGCGGACGAGCGCGTCGTACACGGCCGTATCCCCGTGCGGGTGATACTTGCCGAGCACGTCGCCGACGACGCGCGCGCATTTCTTGTGCGATCCGCTCGGGCCGATCTTCTGCTCGTGCATCGAGTAGAGGATCCGGCGGTGCACCGGCTTGAGCCCGTCACGCACGTCGGGGATGGCGCGACCGATGATCACGCTCATCGCGTAATCGAGGTAGCTGTTCCTGAGCTCGTCCTGGATGCTGACGGGGATCTTCTGCTGGATGTTCGAGGAATCTTCCATACCGCCGCTCGGGCCTGGGCCTGACGCGCGAGGAGGCTTGAAAAAAGCCTCGTCCACGCCGGCCGGAGGACGCTCTCAGGTAGTATACGACCCGTGAACCTGCAATCAGGTTCGAGGGTTTTGTACGCAGGTTTGGGTGCGTCGCGGCGCTGGCTCGGTCGGTCCGTCTGGGCCGTTGTCGGGGAGGCTCAAGGCCCGAGCGTGCAAGTGGCCGTGCTGACCGCGCCGGGGGTGATTTCGGCGAGGCAGGAGGCGGTCACGACCGCCGCGCCCGCAGCGTCGCGGCCGACGAGCTTGATCTTCGGGTAGGCACCGGGTTCGATCGGCGTGAAGCGGAGGGGCTTGCCGCAAGCGACGCCGTCGGCCTCGAGGGAGCTGGGCGCGCCGAGCAGGGCGTCGTACGTCGCGACGTTCTCCTTCGCGCACGAGGTGCCCGCGGCCGCGAGGACGTCCGCGAGGGAGAGGTCGAGCGCGCCGTCCTTGCTCAGCGGATCGCAGAGCGCATGAACGACGAGGCCTTCCACGGCGATCGCCGTGCAGGAAGCGCCCCACGTGACGGGTCCGCCCGTCTCGGCGCGTGCCTCGATGCGGAACGTGTAGGTCGCGCCGGGCTTGATGTTCTGCGTGTACGGCGCAGGCGCGGGGTTCTTGCAGGGGAGGTTCACGAGCGGGGGCAAGGCCGGATCGGCCGGGCGCACGTCGAAGCTCGCGACCTCCCCGGTGATCACGGGGTTGCCCTGCGGATCGATCGAGCTCGTCTTGCAGGCGAGATCGAGGCCGGGGATGGAGCTCGTGCCAGCGAGCGTGGCGCGCGGATTGATGAGCACGCCGGTCTCGGTCGAGAGCGGCGCGAGCTCTTCGCACGTCTCCGGCACGGAGCGGACGTTCTTCTGACCGGTGATGTCCTTGCAGTAGGTCGACCAGAGCGGCGTGACGGTGCCCGCGGCAGGTGCAGCGCGGCGGACCATGCTGCGGCTGCCGGAGGAGGTGCCCCCGACGGGCGTGAGCTCGGCGGCGGGGACGTCGTAGCCGTCGATCTGGACGCGGTAGACGTGGCCGACGAGGATCTGCCGGAAGATGACGCTCGCCGTGCAGGTGACGGGCGGCGACGAGGGGAGCGGGAAGGGCGCGGCCGCGTCGGTGACGTCGAGGACGGTGGCCACGTAACTCTGCATGGCGCCGGTCGCGGCGGAGCAAGGCACGTCGCCGAGGAAGAGGCTCGGCTCGACGAGGATGCTGGTCGGCACGGTCGTCGTGGTGTCGGTGTCGGTGTCGGTGTCGGACGTCTCGTCGCACGCCGTGCTCGCGAGGGCGAGGGCGACGAGCGGCACGAGCGCGAGGGTCCGGCGGCGCATGGGGCCGGCGTAGCCGATGGCCCGGCTCGATGCCAGGCAAAACACACGCGCTCTCTCGCGCGCCCCGGACGTGCGCGGCGGCCTTCGGGGTGCGGTGGACGGCCCGCCCCAATCGTGATCTTCTCGATCGCGGGCCTGCGCGGGGATTTTTACGCGCGAGCGTCCTGTCCTTCAGGAGGAGCGATGGCGGTTCGGAGGCGCGCGACGAGAGGGGGCTTCGTCGTACTTTCGTGGGCAGCCGGTTGCCAGCTCGTGTCCGGGATCCCGGACGAGCTCTCGCTCGGGGCAGGTCACGGAGGCGCGGGCGGCGCGACGCCGATGATGTGCGTGCGCGACGAGGTCCCCGATCCGCCCGCCGTGGACGACGCGGGCGGCGCCGAGGGGTTCGTCGTGGCGCTACGCACGATCGACATGGGAAAAGGCGTGAACGACGCGCTCCCCGGGCTGAACCTCGACGGGCTGTGCTCGTGCACCGAGGACAAGCGGGGCTGCGAGTCGATCGATCCGTCGGACGACAAAGGGTACTGCGACGACGACAGGGGTCACGACGGGGCGAGTTACGCGCTCTTCGGCGCCCTCGCGTACATCCTCAACATCGATGACATGTCGAGCTTCCTGCGCGACCTGGCCGAGTCCGGCCAGTGGAGCGTGCTGCTCCGCGTACAAGGGTACAACGGCGCGAGCGACGACGATCAGGTGGAGGTCGGCTGGTACGGGAGCCTGGGTCTCGCGGCGTCACCGGAATGGCAAGGCGCGGATGCGTGGTCGATCCGGCAGGAGTTCGTCGCACCGGTGCAGGCAGACCCCTACGCGCCGAGGTTCATCGACGGCACGGCCTACGTGACGGGCAACAAGCTCGTGGCCCGGCTCCCCGAGGCGCCGCTGCCGATCTCGGACGGCGCGTTCACATCCATGTACGCCGCGCTGTCGAACCTGGTGCTCGTGGCGCGCATCGATCGGACTGTGACCGGTCTGTACCAGCTACGCGAGGGCAAGATCGGCGCGAAGCTCCCGGTATCGGAGCTGTTCCCCATGCTCGCGAGCTTCCGCGACACGAAGGGAAACCCGATCTGCAAGGACGCGCTGTTCTACCCGGCGACGCGGCAGATCACTTGCCGCGCGGCCGACGTGCTGCTGGCTGACGCGACGGACAAGAACAAGGTCTGCGAGGCGCTCTCGTTCGCCATGGATTTCGAGGCGGATCCCGCCATGCTCGGGGCGGTGAAGCCTTCCCCGCTGCCGTCCGCCGGATGCCCGGCCGAGACCGATCCCGCGCTCGACAGCTGCAGCGGCCTGTAAACGAGCGCGCGCTCAGCGTCCGGGCGTGGCGAGCGTCGCGGCCGCGATCGTCGTCCAGTCGATCCCCGCGGGCAAGCGGCCCTCGGCGCGCTCGGGTCTGCCGCCGCCGCGACCGCCCGCCGCGGTCGCCGCGCGCTTCAAGAAGGCGCCGCAGTCGAAGTCGCTCGACGATCCGCGCGCCGCGAGCACGATCGTGCCGCCGTCGGCTTCCCCCGCGAGCAACGCGACGAGATCCGCCTCGGCCGTGATGCGCCCGGCCACCGCGCGCACGAGATCGAGGGATGCATCTTCGACGACGCCGATTACCACGCGTTCGCCCCGCGCCCGCGCGTCCTTCACGAGCGCGTCGGCGATCGCCGCGGCCACGCGGCCCCGCACGCGCCCGAGCGCCTGACGCGCCTCGTCGAGCTCGCGGCGCAGTTTTTCGATGCCCGCGGGGACGTCCTCGGGGCCGCACGTGAGCTCGCGGGCGAGCGCGCGCACGACGTCGGCTTCGCGCGAGAGCTTCGTCCGCGCCCGCACGCCCGCGGAGAACGTGACGCGCATCTTGCCCTTGGTTCGCTCGAGCGCGTCGATGCGGACGAAGCCGACCTGCGCGGTGTTCGTGCAGTGCGTGCCCCCGCAAGGCGAGACGTCGAAGTCGCCGATCACGACGACGCGCACGTTGTCGTGCACCTTGGGCTGCCTGCGCAGCGGGAGCGCGCGGAGCTCGTCCTCCGAGGGGAAAAACGCGCGGATCGGGGCGTCGTCATCGATGACGGCGTTGACGAGGGCCTCGGCCTCGGCCGCGGCGCGCTCGTCGAGGGTGGTGACGTCGAGGTCGATCGTGCACGCGCTCTCGCCGAGGCGCGAGGAGACGGTTTCGGCGCGGGCGACGTCGGCGAGCGCGCGCGAGAGCATGTGCTGGCCCGTGTGCTGGGCCATGTGGACGAGGCGGCGCGGCTTGTCGATCGTGCCATGCACATCGGCGCCGATCGCGGGCAGGGGCCCTTCGAGCACGTGGTGGATGCGGCCCTCGTCGTCGACCTGCACGTCGATGACGGCGGCCTCGTCGAGGCGTCCACGATCGGCCATCTGCCCGCCGGACTCGGGGTAAAACGCGGTGCGATCGAGCCGCACGCTGGGGCGGCCGGCGTGGGACTCGTGGGCGACGACGACGCCGCGGAACGAGAAGAGCTTCGGGTCGTCGTGGTAGAGCGGCGAAGAGCGAGGTGTGGCCAAGGCCGATGGGCTCCTACGGGCGTGACGCGGGCAAGACGTGATCACGCAGGATGTCGGGCAGGAGCCGGAGCTGGCCGCAATGCGCGTCGCCGTCCGAGCCCGCGTACCCGCGGAGGAAGAAGTGGTTCTGATCGTGGGCGCGCGAGACGCCGAACGGATCCTGCGCAGGCGGCGTGGCCGGGACGTCGGCGCCGATCTCGCGCAGGAGGAACGTCCCGGTCTCCAGCGTGGAGGCGTAGTCCGGCGTGGGGACGGCCGTGTGCGTGACGAAGAGCAGAGGACCGCCGTTCGCCGCGGCACGCGCGAAGGACGAGAAGGGCAAAAGCTCCGTGGGATCGGGCATCTTCCCGCCGGACGCGTAACTCGCGTAGAGCGAGTCGAGCAGGATGACGGCGTCGACGTCGTCGCGGCCTCCCCCGAGGATCCGCGCGATCGCGCCGTAGCCCGCGCTCCACGACGACAGGACGATGCTGCGCGGGCGAGCCGCGGGGTTTTTCGTGGCGAGCGCGACCTCGCGGCTGATGGCCGAGAGCATCGCGTCGAAGGTGCCTTCGGACTCGAACGTGCTCTTGTAGCCGCTCGACAGCGTGCCCGTGTCGAGGCCTGCGATCACGAGGCCGAGGCCGAGGGGCGCGAGCTGCTTGCGCACGGGCTCGGTGCCGTGGAAGTGCACGAGCAGATCAAAGCCGCCGTCGGGCGGGACGGTGAGGCTCGAAGGGACGAGGATGCGGCCGAGCGGGAGCGGTCGCCAGCCGAGGTAGTCGCCGAAGCCGCTGTCCGGGAAGTCGCAGCCGCTGCGAGGCGCGGCCTCGGAGACCAGGGCCGCGGGCTTGCCGGGCGCGCCGTTCGGCAGCGGGGACATCGTGAGCGTGGGCGCGGAGGCCTCGGACGTCTCCGCGTTGTTCGCGGCCGCGCCTTCGTCCTCGCGGTGTGCGGCGGATCCGAGCACCACGATGGCGGCGCAGAGGCCGACCACCGCGAGATCGCGGAGGGACGCGGGGGGCGTGCCCTTGCTCAGAAGCCGGGATCCGTGACTCTGGGTACCCACGTCGTGCTCGTCGGCGCCCCGGTGGGCTTTGCGGTCGCGGTCGTCGGGGCCGCAGGCTTCGTCGCGCCCGTGCCTTTCGTCGTGCCCGCGGGTTTGTCGTCACGCTTGGTCGTGGCTTCGGGTTTCGTGTCGGCGGACGGGAGATCGTTGATGTCGAGCACCGTGCCGCCGCCCGTCTCGACTGGCTGCGGAGCCACGGCGGTCTGCACGGCCACGGGCGTCGCGGCCTGCGTGGGCGCGGGCGGGCTCGGCGGCGTGGGCGCCACGTTTCCGGCGGCGTTTCCAGCGGCCGCGCGTGGCGCCATCGTCGCGCGTAGGAACATGAACGTGCCGGCGAGCGAGAGCGCGGTCACCGCGCCGATGGCGACGAAGCGGCCCGCGCGGTTGTATGGACGGGGCGGCGTCGACGGCAAGAGCGAGCCGGACATGGCTCCGTCCGCGTACGATTCGGACGTCGGCGGGAGGATCGAGGTCGAGGAGCTCCGCGGCATGCTCGTCGGGAAGCTCGTGAGCGCCGAGTTCATCCGCGTGATCGCGATGTCCGAGACTGCCTCGTGCACGTGCGGATGCGCGGCGCCCGGCGACATCGCGATGCCCGCGGCGCGCTCGTCGGCGGCGCGCACGGCGTCACGCAGCGCGGCGCGGCGCTTCTGGCCCCGATCGCCCATCACGGAGCGCGTGAACGCGCCGATGTCATCGTCGACGACCGAGGCCCCGGACAAGGCGAGGACACGCTCCAGGGCCGCGTCGAGCTCCAGCATCGTCTGGTAGCGCTCGTTCGCATCCTTCTTCAGGCACGTGAGCAGCACGCGCTCGAGCTCGGCGGGGAAACTCGGGTTTTTCATGCGCGGCGGCAGGAGCGGCCGCGAGATGATGTTCTTCATCGTGGCCATGTCGTTCTCGCCGAGGAACGGGTGCAGGCCCGTCGTGAGCCGGTAGAGCACGATGCCCATCGCGAAGACGTCGGTGCGCCGATCGACCTTCTGCCCGAGGGCCTGCTCGGGCGACATGTACGGGACTTTGCCCTTGAGCTGCCCCGCCGTCGTCTCGCCGCCCGCGCGGCCGAGCGCCTTCGCCACGCCGAAATCGACGAGCTTCACGATGCCGTCGTACGAGACGAGGATGTTTTGCGGCGAAACGTCGCGGTGCACCAAGTCGAGGAGCTGGTCGTGATCGTCGCGCAGCTCGTGGGCCGAGTGCAGGCCCGCGCAGGCCTGGCGGACGATACGGAGCGCGATGCGCTGCGGCACGGGGACGTTGCTGCGCTTGGCGGTCTTCGTGAGGACGCTGAGCGCCTCGCCGTCGACCCACTCCATGACGATGTAGATCGTGTCGTCCTGCTCGCCGACGTCGAGGATCTCCGCGACGTTCGGGTGATGGATGCGCGCGGCGAGCGAGGCCTCGTCGAGGAACATCTGCTCGAACTGCGGGTCGTCCAAGAGCGACGGCAGCATCGTCTTGATGGCGACCGTCTTCTGAAACCCGCGTGATCCCTTTTGCCGCGCCGCCCAGACCGTGGCCATGCCTCCCTGTGCGATCGGCAGGAGCAGCTCGTAGCGCCCGAGCACCATCCCTGGGGAGAGCTTTTCATGTTGGGTCATCGGAAGGCCCGGCGAGCGCCGCAGAGACGGCGTCGATGCGCCATCCTAGCATCCAGGCCGCTTTCTCCGCCACGAAGGCGTGAAATGGCCGTTCGAGGCGGTCCCGAAGATCCGGGCTTGCCGAGGCGGGAGCGTGCACGGGGCCTCGCAGGATCGAGGCCCTCGGAGGCGCGAGAGATCAGGAGCCGGGCGGAACGGCCATGCCGAAGAGAGCCTGGTAGATCTGGCTCAGCTTCTGGTGCGACTCACCCGTGAGCATGTCCTTGCCGTAGGGGAGCGTGAAGGGCGTGACGCCGGCGGCCTTGGAGCACGTGAACCAAACCACGAGATCGGTGTTCGGCTGGCCCGGACGAACGAACGAGATGCCCATGCCGGGCGCCGTCGTGCAATTGTTCGCGCCGGCCTGGAAGCTGTCCTCGTCGCCGAAGAGGTCGAGGAGGTCGTTCTTCATGTCCTCGTTCGTGACGGGCGTCTGGGCCACGATCGCGAGGCCGTTCCACAGCGGCACCTGTTGCTGCTGGACGGGCGCCGGCTGCGTCTGGCCGCCAGGGAGGAGGCCCGGCGGGATGAGCCCCGGCGCGGCCTGGTTCAGGCCCTGGAGGAGCTGCTGCCCCGCAGCCTGCATCTCGGGCGGGATGGGCAGGCCCGGGATGCCCGGGAGCGCGCCGGGTGTCGCGACCGCCGCAGCGGGGGGCGGCGGCGCAGTCAGGCGCAGCACAGTGATTTGCGCCTGGTCCATCTGATCGAAGGGCGCCGTGCGAGAGGCACAGCCCGCCGAGAGGGGGGCGACGAGGAGGGCAAGACCGAGAAAGGTGCGGAGACTCGAGTTCATCGTTTCTACCTCGCTTAGTACCACGGTTTGACGGACGGGGGGCAAGCCCAGTCGTCGGCAACGTGCTGAAACGTCGCGCGGCGCTCTCGACCTCGGACCGCGGCCGGCGTATGGTCTGCCGAGCGCTCACGGGCGCCCCGACGTGATGGAACCGGAAATCGAGCTCGAACGATTCGCCGCCCTGTGCGCGGAGGTCGAGGCAGGGACGCCCCTCGAGGAGGTTTTGCGTGTCGAGGCGCTCTCGGCCGAGGCCTGGGGCGTGAGCCGCAACGCCTGGATGGAGCGTATGTCACGCGAGCCGGAGGCGACGCGGAACGCGCTGGAGGCGCGGTACAAAGCAGCCTTCGAGGCGCGCTCGCGGGCCATCGAGACCCGCAAGGCGCGCGCCGGAGGCAACGAGGACGAGCCGACGCCGCCGCGCGCGCAATCGGTGCCGCTCGGGCTCATGGACACCGTGCCGATGTTGCCCACGGCCGATCCGGAGCAGCTCCTCGCGAGGCTCCGCGCGCGCAGGGCCGCCGCCGCAGCAGCAGCGGCCGAAGGCACGACGCCGCCGGTGACGGCGAGTGGCGCGCCGGCCGTGAAGGGGCCGCCGCCGCCGCCGCGCGAGAGCGGGCCGGGCGCGATGTTGCCTCCGGACGAGCACGCGGCGCCGATGCGGCCGCGCGTCGCCACGATCCCGGATCCGTTGCCGGCACGGCAGACGTTGCCCGCGCAACCTGCGCCCTCGAGGCCCACGCTCCCGTTCCAGGCTGCGCCGCTCCCGCCGCCGCCCCCGTCGCCCTCGTCGCCGGCCATGAAGGCCGCGGTGCTCCCGCCGCCCGCGCCGCCGCCGAAGCCGTCGCAGCCCGGGGGATACGGATACCCGCCGGCGCCAGGATCGCCGGGCGCGGCCGCGCCCGCGAGCACAGGGGCGCCGGTGTCGAGCGCGTCGTACGCGTCGCAGCGCCCGACGCCCGTCCCGATGCCACCGACGGTGCCGCAGCCGATGACGCTCGCGGGGTTCCCGGCGGTCGCGTCGGGCCCGCAGCTCAGCCTCGAACGGTATGCAGCGTTCGCCGCGGAGATCGCGGTGAACCCCGCTGCGCTCGCCGAGATCCGCACGAAGTACGGGCTCACGGACACGGCACACACGACCGAGACCGAGGCCTGGCAGCGGCGGTTCGCGGCGGATCGCGAGACGTACGTGCGCTACGCGACGCTGTACCAGCACTACCGCGACTGGTTCGCGGCACGCGGCCCCCGCTGACCCCGGCAGGGCGCTGAGAAGCGCAGCGAGCTTCTCAGCGCGCCGAGACGAGTTGGCGCAGCAGCGCGCGGAGCTTCGGGAGGTCGAAGGGCTTTTCGAGCTGGGGGTTGCGGACCTCTTCGAGGAACGCCCGCATGCGCGGCGTGAACGCGCCGCCCGTCACGAAGACGAGACGCGCGGCGACGTCGGGCGCGCGCTCGCGCAGCGCCTCGTGGACGTCCACGCCCGTCACGTCGGGCATCATCAGATCGCAGAGGATCGCGTCGAACGTCGGATCCTTTTCGAGCAGCGCGAGCGCGTCGCGGCCGCTCGTCGAGACCACGACGTCGTGCTCGTCGGCGAGGAACATCTTGAGGGCGTTCGCGAGCGGCGCCTCGTCGTCGATCACGAGCACGCGGCCGCGGCGTGGCTTCACGTCGGGGGGCTTCGGCTTCATGGCTGGCTTCTGCGCGAGGTTCGGCTCGTCGGCGCGGAGAGCCCGCGCGCCGTCGAGAGGTTTGCCGGCGGATGCGCCGGGCGGGAGCACGACTCGAAAGATCGTCTCGCCGGGCCTCGAGGCAAGATCGATCGTTCCGCCGAGGCGCGTGACGATCCCCTGGCAGATCCAGAGCCCGAGGCCCGTGCCCACGCCCGCGGGCTTCGTCGTGAAAAAGGGGTCGAAGATCTTCGCTTTGACGTCGTCGGGGATGCCAGGGCCCGAGTCCATCACCTCCACGATCACGCGCCCCGCGTCGCCGACGTAGGTGCGCAGCCGGATCAGATTCGCCGCTGCATTTCCTTCGGGCAACGCCTGCGCCGCGTTGACGAGCAGGTTCACGAAGACCTGGCCGAGCCGCGCTTCGTTGGCGTCGACGAGCGGCACGTCGTCGTACTGCTTCTCGAGCCGCGCGCGGTGGCGGATCTCGCCGAAGACCATGTTGAGCGAGGCGTCGAGCACGCGGCGCACGTCGGTCGGCGCGATCTCGCCGTCGTCCGCGCGGGAGAACGTCCGCAGATCCCGCACGATGCTGCGCATGCGCTCGGCCGCCTCGCGCGCGCCGTCGAGCGCCGCTTCGAGCTCCAGGACGCGCTGCGTGAGCTCGCCCGGCGTGAGATCCGCGGCGTGCTCGAGGACCTCGACGCGTTGCTTCAACCCGGGCAGCGCCTCGCCGGTCGCCACCGTGAGCTGCGTGAGCACGTAGGCGAGGGGGCTGTTGATCTCATGCGCCACCCCGGCCGCGAGCGTGCCGACCGCGGCCATGCGCTCGGCTTGCACGAGGCGCGCTTGCATCTGCTTGCGCTCGGTCAGATCACGCGCGATGCCGAGGATCGCCGGCGCGCCGTCGTAGTCGACGAGCAGGCTCACGACCTCGGCGTGGACGATGGATCCGTCGCGACGGAGCAGCCGGTACTCGTGCGGTGAGACCGACGTGCCGCGCTCGAGATCGGCATGATGTTGCTCCTGCACGACGCGGTCGTCGGGATGAACGGAGTCCCGCGCGAGGCGCCCGATGAGCTCGCCGGGGCGCTCGTAGCCGAGGTACGTGACGAGCGCGGGGTTCGCGTAGATCCACCGGCCTTGACGCACCACGCCGATGGCGTCGGGCGCGCGTTCGATGAGCGCGCGGAACCGCGCCTCCGAGCGCTTCAACGCCTCCTCGGCGGCTTGCCGCTCGGTCACGTCCTCGACGAGGGCCGCGACGCCGATCACGTCGTCCTGCGCGTCGACGAGCGCTGTGGCGGACCACTCGCAGCAGATGGTCCGTCCGTCCTTCCGCACGTTCTCGTTGCGGCTCCGCTCGACGCCCGTCTGTTGGAGCAGACCTTCCCAGAGCGCGCGGACGAAGGGCCAAGCGTTCTCCGACACGATGAAGCCCGGCTCGCGTTTGCCGAGGGCTTCCTCCTCGGTGTAGCCGAAGATCCGCGTCGCCGACGGGTTCCACTCGAGCACTTCGAAGCGCGTGTTCCACACGATCACGCCGAGGGGGCTGCGCTTGACATAGAGCGCGTGGCGCTGCTCGCTCTCGCGGAGCGCGGAGAGCGCGCGGTTTCGCTCCGTGAGATCCTCGACCACGCCCATGCCGCCGATGACCTCGCCGCTGGCGTTCCGGAGCGGGCAAAGGCGCATCGAGACCCACACGACGGCGTCGCTCGTGGTCGCCTGGTAGCGGCCCTCGTACGTGCTCGACGCGCCGGCAAGGGCGCCCTTGATCGAGGGCAGCACGGCGCGGTCGCGCAGCCCGTGCATGTCGAAGCCCGAGAGCCGCTCGTTCGTCGTCTGGAGGAGCTGCGTGAAGCGCGCGTTCCACGTGGTGAGCCGGAGGCTTCGGTCGTACAGGAACACGCCGACGGGCGCCTGTTCGAAGAGCGTGCGGTAACGCTCCTCGGACTGTCGCAGGGCCTCGCTGGTATCGCTCATCCGTAGAACCACGACGCGCGCGCCGTTCTCCCGCCTCCGAGCCGTCGTCCACGTGCGTGTTCGTGAACGCGCCGACGGCGGTCTGCGCCAGCATGCCAAAATGCGAGGCCCTACGGACGGAAAAAGGCGTCCACCCCTGCGTTGTGGGCGAGGGGCGACGCCTCTTCGTCTCGGATCAGCGTGCGCGCAGGTGTCTCGCGCGTGCCGCCAAGAAGTCCGAACGTCCGGTCAGGACGCCTGTTCGGCCTTTGGGGCCTTGTCGGCCTTGGTCTTCTTCCGCGCCTCGGCGTCCAGCAGGCCAATACGCGCCTTCTGGCCGCGCTTGATCCGCTTCTTCTTCAGCGGCGTGGAGAGCCACTCGTGCCGCAACCGGATGTTCCACTTCGGGGTATTCGCCATGTCTGTCCTCGGGGAGCGCGGGACGGTAGCGAAACATCCCGCAGAGTCAAGTCCTTCTTGCCCGAACGGGCGCGATCAATCCGGGATTTTCACGAGGTCCACCGCGAGGTGGATCGGCGGATCCCCCTCGCGGGCCTCGACGAGCTTGTCCCAGGGAAAAAAGCCGGGCTTCTCGATGGTAATCCGGTGTTTGCCCGGCGGCAGGGCGACGCCGCGCTTCGCCACGAACGCGAGCGCCCCGATGTACATGTCGTCGATCGTCACCGACGCGTCCGGGGCGTTGCCCTTCACCCGCAGCGAGACCGTGGCCGGCACGCTCGGCGCGCAGGCCCCGATGAATAGGCTGCACAGAAGGGCCGCCAAGCTCCCGCGTTTCGCGCTCGTTTCCATCATTCCCACTCGATCGTGGCCGGAGGCTTCGACGAGACATCGTACACGACGCGGTTCACGCCGCGGACCTCGTTGATGATCCGCGCGCTCGTTCGTCCGAGCACCTCGTGCGGGATGCGCGACCAGTCGGCCGTCATGCCGTCCTTCGACTCCACGGCCCGCAGCGCGATCACCTCGTCGTACGTGCGCTCGTCGCCCATCACGCCGACGGTGCGGACGGGCAAGAGCACGCAGAAGCTTTGCCAGATCTTGTCGTAGAGCCCCGCCTCGCGGATCTCCTCCTCGAAGATCGCGTCGGCCTCGCGCAAGACCTGGAGCCGCTCCTCGGTGAGCGGGCCGAGGCAACGCACGGCAAGTCCAGGGCCGGGGAAGGGGTGGCGCCAGAGCAGGTGGTGCGGGATGCCCATCGTCGCGCCGACCGCGCGCACCTCGTCCTTGAAGAGCTCACGCAGCGGCTCGACGAGGCCGAGCTTCATGCGCTCCGGCAAGCCGCCGACGTTGTGGTGGCTCTTGATCACCGCGCTCGGGCCCTTCGCCGAGACGCTCTCGATCACGTCCGGGTAGAGCGTACCTTGCACGAGGAAGCGGCAATCCTCGATCTTCTTCGCCTCCTCCTCGAAGACCTCGATGAAGACGCGGCCGATCGTCTTGCGCTTCTGCTCGGGATCCGTGACGCCGGAGAGCGCGTCGAGGAAGCGCTTGCGGGCATCCACGTGCACGAGCCGGAGGTGGTAGTGGTCGCCGAACATCTTCACGACTTGCTCAGCCTCGCCTTTTCGCAAGAGGCCGTTGTCGACGAAGATGCAGACGAGCCGGTCGCCGAGCGCGCGGTGGCAGAGGATCGCGGCGACCGAGGAGTCGACGCCGCCCGAGAGGCCACACACGGCGCTCGCGTCGGGGCCGACCTTCTGGCGGATCACCGCGACCGATTCCTCGACGAACGAGGCCGGGGTCCACGTGGGCTCGAGGCCGCAGACGTCGAAGAGGAATGCTTCGAGCAGGTCCTTGCCGCGGCGCGTGTGCGCGACCTCAGGGTGGAATTGCAGGCCGTAGATGCGGCGCTCGTCGTCGGCGATGGCGGCGAACGGGGTGGTGTCGGTGGTGCCGAGCGTGGAGAAGCCGGGCGGGAGCTCGACGACCTTGTCGCCGTGGCTCATCCAGACGTCGAGGACGTCGCCGTCGTTGAAGCGCGCGAAGACGCCGGCGGCGCGGGTCGTGCGGACCAGCGCGGGCCCGTATTCGCCCTCGGCGCCGCGCTCGACCTTGCCGCCGAGCAGGTGCGAGAGGAGCTGCATGCCGTAGCAGATGCCGAGGATCGGGATGCCAACGGAGAAGAGCTCGGCGGAGATGTGCGGGGCGCCCTCGCCGTACACGCTCGACGGTCCGCCCGAGAGGATGATGCCGCGGGGGGCGAGCTCGCGGATGCGCTCGATCGGCAGGTCATAGCGGTAGACCTCGCAGTACACGGAGGCCTCGCGGATCCGGCGGGCGATGAGCTGGGTGTACTGCGAACCGAAATCCAGGATCAGGACGAGGTCCCGTCGGCCAGTGAGCATGGTCGCCGCGCTAGCACTTTTCGCGAGAGGGGGCGAGCACCGGAGGGCGCGAAGGGGCTAGATGGGAATGGGCGTCGGGACGAACGAGGTCATCCCCGGCGGAACGGGTACGTCGGGGTGTTTCTCCAGGATGGCCGCGAGGGCCTTGGCGAGGCGCTCGCCGTCCGCCGGATCGCTGCCACGCGCCGAGTAAAAGATCGCGTATTTGCCGGCGACAGCAGGCGGCGCGGGGCCGTCGTCCGCGACGAGCGCGACGGAGAGGCGCACGAGGGCCCGATCCTTTGCGCAAACGAGCGTGAGGACGCCGTTCTGCACCGCGCGGATGTCGCGCACGGCAAAACCGTCGAGCGTGCTGCCGGGCGCGAGGGGCGCGACGAGGGCGAGTTCGGCGGGGCCAGCCGGGCGGGGCGCAGGCGCGGGCCGGGAGGACACGACGGGGGGCGGCGAGGGGTCGGCCGGGGCGTCGCCGCGGGAGCACGCGGGGAGGGCGAGGAGCAGGGCAGGGAGGACGAGCGAGCCGAGCCGAATCACGGGGAGCAAGGGTATCATCCCAGTTCACGTGGCGCCGCCGCCGGGGCGCTGCCCCGGACCCCGCGGGGGGCTGTCCGCCCCCTCGACCCCGGACCAGCCAGGGGCTGGACCCAGGGTTGAAAAACTGCGCGGTGCGCAGTTTTTCAAACAGGCCGACGAAGAAGCCGGGTTGCCAGCCGAACCCGCCACGCGGCTGTCTCGGTTGGCAGGGTCGTTGCCGGTCTTGACCCTGGCTGTTCGATGAACTGCGCATCGCGCAGTTCATCGAGCTTGGGTCCAGCCCCTGGCTGCAAAGGGGGGCGGACAGTTACAAGCAATTTCCCCGCATCGACTGCGCTTCGCGCAGTCGATGCCCAGGGGTCCAGGGCTGGCCCTGGTCCGGGTCCAGGGGCGGACAGCCCCTGGTGGGGCCTGGGGCAAGGCCCCAGCGCAGCGGCTTCCCGATGAAACCCATGCCCAGAGCCGTGATCCACCCCCGCTCCGCGACCCAACGCGGCCAGGTGACCCCGTCCCTCTCCCGCTCCGCGTCCATCCCACGCGAAGGACGCTCCGATCCTCCCCCGCGCTGCCACCGTACACACCAAGCCGAGCCGTGATCCTCCGGTAGTCACGCCATGTTCCCTGGCGGGACGCCCCGTCCCTCCCGTGGTCACGACGCGCGCGGGGGCAGGCGAGCCGTGATCCGAGTCCTTCGACGAAGCGCGCGGGGGTAGGTGAGCCCCCGCCGCGCCGGGGCGCTGCCCCGGACCCCGCGGGGGGCTGTCCGCCCCCTCCTGGGGCCTGGGGCGACGCCCCAGCTCCGGGCCTCGCTGCGCTGGCAAAAGGCGGGAAGAATCGGTAGCGTGCCGTGCCTATGGGGAAGCTGACGGACAAGGTCGTCATCATCACGGGAGCTTCGGGGGGCATTGGGACGGCGACGGCCGCGCTCTTTTCACGCGAGGGGGCCAAGCTCGTGCTGGTCGGTCGCGACGAAGAGCGGCTGCGGCAGGCCGCGGAGGGGTGTGATTCCGCGCGGACGCGCACCGTGGTGGCGGACGTCCGAACGATCGAAGACTCCACGCGGTACGTCGACGCGGCGGTTCGGGCCTTCGGCGGGGTCGACGTGCTTTTTGCGAATGCGGGAAACGAGGGGACGGTCACGCCCATCGCGGACCTCGACGTGGCGGTGCTCGACGACCTTCACGCGATTCACGTCCGCGGGGCGTTCCTGGGCATCCAGAAGGTCATTCCGCGCATGCGGGAGCGGGGCGGAGGGAGCATCGTGGTCACGTCGTCGACGGCCGCGATCACCTCGTTCCCGGGGTGCGCCGCGTATGCGACGAGCAAGGCCGCGGTGCTCGCGCTCGTGCGCACGGCGGCGGCCGAGCTCGCGCCCGTGAACATCCGGGTCAATGCGATGGTCCCGGGCGGCGTCGACAACCGCATGATGTACGCGTTCACCGAACAAATGGCCCCGGGGCACGCCGAGGCGCTGCGGGCTGGCTACCAGCAAATGATTCCCGCCCGTCGCGTGGCCACCAACGAGGAAATGGCGAAGCTCGCGCTCTTCCTCGCGTCGGACGATTCGAGTTATTGCCACGGAGCGAGCTTCGTGGCGGACGGCGGGTTGACGATCGTCTGAAGCGGGCGGGTCAAGCCCCTTCGCTGCTCGGCGGGCGCGGCAGGAAGATACGGGGCATCGGCAATTCGACGGCCTCGAAGGGCGGAATCTGCGCCGTCGCGTGCTCGTCGTACGACGCGATGTTCACCCACAAACCGTCGCGCAATTCAAAATCCTCCAAAATGCGCGGCAGGCCCAGCGCGACGTCCACGTCGAGGAAGATCCACCAGCCGCCGGGGCCGCCGAAGCCGTCGTCGTCGTGGAACGGTCCACCGACGAACCTTCCCAGCGCTCGCTGCACGTTCGAGTGCCTCGGGCGCGACGACGGCAGCATCAGCAGGCTGCCCCCGATGATCTCGGCCCTCTCCGACGCGGGCAAGGCCAGCAGATCCTCGTACGTCGCGAACTTCCGAGGAGCGTCCATGGTGCCGTCGTCGATCCTAGCAGATCCCGCCCCCGCCGCGCGCGCCCGTCCGTACCCGTTTCTCCCGTACAATCTGGCCCATCCTCGCACCCTCGGCTATCATCTGCTCCGATGTGTCGCCTGTTTGGCGTCGTTTCGAGGCACGTCGAACCTCACCCCGAGCCGCTCGCCACGGCTCCCAAAAGCCTCGCCGCCCTGTCGTCCGAGCACCCGCACGGCTGGGGGATCGCCGCCCATGACGGGAAAACCTGGGCGATCCACAAGAGCCCGACGTGCGCGCACGCGGACCCGACGTTCCGCACGATCGCCTCGAATACCCGCGGGCGCGTCGTCCTCGCACACGTCCGCAAAGCCACGGTCGGAAGGACCGACCTCACGAATACCCACCCGTTTCGCCGGGATGCGTGGGTTTTCGCGCACAATGGCACCATCTCGGACGTCGCGTGGCTCGAAAGACGCACCTCGCAATCGCGCAGGCGGGAAATCGCGGGGGACACGGATAGCGAGCGGTTTTTCGCGTTCCTGATGACCGCGCTCGACGAGGTCGGCGCCACGTACGGGAGCCGGCGCGCGCCCGGCGGTGCGGCCCAGCGCGCGATCGCCCGGGTCATCGAGGCCGCGACGGACAGGCCTCGCTTCGGCGCGATCAATTTTCTATTGAGTGATGGGGACGTGCTTTATGCCCATCGCTTCGGCCGGAGCTTGTACGTCTCGTCCGAGGCGGGCGTCGTTCGCATTGCGTCGGAGGCGCCGCACGAGGGCGCTTGGCAGGAGGTCCCCGAGCGATCGCTCCTCTGCATCGAGGGCGGCGTCGCGCCGAGGGTTTCGCCCGTCGAAGCCAAACGAAGGGCCTTTGTGGTAAGTCGTCGTCCTGGAGGACGTGGACCCGAGATCCGGCGCGCCTTCTAACAGCCTGTGGACTTATCTGCTGCGCGCCCCGAATCGTCGGTCGACATCGCTCGAAATCCTTCAGGATTCCTCGCTCCGTCGCCCTAGCTTCGGGGCGCTCGCGACGATCATTCCACAGGTTGTTAAGGCGGCGGGGGCGGATCGGTCGGCGCGGGCGCTTCGGCCGGGGGCGCCTGGTTTCCGGGCAGATCGAAGCTCCGCGGCGCCTCGTACTCGGGCGGCGGGCCGCCCGGCAGCGGCTTCGGCTTCGGCGGGCTGCTGCAGGCGCCTGCGGCGAGCACGACGAGCGACACGAGCGCGGGGACGAACCGGTTGCTCATATTTGGGTCCCCTTCTTCTTCAGGTTCGGCGGCGGAGGAGGTGTCGGCGTCGCCGGGCCCTCGTGCTGGTTCTCGGGCGGCAGGCCGAACGGGCTCGGAGGCGCGAGCGGTTCGGGGGTACCGTCGATCTTCTGGCGCATTTCGGAGGGTTTGGGGGGAGGCGTCTCCGGGGTCGGGTCGAATTTCGCGCCCTCGGCGCCGGGCGCGCCCATCGGGATCATCGTCGCTGCGGGCGCGGCGCTCGCCGGCCCCTCGTCGTCGTGAGAGCCACAGCCGAGCCACGTAGGCAGCCCGAGGGGCAGGAGAAGGAACCAGGCGGGGACACCGCGCGGGCGAGCCGACACGAGGCCACGCTAGCACGCCCTTGGCCTTGTGCGGGCAGCCGCGTTAGGTTTCGACGCCGTGGAGAGCACCGCAATCCTGACCGAGGAGCTCGTCGAGCTCGCAAAGCGCGCCCGAAAGGCCGCGCGTACGCTGTCGACCGCGTCGCGTGAAGCCAAGGATCGCGCGCTCGTCGCGATCGCAGAGGCGCTGCGCGCCCAAGCTGCCGAGGGCTCGCCGCTCCGCGCTGCGAACGCCGAAGACGTCGAGGCCGCGCGCGCGTCCGGGCTCGCCCCTGCGCTCGTCGACCGGTTGATCCTCGACGAACCGCGCATCCTCGGCATCGCGGCGGCCGTCACGCAGATCGCGTCGTTCGAGGATCCGGTGGGCGAGGTGCTCGGCATGAAGCAGCGCCCGAACGGCCTCAGCGTGGGCCAGGTGCGCATCCCGCTCGGCGTGATCGCGATGATCTACGAGGCGCGTCCGAACGTGACCGTGGACTCGGCCGCGCTCTGCTTGAAGAGCGGCAACGCCGTGCTCCTGCGCGGCGGCAAGGAGGCGGCGCGATCGAACGCAGCGCTCGGAGAGCTCGTCCGCGCCGCGGTCGCGTCCGCCGGGTTGCCTGCGGACGCCGTGCAGATCGTGCCGCCCAGCGATCGCGAGGGGATCCGGCTGCTCGTCGGGCTCGCGGGGAGGATCGATCTCGTCATCCCGCGCGGCGGCGAGGGGCTCATCCGCTTCGTGACCGAGCACGCCCGCGTGCCGGTGATCCAGCACTACAAGGGGGTTTGTCACCTCTACGTCGACGAGGGCGCCGATCTCAACATGGCGCTCCGGCTCGTGGAGAACGGCAAGCTCAGCCGGCCGGGCGTCTGCAACGCGCTCGAGTGCTTGCTCGTGCACGAGAGCGTGGCGCTCGCGTTCTTGCCGCGGGTCGGAAAACTCGCGGCGCAGGGGCTCGAGATCCGCGGCGATCAGGCGACTCGCGCGGTGATCCCCTCGGCCAAACCCGCGTCGACCGAGGATTACGGGCAGGAGTTTCTCGCGCCGATCCTCGCCATCCGGATCGTCGGCTCGTTCGACGAGGCGCTCGATCACATCGCGCAGTACGGCTCGAACCACACCGAGGCGATCTGCACGCGCAGCTACGAGCGGGCGCAGCGCTTCTCGCGGGCCGTCGACGCGAGCTGCGTGCTCGTCAACGCGTCCACGCGTTTCAACGACGGCGGCGAGCTCGGGCTCGGCGCGGAGATCGGCATCTCGACGACGAAGCTCCATGCGTACGGACCGATGGGGCTCGAGAGCCTCACCGCGAAGAAGTGGATCGTCTTCGGTGAGGGGCAAATTCGGTAATCGGCCCGGGTCAGAGGCCGAAGTGAGGTAGACGTTGGCAACGAAGAAGCGATCGGACGGCGGGGGCGAGTCGCCCAAGCCGGCTCGCAGCAAGACGACTGCGACGAAGACGACGACGAAGACGAAGACGAGCAAGACGGGCGCGGCGCGCTCGCCTCGCGACGTGGACCCGGGCGAAGCGTCGGGCGAGCGGGACACACACGTGGCGCCGGCCGTGGTGAAGGCGGCGGTGAAGGCGGCGAAGAAGTCGGCCCGACCGAAGCTCCGCGCCTCGCACGCGAGCGGGCAGGCGGTGCGCGCATCCGGGGCCGCCAAGACCACGAAGCGCCCGGGGTTGCCGCGGCGCAAGGCCGAGGGCGAGCTCCGCAGCAAGGCCGCGCCCGGCGTGAAGAAGACGCCGCTCGCGGCCCCGAAGCGAGCGGCGGGACGCAAGGCGCCCGTGCCCGAGACGGCCTCGCCGGCGCGCGAGCTCGCGGTCGCGATGGCGGTCGCCGGCCTCGACAAGAAGGCGCTCGGCGTGGAGATCCTCGACGTGCGCGGGCGCGTCGACTACGCGGATTTCCTGGTGCTCATGACGGGCCGGAGTGATCGGCACGTTGGCTCGATCGCGCAGGGGATCGAGGAGGAGCTCGGCAAGAAGAAGATCGCGCCGATCTCGGTCGAGGGCATGTCCGCGGCCACGTGGGTGCTGCTCGACTACGGCGACGTGGTCGTGCACGTCTTCCAGGAGGACGCGCGGCAGCTCTACGACATCGAGGGCCTCTGGATGGACGCGAGCCGCGTCGCCGTGCCCGAAGGCGAGCCGGGAGCGCGACCCGCCCTGCAGGGCAACCGCGCGCAAGCGGACGCGGGCGAAGGGTTCGGGGACGACGAAGTCGAGGATCGGACCGAGGAAGAGTAGAGCCGGATCGTATGCGTATCGTCGTCGTCGCCGTGGGCCGCGTGAAGGACAAACCGCTCCGCGCGGCCCTCGACGACTACTTCGGCCGCGTGCGCCGGTACATGCCTTGTGACGAGATCGAGCTCGAGGACGCGCCGCCCGCGCGGCTCATCGAGCTCTTCGCGAAGAAGACGGACGGCTCGACGACGATCGCGCTCGAGGTCATGGGGCGCGCGCTCGACAGCCCCTCGTTCGCCCGGACGATCGAGCGCGCCGGATCCCGCGGCAAGGGCGTGGTCTCGTTCCTGATCGGCGGCGCCGACGGCATCCCCCCGGAGACGTCGCGCGCCGCGCACGACAGGATCAGCCTGTCGACGCTCACGTTCCCGCACAGGCTCGCGCGGCTCGTGCTCGTGGAGCAGATCTACCGCGCGATGACGATCCTGCGCGGCGAGCCGTACGCCCACTGATCGGGACGTTTTTTCTAGGCCGTCTTCGTCTTCTCTTTGCTCTTCCGGTACGCCTCGCGCTGGGCCTCCGTCGGCTTCTTGCCGAAGACGAACGCGAGTCCGATCGAGAGCACGTAGAGGATGAGCATCGGCACGGCCATCACGATCTGGCTCGTGATGTCGGGCGGTGTGACGACCGCGGCGACGATGAAAGCGATCAGGACGAACCAGCGTCCGAATCGGATGAGCTGCAAGTAATTAACGATGCCCGCGAGCGACAGGAACAGGATGAGCAGCGGGATCTCGAAGACGATCCCGAACGCGAGGAGCATCCGGGTCACGAAGTCGATGTACTCGCCCATCATCACGGTGGGCGTGATCGTCACGCCCTGGCCGCCGCCGACGGTGCCGGCGAGGCCGAGGAAGTAGTTGAACGTGATGGGGAAGGCGACACGCCAGCCGAAGTAACAGCCGCCCGCGAAGAGCCCCGACGCGGAGAGCACGAAGGGGATCACGAAGCGTTTTTCGCGCGCGTAGAGCCCGGGCGCGATGAAGGCCCAGAGCTGGTAGAAGATGACCGGCGCGCTGAGCACGATCGAGCCGAGCAGCGAGAGCTGGAAGTACCCGATGAACGCGGCCTGGGGCGACTCGAAGTGCAAGGTCGCCTGGTTCGCCAAGCCCTGCGCCGTCCACGCGCCCTTGAACGGCCGCGAGATGATGTCGAGCAGGGGATCGCGGTACTCCCAGGTGAGCACGCAGCAGATCAGGAAGGCGACGAAGCAGTAGACGAGGCGCTTGCGCAACTCGTCGAGGTGCTCCCAGAACGTCATGGGAGCGCCCTCCTCCTCCTCGATCGGAGCGGACGCCGCGTCCTTGACCGCCTTCGCCTTGGAATCACTCATGACGCCGCGCTCGGCTCCTTCGTGACGACCCGGCTCGTCGGATCGTCGGTCGCCACGGCACCCAGCGGGTGGTGGGCGAGGGGCTCGGGCGCGCCGAGGTCTCCCTCTCCGTACGGGGCCGCGTCGTCGGGCAACGCGTCGTAGGCGTCGCAGCCGACCTGCGGATACTCACGCTCGCGCAAGATGACGACCGGCTCTTCGTGGGGCGCAGGCGCGCTCGCCGCGGCGGCCGCCACGGTCGCGGCTGCGGCCACGGTGGAGGTCGTGGCGGCCTTGGCGGCGGGGGACGGAACGGCGAGCTTCTCCAGGCCGTCGAGCACGTTCACGTTCGAGAGCGCGCGGATCTCCTGGATGCTCCGGTCGATGCCTTCTTCGCGGAGGAGCTGGTCGATGCCGCTCTGCGCCCGGAGGTCGGTGCTCATGCGGCGGATGCGCGTCACCCACTGCCCGGCCGTCCGCATCATGCTCGGCAGGTGCCGCGGGCCCACCACCACGATGGCCACGAGCACGACCACGACCATCTCACCGAAGCTCAATCCGAACACGCGAGCAAGCTAGCGCGCCGTGGGTTCGGAATCCACCGCGAGACGTCGTCCCTCTTGGTCAACGCTCGGGGGCTTCGCTCGGTCGAGCCGAGCTACGCCCCCGAACCCCCCTCTGCAGCGGCCGCGCGAGCTGACCACACGCCGCCCCCACGTCGCCGCCGCCCGAATACCGCACGATCGTGCCCACCCCGCGCCCGAGCAACACCGCGCGGAAGGTTTCGAGCCGCGTCGATGGCTGGAACGGATCGGGCGTGGTGCCGTCGGCGATCGCGTTGTAAGGGATCAAGCTGAGCCGGGGCCTCTGCCCGTGCGCCTCGGCGAAGGAGAGGCAGAGATCCGCGAGCGCCGCGGCATCCTCGTCCGTGTCGTTTTGCCCGGCGAGCAGCGTGTACGCGAACATCGGCGATCGCCCCGTCGCCCGCGCGTGCTCGCCCGCAGCCGCGAGCACCTCTTCGAGCGGGTGCGCGCCCTCGATGGGCATGAGCGCGCGCCTGCGCCCCGGTCGCGCCGAGCCAAGCGAGACCCCGAGCCGCACCGCAGGGACCTCCCGGAGGAGCGTGCGGATCCCGGTCGGCAAGCCCGACGTGCACACCGTGATGTTGCGCATGTCGATGGCGAGCGCGCTCGGCTCGCTCATCACGCGGATCGCGTGGATCACGCGCTCGATGTTCGCCATGGGCTCGCCCATGCCCTGGAAGAGCACGCCGTGCACGCGAGGACGGATCCCGGCGGCGACGAGGTTTGTCGGGGGGTCCTGCGCGAGCTCCTCGCGCACGCGTCGCACCTGCTCGACGATCTCCCACGGCTCGAGGTTGCGTCCGAGGCCCATGCGGCCCGTCGCGCAGAACGCGCATGCAAGCGCGCAGCCGACCTGCGAGGACACGCAGACCGAGAAGCGACCCGGGTGCTCGAGGGGGATGCGCACGGTCTCGATGACGGCCCCGTCGGGCAGGCGGAAGGCGTACTTGACGAACGGATCGATCGCGCTCGCGGCGCGGCTCTCGATGTGGATCGTGGGGACGTGTCCGGCGGCGCGGGCGGCGTCGAGCGCGACGCGTCGGATCGTCGCGGGCGAGCGCTCGGGCAAACCACCCGTCCGGTGCACGAGCGAGACGATCCGCCGCGCGTCCGTCACGTCGATGTTGCAAACGCGGGCGAGCTCGTGGGGGAGAAGGGCCTGAAGGGCGAGGGGCACGGCGGCATCGTTCTAGTCGAGCGCGACCCCGGACGCACTCGTCTCGTTCTCCCCATCCTCCGCGGATCCTGCTACCCTGCGTGTTGATGATGGATCCGAAGCGCGATGGTCCCTCGATGATGCTCGCGCCGTCCGCCCGGGGGGGCTCCGCGCTCTCGTTCCCTCCGGCCGATCCGCCCCGCAGGTTCCCCCCGGTCGATCAGCACGTCGTCGTCCCGGAGACGACGCGCGACGAGATGATACGCGGCCGGACGATCATCGCCCAGCCCGCGCTCGAGCCCCACGGCGACGCGCACGCGAACCTCGGCGCCGTGATCCGCTTGCACGTCCGCGAAGGCTATCGCGCCTCGATCGACCTGCTCACGCGTGTCTCGGAGCGCTCGAATTTCGCCACGGATTTGTCGATCCGGCGGGACGGCACGGATCCCGCGACGGGGAGGCGGCACCTCGAAGAGGTCTCGTTCGAGATCGTGAACGAGCAGGCGCCAGGCGTGGTGCGCGAGAAGGCCGAGGACCTCATCGAGCGCGGTGTTCGCCGCGTGTTCGCGATCCGGGTGAAGCGCGGCGAGATCTGCGAGTGGTCGCGCGAGAAGGCCACGTTCGTGCCGCTCGACCTCGACGGGAGGATCGAGGATCCCTGCTTCATACGGCCGATCCTGGTGCGCGCGCTGCTCGACGGCGCGGTGGCGGAGCGCGAGGCCGCGCGGGCCCTCGAGCGCAAGGGCAACCCCGAGATCCTGGCGATCAAGCAAGACGCGGAAGAGAAGGGCCGCGAAGAGGGCCGTGAAGAAGGCCGTGAAGAAGGCCGCCGCGAGATGCTCCTCGAAGTCCTGCGCGAGCGCTTCGGCGAGCTCCCGGAGGCCATGCAGGCGCACGTCGCGACCGCGAGCGGCGCGACCTTGTCCCGGTGGGCGAAGCGCTCCTACGCGGCGAACTCGCTCGACGAGGTGTTCGTCGAGGCCCAGGAAGACAGCGGACCCGTTCGTCGCTGAGCCTCGATCCGTCCCGCACGTCGCCGCGCGTCGCGGCCTCCGCTCCCTCTTCCTTCCGGCCCTGCATGCGTCTACCGTCGCGCGCGCATGGCCCGCCGCCGCGCCTTCTTGCTCGCCGTCGCCTCGGCCGCCCTCACGGCGCTGCCGGCCGGCGACGCGTGGAGCTCCCCCGAGGACGTGTACGGCTTTGGCCCGCGCTCCATGGCGATGGGCGGCACCGGCGCCGCGCTCGGCCGCGGCTTCGAGTCGGTCTGGAGCAACCCCGCGCTCCTCAGCCTCGAACATCGACGCGAGCTCACGATCGGCCTGCTCGGCTCGGTCTTCGACCTCCGCGCGCCCGAGCGCCTGAACTACGACAACCTCGCGGGCGGCTTCATCGGCGCCGTCCTGCCCGTGCCGTTCGCCGGTGTCCTGAAGGACCGCATCACCATCGGCCTCGGCTTCTTCACGCCCTTCGACCTCATCGTCCGCGGTCGCATCCTCTTTCCCGAAACCAAGCAGTTCCCCCTCGCGGATCGCACGGCCTCCGTCGCGGTCCAGGTCGGCCTCGGCGTCGACGTCGGGTATGGCGTGCGGATCGGAGGCGGCTTCGCGGCGCTCGCGGCGCTCACCGGCTCCGTCCTCGTCGCCACCGACGCCTCCGGCCGCATCGGCACCGTCGTCGAAGACACGCTCGTCGCGAGTTACGGCCCCATCCTCGGCGCGAGCTACGAGCGCGGCGCTTACCGCGTCGGCCTCACCTACCGCGGCGAGCTCGTCGGGCGCTTCAACGTCGTCATCGAGGTGAAGGACCTCGGCCAGATCGTCGTGCCTCCGCTCAACATCTCTGGCCTCGCGCAGTACGATCCCGCGCAGATCGCGCTCGAGGTCGCGCGCGTCGGTGGCCCGTGGCGCGTCACCGCGGGCGCGACGTACAAGCGCTGGTCGGCGTACCCCGGGCCCGCCGAGGCCACCGTCCGTTGCCCGGAGATCGACCCGTCCACGGGTGCACCGCCCGAGGAGCCTTGTGGCGCCCTCACGCCCACGCCGCTCGGGTACGCGGACACGATCGTCCCGCGCCTCGGCATCGAGCGGGTCCTCTCGCCGAAGACGTCCGTCTCGATGATGCTCCGCGCCGGCTACTTCCTCGAGCTTTCGCCCTCGCCGCCGCAGACGGCCGCCGCGAACATCTACGACAACACGCGCAGCGTCTTTGGCCTCGGCTACGGGCTCGAACTCGCCGCGCCCTTCCCGAACCTGCGCTTCGATCTCGCCGGGCAGGTGCAGGTCCTCCATCCTCGCGCGAACGACAAGGCCGCGGACGTGCCCGCGAGCAACCCCGGCGCTCCTTCCGTGCGCACGAGCGGCGTCGTCGTCGCCGGCGCCGCCACCGTGGGGGTCGGGTTCTGATGTCGAACCACGCACGCTCGCTTCTGCCCGCGCTCGCCGCGGCGTGGCTCCTCGCCGCGCCGGAAGCTCAGGCCAGCGCTCCCGGGACGTACGGCATGGGCTCCCGCACCGGCGCGCTCGCCGGGGCCGTCACCGCCGACGCCGCGGACTTCTCGGGCTGCTTCTACAACCCTGCCGGCCTCGTCTCCGCGCCCGGCCTCGAGCTCTCGGTCGGCTACCTCTACGCGGACAACCGCCTCCGCATCAACGGCAAGGACAACGACGTCGCCGACGTCCACGGCCTCATGGCGGGCATCGTCGCGCCGGGCAAGATCCTCTCGCTCCCGTTCGCGTTCGGCATCGCCACGTACATCCCCGACAACGGCCTCTCCCGCATCCGCGCCCTCCGCCAGGAGACGCCGCGCTGGGAGCTCTACAACGACCGGCCCACCATCCTGTTCCTCTCGGTCCACCTCGCCGTCCGCCCGCTTCCGTGGCTCGAAATCGGCGGCGGCCTTGCCTTCCTCGCCGCCACGCGCGGCCGCTTCGGCATCCGCGGCGAGGCCAACGTCCTGAAGCCTTACGACTCGCAGCTCTCCCACGAGGTCGACGCCGATCTCACCTCCATCCGGTACCCCATCGCCGGCGCCCGCGTCAAACTCGGCCGCCTCGGCTACCTCGGCGTCGCCTACCGCGGACAAACCAAGCTCGACCTCGCGCTCCAGGCGAACCTCGAGGGCATCGTCGACTTCGCCGGCGTCGACGTCCCGCTCCGCTACACCCTCGAAACACGCACGCTCGACGCCTTCCAGCCGCAGCAGGTCGTCCTCGGTTTGTCCTTCCAGGCCGTGCCCCGCCTCCGCGCGAACTTCGATCTCGGCTGGGTGAACTGGTCGGCCTACGAGAGCCCGACCCCCCGGACCTCCGCCCACCTCGAAGCCGAGCCCCCGCCCGGCGTCGGCGTCGAGTTGCCCGAGGATCCCAAGCCTGTCGTGATCGTCCCGCCCGCGTTCCAGGACCGCTTCGTCCCACGCCTCGGCGTCGAGTACGTCCTCGCGTTCGGTGCCGAGCGGCGCGTCTCGGGGCGCCCTGCGCCCGCCAAGGCCGTCGAGATCCCCTTGCGCGCCGGGTACGCCTACGAGCGTTCGCCCGTGCCGCCGCAGGAGGGCCCGACGAACTTCGTCGACGCCGATCGGCACACGATCTCCCTCGGCGTGGGCGTCGTCCTCAACGCGCCGTTCTCCGTCCTCCGCGGCGCGCTCCGCCTCGACACGCACGTGGCCCTCTCCGTGCTGCCCGAGCGCGTCACGCAGAAGGCGAACCCGGCCGACTTCGTGGGGGACTACCGGGCCGACGGCACCATGATCGCGGGCGGCGCCACGCTCACCGCCTCGTTCTGAGGGCAAGACGATGCGCACGGGACACGCTGGTTCGTTCCTCCTCGCCCTCGCGCTCCTGTCCGGCTGCGCCACGCTCGCCGACACCGAGACCGGCGGGGAGAACCTGCCGAACGCCGCCGCCGGCCCGTTCCGCGCCCTCCGCGCGGGCGAGCTCGGCAACCTCCGCTCCGCCCCGAATGCCCTCGAAGACGACGAGACGTTTCCGCGGGATCCCACGGTCCTCGACGTCGACGGTGATCCCGCGACGCCCGCGGTCTTGGGTTACTTCGCCATGACCCCCGAGGTGCCGGGGCAGGACCCCGATCCTGCGGCCCCGCCCGGCGCCATCGTGCGTCATGGCGCCGACGATGGCCGCTCCTTCGACCGCATGCCCCTCGTTGTGCTCACGCCCGAGGAGCCCTGGGAAGGCGGCACCGTCGGCGCACCGTCGGTCGTCCGCGTGGGCGGCGAGGTCTTCCTGTATTACGCCGCGGCCGGCGGCATCGGGCTGGCGCGGAGCCCGGACGGCGCCGTCTTCACGCGGGTCGAAGGGCCCGTCCTTGGCCCCGACGCGGCTGGCTGGGAGACCGGCGCGGTGCCGCGGAGCCCGGGCGTCGTCGTGCTCGACGACGGCTCGCTCCGGATGTTTTACGAGGTCCCGGGGCCCGGCGACGCCGCGCGCATCGGCGAGGCGCGCTCCGACGACGGCATCACCTGGACCCGCGTCGGCGACGGCCCCGCGCTCGCGCCCGCGCCGGCCGGGGAGGGGGCCGAGCCGCCCTACGACGGCGCTTGGGTCGGCGCGCCCGCGCCCGTGCTCGTCCGGTCGGCCGAGGGCCGCTCCATATTGCGCGTCTACCACGCCGCCCGGGACACCCTCGGCCAGGCCGTCGTGGGCCTCGCCGCGCGCTTTGATCCGGCCAGCGCCGCGCCCCTCCAGCGCGCCGTGAGCCCTGTCTTCGGCAGCGGCAGCTCGCTCGGACCCCACGAGCCCTGCGCCCTCGTGCGGCCTGGCTACACATTGCTGTTCACCACGCAGCGCGCGGGCCGCACGAAAAGCGCCAATTATCCGGCGGTGGCTGCCGGCGTGGCGCCCGCCGATGTGACCTTGCCCGCTCCTTGAAACCGACCTTCCCGGGCGCGCTTCTTTACTTTGGGCCCGCTGCGTGATGTAACGTCGAGTCGAGTGAGAAAGCCCTCTCCGCGCGCCGGCACGCCCGGCGTCTCGGGGACCGCGCCACGGAAGCGAGATGTTGGAAGGAGACCAGATCACTCCCAAGATGCGGCTCTCGAGGCACCTCGGGCAGGAGGGCAAATCCCAGGTGTGGGTCGCCGAGCACGTAGGCTTCGGCAAGGACGTCGCCGTCAAGCTCATGGGGCGCGCCTTGTCGCGCAACTCCTCGCCCCTCCACCGCTTTCAGCGCGAGGCGGACGTCGCCACGCGGCAGATCAAGAGCCCGCACGTCGCGCAGATCCTCGAGCACGGCCTGACGCGCACCGGCATGCCTTACCTCGTGATGGAGCTGCTCGAAGGGGAAGACCTCGGCAGCCGCATCGCGAGGACCGGCCCGCTGGCGCCGAAGGACGCCGCGCGCCTCGTCTCGCAGCTCGCCAAGGGCCTCGTCAAGGCGCATCTCCTCGGCCTCGTCCACCGGAACCTGAAGCCCGGCAACGTCTTCCTCACCGAACCCGAGGGCGGCGATTTCGAGGCGAAGGTCCTGGACCTCGGCCTCTCGGTCCGCGCGGGCATCTCCTCGATGGGCCGGACCACGAGCGACGCGACGCACATGATCTCGCCCGAGTTCATGAGCCCGGAGCAGATTTTCGGCCAGAAGGACGTTGATTTCCGCGCCGATCTCTGGACCCTCGCGGTCCTCGCGTATTACGCGCTCAGCGGACGCGCCCCCTTCAGCGGGCAGAACCTCGAGAGCTTCGGCAACGCCATCGAAGAGGGCCGATTCGAGCCGATCACCACGCTCGTGCCCGGCCTCCCCCCCTCGATCGACTCCTTCTTCGCCAAGGCCCTCCAGCGGGACCCCACGGCGCGTTACTCGGCGGCCAAGGAGCTCGCCGACGAGTTCGAGCGCGCCCTCGGCGTCGAGATCGAGGAGCGCACGAGCCGCACTTCGTTCCCGCTCGTCACGCAGCGCAGCTCGTCGCCGGGATCGCGGCCGTTCGGCGCGACCACGACCACGGGTTCGATGCGCCGGCCGAAGCTCTCCTCGCTCAAGGAGATCTCCGATCGCATCCCGGCCGACGTTCGCGACGCGGCCCTGCGCCCGCCGGAGGTCCTGCCCGTCACGGTCACGCCGGAAGAACCGCGCAAGAGCTCGGCGCTCGTGATCGTCGTGCTCGCGCTTCTCGGCATCGGGACGATCGTGGCCGGTCTGTCGCTCCTCTCGGGCGACAGCACGCCCCCCCCGAAGACGGCGCCGACGGCGCCCCGCCGCTGACCGGCGGAGCGGCCCGGCCTACCGGAGCTCGTACCGCGACGAACCGCGCTGCCCCACGGGCAGCGCGTTCACGAGCCGGATCATCGTCCAGACCGTGCCGGCGATCTTCCGCAGCTTCGATTGCCCCACGCGCTCCTGGTAGTCGATGGGCATCTCCACCACGCGGTAGCCGCATTTCGCCGGGAAGAGCAGCGTGTCGATGGGGAGGGCGTCGCCCTCGCCGTCGAAATCGAACGCGCGCATCATGCTCGACCGGTACGCCCGCATGCCGCTGTGCACGTCGCACGTCGGGATGCCGTGCATCACGTGCGCGAGGGCCGCGAACGACCGGTTCGCCAGGTAGTTCGGCAGCGGCATCGCCGCCGGCCGCGTGCGCGTGCGGGCGCAGTTCACCACATCCACGCCTTCTTCCTCGACGATCCGCCGCAGCACCGGGATGTAATCGGCCGGGTAGGTGAAGTCGCAGTCGAGGTAGATCAAGAGGTCGCTCTCGGCCGCGGCGCTGTACATGAGCAGCTCCATCGCCGGCCCATGCCCGCGCGGCGGGAGCTGCCGCAGCACGCGCGCGCCGAGCCGCGCCGCGATCTCGGGCGTCCGATCCGTCGAGCTGTCGACGCACAGGATCTTGGCGTCGGGCGCGACCCTCCGGATCTCGCCCATCATCGCCTCGATGCTGTCCTCCTCGTTCATCGTCAACATGCCGACGGTCAGGCTGAGCTTTCGCGCCTTCGGCGGCTTGCGGGCGACGTACACGTTCTGGAAGGACAAAAGCTCCGGCGCGCGTGCCGCGACCACGTCCTCCACCGGGCGCACGAGCCCCTGGTAGAGCTTGTACGGGAGCGACTTGCGCAGGCTCTCCGGATCGGGCGTCCCGCCGGGCGCCACGGCCCGTTGCGCGGACAGCACCACGTCCTTCGCGGCGCGTACGAGCATCGGGTTCTGCTCCAGCCGCAGCACCTCGAGCCCCGCGCGCTCCAGCATCTGCCGGCCCGTCTCGCGCGTGAAGAAGCGCAGGTGCGAGTCGTCGAGGATCCCGCTCTGCGTGTACACGAACTTCCCCGCGAGCAGCCCCAGGCGCACCGTCCACGCCGCCACGTTCGGCAGCGACACGATCACGTGCCCCCCGTCCTCCAGGTACGGGAGCAGCCGCCGGATCACCGCGATCGGATCGGCTACGTGCTCCAGCATGTCGGCGAAGAGCAGGAGATCAAAACTCCGGCCGGCGAGGCCCTTCGTCACGGCCTCGTCGCTCGTCACGTCGATCGCGAGCACCTCGTCGAGCCGCTCCTTGGCCCGGTCGATCGAGGCCGGGACGATCTCGATCCCGGTCACGTGCGCGCCGCGCTTTTTCGCCGCCTCGCCGTTCAGACCCACCCCGCAGCCCACGTCGAGCACCCGCCGCGGCCGCCCGATGGCGCCCACGAGCGCCATGTTTTGCTCCTCGACGACGTACTTCGTGTTCGTCGCGCCCTCGGCCGTGGAAGTGCCGTCTGCCGTCACGGCGGGGCTACTTAGCACGGCTCGCCCAGGCCGCGTTGAACTCGCGGATCGTCTCGTCGGTCTTCGGGTTGTGCAGCATCTTCCGCAGGATGGCCGGCGGCACCGTCACCACGTGCGCCCCGTGTGAAAGCGCCTCGTTCACGTCGAGGATGTGCCGGATCGACCCCACGATGATCTTCGCCCCGAGCTTCTCCCGATCGAGCTGCGCCCGCGTCTCGGCGATGACGGGCCGCACGTCGTAGCCCATGTCCCGCACCCGCCCGCTGAAGATCGACACGTACGTCCCGCCCGCGAGCGCCGCCAGGTAGGCCTGGTTGAAGCTCATGAGGCACGTCACGTTCGTCTCGATCCCCTGCGTCGTGAGCGCGTGCGTCACGCGCAGCCCTGCCTCGCCGAACGGCACCTTGATCACGATCCGGGACGGCGCCCACGCGTGGTAGCGGAGGGCTTCTTCCAGCATCGCGCCCTCGGTCTCGCTCACGAGCTCCACGGAGACCGGGCCCTTCGAGGCGGCGACGACCGCGCGGATGCGCTCTTCGAGATCCGCCGCGCCTGCCTCGCGCGCCAGGATGAGCGGGTTCGTCGTGACCCCGGCGATCACCCCCCAGGCGAAGACGTCCTTGATCTCCTTGGGATCCGAGCTGTCGAGAAAGAGCATGTCCACTCCGCGCTACGCGCCCGGCGGGGGCCGGGGGCGGCGGAGCATAGATCAGCCCGGCGCCGTGGCGAGCGAATCTCGGAGGCGCCGGGCGAGCTCGTCGAACCGGCTCGCCGAGGCATCCGGTCGGATCATCGGGATCTCGTCGAACCCCCCTCGCACCGGGCACATCTCGCAGCGCCCCCATTCGAAGAGGAGCCCCGCGCGAAGCCCCGCCCCGCGCGCCGCCAGCACGTCCACCGCCGCGTCGCCGACCATCCACGAGCGCGCCGGATCGAGCCCGAGCTCCTGCACGAGCGACAGCAACATCCCCGGCTTCGGCTTGCGGCACCCGCAGTCCGTGGCGAGCGTGGGATCGCCGCCCGGCCCGCCTTCCGGGTGATGCAAGCAGGCGCGCACCGCCTCGATGTGGATTCCTTCCCGGGCGAGCGCGTCGACGAGCGCCTGGTTCGTCCGGGTGATGGCGCTCTCGGGGATCTGCCCCTTCGCCGCGCCCGGCTGGTTCGTGGCGATGGCCAAGACAAACCCCGCGTCTTGCAGGAGCGCGAGCCCTTGCACGACGCCGGGCAACAGGCGGATGTGATCGGGGTGGAAGGCGCTCACCACGGCGCCGAGCTCGGCGTCGCGGACGAAGTCGATGAGCGTCCCGTCGCGGTCGAGGATCACGCCGGGGCGCGCGGGCCCGTTCATGCTTCGGCCACCATCTGCCGCAGCCGCTCGCAGATCAGGTGATGGTAGACCTCGTGGAAGCCCTCCACGTGCGGCGTCGACGTATGCCCGCCCGAGGTCCTCGGGACGATGATGGACGCGTCGGCCATCTGCCGGAGCGCGCCGCCGTCGTAGCCCACGAGCGCGACCACCTTGCCGCCGTGCTTCTTCACGAAATCGGCTGCGGAAACCAGATTTTGCGACCAGGGCCCGGCCTTGTCCGCGCCCGACCCGCCGTGCACGCTCAGGCACACGAGCACGTCGCCCGGGCCCATCGAGCCGTCGAGCTGCTCCAGGAAGATTCGGTTGAAGCCCACGTCGTTCGTGAGCGCGCTGAGGAGCGCCGCGTTGTCGCAGAGCGAGCGGCACTTGAAGCGCTTTTTGCCTTCCACCCAGGTGAACTTCGCGATGTCGCAGGCGAGGTGGCTCGCGTTCGCCGCGCTGCCGCCGTTGCCGCAGGTGTAGATGGTCCGGTCGTTTTTCCAGGCATCGAAGAGGATGTCGATGACGGCCGTCAGGTCTTGCCGGCTCGTACCGAGGGCGATCTCGGCCGTCTCGCGCAGGTAGGTGTCGACGAAATCGTGGGTGGACGACATGGGGCCGTCGTTCTAGAGCATCGACCGGTTCGATGCTCGGAAGATCGCGAAGCGATCTTCCCTCGGGGGGTGAATCGTCCGGGCTTTGCCCGGGCGAGAGGGGGACGCGAGGCGTCCCCCTCGGGACAACAGAGCTCGGACCCTGGGGAGGGGGGCGCGCTGTCCTGGCTTCACAGGTTGATCTGCATCCCGAACTCGACCACGCGGCCCGGCGGCAGCCCGAAGTAGGCCGTCGCGGGGCGCGCGTTTCGGGAAATGAAGGCGAACAGGCCTTTTCGCCAGCGCATCATCTTCGACCGCCCCGTGGGCAAGAGCGTCTCGCGGCCGAGGTAATAACTCGTGCGCTTGAGCTCGATGCCGAGCCCGTGCGCCTTGCAGGCGAGCAGCACGCTCGGCACGTGCGGCGTCTGCATGAAGCCGTACCGCGCCCGCACCCGATAAAAACCGTTCCCCTTGTCGATGACGCTGATGCGCTCCTCGGGCGGGATCTCGGGGACCCGCTCGCTCGTGACCGACAGCAGCACGACCTGCTCGTGGAGGACCTGGTTGTGCTTGAAATGGTGCAAGAGGACGGGCGGCGTCCCGTGCGGGTTCGAGGCCATGAAAACCGCCGTCCCGTGCACGCGGAAGGGATTTCGTCGGGTGACGTCCTCCAGGAATTGTTCGAGCGGCAAAAGATCGGCCTTGAAGGCCTCGCCGAGGATACGCCGCCCCGTCTTCCAGGTCGTCATCACCGTGAAAATGCCGGCCGCCATGACGACCGGGAACCAGCCGCCGTGGAGAAACTTCGCCGCGTTTGCCGTGAAAAACGAGATGTCGATGACCAGGAAAACCAGAACGGGCGGCACGGCTTTCCAGAGCGGCCAGCCCCAGCGCTGCCGCACCACGACGAAATACACGATCGTCGTGATGGCCATCGTCCCCGTGACCGCGATTCCGTAGGCCGCCGCGAGCGCGCTCGACGTGCGGAACGTGAGCACCAGGGCCACGCAGAGGACGAGCAGCGCGCGGTTGATCTCCGGGACGTAGATCTGCCCCTCGGCGTGCTTCGAGGTGTGGACGATGCTGACGCGCGGAAAATACCCGAGCTGCACGGCCTGCTGGGTGAGCGAGAACGCCCCGGAGATGAGCGCCTGCGAGGCGACGATCGTGGCTGCCGTTGCGATGGCCACGGTCGGGTAGAGGGCCCAGGAGGGGACGAGGGCATAAAAAGGGTTCGTCGCGGCGCCCGGGTTTCCGAGGAGCATCGCGCCCTGGCCGAAATAATTGAGCAGCAACGCCGGCCAGACCACGGTGTACCAGGCGGCGCGGATCGGACCGCGGCCGAAATGGCCCATGTCCGCATAAAGCGCCTCCGCGCCCGTGATGCACAGGACCACGGCGCCGAGCACCATGAACCCGTGCGTGCCGTGTTCCAGGAAAAACCGTAGGGCGTGGCGGGGATCCACGGCCGCGAGCACGGCCGGGTTCGCCACGACGAACCGCCCGCCGAGCACGGCGATGGTCACGAACCAGACGAGCGTGACGGGCCCGAAGACATTGCCGATCCCCCCGGTTCCGCGCTTTTGCGCCAGAAACAACGCGACCAGAATGGCGACCGTGAGCGGCACGACGGCCGGGCGCAGCTTGTGGGTCGCGACCTCGAGGCCCTCCATGGCCGAGAGGACCGAGATCGCGGGCGTGATGACGCCGTCCCCGTACAGCAGGGACGCGCCGAAGAGCACGAGCAGGACGAGCGGACCCGTCGGATTGTTTTTTCGCGGCGGGACCAGGGCGAGCAGCGCCATGATGCCGCCGGATCCCTGGTTATCGGCCTTCATGATGAACGTGAGATACTTGATCGTCACGACCATCAGGAGCGTCCAGAAGACCAGCGACAGGATCCCGAGGATGTTCTCCGGCGTGGGCTCGACCCGGTGCGAGGCGGCCGGGCTGAAGCATTCCTTGACCGCATAAAGCGGGCTCGTGCCGATGTCCCCGAAGACGACACCAAGCGCGCCGAGGAGCAGAGCCGCGCGGGGGCCATGGGCCACGGGCGCGCCAGGCTGAGCCGCCCTCGAGGGTTCGTCCGTCATCGTACGCAGAGCCCTAAGGCCATGGGAGCGGTGAAGCGAGCGAGCGGTGGCCCGAAGCGCCGCGCCCGGGGCTCCGCCCCGGACCCCGCGGGGGGCTGTCCGCCCCCTCGACCCCGGACCAGCGAGGCGCTGGACCCAGGGTTGAAAAACTGCGCGGTGCGCAGTTTTTCAAACAGGCCGACGAAGGAGCCGGGGGGCCAGCAGAACCCGGAGCGCGGCTGTCTCGAGCGGCAACGGTGCTGACCGGTCCGCGGGGCCCGCTGCGAGCGGCCGCGCGGTGGGTCGCGTCGTCAGGACGCGCCCGACGAAATGTACCCGAGGAGGCGCCCGGTCCGTGCAACGGGGGCGCGGGACGTGGGGACGTGCTTTGCGGGAGGGACAATGCCCGCGAAAACGGCGAAACGCTCGTTCCCCTTTGTCGGAACGCGCCCCACCCCGCGGCGGGACGTGTTCCCAGAATTGGGAACGTCCCCGGAAGCGGATCCTGGCGCGTTGTACGATGTGGGAAGAGCCTCGGGGGCGGCGTCGCGCGGCGTTCCGAAAAAGGGGAAGCCTCCCGGAAACGAGGCGGGGGGCCTTCCGAAAAAGGGGAACGACCTGGGAGACGGCTCCGCGCGTGGTCCAGAAACGCGGAAACGACCTCGGTGCAGAGGCGAGGGAGGTTCCGACAAAGGGGAATCGGGCGGGCAGCGGTTCCGGGCGCATTGCGAGGAGGTGGAGGCGGGTTCGAGGCGGCGCGGGCCTGCGTGAACGAGGGCGGAGGCGGCGGAGGGCCGCGCCCTTGGAGACCCGTGCTCAGGACCAGGGGTTGTCCACCCCTGGACCCGGACCAGCCAGGGGCTGGACCCAAGCTCGATGAACTGCGCTCCGCGCAGCTCATCGAACAGGCCCGGTCAAGACCGGCAGCGGCGTTGCCGCTCAAGACAGCCGCGTGGCTGGTCCTGTTGGCCCCCCGGCTTCTTCCTCGACCTGTTTGAAAAACTGCGCATCGCGCAGTTTTTCAACCCTGGGTCCAGCGCCTCGCTGGTCCGGGGTCGAGGGGGCGGACAGCCCCCCGCGGGGTCCGGGGCAGCGCCCCGGCGCTGGTCGGGGAAGAGAACGTCAATTGCCTTGCATGCGTGCCCGGACAAACACGCCGTGCCCTTTCAGGTACGTGCTCGTCCACCCGCCGGTGACGGGGGCATGAGGCGCGAGAATGCAGCTCGAATCCTGGCCGCAATTGTCGAGCTTCCAGGCGGTCCAGCCGATGCCGTGCGTGTTCATCCACTGGTGCCAGAGGCGCGCGGCGTCCAGGCATACTTGCCCGTCCGTCCCCCCGTCGGCGTGCGTGGCTCCCCACTCCGTCACGAAAAGGGGCAAACCTTTGGCGCGGGCGCCTTCGGCCTTGCCGCGCAAGAAGTCCGTATGGGTACACGCATAAAAATGCAACGTGTAAAGGAGGTTCGTCCCTTCCACCGGCGATTCCGCGGCGCGGTCCACGTCCTGCGACCAGTTCGGCGTGCCGAGCACGATCACGTTGTCCGGATCCTTCGCGCGGATCGCCGCGATCACGGCCTCGTGGTACGGCTTCAGGGTGCTCTGCCAGTCGAGATCCAGCGGCTCGTTGAACGGCTCGTAGATCACGTTGGGTTTGTCGCCGTATTTCGCGGCCATCTCGCTGAAGAACTGGACGGCCTGGTCCTTGTGCTGGTGCGCATTGTGATCGTGCCAGTCGATGATCACGTACACGCCCGCGGCGATCGCATGGTCGACGATCTGCTCCACCTGGCTCCGCGCCTTGTCGGGGTTCGTCAGGTACGCCCCGTCCGGCTCGACGCCCATGGCGGCGCGGGTCACGGTCGCTCGCCAGTTGTTCCGCATCCAGCGCAAGGCTTCAAGGTTTTGCGCGAAGCCTTCGTTTTCCCAGTTCAGCCACATGCTGCTCGGGCCCTTGAGCTGCACGCGCTCTCCGTTTTTATCCTGGAGCTCCGTGCCGACCACCTCGAGTTGCCCATGGATTTCGACCGGCGTCGGGCCCAGGTCCCCCGCGCCGACATCCTCGTCCGAGCCCATGTCCTCAGGATCGATGGTGGCCGGCGGCGGGCTTGAGGCGCCCCCGGGATCACACCCCGGAGCGCCCATCAAGAGGAGCGCACACGCGCCGAGGAGGCCCGCGCGTCGCACGAGGACGTCGGCCCGAATCACGGCTCCACCCCCCAGACGAGCGTGCCATTGTGGTAGAGCGTGACCCGGTCCCACTCGGTGAACGAGGTCTTCGTCGGATCGAACGAATAGTCGTTCGCCTCGTCGTAGCTGGCGTAATCCGACTTGTTGTATCGAGCCTGGACCTCGCCACTCTGCTGGCCGGGCGCGAGCACGTCGGCGCCGCTGAACGACACCTGGAGGTAATGGTCGGCGTTCGCGCCCGACGTCGTCATGAACGTGCCCGACACCTTCCCACAGCCGACGAACGCATAGTCGCAGTGAAATACCTCGGTCTGCGAACCGTTCGGCTCCAGCGTGTAGTAATAACGAATCGTCAGCTCGGAGAGCGACACGGACGCGTCGCTGCCGTTCACGACGTTGAAATGCGGCTTGATCTCGGCGTTCGTCGCGTTCGTATCCGACGCCTTGTACCGCACGTACAGGCCCGTCGGGGGCGCGCCGCCCGCGCCGGAGCTGCTCGCGCTGCTGGAGCTGGAGGAGCTCGCACTGCTGGAGCTTGAGGAGCTGGAGCTGCTCGCGCTGGAGCTCGAAGCACTGGAGCTGCTCGCGCTGGAACTCGAAGCACTGGAGCTTGCGGAGCTGCTCGCGCCGCCCGGACCCCCGCCGCCCGCTCCACCCGGACCGGTGCCGCCGGCTCCGGGTTCGAGGCCGCTCCGGTCCGGATCGACCCCATAAGCGCAGGCCGCGAGCAGCGCGGCGACGGAGACGAGGATCCCCATCCTCGCGGACGACACATCGAAGCCTCTGGTTCGCATGATGAACTCCCTCTCCTCGTCCCGAGAGAAGACACGCTGGTGGGACCGAGGCACCGGCAATGCCATATCATGGTCGCCTGCAAAGATCGACGCCGCCCGCCGCGTCAGAGTGACCTTGACGCTCGGCGAAAAATGCGGGTAGCGTCGCGGTGAAACGAATTCGATGGCCCTGAAAGATTCCTCGATGACACGATTGCGATGGCCCCGCCGGCGGTTTTTGGCGGCGACGCTCCTCGCCCCGCTCGCGAGCGCGTGCTCCGGGCGGCGCGGCGGCGCGCGGCGTGATCCCGGCGGTGTCCTCACGGTGTCGACCGAGCAGCAGGCCTCCTGGGTGCGCAACTTCAATCCCCTGCTCGCGCCCGGGAACATCCGCTGGCCCACGCGGGCTGGAATCTACGAGCCGCTTTTCATCTACGACACGATGGGCGGCAAGGTCGTCCCGTGGCTGTCGAGCGGCTTCACCTGGGGCCCCGACAAACGGACGCTCCATTGTACCCTCCGTCCCGGCGTCACCTGGTCCGACGGCCAGCCCTTCACGGCCGACGACGTCGTCTTCACGTTCGAGATCCTCCAGCGCCACAAAGCGCTTGATCTCTTCGGCGTCTGGTCCTTCCTCGACGACGTCCGGGCGACGGGCCCGGACATCGTGGTGTTTTCCCTGAACAAACAATACGTGCCGGGCCTCGTTTACCTCGGCCACCAGCCCATCGTGCCGCGGCACGTGTGGAGGGACGTACCCGACCCCGTCACGTTCACGAACGAGCGCCCCGTGGCCACCGGGCCCTTCACCGAAATCACCGTCTTTCAGAATCAGGTCTACGAGCTCGGCCGAAACCCGCGCTACTGGCAGCCGGGCAAGCCCGCCCTCCGGGGCCTCCGCTTCCCCGCATATCCCGGTAACGATCAGGCGACGCTCGCGCTCCTCCACGGCGAGGTGGACTGGGCCGGCAACTTCGTGCCCGACGTCGAGCGCATCTTCGTCGCGCGGGATCCGGCCCACCACCATTATTGGTTCCCGCTCGTGGGCGGGACCGTCATGTTGTATCCGAACGCCGCGCGGGCCCCGCTCTCGGACGAACGCGTGCGCAAGGCGATCAGCATGTCGATCGATCGCGCCCTGCTCGTGAAGGTCGCGATGTACGGGTATACCCGCGCCGCGGACGCGACCGGGCTTCACGACGGATACGCGCGTTTTCGCAGCCCCGAGGCCGCGGCCGCCGGCGACTGGATCACGCACGACATGGACCGCGCAGGGAAGCTGCTCGACGAGGCGGGGTATCCGCGCCGCGCGGACGGCCTGCGCGCCTCGGCCGAAGGCACGCCGCTCACGCTCGACGTCCACGTGGTCACGGGCTGGTCCGACTGGATCCGCGCCGCACAGATCATCGCCCAGGGCTTGCGCACGCTCGGCGTCACCTCGGCGGCGCGCGCCTACGACTTCAGCGCCTTCTTCGAGAAGCTGCAAAAAGGAGCGTTCGACCTCTCGCTCGGCTGGTCCTCGGACGAGCCCACGCCGTATCATTTTTATCGAGATCTGATGGGCACGGCGACCCTCCGGCCCCTCGGCGAGCCCGCCGCGCGCAACTGGCACCGGTTCGGCAGCGAGGAGGCTGACGTCCTTCTCGCGGCATTCGAAGGGGCGGCCGACGAGCGTGAGGAGATGCGCCTCTCGCACGCGCTCGAGCGCCTCTTCGCCACGCGCGCGCCGGTGATCCCACTCTTCCCGAACCCATCGTGGGCCGCGTTCAACACACGCCATTTCGAGGGGTTTCCGAGCGCGCAGGATCCCTACGCCAAACCCTCGCCCTACAGCGCGCCAGAGTGCTTGCTTGTCCTCACGCGGCTCACACCGCGGGGCGCGTGAGGGGAAAGGTTCACGAGGAGACGGCACGTGCGATACCTCCTGCGACAGCTCGGCCTGTACATCCTCGCGGCCTGGGCCTCGCTCACCCTGAATTTCATCGTCCCGCGCCTCGCGCCCGGCGATCCCGCCTCCGCGATGTTCGCGCGGTACAAGGGGCAACTCCAGCCCGAGGCGCTCGCGGCGCTGCGCGAGGCGTTTGGCTTCACGGGCGGGCCGCTGCACGAGCAATATGCCGCGTACCTCGCGCACCTCTTCCGCGGCGACCTCGGTGTTTCGGTCGCGTACTTTCCGGCCAAGGTCACGGATGTCCTCGCGATGGGGCTCGGCTGGACGGCGCTGCTCACGGGCTCGTCCGTGGTCGTCGCGTTCGCCCTGGGATCACTGCTCGGTGTGATCGCGGCGTGGCGAAGGGGCGGCGCCTTCGACGCGACGCTTCCGCCGCTGCTCGTGTTCCTCGGCGCGTTTCCTTATTTCTGGCTCGCGATGATGCTGCTTTATGGATTCGGCTTCACGCTCGACGTGCTGCCGCTGCGTCACGCGTACGCCGACACGCTCGCGCCCTCGATGAGCTTCTCGTTCGTCGCGAGCGTCGTCGAGCACCTGCTCCTGCCGGCGACCTCGATCGTCCTCGCGAGCGTGGGCGGCTGGATGCTCTCCATGCGCAGCTCGATGATCGGCGTCCTCGCGGAGGATTACGTCACGATGGCGCACGCGAAGGGCCTGTCGCCGCTCCGGATCATGTTCCATTATGCGGCGCGCAACGCGCTCTTGCCGAACGTCACCGGCTTCGGCATGGCGCTCGGGTTCGTCCTCGGCGGGTCGCTCCTCACCGAGATCGTCTTTTCGTACCCGGGCCAGGGCTATCTCCTCGTGCAGGCGGTTCGCAGCCAGGACTATCCGTTGATGCAGGGCATCTTCCTGACGATCACCATGGCCGTGCTCGCCGCGAACTTCCTCGTGGACGTGCTTTACGTATGGCTCGACCCGCGGACGCGCGGACGCTGAGGGCAGGGGAGCGCGTGATGCAGACACCGAAGATCCCTCGAAAAGCCGCCCTGGGCCTCGTGATTCTCGGGGTGTTTTTCCTGATGGCGCTCCTCGGGCCCCTCGTCGCGCCCCACGATCCCACGGCGTTCGTCGACATCCCGCTCCAGCCGCCCTCGCGCGCGCACCTGCTCGGCACCACGGGGCAGGGGCAGGATGTTTGGTCTCAAACGATTGCGGGCGCCAGATCGTCGCTCCTCGTCGGCTTCGTCGCCGGGCTCCTGATGACCACGATCGGCGCGATCGTCGGCGCTGTCGCGGGCACGTTCGGCGGGCTCGTCGACGACGTGCTCTCGCTCCTCACGAACGTCTCCCTCGTCATCCCTGCCTTGCCCCTGGCCGTGGTGCTCGCGGCGTACTTGCCCGCGGGTACGAAGGCCCTGCTCGTCGTGCTCGTCACGACGGGCTGGGCCTGGAATGCGCGGGTGATCCGCGCGCAGGTACTCTCGCTCCGCAACAAGGATTTCGTCGCCGCGGCGATCGTCACGGGCGAGAGCAGGCTCCACATCGTCTTTCGCGAGATATTGCCGAACATGACGTCGGTCCTCGCGTCGTGCTTCATCAGCGCGACGGTGTACGCGATCGGCGCGCAGGTCGGCCTCGAGTTCCTCGGGCTCGGCGACATGAGCCTCGTGACGTGGGGGACGAACCTTTATTGGGCCAGCAACGATGCCGCGCTCCTGACGGGCGCGTGGTGGACGCTCGTGCCGACGGGCCTCTCCGTCGCGCTCGTCGGCACCGCGCTCGTCCTCGTGAGCTTCTCCCTCGACGAGATCACGAATCCGCGCCTGCGCGCCGTGTCGGCCTCGGCCCGCGCCCTCGCCGCCCGCGGGATCCGCATGGGCGCGTCGACCCCGGTCGTGAGGGATCATGGCTGACGCGCCCCTCCTTTCGGTCGAGGATCTCGTCGTCGAATACATGACGCCGTCGGGCCCGGTGCGCGCCGTCGACGCCGTATCGTTCGTGCTCGAGCGCGGCGAGGTGCTCGGCCTCGTGGGCGAGTCGGGCAGCGGCAAATCGACGGTCGCGCAGGCCCTCGCGAGGATCCTCGGCCCGCCCGCGATGATCACGGCCGGCCGCGTGCTCTTCGAGGGCCACGACGTCCTCGCCATGCCCGAGGACGACCTGCGCCGCTTTCGTTGGCGCAAGATGTCCTTCGTCCTCCAGAGCGCGATGAACGCGCTTTGCCCCGTCCTGACGATCGGCGAGCAGATCATCGACATCCTCGTCACGCACGAGCGGACGAGCGCGCGTGCTGCGCGTGAGCGTGCAGCCCACCTGCTCGAGCTCGTCGGCATCGATCCTGCGCGGCTCGCGAGCCATCCCCACGAGCTCTCGGGCGGCATGCGTCAACGTGTTGGCATCGCCATGGCGCTCGCCCTCGATCCGCCGCTCGTCGTCATGGACGAGCCGACGACGGCGCTCGACGTGGTCGTCCAGCACGAGGTGCTTTCGAAGATCGCCGAGCTCAAGGAGAAGCTCGGCTTGTCCGTCCTCTTCATCACGCACGACATGTCGATCGTGTCGCAGTTCGCCACGCGCATCGGCGTGCTTTACGCGGGGCGCCTCGTGGAGATGGCGCCCACGCGTGAGCTCTTCCGCGCGCCGCGACATCCCTACACGAAGGGCCTGCTCGGCTCGTTCGTCTCCCTGCACGGCCCGCGCCGCAGGCTCGCGGGCATCCCGGGCTCCCCCCCTGATCTGCGTCGGTTGCCCGCAGGCTGCGCCTTCCGCGCGCGTTGCGCCGAGGCCACGGCGAGGTGCGCGATGGAAGCGCCCGCGCTGCGCGGGATCGGCGAGGACCACTCCACCGCTTGCCACCTCGTGTCTCCATGAGCGAGCCCGATCAAACGCCCCCGCTCCTCGACGTGCAGCAGCTCGGCAAGCTCTACCGCGTCGGAGGATGGTTGCGCCCGAAGCACCTGCGGGCGCTCCACGACGCCTCCTTCACGCTCGGTCATCGCGAGATCCTCGCGCTCGTCGGCGAATCGGGCAGCGGCAAGAGCACGATCGCGCGGCTCTGCGTGCGCCTCGAAGCGCCGACGAGCGGGCGTATCCTTCTCGACGGCCGCGACGTCCTTCACGAAGAGCGAGGCCGCGCGACGCTCGCGTATCGCCGCCGCGTGCAGATGATCTTCCAGGACCCGTTCGGCTCCCTGAACCCCGCGCGCACCATCGGCCAGCACCTCGAACGCCCGCTGCTCCTGCATGACAAGGCGAAGACGCGCGCCGATCTCTCCACTCGCGTCCATGCCTTGCTCGACACCGTGGGCCTCGTCCCTGCGCCCGAGGTCGCCGCGAAATACCCGCAGGAGCTCTCCGGCGGGCAGCGGCAACGTGTCGCGATTGCGCGTGCCCTCGCCGTGGAGCCGGATCTCATCCTCGCGGACGAGCCGGTGAGCATGCTCGACGTCTCGATCCGCGCCGACGTCCTCAACCTGATGCTCGACCTCAAGGAGAAGCGCGGCATCTCGTTCCTGTACATCACCCACGATCTCGCGAGTGCGCGGTACGTCGCGGATCGGATGATGGTGATGTACGCGGGCCACATCGTGGAAGCAGGGCCGAGCGACGCGCTGCTGGAAAAACCCCTGCACCCGTATACAAAGCTCCTGCTCTCGGCGGTCCCTGATCTCGAAGGCTCGTTTGCCCGCGGGCTGCCCGCGCGATCCGGCGCGCCCGCGCTCGTCGATCCGCCGCCGGGATGTCCTTTCGCCGCGCGTTGCCCGGACGTCACCGACGTTTGCCGGCGCGAAACTCCGCGCCCCATCTCGCTCGACGAGAGGCGCGTCGTCCGTTGTCACCTGTACCCCGAGCCTTCTCGGACCCGAAGCGAGTAAACCCAACGAGGCACCATGTCCAAGTACGTTTTTCCTGAGAATTTCGTGTGGGGTACGGCCACGAGCTCGTACCAGATCGAAGGCGCGGCGAACGAAGACGGCCGCGGCGAGTCCATCTGGGACCGGTTCTCGAAGACACCGGGCAAGGTGAACGACGGATCGAACGGCGATGTCGCTTGCGACCATTACCATCGCTATCGCGACGACGTCGCGCTCATGAAGGATCTCGGCGTGCGCGCGTATCGCTTCTCGGTGGCGTGGCCGCGCGTCTTGCCGAAGGGCCGCGGCGCGACGAACGCGGCGGGCCTCGATTTTTACGATCGCCTCGTCGATACGCTCCTCGCAGCGGGCATCGAGCCCTACCTCACGCTCTACCACTGGGATCTCCCGCAAGCGCTGCAGGACGAGGGCGGATGGGCGAACCGCGCCACCGCCGAGGCGTTCGCCGCGTACGCCGACGTCGTGAGCCGGCGCCTCGGCGATCGCGTCAAGAAGTGGATCACGCACAACGAGCCCTGGTGCGCGGCCCTGCTCAGCAACCAGATCGGCCTCCACGCGCCGGGGCTCCGCGACTATCGCGCGGCCCTCTCCGTGAGCCACCACCTGCTCCTCTCGCACGGCCTCGCCGTGCCCGTCCTGCGCCAGAACAGCCCCGGCGCCGAGGTCGGCATCACGCTGAACTTCGCGCCCACGTTCCCCGCGTCCCGGAGCGCCGCCGATCTCGACGCGGCAAGGCACCACGACGGTTACTTCAATCGCTGGTTCCTCGATCCGCTTTTCGGCCGCCACTATCCGGCCGACATGATCGCCGACTACATCGAGGCCGGGCACCTGCCGCCCGAGGGGTTCACGGACGTGCGCCCGGGCGACCTCAAGATCATCGCCACCCCCTGCGATTTCCTCGGCGTCAACTACTACAACCGCACCGTCACGCGCAGCGACAAGGTGCCCGAGGAGGAGAACCTCCCGCGCACCGTGCACGTCGCGCCGCGCTCGGAGTGGACCGACATGGAATGGGAGGTCTACCCCGATGGCCTGCGCCAGCTCTTGACGCGCCTGCACCTCGAATACGGGCCGGCGAAGCTCTACGTCACGGAGAACGGGGCGAGTTATTCGGACGGGCCCGACGCGGAGGGGCGCGTGCGGGACGAGCGGCGGACCCGCTTCTTGCGCGACCACTTCGTCGCGGCGCGCCGCGCGATCGACGCGGGCGTGCCGCTCGCGGGCTACTTCGTCTGGTCCTTGCTCGACAACTTCGAGTGGGAGCGCGGCTACACGCAGCGCTTCGGCATCGTGTGGGTGGACTACACGACGCAGAAGCGCATCCCGAAGGACAGCGCGCTGTGGTACCGCGGCGTCATCGCGGCGAACGCCGTCGAAGAGGGGTGATCACGCACCGCGGACACGCACGAACAGCTCGTCGGCGCAGTTGTCCCAACCATCCGCGCATTGGCTCAGCCATTCGTCCTCCGGCGAGCGTTCGTAGCGACGACCCCACGCGGCGCGATGCACGATGCGCCCCGCGTGCAGCAGATCCAAGCGCGTGATCGTCCTGTCGCCGCGTTGCACCCACGCCCCGAGCTCCCCGGGCTCCACCGCGCGGACCGGCGTGCTGCCTCCGTGGCACGGCGTCGTCGGGGTGGGCAATCCTCCCGCCGTTCGCTCCACGTCGGTGCCGAACCGCGCACCGGGACCCACCGCCATATCGATACGCTCGTTCAGGGCCAGGTGAGTCCCCGCGCAGGCGACCCTGTATCCCTCGGCCGTCTCTTCCCACGGCAGGCCTTCGGGCAGACGTCGCAGGAGCGTTTGATCCCGGGAAACGATGCGCACCTCGTCGAAGGCATACCGACAAGGACGCCGTCGCCGGTATCCATCGAACGCTGATTCCCCGAGGACGGGTGCCCATTCGTAGATGACGTCGGCGTCCGTGCCTTCGTCGGCGAAGCGCACCCAGATCTCCTCGAACTGCACGAGCTCTTCCACTTCGAGGTGGTACAAGCCGGCGCCTTTCCCCGAACCAACCTGCACGTCGAGGTAGCCGGGCGTCGCGAGGTCGTACCAAACGGGGACCCAGTAGGAGCCACGTTCGCCGAGGATCCGTTCGAGCAGTGATTCGGCTTGGGGGGCCGTCAGGACCTCGCCGGGGCCCAAGTACAAGCGAGCGAACTCGGTGAAGATGTTGGACATCGTGAGGAGAACCTCATTCCGTGGGAAACCCCCGCCTCCTCGGGCCTCCCGATGCGACCGTCTCGATATGTGAGCGAAAACGCATGTGTGAGTCCGCAGAGCAAGAAAATTCGACCAACACGCCACGTTTTGACAAAGCGAAGGCGCAGGGTGCGTCTCGACGCTCTACGAGGGAGTGAAGGTCGGAACCATGGGTGAGGAAGTTTATCTGCTCGGCCACAGCGCTTCGGAGGAGCAGCGGCTCGTGGGGCAGGCGGAAGAGCTGGCGGTGGAGGCGGATTGGCTCTTCGACCAGCTCGATGTCCGACCGGGCGCCCGCGTGATCGACCTGGGTTGTGGCCCGCGTGGCGCGCTCGAACAGCTCTCCGCGCGCGTGGGCTCCGCCGGCACGGTGGTGGGCCTCGAGCGCAGCCGAGGAACGGTCGAGATGGCGCGCGCGTTCGTCGCCGCGCGTGGCCTGAGCAATGTCGAATTGATGGAAGCCGACGCCCGCGCGACGGGCCTTCCGCCTGGCACCTTTGATCTCGTCCACGCGCGCCTCTTGCTCGTCAACGTCCCGCGACCCGAAGAAGTCGTCCGGGAGATGATGGCGCTGGCGCGGCCGGGCGGCAGGGTCGCGAGCCACGAGGCCGACTATACGTCGCATCGTTGTGACCCGCCCTGCGAAGCGTGGGACCGCCTTTTCCAGCTCTACGAAGCGCACGCGCGTGATTGTGGCGTCGACTTGTTCGTGGGTCGCCGGACCCATCGCTTGTTTCGCGAGGCAGGACTGACGGACATCCAGGTCCGACCGCTCGCGCACGTCTATCCGTGCGGCCATCCGCGTCGCGATATTTTTGCACGCTTCGTCAAGAACGTGCGCACCGCGTTGATCGAAGCGAGCAGGATCGAGCCGAGGGAGCTCGACGAGCTGATGGACGCCCTCGCGACGCACCTGGCGCGCGAGGACGTCCTCGTGATCTCACATCTGTTTTTTCAGGTGTGGGGACGAAAGCCCTGACCCTGGGGAACACCCCCTCAGGGGTTCTGCAGCGCGGCCTTGACGACCTGCCCGGACGCGCTCGGATCGCCGTTCCAGTTCGTGATGAGCGACGGAAAGTCGCAGCCTTTCGGGTACCAAGCCCAGCCAGTCCAGGACAGGCCGCGCTGCTTCGCGTACTCGAGGAGCTGGGTCGTGTAGTTCGTCGAGCAATCGAAGCTCCCGAACTCCGTGATGAAGATCGGATCGGTCGCTGCGAGGAAGCCGAACTTCTGCTCCCACGTCCCGGGCTGCTTGCTCTCGAAATCGTAGGGGTGCGTGACGTACACGATGTTGTTCCCCTGGACGCGGTTCTGCGACACGCCCGAGAGATCAAAGGCCCAGTCGAGGCCCCCGACGAGGACGAGGTTCTGCGCGCCCGTGGCCCGGACCGTGTCGTAGAGCTGCTGCATGCCCACGGCCTGGTAGCCCTCGCCGCTGTCGCCGCCGTTCCGCCACACGCCCCAGGAGACGTCCCGCGGCTCGTTGTAAAGCTCGAACAACACCCGGCCGTTGTTCTTGTATTTCTCGGCCACGGATTGCCAGAACTTCACCGAGTTCTGATCGGCCATCCGCTGCTGCTTCGTGTCCCAGTTGTTCATGTCTCCGCGATCCGACCAGTGCAGATCGAGGATGACATCGAGCCCGGCCTGCTGTGCCCACTGGATCGCCTGATCGATGTTCTGCTGGTATTGCCCGTCGTAACGGACGTGCCCCGGCAGCCAGAAGCCCTGGTTCAGCGAGAGGCGCGTGACGTTCGCGCCCCAGCCCTTGATCTTCTGGAAATCGGAGAGCGAGACGTTCTCGCCCTGGGGCGTCCATTCGTGCGACGGCCGCGCGAGCCCGCGGAACACGTGCACGTTGCCATTCTCATCGTAAATCTTGTTCCCCTGGACGTAATACCCGCCCGGGGGAACGGGCGGCGCGCCGCCGCTGCCGCCCGTGCCCGAGCTCGACGAGCTGCTGGAGCTCGACGAGCCGGGCCCGCTCGATGCACCCGACGCGCCCGCGCCGCCCGTGCCGCCCGCGCCGGGCGAGGAGCCGCCCATGCCCATGGTGGACTGGGCGCCGCCGTCGCCGCCCTGACCGCCCGTTTGGCTGGACGTCTCGCCGACGTCGCACCCGAGCACCCCGAGCGAGATCCCGAGGAGCGACCAACCGAGGAACACGAAGCCGCGTCGTGATTGCATGGGTTTCCTCACTCGTAGAAGGCGATGTCGTCGATCCAGATATCGAACGTCGCGCTCGCCCCCGCCTGGAAGTGGACGTAATAGAGCGCGTCCTTCTTGATCGCCGTCAGGTTCTGCTTCGACCAGTTCACGGTCGCGAGCTCGGCGAAGCTGTACTTGAATTCCTTCCAGTCCGTCGTGAGCGTGATGTTCGCGCCGAAGTCGTCGCTGCACGTCGCGCCGCAGTTGCCGGCCTCGGGCGTGGTCTGCGAGTCGCCGACGTTGAAGCGCACGGCGCCGGTTCCGCCGCCGATCTTGGCCCAGAACTGAATCCCCGCGAACTGCGACGCATTGAACGCCTTTTTCGCCACGCCGTCGTTGTTGAGGTCGAACCCGAAGCCGGCGCCCCACGTCGTGAACCCGCTGCCCTTCGTGTTCGCCCCGTACGCGCTCGAACCCCGGGGGGGCGAAAGCGCGGTCATCTCGAAGGGATCCCCCACGACGGGCGTCTGCGTCGCGCCGGCCGTCTCGTCGTTGTACGTGTACCAGGCGCCCAGCATGCCCGCGTTCGGGATGATCGAGCCGTTCTGGTCCTCCATGTCGTCGATGACGGTCACCTTGCCCGAGCTGCCGCCGCCGGGGCCGCCACCGCCCGGACCGCCGCCGCCCGGGCCGCCGCCGCCCGGGCCGCCGCCGCCGCTCGCGCCCGAGCCGCCATCGCCGTTGCTGGTCGAGCCCTCGTCGCACGCGGCGGCGGAGACCACGAGCAAGCCCATCACGACGGCGAAGAGAGCACGATTCTGGTTCACGAATTTCATGGCTATACCGAACCTTTCGGGGGGAGCGGAGGGGGCGCCGCTCGGTAAGGAATGGGGACATCGTAGCGGAGCCGCCGCGCGACCACAATGAGCCGCGCGTGATTCCGTTTTCGCTTCATTCGTTCGAGGAGATCAGAGTCGACCTTTTTCGTCGAGGAACGCAGCGATCCAGGCGAGGGGCGCATTCCAGTTGATGGTGATCTCGTTCAAACCCCAGGCCTCGATGTGATCGACGAAGCACTTCTGCGGCGCGCAGCCGGCGAGCCCCGCGGCCTGGCCGTAGGGATCGTCGAGCCCGGAGTTCGGGCCGCCCGAGACCGCGCCGGGCGGCGCCGTCGGGAACTTCGCGTCGACCTGGTTTGCCCAGAATCGATGGTGCGGGTTCTTGAGAGGATTCGACCCGTAGCCGGTCACGTACGACTGCACCATCGGGTTCTTGCCGAGGAGGTAATCCATCCCCTCGATCGCGCCGCCGAGGTACTTCGGCTTGCCCGTGAAATCGTGCGAGAGCGCGAGGATCACGAGGTTGTTCAGCAGGAACGAGTTCGAGCCCCAGGGGTACTTTTTCGACCCGCCCGCCTTGAAGGGCAAACGATACCCCTCGGCGTCGAGGATGCCGAGGTACGCGTCCGCGGCCGCGACGACGCTCGATCGCATGGCCGCGACGAGGTCCTTGTCGAGCTTGTTCGGGACGACGGCGAGCGAAATCGTGCCGAGCGCCTGCGTCATCTGCCAGGTCATGGACGTCGACGAGCCGCTGCCCGTGAACGCGCCCGTCTGGGGGACGGCCATGTAATGCTTCGACTTCGTGAAGGCCGTCTGGTACTCCTCCTTGCCCGTCGTGATGAAGAGCTCGGCTGCGGCCCAATAAAACTCATCGCTCACGTCGATGTCGTCGTACGGCCCGCCGCCCTGGTTGTCGCTCGGTGGCGCGTAGACCGCCGGGTTCGCCTTCGCCGCGGCCCAGGCCTTCTCCGCGGCGGCCAAGGTTTTCTCCGAGAACGCCGGATCGAGCGTCTTCCAGATGCGCGCCGCCTGCGCCGCGTTCGCCGCCAGGTTCAAGGTCGCCGCGGTGCTCGGCGGGCGCAAGAACCGCTTCATGTTGGCCTCGTGCGGCGCGAGCCCGAGCCCGGTCCATTTCTCGTCGTGGACCTTGTGGTGCACCATGCCCGCGCGCGGCTGGCCGTCCGGCACCTGCATCTTGAGCATCCACTCGAGCTCGTACCGCGCCTCGTCGAGGATGTCCGGGACCCCGTTCTTGTTCTCGGGGATCGCGAGCTTGCCGTCCCCGAAATCGGCCGCGCTCGTGCCGAGGTGCTTCACCCGCTCGTACTGCGCGAGCATCGTCCAGACCGAGATGCCCCCGTTGACCACGTATTTGCCGTGATCGCCGGCGTCGTACCAGCCGCCCGACACGTCGAGCGAATACGAGCAGCCCGTCCCCGGCGCGCACGGCACGCTCTTGTCGCTCGTATGACCGGCGGGGCGGGCCCATTTCTCCTCACCCGCGTGCGGCATGGTGATCGGCATACCGCTGCGGTTGTGATAGAAATACGCGAGCGCGTCGTACTTGAGCTTTCCGTAGAGATCCTTCCGGACGTTGAAAGGAAAGCTCGTCTCGCCCTCGACGCGCAGCTCGTACTTGTCGCCGACCTTCGCGAACGAGGTGAAATCCACGACGTGGACGTGCTCGCCGGACGCGGGATCGTCGCCGAAAACCGCGGTCGTCCCCTTGGCCACCGACTCCTTGCCCTCCCGGACGATCTCCCAAGCGAGGGGCTTGTTCGGCGCGGCCTTCACGATCGCCTTCTTCACGAGCCCGGGGAAATACCCGACCTGGTTGACCCGCACCTTGGGCAATTTCACCTGCGGCGGCGGCGGCGGCGCCTTGAAGTCGGGATCGTCCAGACGAATATCGTCCAGGCAAATCGTCACGCCCCCCTCGGCGGCGAGGCCCCCGCCCATGTGAAAGGCGAGCTCCGCCGTCGGATCGTCGCCCCTGCCCATGACGAACGCGCCCTCGAAGCGCTGCGGCTTCGTTTTCAGCTCGATCGTGCTCGACCAGTATTCGGCGTACGGCGGCCCGGCCATGCCCACCTTCGGACGGACGCGCGTGGCTTTGCTCGCCCAGGCCTTGAAACGCACGGTGTACGTGTGGCCGCGCTTGACGACCATCTCGCGATGGCGGACCTGCGCGTCCCAGGGGTTTGCGCCCTTCTCGTCGATCTTCAGGCAAAACGCGCCGTTCTCGACGGCCGCCTTGCCCGCCGCGGGCGCGGTGAACGACGTCGTCCACGGCAGGCTCGTGCCGTCCTCGAAATCGCTGTTCTTGAGCAGGTTGTTGCCGGTCTGCGGCGCCACCTGCGGCCCATTCGCCACCGGCGCAGGGCCCGGATCGCTGCTGGGCGCGTTCGGGTCTTGCGAAGCGGCGCCGGGCGTGCAGCCCGAGAGCAGGAGGGCCAGGCAGAGCGTGCTCGATGAGGTCGCGTTGCGCATGACAAACCTCGCGGAACGTCCCCGCATCACGGGCACCCGGTGAACTGGATGTCGTCGATGTAAATGTCGTAGTCGGCCCCGGGCGTGTTCACCTGCCACTGCACGCCGTACATCTTCGTGCTGTCGGACGCGCCGGGGCGGGGCTGGCCCCACCCGGCCTGCTGCTGCGCCGCGCTGAACAAGACGAAGTACTGGGTCCACGTCGTCGTGAGCTGGATGTCCATGCCGAAGTCGTTGAAGCACTCCGTGCAGACCTTGCCCTCCGGATCCGTGTTCACGTCCGGCAATTTCACGCGCACGGCGCCCGCCGAGTTTTCTCCGCGCTTCGCCCAGAACGAGATGCCCTTGTATTGCGAGACGTCGAAGGGCGCCTTCGGATCGACGAAGTTGAAGCCCATGCCCGCGAAGACCGTGCCCGATCCGCCGACCTTGCCGTTCATGCGCGCCGCGCTCTGCGAGCCGTTCGCGCCGCCGGGGCTCATCGAAAACGTGCCGCCCAGCGCGCCCGCCTGCGGCGTGATCGTCGAGCCGGCCTTGTCGGCGAACGTGTACCAGTAGCCGCCCCGGCCCTTGCTCATCGCAAGCTGGTTGTTGTTGTCCTCGCCGTCGTCGAGCACGCCATCGGCCGGACAAGCCTTGGCGTCCGGTGAGTTCTCGACGCCCGTGCCGGCGCCCGCACCCGCGCCTCCGCCGCCCGGCGCGCGGGGGATGCATCCGGAGATCGCCGGCGCGAACGCGCAAAGCGCGACGAAGGCCCCCACCGTGTATGTCATCGCCTTGTTCATGTTCGTCTTCACCACCAGATCGAGGCCTGCAGCCGGATGACATTGAGATCGGGGCGGGTCGCCGGCGCGCCGCGGGTCCCGGGATCCTGGTTCGTCGTCGTCGCGCCGAAGCCGTCGGGCAGCGTGGGCGCCGCCGGCGCCTGCGTGCAGAGCAGCGGCTCGGCCGTATTGCCGCACTCCCGCTGGTTGAAGAAATAACGCGAATACTGGAGCGCGATCTCCTCGTGCGCGAGCCAGTCCGACCGGAAGACGATTCGCGGCGAGAGGATCGCGAACGACTGCTCGGGGATCCTGGAGTTCGGCTGCAAGCGGTCGAAGCGCATGCCGAGCCCGAGCCACGATTTGATGCGGCCGTTGAGGTCGAAGCCGTACTTGAGCTTCCGGACGCCATCCATGTCGGCATCGTCGCTCGAGATGAAGTTCACCATGGTGAAGGCCGCGATCTTGAGGTCGGGTCCCTCGCCCCAGTACCGCTGTCCCGGCGTCTTCATGTTCGTGAGGATGTTGGCGATGCTGAGCTCGTATTGCGCGAGCAGCGTGTTCACCGCGCCGTTGCCGTTGCTCTGGCGCGTCGGTCCGTCGAGGTAGTTGCTCGTGATGCCGAGCGCGAACTCGCCGCCGCCGTTCGCGTGGATCACCTCGACCGCGGGCCCGACCACGCGCGCGTTCTCCGCGGAGACGTGGGAAAACCCTGCGTAGAGATAACCGTACATGTTCGCGTCGACGCGCACGTCCGCGCCGATCACGCTCATGTTGCCGTTCGGCACGTTCGTCAGGGCCGAGCCGGGCCGATCCTCCTCCTGCGCCCAGGTGTAAAAATGATGCAAGGAGAGGTCGACCGTCTTTTTCCAGCTCACGCCGGCATGGAGGTGATTGACGAGCGTGAAGCGGGCGTCGTTGTAGATGCTCGGGTTCGGGCGGCGCACGCCGAAGCCCTGCTCGCCCCACAGGGTCCAGTCGGCGACGTCGATCTCCATGCGGAGCGTCTCGCCCAGGGTATGCGTGCGGCCGAAGAGGAACGTGTCGTAGTACCCGGCGTCGTAACGGCCCGCCATGCCATAGCGGCCCCAGAAGCTGCCGACCTTGGCCTCCAGCCGGACGTTCTGCCACGGCAGCTCCGGCGTCAGCGTGATCCAGCCCTGGGCAATGCCGAACTGCGCGAGGTTCTCCTTCCACGCGGCGTCCGTGAAGTTGAAGGCGAGGATGCCCGCCGTGGCCTTGGCCCACCCCTTCGAGTAGCTGAAGTAGAGCTCGGCCCAGTCGCGCGCCTGGTGGCCGGTGTATTGCCAGTTCAGGTATTGATCGTCCGGCACGACGGGCGCGTGCAGGGTCGTCCGGCTCTGATCGGGCAGGGGGTTGTCGCGGGCGCCGATGCCGATGCGCATCGGGGCGCGGAAGTAGCCGTGGAAATCGAATCCCTCGGCCTTGTTCCCGGCATTGCCTCCGGAGCCCGTCACCACGGGGCTCGAGTTGCCGAAGCTCGGCGGCGGGCCCTGGGGCGTCTGGACATCGGGAGCGGCCGGCTTTTGCGCCGTTTGCGCGGGCGCGGGCTTTGCGGGCGCGGCCGCCGCCGAGCCTCCCGCGCTGGTGTTTTGCATCTGCACCGGGGCGTCCTCATCGGCAGCCTTCGGATCGCCCTGCGCCAGCGCCGGCATGGGCGCGAGCACACCACAGAGCAGCATGGTCAACGAGGACAAACGCATCGGAGCTCCTCTCACCACCTCTGGAAATACATCTTTGAACACCGGCCGATCAGAAGCCGTGTGAATACCCGAACGTGGCGCTGAGCGCGGTGCCCGAGGCGCCGAAGAGCTGGATCAGCCGGACCTCCGCGAGGGGCCCCGTATTCGGCCGAATCGCGTACATCGCGCCGCCGCCCGCCGCGATGAAGACGAGCCCGGACTTTTTCCATGCGTCGAGGACGAGCCTCTTGTCCGCGAGGAAGTCCTGCTCCGTATTGTACACCGTGACCTTGACCGAGGCGTCGACCTGCGCGAGCCCGCCGCCGAGCGTCAAGAAGGGCCGGAAACCCGCGCTGGCGAACGGATCGGCGCCGAACCAGTAGGCCGCGCGCGCCTCGGCGTGAATGGGGACGAATGCCGCGCCGCCCGGCGCCTGCGGCCCGCCGCGGAACACGAACCCGGCGCGCAGCCCGGCCGTGATGTTTCTCCCGAAGACCCGCTCGTAACCCACGAAGATCCGCGTCGTCGCGGCCGCGAGGCCCCCGGCGAGCTCGCCGCCGGATTTGTCGTAGGGGATGGCCTCGTAATAATCGTCGCCCGAGAAACAAGTATACTCGTTGCCGCCGGAGCACGTGCCGGTGGTGCCCGACAGCCCCAGGAAATCCTGCTGGAGACCGAGGGTCACCCAGTTTTTTCGGGCGAGGGACGGCGCCGGAGGTTTGTCGCAGACCTCCCCCTCCGGGCAGGTCTTCTCCTCGCCTGGCTTGGGACACCCGAGGAGCCCCGGCGGGCAATCTGCCGCCTCGGAACAGCGCGTGGGCGGCGGTTTTCCCGGCAAGCTCGGCGACGCGCCTTCGATCTGGAGCTTGATCTCCACGCTCAGCGGCTCTTTCCGGGTCCCGGCGAAAGCGACGACGTTGTTGTCCTTGTCGAAGGCCTGGATGAAATACTTGAGCTGCCCGGTCACGCTCCCGACGTCGAGACAGGGGACCTCGGCTCCATACCCCTTCTCGACCTTCTGCATCTCCAGCGTCTTCCAGGCCGAGGCACCAAAAGGCCGAACCTGCAGCACGACCTTGGTGGCCTCCACGCCGTCCGGCATCTCCGTATAAAGCGGCACGGGCGTCATCACCGTCTGCTCGGGTGGGGGCGCGTGCACGAGATCGCCCTGCGCCGGTGTGGGCGCGACGGGCCCTGGGACCGGCGTCGGGTTCGGGGCAGGCTCGGGCGCGCCGCCCATGCCTGCCGCCGCCTTTGCGTCCTTGAAGACGGTCTCGATCTCCTCGGAGGTGAGATCCGGATCGAGCGTGATGTCGGGATCGGCCTTGAGCGCCGCGACGAACTCGGTTTTGCCGTCCTCGACCTTGTTCATGCCGCCGGCATACACGACGCCGAGATCCCGGTGCAGCCGCGCCACGACCTTGTTCGAACAGGACTTCGGGCCGCAGAGCGTGAGCGCTTGCTTGAGCTTTTTTTCGGCTTCGGTGAACTTGGTGCCGAGGTAATCCGCCTCGATTGCTTTTTTCGCCAGATCGAGCGCGGCGGCGTCATTCGGCTCTGCGTTCGCCACCCGCGCGGCGGCGATGAGCAAATGGAAAAATGCAACGGACGCGGCGCGCGGGAGCGCTCCGGAGAAGCGGCGGTCCATGAATTGGGTACCTTACACCAGATCCATAAACGCTGACAACCACCGCATGCACGTCACGAACAAAAAATTGACGCGGAGAGGCGACGGGGCGGGATGCAGCGGAGGGTTTTACCCGCACCCGAAAGTTTTACCTCGGATGCGGGCAAACCCGTCGATGCCGTCTCCTTATACTATTACTTGGGGGGAGGGGGCGGCGGGATGTCGAAGATGTCCCAGGCCGGCGTCAGGTTGCTGGTCTTCGGATCCTGGTTCCAGATGTAGACGGCCGGGTACGTCTCGTAGTTGCCCTGCGCGTCGCGCACGATGGCCGTCATGTAGAGCTGCGAGGAGCGCGTGTCCGGCGGGCTGTACTGGTTCGGCGGCACGATGAACGCGCCCGGGTAATCCCGCGCCGAGGAGAAGATGAGCCAGTAGTAGGTCTTGCCGTTCGGCACGCCCCCGAGCACCGTGGGCGACCATTTGGCCCAGCTATTGATGACGCCCGGGCTCGTCTGGCCCGTGCAGGCCGGCGGATCGTTCGCCGCGAGGCGGATCGGCGTCCCGCCGCCCGACGGGATGACGTACACCTCGCCGTCGGGACGATAGTAGATCTTTCCACTCGTATTACCCGCGCGGTTGTACGCGATGAGCTTGTCGTCCGCGGAGAACGACGGGTAATACTCGGACACACCCGACGTCGCCGCGCCCTGGACCGGCGTGACGGTGCCGCCCTTGCGGTCGTTGTACGGGACCGTCTTGATATCGGTCTCGACATTGTCGGCGATGCGGCCGTCCTGGGATTTTCCTGCCGACGTGTACACGATCGTCTTGCCGTCGTGGCTCCAGTTCGGGGCGACGATGCCCTGCGACTCGCCACTCGTCTGGAGGAAGCCCCACGCCGTGCCCTGCGCGCCCTTGATGGCGTCGTTCGTCGGCCCGCTTTGCCCCTCGGTCCAGGGAATGTTCGCGTTCGTCTCGAGGTCGAACCACGCGAGCCGGTCGGAGCCGTAGCCGGTGCTGTCGGTGAAGCCGATGTCCACGTTCCGGTTCGCGTACGGCGTGAGCGCGATACGATTGCCGGCGCCCCATACCGCCTTGGAGAACGTCATCATTCCGAGCCACGGCTGGCTCAAGAGCCGCTGCGCGCCCGGGGTGAAATAGGCCGGCACCTGGCCCGCCTTGTCCTCCTCGATGCTGCTGACGACGTTGTTCCAGGGCCAGTGATCGGTGTATCCGACGTCCTTGCCCTCGGGCGTCGAGACGTGGCAGCCGATGCACTGCACGCGCCCCTGGGGGACGCCCTTGGGATCGGTGTACTTGCCGCGCAGCTCGCGCCCGCCCTCGGAGAGGATGTTGCCCTGCTGGACCTGCGGGACCGTCAGCGCGTCGATCGTGGTCTCGTCGCCGACATAAAAACCAACGAGCTTGCTCGTCGTCGGCGTGACCTCGGACGACGTCGCGGCCCAGTACACCATCGAGCCGCCCGCCGTGACGGGCGCGATCGTGAACGTGCCTGTCGCGCCCGTGGGTGTGCCGGGGTTCTGCGAGTTCACGCCGCGGATGGTCACCTGGATCTGTTGATCGATGGCGCCGCCCTTGACACCGATGGCCTCCCAGATCTCCTTGGGCATGGCCCAGACCGGGCTCGCCGAGTAGGCGACGAGCTCGTTCTTCTGGTTTCCCGCCTTGAGGCGGATCTCGAAGAGGTTCTCGTTGTTCGCGGGTTTGACGCGGAACCGGACGCGCAGCCAGTTTGCCGGGAACAACGCGCCGGGTTTGCCCGCGTCTCCGAGGTGCGGCTCGACGATGCAGAGCCCCGGCGTGTAATTGTCGGGCGCGCCGAAGAGCTCGGGGGCGTTCGAGGGGGCCACGCCGTCGAAGATCGGATCGGCGGGGAAATCGTCGCAGTTCCCCGTGCAGTTCGGGTTCACGATCACGTCGCCGCCGACCGGCGTGCCGCCCGCCGCGCCCATCCCGCCCGAGGGGTTGAAGATGTCGCCGCCGGTTCCGCCCTGGCCTCCCGATGCGCCCGCGCCGCCCGTGCCTCCCGAGGGCGTCTTGTCGCCCCCGCCGCCTGCCGAACACCCGACGGCCATGACGATGCCCAAGATGAAGGATGCCCCTATGAATCGCATCGCTCGCCTCCTGATAAAAAAGATCGTGGTCGGGAAGGAGATTCTCATGGAGCGCCCCTCGGCTCCACGAGTTTTTTTGCGGAGCCGCGCGCCGCGCGCCGCATTCCCAGGGGCGGAGAAAAATCCATCCGAGCGACAATCGATGCGCAGGGGAGCGCCGAGGCGTGCCCAGGGGCGCGACACGGCCGTTGCTTTCGAAGCTCGAACGGCACTACACGATAAGGATGGAGCGGCGTCGTCGTGTCTTCCCCTGGGTCGTCGCCTCGGCGGCGCTCCACTGTGCGTGCATCCCGAGGCCCGAGGCGGGAACGCCGGACGCGCGCGGAAGCGCGGTGTTGCCCGCGCCCGGGGAAAACCCGTTCACCGGAGGTCGCCTTTTCGTCGACCCGGGCTCCTCCGCGCGCAAGCAGGTCGAGACGTGGCGCGACACCCGCCCCGCGGACGCGGCGATGATCGAAAAAATCGCCCGTGAGCCGCAGTCGTTCTGGTTCGGTGACTGGAACCAGGACGTCACGGCGGACGTGGACTGGCGCGTCTCGCAGATCGCCCGCACGGGCGCGCTCGCGCTCCTCGTCGCGTACGACATCCCCCACCGGGACTGCGGCAATCACTCGGCGGGCGGGGCCTCGGCCGCGGAAGCATACAAGGCCTGGGTCCGGGCGTTCGCCCGAGGAATCGGCACGCGTCGCGCCGCCGTGATTCTGGAGCCGGACGCGCTCGGGCTCTTGAAAGACTGCCTCACGCCCGCGCAGCAGGAGGAGCGGCTCGCGCTCCTCACGGACGCGGTGACCGTCCTCGGGCAGAGCGGCACGGTCTCCGTGTACATCGACGCGGGCAACGCGAAATGGCAACCCCCGCCCGTGATGGCCGAGCGCCTGCGCGCCGCGGGGATCGCCGGCGCGCGCGGGTTCGCGCTGAACGTCTCCAATTTCGTGACCACCGAGGAGAGCGTCGCGTACGGCAAGGAAATTTCGGCGCTGCTCTCCAGCAAGCCCTTCGTCGTCGACACGAGCCGGAACGGGAACGGGCCGACAAAGGAGCTGCAATGGTGCAACCCCGATGGACGCGCGCTCGGCCGGCCGCCCTCGGCCGAGACGGGGGAGCCGCTCGTGGATGCCTATCTGTGGATCAAGCTCCCCGGCGAATCGGACGGGGCCTGCAACGGCGGGCCTCGCGCCGGGGAGTGGTGGCCCGAGTATGCCCTTGGGCTCGCGCAGCGCGCCAAACCCTGAGCGTCGTTTTTCCAGAGACAGGGGCCGGTCCTTTTCGTAGCATCGCGCCATGACCGACTTCTCCGCGGCGCCGGCGAGCGCCGAGGCCACGCCTTCGAATGCAAAGAGGCGGCACCCGATGTTGTGGGTGCCTTCGCTCTACGTCGCGATGGGCACGCCGATGATCACGGTCTCCGTGGTCGCGGCCATCATGTACAAGAACCTCGGCCTCTCGAATACGGACATCACGCTCTACACGAGCTCGATGTACCTGCCGTGGGTCATCAAGCCGCTCTGGTCCCCTGTGGTGGAGATGTTCAGGACCAAGCGGTTTTTTGTGCTCTGTATGGAATTCCTCATGATGGTCACGCTCGGCTGCGTGGCGCTCTCGCTCTCGCTCCCGAATTATCTCGGCCCGACGCTTGCTTTTTTCTGGATCACGGGTTTCGCCTCGGCGACGCAGGACATTGCCGCGGACGGCGTCTACATCAGCTCGATGTCGGAGACCGAGCAGGCGCAATACGTCGGGGTGCAGGGGATCGCCTGGAACATCGGCCGTATCATCGCCTCCGGGCTGCTCGTGACGTTCACGGGCTGGCTCCACAACGGGCTCGGGTTCGACTGGGCGAAATCCTGGATGGTGGTGATGGGCTTGCTCGCCGCGCTCATGGGCCTCTCCGGCGTGTGGCACATCAATGTGCTGCCCACCGGCGGCAAGGCGCAGGACGCGCCGTCGGGCGTCGGGGACGGGGTGAAGACGTTTGGCGACGCATTCGCGAGCTTCTTCAAGAAGAAGCACATCGTGATGATGCTGCTCGTCGTCTTCTTTTATCGGTTCGGCGAGGGGCTCATCGAGAAGGTCGGGCCCCTGTTCATGCTCGACAAACGCGAGGTGGGCGGCCTCGGGCTCGACAACCAGGCGCTCGGCAACATCAACGGGACGTTCGGCACGATCGGCTTCATCGTGGGGGCGCTGCTCGGCGGGCTCTTCTGCGCGCGGCTCGGGCTCAAGCGCTCGTTCGTGCTCCTCGCGCTCGCCCTCAACGTCCCGCACCTGACGTACTTCTACCTGAGCCACGCCCGCCCCGAGGATCTCTGGCTCATCACGGCCGTCGTGACGATCGAGAAGTTCGGTTATGGCTTCGGATCGGTCGGGCACATGCTCTACATGATGCAGCAGCTCGCGCCCGGGCCGTACAAGACCGCCCACTACGCGTTCGCGACCGGCATCATGGGCCTCAGCATGATGTTCACCGGGATGATCAGCGGCCCCATTCAGGAAGCCGTGGGACACACGCATTTCTTCACGATCGTACTTTTCGCGTCCATCCCGCCCGTGCTCTTCGCGTTCCTCGCGCCCTTCGGGGTGGCCACCGAGGAGGCCAAGGGCGGCGGTCTGCCCGCGGGGCATTGACGCCAGAGGCCTTCCGCGCATCGCATAGGAGGGGGGAGAGGGGGACATGCAGCACGACGACCACGACCACCCGGCTCGCGAGAGCGCGCGCATCGACCGGATGCGCATGCTGGCCGAGCTCGCCCGCATCTTCGCCGCGACGACGAACGACTACCAGCGCCTCATGCACACGGTCGTCGAGGAGACCGGGCGGCTCATGGACGCGTACTGCGTGCTCGGGCTCGTGTCGGAGGACGGCGCGTGGTGGGACGTGGCCGCGGAGTTCGCGCCCAATCCCGAGACCCTGACGACGATCGTGGCGCTCATGGGCTCGCGGCGCATGTCGCGGGACGAGGGCGGGTTTGCCCCCACCGTGATCCGGACGCGGCAGCCCCTCATCATGCACCATCCGCTCCCCGCGTCGTGGACGGCGGACCTCCGGCCGGAGCTCGCCCATCTCCTCGAGCACATCGGGTTTCGTAGCGTCGTGTGTGTCCCGCTCCAGGTTCGAGGCGCGATCCTCGGGACGCTCACCCTCCTGCGCCAGGGCGCGGCGATGGTTCCCTTCGCGCAGGGCGACGTCGACCTCCTGCTCGTGCTGGCCGATCTCGTCGCGATGACGATCGCGAACGCTCGTTTGCTCTCGGCAGTCCAATCCGAGCTCGCCGAGCACAAGCGCACGCGCGAGGTGCTCGAGCGCACCGAGGAAAAACTGCGGCAATCGCAGAAGATGGAGGCCGTCGGTCGCCTCGCCGGCGGCGTCGCGCACGACTTCAACAACATCCTGTCGGTGGTGCTCAGCTACAGCGATTTCCTCCTCGACGAGCTCCGCCCCGGCGAGCCGATGCGCGAGGAGGTGGAGCAGATTCGCCTCGCAGGCAAGCGCGCCGCCGACCTGACGCGGCAATTGCTCGCGTTCAGCCGCCAGCAGATCCTCTCGCCCCGCGTGCTGAACCTCAATACCATCGTTTCGGGCATCGATCGGATGCTCCGCCGGCTCCTGCGCGAGGACATCGAGATGCGCACGGTGCTCTCGCCGGACCTCCACCCCTGTTTCGTGGATCCGGGGCAGATGGAGCAGATCCTCCTCAATCTCGTGGTCAATGCCCGCGACGCGATGCCGGAAGGCGGGCAGTTGACGATCGAGACGGCAAACACAGACCTCGACGAGCAATACGTCTGCGAACACCCCGAGGCGAACGCCGGACCGCACGTGGTGCTGTCGGTGAGCGACAACGGCGTAGGGATGGATCGGGCCACGCAGGCGCGCATGTTCGAGCCATTTTTCACGACCAAACCCAAAGGCGTGGGCACGGGGCTCGGTTTGTCGATGGTGTACGGCATCGTCAAGCAGAGCGGAGGCTGCGTGTGGGTCTACAGCGAGCCGGGGAAGGGGACGACCATCAAGGTGTATCTCCCGTGCGCCGGAGACGGCGCAGTCGAGGCGCCCGTGGCCGAGGCCCAGGAGAGCCGTGTGCGAGGGTCGGAGACGGTCCTCGTCGTCGAGGACGACCCGCAGGTCCGCATGCTGGTGCGCGGGATCCTGTCGCGGGTCGGTTATCACGTCATCGAGGCGGCGAACGGAGGCGAAGCGCTGCTCGTATGCGAGCAACACGGCGCGACGATCCACCTGCTCCTGACGGACGTCGTGATGCCCAAGATGAGCGGCCGGCAGCTCGCCGAACGGCTACGGAACGTGCGGCCCGCCATGAAGGTGCTCTTCATGTCGGGATACACCGAGAACGCGATCGTGCATCACGGCGTGCTCGACTCGGGCATCAACTTCATTCCCAAGCCAATCACCCCCGAAGCGCTCCTCCGCAAGGTCCGCGAGGTGCTCGGGGGGTAGTTGGGGCGCCGCGCCGGGGCGCTGCCCCGGACCCCGCGGGGGCTGTTCGCCCCTCGACCTGAACCAGGCACGGCCTGGACCGAAGGTGGAAGAGCTGCGCGGTGCGCAGTTCTTCCAACGGGCCGGTGGCAAGACCATGGACGTTGTCGCACGCAGCGGCACGTTGCCGGTGGAACCGTCAGCGGCTGTTCGATGAACTGCGCATCGCGCAGTTCATCGACCCCGCGTCCAGCGCTTGCGCTGGTCCGGGTCCCGGGGCGGACAGCCCCGGGTGGGGCCTGGGGCAAAGCCCCAGCTCAGCGGCTCCCATAGGAAACCGCGTCGCGCTCCCGAACCTTGCCGTGCCCCGCCTGCCTCCGTTACCATCGGCCTCAAAATGCCCGCTGTTCGTGACGAGTCCTTCGCGGTCCTCGAGGAGCCCGACGTGGCCATTGCGCACTAAATTGGACACGTCACCGGCGATGACGTCCGGCGCTTGACTGCCATCCGGCGGCGCTTCGTCGACGGCAAAGCGTACGTTTTTTTGATCATCGACCTTCATCGGATGGTGCACCTCTCGGCGGAGGCGCGCCGCGTGGCGTCGGAGACGTCCGGTACGCCGGACGATGACGTGACGATCCATGGGATTGCCGTCGTCGGCGCGAGTTTTCAATTTCGTGTCCTTGGCGCCATGTTGTTCCGCGCGATCCGGCTGCTCCACCGCACGGCTGGCTTCCCCGTCCGGTTTCTGGACACGCAGACGGAGGCCCGCGCCTGGTTCGATGAACGACGGCGCGAGCTCGGCCTCCCGCGCCCCGGGGCGGTCGCCTCGCTTGATGCCTGAAGGAGGGCGAACCGCCCGCGAATGCAGAAATGGGGGCACGAGGCGCGAACACCGCCCAGATGCCCCCACGACCGTCTTCTTTCTTGTGTTGCGTCAGTCTCGGGGCGGCGGCATTGCGAAGGTCGCCTTGCGGTCGATATCGTCCCCGGCGCCGACCTTGAACTTGCCGAGATCGATCTTGTTGCCGACGGGGTCGCCGTTCTCCTTCACGAGCACGATCGTCGCTTGGTAATTGTCCACGGGCAGCTCGATGCTCGATTCGAACTGGCTGCACGGCACCCGGATCTGCGCGACGAACTCCTCCTTGTCGTTGCGAATGTCGATCAGCGCGCCCGCCGCTTCGTACGCCACGCAGTAGTTCGCGGCCCGCTGGTTGCTGATCGTCCAGTTCACGGTCAGATGACCCGTGTCGCGCGCGGCCGAGCCCGGTTCTTCACCCGCGCAGCCGAAGAACAGGACGGAGGCAGCGCACACCGCGGCGTGAACCAGGTAGCGTTGGATCATAGGTCGATCTCCTTTCTCGCTCGCAGAAACCTCAGCAACACGAGTGCCAGGGGAACAGAAACCGCGCTGCACGCTCGCCGTTCGTCCGGAGCAAACGACACACTGCCGGACGAGCAAGCGCACCGCGCTGTAGAGCGAGCGGCCTCGGGGGCATGCATGCGTGCTCACCCGCCGCGGAGGGGACGGCGGGCGAGCGGACGGGATTCGTGGACGGCTTGCCTCGCGCTGCGGGATCGAGCGACAATCCTTCGTTATGGATGAGGCTCCTGGGGACACGCGATGAGGGGGGTCTTCGAGGAGCCGCAGCCGCTCGACGAGGTGCCTTCGTCGTCGACTTCGGAGGCTCAATCTCGGTTTTTTTGCCCCACCTTCTCGCGGCGTGAGACGTTCGGGCAGCAAGGAGCTTTGCGTGTCGACACGCCCGTTGGATCCGAGGAGACCGCCGCACGCTGCCACGGTAGCGCAGCCGGCGCGGACGCCGCATCCTGCGACCGTTGCGCAACCGAAGCGCTCTCCATGGGCGACGCGGCCGCACACTGCCACGGTGGCGCATTCGGCGCGGGCGCCGCATCCTGCGACCGTCGCGCAGCCGAAGCCCTCGGCGGCCGGCCCGGCGGGATGGCCGCAGCCTCCGGCGGGCCAGCCGCAGCCGCATTCCCCCGGCCGCGGCTCGGTTCGATCGTTTCCGCGGGCCTCCGACGGGCGGACCGTGCAGCGCTACACGGGGTCGCCCTACGTGATGGACGGCTTCAACGAGCGCACCTCCGATCGCGGGGGCATCGTCCTGTGGGACAAAAAGACCCTCTACGCCAGGGCAGAGCTCATCGTGTCCGCGAACAGGGCGCTCGACGCCGTGAATGGTGGCAGGGGCTCGTACGTGCAGCTCGTGACGACCGGCGCCGTGTACGGGGACGACCCGGATCTCCTCCAGGTGACGGTACGCATGCGACCCGGTCGGCACCAGTTGACCAACGTATCGTCCTACCATCGCGACCTGGCGATATTGAACGGACAGGACACGTCGAAGCACGTGAGCCACGCCGATTGTCACCTCACCAGCCAGACCGTCATGGGCTCCGATGACAATCCCATCGGCAGCGACGACAGCGAGCAAGTGGTGATCGTGGCGCCGGACAACGGCTTGCGGCTGCTCCCGCCGCTCAATAAATCCCTGTACAAACTGAACTCCGATGCGGGCGCCAACCGCGCGATGTATTCGACTCTCCTCTATGCGATACCCGAGTTCGGCGCGCTCCTCGAGGACCTCGCGAAGAACGAATCGGAAACGAAGAAGCGCGAGCGCTACCTCGCTTTGAAGGGCAGCATCGACGAGCTTCGTGGGGAATCGATCGGCAAAGAGATGATGGCAAAGTGCGCGAGGATCTACCGAGCGATCTACGATCATTGGTTTCTCTCGCGCCTGTTCGCGGAGACGTTTCAGCTCAATGAATACGCCGCTCCCCTCGTCGGCGAGGCGCTCACGCAGGTGAACGACGAAGGGGAGAAGATCGCGGCCGACAGGGGCGGGGAGGTGGACCTCTGGAACTTCCACTGGGCGGGCGTGATCTTGCGCGACGGCCCGGATTACGTGACGCTCGAGAACCTGTCCACCGAGCTCTTGAGCGCCAAGAACGACAAATGGTACTTCGCCATGTATGGGGCCGGCGGCCAATCCTTTCACGCCCAGGCGAGCCGGGACTCGCACGTCGGAGCGCACCCCATCACCATGCGCATTCGCATGGTCCCGGTCGTACGCTCCACGAAGGCCGCGAAATCGGGCCGCAGCAAGCTCCAGGAGATGATGGAGAAGAACAAGAATCTCTGAATGCTCGAACGCCGAGCGCTCAGAAGGCGTCGTGGCCGGTGAGGGCGCTGCCGAGAATCCGCGTGTGCACCTCGTCCGTGCCTTCGTACGTGTAGGCGCTCTCGAGGTTCAGCGCGTGCCGGAGGACGGGATCGTCATCTCCGCAGGCGCCAGCCATCACCTGCGAAGCAGCACCCAGCAGAGCCCCACGACCACGGCCATGATCAGGACGGCGACGGCGACCCCGCGTCCCGGGGACCTTCGCCGCTCCTCGGGCGTGTGGAGCCCCGCGGCGGCACCACCGCCCCCCGCGTCCAGCGCCTGCCCCTGTCGCGCGAGCGCCTCTCCCTTCGTGGCCTCGTCCACCGGGACGAGCATCTCCTCCGTCAGATCCGCGCCCTCGGGCAGGAGCGGCTCCAGTGCTTCGAGCAGCGCGCCGGCGTCACGATACCGGGCCTCCTTGCTCGCGGCCATCGCCCGCTCGACGACGGTCCGGATCGCAGGAGGCACCCAGGGCGCCGCGTCCACGAGCGGGGGCGGGGGCCCGCTGACCAGCCGGTTCAGGAGCTCGAGCAGCGATTTGGCGTCCGCGTGCGGCGGTTTCCCCGCGAGCAAGGCATACAGCGTCACGCCCATCGAATACACGTCGCTCCGCGCGTCGACGTGCTTGGCGCCTTCGAGCTGCTCGGGCGCCATGTAGAGCGGCGTCCCCACGACCTGGCCGCTGTCCGTCATCGACGAGGACGGCGCGGTGAGCCCCTTCGGCGCGCCCGCGGGGGCGCGGCGGATCTTGGCGACGCCGAAATCGAGCACCTTGACCAGAAGGCCCCCTTCTTCCTTGCGGGCGAGAAAGAGGTTCTGCGGCTTGACGTCGCGATGCACGACGCCCGCGGCGTGGGCCACGGCGAGCCCCTTGCACGCCTGCGCGGCGATGCGAAGCGCCACGTCCGGCCGGAGCGCGCCCACCCGATCGAGCAGCGCGCCGAGATCCTCGCCCGCGAGCAGCTCCATCACCTGGTAAGGCACCTGCACGTCCGGGTCCTGCGCGAGCTCGATCAGGCGAGGCACGTGCGGCGATTCGAGCGCGCCCACGATACGCGCCTCCTGCACGAAGCGCAGCAGATCGGGATCCCCCGCGGCGAAGGGACGCGCGTGCATCCACTTGATCGCGACCCGCTCCTGCCCGGAGAGCGAGCGCGCCTCGTAGACGGTCCCCATGCCGCCATGGCCGATGGAGCGGACGATCTCGAACCTTTCCTGAAGCTTACGGCCGATCAACCCGGACAGAATAGGCGCACGCCCGGGGCAGGGGCAACCGGCTCCCGTGCCCCGCCTTCGTTCATCTCTGCGCGCGGAGGCGGGGGACCTGCGCGGCGAGGTAGCGGCGGCACTCGACCTCGCTCGCGTGGAAGGTGACCTCGATGGTCCGGCGCGACAGGGCCCGGACGCTGCGGCTGATCAGCTCCAGCGTGATGCGGAGGGAAAACGACGCGCCGTACACGGCCGCGGCGATCTCCTCGGTGTGCGCCTTGACGAAATCGGTGACGTACTTGCGAGCGGGCGTGTTGAGGCCCCCCGCGTCCGTCATGTCGAGCAGGATCAGGAGGTAGCCGGACTCGTCGAGGGCCGCCTCGTAGACACGGACGATCGCTTGCATCTCCGCGAGCGAGGTGTGGCCACGTATCGCGACATGGACGAGGGGCCCCTCACGTTGCACCGCGTGGAGGCCCATCTCGACCGGCGGGTACCCGTCGCGCTCGACCGTCATGCGAGCGCAACCATAGGCAAGGACCAGAGAAAAGTCGCGCCCGTTGCACGGCCGGTTGTGTGCGGGTCAGGCGCGCGTCTCCGGGCCGCGCGGGCGGGGGCCGATGCCGCGCTTCATGAGGAACTGCACCACGAGCGCCACGAGCACCGCGCCCAGGATCCCTGGGATGATGGGGATCCGCGCGACCGTGGGGCCCACGTGGCCGAAGAGCAGGGAGCCGACCCAGCTCCCGAGCAGGCCCGCCACCATCGCGCCCGCCCAGCCGTACGGCAGGCGGCCGGGCACGATTTGATCGGCGATCCAGCCGACGACCGCGGCAATGGCCAGGGTGACGAGCACGCCGAACACGCTGAACGTCGCCCAGATGCCCACGACGAGCGCCGCGACGATCAGCAACATGACGAGGAGGAATCCGAATGGCATGGCGACACGTCGGAGCAAGACGTGCGCCGTGGTTCCTGAGGGACGAGCGGGCGGGGCGGGGAGCTGCGCGTGTCAGATTCGCGCGGCCTTGCCGAAGAAATATTGGAACGGGACGTGGCTGCGCGCGGCCCACGAGTCTTCGTTGTGGAGGGCGCCGGGGAAGGCGAAGTAGAGCAGGTCCTTGCCGAACTCGAAGCCCTTCGCGAGGAGCTGATCCCGCATGGCCGTGGTGCGCTCGTAGTTGTCGCGTGGCCAGCCGCTGTCGATGTAGAAACGCACGTTCCGCTTGGGCTCGGACGCCACGCGCTCCATGAGGTCGTCCTGGTAGCCAAACGTGCTCGACAGGCAGGCGGCCTTGCCGAAGACGTGCGGGTAATGCCACCCGAGGAAAAACGAGACCACGCCGCCGAGCGAAGAGCCCATGACGGCCGTGTTTTGCGGATCGGTCAGGGTGCGGAGGCGCGCGTCGATGAAGGGCTTCAGCTGGTTCACCATGAAATCGCCGTACCGCTCGTAGCCCGGCTTCGTGTACTCGTACATCCGGTCCTTCGCGTAGATGCCGACGACGATGACCTTGTCGATGAGGTTCATCGAATGGAGCAGCTCGACGTTCTCGTCGACGCGCCACTCGTTGCCGCCGAAGGCCTCGTCGCCGAAGAAGAGGTTCGTCCCGTCGTGCATGTAAAGCACGGGATACCGCTTCACCGTGTTCTCGTCGTACCCCGGGGGGATGTAGACCCGGATGAGGTGGTTCGCCTCGGTGTCGCCCTCCGGCACGCGAACGACCGGGGAGAACGTGCCCTGCGCGGAGCAGAAGAAGTGCGGATAACACCGGCGAATCGAGGTGTCGGCCGTGGTGGCGAGGTAGTTGTCCCCCTGCGACCAGGTGAGCCCGCCGTCGCCTTCGAGGCATGGCTTGAAGTAGAAGTACTTCTGGTCGGATTCGATCTCGAACTCGGTGATCGTGTGATCGTCGCTGACGTACTTCGGCTCGACGGACCGATTCCAGTCGAATTCCGTCCTGAGCACGACGCGCCCCCGCGTGATCGGGTAAAAGACCTGGATTTTGGCTTGACCCATTGGGCGATTATCCGCGAATGGCGAGGGCGTGTAAACATGTTCTTGGCGGTCCCGTGGGATCGGCGGGATGTCCGGCGCGGAGCCGTCCGTGGACGCTCGATCTCGTGGGAGGCGGCCATGCCGCGCGAAAGGAGCCCTCGTGGGAACGGGCCCCAAGAGCGCGCAACGTCTTCCGGTGGGGGCGCGCGACGCGCCTTGCGTGCGCGCAAAGCGTCCGGTGGCGGTGGCTCGGTGGGTGTTGCACGCGTGCAAGGCGCTCCGAGCGATCTGCGCGGCGTGCCTTGCACGGGTTCAAGGGACGTCACGCCCGCGGCGCGAGAGCGCTTGCGTGCGCGCAAGCGTCGCCGTGACGTGTTCCTGTCGGCGCTTGCATCGACGCAAGCGCGGCGAGGACGGCGTCCCAGCCCCCTTTGCGCCGGTGCATCCCACGCTGTGCCCATGGCACGGACGCCTTCGCGCCGATGCAAGGACGACCGTGCAGGTGCTCGCGACCGATTTGCGTGAACGCAGCCGCGGCCGAGGCACGTGGTGCGAACCCCTCGTGGCTGCGCATGGCCGGATGCATCGTGGCCGCGACCTCAGGCGCGCGCACAATGCAGCGCAGCAAAGAACACGCGAGGACGTATCGCGGGTTGTCGTGTGCCGCGTCCTTGCTGTATTCATGGTCTCTCTTGTCGGTGTGCGCACATCCAGGGGAGCGACCATGATCTATATCGCGATCATCAACGAAGACGCGCTCGTCAAGTTCAGGGCCACGATGTCGAGCTGGCTGAAGACCGTCGAGCAGCAAGGCAGCAAGGACGGGATGACGGCCGCGTGGTTAAGCAACTGGAAGGGGCTCAACACCGCGATCGAGAAGAGGACGAAGCAGGACCTCCTCGTGAGCGTCTTCCACACTTCGGGCACCGTGTACATGCTCGGGAAGGTCCGCTTCAACGGGAGCACCATGGACGTCTCCGAGGTCGTGGGGAACCCGACGAAGGTGAGCGACGCCAAGATTCTGGACGAAAGAGACGACCTCGAGTTCTTCGAATGGCTCCGAACGAACGAGAAAGAGAGCCTCCGGCAGATGTACAGGAGGCGCGTGAACATGCGTCCGCTCGGCAGCCTGTTCTCCTGGGCCGCTGAAAATGCGCAGCGGGTGACGCTGACCGCCAACACCGTGGGTCTCATCGGGTACTACAGCGCGTTCGGGTTCGAGCTGGATCCCGAGGCCCCCAGCCAGGCGGCCCTCCGTGCTCTGGCGACGATCGAAAAGTACGCCGCCCTCATCGCGTACCTCGACGGCATCGAGAAGGGCACCGGCGTCGTGGACGAGGCGAAGGCCGGGCGTCTCGGCGAAATGTTCGAATCGAAGCAGGAGCCGGCCGAGACGATCGCCGAGGCCAGCAAGGGCAGGGTCGGCGCGGGGAAGCTGCGCCAGAAGCTCGAAGGTATGATCAAGGATCAGAAGTTCGGCCAGGTGGACGCGGCCATGGTGCTGGGGATCGGGCGATTTCTGCTGGTGACGACCTACATCAAGGGCGTGCAATGGAAGACCGTCGACGTCTGAACCTGCGACGCTGCGGAGCGTCACGTCAAGCTCAGCTATAGGGCGATCCTTCCCTGGTCTCGGACCAGAGGATCTCGTGCTCGTAGCTCCACGTGTCCCCCTCCGCGGAGAGCAAGAGCCGTCCGATGGCCAGATCGGCGTGGGAACCGCTGCTCTCGTCGAAGTCCACGTGCCGATCGAGGAGCGCCGCGAAGACCCGATTCCCGTCGGCAGGCTGCGCCCCGGGCGCGCCCGGGGACAGCTCGCGGCAAACGTCCTCGCGCGCCCCGGGCCCGAGCCGCTCCACGAGCAGCGCCTCCGCCTCGGCGCCCGCGAAGACGCGGGGGAGATCCGCCGACGCGCTGCCGATGCCCCCGAACCTGGCGAGCACATCGAGGAGCGCGAAGGCCTCGGCCATGCGCCCCGTGTCCGCGGCCCTGACGAGGTCGTCGCGCAGGAGCGGCGCGAAATCAACACAATCGGCCACGCTCGTTTCCCCCCGCGCGCCGCGCACCACGTCGCTCCAGGCATGCTCCCCGGGCTCGCCTCGCAGCGCGCAGCCGAGGAGGCGATTTCGTCCCAGCGTCGTCGTCGCCGTCGCCGGGGCGCTCTGCGTGCGCAGCCAGGTCATCTCGTCTCTCAGGGTGGCGAGATCCACGGGCAACCTCTCGACCCAATCCGCGGGGACGTAGACATACCGCTCGGGGCCTCGATGGAAGAAGAGCACGCTGAACCACTGATACTGCCAGAAATACTCGTGCACGCTCGTGATGCTCCATCCCTCCAGCAATCCCGGCGGGTCGACGCGCGCAATCCGTGTCCCGCGCCTCGGCTGCCCGCCGGACGCGTGGAACGCGCGGAGGACCGCGCTGAAGCGCCGCGCCGTCGACGGTGTTTCGTCCCTGGGCCAGGGCGAAGGCTCGTCGGGGGAACGCGCGGAGGTTCGATAGCCGCCCACGGGCGCGGGCGGTGCCGGCGGCGCAGGCGGTGCCGGCGGTGCAGGCGGCGCGGGAGGCGGGAGGAGCACGACGCGGAGGTACTGGAGGAGCGCGCGGAAGAGCGAGAGCACGACGGCGAGGATGGCACATCCGCCCCCCCGTCGTGTTATGTGCCGTGCATGGGAAGCAACACCACGGCGGTCGCCGTCGACATCGATCGGGTGAAGGCGGCATGGGGCTCGAACGACGCGAGCCTCCGCGCGCGCGTCCTCGCGGCGCAATACAGCAAGTATCTCGCGACGATCGACGATCCGAGCGCGGGCGCGCTCGACGAGGTCCTCGCCGGCGCCCTCGGCGATCGCCCTCCGTCGCGGTACGGCTACGCGGTGGTGGCGCTGATGCACACGCTGGGGACCCGGCTTCCGGGCGAGGTCCGCAGCATGAAGACGATCTATGGCATCGACGACGTCGACAGCCCGGACCTCAACTACCCCGACGAAACCTGGTTTGTTCCCATCCCCAACACCCCGGAGTACCCGCTTTTGACCCTCATCCCCCGGGACCGGCTCGCGGCGCTCGCCGCCAAGATCCCCGACGCCTACGACGGCGAGGGCGCCGATTTCATCGAGGCGCTGACGGGCTGGGTGGCGAAGACCCGCGAGCTCGGCGTGGATCTCGTCCTCTTCGATTATTGATACCCGGAGGCGCGGCCGTCGGGGGAACGGACAACGAGCCTGGCGACCGTTTCCTTGAACGAGGTGGGGTGGACGGGCTTGGCGATGTGCACCTGGTATCCCGCCGATAACGTCTGTTCGCGCGTGTCCGGGTCGGCGTAGGCGGTCAGCGCGGCCGCGGGCGTTCGACCGCCCTGATCGACGGGCAGCGCCCGGATCTTTCGAATCAGCGCATACCCATCTTCATCCGGCAGCCCGATGTCGCTCACGAGCACGTCCGGGCGCCACCGCTCGAAGATTTCAAAACCTTCCCGCGCGACCGTCGCCACGCGTACCTCCGCCCCGGCCTCCCCCAGGATGCACTGCATCAGCTCCCGCATGTCGGATTCATCGTCCACCACGAGCACGCGCAGCCCGGCCAGGATCGAAGGGAACGACCCGGCGCCGCGTTCCAAAGCGCCGGCCTTTGGCAACCCAGCGGCCTCCTCGCCCCCCAGCATCAGAGGCAGGTCCACGGTGAACACCGCGCCATGACCCTCCCCGGCGCTCTCCCCCCGAACCGTGCCGCCGTGCATTCTCACCAGATCCCGCACGATGGCGAGCCCCAGGCCGAGCCCGCCGTGCCGACGCGTGGACGAGCTGTCGGCCTGGCGAAACTGGTCGAAGACAAAGGGAAGAACGTTGGCGCCGATTCCCTCGCCCGTGTCGCTGATGCGGAGCTGCACCATCGCCCCCACCTCACGAAGCGAGACGGCCACGCACCCGCCGGCAGGCGTGAATTTGATGGCGTTGGTCAGCAGATTCCGGACGATCTGCTCGAGCCTGCCGTGATCGCCCCACACCCTGCTGCTCGTCGGGCCGAGCGACTGCGAGAGGCGTATGCACTTCGCTTCCGCGCTCGGGATGGCAGCGTCGACGACCGCCTGGATCAACGGGGCGATGAGGACCGGCTGTAGCTTCAGGTCCACCTTGCCGCGGAGGATGGCGGAGACGTCGAGGAGCGCCTCGACGAGCCGCAGCTCGGCCATGCCATTGCGTTCGATGACCTCGAGGCCGCGCTGCACCTTGGCCGCGTCCAAAGGGGCCGAGCGGAGGAGCATCTGCGCCCAGCCGAGGATGGCGGTCAAGGGGGTGCGTAGCTCGTGGCTGAGCGTGGAGAGGAACTCGTCCTTCAATCGGTCGGCGGCCTCGGCCTTGGCGCGCGCCGCCTGCTCGCTCGCGAGGAGCCTCTCCCGCTCTTCCTCGGCGCGCTTGCGATCGGTGATTTCCTGTTTCAGGACGTCATTGGCCGCGGCGAGTTCGACCGTGCGCGCCTGGACTCGTTTCTCCAGCTTGTCGTGGGCACGCCGTAGCTCGGCCGCGAGCTCCTCGCGCATGGCGACCTCCCGCCGGAGCTCTGCGTTCTGCGCTTCGAGCTGCGCGCGCATCGCATGCAAGGCCACGTGGGTCTCGATGCGCGCGATGACCTCGGTGATCTCGAGCGGCTTGACGACGTAATCGACGCCGCCCGCTTCGAACCCGGCGACCTTGTGGGACGTCTCTCCAAGCGCGGTCATGAAAATGACCGGGATCCCTCTGGTTTTTTCGGACGCCTTCAAACATCGGCACGTCGCGAGGCCATCCATTCCCGGCATCAAGACATCGAGCAGGATCAGATCGGGCGAAAGGCGCTCGGCCAGATCGAGCGCGTCTTCACCGTCCTGCGCGATCGCCACCAGATAGCCGCGCTCTTCCAGATGCGCGATCGCCATGGCCAGGCTGGCGGGCAGATCATCGACAATCAGGATGGTGTACGACGACACCGCATCAGGCGCTGTTCGGCTCATCGGTTCTCCCCGCCCTCACCTCGGTGGCGAATCCGTGTTCGGAGGATCCTATCATGCACGCACGCGCTGTGACGTCGCATCGAGCTGAGTCCGGAGCAGGGAGCGGAGCCGCTTGGTCTGGAAGTTTTTCGCCACCGCGCGCACCTCGCCGATCCACGGACCGAGCCGGGCGTCGCTCGCTTCGAGCCGGTCGAGCTCGCCGAGGACCCGGCTGACGAGCCCTCTCTCTGCCAGGTCGAGGAGCCGCCCGAGCTCCTCGGCCGGCGGCGGCGTGAGCGCGTGGATCTCCGCATCGTTTCTGGGGGCTCGGGGCGCGGCCACGCCCTGCTCCGCGCGGCGCACCCATTCGAGCTGAAGCGTCGCGCGGAGCAGCTCCAAGAGCGCGCCGGCCTGTACGGGTTTGGGCAAAAAGTCGTCGCATCCCGCGCGGAGGCTCGTGCGCCGCTCCGCCTCCGACGTACTGGCGGACGAAGCGATGATCGCGGTCCGGGCGAGCTCGGGCCTTTGCCGCAAGCGCCGGGTCGCCTCGTACCCATCCATGCCGGGCATCGCCAGGTCCATGAGGATGACGTCCGGCGTCCGCTCGCGGGTGAGCACGAGCGCGCGCTCGCCGCTCTCGGCCTCCAGCCATTCGAAGCCAATCGGCTGGAGCAGGTCGCGCAGGAGCGCGCGGTTGTCGGCGTTGTCGTCGACCACGAGGATCGAGCGGCGTTTGCCCTCGTACCCGAGGATGGTCTCCCACGACAACCCCGCGCTCCCTTGGACGGAGGTCGCCTCGAGCAGGCGGAGCGTCACCGTGAACACGGAGCCTTGGCCGAGCTGGCTGTGGACCTCGATGTGGCCTCCCATTCGCTCGACGAGCTCCTTGGTAATGGCAAGCCCGAGCCCCGAGCCTTCGGTATGCTGTCTCGGATCACCGACCTGCTCGAAGGCCTCGAAGATCCGCGACAGGTGCTCGGGGGCGATGCCGGGGCCCGTGTCCTCGATCTGGAAGCGCACGGCGCGCCGATGATCCTCGGGCGGCTCCTGCACCTCGACGCGCAAGGTCACCCCGCCGTGCATGGTGAACTTGAGGGCATTGCCCAGCAGGTTGAGCAGCACCTGCAGGAGGCGTTTCTCGTCGGCGCATACCCCCAGTTGCTTGGGGCCGACATACGTGTACACGAAGGAGAGGCCCTTCTGTTCGGCGCGCACCGAGCAGAGGTTGGCGACGGTCCGGAGGAGCGTGTCGAGGTCGACGGCGCTCAGGTGGAAGGGAAGCTTGCCGGCCTCGATCTTGGCCAGATCGAGCACGTCATTGATGAGGTTCAAGAGGTGCGTGCCGGCGGTGTGAATGATACGCGCCGAATCGGCGGCCTTCGGGGGCAACGCGGGCAACTTGCCGAGGACCTGGGCATACCCGAGGATGCTGTTCAGCGGCGTGCGCAGCTCGTGGCTCATGCTGGAGAGGAAGTCGCTCTTCGCGCGGTTCGCGTTGTCGGCCGCCTCCTTGGCGGCCACGAGCTCGGCGGTGCGCTGGGCGACCTCGCGCGCGAGCCGCTCGCTGTAGGCAGACAGCTCGGTGTAGAACGTGGCGTTCTCCACCGCCGTCGCCGCCAGCGCGCCGAGGAGCGTGACCAGCTCGACGCGCGCTTCAGGGAAGGCGTCCTGCACGTGCGGGTGCTCCAGGTACATCACCCCGGAGAGGCGGCCCTGGTGCACGAGCGGCACGGCCAGCACCGAGCCGGGCCGGTGGGCGAGCAGGTAGGGGTCCTCGTCGAAGCGGCTGTCGGACGCCGCCCGCCCGCACACGACCGGCTCCTTGCCGCGCGCGATGTACTGCACCAGCGTCGCCGGCAGCCGCGTCGAGCCGGCGACGGGCTCGTTCAGCGAGAGCTCCAGGTGCTCGGGGTTGACCGAGAGCTCGGCGGCGAGGACGAGCTCGCCGCCTTGCACGAGGGCGAGCACCGCGCGCTCGGCGCCGGAGTACTCGGCGAGCAGGCGGAGCATACGGCCGACGAGGGATTCGAGGTTGCGGTCGCCGGAGAGCGCCTGCGTGGCGCGCAGCACGGAGGCGATGTCCAGGGACGCGTTGAGCGTGCGGGCGGTGATGGTCGTGCTTTTCGGCAAGGATGCCGCGTCCGGCGGCTCGCCGGCGCCAAGCGCCGGGCGGCCCGACGTCGTGATGCTGTCCGGGTAACGCTGGGCGAGCCACGCAGCGGCCGCGCGCGCGCCCCAGCGCAGGTAGGCGTCGTGCGCGGCCGTGAGATAGGCGCGGCCGAGGGCGCGGTGCCCGCGGGCGAGGCGGTGCTCGCCGGCGAGGCGCAGGCCGAGCGCCTCGGCGTTGATCAGATCGTGGCGTTGGGCCTGCTCGATGGCCTGGTCGTAGAGCCGTCCGGCCTCGTCGTGCTCGTCCCGGGCGCGGGCGCGGCCCGCCTCCATGAGCAGGCGCGCGGCCTCGAAGGTCTCGGGGCAGCTCTCGGCCCAGAGGGTGAGGCGCGCGCCGTGGAAGGCGAGCCGGTCCTCCCGTCGCGCGCGCTGTTCGGCGGGGGCGGCGGGCAGGGCCTCCGCGCCGGCGATGCAGAGCGTGAGCGTGAGCGCGACGAGCATGGGCGTGCCCCACGACACTTGCCAGTCCGGCTCGATGGCGAGGACCGTATCGAGCGCCCACGCGTCGGCGCCGAGGTGGAGCCCGGTGAAGCCCGCCATGGCCATCGTCGTGGCCCTGAACACCGTCGATTGCGTGTCCTTCGCGACCTGCGTGATGTCCTCGAGCGCCTGCGCGGCGGTCTGCGCGGCCGGGGCCTGGGCGAGCGCGGCGACCGAGCGGGAAAGGACGTTCCGAAACCCCGTGGCCATCTGGTCGCGGTAGACCATGCGCTCGAGGTCGTGTGCGGTGCGATCGAGGTCGGCGCCGGCGAGGAGCTGGAACATCTCGCCTTGGATCTCCGAGTAAGCCTCGAACACGAGATCACGCTCTTCGAGGGCGGTGCGCGTCGCGCGCGCGTAAAACGCCCGCACCTCCGAAGGCGGCATCCAGTACATGGAGGCCACGGCGCTGTTGAAGCGCGCGGTGACGCGCGAGACGTCGTAGAGCTCGAGGAGCGCCAGCATCGCCTCGTGCAGCCGGCGCCCGAGCGACACCTTCGCCAGGATGTACGTCAGGAGCAGGGCCGTGCTCACGCACCCGGCGAACGAGCTCTTCGTCAGCCCGTGCTGCAGCGTCTCCCGCACGATCATCGGCCAGCAGCAGCGGCTCAGCGAGGACATCCAGAAGGCGGAGCAAGGCCCCAGCACCTCCAGGATCCTGCACCGCAGCGCGTGGGCGCGGTCGGTGCCCATCGGCAGCGCCTTCCAGTCCTCGACGGTCATGCGCTGCAGGGCGGGCTCGATCTCGGCGATGAGCGCGCCGAACAGCGCCTGCTGCTCCTCCGGGGTCCGCGGCAGCGGGCGCCCGAGCCAAGCCATCCCCTCGAAGCCGAGCTCGATGCCCTGCGCGAAGCGGCCGTCGACCTGGAGATACACGATGAAGATGCTGGCCACGCGCGCGCGGTCGAGCGGGTCGGTCGTTCGTTCGAGGCAGCGCCAAAAGAGCCGCTCTCCCTCGTGGACCTGCCCCGCGAGCCAGAGCGCCTCGGCCATGACCAGGTGCACCTCGAAGGTCGTCTCCGGGGCCTCGGTCCACCCCGCCTCGCCGAGCAGCGACGCGGCCGTCCCGAGGAACGCCGCCGCCTGCGCGTCGGCCGCGCTGGCCTTGGCGCGTTGCCCGGCGCGCAGGTTCTGTTCGGCGAGATCGCGCTTTTCCTGGGCCTCGGTCAGCCGCTCCGCGGCCCGGTTGCGGTGGTAGAGCGTCTCGAAGAGCTCCCCGTCGGCGCAGGCGACGCCGTACCTCGCCCGCAGCGTTCGGCCGATCCAGAGGTGCAGCGAGAGCCGCTCCTCGGCCGTGAGCGCTTCATACGCGGCCTGCTGCACCCGGTCGTGCACGAAGGCGTAGGCCTCGTGCGCCCGATCGCCCTCGTGCACCACCAGCCCCTCGCGTGACGCCTCCGCCAAGAGGGCGCTGACCATCACCGCTTCTTGCCCGAGCAGGTGCGCGAGCAGCCCCGCGTCGAACCGGTCGCCGACGCACGCCGCGGTCTGGAGCGCGCGTCGCAGCTCCGGCGAGAGCCGCTGCAGACGGCGGGTGAGCAGCGAGACGACGTTGTCCGTGATGCCCGCCCGCTCGATCGCGTCCCGTTGCCATTGCCACCGCCCCGTCTCCGCATCCCGCACGAGCAGCTTCCGCTCGTGCAGGAGCTGCAAAAACTGCCCCACGAAAAACGGGCTGCCGTCGGTTTTGTCCTTGATCAGCCGCGCGAGCTCCTCGACCTCGGGCACGGGCCGATCGAGCATGTCCGCCACCATCGCCGCGACCGCCTCCTCGTCAAGCGGCGAGAGCACGATCCGCGCTGTCGCGGCGCCCGGGGCCGCGGGGGCCAAGAGCAGCGCGTGGAGCGGGTGCTCGGGGCCCACCGCCTCGTCCCGGTAGGCCCCGACCACGAGCAGGTGCTGGCCTTCGGGCTCCTTCAAGAGCTCGCCCAGGAGCGAAAGCGACGCGGCATCCGCCCATTGCAGGTCGTCGATGAAGAGCACCAGCGGGTGCTCGACGGTGGCCAGCGTCCGCACGAAGCGCAGCACCGTCGCTTGGAAGCGGAGCTTTTCCTCCATCGGCCCGAGCTCGACGAGGGGCTTCGGCTCGCCGAGGATGTGCAAAAGCTCGGGCATCAGCTCGACGAGGATCTGCCCATTCGGCCCCGCGGCTTCCTGAAAGGCGAGCCTCCAGCGCTCCAGCACCTCGGCCGGATCCGAGAGCCGCCGCCGCACCACCGAGCGCAGCGCCTGCGCCACCGCGGCGTACGGCGTGCTGCGCTGAAGCTGGTCGAACTTGCCGGCGGCGAAGAGGCCCCGGCGCGCGCGCACCTCGCCCTGGAGCGTCTGCACCAGCGCCGATTTGCCCACGCCCGAAGGCCCCGCCACGAGCGAGAGCACCGTCGCGCCGGCGCACGCCTGGTCGAAGAGCGCTGCGAGCGCGGCGGTCTCGTGCTCCCGACCGAAGAGGCGCGAGGGCGCGCGGACCCGATCGTCCCAATCGCGTTTCGCCAGCGGGAACGGCGCCACCGTCCCCGTCTCGACCCAGGCCCGCGCCGCCCGCTCCAGATCCCAGGCCGCGCCGCTGGCGGTCTGGTAGCGGTCCTCGGGGCTCTTGGCCATCAGCTTGAGCACGATCGCGCTCACGGCCTCGGGGATGCCCCGCTCGGGCGCGCGCTCGTGGGGAGGCACGGGCGAGCGGGCGATGTGCGCGTGGATCAGCGAAAGCGGGTCGGTGGCGTCGAAGGGCAGGGCGCCCGTCAGCATCTGGTAGAGCGTGGCGCCGAGCGCGTACAGGTCGGCCCGTGCGTCCGGCGCGCGGTTCATCCGGCCCGTTTGCTCGGGCGCCATGTACGCGAGCGTCCCTGAAACGGCCTCCGTCGACATCGGCTCGGCGAGCGTGGGCGTCCACCAGGTCGCGAGCTCGAAATCGATCAAGCACGTCTGCGTGCGTTCGGCGTCGACGAGGATGTTGTGCGGCTTGATGTCGCGGTGGAGGATGCCGCGCCGGTGCACCTCGCCCAGGCTCCGCGCGAGCGTGGCGGCGAGGCGCATCGCGACCCCGACGGGCAGGGGGCCCTCATCGAGCACGCGGGCGAGCGAGGTGTCGCCCCAGGACGAAAGCACGAGGACCGGCTTGCGGTCGTGCTCTTCGAGGCCGAGCGCCCGGATGACGCCGGGTACTTCAAGGGCGCGCAGGACGGCGTATTCGTGCCGGAGCTCTTCGAGAGCGCGCTGGCTCGGCAGATCGCCATACGGAAGCTTGAGGACCACCTGCGCGCCGCTCTTGGCCTCGGCGGCTCGCGCGATGCGCATGTCCGTCCCGGTGTAGAGGATCTCGCCGACGACGTATGCCATGCGCGATTGATTCTCGACCATGCGGCGGCGCGTGTCATGCGTTGTCGTCCATGAGCTCGATCGCGTGAGGGTTGACACGGCGGCGCGGGCAAGCCTTCAGGCGGCCCGCCAGGATCCATCCCCTCGGTCGAGGGCTCGAACGCTTGGCGCCCGCAGGCTGCGACAGCTCGATGGGGCAGGGCTGTTGGGATGAGAGGAATGGTCAGGCATGCGGGGGGGCGGAATTCATGGATCTGGCACGGGCGTTTTGCCATATCCTGCGCATGCAGCGCGCCTGTTCACGCGTCCAGGAGGCACCATGTTCGAGATTATTCAAAAGAATGACCAGAGAGCCCCGCTCGCCCTCATGGAGGACCACATCAAGAACAACGCGGACGATCCGTGGACGACGTGCCCGTGGGTGAAGGTGGGAAACCTTTACATGTCCGTGACCCAAACGTCCGATTCCTCCTGGCCGACACTGGTCAAGCACCTGAAGAGCCAGGGACAAGCGACGTTCACCGTGTTCTCGGGACGGCACGGCACACAGGCTGGACAGGCGGTCTCCGAGAGCAAGGGGCTTTTGAGTTCCAAACTCGTCCTCGACAAGGCATTCTATCAAAACGATGTGAGGGCGGCGGCGCAATTCGGCAATGCGGTGAAGGTGGTCGACGTCGGGCAGAACCCCCAGACGGCGACCACGGCGATTTTGCAGGCCAACACGAGGCAAGCGCTCGCCGGCGGTGTCGTCATCTACGCGTGGTGCCACTCGCTGTTTTCGATGATGGACCACAGCGCAGAGCTTTACAGCAGCGTTTACAACAAAAAAGTCGTGAACAAGAATGGAATTTTCATGAGGAACTACGCTGTCGAATCGAGAGCGTTGTGGCTCAGCAGCCTCTCCGTCGCGCAGCTCGTGACCGATTGGTACAGTTGGGTCGCTTGAGGCGTCGATGACACTCGCCCGCCCGCGCGACGAGGCCCGGGACGCGATGCGATGGCGAAATGTCGCGCTCCTACCGGATGCAATTTTTTTCCGTTACCTCTTGCCTCACCGCACATTGTTTTGGTCATGGGACCTTCTTCCAAGCCGCCTCCCCTCCGTTGGCTCGCCGAGCTCCTTGGCCTGCGGCTCGAGATCAAGCGCATCGTCGAGAGCGACGAGACGTACACGCGCGAGTCCGCGGACGACAAGGTGCAGCGGGTGTACACAAACGCCGTCCGCAAGCTCCCTGATCCTCCCCCGGATCCGTGGACAAACCCCAAGGCGCGAGATGCGCTAGGAAAGTTCCATGGCGAGGCGGAAGCGGAGGTCGTTCTGCAAGGGCCCAAGGGAGAGGATCGGCGCTTTGAATTCGTGATGTCACTGCCCGTTGACTGGAACCCAAGCGAGAGATGGCCCGCCTACATGTTCCAGCGGGCATCGAGTGCGATCCTGGCCGCGGGCTTGGCGCCGGATGAGGGAGGTGTGGTCTTCAACTCGGCGGAGGCCGTTCATGGTTCGCCACATGTGTTCGCGCTTCTCGTTGCGCCGTCGCGGCAGTTCGGAGAGCATGCGGCCTTTCGCACCCCGTCGGGCGGGCTGGTCGAGATCGATGCGATGTATCCACTCACGTCCGACGAGTGGCAGCTTCATCAAACGCGTCAGCTTGTCGCCGTGGCGCTCCCTGAAGTCATCGAGCACTGGCGAGACATGCTTAGGTGAGCAAGGGGGAGGCCGCGCTCCGCCGGCCGGTCGGATGAGCTGTTTGCGGCCTCCACTGCGGCGATCTGGCGTTCCTGACCTGGTTCCGAAAGGACGTCACCACGAAGTCCCCCAAACGGACGGGAATGCGACGATTGCAAGAGCGGCACGTTCGATCCCGGAACGCGATCCTTTCCGTCCTTGGCCCTGGCGCGCAGGTTCGCGGACGTGAGAAGGGGGCCCCCTCATGGTTGGTTATCCGTTCGCGCCCTCCGCCAGAAACTTGATGCTTGGGCTTGGACTCACGCCGTGCTCTTCGCAAGAGGGATGTCGAAAAGCGCCGCGAGCCCCTCCAAACGAGCCTGGAGCTGCCCGCGGGCCGTGCGGAAACGGTCGAGCATCTGCTCGCGCGACAGCGAAGGGTCGTTGCTCGCGGGATCGGGGACCGGCCAGTGGAGCCGCCGAACCTTGCCGAGGAAAACAGGGCACACCTCCTCGGCGCAGAGCGTGATCACCATGTCGACCGATGCAGGGTCGATCGAGTCGACCGACTTCGACGCATGCGTGGTCAAGTCGATACCGACCTCCCGCATCACTTCGGTGGCGAAGGGATTGACGCGGGACGGGCTGCTGCCGGCGCTCTGAACCCGCACGCGATCACCGAAGATCTCCCGTGCGAGACCTTCCGCCATCTGGCTGCGGGCCGAGTTCGCGACGCAGAGAAAAAGAATGCTCTTGGGGGTCGACATGGCATTCATCCTTGGGCCTCCGATTCCGTGGCGGGCACCGCGCAGGGCGGCGGTACGACCTCGACGCCACCGGGGAAGAACCGCTTCCCCAGCCAGAGCGCGACGTTGACGAGCCCAATCAGGACCGGCACCTCGACGAGCGGTCCGATGACCGCCGCGAACGCCGCCCCGCTATGGATCCCGAACGTCGCGATGGCGACGGCGATGGCGAGCTCGAAGTTGTTCGACGACGCCGTGAACGAGAGCGTGGCGGCCTGTTTGTAGTCCGAGCCGACGCGCTTGCTCAGGAAGAACGAGACGAAGAACATCACGACGAAGTAGACCAGGAGCGGCACCGCGATGCGGAGCACGTCGAGCGGGAGTTGCACGATGGTCTCGCCCTTCAGAGAGAACATCACCACAATGGTGAAGAGCAGCGCGACGAGCGTGATCGGCCCGATACGCGGGACGAAACGCTTCTGATACCAGCCCGCTCCCTTGGAAGACACGAGCACCCGGCGTGTGAGGAACCCGGCTGCGAAGGGGATTCCCAGGTAGATGGCGACGCTCTTCGCGATCTCGATGATGGTGATGTTCACGACCGCGCCTTCGAGCCCAAGCCAGGAGGGCAGGAGCGTCGCGAAAAAATATGCGTACACCGAGAAAAACAGCACCTGAAAGATCGAGTTGAACGCGACCAATCCAGCGCAGTATTCCGTGTCCCCCTTCGCGAGATCGTTCCAGACGATGACCATCGCGATACACCGCGCGAGCCCGATGAGGACGAGCCCCAGCATGTACTCGGGCTTGTCGCGCAGGAAGAGCACGGCGAGGCCGAACATCAATGCCGGGCCGATGATCCAGTTCTGCACGAGCGATAGCGTCAGCACGCGCTTGTTGCGAAAGACCCTCCCAAGCTCCTCGTAGCGCACCTTCGCGAGCGGGGGGTACATCATGACGACAAGCCCGATGGCGATCGGGATCGACGTTGTGCCCACGCTCAGGCGATTCAGGAGCGCCGTGAAACCGGGCGCCGTGTAGCCGAGGGCAACACCGAGCCCCATGGCGAGGAAGATCCACAGCGTCAGGTAACGATCGAGGAAAGAGAGCTTGCCGACGATCCCGGCCTTCTCGGATCGCATGTTGTCAAGTCCTTGCTGGCGTTATGGCTTCTGCCGCGAAGGGGTGGCCGACCCGGGGGCGACCGCTCTTCGTTCATCGTCGATGATCGATGAATGGAGCAAAAAACTTACAGCCCACCCACCAGCGCCTTGAGGCGCCGGAGGGCGGCGGGTTCGATGCAGTAACAGACGCGTGGCCCGTCGACCTCGCCGCGGATGAGCCCGGCTTCCTTCAGGATCTTCAAGTGCTGCGAGACGGTCGACTGCGCGAGCGGCAGTTCGTCCACGATGTCCCCGCAGATACAAGCGGTCTTCCGGACGAGGAGACGGAGGATCTGCACCCGGGCGGGATGTGCGATGGCCTTGGCCAGCGCCGCCAACTCTTCATCGGCCTCCCGCCCTTCCACGGGGCGCAGGTCCTGCGCAACGCTAGGCGCAGGGCAACAGGGGGGGCCGGGGGGTGCGTCACCTTTCATCGTGGAAGGACGATAGAACTACGGGGCCTAGTTCCTGTCAAGCGCCGATGCTCCCTCACGTCTTCGGGCCGCAGCAGGACGATGCCGAAGGCTTGACCTCGGGTTTTTCCGAGAGGGAGACAGGCGTGCAGCACGCGCTCGCGTCCTTTCGCAGCGCCGGGGAATCACCCATGACGGCGGCGTCGGCCTTCACGACGAACACCTCCCACGAGTTGCCGTCCGGATCCTCGATCCACACCTTGTCCTGCACGGCAAAACAGCACGACGTGTCTTCCTCCGTCATCGTCTTCAGCCCCGCGGTTTCGAAGCGGGTCTTCGCCTCCATGACGTCGTCGGTGGCCGCAACCTGGACGCCGAAGTGGCTGGCGTTGACGCCCGTGCGGGGAGCCTCCTGCATCGTCAGGTTGAGGGAGGGAGTCTCCAGGTCGAATTTCGCATATCCGGGACGCCGCTTCGTCGCCGCGACGCCGAACGCCTTCTCGTAGAAGGCAACGGATTGCTCGATGTTGGTGACGTTCAGAGACACGTGGGGCTTGAGGACGTTCATATGGAGTCTCCGTTCTGCTTTGTTCCAAAAAACTCGAACCAACGCGCAGAAAAAAGCAGCCGCTCAGCAGCAGCCGCCCTTTCCGCCTTTGCCACGCTTGCAGCAGTCCTCCCAGACGTACGCCGTGAGGGCCATCAGCGCCGCGTAATCGGCGGCGTAATAGTGGAACGTGCCTTCGAGGCGGGTCGTGAACAGGCCAGCCTCGACGAGCCGCTTCAGGTGATGGCTCAGGGTCGACGGGGGTAGATCGACATGCGCCTGGATCTCCCCAGCGGACGTCCCCCCGTCGCCCCCCTGCACGACGAAGCGCAGGATCTGAAGGCGAACAGGATGGCCGAGCGCGCTGAGCTGCTGGGCGTGACGATCTAGCGTCGAGGTCACGGGCCTATTTCTAACATCCTCGAAGTAGAGCGCAAGGGGCTTGTTCAAGAAAAGTGGAAGTAGGCGAGGGCCGTGCGTGGCTGACAAAAAGAGCCCCGCACGGTCACGCTTCGACCGCCTCGCGCCTATCCGAATCGCCGCGCTCTTGAGCGGCCGGAGGAAAAGAAGAGATGAAGACCTTCAAGAACACCCTCGTACGCGCCGTCACTGCCCTCTCGCTGCTGGCCATGCCGGTTGGCGCGCTCGCGGATGCGGCGCCCTGCCCCTGTGGTACGTCGTGCCCGTGCGGCTCGGGCTGCCCCTGCGGGCACTGACGGACTTACGCATCGCCGGAGGACGGAAATAACGCCAGGTGATGGACCGGGACGAACGCGAGCAACTGCACAGGGCGATGGTTCGCCTCGCCGATGGGGATCGGAGTGCGTTCGATCCGGTTTATGCAGCGGTCTGGCCTGTCCTCCGGCGATTCGCCGCGCGGGCGATGCGGAGCGAGGCGGACGCCGAGGACGCCGCGCAAGCGGCGTTGATCAAGGTGTTCTCGCGCGCGTCCGAGTTCGACGCGACGCGCGACGCGCGCTCCTGGATCCTGGGAATCGTGGCGTACGAGTGCCGGACGCTGCGACAGAAGGCGCGTCGGCGTCGGGAGGAGCTGGGTGGAATCGAGGAGCTCGGTCCGCTCGCCCGCACTGATGAGGGGACACCCGAGGAGCGTGTGATCGCGCAGGACTTGCAGGAGGCTGCCCTCGAAGCGCTGGGGACGCTGGGCGCCGAGGACGTCGATACGCTGCGGCGGGTCCTTGCCGATGAGCGGCCCGAGGGCGCGACGTTCCGGAAACGGGTGGAGCGCGCGATGCGGCGGCTGCGCGAGGCGTGGAGGGTGAAACATGGGACCGAGTGAGCGAGAGCTCGCGGCGCGTGCGAGGCGCGCATACGAGCTCGGGAGGCTGCGATCGACGGCGAAAATCCTCGTCTATCTCGCGCCTGCCGTGGCGCTCGCGCTCCTGGGCGGCAGCGCGGGGATCGCGTGGACGGTGGGGGTGGGCGCGGCGCTCGGGATGTCCGCGGTCGGGCTCCTCTGGCGCGGTGGCGCGCTCGGGCGTGCTGTGCGGCCTGGGCTCATGGCCGGAGCTATCCCGCTTCTGGCGCCCCTCGTTCTGCGCGCGACGGGGCATTGCTGCATGGCGGGTGCGTGCTCGCCGCTATGCCTGCCGGTATGCACGAGCGCAGGATTGGCTGCCGGGATCGTGGTTGGTCTGCGTGCGGTAGGCGAGAGCGAAGGACGGCGCGGCTTCACGCTGTCCGCATCCGTGATCGCCGCGTTGATGGGCGCGCTTGGATGCATGGGGATGGGGCTCGGAGCTGTGGGCGGCATGGCCGTGGCGCTCGCGCTCGGGTCCGCGCCGCTAGCGGTCGTGGGCATGCGGCTGGGCCGCGGATGAGAGGCCGTCAGCCTGTTGTCCCACGGTGGGATGCATGTCGTGAAAACCAGACTTGCGTTCCTGTTCGACTTCGTCCAGGTCCCGTAACGGGATGGGGCGGAACAGCCGGCTCCCATCCTTACGTTGCCAGAGCCGCTGCGCTGGGTAAATGCTGCGATGGCCTGCCAGCAGATACGAAAGCACGCAGACCACGGCCACGTGCGGGAAGACATTGGCCCCGAGCAGCTCCATCGCCATCATCGACAAAGCCAGCGGCGTGTTCGACGCGCTCGCGAACATGGCGGCGAGGCCGACGCCCGCGCAGAGCGGGAGCGGTAGCCCGAGTGGCCCCGAGAGCGCGTTCCCGAGCGCCGCGCCAACGAAGAAGAGCGGCGTCACCTCGCCGCCTAGAAAACCCGCCCCGAGCGTTACGGCCGTGAACAAGAGCTTGGCCGCGAACGCATACACGGGGAGCTCGGGATCCTCGAACGAACGCACGATCATCGGCACCCCGAGGCCGAGGTAGTCGCTCATCCCGATGAGCTGCCACATCGCGACCACGACGACGCCGCCGAGCATCATCCGGAAGGGTAGCCGAGGAATCCGCTTCTCCATTTGCCTCTTGATGAAATGGGTGAGCTCGATGAAAATCGTCGTAGAAGCCGCAATGGCAACGGCGAACAGGAGCCACTTCAACAGGAGCAGCGAGGAGAGCGGGACGTGCGGCGGAGCAGGGTAGTGGGTATGCCCGATGCCAAGCCAGCGCGTCGTCATGTCGCCGACCACGGACGCGACCAGCGCCGGTACGAGGGCGTTGTACTCGATGCGGCCGAGCGTGATGAACTCGAGCCCGAACACCGTGCCGGCGATCGGTGTGCCGAAAACCGAGCCGAAGCCGCCCGCGACGCCGGCCGCGAGGAGCTGTTTGCGCACCTCTTGGGTCAAACCGAGGCGGTAAGCCAAGGCATCGGCGAGGCTCGCCCCCATCTGCACAGCCGTTCCTTCTCGTCCGGCGCTGCCGCCGAAGAGGTGGGGCAATACCGTGCCGATCAACACCATGGGAGCCATGCGCAGCGGGATCTCGGGGCCCCCGTCGTGAATGGTATCGATGATGAGGTTACTCCCGGCCTTGATCGGCTTTCCGAAGCGCTCGTAGACCCAGCCAATGATGAGGCCCGCGAGGGGCAGGGTATATACGACGATCTCGTGACCCGTGCGGACCTCCGAGGCCTTTTCGAGGAGATGCAGGAAGAGCGCGGACGCGCCCCCGCATAACACGCCGACGCACGCGCCGAGGACAATCCACTGCACGAACGTCGAGAATCGCCGCCACGTCATGATGGCCCCCCGGACATGGCAACTCCATCGAGACGGACGATGACCGTGCCTCGATGGTCCTCGTGGTGCGTCGTGACGAACGCATCGAGGATGTCATGCGTTCCGATGAGCTTGACGCAGCTCGGAAGCGTGTTTGGTGGTGTATCGGAGAGGTCGGCGACCCCCCAGAAGCCTCGACCGCGCTTGACGGTGCGGCGGGGAAGGTAGATGCGGAGCACCGACAGGGCTCCCGAAGCGTTGATCGTCACGTCGTTCTTTCTCCTGGTTCTTGCGGCACCGGAGGAGAAAGACGAACGACTCCTACGGTGCCCGGGGGCATACATCGTAGGAGTCATTGGCGGTCCAAGGACCGCGGTTATCGGCGGACTCCACCGCCATCGACTTGGATCTTGTCCGAGCACCGCCTGCGCCGTCAAGGCGGATTCGCAGCGTAGCCCGCAGCACGCGAGTTGTAAGCTTGATTGTCTACGACGCACGTCGTAGATGTCAACGGACCCTTGGCGCGCAGGTTCGCGGACGCGAGAAGGGAGCCCCCTCGGGTGGAGGGGGCCCCGTGGGGGAGCTCCTGCGACGTCCGACGACCAGGTCGGGCACGCTGTCACGACTGCGCCATGCACTCCTCGATATCTTTCCGCACCTTGTGGTGCTCATGCTCCGGAAGCTTGCAAATCAGGTCCGCGATGAGATCCCGCTCGTCGTCTTCCGGGAACACGATGATGCGCATGGGTGGGACGTCGAGGGCGCGTGCGATGCGATCGAGCGTCTCGACGGTAAGCGTCGCGAAGCCGTCTTCGACGCTCGCCAGGTAGTTTGCCGACAATGCGCCAGCCTCGGCGAGTTCTTGCAGCGTCATGCCACGCTCGGTCTGCAATTCGCGGATACGAGCGCCAACTTTCGAGGAGACTGCACTGCGATCGATTCGTCGGGACATAAGTTCACCTACTCGCGCGAGAGCGCCAAACATCGTTCCCACGAATTTCGCACCGGGACAAACCATTGGGACAAACCTTTCGGAAACACACGCACGGAAAGCCGCGCGGCGCGTCAGTGGCCGACGAGCTGCAAGGTCCCGTACGGATCGCCGCGCGACCGGCGGCACCCGACACCCGGCCGTACAACCCCGCGGCGCGGCGGCGCTCCCCGCGATGCGTACGTAGGCGTCCACGGCGTCTCGACGCGCCCGTACGTCCCGCAGCGTCGGTGAGCCGCTGCGCGACCGTTTCGTACGCTGGTCCAGGCGTTTGCGGGAGAAAAAGACGGCGGCGAGCAAAGACAAGGGAAGAAGAGGCCGCTTCCGCTGCCGCTGCCGCTGCCGCGCCCGCTGCCGCTGCCGCGCCCGCTTCCGCTGCCGCGCCCGCTTCCGCTTCGCGTAGTGCCGCAGCACGTACACCGACCATCCGCCGAGACCGACGCGGTCACGTACTCGCTCGAAGGCATGCACGAGGCCGTACTGACCTCACGGCCGGCCTCGCTGGTTCAGGGTGAGGTGACCGTCGCGTGAGTCGACTTCGATCGGGCACGAGCAGGCGCGCGATTTCGCCGAATCGAGGAAGCAAAGTGTGATCGAGGACGGAGTCGTATCCGCGGCGCGTCGTGACTTTGAGCTCCGTGAGCATGTACGTGGCGCGGAACTCGGTCACGACGTCGGCAAAGGTTTTTCCGGGGCTCGAAGGGGAATCGGTGGAATCCGTGGACGCGGGGCCGCATGCGTTTGCCGCGTCCTGGTCGGGTTCGTCCGACGGCGCGTAGGGGGAGCCGTACTTCGCGATGTTCATGAGGAAGCGCTTTTCCTCGGCACGAGCGCCGGGGAGAGTCTGGGAGAGCGCGTCCTTCCTGAAGCGGCCTCGACGGCCGTCGGGGAGGCGATAGCGGATGGGCGGCGCGCGCGGCGTCGCGCCCCTCGCGGTTCGTCTGGCCGGGACCTCAGGGCCGGTCTTGGGCGAGGGAAGAGCGCACCGGGAACGTAGATCATAGAACCGTCGCGGCCGTCAACGGCGTGTGCACCGGCTCGCCGCGCGGAGGTCCTCAGGGCTATAGGCGCCCGACAAAGACATCAAGGCCGCCCGCGCTGGTCAGGGGTCCTGTGCCGAGGTCGATGCCGCCGACGAAGCTCCCGGTCATGAAGATATGGTCCGCGGCATCCCTCGCGAGGGGAGCCCCATATTGACCGCTTGCATCGCCGAACCGCGCGCTGGAGAGGTGTGCTCCCGCAGAGCTCAGTGTGGCGACAAAGATGTCGTTTCCCCCTGCGCTGTTCAGCACGCCGCCGCCAAAATCGATGGATCCCTGGAACGTCCCTGAAACGACGGTGTTGCCTGCGCTGTCGACCATGACCCTGTTGCCGTAGCCGCTTTGATTCCCAAAGCCCTTGCTCGAAATGTGCGCGAAGCTCGGATCGAGCTTCGTGACGAAGATCCTGGGCAAGGCCCCGCCGACCAAGGCGCCGCCGCCGAAATCGACCATGTTGCGGTAGAATCCTGTCGTCACGACATTGCCGGCAGCGTCGGTCGCGAGATCGAAGAGCCCGTCGTTGGCGGAGCCGCCGAACCGCTTGCTCGCGATATGTGCTCCATCCGGGCTGAGCCTCGCCACGAAGATGTCGTCCCCTCCGGCGCTCGCCAGGGCGCCTCCACCAAAATTCGGAGCGCCTTTCATGTGCCCCCCAACGATGACGTCACCGTTGGGAGAGAACGCGACAGCAAAACCCATTTGATCGTCCCCGTCACCGAAGCGTGAGCTGAAGACGTGCTGGCCCGTGGAGCTCAGCTTGGCGACGAAGACGTCCCAGCCGCTTCCCTGCGACGAAAGAGGTCCTCCTCCAAAATCAATTTGGCCCGTAAAATACCCCGTAACGACGACGTTGCCCGCGCCGTCCACGGCAATATCCGAGCTCTGGCTGTATTGGCCAGCCGCGCTCCCAAAGAGCTTGCCGAAGAGAGGCGCTCCGCCTGGATCAAACTTGGCCACGAACACGTTCAGCGTGCCTCCGCAGCTCATGGCCCCGGCGCCGAGATCGATCGTGCCGTTACACGAGCCGGTAAGCCAAATGTTGCCAGCAGCGTCTACGGCGATGTCGCCGACACCTTGATTCTGCGCTCCGCCAATGCGCTTGCTCCAGATGTGCTCCCCGTCAGGGCTGAATTTGGCGACGAAAATGTCGTCGCCGCCGGCGCTGGAGAGCAGCCCTCCACCCAAATCGAGGGCGCCTGCAAATGTCCCTGCCAAAAGGACGTGCCCTGTCCCGTCGATTGCAATTCCTTGACCCGATTGATCGGCCCCATCGCCGAAACGTTTGCTCCACGGCCCCATTCCTATGGGGCACATCGAGCTACCATTGCAGTCTTCGTCTTCGGGCGTCTGGCAGTTTTCAATCGCGGGCTGGACCTCGCCGACGCAAACGCCGTATCCCATGCCATCTGCGTTGCACGTCTGCGTGCCCGCCTTACAGACTCCCACGCCGTTCGTCGGCGGGGGTCCGCCATAACACGTCTGCGTAGATCCGGGCACACACACGCCGCCTGCGCCGCCGATGCCGCCCGCGCCGCCGACGCCGCCGATGCCGCCTGCGCCGCCGATGCCGCCCGCGCCGCCGACGCCGCCGATGCCGCCGATGCCGCCTGCGCCGCCGATGCCGCCCGCGCCGCCTGCGCCGCCGATGCCGCCCGCGCCGCCACCCCCGGTCGCGCCTGTCCCCGCGCTCGAGGTGCTTCCGCCGCTGCCCTGCGAGGAGGAGGCGCCTTGGGGCGTTGGGTCGCCCCCGCCACAAGCCGCAAAGCCGCCGCAAATCGCCGCGGCGAAGAACGCTTGGATGAATACGGATTGCATGAAAAGCGCTTGACGGCGCTGGAGCGGAAGCATCTATCTACCTCGTCAGACGCCGCGGGAGCCGCGTGACGCGGCGACAAAGCGTCCTCGCGACGATACAGGATCCGACCGCCGCGCGCACGCCTGAAAGACCCCCCGGATGCCATTCCCGACAGCTCGCCGGCGAGGGCAGCCCTGATGCGCCGCCTTCGGTGAACGTCTCGCCCCCGCTGATTGCCGGCGCGGACAACCGGCGGGTTATGGCGCGACCCCCCGACGTAGATCGAGTTGATTGGATGGTCCTGCTGCGAGAATCATCTGCACGTCGTCGTGGCGGATCGGGTAGCCTGAGGAGGGGAGCGACGCTCCGAGGTCGACGCGCTACGGACCGACCCACAGCGCCATGTAGATGTCGTCGATGTACACGTTCGGGCCGATCTTCAACCGCCGCGTCTTGCGACCCTCTTCGACGAACCCGAGCGATCGATACAGCGCGATCGCGCGATCGTTCGACGAGCGCACCTGGAGCTCGACTTTTTCGACGCGCGGGTTCGACCGCGCCCAGCGCAAGAGCTCGTTCATGAGGGCCCTTCCGACACCCTGGCGTTGATGCCCTTCGTGAACGGCGATCGTCAGCCGGACGACGTGCGATGTCACCGCGAGCGAGAGCGACTCCAAGAGCGCATGCCCGACGAGCGTGCCCGCGCGTTCGGCGACGAGAAAAATGCCGCGGCCGCGCTCTTCGAGGTCGACGATCATCCTTCGAACGGCGTCATCGTCGATCTCGTCGGGCCTCGACGCGAGCATCCCCGGCACGCGCGCGATCGCGCGCTCGGCCGCCGCGAGCCGCGGAGCGTCCTCAGGTCGTGCGTTTCGAATCGAAGGCGCGTCCGAGCCCATGACGGTCTCTTACCACGCGCCGGCTCATTTCGCGTAGCCGTTCGGTCGACCCTTCCACGCATCTCCGAGGATGACGAGAGGACGGCAGCGGTGGGGTCCTGGGAGCCGGCTGCTGGTTGCTCATCGGCCGGGCGAATCGACCGTCGGCGCGAAATCGGATGCGCAGGCGCGCTGCCCCGCGGTAGATCTCGGTTATGGAGCTGCGCGGAGCGCTGGTGGTCGTCGGTGGAGGGAGCCAGGGGATTGGCTCGGGAATCGCGCGCGAAGCCGCCCGCCGCGGCGCCCGCGAGGTCGTGCTCCTGGCCCGAGGCCCGGAGGCGCTTGCCGCGACGGCGGCCCAGATTGGCGCGCAGGCGACCACATACTCCGTCGATCTCACCGACGCCGGCAGGGTGGCCGAGGTCTGCGCGCAGATCCGGGCCCGCAGTGGCGTCCCCGACGTCGTGGTCGCGAGCTCGGCCTCGGGCCGCTTCCTCGGCCTGGCCGAGAGCCAGCCGGCCGACGTCGTCGAGGCCATGGCGTCGACCTACTTCGCCGCGTTCAACCTGTTCCGCGGCTTCGTCGCCGACATGCGCGCGCGCGGCAGCGGCCGCTTCGTCGTCGTCGGCTCGCCGGTACGCGCGTTGCCGTTCCCGGCGGTCGCCTACAAGGCCTCGCGCCACGCCCTGCACGGCTTCGCCGAGGGCCTGCGCGAGGACCTGCACGGCACCGGTGTCGGCGTCACCTACGTCGAGCCCTCGCGCATCAAGGAGGGCAGCTACTTCGTGCGTAACCCCGGCGTGCTCGAGCGGCTGCCCACCATATTCCGCGATCCGCGCTTCGCCTTGCTCTGGCAGTCGGAGGCCGAAGCCGGGCGCATGACCGCGGACGCCATCGAGGCCGACGACGACCTCGCCTCGCCCGCCTGGCTGCACCTGGTGACGACGCTGGGTGCCGTCGCCGGCGACACGATGGCGCGGCTGGTGCTCCGGTGGTGACCCGGTGGTGACCCGGCATCGCGGCGCCTGACGAGCTCGGCGGTGCTTGAACCCGTCGTCGCCGCCGGCCTTCGCGCGTCGGTGGACACATGTCGGCGAGCGTCCCATGTCATCCGTGGGTGCGATCGACAGAGCGGGGGCCGGCTCGTACGAGCTTGGCCTCGAAGCTCGTAGGGCCGATCGTGCAAGGAGGACGCGATGCTGAAAAGAACACGGTTCGTTGCGCTGGGGTTCGTTGCTTTCCTCGCGGTTTCAAAAGATGCCTCGGCCCAGTGCGTCCAGACGGTGGAAATCCACAATGCAACGGAGGACAGCCGGAACTTCTCCCTCGCGTGCGGGACGCGCTCCTCTTCCAACTTCTCGCTCGAGCCCGACGAGACCCACGCGTACATTTGCAAGTGGAGCCATTCGTGCGGCGGTGACACGGGCATCTACATCTCGTTCGCACCCTCGTCCCGCGCGGGTGTCCAAAGAAAGCACTACCAATTGTACGACCAAATGTCCTACAATTTCGGGATGATTGGGAACGACGTCGACTTGTTTCCGATGGTGTCGATCCGGTAAAGGCGGCGATTTCAACTGCTTCCGTCACCGCCTTGGCTCCGATCGCGCGGCCCGAGGGGGATGCGCGTCGAGGGGCTTGGATTTCGTCGGCAGAGCCCTTCCGGTGGCCGCTCTCTGCCCCAGATGGAGAGGGGGACGGCGGGCGCGGCTCGATGCGCGCTCGAAGACGACGGCTCCGAGGAGGAGAACATGAGGAAGCTCTGCTCGTATTCGGCGATCCTCGCGCTGGGCTCGGTGATGGTCGGCATTCTGCCGGCGAGCGCGCAGGCACGCGAAATCGTCTTGCGCGACGCCGACAATGGCAAAACGGTGACCCTTCAGCAGGGGGACGAGCTGATCTTGCGCCTGGAATCGAACCCCTCCACGGGGTACTCGTGGTACATGGTCCTCTCGCCGACCTCCATCTTGAAGCTCTCCAAGCACCGGTACATCGCGGGTCGTTGTCCGGGGGGCGCCGTGGGTTGTCCGGGCATCGAGGAATTCCACTTCGTTCCCGCGGGCTCTGCGAGCTTCGAGATGGGCGAGTGGATGCGGATGCTCTATCTGAGGCCCTTCGACCCCGGGATCGAGGGAGCCACGCTCTGGCAGGTCGATGTCACCATGAGGCGCTGACATCCTCCCCGCTCGTCACAGGCGCCCATGGGTCCGCTGTACAGATGCCGGCGAGCGTCCCATGTCATCCATGGGTGCGATCGGGAGAGCGCGGGCCGGGTCGTACGAGCTCGACCTCGAAGCTCGTAGGGCCGATCGTGCACCGTTGAAAGCAAGGAGGACGCGATGCTGAAAAGAACACGGTTCGTCGCGCTGGGGTTCGTGGCTTTCCTCGCGGTGTCAAAAGACGCCTCGGCCGAGTGCGTCCAGAAGGCGACCATCGAAAATTCAACGTCGGGCACCCGGGACTTCTCCCTCGCGTGCGGGACGGGCGCCCCTTCCAACTTCTCGCTCGAGCCCAACGAGAGTCACGATTACACCTGCAAGTGGAGCCGTGCGTGCGGCGATGACACGGGCATCTACATCTCGTTCGTTTCCTCGCCTCGCGTGCGTGTCCAAAGAAGGGAACTGTACAACGGGATGAGCTACCATTTCGGAATGATTGGGAACGACATCGCCTTGTTCATGGCGGTGTTCTAGCCGGTCAAGGTCGGCGTCCGCGTACACGCCCGTCACATGAGCCTCGCGCGCACGCCGGGATCCGTCTTCCGCCTCCGCACCATTGACGCCTCGTCCCACGAGTGGTCTCCTCTCCCGCCCGTCATGACCCTTCCGCCGCGCCCGCTCCTCCTCGTCCTCACCACGTCCCTCTTCGCCTGCGCCGGCCAGACGCCCCCGCCGAGTCCGCCCGGCGCGCCTCTCGCCGCGGCCGCGCCTGCCAAGGGGTACGACGCCCGCGGGCAGGCCAAGCCGTGCGAGCCTCCGCCGGCCGATTGCCCCGCCGTCTCGCGTGATCGTGACCTCGCCGATCGTTGCTCGCTCGGCGGCTTCCGCATGATCCAATGCGGCTGCGAGATGCTCTGCGGCGGCAATCCGGGCAGCGGCGAGAAACAAGCCTACGATGCCGAGGGCCACGGCAAGGCCTGCGCCCCCGCGAAGGACGATTGCACGCCCGAGCCCGCCCGCGCCGCCTTCCAGGACGCGTGCTCCGAGAAGGGGCACAAGCTCCAGGTCTGCGGCTGTGAATGGCTTTGCTCGGGAAAGCCCGCCCCATGAGTCGCCCATGACGCCCCCGCCCATCCCCCCGTTTTCCCCGTACGAAAAGATCGCCGAGAGTCTTGCGGCTGCCCTGGGCGATGACGAGGCGGCCCACCGCGCGTCGAGCCGGGCCGAGTGGATCGTCACCGAGAAGATCCACGGCGCGAACTTCTGCTTCGTCACGGAGGGCGAGGAGGTGCGGTGCGCCAAACGAAAGGGGCTCCTGGCGGACGACGAGGACTTTTTTGGCCATCGCGGCGTCCTGCGCCGATTCGCGGGCGGCGTGCGGGACGTGCTCGCCCGGGTGAAAGCCCGCGCGCCGAAGGCCACGATCGTCTTCGTGTATGGAGAGCTCTTCGGCGGTGGATATCCGCACCCCGACGTCCCGCCCGCCTTCGGGGTGCAGCCCGTGCAAACGGGGTGCTGGTATGCCCCGGGGATCGAGTTCTGCGCGTTCGACGTGGGGTTCGTGCAGGAAGGGAGTTCGGAGCGCGTGTACCTCGATCAAGACGAGGCCCGCGAGGCGTGCGAGGAGGCCGGCATTCCCTTCGCGCGGCCGCTCTTCCGCGGCCGGTACGAGGACGCGTTTGCCTATCCGCTGGGCTTCGAAACCACGATCCCCGCGCGGCTCGGCCTGCCTTCGCTCGGGCCCTCGAACAAGGCCGAGGGCGTGGTCCTGAAGCCCGCGCGCGCGCTCGTCGTGCCCAGGCGCGCGGGCGTGGTGCGGCCCGTCGTGAAACGCAAGATTGCCGAGTTCGCGGAGGACGAGCGTTTTCACGAGGCGGAAAAATGGTCCGGCCCGCGCGCGCCTGCGGCCTCGGCGCTCGATTGGCTCGTGCACGAGGCCTCGTCCCTGGTGAACGAGAATCGCCTGAACGCCGCCGTCTCCAAGGTCGGGCCGACGCGGCCCGGGGACACGGCGCGGCTCGGCGAGGTGTTCGCGCTCGTCCGCGAGGACCTCGACTTCGAACTACGCGCGCGCCACGCCGACGCCCTGCGCGCCCTCTCGCCGGCCGAAACCCGCGCGCTCGCGGCCCATCTCGACAGCGAAGCCCGCGCGCTGGTGGAACTCTACCTCGGCGGCGCGCCGCCCTGATCGACCGGAATCCCGAGCCGCTCCGCGACCTTGCGCCGCCACGCTTCGAGCGACGAATCGGCCGCCGGGATCGGCTTCTCCGCGAGCTTGCGCACGGACATCCCGACCTGGTCTTTCGCGTCCGGATCCGCGCCGCGATCGAGCAGTTTGTACACCTCGTCGTAGCGATTGAGGTACGCGAGGCGCAGCGCGGGCGTCTGCTCCATCTTGTTTTTCACGTCCACGGGGACGCCACGATCGAACAGGGGCCCCAGGTGTTGCCATTGCCCGAAGTTGAGGGCCTGGTGGGCGAGGGGAACGCCCTTGTCGTTTTCGAGGTTCGGATTCCCGCCATGGTCGAGCAGGAGGCCGAGGAAGCGCGGATCGGGGCTCGTCGCGGCCACGAGCATCGGCGAGGTGCCGATCGGCGTGAGCACGTTCGGATTCGCGCCGGCCGCGAGCAAGGCGCGCACGGCGAGCTCGTTCTTCGCGACGAGCTCGTACATGAGCAGGTTCACGCCCGAAGGCGCGACCTCGTCGAGATCCGCGCCGCGATCGACGAGCGCGCGCAGCGTCGCCACGTCGCCGCGCTCGGCGGCCGCAGCGGCCTCGCGCAGCCGCTCCGTCGGAAACACCACGCCCGCGGACGGGACAGGCGGCCTCGGGCCCAGGTTCCCTTCGAGACCCGCGGCGAATCGCTCGACGTTTTTCACATCATCCCCTGAATGGTCGCGATGTCCTGGCTCTTCTGCTGCTCGATGCCCGCCTCGTGCGTGCTGTGCCGCTCGGTCCTCTCGCCGAAGATGGCGAGCTCCTGCTCCGCCTCCGCCCGCGCCCACTCGCCGGTGCGCTTGCCCATGCCGAACGGATTGAGCCACCCCGTCCAGTGATCCGGCTGCTGGAACGTCGGCTCGGGCGGCCACCCGCGCGCCGTGAAGCTGCCGTCCGGATTCTGGTTCACCGCGTTCAGATCGTACTTCTGGCCGATCGCGTCCGGCATCATCCCGGCGATGGGCGACTGCTCCTGCGCCCAGGTCAGGATCTCGCCGTCGACGCGATACGCGTCGATGAGGTCGTTCGCCTGCGAGGGATCGAGGCCGTAGCGATCGTACGTGTTCTCGTGGATGCCCGAGGCGTTGAAGGTGTTCGCGGGCAGGCCCGAGGCGAGGGAGCCAGCCGAGGCGAGGCCGCCGCCGAGGGAGTGGCCGGCGATGCTCGCGTTGTTGCCGTAGACCGAGGCGACCTGCCGCGAGAGCTCGACGGCCTGCGTGTACTGCGCCCCTTCGAGGCCCGCGCCCTGCGAGAGGTTGCCCCAGAGCCAGTCGTTGCCGTTCCACTGCTTCCAGGTCTCGAACTCCGTGCCGCGCATGACCAGCCGGTAGCTGCCGTCGATGTCGGAGCGGTAGAGGTCGGAGTAAAACCCGGTGCTGTCGTCGTGGAAGACGGCGTTGCGCAGCTCCGGCGGGAGGTCGTTCGGGCCGAGGCGCGTCCAGCCCTCGGGCGCGCCGTTCGTCCGGTAGACGTCGTTCACGAGGCGCGCATCCTCGACCGAGCGGTTGTTCCGCGCGAGGCGCTCGGCCGCGTTCGAGAGGCGGTCCTTCTCGGGGCCGTTCGGCATGGAGGCCGCGCGCTGGCGAGCCGCGTCGATGAGGCGCAAGCGCTCCATGAGGCGCATGCGTTTGTCCGCCGCGGTCATCTTGCCGATGATCACGGTGGGGCACCCCTCGTCGATGAGCCCGCCATGGAGCGTGCCGTCGCCGAAGCGCGCGGCCATCTTGCCTTCGAGGAGCACAGTGGGCTCGCCGATGCCGATGACGTCGGGCGGCGAGCCCGTGCACTCGAGCAGGTCCGTCACGCGGGCAGCAGGCTCGCCACCGACGAGGATGGTCGGCGCGCAAGCAGGCAAGATGTCCTTGCCGACATGCTGCATACAGAGGTGATGATCGCCTTTGCGTGCTGCGATGGGGTCGCTCATCCGGGGCCTCGGGGTCGATCGGGCGCGGGCATGATCACCCGGGAGTCGAGGCGATGGGAAGCGCGAAATGGAAAGGAGCGCATCTTCGCCGCGGCATACCTCGCCTCCTCGCCGCATCCGCGCTAGCTTCGCGAGAAGATGTCGTCCGGGCTCGATCGACCCCTCATCTTGCGGTCGTTGGCGCTGCTCCTCGGAGGCGCAACGCTCGGCCTCGGGATCAACGCCGCGCGGCCCGAGGGTGTCGTCCTCACCGGCTTCGAGCCGCCCACGGCATGCACCGTGGCCGCAGCCGAGGAGGCACCCGTGATCGAGATGACCCCACGCGAGGCATCAAGCCTGTGCGGCCAGCCGGGCACGCTCTTCGCCGACACCCGCACAGCCGAGCACTTCGAGGCAGGGCACGTGGCCGATGCGATCCACCTGCCTTGCGACATGACCGCGAGCGGCGCCGAGCTAGCGATGAAGGAGCTCGGGCACGCACAGACCATCGTGGTCTACGGCGACTCGACCGAGGAGGCCTCCGAGGTGGCCGAGACGCTACGTCGTCGCGGGCTCAAGATGGACGTGCGCGTGCTACGCGGCGGCTTTTCCGCGTGGGAGCAGGAGGGCCTGGCGTGCGCCTCGGGCCCATGCCCCGGCTGCGCAATCACCCACAAACAGGAGCCGAGCCCGTGAAAAAAACCGCGCTTCTTTGGCTCTTGCGTCTCGGCCTCGGCGGGATGTTCGTCGCGGCCGGCGCGCTCAAATTCAGCGACCCAACCTCGTTCGCGCTGGAGATCCACAACTACCAGCTCCTCCCGGATCTCGCCCCGCTGCTCGCGGCGACGCTGCCGGCCGTGGAGATCGTCCTCGGCCTCGCCCTCCTCGCAGGCCCACGGCCCTGGGTCCGCGCCAGCGCGCTCGCCTCCACGCTCGTGCTCGGCGTGTTCACGCTGGCCGTGGCGTCCGTGGTCGCGCGCGGCGTGAACATTACATGCGGCTGCTTCGGCGAGGGCTCAGGCCCCGTGACCATGTGGACCGTTCTGCGCGACGTGGTGCTCGTCGCGGCGGGAGTGCTGCTGTTTCGCCTTGCCTCACCGCCGCCCCCGGCACCTGTCGTCCCTGCGGGCTGAGCCGGGGGGCGTCGCGCCGGGGCGCTGCCCCGGACCCCGCGGGGGCTATCCGCCCCTCGACCCGGACCAGGCACGGCCTGGACCGAAGGTGGAAGAACTGCGCGGTGCGCAGTTCTTCCAACGGGCCGGTGGCAAGACCATGGAGGTGCGTCTCGAGCGTGCGACGCACACGCTGCCGGTGGAACCTGCAGCGCTGCCGTGTTGGTTGGCAGGCTCGTCGCCGGTCTTGCCAGCGGCTGTTCGATGAACTGCGCACCGCGCAGTTCATCGACCCCGCGTCCAGCGCTTGCGCTGGTCCGGGTCCAGGGGCGGACAGCCCCGGTGGGGCCTGGGGCAAAGCCCCAGCGCGACGCCCCCCGAGGCTCCGTCAGAGCTTCAGCAGCTTGAACTCAAGCGCCATCGCTGGAGGAGACGGCGGGCAAAAAGCCAATCGTGTTCCGCCCGGCTTCGTCTTTTCCGATGGCCTCGACGTAGCGCTTCCAGTCGGCTTCGCCGGGGCGGATGATCTGGCTGCCGTCTTCGCGTGGATAGGGATCGAAGACGAAGAGCCCGCGTGTGTCGCGGCCAACGAGGATCCAGTGGTCGCCCTCGTCGCCGAATATCGAGATCTTGGCGGGCCAGCATTCGCCTTTGCGGTCGAGCGTCCGCGCGAGGTCGTCGTCGTTTTGCAGGCGCGGCGGTGAGAAGCCTGCGCGTTGCATCAGGTGGAGCAGCTTGCGGTACTCCATTCCGCCGTCCATGCCGCGGTAGCGCCGGTAGAGGAGGATCGCGTAATCTGCGAGCGCGCCGTAGGTCGCGTCTGAGCCGCCGCCTGCGATGACCTTGGCGAGCCGCGTGAGCTCGGTGCGCTTCTCGTCGTCGAGCTCGTCGGCGATCTGCTCGGCGAGCGTGACGAGCCCTCTGTACCCTGCGGTTGCGAGCATGGCGCCCACGAGCGAGACGGCGCCGCAGGCGTGCGCGCTTGCCGAGGGGCTCGAACCGTTCAGTTGCGTCAGCTTGTCGAGCGCCTCCATCGCATCCCGCGGGAGCCGCTCCTCGTCCGCGACGACGGGCCAGTCGACGTGGTGGATGCCGGAGGAAAACTCGTTCGAGCCGGAGGACGGGGGCATGACACGAGGATACTACGACCTGCCCGTGCCGTGCCCCGATCTCTTCACGCGCCGCGGGTGAAATGATCCGCGATGACGCTGGCGACGCACGCCGTGAGCTTCTTGCCACAACGGATGTGCAAGAACTCGTTCGGGCCGTGCGCGTTTGACTGCGGACCGAGGACGCCCGTGATGAGGTACTGGGCCTCGGGGAACTTCTCGCCGAGCATGGCCATGAACGGGATGGTCCCGCCCTCGCCAAACGCCATCGCGGGCTGGCCGAAAAACGCCTCGCTTGCGCGCTGCATCGCCTCGTCCAGCCATGGCGCGAGCGGAGGTGCGTCCCAGCCTTCCGAGGGCTCGGAGAGCGAGAACGTCACGTCGGCCCCGTACGGCGGATCCGCTTCGAGGGCGCGCTTGAGCGCGTCGGCCGCGCGCCGCGGGTTCACGCGGGGCGGGATCCGCATCGAGAGTTTTACCTTCGTGAAGGGCCGGAGGACGTTGCCTGCGCTCGCGATCGGCGGGATCCCGTCCACGCCCGTGACGCTGAGCGCGGGGCGCCACGTCCGGTTCAGCAGGAGCTCCTTGTTGTCGTCGGCCATCGGCCGCGCGCCCGCGGCCCACGGCATCTCCCTGTAGACGGCGTCGCCGAGCACTGCGGCTGCGGACGCGGCCTGGGCGATGCGCTGCTCGGGGACGACTGCGAAGAGCTCGTCGAGGAGGATCCGCCCGGTGCGCTCGTCCTCGATGCGCGAGAGCAGCTGGCGGAGGATGCGGAAGCTCGACGCTGCGACGCCGCTCGCCGATCCCGAGTGCACGCCCTCGCGCAGGATGCGGACTTCGAGCGTGCCTTGCACGAGGCCCCGCAGGGAGGTGGTGGTCCAGAGCTGATCATAGTTGCCGCAGCCGGAGTCGAGGCAAACGACGAGGCTCGGCTTGCCGATGCGGGGCGCGAGCGCGTCGATGTACGCGGGCAGGTCGAAGCTGCCGCTCTCCTCGCACGCCTCGATCAGCACGACGCAACGCGCATGCGGGAGGCCCTGCTCGGCGAGCAAGCGGAGGGCCGCGACGGAGGCGAAGGCCGAGTACCCATCGTCCGCACCACCGCGGCCGTAGAGCTTGTCGCCCTCGCGCACGGGCTCCCAGGGGCCTTTGCCCTCGGCCCAGCCGGTCATCTCGGGCTGCTTGTCGAGGTGGCCATAGAGGAGGACGGTGTCGTCGCCCTTGCCAGGGATCTCCATGAAGATGACGGGCGTGCGGCCTTCGAGGCGCACGACCTCGACCTTCAGGCCGGGGACGGGTTGCGCGCGGCACCACTGCTCGATGAGGGAGACGGCGCGCTCCATGTGGCCGTTCTCGCGCCAGGCACGGTCGAACGAGGGGGACTTGTTGGGGATGCGGATGTACTCCGTGAGGGCGGGGAGGATTTCCTGCTCCCAGATGCGCTCGGAGAAGGCTTCGGCGTGCGACTTGTCGAGCTTGGTGGTCATGCGGGTTCCTTCGGGCGGGACCTTAGCGCCGAAGGGGGGGCCAGGTGAAGCGGGGAGCGGAGGCGGGAGCGGAGGCGGGAGCGGAAACGGGGGTCAGGAGGTTCCGCTCGGGGACGGCGAGCTTACCGTCGTGCTCGGCCTCTTCAAGGCCAAGCCGTGCTCGCCGTGCTCGCAGCACTGCGTGCTGCTCCGCGCGGCTCCGCGCGGTGCTGCGCAGCCTTCAAGAGGTCTGCGCGCGACGGTGCGGGACCGGGGTCCCGGCGATCGGGTCGTCGGGCGGAGGATTCGTTATGCTGAGGATTTACGAAGTGGTCTTGACCATGGCCGGGGACGCGGCAGGGATTGCCGAGCAGATTGAACGACGGGACTCTGATCTCGGTCGGCAATTACGCAGGGCCATGCATAGCGTCGCGCTGAATGTGGCGGAAGCGGTGGGAAGCTTTCGCCTAAAGAACGCTAACGCCATGAGACGGCTCGTGTTTTCGTCTGCGTCGACGTGACGAATGGCCTGCATCGTTGACCTTTCGCCAAACGCACCGGCATCCCTCCGGAGCCACGCCGCAGCTCTTCAGGAGCGCGTCCGTCACCTGACCTCGCGCGCTGTAGTAACAGGCGGGGCGGCGCCGACAGGCGCCCGATGCTCGGCGGTGAAGCCGCCGCTGGCACCGTCTATGGGACGCCCTGTCCCCTGAATCGTTCCCGCAGCCGCGCGAGCCCTGCCCGCACCAGCGCGCGTGCCCTCTCCCCGTTCTCCAGCCCGAGCTGCATCGCGATCGCGTCGAATGGCTCGTCTTCCACATCCGGACTGCTCTCCGCATCGGGTCTGGAAAGGTGTCCATGAATGCCGACACCTCGGTCATCAGCCGGTGGAGCGTCACGGCGTCGGTGAGCGGCGGCCGCGCGCCCGCTTCGGTGATGGCGTCAAGCCGCTCCGCCCCCGTGACCAGATCACGCTTGCTCCGCCGCAGATCCGGCTTGGTCGTGATTTCGTACCCCGCTCGTTCGATTGCGGCGTGGATTTGCGTGGGCCGAGCCGTGCCCGGCAGGTATTCCACGCCGAGCACCAGCGTCCGTTCGTCGAGCTCCGCCGTCAGCACGCCCGGAAGGCCGCGCACGGCCCCCTCGAGCGCCTCGCGCGGGACGCTGGCGCCGCGACCCCGCTCCAGGCCATATGTCACGCGCACGCTGGTCGACCAGCCCAAGCGCTGCTTCACGTGGTCCTTCACGGCGAAACGCGTGAGTGACAGCAACCACCCCCGAAAGGGGCGTCTCTTCACGAAGATCCCGACGAAGCGGCGGCGCGGAAGTGTCGTCCTCCAGCTCGCCACCATGGACGAGGCGCACGGCTCCCTCGACGAGCGCCGCGTCGGCCTCCTCCTCCGGCGCCGGCCGGCGGGAGAGATAAGCGTGGAGGTTGCATGTACCGCTGGTCCGCGCGCTTGACGCTCGCGCTCGCCCCCGAGGACTCTCGTCGCGATGCCGTCACGGGGCCCCTGCGACCCCTACATGCGCGACTGGGGCCGGCCCATGCGCGGCACGCGGTCGCCTTCCCAGGGAAGCCCCGTCATCGGCTCGATGTCGGGCCCCGCCCGCTGCTCGATGGCGGCGAGCAGCGCCTCGGCCGTGTAGGCGCCGTTGTGGCGCTCCCCGTTGATGAAGAAGGTCGGGGTGCCGTTCACGCCACTGCGCACGCCCTCGATGAAGTCGCGCTGGACCTGCGGCAGGGAGCGGTGCTCCTGGAGGTTGCGCGTGAAGCGGCCCATGTCGAGCCCCAGGTCGGCCGCGTACGTCAGCAGCGCGGGAGCCTCCAGGTTCTGCTGGTTCTGGAAGAGCATGTCGTGCATCTCCCAGAACTTTCCCTGCGCGCCGGCGGCCTCGGCGGCCTCCGCGGCCAGCAGCGCGTGCGGGTGAAGCTGGGTGAGGGGGAAGTGGCGGAAGACGAAGCGGACCCGGTCTCCGACAGCGCTCTCGAGCCGCTTCAGCTCCCAGGCGGCGCGCCCACAGAAGGGACACTCGAAGTCGCCGTACTCCAGGAGGGTGACGGGGGCATCGGCCGGCCCCTTCGCCCAGTCATTGGCGTCCACGTCTCTACGAAGTCTGCTCATGTCCGTGCCTCCGGCTGAGGTGGCTGCTGTTGTGGCTGGAAGGTGAGGAACTCCATCTGCTTGCCGGTCAGCCGCTCGAGCGCGTCGATGACGCCGTCCGCGCCGGGGTTGAGCTCGATGGGCGAGACGTAGCTCCAGTAGATCACGCCCTTGCCGTCGATGACGTAGAGCGACCGCTCGCAGATGCCGACGTCCTCCCGGTAGACGTTGTAGCTGCGCGAGACCTCTCCCTTCGGATGGAAGTCGGAGAGGAGCGGAATCTGGATGTGGAGCTCCTTGGCGAAGGCGATGTGGCTCCAGAGGGAGTCGCACGAGATGCCGAACACCTTCGCGCCGAACTGGCCCAACACGGGCATCAGCTCGTTGAAGAGCCCCAGCTCGTTGGTGCAAACGGGGGTGAAGTCCCCCGGGTAGAAGATGAGGACGACCGGCGAGCCGTTGACGTCCGCGAGCGTGATGCGACGCCCGTCGGGGGTGGCTGGCTGGCCGAGATCGGGTGCACGCGTGCCGGGTGGCAGGCCGTGCGCGCGGATGCCTGAGGCAGGCGGGGGAGGAGCAAGAGTGACCATGTGCTGACCTCGTTCAATCGCAACGTGACCAGGTGCTGACCGCGTTCAATCGCAACATGGAGACCGTCCCGCGGCGACGACACCCCACAGCGGTGGAATGTGCGGTCCCCTGCACGTCGATGCGGCCAAACCAATCGACCGCGGCGGCGATGGACCGCTGCGCCTGCGCTTCGCTCGTGACGTCGAGCGGCAAGAAGGCGAGCCTGTCGTTCGCCGGCCGGCCAATCGCGGACCGCAGCTCCTCCAGGTTGCGCGCCGTGGCGACGACGCGGTCGCCCGCCTCCAGGGCAGCCAGGACGACTCCTGCGTCGATGCCGCTGCTGGTCCCCGTGACGAACGCAGCGCCGTGTGCATCGAGAAACGCCTTCCCGGCAGAGTGAAGGCGCGCGAACAGGACACGGAGGGTGCGCTGCCCGGGCGCTTCGATCGTAAAGCAGGCGCAAAACAGCCCATTCACTGTGTGCGCGTCGTTTTTCGCGGGGCTCCCGGGTACGGCGGATCGGGTCACGCGTCGCGCGCGGCATGTCGCTGCTGGGGCCAGGGGATCCGGCGCTCTCGACGACCCTCCCCGCCTGGCATGCGGACAAGAAAAACAGCGGTAACAGAGCCCCGAGCAAGCGGCGGCTCGCGCCTCGTATGAGCATCGTCTTCCCCCTTCCACGTTACGCCCCTCGTTATGGCGAGGCATCGTCGGGCGCCTTCAGATAAGCTGCTAAGGGGCTTGACGAGTCGTGGTGATCGGGCCCAAGGCAGGCCGCCCAAGAGGCTCCCGATCCAGGCTGGTAGGCATACCGATGTCCCGGGGCGGCAAGGCGGGCCGAATGACGGCCACGGGTGATGGGCCCGGCAAGCGCTGCGCATTCTGCTGATATCGAACGGGTTCAGTCGCGATCGTCGCCATCGCCTCGAACGGCCGCCGCGCCTGGGCTCGCCCGCTTTGCGCTGGGCGGGGTGGGCGCGGCCCGCGCCTTGCTAAACCGGCGCCCCGGAGGCGATATCGATGCAAGCCATGACGTACCATGGCCCCAAGAGGGTCCGGGTCGAAAACAAGCCCGAGCCGCGGATCGAGCACCCGAACGACGTGATCCTTCGCGTCACGCGGGCCGCGATCTGCGGATCCGACATCCACCTGTATGAAGGGCTCATCCCCGATACCCGCGTGGGGCACACCTTCGGTCACGAGTTCACCGGCGTGGTCGAAGAGCTCGGGCCCTCGGTCCAGACGCTGAAGCGCGGCGACCGCGTGGTCGTCCCGTTCAACATCTCCTGCGGCACCTGCTACTTCTGCAAGCGCGGCCTCACCGCCAACTGCGAGAACACGAACCCGAACGCAGACCTGGCTTGCGGCGTCTACGGCTACTCGCACACGACCGGCGGCTACGACGGCGGCCAAGCCGAATACGTGCGCGTCCCGTTCGCGGACGTCGGGCCGATGAAGATCCCCGACGACATGGACGACGAGGACGTCCTCTTCCTGAGCGACATCCTCCCGACCGCCTACCAGGGCGCGGAGATGGGCGAGATCGTCGACGGCGACACGGTGGTCGTCTATGGCGCCGGCCCGGTCGGCATCCTGACCGCGCGATGCGCTTGGCTCATGGGCGCGGGGCGCGTGATCATGGTCGATCACGTCGACTACCGCCTGGCGTTCGCGCGCCGCTACGCGCAGGTCGAGACCATCAACTACCGGCAGGTGGACGATATCGTCCTGCACATCAAGAAAATGACCGACGGGCGCGGCGCGGACGTATGTATCGACGCGGTCGGCTGCGACGCCTCCGGCTCGCACATGCACACCGTGCTGGGGAAGATCCTCAAGCTCGAGGGCGGCGCGCCGACGGCGATCGAGTGGTGTATCAACACTGCCCGCAAGGGGGGGAAAATTTCCCTCATCGGCGTGTATGGCCCGCCGTGGAACATGATCCCGATCGGCACTGCGATGAACAAGGGGCTCACGCTCCGGATGAACCAATGCAACGTCAAGCGGTACATGCCGCACCTGCTCGAACACATCCGCGCCGGGCGTATCGACGCGAAGGGTATCATCTCGCATCGCCTGTCGATTGAAGAGATCCCCTATGGTTACGAGATTTTCACCAAGAAGCAGGACGAGTGCATCAAGTGCGTCATCGTCCCGCCGCGCGCGGCGTAACGCCACCCGAGGGAGACACGAGCCATGGCAACGATGCAGACCACGCAGACCCCATTCAGCTCCACGACGGCGCTCGGCGTCCCGGATCGCGGCGTCGATCGCCCCGAGGATCGGCCCGGCGTGCCGATGGAGACGGCGCCCCGCCCGGTCGGGGGCGCGCATTGGACCACGCCCGAGAGGCAAGTGCCGACGGTGCCGGTGCTCAAGCGAATGGAGATCGATGCGCTCACGCCGGCCTTCGGCACCGCGCAGCCCCCCAAGGGCCTGAGCGGCGCGATCCGCCGCCTCGCGTACACCGTCCCGCAACACAAGGCGCGGCGGTGGATGATGCTGCTCATGGCCGATCGCGTCGACGTGATCGAAAACCGGATCGCGAGCGCGCCGAAATGGCTGGCGGTCGCGCTACCGCTCGTCGCGATTGGCGTGGGCATCGGGCTCGCCCGGGGGCGAAAGCGCACCTTCTGGCAACGCGTATTCGCCTGATCGGCGGCGCGGAAGTCCGGCGCCTTGCCGGGTAGAAGCGCCCGATTGCCTCCGAGTTGCCGGCAATGCCGTAATACCCGTAGTGACCGCGCAGCTTCAGCGAAAGACTGCGTTGCTGTTCGCGCATCGGGGCCCTGCGAAAGCGATCCCTGGCGGTTCGCCGTCGCACGACACTTCCCGCTGCGCGCGCGTCCCCCAGATGCTCGCGCTTCCGACGAAGAAGTACCTGCTCGAAATGGCCGACCTGTTGTGGCGCCGCTTCCCCCGCGTGCCTTTGGCGGTTCGGGGTGACGACCGCCCAGCTCTTGCCGCCCTCGCTGCCCGAGCACGATCTCATGGAGATTTCTCTCTTCCCGATGACGGTGACGGAGCGCGACGAGCGTGTGGCGGCGTTGATCGGTCGGCTCATCGTCAACACGTGCCTCGCGATGAGTGATCCCGCACGGGTACGCGCGCCGGCACCGGCGGGCGCACGGGGAGCGAGGAGGCAGGCCGACGCGCGGCGCGGAGGGGCCCCGCCCAAGCTCCGCGTGAGCGGCGGTGGGTCACCACTCGCCCGCAGCCCCGCGAGCGAGGCGAGCGCCACCGGTTCCCGATATCAGGGCCAGGTAGAACAGTCCCTCACCCACCCCTGTACTGAAGGGGTCGGGGTGGACCGTTGACGCTGGGTCAACCCTTTCAGCGACGACGCCGGTCGTAGTGCCCCCGCAGATACCGCGGTATCCCTACGCCAGGCCGATGATGCCGCGGGAGCACCCGGATCGGCTTGGCGCACCCGCAAGCGCACACGCGCCGCCCCTTCGCGTTTTCGGCTGCCGCCCACGCCTCCGCCGCGCCTGCAGGCGTTGGTCGCGTAGGCAGCTTCACCGTTCCCTCCAGCACCAGGGGCGGTGTCGCCGTTTGGTGAAAGGTTAATATTGCCGAAGGCGCGGGGAACACCGCGGGGCACAAGAGACAACGCTATCAAACCGCATTGGGATCGGCACGTGAGGTGCTGGCGTGCGTCCAGGTCGCCCAGGCCATGAGGTACATCGGCGCCGTCGATGCGCGGGCGCTCGATCGAATGGCCCACGTCATCGCCACCCTCGGCCGCCTCGTCTATCGCCGCGCTTCGTGAAACGAAGCGCGGGCCACCCTCCCTTCAGGTCGGCCCGCCTTTTCTGCCAGGATCGCGGCCCCCATTCCAAGGGCCCTCGCCCCATTCCCTTGGGATCGCGGCTTCCCTCTTCCTGGAATGCCGACCTCGCGCGTGAGGGTACACTCCTCGCCGGTTCCGGCACAACGGGACCGGCGAGGCTCCGTGCTTTGTCGTGCCTCCTGAGATTGGTTCGCCGGCCGCATCCCGGTGGCTGCAAGCGCTGGACGCTCGTCACTTCTCGAACCAGACGAACCAGGACGCGCGTTTCCTCACCGGATGAAACGTTCGCCATACCTCCTCGGGCAGGAAGATATCGGTGTCGCAAAAGCCGCACGTCACGATGCGTCGATCGCCGTGGTCGACCTTGAGCTTGGCGCCGCACTCGGGGCAGCCCAGCGCGATCGGTCGCAGAACCCGGGGCGATTCGACGACCAGGGGGACGAAGACCTGCGCCGCGTGCCGCCCAAGAGAGCGAAGCCACGCCGGCGCTGGATAGGTGGCCATCATGGCCCCGCATCCCCTGCAGGGCGCCTGCCCGGTGGTGCCCAAAGGTAGCTGCGAAAGATCGGTAGGCGTCGCGCACACGTTGCAGGTGGGCGGGCGGAGGCTCAGGTTGCCGAAGAACTGGCTGACGGCGCCGAACGCGAGAAGCGGCCTCTCCTCGCCGGGAGCCAGCGGCAGCACCTGCTTCAGCGTGAGCCCGAAGATGTGTTCACGGAGATACTCGACGGGCAGGGGCTGATCACTCCCGCAAGCCGCACAGCGCACGGCAAGCGCAGGCTGGTCGACGGGGCAGTTGGAGCCGCATTCCTCACAGATGACGCGCATCCGATAGCAGCGGAAGTGCATGCCGAGAGCTTGGAACACGCCCGGACAGGGGGGCAACTACAAAAGAGCCGATCCACCGTGGCATCCGGCGCAGGCCTCCTTCCTGCGCACCACTTTCAAAGAAGGGAGGAGCGATGCTGAGCCGACGTCATGAAAGCCTGCCTCATCTACAACGCCGCCGCCGGCAGCGCCGCCGATGACGTCTTCGACCGCGTGCACGCGATCCTCAGCGCCCCGTTTCGAACCGAACGTCCTCAGGACGGGCCCCGACCGAGACCCGTCTGCCGGCATTCTCGTCGCGTCGTTCGAACGCATCAACGGGCAGGTCAGCGCCACGATTGACCGGCGCAACGCAAGATGCGTCGACACGGCCGGGAGCGCTGCCTTGAACGGGCGACAGGCGCAGCGGAGGCGGCCCGTCCCACGAGCCGAGTCAACAACACTCCTCGAGGAATGCGAGCAGCGCGTCGACGTCGACCGGCTTGCTCAAGAACCGGGTCGGGCAGAGCGCGCGGACGCGATTGCTGTTCGCTCCGGCCGTCAGGACGACGACGGGAATCCTCGAAAGCGCCGGATGCTGGCGTTGCTCCGCGAGGAACCCGTAGCCATCCATGATGGGCATCATCATGTCGAGCAAAATCACGCAGGGCGCCTCGTTCTCCGCGAGATACGAGAGCGCCGCGCGCCCATTACAAGCCGTCACCACGTGATACCCCTCGTCCACGAGGAGCGTCTTCAGGGCCTCGATCACCCCCGGATCGTCATCGACGACGAGGATCGTGCCGAGACGACGCCCGTCGGCCTCCGACATGGCATTCTGTTGAGCGTCGATCACGCAATCCTCCTCGACGGCGGGCTGCCCTTCGGGTCATTCCGATTCCACCGGAACGCGCGGCAGCGTCACGCGGAAGGTCGACCCTGCCCCAGGCTCGCTCTCGAGGTCGAGCGAGCCACGGAACGCGTCCACGATCTTGCGCACGATCCAGAGCCCGAGGCCGAACCCGCCGCGGTGGTGCTCCGGCGGGGAGAGCTGGACGAATCGATCGAAGATCCGGCCCTGATCCTGCGGCGGGATCCCGGGGCCATGGTCGCGCACCGACACGACGGCGTGCCCGTCTTTCTCGGTCACGGTGACTTCGATCGGCGCTCCAGGCGCATACTTGATTGCATTCGAGAGGATGTTCACCAGCACCTGCTCGACCCGCAGCCGGTCCCAGCGGCCCGTGATCGGCGCGTCGGCGCGCAGCGAGAGCTTGCAGCCTGCCTTGTCCAGGTTCTCGGAGAAACGCTCGGCGGTCATTCGTGCGACATCGGAGAGGTCTACCTCCTCGGGCGTGAGCGCGAGCTGACCGGACAAGGCGCGAGAGAAGTCGAGGAGATAATTCACGAGTTTCTCCAGCCTGCCGCACTCCGCCTTGGCCTTCGTCAGCCGCTCGGCGAGCTGCCCTGCCGAGCATGTCCCTTTCGCGCCGGCCCGCAGCAAGCTCTCGATGTAGAGCTGCAGCGAGGTGAGCGGCGTCTTCAGCTCGTGGGAGGCGACCGAGATGAAATCTTCTCGCATGCGCAGCGCCTCCTCGAGCTGCGCCGTTCGCTGGCGGACGCGCTCCTCGAGCTCCTCGTTGAGCTGGCGAAGCTCCTCCTTGGCGATCTTGAGCGACGAGCTCTCGATGAGCTCCCATTGGTCGGCGCGTCGGGTGAGCGCGAACTGATGGCTCCGCACGACGTCGATGACGCTGTCGGAGTTGCATCGGCCGAGGGAGTAGGCGCAGAGGCCGACGATCCGGTGCCCCCGAAACGCCCCGGTCAGCCTCGCCTCGTAGTCGGCGAAGCTCTTCCAGTCGCATACCTCGAGAAAGGACGTGTTTCCGCTCGCCCGCAGCCCTGAATAGCCATTCTGGAGCGCGATGGCCTGCCGCTCGATCCACATCTGATGGAGGGTCTCGGTTTTGAGCCCCCCGGTCTTCAGGTACCAGTCCTGATAATCGATGATCTCGAGCTGACCGCTGCGCTCGAGCGCGTCGATGTTGGGCACGGCTGCCCTGAACAGGTCGCGCGCCTGGTGGGCGCGGAGCGGATCGGCCGTGACCCAGACACATTGCGCGTTCCCGCGGATCCCCGCGAGGAAATACGGAACGAGCGCGTCGGCGAGATCCCGCTGTGAATCATAGAACTGGCAAAAATGCGAGCCCCAAGGGAGAATACCAACTGCCGGGATACCGCTGTCAACGCCCGCTGCTACCATGATCCATTCGTACTCCCCATGCGTTCTGGCGATGCGAGGAGGAGGAGGCAAGCGATGGCCGCGCAATTTTCATTTCCGATGCTGGCGATCGTGCTCGGCGTCAACCCCGAGCCAAGAGGTCGGGCGGCAGGGACACGCGTCCACGGCTCCGCCCTTCGCGGTCGATCGTCGTCAGCGTCTCCCCCTCGACGAGCAGGGAGCCGCCGCCCGGCCGAGCGGCAAGCACCACGTGTTCCTCGCAGCCGAGCTCGGTAACCAGGACGCGGCGCGCGTGGGTCCGCGATTTCCGAATTGCGCGGCGCCGACCGATACGAGCGGCATCGACCGGAGGACACGGTCGTCTACCCGCCTCTTCGGGCGACCCGAAGGACGCCTCGTGGTGCCTACACGCAACCACAACGTAAGTTCACCCGGATCCCTCGTCGACGAGACCCCAGAGGAGGTCGGACCTCGTCGGGTGCCTGGTCGACGAGGCCCCGGAGGAGGTCGGACCTCGTCGGGTGCCTGGTCGACGAGGCCCCGGCGAAGTCCGATCACGGCGGGGGGCTCGCGGACGAGGCAGGCGGCGAGGTCCGATCACGGCGGGGGGCTCGCGGACGAGGCAGGTAGCGGAGTCGGAGTCGGGAGCGGAAGCGGAAGCGGGAGCGGGAGCGGGAGCGGGAGCGGGAGCGGGAGCGCGAGCGGGAGCGCGAGCGGGAGCGGGAAACCAGCTCCATTTGTGCTCCGCTTTCAGAGAAGGGAGGAGAGATGGTAAGCCGATGGCATGAAAGCCTGCCTCATCTACAACGCCGCCGCCGGCAGCGCCGCCGATGACGTCTTCGACCGCGTGCACGCGATCCTCGCGCCCCGCTTCGAACTGAACGTCCTGCGCACGGGCCCCGACCAGGACCCGTCTGCGTGCGCGCGGGAGGCGCTCGACGCAGGCGCGGAGATGTTGATCGCGGCGGGGGGCGACGGGACGGTCTCGTCCGTGGCGGCTGTGCTCGCGCAGAGCGAGGTGCCGCTCGGGATCCTGCCGTGTGGCACGTCGAATTCGCTGGCCGCGGCCCTCGGCATTCCGGGGGACCCGATCGCCGCGTGCGACACGCTGCTTGCAGGCCATCGCCGGGTCATCGATACGGCCCTCGTCGGCAATCGCTGCATGGTGCTCCACGCCTCGGTCGGCCTCCACGCCGACACGGTGGCCGACACGGCGAGGGAGGACAAACATCGCTGGGGCGTGCTCGCTTATGTCGCGACGGCGCTGCGCAAGCTCAGCACGCTCGCGCCGTTCGAGGTCGAGCTCGAGACCGACGAGCAAATCGTCCGGTGCCGCGCCGTGGCCGTCACCGTGGCGAACATGGCGCCGCTCCGCACGGTGCTCGCGCAGGGCCCTTCAGCGCTCGTCGGCGACGACGGACTGCTCGACGTGACGGTCGTCGCGGCCACCACGCTCAATGCGGCCGTGGCCACGGGCATTCACCTCTTTCTCACGGCCGCGCGCGGCGAGCCCGCGACGCGCGACGAGGTCGGCTATTTCTCGTGTCGCCGCCTGCGCATCCTCGCCGACCCAGCGCAGCACGTGCTCATCGACGGCGAGGCGGCGGGCACGACCCCCGTCGCCATCGAATGCAGGCCGGCAAGCCTCGTGGTCCTCGCGCCGCCTTCCGCCGAGCCCGAAAAGGTCGGACCCGAGATCAAGCTCCCGACGAGCCCGGAGGCGCAGGTCGAAATCGAAGCGTCGGAGGCGTGAGCTTGACGCTCGGCATGCTCGACGCGCTCTCGCAAAGCCCGGCCGCCTCGTCGGTTGGGCTGCGACGACCCTGATCCTCTCCCCGTTTTTGGCTGAGCATTTTTGAGAATTGGGTTCGCATCCGGCGCCATGTGGGCCCGCGTAGGGGCGTGGTAGTCGCACCCGGTGTCCATTCCCCCCTCCAAGCTCTTGCCCGCGCTGCTGCCGTTCGCGGACGCGCTCGATGCGGTTCCCGCGCGTCCGCGTGATGAGGAGGTTGGCTGGACCCCGCACCGTTACGACCAGGCGCCTCCGCACCCGGTCATCCCGAATGCACCACCCTACGACGGCGTGTACCGAGGGAGCTGGGTCTCACCGGGCATGTGCGTGCGGCTCGACCTCATGCACCCCTCGCTGAGCGCACGATTGCGTGCATGGCTCCGCGCGCGCTTCCCGGAGCAAGTGGGCGGAGACGACGGGTTCTACGAGTATGGAATCGAGAGTCGCTCGCAGCGCACGAACCTGGAGCAAGCCCTGGCGCGACTTGCGGCCAAGCTAGAGGAGGGCGAGCTCGAGGAGGGCGAGCCTCCTCCGTCCACGTAGACGCGCGCGACGCCGCGTCCGGAGGAGCGCCACGAGACGTTCCTGGATACATATATCGTTGACCGATACATCCTGCGGCGGTATGTGGAGAGCCGATGCAGGACCCCACGTACCTGATACTCCTCGCGCTCTCGGATCGGCCTCGCCACGGCTATGGCATCCTTCTGGAGGCCAGCGAGTTGAGCCGCGGAACGATCCGGCTCGGCCCCGGGACTTTGTACGGAGCCCTCGAGCGACTGGAAGAAGCCGGCCACGTCGAGCTCGATCGCGAGGAAATCGAGGAGGGGCGGCCGCGACGTTATTACCGCCTGACGCGGCGCGGGCGGCGCATCCTCGTCGAAGAAACCGAACGGCGGGAGGCCCTCGTGGGGCTCGCCAAGCAAAGGCTCGCGCACCGATGAGTCCCCTCGAACGTCGCATCCGCACGCTCATTTCCCTCTTTCCGGCGTCCTTTCGAGCGCGGTGGGAGGAAGATCTCGTCCGTACCACGCTCGAGACTTGCACGGCCGAGCAGTCCTGGCCCCACCCGCGAGACGCGTTGGACCTCGTCGTATCGGCGATTCGGGCCCACGCGGCGACGCCCGCAAACCAACCCTTCCGCGTCGTGCTCGCCCAGGGCATCGTGCTGGGCGCGATCCTCCTCGCCAGCGTTCGCGTCGGCGCCCTCCTGCTTCGTTTCGGGTGGTTCCTGCGCTGGCTTCCAGGAAACAGCGCCGCCGGTGTGCCGTCCGATGAGCTCGCGCTCTACGCCGGGCCGCTTGCGCTCGAGCTCGCGGCGTACGTGCTCCTCGCGGTCGCAATGCTGCAGCGGCGGCGCGTGCTCACCTGGGCAGTGGCCATCACCCTCGGCGGCATCGGCCTCCTCGCAACACTCCGCTACCCTGGACCCATCGGCCTCCGGTGGGCTCTCGGCATGGCGGTTCCGGGCGCCATCCCCTTCCTTGTTGCTGCGTTTACCATAGCCGCGAGGAAGACCGATCGCGTGCTCGCCGTTCGGCCGGCTCTCGTCGGGCTTGCGCTGGTGTCGTTCGCGACGACGGCCTGGCGCTTCGCGGCTTGGTTCGCGACGACGACGTTTCACCTCGTGCCCGGCACCGTCGACCGGATCACGACCGCCGTCGCGGCTCTTCTGCTCGTCGCTTGCACCGTCTCCGGGTTCGCGGATCCCCGCTGGTTCATCGCGCTCGGGGTTGCGGTGATCGGCTGGAACGCACGCGAATTTATTCAGACCGGCGACCCGCTCGTATTCCTTGGAACCACGTTCGTCGTGATGGTTTCGTGGGTGCACTGGCGTGTCCTACGTCGGCAGGCCGCCCGCTCGGGCCCGGGTCGAAGCGACCACGAGATTGCTTGACCGAAATGTCCACGTCGATGACGTCCGGTCCCCGCCGGGGCGGCGGCGACGGGCCACGTTCGAGGCTTTCTTCGCGACCTTGAACGGCGAAAAGTTCTCCTGAGGCTTTTCGGCGGATGATAGAGTGGCGCATCCTTTTACGACGGAGGCATGTGTCATGCGTTCGATGTACCGTATTTTTGCAACGTCACTTCTTGTTCTCGCCGCTGCGTGCTCGGGGGGCGGCGGAGACAGCGGCTCTGCTTCCGGGGAGGCCGGCGGCGGAGGCGGAAGTGCGGGCAGCGGCGGCGGCGGCCCGGGGAGCGGCGGATCCGGCGCCGGCGGTGGTGGCGCGCTCGGCGGGCCCTTCCGGCATGGGGTCAATGCCGGCCACCGCCACCCGACCTGGAGCGACCCGGAGCTCGCGAAGCTCGCGCGCGAGGCCGGCGCCGACAGCCAGCGGATCTCGCTCCCCGAGCAGCATCTGGAGACGTGGGGGTACGAGATCGAGGTCGAGGACATCAAGCAATACGCGGCGCTCGGCATGTCGAACCACGTCGCCTTCTTGACGACCCCCACGGCCGAACATTCGACGGCGCCCGCAGGCACGCCGAACTGGCAGGTCGCCGAGTACATGCCGAAAAACCTGTATGAGCCCGTGTTCCTCGCGGACGGCAAGATCAACCCCGACAACTACTGGGGCGCGTATGTGCACAAGACGGTGAGCACCTACAAGGACTGGGTGAAGGTGTGGGAGGTGTGGAACGAGCCCGATTGGGTCGCCGACTGGCAGGTGACGGTGGACTGGGATAAGAACCCGCCCACGAAAGAGCAGCTCCCGCGTTTTCATGGCTCGATCTTCGATTACGTCCGCATGTTGCGCGTGACGCGCGAGGCGGCGCTCAAGGCCGATCCGGACGCGAAGATCGCGCTCGGCGGGATCGGATACCCGAATTTCCTCTCGGCCGTGCTCCGTTACACCGACAACCCCGAGGGCGGCGCCGTGAGCGCCGCGTACCCCGAGAAGGGCGCGACGTACTTCGACGTCCTCAGCTTTCATTATTATCCGGTCTTCAGCCCGGGCAGCTCGGACGTCGGCGCGCGCGGCCTCGTCGATTCCAAGAACGCTTTGGCGAAGGTCCTCGACGCCGCGGGCGTCAGCGGCAAGACGTGGGTGGTGACCGAGAGCGGGGCGCCACACGAGCTCATCGGCGCAGGTCCGGGCGGGGTGGAATACGCGAGAAACTACATCCTCAAGGTGATGACCACCGCGCAGGCCGTGGGGATCGGCGGCGTCGATTGGTATCTCCTGACCGACAGCGCAGATCTCGGCGCGAGCACCAGCTCCTTCGACTACATGGGCCTGTATTACGATGTCCTGAAGCTCGGCGCGCCGACCGAGGCAAAGATGACGGATACGGGCGTCGCGTATCGAACGCACGGGCAGCTCCTCGCCGGCGCCTCGTTCGACGCAGGCGCCACGGAGGCGCTCGCGCTGCCGGAAGCGGTCGGCGGCGCGGCGTTCAAGCTCGCGAATGGGAAAGCGGCCTTCGTCCTGTGGGCGAAGACGAGCGGCACCTCCGAGGACGCGAGCGCGATGTATTCACTCGCCGCGAGCGGGCCGCTCAAGGCGTATGCGTGGGACCATGGCAAGACCGGCGCGGCCACGGATCTCACGCCGGCGGGGGGGAGCGTTTCGCTCGCGCTCACGGGCTCGCCGCAGATCTTCATCGCGCAATAGGCCCCGCCACGTCCGTCGCCTCGGGCGCCGTGGCCGCTCGCATCCTCACCGACAAGCCTTTTCCGCCGCCTCTTTCCCGCGCTCCCCCTCGATCATCTCGCGCGCCCCTTTCTCCGTCGCCAGGCACTCCCGCAGGGTCTCGGGCGCCGCCGCGTCATAGCCGTACGGCAACGCGCTCACGCACCGGCTCGCACGCGCGCACGCCTCCTCCAGCGCGGGCAATGCCGCCGTCTCCGCGAGCGCCGCCTCCGCCTCCGGCCCCGCGAGCCGCTGCAGCCACGCCGAGAACCCTCCGCGCTGGAGAACGACCTCGGGCGTCTCCGGGCGGAGCTCCATCAGCTCGCGCGCCGCATCGTTCCTGAATACGCTCCTCTCGGACGTCGACGACCACCGCGCCGGCCATGCGTCCCAGGGCTCGCCGACCGGCTTCATGAAGGCTCGGCCGTCCGTGAAGCAATACAACGTGCCGAGCCCAAAACCCTTCGGCTCGCGTGGCCCTCCCGGTGCCGTCACCCGGAAGCAGCCCGCGAGCGCTGCCGGAAGCGGCGTCTGCGACCATTGCGGAGGCGGCGGATCGGGCGGCCGGAGGCGGTGGGCTTCCCGCAGTCGCCCGCAGAACCCACCGCGCGTCGGATCACGTTCGCAAATGTCCACGAGGATCGCGAGCTCGTCGCACGCCGTCAGCGCCCCGCGCGCGCACGCCTCGCCGAGCGTCTCGACGCCCCGCGCCTCCGTGCGCGGATCGAACGAAAGCCCCGATCCATACATCCAGCAGCCGCACATCGGGTCTCGCCCGCACGCTGCTGCGAGCCTGGTCTCGATCCTCGCTCGATCGTCGGCCGTCGCCTCCTTTTGCCAGGCGAGCGTGAGGCAACCCCGGGCAAACCCCTTCTCACACGTCATGCGCAGGAGCTCCATGCCCCGCGCCGGCTTGCCCCCCTCGTTCGGGTGCTTCGTGTGCCACTCCGCGAGCGCCACGCAGGACGCCATGGCCCCGTCGCCGCAGGCCTCCTCGCACGCCTCGGGGCCCGTGCTCGCACAATCGTTGCTCTGCATCGGGCAATCCACGGGCTCGATGCCGGGCCGGGGGCGAAAGGGAATGCTCTTCTCGGCGGCGGTTGCTTTCGCGACGGGAGGTCGTGGGCCCCCGCCGCACGCCGCCGCGAGGCCACCGAGCGCGAGGGCGAGCTGCACGGCTCCACGGAGCGGCGAGATGGGCTTCACGAGATCCCTTGTATCGTTTCAGCCATGCGACGCGCAAGGCGCGGGAGCTCCCGCACCTCGGCGCGGTGTGTTCAGGGAATCCCGCGCGGGGACGGCGCGTGTACCCCCTTCGATCGGGGGACCTCACACGCGCGAGCGGGGAGGCCGCGAACCCTCGGGGAGCGCTGCACGAATGCGGTTTCGAGCGCGCGGGGTCTGCACGCGCCCGAGCTGGCCGACGGTGGGACGCGCCCGGGCGGAATGCATGACCTCCACGACGTCCCCCGTGTGCAGCCGTGTCGTGAGGGGCACGAGCCTGCCGTTGACCTTCGCGCCCGTGGAGCCCCACCCGATCTCGGTGTGGATCGCATACGCAAAATCGAGGGGCGTGGCCCCGCGGGGCAGGCGACGGACCTCTCCGCGGGGCGTGCGGGTGTAGACGAACCGCGCCTCCGCCGCGCGGCTCTCCTCGTGATCGGGGTACTTGTAGCGGAAATGGGCGGCTCCCCCGTGCTCGGCAAGCTCGTGCATGGCGCGTGTGCGGATCTGGATCTCGATCCACGCCTCTCGAATCGCCGGGACGCAGACGACCGTATGGAGCGAGCGGTACCCGTTGGCCTTCGGGTTCGCGATGTAGTCCTTGAACCGCTCGGGGATCGCCGTATAGGCCGCGTGGATGGCGCCGAGCGCCTCGTAGCATCGCGCCTCGTCCGCGACGATCACCCGCAATCCGAAGAGATCGTAAATGCGAGGCTGCCGCCCGCTCTGCGCGGCGAGCTTCTGGTGAAGGGACCAGAGGTGCTTGGCTCTCCCGGTGACCTCGGCCTCGACGTCGAGCGCCGCGAGCGCCCCTTCGAGGTCGGCCTTCGCAGCCTCGACGGCCTGGTCCCTGTCCGCGCGCCGCGCCGCGACGAAGCGCGCCACCGCGTCGTAGCCCGGGCGATCGACGATCTTGAACGCGAGATCCTCGAGCTCGCGCTGCAAGGGCTTCAGGTGGAAGCGTGACGCGACGGGGGCCCACACGGAGAGCGCTTCGTGACCCCGCTGCAATCCGTCGGGTTCATGCCGGCCTCCGTGGAGCCTCGCGAGCGCAGCGGCCACCGCGACGAGCAGCCCCTCTGCGTCTCCGGCGAGCGCGATGACCGCCTCGACGGCGTGCGAAGCCGGCGTGCGGCCGCCCGGCACCCAGCGAATGGATAACGCGCGCGCGGCCGCGCTCGCGATCTGCGACGCGCGGTCCTTCGGCGGGGTGGACGAGGAAAACCGATGACGGGAATCGAACAAGCGCGCGGCCGCGATGCAGGCCTCGTGCGCACCGAGCCTCTCGAGAATGGCATCGGTCGTCTCGGCGGAAAGCAACGGCTCGGCCACGTCTCCTCCCGTCAGCGCGCAACGTCGGCGCCCGAATTCACCGATTGGGCTGGGGCGTGAAACGGAGATAGGGACGCACGGCGTTGTACCCCTTGGGGAATTTCTTCGCGATGACCTCGGGGTCCTGGAGCGAGGGCACGATGACCACGTCGTCGCCGTCCTTCCAGTTCGCCGGCGTGGCGACGGAGTGGCTGTCCGTGAGCTGCAAGGAGTCGATCAGGCGGAGGATTTCGTCGAAATTGCGACCCGTGCTCGCCGGATACGTGATCGTGGCGCGGATCTTCTTGTTCGGGTCGATGACGAAGACCGAGCGGACCGTGAGCGTGTCGTTCGCCTGCGGATGAATCATGTCGTACAGGTTCGAGACCTTCCGATCGCCGTCGGCGAGGATCGGAAAGTTCAGCTTGGTGCCCTGCGTCTCCTCGATGTCGACCGTCCAGCGCAGGTGCGACGCGACGTCGTCGACGCTGAGCGCGAGCGCCTTCACGCCGCGGCGGTCGAACTCGCCCTTCAGCTTCGCGACCGTGCCGAGCTCGGTGGTGCAGACGGGGGTGAAGTCTTTGGGATGGGAGAACAGGATCACCCAGGATTCGCCAGCCCACGCGTGGAACCGGAGAGGTCCCTCCGTAGATTCCTGCTCGAAATCGGGGGCGATGCTTCCAAGCTGCAGTCCCATGACGCTGAACCTCCTGAGGCAGGTGGACGACCGTCTATCATGACGGATGATGGTCCGCTATAGCGCCACGTTGTCGCCCATGTCAAGCCAGTGGCACGCTCTTCGCTTGCTCCCTTCATCGGACGAGCGCACGCACACGCCCGTCGAAGCGTGCCGATCCGCTCACGGATCCTGCGAGCGGAGCCTGCGAGCGAGCGCGCTCTCGGGATGCACCCCTTCGAGCGCCCGCGCCCTGGCAGCAAGCGCCTCAGCCCGTGAGGAGACTCTTACGCGTCCGTTGCCCGGTGAAGGCCGAGGCGCTTCCCCCGCGTGGCATCGCAGAATCCGCAGCTCAAAAGTCGATACAGGTGCCGCCGGAGCAGCGCCGGATCAACTGCCAGGTGCCGTACTGGCACTCATAGGTGCTGGTGACCGTCTTGCTGCCTTGGTTCGTGGTGAGGATGTGCGTGGCGCCCTCATTGGCCGCAGTGCAGGGCGGCAGCGTCCCGGCCTGTTCCGTGAGGGTGGAGTCCTCGACGTCGAGCTCCGGGTCTACCTCGGCATAACAAGCAGCAAGGGCCAGCGCGGCGATCGCGAGAAGTCGCTTCATGGGTGCACCTTCATCCCTGTCCGGGACCGTTGAATGGAATGCGAGAGCTCTCGCTCGGTCTGCTCTGCTCGCTCTACCAGACCTCAACCGGCCCGAAGGTCGCCCGTTCGCCAACGCGATTCTCGAAATTGCGAGGCGTCGCGCCGGGGCGCTGCCCCGGACCCCGCGGGGGCTGTTCGCCCCTCGACCCGAACCAGGCACGGCCTGGACCGAAGGTGGAAGAACTGCGCGGCGCGCAGTTCTTCCAACGGGCCGGTGGCAAGACCGTGGAGGTGCGTCTCAAGCTGGCGACGGGCACGTTGCCGGTTGAAACGTCAGCGCGGCTGTCTTGGTGGGCAGGGTCGTGGCAGGTCTTGCCAGCGGCTGTTCGATGAACTGCGCATCGCGCAGTTCATCGACCCCGAGTCCAGCGCTTGCGCTGGTCCGGGTCCAGGGGTGGACAGCCCCTGGTGGGGCCTGGGGCAACGCCCCAGCTCCGCGCCTTCGACATGAGACCCATGCACGGGGGGGATTCGTGGGCGTTTACGGGCAGGCTGTCGCGTACATCAGGCGTTTCGAGGCCAGGTCGTCATAGGCGATGTGCACGCGGCCCGTGCTATCCACGGCGAGCGATCCGTTGCCTGTGATGCTCGTCGCGTCCACCTCGGTGGTCTGGAAGCTCCCTGTTGCATTGCTCGAATAGCTCAGCTTCTGGCCTCCCGTATCGAGGTGCGCGACGTGCAGGGCTCCCTTCGCGTCGAGCACGGCCGAGGTTGCGAAGGCGCTCGTCGTGAGGGTCTCCTTGGTCCAGCTTCCTGGTTCGCCCTGCAAATGCAGGAGCCCGTCCAGCGTGGCGGAGAAGATGTGCCGCCCGCCTGTCGCGTCCACGACGAAGGGGTTCCACAGGTTGAACATGTAGGTCGACGTGACCTCGTATTTGTTCCAGGTCGTCGCGTCTACGCGGCTGGCGTGGTAGACGCGGTAGAAGAGGTTGTTTTCTCGCTGGGTGTAAACGATCTCCGGGGTACCATTGCGGAGCGCGATGGTGGTACGGGTTCCGGGCTGGAATGCGGTATTGACGACCTCGAACGCCCACGTGCCTGAGGCGTTCGTCGCGTACCGGACGTCGTCTTGCAGGTAGAAGCTCGCGTGGAGCTTTCCGTTTGCGTCGGCGACGAGGGAGAGCCCGTTGGCCGCTGCCGGCTCGATGACCTCTTTTTTCCACGCCCCGTCCTCGTACGTGGCGTACTTCACGCCCCCGTTGGCGTAATCCTTGTAAAGGATATGCGGCACCTCGCCGGTGAAGACGATCTGGCTCGCCCCGCCCACGTCGCCGGTGTCGACGGTCTCGACCTCGAAGCCATCCGGCGCGCTGCGTACGACCTGGAGCGTGTCCGAATCCGGCTCGTAATAGGAGATCCAGAGCTGATTGCCCTTTCCGAGTGCGAGATTCGGCTGATTCCCTTTCTTCGCGACGTCGATCGACTTGATCGTCCAGGGAGAGGGCGAGCAAACGCCGCTCCCCCCCGCGCCGCCTGCGCCGCCGCTGCCGCCTGCGCCGCCGCTGCCGCCTGCGCCGCCGGTGCCGGTCGTCGAGCTGCTCGATCCCGAGGGCTCTTCGCCCCCGGTCCCGTTCTGCTTTTCGGGCTCGGAGCACGCGGCGAGGACGGGGAGGAAGGACGCGAACACACAGAGAAAACCACGTAAGTCAATTCCACGCATGGCTCCAGTCCTTAGGCGAGGGGAGAGGAATGCGTCAAGAGCCCGCTGCGCCCACAATGTGCCCCGCGCCCGCGCCCGCGCCCTTCCCATCCTTGCATGAGGAGAGGCGGTCACCGCGGAGGGCCGGCGGGCTCCCCGGACACATTTTTGATCATCGAAGCCTTGTGTATCGCCTCACCGCCGATCTATGCTGCGTTCGTTGCCCAGGGGGGGGCACGTGCATGTATAGGCACGCGATCGCGGTCTCGGATGCCGAGAACCATCTTTTGTTCGATCCCACGCGCGCTGCGCTGGAGCAGCGTATCTCCGAGCTCGAAGACAAGCTCGATGCGGCCGAGCATGGGCAGCGCCTCGAAGCGGAGCGCTTTCGGCTGACGGTCGACGGCGCTCCCATCGGGATGGCCCTCGTCGGGCTCGATGGCACCTTCATTCGCGCCAACCACGCGCTCGGCGAGCTCTTTGGCTTCGCGCCCGATGAGCTCGTGAAGGTGCGCTTCCAGGACCTCACGCATCCGCAGGACCTGCAGAGCGACCTCGATCTCGTCAGCAGCGTGCTCCGCGGCGAGATCGCGCGCTACGAGCTGCGCAAACGATACTTCCGCAGGGACGGCGCCGTCATCCACGCCGATCTCCACGTCTCCATGGTGCGCGACGGGCGCGGCGAGCCGCTCCATTTCATCTCGCAGATCCTCGACGTCACCGAGAAGCTGCGCGCCGAGGAGGCCCTGCGCGCGCGGCTGGCCGAGCTCTCCACGCCCTTCATTCCCATCCGCGATGACGTCATGGTGATGCCGCTCATCGGCGCCATCGATTCCGAGCGCGCCGAGCGCGTGCTCACGACCCTGCTCGCAGGCGTCAGCAAGACCGGCGCGCGCGTCGCGATCGTCGACGTCACGGGCGTGGCCGCGGTGAATGAGCAGGTGGCCAGCGCCCTCTTGCGCGCAGCGCAGGCCGTGCGGCTGCTCGGCACGCGCATGATCCTGAGCGGCATCGGACCCGAGGTGGCGCGCACGCTGATCTCCATCGGCGCCGACCTGTCCGGCATCGTCACCTGTGGGAACCTGCAAGCGGCCGTCGCGCAAGCCGTCAAGCTGACGCGCAATACCAGCAGCTAGCCCCCGGAACGCTCAGTCGCGCGGCCGCTCGCACTCGAAGATGTGCCCCCAGCGTGGATCGAGCGAAAACCAGATCGGGGATGTGTCGGGGTGGAAGTTCTGTCCGCCCAGCGGGAGCGCGCCTTCCCAGACGCGCTCCGTGATGCATCCGTCGAGGCCCAGGTCCGCGGGGGTCGTGCGGAAGGTCGAGCCGTCGGCGCAGGTGAGCGTGGAGGGCGCGCCCGACACGAACGAAATCGCGGCGCCGGTCGGCCCTTCGAGGACGTGGCGCCGGGGGACGTCCGCCGCCGCCCCCGTTTCCGGGCCCGTGTCGCGATAACGGAAGCAGGTCTTGTTCGCGACGCGCACCTCGACGTCGAGGACCCAGGGGCTCCCTTTCGGCGCCTCGGGTCGAAACAAGACCTCCGCGTTCGAGGCCGTGCAGGTTTTGCCGTCGCGCGCGAGCGTGCCCTCGATCGGGACCGGGCCGAGGCAGGCGCGGATCTCGCGCTTCATCGTCTGCCAGCAGTTGTCCTTTTCGCGGAGCCATGCGCAATCGAGCGGCTTCGAGGCGTCGGTCGGCGCCTCGGGCGCGGGCGCTTCGTCGGTCGTGGGGATCGACGCGGGCGGCGGGCCCTGCGGAACGGCGTCTCTCGTGCAGCCGGGCAGGGAAGGGGTGAGCCCGAGGAAGAGGAAAGCGACGAGGAAGGCTGTCGAACGCGGATGCATGGGGGGTCGTCTCAGGACGTTCTCAGCCCGAGAGCGCCGGCGGCGTCAGATCGCCGAATTTCGCTTTTCGGTCTCCGCGCATCATCCAGGCCTCCACATCGCCGATGATCGCGCGGTAGGTCTCGCCCCGACCCAGGCGCTGACGGATCAGCGGGACGAGGCATTGCTCCAGCACCTCGGGGTGCCATTTGACGACGGGCGCGAAGAACGCAGGCTCGCCGGGGGGAGCGCCGTCGATACGCGTGTAGATGTTCGGGATGAAGAGCTGCCGATTGTCGTCCGACATGTGCTCGTACGTCACCGCGTGGGGGCTGCCGTCGGAGCCCTCGAGCTGGATGATCTCCTTGGATCTTTGCGAGGCGCCCATTCCACGGAACGCCATGACGGCGCCCCGGAGCTGCGTCGCATAAAGATACTTCATCTGGCTCCCCCACTCGCTGAGGACCTCGCTGTACTTGCGGGCATAATCGCGGATGCCGAGCTCCGAGCCCCCGCGCACGCCGGGCATTCCCTGCTGCGCGGGCTCCACGCGCAAGAGGATCCGGAAGAGGCTCTCCCGGCTGCTCCACCAGCCCCCTTTGTGCCCGCCCGCGTCGCCGAACCGATAGAGCGTCTCGCCGATGTTGAGCCGCACCGCCTGAAGCCCGGACGCCTGCATGCCCCCCGTCGCCGCCCGCGGGATGTTGCCGAAGCCCCCGCTCGGGATCGGCTTGTCGACGAGGGTCAGCTCGTCCCGAGGGCTCTCGCCGCGCGTGCGGGCCGCGAGCGACTCGGCGGTGGGGAAGAGCCCCCCGAGCGCGTGCTGCCTGCTCAGGCCGTAGTTCAAGATGCCCTGATGCGCCGTCGGATAGACGTCGAACATGACGTTCCGCGCGTCCTTCCACTTCTTCGGCCACGGTCCGACCAGCGTCATCGCGCTCCCCTTTCGCAGGTACCAGCGCCCACCATGATAGGCCCGAAAAGACCGGGAAAGGCAAGTCTCGCGCAGACCCTCCGGGGCGGGCCGACCTCGAAGCCGCCTCCACGACGGGCGGGCAGGGGCCGCGGCGCACGGGGTCACGGCGTCCATTCGCTGTGCACGATGCCGACCACGTACCACGCGCCCTCGTACACTTCGCATACGACACGGAGCACGGCCCAGTCGTGCGCCGCGTCGTCCGTGGTGCTCGGAGGGCAGCGGCGCTGGATCACGCGGCCTTGCGGGTAGGTCTTGGCGAGGTCGGACGCGAGCGCCTCGACGTCGAAGGCGGCCGCCTCGTGGCTCGCGGCGCCGCTCCCCGCGGCCGGCTCCCATCCCGATGCCGGATGGAGCACGAATCGTTCGAAGTAGGCCGCCGGCTTCATCCGAATGCGCGCCTCGTCCTCGGCCAGGGCGCCCCCAGTCGCGCGCGGCGTCGTCGACGAACGCCCCGCGGAGCGCGTTCGGGTCGAGCACCACGTCTTCTGCCGGGTCCACGAAGCCGAAGGGCGTGAAGCGTATTCCGCGCACCGGATGGGCGGCGGCGGCGAGGGCGTCGCCCGACCGCGCTTCGAAGGCGGCGATCACGCGCTCCGCGCACGCGTCGACCGTGGCAACGCGTGCTTCGGCTTGGGAAGCGGAGCTCGGCGGTTTCGAATCCGCGCTCGTGTTGCAAGCAGAGAGCGCGCCGAAGGCGAGAAGGACAAGGCACAGCGCTCGGGAGCCGACCGTCGTGGAGATCATGCCACGCACCCTGGCAAGCGGGATGCCATCGGGCTTCGCTTGCTGCTTTCACGCTCGGGTCGTCAGGGAGAGTTCCGATCGCTCTACTTGCTCACCTTCGTCGGATCCCCGAGGGAGGCATTGAGCGCCACGGCCGCTTTGGTCAAGCGACGCACCTTCGTCGTGCTCACGGACGTGTCCTCGCGGAGCTCGAGCGTGGCCATTTCGTATTTGCCCCCCGGCTTCAAGCGCGGCTCGATGTCGAGCAAGCGCTTTCCTCGCCAGAAGCCGAACAGGACGCGCGCGGGTTCGGCGCGAAGGAGCAGGACGGGCCCCTTCGAGAAATACACGAGGTGCCCCCACTTGATGACCTCTTCGAGCTCGGCGCTTGCGCGCACCGCGGCGCGAAGACCCTCGACGCAGGTGCGCTGCCAGCCTTCGAGAGACGCGACGTAGGCATCCGGCTTGGCGGCCGGCACTGATTTTTTCATGTCTCCCCCTGTCGACATTTCATGGGAGGGACGAACCTACCCGAAAAGGACCCCTCCGTTCAACGCGCCGCCAGGAACGGGCGGCGGCGGTCCCGCGGAGCGCCCGACGGAAGCAACCATGCAGGACGAGCAGGTTTCGGGCGCTCGCGGGTGTTGGAACGTTCGAGGGGTCGCGGGAAACGGTGACGCGTGGGTGTTCGAACGTTCGAACGGGCACGCGTCACCGTGACGCGGGGGTGTTCGAACGTTTGGAGACGCAGGGGAGACGGTGACGCGGGGGTGTTCGAACGTTCGAACGGGCACGCGTCACGATGGCGCGCGGGTGTTCGGGCGTTTGGAGACGCAGAGGAGAACGTGACGCGAGGGTGTTCGAACGTTCGAACGGGCACGCGTCACGGCGACGCGCGGGGGTCGGGACGTTTGGAGACGCAGGGGCAGCCGTGAGAGGGGGTTCCAGTGCGTGATGAAGCCGGGTAACGGGTGGCGCCGGAGCCGGCCGAGCAAAGGGGGCCCGTGTCAGTGGTGATCTTCAGGAGGGAAACATGACCGCTACGAAGATGGCGGAGCCCATGTCACCGGGACTTTTGAAGGTAGCGGAGAGAGCGAAGCGCGACCCGGAAGGGCAGCTCCTCTCGCTGGCGCACCTCATCGACGAGGCTGCGCTCGAGCGAGCTTTCGGCCGGATCCGCAAGGATGCGGCCGTGGGCGTGGATGGCATCACGAAAGAGCAGTACGGGCAGGAGCTTGCGAGCAACCTGCGCGTGCTGCACGGGCGGCTGAAGGAAATGACCTACCGTCATCAGCCGATCCGAAGGGTGCACACTGCTCTGGGGAGCCCGTTGCGGGAAAACCGCACGGCGGGTTCTGCGAGGGGGGACGAGCCCAAGGGAAACCAAGGGCCCGTCCCTACCCACCACAGCATCGACCGCACGATGCTGATGGAGATGCTCCAGGCGCGGGTAGCCGATGGGAAGCTCTTGCGACTCGTCGGCAAATGCTTGCACGTGGGTGTCCTCGAAGGCGCGGAGATATCCGAGCCAGATACGGGGACGGTGCAGGGTTCGGTGCTGTCGCCGCTGCTCGGCAACGTGTATCTCCATCACGTGCTCGACGTATGGTTCGAGCGGGAGGTCAAACCGCGGATGCGCGGCAAGACCACGCTCGCGCGCTACGCGGACGACTTCGTGATCGGCTTCGAGCTGTACTGGCCCTGGTCCGGGCCTTTGGGCGGACAGCCCCTCGTCGGGTCCGGGGTGAAACCCCGGCGCTACGCAGTGAAACACCCCCCGCGGCGCGACGTCCACCTTGGCTGTCCAGCGCGTGGACACCTCCCTCCATGCGCTGGACAGCCTGGTCCGTGCTCGCTCGCGGATCCTCGGAAGAAACGTGATGGCACTGCCTTTGCGATGCCCCGCCGCGCAGAAACGAACCTTGGAGGGATCGTGGGACGCATGCGCTTTTCATCGGCAGCGTTCGCGTCGCCAGGTTGAGACGTACCTCCATGGTCTTGCCACCGGCCCGCTGGAAGAACTGCGCACCGCGCAGTTCTTCCAGCCTCGGTCCAGGCCGTGCCTGGTTCGGGCCTTTGGGCGAACAGCCCCCGCGGGGCCCGGGGCAGCGCCCCGGCGCGACGCTCCAAGTCACGGGCTCAGACGGGCGCGTGCCTTGACGGCTTCGTCGGGGAAATCGCTGAAGACGCCGTCGATGCCGAGGCGGTAGAAGACATCGTATTCGCTTGCTGGGGTGGCTTCGTAGTCTCCGGCGAGGAACATGCCTTCGCTGCGGAACGTCCACGTGTGCACGAAGAGGCCTTTGGCGTGCGCGCGTGCGACGAGATCCGTCGGTGCCAGTGATTTTCGATCGGCGTCGTCCACGTTGCCATCGCCGTTGACGTCGTCGGCGTCGCCGTCGTTGTTGGCGTCTACGCCTTGCACCGACACGATGTACCGCTTCCATGGCGACACGCCGTCGGCATACCCCGCGAGGAATGCGAGACCTTCGTCGGTGAGCAGGTCTGCGAAGGTGCGCGGGTCGTTCTTCTTGGCGAAATCGTACGGCTTGTCGTAGGGCGGTGCGAGCGTGATGGATCCGTCCAGCGCGACGCCGTCCGCGTCGATGAGCTGCACCAGGGGCAACGAGGTCTTTTGCCGCAGGTATTGCAGGTTTGCGACCTCGAAGGACTGGATGATCACCTTCGCGTCGGGGCCTGTGAGCTTGGCTTGTTCGAGGGTGGCGAGGAGTTTGTCTTCGAGCGGGAGGCCGAGGTCTTCGTGGTAGGTGGGGTGCTTCGTCTCCGGGTAGATGCCGATCACGCGCCCGGTCTCCTCGGACTTCGCCTTGGCGAGCGCGATGACTTCTTCGAGCGTCGGGATCTCGTACTTGCCGTTGTGCTCTTGCGGCCGGTAGCTGCGCGGCTGCACGGCGCGGAGTTGCTTGATCTCCGCCAGCGTGAAATCGCTCGCGAAATAACCTTCCACGGGGACGCCGTCGACGGTCTTTGTCGTCTTCCGGTCTGCGAATTCGGGCTTGGAGGCGACGTCGGTCGTCGATCCGATCTCGGGCTCGTGGCGCGCGACGAGGTGGCCGTCTTTCGTGGCGACGAGGTCGGGCTCGATGAAATCGGCGCCTTGCTCGATGGCCAGCGTGTAGCTCTCGAGCGTGTGCTCGGGCAGGTACCCGGAGGCTCCCCGATGGCCTGTCACGAGGGGCGCCTCGCCGTGCAACGTTTTCCAGGGCGCGGGCGTGGTCGTCGCGGGAGGACGAGGGCTCCCGCCATCGCCGCAGCCCGCCAACAAGGCCGAGAGGAAGAGTCCGAGGAGGGCCGTACGCGTTTCGATGCTCGATGTTTTCATGGTTTTCCTCGTCATGGATCGCATTCGTGCTGCCTTCGTGGACACGCCGATCACGTCGGGGCGCGAGGATGCGCGGTCAAGTTGACGATCCTGCGACGGTCACGAAACGTGGCCGAGGCTCACGTCCCGCCGCAGGCCTCGTACTCCGCCTTGCACGCGCCCATCGCCGCCTGCTGCGCGCATGGCGTGCAATCCCCCGTGATTCCCTCGCCGGCGCACTCCACCTTGCACGCGTCGGCGCACACGCCTGCCGCGCAGGCGCAGGTGATGAACGCGTCCGTCGTGGGGTCGTCCTTGGCCAGATCGCAGCCTTGTACGCACGGACAGCAGATGCCGCCCCCCAGGCAACACCCGTCGCTGCGCCCCGCGGGACACGTGCACTCGGCGCCCCCGAGCTCCGCCTTGCAAGGACCAAAGCCACTGCCGTCGTCGAGGCACCACGCGATGCCCGGCGGGTTCACCGCGTGGCAGGTGCACGAGGTGGTCGAGCCGGGAACACAGACCGTCCCGCCGCCGCCGCCGCCCGTGCCCGTCGCGCTCGTCGAGCTCGCCGCCGAACCGCCGCTGCCCGACGGATTCGGGTCCTCCACCGTGGGGCCGCAGGCGACGGCGAACGTGGCCGTGATCAGAGCAAAAGCAAAAAACGTTCGCATGGGCTCCCATACCACCGATCGCGCTGCCTGCGGAACACCCTCTCAGAGCTCGCGTGCGATTCGGAGAATCTCCTCGCGCAACCATCGATGCGCCGGGTCGGGGTCGAAGGATGCGTGCCACAGCATCGAGATCCCGGATTTGGGGAGCGTGATCGGGACGTCCGCCGTCGACAGGCCCAGCGTCTCGGCCGCGGCCAGCGCCACGCTCCGGCGCAACGTCGCCACGGCGCGGAGCCGGCGCAGCAGGTAGGGGACGCCCACTGCGTGGGGCGTGCTCACGGCGATACGCCGCTTCCATCGATGCTTTGCGAGCGCCGCGTCGATGCTGTCCTCCAGCGCCGCGCGGGACGAGATTCGCACGTGCGGGATCGCCGCGTAACGCTCGGCCGTCATGGGCAAGGACGGGTCGTGCTCGCGGGGGTCGAAGAGGCAGAGGTACGTATCGCCCGTGCAGATGACGCGGCGCTTGTGGTGTGTGCGGCCTTCGCTGAAGACGCCGATCGCGAGGTCGAGCTCGGCCGCGTCGAGCATGTCGGGGACCTCGGCCGGCGCGAAGGGGCGGATGTCGATCCGGACCTTCGAGCCCAAGCCCTCGAGGTGCACGAGCAGCGGCGGCAGGAGCGCGATCTCCATGTCGTCGTGGACGGCGATGCGGAAGTGCCGCTCGTCCCGCGCGGGATCAAAGGGCGCCCTCGAAAGCAGGGTCGCCTGGATTCCGGCGAGCGCGGCGTGGACCTCGGCCGAAAGCTCCTGCGCGCGCGGCGTGGGTTGCATGCCGCCCTCGGCGCGCACGAAGAGCTCGTCGCCAAAGAGGTCCCGCAGGCGCGCGAGGTTGTGGCTCATGGCCGACTGGCTGAGCCCGAGCCGCGCGGCCGCCCGCGTCACGTGGCGCTCCGTCAAGAGCGCATCAAAGGCCACGAGCAGGTTGAGGTCGAGCCGCGCCAGATGCGTGTGATCGATGATCGTCATGCGCCCTATCGGTTGGATTCATCCGAGCGGAGCGCCTACGTCAAGCCCCTCGACACACGTCGGAGGTGCTCTCGATGAAGAATGCAGCGGAGATGCGGCGCCCGCGGGCCGGGGCGCTCACGTTTGGGGTGCTCGTGATGGTCGCAGGTTGCGGGGCGGCGCGGCCTCCGGAGCCGAGCGCGACGGGGCAGGACGCAGGGGCCGAGCACGCCGCCCCCGAGGCGGGGCGCCTGCCGCCGGCCCGACAGATCCACGTGAAGACGCCGGACGGGCTTTCCATCGCCGTGCAGGAATGGGGCCACCCCGAAGGCCCCGAGGTCCTCTTCATTCACGGCCTCTCGCAGAGCCACCTCGCGTGGGCGCCGCAAATTCAGAGCCGCCTCGCGAACGATTTCCGGATCGTCACCTACGATCTGCGCGGCCACGGCGTCTCGGACAAGCCCGTCGAGGCGAAGTATTATGAGGAGGACCGACGCTGGGGGGACGAGCTCCGGGCCGTGATCGAGGGCGCGGGCTTGAAACGCCCCGTCGTCGTCGGATGGTCGCTCGGGGGTGTGGTGATCCTCGATTATTTGCGGGCGCATGGAGACGATGCGCTCGGCGGCGTCGTGTTCGTGGACGCGGTGACGCGCCTCGATCGCGCGTTGCTCGGCGAGATGCCACCGCTCACGTCCGAGGACCTGTCCACGAGGCTCGGGGCCATGCGGCAATTCCTCCGCGATTGCTTCGTCGTCCCGCCGCCGCCCGCGGCGTTCGAGACGATGCTCGCGTACAATGCCATGGTGCCCGCCTCTGTGCAGGTCGCCGTCGGGCACATTCCGCTCGACGGCGCCGACGAGGCGTTGCGGGCGCTTTCGGTCCCCGCGCTCGTGATTCATGGCGCGGAGGACCGGCACGCGAAGGTTGCGATGGCGACACGCACGGCGTCGCTCGTCCGCGGCGCGCGGCTCTCGCTCTATGAAGGCGTGGGGCATGCTCCGTTCTACGAGGCCCGGGAGCGGTTCAACGCCGAGCTTGCAAACTTCTTGCGGGAGGTGAATGGAGCGGCGCCGGGCCCAAAGTCGCGTCCCTAGATTCCCCTTGTCATACGACCTGTGAATCGATATTCCCACTTCTCCACGGGAAACGCTTGCCTGGAGAATGAGAATCGATGAAACACTCGATGGGAATCGGGATGGTGTTTGCCGCCGCGCTGCTCGCCGCGTGCGGCGAAGGAGGGGACGCCGGCACGGGCGGGGGCGGCGCGGCGTCGTCCTCGGCGACGGGGGGCGGGGGCGGCGGCGGCTCGTCCTCGTCCTCGGCGAGCGGCGGCAGCGGCGGCGTGCCCGCGCCCGGCTGGGCCACGGAGCTGCCCGCGGACGGCGGCTGGACCGAGCTCGCGGGCTCCGAGCCCTTCGAGGCGTGGGCCGCCGAAAACCTCGCGCCGAAGACGGGGTACGTCGGCTCGGGGCCCATCGGGGCCGTGCGCGACGCGTACTGCAATCCGGTGTTCGATCACGCGGGCAAGGCGTTTTACCTCTTCGGTGGAGGTCATAGCGACGGCAGCGTCAACGCCGTCTTCAAGCTCGACGCGGCGACGCTGAAGTACAGCATCGTCGTGCCGCCGACGCCGCCCTCCGCGTATCCACCGGCCTACACCGCGCCGAACTCCCCCATCGTGTATCCCTCCGGCGCGACGAACGGGTTTTTCCAGACCGCAGCGACGCTGACGGATGCCGCCGACCTGCCTTACGCGGCGCCCTTCGCCGCGCCCCAGTCGAGCCACACCTATTCCGCGATGAGCTTCGCCAACGGCAAGGTGATCTTGCACTACGGCCCCGTGCGCGACGCCGACGTGGGGAGCGGAACGTGGAGCTACCTCGACAAGGACACGTACGGGCCGCAGCTCGTCAAGTTCAACCCCAACTACGGCGAGGTCGTGCTCCAAGCGGGCACGCGGACGGCCAACGATCCGGCGACCGGCAAGGCGTGGACGACGCTCGTCCCCGGGGATGCCGGATTGAATTGGCGCAACTGCGTGCTGGAGATGGATCCCGCCACGCACACGGTCGAGAACGTGGTGAGCGCCAAGTGGGAGGTGCTCGGCGACTCCTCGATCGTGATCGGCGGGCCGTACGTCTATGTCTTCACCCCGACGAAATCCGGCGGCACCGCGACCACCACGCGTGGCTGGCGCATTGACAAGGCGACGCGCGCGGTCGAGCAGTTGAAGCTCACCGGCGATCTGCCGAGCTGGCCCGAATTCTCCCCGAAGCAGGAGGGCATTCCGGTCTTTTATGACGGGTCGAAGCTGAATTTCTGGAACTACGGCGTCGACGCGGATCGTGATGCGTTCTTCCGCGTCGATCTCGAGCCCAAGAGCGGCGCCGGCACCGAGGAGGACCCCTATGTGCTGTCGTCCACGCGAGAGACGCGCCCGCCCTCGGGGATGCCCTCGCCCGCGCTGACGTACGAGCTGACCTACATCGCGGAATGGGGCGTCGTGTTGTTCCTGCCGAAGGCCAGCGCCAAGCTCTGGGCCATCAAGCTTTGAGCAGGGATTCGTGGGAGATGCCCTGCGAAACCTAGGATGGTTTGCCGAGGAGCTGCGTGCGCATGTCGTCGAGCATCGTGCCGAGTCGCAACGCCGCGGCTTCGACGGCTGCGCGCTCCGGCGGCTCGGGCCTCTCGAATGCGTCGCGCACCGTGACGGCCAGGATGTCCGCCTGCTGTTCCAGCGTGGGCCCTGCGTGCGACGGCAGCTTCGATAGCAGAAAAGAACCCGACAGGATGGCCTCGATGGCATGGGCCTGATCGGGGAGCGGGCGATCCACGCGTATCAGCCCGTGATCCCGAAAGATCTGCAAAATCCGGGTGAGGTGGTCCGCGAGCCCGAGGACGCGGGCCAAGGACGGCGCCGATCGGTCCGGCGCCAGCGCGCCCAGGATATCGGCTTCCTCTCCGAAAATGGCCCTCGCAAGCGGGCGCCCCGTGTGGAGCAGGAACATCGAGCGAAACATCCGGTGCGGCAGCACCATCCTCGGCTCCACTTGAATCTCGTGGATCTGCGCGTCGAGCATGGCGGCGACCTCACGGCGCAAGAGCTCCATGAAGAGCGCCTCCTTTGACTTCCAGTGGAGGTAGATGGTGCCTTTCCCTACACGAGCACGACGTGCGATGTCGTCGATCGTGACCCGCTTGTAGCCCCACCCGAGGAGGAGCTCCTGGGCCACCGCGAGGATCCGCTCGCCGCGCCCTCGGTGTTGCTCGTCGTCCTGCGCCACCATCGCGCGGCACTCTACAGCGACCTTCGACCGAGGACCAACACCGACCGGTACTGGATGACCAACTTTCCAAACTGGTCATGGAGTACTGGACAGCACGTCGAGGATCCCCTAGCCTCGCGATCGTCACGCTTCCGTAACGAGAACGTCACCGAGGACCGAGGGCGCTCCCTCGAACGAGAGCGAGCGGGTCCGGCTCCCCAGGCAATCGCTTCCATCAGGACGAGGTGAAGGCAATGAAGGTCCATCCGATGTTCGCCGACGTCAGGTTCGAACCACCCGGCCCCGGTCCGTGGGAGCTCGAAAAGTCGCATTTCTCGCGCCCTGCGACGCGGTTTGGTGCGGACGCCCTGAAGGAGGGCATGCCGATCGGGTTCGCCAAGGGAATGGAGCGATACGGGCTTCCCATGAAAGGGATCAGCCTCGTCATGGTGAATGGCTTCGCCTACGGCCAGATGCAGCCTCTCGGCGTCCCGGCGGGCGTCGCGAGCCTGGGCAGCGGGCCGCCGCCGAAGCCCTTGTTGTGGCTTCTCTTCCGCGTGCATCCCGAAATTCGCGCGCGGTTCAAGCGATGCGAGCGGGCGTTCGAATCGAAGCTCTGGCGCACGGATCTCGGGCACTGGGACAGGGTCGACAAACCACGCGCCATCGAGAAGCACCTGGCCCTCCAGGCGATCGATCCGGCCTCGCTCGACCTCGGCGCGCTCCGGGAACACCTGAAGCGCACGCGGACGCACATGGCGGAGATGATCACGCTCCACCACCACTACAACTTCACGGTCATGCTGCCGACGGGCGATTACATCGCGCACGTCCGCGAATGGACGGGCGTGAGCTCGGGCGAGGCGCTCGCGCTCTTGCGAGGCACGTCGCCGCTCGCCCGCGGCATCGCCATCGACGAGCTCGAAGCGCTGGCGAAGGCGCTCCGCGCGAGCGAGGAGGGGCGCGGGGTGCTCACCCGGCAGGGCGATGCGCAGGCCGCGCTCGATGCGCTCGTGGCGCTGCCGGGGGAGGTCGGGACGGCGGCGCGTGCGTACCTGGATCTCGTGCGGTGCCGGTCGATCGGGTACGACATCTCGGACAAGACCGCGGGCGAGCTGCCGGACATGCTCGTCCGGGCGATTCGAGCGACGGTCGAGGAGAATCGTGCGGACGATGCGCTCGCCACGCGCGACGCAAAGGAGCGGGAGATCCGCGCGCGCGTGCCGGCTGCGCACCGGGCGCATTTCGACGAGCTGCTCGGCGAGGCGCGGCGCGTGAACCGGCTGCGCGACGAGCGAGGCATTTACGCCGATAGCTGGGGGACCGGGCTCGCGCGCAGGGCCGTGCTCGAGGTGGGGCGCCGGCTCGTCTCCGCCGGGAAGATCGAGGATCCCGAGCACGCTGTGGACCTCACGATCGAGGAAATGGTCGCGCTCCTCGAAGGCCGCTCGGGCCCCTCTGCGGCGGAGCTTTCCAAGCGCGCGCTCTATCGAGCGACGATGACCCTCGAACACGCGCCGCCGTGGCTGAATGCGCCGCCCGGCGAGCCGCCGCCCCTCGACGTCTTCCCGGCCGCGGCGCGCCGCGCGATGAAGGCCATGAACATGCTCATGGAAGACATGACCGCGGACCACGCGAACGCGGGCAAGCCGCCCGAACCCGAAAGCAAGAACGCCGCCGCGCGCGTCCAGGGGCTCACCATCAATGCGGGCGTGTACGAGGGGACGGCGCGCGTCGTCCTCGACCCTGCGGATTTCGGGCGAATCCAGAAAGGCGACGTGCTCGTGACGCGGTCGACGTCGGCCTATTTCAACGTCGTGCTCCCGCTGCTCGGCGCGATCGTGACCGATCGGGGAGGGCAGCTCTCCCACGCGGCGATCGTGGCGCGCGAATATGGCATTCCCGGCATCGTCGGCACGAAGGCGGCGACGGTGACGATCCCCGACGGCGCGCGCGTGCGCGTGGACGGTGAAACCGGCGAAGTGACGATCCTCGCCGCGGCGCCCTCACCCTCGCCCGCGCTCGCGCCGGAGGTGGCGTTGTGATCGCGGCGCTCGACGCGCACCTTCCGGAGGCCGAGTTCGGCGGAAAAGCCGCGCAGCTCGGGCAAGCGCATCGAAGCGGCCTGCCCGTGCCGCCGGCGTTCGCGCTCTCGTCCGAATTCGTGGATCGCGTCGTCGCGGGAGACGACGCGCAGCTCGGCCGGCTCTTGGATGCCTTCGCGACGCTCGCCGGGCCCGTGGCGGTCCGGTCCTCCGGGATCGGCGAGGACGGCGCCGCGGCGAGTTTTGCCGGGCAACATGCCACGGTCTTGAACGTGCGTAATCCTCGCCAACTGCAAGACGCGCTCGCGACCGTACACGGCTCGGCGCGGACGGCGTCGGCGCTCGCTTATCGACGAAAGCTCGGGCTCCCGCCGGAGCCTCGGATGGGCGTCGTCGTGCAGCGGCTCATCCTCGCCGATTGTGCGGGCGTGCTCTTCACCCGCCACCCGACGACGGGCGCCGACGAGCGCGTCATCGAGGCGACGTGGGGCCTCGGCGAGGCGGTCGTCGCGGGGATCGTCACGCCCGACCACTATCGCGTGTCCCGCGGCGGGCGTGTCCTCGAAAAGAGGCCGGGCGAGAAGGACTGCGCGATTGTTTGGAGCGAGGAAGGCGGCACGACCGAGGTCCCCGTGCCGGCGCATCGGGTCGACGTGTTGTGCCTCGACGACGCGCGCCTCGCGGCGCTCGACGCGCTGGCCTCGGCGTGTGAAGCGGCCTTCGGCGGGACGCAGGACCTGGAATGGGCGTTCGCCGCCGATCGCCTGTATCTGCTCCAGAGGAGAGCGATCACCCGTGGCTGAACAAGGGCCCCGTGTGCCCATGCGCCTGCTCGTCGCGATCGCCTTATCGGCCTCGCTCGCGCCGCTCAACTCCACGATGGTCGCTGTCGCGCTGCCCGCGATGTCGCGCGACCTCGGCGCCGAATCGAGCGTGCTCCGGCAAGGGCTCGTGACGAGTTATCTGCTCACGAACATCGTCCTGCAAAGCCCGGGCGGCAAGCTCGGCGACCGGCTCGGGTACCGGCGGGCGCTCGCGATGGGCCAGATCCTCTTCGCGCTCGGCGCCACGCTCGCCTACGTCTGGCCCCTGCTCCCGGGGCTCACGGCGGCGCGTATTCTCATGGCCTCGGGCGGCGCGATTCTCGCGCCCAGCGCGTTTGCCATGCTGCGCACCGAGCTGCCGCCAGAGGTGCGAGGCCGCGCGTTCGGCGCGATGGGCGCCATGATGGGGCTCTCGGCGGGCCTCGGCCCGAAGGTCGGGGCGTTGCTCGTGACGCATTTCGGCTGGACGTCCATCTTCCTCGCGAACGTCCCGGTCCTCCTCGCCTCCGCCGCGCTCGTGCATCTCGGCGCACCTGCGGCCTCGCCCCCGAAAGAGGCTGCGGCGCGACCTCGCTTCGACGTGCTCGGCTCCGTGCTCCTCGGGGCCTCGCTCCTCGGGCTCGTGATCGGCCTCGAAAACAAGGAGCTCCGCTGGGCGGCCGCGCTCGGCGTTTTGGGGCTCGTTCCCTTCGCGTGGTGGGAGCAACGCGCCGCGGATCCCATCATCGATTTCTCGTTGTTCAAGCGCCGGAGCTTCGTCGCGGGCAGCTTGCTCATCGCCATCCAGAACTTCGCCATGTACTCGATGTTGTTCGAGCTGCCGCAGGTGGCGGGGCGGCTCTTCGGCGCGGGGCCGCGCGACGTCGGCAATACGCTGGTGACGATGATGGCCATGATGATCGTCGCGTCTCCCTTCGCGGGGCGCGCGTCCGAGCGCTTCGGGGCGCGCGCGGTGGCGCTCACCGGCTCTGCGCTTGCCCTCGTGGGAATGACGCTGCTCGTGTTCCTCCCCTTCCATGCTGTGACGGACGCGGTGCCTGCGCTCGGCTTGCTCGGCTTGGGCCTCGGCCTGACGTCGGCGCCCTCGCAAGCCTCCTCGATCAGCGACGTGCCCCGGGAAAAAAGCGGAATGGCGGCGGGCCTCACCTCCACCATGCGTTACCTCGGCGGCATTGCCGGCTTGACCGTGCTCGGCTTGGTCCTCACGGAGAGCCCGGTCCCCGAGATCGCCCGGCGCGAGCACGCGACGTCGATCGTGATTTTCTGCGCATCGCTGGTCGTGACCCTCGGCTGCGCGGCGCTCCTCCCGGGCCGCCTCCCGCCGCCCGTGCCCGCCGCCGCGCCGCGCTGAGCCCGCCTCGCACGCAGAATCCCCCCATGCATCCCGGTGTATGCGATGCTCGAGGACATGCGTCGCGCGCCTCCGCACCGTCCTCCTGACGTTCTCACGCTGGACGAATTCGGCGCCGGGGGCTTGCCCTTGCGTGTCGTTCGCCTCTCGGGGCCCAAGCCCACGCCGCTTCCCGGGCCGATGATCTCGACCTTCTTCATGGTGTTCGTGCTGACGGCGGGCAAGGGGCGAGGCCGTCATCTGGAAGAGGTCGATCTCCATGCCGGGGATATCCACATCATCCCCGCGGGCGTGGAGAACCAGCCCCTCGATGTCACCGACCTGGAGGGATGGATCGTGGGCTTTGATCCGACGCTGCTGAGCTCTCCGAAGCGGCTGCCCGGACAACCACGCATGGGGGGAATTGCGAAGGACGCGCCGGTGCGCAGCATCTTTCTCCGGGGATTGCTCCGGCTGCGACCCGGGCCACCTCGGCGGCAACGAATCGAGCGCGTGGTGGCCGAGATGGAGGCCGAGCTGCGAGAGGTCCAGTGGGGCGCGGAAAACGCCGCGCTCGCATGGTTTACGCTTCTGATCACGGAGTTCATGCGCGAATTGCAGGAGCACGCGCCGCTGGCGCCGCCCATGCTCAGCGGGCTCGTGCAACATGCGCTCACCTTCATCGAGGCACACTGCCTGGAGCCCCTCTCGCTGCAGGACGTCGCGGCGGCGGTCGGGCGCACGCCTTCACACCTGGCCAACATCATCCGCCGGGAGACCGGGCTGACCGTGGGGGACTGGCTGCGCGAGCATCGCATGGCCGAGGCCCGGCGGAGGCTCCTGGAAACGGACGCGAGCATCGAGCGCATTGCAGACCAGGTGGGTTACGCCGACGTCACCCATTTCATCCGCACCTTCCGGCGCGCCCAGGGAATGACCCCCCGCGCCTTTCGCGAGCGGCGCCGCCGCCCCGGGGCCTGAAGGGCCTTTCCCTTCGACCCCAATCCAGGCCGATTCCCGCCCCAACCCGCGCTCTGCCGGCGGGCGCCGTCGATCGCTATCGTCAGCGCATCATGACGACATCAGCGACACCTGGGCGCCGCGTTTTGATCGTTGGACTTGGCATCGCTGGCATCGCCACAGCCCTCCGGCTGCACAGGGCCGGCTGGGAGCCCGTGATCCTCGAGCGGGCACCCGAACGCCGCAAAGGCGGCTATTTCATTGGCCTCTTCGGCACGGGCCAGGCGTCCGCCAAGCGGCTCGGCGTGCTCGAGGCCATGGGCAACCGCAGGCACCCGCAAACATTGACGTACGAGGTGGACCGGTCCAATCGTCGTCGCAAGGGCATGAACTTCGCCGACGTGCCCGGCGAGCCGCGCATGCTGCTGCGCGGCGACGTCGAGAATGGGTTGTTCTCCGCGCTGCCGGAGGGGGTGGAGATCCGCTTCTCGACGGTCCCCACCAGAATCGAGCAGGTCGATCGCGGCGTCGACGTCACGACGACCCACACGAAGACCGGCGCGACCGTGACCGAGCGCTTCGACCTCGTGGTGGGCGCCGACGGAATGCGCTCGACCGTGCGAAAGCTCGTCTTCGGCCCGCCCGAAGACTTCCTTTACCCGCTGAAGTACATGATCGGTGCGGCCATCCTGAGCAAACCCGTCAGCGGCTACAATCTGCACGACGGGCTGGTCATGGCCGAGGCCGGGCGATCGGTATGGGTCTTCCCCTTCGCGGACCACAACCCCGGCGTGCTGTTCTCCTACCGCGTGGACGACGTCGATGCGCAGTTCCGAAGGCCCCGCATCGAGTCGATTCGCAAGGCGTACGGTCCGGAGCCGGCAGGGCCCTTGCTGAACGAGCTCTTCGACGACTTCGCGGCCGCGGACGAGTATCTGTTCGACGCGGTCAACCAGGTTCGCATGAATCGCTGGCACAAGGGCCGGGTCGTGCTGGTCGGCGACGCGGCGTGGTGCTTGACGCTGTATTCAGGGATGGGCGCTTCGACCGGCCTGGCCGGAAGTGAGCTCCTGGGCAACATGCTGGAGACATACCCCGACGACGTGGGACGCGCGCTCGTCGCCTGGGAGGAGAAGCTCCGCCCGTTCATCACGAGCCTGCAGGCCCACGGGCTGAAAATGAGGGCGTTCTTCACCCCGTCCGGGGAAGCGCAACGGATCCTGCGCGCGGCGTTCCTCCGCCTCGCCGGCTCGCCCGTCACGCGCCCGATCTTCCAGAGACTGACCATCAATGATCAGCTGACGATGCGCGACATCGTCGTGCAGTAAGTCTAGAGATCCACCCGCTTGCGATTGTCCGAGGACACGCGGTCGATCAGCTTGTTGTTCGGATCGAAGCCGGCTTCATGGGGCTCCGCGTCGACCACGACGGTCACCTGCTCGTGCTGCTTGGTCACGTGGTGCCGTTCCAGGTACAGCACCTCCTCGTCCGCCTCCTTGCCTGACTTGCCGCGCGCGAAGACGCCGACCTCGATCCAATCATCGAGCTCGCCCGGCGTCTCCTTGCCCTTGCCGTCCGCATAACGCTTGTCCGCGAACAGATCGAGGGTCACCTCGTACTTGCCGTCGCTGCGCTTGGTGGCGGTCGCCGCCTCGACCCGGTTGTCGTAGAAGCATATCTTCTCGAACAGGTCGGTGATCAGCGCCTCGTGCGCCGGACCGGCCTCGGCGCGGATGTACGCCAGAAGCTCGGCCGACGTCGTGTACGGCGGCTGCTGGTACCCTTTGTCCTGCAGGAACTTCTTCAGCGCGCGATTGAGTGTGGCCTCGCCGATCTCCTCGCGCAGGCGGTAGAACACCAGCGATCCTTTCTGGTAGTGGATGTACTGCTGGTTCTCCACCCGGTAGAGCGGCAGCTCCTCGACCCGCTCGCCGCCGCGGCCGGCGAGGTACTTGTCGAGCTCCTCCTTGAGGAAACGCCGCATCTTGGGGCGGCCGTATTCCTGCTCCATCACCATCAACGCCGAGTACTGGGAGAGCGACTCCGACAGCACGGTCGCCCCCTGCACGTTGGCGCCGATCACCTGGTGCGCCCACCACTGGTGCGCGATCTCGTGCGCGGTCACGTAATACACGTAATCGACGGCGCTCTCGTCGCGCAGGTCGGCGATGAAGCCGATCGACTCCGAATAGGGGATGGTGTTGGCGAAGCTCTGGGCGAAGCTCGCGTACCCCGGAAACTCGATGATCCGCACCTGGCGGTGCTGGTACGGCGTGAAGTTCGCCTCGTAATACGAAAGCGACTTCTGCACCGCTTCGATCATGCGATCGACGTTGTACGGATGTTTGGGGTCGTAATAGATCTCGATCGGGATCTGCGCGGGCGTGCCTTCCTTGTAAAACCCCTTCTTCACCTGCCAGCGCGCCGACAGGAAGGCGTAGAAGTTCAGCATCGGCCGGTCCATGGCGTAGCTGAAGCAGCGACGGCCATCACGCTGGAACTCCTCCTTCAGGTAGCCCGGCGCGAGCGCGGTCTGATCCGGCGCGGTGCAGATGGTGGTCTTGAAGTCGAGCCAATCGGCATCGTCGTCGACATAGGTGCTCGCGCGCGCCGCCTCGTCTTCCAGCTTCGGCATGCGGGTGGGCTCCCCGAGCCCGCGCTTGCGGCGGTCGTTCCGATCGTCGAGCTGCACGCGCTCGTCGTAGCCGAGCTGCGGGAACATGCGGTTGTTGAAGAAGCTCCCGTTCTCGACGATCTGCGTCTGTTGCAGCTCGTTCGTGATGCCATTCGCGTGGTAGTCGAGGCGGAAGCGCACCTCGCGCTCCTCGCCCGGCTGCATCGGGCGCGCGAGACGATAGATGCGGTAGCCCAGCGGGGCATCGTGTTTCACGAGCTCGGCGCCGCCGAAGTCGATCGAGACGAGCGCCTTGTCGTTGGTGAGGTTGATGTGCACCTCCTCGATCGTCGAGGCGTGGGGGTTGTGCACGCGGTAAACCCCGTCGATGCGCAGGACCTGCGTCTCCGGACGCAGGTCGATCTCCGTGGACGAAGCCCGGATCTTCGGCTGCGGCAGATTCTTGTAGCGGCCGTATTCGTTCTCGTAACGCGCCGCCAGGTCGAGGTTCTGCTCCGGCGAGCGGTAGTCGTTGCGGATGTTCGTGTTCCAGAACAAGAAGCCGCCCACGGACGCGAACGAAAGCAGGCCGAGCCCGAAGGCCACGCCCAGCCGACCGCGCAGCCGCTGCCGCGCCACCACGAAGCGCTCGCGCCGGCTGTTGACGCTGCCGCGCACCCAGAATGCCACCGACAAGAGCAGCAGCGAAACCAGGAGCAGGCCCCAGTACCCCTGGAACCAAAGCTGCGCCGACAAGAAGTGGCCATAGCCGTTCATGTCCGAATACGGCGCGATCGGCCAGCTCCCGAAGTTGTAGAGATGATGGGTGAAGTCCATCAGCCCGAGCGCGGTCTGCAGGGCGAGCACCAGGATCAGCAGCGCATAGCCGACGAACTTGTTGTTGCTGAACACCTGCAGGGTCAATGCCAGGCCGCCCATCAGCACATACACGCTGGAGTCCAGCGTCAGCGTCTTCAGGTACAAGAGCGGTTCGAGCCGGGTATACCCCTTGGCGAGCTGGATGAGCATCGCCGTGATCGCGCCGATCCCCTGGAACGTGGCGATCACCGCCAAGAGCGCCCCGAACTTCGCGAGGAGCGGCACCCAGTTCGGCACCGGCATCGCGTCGGTGACCTCGTGCATCTTCGCGCCGCGCTCCTTCCACACGAGCTCGCCGGCGTAGAACAGCACGATGATCACCAGCAGGAAGCTGTAGCTGCCCTGCAGGGCGGACAGCATCTGCGAGGTCACCGGATAGATGCGCGTGTCATACAAGGTTTGGCGCAAGAGCGCGGTCGGGATGAAGTTGGCGATGCCGAACGAGAGCATCACCAGGAAGGGCACGCCGCGGAACACGCCCACGGTGTCGAAGCGCAGTTGACGCAGGAACTGCCGCCACACCGTGTGGGTCGTGAAGAGGGGCTCGGGCCTTTGCACCGCCGTCCCGGCCGCTTTTCGGGCCGCGTGCGCCGCCGGGGCGAGCGCCTCCGCCTTCGCCGTCCGGCCCCAGCGCCGGCGGCCGGTGCCGCTGCGTTCGGTCTTGAACAGCGCGAAGGTCGCCGCGAACAGCGCCGTGGCAATGGAGGTCCAGAGCACGCGGTTGCCGAGGAGGTACCCGCTGATCGCCGGCAGGCCGGTGTTGCGCTCCTCGGCCGACCAGTAGCGGATGGTGCGCTCGAGGGCACGCAGGCCGAGCGGATCCATCAGCGTCGCGATCCAGACATTGTCGATGTCGCGCAGCAGCGCCGCGCTCACGCCGTACAGGACGAAGAACGCGATCACGCCGATGTAGACCCACAGAATGCTGCGTGTCACGACCGCCATCAGCGAAAGCAGCGCGCCTGTGAAGAGCACGTTCGGGATCACGAACACCACGAACGACCACAGGTAGGGCTCGAGCGAGACCGGCCCGAGGCGCGCCGGATCGATCCACGGCATGAACTGGGCGACGAACAGGCCCAGGCCAATCACGAGGTACACGAACAGGCTCGCCGTGAGCGCCGCGCCGAGCCGGCCGAGCAGATAATCACGTTTGCGGATCGGGCTCGCGAAAAACAGCTCCGCGGTGCCCTGCTCGAAGTCGCGCAAAAGAGCGCTGGAGATGAAGATCGTGATGACCAGCATCCCGAACAGCGTGAAGAGCGTGAGCCACCTGGCGAGGACCGTCGGCGCATTCCGGAAAACGTTGCCGATGCTCCCGCCCATCTGAACCGCCTCGCTGGCAGCCGCCCCGAAGGCCAGCAATCCGAACAAGGAGGCGATCAGCCAGAGCAGTGGAGAGCGAAGCTGCTCGCGCAGCTCGAATCGAAAGAGTTCACGAATCATGGCGGCGCTACGTCAGGCGGCCTGCACGCGCAGGAGCTGGAAGTACACGTCTTCGAGGTTCGGCGCGACCTGCTCGAAGCCGTCGCCCGGGTCCTCGCTGCTGAACACGTGGATCACCGGACGGCCGGCGACGAGCCGCGTCGACAGCACGGTATGGCGCGCCTCGTATTCGGAGAGCGCAGCTTTCGTGACCTGCTTGCGCCAGACCTGGTTTTCGAGCGCGGCGATTGCATCGCTGGGCTTTCCGGTCCGCAGCACCTGGCCTTTGTTCATGATGGCCATGGTCGGGCACAGGTCGGTGACGTCCTCGACGATGTGCGTGGACAGGATCACGGCGACGTTTTCGCCGATCTCGGCGAGCAGGTTGAGGAAACGATTGCGCTCCTCGGGATCGAGGCCGGCTGTCGGCTCATCGACGATCACGAGGCGCGGATTGCCCAGGAGCGCCTGCGCGACGCCGAAGCGCTGCCGCATGCCGCCCGAATACGTGCCGAGCTTGCGCTTGCGCACGTCCCACAGGTTCACTTGCTGCAGCAGGCCCTCCACGACCTCGCGGCGTTGCTTGCGCTCGGTCAGCCCCTTGAGCACGGCGAAATGCTCCAGCAGGTCCTCCGCGCTCACCTTGGGATACACCCCGAAATCCTGCGGCAAGTAGCCGAGCTGGCGCCGCACGGCGTCCTTGTCGCGCAGCACGTCGATGGTCTTGCCGTCGACACCTTCCAGGGTGGCCGTGCCGCTGTCGGCCTCCTGCAAGGTCGCGAGCGTGCGCATCAGCGACGATTTGCCGGCGCCGTTCGGGCCGAGCAGACCGAACATGCCGCGCGGGATGTCGAGGGTGACGTCGTTCAGCGCGTGAACGCCGTTTTCGTAGGTCTTGCTGAGGTTGCGGATGGCGAGCATGGGTCCCTGCACGAGAAAGCCCATGGACAGCGCGCCGTCCTGGGGCGATTGAACCGGGATTTACGCATGTTCGCGTACCACGCTCCTCGCGCGGCGGTCAACGGTGCTCCGGGCGCCGAGCAAAGGGGCGTCGAGCACGGAGAGGGCGGGTGATTCCGTCTTCTCAGCGGAGGGCGGTGATCTCGTGGAGCTCGTGTTCCGCCGGGCCGCGTTTGGCCGCGATGCGCGCCGTCCGTCCCACCGAGACCTTGTCTGCCACGGCGCGGTAGACGGGCTCCGAGACGAGGAGCCGGCTGCCGACCTCCACGTTCGCGGCCTCGACGCGGCAGGCGAAGTCGACGGCGCCGCCCATTGCGGCGACGAGCTTCGTGTCACTCGCGCCCGCGGGCCCCACCACGACCTCGTCGAGATGAATGCCAATGCCGATGTCGAAGGCCCGGCCATGGCTCGTCACGAGGTAAGGTTCGAGCTGCTTCACCGCCTCGAACATGCCGAGGGCGGCCCGCACCGCGCGCAAGGGCGCCTCCGGCTGCCCGTCCGCGCCGAAGAGCGCGGTCAGGCCATCGCCCATGTAATTGTTGATGAAGCCTCCCTCGGCCGCGACGACGCGCCCCATGGACTCAAAATAACGATTCAGCACGTAGATCACGTCGTAGGGCTGGAGCGTTTCGGAGAACGACGTGAAGCCGCGGATGTCGGCGACGAGGATCGCGACGGGGAGCCTGGCGCCGAGCGCGGCGGCTTTTCCCGCGCGTAGACGGCTGATGATCTGCACGTCTTCCTGATCGAGCGCGAGCCTGCGGACGCGGACGGGGCCGCGCACGGTCGTCTGGCAAGCCATGCGGACGCTCGGCGGCAGGCCGAACCATTCGGCGAGCGGCTGCTCGCGCTCATTCCGAGGGTCGACGTTGTCGAGGCCTTCGAGCACGACTACGCGGCACGTCGAGCAGCGCGAATTGCCGCCGCAGGCGCGAATGTGCGGGACGCCGGCGGAGAGCGCGGCGGCGAGGAGCGTCTGTCCTTCCGGGGCGTCGATGGAGATCCCATCGGGCGCGTAGTGGATCGTGGGCATTGCCGGCTGACTCTACACCGCTGGCCGCGGTTTGACGCGAGGATTTGCGTGGAGCAGGGGTCCGGCGGGGGAGGGGAGGTCCTGACGCGATGTGGACGGCGTCGCGGCCCTCGACAGCCGTCGCGCCCTGCGTTCTCATGGGTTCGTCGCGAGGGTGACGGCCGATGAAGGAACACAAGCTCCGGATCCTGCATCTGTCCGACCTTCACGCGCGCGGAAGCCGCGAGAAGGATGCTTGGCGCAGGCGGCGTGTGCTCGGGGAGGCGTGGGCGAAGAACCTCGACGAGCTTGTCGCGGACGGTGTTGCGGTGGACCTCGTTTGCTTCACGGGCGACGTCGCGGATTGGGGCAAGGCCGAGGAGTACGAGCAGGCGGGTGAGTTATTCGAGGCGATGCTCGAGAGGCTCCACGTCCCCAAGGAGCGGTTTTTCGTGGTGCCGGGGAACCACGACGTGAATCGGAAGGTGAACGCGCAGGGGTGGAAGAAACTCCGCCCGTTGCTGCTGGATGTCCCTCCCATCGAGCGCTCGCGGTGGTTGCTCGGCCAGTACACGCCCCGCGGGCTCAAGGATGCGCAGCGGGAGAAGGTCCTCGAACGCACGGCGGCGTATCGGACGTGGCTTGCGTCGTTCGGCCGGAGCGCGCTCTTGCCGGGGTCTTCGCCGCATGGCCGCCTCGGCTACCGAGGGACGGTTCGGGTCCGTGACCTGCCCTTCGACGTCCACGTGATCGGGCTCGACTCGGCGTGGCTCTGCGGCGACGACGCCGACAGCAGCAGGCTCCTGCTCACGGAGGACCAGGTCGCGCGGCTCGGGACGACAGAAACAGGCTCGTCGCTGCCCGGCTTTCGCCTCGCGCTCGTGCATCATCCGCTTTCGGATCTGCGGGATGGGGACGCGTGCCGCTCGCTGCTCGCCGAGCACGTGGATCTCCTGCTGCGCGGTCATCTGCACCGCGAGGAGCTCGCGGCGTGGATCGGTCCGGGCGAGGCTTTGCGGCAGGTTGCGGCGGGATGCCTGTACGAAGGGGAGCTCGGCAATACGTGGCAGAATGCTTGCCACCTCTTCGACATCACGCTCGACGACGAAGGGCGGCCGCGGGGGTACGACGTGCGCCTGCGAGGGTTTTCCGATGCGCAGAGCGGGTTCTGGTTCGACAACGGGGGCCTGTATCGCGAGGCTCCCAGCGGCCGGCTGAGGTGGCGGGTTTCTGGCGCGTCTCGGTCGTCCTCGGTGCCTCCGCCTCCTCCGCGGATCTTCGTTGGTCGCGACGATGAATTGAGGAAGCTCGCGGAGACGCTTCTGCCCGCATCGGGGGAGCCCAAGGTCGCAGCCGTCTGCGCCGTGCAAGGGATGCCCGGCGTGGGCAAGTCGTACCTGGCGGACAAGTTCGCGAGTGATTACGCGGCAGACTTTCCGGGCGGCACGTACAGGCTCGCGCTCGCGCCGGACGAGCAAAAGACGGGGAGGGATCTCGCGGGTTCGTGGATCCGCGACCTTGCCGAGCGTCTGCGTCTCATGGGCGCACCGAACGACCTCGCAGTGCGCGTGCGTCAAGCGCTGCGCGCCTCGCGGGCGCTCGTGCATCTGGAGAACGTCGATGGGCAAGATGCAGCGAACGCGGCCGTGTTCTTCGCGCGCGAGCTGCGCGGATGCGCCTTGATCGTGACTGGGCGGTATCAAGGGCTCGGCGTCACGCCCGGCTGGGTGGCGATTCCCATCGATACGTTCGACGAGAAGACGGCGATCACGCTGCTCGAAGCGGAACTCGGGCTGGCGCGGACGCAGGCCGAACGTGAAGCACGTCGGCGCCTGGTCCGGGAACTCGGGGGGTTGCCGCTCGCCTTGCATCTCGCGGCCGGGTACTTGCGCGTCGGCGGGTACGACGCGGATACGTTCCTTGCAGAGCTGCGGCGGCGTGGGCTCGATATGAACCCGGGTGATCCGGGGTATGCGTTTTTCCAAGGGGATTCACGCCGGGCGAACTTGCATCACACGTTCGGGATCTCGATGGACTTGCTCGGCCGGCAGCTTGGCGCGGGGGCGGAGCCGCTCCTCGCAGGGCTGCGCGCGCTCGGGTATGCGCCGTCGGTGGGGGTGGGGCGGAGCCTGGGGGCGGCGATGGCCGGGCTCGAAGCGGTGGATTTCAGCCGGCTCGTGGATGCGGCCGTGAGGCTTTCGCTTCTCGTTCGGGCGCCCGCGGAGGAGCGCGCGGATGGTGCGTGGAGGATGCATGCGCTCCTGGCGGAGTGGATGCGGCGCCGGGTGGATGAGGAGGTGGTGACGGCGCGGATGACGGAGTGGTTCTTGGAGCGGTTGCCCGAAGAGAAGCAGGGCGAGGCGTGGGTGGAGGTCGGGCGGGAGATGGGGGCGCTTGCGGTTTGGTTGCCGCGGGTGCACGGGGAGGAGTTTGGTCGCGTCGTCGGGCGGGCGATGTCGTTTGCGATCCAGAACGGCCCGTTCCACGTGTGGATGGAGTTCTGCGAGCGGGGGCTGCAGCAGCAGGATGCTCGGGAGCGCTCCAACCTACTCTGGACGCTAGCGAACGTAGCGCGAAGCGCTGGGGATCTGGATCGGGCTTTGACGACTGCGCAGCAGAAGGAGGCGCACGACAAAGCTCACGGTGCGGATAGGGAGGCCGCCCTCGCCGCAGGCTGCCGCGCCGACATCCTGGAGGCGCGGGGGGAGCTCGACGAGGCCCTGCGCATCCGCCGACAAGAAGTGCTCCCCGTCTTCGAGCGGCTCGACGATGTGCGCGAGCGCGCGGTTACCCTCGGCCGAATCGCCGACGTCCTAGAGGTGCGGGGGGAGCTCGACGAGGCCCTGCGCATTCGCCAACAAGAACAGCTCCCCGTCTTCGAGCGGCTCGACGATGCAAGCTCGTGCGCGGTCACGCTCGGTCAAATCGCCGACATCCTCAAGGCACGGGGGGAGTTCGACGAGGCCTTGCGCATCCGCCAACAAGAAGTGCTCCCCGTCTTTGAGCGGCTCGGCGAGGTGCGCGAGCGTGCGGTCGCCCTCGGCAGAATCGCCGCCATCCTGCAGGCGCGGGGGGAGCTCGACGAGGCCCTGCGCATCCGCCAACAAGAAGAACTTCCTGTCTACGAGCGGCTCGGCGAGGTGCGCGAACGGCTCGTCTGCCGCGCGAACATCGCCCACAACCTCCTCGCCCGCAACGCTCCCGGCGACCGCGACGAAGCCGCCCGGCTCCTCCGGCTCGCGCATGCGGACGCCGAGAGGCTCCGGCTGCCGGAAGCGCAGCAAATCCGCAGGATCCAGCAGCGACACCGCCTCCCCACAGAGGACCCGCCCCCCTCCCCATAGTCGCCTTCGCGTCTCCAAACGCCCCAACCCCCGCACGTCACCGTGACGCGCGCCCGTTCGAGCCTTCGAACACCCACGCGTCACCGTCTCCCCTGCGTCTCCAAACGCCCGATCCCCCACACGTCACGGTGACGCGTGCCCGTTCGAGCCTTCGAACACCCACGCGTCACCATCTCCTCCGCGTCTCCAAACGCCCCAACCCCCACACGTCACGGTGACGCGCGCCCGTTCGACCGTTCGAACACCCTCGCGTCACGTTCTCCCGCCCCGGTCCCACCATTCCGAGACCCTCGAGCGCCCAAAACCTGCTCCCCCTGAATGGCCGTTTCCCACAAACGTTCAACGACAACCCCGACGTCGCATCGCTCGCGTCGAGGTTGATCACTCACCACCACCGGGCCATCGGCCCAGGGAGCCCCTCATGCGCAAGTATCGTGGCAATGCCTCGTCCGACGTCCGTGTCGAGTATGGCGTCGAGCTCGAAACCGGCCTCGCTCAATTCCCGGAGACCACCGCCACCGCCCTCGACATCCGGACCATCAACGACGCGCTCGACGATCAGCACGAGAAGCGCCGTGCCCTTCGCATCTCGATCGTCAAGACACGTGCTACCGCGCGCTTCGCCGAATACAGCGCGGAACGCGTCATCCGCTCCGCCCTCCGCGCCGCCGAAATCGAAGACGGCGGGCGCCGCGGGAGGATCCGCGCCGCCGTGTTCCCGAAGGGCTCGACCCCGATCGTCACGCCCAAGGGCAGGGCGCAGGTCAAGCCGATGCAAGACCTGCTCGACCGGATCGAGCACGCCAAGGTCGCCGGCATCGAGGGATATCGCAATACATGGCTGCCCAAGCTCGGCGCCGCGCTCGCGGGCCTGGAGGCCGCCCTTGCCGCGCACGAGGAGGCCCTCGCCGCGTACGGCGACGCCTTCAAGACGGAGCTTGCGCTGCGCGACGCCCACCACGACGCGGTGGACCGCGCGATGGGCATGGTGCGAGCGGCCTTCCCGCGGGATCGCGAGCGGCAGGATGTGATCTTCCCGGTGCTGGAGACTGCGGCCAAGAAGGGCGGGGATGTGCCCGGCGAGGATGCGGACGAAGCCGTGATGTCTGCCCCTTCGGCACAGGGCTGAGAGGACTTCACCCCAAGCCGCCGCGCCGGGGCGCCGCCCCGGACGCCGGTGGCAAGACCGTGGAGGTCGTCGCACGCAGCGACACGTTGCCGGTTGAACCGTCAGCGCTACTGCCTTGGTTGGCAGGGTCGTCGCCGGTCTTGCCTCGGCCTGTTCGATGAACTGCGCATCGCGCAGTTCATCGACCCCGGGTCCAGCCCCTGGCTGGTCCGGGTGCAGGGGCGGACAGCCCCTGCTGGGGCCTGGGGCAACGCCCCAGCGAGGCGCCTCCCTCAGCTGCGCGCCGGAATCCGCGCCGTGATCCACTCCACGATATCGCCGAACACGCCTTCCTTGCCGACATCGTTCAAGAGGTCGTGGAAGTGCCCTTCATACAGCTTGAGCGTCTTGTCTGTCGACCCGGCCTTCTCGTGGAAGAGCTGGCTGCCGTGCGGCAACGTCACCTTGTCCAGCGTGCCGTGCAGGATCAGCAGCGGCCGCGTGATCTGCGGGAATTCTCGCTTCAGCCGCTCGTCTGCGCGCACCATTTCGGCCACGGTCTGCGTCGGGTAGCCCTCGCGCGGAATGAGGGGGTCCGTCTTCATCTGCTCGACGAAGGCCGCGTCGCGTGAGAAGTCGTCGTCGTTCAGCTTGAGCACGTGCGCGTGCGGCACGATGTGGCTGAGGCCCTTCAGGATCGCCAGCGCGAAGTCCGGCGCGGGCACCTCGTGCGCGAAGCTCTCGCAGATGAAGCCCGCGATCTCCTCGCCGTGTTCGAGCGTGTAGATGGACGAGATCACGCCGCCCGCGCTGTGCCCGAGCAGGAACACGGAAAGCCCGGGCTCCCGCGCCTTCGCCAGGGTCACGAACGTGTGCAGGTCGTCCACGTAGTCGCTGAACTTCTCGGTGTAGAGCCGCTCGCCCTCCGAGCGCCCATGCCCGCGGTGGTCGAGCGCGTACACGGCGAACCCTTGTGCGACGAGCTGCTCCGCCGTCCACAGGTACAGGCCGCTGTGGGCCTTGAAGCCGTGGACCAGCAACACCACGGCGCGCGGCGTCGTCTCCGGACGCCACGAGCGCATGAAAATCTTCAGCCCACCTTTGCCCTCGAACGTCTCTTCCTTCATCTCGACCAACCCTTTCGTGGCCCCGCGCACGCGGAGGCGCCGTCGGCGCGTGTATGGCCGGGATCTTCGGCGGACGGAACCCGACCAAAGGTGGGTGTTGGGGCGTCCGTTCCACCAACTCCCGTACAGCTTGGCAGGAAAACGAGGTAGGGTGCGAGGCGGAGATGAGCCTTGTTCCGCGTGCCTCAGACGTCCGCCCGCAGGCTGAAGGCGAGCTGCGCGGCATCCTCGACATGCTGCCCGGCCTCGTCTGGAGCGCCAGCGCCGACGGCTCGATTGAGCTCCTGAGCCGAAGGTGGCGCGACTACACCGGCAAGGACGAGGCGGAGCTCCTCGGCTGGGCCTGGCCGGCGACGGACCTGATCCACCCCGACGACCTCGCGACGGTCGTCGAGACCTGGGCCGCGCTGCGCGCCGCTGGCAAGGAGGGGCGCATGGAGGCGCGTCTGCGGCGCGCCGACGGGGCCTATCGGTGGTTCCAGATCCAGGCCGGGCCCGTGCGCGACGACCACGGCGAGGTCGTGCGGTGGTGGGGCCTGAACAGCGACATCGACGACGAGAAGCAGGCCCAGGTGCGGGCGGTCGACGAACAGCGCCTCCTCGAGATGATCGCCCGCGGCGAGGCGATCTCCGCCATCCTCGAAGGCGTCGTCCGCCTCGTGGAGAGCGCTTCGAGCGGCCAGCGCGCCTCGATCCTCTTGCTCGACGAGAACACGCAGACGTTGCGGCATGTCGCCGCGTTGACGCTGCCGCGGAGCTACACCGAGGTCATCGACGGCTCTGCGATCGGGCCCGAGGCGTTTTCGTGTGGCACGGCGGCGTTTCGGCGGGAGCTCGTGGTCATCGCCGACATCGAGGCGGATCCGCTCGGCGCCATGTTTCGCGCGAGCGCGCTCGCCCATGGGCTCCGCGCTTGCTGGTCGATGCCCATGCTCTCGTCCGACGGCAGGGTGCTCGGCGCGTTCGGCATCTACGCCACGGAGCCACGAACGCCGGCGAAGGCCGACCTCGAGCTGCTCGAACGATGCTCCCACATCACGAGCATCGCCATCGAGCGCAGCCAATCGGAAGAGGCGCTGCGGCGCAGCGAGGCCTACCGCGCCGAGGCCGAGCGCCTCAGCGGCACCGGCAGCTTCGGCTGCGACCTCCTGCGCCGCGATTTCAGCATGTCCGACGGCATCGGCGAGATCCTCGGGGTGCCGATCCGTCCCCGGCCCACGATCGAGCAAATCCTGAGCCGCATCCACGAAGGCGACCGCGAGTGGGTCGCGGACCTCGTGCGGCAGGCGCTCTCCGACGGCAAGACCTTCGACTACGAGCACCGCTTCGTGATGGAAGACGGATCGGTGAAGCTCGTCCGCGTCGTCGGCCGATTCCGCGTCAACGCCGCGGGTCACCCCGAGATCGTCGGCGCCGCGACGGACATCACCGCGACGCGGCGCGCCGCCGACGAGCTGCAACGCGCGCAGGCGGCCCTCACGCACGTCGCGCGCGTCACGACCCTCGGCGAGCTCGTGGCGTCCATCGCCCACGAGGTCAACCAGCCGCTCGCGGCGATCGTCGCCGACGCGAACGCCGCGCTGAACTGGCTCGCCGCCGATCCGCCCGACCTCGGCCGGGTGCGCGAGTCGCTCACCGCGATCCTCGGCGACGGCGAGCGCGCCGGCCAGGTGCTCTACAGGATCCGCTCGCTCCTCTCCCGAGCGCCGCCGCGCCATCAGCCGTGTTGCCTCAACGGCGTCGTCCGCGACGTCGTCCCGCTCGTCTCGCCCGAGCTCACGCGGCAGGGCATCGCCGTGCAGCAGGCGTTGCTCCCCGATCTGCCGCCGGTGCTGGGGGATCCGGTGCAACTGCAGCAGGTGGTCCTGAACCTGATGCTCAACGCCGCCGAGGCCTCGAAGGACGTGCCGCCGGAGCGGCGCCGTGTCCGGATCAGCACCTTTGTCACGCGGCGATCGAGCGGGGCCTTCGTGCACCTCGCGGTCGAGGACGCCGGCGTCGGGCTCGACGCCATCGACAGCGCGCGCCTGTTCGACGCGTTTTACACGACCAAGGAGAACGGGCTCGGCATGGGCCTGCCCATCAGCCGCTCCATCCTCGAGCGGCACGGCGGCAAGCTGTGGGCCCGACCGAACGAGGCGTTCGGCGCGACCTTCGAGCTTTCGATCGAGGTGCCCGCGTGAGCCCGACGGCGCCCGTGGTCTTCATCGTCGACGACGACGAGTCCGTGCGCGACGGGCTCGGGCGCCTGCTCGGATCGATCGGGCTCGCGGTCGAGGCCTTTCCGACGGCGCGGGCGTTCCTCGACGCCCAGCGGGACGACATCCCCGGTTGCCTCGTGCTCGACGTCCGGCTGCCCGATCTGAATGGGCTGGAGCTCCAGCAGCGGCTGCTCGAAGCCGACGTCCCGCGGCCCATCGTGTTCCTCACGGGGCACGGCGACATCCCCATGTCCGTTCGCGCCATGAAGGCCGGCGCGATCGAGTTCCTGACCAAACCGTTCCGCGCCGAGGAGCTGGTCCGCGCCATTCGCGAGGCGCTCGCGCAGGATCAGGTCGCGCGCGAAGAGGCCGAGCGGTTCGCGGAGCTGCGGCGCCGGTACGAGAGCCTCTCGGCGCGCGAGCGCGAGGTGATGGCGGGGGTCGTCGCGGGACGATTGAACAAGCAGATCGCCGCGGAGTTCGGGACACGCGAGGCGACGGTGAAGGAGCAGCGGGCGCAGGTCATGCAGAAGATGCAGGCCTCTTCGGTCGCCGAGCTCGTGCGATTCGCCGAAAAGCTCGCGGAGGATCCGCGAAGGTCGACGACGCCGCGGCGCCTGTAGCCTTTTCCCGACACCCGACCTTGGTCGGGTTCACGGGTCTGGTCTGGCTGCGATACACGAGCGGCGCTGTCCGACACGGAGCGAGCGCACGCGGCATGGCCATGCGCTCCGTCGAGGATGGGACCCATGGACGACGAGGAGGGGCGCCGGCGGGCCGGCCTTTGGACGCATGTTCCCGCGCGCACCCCACCTGAACCCTTCAAGGAGCCCTCGATGAACACCCCCGCGATCCCCGGCTACACCCTCGGCACCTCGAACGTCGCGCGCTCGCCGCTCAGCGACGAGGAGTTCGCCCTGCTCAAGCAGACCGTGCTGCTCGGCGAGGACGACGTGCGTTCTCTGCGTTTGGCGGGCGAGGTGCTCGACGACCAGATCGAGGCCGTGCTCGACGTCTGGTACGGCTTCGTCGGCTCGCACCCGCACCTCGTGTATTATTTCAGTGGCGCCGACGGCAAGCCGAACATGGACTACCTGGGCGGCGTGCGGCGCCGCTTCGGGCAGTGGATCCGCGACACCTGCGCCGCGAACTACGACCGCGCCTGGCTCGACTACCAGTACGAGATCGGCCTGCGCCACACGAGCGCGAAGAAGGGCAAGACCGACGGCATCGCCTCCGCCGCGCAATCGATCAACCTGCGCTACCTGATCGCCTTCATCGTGCCGATCACGGCGACGATCAAGCCCTTCCTCGCGAAGAAAGGGCACAGCGCCGCCGAGGTGGAGGCCATGCACACGGCGTGGTTCAAGTCGATCACGCTGCAGATCACGCTCTGGAGCGAGCCCTACGTCGCACCCTCGACGTTCTGAGGAGCCTCCAGGGTCTTCGGCGACACCCGACCTTGGTCGGGTTCCTGGTCGGGTCTGGCTGCGATACACGAGCGGCTCCGCTGTTCGATACGGAGGGAGTGCAAGCACCATGGCCACGATCACGGTCCAGGATGGGACGCAGATTTACTACAAGGACTGGGGCGCCGGCCGGCCGGTGGTCTTCAGCCACGGCTGGCCGCTGAGCGCCGATGCGTGGGAGGACCAGATGGTCTTCCTCGCGGCGCGCGGATACCGATGCATCGCCCACGATCGCCGCGGACACGGCCGCTCGAGCCAGCCTTATGGCGGCAACGAGATGGACACGTACGCCGATGATCTCGCGGAGCTCTTGAATCACCTCGACCTGCGCGAGGCCACGCTCGTCGGCCATTCGACGGGCGGCGGCGAGGTCACGCGGTACCTCGGCCGGCACGGCAGCGCGCGGGTCGCGAAGCTCGTCCTCGTCGGCGCCGTGCCGCCGCTGATGCTGAAGACCGAGGCGAACCCGGGCGGCCTGCCGATCGAGGTCTTCAATGGCATCCGCGCGGCCGTGACGGCGGATCGCTCGCAGTTCTTCAAGGACCTGCCGACGCCGTTTTACGGCGCGAACCGCCCGGGCGGCCGGCTCTCGGAGGGCCTGCGCGACAGCTTCTGGCGGCAGGGGATGCAGGCGGGGCTCAAGAACGCGCTCGATTGCATCAAGGCGTTCTCCGAGACCGACTTCACCGAGGATCTGAAGAAGATCGACGTGCCGACGTTGTTCCTCCACGGCGACGACGACCAGATCGTGCCGTTCGGCGCGAGCGCGCAGGCGGCGGCGAAGCTGGTCAAGGGATCGGAGCTTCGGGTGTACGCGGGCGGCGACCACGGCCTGCCGTCGACGCACAAGGATCGCATCAACGCTGACCTCCTCGCCTTCATCGGCGGGAAATGAACGTACCGGGAAGGAGCCACCTCATGAGCACGAATGAGCACACAGCCATCACCGCGCCGAACCAGTTCGTCGAATCGAAGGGCCGGCGCCTCGCGTACCGATCCATCGGGACCGGCAAGCCGATCGTGCTCTGCACGCGGTTCCGCGGGAACATGGACGTCTGGGACCCGGCGTTCCTCGATGCCCTCGCGGCGCGTGGTTTCCAGGTCATCACGTTCGATTACAGCGGCCTCGGGCTCTCGACCGGCGAAAAGGATTATTCGCCCTTCGCGCTCGCCAAGGACGCGAACGATCTGATCGAGGCGCTCGACCTCAGGGGCGTGGTGATCAGCGGCTGGTCGCTCGGCGGGCTCGCCGCGCAGGTGGTGGTGGCCATGTTCCCCGAGCGCCTGAGCCACGCCGTCCTGATCGGCACCGCGCCGCCTGGCCCGAACGTCAAGCCCGCCGAGCAGCTTTTTTACGATACGGCGGGGAAACCCGTGAACAGCTTCGAAGACGAAGTCATCCTGTTCTTCGAGCCGCGGTCGCAGGCGAGCCGGGAAGCCGCGCGCCGCTCGGCGGATCGTATCGCGCAGCGAACCGAGAATCGCAGCGTCCCCGTCCCCGCCGACTGGGCCGCGGCCGTCCTCGGCGACAAGCCGAAGAGCTCGCTGTTCCCGGCCGATCCCATCCTGCAGGCCTTGAAGGCGACCAAGTTGCCGATCCTGCATGTCGGCGGGGATCACGACATCATCTTCCCGGTCGAGAACTGGTACGCGCTGAACCAGGAGCTGCCGACGGTGCAGCTTTTGACCTACCCGCGCGCCGGCCACGGGCCGCAGCACGAGCATCCGGAAGCCACGGCCGAGCACATCGCGACGTTCGTGCGCAGCACGTCGTGAAAAGGAGCCCACCGTGACCACGAAGCTTTACGCGCCGGAATCGACGGGGCTCCTGTTCATCGATCCTTACAACGACTTCCTGAGCGAAGGCGGGAAGCTCTTTCCGCGCTTGAAGGGCTCGATCGAGGCGAACAACGTCCTCGAACACCTTCGCCAGATCGTCGCCGCCGCGCGGGGCGCCGGCATTCGCCTGTTCGTGGTCCCCCACCACAAGTCCGAGCCGAACGACTTCGCGACCTGGAAGCATCCGACCCCGTATCAGCTCGGGGCGGCCAAGCTGCAGGTCTTCCAGAAGGGGTCCTGGGGCGCGGAGTGGCACCCGGATTTCGCGCCCAAGGAAGGCGACGTCCTCATCAAGGAGCACTGGGCGCAGAACGGGTTCGCCAACACCGACCTCGACCATCAGCTCAAGCAGCACGGGATTGGGCGGGTCATCCTCATCGGCATGGTGGCGAATACGTGCGTCGAATCCACGGGGCGGTACGCGATGGAGCTTGGTTATCACGTCACGCTGGTGACGGATGCCACGGCCGCCTTCGAGCCCGAAATGCTGCACGCGGCCCACGTGTTCAATGCGCCGACGTTCGCCCACGCGATCGTGACCACGGCGGAGCTCCTCGCCGCGCTTTAGGCCGCGCAGGGGCGAAGACGTCCATGGCGATGCGCCGCCATGGACGCGCGCGCGCCTCCCGCCGATACTGCCCGTGATGCGACACGGCGCACGAAGCAAATCTGACAGGCGAATCACGGACGCGGACGTCGCGTGGCGAAGCGGGAGGCGCTCGTGAGCCGCTTTTTCGAGGCCGAGGCGTTCGTCGTCGTCGTCGACGAGGGCAGCTTCACGGGCGCGGCGAAGCGGCTCGGCGTGACCAAGTCGTATGCGAGCAAGCTCGTTTCACGGCTCGAAGATCGGCTCGGCGTGCGCCTCCTGCATCGGAGCACGCGCGCGCTTTCGCTCACGGAGCCGGGCCGGACGTACTTCGAGCGCTGCACCGAGGTGATGCGCGCGCTCGAAGAGGCGGAGAACGTGGCCACGGAGCTCCAGACGAAGCTCGTCGGGAAGATCCGGATCACGCTGCCGACGACGCTGGGGGCCTACCATTTCATGCAGCCCCTCGCCGAGCTCAAGGCGCGGCATCCGGGGCTCCTGCTGGATGCGGTCTTCCTGGATCGGCACGTGGACCTCCTGGCCGAGGGGTTCGACCTCGCGATTCGCGTCGGCGACCTGTCGGAGACGAGCCTCGTCGCGCAGCGGCTCGCGACCGCCGAGATGGTCCTTTGCGCGGCCCCCGCGTACCTCGAACGACGGGGCGCCCCGCGCGCGCCGGAGGATCTCGCCGCGCACGAATGTCTGAGTTATGCGTACCATGCGCTCCCGACCTCGTGGGAGCTCGCGAGCGGGGAGCGGCAGGTGCAGATCAAGGTCTCCGGCTCGCTCACCACGAACAGCGGGCAAATGCTCGTGGAGGCTGCTTGTCGGGGCCTCGGCATCATTTTCGTGCCCGTGTTCCATTCAGCGAGCCACTTGCGCGACGGCCGGCTCGTCCGGGTCCTGCCGGGGTGGCGGCGCCCTTCGCCCGTCCCGATCCACGCGGTGGTTCCCGCGGCGCGGCACGTGCCGGCCAAAGCGCGCGTGGTCGTGCAGTTCTTCAAGGATCTCCTGCGCACGCCGCCGTGGGCGGGCTGGGAGACGCCCGCGGCGAATCAGGGCGACAGGTCGTCGTAGGTGTTGGGGACGTTCACGGTCGTATGGATCCAGTCCCAGATCGCGTATCCCTTGAACGAATCCATCGTGACGGACATGACGGCCTCGTCCTTGGTTTTGCCGCTGGAGACAGCGGAGTCGATCTCGCTGACGAGGGTCCCGAGGTAATCGATCGCGAAATCGAAGCCGTCGACGGACACCGGCCTTCCATGCCCCGGCACGACGATGGCGTCGGCGGGGAGCGAGGCCTTCACGTCGGCGAGCGTCATCCCCGTCTCGGCCGCGTGGCCGGCGAGCAGCCAGGGGACCGCGGGCTTTTCGGCGACGAGCGCGTTGCCCGTCCAGAGGACCTTCGCGCTCGGGACACGCACGAAGAGATCCCCGCCGGTCTGCGCGAACCCGTGGTAACGGGCCTCCACGGTCATGCCGCCGCCCAGATCGACCGACCACGGCTCGCCGTCCTTCACGAGGATGTCGGCGGGCACCGCCTCGAGCTCGTCGAGGCCTTGATCCGCGCCGAAGTTCGCCTCCATGAAGGCGATGTCCTCCTCGAAGTGCTCCGCGATCTCCTGGGCCGTGCGCTCGTGCTGCACGACGTGCACGCCGCTCGGGAGGAACGTGTTGCCGAAGCTGTGATCGCCGTGGCTGCTCGTGTTGACCACGTATCGAATGGGCTTCTCGGTCTCCTTCCGGACGAGGTCCACGACCTGGCAAAAGAGCTGCCGGTTGATCATGCTCTCGACGAGGAGCACCGAATCCTCGCCGATGACGAACCCGCCGCTCGTCGCGAGGGGGATGCCCTTCGGGGCATGGGCGTCCACGTTTTCGTCGTAGATCGCGAAGACGCCCGGCGCGAGCTTCTGCGAGACGAGGCGAATGGCCTTCGGCGTCCAGACGTACATCGGGTTGGGCGCCGTGAGGGTGAATTCTTGCCCCTCACAAGCCGCGAAGGCCTGGGGCACCTCGGCGGGCGGCGCGCCCTCCGGAGGCGTGTCGCTGCAGCCGGCAGCGGCGAGACCCACGACGAACCATGCCATCATCGAACGCTTCTTCATGACGCTTTCCCTCCACGCGAGAACGACCGGGGACAGCACCATGAATGGATCACCCGGCGCGGCGCGAGAAGGTCGCCCCGAGGACAAGGACCGTTGCCTGACGATGCACAATCGGGGGGCGCCGCGGGCAGCAGGCGAGACCGAGACGGGCCGCGCTTCAGTAGGCCTTCTCGGAGAGCTCCGACTCCGGATAGCCCACGCCGGCCCGGTGGTACAGCGCCGGCCCCGTGTTCTCCAGCAGGCATTCCCGCGTCCAGCCGACCTCGATCAGGAAGCTGCCCCAGAGCTTCCGGCTCTTGTCGTCCGCGAGCAGATCCGATCGCTGGAAATGCCACCATTCCATTCCGATCGGCTGCCCCGGCGCCGGCACCGTGACCGCGTCGCCCGGCAGGATCAACACGCTCGCCGCCACGCTCGCCGTGTCCGCGGGCGCGGCATACCCGATCTCGAAGATCGGGTGGAGCGTCACCGTCCAGCTCGACGTCTTCGGCTTGGCCGAGGGCACCGTCGCCCCCGTGGATTGCTTGACGTTCTGGTTCGTCGGCGCCTGTTGTTCCAGCGCTTGGGGGCGCTCCTCGATGTACTTCGCCCACGCCTCGCCCGATTGCACCGGCGGCTGTGATTCGTCGGAGACGATCCCGTAAAACAGCTTGTCTCCGTGGTCGCGGAGCTTCGCCGCCACCTTCTTCGCGTCTTCGATCTTCGCGGCCGACCAGGAGAGCGTCACCGTGACCTGCGGCGTGTTCGTCTTGACGCTCTTGGCGATCTCCTTTTTCGCGTCCTTCAGCGTGCCCGCCCATCGGCGCATGAAATCGGCGTCCAGCGCGGGCACCGTTGTCTTCAGCTTCGTCGATTTTCCGCGCGCGATCGTCACGACGTCGTCGTCCGTCTTGCTCGTCTTCGCCTTGTCGAGCGCGTCGGCGAGCGTGACGAGCTCGGTCGCCTTCACCGTCTTCGTCGTTTGGCCCCAGCCCGATTTGAACGAGCTGATGCGGCCGAGGTGCAAGAGCTCGCCGACGGCGGAGATGTCGAGGTAGGTCCCGTATTCGCCCGCAGACGCCGCGCTGCCCGGCTCGTGCTCGGCGAAGAACTCGGACGCCGTCATCGTGGCGCCCTTGATCCCGCCTTCCGGGTGCCAAGCGTCGTACATCCACCGCTCGATCGAGGCCCGGTAATACTTCGTGAAGAAGCCTGTGGGATTCGCCTGGAGGTCGGCGATGAGTTGGTCGATCGCCGGCAGGAGCATCGCGGCCGTGATGGGCGTCTTCGATTGCGCGTCCCGCAGCGCGGCGAGCCGCTCCAGAATCGGCGCCGCGTGCGCCGCCGCGTCGGCCGCGCCGGGGAGGGATTGCTTGGCCGCGCCGTGGAGCCGCCATTTGACGCGGCCGTCCACGACCTCGCGCACGAAGGCCACGGGCCAGCCGGAGACCGTGTCCACGAAGCCACTCGCGATGCCGAGATCCATGGCGAGGCCCGTCTTGTGGATGGAGCGCGCGCTCCGGCCATACCCGGCCTTGCCGATGTCGACCTGCGCGCTGCGGAACGTGTGGTTCACGCAGATCCCGTGCTCGAAGCCGAGCGCTTTCACGAGCTCGCTCCAGCCGTGCAGCGATTGCGCCGCCTCGGGCCGCATCCAGTTGAGCCAGCCCCGTGGATCGATCATCGAGACCAAAATCGCCCCCGGCTTGCGGAGGCCTTGCGTGAGCCACGTCTGGAGCGCCTTGCCCGTCGCCGCCGTGACCACGCCGTCGGCCGCGTCCGGTTTCTCCGCGGGCGCCGCGATTTCGCTGCCGTCGAGGTAGGCCCACGCATTCGCGATGTTCGTGGCCGTCTTGACGTCGGCCTGCTCGGCCTTGATCTTGCCGTCGAGCGTGATCTTTTGCTTCTTCTGGTCCTCGGTCAGCGCCTTCTGCTTCTTCAGCGCCTTGACCTCCGCCTGCATCGCCGAGAGCGCGCCGCGATCGACCTTCGGCGCGAAGTTCGCCCCGTAATCGACGTACGCCGCGTGCGGGCCGGAGGCGCCGCCGCCATTCACCTTGAAGGCGCGTGACGGGGCGTCCTGCTGATAACGGTAGACCGCGTTCATCGTGCGGACGTCGAAGATCCCGTCGTTCACGCCGCCGGATTTGTCGGCGTCCGTGCCCGCGTCGGGCAAGTAGGGGAAGTTCGACGTGCCCACCATGTACCGGAGCGCGCCGAGGTGCGCTTGCAATCGCTGCACCTGTTTTTTCACGGGCTCGCACGCCGCAAAAGGCATGTCGCGGAAGAGGACCCACCCCTCGTAGAGATCCGCGCCGGCGGGCAGGAGGCCTTTTGATTCCTCGGGCACTTCCAGCGTCGGCGCGTCCGCGCGCACCGTGAGCGCCTTGGGCTCTCCGAACGCCGTCGACCCCGCGTTGATCTCGGCCTCGATCCGCTGCGCGAGCGCGAGGCTCGGGTGCTGGATCAGATACACGTCGTACGATTGCCCCTGCTGAAGCTTGTACGCGTCGGCCACCTGATCAAAACACGCGGGCGTCGCGTGATCGATCGGCGGGCCGAGGTACCCGGTCGCGTCCGTCATGCCGAGCACGTAGGGCGGCACGGGGCCGGCCGGCGTGTCCTCGCTCCGGAACATCGCGGAGAGCTTGGCCCCGATCGTGGGATCCGCGGGTTTTGGCGGCGTTTTGCGAAAGAGGACGAAGAGGTTCGGCAGGACGTGCCCGGCGGTGCAGGCGACCTTCGTGATTTTCAGCGTCGGGACGCAATACGTCGTGACGCCGCCGCCCGAGGTTCCGCCGTCGCCGCTCATCGCTCACCCTCTTCGAAAAAGCCGTCGTTGACGTCCACGAACTCGCCGAGCTCTTCCTCCTCCGGCGCCTCCTCGGGCGGATCCTCCGCGGGCTCCTCGGCCTTGTCCTCGGCCACGCTCTCGGGTTCGGTGCCGAGCTTCTTGTCGCCGAGGAACGCGCCCTCCTTCGAGACCACGAGCCCCGTCACGACGTCGAGCCATTTCTCGGCCCCGATCCGCACCGAAATGCGATACGCGCCCGGCGGCACCAGGCGGAACGTGTAAAGGACGATCCGCTTGTCGGGATCGGGCTTCGCGTCCGCGTCGCTCGCCAGGAGGATCTTTTCGAAATGGCCGTCCTCGCTCTGCAGGCGGACTTCATCGTCCTGGAGCGGATCACAATCGAGGTCCATCTCCAGGGGGACCGTCAGATCCACGCCGGACAGGACGATCGTATTGAAATCCTTGCCCCGGGGGTTGCCGAACGCGACGTCGTGGGTTCGCTCCATCGTGCGTGCCTTTGGCCTCCGTCAGGAGCCGTGTTTCTCCTCGAGCTTCTTTTTCGTCGTGTCGTCGAGCTTGCCCGTGACGTCGAGCTTCTCGTCGTGCTGGAAGAGCGCGAGCGCCGTGCGCGTGCGCCTGCCGAGCACGCCGTCCGCCGGGCCGGGATTGTATCCGAGGTTCGAAAGCCGCCCCTGCGCCCCGGAGATGCCCCCGTCCGCCGCGTCGAGCGGGTTCAGGTGCCCGAGCCGGAGGTGGATCACGCGCCCCGCGATCGTGAGCTTTCCCGTGGTCTCGGAGACGGGGACCTTCTGTTCGAGCTTGCCATCGCCGTCGGTCTTGCCCTCGTGCGTCTCGCCGCCGACCTCGAGCACGTACGCCGCGCCCGCGAGCGGCTTGCCGTCGTGGCCTTCGAGCTTGAGGCGCAGCTCTTTTTTCGGCCTGCGCAGGCGGAATCGATGGAGCTTGCCCGTCGCGAGGCCCTCCTCGACCTTGAGGTCCTTGTCCGGGATCACGATGCGATCGCCGGGCTCGAGCACGTTCGGGTTCGCGCGCTTCTTTTTCAGCTCGGCGTTGTCGGGGTGATCGTAGAGGACCCGATAATCACCAAAGCCATACCGCGCGGCAATCTTCGAAAAGCACTCGCCTTGCTGGACGACGTGGATCGGCATGGTTTTTCAAGCTCGCAAGCGGGCGGGCGAGGGCTCCACGGTATCACGCCCCCGTCTGCGTCGTAAACGGTTGGGGGATGTAATCCGCCCCGCGTGGACGAACTCTCTCGTCAGGCGGGTCGGAAGGCGTGTGTCAGGAAACCACTGGTGCGAACGGTCCGTCGCACCGCTTGTACAGGACGGGGGAAACATTGTAAGGGATGTTGAGGCATGCAGACCTTGCCGGTGATGCACGATGCGGACACCGAGCCGCTCGACGACGCGGTGACGCGCCGCGCGCAGGCGCGCATCGGCACGGTGCTGCGAGCCAAGTGGCGCATCGATCGCGTGCTCGGGATCGGCGGCATGGCCGCGGTCTACGAGGGCACCCACCGCAACGGCAAGCGCGGCGCCATCAAGATGCTCCACCTCGAGCTCTCGGTGGATCCCGAGGCGCGCGCGCGCTTCCTCCGGGAAGGCTACGTCGCGAACAACGTGGGCCATTCGGGCGCCGTGAGCGTGCTCGACGACGACGTGGCCGAAGACGGCTCGGTCTTCGTCGTGATGGAGCTGCTCGAAGGCAAGACCGTCGACGCGCTCGCGGAGCAGAGGCCCACGGGGCGCCTCGGGATCACCGAGTCGCTTCGCCTCGCCGATCAGCTCCTCGACACGCTCGCCGCCGCGCACGACAAGGGGATCGTGCACCGCGATCTGAAGCCCGAGAACCTGTTTTTGACGAAGGACGGCGCGCTGAAGGTGCTCGACTTCGGGCTCGCGCGGATGCGCGAGATGCAGTCCAACGCGAAGATGACGAAGACGGGCAACGCCATGGGCACGCCCGCGTTCATGCCGCCGGAGCAAGCCCTCGGCGAGTGGAACCGCGTCGACGCGCGCTCGGATCTGTGGGCCGTGGGCGCGTCGTTGTTCACGCTGATGACGGGCCGCCTCGTGCACGACGCGCCCACGCTGAACCAGCTCCTGCTCAAGGCGATGACGCAGGCGCCCGCGCCGATCCGCACGGTCCTGCCGGGGTTGCCCGCGGACGTGGCGGAGGTCGTCGACAAGTCGCTCTCCTTCGACATGAACGCGCGCTTTCAGGACGCGCGCAGCATGCAGGTCGGCGTGCGCAAGGCGCTCGCGTGGCTCGACAAGCACGGCGAGCCGCAGAACCTCGTGCCCGTCGCGTCGCGCGGCACGACGAACCCCGGCGCGGTCGACAGCCAGATGATCACGCTGAAGCGGGATCCCACGGCGCCGACCCCCGCGCCCGCGCGTACCTCGCGCCTGGCCATGATCGCGCTCGCGCTCGGCACGCTCGCGCTCGGCGGCGTGGCCGCATTCTTCGTGTTCGGAGGTTCGTCCGAGGAGACGCCGGGGCCTGTGTCGGCAGCGTCGTCGAGCGCAGGCAGCGCGCGCGTGGAGGCGCCGGCGCCGAGCGCGCCGCCGTCGGTGGCGCCGATCGCGCCGATCGAGCCGGCGCGCATGGTGACCGAGGACGCGGGCGCGCCGCCGCCCGTCCCGTCGGTCACGGCGAGCGCCGTCAAGAAGGGGCCGAGCGTCAAGAGCGGGGCGGATTTCGGCGAGTGGGGGAAATGATCATATCCGTGCGGAGCGTCCTTCGGGGCGCGTGTCTCGTCGCCGCGCCGCTTGGGCTGGCGCTCGTGATCGGCGGCGTCGCGTACGCGGACGAGACGGACGACAAGGCCCGCGCGCAGAAGCTCTTCGTCGACGGGCGCAAGGCGATCGAGGCCGGGGACAAGGCCACGGGTTGCGCGAAGATGCGGGAGAGCATGGGGCTCTTCGCGGTCGCGAACACGCTCTTCAATGTGGCGCAGTGTGACGAGGGCGAGGGCAAGATCGCCGCGGCGCTGGAGCACTGGGAGCGCGGGCTCGCGCTCGTCGACGCCAAGGATGCGCGCGCCAAGGTGGCGAAGGAGCGCATCAACACGCTCTCGCCGCGCGTGCCGCGGCTGCGCATCGTGGTGCCGCCGGGGCAGCCCGTGTCGGCCGTCGTCCTCGACGGGACGGAGCTCGCGCCGTCGGCGCTCTCGGCGCCGCTCTACGTGGAGCCCGGGAGCCACGCGATCGTGGTGCGCGCGCAAGGCCGGCCGGATCGCAAGCACGAGCTCACGCTGGCCGAGAAGGAGCGCACGGAGTTCGTCGCGACGCCGGCGGCGCCTGCGCCGGTGGGCTCGCCGTCGGCGACCGTGGTGCCGACGGCGACGGCGACGGCGACGGGGGGCGGGCCGCCGCCGCCTCCCACGAGCTTTCGGCGTACGGCGGGGTTCATCGTGGGTGGCGTGGGCGTGGCAGGGCTCGTCGCGGCGGGGGTGACGGGCGGCATCATCATGGCGAAGGCGTCGAGTTTTGATGCCTGCCGCAAACAGCGCGAGGAGACGCCGTCTGTGCCGTGTGAGATCAAGGACGCGGACGTCGACACGTACAAGGCGCTGCTCGTGCCGAACGCGGTCGCGTGGGGCGTGGGGCTCGCCGGGGTGGGCGTGGGGCTCGTGCTCGTCTTGACGGCGCCTTCGGCGAAGGACGGGGAGGCAGGGAAGGCGTCGTTCGTGCCTGTGCCGATCGTGCTTCCGGGCGGGGGAGGAATGGGGTTGTCCGGGAGGTTTTGATGCGAAATGGTCTTTTTCTTGCGGCCACTGCGAGCCTCGTGACGCTGGGTGGTTGTCTTTTTTCTTATAGCAGTGGTGATTACGACAAAGACATAGGCTGGGGCGGGGGTGGGGGCGACGCGTCGACCAGCAGCAGCGGGATGGGGGCCATGACAGGGTCGGGCGGCGCGGGCGGCCCGGACGCCTGCCATCCGGCGTTTTGTGACGCGGACGCATCGACGACGACCTGTACTCCCAACCTGGCTTGCCCGTCGGTCGCGTGGTCGGCGCGGTGGGGGGCGCTCGGTCAGCAACGCGTGTTCGCGGTCGCCAGCGATGGGGCGAGGGTCGCGCTGGCCGGGGAGTACGACGGGCAGAGCTTCGAGATTGGCGAGAAGTCGCCGAGGACGTTGCCGCTCGCATCTCCGAACTTCGGGCCCGAGGCATTTGTCACGCTGCTCGATGACAAGGGGAGCGCGACGTGGGCGTCGCCGGTTGCGCTTGGCATCGGGTATCAACCGCGAAGTGCGTATGCCGTGGCGTTTGCCGGGAAGGACATCGTGGTCGCCGGGTCGCGCGCATCGACCGAAGGTGGGACCCCGAATGTCGACGTGTTCATTCGGAAGTTCACGCCCGGCGACAACAACGCCGTCACCGACGTGGGACCGCCCCTCCAGTTCGGGGGCGATGGTCCGGACAAGGCCGTCGCGGTGGCCGCCGCCGCGACGGGCGAGTTCTACGTCGCGGGCACGATAAGCGCGCCCGGCTCGAAGGCCGTCTCCTGCAACATGGCCGAGTATCCGCTCAAGAACGGCATGTTCGTGGTGGGCTACGATTCGGCGGGCACCTGCAAATGGTTCGCTCAGGCAGAGGGCGAGGTCGAGCCGACGGCCCTGGTTTACGACGGGAAGAACCTGGTCAGTGTCGTTGGACATTTCAAGGGCACGCTGAAGCTCCCGAGCGGAAACCTGTTCACGACGAAGACGAACGCGACGGATTCGTTCGTCCTCGGGCTCGAGCCGTCCTCCGGCGTCGTCGGGTCGTCGACGCAGATCCAGGCGGACGTGGGGGGGGCCGTGCGGGCCCTGGCGGCGACCACGAGCATCGACGGGAAGGTGTACATTGCCGGGCAGCTCAAAGGAAAAACCTCGGTCGAGCCCGATCGTATGACCGATGAGGAAACGGCGGTATTCGTCATGCCCGTTGTGTTGGAGAACCCCTGGAAGCAGGTGTTTCCTGGCGGGAACGTGCCGGGGTTGGAAGCCGCCGCCGGCACGAGCATCACGTTCGCGGCGGACGGTTCGCTGTATGTCGGCGGTACGTTCAGGGACGTCATCGATATCGATCCGACGTCGCCGTCGGGCACGTTCGAACGTGCCGGGGTGAACCCGTTCCTCGCGAGGATCGACCCCGTTGCCGGCGCGCTTTCGTGGTTCGACGTCTACAATGGGCGGGGGCAGCAGCAGTTCACGACGTCGTTTTTCGTGACGACGCTCCAGAGTGATGTCCTGCTGGCCGGGAAGTGGATCACCGATTTCAGCTTCACCAAGGACGGGAGCAAGCCGCTGACCGCCAAGGGCGACGGCATGACCGACGATGACATCATCGCCGCGAAGGTCACTCCCAATCCCTGACGCACGTCACGTGCGCGTAGGCGGCCGCGTCGGGGGCTGACGGCAACCGGAGCGGGGCAAGAGGGAGGTTCCGATGCAAAAGGTTCTCGCGGTCCTGGCGGGTTGTGGCCTCGTGGCCTTGGGTGGCTGCATCCTCGTCTACAATCCCGGCAAATACGATGATGCCGTCAGGACCCCCGACGGAGGCGGTCTTGGGGGGGCCGGCGGGGTGGGGGGGATCGGCGGCGAGGGCGGCGAGGGCGGCGTCGCACCGTGCCTGGTCGAGTGGTGTCACACGGTCGAGGTGGTGGAGACGACGTGCAGCGAGGTCACCTGTCCGACCTTTTCGAGCCGCCGGATCCCGCTCGCCAACAACCAGGACACGCGGGCGATAGGGGTCGGCTCGGTCGCGGAGGCCGAGCAGATCTTCGTTGCCGGACAATATCTGGGCAACATGACCCTCGGTGATACGACGATTCCCGGGGAGCTGGGGAAAGGCGACGCCTTCGTGGCGGCGTTCGGGCCCGCGCCCAGCTTCATGGCCACGAGGGTGCAGGCGGTCGGCTCCGCGCTCGGGGGCTCGCAGGCGATCGGATACACGCCGCGTATCGCCCATGCGGTCGCGTTTGGCGCGGCGAACTCCGTCATCGTCGGGGGACGCTACCGGGAGGACGACCCGTTCATGATGGTCGAAGAGAACCACAATGCGTTCCTTCGTTCGGTCGCCCCGGATCTGAAGGCGGTTTTATGGACGGCCACGTTCGGCAGCGGAGGTGTCGACGAGGTCGTGGCCGTGGCGGCCTCACCCCAATGGGCGTATGCCCTCGCATCCATCGCGCCGGCGCTCGGGGCCAACCCGTCCGAGGTGGTGCTGCCGTGCGGGAGCTCCCAGCTCATTCAGCCCAAACAGCATCACATGGCGCTGTTCCAGTACAGTCCCACCGGCGAATGCCAGTGGATCGTTCGTCCGACGGGTGGATTGCACACGCCGACAGCCCTCGTGGCGAGCTCGAGCAATGACATCTACGTCGCGGGTACGTATTCAGGGAAGTTCGAGGGGCTCGGAAAGGACGTCCCCGAGATCACCGAAGGCACGGCCATGTTCGTCATGAAGGTGGGCGTCGACGGGGAGGTCGCGTGGGTCAATACCTATTACACGCTGATGAGCAGCGCGACGCCCACGGCCCTGGCCGTCTCGGGCAGCGAGCTCTTCGTGACGGGATCGTTCCGGGGCATGCTCGATTTCGGGGACGACGTCCGCATTGCCGACCAAGAATCGCCTTTCCTCCTCGTGCTCGATTCCGCTGGCGCCAAGCCCCGGAGCGTCGTCATGCCAGGGGCCCTCGCTCGTGGGGTCGGCCTGGCGGCGACCTCGACAGGCGAAGTGATCATGACCGGAACCTTTTTCCCCACCCTGGACTTTGATCCCCATCGAGACGGGGTGGAGATGAACGAACAGAACCTGATGAGCGCGTTCCTCGCGAAGTTCGACGCGCAAGCCAAGCTCCAGACGTTCGACTTGATCGGGACCCAAGAAGCGCCCACGCGGCGCTGGCTCCCGCTCGCCTCGGGCGACGCGGGCGTTTACCTCGCCGGGGGCTGGTCGACGCATCTGCGGTTCGAGGATACGAGCGTGACGCCTCTGGAACTCGACGTCGTCGTGGCGCACGTTCCGCCCTGACCGACCCTGTCCGGCGCGCCGCGCGTGATTCATTCATGGTAGCCTGCCTCTTCCATCGAGGAGGTGGCAGATGCGCGTGGATGCGACGGAAGCACCTTCACCGCAACGACGCTGGACATGTTCATGTTCAAGCTCAACGAGAATGGCACGGTCACCGCGACGCTGGCGCCGCTCGGAGGGGAGCCCGGGGACGATCTCGCGAGGGTGCGCCCGAGGGCGATGGCCTTCGACAAGACCGGTCTCATGTTCGCAGGCGGCGACGTCCTGGGGAAGACGAAGATCGCGCCGGAGCTCGACGCCGGCCAGAGGGCAGCGTTCGTGCTGGCTTTTGAGGACAATGGGGGCATGGCGTGGAAGCAGGTGTATGCCGGGGACAGCGCGTCCGGTGGGCCGGCGGCTACAGGCCTCGCGACTGCGAATGGCAAGCTCTATCTGACCGGCTTCTTCTCCGAATCGCTCGACATCGACCCCTTGGGGCCGGCCGGCCTCGTGCAGCGAGCGGGGTACAACCCGTTCCTCGCCCGGCTCGACATCGCAGGCGCGAGGGCGGACTGGCTTCATGCGTTCGACGGGACGGGCCAGCCGGGTGCGGCGAGCCCATTTTACGCAGGAATGCTCGGCGCGGAGGTCGTCGTGGCCGGGAGCTGGATCAGGCAGCTCGATATTTCCAAAGAGTCGGCAGGCGGCATCCTGCCCCCGAAAGGGGATGGCGTGACCGACACGGACATCGTCGCCGCGAAATTCAAGTGATGGCGCCGGAGCTCGAGATCCTCCTGGCGCACGTGGAGCCCTGACCGACCTTCCGTCCGGGGCGCCGCTTCTGATGCATCCATGGTAGGCTGCCTCTCCATCGAGGAGGTGAAAGATGCGAGTGGATGCGACGCGTGTGGCGTTTGGCCTGGCGTTTGGGGTTTGGGTGCTCGGCGGGTGCCTCGGGGAACTGCAAACCACGGGTGGTCAAGGCGGGACCGGCGGACAGGGGGGCGGCGAGCCCGGGCTCGGGGGCGGCGGAGAGTGCCATCCGGCGTTTTGTGACGCGGCGTCGACCTGTTCCATCACCGCAGTGTGCCCGCAGATCGGGTGGTCGGCGCGGTGGGGGGCGCTCGGTCAGCAACGGGTGTTCGCGATCGCGAGCGACGGGGAGAAGGTCGCGCTGGCCGGGGAGTACGACGGGCAGAGCTTCGACATTGGCGAGAAGTCGCCGAGGACGTTGCCGCTCGCATCTCCGAACTTCGGCCCCGAGGCCCACGTGACGCTGCTCGATGGCAATGGGGTCGCGACGTGGGCGGCGCCGGTCGGGCTCGGCATCGGGGAGCAACCGCGAACCGCGTATGCCGTGGCGTTCGCCGGGAAGGACATCGTGGTCGCCGGGTCGCGCGCATCGACCGAAGGCGGGCAACCGGATGTCGACGTGTTCATTCGGAAGTTCACGCCCGTCGAGAACAACGCCGTCCTCGACGTGGGACCGCACCTCCAGTTCGGGGGTGATGGTCCGGACAAGGCCGTCGCCGTTGCCGCCTCCGTGACGGGTGAGTTCTACGTCGCGGGCACGATCAGCGCGTCCGCCTCGAAGACCGTCACCTGCAACATGGCGGATCATATCCTCAAAAACGGTATGTTCGTGGTGGGCTACGATTCGAGCGGCACGTGCAAATGGTTCGTCCAGGCGGAGGGCGAGGTCGAGCCGACGGCGCTGATCTACAACCAGGCCGTCGGGCTTCGTGTCGTTGGTCATTTCAAGGGCACGCTGGCGCTCCCGAACGGAAACACGTTCACGACGCAGCCGAACGCGACGGATTCGTTCCTCCTCGGGCTCGTGCCAGCCTCTGGCGCCGTTGCATGGTCGTCGCAGATCCCGGCACATGCGGGGGGGGCCGTGCGGGCCATGGCGGCGACCATGGGCGTCGACGGGGTGGTGTACCTCGCCGGGCAGCTCGAAGGAAAAACCTCGGTCGAGCCCGATCTCATGGCCGATGGGGAAAGGGCGGCGTTCGTCATGCCCGTCGGGGTGGAGAACTTCTGGAAGCATGTGTTTCCCGCAGGGAAGGTGCCGGGTCTGGAAGCCGCCGCCGGTACGAGCCTCGCGCTCGCGGCGAACGGTTCGCTGTATGTCGGCGGCACGTTCAAGGACGTCATCGATATCGATCCGACGTCGCCGTCGGGCACGTTCGAACGTGCCGAGGTGAGCCCGTTCCTCGCGAGGATCGATACCGCCAACGGCGTGCTTTCGTGGTTCGACGCCTACGACGGGAAGGGGCAGTCGGCGTTCACGAAGGCCTTCTACGTGACGGCGCTCGGGAGCGACGTCCTGGTGGCCGGGAACTGGATCGCCGATTTCAGCTTCGCCGAGAAGAAGCTGGCCGCCAAGGGTGACGGCATGAGCGACGATGACATCATCGCTGCGAAGATCACCCCCTCGCCCTGACGCACGCCATCCTCATCAGGTGCGATTCAGCCTACGTGGTCTTGTGGTGCTTGGCGGTTGCATCTTACGAACCTGGAAAGTACGATGCCCACCGTCGCGATCACCGGCGCGGGCGTTTCCCGGCGGTGCCGGCGGCGCAGGCAGGGCAGAGTCGTGTTGGGGACGAGCATCGAGGGCGGGGCCCGTGGGCGAATGGGAACAAGGACCACACCCGTGCGGGGCCTCTTGCAAACCACGACCTTCGTCGCCGCCCCGCTCCTCGCGGCGCTCGTGTTCGGCGGCGTCGCGCACGCGGACGAGAAGGACGACAAGGCGCGTGCGCAAAAGCTCTTCATCGACGGGCGCAAGGCGATCGAGGTCGGCGACAAGGCGAATGGCTGCGCGAAGATGCGCGAAAGCATGGGCCTGTTCGCGGTCGCGAACACGCTCTTCAACGTGGCGCAGTGTGACGAGGGCGAAGGCAAGATCGCCGCGGCGCTGGAGCATTGGGAGCGCGGGCTCGCGCTGATCGAGGCCCAGGATCCGCGCGCCAAGGTGGCGAAGGAGCGCATCAACGCGCTCGCGCCGCGCGTGCCGCGCCTGCGCATCGTCGTGCCGCTCGGGCAGCCGGTGTCGGCCGTCGTCGTCGACGGGACGGAGTTCGCGCCGTCGGCGCTCTCGGCGCCGCTCCACGTGGAGCCCGGGGCGCACGTGATCGTGGTCCGCGCGGAGGGCCGGCCGGATCGCAAGCACGAGCTCACGCTGGCCGAAAAGGAGCGTACGGAGTTCGTGGCGACGCCGGCGGCGCCGGGCGCGCCGCCTCCGGCCGTGGTGCCGACGGCGACGGCGTCGGCGACGACGTCAGAGGTCGTTCCGCCTCCGCCCCCTCCTTCTTCGTCGAACTTCCGGCGCACGGCGGGGTTCATTGTCGGCGGGGTGGGCGTGGCGGGGCTCATTGCGGCGGGCGTGACGGGCGGGGTGCTCGCGTCTCGTGACGCGACGATCGACGGGCAGTGCAAGGACGCGGGCAACGACAAGAAGACCTGCTCCCAGGGCGCGATGGACTTGATCAACGGCAGTGGCCCCCTCTTCGTGGCGAACGGGATCGCGTGGGGCGTCGGCGTCGTGGGCGTGGGCGTGGGGCTCGCGCTCGTGTTCACGGCCCCTTCGGGCAAGGCGAAGGACGAGGCGCAAAGCACGGCGATCGTGCCGTTCTTCGTTCCCGGGGGCGGCGGCGCCAGCATCTCCGGGCGATTCTGAGGCGAGGCGCGCCCTCGTGCGCGCCGGCTGGGCCCCGCGCCCAACCAAAGGCATTCGGCCCCTTCTGGAATCGCGCAGCGGGAATGGGGATCGGCTCGACCGGTTCGCATCGATATCGTAGATACTTTGACGCGCTCGTTCGATAGCGCGTGCGTTACCTACGTGGTGTCTTTCCCCCGTTCGGGAGGTCTCGATGCGTAACCTTACGATCCTTATTTCGGTCACGGGTCTCGTTGCGTTGAGCAGCTGTGCGCTGGTGTACGATTACGAAGGATATGGCGGCGCAGGCGGCGCGGGCGCGTCGGGGAGCATGAGCAGCAGCGTCTCGGCCGGAGGGGACGGTGGCGTCGGAGGGCAGGGTGGAATCGGCGGGGAAGGGGGTGTCGGAGGGCAGGGCGGTACGGGCGGTACGGGCGGCGTGCCGTGTGGCGTCGAGATCTGCGACACGGAAGGCTCGGAGTCCTGCGACGCCGTTTCGTGCTCGTCGGTCGCGTGGGCGGCGCGGTGGGGAGCTATCGATCATCAACAGGTGAACGCGCTCGCCACGAATGACACGAACATCGTGCTAGCTGGCCATTACGCCGGGGAGGCGTTCGACCTCGGGGGGACTACGCTGCCGGCTCCCGGGGGCACGGGGAGCAGCGCCTTCGTCGCGGTCCTGAGCAAGGAAGGGCAGGGCCTTGCAGCCTTCCCGGTCATGGGCGCCATCGGGTACCCGCCGCGCTCCGCGCTCGGACTCGCGGTCTCGACATCGACCGAGATCCTCGTCACGGGATACGTCAGCGTGCTCGCCGGCGGTTTGGATCCCGATGTATTCATCAACAAGATGAGCTTTGCGGCCGGTTCCCCGCAACTGGCGTTCTCCGCCCACTTCGGGGGCGACGGCGAAGACAAGGGCGTCGCAGCGGCTCTCGACGCGAGCGGGGGGCTCGTCGTCCTCGGCAAGGTGAGCGCGAAGGCTGCCATGAGCGTGAAGCCCGATCTGGATTGTAATGGTACGAAAACAGTGTTGAAGGATGGCATGTTCGTCGTCAGCTACGACGCGAGCGGCAATTGCAAGTGGTATACTCAAATTGAAGGAACGGGCATCGAACCGACGGCCCTGGCGATTGCGCCGTCCAACAAGATTCACGTGACCGGACATTTCAAAGGAAGCATGCGGCCCCCTTTCGGGCCCGACCTCACCGCAGCCGCCGCGGCGGAGATGTTCCTGTTCCAGCTCGACGACAAAGGCGCGGTCGTGATGCTGAAACCGAATGGCGCGGCGCCTCTGCTCGATACCGCGGAGGTGCGCCCGAGGGCCCTTTCCTTCGACCAGTCCGGTCGCATGTTCGTGGCCGGCGACGTCCAGGGGAATACGGAGGTCGCGCCGGGGCTCGGCGCCATGCAGACGGCAGCGTTCGTGATGGCCTTCCAGGACAACGGGTCCCCGGCGTGGAAGCAGGTGTACGCGGGGGACAGCCAGAGCCTGTCCGGTGGACCGACGGCCACGGGCCTCGCTGCCACGAACGGCAAGCTCTATCTGACCGGCGTTTTCTCCGAGTCGATCGATATCGACCCCTCGAAGCCGGACGGCGGCCTCGTGCAGCGAGCGGGGTACAACCCGTTCCTCGCCCGGCTCGACATCGCAGGCGCGAGGGCGGATTGGCTGCATGTGTTTAGTGGGATGGACCAGAAGGATTCGGCGAGCCCGTTTTACGCACGAATGCTCGGCGCGGAGGTCGTCGTGGCCGGGAGCTGGATCAAGCCGCTCCGTGTTTCCCTGGATTCGGCCAACGGCATCCTGGCTCCGAAAGGGGATGGCACGTCCGATACGGACATCGTCGCCGCGAAGTTCAAGTGATCACGCCCGGCGCGGCCCACGCGCCGTCACGTAAAACGCGGCGCGCGCCGCTTTGACGGCGCGCATCCGCGAATCCCACCGATCAGCGCGCGGCGAACGTCATGTTGAAGACGGGCAAATCCTTGTCGCCGCCCTCCAGCTTCACCGTGCGCTTCGTCGCGTAAAGCGCGTCGAGCACCGCGACGACCTCCTTGAACGGCGTGCGGTTGTCCGTGTGCAAAATCGCCTGATCGAGCTTCTTGTCGCTCGGATCACGGTGATTCGCGTTCGCCTGCCACTCCGCCTCGAGCTTCTTCGCGAGGTCGGGGTATTTCACGAACTCGCCGGCTTCCTGCGAGGCCTTCGGGATGCGGACCTCGCTCACCACGGTCGCGCCCTGCTTCCACACGAGCGCGAAATCGCTCTCGCCGATGTGCACGTTCAGCACCTTTTCCGGCGCGACGACGGTGATCGGATCCGGGCTCGCGGGCCCGGGGACCTGCGCGTCCGCATTGATGCGCGAGTTCGTCACCCAGACGGCCGTGATGAGCAGGAACGCGATCGTGCACATCAACAGGTCGATGAACGGGACCATGTTGATCTCTGCGTTTGTCGCCTTCTTCTTGCCGCCCTCGCTGCCAACGTCGACGCCGCCCATGGGAATCTCCTTCTCCTCCGTCGTGCGCGAAACTCGGGGTCGCGCTCGGGGAATGGCGAGAAGACACCGACCTCGCCGCCAGGTTCCGCGTTTTTTCGACATCGGCAGGCGGGGCGATGTTTCCGGTACGGCTACGATTTTCCGCTCGGTCAAGATCGATGCATGTTGGCCATGATCCGGGCGCCATCCATGTCGAAGCGGAACCGGAGCGGGCGGAGGCCCCGGGCGATCATGGCTTCGAGCATGCGGCGTCGGTCCTGGGGGCGGACGTAGAACATGAAGAAGCCGCCGCCGCCCGCGCCCATCAGCTTGCCGCCGATCGCGCCGGCCTTCCGCGCCGCCTCGTAATGCTCGTCGATGACCGAGTCCGTCATCTTCGAGGCGAGCTTGCGCTTGTGGGACCAGTGCACGTGGAGCAGCTCGCCGTATTGATCGATGTCGCCGCTCGTGAGGATCCGGTAGGTCTCGTGGCCCATCTCCTTGATCCGGTGCATCGACTCGACCACGGGCGCCTCGAGCTCGCGGAGCCTTTGCCCCTGCTCGCTGAGGACGATGCGCGCCGGCCGCTCGATGCCGGACCAGATGATGACGAGGTTCGATTCGAGCTCGTCGAGCACCTCGTCCCGGACAGGCACGGGCTCGACGTGCACGGAGCCGTCGGGCTCGAAGCGGAAGGCCGTGACGTTGCCGAAGGCCGAGATGTACTGGTCCTGCTTGCCGATGGGCTCGCCAAGCCGCTCGATCTCCAGGGTGCACGCCTCCTCGGCGAGTTTTTTCGAGGAGACGAACTCGCGCTTGTACGTGTGGAGCGCGTTCAGGAGCGCGACCGTGAAGGCGCTCGACGAGCCGAGGCCCGAGTTCGCCGGGAGATCGGCCACACTCGTGAGCTCGATCGAATGGTCGATGCCCGTCATCCGCAAGGCCTCGCGGAAAATCGGGTGCTCGACGCGATCGACGCTGGAGACGATCTCGGTCTTCGAATACGCCAGGCGAATGTCGCGGTGGAACCGCTTGTTCGCCGTGACGTAGATGTATTTGTCGATGGCGGCGGAGACCAGGTATCCCCCGAAGCGCGTCGAATACGCCGGGAGATCGGTGCCTCCGCCGCCGAGCGAGAAGCGCACGGGCGCGCGGGAAATGATCACGTGGAGACCTCCGCCCGGGCGCCGAGATGCGCTTCGAGCTCGTGAAACCCGGCTTCAGAGCCGATTTCGTAAAACCTCTGCGTCACGACGAGCGCCCGGAGCGCGCCCTCCGCGGCGAGCGCGGTGAGCACGGGGGCGAGATCGTTCGGGCCCTCGGGGAGCGCCGCGATGACCTCGCGCCGGAGCGCGATCGCGCCGTAGTCGATGTGATCCAATGCGGGATCGCGCGCCTCGCCGGGCTTTCGTTTCTGGTAGCGGAGCACGCGGCTCGCCCCGATCTCGCAGTTCGAGTCGTCCCAGAGGTCCTCGTTGCGGTAGACGCTCATCGTGCCACGCGCCTCGGGGTGCGTTTCGAGATCGGCGAGCGGCGCGGCGTAGTCGAAGGGCAGGTACGAGTCGCCGTACGTGAGGAGGAACGTCTCGCCGAGCCGCGGGAGCGCCCGCCGGAGCGCGCCCGCCGTGCCGAGCCGGGTTTCGCCCTCGTCGGCGTACACGACACGGAGCCCGAAGGCCACGCCGTCCCCGATGGCCTCGCGGATCGCGTCGCCGAGGTGGCCGATGCAGAGCACGACCTCCTCGTAGCTTGCCTCGGCGAGCCGCGCGAGCAGGTGATGGCCGAACGGACGGCCCGCGATGGGCAGGAGGAACTTCGGTACGTCCCGCGTGCGCGGGTACATGCGCGTGGCGAGGCCTCCGCAGAGGACCACGGCTTGCCGGCGCAACGGCGGCGCGAGGGGGTCGTTCGAAGGGACGTTCGGCACGGCTCGGGGGGAGCTTAGTCGGGTTTGGCCGCCGAGGAAAAAACACGCGGGCACGCCCGGAGCGGCAGCCCCCGTCCGGGCCACATTCCAGGAGATTTTTCGCATCGGAGGTCCTCTGCGCGGTGCGGCAAACCGGGAGGGTCGGGCATCGAACGAGAGCACAGAGGGGGAGAGCCCCGGGGGGACGGGAGCGCAGTTCGGCTCTCCGAGCATACCGCCGAGGGACGAGAGGGGGGACGGGTGCGATGAACGAGCCGTCGTTCGCGCGTGTATCGGTGGGAGACGTGCTCTTTGGAAAGTACCGTGTCGAGCGTGTTCTCGGCGTCGGCGGCATGGGGATCGTGGTCGCGGCGAGGCACACGCAGCTCGACGCGCTCTACGCCGTGAAGCTGATGCACCCCGCCGAGATCGGGAACAGGCAAGCGCTCGCGCGTTTCTTCCGGGAAGCGCGGGCAGCCGCGAAGTTACGTAGCGAGCACGTGGCGCGTGTCTTCGACGCAGGAAGGACGCCGCGGGGCATCCCGTACATCCTGCTGGAATACCTCGAAGGTTGCGATCTGCAGCAGCTCGGCAAGAAGCGCGAGTGTCTGCCCGTGGCCGAGGCCGTGCTCTACGTGCTGCACGCCTGCACCGCGCTCGTCGAGGCCCACGCGGCCGGCATCATTCACCGCGATCTGAAGCCGGCGAACCTCTTCCTCACCCACAGACCCGACGGATCGCCCTGCGTCAAGGTGCTCGATTTCGGCATCTCGAAGCGCTGCGACGCCCGCGCGCCCTCGGGGATGACCCGGACGACCGACATCCTCGGCTCGCCGCTCTACATGTCGCCGGAGCAGATGCGCTCGACGCGCGACGTCGACGCGCGGACGGACCTGTGGGCGCTCGGCGCCATCCTGTACAGGCTGCTCGCGGGGGAGGCGCCGTTCGCGGCGCGGAGCCTGTCGGACGTGTACGAGGGGATCCTGGAGCGTGAGCCGCGGCCGCTTTCGGTGCGTCGGCCCGACGTGCCCCCGGCCCTCGACGCGGTGGTGCGCCGCTGCTTGCGGAAAAAACCGGACGATCGGTTTCCCTCGGCGCTCATGCTCGCCGCCGCGCTCGCGCCGTTCGTGCCCGAGGACGAGGCGCCGCGCAGCCTGCGCAAGCCGAGCCGCGCGTCGTTGCCCTCGACGCCCGCCGTGAGCGTGCTGCCCGTGGTTGCCCCGATGGATCCGGCGCCGGACGACGTGCCGACGTCCCCCGACTGCCGGGCCGCGATGAACAGCGCGCCGACGCTCCGCTCCGTGCAGGAGCCGACGCTGCCGATCTCGACGTCCGAGCCGACGGGGGCCGCGTGGGGCGGGACGTGGTCGGTCTCCGCGCGGGCGCGGGAGCATGGCTCGCGCGTGGTGGCCGCGGCGCTGCTCGTCGCGGCCGTGGTGGGCGGCGGGGCGGGCCTCTGGGTGTCGCGGGAGGAACAGAGCTTCGCCACGCGCGCCCGCCCCGCGAGCGCCGCGACCGACGCGGCGGAGGTGGCCCCGACGAACGTCGCGCCCGTCGCCGAGGCGCTCGCCGGGCCCGCCGTCCCGGCCGAATCCCCGAAGGTGCCTGCGCCGCCGGTGATCACCGGCCTCGCGGGATGTGCGGACGAGGCGGAGGCGCCCCCGGGCGACGACGCGAAGGCCCGCAAGAAAGAGCCGCTGAAACGAGCGGCGGATCCTTTTGGTCGTTCACGCAAATGAAACTTCATCTTCCGAAGAGCCCGATCCTCCTTGTCTCCGTCGTCGTGGTGATCTCGTCGTTCGCGCGGCCCGCGGCCGCCGAGGGGACGCGGGAGCCGTTCGCCGAGCAGCGGGCAGAGACCTTGTTCCGCCGCGCGCTCGAGCTCATGGACGAGGGCAGGCACGCGCGGGCCTGCCCGATGCTGGAGGAGAGCCGGCGGCTCGATCCGGCGATGGGGACGATGTTCCGCCTGGCCGAGTGTTACGAGCACACCGAGCGGCTCGGCGAGGCGTTCATGATGTACCAGGATGTGGCCACCCAGGCGCGGCAGCGGCACGCCGAGGATCGGGCCGAGGTCGCCCGCGCCCGCCTCGCCGCGCTGGGCCCGCGGGTCGCGGTGGTGAACCTGATCGTCCCCGACGAGGCCCTGAAAGAGCCCGATCTCTCCATCACCTGGGATGGGCGCGAGATCGAGCGAACCCTCTGGAACGCGGGGATCGTCGTCACGACGGGGGCGCACGTGCTCGAAGCGGCCGCGCCGGGAAAGCGGGCGTTCCGGCGTGAGGTCGTGGTGGGCGAGGTGGGGACCTTGGTCGACGTCGAGGTGCCTCCGCTCGCGGACGAGCTCACGCGGCAGCTCATCGTGCTCCACCCCGAGCCGCTCCCGCGGCCCATGACACTCGAGGATCGGCGCTGGCTCGCGCTCGGGGCGCTCGTGATCGGCCTCGGCGGCTTGACCATGGCCTCGATCGCGGGGCTCTCGACGTCGCTCGAGACGAGCGGGACGGCCGGCGATCCGGAGCCGGGGGGCGTGTCCATGACGAGCGCGACGGCGATCGTGGGGATGAGCCTCGCGGGGGTGGGGCTGTTCGCGGCGGGATCCCTGTGGGCCCCGGCGCCGGCGGGGGACGTGCGGTTTGCGATCGCGCCCGGGCCGGGCGGCGGGGCAGGGGTGGTTCAGGTGTCGTTCTGAGGGCCCTCAGGGCGCGGCGAACCTCGCGAGGAAGATGTCGCAGTCGCCCGCGCTTTCGAGCGGACCCTGGCCGAGGTCGATCGTCCCGTAAAACGATCCCGTGATCGCCGCGGCCCCGACCCGGTCCACGGCGACGCCGCCCGCGAGGTCATAACCGGAATGCCCGATCGCGCGGCTCTGGACGTGTTTGCCCGTGGCGTCGTAGCGCGCGAAGTAGACGTCGGTCTGCCCGGCGCCTTCGAGCGCCACGCCGCCGAGGTTCAAGGCCTCGTTGAACGTCCCCGTCACGACGAGCCCGCCCCTGGGATCGACCGCGATCCGCGGGGCCGAGTCGTCCCATTCCGCCGAGGTGAGCCGGAACGTCCGGGTCCACACCTCGGCGCCTTTCGAATCGAGTTTTCCGAGGAAAAGATCACGGCCCTGGCTGGCGAGCTCGCCGCTGCCGAAATCGAGCCGACCCTCGAAGAGCCCGCCGAAGAGGATGCTCCCGTCGGCGTCGGCGGCCACGGCCTGGATCACCTGGTCCGCGACGTCGCCGAAGGTCTTCGTGAAGACGTGGTTGCCGTCTGCGTCGAGCTTCACGAGCACGGCGTCCACGCCGCCCGTGATCGTGGCCGGCCCGCCGCCGAAATCGACCGGCGCGAGGATCCCGCCGCCGAGGAGGACATTTCCGCTCCCGTCCACGGCGACATCCATGCCGGATTCGAGGCCCGCGCTGCCGAACGAGCGGGCCCAGATCGGCGCCCCGCTCCCGTCGAGCTTGGCGACGAACACGTCCGTCGCGCCCGCGCTCGTCAGCGTCGCGCCGCCGAGGACGAGCGTGCCGCTGTAGCTGCCCGTGACGACCAGCGTGTCGTCCCCGCCGGCGGCCATCCCGGACACGGTCGCGCCGAGCATGGTGCTGAAGACGGGCTTGCCGTCCGCGTCGAGCTTTCCGATCGCGGCACCGGCCGCGCCGGGAGGCGTGAGCGGGCCGCCGCCGAAATCCAGCTCCGATTGCGTGTTCACCGCGATCACCCACGCGCCCCCGCCGGCCGCGACGATCCGCGGGGCACCCTCCGAGGAGGCTGTTCCGAAGCGCACGCTTTTGCCGGGTTTGCCCTCGGCGTCCCACGTGGCGAATGCGATGTCGGTGCCGCCGGCCGAGACGAGGGGGCCGCCGCCGAAATCGACCGTCCCCTCGAACGTGCCGACGAGGGCGATGTCGCCGGCTTCGCTCGTGGCCACCTCGAGGCCGCGGTCGCAGCTCGATCCGCCGGCGCGTACGCTGAAGGCGTTTCCTGCGGGCGGCGGCGCCTCGGTCGTGGTGCAGGCGGCGGCGAGCGCCGCGCACGCGAGAAGCAAGGTCTTCGTGTTCATCACGCGTATCCTTTCGGAAGAAGGGGGCCTCGCTGGGCCCCGCGACCGGAAGGATACGCGTTTCTCGATGCCCCTCAGGGCGCGGGGAAGCCCTGGGCCAGGTCCGCCGGCGTGACCGGCGTTCCCCAGATGTCGCTCACGAGGGCGCTCGCGAGCTCCGGCCCGGGGGTCGCCTTCGTCGTCCCGAGATCGTAGGCGGCGACGCGTGGATCGAGCAGGTCGGCGAGCGCGGGCGCGGCGTACGTGATGTCCTTGCCGTCGACCTGGGCATCGTGGACCGTCTGGAAGAAGATACGCAGCGCGGCATCCTCGTAGTAGGCGAGCACCGCGTCGGATTCGTTCGCAAGCGAGCGGTGCAGGTGCAAAAACCCGAGGGTCCGCGACGACGGGAATCCGGGCTCTTGCTCCAGCGCGCCGTGGGCCAGGTGAATCGCCGCGTACTCCACGGGCGTGCGGCGGCGCCAGAAGAGCCCCCGCGCTTTTTCGCTGCACGCGGCCAGGAACGACTCCGTCTGCGTGACCGGCACCAGCGTGTCCCAGTCGTCCTGGGGGATCACCACGTCGCCGTCGAGCCCGGCGCAGAGGGCGTCACGCCGCCATGCCGCAAAAGCCGCCTCGTCTTCCGCCGGCGGGCCGCCCGTGGCCGCCTCGATGCGCCGCCGGTATCCCTCGAAGAAGCCGAGCTCGTCCTTGTACGGATACACGGCGGGGAGCGTGGTCATCCAGTAATCGTAGAGGTCGACGAAATCGGTCGGCGGATTCGCGGCGGTCACGGCGCGGATCGACTGCCCCGCCGGGCGCCTGCCGACGCCCGCGAGCGCCATGAACCCGCCCCACGAGTTCCCGTGGACGCCGATGCGCGATGGTTCGAAATCGGCCGCATGCGCCTCGATGTAATGGAACGGCGCGGCGGCGTCGGCGGCGTCGTCCGCGAGGGAGCCGCCTGCATAAAATCGGCCGAACGCGACGATCACGGCGTGGCCATTCAGGAGGTGAAAGGCCTCGCCCTGGATCTGCGTCTCTACGGACACGAAGCCATATGCGCACGTCTCGGTCGACGGCGGGTCGAGCGGCGCGTCCGTGTCCGGATAGAGCCCAAACGGCCCGGGGTTTTCGGTCGCGTGGCGGGTGTCGACCTCCTCGCCAGTCCAATCGATCCCCGTGTACGGCGCCATGTCGACGACGACCGAGGCCGGCGATTTCGCGGCGGGAATCACCATCAGATAACTCGTCCCGCCGTCGGAGCGATGCGCGGCGACGAGCGTGGCCTCGTAGGTCGTGGTGTCGATCGCCGCGCTCCGCGTGCCGATCGTTTCGAACGTGTACGTGAATCCGCCCGCGCCGCCGCCCCCGCCCGATCCCGCCGTGCCGCCGGCGCCGGAGGAGGGATCGTTGCCCCCGCACGCCACGAGGAGCCCGAAACACACGGCCCAGGAAAGGAAACGCATGGAGGGAACCTACCGCGAGCAGGGCGAAGGTGGAACGATGCCGACACCCCTCGACGTCACGACGGGATGATTTCGTTGACACAAACGAACGCTCGTTCAAAAACGGAAGCCCATGAGCTCCCTCAGGGCTTCACGTCTGCGCGCAGCAACGGCGACCCTCCCGCCGTCCTCCGTGCCCGAGGGCCCGCGACGGCGGATCCTGGAGGTGGCCTTGCAGCTCTTCGCGAGCGAGGGCTTCCACGGCACGTCGGTCCGCGACATCGCGAAGCCGCTGGAGCTGCAGCCGAGCGCGCTGTACGCGCACTTCCCCTCGAAGGAGCACGTGCTCGCGGAGCTCGTCCGCGTGGGCCACGAGGTGCACGCCGTCACCTTGCAGGCGGCGCTGCGCGACGCGGGCGACGATCCGCTCGAGCAGATCTGCGCGCTCGTCCGGGCCCACACCCTCCTGCACGCGACCTATCCGCACCTTTCGGTGGTGGTCAACGAAGAGATCTACGCCCTGACGGCCGATCTCGCTGCCCCGGCGCTCGCCATTCGCGCGCAATCGCTGGCGCTCGTCCGGGAAGTCCTCGTGCGCGGGGTGGCGATGGGACGGTTTTCCGTGCCCGACGAGGTGGCGACCGCCGCGGCGCTCTCCGCGATCGGCGTGCGCCTCCCGTACTGGTACGCGCCGTCCGAGGCGCTCTCCCTCGACGAGCTCGCCGACGTGCACGTCGAGCTCTCCCTTCGAATGCTGCGCGCCTACAGGAGCCCGGGCGGCCGGCGTGCCTGATTGCATCGCCCGCGTTGCGGTCGATGCAAAAAGGCCCGGGAGCCGTCACCTATCGGCTGCCGACAGGGCCCAGAGGTGGCCGAAGGGATCCCGCCATTGACCATAGGTCACACGCCCTCGATCGTCGACCACGCGCGCCTTGACCGTCCCCCCAGCATCCCCAGCACGCTCGAGCCACGCCTCCACGTCGTCTACGACGAGCTCGCATCGTGGGGTGGCGGCGTCCTCGTCCTCCACGTCGCCGGCGGTGGGCTGGGGGCCCTCGTCGGGGCCCAGGATGCGGAAGACGAGCGCACGGTTGCCCTCAGGGTAGAGCGCGTGGGGATCCGCGTCGTCAGCGTCGGCTTCGAAGACGCGGCGATAGAAGGAGAGGGCAGCCTCGATGTCATCGACCCGCAGCCGGATCACCGGCAATCCGGAGGGCTCAGCGGGGGGAGGGCTCGACGGGTTCATGCTCATCGTCCGCGTTTCGATAGGTTGATGGACCAGTGGGGACCGCGCCAAGTGTAGCTCGTATCCCCTTTGGCGTCGCAACATTGGCAGCCGAAGACGCTGACCGTGAGGTCCCGCCGCCCGTCGGGAATGCAGTGATAGGTCATCCCGGGAGCCCCGTTGCACGCCATGATGTCGTCGCGCTCCGTGAAGGTGCTGTTCTGGGAGCATGACAGCCGGGAGATGTTCGCGTGCCCTGCGCTGGCGAGGAAGCGTCGGACGGAGCTCTCGGCATTGGAGGCGCCGGTTTCGCAGTTGATCGCATAGGGGTTCCATGAGCGGCACTCTTCCCGCGGGTCGCGCCGGAGCTCGGGCTGGGGCTCGGCCTCGGCCTCGGCCTCGGGAAAAGGGGTGAGGCCTGGCTCTGGGGCGGTCTGCCGCTGACGCTGCCGGCGGGATGCCTCGATGAGGGGGTCGAGGACGGACGTGACGGTGCCCATCGGGAGCGTGCTCCCACTTGCCCAACCCGGCGGCGCGATGGGGTTTCCTGGAACCTGGTAGAAGCGCGTCGGAGTAAGCGGTACGTCCAGCGCCACGGCCTGGGGCATGGGAGCCGGCCGCGAGAAAGAAAACGGAGTCACGTCTTGCAGGGGAGCACCGAACGCATTCTGCTGGGCAAACAGGTCGAGCGCGAGAGTCCCCGAGACCTGCGGCGGCGAGCTTCGGACGAGCGGCACGACGTTCGGCGGGACCTCCGGTCCGCTCACCGGGGCGAACGTCATATCGTTCGCCGCGCTCGCGCTGCTGCCTGCAGGATCGTAGAGATTGCCACGCAGACCCGGTATCCGCACCATGCCTGGCGACCCTCGCGCGATCCAGGGGCTGCCTAGCGGATTTTTGAGCGCCGTCGCGGCAGAGACCACGAACATCGATGCATCTGCAGATATCTGTGTGATGCGAAGCAGGTCCTCCCCCCACATCCGCTCGATGATCCGCTTCACCCTCTGCTGGTTCGGTTTGTCCTCGGGAATGGCGTCGAGATGGACCTCCATCTTGCTCCCGTCAGGATAGGTGAAGATGACCCACTTGGACCACCCGCGGCGGTTGTCTTGCTTGTAGGTCGGCTGATATTCGTAATCGATGAATCCATCGGATTCCATGACGAATCCGTCCGGGTCCGGCCCCTTCGCCATCTCTGCAAAAAAGAGCTCGTAGTCCTTTGCGGTTGGGGACCCCCACAGTTTGCGCTTGTCAGCGCCGGGCACGGGCACCTCGGGGACGCCCAGCTTGCGCTTGAGCTGGTTGGTTGCCACCGTCAAGCCCTTATCCGAGAGCTTCGCTCGGGCGAACTTCGACAGCTCATCGCCCGGGGCTGTCAGGCGGCAATGCAGGTAGGCGGCGTCCTCCTTCGATGCTTGCGAGAGCAACTTGCGTGCATCCTCCATCCTCCCCTCCTGCGCCGCCACGCGATAGTTATAGGCGATCGCGCGAATCGGCCCGCAGTGGTCTTTGTCGGGCTGCCGCTGTACCAAAGATGGTCCGGCGCCTGATGCCTGTTGTCGCACGTGCACGAGTTCGTGCGCGAGCAGCCTTCTTCCATCCGTGGTTTCCGGGGAGTACTGCCCCCTGGCAAACACGATGTCCCGCCCGAAGGTGTAAGCGCGGGCATGGATGGCTTGTGCGGATTCTGCGGCTGCACTGTCGTGGTGGATCCGTACGGAGCCGAAGTCGTAGCCGAAGCGCGGCTCGAAAAAATCGCGTACATCTCTCGGCATGGGCGCTCCGCCCTGCTGGGTGGCGCGTGTGACATCCACGGCATCCAGGCTCGCCGCGGGATTCGTAGAAGGCACGCGCTTGGCGTAAATTTTCTCCTTGTCCTCCTCTTCGCATGCCGTGCATTTTCGTTGGATGGCGACGGGCGCTGAGCCCACGGGCGCCGAGCCCACGGGCGCCGGCTCAGCCATCCGCATCACCTTGTCCGCCACCTCGTCTGCCTCGCGCTCGTACGGATCACCCGAGGAACTGACGGTCGCTTTGCGCTGGACCGGCGGCGGCATGAGCACCGGCGCGAGCTTTGCGTTCTCGCCCGCGAGTCCTTGCTTGGCATCGGCACCGTTCGTGCTGTCAGAGCTACGCGGCGCGCTAGGCGGAAAGACAGGTATATCGAGGAACGGCCGTTGCCATGGTGCGAGAGGTAGCGGATCAAGGGATTGGCTATGATTCGAGCCTTCGGGCTGGGGCCGCGACTGCCATAGCTCGGTGCGAGTCCACCTGGTCATCCCGCGGCGGCTCAAAACGGACCACTCTTGCGTGGGCTTCGAGGTCGGACGAAGCGGCTCGGGAGCGCGGTGGTTGCGGTCGAGCATGGTCATGAAGAAAGCCTCGCTCTGGTTGTTGATCCATAGGTTCCGCCGCTTGAATCGCCCAACAACACAGGGAAGTCGGCGTCCCACGGTGATCTTAATATGGGAGAGAGTACCAGACGGATCTGGCGCACCGCAAGGTGTCCTGCACTGGGAACGCACGACATAGCTCAATCGTTCCCCCTTGCAGGGCGCAGCCCTGGACCTCTTCGTGCATCGACCGCGATGCGGTCGATGCAAAAAAGCTCGGAAAGCCTGCGGAACACCCTCTGAGCGCTAACCCCCGTCCTCGCCCTGCGCGAATCGCTCGATCGCCCGCACCTCGTCCTCCGGCAGAAACGGGAGCACCTCGTCCACCGCGCCCGGCTGCATCGGCGCCGCGCCGAGCCGGAGCGCCGCGGCCTTGCCGACGGCCGCCACGAGCGGGCTCGGGCTCATGCAAAGCGTCAGCACCTCCCGGAGAAGCTCCCGCGTCCCCAGCATGGCCGCGAGCATTGCCGCGAGTGGCCCCTCGTCCACGGCGCGCCGATGCCCCACGAGCGCTCCGCGCAGGATCGACGCCGTCTCGTGCCCCGGCGTCCGCGACGCCACCCCTCGATACCCCGCCGCCGGCATTCCGAGCTGCGTCGTGCCGTCGGGCGACTCCAGCATGCGCCGCGCCCGGCCCAAAAGCTCCGCGAACGTCGCCTGGGTCCCTTCGATCGACATCGCGCCATCGAGATCGAGCGCCACGGGCCGCTTCGCTGCCGCGACATACCCCGGGAACGCCACGGGCAGCACCGCGAGCGGCGGCGAAGCCGGACAAACGGCGCGATGGGTTTCGCCGTCGACCTCCACGAAAAACATGTCCACGGTGCTCTGCTCGCTCAGGATGACCGTGTGGTGCCGGAGGCTCGAAATCCGCGGCCAGGGCAGGACCTCCTCCAGGCCCTCGGGATCGAGCACGAATCCCCAGGGCTCGATCCGCATGGCCACGCGGTGACCGAGCGGGCTCTGCTGCCTGGCGCGCAGGAAGCCCCGCAGGCCCGCCAGGATCGGCGCTCCGAACAGGTACCAGAGCGCGCCCTGGGTGCCCAAGACGAGCGCCGTGCTCGCGCCCGTGAGGGCCAGCGTGCCCACGGCGGCCCGGATCCACGGCCCCGCCCCGGGGCCCGGTTCGAGATCCACGTGGCGCAGCACGTCGACGACGACCACGCGGGCCTCGGGACGGGCCAGCAGCTTGCTCATTGGCAATCGTATTTCTGGTAGCTCACGCCCTGCTCGGTCCGCACCGAATACACGACGCCGCCCTCGTCGAGCACCGCCATGTCGCGGAACGTCTCCTCCGGCATCGTATTCACGGGCAGGACGGCCGTGCCCGTCGGAATGCCCTTGAGCGGCTCGTGGCACGAAAGGATCACCGTCTCCTGGCCATTTTGCATGAGCAACGTGGCCAGATAAATGGTCCCGGTCTTGTCCGTGTCGAGGAGCAAGATCCCGCGGATCTCGCTCCCTTGCCGGTACTCGCGCGTGAATCGATGTTGCATCGTCTTCCGATCCACCGACGAGATGTACATTCGCCCGAGCTCGGGTTCGATGATGCCGGCTTTGATGTAGCTCAGCCCATCACGCGTCGGGCGGCCCGGGACCTCGATGCGATCCCCCGGCTGCCCGTCGGTCGTCCCAATCCGCAAAAGCGGGCCGTGCTCCTTTTCGACATACACGTCCTTGCCGTCGACGAACACCCCCGTGACGAACCCGAGCTCGTCGAGACCCTCGCCTTCGAGCGGCATCTCGCCGAGCACGCCGCCCTTTTCGTCGTACATGACGATCGATTTGCTGTTGTATCGATCCAGCACCGCGACCTGGCCCTCGTCGGTCACGGCCATGTCCTGCGCCGCCTCCTGCTCCTTCAGCGGGATCACGGCCTCGGGCTTGCCGTCCGGCCCGATACGCACGACCCGGCCATTGACCTGATCGAGCACGAACATGTTGCCTTTCGGGTCCATGGCGAGGCTCATCGGCGCCTCGGGGTTCGCCTCGTCGGGGCGCGACCGGCCGAGCTCATTCATCCGCGTCCCGCCCCACGTCGCCGAAAACACGACCTCCGGCCCTTTTTCCGGCCGCGCCGACGTATCCGCCACGATGGCCACGGCCGAGCCCGTAGGCCGCGCCGCGTCGTCCCGCGGAGGCCCCGACGCGGCCTTTTCGTGGCCCGGCTTGACCGGCCTCGTCTCCTTCGACGTCCCGTCGCCGGAGCATCCACGCGCCACCACCACGCCCGCGGCAAGCGCACCGAGAACGGCCACGAGCGCCACCACCTTCTTGCGCATGCGCCCGTTCTACCAGAGCCGCACACGCAAGGAAAAGCCCGCGCCAAACACCCATCCTGGATAAGAAAAGATCCACCCTGTGGGGGACGATCGATCCATCTCCAGGACACGCCATTCGCCCGGCGGGACCCCAAGTCGCCTCACGACGCCGCGCGCCGTTCCATCAACGCCGCAGTTTTCTCTCGTGCGTGTGGAGAGGAGGCGCGTCGAAACCCTGCGCGTGGCCATGGACGCGTCTGGCACGCGGCTTGTAGTATGGGTTTTTCACGTCCAGGAGCCAAAGCCCCATGAAGACCCACGCTCGCCGCCTGTCGCTGTCGATTGCAGCCGCCGCCATCGCCCTCGGAATGGGCATGCTCCCCGCATGCTCCGGAGACGACTCGTCCGAGGAGCTCATCGGCGCCAACGAAGATCTCGGCTCGACCAGCGAAGGCGTGGCCGGCACGATCGCTGTCGGCACGACCCTCAAATCGACGACGGACGTGAACCTCCGCAACGGCCCCGGGACGACCTACTCCGTTCTGCACGTGGTGCCCACAGGCGCAAAGGTGACGGTCGAGGCCGCCGACCCGAAGAACGGGTTTTACAAGATCAAGCACGACGGCACAGTCGGCTGGAGCTCCGGGAAGTATTACACGACGGTCTCCTCGGGCGGCAGCGGCGGCACGAGCGATCTCAGCACCGCGCAGCAGGGCGCCATCAATCGCGGCAAGTCCGTGAAGGGCTTTTCGTATTGGTGGGGCCACGGCCGCTGGAAGGCGGATGGGCCGACCTCGTCGACGAAGGGCTCCTGCTCCGGGAGCTGCCCGAGCTGCTCCCACAGCGGTTCGTACGGCGCAGACTGCTCAGGCTTCGTCGCCAAGGCCTGGAAGGTCCCCTCGTCGAACGACGACATCTCCGTGGACTCGCACCCCTACGGCACAATCCACTTCGTGAAGGACTCATCGAACTGGAAGACGGTCTCACGCTCGAACGTGAAGCCCGCCGACGCCCTGGTCTACAACTCCGGCGGCGCCGGTCACATCATCCTCTTCGAGAAGGGCGACGGCTGGGGCTCCATGTACGCCTACGAGTGCAAAGGCTGCTCCGCCGGCTGCGTCTACGGTCTGCGCACAGCCTCCTCGTCCTACAAAGCCATCCGCCGCGCCGGCTGGTAGTCTCCCTCGGGGCGTCGCGCCGGGGCGCTGCCCCGGACCCCGCGGGGGCTGTTCGCCCCTCGACCCGAACCAGGCACGGCCTGGACCGAAGGTGGAAGAACTGCGCGGTGCGCAGTTCTTCCAACGGGCCCGTGGCAAGACCATCGAGGTGGGTCTCGAGCTGGCGACGGGCACGCTGCCGGTTGTGCCTGCAGCGCCGAGCGGTCCAGGTGATTCCGCCAAAGATCCAGGCGCGCCACGTCCCGGGTCCACGCGCAGCTCCGTCGACTTCAGGCGCGCCGTCCTCGGCTCCGTGCGGCCGCCTTGGGAAGTCCACGCGTTCGGCGGACGGCCGCACGCGCTCCCGGCCGAACCCCACGCATGGCTTCGCCGAACCCCAACCGCTTGCCCCTCGGGTCCAGGCGCCGCGCGCACACCCCGCGCACGGTTCCGGGCCAGGTCCACGCGCTCCCCGGCCAGGTCCACGCGCTCCCCGGCCAGGTCCACGCGCTCCACGGTCAGGTCCACGCGGTCGGCGGTCAGCTCCACAACGTTCTGCATCAACCACACGTGGTCCCCGGTCAGCTCCACGCGCCCCTGGCTTGGGGCCATGTGCCTCTCCCATGGGGGTGCCCAATGGCGACGGGCACGTTGCCAGTTGAGCCTGCAGCGCCCCGGTCTCTGTTGGCAGGGTTGCTCCTGGTCTTACCAGCGGCTGTTCGATGAACTGCGCGGAGCGCAGTTCATCGACCCCGAGTCCAGCGCTTGCGCTGGTCCGGGTCCAGGGGCGGACAGCCCCGGTGGGGTCTGGGGCAAAGCCCCAGCGCAACGGCCCTCAGCGAGCCCTCGTTTTCCCCGCGGTACCATTGCGGGCTCGCATCGCGTGGGCGATCCCGGCCTTGAGCGTTCCTTTCGTCACGATCGAGCCGAGCTCGGCGCCGAGCTCGACCAGGGTCCGCGCCACTTCTGGCCGGATCCCGGTCAGCACGACCTCTGCTCCGAGCAGCCCCACGGCCTTTGCGGCCTTCACCAGCAGATCGGCCGTCTGCGCTTCGACCTGTGGCACGCCCGTCACGTCGAGGATGACGGCGCGCGCGCCTGTTTGCGTCACGCCTTCGAGCAGCGTCGTCAGCACTCGATCGGCGCGCCGCTCGTCGAGCCCGCCTACGAGCGTCATCGCGAGCAGGTCGTCGTCGATCGGCACGAGTGGGGTCGAGAGTGCGAGCAGGCTGTCTTCCTGCGCCTTGAGCAGCCGCTCCCGGAACTCGGCATCTGCGCGATCCATCTCGGCGTGCTTCAGGTCTGTGATGTCCATCGTCACGCCGCGCAGGCCGATCGGCGCCCCGGACTCGTCCCAGATGGCCGTCATCCGGCAGTTCACCCAGAGCGTCCGACCATCCTTGGTGATCCAACGATAGGCCGACGAACCGCTCCCTTCTACTGCGGTGCGCTCTGCGTCGGCTTTGGCCAGCTCCTGATCCTCGGGGTGAACGAGGTCGCGCCAGAAATTCGGATTTCCCCACTCCTCGGCCGTGTACCCCGTGATCGGCAGGACTGCGTCGCTCACGTAGTTCATCCGGTGCCGGCCGGGATCATCGACGAAATAACTCTCCCACACGACGCCGGGGACGTTCGCGACGAACCCGTCGAGCCGCTGATGGAGTGCGCGTTCTTTGAGCAGGGCTTCTCGCGCGTTTTGCTCGGCGTGGGCGCGACGGTCCACGTCGAACATCACGCTGTGGAGCTTGGCTGGGCGCCCTTCCTCGGCCGGCTCGTACAGGAAGTGCGTATCGACCCAGATATGACCGCCACCCTTGCGCATCATTCGATGCGGCGCGAGGTGGGACTCTCCGTCCTGGAGAAATCGCATCGCTTCTGCGTTTGCCTGGGCTCGATCGTCCGGGTGGATGATCGATGTGAAGAAGTCGGGCGTGCTCATGCAGTCCTCGACCGAATAACCGAGCAAGGTTTGCAGCCCGATCCCGCCGATGAACGTGGGTCGAAACGCGCCTGAGGGCCCTTGTTCGAACTCCAGTACGATGCCGGGCACGAGCGCGATGAGGTCCTCGAGCGCTGCGGCGCGCTCCTCTGCGAGCCGCGCCCGCTCTTCTGCTGCCGCGAGCTCGGCGCGCAAGGACTCGATCGTATCGTTCGTCTGCCCCATGGTCTGGCTGCTCCTCCGGTAGCGTGCGACCCTACCAGAAATCACGCAAACGCTCGGGTTTTTTCGGCTGTCCGTGGGGTCGCAGACGGGGGCCGCGGCGCGCGTGACGGATCGCGGACGAGCGTGCGCCGCTCGCAGCGTGGCTCGCCTGCTTGGTGCACATGGGGCGGGCGGCATCGCGTGTGCATTGACGGCAAGCCGAGCACAAGGTCCTCCGGACCCGCGCCCGAGGGGGCGTCCCCGCGCGCCGGATCTCGCGTCGAAAGTCGCGTCCTCCGATGGGGACGCCCCCCTTTTTTTTCGCGTGAAGGACGCCTCGACGTCCTAGCCGAAGACCTCGCGTGCCAGCGCCTCGACGGCCATGCGGACGGCATCGTCACTGGAGTGACGCACCCGGAAGCCGAGCGCTGCGAGCTTGTCCGGGCTCATCGACGAGCGCGGCACGTCGCCGGGCCAGCCGCGATCGCCGCCGGTGAAGCGGATTGTCGCGTCGGGGTAGGGGGAGGCCTTCACGCAGAGCTCGGCGATGCGGGCGACGGAGGTCTGGTCGGGCGGGGCGAGGTTGTAGAGGCCGAGCTGCTCCTTTCCGTGATCGAGCCCGAAGAGCATGCCGTCCGTGCAATCCGAGACGTGGAGATAAGGCTTGGATTGCCGGCCGTCGCCGAGCACTTCGAGCTCGGTCTTCCGGTCGCGTAGTTTCTTCAGGAAATCGAGCGCGGCGCCATGCGTCCCGCGGGGGCCCACGACGTTGCCGAAGCGGAAGATCGTCGCGTGCAGGCCGAAGCACTCGACGAACGCGCTGATCAGCGCCTCGCCCGCGAGCTTGCTCGCCCCGTAGAGCGAGATCGGCAAGTGCCCGATGTGGTCTTCTTTGCACGTCTCCGGCGTGTCTCCGTAGACCGTGCCCGACGACGAGAAGACGAGCCGCCCCACGCGCGCGCGGCGCATCGCTTCGAGGACGTTGTACGTGACGATCGTGCCCTGCTCCAGGTCGAGCCGCGTCCGCTCCAGGCCCCAGCGCGCCTCGGGGTTCGCCGACAGGTGGAAGACGACGTCGTGGCCCGCGGCGGCCGCGGTGAGCCGTTCGAGGTCGAGCGCGTCCGCCTCGACGAGCGTCACGCGCCCCTCGGCGAGGTGTTCCTGGAGGAACGCGCGTTTCCCGACGGAAAGATTGTCGTACACGGTCACGGGCCCCCGCGTGGCGAGCCGATCCACGAGGTGACTGCCGATGAACCCGGCGCCGCCGACGACGAGCGTCTTCATGCGTTCTCCATTCCTTGGACGTGCTCGATCCGTGCCGCGAACTGAAGCTCGTCCCGTGTGACGAGGCGCATCGGCGCGTCGTGGATCCGCAGCGGCCAGCGGAGCTCGGTGATGCGCCCGCGTGCCGCCTGCACCAGGTCGATCCATTCGGCCGGCGAGAAATAGGTCCCTCGCACGAGCACGCCTGCCTCCGCGTTGCCCACGACGTCCATGGCCAGGAGCAGGGCCTGCGAGACGGGGCCGAAGCGGAAATGATCCTTCACGACCACGGCGCGGGCGGCCACGCGCAAGCACTCGGCGAGCACCTCGCCCGGCGCCTCGCAATGGTGCAGGACGTCGGAGATCGTGACGATCTCGAACGCGCCGTCCGGGAACGGCAGGCGCCGCCCGTCGTAGGGGACGACCTCGATCACCGTGTGGGGACGAACCAGCACGTCCACGCCCGCGACGCGGCTCGCGCCCACGCGTTTGCCGACGGCGGCGGCGATGGCCCCGTCGCCGGCGCCCACGTCGAGCAGCGACCGCGCGGGGCCTGCGAGTGTGGCGAGCGCGTCCGTGATGCGCTCGGCCCGTGGGAGCGTCACGGCGCGCCGGTGCAGCGCGAACAGGGCCTTCGGGATCCCCAGCACGGACGGCGGCTTAGCCGAGGCAGCCCGGCGGGGCAACGTGCTAACGTCCGCGCCGCCCGTGGACAAGCCCGCTCTTTCCCTCCCGCGTCGCCTCCTCGCTGCCGCGCGGCGTGATCCGCCCCGCGCCGCTGCTGCGCTCCTCGCGGGCCTCTCGATGCTCGTGGCCGTCGTGGTGGTCGTGCTGCCGTGGCTCCTCAAGGCACACACGTTCGGCTTCCACGACTGGGACGTGCAGACCTCGCACCGCTACCTCGTCAAGACGAGCCTGCTCGATCACCACGAGATGCCCTTCTGGAATCCGTACGCATGCGGAGGATTTCCGGCCTGGGGGTACGTCGAGGCGGACACGATCCTCGTCTCGCCGTGGCTGCTCGCCTATCTGGTCTTGCCGATGAACCTCGCGATCCGGGTCGAGGTCGTGGGCATGGCCTTGATCGGCGCGGCGGGGGCGTATGCGGCCGGATCGCGGTTCACGAAGAGCCACGGGGCGCGGGCGCTCGTGGCGGCGCTCTGGGCGGTGAACGGGCGCTGGGCGCTGCAAACGGCCTCGGGCCACACCTGGCACCTCGCCTACGCGTTCCTGCCGTGGGCGCTCTTCTTCTTCGAGCGCGCGCGAAAGACACCAAACCGCGCCCTCGACGTCGTCTTGCTCGGCGCCACGTTCGCCGCGCTCGTCTACGCGGGCGGCATCTATCCGCTCCCGCACACGGTGCTCGCGCTGGGGATTTACGCGATCGTGGTCGGCGTGCTGGAGAAGAGCGCGCGGCCGCTCGTGGTGCTCGGCGCTTCGGGCCTGCTCGGCGTCTCGCTCGCAGCACCAAAACTCTTCCCGATGCTCGACGTCTTCGGCAAGGCGCCGCGGCTCGTGCCCTCGACCGAGGCGATCGACATGGGCGCGCTCTTCACGATGCTGACGGCGCCGGATCAGGGCTTTGGGTCGCGGCCCGTGCGCGTGCCGGCGTATGGGTGGCACGAGTGGGGGATGTACATCGGGCTGCCCGGCGTGCTGATCCTCGCGCTCGCGCTCTTGCTCGTGCAGGGCAAACGGGAGGCGGCGCTCAAGGTGGTCGGCGCGCTTTTTGGGCTGCTCGGGCTCGGGGCGTTCCACCCGAACGCGCCGTGGACGCTCTTGCACGAGCACGTGCCGGTCTTCCGATCCCAGCACGTGCCGTCGCGGTTTTTGTATCCGGCGGTGCTCGTCCTCGCGATCGTGGCGGCGAGCGGGATCGGGCGGCTCGTGGAGCGGGCGGGCCGGCGGCGGCCTTGGCTCGACGCGGCGCTCGCGGCGCTCGTGTTCTTGATCGGGATCGACGTGGCGCGCGGGGCGCAGAAGCCCATGGCGCAGTCGATGTGGATGGTCCCACCCGATCACATCCCTGCGGACAGGCCCTTTCATTTCGAGAAAAACCCGCCGTTCCAGTACAAGCAGCGCGACTGGGCGGGGCCGATGTACCTCGCGATGCTCGGCAACACGGGCGTGCTCGATTGTTACGGCGCGCCGCCGTTCGAGCGGAAAGGCGCGCTCGCGTCGGACGATCCGCGCCACCAGGGCGAGGTGTTCGTCGCGGAGGGGCCGGGCACGGCGAAGCTCACGCATTGGAGCCCGAACGGCGCGACGATCGAGCTTGCGGGCGCGGAGGCGGGATCGCTCGTCGTGTACAACATGAACTACGACGAGGGCTGGCGGGTGTCGGCGGGCAAGGTGGAGAACGTGGACAACCGCGTCGCCGTGCGCCTGCCACAGGGCGTGACGACGCTCTCCTTGGTGTATCGGCCGCCGGGGTTCCTTGCGGGGTTTTTGGTTGGGCTCGCGGCGCTCGTAGGCGCCATTGCGATGGTGCGCGCCGAAAAACGCGAGGACGAGGGGAAGGTGCAGGGATGAGGTGGTGGCCACGTGGTCTACGCTTGGGGCTCCGGGTCGCCTCCGGCGCCCTACGCCCCAAACCCCTGCTCGGGGCCTTCGTGGCCCTCGGGATCGCCGAGCTTGCCGGGTTTTTCGTCTCCTCGCGGCGGGGGCCCGACTTCGCGGACTGGGCGGCCCTCGTGGGGCCCATGGCCGAGGAGCGAAAGCAAGGCGAGCTCGTGGTGGTCGCGCCGTCCTGGGCCGAGCCGCTCGCGCGGCAGGCGCTCGGCGACGAAGTCTTTCCGCTCCGCGACGTGGCGCGGCCGGACGTGTCGCGGTATCGCGCGGCGCTGGAGATCTCGGCCCTCGGGGAGAGCGCGCCCGAGCTCTTGGGCTTTCGTGAGACCGGCCGGCGTGAGGTCGGGCCTTTCGTGATCCGGCGCCTCGAAAACCCGAGCCCCGCCGAGGTGGTCTTCGATTTCGTCGACGCCCTCGGCCCCACGCAGGCGGACGTCCGCGTGACGAGCCCCGAGGCCGCCTGCATGTGGAACCCGAACGCGCGTGTCCTCGCCGGCGGCCTCGGCGGCCACCCCACGTTCCCCGCGGCGCGCTTCGAATGCCCCGGCGGCACGTTTTTCAGCATCGGCCCGACCGTCATCGCGGACCAGGATTTCCGCCCGCGCCGCTGCCTCTTCTCGCACCCGCCGGCGCGGGGCGAGGTCGTCACGCGATTCTCGGGCGTCCCGCTCGGGACCGTGATCCGCGGGCATGGCGGGATGTACTGGATCATCGAGCGCGAGCGGAAGGGGGCGCCGGTCGCGCTCGCCGTGCGCGTCGACGGCGAGGAGATCGGCCGCTGGGAGCACCGGGACGGCGAGGGGTGGGCGGCGTTCGAGATGCCGCTCGGCGCCCACGCGGGCAAGAAGAGCGCGACCGTGGAGTTTTTCGTGTCGAGCAAGAACCACGCGCACCGGCACTTTTGCTTCGAGGCGGACACGCGATGAGCGGGGTCAAGCTCACCTGGAAAGACGATCTTATCGCTGCGCTGCTCGCGGGCGTCGTGATGGCCTTGCTCGTCGCGACCGTGGGCGACCTCGGGTATGCGCGGGACGAGGGGTTTTACTTTCACGCGGCCGACAGCTACCGCCGCTGGTTCGAGCTCCTCTTCGCGAACCCGCGGGCGGCGTTCGAGCCGAAGGCGATCGACAACGCGTGGCGGGTGAACAGCGAGCACCCGGGGCTCATCAAATCGCTGTTCGCGCTCTCGAACCTCTTCCTGCAGAAGAAGCTGCACCTCTTCGCGATGGAGGGGACGAGTTATCGATTCCCGGGCATCTTCCTCGCGGGTGCGGGCGTCGGGCTCGTCTATCGCTGGGGCGCCGAGGCGCGCGGGCGGATCGCGGGGCTCTTCGCGGCGATCGCGCTCTTCTGCATGCCGCGTTTCTTCTACAACGCGCACCTCGCCTGCTTCGACGTCCCCGTCGTGACCATGTTCCTGCTCGCCACGTATTGCTTCTGGAAGGCGATGCGGGAGGGCGGATCCCGCTGGCCGATCGCGGCGGGGCTCGCGTTCGGCCTCGCGCTCGATACCAAGCACAATGCGTGGTTCTTGCCGATCCTCGCCGTCACGTTCGTCGCGCTTTGCCTCGTGCGGGACCGGTTGACGGGCGGGGACATGAAGCAGACGGCGCGCCGGGCCCTCGCTGCACTCGGCGCGATGGCCGTGCTCGGCCCGCTCGTGATGTACGCGCTCTGGCCGTGGATCTGGCGGGATACGTTCGCGCGGCTCGGCGCGTATGCGTCGTTCCACCTGAACCACGAGTATTACAACATGGAATTCCTCGGGCGGACGTACTGGACGCCGCCCATGCCGCGGCTTTATGCGCCGGTGATGACGGCGGCGACGGTGCCGGCGGTGACGCTCGCGCTCTCCGCCCTCGGGCTCTGCGTGCGGGCGCGGGCGCGGATCCAGGCGCTCCTCCGGGCGCGGGCCGGGAAGGTTGCGCGGCGTGAGGGCGGTGAGACGGATCTGCTCTGGCTCATGGCGATCGGCATTTCCTACGGCGCGTGGGTCCTGCCGAAGACGCCCATCTTCGGCGGCACGAAGCACTGGATGCAGGCGTATCCGTTCCTCGCGCTCTTCGCCGGGGCAGGGGTGTCCTGGCTCGTCTCCGTGCTCCGCGTGGAGCTGCGCCGGCTGAAAGCGACGAACCTCCGGCGTTTCGCGCGCGGCCCTGCGGCGGCGATGGGGCTTTTTGCGGTGCTGCTCGCGGCGCCGATCGCGGAGACGGCGGCGTCCCATCCGTGGGGGCTCTCGAACTACACGCCGCTCGTGGGCGGGGCGAAGGGCGCGGCGACGCTCGGGCTCAATCGGACGTTTTGGGGCTACACGACGGGCGCGGTGGTGGAGTACCTCAACCACGAGGTGCCGAAGGGCGGGACCGTCTACGTGCACGATACGGCCTGGCCCTCGTGGGAGATGCTGCAAAAGGACGGCCGGCTGCGGAAGGACATCCGCGGGGTCGGCGCGGTTCACGAGGCGGACTTTGCGCTCTACCACCACGAACCGCACATGCTGGGGCAGGAGTACCAGGCGTGGGTGGCTTATGGGACGGTGCAGCCGGCCCACGTGGCGGGGCTGCATGGGACGCCGGTCATCTGGATTTATCGGCGGAAGGGGCGGTAGCGGAGCCCCGCTTCCGCTTCCGCTTCCGCTGCCGCTTCCGCTTCCGCTTCCGCTTCCGCTTCCGCTGCCGCTGCCGCTACGGGTTCCGGCACCCCTGACTCGGCGTAACCTGCTAGCTTCACGTACCGCTGACGACGGATCGGCCCTCCCCGGTTCACGCCACCCAAGGGGAGGTCGACATCGCCAGCCGCGAGGAAGTGTTACCCGAGTTCCCGGTCTGAAGTGCCACCCAAGATTCCGGTTGCACACGTGTGGGCATGAGGAGAAGGCGCGCCCGCGCGCCTTGGAGACGCGCCCGCGGGTGCCGATCAAGATAGGCCGTAGCTGATCAAGATTGGCGATCGGCTGTAGCGGGCCGCGATTTCGGCGCGTAGGTTCGGCGGGCCTGAAAAGGCGCCGCCCCGTGGGACCTGTGAACCCCACGAGGCGACTTGGCCGCAACCCCGTTCAAGCCGGAGTCGCAACCCATGCTTCGTCTAGTACACCCCGCCCCGCGGGGCCAAGGGACTCGTCCGCCCAAGGGCCGGAAGAGCCCGTCCCTCCTCCCCACGTCCGAAGAACGCAAGCGGATCCGCGCCACGATCCGCAACGTCGCCCGCGCCTACGGCGGGCTCGACGTTCTCGCCGCGGTCGTGGGCGTCCACCGGACCACGCTCATCCGCGCCGCGGAGTCGACGTCCTACGCCGTCGCCGTGCTCCTCGCTCGCGCCGCGGGCATCCCCGTCGAGCAAGTCCTCGCTGGTCGCCCGCATGTCGTTGGGGCGTGCGCGCTCTGCGGGCGGAAGGGAGGCGCGTCGTGATGGCCTCCGACCACCGCGATCGGCCCCTCCGTGGGTCCGACTTGATCGAGATCCAGCGGGCGAACCTCCGCGCCTTGCTGCGCCACCTCCACCGCGAGTTGGGCTCGTGGATCCTTGTGGCGCACAAGGTCGGCTTCCGTCGCTCCGTCGTGCTCGCGTTCTGCGACGGGACGGAGCCGGGCAACATGGCGCTCGCGCGGAGCATCGCCCGCGCCGTGGGGCTCTCGCTCGACGATGCCCTCGCGGGCAAGGCACCGCCCCGCAAGGCGCCCGCGCTCTCGCTCGTGACGCCCCCGAAGCGGAAGGGAGGGGCCTCGTGAGCGACCACGACCAGGATCAAGACAAGGCCCCGGAGAGCTTGCCTGCGGTGCTCTCCGCGGAGCAGGCCGAACGCGTACGGAAAGCCCTCGCGCCCGTCGTCGCCGCGCGGACCTTGTGGAAGGTCGCCGATACGATCGGCTACGCGCCGATGTATGTGCAGGCGTTCCTTCGCGGGCAAATCGCCTGCACGCTGCACTTCGCCACGCACGTGGCGCACGCGCTCGACGTCGAGGTGGAAGCCCTCGTGCGAGGCGACGCGCCGTGATCCGGTACCGCGCCTCCCCCGGTGGGGGCGCGCCGATTGTTGAGGCGGACGCGGGGGACATCGAGGCCATGCGCCCGATGCTCCTCCGCCATGCCCGCGCGATCGGCGTGGAACGGCGGCACGTGCCCGATCTCGTGCAGGACACGGTGATCACAACGTGGGAAGCCCTGAACGATGGGCGTGTCCGTGGCGCGGAGGGCACGCCGCCCGATGCGGCCCTCCGCGGGTTCGCCAGGCAGACGGCGTTCTACCACGCGCAGAACCTCTCGCGCCGGGCCTTCTGGCGCGAGATCCCCATGTCCTCGCTCCGGTCGGCTCCCGTCCTCGCGACGCCGGATCCGATGCCGGCGATCGAGGCGCGGGATCTGCTCGCGCGAGCCATGGCGTCGAGCCCGATCGTCGCCCATGTCGTAGACCTCGGCGCCCGCGGGCTGATCGGCGCGGACGCGGCGCGAGCTGCTGGCCTGCCTCGGGCGACGTTCTACGTCCACGAGAAGAAGGCTCGCGCCGTCCTCCGGAAGCTTGGGGCGGCTCCCGCCCCGAAGCAGGCTCCACGCCCCACGTGGAAGAACCGTAAGCGGAAGCGTTAGGTCTTCGGCCCCGACTTCAGCTCCTTCTTCACCTTGGTCGCGAGCTTGTCGATCTTGGTGGGTGACACGGGCAGCCTTTCCGGAGGCGTGTTGCCTGCACGGAGGATCACGCCCCGAACGCTTTCCCCAACGCGACGATGGGTTTCCGTCGCAATATCCTCACTCCTCGTGGTCTGTCGTCGAAGGGCGGCCGCCGTCTGCGTGATGCGGAAGAGGTTCGCCGCCAGCTCCTCGCTTCCAGCGTGATCGAGAAGCTGCGCCGAAGGCGGCAGGCCCTTCATGGACTTGACCTTCTGCTGATTCCGCCCCCCGTAGAGGGCGTAAAGGCCCACGCCGTTAAACTTCGCGAAGTCCTGGACGCCCTTGTCGGCGGCGACGCCCTGAAGCTTGTTGTTCTCGTTCGTGACGTCGAACCGCGTGCGCAGCCGCTTCTCGTCTTCCAACCGCTGCTTATCAGCCTGAAGCGCGAAGTAGGACTGGGCAACCGCCACCTTCTCCTTCGACGGATCCGCGTTGATCGTCACAAGGAGGGCGGCGTACTTCGTCAGGAAGATCTCGCCCGGCGCGTCGAAGATGTCCCCGGCGACGAAATGTTCCTTGATCGACAGCCCAGCGGTCTGCGCGCTGATTTTGGCCCGATTGACGGCCGGGTCGATCTTCTCGCTCGCGGTGTACCCGAGGCATTCTTTGAGGCGCGAGAGCGGCCACACGGGTTCGTCGCCGTTCGGCTTTGCCGCCTCTTTCAGTGGCTGGAACTCCTCATCCCTCTCGACCATCATCGCCACCACCTCCGCGAGCTTGTCCGAGTTCGCCAACGAGCCACCTCCGTCAGGGAAGGTGACGACCCTACATGGTTCGGCCGATGGGGGAAAGTGTTGGTGCTCGCCGGCCTCACCATCCGCCTCGGCAAAATCCTGAACATTCGCACCGACAAACGGCGAGTCACGGGTCGAACAACCCGAGTTGCTCACCATCCCGTGCCCTATATCGCCACGAGAACAGGTCTAGTTGCGTCCCCGGTGGCGGAAGCGCGTCGCTCGACGCCTCCCCCGTCCCGGCCCTCGCCGGGGGCGTGGCGGGCGGCGTAGGCCCGCGCGGGACCTCGCCGGGCTTGCCCTTCCCGCCGGGCAGGGCGCGGAGCCAGCCCTTGCCGTTCGGCAACTCCCGCGCCGCGCCCTGCTTCTCCCCAGGGGCCGGGGCGGGTGGCGCGAGCTTCTTCGGCTCCGGAGGCGCACACGACTCCGCGGCAAGGGCACGCTCGACAAGCTCCTGCACGGACCAGACGTGATCCGTGATGCCCGCCTCCATGGCCGGCGTGACGCGCAAGGACTCGTGGACGCGGCAGAAGTTGTACCAGGCGACGTGCAGGCTCACGGCGGCGCGGTGGTTCTCGATCTTCTTCGAGAAGCCGTTGCAAAGGCGCGTGAAGCGCCGGACGTGCATCCGGACCGTGAGGTTCGCGCGCTCGACATGAGACGTGCTCGCGCGATCGAGGTTCGGCGCGCCGTGCGCCGCCTTCTTCGTGATGAACGGGTCGCGCGGGGGCTCGTAGCGGTGGTCGTGCTTCTGGCCGTCCGCGCGGCGCTTCTTCGTGTAGTCCTTGTGGATCACGGCGTGGTCGACCGCGCCACCGAAGCTCTGCCCGACCGCGACGGGGTAGCTCTGCCAGCCGTCCGTGGAGATCTCCGGGATCGTCACGAGCCGGGCGCGGAGGTCCGCGACGAACGCGCGCGTGTTCGCCTCGTCCCGCTTCCCCACGCGGTAGGACACGATGAGCTTCTTCGTGCGCGCCATGGCGAGATAGGCGTACGCGTCGCCGAACTCGGCGGGATCCACCGCGGTCACGCGGGCCTGCTTCTTCGCGACGTAGGACCAGATCTCGTCCAGCTCGATCTCGCGGATGTCCAGATCCCTCACGAGCAGGTTGTGGAGGTGGTCGCATCCCGTCCCGACGCGGACGAGCGTGGAGAGGACCGTCGGAAGCGAAACGTCCGTGAGCCGCGACGTCGCGCGCACGCTGGCACCCTCCACGAGGTGCCGAACGACGTTCACGCGCTTGTCCAGCGGCAGGACGTTGGCCACGACGAAAGCCCCAGCAAGGGCCACCACGGGCGCCGCGTCGCGCCCCATGCGCGTCGTCGGCTCGACCGTTTCAGCGGCTCACTCGATGGGACGAATCTACCACGATTCGTCGGGTTTTCGTGGTTATTCAGCAATGGCCTAGGACATGAATTGTCCGAGGTAGGACCCTTCAACGGAGGCCGCGATCGGACTGAGCGTGAGGTGAATGGCGTCAACGTTGCGAGACAGGCGATGCAGTCCAGGGCACGGCATGTGTGCAAAATCGCACACTGTCCTCTGGCTCGGTGGACGGCGTTGTGAATATTGCTAAGCCAGCGACTACCTGGATCTCAACTGCCTCCAGGCATCGAGGTAAATCATGACCGTTCGATCATTGCATTCACCGCTCCTCTCGCTTCGCGGCCTCGTCGGGCTGCACCTCCTCGCCATCTGTGCTCGGGGCGCGAAAGCTCCACCTGACGTGAGGGCGATTCTCTTCGCTGAGAGCGAGAGGGCGCGAAAGGCGAAAGCGTCGATCGCAAATCGAGACCCTAGGCGCGTCGCGTTAGATATTGAACGCGTCAAGTCGCCGCCTCGTTTGGATGAGGTGAGGTCTCCGCGCCACCTGATCGAGACGATGCGCCAAGGTAGGCGCGGGTAGGACATCAGAGAGCCCGATCGGGGGGATCGGGCGATGTTCCCCGGACGAACCGGCTGATCAAGTTTGAACAGGACCCGCCCGCGCGCCTTGGAGACGCGTGCGCGCGACCTGGCGATGGCCCGTTCCACCGCGGACGCGGGCTCAGGGAGCTCAAGGGCGAGTTGATGCGAAGGCGTCCCCTCCCTGTGCGGGAACAGGGAGAGTGGCTGGGGCAGGAATTATTGCGACTTCATCACCTTGACCGGCCGACCGTCTTTATCGACCTTGCTCTCCCCGGCCAGCGCGCCTTTGGGCTGGCTGCCCACGTTGATCGTGAATGACTGCACCTTGGCCTGCTCTCGGCCGTGGAAGGTGCCGCTGACGCGGATCGCGAGGTTGCTCTCGGTCGCCCCCGCGTCGTAGAGAACGGACACCTTGACGGATTGCCCGTTTCTCACGGACGGCTCCGAGACCGGGCTCGCTCCTCCCTTGAGCTTCAGCCCGTCCACCCCCCAGACCTCGATGGTGATGTTCGAGCCGTCTGCGCCGAAGACGACATCCAGATCGGCCGCGCCAGGCTTGAGCGTCGCGGTCACGTTCACGGGGGCGGAGGGCTTCGCGGTGGGCTCGGACGGGCCAGCCTTCTCGGCCGCGGCCGTGCTTGATTCCGCGGCGCGGGGCTCGCCCGAGGCCGCCTCGAAAGAGCCGCCCGCGCTCACGGGAGGCGCCGGAGGCCGCGCTCCGTCGGTCCCGCACGCCGCTGCCGCGAGAAGAACGACCATCCCCACGATGCTGATGTATTTCATTGTCGATTCCTTTTTCAGTGCGAGATGGTGATGTCGGCCCCGTACGATACGGGCATGGTGTTGAACCCACGCACGGTGAGCACGTAGATCGTCCCTGCCTCCGAATCAAAGGTGACGCTCTCTTCCCCGCTCGCGTTCCCGTCGGACGCGACGAGGACGCCGGCCTTGAACACCGAAAGGTCGACGTCGCTCGGGCTGGTCGAGGTGACGGTGATGGCCATCCCGTCGCCTTCCAGTCGGAAGTAGACGTTCTGGGAGAGTCGATTGGATTCTGCGTCGCCGGTCAGGTCCACGGTATAGCTATTGCCGACGACGCCCTCCTTGTAGACCGGCAGGCTCCCGGGGAAGCCGCCGGAATGTGTCTCGTTTGTCCCCCACTCGTCCTCGATGGGGTCGATGCCGAAATCGGCGCTTACGTTGTAGAACGACGTGACCGCGTCGATGGCCGGCGCGGATTGCGGGTTGTTCTCCTTGAGCGAGGCCACGTACGAGAAGATCGTCGTGAACGAGGGCTTGTCCTTTTGGGTCCGGAGCGCCTCGTAGATGCCGCTGATGCCCACGCTGACCTGGTCGAAGGGCTCGTTCGGCCCGTCATAGAGATCATACACGAACCCCTCGACCGTCGTCTCCGAGAACCAACCCGGGTTATACTCGACGTTGTCGTTGTTCATTTCGACGTCATTCGAGAATCCGCTCGCCTGCTGGGGCCCGGAGCTGTCGGTGTAGGTGGTGTCCGGGTCGAGGACGATCGCGCTCAAGGCGGTGCAGAACCCTTCGCTGAAGGCGACCCGCGGGTCCTCGATATCGCTGCTGCTGTGGGTGCCTCCGATGGTATCCGCACGGCCGAGCGTCTTGTTGAACCAGTGGCCCCACTCGTGGACGATGATGTGCGAATCGAACTCGTCGGTGTCCACGTCCGCCTTGCCGAGGATGTAGAGCTCCTCGCCGTCAAAATGGGAGGTGCCGACCTGGCCCAGGGCTTTGTCCCCGTCCTCGGGGCGATTGTCGATGCTCCAGTTGAATTTGAGCGGGGGGAACGCGGGAGGAGGCGACACCTCGTCGAGGAAGCGCCTCGCCGAGGTGTAGGCCGTATCGAGCACGGCGAACGGGGCGGCGGCGCGGATCTTGGTGTACGCGGTCCCGTCCCAGCCCGTGGCGGCGAGGACGTCGAGCTTCGCGTCCGCGGCGCTTTCGGCCGTGTTACTCTCCATCACGTAGACCTCGTCGCCTGACGTATTGTCCTCGACCGTCAAAGAGGGGACTTCCGTCTGGGCGTAGACCCAAAGCTTCACTTTGGCGGCGCCCATGTAATCGAAGCTGTAGGCGCCCTCGTCATCGGAGGTCGTCTTCGCGATCTCGGCGTCGGTGTCGGCGTCGAGGAGGCGGACCGAGGCCCCGCGGATCGGGCGCTTCTCGATCTTGCCATAATCGAGCTTTTCGAGGTCGACGTCGAACGGCACGTACTCATACGACAGCGAACCCGAGAGGCGGAACCCGGCGTCCTGACCGCCGGCGCCGCCGCTTCCCGAGGAAGAGCTGCTGCTGGTACTGCTGCTGGTGCTGCTGCTGGTGCTGCTGCTGCCATTGTCGTCGCAGCCGGCGACGAGGCCGAGGGCGAGCGCCGACAGGAGGAAAGGGAGGGTCCTGCGGAGAACGAGAGAGCGAGCGGAGATCATGAAGCATCCTTCTACCGGACTGTCTGGACGCGCCGGCAATACGTCAACGATGGGTAAGCGCCCTGGAGGGTATTCACCACCACCTGAGACAACAGATCTGGATCGTCGTGCGCGGGGCGGCGGGTCTGCTCCGGCGGCGGCGCCGCGTGAAGACCATTCCGAGCAACCCGAGCGCAGCCCACGTGGCCGCTCCCTCGCGTTCGGTCGTGCCGGCCGCGACGCAGCCGCACCCGCCGCCCACGATGAGGGACCCGTCCGCGCTGTTGCCGCCGGTGCCACCACCGCCGGCCCCACCGCCGCCGCCCGTGCCACCGCCGCCGGCCCCACCGCCGCCGCCGGTGCCACCGCCGCCGGTGCCACCGCCGCCGCCGGTGCCACCGCCGCCGGTGCCACCGCCGCCGCTTCCTCCCGCTCCCGTGTCCATGCATGCGCCCGCGAGGCACGTGCCGCCGGTGCAGGCCGTGCCGTCGGGCTTGTTCGGGTTCGTCGGGCAGCTCGGCGAGGCACCATCGCAGCTCGCGGCGAGATCACATTCGCCCGTGGCTGGCTGGCACTCGGTCCCCGGGGCCGCCATGGCGTCGTCGGGGCAGGCGTCGCCCACGCCGTCGCAAGCCTCCGCCACGTCGCACGCGCCCGCCGAGGCGCGGCATTCGGCCCCTTGCGCAGCCTTCGCGTCCGCGGGGCAGTCGTTCGCCACGCCGTCGCATACCTCCGCGGCGTCGCATGCGCCTGCCGATGCGCGGCATTCGGTCCCTTGTGCCGCCGGCATGTCACCGGGACAAGCGGCGCTCATGCCGTCGCATACCTCGGCCGCATCGCAGTCACCCGCCTGGGCTCGGCACACCGTATCGGCCGCGAGGAGACCGCAAGTCCCGTTCACCGCGGCTCCGGCCGCCATGCTGCACGCTTGACAATCGGCGACGCCGTCGCCGCAAGCGCTGTCGCAGCAGACGCCGTCCACGCAGAACCCGCTGCCGCACTCGGATGCAAGCGAGCACGGTTCGCCGTTGCTCAGCAGGAGTGCGAACACATAGGCCCAGCCGGGGATGAACTCCACAGTATCGCCATCCGCCCCGATGAGCGCCGTGTCTCCGGACAGCGCGACCGAAATGCCGAACCGGTCGAAGTCGAAGCCGCCGTCGCTTGCCAAGAGCTTCGTATCCTGGGTCCAGGCGCCGCCATTACGCACGAACACGTACGCCGCGCCGGAGAGCAGTAGGCCCGGGGCGTTGTAGCCGGGGGCCCCGACGAGCGCTGTGTCTCCCGACAGCGCGACCGAACTGCCAAAAAAGTCACCCGGGTCGCCGTCATTCGCCGCGAGCTTCGCCTGCTGGGACCATGAGGAGCCATCGCGCACGAACACGTACGCTGCGCCTGACTGCAGCCCGTTATGAAAAGCTCGGCTTGCCCCGACGAGCGCCGTGTCTCCGGACAGCGCGACCGAGCTCCCGAAGTAGGCGCTTGCTGCACCGTCGCTCGCCAGGAGCTTCGTATTCTGGATCCACAAGGAGCCATTGCGCAGGAACACGTAGGTCGAGCCAGCATTCAAACCGGAGTCGCCATCCCGGTCCGCCCCGATGAGCGCCGTGATTCCGGACAGCGCGACCGAAGCGCCGAAGTTGTCGCCTGCCTCCCCGTCGCTCGCCAGGATCTTCGTATGGGTCGCGGTGGCGAGATCGAACGCGTAGGCCGAACCCGAGTCGATCCCTTGGTCGTCATCGTATTGCGCCCCGACGAGCGCCGTGTCCCCCTCCAGCGCGACGGAGCTGCCGAAATTATCCCCCACCGCGAGGTCGCCCGGCGCGAGCTTCATCACCTCGGTCCATACGCCGCCGCTGCGCTCGAACAGGTACGCCGCACCCCGGTGACTTGCGTGCCGGGGCGCACCGATGAGCACCGCGTCCCCGGACAGCGAGACCGAATGGCCGAAACCGTCGCCAAACGCGCCGTCGCTTGCCACGAGCTTCGCCTGCTGGGTCCAGGCGCCGCCGCTGCGCACGAACACGTACGCCGAGCCGGAGTCGCCCCCCTTGTCATCGTCATAGTACGCGCTCACGATCGCCGTGTCCCCCGACAGCGCAACGGAGTAGCCAAAGCGGTCGCCCTCGATCCCGTCGCTCGCCAGGAGCTTCGCTCGCTGGATGGCGACGAGCGGATCGATCTCCACGGGATACGCTGCCCCCGCGTCATCCACGTGAACGGCGATCTGCCCTGCCGACACCGAGAGCCACGCAGGCAGCTCCTTCCCTTTGGCATCCTTGACGAACAGATCCGCATACGTGAGCGCGACCCGGCCCTCGGCATCGACGAGCCGAACCACCTCTCCGCGCCCGTCGCCGTCCGCGTCCTCGAGCTCCGCGCGAAGCTCGCCGCCGACCTCGAGCGTCACCACCTTCGTCCCCGCGCACCCGGGCGCCTCGTCGACGACGAACCCTTGCTCGAGCCCCAGCGGCCCGTTCAGGTACCACGCCGAGAGTCCTTCGTGCCGGTACGAAACCCGGTTCCCCTCCGCCACGGGCTCCGCGTCCGACACCGGCGCCACCGCCCCCTCGCAGCCGAGCCCCGCGGTCCGCACCGAGACCGACCACGGCTCGACCTCCGACGTGAGGACCGCCCCGGCGTGGTCCATCGTCGTTACGAACCGCGCGGCCTCGTTTGCGGCAACGATGCTCCCCGGACGAACCGTCCTCGCGGCATACGCCGCAGGCGCCTTCGCCTGCACCGCGGCGATGTACGCCGCGCGCAGGTCCCTCGGCATCGCGGCGCTCGACGACGGCGGCGAAGCTTGCGTCGGGGAAGGCTCGGCCGGCGCAGGCTGGCCTTCGGGGAGGGCGGCGGGGCCGCAAGACGCGGCAAGCAAGAGCAACACGGCGGCGGCGGAGGCGCGGCGGAGCCACGACCTCCGTCCCGGCAAGGAGGACGCGTGTGTCATGGACGGCAATCTACACCCAGGCGTCATTTCCGCGATAGCCGTCCCGGAGCCAGGGCGAGATCGTTGCGTTTGTTGACCAGCCTTGCGTTTTTTGATCAGCGCGCGACGGAGGCGCGGCCGCGCGCGAGCGTCTCGGAGGGGCTCTCGCGGAAGTGCTTCCTGTACTCGACGCTGAACCGCCCCGCGCTGCGGAAGCCCATCGCGGCGGCGACGCCCGCCGCGGTCGTCCCGGGCTGCGGGGCGAGGAGCATCTGGCGCGCCTGCTCGAGCCGCCGAATCTTCAGGAACTCCATCGGCGTCATGCCTCGCGACGCGCGGAACGCCGCCTGGAGCGAGCGGGCCGGCGCGCCCGTCGCGGCGACGATGTCCGAGAGCCGGATCGCCTCGCCGGCGTGCGCCGCGATGTACTCCTCGGCCCGGCGCACGACCGCGGGGGCGACGCGCGGGGGCGGGAGCTCGAGCAGGCGCAGGCCGTCGTGGCGAGGAATGGTCACGAGCGCGGTGAGGAGCACGTCGAAGAGGTGCGGCCGGACGAACGGCGAGACCGCGGGGCGCTCGATCTCCTCCCGGAGCAGCCGCACGATCCCGTGGAGCGTCGCGCCGCCGCCCGTGGTGAGATCCAGATCGGGGTCGAACGGGATCGCGCCGCGGCTCGCGTGGCCCGTGAGCATGGCGAAGTGCGCCTCGAGGGCGGCTTGCTCGATGGTGAGGGTCCGGCCCTTCGAACCCACGGGCAGCCTGATGTTCCCCGGCCGCCCGGGAACGAGGAGCAGGGCCCGCGTTCCAGGCGTGATCGAGAGGCGCCGGCTCCGGATCTCCACCTCCGCGTCGCCGCTGCTGCCTTCCCCTCCGAACACCAGCGCGTACCGATCGCCGAGGGCGGCCGCCTCGACGCGGCCGCCGAGGTCCCAGTTCCCCGCCACGAACGACACGGGCCCGGCCGTGGTGGCCCCGAAATCACACCGGAAGGCGGTCCCTGACAGGGGCCGGAGCGTCGCGCCCGGGTAGAGGCGGGCGTAGGTGGGGAGCAACTCGTCGGGGTCGGTGGTGCTGAGGTGGGTCTTCACGACCAAGAGGGGCGCCGCTCCTCGATGGGCCTCAAGCGGGTGCTTCAACGCGGAGGGGATCGGCTGGCGGTGCACGAGCGCCGTGCCCGACTTGGAGGGAATCATGCTCGACCATGATCGCTCGTACCGGCCGTCGAAGGCAACGCGATGGTGCGGCCGCCTGGACATCGCGGAGCGAGCGCCTGGCCAAGGCCACAAGCAGATTCCGCTTCCGCTTCCGCTTCCGCTGCCGCTTCCGCTTCCGCTTCCGCTACGACCTTCTCATGGTTGGCGTAGACCGCGACGTTACTCGAAAATTCCGTGAATCCGTCGCGGGGCACCACGCTTGCTCGACGATACGGTTTATAAAATCCATTTACGCAATCCTGCCGACGCCTCGTGCCAGGTCCCATCGTGCGACGTCTTGGCGTACGCTCGTGTCCGCGGCGGGAGACGAGTGAAAAGATGAGGATTCGAATGCGTATACACCTTTTGTGGAGCATCGGTTTGGCACTGCTCATCGGGGTCGGGTGCGACGGCGCTCCGAACCCTGATGCAACGAGCGGAGGTGGAGACGGAGGTTCCGGAAACGGCGGCGGAGGAAACGGCAGCGGAGGAAACGGCAGCGGAGGAAACGGAGGAACATCGGACGATCACGAGGCGCCAACCGCGATCTTCGCTTCGGCCCCGCCGGCGTACTGGTATGTCGACGCGGTGCCGCTCTCGGCCGGCGTCGCCGGCGACGACGTCACCCACTACCGTTACGCCATCGACGACGGCGCCTTCAGCGACGAGCAGCCGGTGGCGGCGCCGATCTCGATCCCATCCGTCGCGGCCGGCAAGCGCACGCTGAAGATCATCGGGCGCGACGCTGCCGGCAACTGGCAGGTCACGCCGACCCAGGCGAGCTTCCACATGGCCACGACGGGCCCGGAGCCGACGGCGTGCAAGCTCGTGGCCGACGGCGGCACGTGCGACTTCATCCTCACGACCTCGAGCGGCTTCTACGCGACCCCCAAGCACTTTTACGACGCGAACGGCGACGGCACCCCCGACTACGAGAAGCTCCTCGACATCAAGCCAGGCTCGAAGGTCTGCCTCCAGGCCGGCGCCTACGACACGCTGAACATCCGCGGCTTCGAGGGCAGCCCGGAGGCGCCCGTCACCCTCGTGAATTGCGGCGGTCGGGTCGACTTCGCGCACAGCCACGCCAATGCGGCCCTGGGCGTGCTCGAGTCACGCTACGTGCGCATCGTGGGCGTCGGAGCCGCGGCGGAGCCGTATGGGATCACCATTGCCACCTCGGGCAACCAGGGCGCGAACGGCCTCGAGATCACCGACGGGTCGTCCGACATCGAGGTCGCCTTCGTCGAGGTCAAGAGCGCCGCGTACGCGGGAATCGCGGCCCGCACCAACGTGAGCTGCAAGTGGCACCGCGCGTCCTTCGTGCAAGAGAACACCTTCCTCCACCATAACAACGTGCACGATACCGGAGGCGAAGGGTTCTACATCGGCGGCTCGCATTGGGGCGCTCTGGAGCTGGTCGAGAACGGCAATGCCCAGTGCGGCGTCAACGCCGGCAATGGCACCATCGTGTGCGAGAACGACTGCAAGTTCGAGCCCGAGCTGCACGGGGTTCGGGTGTACGCGAACCGGGTGGAGAGCACCGGCGCCGACGGCATCCAGGTCGGCAGCGCGTGGTCGGACAACGACGGCACGGTCGATTACGACACCGAGGTCTACGACAACGTCGTGATTGCCGGGGCCACCGGCGACAGCCCCTACAACTCGGGCGCCCTCGACATCAACCCCGGGACGTCGGGCCGGGTGTACCGCAACTTCGTCCGCGGCACCGACGCTTATGCTGGCCTGTTCATCGCGGGCCCGGGCAACATCGACGTCTCCAACAACGTCATCATCACCGCGACGGACGTGGGCCTGGTGATCCAGGACAATGACGCGGGCGCGAAGAACGGGCCGTTCCGCATTCTCAACAACACGATCGTCAACGACGGCCCGCACGGCATCTACATGTACCACTCGCACAGCCAGGGGAACCTCTGCCACAACAACCTGCTCCTGCGCGCGTCCGAGGCCATCCACCTGCTCAACGCCAGCGTCGATTGGAAGGCGTCGAGCAACGTCACCACGGGCAGCCTCGAGAGCCACTTCGTGAACGCGGGCAAGGATGACTATCACCTCCTCTCGACGTCGAGCGCGGTCGACGCCGGGACCGACGTGTCCAGCCTGGGCCTCACCACCGACTTCGACAGGCTGCCCCGCAAGGTCGGCCCGTACGACGTCGGAGCCTTCGAATACAGGCCGTAAGCGCATCGACCCAAGCGCCGGGACCCCCGCTTCCGCCTCCGCTTCCGCTGCCGCTCCCGCTTCCGCTTCCGCCGCGCCTACCGCCCGTTCAAGGCTGCGCTGCCGGCCGAGCAGGCGCATCTTGCGTTGCGCCGGTCAATTCAGCGAGGCGGCGCGCGACTTCGCGCAGCTCTGCGCAGGTCTGCGACATCTCCTGTGAGCTCTTTTCGGTATCCTTTGCGGCCCGCGCGAGCTCCGTCATGGAGGCATTGACCTGCGCCACGGCTGTTGTCTGGTGCTTCGTGCTTGTCTCGATTTCGCGCGTCGCTGTCGTCGTGGCGCGGACCTGCCCGTGGATGCGCTCGAACGACGCGAGGACATTGCCGAATTCGTGGACGATTGCGGCGACGGCCCTTGTGCCATCGTCGGTTGCTTTCGTCGTATGGGCGGCCGCGTCGCGAACAGCGTCCGTCAATTCTCGAATGCCGCGAACCGAGCTGCTCACGCGGCTTGCCAGCCCGCGGATCTCTTGGGCGACCGTACCGAAGCGCAGCCCCACCTCGCCTGCGTTGACGGCCTCGATGGCGGCGTTGATCGAGAGGATATTGGTTTGTTCGCTCAGCTCGTTGATGATATCGACGATCCCGCCGATTTGCTCCGAGCTCTGGCCGAGATTGCCCATGCGCTTGACGATTTCGTCGACCCTCGCGCGCATGATCTCGAGGTCCTCCTGGGCGCGCTTGACCACCTCGTCGCCGCTGCGTGCACTCGCGCCGGTCTCCGTCGCGATAGCGGCGACGCCCCGCGTCGATTCGGCGATTTGCTTGGACGCCGTGAGCAGCGTTTGGAGTGTGGTGCTGACCTCGGTGGCTGCGGAGGAAAGCTCGCTCGCGCCCTTCAAAAGCGTCGCGGCGGTCGCCTCCAGATCGATCGACGAGCGTTGCAGGCTGCGCAGCAAAGCGGCGATTTCCCGCGTGAGTGCGCGGCTCAGGAGGAAGCCCGTGCCGAGCGCGATGAGGACAAGGGCGAGCATGCCCCAAATCGCCGTGGTTGCGGCTGTACGGGCGCGCGCTTCCCGCTCCTGGGCCAGCGCTTGCTGGGCCTCGATGAGCTTTGAGAGCGTGAGGACCGCTTGCGCCGCCGGTGGGTTCGTCTCTCGTGCACGGTAGGCCTTGGCCTCATCGATCTTGCCCGCGTCGACGAGCTCGAAATAGTGCGGTCGCGCGCGGACATAAGCGGAGAATGCACGATCCCATGCGTCGAGGAGGTTTCGTTCCTCGTCGGAGAGCTCGAGCGCTGCGTAGGCCGCGAGGTGCTCCTCGGTCTGCCTGATCCGCTTGGCGCTCGCCGCGGCGATCTCTTCGCGCGTGGCGATGTCCCCGAGCACGTAATTGGGGAGCGCGAAGCGCAGCTCCCACAAGCTACGCTCGGCGCCGGAGAGATGGACGGATGCCTGTAGATTCTGGGAGGCGAGCGCCGAAAGCTCATTGGATACACTGCGGACGTACCGAGATCCGACGCCGCCGACGATTGCGGTGAGGAGAAGGAGGATACCGAGCAGGCGGCCGATCCTACCTCTGAGGAAGCCTTGCATCATGGTCACCCAAGGTACCAGTACCGCAAGGACACCCTGAGATCCAGGGGTGTATCGAAACGATCCCGTCCGCCCCCCGCCTCCGCCGCTTCCGCTTCCGATTCTGCCGCGGGGTTATTTCCACGACGCGGAAAGCACGAACCATCCCCCCCCGAAGCTCCACAAGCTTGGGGCGGAGGCCTGCCGCCCGGCTGGGGCTGCACACGGTCCATCTGGCGCACGACCTGCCGCCCTTCCTCAAAAGCGGCACACTGCCTCATCGTCGCTTGCCGCTGCCGCTCCCGCTCCCGGCAGCGCTGCACGACCCGCCTGGTGCGAGGCACGGCGGGGCTCTCGCCCCGCTCGGCAAGGCGGTGCCACTGCGACGGACCTACACGTTCAGGGGCAAGACGCTTGCTCCATCCAGTAGCCGACGGGGCCTTGATCCTCGATGGTGCCACTCGGCCCCATGTAGTAGATGTGCTTGTCGATGGAGTTTCCGCTGGACCACGCGGCGCCCAGATGGCTCTGGGTCCCCGGATAGGGGCGATAGGTGTACGGGGCCGAGAAGAGCAGGACACCCGGAGCGGGCGGAGAAAAGAGGGTTGGATACTGGATTTCCGCCCAATCGAATACGCAAGAGATCTGCGCGTCCGTGGGCGCCGGCTTGCTCCCGTACAGCGCCGCCGCCCCGCTCTTGTCTCGATCGGTGAGGACGAGGTCTCCGCTGTTCTGGCCGTTGCACTGAGGATAATGCATGACCGAAGTGGGGTCGTACGTCGTGAGCGCGCGCCAGGCATTGTCCTCCAAGCACTTGCCCGCCTCCGGCCGGGTGTGCTCGTGGCGGAAGCCGAGGGTGTGTCCGAGCTCGTGGCGGAGGATGCCGGCGAGGGTATACGGGCTGGTGTTTCCGAATGAACTCGCGTCGATGAGGATGTTGCGGTTCGCTCGGGTGGTGCTCGGAAAGAAGGCGCGGGCGAGGTAGAGCTGGCCGCTGGTGGGGCGCACGTCGAACACCACGTTGGTATTCGACGCGCTGCAGGCGCCGTCCTGATCGCTGCGGTGGATGAGGCGCACGTTGGCGACGGCCTGCCATGCCCAGGCTGCCTGGCGCATGGCCTGCGTCACAGTGTTGTAATTGCTGCCGAATGTCGTGCTCACACAGTAGGTGAGGCTGCTCTTCTGGGCGTCGCTCCACCGGTCGTCGGATGCGCCGACGCGGTTCACGACAAGCGCTCCAGCTTGCACGTGCTGCTCGTAGAACACCTGGAGACGCGCGCGATCCTCGATCGGCGTATCGCCGTCTACGATGTAGATGCCCGTGTCGGGCTCGCGGTAGACCGTGGCTTCGAACTCCTCGAAGGAGACGAAGGTGTCGTCCACCTGTTCCTCGGGCGAAGAGGCGACGCCGCAGCCCGTCGCCAGGACGGCGACGCTCGCTGCGAGGACGGTCGCGGCCGCGAGCACCGCAGGGGGGGTCGTGCGCGAGGAGACGCTGACAGCCTTGGTATCGTTCGAATGCATGATGATCGTTATCTCCAAAGGATTGTGCTCACCCCGCCGCCGCGGGGAGAGAGCGTGGGTTCGCAGCGCGAGCACAGGCCCTCCTGCTTCGCGACCCGACGTCACGAGCAAGGCGGAGCTCCGTGGGCTCGTCCTTCGTGAGCATTTCTCATGCCGACACGCGCATTCCTTCCCTCAGCGTCAGCATGGCGGCGTGAATCGTACGGAAGTGCAGCCGAGAGACGCGAAGAACGGTCCGGCGAAGAAGGGGCTCATGCCGGTTCCTGACGCAGACGCCCGACGGCTGGGCCGTTCGCTGACGCGTCAACAACGCGTCAGCGAACCGTTTGGGAGAAAGGTGGTTCAGGGCTTGTGCAGGCCGCTGCGCCCGAGGCCTTTCTCTCAGACCGCCGCGCCCACCACCTCTGATTCGGATCTGACATCGACCTCGTGCCACAGCGCCACCTGCCCGGCCTCGTCGAAGCGCAGCAGCAGCATGGCGTCGAAGAGGTCGGTGGCGCCATGGACGCGCCGCACCGTGGCGCGCATGGCCAGCACCACGCCGGCATCGTCGGCCCCGGTCTCGTGGATCCGGTAATCGATGCTGGCGATCGTGGCCTTGAAGCCTTCGAGAAAGCGCTGGTCATTGCCATGGTCGGCCGCATAGGAGCGCCCGTTGGCGAACACCGTGAACCGCGGCGCAAAGCGCTCGGCGATCAGCGCCGGGGTCAGCGCCACGTCATGGCGCAGGTTGCGGCGGTTCCAGTCCAGGAGCTGCTGGGCGAGCTGGAGATTGCGTTGGGCATTGGCAGTCATTGAATGGCCTTTCTTGGTGTTGCTGCAGGCAACCCCGGCCGGCCCGGGCTCCGTCCGAGCGCGTGCTGACGCCGGCTTCGGCTCGCCATTTCGGCCAGCATGGCACAGGCCGAGACCAGCAGCGGCCAGGCCAGCTCCTGCTGCCGCTTCCGCTGCCGCTGCCGCGCACGCAGACTTCACGTTGCGCCCCTTCCAAGCGGACCTCCGCGCACGCAGACTTCACGTTGCGCCCCTTCCAAGCGGACCTCCGCGCGCGCCGACCTCGCGTTGCGCCCCTTCCAAGCGGACCTCCGCGCGCGCCGACCTCGCGTTGCGCCCCTTCCAAGCGGACCTCCGCGCGCGCCGACCTCGCGTTGCGCCCCTTCCAAGCGGACCTCCGCGCGTGCCGACCTCGCGTTGCGCCCCTTCCAAGCCGCTCCCGGTGCACGCCGCCCCGTCTCCGCGCCCCTTCCAAGCCGACCTCCGCGCGCGCGGACCCTCTTCGCGCCCCTTCCAAGCCGACCTCCGCGCGCGCGGAATCGGAAGCGGCAGCGGCAGCGGAAGCGGAAGCGGAAGCGGCAAGCGAAATCTGTTTGTGTACCGTTTCTGATGCTAGGGCGAGGACTAACGGCGCGATCTTAAACAAGATTTGCATGGTCCCTCCGGTCACGGGCGGAAGCCTTGCGGGGCGCTCGGCGCAGCCCTCGGGGTGCTCTCGACGCTCGGCGCGCGCTCGGCGCGGTCGTGCTCGACGGGCGCAGCCCTCGGGGCGCTCGGCGCGGTCGTGCTCGACGGCGCAGCCCTCGGGGCGCTCTCGACGCTCGGGGCGATTGCGAGGCACACGGCGCAGCCCTCGGGGCGCTCGGCGCGGTCGTGCTCGACGGGCGCAGCCCTCGGGGCGCTCGGCGCGGTCGTGCTCGACGGGCGCAGCCCTCGGGGCGCTCGGCGCGGTCGTGCTCGACGGGCGCAGCCTCGGGGTGCTCGGCGCGGTCGTGCTCGGCGGGCGCAGCCCTCGGGGCGCTCTCGACGCTCGGCGCGATTGCGAGGCGCACGGCGCAACCCTCGGGGCGCTCTCGACGCTCGGCGCGCTCGCGCTCATGGGAAGCCTATTCGGTGCCCTTGCAGGACTCGAACGAATAGGGCTGTTGCGTATTGCAGAGAACGTCCTGATCGCCACAGCACGCGCTGCATGCGGGGCTTGCCTTCCGATCATAGCAATCGCGGTCACACTTGTCCCCTGGCACGATGCACTCCTCTCGGAGCGTGGGTACACCGCCATCCCAAGGACCGAGGTTCCTCTCGCGGCGACGACAGCTTGCGGAGGTCAACGCGAGAACCGTTATGATTACCAGGCGAGCCGTGTGCATTGTGGGGTTCATGCGCACCAATGGCCTCTCACTATTCGCCCGACTTGTCGGGGCAACCTTGGAAATTGTAGTTTCCACCGACCTTGCACGACAAGTAACTGGTCCTGCAACAAGTCGTGCAGCCCAAGCCCATATCCGCCTCATAGCACTTATTCACGCAAGCCTCGCGCTTGAGGTTACATAAATCGTCGGCAGAGTCACCCTGGTTAGGGTCGGCGCCCGTGCAGCCCCCAAGGGCAACGGACATGGTAAGCGCGCCGGTGGTCATCACGGCGTATATGCTTCTCATCGTCGTAACTCCTTATTACTCGTTCTGAGGTGGGGGAGGTGTCTGGCAGCAGAACACGCGCGGGTCCGTGCCTTTCACTTCGCCGATCAATTCGCCGCCGCTTGGCTCGCACGTCCCAGGTTCATTGCTAATCCAATCCGCCTCCATCGCGCCGAGCGTGAGGGGTGATGCAGAGAAATCGATGCAGATAGCGGCCGCTGGCACGTTTTCAAACAACGACGGCGGCACGCTTCCGCAGGCTGGATCCTGAAACGCGGAAAGCTTCGCGTTGCACTTCGCACCAACAGGTTCGCCGCACGTGCAAGGCGAACACTCGACCTGACCTTCGGTTCCACGGTAGAACACGAATCGATCGGGGAACACGCTGGGGCATTGCGGCAGATTGTTCTCGTTCACGGGTAGTGTGTACTGCACACAATGACGAAAGCCCGGAGGCGGGGGCTCGTCGCTAGGCAAGCAAGTTTCGCTAGAGTTCTCGCATTCGCCATCGACCGTGCCCTGACACGCCTTTGCGAACGTGCCCCAATAAATTCCGTTTGCGAATGAAACAGGTTGCGGCGCGAAGGACGGCGCCCCTGGCATCGGGTCCCCAATGGGCTCGCATGGCGAGACGAAAGGCTCTGTCAGCATGATTGACGCGAAGGAGCCGGCGGGAAGCACAGCCGGGGAAGCGCAAGTGCCATCCCACTGCATGGGAGCCTGGTAGCTCGTCACGTTGCCACCTTGGCAGAAGCTAGCGGAATCCACGTTGATTGCATTTGGCAGACTGCATGCCGCAGGCCCACACGCGCAGGGCTGGCATTGAAAGTCTACGGATAGATCGCCATAGCCAGTGTAGAAATCACCGTCGGCTCGCTCGGGGCAATCGGGCGCCTCATCCTCGGCCCCCATCCATACCAGGACCGCCTTTTCGCGAAAGTCGGAGGTTCCCATGGGTATGCATTGGCCCCCGCGCGATTCACACGAAAGCGGCTCGATGCCACTGCCGCCGTCGGGGGAGCAATAGGCCGCATCAGGGCTTGCGTCGGGCAAGCAATATACGGTCGCATGCCATGGTTCAGTCGTGCAGCCGTTCGCGCCGAGCGTTGCGCCGATGCCTAATCCAGTTGCGACGATTGCCATCAAAATGTCGGCTCTGAGTTTCCATGCAATCATGACTGTCGCCTTTGATGGGATGACTTCTAGCGTCCGAATACGAGCGATGCGGAGAGCGAGAAAAGAAACCGTTGCGTCTGCCACACGGTAACCATGGCCCCAGTGTCGGATGCAACGTCGATCACCATATCGCGTGTCAATGCAGTTGCGTCAGCGAAAATACGTGCAGAAAGAGCGGTGTTGATGGCGTACGTCGCTCCCATGCCCAGACCGAACGCCGGGATCGCTTGGCGAACCGTATCGGCACGATAATCCAGATTGGGATCGACTCGACGCTCAAAAAGGGTTGCTCCAGCGAGAGCGCAGCCGTCCAGCCATCGCCATTGCACACACGGTCCGGCGAACGCCGATGCGGAGAATACATCGACCGGAAGATTCTCTACGCCACCAAGGGACCACGCACCCCTCGCCATTCCTAATACAGAGTATCCGCTCCGCCGATATTGGGCCATAGCGGAGACTCCTAGCGATGGAGATGGCGCGGCACCAAGAACCATTACAGGACCGATGCCGAACGCAAGGCGACTGCCAGAAGGTTGGGCCGGCTCCTGCACGCTCGGCGCAGCCCTCGCAGGAGCAGGAGGAGCCGACTCCCGAACGATGACCGTTTTTGTCGTTTCTTTAGAAGTTGGAGGCGGGGGCGGGGGCGGGGGCAATGGGACGAAGTCGAATCGCACAAACACGTCTTCCGAACCCAGACATTCGACAGTCTTTTCTATGTCAGCATGGCCGCCCAATGTGGCGTGCCATTTGTGAATGCCTTGGTTTACGAATGTCCAGAAGAAGCTGCCCCGCGTCGCTCGCCGGTTGTCGCCCTTGTAGATCAGGGCATCGATATTGTTCGCTGTCACGTCTACCCTGCACACCCGGCGCCTTAGCCGCTTGTAGGTGTCCCAGAATAGGGCGCGCTCGGCGTCATTGACGCCCGCGGCATTGCTCACGGCCCTGTAGAGTTCATGGGCGGCGCGAAAATCGAGTTCCGGCGCATTCGCCATTGCGATGCACATGCCCAGGCGGCCCGACACGAGAGGATCCTCGCGAATTCTGAGTGCATCAGCATAGGCGATTACCGCGTCCGCTACTCGAAAGGACAGCCTCGCCCGGTCGCCCTCTGCCACAAGTGCCTTGAAACGAGCCTCATCCTGGGGGCTCGGTTTCTTTTGCACGGTCATGTCGTGAATATCGGCAGTGTCATGCATTTCAATGGGCGTCGTGCCCGGTGCGCCCGGTTTGGTGGGCGCTTGCGGCTCCGCGGGCGTAGGTGTCGGCGGGTCCGCCGCTGCGACGGGCGCGGCGATCGACAAGAGAGCGACGAGAGCGAATGCGGACGGGCGAGCCACGGCGGGCGACGGTACACGAACGGACAAACGGCGGGAAGGGTGGATCTTCGCATCGGACGAACCCAAGCGCCGCGAGGGCTGCGCCCGTCGAGCACGACCGCGCCGAGCACCCCGAGGGCCGCGCCGCGCGTCGAGAGCGCCCCGAGGGCTGCGCCGTCGAGCACGCGCCGCGCCGAGCGCGCGCCAAGCGGCGCGAGGGCTGCGCCGAGCGTCGAGCGGCGGGAGTTCGTGCCAGGTTCGATTTCGTGCCATGGCACGAACTGTCGCGAGGGCTGCGCCGAACGCCACGCGCCCCGGGGGCTGCGCCGTCGGGCACGCGCCACGCCGAGCGCCGCGAGGGCTGCGCCGCGCGCCGAAGCGTCGCGCCGAGCGTCCCGAGGACTGCGCCGGGCCGCGTGATGCGCACGGGTTCTTACTTGTAATAACTCGCTCCGGTGGGGCTGTAATAACTCGCGCCGAGCGTTGCGCCGTCCCCCGTTTTCCGCGCCGTCGAGCGACGCGCCGAGCTTTCCAGGGCCGCACCGATCGCCGCGAGGGCCGCGCCGTCGAGCACGACGGGCCGAGCTTACCAGGGCCGCGCCGAGCGCCGCGAGGGCTGCGCCGTCGAGCACGACGGGCCGAGCTTACCAGGGCCGCGCCGAGCGCCGCGAAGGGCCGCGCCGTCGAGCACGACCGCGCCGAGCGCAAGGGGCGATCCGACGCGCCGAGCGTCGCGCCGCGTGTGTTGTGTGATCGTGTAGTCGTGTGATCGGATCACACGGACCACGGATCACACAACACACGTAAGCGCCCACCTTCCGCGCCTTGACTGCCGCCCTCCCGTTGACAAGCGCCCTGCGATCTGTACGCGCGGACGACCGCGCCGAGCTTTGCGGAGCGCTGCGCCGTCGAGCACGTCGGAACGCTCGGTTTAACCGAAGGATCGACGTGCGGGACCGAAATCCTAGCGCCTGCCGTTGTGTCTGCGCCCCGAACGCGATCAAACGAGCGGAATCGTTCGCCAATCGTGAGGCAGAGCGTGCAGGTAATCCACGTGGATTACCGCGCTACGTAAGATAGGTAAAATGCGCTGCGCCGAGCGCCGCGAGGGCTGCGCCGTCGAGCACGACGCACCGATCGCCGCGAGGGCTGCGCCGAGCGTCGAGAGCGTCACGAGGACCGCGCCGTCGAGCACGACCGCGCCGAGCTTCCCAGCGTCGCGCCGAGCGCCGCGAGGGCTGCGCCGTCGAGCACGACGCACCGATCGCCGTGAGGGCTGCGCGCCGAGCGTCGAGAGCGCCGCGAAGGCTGCGTCGTCTAGCACGACCGCGCCGAGCTTCCCAGCGTCGCGCCGATCGCCGCGAGGGCTGCGCCGTCGAGCACGACGCACCGCTCGCCGTGAGGGCTGCGCCGAGCGTCGAGAGCGCCGCGAAGGCTGCGTCGTCGAGCACGACCGCGCCGAGCTTCCCAGCGTCGCGCCGAGCGCCGCGAGGGCTGCGCCGTCGAGCACGACGCACCGATCGCCGTGAGGGCTGCGCCGAGCGTCGAGAGCGCCGCGAGGGCCGCGCCGTCGAGCACGACCGCGCCGAGCGTCGAGAGCGCCGTGAGGGCCGCGCCGTCGAGCATGATCGCGCCGAGCGCCGCGAGGGCTGCGCCGTCGAGCACGACCGCGCCGAGCGCGAGAGCGCGCGAGGGCCGCGCCGTCGAGCATGACCGCGCCGAGCGCCGCGAGGGCTGCGAGGGCTGCGCCGTCGAGCATGATCGCGCCTAGCATCGAGAGCGCCGCGGGGGCTGCGCCGTCGAGCACGATCGCGCCGAGCGCGAGAGCGCGCGAGAGCTGCGCCATCGAGCACGACCGCGCCGAGCGTCGAAAGCGCCGCGGGGGCTGCGCCGCCGAGCACGATCGCGCCGAGCGCGAGAGCGCGCGAGGGCTGCGCCATCGAGCACGACCGCGCCGAGCATCCCAGGGCCGCGCCGTCGAGCACGACCGCACCTACCGCCGCGAGGGCTGCCCCTTTGTGTTGTCACGCATGTCTCGGGTCCGTGTGTCTCGCGAGACAAGCCCCCCCGAGACAACGTGACAAGAAACGCGAGCCCTCCACGCACGTCCCCCTTGACAAGCGCCCCGAGGGCTACGCCGTCGAACACGACCGCGCCGAGCGCCCCGAGGGCTGCGCCGTCAAGGGGCATGTAATTAGTGCGCCGTCGAGCACGACCGCGCCGAGCGCCCCGAGGGCTGCCCCGAGCGGCGCGAGGGGGCGCCCGTCAAGGGGAAGCGTTCCGCGTGGCTCACGAGGGGCTTGTGGGCTTGTGGCCACAAGAGGCTTGTGGCCACAAGAGGCTTGTGGCCCAAGCCTCACGGTTACAAGCCAGAAGCGACCGCGGGGAGCTTGCGTGCGCCGAGCGGCGCGCGAGGGCTGCGCCGTCGAGCACGACCGCGCCGAGCGCCGCTTACGGTAAGTCTCGGCGCGCCGCGGTGTGCTGGGTGTGCTGAACGGTCCACTGTGCCACGACACACTGACGGAGCGGGACACAGTGCGCGCCAAGCGGACCACCTAGTCCAAGCATCCCCGGCGGCCCCTCACGCGCGCAGATGTTCGACGCTCTCACGCGTGAGGCTGTCACGCGTGAGGCCAAAGATGGCAGCGCGACTCGCATGCGAGCCGGGGCACCGTCCTAGCTGCGAGTCGGCCGATGGGCGCGCGCGCCGAGCGGGGGACCCTACGTCGCGAAGCAGCCGTCCAGCCGGAAGGTGGACGCGCCTTACATTCGTCCCGTATGCTAGCCACCATGAGACAGACCTCGCTCCTGATGCTCACCCTCTCCCTTGCCGCGTGCTGCAACCTCGGGAACAAGTCGTCGCCTTCGTCGGAGAGTGGCGCGGCAACCAACTCCACATCGGCCGCGACAGCCCCAACGGCGGCTGCTCGGGACTTCAAGGAACGTCCATCGGTAATGGTCTCGGCCAAAGACATCCTCGATGAGTACAAGAATAACGAGGTGCGTGCTGATGGGAAATTCAAGGACAAGATCGTCCAGATCCGGGGCAAGGTCGGGGACGTGAAGAAGGACATTACCGACAGCATCTACGTCACCGTCGGAACGGGCGCGATGCTGGAGATTCCCGAGGTTCAGTGCTTCGTGAAGGACAGCGAAGCAAAGGCCGCTGCCGCATTGAATAAGGGGGAGGAGGTTACGGTAGCCGGGCACGTTGACGGACTTTTGATGAACGTCCTTGTCAAGGACTGCGTTATCAACCCGGACATGAAGATTTGCGACCGTATGCGGGTGGCCCTGGGCGGCTCCGGGGAATGTAAGGCGGGCGCTTCGGTGCCAACATTCCAAATGCCCGACAAGAGCAAAGTGGGAGTGATTTGCTTCCCGACCAAGGAAATGTTCGACAAGACCACAACGAGCGACGGGGTTAAGCCCAAAGATAATACGGCGTCCCTTATTGCGTCATCACAGTCCATGTGTATGGCGATTTTGGGCTCGGAAAAGGGTCCTGTACCGCAGTCATTGGTGGACCAAGCCCAAAAGGCCCTCGACGCCCTGTAGAGATTCCCTTCGTCTCTGCCCGAGGGCCGCGCCAAGCGTCGCGAAAGCTGCGCCGACAAGGACGACCACGCTGAGCGCCCTGTGGACCATGCCAGCGTCGAGGGCTGGGCCGTCGAGCACGACCGCGCCGAACGCCGCGAGGGCTGCGCCGAGCGGAGCGAGGGGGCGCGCGTCAAGGGGAAGCGCTCCGCGTGGCTCACGAGGGGCTTGTGGTCTTGTGCTCACAAGACGCTTGTGGCCCAAGCCCCACGGCTACAAGCCAGAAGCGCCCGCGGGGGCTTGCGTGCGCCGAGCGGCGCGAGGGCTGCGCCGTCGAGCACGACCGCGCGCGACGCTGCCGAGGAGGCGCAGCTGCGGTGCGAATGAATTCCCCTTGCTGCACGAATGCGCAACATGTATCTTCGCCATGAGACCCATCATGACGAATCCTGTGGTTGCAAAGCTCTCTGCTTCGCTCCCCCGTGACATTCACAAGGGAATGATCTGTACTCCTGCAAGATTTCTTGGCCAGTACGAGGACGAGCAATTCTTGATAGCGCACGCGTGGCCAACAGACTATGTGGGCATGAACATTCGATTCGGCCAAAAGAGCGCGGCGAGCAAGCACTACTATATTGTGGCATTCAAGGCCCCGGCGGAGGAGAGTTTTGCCGGCGGGAGGAGGACAGCGATACCGGATTATACGCCTCTGCTTGGCGAAATCGTGGATCTTCTGGCCGTGTTTTTTGGAAAGCAGTTCAATAGCTGCGGAATGATTGAAAGCAGTGGTCTTTATCATATACCGCATCTGTCGATGTCGCTGACTGGGTATTATGACCATTACCCGTACAATGATTTGCCAAGACCAGATCTCGAAATTGATTTAAATTTGTCGCGGTGCGGTGGGATTCTTGGCTTGCTTACTGACGCCGCGCCATCGTCAAGATTGAGCACGCTCGCCGGTACTGCCGCCAAGTTCTATGCCAGGGCTTTGCGCACATACGAACATGACCATGGCGCTGCCTTTGTAGATTTAATGATGGCCGGCGAGATTATATCGAAATATCAGGAGTTGCCCCAGGACGAGATCTACGACGATCAGCTAAAGAAGCTATTCGCTCGGTTGCATCAAGCTGGAATTGGGGAATCAGATGTGCGCGCGATAAAGGGCCGGCTATACCAGGTGAAGCGCCATTTTGTACGGAACCTTTTGGGTCTACTGAGCCCTAAGTTTTTTGACAAGACCGAATGCAGCGGACTTACGCCGATCGAACACGTTAGGCTCCGCGCCGACGATATAGAGAAGCGGCTCAGATCTGCTTACGATCTCCGAAGCAGGTACGTTCACGAAGGTATCCCGCTAGATTATTGGATGCGCCCCGAGGGGCGTGATGAGTTGCGCTGGGGATCTCCGATCACGGGTAATAAAGAATTGGACAAGATCGTTGGGAATGCTCCTACGTTCTACGGGATGGAGCGCATTATTAGGTTCTGCCTGCTTCGCCTTTTGCATAAGCATGTGATGCCACTTCATCCTGACTTGGACTGAACAGGTGGTCGACGTCGAGCCCGAGGAGGCGTAGCTGCGGGGCGAGCGCGAGCCCTTGCAAGTCGTTCGTGGGGGAGAGGCTGCGCCGAGTAGCGCGAGGTCTGCGCGGTCGAGCACGACCGCGCCGAGCGTGGCAAGACGGCGCGGGAAGGGGACGCCATGCGTTCCGGCGCGTGAGATGGCCCCCGAGCCCTCGCGCGCGCCGAGCGCCTGCTAGAGGAAGCCTGCTAGGCGTCCCCGGGCGGAAGCGCCGGCACGTGCTCCGCGCCTCCGGTGAGCATCGGGCGAGCAGGGCGGCGCGGATCGTCGCTCGCCTGATCGAGCGTCGCGGGATCGGGCAGGCGTCCCTCCGCGTACCGGACGGCCATCGTCGCGGCGTCGCTCCATTCGATAGCGATCCCCTCCGGACCGATCTTGATCCCGTCGAGCATCGCGCCGAGCGCCGCGCGCCGAGCAGGGACGGCCATGGTCCCCCATTGCGCCACGAACGAGCGCAACCACGAAAGCGCGCCCTTTCGATTCTCGACCGTATCGGCCGAAGCTTCCGCGGAGAGCGCCCGTTCCTCCGCATCGATCGCGGCAAGCTCGCGCTCGATCCGCGCCGCTTCCGCCCGGATGACGTCCATCCCCCACTGGCCCGAGGAGACCATGGAAACGAGATTGCTCCGCGCCGTTACGAGCTTGGCCCGCTGCGTCCTGAAATTCGGCGCGTGGGGGGAAGGCGGAGGAGCTTTCGACAGATGGCCGTCTAGCGCCCTGAAGTGCCGCGCCGCGAGCCGTTCGATCTTCGGATCGATCTCATCCTGGCGATTCCAGGGAGCCCCCATGCACCGCTCGCGCGTGGCATTTTTCAATTCGGGCGCGTAGCGCTTCCGGCACACGTAATATCCCGCGTGCTTATTCTTCTCGCTTGCAGGCTTGGCCGTGATCATCGATCCGCAAACGGAGCAACGGGCGAGCCCTCGGATCAACCATTCCGAGGTGATCGTGTCCGTGCGAGGCTTGCGCCCGTAGGAGCGCCGTCCCGCTAGCGCGTGCTGGGCCGCGTGCCACATTTGCAGGGAAACGATCGGTTCGTGCGCGTCGACCCATTCGGCAGGCTTCTGCGTCAACTGCCGGTTTTTGTCGGGCCGGACGGGCGTGGTCGCGATCTGGCCGGCGTACATGCGGTTTTTGAGCAATTGCAGGATCCAGACGGTCCGGAACGTCGCGAGCCCTGTATAGGTCGTCTGGCAATGGAGCGCGATGTCTCGCGCGCTCTTGCCTGCAAGGCACATGTCGAACATTTCGCGGACGATGGGCGCCTTGATCGGATCGATGTCCAATCGGCGCGGCTTATCGTGGGCGTCCGCGCCCTTGGCCCGCACGTAGCCGAACGGGGGCTGTCCCTCTACGAATTTCCCGAGGGCCCGGAGCCGCTTTCGATTGCCTTCCGTGCGCTCCCGAATGCGGGCCCGCTCCATCTGTGCGATCGACGCCCACAGGGCCATTTGCGTCTCCCCCTCGGGGGTAGAGGCGTCGAAGCGTTCGGCGAGAGACAGAAAGCGCGCCCCCCGCTTAATGATGTCGCGCACGGCGGAGATCGTGAAAACGATATCGCGAGAGAACCGATCGAGCTTCGCCACGACCACGAGATCCCCCGGGCGGACGGCCTTTAGCAGGGCTGCGATGTTCTCCCGTTTCTCTTGTGACTCGACGCCGCCCGATTCCGTTTCTTCAAAGTCAATCGGATCCGGGAGGCGGGCGTACTGACAGTAACGCCGGATCTCCTCGTCCTGCGCGTCGAGCGACGTGCCCGATCGCATTTGCTCCATGGTCGAGACGCGCCGATAGGCGAGCACTCGCGACGTCCCGGCATGAGGACCGTTGACCGTGAGGACTCGCCGAACCGAGGAAGGATCCGCGATCGTGGGCCCTGCGTTCACGACCGCGGGCGCATGGGGCGCCGCTTCGAGGATGGAGACCTCGCGCGGGGGGCTGACGTGCGCGCGATCCTGCGCCGTTCCGCGCGCCTTGCTACCCTTGCCGCCCTTGCTGCTCTTGCCGCCCATGCTCGGGATGATGCCGGTCCTGGCTTCCATGGTCGAGACCTCTCGGTCGGATTGTGCCACTACTGAACGCGCGATCAGCCTATTTGGCCGGGCAGCGAGTCGCTCTCAGTGTGTCACAAGTGTTCGGAATCATTAAGTTTGCTGCCTAGGTAGTAGGTAGCAAATAGATTCCGGATCGGAAGCGGAAGCGGAAGCGGAAGCGGAAGCGGCAGCGGCAACCGGGATCTGATGTCGTCGAGTGCCGGATGGGCCATGGGCCTTGCCAGGTGTGGCGGGCGCCATGGCGGAGGGGGGCGGCCTTCACGCGCGCTTACTGCGCGTCGCGGGTGAACGGTGCCGGGAGCGCGGGCGCGTTGCCTTGGGCTTGTCGCACGCGGCAACTCGCTGCGGTGAGGTAGAACTCGCGCTGGTCGGCGACCATGAGCTGGTCGCCGAAGGAGAGCGTCACGGGCGGAGACGGAATCGTCCTCCCGCTCCAGCCCGAGCTCCGGCTGCCGTCGGGAAACGTCACCGAGCCGAAGTCGGTAGAGCGCGCCGCTTGCCGCGCGGACGGCATCACCGACTCGAACTCGGTCTCGCGCTCCACGCGCCGCCCGTCTCGCATGGTGTAACGCTGCGAGAACTTCACGCCGTTGCCCTTGCGCGGCGTCGCCGTGAGCGTGCGGCACTGCGCTTCGTTGGTCACGTACTCCCACAGCGTCCCGCCGTGCGCGATCAGCGCGTCTGCGCGCGTGAGCGTGCGCGCGAGCGCCGCGTCCGGAACGTTGATCACCCGCGCGCGCATGCGCTCCGCCTCGGCCATCTCCTGCTCGCACGCGGGGAGCAGAAACGGCCGCTCGGTGGGCGCAAGCTCCTCGCACGCGTCTCCCACGCAGCGCAGCAGGAAGCGCGTGCTGTGCGCGCACGCTTCGCGTTCACGGAACAGCGCGCCCACCGTTGTGAGCACCACCTCGTCGCTGCTCTCATCGAGCCGATCGATCTCCTGGGATGTGTTCCCGCGAAACGAGAACGCGGGCGACGCGTGCGTGAGCGTGGGCGACCCCAGCGTCCAGTGCTCGCCCATCTCGTGCAACGGAAACGAAAACGGACCCAGCGTGAACGTGATCTCGTTCGCCTTGCGATCGATCGTCGCGGGCACGCACGCGACCTCGCCCGAGTACGCGCGCTCTTGGCCCACGCCCGACGCGATGTTGATCCCGCGGGTGAGCCGCCGCACCCAGTACGTTCCGCGGGGAGGTGCGGGCTGCGTGGCCTGCGCGGGCTGTGGGGCAGGGGGCTCGGCGGTGACGTCGAGCTCGGGCGTTACGGTCGGCAGCACGACCACGGGCGGTGCGGTGTGTGTGACAACGGGCCGCGCGCAGGCAGAAAATGTGACCGCTGTGCAGCACAAGAGGGAGAGAGAACGCAGCAAGGGGACCATCGCGCGGCGGACGACACCGCGTACAGCGCGTCGGTTCCCGCGCAGAGACCTCTCCCCGTGCAGCACGCCTTCGAACCAGGTTCGAGGTCGTGGTGGTAGGTGCACGACGTGCTCGAAACTGGTTCGCGGCGACCGTTCCCTGGGAGGCTCTCCCTGGGGGGCGGGATGTTGTACGCTGAACCCCTGCGGAGCGCCCTGAGGCGCGCGGATCGTATTGAGGTCTCGAATGAAGAAGAGCTCGCTCTCCCCTTGCCGACGTTCGCCCATGTACGCCGTCTTCGCGTTTTTCGCCGTGTCGACGGCCGGCGCTTGCAGCGGTCAGGCGCCAGCGGCAAGCGACCAGGCGCCCGCCACGCCCCAAGCGCTCGGGGCGTCAACGACGTCTGTCAGCGCGCCGCCATCGCCTGCGCCGCAGCCCACCGCGACGGTCGGGGATCCGCAGACCGCGCCCACGAATCCAGCAGGCACGCAGGTCCCTGCGGCCAGCGGGTGCGACCCTGCCAAAGAGCCGCACCGCAGATACCTCGGCGACAGGGAAAAGTGCATGCTCATCAAGTATCGCTGCGAGCCGCCGCAGTCGTTCTTCTCCAATGCCTGCGGCTGCGGCTGCGAATAACGTCGCGAGGAGCACGTCCTTGCGGCGACGCGCAGGCGCAGGCCGGGTCCGGCGCCTTCTCCGGCCCTCGGCGTGCACCTGGCAACGTGGGTTGCCTCCCTGCCTCTCGGCCAGGCCGTCATGACGACGTGACGGGGGCTGTCATGGCGTCGTGACGGTTGTTGCGCGCCCGTCACGGCTTGCGTGGGTCGCCTGCGCTCAATTCGAGTGCGCGCAGTTGAGGTAGAAGCAGTCCCCCGTGGGAAACCCCACGCGGAACGCTCCCTCACCCCTGTTGCAGGACCCGGACGAGTTCCCGACCTTCCCCGTGGCCCCAACGGCCTCGGCGCCGGTGCACGCCCACCCGTCGTTCGAATTCATGTCGATGACGGAGGTACAGGTGTACCCCGTGCCGCTCGCCGCGTCGTTCAGCGTCGTCGTTCCGGTTGCATCGACCGATGCGATCGTGAGTGCGACGTCCGCCTCCGGACAGCCCCGCTCGCAGACGCCTGCCTTGCAGGGGCCCTTGCAGTCGAACACATCCTCGACGACCACGCCCGTGAAGATCGGCTCGCAGTTTACGCCGTCGCAAATCGTGAACTCGCAGTTGTATTGGACGAGGTTGCCGTTCTCGTCGCAATGGTCGACGAACGTGCCATTGTCTCCCGTCACGGCCTCCACGACGTACGGGTTGGTCGAGATACCGGTCGAGATCATGCCGTGATCGCACTTGTGCGTCTCCGCGGGGTCAACTCCGTCTCCGCCGGCCGCACCTCCGCCTCCGCCGGCCGCGCCCCCGCCTCCTCCGGCCTCGCTTCCGCCGCAGCCGGCCATCCCCACCACCCAGGTCGCCGCCACGAGCCCGAGAACCCGCATCCAGTGGCCCTTCCTCTCCGTCATGTTCACCTCCGTGCGTCGCGCTCTTGCAGCCGTCGTGCCGAGCCCTCGACGCGGTCCGCGTCTCACTCGGCGACGAGAATCCCCCGCACCGTCGACGCCGGACCGACGCCGCTCGTCGCGAGGAGGATCGGATATCCATTGTCCGCGGGCATGAGGAAGCTCTTGCTCTCGCCGTCCCCCAGGCTGCCGGTCTCGAGGATCGTCTTGTACATGCCGTCCTTGAACTGCATGTTGAGCTTCGCCCCGCCGCTCGCGACCACGGTGAGCCGATAACTCGCCCCGGCCGTCCACGGAGCCCAGCTCACCCGATAGTCCCAGGTGGCATTCGTATGCTCCAGCTTGATGGCCGTGTCCGTGCTCGCGAACACGAGCGCCTGCTGCCAGGAGTCGAAGGCCCCGCCGCTGCCGTTCCAGGGGCCGCGCATCGACATGCGATTGAGGTTCGTGTTCGGCACGAATTCCTTGCCGTCGCCGTCGATGAACCCGTCGGAGCTTTCCATCCTGCGCAGCGCGTGGGCCACGTCGAACAACTGATTGGCCACCACGCTGTCCCACTCGCCGGGCGGCTTCGTCGAGACCGTGAATTGGCTGCCGTTCTCCACGTAGATGGCGAAGGGCGTATCGGTGTTTCGGTCGACGAGGCGGGCCCCGTAGACCTGGAGCGTCTTGATGACCTTCAAGAGGCCAGGCGACGTGACCTTCGACGTGTCGTAGTCCGGCGGCAGCATCAGGAGCGAGCCCATGGGGATCTGCCCCTTGTAGGCCGAGGCGCTGTCGCCGTCCTCGAGGGTGGCGGGAAAGACGAAACCGGCTTTCATCGCGGTGCCATCCAGCGACAAGGCCAGCGCGTGGTGGAACAGCTCTTCCCCGTCGTCGGCTTCGTTCACGCGAATGAGGCCGGCGGCGGTGCACACGCCGGAAGCGCGCGCCCCCTGGGAGAAATGCGCGGGGTCGCCCCAGCCCGAGCCGGCGAGGGGGGACCATGAATACATCGTTGCAGTCCAGGCGCCGGCCGCGTCTTTCTTGAGCTGCCAGAACGAATGAATGATGCCCGTCTTCTCGTCGACGATGTCGGCATGACCATCACTGCCCGACGCGCCCTCGACCGAGGCAGGCCAGTGCGGGATGACGACGGCGCACGATCCGCCGACGTCGGGGCAGCTCGGGCCCGCGGCGCCGCCTTTGCCAAGCACCTGCATCGGCGGGTCGCTCTCCGACGCGCGGAAGATGGTCGTCGAGTAAGCGCCTCCGGCCACGACGGGATAAAAGGCCGGATTGGGCGTCGGCGGGATCTGGTAGTCGCCGAGGACGGGGTTTTTGGGGTGGCTGTTCCACAACGAGTCCACCGCGAAGGGTTTTTCAAAGGTCCCCCACACGCTGCCCATGCCGGCGTCGCCGCCCGCGCCGCCCGCGCCCCCTTCGCCCGCGGAGCCGCCGCCGCCGCCCGTGCCGCCATTCGCCCCGCTTCCCTCCGTGGAGGAAGGAGGATCGGCGTTCGTGTCGCCGCAGCCAGGGAGCAAGGCATAAAGGAGGATCGAAATGGCAAACGAGCCGAGGGTGCGCATGGAGGTCTGCATACCCAGCGACGAGAGGCAGGTCAACCGCGACGCGCGCTGTGAAGTGGCTCGGGCGGGAGAACCAACGGGGGGCCGTTGCGCTGGGGCTTTGCCCCAGGCCCCACCGGGGCTATCCGCCCCTGGACCTGGACCAGCGCAAGCGCTGGACCCGGGGTCGATGAACTGCGCGATGCGCAGTTCATCGAACAGGCCGAGGAACGACCCCTGCCAACCAAGACAGACGCGCTGCCATTTCAACAGGCAACGCTGTCGCTGGTCTTGTTACCGGCCGTTGGAAGAACTGCGCACCGCGCAGTTCTTCCACCTTCGGTCCAGGCCGTGCCTGGTTCGGGCCTTTGGGCGAACAGCCCCCGCGGGGTCCGGGGCAGCGCCCCGGCGCGACGGTTGCCCGAGGAGGTCTATGCCGAGGGCCGTGCCTGGTTCGGGTCGAGGGGCGATTTCGCCCCTACGAACCGTGGGCGCGGCGCTCAGTTCGGCTTGATGAGGCCTCGGTCGGTGACGCCGATGGTCCAGGCTTTGGTGTACGAGTCCCAACCGCTGGTCCAGCAGGTCTCCAACGCCTCCGTGTCCCCGTACTCGCAATCGGTGTGCTCCCAGGTCTCCAGACCGGTCTTCCACGAGGCCGCGGGCATGTTGCAGCTCGGCCAGGCCTGGGTCGGGTGGGTGCTCACGCCGTCGTCACCCCAGTACTCGAAGTCGCCCTTCCGGTCATGGCTCATCCAGGGCTCGGCGTTCGCGGCGAGGCTGACGAGGTTGTTCCACGTGTCGATGTGAGCGCCGTTGGAGTTGTTGCGCCATTCGCCCCAGGCAGGCCAGCAGACCTCACCAACCCCACCCTGGTTGTAGAAACTCGCGTGCGAGTTCTTTCCCGCGAAGACGACGGGGTGGGTGCTGTCTTCGATGGGGACATGGCCGCGCTCCACGAGCCGCGTGTAGTAGTAGCCGTGCGTCCAGTAGGTGACGGCCGCGATTTGGCTCCGATCCTCGCGCAAGGTCACCATGATCCTCTCCCAGTCGCCGCTGTGGGCGCCGGAAACCCCGTCGCAGCTCGGCTGGTGGCCGTAGAAGAACCAGTATTGGATCCGCACCTGCGCGCCGCAGACGGTGGCCTGGGTATACGTCGGGATGGTACCCGCGGACAGGGAGGCGATGTCGGTGTTGTCGACCCGACCCGTCTGCGGCTTGGCGACGGCCGCGTCGTAGAACACCTGCGCGGACATGGGGTAGTTGGGGGCTGATCCATCAAAACGCAGCCGCGGCGCGAACTTGGTCACCAACGCTTGCAACGCCTCGTCGCGCCTGCCGGCGCTGATCACGAATGCGCTGTCCGACACAAGCCCGGCGCCGACGTCCGCGTTCCCCGTGCGGAGCCAGCATTGCTGCTTGTGCGGGTTGAAGGTGCCGCCCGTGCAGGACCCGTTATGGATACAGGCCTGATAACATGCCGCCGCGCTCGTCGTGGTGAACTCGTGGAGCGGCCCCGTCCCCCAGAAGGTCCGGCCCGCGTGCATCAGCGACTGGGCGTACGCGTCGCCCAGGCTCGACGACACCGTGAACGCATAGTCCGACGGGATCCCGCCGCCGATGGCCGCGCTCCCCGTGCGGAGCCAGCATTGCTGCTTGTGCGGGTTGAAGGTGCCGCCCGTGCACGACGCGTCTTCGAGGCAGGGGGTGTAACACTCCGTCGCCGTCTGCGCGACGAACTCCGTGAACGCGCCCGTCCCCCAGAACGTCTGGCCGGGCAACATCGTGGGCGCGGGCCCGGAGCTCTGACAGCACAGGAGCGAATGCGGGGCGCCCGTCGCTGGCGACACGCTGACGCCGGCCACGTGCTCGTTGATTGCGCACTCGCCCTTGTACGCGTATTGGTCCCAATCCACGATCGTCGAGTCTCCGCGATCGTCGCCAAGATCGAAGATCCGCACGGTGCAGGTCGTGTCCTCGGTGAACCCCGCCCCCTGCGCGCACTGGACCCCGTGGAACTTGTTGTCGCCCTGGAACTGCGTGGCGTTCTCGCTGACGCCGCTCACGTACTCGCCGGAACCGCACTCGAGCTTGTAGAACCCGGGCGCCCAGTCGCCGAGGCGCGACGCCCGGCGCTGGTCCGCGGCGTTGTCGAGCAGCAGCGTCGCCGCCACGGTCCCCGTGAATTTCGCGGCATCGCCCTGCTTGCAGAGCGCGTTCCGGCCCTGGTGATCCCCGGAGTATACGCTGATGCCGCTCACCACCTCGCCGGGGGCGCACGAGGCCTTGCCGTGGTTGTGATCCCAGTCCGTGGGGCTGCCGCGCATCGTCGACCCGTCCCGGAACGGCGCGATGAAGGACTGGAGCTCTTGGGCATCCTGTCCGACGTTCTCGGTGTCCTCCAGGCCCGGCTCCTCGGCGCCACACGCGGCGAGCGACGAACCCAGCGCCAATGCGAAGATCCCCGGCATCGTGAATTTGTTGAACATGGCCATGTTTCCTCAGGTCCTTTGGAACGTGACGCGCTACAGGCGTATTCGGACATGCCCCCGCCGCTCTGTGCCGCCCTCGTGCCCGGGGAGCGCGAGAGCGGGTCAAAAAAAGAACCGAAGGTGATCGAATCTCGTCGGGCGCTCTAATGCCCTTTGCGCTGCTCGCGCAGCCGGGTCGCGAAGACGCTGTCGCCGTGGCGGGCGAGGAAGTCGTCGATCGCGGCCTGCGCCTCGCCGGCGCGCCCGAGCTGCTGGAGCGCCTGGATGCGGCCGTAGCGGGCCTCGATCGCGAGCGCGCCGCCCCCGCTCGCCAGGTAGCGATCGAAAAAGCCGAGCGCGGAGCCCGCGTTGCCGCCCGCGAGCGAGAGGCGTCCGAGGGACACCAGCGCGGCGCGCGCCTCGGTACTCTCCGGGTAACGCGCGAGCAGCGTTTGGTAGGTCGTGATCGCGTCTCGGGTCCGGCCCGCGGCGAGCGCGGCCTGCGCTTCGCCCAGGAGCTCGTCAGCGCTCGAGCCCGCGCTCACCTTGCCGCGCCTGCCGTCCTGATCCGCCGCCCGAGGCGGGGCCGCCGGGACGGGCGCCTCGACGACGCTCGCGGCGGGCGCTTCGGCGACGCTCGCGGCGGGCGCCTCGACCGAGGAAGGCATCGGCGCGACGACCTCGACGGGCTTCGGCGGCGCGGTCGTTTGCGCAGGCGGAGGTGGCCCGGCGTCGATGCCCTCGATCGGGCGCTCCGGCCCCCCGAAGTGCGTGTTCATCCACGTCGCCGCGAAGGCGCCCAGCGCCGCCGCGAAGGCGAGCGTGGCGGCAAGCCCCGCGACCCCGCGCCTCGTCATGGGTCGCGTGAGGGGTCGCGGGCGCGGCTCCGGAAAGGGCTCTGCGGACGACGGGGCGCGCTCCTCCTGGAGCTTCGCGAGGACCCGTGAGGCCATCACGCCGTCGTCGAGCTCGGCGCCTTCCCCGCGCGGCGACCCGAGTCGGCCGATCTCGGCCCACAGCGCCGCTTCGTCGGCGAGCTCCGGCTCGGCCTCTTCCTGATGACGGAGGAACTCGGCCTCCTCGGGCGTGAGCGACTGCCCACGGCCCCGGGCCGCGACGAGGGAGATCCAGCGCTCCTCGTCCGAGGCATGCTTCATCGGCTTCATGCGGACCTCCTGCGGCCGACGGCGATATCCTGCCGGACCTGCTTTCGCAGCGCCTCGATCCCGAGGCGCAGCCGGCTCTTCACGGTGTCGCGGCTCGCCTCCGTCATCTCGGCGACCTCGTCCACCGTGTGCTCCAGCGCGACGTGGAGGATGATCACCTCGCGCTGCGCCTCGGGCAGCTCGTCCAGGTACGCGCGCACATGGCGAGGGAGGGCCTCGGCGTGACGGCCGGGCGATGAAGCGGGCACGTCGTCGGCGGCCGACTCGTCCCCCGCGATCAAGGCCTCGTGCTGCCGCCGCGCGCGGACGTACTTGAGCGCGGTCCTCACGGCGATGCGCCGCCCCCACGTCGCGAGGCTGGCCTCGCCGCGGTAGGTCGCGGCGCTCCTCAGGATCGCGAGCAGCGCGAGCTGGGCGACGTCGTCCGCGTCGGCGGGGCTCTGCAGGAAAGCCCGCGCGATCCGCCGGACGCTCGGGAGCAGCTCCATGGCGAGCCACGCCTGGGCGGCGGGCTCGCCCGCGCCGGCACGGCGAGCCCGATCGAGATCCAGGGGCGAGGCCACGACCGCGGCCTCGTCAGGGCCGGGGCGTGACCGCCCGAGGACGCTCGCGCTCATGAGGCTCGACTTTCCACCCACACGCACGGGCGCATGGTTCCGCGCGCCCCCGGGAGCGGGTCATTTTTTTCTTCACCGCCCCGCCCGGACAGGGCGCGGGACCGTGGGCTCGATCAGCTCCACCTGGAACTCGAGGCCGCCGAGGAACCTCACCGGGGCGATCTGGAGGTCGATCCGGCGCTGGTTCGTCGTGGAGAGCCGGTTCAGCGGCACGTCCACGCCTGCCCAGGCGCCGAGGCGGAGCCGGTCGACGATCCGGAAGCCGAGGCCCACCGTGGGGGCGACGCTCACGAGCGTGTCGACCGCATGCCGCAGCGGCGGTGGCGTCGACGGCGTGGGCGAAGGAGCCGCAGAAGGAGGAACGGGGTGCGGGTCGCGGACGACGATGTCGACCGTGCTACGCGCGCCCAGATCGACGTCCCAGCGGCCGCCGAAGAGGAAGCGATATCCGCCGCTCAAGACGATGGGATGACGGGACAGGTCGACGTCGAGCGGGGAGCTCGATCCCTTGATGTACTCTTCGAAGAGCATCTCGTAGCCGAGGCCGACGCGCGCGTTCGGCGCGGGCGCCCACCACGCAGAGAGCGCGAGGGCGCTCTGCCAGGAGGCCTCGCTCGCGAAGGTGCCGCCCGTATATCCCGCGGAGAGGAGCAGCCGCCGAAAGCTCGGCTGCGCGGGAGCCTCCGGAGGAGGCGTCACCCGAGGCGCAGGCACGGGCGCAGGCGCCCTCGTTTCAGGGGGCGGCGGAGCCGGAGGGGGCGCGGAAACCGGGACCGCCTCGGCGGCGGGCGCAGGAGAGGACCCGGCGTCGGCGCTCTCCAGGGAGGTCATCGTGACGATGTGCCCCTCGATGACCAGCTCCGCCGCGGCCGAGCCGGCGATGTTCGCGAGCGCCTCCAGCGCCGCGGAGGTCTGGCCGGCGGGCGCGGGGACGCCGCGGCGAAACACGCGCCCCCCTTCCTTCTCGAGGAGATGGAGGACGAGCTCGTCCTGTGGCCCGATCTCCACCCAGAGCACCCCCTTCGTGCCCTCGTCGTTCGCGACCGCACGCGCGTCGGCGATGCGGTCGCCCGTAGCGGAGGAGCTCGCAGGGCGCTCGACCTGCTTCAACGTCACGCCCGCAGAGCGGACGTGCGCGGCGACGAGCGTCACGGCGCGCTCCTCGAGCGGCGAGCGCACGCCCTTCGCGACGAGCAGCACGAGCACGGGCTGCGCTGCCGCGTCGTCGACCGCGGGGCCGGCGCTCTTCGGCTCCTCACCGAGGGCGAGGCCCGTCCTCAGCGCGAGCGCCACCCCGAGCAGCGCGGACCCGACAGGGCGGCGACCGCTGCGCCAGGGCACGATCCGGAGAGGACGGATGGCTCGCATGGGCCCCCGTATCGGACTCTCGAGGCCGTGTCCAGCAGAGAGCAAGCGAGCCGCGTCCGCACGATGCGCTCGGGCAATCGCGTATCGACGGTTTCCCATGAATATCCCCCACGCGCGCGGTCGCTTTTCTTACCAGGCTGTGTGTCGCTGCATGTGGGGCGATTGTCCCCCGGTAAATCAATGCACCATCTCGATCCCGACTGCGGCTTCTGATAGCTTGACGTTACACCTGAAACAGGAGCACTTGAGGATGACGCGTACAGCATGGTTTGTCATACTCGCAACCCTCGTTTTCGGTTGCGGCAACGATGGCGAGCGCCCGATCGCTGACTTCAACGGCGTTCCGTTCGGTGCGACGTGCAACAACGATAATGATTGTGGCGGAGCGCAAAACGCATGCTGCACAGGGGGAAAGTGCTCTCCCGAGGGATGGTGCAGCCCAACGTGCGCGAGCGATCAGGATTGCCCGAGCGGTTTCTTTTGCATCGACCGAGACGGGAAACGCTGCTTCAATGAATGTGCGGACGACCGCGATTGTCCCACGGACTTCATCTGCGAAGACAAAAGCGGGCACAAGACGTGCCGGTACAAGTGAGAATTGCCTTCGCGGGACGAGGTCGTTCGTGAGCAGAGGGGCGCCGCGCGGCCTCGAACGCACAGGCCCATGCTGGAGGAGGCACGCATGAAGCTCAGCAAAGTACCCTTGGGTCCCGGGATCTCGCACCCTCGAAAGGAGCCTTCCATGTACCGATGGATTGCACTCTTCCCCGCGCTGGCGCTCACCACCGTCTCCGCGCGCGAAGCTCGCGCGGAGGACCGGACCTTCCCCGCCGGGAGCCTGATCATCCCCATGGATCAGGCCTACCAAGCCGAGGGGATGTACCAGTCCTACGGGCTGCTCTTTCACCTCCTCCGCGAGGGCGTGCCCGTTCATTGGGTGATCGAGCCCGACAAGGTCTGGCACGGCGCGGCTTGCAACACCGCCGGCGACCTGTGCGCGTGGGACTGCGCGGAGGAGGGCTCGGGGGTGAAATGCCCGTACCCCACGGCGAGCCCCGACTTCTTCGCAGGCGCCCAGGTGGTATGGGGCAGCCCCGCGAAAGGCGCGATGATCAAGAACCACGGCTACCGCGGCGGGCCGTTCGTCGTCGACGCGCCCCACCGCGACAAGGCGCTCGCGATCGTCAACGCCTGGAACGATCAAAGCCTGTGGGCGCAAAACCCGTGGGCGGACCGCTCCACGTTCAAGGTCGTGACGGTCCACGAGGCGACCGCGCCCTTCACCGCCGACTCCAAGAAGGAGCTCCTCGCCGCGCCGACCATCGCCGTCTTCGCCGACGGCAACGAGGACATCGCGACGGCGTATCTGCGGGCCGCCGGGATCAAGCAATCGAATGGGGCGGAGTTCCCGGCGGCCAAGTGCGGCGCGGGCACCTGCGGCCCCGGCACAGCGAATCCGGACTTGCTCACCGTGCCCAGCGTCATGGGGAACATGGGCACCTGCGATGCGCCGAACCAGAACCACAAGAATGGCGCCCTCTTCACGCCCGAGGGCCTGCCGGCCTACTGCCAGATCATGAGCATGCACTGGAACGTGGCCGACCGGGAGCTCGTGGAATGCGGCGGCGGAAATTGCCCCGCGACGCCGGAGGAATGCGCCGGCGAGCCCATCACCTACCACGGCCACGAGGTCGTCGCCGAGGTCCGCTCGTTCCTCCAGTACCCGACCCATTTCTTCGCCGAGTGCCAGGCGGTCAACGCGTACGAGAATGCGGTGCCGAACCCGGCGTGGCCCTATTTCGACGATCCCGGGCGCATGGGCCATTTCCTCACGACGACCGGAAACCCGCCCCCCTGCCCATGCAACCCCGGCCCCGACGAGGGCGACTTCCAATGCGTGGTCGACGGCTGTGGCCCCGGCAAGGACTGCTGCCTGCCGAACGACGTCAAGGAGAGGGGCGCCGGCTTCCTCATCGCGCCCTCGCCGAGCCCCTTCAAGGTGCTGCGCCCCGACGTGCCGTACATGCAATTCGATGGCTTCTTCTCGCCAGAGGGCGGAAGCGAGCCGGCCTATAACCTGAGCACGTACCTCGGAACCACGTACAAGAATGATCGCGACGTGACGTTCATCACGTCCACGGACGGGCCCGGCAAGGAGGACGTCTGGATGTCCGGGTACATGGACGGGACGTGTGACGTCGATCCGCCGCCGCCGCCTCCCAAGTTCACGGGCGACGAGGCGCCGCCGAAGAGCTTCAACCCGGAAGAGTCGTGCGGCGGCAAGGTGAGCTACCTGGGCGGCCATTCCTATACCGGGAAGGCGGGGCAGCGCCTCTTCTTGAACGCCCTCTTCGAGGCGGATTGCACGAGCGCCAGCGGGCAACCACGCATGGGCCTTTCGCTCACCGGCGAGCTCGTCGTGGCGGCGAAGAGCCTGCCCATCGAGCGCGGCTACGTGGTCGGTTACAAAAACGAGGGGAGCGGGCCGGCGCTCGACGCGGTCCTCCGCGCGCTCAATGCCGCGAGCGGCCTCGAGGTCGTCGACGCCAAGATGGGCACCGTCTCGGCCGAGGGCGGGAGCTGGGAGCTCGGCGCCGTCAGCGGCACGATCTCGCAGCCGAGTGATCCCGCGGCGTCGGGCTCACGCGATGCGACCCTGAAGTTCACCCAGTTCGGCGAACACGTGCTCAACCTGGACATCCGCTACAGGGTCGGCGTGTCGACCCTTTCGAGCACGATGAACGTCGCGATCCGCGTGCTCCTCGACACCGACGCCGACGGAGTGCCCGACGAAACGGATCCTTCGCCGAACGACCCCGCGTCGTGCGGCGATTCCGATATGGATGAATGCGACGATTGCAAGGGCGGCATGTTCGATCCCGGAAACGACGGGTGTGGACCTTCCGGCAACGGCGGGAGCGCTTCGTCGGGCGGCGCCTCGTCGGATCCGGCCGGCTGCGGCTGCCGTATCGGCCCGGTCAGCACGAGCCCGGCCTTGCTGCTCGCGTTTTCACTCCTGGGCCTGGGCCTCGGCCGAAGGGCCCGGCGCCGCCCCCGCTGAAGCGCCCGCCTCCGCCCCCTCAACCATGGCGATGGAGGGACCGACGCGGACACGGGTCCACCCGGTCCTTGTCCTTCGGCGCGCCTCCGGTGGGATGCTTGCCTCGCCCGTGGTGCCTCCCTCTCGCGCAGCTCACCTCACGCCGGCCGCACACCCGACCTCTGCGCCGCGTCGCCGGGTGGCGTGGCGTCCGATCGCATGCACGGGTGCCGGGGCGCCTGCGGGAGCACCCCCGCGACGTACAGCCACAGGACAACCGCCGAGACGAGGCCGGGCAAGAGGCTCCTCCGCACGCCGTGGCGCGCGAGCCCGACGAGGAGCAGGAGCGGCACCACGACCGCGCCCAGCAACGTCAGGAGGCGCAGCAGGAAGAATGCGAGCACCGTCGACGAGGCGAGCGAGGTCCGGCAAAACCCGACGACGTCGGCCCCGGCGGTCGCGCCGACGATCCATGCGCCGACGGTGACGACCCCCACGGCCCCCACGCTGGCGGCGCCGAGCACGAAGGACGCGCGGACCTCGAAGGGTGCATCCATCCTACGCGCACCTCCGCGCTGTGCTCGGAGAACCTGCAGGACGCTCATCGAGACAACACAATCTCGGGGAGGAGGGTGCTCTGTCCATCGAACAAGCCCGCGCTGGGCGCCGGGCAGGGTCGCGAGGCCTGACAGGGCCAACGCGGCGAAGGAGAGCAGAGCGCGGAGCTGCATGAGGTTCGATGGCCATAGGCTTCGAGGGTCGGCGGAGGCAAAGAATCAGCGCCACCCGGAGGCATCATTGCTTCTGCACGACGCGGAAGAGGGGGGCGCCGTCCGCCGGCGCGAAGAGCTCGAAGTACGCTTGCGACGATTCCTGGCCTCGAATCGCGAGGTCGCCGTGATCGAAGTCGAGCTCGACGTGGTTGTGGTAGCGGCTGTGCTCGATGTCCTGCGCGAGCTTTAGATCCCCACGCCAGCGCACGGCGCCCGTTTTCCCGTCGAACGCGACGAGCGAGGCGCCGGTCGACATCCGGGCGTACGAGGCCACGAAGATCATCCCATCCTTGCTCAAAGCGCTCGCGGCTTCTCCCAGGGGCTCGGGCGAGGTCCATTGCACGCGGCCGCTGCGATCGAGGAGCTGCGTGGACGGCCTCGTGACGAGGAGCCTATCGAGCTCGCCGGCTTCGTTGCGCACCGTCGCAACCACCTCGGCGTCGATCCGCGCGGCGACCTTGCCGGCGGCGAGATCGAGCACGAGGCTGCGCGGGCTCCCCTGGCTCGTCGCGGCGACGACCCAGCGAGCGCGTCGCGCTCGACGAACGACGCGCCGAGCTCGAAAGGCCCTGGAACGAAGGGGAGCTTCACCGTTCCGCGAACCGCGAGGCTCTCGCCGTCCAGCGCGTCGAGCACACCATTTTCGTGCAACGCGACGAACCCCGTGCCGAACGGGTGCACGGCGACGACGGCCGGCCCCGGGGCCACCTCGCGAGGCGTGCCTTTGGCGCCATCGTAAAAGGTCGCGCCCTGCGCTCCGCCGCTGTACCGGCCGAGGAGCACGCCCGCCGCGCCTGCGGCGATGCTGCGGCAATACGCCACCGGCTTCGAACAGCGCAGCTTGCCCGTCGCGAGGTTGTACGCGCGCAGCTCTTGAAGCCTCTCGTCCCTCGACGGCCCCGACCAGCGACCGACGCAGAGATACGCCGTGGATCCGTACGTCGCGCCGGCGCCGAAGGCGTCCTCCGTCAACGTGCGGACGACGGAGCGCCCGGCCACGTCGACGACCGCGCGGCCGACGAGAATGGCGGGCGGCGCTGCGACCGAGCTTTTGCTTGGAGCCACTTCGACCTCACTTGCAGCGCCGGACGACGCCGGAATCGTGACCGACACGGCCGGCATCGTGGCCGGCACAGGCGCCGGCTCTCGCCCGCACGCGGCGAGCACGAGCATCGCCAGGCAAAACACGCCGCGCCGGGGGATTGCGTGTTCGACGCCCGTTCTCGTCATCAGGTCATCAGGTCATAGGTTCGGGTCGGCATGTTGCAGGGCCGCTACGCGTCCGCTGTCGGTGAAGGGGGGGGAGGACGTTGTCGAAGCCGCCAATGCGCCCACGCGCACCCGACGAAGAAGGCCACCGGGACCAAGACACGATCAGCCTCACAAGCCACCACGGTGTGAGGCGCTCATGGGCGAGCGTACGGATGATCCCATAGAGGCAGACCTCGCCGAGATAGACCGCGGGCACGATGAGCCAGCGGGCATCGAGCACGCGAAGCAGCGCCGCCGCGACCAGCGACGTGCCGAGCCCGAGGAGGATCAAAAGCGCCGAAGACCTGATGTCGCCGCCGTGCAAGTCTTGGTGCAGCCACTCCATCGGGTACGCGCCCAGCACGATGAGCGGCGGGAGCATGACCACGAGCGCTGGCCGTGGGAGCGCCGGCGGTGAGCGTACGAGGCCTGCGGCGAGGACGAGCGGCAGCACGCTGTTGAGCGCCCGGGCCACGTTGACGTACAGCCCGTCCGGAGCTGCATAGCTGAGCGCGAGGAGCAGCGCGGCCGTGATGGCGAGCGCCCGCCGCGCGGAGAAGAGCGCGACCACGAACATCGCCAGGAACAGAGACTCCACGCAGCAAAGTCCAGCGCGATAGAGGTGCCAATCGGTGCGAAAAGAGTCGAGGTAAACGATGCGTCCCACGCAGCCGCGCGTCCAGCGAAGCGAAGCGAAGCGCCGAGGCGCAGCGCCGCGAGCAGAAACGCGCCGAGCAGCACGCCTCCACGCAGCACCTCCGCGAACGGGCGCCGCGCGGGCTCCTGCGCGTGCGCCCGCGCGGCGGCCAGGGTGAGGTCGAGCGCCTCGCGCGGCGTGGGAAAGGAGCGCCCTTCAGGGGCCGCGTCGAGGAGCGTCGCGACGAGGTCTTCACCCCAGCGCGCGCGGTGCGCCCGTGGGAAGAGCGAGACGAGCACGCGGTACCTGCGCTCGAGCGGGCTCACGTCGTCCTCGCGCGGAGGCGCTTCTGCGCGACCTTGATCAGCGCGGCGCGGCGCGCCGTCTCCTCCTCCAGCACCTTGCGGCCCTTGTGGGTGAGCCGGTAATAACGCCGCGGGCGGCCCCGCTCGATGGTCTCTCGCTCGATTTCGATGAGCTCGTCGTCGCTGAAGCGCTCGAGCGCGCCGTAGAGCGTGCCAGCCCCGAGGGCGTTTGGCTCGCCGCACAGCTCCGCGACGTCCTGGAGGATGCCGTAGCCGTGTCGCGGCCCGGCGGCGAGCGAGATGAGGATGTAGTAGCTCGCGTCTTGCAAGGGATGGCTGCCTCTCGCTTCGTACGTCCGACGATATATCGTCCGACGATGTATGTGTCAACGTACGGGGCCGTCGACCCATCCAACCCCACCGCCGTTGCGTACCTTCGCTGCGCGTCCACTGGAGCGGACCGGAGTCCGTGACGGAGTCCGCTCGTGGAGACGCGGGCAGGCAGGGGCCCCGCAAGATCGCCGCTGTGGTGATGAAGTACGCGTCGTCGCCGCTGCGTACAGCGGTGCTCGCGGCGGTGGCACGTCCGTTGCTGATACCCGAAGCCGTGAGACGAAGCGACGCCGAACCCCGCGGCAGGCGTCGCGTCAACATCCAACCATCGTTGAAATGAAGCGTGGTTTTCAGCAAACGATGAACATGGTCATGGCCTTGGCGCTCTCGGTTGCCGGGGTCGGCTGCGGCTCACAGGGGCTCGATCCCGTCGGCGGCGACGGGATCGAGAGCGACGTGGAGTTCGCCGGCGATGGCGGCGAGGCCCCGACATGGAAACCATCTGCGTGGCGACGCCCAGCGGCAACGAGTTTTGCTGCTACTGGAGCAGCCTCAGCGGCAAGTTTCTCGGATGTTACCAGTGAGCGAGTCGGACGCGCCCCATCCCGCCTGAGGCCAAAAGCGCGGGCGTCGGGCCCGGCGCCGCCGCAATCATCGTGTCGAGCAGCGCCAGCGGCTCGACCATTCCGGCGGCGGCGCCTTCTTTCCGAGCACCACCCGAGCGAACCGCAACATCCTCCTCGACGCGAGTTCGTTCGGAAACACCAGCCCGTATACCCTCGCCGGCATCCTCCGCCCTCGTCCTCACCGATCGCGCAGATCTCCTGCGTATTCGATTGGCGGAAATCCAGTATCCAACCCTCTTTTCTCCGCCCGCTCCGGGTGTCCTGCTCTTCTCGGCCCCGTACACCTATCGCCCCGATCCGGGGACCCATAGCCATCTGGGCGCCGCGTGGTCCAGCGGAAACTCCATCGACAAGCACATCTACGACATGGGGCCGAGTGGCACCATCGAGGATCAAGGCCCCGTCGGCGACTGGATGGAGCAAGCGTCTTGCCCCTGAACGTGTAGGTCCGTCGCGGTGGCACCACCTTGTCAACCTCCTCCGATCTCAAACGAGGCCATCTTCTCCGGGAAAAATGCCACGTGATCACGGACGGGTTTGTACCCAGGATAGGCTGAGGCTCCCTCTCGAACCGTCGTGCGCCCGACGGTGACGTCGATGTAATGCAACCTCCCCTTGAGGATGCATGCTTGACCTTCCCGGCTGTCTTTCAGCTCGGCCTGCACGTCCTTCCGCGGGACATAGTACCGAGGCGGGCCGCCCGCCTCTTGCAACACGAGCGCACGAGTGGTGTTCACGATCTCGATTCGCCCCACGGAGATTCGTAGCGGCTGCTTCAAGGGCTCGACACGCACGTGACGAGATACGAGAGACGCGTAATGAAGGCGCACGGGTAAGATATCGTGATCATAGTACCCGCCACTGAATTGGGGACCGAGCCATTCGGAAAGGACCTGGTGACGAATGCTCATGTCCGGGTAGGCGCGTTCGAGCACCTCCATGAGCGGGGCCAGATCGACGTGGCGATCATCGATTGCGTTCCGGTACTGGGCCAGGCATCCGGGAGTCGCATTCCGCCAATGAATCATTCTTGCCTCCCACTGTTCTTCCAGACGACGACACAACGCCTCGCTTGTGGGCGGCAGCCACACCTTCACCTCGGGTCCTTCGAGCGGCCCGTGGTTCGTCGACAGCATGGGTCGGAGCCTCCAGAAACGAATGCTATGAAGGGGAAGGTCCACGCTCAGTCGAATGCCAAATCGATCGACGTCTCGTGGACCGACGAGCTGAGCGACATTACACGAAATGACGTCTCCTGCCTTCTCGAGGGAGGTGATGTCCAGATCGTACTCTCTCGAGAACTCCAGGTAGCCCTTGCTGCCGGGGCGCTCGCGACATTCGAGAACTCGCAACGTGACCCGATTGATGAGAACCTTCTCGTTTCCGCTGTTGTATACGCGAAAATCGAGCGTGCTCGTCTCTTGGGCCGGGTTCGGGATCACCTGCAGATCCGACACCTGGAGAGGATGGGCCGTCGCCGTGGACACCTGTGGGTCGACGAGCCGCACGGTATCTGGATCCACGCGTCCGCGTAACTGCGGCACGTCCGCGCCCGGGAGGCCACACGTCGATATCAAGCTGCATCCGAGGTCGAAGGCAGCCTTGACCGTCTGGCCACGCGCGATGGCCTGGTAGAATCCGACCGCGAACACGAGTGCCGATTCGTCGTCGATGGCTCGTCGCATTCCGATCAGACAGTCGACGTGCGCGGCAAGCGCGGAGGCCTCGGCGGAGCTGAAACACGCGTTGAGCACGACGCATCGCTGGGTCCTCAGGAGCCCGAAGAGCCGCGCCAAGGCCTCGGTCGACACGGGCGCCGACAGACCTCCCCGCGTCTCGAGAAGGAGCGCGCTCTGCATCGTGCTCCCCTCGTCGGGCGGCTCGAACTCCCTTGCGCCGCCCGACCGCAAAGGTCTTCCGACGCGGACGAGCGTGCCATGGCCGCTGAAGTGCACGACATCCGGTTCGTAGTCGAGCAAGAGCCGGTTCAGATCCACGGGCGTGACGGCGAGCTCGACGTGCACCTCGATCTCGCGGCTCGCCCGCGCGCGCTCGATCTCCACCTGCACGTCCCGGAACTCCGCGCCGATCTGCAGTCGTGACGTGTCGATCCCATTGGCGCCGAGGAACAATATTCTCACGACACGACGACCGTCAGGACTGGCGACGCTCCTCCGACGAGGCGCGCCCGGCGCTCCCGCCGCTTCCTTCCTGTGTTGACGGAGGGCGCGTTTTTTGGAGTACGACGTGGTGAATGTTGCAAACTCGAGTCGCAAGCGTCGTATTTGGCTTGCCAACATGCTCATCAGTTTGAGTGCTCTCTTCAGCATGTTCTCGCCCCCTCGTGATGGGGGTGCAGCTGGCCTTGGTCCCGCGCACGGGGCAATACCTCACGCGGATGCTACCGTCCCCAGCCGCCCGGGGAAGACCCTGCCGCGAGGTGGGGGGCAGGGGGGGCGACTCCTACGCAGGACCGTTCGCCGGGTGGGGTGAGACCGTCTCCGGGAGGGGTGAGACGGTCTCCAGAGACAGAGGCGAGTGTCTTCCGGGAGGGTGAGACCCCCCTGCAAGAGGGTTGGGAGCGTCCTCGAGGGGGATGAGAGCCGCCTCCGGATGGAGCGCGGGTGTCTCGGGGAGGAAGGACAGGACCTCCGGGGAAGGCCGAGACCGTCATGCAAGAGGGTCGAGAGGGTCCTCGCGGTAAGGAGAACCCTGTCCCGGATGGTGACGAGGGGTCCCGAGCGGCGGTCGGGAGGGTCTCGGAGAGGATGGATAACATTCAAGTGGAGGGACGAGAGCATCCTCCGAGAGAGTCGAGAGCCTCTTGGAGAGGGATGGCGCTGTCATCGAAAAGGGACGAGAGCGTTGTTCGGGAGGATGGGACTGTCGTTGGGGAGGGTCGAGGGTGTCCTCCGAGAGGGTTGAGAGTGTCCCTCCGGGGATGCGCTGCTGGCTCCGGGAGAGCCCGGAAGCGGGAGCGGGGGCGGCCCGCCTTGTGTCCCTGGGCCCAACGACGACGCCGACGGGGATGGCTATACCCTCGCGAACGGCGACTGCAACGATTGCAACCCCGTATCGAGATCGAGCGTCCGCGCGCTCACGGCGTGATGCTGAATCGCGTCGTCCAGCGCTGCGCCGTGCCCGGGATCGTCACCGAAAGCCGGCACTCGCCGGCGTCCCCGATTGCGGCCACCGGGAGGATGCTGGAAGCGAAGGGCTCGACGGCGCCCACGCTCGCCTCGCATTGCGCGGGCGTCGACGACGCCGAGGCGAACCATGCCTGGGGCATGTTCGCGCAGAGCTTTCCGAGGGTCGTCATCGCCGCATCGACGTGGAGGTCGACACCGTTGCTCTCCTCGGGGAGGAAGAGCGAATACGACGTGCCTTCCTCGATGGGCTCGGAGACATTGCCCTTGAGGGCGGCCTTGCGCAGGTAGAACGAGGCCTCGACGGACGTGAGCGCGTCGGGGCCCACCACCTCGAAGGCCTGCATCCCCTGCACCGGCAGCGTCGTGTCGACCGACACCGTGACCGTGCCTGGGCCGGCGGTCAGGTCCGTGGAGCCAGGCCCAGGCGTCAGGTCTCCGTTCGACCGGAGCGTGAGGGCCACGGGCGCGGGCGCGTTGACCGGCGAAAAGGGTTTTCCAGTTGCATCGAGCGGGCGTGCCGTCGGCGCCCACAGCGGCGCGTCCGACGGCAGCACCATGGTGTTCCAGCAGTCGGCCAGTTGCTGGTGAAGCTGCTCGACCACGAAGCCGGCGACGCGCTCGACGTGCAGCACGAGCCGGTGCTGGAGCGGCACCACGGTCGCCGTCGAGCCATCCTCGGAGGGGCAATGCTGCCCGGTGATCTCGCCTTCGAGGAGCACGGTCACGGTGCCCTCCTCCCGCAGCTCGATGGCGAGCGCGCCGCCCACGAGGTCGACCCCTGCGGCCGTCCCCTGCACGTCGGTGATCGACTGCCAGACCACCTGGCCAGGGGAAATCGAGCACTCGGACGACAGGACGAAGCCGCCCTTCGCCACGAGCGTCACGTCGCGCGGGTAGCCTTCGGCCAGCGCGTAGGTCAATTCGGTCTCTTCCTTCGCTTGTCCCTTCGCGAGATCGGCGTAAGCGACCACGTCGGACGACGACGCGTAGCTCGCTGGCAATGTCAGCGTGTGGACGGGCGCTCCGGGGCCAGGCGACGGCGCGGCAGCATCAGGGGCGGGGCTGTCGGCGCAAGCGGCGAGGGCGAGGCCGAGCACGAGCAAAGCGAGGGAGCGCATGAAAACCTCGAGGGGGGGTGAGGGGACTCGACAGGCGTAGCGCCCGAGCGGCCGGGGGAGAATGCACGTCGGCACCCGACGGCCGTGCAAGAATCCACAACCTATGAACTGGGACGATCTGCGCTTCGTCGCCGCGCTCTCGCGCGCCGGATCGCTCGCCAAGACGGCCGCGGCGCTCGGCGTCGACCACACCACGGTCGGCCGTCGCATCGAGGCCGCCGAGCGCGCGCTGGGCCTGCGGCTGTTCACGCGCACGGCCGCAGGCTACGTGCTGACGCGCGACGGCGAGCGGATGCTTTCCCCCCTGCGCCAGGTCGAGGACGCGGTGCTCGCGCTGGAGCGCGGGGTCCACGCGCAGCGCGGCGCGCTGGAGGGCACGGTGCGGGTGACCTCGCCCGAGACCTTCGGCATCGCCTACCTGGCCCCGCGCCTCGCGCGCTTCGGCCGCCAGTACCCGGCGCTGTGCGTCGAGCTTTTGCCGGCAGGTGCGGTGCTCGACCTCAGCCGCAGCGAGGCCGAGCTGGCGGTGCGATTCGTACGTACGTCGCACGAATCGCTGCGGGTTCGCCGCGTCGGCGAGGTGAGGCACGGTCTCTATGCGTCCGCCGCGTACCTGGCCCGGCACCCGGTTCGGACGCCGGGTGATCTGCACGCGCACCCGCTGCTCTTGCCTTCGAGTGGCGTCGAGGTGGCCTGGCTTGCGCATCTCTCGCCGGGCGTGCGGCCCGCCTTCGTGAGCGACGTGTCGCTGGCCCTCGCCGAGGCCGCCCAGGCCGACGCCGGAGTGGCGGTGCTGCCGAGGTTTTTGGGGGACCGGACGCCGGGCCTGACGCACGTGCCCATGCCGCGCGAGCCGGGGCAGCCATTGTGGCTCACGGTGCATCGCGACCTCCGACAAACCCCACGGGTGCGCGTGCTGGTCGATTTTCTGGTGGCCGCCCTGCGGGCCGATCGCGACCTTTTGCTTGGCGCCTGAGCCTTTCGCCGTCGCGGGTCGTGGCCGGCCTCGATGTTGCAGCGTGCGCCTCGCATGCACCCCGGCCGCGTCCTCCTTGTGCCGGGCTGTGCCTGGAAGGGGAGCTCAGGACCATGGACCCGAGCCGATGTGCGAAGGGAACGGCAATGTCGCGATGTGCAAGGGCGGGACGTGGGTCCTCAGTTATCACGGCTGCCTGAAGCCGTGCCCGGACACGCTGCCGGCCGAAGGCACGCCCTGCAATGCATGCTGCTCATCGAGCACCTGTGCATACCTCGACACGAGCGGCTGCCCGGCCGAGATCACATGCGAGAACGGCGTATGGGTCCAAAGCGCCGCCTCGTGCACGCCGAGCTCGGCGTGCGCCACCCTGGACATGAGCCAATGCAGCAATGCACAGGGCTGTCGATGGATGCAATGGATGCCCGTCGGCACGTGCGACACCTTGCCGAGGGTGGTTTCCCGCAGGGCTGTTATCCGGTGGACGACTGCGCCTCGGACGCGGACTGCAATGGCGGGACGTGCATGGCTGTCGCGGTCGACCCTTGCCCTGGCGGCGAGTGCAATGTCTGCGCGGACCTCGGGGGGCCTCACCAGGAAGGCCCATGGGCCGAGCCTCCGCCGGGAGCCTCGGCCCATGGGGCGCGATCAGTTCGTCGTCTTGCAGATCGATGTGGTGAAGCGGCCGTTGATCGTGTTGTTGTCCGCTTCGGCGAGCAGACCGATCGTGACCTTGTCTGCCGAGACGGACTCGACGTTCAAGATACCCTCGGAGGCAATCACGTTTTGTCCGGGCCCGGTGACGAAGGTAATCGTCTGGCTGCCGTTGAGGTCGGTGAGCTCGAGCTTGAGAGGATATTCGCCCGCCGTCTTCGGCGCGCTGAACAGGATCTGCGTGTCGGACGAGGCGAAGCTGTCGCACGCGGGGACCTCGATCGGATACAGGCTGACCGAGAATCGGTCGCCGTCGTCCGTCACGACAGCCGATTTCATCGTCCAGCTCGCCCCGGCGACCGTTCCTTGCGGTGCTTGGTCTTCGATATCGTCGATGCTGGTTCCCCCGCATGCGGCCAGGAGGGTGGTTCCCAAAGCAAGGATGCCAAGGCGGATCTTCATGTTCACGTGGTATGCCCTTTCTCAGCTTGTTAAGCTGCGACGGGCCCCTTAGCAGCAGGCATGCCAGCTCATTTCGGCGCCATTTCGGGCTCTTGAACGATGGGGCCGTGAATGCTGTGTAACCGTTGGTTGACGGCGCATGTGGACCACACTTTGGCGCCGTCGGATTCGTGCTCCCGGTGAATAACGACGACGGCCCCCGAGCTTTTCTCACGCCTTCGATTGGATCGACGTGCGGTGTTTGGCATGAACACTCGGCAAGCGACCCGCATGGGCCCGTGCCATAGAGAAACCCACTTCCGCATGGATGCGGACCCGCTGTGTTTCCCAACGACTTCAATATCAGGACGACGTAAGTCACTGCGCGCGTGTGGTGGAGGGACCACGCGTACAAGGTCGACGACCTCCCCGTCGCCCGCTTGAACCCCACCTTCATGGTCTTGCCACCGGCCCGCTGGAAGAACTGCGCATTGCGCAGTTCTTCCACCCTCGGTCCAGGCCGCGCCTGGTTCGGGTCGAGGGGCGAACAGCCCCCGCGGGGCCCGGGGCAGCGCCCCGGCGCGACGGCCCCAAGCACACACCCTGCTCAGCCGCCCCGTGGCAAGAGGGCAGGGGGAAGCTCAGCGCTTCTTCGTCGCCCGCGGCTTCGTCGTGCGTGCCTTCGTCGTCGTCGCCGGCAGCGCGCGTTTCTTCGTCGTGGCCTTCGTCGCCTTCTTGCGCGTGCCTTCTTCCGTCGTGGCGGATTTCGTCGCGCGTTTTGCCGGCGCGCGCTTCTTCGTCGCCGTCCGCGTTGCCGATGCGCGCGTGGTCGCAGGTGTGCGCGAGCTCGCGCGAGGCGAGCGCTTCGTCGTGGTCCGCGCGCGTCCAGGCGTCGGCGCCGGCTCCGAGGGCGCGGCCTCCTCCTCGGTTGCCTCCTCGAGGGGCAGCACCGCGCCGTTGCCGTTGGCGTGACGCGGAGGCTCGGGCGCCCCGGGCCTCACCGCGGGTTTGCCGCGCGGCTGCGCGCGGGCAGGCTCGACCGGCGCAGGTGGGGGCGCGGGCAGGGACGTGATGAGCGGCGCGCCCGCGTCCGCGAGCAAGGCGTCCACCTCGGCGGCGAAGGCCGCGACGTGCATGTCGACGTCGCGCGCGTCCAGCTCCGAGAGCGGCGTGTAGACGACACGCACGCTGCGGCCGTCGGGAATCTCCCACGACGCTGTGTTGCCCGTGCGGCGGAGCGTGCGCGTGGCCGCGCGATCGATGAGGCGCGTGAGCCGCGCGCGCTCCGAGGGGCTGACCTCACGCGTGAGCGGCGCCTTGCGTTCGAGCGTCGGCAGCTCCACCGCGCCTTGCTCGACGAGCGCGCAGAGCTCGTCCGCGACCGCTTCCTCCAGCTCGAGGTGCAGGTCCGGATCTGCCGGCGGCTCGGGCACGAACACGGCCTCGCGCGTGGCGGGGTCGTAGGTGTCGAGCCGCGCGCCCGCGACGAGCCCCGCGCGCTCGAGCGCCACCACGAGCGACTGCGCACGCGCGCGTTTGCCCGCGGTGGCGGCGACGTACCCGAGCAGATCGAGCTCGACACGCACGACCGCTTCGTCCTGCGAGGCGCTCGCCTCGTTCAGCGCGAGGCGCGCCGCGTCGAGCACCTCGCGCTCGACGACGCTGCGATCTGCAAAGACGTCTTCGAGGTGCTCGGAGGCGAGCAGCGCTTGCGCGACGCGGCCCGTGAGCCGCGAGAGCGCTTCACGTGTGGCAGGATCGTCGGCGATCGTCGGCACGCGGAGCGCACGCTCGGCGAGCGGCTCGACGTAGCCGGACATGGCATCGTCCACGGCGCGGACGAGCGCGGCCGTCCCGCCTTTGACGACGAGGATCCGGCCTCGACCCTTGAGACCCTCGACGATGCGGGAAGCGAGCCTCCGGGAGAGGTTGAGCGCGTTCACGAAGCGTGAAGCTTACACGCTTTGGCGCGCGTGGGCCGCCGTTTCGGGGACGAAACGTGCGCGGAGCAAGAGGAGAAGGGATCGAGAGGAGGGACGAGACGAACGTCCGCGCAGAGCGGGGACGTCCTAGTCGGCCTCGACGAGCTTGACGACCACGTCGCCGATTCGAGCAGGCACGCGGGCCTTTGCCTCGGCGAGCGTTCCGGGGCGAACGTTCACGCGCACGACGAACCCGATGCCGTCTTCGCGCTCGACGCCGACGCCGGCGCAGAAGGGCTCTGCGCCGATGTCGTTCTTCAGTTGTTCCTTCGCGCGGCGCGCGGAGCCGACGTCGCTCATGGGCTCACTCGCTGTAGCCGACGGCGAGGACGCGGAAGGTGTCGGGCGGAGCCGCGACGTTGTAGATCTTCGCCGTAAAGATGCCGCCCGAGTTGGAGTCGAGATCGTTGCCGGCGACGAGGGCCTGATCTGCGCCGCAGATCTTGCCTTCCTTGTCGTAGAGCGAGACGAGCGCCCACACGCTCTTCGCCTTGAACGCGCTCTCGTTCGTGATCTTGCCCTCGACCTGGTGGGGGTTGAAGCCCTTCTTGGCCGTGAACTTGGTGTCCGAGATCTTGAGCTTCGCCGCCTTGCCCGTGAAGAGCGGGCGCATCGGGTTCGCCTCGGTCTTGTACGACGCCCACTTCGTCGTCTTGTAGAGCGAGAACGTGCAGGGGACCTTCTCGCCCGGCGCGAGCTCGCGGATGAGGCTCGAGCAGGTGCCGCTGTCGATCGCGGTGTTCCCGTCGTCGAAGAACGTCACCTTGATGTTCGGGAAGCCGAGCGGATCCTTGCCCGTGTTGTGGATCTCGCCCACGAAGTGGATCGTGCTGCCGTACTCGGCCTTGTAATGGCGAAGATCCTTGAGCTCGGCCTTGAGATCACCCGCCTTCGGGGGCTTCGCGAGGTCGCCGAGATCGCCGAGCTTCGGGCCGTCCGGGTTCGCCGAGTCGAGCGGGATCGCTGCGATCGCCTCGGACGTTTTCTTGGCCGCGTACCAGAAGAAGCCGACGACGCCGATGATGGTGACCAGGAGGAGGCCGCCGCAGCCGAGGCCGATGATGAGGCCCATGTTCGGGCCCTTCTTCTGCTGCGGGAGAATCGGCCCGCCCATCGGAGGGCCGCCCATCGGAGGGCCGCCCATCGGAGGGCCGCCGAAGTTGCCGCCGGGAGGAGGGCCGTAGCCGCCGCCGGGGGGAGGACCGTAGCCGCCGCCGGGAGGCGCGCCGCCGGGAGGGCCGCCGGGGCCGCCGGGGGGCCCGCCGAAGCCGCCGCCGCCGGGAGGCGCGCCACCGGGAGGCCCGCCGAAGCCGCCACCGCCGGGAGGCCCGCCGTAACCGCCACCGCCGGGAGGTCCGCCGCCGGGAGGCCCGCCGTAGCCGCCACCGCCGGGCGGGGGACCGTAGCCGCCGGGCGGGCCACCACCACCGAAGCCACCAGGCGGACCGCCGCCGCCGAAGTTGTCACCTCCCGAAGGCGGTGCCCCGCCCGGGGGTGGTGCGGGCGGCGGCAATCCGCCCCCACCGGGTCCAAATCCATTTGCCATGCGCGGCTCGCCCGTCGTGTGCTCGATCATGGCGACGGAGTATGCCGCAAAATGGGGAAGGACGGGCAAACGGATCCAGACGAGACGAACAGGATCCGTCGGCCGGGGCTGCGCGGCTGCTACGATGAGCCTTCATGATGACCGAGGCGCGTTCGACCACCCGCACTATCCTTGCGATTTCCATGATCTTCGTGTTCGCCGGGGGAGGCGCGCTCGGCTGCGGGGGGGCCGCCGAGGGCGGGGCCGGCCCCGAGACGGCAGGCCAAACGGCCCCGAAGGCGGAGGAGCCGGAGCAGGCCGAGGAGGTCGTGGAGGACTCGGGGACCCTGGACATCCTCTCGGATCCCCCGCAGGACGTGCTGCTCGACGGCAAGCCCATCGGCAAAACGCCGCTTACGAACTACCGCGTGAAGATGGGCCCCCACGACGTGACGTTCCTCGATCCAGCCGAGGGCGATCGCACGATGAGCGTCAACGTTTCGCCAGGCGATCACCAGACGGTGAAGCTCGATCACCCGCCGAAGATCCGCGAGCAGAAGTAGCTGTCGCTCGCTCGTGGCTAGAGGTGGCGGCGCGCGATCTCGGCCCACGTGCCCGTGGGTTCGATCTCGAGGTACTTGCGCCAGCACGGCCGCGCCTTCGCGCTCTCGCCGACCTGTTCGTACGCCATCGCGAGGTTGAAGTACGCGTCGGCGAAGCGCGGATCGCTCTCGATCGCGCCGCGGAAAAACTCGACCGCCGCGCCCGCGTGCCCACGCTCCAGCATCACGTAGCCGAGGTTGTACTGCGCCTCGGGTTGCTTGCGATCGATCTCGAGCGCGCGTCGATAGAGCGACTCGGCCTGCACTTCGTCGCCGCGGCGGAAGCAGATGTTGCCGAGGTTCGTGTACGCGATCGCGAGCCACGGATCGATTTCGAGCGCTTGACGGTAAAGCTCCTCGGCCTCGGACATCGTCTGCGGGTTCTCGTCGAGCTGGCTGGCGCGCACGTAAATCTCGTACGCGGTCTTCGCCCGATCACGGCCGACCATCGGGCGCAGGACACGCACGACGTCGTCGCGCAGCGACTTCACGTCGAAGTCGAGCACCATCTGCCCGGTGAGCGGTTCGAACGTGCCCGTCGCGCTCTTCACGACGACGCGCTGTCCATCGGAGACGATGCGCAGCTCGGCGAGCGGACGCGTGACCTTGGGGAGCGCGCCGCGGATGTTCTCGACCGCGCGCGCGACGTCGCGCAGGCGCACCTTGCGCGCGAGCAGATCCCGCGCGGCGCGGAGCGCGATCACGTCGGAGAACGTGTACGCGCGGCGGCCCTTGCGACGGCCGCTCGGCGAGACGATCCCCGCGCGATCGAGCGATCGCAGGCGGCCCGCGGAGATGCCGAGGAGGCGACACACCTCGGCGCCGGTGAACATGTCGCTCACGGGCTCGCGCGTTTGAGGTACGGGCAGCTCCGTGGGCAAACGCGCCGGGTCGGGATCGGGCAGGCGCTTCGGAGGCTCGGCCACGCGTCCACCGCCCGGCCCGAAGATCACGTGGATGACCTTGTTTGCGTCAGGGTCGCGGCGTTCTTTGTTGTTCATGGCGTAGGGCAGGAGCGAGGGGCGAGGGGCGCGAGTTTAGCGCGACGCGCCGCTCGCGGCGGAGGCATGTACGACGGCGACGACGTCCACCAGCACGACGACACCCGCAGCGGACGCGCGTACGTCGATCTCGGCGCGCACGGGTCCGAGCTCCCCCTGCACACGTGTACACGCCTCCCTGCGCGCGATGCGGAGCACGCGGAGCTTGAGGTGCGGATCACACGCGAGGAGCGCGGCCATGGACGCGAGGTCGGGATCGGGCAGCGTGCCACCCCGGGAGCGCGCGAGCAAAAGCACGCTCGTCGAGCCGTAGTAGACGATGCCGTCTCCTTCGGTCTGGGGCATGCCCTCGCTCACGATGTCCGCGCCTTCGACCATGGCACGGACAGGGCCGTCCTCCGCGGCGACGAGATCGAGCTGTCGACGCCGGACGAGAGGCCCCGGGCCTGCCTTGACGAGGCCGGGACGCGTGCGAGGTGGGCTCTTTGCCATCGGCGACGGATCGTAGAGATCACGCGCGCCGAGATCGAAAAACCGGCGCGATCGCGAGGGAACTTGCGCTCGTGGTTGCTTCCGTGCATCGGCGGTTTCGTGGTGCCGCCCGCACGAACTTGGCCCGCGGCCGCGGCGTCTGCGAGGGTCGCGTGGGAGGAGCGAAACCGAGATGGGACACCCTGGCGTCGAGCGTCGGAAGAACTGCGTCTACGTCACCCGCAACACGGAGTACCACATGCGCGACGGGGTCTGCGTCGCGGTGCGGGACCGGCGGACGGGGAAGTTCGTCCCCGCGCACATCGCGGTGTCGTTGAAGCTCGAAGGGGGCGTGCGGTTGTTCCCGAACGGCGCGGTGATTCCGCGCATCGACAAACCCGGCGTGGGGGATGCGATCTGGTTCGCGACGGCCGTCGACGCGAGCCGGCAGCTCGTGACGAGCCGGATCGAGGCGATCGAGCGTCCGTCGAAGGACATCGTCGCCTCGTATGCGTGATCAGCCGATGTTGCAGAAGTGTTCGTAGTCGATGTAGCTCGTGATCGTCGGCTCGGTGCCGCAGACGGGGCAGGTCTTGTCCTTGCGGAGCTTGAGCTCGCCGAACTTCATGCGCAGCGAGTCGTAGGTGAGCAGGCGGCCGATGAGGGGGTTGCCCTGGCCGAGCACGAGCTTGATCGCCTCGGTCGCCTGGACCGTGCCCACGAGGCCCGGCAGGACGCCTAGAACGCCGGCCTCCTGGCAGCTCGGCGCGAGGTGCGGCGGCGGCGGCTCGGGGTAGAGGCAGCGGTAACAAGGGCCGCCGGCCGCGGGGTGGAAGGTCGTGACTTGACCCTCGAAGCGGAAGATCGAGCCGTGCACGACGGGCTTCTTCATCCACACGGAGGCGTCGTTCACGAGGTACCGCGTGGGGAAGTTGTCGCAGCCGTCCACGATGATGTCGAAGTCGCGGAAGATGCGCTCGACGTTGTGGCTCGTGAGCCGCTCCTCGAACTTCACGACCTTCACGTCGGGGTTCAGATCGCGGATCGTCTGCTCGCCGCTGTCGACCTTGGGCATGCCGACGCGCGAGGTGGCGTGCATGATCTGGCGCTGGAGGTTCGAGGCGTCGACGACGTCGGCGTCGACGAGGCCGATCGTGCCGACGCCGGCCGCGGCGAGGTAGAGCGCAGCGGGGCTGCCGAGGCCACCCGCGCCGAGGAGCAGGATCTTCGAGGCGAGGAGCTTGGCCTGCCCCACCTCGCCGACCTCGGGCAGGAGCAGGTGGCGCGAGTACCGATCGCGCTGCGCGTCCGAGAGCTGGGGCGGGGTCTCCATCGGATACCCGAGATCCTTCCAGCGCACGAAGCCGGGGTTCGCGCTCTCGACGCGCGTGTAGCCGAGATCGATCAGCGTCTTGGCGGCGAGCGCCGAGCGCGTGCCGCCCGCGCAGTAGAGGACCACGGGCGCGTTCTTGTCCGGGACCTTCTGCTCGATCTGCATTTCGAGGAAGCCACGCGGGACGCTGAGCGCGCCCGGGATGTAGCCGGCGCGGTTCTCGTCTTTCTCGCGCACGTCGACGAGCACCATCGGCTCGCGGGCTTCGAGGCGGCGCTTGATCTCCTCCAGAGTCACGGTCGAGATGGTCTTGCGGACCTCGGCGATCAGATCGGTGTAGGTCGTCGGCATGCGGGTCCTCGCTGGGCGGGGATGGGTTCGTCGTTCGGAGACAACGTGCCGTCAAGGGTGGCCCGTGGAGCCGCCCTCGGCACGTGGCGGGTCCTTGCTCACTTGGGCGCGGGCAGGTCCTCGGGGCGCGCGCGCAGGCCGGGCAGGACCTCGTCCTTGCGCAGGCCGCCCTCGCACACGAGCTTCACCGTGCGCTGATCGGGCAGGACCTCCTCCAGCGTGACGATCTGCGTCTTCGCCTGGCAGAACGCGACGAGCTTCGCGCCCGGCAGGAGGCGGCCGAGGCGCAGCGTGCCGCGCTTGACCTGGAGCTCCTTGTCGTCGGCGAGGCGCTTGACCGTGACATCTTGCCCCTTCACGGCCGAGACCGTGCCGAGCTCGAGGTTCGCCTCGCCCGGGCGGAGCGGCGCCCACACGCGCGTGCCGACGAGCTGATCGTCCGGCGGGATCCAGTCGGTCGTGTTTTTCGGGGCGAGCCGCGCGAGCGGCGTCCAGCCGATGGCGCGCTCGAGCTGCACGTCGAGCGAGGCGCCCGCCGGATCGACGTCCGTGACGAGCGCGAGGTCCTTGGTTTGTCCGAGGATCCACACCTCGGTCGCGGGCGCGAGGTCGCGCTTCGAGGGGGCGTCGCTCTTCGCCGCGGGCAGGACCGCGATCTTGCCGTGCGCCCAGCGCTTCTCGGCCTTCTTGCCGGGCTTCATCTTCACGCGCTGGGCCTCGACCCAGACCGCGAGCGCCTGGCGCTTCTTCGCCACGACCTCGGGCGCCGCCTTGTCCTTGGCGACGGGCGCCATGTCCGGGCCCGCGATGTCCCAGCGCACGAGCTTGATGAGCCGATCGACCTCCTCGAGTGATTTCGGCGCCTCACGGCCCTGGCCCACGGCCCGCGCCGCCAGACCCGCGATCTCGGGCGTGATCGCCGCGCGCACCACGCCGAGCAGGCCCTTCGCGCCCTCGTCGCTGATGTCGCCGCCCTTCTGGGCCTCGTCGATCTTCGCGAGCGCGTCCGCCCAGTGCTTGGCCTTGAGCGGCTCTTCGAGCGCGGCCTTCTTCGCCTCGAAGATCGTGGTGTCGACCTCGGTCACGAGCTTCTTCTGCGCGGCGCCGCCGAGCACCGTCTTCGTGTCCTCCGAGCCGACGAGCGCGCGCGCCGCGGCGAACTTGTTCGCCGTCGTGGCCTCGTCGACGCGCGACTGCACGCACGCGAGGGCCTGCGCGCCGATGAGCCGGCGCAATTCGCGGACGAAGACCTCGCTCTCCAGATCCCGCATCGGGCCCGCGAGCTCGCCGAACGCGCCCTTGCAGTCGCCGTCCTTGAGCGACGCCTCGACCTCGTTCGCCCAGAGCTTGGCGTGGCGCTTGTCGACCTTCTCGAGCTGCTCGGCGATCTGGAAGTTCAGCGACTCGACGTTGAGGTCCTTCGCCTGGCCGAGCAGCTTGCGCGCCTCGTCGAAGTCCTTTGCGTTGTAGGCCTCGTCGGCCTTCTCCATGAGCTTCTTGGCGCTTTCGATCTTGGTCTTCTCGGCGCGCTCTTCCGCGCTCTCCGGCGGCATCGCGGGCGCCGGCGGCGGGCCGCACGCGGCGAAGGTCGCGGCGAGGGAGGCCGCGGTCGCGAGGCGCGCGAGGATCGTCGCGACGCGCTGCGTGGTGCTCGGGAGGGAACGGACGCTCTTTCGCATGGCGCGGGACTCTCCCATCCCACATCCTCGATCGTCAACTCGCCCGAGCGCCGAAACCTCTCGGCTTGACCGGCCTCCCCCGGCGTCCTACGACGCCGAGGCCATGGCGGATGAGTCGAAACAGGAGGGGCAGGCCCCCACGGAGGGCGCCCGCACGTTCAACAAGCCGCGGGTCACCATCAACCGGGTCTACACGAAGAAGGGTGACACCGGCGATACGGGCCTCGTGGGCGGGCAGCGTGTGCCCAAGGACGACGCGCGGATCGAGGCCTACGGGACGGTCGACGAGCTGAACGCGTTCGTCGGCGCGGCCCGGCAATCGATCCTGGAGGGGCTCGCCGCGGACAAGGCGCGCCCCGAGAGCGCGGCGCCGCTCGGGGAGCTTGCCGATTCGCTCTGCCGGGTCCAGCACGAGCTCTTCAACCTGGGCTCGCTGCTCGCCACGTTGCCCGAGGACGTGCACCCGCGTCAGCCCCGGGTGACGGCCGCGGACGTGGAGCGGCTCGAAGCCGAGATGGATCGTTGCCAGGAGGAGCTGCCGATCCTGCGCTCGTTCGTGCTGCCGGGCGGATCCCGCGCGAACACGGACCTGCACGTCTGCCGGACGGTGTGCCGGCGCGCCGAGCGGCTCTGCGTCTCGCTCGCCCGGGAGACGGAGGTCGATCCGCTCGCCGTGACCTACCTGAACCGCCTGAGCGACGCGCTCTTCGTCTGGAGCCGCTTCGTGGCGCTCCACCTCGGCACGGGCGAGGTGCTCTGGGAGCCGGACAAGTCGGCGACGGGCCAGTCGAAGGCGCTCTGACGAAATGAGGCCTCGCCCACCACGAGGGAGAGGCCGTACACGATCGCCACGTACGCGAGCCCGAGCACGACGTCGATCACGTAGTGGTGCCCGAGGTAGACCGCGGCGAACGGCATCACGAGCGCGTAGGCGATCTGCAAGGCACGTGAGGGCGCGCTCGCCGTGCGGAACGTCGCGATCAAGCCGTAGAGCGGATACGTGACGTGCAGCGAGGGGAGGGCGCCGAAGACCACGGCGCCGTGCCCGTAGAGCGAGGCGAAATAGCCGTGCCCGAGCCACGCGTCGACACGCGTGAGCGCGGCCGGCGAGCCACGCGCGGCGAGATCGATCGCGCAGCCGTGCGTGGCCACGTACCAGGGCGGCGCCGCCGGCAGGAGCAGGTACGTGGCGAACCCGACGACGTGCGTGCCGAGCGCGAGCCGGGCGAAACGCCGCGCCGCGTCAGGCTTTTTCACGCAGAGGTGGGTGTACTGCGCGGCCATGATGCCGAGGTACGCACCGTAGGGCAGGGCGCAGAGCAGATCGAGCGCGGGACTCGCGAGGCCCGCGAGCCACTCGTTCGGCGTGACGATCTCACCGCGCACGCCCACGCCGAAGAACGCGAGCTCGACGTCGCGTAACTCGCAGCCGAGGACACGCGAGGCCGAGACGCTGACGGGCCACAGGTACCGGAGCGCGTCGTACAGGACGAAGAGCGTGAGTGCCGGGATCGCGGCGAGGTAGAAGCGACGCATGCGCGCGCCGCCGTAGGCCGCGGTGGTGGCGAGGGCCGCGACGAGGAGGATGTCCCAGCGCGGCCGGTCGACGACCGCGACGAGCGCCGCGTATCCGATCCAGGGGAGCGCCGGTAGGAAGGACCTGCGACCCCAGCGCGCGCGGGCTCGCGCCACCATGGCTCGCCTCAGTGCTCGACGGGCAGCGGCCCTCGCGCGTCTGCGCCCTTCCGCGCGAACGACTTGCCCGCGCGCTTCGAGGTCGCGGGTTGCGGATCCCGCAGCGCCGCGCGGGTCCGCGCGACGAGCATGATCGACGCGAGCGTGCCTACGACCGCCACGAGGCCCACGCCCACGAGCGTGAGCGGGCGAGGCAGGCCGCCGAGCACGTTCGTGTACGGGACGAGCGGCCCGAGGAGGAGCGACGCCGACAGGTACACGACACGCTCGTGCCGGCGCATGAGGCCGTTCGGGAGCACGAGCTTGTGCTGATCGGCCTTCGCCCGCGCGTAACTCACGAGCGAAGAGGCGACCATCGCCGCGAGCGGGATGACGAGCGAGACGACGTTGTGCCGGTAGTAGATCGCGAGGCCGATGAAGGGCGCCGCGTCCGCGATGCGATCGACGAACGAGTCGAGCACCGCGCCCGACGGCGACGCGACGCCACGCGCGCGCGCCACCATGCCGTCCAGAGCGTCGAGCACGGAGCCCACGATCACCACGGCCGCGGCCTCGGCGAAGCGTCCCGTCGCCGCGAGCGGCAGGCTCGCGCAGCAGAACACGAGCGAGGCGTAGGTGCATGCGTCCGGCGAGACGTGCAGCGCGATGAGCGCCCGTCCCGGCGCGTGCATCGCCCAGTAAAAGGCCTCGACGAGCCAGCCGGGCAGGAGCGCGCTGCCGGGCGAGGGCCCGAGGCGCGGGTGCGCCGCCCGTCCAGAGCGGGCCACGCGCGTTGCGTAAGCCGCGACCACCATCGTGCACAGAAGAAGCGCCACGAGCGTGATGACCATGGTCACGACGTCCGCTGGTGCATGAGGCGCGCCCGCCCCCGTTGCGCGGTTTTCGGGCGGGCGCTGCATGGTTTGCTCGCTCGATCGCTGGTCCTCAAAGGGACGCCTCGCGTCCCCCTCTCGGCCAGGCAGAGCCCGGCCGATTCACCTCTGGTCCTCAGAGGGACGCCTCGCGTCCCCCTCTCGGCCAGGCAGAGCCCGGCCGATTCACCTCTGGTCCTCAGGGGGACGCCTCGCGTCCCCCTCTCGGCCAGGCAGAGCCCGGCCGATTCACCTCTGGTCCTCAGGGGGACGCCTCGCGTCCCCCTCTCGGCCAGGCAGAGCCCGGCCGATTCACCCCCTTGAGGGAGATGAGGGAGATCGCTTTGCGATCTCCGGTCGCCGCCTTACCCGTCGCAGCTGACCCGACGCATCCGGATGCCCGCGTCCTTCTCCGCCCACGCCACGCCGAGCTCGCTGCCCGTGAACGTGACGGCCGGGAAGCGAGCGTTTTTGCCCGAGACGCGGAGCGTCGCGCCGTCACGCGTGAGACCCGGCCCGAAGACCGCCAGGAAGATCGAGGACGGACCACCCTGGAACTGGTAGTAGGCGACGGCCGCGCGCTCGCCCATGACGGCCAAGGCGGGCCAGTTCGCGCTGCCCTCGGCGTCCTCGACGCGGACCTCGTCTTGCTTCGCGCCGCTCGCGGAGACACGCGCGAGATAGATGCGCTCCTCACCCTCGCGCGTGTCCTCCCAGGCGACGAGCGTGGCTCCGCTCGTGTCGATCGCCACGCTCGGCACCCGCGCCTCGCCGGCGCCCGTTCGCACCACCGTCCCCGTCACCGAGCCGCCGGGCATGCCCGTCGTCTGCGCGATCGAGAGATCGCCGCCCATGCTCCACGCCAAGGCGAGCTCGTTGCCTCGGCTCGCGAGCGCCGGAAAACGCGCCCCGGGCAGCGCCGTCGTCGAGCCCATGCCCGCGCCGTTCACGAGCCCGAGCCGCGCGCCCGGCGTCTCCATCCACGCCACCGCGAGCCCGCCCGACATCGGCGCCGTCGCGGGCCGCGCCTCCGACGCGTCGCTCGTGCCGAGCTGGATCGGCTGCCCCGTCGGCGTCCCGTCCGCGCCCAGCGTGTGCGCCTGGATCACGAGCCCGGACGGACCCGTGTCCTCCCACGTCACCATCGGCCCGCTGCTCGTCGCCTGCAGCGTGGGAAGCGCGTGTGTGCCCGCGAGCGTCGCCACGACGTGCGCAGGCGACACACTGCCGTCCGTGCCGATCCGCGCGACCCGCACCTCCTCCGTCCCGCCCGTGCGTGTCTGCCACGCGAGGAGGTAGCTCCCGTTCGTCCAGAGGATCGAGGGCGTGATTCCGTCCTCCTGGCTCACCACCACGGTCCCGCCGAGCGGCGCGCACGCCGCCGCTTCGCCGCCCGGCCCGGCGTCGGTCGTCACCGGCGGCTCGGGCGGCTTCGTCCCGGGCGGCTCCGGCGTCTCGTCGCTGCCGCAGCCGAGACCCCCGAGCGCCGCTCCGAGCCCGCACAAAAACATCAAGGACATTCGAATCATAGGTATCCCCCTTCCGACGCGCCGGTGATCCGGGGGCGGCGGCGCGCACGTCGCGCCACGCGGTCTGCGCGTGGATCCACGCACCCCATCCCTCCGTCTGGACCTCCGGATCATGATTCGTTTCAGTATGCGGTGTTACTCGTTTCAAGCCACGCCGCACGCTGGCAACGGATTCATCCGTTCACACACCATGAATGTGCGTGGGTGTGTTTATTGAACCACAATCGATCGCATGCAGCATCGAATGCGCGGCGGGGGGCGCTTCCGGTGGCTCGGGGCGCTGGGGCTCGTAGGGGTCCTCGGGGGCGGGGAGGCACGCGCGGAGCCTGCGCGGGCGGCGGCTTCGACGGCGGCGAACGCGATGGCGGTCGCGGTCCCGATCCCGGGATCCAATCTCGTGCGCGGGCGCGCGAAGGTGATCGTGGCCGCGCCGATCGACGCCGTGCGCGCGCAGGTGCTCGCGTTCGGGGACTACGCGCGCTTCATGCCGCACTACAGCCAGTCGAAGATCCTCGGCCGCACGAAGAGCGGGGATCGCGAGATCTACATGGAGGTCACCGCGCTGCACGGAGCCGCGCGCTTCTGGGCGCGGATGGCCGTGCGCAAGCTCGTGGGCGCGGCGGGGGGCGTCGAGACCTACGAGGTCTCGATGTTGGAGGGCAACGTGAAGGACTTCCACGCGGTGTGGCGCCTGCGTCCGATCGACGCCGCGCGCACCGAACTCGAGCTCGAGGTCTTCCTGCTGCCGCGCCTGCCACTGCCCGCGAGCTTGCTCAACACGGAGAACCTCCAGGGCGCGAGCAAAGGCGTCCGCGCGATGCGATCGTTCGTGGAAGGAAAACGCTGACGTTCTGCTGACGTTCTACGGACAGCCGGCCGGCGTCGTGCCCGTGTAGGCCGTGATTACGCAGCCCTCGAGCGCCACCTTGAGATCATCACACGTCGTCTTCGACGCGAAGAACTCGAGGCAGCCGTCGACGCTGCCCTTGTCGTACTGCAGGCACTCGGCGCCGAACTCCGCGCGCAAAAAGCCCGGGCACGTGCGCGACGTGCCGAAGCAGCCGAGCGAGAGCATCCGCTTGCTGTGCGCGTCGACGAGCGTGTCGCACGCGAGCGCCTCGGTCGTGCGCTCGCCGCTCGCCGGCGGGCGGAACCTCCCGTCGTCGGGCAAGGGCGTGAGATCCGGATCCTCCGCGCCGCACGCGGCGAGGAACACGGAGAGGACGATCGCGACGCGGAGCTCTCGCATGCGGACTACTCTTTCTCTTCGAGGAGGGCCAACGCGAGCAAGCCGAGCACGTCGCGCGCCGAGGAGACTTTCCGTGGCGGGATCTTCGAAAGCGATCGTCGCACGATCGACTCCACGGTCCCGACCTTCAGGCCGTCGAGCTCGCGCCCGCGCGCCGTCAATTCGAAGAGCGCGCGACGCGCGTCGTCCGGATCGGGCTTGCGTCCGATGATGCCGCGGCTCTCGAGGCGCTTCAGGATCCCCGTGAGCGTGCTCGGGTGGATGTGCAGCACGCTCGCGAGCTCGCCTGCCGAGATGCTCGGGAAGCGCCCCACGATCCGGATCACGAGGCGCTGCGGGCCCGTGACGCCGAGCGACGCCTCCATGCGCTTCGACATCGACTGCAGGGCGTGATCCACGGCCCAGAGCAGGCGCATGAAATCCAGGACCTCGCCGAGCTTCTCGGCCTTGTCCGCCTTCTGCTTCTTCTTTTCGCTCTTTTCGCTTGGTGCTGCGCTCATGACCGAGCCGATTCCCTTTCCGCCGAGCGAGCCACGCTAGCCCACCTCGCCCCGTCGATCGAGATCGTCGAAGGGTGCACCGCGCAGTGATCGCGCGGCGGCGCCAGACGACCCGTCGGAACGAAACGCAGGAAGGTTCCCCCGGACGATCGTTTTTTGCTCCGACGGTTTTCCTTTTGAGCGGCAACGACGGGCAGGCCATCCTTGACCGGTGCGACTCGAAGATCTTGCCGTCATTGGAAACTGCCAATATTCCGCGCTGATAGACCGCTCGGGGTCGATCGTGTGGTGTTGCCTCCCGCGCTTCGACGCCGAGCCGGTCTTCTCCTCTTTGCTCGACGAGCAGGGTGGGGGGGTCTTCACGGTGGGGCCGGCGGGTGGTGAGCCGGGCGTGCAGCGATACCTTCCGAACACAAACATCCTCGAGACGACCTTCCGCTCCCCCTCGGGCGCCTTCCGGGTCCTCGACTTCGCGCCGCGCTACTTCCAGAAGGACCGGTTCTTTCGGCCGACGATGATCGTGCGGATCGTCGAGCCGCTCGAGGGCACGCCCCGCGTGCGCGTCCGTTGCGAGCCGCGCCTCGGCTGGAGCAAGGGGACGCCTGGCAAGCTCGTCGGCTCGAACCACATCCGGTACGAGGGCTTCGCCGCCCCGCTCCGCTTGACGACGGACATCCCGCTCTCGTACGTGACCGACATCCCGTTTGCGCTCACGGGCAAGAAGCACCTCGTGCTCGCCTGGGGCCCGCCGCTCGAGGACTCGCTCCCGACCGTCTGCGAGCACTTCCTCGGGCAAACACGGCGCTACTGGGAGCGCTGGGTCATGCACTGCGACATCCCGCCGCTCTTCCAGCAGGAGGTCATCCGCTCGGCGCTCGCGCTCAAGCTGCACTGCTTCGAGGACACGGGCGCGATCGTCGCGGCCATGACGACGAGCATCCCCGAGGCGCCGGGCAGCGGGCGCAACTGGGACTATCGTTACTGCTGGCTGCGCGACGCGTACTACGCGCTCGCGGCGTTCCGGCTCCTCGGCCACTTCGAGGAGCGCGAGCAGTTCATCCAGTACCTCTTCAACATCGCCGCCTCGGCCGCGCCCTCGCTCTCGCTCGGCCCGCTCTATCGTGTCGACGGCACGCCCGATCTCGAAGAGTCCATCCTCGACGCGTGGCCGGGCTACGAGGGGCACGGGCCGGTGCGCGTCGGCAACGCGGCGGCCACGCAGCTCCAGCACGACGTCTTCGGGGAGATGGTCCTCGCGCTCGCGCCCGTCTTCCTCGACGATCGTTTCGTGGCCGAACGATCGACGCACGGGCTCGATCTCCTGGAGCGGCTCACGCAGAAGGCGATCGAGGTGGCGGGCACGCCGGACGCGGGGATCTGGGAGTTCCGCTCGGACGCGCAGCCGCAGACCTTCTCGAGCCTCATGTGCTTCTGCGCCGCCGACCGCATGGCGCGCGTCGCCGAGCGCCACCGGCCCGCGCGGGCGAACCATTACCGCGCCGCGGCCGAGCGCATCCGCGCCGAGATCGTGGAGAAGGCGTGGCGCTCGGACCTGAACTCGTTCGTGTCGAGTTACGGCGGCCAGGAGCTCGACGCGGCGCTCCTGCAAATGGCGCCGCTCCGCTTCTTGCCGCCGAACGATCCACGCCTGAACGGGACGATCGACGCGATCCGTGATCGCCTGTCGCAGGGCGGCTGGCTCATGCGGTATCGCGGCGACGAGTTCGGCGAGACGAGCGCGGCGTTCATCATCTGCACGTTCTGGCTCGTCGAGGCGCTCGCGACCGTGGGTCGCAAGGCCGAGGCGCGCGAGGTGCTCGATCGCGCGCGCTCCGCGCTCTCGCCGGTGGGCCTGCTCTCCGAAGACTACGAGACCCGCACCCTGCGGATGTGGGGTAATTTCCCCCAGGCCTACTCCCACGTGGGCCTCATCCACGCAGCGTTCGCGTCGTCTCCTCCGTGGTCCGACATCCTCTAAGAAACGGCCTCCTCCTCGCCTTCCTCTTCGGCGCGCTCCTGCCCTCGATCGCATTCGGCTCCGAGGGGAGCGCGCATGCCGATCCGATCGGCGCCGTCCTCCTCTACCTCGCGGTGATCCTCGCCGCGGCCAAGCTCGGCGGGGATCTCGCGGTTCGCGTCGGACAGCCCGCGGTGCTCGGCGAGCTCGTCGCCGGCGTGCTCCTCGGCAACCTCGGCGCGCATCATCCTCGGCGCGGCCGTCATCGACGACGTGCTCGGGCTCGTCATCCTCGCGGTCGTCACGGGCATCCTCGGCGCGGCCGATCGCGGCGGGGTGATGGGCTACGGCGAGATCGGGCTCGTGTTCGGCAAGGCCCTCGTGTTCCTCGTCGGCTCGCTCGTGATCGGCGCCAAGGTCTCCCGGCGCCTCTTCTCCGTGGCCTCGCGCCTCCGCGCCCGTGGTGTCTTGCTCGCGCTCGGCCTCGCGTTTTGCTTCCTCTTCGCGTGGCTCGCGGGCCTCATCGGCCTCGCCCCGATCGTCGGCGCGTTCGCCGCGGGTCTCGTGCTCGAAGACATGCACTTCCGCGATTTCACGGCACGCGGCGAGTCGACCCTCGAACACCTCGTTCAGCCGATCTCGTCGTTCCTCGTGCCAATCTTCTTCGTGCTCATGGGCATCCGGACGGACCTCGGCGCCTTCGCGCAGCCGGGCGTGCCGCTGCTCGCGGTGGCGCTCACGGTCGCGGCGATCCTCGGCAAGCAGGCGTGCTCGCTCGGCGTGGGCAAGGGGATCGATCGGCTGACCATCGGCGTCGGCATGGTCCCGCGCGGCGAGGTCGGGCTCATCTTCGCCAACATCGGCCAGTCGCTCACGGTGGGCGGCAAGCCCGTGGTCTCCGGCGCGGTCTTCTCGGCCCTCGTGGCCATGGTCATCGTCACCACGATGGTCACGCCGCCCGCGCTCAAGTGGAGCCTGTCCCGGCGCGCGTCAAAACCGCCCGAGCCTCCGATCCCCGACGCGCGCGACGCGCATTGACCTGACGAGGCGGTGCTCGTAACACCGATCTCGTGGACGCCCTGCACACCGACCTCTACCAGCTCACGATGGCCGCGGGGTACTTCCACCGCGGCATGCAAGACAGGCGCGCGACATGCGAGATGTTCGTGCGCCGCTTGCCGCGGCATCGGCGCTACCTCCTCGCGATGGGGATCGAGCGGCTGCTCGGCTACCTCGAGAACCTCTCCTTCACCGAGGACGAGATCCGCTACCTGCGGGATCTCCCGGCGCTGCGCGACGCGATGACCGAGCCCTTCGTCGAGTACCTGCGGGGCTTCCGGTTCCGGGGCGACGTCGCGGCCGTCCGCGAGGGCACGGTGGTGTTCGCGAACGAGCCACTCGTGCGGATCTCGGCGCCGATCATCGAGGCGCAGATCGTCGAAACGTTCCTGCTCTCGGCGCTGAACCACGCGACGATGATCGCGTCGAAGGCGGCGCGCGTGGTGCGCGCGGCAGCCGGCGCGGGCGTGATCGAGTTCGGCACGCGGCGCACGCACCCGGAAGCGGCCATCGACGCGGCGCGTAGCGCGTATGCCGCGGGGTTCGTGGGCACGTCGAACGTGGAGGCAGGCAAGCGCTTCGGCATCCCCGTGATGGGCACGGCCGCGCACATCTGGACCATGGCGCACGCCACGGAGGAGGCAGCGTTCGAGAACTACGTCGCCACGTTCCCGAGCGCGTCGATCCTGCTCATCGATACGTACGACACGCTTCGTGGTGCCGAGCGCGCCGCGCGGATCGCCAAGGACAAGCTCAAGGGTGTGCGCCTCGACTCGGGGGACCTGCTCGCGCTCTCGCGCGCGGTGCGGCCCCTCCTCGACGCGGCGGGCTGCACGTCGGCGAAGATCGTCGCGTCGGGGGATCTCAACGAATACAAGATCGAGGCGCTCGTCCGCGCAGGCGCGCCGATCGATCTGTACGGCGTGGGCACGGATGTCGTGGCGAGCATCGACTCGCCCGCGCTCGGCGGCGTCTACAAACTCGTCGAGATCGAGCAGGACGGGACGGTCGTCCCGATCTGCAAGTTCTCCGAGGGCAAGGCCACGTTCCCGGGGCCGCACCAGGTCTACCGCTTCGTGGACGGCGCGGGCGTGCTCGCGCGCGACGTGATCGCGCTCGCGGACGAGGCGCCGCGCGGGCTCGGCGAAGGAGAGCCCGAGGCGCTCCTCGTGCCGCGCATGAAGGAAGGGGCGCGCACGGAGCCGTCCGAGGGGCTCGACGTGGTGCGGGCGCGGGTCACGCGGGAGCTAGCGCGTTTGCCGGAGGCGCTCCACGTGCTCGACGAAGCACCGCCGCCTCCGGAGCGCACGGACGAGCCGTTCCGGGCCGTGCCTTCCGCGCGGCTGCTCGAGCTCGTGGAAGATGTACGCGCCCGGGTTGTCGGGGCTGCGACGTAGGAGGAGGGGCATGCGAACGATCTTCGTCGACGTGGACGTGCAGCGGGATTTCTGCGAGCCGAGCGGCTCGCTTTACGTGAAGGGATCACCAACCGACGCGATGCGGAGGCTCGTCGCCTACGCGGTCGCGCACCACATCCCGATCCTCGGCTCGGTCGACTCGCACGCCTGGGACGCGTGGGAGTTCGCCTCCACCAGCTCCACGGGTCCGAACGGGGAGAAGCCCAACTTTCCGGAGCACTGCGTGAAGGGCACGCCGGGCTGGCTGAAGGTCGACGGCACGCTGCCGCCGCGCTTCCGGTTCGTGCCGAACGTGGCGTCCGCGCCGATCGCGTCGATCGTGGACGAGGTCGTCCGCGGCGAGACGCAGGGCGTGTACTTCGAGAAGGAGGTCTACAGCCTCTTCGTGAATCCACTCGCCGATCCATTCGTGAAGGCGCTCGCCGAGCGGTACGGCGAGCCGCTCTCGTTCGTCGTCTTCGGCGTGGCCACGGACTACTGCGTGCGCGCCGCAGCACTCGGGCTCGCAGAGCGTGGATACGCGACGACGCTCGTGACCGATGCGAGCGCGGGCATCACGGAAGAAGGCGTCGCAAAGGCGCTGCAGGAGATGCGCGCCGCAGGTGTCAACCTCGCGACCTCGTCCCAGGTGACCCCGTGAGCGACAAGGAGTACCCGAAGCCGAGCCTGACCGCAGACGTGGTCACGTTCTCGCTCGACGACACAGGCCGCGTCTGCGTGCTGCTCATCCAGCGCGGCAAAGATCCATTCGCAGGGCGATGGGCAGTTCCCGGCGGGTTCTGCGAGCCCTCGGAGACGGTGCGCGAGAGCGCAGCGCGCGAGCTCGTGGAGGAGACAGGCATCCGAGATTTGCCGATGGTCGAGCTCGGCGTGTTCTCGCGGCCAGGTCGTGATCCCCGCGGATGGGTCGTGAGCGTCGCGCACGTCGCGATTCTCCCCGCCAACCGGCGCGGCGAGGCAAAAGGCGGCGACGACGCGCGAGCCGCAAAATTCTTTTCGATCGGCCTGGACGAGCGGGGTCGCGTGACGCTCGAGGCCGACGGCGAGAAGGCAGGTCCGCTCGCCTTCGATCACGACGAGATCCTCGCGCGAGCCATCGCGCGGCTCGAAGCGAGCTCGGACATGCTAGGCCCGGTGCTCTTTGGTCGACCGATGTCGGGAGAAGAGGCGCAACGAGCGGTCGAGACGGCGCTCTCGCGAGAATAAAATGGCGTTCGTATTCTTCGGCCTGACGGGCGGGATCGCGTGCGGCAAGAGCACGGTCGCAGCGCGCTTCCGCGAGCAAGGCGTGCAGGTGATCGACGCAGACGTGGTGGCACGTCAGGCCGTCGCGCCGGGGACGAGCGGGCTCACGGAAATCGTAAAGCTGTTCGGAGACGGCGTGCTTCGGCACGACGGCACCCTCGATCGCAGCAAGCTCGGAGCCATCGTGTTCGGCGACGAGGAGAAGCGCCGCGCACTCAACCGCATCCTGCACCCCCGTATCGGCGCGCGGACCATGATGCTCGCGCAGGAGCTCGCACAACGCGGCGAGCCCCTCGCGTGTTACGAGGCCGCACTGCTCGTAGAGAACGGACTCTCAGACGCATTTCGCCCACTCGTCGTGGTGAGCGCCCCCGAGGCCATCCAAGTCGAGCGCACGATGGCGCGCGACGGAGTCGACGAGAAAGCCGCACTCGCACGGATCCGCGCGCAAATGCCCGTCGCCGAGAAGGTAAAGGTCGCCGACTACGTGATCGACACGAGCGGCACGATGGACCAAACGCTCCAACGCGCCGACGAGGTACTCGCCGCCATCCGCGCGAAGGCGGCAGAGAGCTAGCTCGTCTCGGTGGGAGCCGTTGCGCTGGGGCTTTGCCCCAGGCCCCACCGGGGCTGTCCGCCCCTGGACCCGGACCAGCGCAAGCGCTGGACTCGGGTTCGATGAACTGCGCTCCGCGCAGTTCATCGAACAGCCGCTGGCAAGACCGGCGACGACCCTGCCAACCAAGACAGCAGCGCTGACGTTTCCACCGGCGACGTGCCCGTCGCCAGCTCGAGACACACCTTCAAGGTCTTGCCACCGGCCCGTTGGAAGAACTGCGCGGAGCGCAGTTCTTCCACCTTCGGTCCAGGCCGTGCCTGGTTCGGGTCGAGGGGCGAACAGCCCCCGCGGGGTCCGGGGCAGCGCCCCGGCGCGACGCCCCCGACGCCCCCGACTAGATACGCCTCGCGCGGAGCGTGGCCTCGTCGCGGGCCCAGGTGACGCGGATGAAGGCGGCTGCGTCGCCGCCTCGATCGGGGTGTGTTTCCAGGGCGCGGCGGCGGAATGCGCGGCGGATGTCGTCGGGGGAGGCGGTTTTGGGGAGGCCGAGGACTTCGAAGGGGCAGATGTTGGGGTCGGGGATGGAGGGGATGAATCTGCGACGTTTTTGTCGTGAATCTTGGGGCGGGGGTTCTTCGTGGGGGGTGCGGGTTTTTGTCTCGACCCAGGGCGGTTGACCGGCTTGCACGCGGACCCAGGCGCGTGCCCAGATGGCCTCGATTTCGCGGAGGGGCTGGCCTGCGGTGCGCTCGGCTTGCTTGCGTGCTTCTTCCAGCGTCTTCGCGCCGCCGGAGAATGCGTCGGGTTTGCGGAAGGGGGCGCGCGTGGGCTCGCCTGTCCACCAGGCGCACCAGAGGTAGCGGCGGCGCTTGGTGGTGGTGATGGAGACGACGCCGGGCATGGGGGGACTTCGGCGCCAAGGATGGCTGCGAAGCGGGGGCCTGTCACGTGTTCGACGCTGCGTCCCTTCGGGGCCACGCTCTTGTGCGTGCCGTCTTCGATGTACTGCCCTGGGCCTCCGCTTGGTGCGTTCGTGGACTGCTTCTGGCACTTCGACGGCGATCCTCCGCCTGCGGCTCGTGAACGCGCGCTTCCCTCGGGCAGCCTTGATCTGATCATCAACCTCGATGCGGATTGCCTCGATTTCTTCGCGCCTGATGCCGTGACTCCGCTCGGGCCTTTTCCTGGCACTGTGCTCAATGGCGCTGCGGCTGGCTTCGTCACCATCGGCGCGCGGCCACGAACGACCGTCATGGGCGTGCACTTCAGGCCTGGCGGCGCGTTTCCTTTTCTTGGCGTTCCGGCCGGTGATCTCGAAGGCACGCGGGCTCCGCTCGATGCGCTTTGGGGCCCGAGTGCGCGAGAGCTCCGCGAACGGCTCGCCGAGGCTGCCACGCTCCGACAACGCTTCGTGACGCTCGAGGCTTGCTTGCGCGAGCGCGTGCGGAGCCCGCTCGCGCGCCATCCTGCTGTCGTTGAAGCGCTGCGTGCCTTCGAGGACCCTTGGCTCGAGAGCGTCGCCCAGGTCAACGCGCGCACGGGGCTCTCGCCGCGTCAGCTCATCGCGCGCTTTCGTGATCAAGTTGGCCTCGCGCCCAAGGCTTATTGGCGCGTGCGACGTTTCCAGGCGGCGCTGCGGCATCTGGAGCGCGCACGCGATGTGGGCGGCGCCGAGATTGCTGCCGAGCATGGTTATTTCGACCAGGCGCACTGGAACCGCGAGTTCCGCACGTTCTGCGGCATGAGCCCGCGCGCGTACCTCGCGCATGAATGCGCACGTCCGAACCACGTGCCCCTGCGCGGCAAAAATATCCAATCTTTCACGGCCTGAGCGCGGCACGGTCCGCGCCATGGACCATCCCGTCGAGACCACCGCTCTGATCGTCGCCGCCATGCGTGCCGAGGAATCCACGCGCAGCGATTGCCTCTTCGAAGATCCCTTCGCGTACGACCTCGCCGGGGATGCCGGACGTGCCGCGCTGCGCGACTACCGCGCTGCCAGCGGTGCTGGCATCCCGATCATCGAGGTGCGCACGCGTTCCTACGACGAGGCACTCTTGCGCGCGCAGGACGCGGGCATCGCGCAGTTCGTGATCCTCGCCGCCGGCATGGACGCGCGCGCGTATCGGCTGCCCTTGCGCCCTCAGGCGCGGCTCTTCGAGCTCGATCAACATGCGATGATCGAGGCCAAGACGCGCGGGCTGCAATCCGCCGTGCCTTGCTGCGAACGGCACGCGCTTGCCGTGAACCTCGCCGACGACTGGCCTGCCGTGCTCGTCGCGGCCGGCTTTGATCCCGACGCGCCCACGGCTTGGCTCGCCGAAGGGCTCTTGCAATATCTCGAGGCGAGCGTCGTGGTTCGCCTCTTCGAGCGGATCGGCCGCCTCTCGGCCCAGGGCTCGGTCCTGCTCTACGACATCGTCGGCCAGGCGCTCCTCGCGTCGGCTGTGCTCGAGCCCGTGCTCCGCTACATGCGTGAGCTTGGCGCGCCGTGGATCTTCGCGAGCGACGACCCCGCTTCCCTTGCTGCTGTGCACGGCTTCCAGGCCGAGGTCACGGACGCGAGCGTGATCGGCAATGCGTGGGGGCGCTGGCCTTTTCCCGCCGCGCCGCCGCATGTGCCCGGCGTCCCGCGCGGCTACCTCGTCGAAGCGCACAAACGGCTTTGACGACGTGTTTCCAGGTGCTGTCATGCGGGCGTACCACCTCGCTGTCACGCCCGCGTGACAGATGTTCTGGCGCCGTTACGCGCGGACGAGGGGCGGCTCGCCTCGCGCCGAGGTGATTCGTTTCGGGCGAACTTGGCATGCGGCGTGCTGACCTTGAAGTGCTCTCGTGAACACCACCCCAATCGAGGCGTGAGTCACCGCCGACGTGGAGTCTCCATGAAACGCAACATCCTTCCCGCATCGCTGCTCCCCCTCTTCGCGGTACTCGCGCTTGCGTGCTCCGGGAAGGACCCCGAGCCCCCGCCGCCTCCTCCCGAGTACCTCTTCGACGTCGAGGCGCAGCCCTTCGGCAAGACGTACGAGCAATGGGCCGAGGCGTGGTTCCAGTGGGCCTTCTCGATCCCCAAGGCCGAAAACCCGATCCTGGAGGGGCCTTGCGACCAGGACCAGATGGGCGACGTGTTTTTCCTGGTGGGCAATACGGGCGGCCAGACCACGCGCGCTTGCACCGTTCCCTCGGGAAAGGCCATCTTCTTCCCGATCGTCAATTCCATCGCGCGGACCTGCCCGGAGTACGTCGCCATCGACCCCAACCAGACGTGCGAAGCGTTGACGTCGGAGCCTGAGATCCACGACATCGCGACGTCGTTCTTCGAGGACTACGAGGTCACGGCGACGCTCGAAATCGATGGCAATTCCATCACGGGCCTCGAGGACCGACGCGCCCACACGGCCACCTTCGACGACCCCACGTCGAGCCAGGCCGAGGATATCTTCGGGACCCCTTGCAGCGGGCCCATCCGGGAGAATTCTTGCGGCGTGCCGGTGGACTCGACGCGGATTGCCGCCGCCGACGGCTACTGGGTCATGCTGAAGCCCCTCTCCGCCGGCGACCACGAGGTCCGGTTCACCGCGAAGATCGTGACGGCGCCGGATCAGGCGTTCGAGCTGGACGTCACGTACAACCTCACCATCGCGCCTTGAGCGTGCGCTCCCGCCGTAGCGGGACACGAGCCCGCCGTAGCGGAACACGAGCCCGCCGTAGCGGAACACGAGCCCGCCGTAGCGGGACACGAGCCCGCCGTAGCGGGACATGAGCCCGCCGTAGCGGGACACGAGCCCGCCGTAGCGGAACACGCTCCCGCCGTAGCGGAACACGCTCCCGCCGTAGCGGAACACGCTCCCGCCGTAGCGGAACACGCTCCCGCCGTAGCGGAACACGCTCCCGCCGTAGCGGAACACGCTCCCGCCGTTGCGGGACACGAGCCCGCCCTTGCGGAACACGACCCCGCCGCGGGAAGCAACCGTGCCGCCACGGCCCTCCGCTGCCTGGCACGCCTGTCTTGATGTTCAGTGTTCGTCGTGCCAGCCTGCGCCCTGGGAGCGTATGGCCTCGTTTGCATCCAAGCTCGCCCGCTTGCCGCCGATGCCCGGGGCGGCGCCCGCCGCATCCCCCGCGCCGGCCGCCGCCCCCGCTCCCGAGCCCGTTCCCGTTCCCGAGAACGCCGCGGCCGCGCTGAAGTCCAAGCCGTCCCTCGACGAGCTACGCGACCGGATCGCCCGCATCCTCGGCAAGGCCGCCCCCACCGCGCCGCGGCCCGATCCCACGCGCACCGAGCTGCCATTTTTCGTCGAGCACACCGATCGGGGGCCCCTCTACGTGCGGCGTGATCGCACGCCGCACGCCGCGCGTGTCGGTCGCGCGCCGCTCGTGGCCGCGCGTGATGCCGAGCCAGGCTTGCTCTCGCTGCTCGCGCTCGATCCCGCACTCGCGACCTGCGACGCGCGGCGCGCGCTCTTCATCGACACCGAGACGACAGGGCTCCAGGGCGGCACCGGCACGGTCGCATTTCTGCTCGGGATGTCGTTCTACGACGAGGCCCAAGGCGCGTTCATCCTGGAGCAAGCCTTGCTCCGGCGGCTCGGCGAGGAGGCGCCGATGCTGGAGCTGCTCGCGCGCAGGCTCAACGAGGCCTCGATGATCGTCACCTACAACGGCAAGTCCTTCGACATGCCGCTGCTCCGCGCGCGCTGCGTGATGAACCGCATGCCAGCGCCGCGAGAGTTGCCGCACCTCGATCTCGTTCACGTCGCGCGTCGTATCCACGGGCATCGGCTCAAGAGCCGTACGCTCGCCGCAATCGAGAGCGAGGTGCTCGGGCGCGAGCGCGTGGGCGACGTCGGCGGCGCGGACGTGGTCGCGTGTTACATGCACTATCTGCGCACGTCAGACGAAGGCGCGCTCTCCGGCGTGGTCACGCACAACGAGCACGACGTGCTCTCGATGGTGGCCCTCGTGGGGCTCTACGGCGAGCCCATGCACGGCGGGTTGCCCGGCGCAGATCTCGCCGGCGTGGCGAAGACGCTCCGTCGCGCAGGCGAGCTCGATCGTGCAGCAGAGACCGCAGAGGCAGCCGTCGTGCGAGGCGGCGGCGCGCTCGCGAAGCGGACGCGCGGCGACATCGCAAAGGCGCGCGGAGACAAAGCACGCGCGCTGCTCGACTACCAGGCGCTCGCCGAGGAGGTCGACGATCCTTCCGTGCGGCTCGAGCTCGCAAAGCTCTACGAGCACCACGTAAAATCGTTCGCAGCAGCGCTCGCGCTCGTCGAGCGCGGGACAGGCGAAGCAGACGCGGCCACCGAGAAGCGGCGCACGCGGCTCCGGCGCAAGATCGAGAAGCGGCCGTGAAGAGGTTGTTCGTTGCACTCGTGGGGCTCTGCATCGTGCCGGGGTGCGGCTATCGCCTCGTGGGCGCCGCAGCGGAGAGCGCAGAGCCGCTCGCCGTCGTGCCCGCACCCGGCGTGGTGGCGTCCGCCGCCGCCGAGGAGGGGGTCGTCGCCGGCGCACGCGCCGAGCTCGCAGCCGGAGGGCTGCTCGCGTCATGTGACCCTGGCACCGACGCACAATGCCCAGCCCTCGTCGTCGAGCTCGTGCGTGTCGAGGAAGGCGGCGCCGCACCGGGCCTCGCGACCCGAGACGGCCCGCCACTCGCGCGGTCCGTGACGTTCACACTCCGCGGCCGCGCATTCGTGCGTCGCACAAAGGACGCGCCCCCCGAGCGGCTCGGCCCCGACGTCACGGTGCGCGAGTTCGCCGCACGAGAGGACGACCCCAGCACGTTTCACGCGACCCGCGAGGAAGCCCTCCGCCGCGCGGCACTCCGCCTGGGCGCGCAGCTCGTGCGCCGGGCTTTGGAGTGAGAGGGCAGCGTCGCGCCGGGGTTTCACCCCGGACCCGACCAGGGGTTGTCCACCCCTGGACCCGGACCAGGCACGGCCTGGACCGGTGATGCCAAAACCGCGCATCGCGCGGTTTTGGCAACGGGCCGAGTCAAGACCAGCGACGGGCTGGCCAGCCCAAACGGGGGGGCAGCGCCGTCTTGGTTGGCAACGTGTTTGCTGGTCTTGCCACCGGCCCGTTGGAAGAACTGCGCGGAGCGCAGTTCTTCCACCCTCGGTCCAGGCCGTGCCTGGTCCGGGGTGAAGGGGGCGGACAGCCCCCTTCCGGGGTGCGGGGCAGAGCCCCGCGCCGCGCATGCTCGTGGAGCACCTTCCTTGGAGGTTTGCCCACTGGCCTTCCCCCGTGTGCGTGCTCCTCGGGGCGGGTCCTTTCTCCAGCAATGACAAACAGCGCCGCGTAGGCTACCGTGGGGACCGATGATTACCGTCGGCTGCGCCGGCTTTCCCGTCCCAGCGACGAGGTACTTCCGCGAATTCATGTTCGTGGAAGTCCAGGAAACCCACATGTCCATGCCTGGCCCTGGCACCATCCGGCGGTGGCGGCGCGAGGCCCCGGAGGGGTTTCGGTTTGCGTTGCTCGGACCGCGTGAGGTGGGGCAGGAGGGGTTCCGGGATGGCAAGGTCATCGAGACGGCGCTGAAGGGTCTCGAGGGCGTGGCGGAGGAGCTCGAGGCCAAGACTGCGGTCTTTGTGGCCCCGCCCGAGTTCGCGCCTAGCAAGACGAACAAGGGCATGCTCCGGGAGTTCCTCCATGCCGTGCGCTCGCGCTTTGACCGCGTCGTCTACGAGCCTGCGCCTGGCTGGGACCCGGATGAGTGTGACGAGCTCACGCAGGAGGTTGGGGCCCTCGCGGCGCGGGATCCGCTCGTCTCGGGCCTCTCGAAGCTGCCGACGGGTTATTACCGCCTGCATGGCCCTGCGGGGCACAAGTCGCGTTACGAGGATCCGGCGATCGAGAAACTTGCCGACATCGCCCGCGGCGGCAGGCACCACAAGGACGCGACGTACGTGTTCACGAACGTCGACATGTTCGCGGACGCGAAGCGCTTCAAGAAAGCCTTGAAGCTGTAACGTTCGCGCCTCGCTGCGGACGCGGGAGGCTCCCTCGCGCGCGCCGCTTCTCGCGGGCGGGGGCTTGCGTTAGGCTGTCATCGTGCGCGCCTGGCTGGCTTGCTTGTTCCTGCTCGCGCCGACCGTGGGGCTGGCGTCGAGTTGTGCCCTCGAAGGCTTTGAGAAGTTCACGCCTCCGCCCGAACCCGAGCAGGGGCCTTGTGGCCACGCCTCGGTGCCGGGACCTCCGGCGCCGACGCCCCCGAACGAAGCGGGGCCCGAAGAGGAGTTCGTCGTGGCGCTGCGTGTCCTCCGGCTGAAGACGGACAAGGACGGCGGCGATCTCGGGCTCGATCTCGACAGGTTCTGCACTTGCCAGGGCGAGGAGCGGTCGTGCATCCCGCCGGTCGATCAAAAGGAGAGTTTGAGCTGCGACAAGGCGATGGGGCGGGACAACCAGATGCCCGCGCTCTTCGGCCTCGTCGAGGTCGCCTTGCAGCTGAAGGACCTTTCGGAGCTGTACAGCCAGTTCGCCGAGCTCGGGAGCTGGGGCATCATTTTTCACGTCAGCGGCTACAACGGCCAGCCGAACGACTCGAAGGTGCGCGTCGCCTGGTACGGGAGCGAAGGGACGGAGGTGACGCCCGCGTGGGACGGGAGCGACGCCTGGCCGATCGCGACGAGCACGCTCGAAAACCCCGCCGATGTGAACACGCCGAAGTACTTCGACAACGACGCGTACGTGACCGATGGGATGCTCGTCCTCTCGGCGCCGACGGGCGGGATCGCGGTCGCCGGCGGCAACACGCGGCTGCACATCAACCTGTCCGCAGGCACGATCCAGGCGAAGATCCAGAAGGACGCTCTCGACCGCTGGATCCTGCGCGACGGCCTCATCGCAGGGCGTATTCCGCAGGTCGAGCTCTTCCGGATGGTGCAGAGCTTCCGCGACGACACGGGCAAGCCGTTCTGCACCGACAACATTTTCTGGGGCACGACGCAGGATGCGTTCTGTCGCGGGCTCGACATGCAGACCGGCCCGCCCGAGCCGAACAAGCCCTGCAACGCGGTCTCGTTCGCCGCTGGCTTCGACGCCGATCCCGCGGTGATCGGCGTGCCGAAAGCGCCGAACCCCGACTCGCCGGGTTGCCCGCCCGAGACCGATCCGATCGCGTCGTTCCAGATGTTCGGCTGCCCGGCGCCGATGAACCCCTGACTCACTCCATCGCGGCGTCGCCCGTGTCGCTCGCGTCGCCGGCGTCGTTCATGGAAAGCGTCGTCGTGCCGGTGTCCGCGGCCTTCGCGACGAACGCGCAGTCGGCGAGCTGCTCGGGCTTGCGCGTGAGGACCACGCACGGCGTGATCGCGGCGGGATCCGCGGCCGCGACGAGCGGCTCGGCGGCGCAGTCGGCCATGCTCGCGGCGCCCGCGCGCGCGCAGGCGGCCACGGCGCGGACGGCCTCGACACAGCGGGCCGTCGCATCGGCGCCGGGCTCCTTGCCGCTCTGGAAGCCGTGCAGGCATTGATCGCGGTAGAGGTCGATGCAGTAGGTCGCCTCGGCCTCGGTGGCGCCGCAGGCCTGCGTGGCCTCGCACCGCGCCGATTCGATCTCCCGGCAGGCGTCGATCCCGACGGCGTCCGTGCCGCAGGCGCTGGCGAAGCTACCGACGAGAAGGCCGAAGGCCGCGGCGAGGAGGTGGCGGAGTTCGGGGCGCACGCGCACGGCGGTCGGGTAGCACGGCTCTTGGCCATGCGTCGAGCTTTCGGCAAAGCTACGCGCCCCGACGCCGCCCCGAGGGGACGTCTCCCGTCCAGGGCACGCGGGTTCCGGAAGGCATGACCACCGCGATGATCCTCTGCGCCGGCCTCGGCACGCGTTTGCGGCCGATCACCGACGAGATGCCCAAGCCGCTCGTTTGGTTCGGCAACAAGCCGCTGCTCTTTCACATCCTCGATCACCTCGCCGCCGCTGGCGTCGAGCAGGTCGTGCTGAACACGCACCACCTCGCGGAGCGCTTCGAGCCGCGGCTGTTTCTGGAGGTCCCGATCGAGGTGACCCTCGTGCACGAGCCGAAGATCCTCGGCACCGCGGGGGGCGTCGCGGCGGCGGCGCCCGCGCTCGGGCCGGGGGACGTGCTCGTCTGGAATGGCGACATCCTCGCGACGTTCTCCGTCACTGCGCTCGAAGGGGCCCACGCGCGCGCGAAGGCCAAGGGCGCGATCGCCACGCTCGCGGTCGCGTTCCGGGATCCCGAGAAGATGCGGGTCGGGGAGGGGACCGTGGGCCTCGGGGAGGATGGCTCGATCGTGCGGCTGCGCGGCGAGACGTTTGGTCGCGAGGTGCGGGGGGCGGATTTCGTCGGCGTGCAGATCCTCGGCGAGGTGGCGCGCGCACGCTTGCCCAGCGAGGGCTGCCTCGTCGGGGACGTGTACTTGCCGGCGCTCCGCGCGGGCGAGCGGGTCGCGGCAAGCGCGATCGTGTCGAGCTTCTGCGATCTCGGCACGCCCCAGGCTTATTTCGAGGAGAGCATGCACTGGCTCGCGGAGTTCGGATCGTGGCGCGGCGAGGACGTGCACGTGGATCCCGACGTCTCCCTCGCGAGCGTCATCCTCGGCGACGGCGTGACCGTGCGAGGGCAGGGCGAGCTTCGCGAGGTCGTGGCCTGTCCCGGCGCCGCCGTGGAAGCACCCCTCGAGCGCGCGATCGTTCTCGGGAGCGGTACGATCGTACGGATCCGAACGAATCGATCAGTCGGGGAAAAACGTCTCCACGTGCAGCGCGGGTGAGCCGTCTTCGAGCACGCCGCCCAGGATTGCCAGCGTCCCGTTCGGCGCGGCCACCACCGCCGCGCCCGCGCGTGGCTCCCGCAGCGGTCGCTCTTCCACGCTCGGGCCGCTCCGATCGATCACGAACACCCGCACGAGCTTCGCCGCCGTCGCCTCGTGCCCGACCACGAGCATCCGCGAGCCGCCCAGCGAAAACCCCTGCGCCCGCGTGATCCCGACGGGCAGCGCCGCGCCCGCCACCTCCTCGGCCGCGCATCCCGACGTGCAGCTCGGGCTCCACGTCCGGACCTTCGCGTCGGCGCCCATCGCATCGAGCCCGCCGACGAGCGCCATCTTCCCATCCCCCGCCACGACCGCTGCTGCGCCTTCCGTCGCGTCTGCGGGCATGTCCCTCGGCGCGAACGCCGTCCCGCCCTCCGGCAGCACCTCGAACCCCGCCGCAGTCGCGCTTCCCCCGGCCACCACGAGCCCCACGCCCGGCGCCCACGCCGCCGCCGCGCCCTTGCGCGCCGCCGACAGCCGCAGCACCGAGAGCGCGCCCGTCGAGCTCACCACCAGCACCTCGTCCGTCGCCGTCCCCGCCTGCGTCGCCCCGACCACGTAACTCGTGCCGGACGGCGACTCCACCACGAGCCCCCCGGCCACGTCGGCGAACGATCCCGCGCTCTCCGGCCACGCCACCGCGTACGCCGAGCCGCCCGCGTCCACCGCGCTCGCGCCCGTCGCCCCGACGAGCATCATCCCGCTCGGCCGTCCCACGATCGTCCGCGCTTCCAGCGGCATCGCTGGCGTCACGGACGGCCCCCAGCCGAGCAAATCGTAAAAATCCCCGAGCCGCACGTCCGCCGCCCCGTCCGCGCTCGCCGCCGCGCTCCCGCCCGTCGTCACCAGGAACTGCTCGCCGAGCACCGCGGCCGGCGCGTCCACGTGCGCCCGCACGAGCCCGCCCGGCGGCCGCGCCCACGTCCCGACGCGTTGCACGAACACCGGGATGTCCGCGCTCGCGAACGCGCCGGGCACGATTCCCGTGAGCGACCGGCCTCGCACGACCGTCGCTCCTTCCGCCGTGGTCCCCGTCACCTCGACGCCGAGCGGCTCGTCTTCGGGCACCTCGCCGAGGTCGAACGTCCCGCCGGGCGTCGTCTCCGCGGCGAACGTCGTTCCGGTCGCCGTTTTTGCTTCGATGCGGATCTTCGTCACGGCGGGCGTGGCCGAGAACGTGTCCGACTCGTGTCCCGTCACGATCTGCAGCGTCCGCTCGATCGGCTCCTCGCTGCATCCGCCCCCGAGGAGCGCCGCCGCCACGAGCCACCCAGCGCGCCGGTCCATTCGAGCGTTCACGCGGCGCGAGCGTAGCCCGAGCCCGGCGGCTTTTCATCTCGCCGCCGCGCCGCGCGCCCCCCGTGCTAGCAGGATCTCGCCGTGCTCGTCGGTCGACAGCTCCCCCTCGCGCCCGATCCGATCGCCCTCGCCGATCGCCTCCGCGAAACCGCCGCGGACCGCCTCGCTCTGCTCCACGCGGCCGATCGCACCCCTGGCCCCTACGCGCGCTTCTCCTACGTCGCGTGTGATCCCGACCGCCAGTCGAGCGCCCTCGATCCACTCGCCGACGACCCCGACTTTCCGTTCGGCGGTGCGACGGGCACGTTTCGGTCCGTGCCCCGCTGGATCGGCGTGCTGCCGTACGAGGGGCACCGGCAGCTCGAACGCCCCGGCTGGACACCGCGCGAGGGAGATCGGCGGCCGCGGGCGATGCTCGAACGGCCGCTCTGGCTCCGGTACCCGGCCGTCGTCGTGGTGGACCATGCCGAGGGCCGCGTGTTTGCGGTGGGCGTCACACAGGGCCACGTCGAGGCGCTCGCGCGTCGCCTGCTCGTGGCGCGTGCGCCTGCGGGGCGGGGGGCGTTCGCCGTCGAGGTCGCGGATGCGGAGCCGACGCGGCTTCACCTGGAGCGGATCCTCGCCGCCAAGGAGCTCATCGCCCGGGGGGAGCTTTACCAGGTCAACCTGGCGCGACGGCTCCTCGTCTCGCTCGTGCGGGGCGAGCCGCTCGATTTGCACCGCCGCTTGAGCGCCGCCGCGCCGTCCCCGTTCGCCGCGTGCCTGCACCTCGGTCGTGATCTGGCCGTCGTGTCCACGTCACCAGAGCTGCTCCTCGAAGCCCGAACGAGGCAATTGCCCGAAGGCATGGAGTTTCCGCAGGATAGAATGCGAACCTTCACGTCGAGCGTGCGAGAGGATCAAAAACGGTCGGATCGGGGAGGGGATTCACGACAAAGGCACGTTCTGAATTCGGTGCCTTTCGGGCGATTGTTCACGTGTCCCATCAAGGGCACACGACCTCGCGGAAAGGACGCCCGCGAGGACGCGGCGCTTGTCCAGGAGCTCGATCAAGATCCCAAGGAAAACGCGGAGCTCACGATGATCGTGGATGTGGAGCGTAACGATCTCGGTCGCGTCGCGGCCGTGGGCTCGGTTCAGGTTCTCCACGGGCCCGGTGTGGTGACGCACAGAACCATCCACCACCGCGAGGCCTTGCTCGGGGCGTGGACCCGGCCCGGCGCGACCCGGCACGACGTCCTCGCCGCCATGGTCCCGAGCGGCAGCGTCACCGGCGCGCCCAAGGTCCGCGCCATGGAGGTCATCGCCCGTCTCGAAAGCGCCCGCCGCGGCCTTTACACCGGCGGCTTCGGCCACGTCGCCCACGACGGCAGCGTCACCCTCGCCATGGCCATTCGTACCGTCGTGCTCCAGGGCCGCGAGGGCGAATACTTCACCGGCGGCGGCATCGTCGCCGACTCCGACCCCGCCCGCGAGCTCGAAGAGACCCGCTGGAAGGCTCTCCAACTCGAAAAAGCGGCAAATCGGGCCTTCGTGGGAGCGTGATGTACGCGAATGTAAGACTATGTGTTGACAGAAAGTTGGTGGTTCGAGCGGCCTCGGGGTACTAATCCGCCCGTACGATGGGCGTCGAAGAGCAAGTTCGGAATCTGGTGGTGGGTGCACTCACCGATCTGGCGGGGAGTGGGGTCCTGCCGTCGGAAGTCACGTCTGCAACGTTCTCCGTGGAGCGCCCGAAGCGCCCCGAGCACGGAGACCTGGCGACGAACGCGGCGCTCGCGATCCAGAAGGCAGCCAAGAAGCCGCCTCGGGAGATCGCGACGCTGCTGGCCGAGCGTCTCGGCAAAGAGGCCGACATCCGCGCCGTGGAGATCGCCGGGCCGGGTTTTTTGAATCTGCGCCTCGCGCCAGCGATTTATCAGCGCGTGCTCGGCGACGTGATGGCCGCAGGGCCGGCCTTCGGGCGAGGGCCCGCGGGGCTCGGCGAGCGGGTGCTCGTCGAGTTCGTCAGCGCCAACCCGACGGGACCGCTGCTCATCTCGCACGGCCGAGGCGCGATCCTCGGCGACGCGGTGGCGACGCTCCTGGAGGCCACGGGGCACCGCGTCACGCGCGAGTACTACATCAACGACTTCGGCAACCAGATCCGGCTGCTCGCGGCGAGCGTGCTCGCCGTGGCGCTCGGCCGCGAGCCGCCCGAGGGCGGCTACGGCAAAAACGACTACCTCGAGGATCTCGTCGCCTGGCTGCAGAAGACGAGCCCCGAGCTGATCGCCGACGACAAGGTCGAAGAGCTCGCGCGCGTGTGCGTGACGCGCATGCTCGACGGCGTGCCGGGCTCGAAGGCGCTGCCGGGCATCAAGAAGACGCTCGCGTCGCTGCGCATCCAGTTCGACGGCTGGTACTCCGAGGAGAGCTTGCACCGGTGGGGCCGCGTGAACGCGGCGCTCGCGGAGCTCAACACGCGCGGCTACCTCGAAGAACGCGAAGGGGCGCTCTTCTTCAAGAGCACCGACGAGGGCGACGACAAGGACCGGGTCGTCAAGAAGCGCGACGGCTACTTCACGTACTTCGCGAGCGACATCGCGTACCACGCCGACAAGATCGGCCGCGGCTACGACCGGCTCGTGAACGTGCTCGGCGCCGATCACCACGGCTACACGGCGCGGGTGCGCGGCGCGCTCGCGGCGCTCGGCTTGCCGAAGGAGCGCTTCGAGGTGGTGCTCTACCAGCTCGTGAACCTGCTGCGCGACGGCAAGCCCTACAAGATGGGCAAGCGGCTCGGCAACCTCGTCACGATCGAGGAGGTCGTCGACGAGATCGACGAGGCCGCGCGGAGGAAGGGCGCCGGCGCCGACGCGCTGCGCTACTTCTACCTCGCGCGACGGAGCGACACGACGATCGATCTCGACATCGAGCTCGCCAAGAAGGCCTCGATGGACAACCCCGTCTTTTATCTGCAGTACGGCTACGCGCGCCTCTGCTCGATCCTGCGCCGCGCCCAGGAAAAGTTTGGGCTCCAAGTTCCGAGGCACGCCCCCGCGCTCGCCGCGCGCCTCGAGCACCCGGACGAGCTCGCGATCCTCGGGCGCCTCGGGCGCTTCCCGGCCGTCGTGGCGGAGGCCTCGACGCTGCGCGAGCCGCACCGGATCCTGTTCTACCTGCAGGAGCTCTCGCAGGACTTCCAGAGCTACTTCACGCGGCTGAAGAAGGACGGCGACACGATCCTGCCGCTCGACGCGCAGGTGGCGGAGGCGGGCTGGCAGGAGAAGTGGGATCGCCCGAAGAGCGAGGCGCGGCTGCTCTGGATCGAGGCGATCCGCACGGTGTACGGCGCGGGGCTGAAGCTCGCGGGCATCACCGCGCTCGAGCGCATGCACAAGCTCGAAGGCGAGGCCGCCGCAGCAGAGACGGAGCTGGGGTTTGGGGCGGAGGACGCCGACGGCGATCCCCAGCCCCAGGCGTCGAACAAGGAGGCCGAAGCGTCATGACCGTACGTTCGGACATCGGGGACGGCGGGGCCATCAAGAACCTGGAGGACATCCAGGAGGCCGATCCCGCGTCGCGGCCGTCGCGCGCCTCGGCGCTCGTGCTCGCCTCGCTCGGCGGCGCGTGCATCATGTTCGCGGCCGTCGCGTTGCTCCGCGCGCCCGTGAAGGAGAAGCCGACGAACGTGGATCCGCTCGGCGATCTCGTGGCGAAGGCGCACCCCGCGGGCGTGAAGGTGGACAAGAAGCCGGATCTCGCCGGCCACGAGATCACCTTCCCGGGGATGCTCTCCGACACGAAGAACACGACGGCGCTCGAAGCCGTGCGCTCGCCGCAGGCCGGAAAGCCGCCGCCGGAGGGCGCGGCCGCGGAGGCGTTGCCGCTGCCGCCGGAGACGGTGGCCGACCGGTTGCCGCCGTCGCCGCTGCCGGCGCAGCACATCCTGCAAGCGCCGCCGGACTCGGCCGCGGGCCGCGACACGCTCACGCAGATGGCGAAGCACGTCGCGCGGGAAGACGGCGCCGAGGCCGCGGAGGCTGGTGGCCCGGGGCAGTACCAGCTCCAGGTGAGCTCGTTCAAGACGCAGCAGGAGGGCGACAAGTTCGCGGCCGCGCTGCGCCGACGGGGCCACCGCGCTTACGTCGAGCCCGCGATGGTGAAGGGCCGCGGACTCTGGTACCGCGTGCGCATCGGCCCCTTCAAGTACAAGCACTCGGCCACGATCTACCGGCAGGATTTTGAAGCGAAGGAGCGGCTCGTCACGTTCATCGTCGAGCCGCCGAAGAAGGACGCCCTCGCCAAGCTCGCGGACGAGAGCGCCGCGCAGTAATCGCTTACCGCCCGATCCCCCAGATCTCGCCCGTCGCCCACGTCGCGTCGAGCAGCGACAGCGCCCCGTGCACGACCTCCGCGGGCGTGCCGAAGCGGCCGAGCGGGGAGCGGGCGGCGAGGCGGTGCAGGCGCTTCGGATCGGCGTCGGCCTCGGGGTCGGCGACGATGCCGATCGCGAGCAGGTTGACGCGCACCTGCGGCGCGAGTTCGACGGCGAGCGCGCGCAGGCCCGTCTGCAGCGCGCCCTTCGCGGTCAGGTACGCGACGTGGTTCGGGAAGGGCCGCGTGACGCCCGCGTCGACGAGCGCGACGACCGCGCCCTCGGTGCGCGTGAGCTCCTCGGAGAGCGCGTTCACGAGCAGGAGCGGCGCGACCGCGTGCACGGCGAGCGTGTTCTCGAGGTCCTCGCGCGAGAGCTTTTCGAGCGGCGTGTGCGGGAAGGGGCCGCAGGCGAGGATGATGCCGTCGAGGCGGCCGCTCTCGAGCACGCGGCTCGCGATGCGCTCGGGCGCTGCGGGATCCCGCAGGTCGGCGCAGATGGTGGTGGGGCGGCCCGTGGGGTCGTGCGTGAGCTCGTCGGCGAGGGCGCCGAGGCGCGGCTCGCTGCGGGCCGTGATGGCGACGTGATCGCCGCGCTGGACGAGGGCCTTCGCGATGGCGACGCCGAGCCTGCCGGTGGCGCCGACGACGAGGATACGCTTCGGATCGTGGGGGATCGTCATCCCTGCTCCTGGTCTCTGTCTCTGTCTCTCGGGGGGGAAGGCTGGGCCTCGTTTGCGCGCGTGTCGTCTGCCACGGAGGCGGCGACGTGCAGCTCGCAGGAGAGCACGCCCTTCGTGCCGGCGATCTTGCCGGCGAGCGTGGAGAGGCTCTCCGCGGGGCCGCGCAGGACCATCGTGTCGAGGCAGCGCTCGCGATCGATCCGCACGTGCTGGCTCGCGACGACGAGGTCGGCGCTCCCGGGCTCGGGCTCGGCGATGCGCAGGACCTCGGCGCGCACGTGGGGCTTGTAGACGACGGAGAGCGTGGCGACGACGGCGGCGCCGCGGTCCCAGGCGGCGCGCGTGAGATCTGCGCGGACGAGATCGCGGATGGCCTCGGAGCGGTTCTCGTAGCCGAGCGCCGCGATGCGCCGATCGAACTCGGTGAGCAGCGCGCGGTCCATGGCCACGCCGAAGCGGACGAGGTCGCTCATCGTTCGTACACCGTATCAGCTCACTGCTTCTTCCGGTCGAGGTGCCTGCGCGCGGCCTCCTGGATGGCCGCGGTCACGTTCTTGCTCTTGGCGAGCTGGCGGACGTCCGCGTCGCGGAGGAGCGGGATCAGGCGCGTCGACAGGGAGAGGGGCGTCTTCGGGTTCTCCACGAGGTTGCGCTTGATGATGTAACTCTTCAGCCACTCGGCATTCGAGCCGAGGATGCGCAGCACCTCCTCGGAGACGTTCCTGTTCTTCGTGATGAGGTTGACGTCGTCCTCCTGGAGCATGGGGCTCCGGGCGACGGCGCTCGCCACGAGGCGGTTGCGATCGCGCACGAGCAGGAGCCGCTCCTCCTTCGAACCGAGCTGCGCGCGCCGCACCTTCTGGCTGATGCTCATGTCCGCGATGAGCTTGTAGAGCGGCTTGAACTTCGGCTTGACGGCCTCGGCGCCCTCGTCGCTCGCCTCGTGCGTGTCCTCGGGCGCGGGCGAGGCGAGTGCATCGGCGAGCGCGGCGGTCTCGGTGAAGAGGACGTCGTCGGGCGTGGGCTCCTCCGAGGCCTCGGGGATGAGCTCGCCTTCGAGCGCCGCCGCGGCCTCGCGGAAGGCGGGGATCCCGGAGAGCTCGAGGCCGTTCCGCCGCGCGAGGTCGACGATCCGATCGGCCGTGGACATGCGCGTCGCCCGGTTCATGTAGAGCAGCTCGATGAGCCGGGGGTGGGCGAGCAGGCGCGCCTCGTTCGTGGCCACGAGCTCGGTGATGGCCTCGGTCCCCGTGCGCGCGAGGTGCTCGATCGTCTCCAGATCGACGCGCGGCATCGTGACGAGCTTGTCGAGCACGTCGAGCTTGCCTTCCGAGGCCCTCGCGAGGGCGTCGATCACGGCCGGGTGGAGGTCGCTCGCGAGGGCGCCGGCGAGCAGGGGCGGGGGCAGGGCGGCGAGCGTCGCGCGCGCGGTGGCTGCGACGTCGGCGCGCTCGCTCTTCGCGAGGAGCACGACCACGGCGAGCATGGCAGGCGGCTTCAGGCCCGGCGCGACGCCGCGCGCGGCGAGCTCTTGCAGCTTCGGCGGCGCGCTCGGGTCGACGAGCTTTTGGGCTGGGCCTGGCAGGGAGCTGATGTCGATGGGGGGAGCCATGGGGGACCTGTGCTCTTCCGGCCGGCTTGCCATTGCTGGAGACCGTGCTCGGCACTATTCTCACCGACGTCGCGGTCCGTCGCGGCGAAAAGTTCGGGCCATGGGAAGCGAGCCTGCCGAAAGCGGGTTTCTCGTGACGTGGCAAGGCGTCCGTCCCGCCGGCGCGCGGGCGGAGAGCAGGGAGCTCGACATGGGGATCATGGATTTCGTCAAGGGTGGCGTGCGCGAGATGATGATTGCGCGCCCCGATAGGTTCAAAAACCTCATCGTCTACAAGCACCCGGATCAGAACATCCCGTTCTGGTCGCAGCTCACCGTCGACAGCGACGAGTGCGCGCTCTTCTTCAAGGACGGCAAGTACATGGGTTACTTGCCGCCGGGGCGTCACACGCTGCAGACGCAGAACATCCCGTTCCTGAACAACCTCATCAACAGCTTCACGGGCGGCGACGTCTTCATCGCGGAGATCTACTTCGTGAAGATGCAGCCGATCCGGAGCGTCCCGTTCGGCGGCCCGCTCGAGTCGATGGAGGATCCGATCCTCTACGAGTTCGTCACGCCGCGCATCTTCGGCGAGTTCTCGCTCGTCGTGACGGACCCGGTGCGGTTCGTCATCGGCTACCACGGCCAGGCGGCCGGCGCGCAGGACAACGACGTGATCCTGAACTGGATCAAGGGCCTGTTCTTCATGAGCGTGAAGACGGTCATCGGCACGATGTGTGCGCAGCAGGGCAAGAGCCTGCTCAACCTCGGCGGCATGAGCATGGAGATCGCGGGGCGCATCCAGCAGAGCGCGCCGAACCTCGACGAGATCGGGGTCAAGATCCTGCAGATCGGCAACTTCAACATCAACTTCGCGGCCGACGATCAGAAGCGCCTCACGGAGGCGAACAAGGCGCGGGCCGAGGCGCGGCGCGGCGTCGGGATCGCGGCGGACACGGCGCGGGCGCAGCAGTTCCAGCTCGATCAGAAGTTCCAGCAGGACGCGCGGTACGTGCAGCACCTCGCAGGTTCGCCGGCGTGGAACAACTACGCGTCGGGGCAGGCGATGATGGGCGCGGGCGAGGGCATGGCCAAGGGCGGCGGGAGCACGGGCGTCGCGCAGCTCGGCGCGCAGGCCGCGATCGGCATGGGCATGGCGCAGATGATGCAGCCGCAGAACTTCCAGCAGCCGCAGTACGCTCAGCAGCAGCAGCCCCCGCAGCCGCAGCAGGCGGCGGGCGGGACGCAGAGCGTGGAGGTGCGGCTCCAGAAGCTCGCTTCGCTCAAGCAGCAGGGCCTCATCAGCGATGAGGACTTCAACGCGCGCAAGGCGAAGATCCTCGAAGAGATCTGAGCGGCCGAGCGGCCTCGGCGATGAGCGCGGGCGCCTCGCGGGATCCGCGGGCGCCCGTGCTTCGTCCTTCGTTTTCGAGGCGTGAAGGCGTTTCGAGAAGGTTGCCCGACGCTCGGGCGGATTGATACCTTGGAGCTCGGGGGCTGGTCGGCGGGGGCCGTCGGTTTGTCCCCGCGTGGAAGACCATTTTGAGGACGCGGCCTGCCGGTTCCTCGGTTAGAGTTGTTCAGTGGCGCGAACCATCCGTATAGGGAATGACGCTCCGGCGCCTTCGCCCGCCCCTCCTCGCGAGTCGAACGGAGCCGCCGTGGACGCATCGCTCGTGGCCGACGGGAAGCAAAAGCGGGCGCGCGCCCGGCGCTGCCCCGCGTGCGACAAGTGCTTCTCCGGCGAGGTGCGCTTCTGCCCGTTCGACGGCGACGCGCTCATCGACGCGCCGGACTGGAACCCGAACGCCGATCCGCTGATCGGCCAGATCATCGACGCGCGGTACGAGGTCGTGTCGGTGCTCGGCGAGGGCGGCACGGGCTCGGTGTACGAGGTCCGGCACACGACCCTCGGGCGCAGGTTCGCGCTCAAGGTGCTGCGCGCCGACATCGCGCGGGACGCGCAGATCGTCACGCGCTTCATCCAGGAAGCGAAGGCGGCCGCGGCGATCGGGCATCCGAACATCGTCGCCGTGAGCGACTTCGGCGAGGTGCAGCCGGACAAGAGCGCGCCGCTCACCTCGAAGGTCCCGTACTTCGTGATGGAGCTGCTCACGGGCAGCTCGCTCGCGAGCGTGCTGCGCAGCGAGCGGATCCTGCCGGCGGATCGCACGGCGGCGATCGGGCTCCAGTGCGCGCTCGGCCTCGCGTCCGCGCACGAGGCGGGCGTCATCCACCGCGATCTCAAGCCGGACAACGTCTTTCTCGTGCGCAGCGGCGATCGCGAATTCGTCAAGCTGCTCGATTTTGGCCTCGCGAAGATCGCGGGCACGAGCCGCGTCACGCGCCAGGGCATCATCTTCGGCACGCCGCACTACATGAGCCCCGAGCAAGCGATGGGGCAGCCGGTGGATCACCGCACCGACATCTACGCGCTCGGCGTGATCATGTACGAGTGCCTGACCGGCCGCGTGCCCTTCGAGGCCGACAGCTTCAAGGGCGTGCTCGATCAGCACATCCACGGCGCGGCCGTGCCCGTCGAGCAACGTGTCCCCGATCCCACGCAGATCGGGCCGCTCGGCGACATCATCAATCGGTGCCTCGCGAAAAACCCGGCCGAGCGGTTCGCCACGATGGCGGAGCTCGCGGCGGCGCTCGAAGAGGCGATGGGTCTCATCCCGCAGAGCGGCGATCTCATGTTCGGCGAGGAAGGCCAGGCCATCGGACCGCCGCGCGTGGAAAAACGCGAGGCGCCCGCCGCGTCGGCCGCGCGTGGGCCGCTCGTCGTGGTGCTCGCCGCGGCCACGGTGATCGCGCTCGGCGTGGTCGCGTATCTCGCGATCCAGCCGCCGCTCAACCCGCCGACGACAGGAGCGACGGCGACCGCCCCCACGGCGCCGACCGCGCCGACGGCCACGGTCCCGGCGACGCCGACCACGCCGGCCGCGGTTGCGACGCCTGCGCCGACGCCGACCGTGACGACACCGCCCGCGATCGCGACGGAGGATCCGACGGCGCCGACGCAGACCACGCAGGTCGCGCCGCCTCCGACCGGCACGCAGACGGCCGTGGTGCGTCCGTTTGGCACGACCACCGGCGGGACGTTGAAGAGCACAGGGGCGCCGCCCACCGCGACCGCGCCTGCGACCACGCCGACGGCGCCGCCCGCCACGACGACGAAAAAGAAGTCGGGCGGCGGTGGAGACGTCGTCGATCCGTGGGGCTAGCGGAGAACGCCGGCGTTCTCGATCACGTGCGAACGACGGGCCCTTGCTGGCGGGATCGCCCGACTTGACACCCGACGCGCGCCCTCGCCATCCTTCCTGGGCGGAAAACCCTCGTGGCAAAACAACAGCTCCTCCTGGTCGACGCTGACGCCCGCAGCCTGCGGGTGCTCGAAGTAAGCCTCAAAAAGGCCGGTTTCAGCGTCACGACGGCGCAAGACGGAGCAGATGCCCTTTCGAAGATCGAGCTCTCTCCGCCGGACCTGATCCTCACCGACACGCGTTTGCCGAACATGGACGGCTACGCGCTCGTGCGGCGGCTCAAGGAGAACCGCGACTGGGCGTCGATCCCCGTCGTCTTCCTCACGAGCCAGAAGTCGATCGAGGACAAGATCCGGGGCCTCGAGCTCGGCGTCGAGGACTACCTCACGAAGCCCATCTTCGTCCGCGAGCTCATCGCGCGCGTGAATCTGCTCATCGCGCGGCGTACGCGCGAGGGCATCGCCACGAAGCAACAGAACCAGACCGGCGGTCGTACGCGCTTCGCTGGGCTGGTCTCGGACATGGGCGTGGTCGACTTGCTGCAGACCTTCGAGGTCAGTCGCAAGAGCGGCATCGTGCACATCCGCTACGAGCGGCACGACGCGCACATCTACTTCCGCGAAGGCAAGGTCGTCGACGCGACGCTCGGGCGGCTCATGGGAGAGGAGGCCGTTTACCGCGCGCTCCTCTGGAACGAGGGATCGTTCGAGGTCGAGTTCTGCAAGGTCGACAATGTCGACGTGATCGGCGCCTCGACGCAGGGCCTCCTGATGGAAGGCATGCGGCGCGTCGACGAGTGGGGGCGCCTGCTCGAAGCGCTACCGTCGCTCACCACGGTGTTCGAAGTGAACGCCGAGGAGCTCGTCGATCGGTTGAACGAGATCCCCGACGAGCTGAACGGGATTCTTCGGCTGTTCGACGGTCGTCGTGATCTGATGGCCGTCGTCGATGCGTCGCCGTTCGAGGATCTCTCGACGCTGTCGACCATTTCAAAGCTCTACTTCGAGGGGCTGCTCGTTCCGCGCGTGGAACCCTCGGAGCCGCCGGCGCCGCTGGAAGACGCGGTCGTGGGCGAGCACGGGCACGACGAGGCGGCGCCGCAGACCGCGATGGCGCGTTCGCTGCTCGGCGCGACGTCGTCGCAACGCGCCGTCGTTCCAGGTGAGCCGATCGCGCCGATGCCGGGGGAACTGCTCTTCGAGGATCCGGTCGTGCCGGCCGCGTCGTCGATGTTGCTCTCGTCGGCAGCGCCGGTGAGCTCGCGGGGGCGAGGTGCGGGCGCGTGGGGCGGCGTGACGAGTCCGATTCGATCGATCGGGATCGCGCCTGCGCCCGAGAGTCGGCTGAATCCGCCGCGCGGGCCGGAGACGATCCGGCAAGGAACGCCCGGCGCGAGCGTGGTGGCAGGCACGCGGTCCGCCGAAGAGGAGCGGCCGCCGCAGACGCGTCGTGCAGGTGGGAAGGGAGCGCTCGGCGTGCCGGACCGGCTCGCCGCGGACGAGGGTGAGGAGACCGCGCCGCCGACGACGGCGTCGGGTCGAGTGCCCGGCGCACCGCCGCCCGCCGCGTCGTCGCCGGAGCCGGCAGCAGCCGATGCAGCCGCGGACCCCACGCCGGAAGAAGCGCCGGAGCCGCTGAAGGCAGCCGAGACGACGCAACGCACCGAGCGTGAAGCCGTGGCTCTGCCGGAGCCCGAGGCCGCGCCGGAGGAGACGGCGTCGGAGGCGGCCGAGGCACCGGCCGAAGCGGAAGCGGCGCAGCAGGAAGAGGCGCCGGCCGAGGCTGCGGAGGCGGCGCAGGAAGAGGCGCCGGCCGCGGAGGAAGCAGCGGCCGCGGAGGAAGCGACGGACGCGGCGGAAGAAGCTCCGGCGGAGGCGAACGCGAGCGACGAGGGCGCGGCGTTCCCCGCGGAGGAGCCGGACGCGGAAGGAGCGGGCGAGCCGCTGGAGGAAGCGGCCAGCGCGGAGATGGCGCGCATCAGCGAGCCGCCTCCGTCGAGCGACGTGCTCCCGATCGGGCCGTCGCCCGAGCAACGCGCGCGTCAGGCGCGCATGATGAAGATCGTCGGCGGGGTGCTCGCCGTGCTCGCCGCGCTCGTGTTGATCGGCGTGGTGAAGCAGCAGTTGTCCGGACGAACCGAGACGAAGGGCACGACCCCGGCGCCGCTGCCGACGCAGGTCGCGCCTGCGCCGACGCCGACGACCACGCAAAACGCGGTCGCGCCTGCGGCCACGACCCAAGCGCCTCCGCCTGCGCCGACGCCGACGACCACGCCGACGACGGAGCCCACGGCCGCGCCGACGGCCGAGCCCACGGCGGCCCCGTCGTCCGCGCCGAGCTCGCAGTCGACGTCCACGGGCAAACCCGCGGGTGGCGGCGATGCGCCCGCGTCGGAGCCTGCGCCCGCGCCCACGCCGGCGGACGACTCGGGCCCGCTGCCGGTGCGGATCCAGAAAGCGATGGAGTCCGGCAACATGGGCAAAGCGCGGCAGCTCGCGAAGCAGTACACGCAGCAATCTCCGGGCAGCGCGGAAGCTTGGTACCTGCTCGGCGCGGCGGGCGGCGGCGCGTCCGCGTTCCGCAAGTGTGCCGAGATCGCCGGCCCCGAGTCGGCGCGCGGCGCGGAGTGCCGCGCGCTCGCCGGCATGTGATCACGCGCCGTTGTTCGGAGCGCGGTCGATCCGCGGATCGAGGAGCGGCGCGAGCAGATCGACGAGCAAGGTCGAGAGCACGACGGCCGTCGACGCCACGAGCACCGTCGCGACGATGACGGGCCCGTCGCGGTTCAAGAGCGATTCGACGGCCATCTGCCCCATGCCCGGCCATCGGAAGAGCCGCTCGGTCACGACGGCGCCGCCCACGAGCGCGCCGAGATCGAGCGCGGCGAGCGTTGTGATCGGGACGAGCGTCGTGCGCAGGCCGTGCACGACGAGGGCACGCGCGCGCGAGGCGCCCTTGGCGATCGCGGTGCGCACGTGGTCTTCGGCGAGCGCCGTGCCGAGCTCGACGCGGACGAGCCGCGCGTAGAGGGCGCTCCCGTAGATGCCGAGCGTGAGGGCCGGCAGCACGAGTGAAAGGAGATGTTCGCCGGGGGTTTTTCCGGGGCCGTCGTAGGGGAGGACGCCAAGGCGATGCGCGAGCACGTACTGGAGCGCGAGCCCGGTGAGGAACGTGGGGGCGCTGATGCCGAGGAGCGAGAGGCCCGCGCCGAGCTCGTCCCAGCGGGTGCCGCGGCGCGCGGCCGTGCTGATGCCGAGGCCGAGGCCGAGGGTGAGCTGCACGAGGAGCGCGGCGAGCGCGAGCTCCAGGGAGCGCGGGAGTTTTGCTGCCACGAGGTCCACGACGGGCCGCCGGTAATGAAAGCTGTGCCCGAGGTCGACGTGCACCGGCCCGATCGCCGCGCAGCTCCGGTGCTCGGGCTCCTTGCGCGCTTCGGCGGTGGGGCCACTGCCGGTGTGCACGAGCCTTCGCATGAAGCGCAGGTACTGCACGCGGAGCGAGCCTCCATGTCCGTAGAGCTCGCGCGCGCGCGCGACGTCGGCGGCCGAGGCCTGCGGGCCGACGAGCATCCGCACCGGATCGCCCGGGAGCACGTGCACCAGGACGAACGACACCATCGTCACGCCGTAGACGACCACGAGCGCCCAGCCGACGCGTCGCGCCATGCGCGCGAGGATCATCGCCACGGAGCACCTCGTCGCGCGCCGAACGGGAGCAAGAGCGACGCGGGGCCGAGCGACGCGCGCGTTTGCGTCGAGGCGAGGGCGATTGTGTCGATCCACGTGTCGCGGAAGCGCTGCGGGACGACCGGGTGCGGCGTGTAGCCGCGGACGTAGGGCTGCCAGATCTCGAAGACGCGAGGCGAGTACGTCGGCGCCCACGGGGCCTCGTCACGGACGATCTCTTCGGCGCGCAAGAAGAGGCGGCCACGCGCCTCGGGATCACGCTCGCTCGACGCGGCGCCGAGCACACGGTCGAGCTCCTCGTGCGCGAAGAAGGCGTAGTTCTGCGAGTGCTCGTCGCTGATCGCGCGCGATGAGAGCGTGGGCTCGAAGAAGTTTCCGGGGTCGGGGAAGTCGGCCTTCCAGCCGGCCCAGCCCATCGGCGTCGTGCGCCTGCGCGAGGCTTCCGCGAGGTACGTCGCGTAACTCGTGAGCCGCAGCCGGATGCGTAGACCAATTCGCGCGAGCTGCTGCGCGAAGATCTCGGCCGCTTGTTGTTCGAAGGTGTCTGCGGGCGCGAGGTAGTCGATGGGATGCGGGTAGCCGCCGCGGCCCGTCGCCGGATCAAAGGCGTAGCCAGCGCGCCGCATTTCTTCGAGCGCCGCGGCGAGGTCGTGGCGGCGCATGTGCGGGATGCCGTCGGCGCCCGGGATGCCTTCGGGCAGCACGCGTGAGGTCTCGCGTGCTTCGACGCGGACCTTTTCGAGCACGCTCGGATCGATCGCGAGCGCCACCGCGCGGCGCACGGCGCGCACGTCGAAGGGCGGGAGCTCGGTGTTCATGAAGATCGCGTTCGTCGCGCGGGAAGGCGAGAACGCGTGCTGCCCCGACCACGCGGGGCTCGCGCGGTAGAGGGCGGCGTCCTGGCTGCCGAGGTCACGCGTGTAGTCGAGCGCGCCGCGTTCGAACTTGTAACGTTGCGAGGTGGGGCGCTCGCTCGTGTGCCACTCGATCGCGTCGAGGTAGGGTTTGCCAGGTACGAAGTAGGCCGCGTGTCGCGCGAGCCGGATCGGCCCCTCGGGCTCCCACGACGCGACGCGAAAAGGGCCTGCGCCGCAAGGCGTCGGCGGACGAGCGGCATCCACGGTCGCGCCGGACGACGGGCAGACGGGCGCGGCGAAGCCGAGCGTGAGGAGCGGGAGGAACGTCGGGTCGGGGCGCTCGAGCGTGATCTCCACGGTGAGGTCCCCCGTGGCGCGCACGCCTTCGAGGTGCGGCGTTTTTCCCGCATGGAAGGCGGAAAAACCCTGGATGGACGCGTAGTGGCTCGCGGCCGGGCAGGGCGTGCGCGGGTGGAGCGTGCGTTCGAGGGAGCGCGCGACGTCGGCTGCGCGGAGAGGCGCGCCGTCGTGGAAGACGACGTTGTCGCGCAGGAAAAACGTGTACGTGCGGCTGTCGGCCGAGACCTCGAGGTCCCGCGCGAGCTCGGGGACGATGCGGCCGTCTTCGGCAAAGGTCACGAGGCGCGCGAAGACGAGGTCGGAGAGCGCCGTCGCGGCCTCGTCATACGCGAGCGCGGGATCGAGCGTGCGCACGTTGACGAGGGTCGCGACGCGGAGCGTGCCCCCGCGCATGGGCGAGCGGTCGGGCGGGGGCGCGGCGATGGGCGGCGCGACGGGCGCGGGGCGGACGACGGCGACGAGGAGGAGCGCGGCCACGACGAGCAGGAGATCGGCTTGCAAGCGCGCCTTCGGGGGGGTTTGTCCCGCCGGAGCATCTAACGCGTCGCGCAGTCCCTCGCCGACACGACCGAAGGCGAGCACCGAGAGGAGGATGGCGATCGCGGGGGCGGCGACCAGGCCGAGGCGCGTGCCGACGAAGGGCTCGGCCTCATGCAGCATGCGGCCCCACGTGGCTTCGGGCGGCGGTACGCCGAGCGAGAGGTACCCGAGCACGGCCTCGGCGAGCATCATTTGCCCGACGCTCGTGGTGGCGAGCACGGCGATGGAGTTCGCGGCGTTCGGCAGGACGTGGCGTAAGACGATACGCACATGCCCGGCGCCGAGCGCGCGCGCGGCCGTGACGAACGAGAGCGAGCGGATCTGCATCGTCTTCGCGCGGAGGACACGCGCGAAGCCGCCCCAGCCCGAGAGGCCGAGCACGCAGAGCACGGTGAGCGTATCGGATCGACCGACGAACGCACCGATCGCCGTGACGGTGAGCAGGAAGGGGAGCGCGAGCAGGATGTCGACGATCCGCATGAACGCGACGTCGATCGCCCCGGCGCGCGTCCCAGCGGCATACCCCGCCGTCACGCCGACGACGGTGCCGACGAGCGTGGCGATCAACGTGGCGAGGGCCGCGATGCCGAGCGAGAGCCGCCCGCCGTGGGCGAGGCGCGCGAGCACGTCGCGGTAGAGGGCGTCGGTGCCGAGGAGGTGCGCGCGCGAGGGGCCGGGGGGCGCGCCGAGCGCGTCGCGCACGAGGGAGAAGTCGCTCGTGTTGGGATCGTGCGGGAGGAGGAGGGGGCCGAGGAGCGAAAAACCGACGAGGCCGAGCACGAGGAAAAACCCCGTACGTTGCGCGGGGTTTTTGACGAAGGTCCGCGCGGCCTCGCGGACGTTCACCGTTTGCCCTCCAAGAACTGCGCGGCGAGGTCGGCGAACTCGCGCGGGCGCTCCTCGTGCGGGGCGTGTGCGGCGTCGAGGATCGCGAGCTTGGCCTGGGGCAGCTCGCGGGCGAGGCGCTGCGCGGAGGCGGCGGGGAAGATGCGATCGTCGCGGCCCCACACGACGAGCGTGGGCGTCGTGATGCGCGTGATGCGCGCGATGATCGGCCGCGTGTCGAGGATGCTGCGCAGCACCGCGTACGCGCTTTCGCGTGCGGAGGGGCCGTTGAAGAAGTCGTAGTGCTGATCGATGCGCTCGTGCGGCAGCGCCGCGCCGGGGCGGAAGAACTCGTCGCGGAAGTAGGCGCGGAACGTCCTGCGCCCGTAGAGCTGCTTGAAGATCGCGCCGCCGATCACGGGCAGGAGCGGCAAGCGGCCGCGGAGGCTCAGCGGGAACGGGTAACAGAGCGCGTCCTCTACGACGAGGCGCGTCACGAGCTCGGGGTGCTCGGCTGCGAGCGTGAGCGCGACGGCCGCGCCCATCGCGTGGCCGATGACGGAGGCGCGGCCGACACCGAAGGCCGCGATGAGATCGGCCATCGACTCGGCGAAGGCCTCGATCCCGTACGGATACCGCGTCGGGCTCGGCTTCTCGCTCTCGCCGAAGCCGGGCAGATCGGGCGCGATGACGTGAAAGCGCGGGGCGAGCGCGTCGATGATCTCGTCGAACGAGCGGTGGCTCGTGAGGAAGCCGTGCACGAGCAAGAGCGCGGGCCCCGAGCCCGCTTCGAGGACACGCATGCGGACGCCGCGGGCGTTGACGTCCCGCAAGACCCGCGCGGGGGGGTCGGGGTTCTTGTCGGCCATGGGAGGAGGCAAGCCTATCAGTCGTGCGGAAAGGGGCAGGCTGTGTAGGGAAATGCACCAATTGACGGCCGAGGGGGGGATCCTCAGATGCACAAAACCGTCAAGAAAAAATGATCTCGGGGCGGACCGGAAATGTCCTAGCGCGTTTCGGAAAATGCGGGATGCGCCGAGTCTTCGTGCATCCGGAAATAATCACGATCCGTTAGATTGACTGTATTCTACTCAGTGGAATACATTCACTCGCGTCGTTGGGAGCTGCCCCGAACGGGGCGGAGGGGAAACCTTGCAGCGGATCTCGGACGACGCGCTCGATCGTCTCGAACGCGAACACGAACAAGGCATCACGTCGGCCGAGATCCTCGACATCTTCGCCGCCCACGAAATCAAATTCAGTGAGGCCACGCTTCGAAAATACGTACAGCTCGGCCTCCTGCCCCGGAGCGTCCGGGTGGGCAAAAAGGGCAAGCACCAGGGCTCGCAAGGGCTCTACCCGGCGACGGTGGTCAGGCAGATCCAGCGCATCAAGGAGATGATGGCGCAGGACTACACGATCGAGGAGATCCAGCGGGAGTTCCTCTTCGTGCGGGGCGATATCGAGGAGCTCGAGCGGACGATTGGCAAGGTATTCGATGCGCTTCGTGACGCAGCGAAAGAACGACGAAGCGAGACGAGCGACCGAGCCATTCATCAGGAGCTCTCCATGGCGGAGAGGCTCGCCAAGGACCTCGTGGCCAAGCTCTCGGCGATCGAAGAGCGATTGATGGCCCAGGCCCGGCTCTCGCGAAGAGCAGCGGCAGCAGGCTCCTGAGGATCGAAAAAGAAATTTTCCGGCGGTGTCGCGGGTGACGCCCCGGGGCTGATTTCAAGTCGATGAAGGACGGCTGGACCGTCCTCCATCGATGAAGACGAAAACGTAATCGACAGGGAGCAGGACCCCTGCACTCGTCCGGACCGGTCTCCGAACGGGCAGGGGGACGTGCGCGCGCAGTACGGAAGGACCAGCGGGAGGCAGCGCATGGCAACGATGGGTGATGGCGAGCTCGGCGGTTTCAGTGAGCTCGAGGGAGACATGGACGGCGGCATGAACGACGCGCAGACGAGGGAGACCGGGGACGAGAACCTCGTCGAGGGCGCGCTCGCCCGAAAGGCAGCCCCCGCGACATCCGCGACAGCAATCACGCGCGAGCAGAGGCGCTCGCGTCGGAAGCGTGAGGTCCGCGCCCGCACGATCAGCGTCAAGCGCATGACCAAGCGGGAGCTCGAGATCGGGCGGATGCTCTATCCCGAGATGGACTACTGGAAGCCCCGCACGCGCGCCGAGTGCGTCGACGGTCCGCGGCCTTGCCCGTACGTGTCGTGCAAGCACCACCTCTTCCTCGACGTGTCGGCGAGGACGGGCGCGATCAAGCTGAACTTCCCGGACCTCGAAGCCTGGGAGATGAGCGAGAGCTGCGCGCTCGACGTGGCCGATCGCGGCGGGACGACGCTGGAAGACGTGGGCGCGATCATGAACCTGACGCGCGAGCGCATCCGCCAGGTCGAGGTGAAGGCGCTCGCGAAGTTGCAAGCGCTGCGCGACATGATGGGGCTGCGCGACTACGTCGACGAGGGGCCCGTCGGGAAGCGCCGTCTGCCGGTGCTCGCGCAGAGCGACGATGAGGACATCGACGAGGAAGAGCGCGACGAGGACGACGAGGACGACGAGGACGACGACGATATCGATGATGCGGACGCCGAGGCGGAAGCCGAGGCGAAGGCGGACGCGGAAGAGCCGCAGATCCTCGAGGAGTCGGACGATCTGTTCTGAGGGAGCGGCTTCCTCACCCCCGGCCCCTCTCCCTCGCGGGAGAGGGGCGTCGAGCGTGGTGAGGTTCGAGCGCGTTTCGAGCGAATTTCGAGCCTTCAGGGATCCGGGTGCGCCTCGACGACGAGCAGCGCGCTTTCGGCGAGCGACGTCGCGAGGAATGCGGTGATCGCCTGGGCCGTGGGCGTCTCGCGGGGCGTCTGGCTGCGGCCGGACCAGAGATGAATGAGGCGGCGGCGCGGGTCGGCGCGTGACTCGGTGTCACGTCTCGACGCGAGCGACGCAGCGCGGCTGAACTCCGGCGCGCCAAGGCCCGAGCGCGAGAGCCGGCCGAGGAGCGCGCGGACGTCGTTCACCGCAGAGGTGAGCAGATCCGAAGGCGCGCGGACGTCGACGACGAGCGCGGCAGCTTGCGTCGTGCCGACGATGCGCGCGGTGGCGCGGACGCCACCCGAGGGCGGGAGCGCGGCTTCGAGGAGGCCACCTTCGCCGCCAAGCGCGAGCGCGACGAAGAGCGCGAGGTCGTGACCCGGTGCGCCGACTGCCGGCATGGGCGCCGCGATGAGCGCTTGCGCGAGGCCGGCATCCCGCGCAAGGCGCGCGGTGAGCGGGCCGGTGCGCGACGCGCCGCGCGTCGGCGTCGGGCACGCGCGCGCAGGCGGGTGCGGGACGAGCCATCGATCGACGGCTTGCGCGACCTCGGTGGCCTGCGCGGCGTCCGCGTTCGCGAGGACCGCGAGGCGGAGTGGTCCTTCGAGGAGCGTGCGGAGGTGGAGGCGCGTGCCTTCGAGGCCCGCGCCGGAGACGCGCGTGTAGATGCCGAGCGGATCGAGCCACGAAGGATGTTCGGGCACGAGCGCAGAGGCGAGCGCTTCGAAGGCGACGCCGCCGCGGCCGGTCGTGCGCTCGAGGTGCGCGAGGGCCGAGGTGCGCGCTTCGGTGAGCGTGATCGGCGTGAGCGCAGCCGGCGACAAGGCACGCGCGGCCGCGTCGCCGACACGTCGCGCGAGCTCGACGGGCGTCTCGTGTTCGTCACGCGGTGCGGCATGCGCGACGAGGCCAACTCCGTCCGGTCCGATCCACGGTTCGAGCGCGACGCCCGCGCTCGGCTCCCGCGAGGCCGACGCGGCGAGCATCGCGAGGGCCGTCACGCCCGCGTCGGTGGCACCTTCGTCGACGACGCCACAAGGGCTCGCGACGAGGGCCCAAAGCTCACCCTGGCCACGCTCGACGGCGGCGCGACGCTCGACGACAGGCTCGTTCGCCTTCGCCCACGCGTTGTCGAGCTCGGTGGCAAACGTGCGTCCGGCCGAACCAGGTGCCGGCGTGGCGCGCGGCGGCAAGGCGAGCGCGACGGCGACACGCGGCAGCGCGGCGGGGACGGGCGTCGTGAGATCCCACCAGGCGGCGCGGGACGCGGCGTCGCGCGGGTCGGCCGCGGAGAGGATCTGGCGCATCGCGACGGAGGCGTTCGTGGGGGCCGCGCTTTCGAGGCGGATCTCGTGACGCGCGATGGCAGCCGCGCGGGCAGCGGCGCGCTCGAGCGCCGTGGCATCGAGGCGCGTGTCGGGCTCGATCGTGACACTCACGCAGCCGCCGCGCGCACGCGCGACGCCGACGACCTCCACGGCGTGGAAGGCATCGGGCAAGCTGCCGAGCCGTGCATGCAGCGGCGATCTGGGGGCCGCGAGGCGCTCGGCGGTGGCGACCGCGCCGAGGGCATCGCCGAGCCGCACGGCGAGCGTGACCTGACCCCGCGGCGCGTTCTGCGGCAGCGCGACGTAACTCGCGACGGTGTCCGCGGTCGGGAAGGGATCGGCAGCGGGCTCGCCGACGGGCCATCCTTCGCTCGCCTCGAGCGCCTTCGCGACGAGCGCGCCGAACGACGCGGGGCCGACGGCGGCGATCGAGGCGCGGCCCGCGTGCAGGCCTTCGCGGCGTTGTCCTTCGAGCTCGCCGGCGAACGTGGGCGAGGCGGGATCGGGCATGGACTCGCTCGGGGAGAGGCCAAGGCGACCGGTGCACGCCGCGATCGCCGCGAGCTCGGGCGCGTCGAGCGGCGTCTTTCGCAAGGCCGCGAGGCGGCGCGTGACGAGGGGCGCCTCGGGGCCGTTCGCGACGACGGGCTCACGCATCGCGCGGACGAGCGCGGTGAAGAAGGGCGTGATGCGCGTGGTGTTGTCGACGAGCCACTCGACGCGGAAGCCGGTGCGATCGGCGCGCACGCGCGTCTCGAACCCCGCGGCCGCGAGGCGCGCTTCGACGAGCGCCGACAGTGCGGCCGCCGTGGCCGGGCCCGGATCGGTGGCGAACGCGACGGCGATGGCGGGCGTGGGATCCCCGTCGCGGTTCACGAGGGTGAGGCGCGGGCGTTCGTCGAGGGCATGGACCTCGATCCCCGCGATCGGCGTGCCTCCGGGCGCGGCGAGCACCGAAGGGCCACCCCGCGTGGAGGATGCATTCGCGCCGCTGCAAGAGGCGAGTGCGAGGGGCGCGGCGAGCGCGGCGATGTGTACGAACGTTCGCGACGGAGGCCGCCGCGGTGGGGTCTCGGGCGGGGTCTCGGGCGTCGTCATCATGGCCGGAGCTCGGCGGTCAGAGCTCGAAATCGGCCGCGGAGCGAGGCGCGATCTTGAAGCCGTAGAAGTAGGTGACGACGCCGGTGACGGACTTGAACTTCACGCCCTCGGCGAGGAGCGGGCCCTGGTTCTTGAGGTCGAAGAGCTCGTTCGAGATGCTGGGCACGTCGATCTGGCTGATGCCACCGCCGACGTCGATCGGCGCGGAGTAACGGCCGCTGCTCTCGTAGGCCTTGTCCGCGATCGTGACGTTCTCGATGCGCACGAGCATGCCGAGATACTGGCGCGCGCCCTCGTACGTTCTGAGGTCGGTGGTCGGGATCGTCTTCGCGGGGAGCGTCGAGCCGAGCTCGAAGCGGAAGGTCATGGTGCCGCCGATTTCCGGCAAGGTGCGGCACTGCGGGAACGGGCCGCTCGTGGGGCCGGCGAACTCCATGAGGTTGCCGAGCACGTCGACGACGTCACCTTCGGCGAGGCGCAAATCCGGCGGGCTGAACGAGGGCGCGTAGACCGTCATGCCCGCGTAGGGGCCGATGGGATCGGCGCAGCCGTCTTGCACGTAGTAGTTGCCCGACGCGCCGTTCCCGGTCTCGTCGTAGCGATCGATGGCGACGATCCGCAGGCCCGAGAGGTTGACCGGTCGGTCGGGCGGGTAGCTGCACGATTTGCTCATCGCCTGGGTGGGATCGACCCAGGTCGGCTTTGCGACGACGTCAGACAGTCGGTCGCCTCCGCCGCAGGGATCGGCGGCAGGTTTGCTGGGCGGATCGCCCGTGCCGCCGTCGCCCGTGCCGCTGCAGGCCGAGGCGGCCAGGGCGACGAGGAGCGCGAACACGGAAGGTCGCGCGGCAACGCGGGTCGGGGCGCACATGGCGAAGCAGTCGCGAAAGAAGCGCATCTCCTGGCGGGGTCTTACCACGTCTCGGGCGATGCTTGGATCCAAAGGCCCGGGCAGCTCGTTCGTGTCGTTCTCGAAACCACGCCTGCCCCGAGGCGCGCGCGTTGCTATAGGGAGAACGTGCTCTCCGGTCGCGCGCTCGCTCTCGTGGTGCTTGCCTGGTCGCTGCTCAAGGTCCTCGTTGGGAGGCTGTTCGGGCGGAAGACGGGCCTTCCTCTGTTCCACGAGAACTACGACGCCGACGGTCTGCCAGCGCTCGATGCCGCAGAACGCGAGCGCATCGCGAGTTTTTCGCGGTGCATCGCATGTGGGCGTTGTGATGTGGGCGAGGCGGATCGCATCGCGGCCTCGGGTGGGGAGTACCCCGGGCTCATGACGATCGTGCTCTCGTCGTCGCGCAGCATGCCGGACTACGACGCCGCGGCGCGTTCTCTCGCGCACGTGCCGATGGAGGTGCTCGCGGAGAAAGAAGAGATCTGCCCGACGCGCGTGCCCTTCGTCGAGCTCGCGCGGTTCGTGCGATCGAAGGCCGGCGTGAAGCAGCTCCTGACGCCGAGCGTCGTCGCCGCGGCCGTGGAAGAGGCGGGAGCGCAGGCTCCTGGCCAACGTGAGCACCCGCCGGCGACGGCCACCACGTAGGCGTCACCGCCGTCCAATTTGCTTGGAGCCCCCAGCATGTCGGGATAGACGGGACGTAGGGCCGCGCTTTCGGCGCGCCTCCCGAACATGCTGGTTCGACGTCTCTTTTCGGTGCTCGTTCTCGCGACGGTCCTCGGCCTGTCCACGGGTTGCGGCGGCGGCGCAGAAGCGACGGGGCGAGGCGCGGTCACGCCGGAGGCGACGTCTCCGGGCGCGGCTGGTGCGGGGGAGGTCGAGCGCGGCGGGGCGAGTTATTACTCGGACAAGCTCAAGGGACGGCCGACCGCGAGCGGAGAGCCGTACGAGCCGACCGAGATGACGGCGGCGCACAAGACGCTGCCGTTCGGCACGATCGTGCGGGTCGAGCGCGAGGGGCGTTCGATCGAGGTGCGCATCAACGATCGAGGTCCCCACGTGCGAGGGCGGATCATCGATCTGTCACGGCGCGCAGCCGAGGCGCTGGGCATCGTGCGGATGGGCGTCGCCGACGTGGTGCTGCGCGTCGTGTCGATGCCGCCGAAGAAATCAGCGAAGAAGAAGCGTCGCTGACACAGCGCTCGACCCTTGCATCGACCGCATCGCGGTCGATGCACCCGAGGTCCAGGGCTTGCCCTGGTCCGGGTCCAGGGGCGGACAGCCCCGGGGTTTGGGGCGCAGCTCGGCGTGCCGAGCTACGCCCCATCGTTGAACAGACGGGGCCCGGGGTGAAACCCCGGCGCTACGCTGCCCCGAAAGCCCCCTCTCACACGAGCCGAAGACGCGGGCCGGTGGAGAACGCAGCGATGTGACCGCTCTCTTCGACGACGTAGACGTCGCAACGCTCGTCCACGCGGAAGAGGTCGGGCACGAGGTCGGCGGGGACGCGGCCGAGGAGCTTTCCATCCTGGGGGCGAACGACGAAGAGCTCGCTCTGCGGGACGAAGAGTGCGCCTGAGCGGAGCATCGGTTCGAGCCTGCGCGGCCTGTCGCCTTCGGCGCCGCCGAAGACGTGACGGTACCGCGTCGCGCCGTCCTTTGCGTCGATGGCGACGAGCTCGCCGCCCTCGCTGTTGAGGATGACGGTGCCGTCCACGACGAGGCACGAGGCGGCCGAGGCGCAGGCGACGATGTCGAAGCGCGGGGCGCCTGTGGCGCGATCGAAGCCGACGAGGCCTGTGCCGCGGCGCCCGTGCGTCTGGATGACGACGGTGTCGGGTGCGAGCAGCGGCGCGCCGAGCGGGCGCGTGTCTGCGGGCAGATCGATACTCCAGCGCGCGGCGCCGGACCAGGGGTCGATGTGGTGCAGACGGGCGCTGCCGCGATCGACGAAGGCGCCGTCGCCGCTCACGGCGAAGAGCGCGTCGTGATCGACGGTCACGTGCGAGGCGAAGCGACGACGATCGCAGAACCGCCAGACGACCTCGCCTGTGAGCACGTCGAGCGCGACGAGCGCGGACTCGCCCGAGGCGACGACGAGCAGCTTGCCTGCGCGCCGCAGCCGGAACATGCCGCTCCTCCGCGACGCGTAGCGCCACCGCACTTCGCCGCCGTGGAGATCGATCGCGGCGAGGTGGCGCGCGCCTTCGCTCACGACGAGCATGCGCGGCAGGCCCGGTGTGCTCACGACGACGCCCGAGGTGCTCGCGCCGGCGCGTGGCGTGAGGCTCGTGGTCCAGAGGACGTCGCCCGTCTGCAGGTCATGCAGGTGGAGCGCGCCTTCCGCCTCCATGCGCGCGAGGCCGAGCGGCGTCATCACGCTCGCGGCGCGCGGCACGGGCCGCGTCCATGCGAGCTCGCCGGTGCGACGATCGATGCAGGAGAGCTCGCGCGTGGCGCCGACGACGAGTGCGTCGCCGCAGAGGAACGTGGCGCGCAGGTCGATCGAGGGGATCGCGGCGAACCAGCGCGGCGTGTAGCGCAGACGGCTCGACGCGAGCGTCTCGTCCTCTTGTTGCGGCTGCGGCGGCTGACGGAGGGACGCGGCGAAGGCGCGGTAACCCTCGGGCGCGTCGTTGATCTTCGAGTCGTCGCGCGTGAGGTCGCGCATCCGCTCGCCGAGCTCGCGCACCTTCGTGCGGAACGCGGAGAGACGGAGGTTCTGCGCTTGTGCGCGGTTGCGGCGCACGACGCTTCGCGCGAGGGCGCGACCGAAGGCGACGACGCTCTGCACGAGCGCGCCCACGTCGACGGCCGGGAACGTCCACACGTGGCCCCGCTCGTCGGTACCGCGGCGCGGCATGCCGATCGTGAGCGAGGCGTGGCCTTCGCCTTGGATGCGCACGGCGCAGACGGCGCCGCCGATGGTGAGGCGACGGTAGTAGGGCCGGCCGAGCGCCCACGCGGAGAGCGCTTCGAGCGTGATCTCCACGAGCTGCTCCGCGAAGAGGAAGACGAACACGTCGGGCAACTCGCGCGCGTGCTCGCCCACGATGACGCGCAGCTTGCCTCGGAAGAGGAGCGCGAAGAGATCGGCGCGCTGCACGGCCGTCTCCGCCGCTGCCGAGGGTGCGGGCGTGCGCATGAGAATGTCGGCCGCGATCGTGATCGGCACGTCGCCCGTGGGCTCGACCGCGACGACGGCGGGCTCGGCGAGGTCCTCGCCTGCGCCGAAGGGTGAGCTTGCGGCGAGGTGCTCACGTGCGGCTGCGACACGCGCGGCTTCTCCGTAGAGCTGGGACCTCGGAGCTTCGCCGCCGTCGAGGGACGCGAGCGAGGCGATGGCGCTTTGCTCCGAAGGGCGCGCGAGCGCGTCGAGGGCGCCGAGGATCCGCGTGGAGAGCGCGTCGCCGTCGACGCGTCGCTCGTGGATCGCCACCTCGGGCTTCGAGCTCGTCTGCGCGAGCGAGACGAGCACGTCTCGCCCGGCGCGTTCGAGGCCGAGCTCCCAGGGCTCGCCGCCGAGGCTCACGCGGATGGCGACGCGACGCCTCCGGAAAGCGCAGAGGTCCGCGACCGTGTAAGCGAGGTCGATCACGAGCGCAGTCGCGTCGCGCTCGGGAAGGACGGTGGCGTCGGGGGCGCGATCGAGCACGAGGTCGAAGAGCGCGCGCAGCGCCGGGCCGTCGACCGAGGAGGTCGAGGCAGGCTGGATCTCGGGGCGTCGGGCAACGAGAGTAAGGCCGGTCATCCGTGGGCCGAATGCTAAAGAGGCTTCTGTCGCTTCCTAAGTTTTGTGCATCGATCGTCGCGGAGTGGACAAACCGATGGAGTGTCGCTAGGAGCCCGTCCGTGCCGGTTTTTTGGCCGCGCGCCCTCGGAATTTCCGCGCTCGGCGCGGCCCTCGCGCTCGCGCCGGCGCTCTACTTGTTCGGCTTCACCGTCGACGACGCGCTCATCCCTGCGCGCTACGCGACCCACATCGCGCGTGGCCTCGGCTACCGCTGGAACGTCCACGGTCCCATCACAGACGCTGTCACGCCGCTCGGATTTCCGTACCTGCTCGCGCCCTTCGCCGCGGGGGGACCACTCGACGCGCTCGCGACGGCAAAGGTCCTCGGGCTGCTCGTATGGACAGCGGCGGCGGCGATGCTCGCGGTCACGATCGATCGTGCGTCTTCGTCGCGCGCTCGCTGGTCCGCGCTCGTGATGTTGCCTGCATCGGCGCCGCTCGCGGCGTGGAGCGTTGCGGGGCTCGAAACGGGCTTCGCAACCGCGCTCGTGTCGATCGCGGTGTGCCTCGTTGCGCTCGGGCGTCCGAAAGCAGGCGTGGTTCCGCTCGGGCTCGCGGCGGCGCTTCGGCCGGAGCTCTTGCCGTTCGGGCTCGTCGTCGCGATCACGCCGCCGCCGGGGGAGTCGATGCGCCTCGGACGCGCGGAGGTGGTTCGTGCGGCCCTCGCCGCGGCGCCCTTTTTCCTCGTCGTCGCGATCCGCCTCGCCGTGTTCGGTCGTCCGACGCCGCTCGCGGTGCTCGCCAAGCCCTCGGATCCATGGCTCGGGGCGAAGTACGCGCTCGCGTGTTTCCTGCTCACGGGTCCGCTCGCGCTCGTCGCGCCGCGTGCGCTCCTTCGATCGACGGCGTTCGTGCGTGGCCTCGTGCTCGCAGTCGCCGTTCACTTCGCTGCGGTCGCGGTCGCGGGCGGCGACTGGATGCCGCTCTCGCGCCTCGTCGTCCCCGTGCTCCCCGCGGTGATCCTCGCGGCTGCGCACCTCGGCTCCGTCGCGGACGCGCGCGTGACGGTGGCGCGTGTCGCGCTTGCGCTCGCGGGCGAGCTCTTCGTCATGATCAAGATCGGCCCCGTGGCTGCGCGTGTCGGCGCGGCTCGGGCCGCGCTCGTGCGCGAGCTCGGTCCTGCGCTCGAAGGCGCCCGCGTCGTGGCTTCGCTCGACGCAGGCTGGGTCGGCGCGGCGACCGAGGCGAGCATCGTCGATCTCGCGGGCCTGACGGATCCGGCGATCGGTGCCTTGCCGGGCGGGCACACGACGAAGCGGATCGCGCCGGCGATGCTCGACGCCCGCGGCGTGGACACGCTCGTCCTCCTGCTTGCGCCGGGCGCGCGTGTCGAGACGCCGTGGACGGCTTCGATCTTCGATCGCGGCGTCGAGGCGCGGATCGCGCGTTTTCCGGACATGGCCGCAAGCTTCGTGGTGAGCGCGGAGAGCCGCGTGCCCGGCTTGCCGTACCTGGTGCTGCGGCGACGGGCCGACGCGGCGAGGGACGTCACGGGCGAAGCCCCTTGATCCGAAGCCGCGGCCGGCCTTTGATGCAGCCATGGCGCGGCTCGTCGAAAGCCTGTCGAACTTCTTCGGACGGGTCGAAATCCTGGCGCGTGGCCTCGAAAACGAGCGCCGCGCCGCAGAGCTCGCGCTCGCGCGGGGTCGCCCGCTCGAAGCGCGGGATCTCGCACGGACCATCCTCGCGAGCGTGCCCGGCTCACCGCTCGGGCTCGCGTTGTGGGCGGATGCTGCCGAGGATGCGGGCCTCGATCACGAGGCGGCCGAAGCGCTCGCCGAGCTCGCCACGCTCGTCCCCTGGCGCGCCGACGTGTGGCTGCGGCTCGGTCAGGCACGGGCGCGCATGGGTGACGTGCGCGCGGCCGAGGCACTCGAGCGCGCCGCCGATGCGCCCGAGGTGCGTGACGCCGCGCGGCTCGCGCTCCTCGACCTTTGTGACCGTGACCTATGGGCCGGAGATCCGGCGCGGGCCGGCCGCTGGCTCGATCGCATTGGCACGTCGCTCGCGGTCGCCGCGACGACCGGGACCGAGCTGCCTGCGGCGCCCGATCGCGAGGTCGCGTTGCGGCGCGCGGAGTGCGCGCTCGCGCTTGGCGACATGGCTGCGACTGCGCGGTACGCGCCCGTCGTGGATCCCGAGCGGCTCGACGGTCGCGGCGCGCTCGTCCGCGCGCGGCTCGCGTTTGCGCAGGGACAGTGGTCACCCGCGCTCGACCTCGGCCTGCGCGCCTGCATCCTCGACGCGCCGGGCTCCGCGGAGCTGCTCTCCGCGCTCATCGCAGGCTGCCGCGATGCCTTGCTCGTCGATCGCGCGCGCCGCGTGGTGACGGCCGCTGGCCTCATCGAGGAGCCTGCGTGGGCCGCGGCGTTTGCGTTCGCCGAGGGCCGCCGCGCCGACGCGCGGGCCGCGCTCTCGCGGGGCCTGACTGCCGGGCACGCGGGCGCCGCTGCGGCGCTGCTCCGGCTCGCCACCGAGACGCGGGATCTCGACGCCCTGCACACGCTCGCCGCGCGGGATCCGGGCCGCCTGCCCGAGGACCTGCGCACGCTGCGCGAGGGCGCCGTGCTCGCGGCCGAGGGACGTCATCGCGCGGCGCTCGCCAAGCTCGAACGTGTCTCGGGCGAAGCTGCCGCGTGGTCGGCCGAGATCGCGAGCGGGATCATCCGGAGCTGGGTCCCCGATGAGGGCATCGCCTCGTGGCCCGATCTGCTCGACGAGCTTGGCCGCTCCGCGCGTGCGCTCGAACGGCTCGACGTCGTCACGGGCGTCGAGGCGATCGCCGTCGAGCGCGAGCGCCCGCTGCGCGTCGCGGTGGTGGGCGAGTTCAACGCTGGCAAGAGCACGTTCCTGAACGCGCTGCTCGGCGAGGACGTCGCGCCGACGGGCGTCTTGCCGACGACCGCGACGATGCACTGGGTCGCGTGGGCGCCGGATCCGTTCGCGCGCATCGTGGTGCGCGGGGCGCCTGATCGCGTCGTGCCGCACGTTGGTTTGAAGGCCGCCTTGAAGAGCCTCGCCGCGAGCGGCGAGCGGGTCGAGAGGGTCTTCATCTACGCGCCGATCGAGCGGCTCAAGCGCGTGGAGATCCTCGACACGCCGGGCTTCAACGCGCCCGATCCCGATCACATCGCCGCAGCGCGGCAGGCCTTCGACGAAGCGCACGTCGCCGTGTGGCTCCTCGACGCGAGCGGACCGATGAAGGAGAGTGAGCGGCGCGTGCTCTCCGAGATCAAAGGCCTCGGCGTGCCCGTGCAGATCCTCGTCAACAAGGCCGATCGCCTCTCGCCCGACGAGCTCGCGCGTGTGCTCGTGCATGTGCAGACGAGCCTCCAGGAGACGGGGATCGGCTCCTACGCGCCGCCGCTCGCGTTCTCGGCGCGGCTGTCCTTGAAGGGCAAGCTCGGCGACGCGGACGCGCTCGAAGCTTCGGGGTGGGCGGGCGTCGAGGCGCTCTTCGCCGAGCGGATCGTCGATCGATCGGCAGAGCTGCGCGAGCGAGCCCTCCGCCGCAGGGCGCTGCGCATCGCGCGCGAGCTCGCGTCCGTCGCGTCGGCGCGCGCCGCGGAGGATCGCGCGAAGATCGAGGAGGCGCGCGCGACGCACGAGGTGCTCCTCGCGTCCGCGGCCAAGCTTCGGCACGATCGACGCAACCTTGTGGCCTCGATCGAGAAGGCCCTCGAGCCCGCGCGGCGCATGCTCGCGGCGGATCTACGCCCGCTCGGCGATCTCACGGACGAGCGAAAACGCACCGATCCGGGACTCGAGGCATATGTCGAAGAGCGCTTCGTTTCCAGGCTCACGGACCCCTTGGTGCACGAGATCGCGCAGCATGCCGGCGTCGCAGCGCCGCCCGCGGCTGCGGCCTCCGTGCGCGCTGCGCTCATGGGTGCGGTGGCGGCGCTGGAGGGGCTTGCGGAGCGCGCCGATCGGCCGCTCGGGCGTGTGATCGAAGCCGCGATCGTGGCCTTCGCAGCGGCGCTCGTGGCTGCGACGGAGGTGGGCCCGCCCGCGGCGCCGTTCGCGCTCATCGAGCAACGCGCGGCGATGATGGAGCGCGCGCTCTCCGCAAAGACGTGAGCGGCCCGGCCCGGAAAAACGATCCGAGGCCCACGGGCCGCGCATTTCGTGCTCCCCGCGCGCCTTCACGCGGGTATCATCTCACTCGAAGAATGTTGCAGGATCGAGGCAAGATCATGGATTTGTCCTTTGGCGGGAGCGGTGACGTGCAGAAGCGAAATTCATATCGGCGGGGCCTCCTCGGCGCGCTCGCGCTCGCGCTCGGTATCGTCGCGATCACGCCCTCCTGCTCCGTCGTCGTCGACACGAGCACGAAGCAGTGCGACGTGAACACGGATTGCCCGAACGGCATGAAGTGCGAGGAAGGGGTCTGCGTCGGCGGCGGCGACGTTCTCTGCGCGAAGACGAGCGAATGCAGCGCGGCCGGCGCGGAGCAGTTCTGCCGCAAGGCGCCCGGCGCGGCGTCCGGCGTGTGCAAGCCGCTGAAGTCCCCCGAGTGTCAGGTCATCGAGGGGGATCCGACGGTCGAAAACGCCTTCCTGATCGGCTCGATCCATCCGACCACGGCGACGGGCTTCGACGGCGAGATCGGCGTGTCGATGGAGAACAGCATCCGGCTCGCGGTCCGGGACATGAAGGGGAACGTGGGCGGCCTGCCGTCGGTCGGGGGAGGGTCCCCGCGCCCCGTCGTGATGATCGGCTGCACCGACGCGGGCGAGGCCACCACGAGCGTCAACGCGGCCAGGCACCTCATCAATAACCTCGGCGTCCAGGCCATCATCGGCGGCGCGTTCAGCGGCGTCGCAATCGAGACGGCCAACCAGGCGACGGTCGATGCAGGCGTGCTGCTCATCAGCGCGTCCGCCACGGGCATCGCGTTGACGGATCTCTCCGACAAGCCCCCCGGCGCGACGGCCGGGCTCCTCTGGCGCACGGTCCCTTCGGACATCTTCCAGGCGAACGCGATCCTGCAGTACGTGCCGAAGCTCGAGGTGCGGATCCGCGAGGAGCTTGGGCTCACCGACGAGCCGATCAAGCTCGCGCTCGTCCACAAGGGCGACGCCTACGGCCGGGGCCTCCGATCCGCCCTCGAGACGACGCTGACCTTCAACGGCAAGACCGCGCTCGAGAACGGCCAGAACTTCCTCCTCGTCGACTACGGCGATCCCGAAGGCACGACCAAGTACCCCGAGACGATCGAAGCGGTGAAGAACCACGGCTCGCACATCGTCCTGATGTTCGGAACGGGCGAGGCCGTGTCGTCGCTGTACGGCCCCATCGAGATCGGGTGGAACAGCGCGCTCGGGTACAAGCCGCGGTACGTCTTCTCCGACTCGAACTACAACACCGGCGCGCTCGCGGGTGCCATCGACGTCGGGGCGGATGCAGCGGCAAAGGCCGACTGGCGCAAGCGCACCACGGGCGTCGTGCCCGGTCCGCGGAACACTGACCAGAACTACCAGCTCTTCGTGAACCTGTACGGGACGACGTTCGGGACCGAGAATGGCGATCCCTCGATCCTCGGCGCCGCGAGCGCGTACGACGCCGCCTACCTGCTGTTCTACAGCGCGTCGACCATCGCCGACGGCGTCATCACGGGCCGGAAACTCGCCGAGGGGATGACAAAGATGTCGAACGCGGATCCTGCCATGGTCGCCGAGATCAACTCCGGCCCGGGCAAGCTCAGCGATACGATGAAGAAGCTCATGTCGGGCGAATACAAGTCGATCGATTACAACGGCGCCTTCGGCCCGCTCGACTTCGACCCCGTGACGAATGATCCCGCAGCGAACGTCCAGGTGTTCTGCCTGTCCGACGATGGAACCGGCAAGACCAAGGAGCAGCTCTCCGGCCTGTACTACGACGCGGAATCGCAGATGCTCCAGGGCACGTTCACCGACGCCTGCAAGTAAAGCGGCGCGCGGAAAGGAACGAAACGCCGTCCTTCGGGGCGGCGTCTTCGTTTCGAATGTACGCGCAAATGTGCGGACACGAAAAAGGCCGCGGTGCCCTTCGGCGCCGCGGCCTTCGTTCACGGGCGGGGAGGGAGTTAGAAGCTGCCCTTCAGCGTGAAGCCCGTCGGCGAAACCCCGACGTCGACGCGCTTGATCAGCCCCGTTTTGGGCTGCTCCTTCGCAGGCGCGGGATCACGCACCGTGAAGTAGAGCGTCACGGCGCCCGCCACGACCGCGGCGCCCGTGAAGATGTCGCTGACGAGCGCGAGGGTCGCGGTGGAGCTCGAAGCGTCGTCGAGCTGCTTCTTTGTCGCGCCCGAGTCGGGGTTGCGCAGATCCGCGAGCTCACCGTTCTTCGAGAGCGCGAGCGCGCCCGTGGCGATCGCGCCGACGGCGAGCGCGCCCGTCACGCCCCATCCGGCCCACGGGATCGTCTTCGGGGGCGGGGGAGGCGGGGTCACGGGCGCAGTGCTCGTCGCCGACGCCGTCGTCGTGGGCGCCGTCGGCAGCGTCGTCGGCACGGTCCCCGTCTCGAGCGGCTTCGGCGCGATCTCGGCCAGATCGAGCGTCACCTTCTCCGAGTCGAAGCTCGCCACCTCGATGGTCTTCGACGCGCTCGTGCGGCCTTCTTTCGTCGCCACGATGCGATGGCGGCCCGGGTTCACGAGCAGCGGCTTCGTGAAGGGCGACTTGCCGACGAGCACGTCGTCGATCGTCACGTCCGCGTCCGGGACGCTCGTCACGATCTCCACGCGCGCGACGCGGGTGCGCAGCTTCTCGATGTCCTTGTCCACGTCGGCGCGGCGCTTCGGGTCGATGGTGGCGCCGCCCTCGGCCAGGTACTTCTCGAACGAGACGAGCGCGTTCGCGTAGTCCTGGAGCTGAAAGTAGACGTTCCCGATGTTGTAGAGGACGTTGTAATTCGGGGCGAGTTCGTACGCGCGCCGGAACTCGATGAGCGCGGCGCGGTAGTCGCCTTCGCCGAAGAGCTCGATGCCACGCTTGAAGCGCCGCGACGCTTCTTCCTTGGCTTCTTTCGTGGGTTCGGCTTGCTGCGCGGGGGCTGCGGCCGGGGCCCCGCCCGCGGGCTGCTGAGCCGAGACGACGAGGGGGACGACGGGGAGCGAGAGGGCGACCGCGAGGGCGATACGTCGGGATGTCTTCATCACTGATACGGGTTGTTCGGGTCGACGGTGCGGTTCGTCTTCTTGGTGCCGCCGGTCTTCATCGGATCCTCGGCGGTCGTGGTCGGCTGCGGGACGAAGATGACCTTGGTCTTTTCCTTCGAGGTGTCCGTGGGCTGCGGCGTTGCCAAAGGCGCCGCGGCCTGCTGTTCGAGGACCATCTCGATCGTGCGGTCCTTGTCGAAGGTCACGTCGCGGCTGCGCGTGGTGAAACCTGCGGCCTCCGCCTTGATGATATGCGTCTTGTCCTCGCGGGGGAACTTGCCGATGTAGGGGTTCGTCGCGAGCTCCTTGCCGTCGAGGAAGATCTTCGCGTTCGGCGGCGTGACCGTGATCGTCACCTCGATGTCGCCCACGACGGGCGCGGCCGTCGCTTGCGTCGGCGGCGCGGGCGGCGGCTGGCGCGTCATGACGAAGATGCCCACGCCGGCCGCGGCGACCGCGATGAGCGCGACAGCGCCGAGCAGTCCACGCTTCGGCGCCGCGACCGCCTGCGAGCCCGTGCCCGTCGCGGCGGCGGTCGAAGCCGTGAGCGAGGTCGGCGACGAGACGCCATTCGTGCGGCGCGTGCCGGGCGACGAGAGATCCTGGCTCGACATCGCTTCGCGCGCGCCCGTCCGATCGACGGACATCGGGCCCGACGCCGAGGTGCCGTCGAGGTGCGGCAGGCCGATCGACTGGAACTCCGTCGTCGCCAACGACTTCGCGGCCTTGAGCTGCGTCTCGACGATCTGCTTGATCTTCGAGCGGTTCTCTTCGAAGTGCTTCGCGACGAGCTTGCCGACCTCGCGCAGCGAGGACTTGTCGCCCATTTGATCCAGGAGCTCTTCGAGCGCGGTCGCGAGGTCCGTCGAGGTCGCATAGCGATCCTCGCGGCGCAGCGCGAGCGCCTTCATCACGATCTTCTCGAGGCCTTCGGGGACGTCGGGATCCACCGAGCGAGGCGAGGGGATGTCGCCGTTGATGAGGCGGTGCAGGACCGTCAGATCCGGGATGCCCTTCCAGAGGCGCCGGCCCGTCGCGGCCTCCCACAACATCACGCCCGCGGAGAAGATGTCCGCGCGCCTGTCGACGCGCTCGCCGCGCGCTTGCTCGGGCGCCATGTACGCGACTTTGCCCTTCACCACGCCGAGGCGCGTCTCGGCCGACGAGTTCATCGCCTTCGCGATGCCGAAGTCGACGACCTTCACCTGACCGTCGTACGTGACGAACACGTTGTGCGGCGTGACGTCGCGATGCACGACGTTGAGCGGCGTGCCGTCGAAATCCGTGAGCTCGTGCGCGTGGTGCAGGCCCGAGAGCATGTCGACGATGATGCGCAGGTGCATCGCGAGCGTGAGCCCGCCGTCGCGGCCGATCCGGTGCAGGATGCGGTTCAGCGGCTGCCCTTCGAGGTACTCCATCGCGATGAAGTACCGATCGCCCTCCTGACCGACCTCGTTCGTCTGCACGACGTTCGGGTGCGAGAGGCGAGCGGCGAGCCGCGCCTCATCGAGGAACATGCCGAGGAACTCGGGATCCGTCGCGAGCTGCGGGCGGATCTGCTTGATCACGCAGAGCTTGTTGAACCCTGCAGGTCCCTGCACGACGGCCAGATACACCTCGGCCATGCCGCCATGGCCAAGCTCGGCGATGAGCCTGTATTTGCCGAGGGTATTGGCCTCGGGCCCCTTCGTGACGCTGGACCCCTCCATGGTCGACATTCACCTCGCTGGAGAGCCGGATCAGATCAGTGGTGCGCGTGCTCCAGTACGCACCCCCACTGCAAACCATGCTACCGAAGAGTGCCCCTGGATCGCAATCGATGCGAGTTTTTGGTGCGCAAAAAAAACGGGCTCCCGGTTCGCACCGAAAGCGTGGATCCAGGCTCGCGCGTGAGCTGGTGTCGCAGGGTACATCGAGCCCTGCGAAGGACCGAAAGGGAGGTCCTCCCGCGGCGTGGCTCGCACGGCGCGGCTGTCCGGGGGGCGGTTGACGGAGGGGCCCGAGGTCGGGCACCGTGGCTCTCGTCGCATCGACGGGAGGCGCGCATGACGACCAAGGCCGGTGTCGGTTTCTCGAACGAATCGTCCTCGACCGACGCGGGGACGGCGGCCGCGCAAGAGGCGCTGCGAACGCTCGGCGGCGGGGAAGCGGACATCGTCTTCGTCTTCGCGTCGACGAACCACGACTACGGCAAGCTCCTGCCCGCGATCCGCAAGATCATCGGCCCCGTGCCCCTCGTCGGCTGCTCGACCGCGGGCGAGTTCACGCACGCCCACGTGGGGCACGGCTCGGTCGCCGTGATGGCGATCAAGAGCGACGTGATCCGCTTCCGCGTGGGCTTCGGCCGCGGCCTCAAGGCCATGCGCCAGAGCGCGACGACCGAGGCGCTCAAATCGTTCGCCGCGGAGCACCGCGCCGCGCGCGCCGCGGGCTTCACGCACGCGACGTGTATCGTGCTGAGCGACGGGCTCGCCGGGCAAGGCGAGGACATCGTGGAGTCGGTGCACGCGAGCGCGAGCATGCTCGCGCAGGTCGTCGGCGGCGCCGCGGCGGACGACGCGAAGTTCGCGCGGACGGATGTCTTCCTCGACGAGCGGCACTACACGGACGCGATCGTCGTGGTGTACGCGTTCTCGAAGACGCCGATCGGCATCGGCGTGCGTCACGGCCTCTCGCCCGCGTGTCCGAGCATGATCGTGACGCGCGCCGCGGACAACGTGATCCACGAGATCGACGGACGCCCGGCGCTCGACGCCTACGAGCGGTTCGCGGCGGGGATCGGCGAGCCGATCACGGAGGCGAACCGCGACGCGTTCATGATCACGCACGAGCTCGGCATGCTGACGTCGAGCGGGGAGTACAAGATCCGGGCGCCGCTCAAGGCGACCGAGGAGCGCGCGATCGTCATGGCCTCCGAGGTGCCCGTGGGCGCGAGCGTGACCATCATGACGGGCAGCGAGGAGAAGCTCGTGTCCGCGGCGGAGCACGCGGCGCGCAGCGCGCTCGCGAACCTCGCGGGGGGCCGGCCGGGCGCGGTCCTGGTGTTCGACTGCATTTGCCGTCGGATCTTCCTCGGCGAGCAATACAAGCGTCAGGTCGCCGCGTTCCGCTCGGTCGTTGGTCAGGACGTACCGCTGATCGGCTGGGAGACGTACGGCGAGATCGCGCTCACGCCCGGGCAGCAGTCTGGCTGGCACAATTCGACCTCGGTCGTCGCGATCCTGCCCGACTGAAGCAGACGATCCGGGTTGAAAAACGGGGCGACCGAGCCGAAGCTGAGAAGCGGAGAGCAAGTGGCTGACAAGACGGATTCGAACGAGCAGAAAGAGCGCGATCCCGCGGCCCGCCGCGCGGTTACACGGCGCAAGATCGACGTCTACCTCGATCGCATCGTCACCGACGTCGAGGCCATCGCGCGCGGCGACGACGGGCGCGAGCTCGCGGCTCCGCCGGCGGACGAGCCGCGCGCGGCCCGCCTCCACGCGGCGCTCTCCACGCTCGTCGATTCGAACCGGAAGGCGGGCCGCGGGGTCGCGGCCGCGACGCGCATGCGCACGCTCGGCCAGCAGGTCGCGGGCACGCTCGCCGAGCTCCTCGCGAGCACGCGTCAGCAGGCCGCGAGCGGCAGCCAGCAGGCCGGGATGGTCAACGACATCACGACGACCATCGAGGAGCTCAACGAGGTCGGGATCCAGAACGTCGAGAAGGCCGAAGGGATCATCCAGATCGCCGAGCAATCGGAGCAGATCTCGCAGGACGGCCAGCGCGACGTCGTCGCCGCGATCGAGGGCATCGACCGGCTGCGCCAGCAGGTCGAGCTGATCGCGGCCAAGATCCTTGATCTGACCGAGCGCACGCAGCAGATCGGCGAGATCATCAGCAGCGTCAACGAGATCGCCGAGCAGAGCAAGCTGCTCGCCCTGAACGCCTCGATCGAGGCAGCGAAGGCCGGCGAGCACGGACGCGGCTTCGCCGTCGTCGCCCTCGAGATCCGCACGCTCGCCGAGCAGTCGAAGCAAGCGACGCAGCAGGTGCGCTCGATCCTCGGCGAGATCCAGAAGGCGAGCCACAGCGCCGCGATGGTCACCGAGGAGGGCTCGAAGGCCGCGACCGAGGGCAGCTCCAAGGTGCGCCGCATCGGCGAGCGACTCGGGCAGCTCGTCTACGTCATCAACCAGACGACGCGCGCGGCCCGGCAGATCACGGGCGCGATGCGGCAGCAGAGCCTCGGGCTCGAGCAGATCGCCCAGGGCATGAAGCAGATCAACATGGCCACGCAGGAGACGAAGATCAGCGTGGAGCAGGCCGAAATCGCGCTCGATCGGCTGGCCCGATTGACGGAGCCGATCCGGGCCCACGACCACGGCACGGAGGCTTGAGCTTGGACGGCGGGGTGACGAACCTCGTCCTCACGCGGATGGGCGGCCGCCCTTGCGCGATCCCGTGCGAGCACGTGGTCGAGATCATCCCGCGTGTGCAGCTCGATCACGTGCCCGACGCGCCCTCCGAGGTGCTCGGCGTGATCAATCTGCGCGGCCGCGTCGTGCCGGTGATCGATCTGCGCGGACGGCTCTCGCAGACGAAGCCGCTGCCGTTCTACCAGCACCTCGTCATCGTCCGGGCCGCGAACGGAAAGCTGCTCGGGCTTGCGGTCGATGAGGTCCGGGACGTGGTGACCGTGCAGGAGGACGCGATCGAAAAGCCGGGGGATATCGCCGGCGTACGTTCGCCGGGTGTCGTGCGTATCGAGGACGACCTCGTGCTCGTGCTCGGTCCGGAGGACGCCTACCATGGCTCGAGCTGAGGCCCGGCGTGCCCCGGATCCGGGTGTCGTGCGGCGCCTCGGCGAGCTGGTCCGCGCGCGGACGCGGCTGCAGATGCGCCCCCGCAACCTCGAGATCATCGAGCGCGTGGCCGAGCGTCGCGCCGCCGAGCGTGGCGTGACCACGGACGCCTACCTCGAGCACGTGATCCTCTCGCACGACACGGCCGAGCTCGAGCCCTTCATCGCGGAGCTCACGGTCGGCGAGACCCACTTCTTTCGCGGCCCTCCGCAGTTCGAGGCGCTGCGCAGCGAGCTCGTCCCTTCGCTCGTGCGCAAGCGGCGCAAGGAGCGCGTGATCACCGCGCTCTCCGCCGGCTGCTCCACCGGCGAAGAGGCCTATTCGCTCGCGATCGTGCTTGGCGAGGCCGCCATGAACGAGGGGCTGCGCGTCGAGGTCACGGGCGTCGACCTGAACCCGCGCTCCTTGCAGAAGGCCGAATCCGCGCGGTACTCGGAGTGGTCACTGCGCGACGTGCCCGAGGTGGTGCGCCGCCAGTATTTCCGCACCGAGGGCGACTTCTGGCACCTCGCCGAGGACGTGCGTCGCCTCGTGCGGTTTCGTCGTTTCGGGCTCACGGAAGGTCCGCTCGTGAACGTGTTTCCGAGGGGCTTTGATCTCATCCTCTGCCAGAACGTCCTTTATTACCTGGAGCCGGATGCGCGGCTTGAGGTGATCGCCTCGCTCGCGGCCGCGCTCGCGCCGGGCGGCGTCTTGATGTTCGGCCCCGTGGACCACGCCGGGGACGTGCCCGGATGCCGATCGGTGCACGTCGGCGAGGTCGTGGTGCACGAGCGCTTCGGGCCCGTGAGCGTGCCGCCCTCCTCGCCGCGCGGCCGCCGGTACGCGCTTCTCTCGATCCCGCCCGCGCCCTTGCCGGCACTGCGTACGGAGGGCGTGGCCGCGCCTCCGGTCGTCGCCGCGACACCTCCGCCCGTGGTGCCCGAGCCTGCGCCCGCGCCTTTGGCCTCGGGTGCGGCGCCCTCGCTCGCGAGCGCCTTCGCCCACGCCGATGCGGGGAACCTCGAAGCCGCCCTCGCCGAGCTCGAAGCGCTGCTCGAAGAGGAGCCCGAGGAGCCGCGGGCGCACCTGCTCGAGGGGCTTCTCCTGGTCGAGCTCGGCGGCTTCGAAGCAGCGCTCGACGCCTTCCGCCGCTGCGTGTACCTCGATCCCTCGATGATGCTCGCGCATGCGGGCGCGGCCGTGGCGGGCCTCCGCCTCGGCCGCCCGGATCTCGTCGAACGCCACGCCGCACGCCTGCGCGCCCTCACGGTCGCGCGGGGCAAGGGCGTCGACGCGCCGATCGAGGGATGGGACGGCATGACCGTGGGCCGGCTGCTCCGGCTGTTTCGAGACACCGAGATCCAATGAGCGCCCGGGAAGAGAGCGTCTACGAGAAGCTGCGCACCTCGCTCGCCGAGCTCGAGGAGAAGCTGCGCGAGGGCAAGAGCGGCGAGCGTGAGGTTCATCCGCGTATCCTCGCCGAGCGGACGCGCCGCATCGCGCGCGAGCCGACGCGCCTCGAGCGCGCGCCTGACTCGATCAGCTGCATCGTCTTCGAGCGGAGCGGGCGGCGCTACGCCGTGCAGCTCGAGTCCGTCGACGAGGTCGGCCCGATGAGCCGGATCACGCGTGTCCCCGGCGTGCCCGAGTATTTCCTCGGCGTCGCGGCGCGCCGTGGTCGGATCGTCGCCGTCGTTGATCTGCCGCTGCTCTTCACGCCCGACGCGCGCTCCGAAACGTCTGCCGAGCACCTCGTCATGGCGTCGAACGCGGAGGTCGTCTGCGCGGTGGCGGCGGACGCGCTCCACAATATCATCGAGGTCAACCGCCGCACGATCGCCAAGGCCATGCCCACGTTTCCCCCGCTGGTCCAGCGTCACACGCTGGGCGTGCTCGAGGATCGCACCGTCGTCCTCGATCTCGGATCGCTCCTGTCCGACCGCTCCTTGCGCGTCGAGGAGCGCGGCTGATGGCCCTCGACGACGCGGCGTTCGAGGCCCTCTGCGAGACCCTTCGCAACGAGGCCGTCGAGCAGGTCGAGCGCATCGGCACGGCGCTCCTCCTCGTCGAACGCGGCGCCGAGGGCAGCGCGCGTGAGCAGCTCATCGACGAGGCGTTCCGGCAAGCGCACAACATGAAAGGCGCCGCGAGCTCGCTCGGGTTCGCGCACACGGCGCGCCTCGCGCACGCGATCGAGTCGGTCCTCGCCTCGCTCCGCGCGATGGACCACGAGCGCGCGCCCGAGGTCTTCGACACGCTGAACGCGGGCCTCTCGACCGTGCACCACGCGCTGCGCGTGGATCCGAACCCCGAGCCGGATCTCGTCATCCTGGAGGCGATCGAGGGCCTCGAAGCCGTGCTCCTGGCATCAAAACCCTCGCATGCCCTGCCGCTGCCGGCCCCGCCGCCGCCGCCCGTCGTGCGGCCGGCCGACGGCATCACGGTCGCGACGCGATCCCGAAGCCCCCAGTCGATCTTGCGGCAGCACCGGATGGCCGCCGAGGCCCCGGCGCCGGCGCCCAACGTGAGCGCGGGCTACGCCGAGCCGAAGACGAAGCACAGCGAGCCGCCGCCGCATCCGCACGCGAGCGTGCCCCTCGTGTCCTCGCACTACGACGGCGCGCCGATCCCCGCGGGCTTTGGTCCTCCTCCGCCGGTCGGGTTCAGCTCGCCCGCGATCGGCCCGTACGGCCCTTCGACGGGGTACGTCGCGCGCGCGGACCTCGGGATTCCGGGGGGCATCACGCCGCCGCCTGCGCCTGTCGTCACGCCTGGCACCTCGGGCGGCAACGCACCCGGCACGTCCGCGGGCTCGCCCGGCACCTCGGCCGGCGCTGCGGTGGCCGCGGCCCGCTCGATGGCCCAAGGCAGCGAGCGGGGCCCAAATGCGACGGGGCAGCTCCCGAAGATCCCGAACGCTCCCGCGCCGCTACGTTCGAGCACCGAAGAGACGCTTCGCGTCTCCATGAAAAAACTCTCGGCGCTCATGGCGCAGGTCGGCGAGCTCCTCGCCGCGCGCGTGCGCACCGATCAACGCCTCGCCGAGCTCCGCGCCGTCCTCTCCGCCGAGGAAGAGCGCCTCAAGGCGCAGACCGCGATCCGCGCGATGGTGCGCGACGAGGCGCCGGCGAAGCTCGAAAGCTGGTCCGAGCGGCTCGTCGAGGTGCAGAACGAGGACCTCGAACACGAGCGACTCCTCGTGCGCAGGCTGCGCGAGATCGTGCGCGCGTTCGAGGCCGACGCGCTCCAGTCGACGATCCTCTCGGGCCAGCTCCAGGAGGACATCCGCCGCATCCAGACCTTCCCGCTCGCGAGCGTGCTCGAGCCCTTGCCGCGCGCGGTCCGCAACATGGCGCGCGAGGCCGGCAAGATGGTCGACCTCGTCATCACGGGCGCCGAGCTCGAGCTCGACAAGAAGGTCCTCGAAGAGCTACGCGATCCGCTCTACCACCTCCTTCGCAACGCGATCGATCACGGCTGCGAGCACCCGGGCGCCCGCGCCGCTGCGAGCAAACCCTCGCGCGGCACGATCCGCATCCGCGCCGAGCATCGCGGTGACGTCGTCACCATCACGGTGAGCGACGACGGCCCGGGCGTGGACATCGCCGGCGTGCGCCGCGCGGCGATCGCGTCGGGCCTCGCGTCGGCGCTCGAAGCGGCGGAGATGCCCGAGCACCGCGTCCTCGAACTGCTCTTCGCGCCCGGCCTCACGACGCGCTCCGAGGTCGGCGAGCTCTCGGGCCGCGGCGTCGGGCTCGACGCGGTCCGCACCAACATCGAGCGGCTCCACGGCACGGTCACCGTCGAGTCGCGCCAGGGCGTGGGGACCTCCTTCGTCATCGTCCTGCCGCTCACGATCTACGTCGTCCACTCGCTGCTCCTGCGCGTCGGCGAGGAGCAGTTCGCGATGCCAATCTCCTCGATCCAGCGCATCTTGCGCATCAGCGCGACGGACGTGCTGGAGGTCGAGCGCACGCATGCGATCGTCGTCGATGGCCGTCCGATCGCGCTCGTCCCGCTGGCCACGCTCCTCGGCCTTCCGGTCGAGCTTCCTCCGCCGCCCGAGCGCATCCCGGTCCTGGTCATCGGCATCGGCGAGACCCGGTGCGCGCTCGCGGTCCGGGAGATCGTCAGTGATCAGACGGTCCTTGCAAAAAACCTCGAACCGCCGCTGGTTCGTGTACGGAACATCGCAGGTGCGACCATCCTTGGGGACGGCCGTGTCGTGTTGATGTTAAATCCCATCGATCTCCTCCGCTCGGCCTCCGGACGCGACGCCGACCGCTTCCGGGCGCTCCTGCCGAGGGTCGAAAACCGCCCCAAGCCGAGGCTCCTTTTGGTCGACGATTCATTCACCACCCGCGCGCTGGAGCGATCCGTCCTCGAGGTCGCCGGCTTCGACGTCGTCGCGGTCGCAGACGGCAACGAAGCGCTCTCGGCGCTCGAGCTCGAGACCTTCGACATCGTCGTGAGCGACGTTTCGATGCCCGAAATGTCCGGCCTCGAGCTCTGCTCGAACATTCGGCAAAACGAGCGGCTTCGGCGGCTCCCGGTCGTCCTGGTCACGTCGCTCGGCTCCGATGAGGATCGCCGCGCAGGCCTCGCCGTCGGCGCCGACGCCTACATCGTCAAGAGCGAGTTCGATCACGAGGTGTTTGTGAAGACCGTGAACGAGCTCGTGGGGAGGGCCTGATGGCACGTGTTCTCATCGTCGACGACTCGGTCGTGATGCGCGACATCGTGCGCGCCCACCTCGCCGGACTCGCGCTCGATCTCGAGGTCGCGAGCAACGGCGACGACGCGCTCACGCGCATGGGCACGTCGAGCCAGCCCTTCGATCTCGTCATCACCGACTACGCGATGCCCAACATGAACGGGCTCGAGCTCGCGCGTCGCGTGAAGGAGAGGGGAGGCACGCTCGCGCCGAAGGTCATCCTCATCAGCGCGAACAAGGAGCTCCGCGAGCGCGATCTTCTGGCCACGGGTTACATCGACGCCTTCTTCCCGAAGCCCGTCGACGGATCGCAGCTCGCCGCGCGTGTCTCCACGATCCTCGCGCTCACGATCCCGTCCGCGCCGGTCGTCCCTTCGAGCCGCAGGGTGCGCCCCGTGATCCGCGTCGTCATTGCTGACGACACCGAGGTCGGCCGCACGCTGCTCGCGCGTGTCCTCAAGGCCGATCCCGAGATCGACGTCGTCGGCATGGCGCGCGACGGCCAGGGCGCGGTGGATCTCGCCGTGCGCGAGAACCCGCAGATCATCCTGCTCGACGCGATGATGCCGGGCCTCGATGGCGTCGCCGCCACCCGCCGCATCATGGCCCTCGCGCCGACCCGCGTCGTCATCGTCTCCGATCAGCAGGGCAGCCGCCCCGCCGCGCAGATCTTCGCCGCGACCGAGGCCGGTGCGCTCGACGTGATCGCGCGGCCGAGCTGGGGTGATCCGATGGGGCCGCAGGCCGTCGCTTTGCGCGACAAGATCAAGATGCTCGCCGAGATCCCCGTGGTTCGTCGCTGGGCCGACGGGCCGCGCTCGGTGCGATCACGCCGTGGCGGCAGCCATCGCGCGCAGAACCGCGCCACGGTCGTCGGCATCTGCGCCTCCACGGGCGGCCCCGCGGCCATCGCCGCGATGTTGCCGGGCCTGGCCGCGGCCACCTCGTCCGTCCCGGTCCTGATCGTGCAGCACGTCCTCGCGGGCTTCGACGAAGCCCTCGCCGAGTGGCTCGCCGAGGTCACGCAGCTCCCCGTTCGCCTCGCCACGCACGGCATGCCCTTGCGCGCCGGCGTCATCGCGCTCGCGCCCGAAGGCAAGCACCTCGTCGCGCAATCGCCGCTCACGATCGGCGTCATCGAGGGCCCGCCCGTCGGCAACCATCGCCCTTCGGGCACGCCGCTCTTCGAATCCCTTGCGCGGCATTTCGGCGACGGCGCGCTCGGCGTGATGCTCACGGGCATGGGCAACGACGGCGTCGAGGGCCTGCGCGCAATCAAAGCGGCCGGCGGAAGTGTGCTCGTCCAGTCGCCGGATTCCTGCGTGGTAAGCGGTATGCCAGGTGCCGCGATTTCTCGCGGATACGCGGATGCCGTTTTGTCCCTCGACGAACTCGGCCCCGAAATCGTCGAGCGCGTCCGTGCCCCGGCGCGCTCGCGTCATTGATGGAGCGAAGGAGCTGATATGGTTCCTCCGATGCAGGAGCCGGAGCTCCCGGAGCGGCTGGGGAAGTATCAGATCAACCGCAGGCTCGCCTATGGCGGCATGGCCGAGGTGCTCCTCGGCCGCCTCACGGGGACCGACGGCTTCATGAAAGAGGTCGTCGTCAAGCGGGTGCTCCCGCAGTACGCGTCGAACGACGAGTTCATCGCGATGTTCCGCGACGAGGCGCGCATCACGTCGCGCCTTCATCACGGCAACATCGTGCAGGTCGTCGAGTTCGCGGAGGAGGGCGGCCAGTACTACCTCGTCCTCGAGTACGTCGACGGCCCGAGCCTCGGCGCCACGCTCTACGAGCTCCGCAAGCGCGGCGAGCGCCTCAGCATCCCCGAGGTCGCGCACATCGCGGTCGAGACCGCGCGCGGCCTCGACTACGCGCACCACAAGCTCGGCGAGGACGGCCGTCCCTTGCTCATCGTCCATCGCGACGTGAGCCCATCGAACATCCTCCTCTCGCGCGAGGGCGTCGTGAAGCTCGCCGACTTCGGCATCGCGCGCGCACGCGAGCGACTCTCGCCCACGCAGGGCGGCGCAGGCACGCTCAAGGGGAAATTCGCCTACATGGCGCCCGAGACCATCCTGCGCGGCCGCCTCGACGCGCGCTCGGATCTCTTCTCGTTCGGCGTCGTCCTCTTCGAGATGCTCACGGGCAGGAGCGCGTTCACCGGCGAGACCGAGGCGCACACCATCCAGCGCGTCACGACCGAGGACCTGCCACCCGCGTCGAGCCAGAACCGCGCCGTCCCGCCCGAGTTCGACGAGATCGTCCACCGGCTGCTCGATCGCGACCCCGACAACCGCCCCTCGCGTGGACTCGAGATCGTCGACGCGATCGGCAAGCTCCGCCTGCATACCTCGCCGCCGCCGAGCGAGCTGCTCATGGAGACGATCGCGCGCCTCTTCCCGATCCACCGCCACGAGGCGCGGGATCGCGCCACGGTTCGTCCGGCGAAACCACGTGTCATCGTCGTCGATGAGTCGCGCACGCTCCGCGCGCTCGTCCGCGCGAGCCTCGGCCAGCGGTACACTGTCATCGAGGCCTCCACGGGCGACGAGGCGCGTGCCGCGATGCGCGGCGCCGTGCCCGATGCGATCGTCTGTCAACGGACGCTCCAGGGCATGTCGGGGCTCGAGCTCTGCCATTCGATGCGCGAGAACCCGCGCCTCGCCGACGTCCCGTTCATCTTGCTCGCCGCCGACATCACGCCGGAGCTCGAAGCAGAGGCGCGCGTGATCGGCGTGCAAGCGGTGCTGCCGAAGCGCTTCGATCCACGCCAGCTCGAAGCTACGTTGCAGAAGATTCTCGAATCGTGACGCGGGCCGATCGTTCGGCCGCTCGTCATTTCCTGGGGGGAGGGGAGCGCGTCATGAACGATACGGAGCACCTGTTTCGACAGCGACCTCGCTCCGACGAGGAGCTCTACGAGCGGCTCGCGGAGATCACGAAGGACGAGCTCCGCAGGGATCTCGTCGCGCGCCTCGCCGCGCACGGCGCGCTCCCGCGCGAGGTCCCGATCTACGTGCGCGCCTTTGCCTTCCTCGGCCTCACCACGTCGGATCTGCCCGCGCTCACCCGCGTGCTCCTCGACGCGCGGGCGCCGATCGAGGGGCGCGCCGTCGCGCTCGCGCTCGTGCGATCGGTTGATCCGACCCGCGCGCAGGAGCTCGCGCGGCAGGTCACGCAGACCGAGCTCCTCGCCATGAACGACGCGCAGCTCCTCGTGGTGATCGCGGGCATCGCCACGGCGCCCGCGCGCCTGCCCGAGATCTCGGAGAAGGTCGCGCGCCAGCCGCTCGAATCCCGCCTCGCGCGTTTCGAGCAGATCGAGCGCCTGCGCAAGCGCGCGCGGGTCCCTGCGGCGTTTCTGTACGAAGACCTCATCCGTCGTGACGATCTCGGCATCGGCGACGTCGCCGTGGATCGCATCGTCGAGGAGGGCGGCGCGGCGGCTGTGTGGCTGTGCGAGTCGCTCTGGCACGAGGCGCCGAGCAAGGCGCCGCGCGCGCGCTGGGCCGACGTCCTCGCGCGTGTCTTTCGTTCGTCGGGACGCGCGAGCGTGGAGGGCGTGCGCGCTCTCGCGTTCGCCTCGGAGCGGGGCGAGGACGGCGCGCGCACGGCTGTGCTCTCCGTGGCGAGTCCGCTCGACGGATCGCTCACGCTCGCGCGCGTGCACGTGGATGCGAGCGGCGCCCTCGCGGACGGCGCGCTCACGACGCTCGCGGACGAACGTGACCTCGAAGATTGGCTCTCCGCAGGTCCAGCGCTCCTGCCTCGCCTCCCGTCTCCAATGGCCTCGATCGCGCCTTGGGTCGAGGACGCCGCGCGCCGCACGCGCACGCCGCCGCGCGCAGCGCCATACACCTTCGCGGCGGCGTGTTGGTTCTCGCTCGCCGCGCGCAGCTAGCCCACGATCGCGTCCTCCACCTCGACACCCACGGGGCAGTGATCACTGCCCGTCACGTGAGGCGAGAGGAACGCGCGCTTGAGGTGCTTCACCGCGCCTTCCGACGCGAGCACGTAGTCGATGCGCCACCCGACGTTTTTCGCGCGCACGCCGAACCGCTGGCTCCACCACGAGTAGTGCCCGGGCCCCGGCTCGAAGGCGCGGAACGTGTCCACGTAGCCGGCGCGGATCCACCGATCGAGCTCCTCACGCTCCTCCGAGGTAAAACCGCTCGTCTTCACGTTTTCCTTCGGCCGCGCGAGATCGATCTCCCGGTGGGCCGTGTTGAAATCGCCCATCACGAGGATCGGATCACCACGGCGCCGCCTCGGCTCGAGCACGTCGAAGAGGCGCCGGTAGAACGCGAGCTTGAACGGGATGCGGCTGTTGTCGCGGTTTGGCCCGCTGCCGTTCGGGAAGTACACGTTCGCCAGCGTGAGCCTCCCGAAGCGCGCGATCTGCACGCGCCCCTCGGCGTCGAACGCTGCGTCCTTCATCGATGTCGTGATCCGATCCGCCGGCAGCCGCGAGAGCAGCCCCACGCCGCTGTAGCCCGGCCGCTCGGCCGACGAGAACGCGCGCAGCCACGCGCCGCCGATCGACTCCAGGCACGGCCCGAGCTGCGCCTCCTGCGCGCGCACCTCCTGGATGCCCACGATGTCAGCCCGCTCTTCCGCGAGCCACGTGCAGAACCCTTTTCCGAGGACCGAGCGCAGCCCGTTTACGTTCCAGCTCACGATCTTCATGCGTCGAAGACAGCTCTCTAGGGTTTGGCCGGGTCGTGTCAAGGAAAACCGGTCCCTCGCCGGGAGGAGCCGAACGCTCGCTCGTTTTTACCCGTGCAGCGGCTCCCGTGTCCGAAGCACCAGGACATCCCATCGAGGAGGGACCCGCATGCACACGCGCGTTTTCGCCATCGCCCTGTTGATCCCCGCCACGCTCGCCACCACGTCCTGCCGCAAGCAGGAGGAGATGACGACGGCCGAGGCGCTGCAAGCCGTGCAAGAGGCCAGCGTCTCGGGCGACGCCGAGAACGTCACCTCGGGCAGCATCGAGATCACCACCGACTTCACCATCGGTCAGGCCGCTGAGGCCGCGGCGCAGGAGATCCGCGACTTCGTCACCTCGCAGCTCCCGTGCGCCGCCGTCACGCTCGCGGGCGCCACGCTCACCGTCGAGTACGGCAAGAACCCCGGGAGCTGCACCTACAAGGGCAACACGTACAGCGGCACGCACGAGATCACAGTCACGAAGAACGACATGAGCGATGTCGTCGTGAACCATACGTGGACCAAGCTTTCGAACGGCCGCGTTGAGGTGAGCGGTACGGCCGAAGTCACGTGGAGCGCGAGCGACAAGACCCGCCACGTCGTGCACGAGCTCGACTGGACACGCCTCTCGGACGGCAAGACCGGCAAGGGCACGGGCGATCGCACGCAGCGGCCGCTCGAAGGCGGGCTCGCCGAGGGCTTTCAGGTCGACGGCGCGCGCGCGTGGACGGGGCAGGGCGGCACGTGGGATCTCGCGATCGAGGGCGTGCAGTTCCGCTGGGTCGATCCCGTGCCGCAGGCGGGGACCTACAGGCTCGCCGATCCCAAGGAGCGCTCGATCGAGATGAGCTTCGGGCGTGTCGACGAGGACACCATCAAGGTCACGCTGAAGAGCAGCGCGAAGTCGTTCTCGTTCAACGTCTCGAAGGCGGGCGCCGTCTCCGAGTCCTGAGACCTCGGCGCATCGGGCGGGGCAGGGGAGCGCCGAGCGGGCAGACAAAAGCAAAACAGCCGAACCCTTTCGGGATCGGCTGTTTCACATACTGCATACAGGGAGGCGGGGTGGACGGGACTCGAACCCGCGGCCTCCGGCGTGACAGGCCGGCGTTATAACCGACTTAACTACCACCCCAATGTGGCGAACTGCGTCGTCGCTGTTTCGTTCTCGCTGACGGGGCCGGTGTTTACCAACCTTGTTTCCCGTTTGCAAGCCCCTGTTTTCTTTTTTTTCCGCCTCCGACCTCGCATCAACTTCGATGGGGAGTCGGGTGGGCGGGACAGGGTTCGAACCTGCGACCATCGGCTTGTAAGGCCAATGCTCTACCGCTGAGCTACCCGCCCTGACGGAGAGGCCGCGGAGTCTACTCAGGGACCCTTTTCCGTCAAGAGATTTTTTTCTGGGGCGGATCCCGCCACGGCAAACTTCCGCCTGCCCGGACAATCGGGCTAGAGTCGACGCCGCGGGCGCACGATCGAAGGCGCGCCCTGGCCGCTTCGGGCGGCCCGAGGAGGAACGGAGAGTCGCATGACGGAGCGGATCGGCATTCTCGCTGGCTGGGAGCAGTCCTTCCCCCAGGCGTTCATCGATCGGTGCAACCGGGTCCCGGGCATCCACGCGGAGTTCGCGAAGATCGGAGGGACGCCGGAGCGCTTCGTCTCTCCGTACCGCGTCCTCGTCGACCGCATCAGCCAGGAGGTCAAGCACTACCGCTTCTACCTCAAGGCCGCGGCGCTCGGCGGCGCGTACGTCATCAACGACCCCCTCTGGTGGAGCGCCGACGACAAGTTCTTCGGCTACTCGCTCGCCTCGCGCCTCGGCGTCGCCACGCCGCGCACGGTGATGCTCCCGCAGAAGGACTACATCCCCGCGATCGACAAGAACCGCTCGCTGCGCAACCTCGAGTTCCCGCTGAACTGGGAGGCGATCGTCGACTACGTGAAGTTCCCCGCGATCCTCAAGCCCGCCGACGGCGGCGGCTGGAAGGACGTGACGGTCGTGCGCACGCCGGGGGATCTGCTCCGCGCCTACAACGACTCGAACCTCAACGTGATGACGCTGCAGGAGTTCATCGACTTCGACGACTACGCGCGCTGTATCTGCATCGGCCGCGAGCGTGTCCTCACGATCCAGTACGACCCGAAGCAGATCGGCCCGACCGGGCTCCGCGGTCGTTACATCTTCCGCGACCAGGAGCGCTGGCTGCCGCAGGACCTGCACGACCGCATCGTCAACGACGCGCTGCGCCTGAACCACGCGCTCGGCTACGACATGAACTCGGTCGAGTTCGCCATCAAGGACGGCGTCCCTTACGCGATCGACTTCACGAACCCCGCGCCCGACATGCACATCGAGCATCTCGGCGAGCGCTTCTTCGACACGGTCACCGACTGGATGGTCGACTTCTGCGTCCGCGCCGCCAAGGAAGGCCGCACGATCCGCGACCGTTACGCCTGGAGCAAGATGGCGGCCGAAGTCGAACCCATCCGGTGGGATAGAAGCACGTGACCCTCTGCGAGCGGCCGTCGAAGCACCCCTTCACCGCCGCGCTCGACGCAGCCGTCGACCGCTACCACGACGCGCTCACGGCTTACGTGGATCGAGGGGGCGAGGATCACCTCGCCCTGCTCGAGCGTATGGTGGCGCGAGGCGCCGTCTTCGCCGGTCGTCCCCTCTGCACGTTCCTCCGCCCGAACTTCGTCCTCCGCGCCCAGTACAACCTGCTCCTCGGGGCGCTCAGGCACTTCCGCAGCGCCGTCATCAAGGCCAAGGACCTCATCCTCGCGGAGCCCACGCTCCTCGAGCTCATGGGCCTGACCGACGGCGAGCGGCGGCTCTTCTCCTACAACCCGGCCTTCGAGTCCGTCGGCGTCGTCACGCGCCTCGACGCGATCCTTGCGGGCTCCGAGCTCTCGTTCGTCGAGCTCAACGCCGAGGGCGCCTTCGGCCCGAGCTACGCCGACCGGCTCACCGAGCTCTTCGAGGCCTTCCAGCCGATGCGCGAGTTCGCGCGCGTCTCGCCGATCACGCCGGTCTACGCGGGCAACTCCCTCGTCGGATCGATCCTCGACGCGTGGCACGAGTTCGGCGGGACGCACGTCCCGAAGGTCGCCGTCGTCGACTGGCAGGAGGTCGCGACGCGGACCGAGTTCGACATGATCTGCGAGCGCTTCCGGCTGCACGGCATCCCGGCGCGGTTCGTCGATCCACGCGAGCTCGAGTATCGCGACGGCAAGCTCTCGGCGAAGGGTGAGGAGATCGATCTCGTCTACCGCCGCGTGCTCACGAGCGAACTGCTCGGCCGCGAGGACGAGGTGCGGCCGCTCATCGAGGCGTACAAGGCGCGCGTCGTGTGCGTCGTGAACAGCTTCCGCGCGAAGCTCCTCGACAAGAAGGTCCTCTTCGCCTTGCTCTTCGATCCGCGCGTCACGGCGCTCTACACGAAGGACGAGAGCGTCGCCGTGCGCCAGTTCATCCCGTGGACGAGGCACGTCGAGGAGATGAAGACCGAAGGCCCGGACGGCGAGGAGATCGACCTCGTCCCGTGGGCTCGTGACAACCGCGCGCGCCTCGTGATCAAGCCGAACGACGAGGTCGGCGGGCGCGGCGTGGTGATCGGCGCGAACGTGGAGAGCAGCGTGTGGGAGCGAGCGCTGAAGCTCGCGCTCATCGATCCGTCCGTTTTGCAGCTCCGCGTTTCATTGCCGACGGCGATGTTCCCAGAGGTCGGCGCGGCGGGCGAGCTCTACTTCTCGCGGCGCCACATCGAGCTCGATCCGATCCTGTTTCGGGGCGAGCTCGGCGGTATGCTGGGCAGGTTATCCGCGACGAACATGTGTAACGTTCATGCGGGGGCGGGAACGGTCCCCACGTTCATCATCGAGGGAGATTCATGAGCACCACGGTCCAGGGTCTGCTCGACGGTCAATTCACGCTCGGCATCGAGGAAGAGTTTCAGATCGTCCACCCCGAGACGCGCGAGCTCCGCTCGTACGTGAGTCAGCTCCTCGAGGGCGGGAAACACTCGGTCCTGCGCGAGCGCGTGCGGCCCGAGATGCACCAGTCCGTCGTCGAGACGGGCACGGGCATCTGCCGCGACATCCGGCAGGCGCGCCAGGAAATCTGCGAACTGCGTGGGGAGCTCAGTGCGCTCGCGGGCAAACACGGCCTCCGGATCGTCGCGGCCGGCACGCACCCGTTCAGCGACTGGAAGAAGCAGGAGATCACCGACGGCGAGCGCTACAAGGTGATCGTCGAGGACCTGCAGGACGTCGCGCGCGCGAACCTGATCTTCGGCCTCCACGTCCACGTCGGCATCAAGGACAAGGAGGTCGCGATGGCGCTCGCGAACCAGGTCCGTTACTTCCTGCCGCACCTCCTCGCGCTCTCGACGAGCTCGCCGTTCTGGCTTGGTCGCTCGACGGGCCTGAAGAGCATCCGCAGCGAGATCTTCAAGCGCTTCCCGCGCACGGGCATCCCGGGCCACTTCGACTCGTACGCGCAGTTCCAGTCGTACGTCGATCTGCTCGTGAAGACGGGCTGTATCGACAACGCGAAGAAGATCTGGTGGGACGTCCGCGCCCATCCGTTCTTCGACACGGTCGAGGTGCGCATCTGCGACATGACGACGCGCATCGACGACACCGTCGCGCTGACGGCGCTCATCCAGGCGCTCATGGGCAAGCTCTATCTGCTCTACCGGAAGAACATGGGCTTCCGCGAGTACGCGCGCGAGCTCATCGAGGAGAACAAGTGGCGCGCGCTGCGCTACGGCATCGACGGCCAGCTCATCGATTTCGGCAAGCAGGAGCAACTGCCCGTGCGCGTGCTCATCGGCGAGTTGCTCGACTTCGTCGAGGAGGCCGCGGCCATCTTCAAGTCCGAGGCCGATCTCGACCGCGTCCGCGGCATCCTCCGGGAGGGGACGAGCGCGGACAAACAGCTCGCCGTCTTCCAGAAGACGCAGAGCGTGCAGGCGATCGTCGATCACCTGATCGAGCAGACCGCGATGGGTGCCTGAGCGCCCGCACTCGCGCCCGTCCGCGCCAAAAAATCAAAAAGATCCGGCTACTTGGCCTTTGGTCAGGCGCCTTTTGTCACCGAGGATTTCTGTCCGGGCCCTCCGCGGTGATACCGTGCGCTCGTGGGAACGAAGAGAGCGTTGCATCGGGTCGCCGCCCTCGCCGTGACGGGGCTCGTGGTGTCCGTGGGAGCGGTGAGCTGCACGTCCACGGAGTTCATCCAGGAGCCGCCGGGTCAGCCGACCGATCGCGCTTCGGGCGCCGTGCCCGTGGGCGCGATCGGGGTGTGCAAGCGCGAGGGGACGAAGCGCCCGCCCGTCGTGAGCGAGAAGCTTTGGGAGCACGCCAAGCCGTGCACGACGAAGACGCCCGAGAAGTACGTCCGGCTCGGCTACTCGGACAAAGAGGACCCCGGCGTCGAGGCGCAGAACGAGCAGATCCTCGCGGCGCTGCGCGAGGGGCCGAAGGAAGACGGCGGCAACAACCAGTTCGTCGCGATGCTCCGAGGCGTGCGTCAACGCTCGCTCGACATCCCGTCGCTGCGCTACCGCGTCTCGCGCGACACGACTTCGGCCGGCGCCTGCGACTTCACGTACATGCTCAACACGATGGGGAAGTCGCGCGAGAAGATCGAGCGCGACGCCTGCACGGCCGAGGTCTACGACTCCGAGGAGCGCAAGGAAGTCTGCCTCTTCGACAAGCCCGAGGGCCTGTGGCTGACGTCCGGCTGGGCTTGCCTCATGAACGTGCGCGCGCTCGGATCGGATCAGTCCTGCCATCGTTTGTGTGCATACGATGACTACTGCGCGCGCCAGGTGAGCTGCGCGGGCGCGGACATCGATCTGCTCCTGTGCGCGATGGGCGTCTGCTTGCCCGAGCAGACTGGCCTGTACTGAGGAGGCGCTCGGCCCGTCGCGGAGGCGGCGGGCTACTCGCCGTACGGATCGTTGGTGTCGACCTTGGGCGCGCCGCCCGTCGGCGCGGCCGTGGTGGCTCCGCCCGGCAGGCGTGACGGCGGCCTCCACCACGGGGGCGGATACCAGAGGCCGTCGATGCGCTTCCAGCCGCCGCCAGGGTTCGGCGGGAGAAACCTGTACCCGCCACCGTCGGGCAAGCCGCCGTCGAGCACGTCGGAGCCCGCGTCGCCTGCGTCGGTCCCTGCGTCGGTCCCTGCATCGCTGCCCGCGTCGCCTGGTGTCCCCGCGTCGCTCGGCGCGCTTGCATCGAGGGCGAGTGTGTCCTCGCTCGGCGCGGTCGCGGAAGGAGCGGCGCTCGCGGGAGGTGCAGCGCTCGGCGCAGGCGCGACGCTCGCAGGCGGCGGAGGAGGCGTGGGGGCATGCGTGGCCTCGGCCTTGGGCGGAGGCAGGAGCCAGCGAAGGGCCGGCGGGACGAGCGGCTCGGCCGCGGGCAGATGGCCCATGCGAAGCGCCGCGCCCGCGCCGCCGAGCGCGCCGACGAGCACGAGCACGAGCCACGGCCAAACGGACGGCTTGCGCTTCGACGTGACGAGCGCTGCCGGCGCAGATGGCGGGGGAGGCGGCACGCTGGGGACGACGATCGCCGGAGGCGGCGGAGGCGCGGCACCCCCGCCGTCGAGCGCGATCGGGATGATGCCTTCGAGCGAAGCGCCACGCGACGACGGCGTGCCGCCGCGACGACGTGACATAGACCCGTCGGCCCTCCGCGATGCAGGCGCTTCCGCGGCTTCGACCCCGCGCGCGTCCGCAGCCTGGATCGCGGCGGCGATCTCCGCGCGGCGCTGCGACGATCGTTCGCCCATCAGTTGGCGCACAAACGAAGAAAGGTCGCCGTCCGTCACGGCCGCGCCGATGGCGTTCGTGATCTGATCGAGCGCGCGTTGCATCTCGGCGCAGTCGACCCAGCGATCCTCGACGCGCTTCGCGAGCGCGCGCATCACGACGGCCTCGAGGTCCGGGCGCACCGAGGGGACGAGATCGCGGATCGGGACGGGCTCGGTGCCGACGATGTTGTCCATCGTCTGCTTGTCCGTGCTCGCCTTGAACGGGTGACGCCCAGTGATCATCACGTACATGAGGATCCCGAGCGAGAAGAGGTCGGAGCGCCGATCGAGCCGCTCGCCGCGGATCTGCTCGGGCGACATGTAGTGCGCTTTGCCCTTCAGCATGCCGGGCACGCGCGTGATGGTGACGCTCGCCGTGGCCTTCGCGACGCCGAAGTCGACGATCTTCACGATCCCGTCGTACGAGACCATGACGTTCGCAGGGTTCACGTCGCGGTGCACGAGGCCGAGCGGGCGGCCCTCGTCGTCGCGCATCTCGTGTGCGGCGTGCAGGCCCGCGCAGGCGCTCGAGAGCATGCGCAGGAGCAAGGGGAGGGGAAAGCCGCCTTGATCCTTGGCATTGCGGTTGATCACGAAGAGCGACTCTCCGTTGATCCACTCCATCACGATGTAGAGCACGCCGTTCTCGTCGCCGAGGTCGAGGATCTCGGCGACGTGCGGGTGCCGGATGCGCGCCGCGAGCCGCGCCTCGTCGAGGAACATCGCCTCGAACTCGGGATCTTCCGAGAGGCCCGGCAGCATCGTCTTGATGGCGACGATCTTCTGGAAGCCGCGCGAGCCGACCATGCGAGCGGCCCACACGGCGGCCATCCCGCCCTGCGCCACGGGCATGAGGATCTCGTAGCGTCCTAGCGTGACGCCGGGCTTGAGATCTCGGTTATGAAGCACGAACGAGGATCCTCTGGGATGCGTCCTCGGCAGCGGGACCGCGAGGGAAAAGGGGAGCGAAGGCTACCGCGTAGGGGAGGGTGTCACGATCGCCGCTTGCGGCTCAAGAAGAAGCAGCGGAATCGCCATGCGAAGGGGTTTTCCGCACAGGCGAGGGGTGCGAGCGAGGAAAATTCGGGCGGTTTCCGGAGGGGCGGGGGCAGACGCCAGGGCGGGCCCGTGCGCGGCGGGAGACGGCGCGAGGAGAGTCGTGGTATGGGCAAACTGCGAGGCAAACGAGCGCGACGACCATGGTTGATAGCCCGATCCCGCCCCCGAAAGACGACGACGACGAGGATGTCCACTGGGCGCTGTCGACGGCCTCCGCGCTGTGGGGCCGCGGGGAGCGAGCCGAAGCGCTGCGCTGGCTGAAGCGCGCCGCGGAGCAAGCCTCCGACGCGGACAAGGACATGCGTTCGCTCGAGCTCTTCAAGGCGGCCGCGGACATCGCGCCCATGCTCGCCGCTGCTGCCGCGTCGGCGCCACAAGCCGCGCCGCCGCCGGCTCCCGCGCCACAAGCCGCGCCACCGCCGGCTCCCGCGCCACAAGCCGCGCCACCGCCCGTTCCGCAAGCTGCACCCGCGCCCGAGTCGGCCCCCCAGGCCGCGTCCGCGCCTGCGCCGCTCCGCTCGACGCCGCCGCCGCCGCCGAGTCGCTCGGTCCCGCCGCCGCTCCCGCCCGGGCGTGCGGTGCCCGTGTCCGCGCCTGCGCCGCGCGCCCCGCTCGTGACCCAGCCGCCCGTCACGCAAGCACCGGCCACGCCGGCCCCCGTGACGCGGGGCGCGCCGCCGCCTCCGCCCTTGCCGCGGGGCGCGCGTCCTGTGGTGCCGCCGGCCGCCACGCCGACGCCTCCGTCGGTCGGCCCGCAGAGCCACGTGCGACCGAATACGGGTGGCGTGGGGCCTGCCGTGCTCCCGGTCGGCACGGTGCCGCGTGCTGCGCCTGCCGCGCCGGTCGCTGCCACGCCTGCGCCCGCCACGCCGGTCGCTGCCACGCCTGCGCCCGCCGAGGCGCCCGCGCAGCCGGGCAGGGCTCCCGGAGCGCCGGGGCCCCGCAAGCGGCTTCCGTCGCGCACCGGCGCTCGGAAGAGTGCCGCCGCCATGGCCGCGGTGAATCCTGCGGCCGCGCGTCCCGACCCCCGCGCGCCGGGCGCGCCCCAAGCGCCGCCGGCTGGGGCCGCAGCTCCCGCGCCCGCCGCGGCCGCGCCGAAACGCCCGACCCCGAAGACGACCGTGATTGACCAGGCCTGGGGCGACTTCGCCCCCTCGGCGCCGCCCGTCGCGCCGCCGCCGCCGCCCCCCGAGGAAGAGATCACGGCCTCGCAGGCGCATAACGACCTGTTCGACATTCCGGTCGATGACCTCGACGGCGAGACGAACGTGCTCTCCGGCAAGGATCTCGGTCGCATCCCGGTGACGCCCGCGCAGGAGCCCGTCGTCGCTGCGCCTGCGCCCGTCGCTGCGCCTGCGCCCGCCGTCGTCGCCGCGCCTGCGCCTGCGCCTGCGCCGGTGGCTGCTCCAGTCGCACCCGCCGCGCCTGCGCCCATCGCTGCGGTCACGCCTGCGCCGGCCCGCGTCGTTCCCGTCGGCCCCGCGCCGGTACGCCCCGTGGCTCCCGCCAACGTGCCGAGCCCGGCTGCCGCACCTGCGCCCGCGCCCGCCGCTGCACCTGCGCCGGTCGCGGCCGCGCCGATGGCTCCTCGTGTGGCTCTGGTCGTCGCGGTTCGGGTCGCCGTGGTCGGCCGGGAAGGGGAAATTCGGGTCGTCCCGCTCGCGCCGGGCCAGAGCCCGCCGCCCGGCACGGCCGTGGCCTTGCTCGTTCCCGCCGGAGACGAGGACGCCGCCGTGATCGGCCGCCTCGTGGGCCTCTAGAAGCTCGGAAGGGGATCACCCATGACGGACGCATCGGATCGAGTGAGGCCGCAACGCATCCGCATCACGAAGCTCCAGGAGACGCAAGTCAGCGATCTCGTGGCGCTCGAAAAGGCGTGCACGGCGATGTACCACGACCTCGGCTTCGACGCGGCCGAGGTGCCGCCGCGAACCTGGAACGACATCGCGCATCTGCCGCGGCATCACAACGTCTTCGTGGCCGAGGCCGATCACGAGGTCGCCGGCTACCTCGCGTGGCGGGACGAGTCGCCGGGCGTCGCGTACCTGGAAGAGCTCTCGGTGCACCCGCAGTTCCAGCGCTTCGGCGTGGGGACGCAGCTGCTCCAGAAGTTCGAGGAGGACGCGCTCGGTTGTGGGCTGAATGACGCAATCGCGAGGATGTTCGAAAAGGCCACGTGGGCGCAGGGGTTCTACACGCACCACGGCTTCACGCAGCTCGGGGACCAGGCGTCGCGGAAGGTGCTCGGGTGGCGCGAGGAGCGTTTGGGCGGGCGTCCGCTGACGAGGCCTGGCGAAGTCCTGATCTGGAGGTCGTTCCGGGCGCAGTGACGTCCGGCCGGTAGGTCGGGGCGGCGGAGCGCGAGGGGCGGGCGGGATGCGCGGGGCGCGCCGAGGGAGACGTGTGTCTTCCGGGCGAGGCCGATGGACCGGGATCGGGGTCGAGCTCGGGGAGCTCGGCCGGGGGCCGGGTTGGTCTGCGTCGGGTCCGGGGGCATCTCCGTCGCCAGGTCTGGCGCCGCATCCACATCCGCCCTGAGGCGGATCGCGCGAGTTGACATAATGTATCTTATGCGAAATTTAAACGAGCCCGGAGGAGGGGGATCCGAGCCGTAAACCGGCCTGAATCCAGGCGTTCCTTGGGTTCGTCCGGACACACGACGGCTGCGCGACGCGCGCGCACCTCGGCCTCGCGGCCGGTCGCCCCGGCCGACGGCTTCCGTCACCGCCGTTCTACACGCGGACGGCGGCGTCCTCCCGAACGCCCCTCCGCCCCGGTCTCGTCAGCCGCCCTTGCCGCCGAGCCAGCTCATCGTCGTGTCGGCCGGCGCCGGCGCCGGCGGCGTGACGAGCACGCTGAGGAACGAACCCCCGTTGCCCACCACGAACGCCCGCACCCCGAACGCGGCCGGCGTCATCGCGAAGCTGCCGCCCGGCAGGATCCCGTCGATGAGCCCACCCGTCACGGGCGAAAACAGGAACAAGCCGTACCGCGTCGTCCCCACGAGCAGCGCGCCCGCCACCGGGACCGGCGCCGTGATCCCGCCCTCCGGCAGGTTCCGACGCCAGAGCGTCCGCCCGTCGTTCGGATCGAGCGCCCAAAGCCCAGTGATCCCGCTTGCAGCGAACAGGATGCGCTGCCCCGGGACCGACGGGGGTTTGGGGGCGGAGCTCGGCTCATCCGAGCCCAGCCCCCGAGCGTTGACAAGCGGCCCCGTTCGCGGCGCGTGCGCCGGCTGCTCCCACAAAACGAGCTCCGTCACCCCGACGGCCTTCTCGTTCACCCACGCCCGCGTGCCGTTCTCCGCGTCGAGCGCGTACACGCCGCCCGCGTAGCTGCCCACGAACACGACCTCACCCGAGGTGATCCGCGCCACCAACGGTGTCGTGTCCACGTCCAGATAACGCGGCGTATCACCGCCGGTCTGCTGCTCCGCCTCGGCCGCAAGATCCACGGCCGGCCACTGCTCCGAGCCGTCTTCGAGGTCGTACGCGAGCACCACGCCGTCCGAGTACGCCGTGTAGACCTTGTCTCGCCCGAGCGCCGGCCCCGCGTAACCGGCGGACTCCATGCCGAACGCCGGCGTCCGATGCTGGTGCCACTTGAGCGCCCCGGTCGCGGCGTTCATCGCGATCAACGTGTCGTTGGCGTTGGTGATGTAGAGCACGCCGTTCCGCAGCACCGGCTTCCGGCCCACCTCGGCGTTCGTTGCGAACCGCCAGAGCATGCGGCCGTTCGTCGCGTTCACCTTGTAGACCGCGCCGTCGTTCGAGCCGAAGTAGACGACGTCCTCGACGGCGTCGAAGAGTGGCTCACTCTGCACCGGCCCCATGGTCTCGAAGCGCCAGATCGTCGAGCCGTCCTCGACGCGGAGCGCGTAAAGGCCGTTGTCGCTCGACGGGACGAAGACGCGCCGACCGGCGACGTCGATCGCAGGCTGGCCGCGCTCGTAGACCTCGGCTTGCTGGCGCGACTCGGCCGTCAGCGGCCTTCGGTACGTGATCGAGAGCGTGCCGCCCGGGTGGTGCAGCCACGTCGGGACCTGCGGCGTCGCCGGGATGCTCAGGCTCTCGCAGCCGAAGAGCGGGAGCGCGAGGGCCGCGGCGGCCGCGAGAACGCCACGCGAGATCGCGACGGGAGCCCTCACGCGTCCTTCGATCACGGCGTCCCGCCCTGCTGCTGGGCCGCCTTCTTTTGGGCCTCCTCGACCATGCGCCGCGCTTTCTCCTGGATGTCGGCGGGCAAAGCCCCAGGCGCGCCGCCCCCGAACACCGGCTGCTGCGCGGCTGCGGCGGCCGGATCGATCTGGACCATGAGATCGTGCACCGCGCCCTTGAGGTACTCGAGCGGCTCGGGCTCCTTGCTCGGGAGCGCGAGCTTCTCGTCGAGCGGCTTCAGGACCTCCTTCGCCTTGTCCTTGTTGCCCTTGGCGAAGAGGACACGTGCCTCGTGGTAGGTCGCGAGGTCCTTGTATCCCTTGACGTCGATGCCCGCGAGCTCCTTGAAGCTCGCCATCGCGCCGTCGAGATCGCCCTTGCCCTCCTTGGCGTACCCGATGCCTTCGGTGGCGCGACCCTTCACGTCCGGATCCGCGGCCGCGAGCGGCGACGAGAGCACGGACGAGTAGGCCTCGATCGCCTTGTCCCAGTCGCGTTTTTCGAGGTACGTGCCGCCCTGGCCGAGCCGCGCGAGCAGCGCCGCGCCCGTGCCGGCGTGCTTGTCGATGACCTTGCCGTACGCGTCGAGCGCGGCCTGCGTCTTGTCGGCTTCGTTCTTGAAGACGCGCGTCGGATCGATCTCTTTCTGATCGTCGGGGCGTTTGTCCTCTTCCATCACGAGGCCGCGGTTCGCAGCCACGCCTGTGAAGAGATCCGACGAGGCATCCCCGAGCTTCTTGTCGGAGCGCGACGACCAGAAGGCATATCCGCCCGCGCCGACGATCGCCGCGAGGACCACCCACTGGAGGACGCCGACGTTCGTCTTGAGCCACTTCGTGACGGCCGAGGCGCTCCGCGCGAGCGCGTCGTCGACCATCTCGCCCGCGTCGAGCGAGCTTGCGACCGGGCGGCGCTCGGCCGCGTCCGCCTGCTCGCGGCGCCGCTTCAGGAGCTCCTTGGCGCGCGCGTTCTTGTCGCGAGGCAGCGCCGCGTCGTCCTCCGCGGCTGTCGCACCGCCGACGCGCTTTTTGCGTCGCGCGAGCGCATCTTCCCGCCTGCGCGCCGCGCGGTTCGGCTTCGCGGCCTCCTCTTCTTCCTTCTCGCCCTCGTCGGGCTCCGCGGCCGCGTCGCCGCCTTCGATCGAGGCGTCCTCTTCCCCCGCGACGCCGAGCGCGGCGGCGACACGCTGCGCGGCTTCGTCCTCGGACTCCGACGCATGAGCCTTCGACGGCTCGTCGTCACCCGAGGTCTCCGCCTCGCGCGCGTCCTCGTCCTCGCGCTTCGCGCGGCCCTCTTCCGACTGCTTGTCCTCTCGCGACACGCCCGGGACTCTAGCCGCGCCGCCCCCGGCGTCAATCGGCCTCATCGCGGTTTCCGCGGGACTTCCGCGGTCGTCCGGGGGCCACGCTCGGCGCCTCCGTCCCCTGCCCGTTCGTGACAAAAGTCACGGATTTCGCGGAGGATCCCCGTCGGACGAGCCTTCCCCGCCCTCTTCGGGCGTCCACGGCTCGGGCGGCGGCGGAGGCAGCTCGGCGACGAGCGGGACGACCGCGCAGGCCGAGAGCTCCACGTTTTGCGTCGCGTAGACGACGAACTCGCCGTGCTGACCGGGGCGCACCTTCACCGCCGCGGGCAGCGGCGCGAAGACCTCTTGCGGCTTGTCGCCCGGCGGGACGTAGAGCGTCGCCGCGGTGCGCGCATCGAGCTCGGGCGCGCGCTTGGGAACGAGGCCGCCCGTCTCGCGATCGCCGCTGCTCACGAGGCGGCGCGTCCCCACGCCGAAGCGGATCTCGCCGGGCCGGTCGTCGTTTGAACGCACGCGGCAGAGGACGCGCAGCGCATCGCCGCCGCCGTCGGACTTCGGCACGACCATGCCGACCGCGACGCCGCTCCGTGCGAACCGCCGGAGTTTCTCCAAATCGCGATCCCGCGGGCCGCCGACGAGCTCGAGCACGTCCGCTTGAAGCGCGATCCGCAGGCCGTTCGGCAGCGGGTCGGGCACGCCGAGCAGCCGGATGAGCGGGGCGCGGAGCTCGGGGCCGGCGCCGAGCGTGACGAGCGCTTCGGAGAGCGCGACACGCGCGTGCTGGTAGCGTTCGGTCGCGAGGTGCTCGGCGAGCGCGGGGCGGGCCGCGTCCTGGCCGATCGCAGCGAGCGCCTCGGCCACGTGTGGCCGCAGGCGGACGTCGTCAAGCGCCGTGATGAGCGTGGGCAGCGCGGACTTGGCGCGGATCTTCGCGAGCGCTGCGACGATCTCCTTCGCCCGTTCGAACGGGATGACCTCGCGCTTCTGCGCGCGCTTGCCGTACGCCTCGCGGAACCACGCCACGAGATCGTCCTCCCCGCGGCCGTCTCCGCCCTCGGCGAGCGCGAGCGCCGCGAGGCGCCGCCACCGGGGATCCCGATCTTCGAGCAGCTCGCGCGTGCGCGGCGCTCCCTCGCCGAGCCTCGTCAGCGTGAGCGCCGACCAGCGCCGCACTTCGTCGTCCTCGTCCCGCACGAGCGCGAGCCGCATCGTCGGCGAGACCTCGGGCCGTTGGAGATCAAACAGAACCTCGGCGGCCTTGCGCCGGATGAGCACGTCTGCGTCGTCGAGCAGCGCGGCCACGTCGAGCGCCGCGTCCGCATCCCCCGCGATCCCGCGCCGGAGCGCCTCGGGCCAGCCCTTGCCCTCGCTGCGCAACCCCGCGATCTCGTACCGCCCGTGCGAGGCCTCCACGCCGCGGAGCTCGGTGCGCATGTCAGCCATGTCAGCGGCGCGCGCGCCCGAGAGATCCCGCGTCTGGGTCGGATCCCGCTCCACGTCGTAGAGCGCGCACGCGCCGATCCTTCGAGCACAAACGAGCCGGAGGGGCCCACGCGCCAGCATGGTCATCGTCTCCGTCTCGGCGAACGCGAAGCCGCGAGCGTCCTCCGGGCTCGTGGCCGTCCCCACGAGCGCGCGCCCGAGATCCGCGCCGCGCACGCGTGCCGGCCGCGGGATGTCGAGCCCCGAGAGCACCGTCGGCAGCAGATCGACGAGCTGCACCGGAGCGGACACGCGCCGCGGCGCGAAGAGCCCCGGCGCATGCACCACGAGCGGCACGCGGACCTGCTCCTCGTAGACCGTGGTGCCGTGGTACCGGCCGCCGTGATCCTGGAACTCCTCGCCGTGATCGGCGCTCACGATCACCACCGCGCCCGGCCGACGCGCGCGTACTGTGGCGAGGATCGAGCCGAGGCCCGCGTCCGCCGCGGCGATCTCCGCGTCATAGCGATCGATGTCGCGATCGCCGAAGTCGTGCTCGGGGTGCGTCTCGTAAGGCTCGTGCGGCTCGAAGAGGTGTACCCACATGAAGACGCGGGCGTTCTTGTCGACGCCGTCGAGGTACGACTCGACCTGCTTGGCGCGGCGCTCGGCGCTCGCGAACTCGACCTTGCGGTACTCGAAGTCGAGTCCACGCTCGCGGATCGAGCCGAAGCGCTCGGCGTCGATGAAAAAGACCGCCGGCGGGAAGAAGGCCGCGGTCTTGTAGCCGTAACGGCGGATCTGCCCGGCCCACGTCTCGGAGTCGCCGCCGAGTCCTTGCAACACGAGCGGGCGGATGTACTTGCCCGTCATCAGCGAGGTGACGGCGTACGAGGTGTGCGGCGTCGGCGTGTAGGCCCGTTCGAAGACCACACCCTCGGCCGCGAGCGCGTCGATCGTCGGCGTGGTCTTGCGCCCATACCCGTAGGCGCCGACGTGATCGGCGCGCAGCGCGTCGATCGTGACGAGCACGATGTCGCGGCCCGCGAGATCCACCGCGTGCCCCGCCTGCCCCTCATTCATGACGAGCGGCGCGTCGTCGAGCGGCGGCGGCGGCGAGAGCGCGGCCGCGATCTCCACGGCGTTCGCGAGCACCGGCGCGCGCGTCAGGTACACGAGCCGCACGTTGTCCGCGGGCGCGAGCCGCTCCGCCGCCGAGGGCGATGCCGCCGCGGACAAAGCGAACAAGCCGAGCGCGAGCGCCGCGCGAGCGAGCTTCATGCCGACGGGCGCGATCGGCCCTTCCGGATCGTCCGTGCTTCCTGGTCGCGTTCGTCGCGGCGCGTCCCACGCGACGGTGGCGAACGGCGCGACGAGGAGCGCGAGGAGCGCGAGGCCACGGTGGAACGCCGGATAAAGGCGCGGCAGGACCAGCAGGTTGACGAGCTCGATCACGACAAGCAGCGCGATCACGCCGAGAAAGACGCCCAGGCCAAACGTGCGTCGCGGCTTCGGCGCGAGCGCCCGCGCCACGACCGGCCCGATCACGAACACGCCGGCGAACGCGACGGCCGCGACGATCCCCACGAACGGCGCGCGGAGAGACCCGGACAGGAGGCGCCCCGTGGACACGCCAAACGCCACGGCACCGGCAAAACCTGCCGCGGCGAGCGCGAAACCGCCCCTGCCCCAGCGTCCTTCTGCATGGCGCGCGAGCTCGACGACGACCCCGCCGATCGCCGCGACCGGCGCGGCCGCCGCGAACGCGATCGGCCACAGTTTTCCGAGCGCGAGCGTGAGCTCGTGCAGCCCGACGAGCTCACGCCGGAAGACGACGCCGATGACGACGAGCTCGATCAGCAGGAACACGCCGATCGCGAGATAGCCGTCGGCGATCCGCCATCCGAGCGGAAGATCCCGCGTCCGCGCGCGCGTCCGCACCACGCTCGTGCCGTCCCGGTCCGGCTTGGGCGCCGAGACCGCGAGCCGACCCTTTGCGCGGCTCGGTCGAGGCGCGGCGGGCGGGACGTGTGCGCCCTCCCCGCCGCGGTTCGTCATGCGTAGATGATCTCGAGGATCTCGTAGGTGCGCGGCCCGGCCGGCATGACGACGCGGACCTCCTCGCCGACCTCGCGGCCGATGAGCCCGCGCGCGAGCGGGGAGGACACCGAGATGCGGTTCTGCTTGATGTCCGCTTCTTCGGGGCCGACGATCTGGTAGACGACTTCCTCGTCCGAATCGACGTTCATGAGCTTCACGCGGGCGCCGAACTGGATCTTGCTGCCGCTCAGCTTGCTCGGGTCGATGACCTCCGCGCGGCTCAGCGTTTGCTCGATGAACGTGATCCGCGCGACGATGAGCCCCTGACGCTCCTTCGCGGCGTGGTACTCGGCGTTCTCCGACAGATCGCCGTGATCACGGGCCACGCTGATGTCCTTGACCACCTGCGGGAGCTCGATCTTCTTGAGCCGCTCGAGCTCCTCGCGCAGCCGAGCTTGCCCTTCGGGCGTCATGGGCACCTTTTCAGACATCGCAACACCTCGAAAACGACGCTCGGACACGCCGAGCCGAACCTTCGATCCCCTTTAGCATGTTCACGCCAACGCCGCGCCCACCCCGTCAGCTCGGGCCGCGCCAGCGTACGATCCGCCGCGGCATCGGCCTGCCGGCGTCACGCGCCGCGCGCAGGGCCGCCTTGACCAGCGCCGCGCCCGCTTTCTCCAGGCCCGCGACGTCCACCCCAACGGCTGCGCCCTCGATCCGCGCCGCCACGTTCGCTCGGCCTTCCGCGCCGCCCTCGCTTGTTGGCTCGACGCGGATTTCGAGCGGCAGGTCCACGTCGGGCAAGTGCGCGAACCCGCGGTAGGTCACGCCCGCCCCTTCCTCCTCGCCCTCGCCGCGCGCGAGCGCGTACCGCACGCCCGCCGTGGGGCGTCTCTGCGACGCGTCCATCCGAACTAGGTTCCCTGCTTGCCCGCTTTTTGCGCGTCGAGCTCCGAGAGGAACCGCTTCGCCGTCACGGCGAAGGGCCCGCCGTACTCGTCGAGCACCTTCTGGAAGACGGCGCGCGCGTCGTCGAGTTTGTCCATCCGCATCAGCGTCTCGCCCTTGAGCACGAGCGCTTCGGGTTCGAGCGCCGAACCGGGGAAAAGCTTCAGCGCGTGATCGATCCGCGCGATCGTCGCCGGGTAGATGTCCTGCCGCAGGTAAAAGCGCGCCACGTAGAGCTCGTGCCGCATGAGCCGGCCCTGCACGGCCTGGTGCATCTTGCGCACGTCCTCCGAGTAGCGGCTCCGCGGGTTGTCGCGCAGGAACGCGCCGAGCTCGCGGTAGGCTTCGAGCGCCGTGCCTTGATCACGCTCTTCCTGCGGCGGAAGGAGGAACGTGTCGTCGATGTCGCGGAAGAGCGATTTCGCGATGCGGTAGCGCGCGTACTCGACGTCGCGATCCGTGCGGTGGTTCTGGATGAACTCGCGGTAGGCCGAGACGGCGTCCGCGTATTTCTCCTGCTCGAACTCGACGTCGGCGATGCGCAGCTCCGCGAGCGTCGCGTACCGGCTGTACGGGAAGAGCTTGCGCACCTCGGCGAACAGGGCGCGCGCGTCTTCCCAGGACTTGCTGCGGTACGAGCGCATCGCCTCCTCGTAGGCGGCGCGCGCGTCGTCCGTGTAGGTGAGGGTCGCCTTGCGCCCGTCGCCGACCTGGAGATCGCAGCCCGCGGCCGCGAGGAGAAGAAGGGGCACGACGAAGCCGAGCGCTCGGGCGAACCGCGCCGAGGGCCTCGAAGACGTCGAACCGCAGACCTTGCCCATCCCGCGCTCCGTAGCCGTTCCTCGGCCGGCGCGCCAGTGCTTCCTGCCCCGACGGGAGGCAGGTATGGATACGTGCGGCATGGAAAGCTCGTTCGTAACGCCCCAGGCGGCCCCCGGCGAGGCCCTGGGGGCCGCCGTCGCCCCCACGGTCCTCGTCGTCGATGACGAGCGCAACATCCGTCGCACCCTGGATCTCGTCCTGCGCGGCGAAGGTTACGAGGTCATCGAGGCCGAGAGCGGCGAACAAGCGCTCGAGATCCTCGCCAACGGCGGCAGGCCCGTCGACCTCGCGATCATCGACCTCTTGCTCCCCGGCATGGGCGGGCTCGAGCTGCTCGAGCGCATCCGCCGCGACGAAGCCACGCGCAGCTTGCCGGTCGTCGCGATCAGCGGCCACGCGACGGTCCACGACGCGGTGAAGGCCATCAAGCTCGGCGCGGGCGACTTCTTCGAAAAACCCGTGAGCCGCGAGCGCGTGCTCGTCAGCGTGAAGAACGCGCTCTACTCGTCGGAGCTCGCGCGCAAGGTGCGGGATCTCGAGGCGGAGCTGCTCGCGCGCTACGAGATGATCGGCCGCGCGCCGGTCATGCAGAAGCTCTACAAGGAGATCGATCGCGTCGCGCCGACGAAGGCGAGCGTGCTCATTACGGGCGAGAGCGGCACGGGCAAGGAGCTCGTGAGCCGCGCCATCCACCGTCTCTCGCCGCGCATCGCGGGTCCGTTCGTCAAGGTGAACTGCGCGGCGATCCCGCGCGAGCTCATCGAGAGCGAGCTCTTCGGCCACGAGCGCGGCGCCTTCACGGGCGCCCAGTCCCGCAAGCGTGGCTTCTTCGAGCAAGCGCATGGCGGCACGTTGTTCCTCGACGAGATCGGCGACATGGAGCCCTCGGCGCAGGCGAAGGTGCTGCGCGCGCTTCAATCCGGCGAGATCAGCCGGCTCGGCAGCGAGCGGACCCTGCAGGTCGACGTACGCGTGCTCGCGGCGACGAACAAGGACCTCAGCCGTGAGGTCTCCGCTGGCCGTTTCCGGGAAGATCTCTTCTTCCGCCTCGCGGTCTTCCCCATCCGCGTGCCCTCGCTACGTGAGCGCATGGAGGACATCCGCCCGCTCGCCGACGCTTTCATGGCATCGTTCTGCAAGGAGAACGGGCTCAAGACGAAGCGCATGGATCCGGCCGTCCACGTCGCGCTCGAACGCCGCAGCTTTCCGGGCAACGTGCGCGAGCTGAAGAACGTCATCGAGCGCGCAGCGATCCTCTCCGGCGACACCGTCACGATCGCCGACCTGCCCGAAGATCCCCACGCGAGCCCCTTCGACGACGACCTCCAAGCGCCCGAGGCGCCAGACGCGAGCGAGCCCATGCGCACGCCGCCGGGCCCGCTCCCGCCTTCGATCGAGGCCATCCCGCGCACCGAAGGCGGCCGCAGGCTCACGCTGCGCGAGTTCCGCGATCAGGCGGAGCGCCGCTACATCATCGAAGTCCTGCAGAGCCTCGACTGGAACATCTCGCGCGCCGCGATCGTCCTCGGCGTCGAGCGCACGAACCTGCACAAGAAGATCCGCGCGTACGACATTCGTCGGGGTTAGTGGGAGGGCGCGAGCGGCGCGATGATGTCGGCCACGCTCTTCGCGAGCAGCGGCGCCCCTGCCCCGCTGCGCGTCGACACCTCGCGCAGCACCGGTTCCGCGATGAAGATCGCGAACGACACGTAGTCGTAGAGCCACTGCGCCAGCATCGCCTCGGCTTGATCCGGGCCGACGAGCATCGCCACGTTCTCGATGATCTGCCCGTCGTCGAGCGTGCCGTCCGGCTTGGGCCCGGCGCGCATGAAGAGCGCGTCGTAGATGCCCGCGCCTGTCGCGAACGAGGCGAGGTGCTGCCGGACCTCGTCGCCTCGCTTCACGGCGTCGACCTCACGCATCACCATCGACATCGCCTCGTTGAAGAGCGCCACGATCGCGGCTGGCCCCGTGGGCCGCGGCGCGCGCACCGTCACGCAGCCTCCTTGCACGAGCTGGAAGATCTGCCGCGTGACCTCGAACTCCCCCTGCCCCACCGCGCGGCAGATGTCGGCCACGGATCGCACCCCGTCGATCGCCGCGTAGATCTGCACGACGTCGCCTTCGGTCGGCGGAGGCCGATCCGGCACGCGATCCGGCACGTGTTCGGCGGAGGGAATGCGCTCGCGGAAGTAGCGCATCTCGTCCATGCGCCGCACCGCTTCCATCAAGAGGCCGCTCACGGGCAGGTTCTGCCGCGACGTCAGCCGCGCCTCGTCGAAACGATCGAGGAAGTAGAACATCCCGCTCTCGGCACGCATCACCGCGTAGACGATCTCCTCGACCTGCCGGCCCATGAGCTGGAACAACATCTCGCGCGAGATGTGCCCCATGCGCACCGCCATCTCGCCGAAGCGCACGTCGCCCGTCACGGCCCTCGCCACCTCTTGCAGCTGCTCCAGCGAGAGCGCGCCGTAGCGGTAGAGCATCTCGCCGAGCCGCTCGCCTTCGGCGCTCGACAGCGCGCCCACCACCGCGCCGTGCTCGAAGAAGACGCTTCGGTTCGTCGCGCCGTCGTAGATCGCGAGCTCGCCGGTCCACGCGCTCTGGCCGATCATCGACACGATGTCGCAAAGCGCGCTCGCGCTCGTGATCTCGCCGCAGAGCCGCAAGCTCCCGGCCTCGACCCCTTCCGCGCGTCGCATCACGACCACGTGCGCAGGCGCCGGCATCAGTCGGAACGCGCCTTGTCGCGCGCGCATTCGCTGGCTTGCCAGCTTGCCGACTGGGTGCGCCGTACCCGTGCCGTCCACGCGCACGAGATCGTGGCCGTCCTCGCCCATCTGCTCGGTTTATAGCAGGACACGAGCGGGACATGCCCCGGCATTCCGCGGGGATGGCCATGCTACCGTGCTCCCCGTGACCGCCTCCCCCGACCCGATCGCCTCTCCCCAGGCGCTCTCGGCTGCCCTTGGCGCGGCGCGCTACCTCTGCGACCCGGCCACGGCCCTCTCCCTCTGGCTCGCCCTCCGCATGGGGCGCCCGCTCATGCTCGAAGGGCCCGCGGGGGTCGGCAAGACCGACCTCGCCCGCGCCGCCGCCCAGGCGCTCGGCCGTCCGCTCGTCCGGTTGCAGTGTTACGAGGGCCTCGACGAGGCCAAAGCCCTCTACGAGTGGGACTACGCCAAGCAGATGCTCTACACGCAGCTCCTCCGCGACGCGATCGCCGCGGAGACGCACGGCGCGTCGATCGCCGGAGCCGCGCAGATCGTGGCCAGCAGCGAGGCCTCGTTCTTCACCGAGCACTTCCTCCTCTCCCGCCCCCTGCTCGCCGCGATCCGCAGCGAAGCTCCCGTCGTCCTGCTCCTTGACGAGGTCGATCGCGCCGATCCCGAGTTCGAGGCGTTTCTCCTTGAGATCCTCTCGGAGCTGCAGGTCACCATCCCTGAGCTCGGCACCTTCCGCGCCAAGCACCCTCCGCTCGTGCTCCTGACGACGAACGCCACCCGCGAGATGACCGAGGCGCTCCGTAGGCGATGCCTGCACGCCTTCCTCGATTACCCGTCCTCCTCGCGCGAGCTCGCCATCCTGGAGCTCGTCGTCCCCGGCATCGATCACACGCTCGCCGCGCACCTCGTCGCGTTCATCGGCGAGCTCCGCAAGATGGATCTACGCAAGGCGCCCGCCGTGAGCGAGACGCTCGACTGGGCGCGCGCGCTCGTCCTGCTCGGCAAGAGCAAGCTCGAGCCGGACCTCGCGCGCGACACGCTCGGCCTCTTGCTCAAGCACCAGGAAGACAAGGCCGCGGTCGAGCCGCGCCTCGACACGATGGTGAAGGCCACGGCGGCGTCGGGTTAGCGCAGCTCCGCGACCTTCTCGCCGAAGAGTTTTTCCAGGCGCGCGAGCATCTCGTCGCTCGGCGTCACCGTGAGATCACGCCCGAGCGCGAGCACCGCCTCGGCGCCGTCGTCGAGCTGGATCAAGAGGTGCACCGGGCAGACACCGCGGCTCGACGCCAGGACGTCCCGTAGCTTGCCGATGTGATCCCGCGTCGCCTTCCGGGCTTGTACGCGGATGCGCACGCTCTTCGTCTCCGCGCGGATCGCGTCCGCGAGCGGCACGACCTCGTCGAGCATCAACGTCGGCTCTCGCGGCGCCGCTTGCTCGTCCTCGGCGCCTTCCTCCACCTGCGGAAAACTCACTTTGCCCGAGACGAGGACCGGGTCGGTTCCCTGCAGGATCGCGCCGTACGTCTCGATCTGCTTGTCGCGCACCTTCACCTCGACGCGGCCGCTCGTGTCTTCGAGGTGGAAAAACGCGACCTTGCCGCCGCCGCCCTTGAAGATGCGCTCGCGGTATCCCTCGACCATCCCGGCCACGCGCACCTTCGACCACGGATCCTTATGCGGAAGCGCGCTCGCCGCGATCACGTCGAAGCGACTGAGCTCCGTGCCGTACCGCTCGAGCGGATGCCCCGAGACGTAGAAGCCGAGCGACTGCTTCTCGCGCACCAGCATCTCGCGCAGATCCCACGGCTCGCACTGCGGGTACTCGTCGAGCTTCTGCTCGGCCGCGGGGGCCGCCTTTGCGAAGAGGCTGAACAGCGAACCTTGACCACGCTCGCGATCCTTGCTCGCGCTCCTCGCGCGTTCGAGCGCCTGATCGAGCGCGGCGAACGCGCGGGCTCGCGTGACGCCGCGCGGAAGGAGCGTCGCGTCGAACGCCCCCGATTGCACGAGCGCCTCGAGCACGCCCTTGTTCACGCGCCGCGCGTCGACGCGCTGGGCGAAGTCGAAGAGATCGGCGAACGCGCCGCCCGACGTGCGTGCTTCGAGCACCGCCTCCAGCGCCGACTCGCCCACGCCGCGGATCGCGCCGAGGCCGAAGCGGATCTTCGGATCGTAGGGATCGGCGTCCTTGATCTTGCTCGGCGCCTTCCGGCCGGCCTTTTTCGTGGCCTTGCCCGGCTCGCTGTAGACGACCGAGAAGTCGATGTTCGACTCGTTGATGTCGGGCGGGAGAATGTCGACGCCCCAGGCGCGCCCTTCCGCGATGATCCGCACGACCTTCTCGATCTTGTCGCGATCCGCGGTCATCAGCGCGCAGAGGAACTCCACCGGATAATGCCGCTTGAGGTACGCCGTCTGGTACGTGATGAGCGCGTACGCGGCCGAGTGGCTCTTGTTGAAGCCGTACCCCGCGAAGAACTCCAGCAGACCGAAGATGCGGTCGGCGTCCTCGGCGGACACGCCGTTCTTCAAGGATCCCTCGACGAAGATGGACTTCTGCTTGGCCATCTCCTCGGGCTTCTTCTTGCCCATCGCGCGGCGGAGCAGGTCGGCGCCGCCGAGCGTGTAGCCGGCGAGCATCTGCGCGATCTGCATGACCTGCTCCTGGTAGACGATGACGCCGTAGGTCGGCTTGAGCAGATCGTCGACGAGGTCGTGCATCTTCGCGATGGGCTTGCGCCCGTGCTTGCAGTCGACGAAGTCCTTCACCATGCCCGTGCCGAGCGGGCCGGGGCGGTAGAGCGCGACGGCGGCGACGATGTCTTCGAAGTTGGTCGGGCGCAGGTCCTTGAAGAGCTGCTGCATGCCGCTCGATTCGAGCTGGAACACGCCCGTCGTTTCGCCCGACTGCAGGAGGTGGAACGTCTCCTCGTCGCTGAGCGAAATCGCGTTGATGTCGAACGCCTCGGCCGGTGACTTACCCTTCTGATCGGGCCGCGCGCGGATGAGCCGCACCGCGATGTCGATCACGGTGAGCGTCTTGAGGCCGAGGAAGTCGAACTTGACGAGGCCCGCCTGCTCGACGTCGTCCTTGTAGTACTGCGTGACGAGCGCTTCGCCGTTCCGGAAGCACGGCACGTGGTCCCAGAGCGGACCCTCGCTGATCACGATGCCGGCCGCGTGCATGCCGGCGTGCCGCGTGAGCCCCTCGAGCTTCTGCGCCTGCGTGAGCAGCTCGCGCACCGAGGGATCACTCTCCATGTGCGCCTTGAGCTTCGGCTCAATCTCGATCGACTCGGGGATCGTGTACGTCTGCCCCGGCCCCTTCTGCGGGATCAGGTTCGCGATCTTCTGCGCCTCGGCGGGCGGGAAGCTCATCGCGCGGGCCACGTCCTTGATGACGCTCTTCGCCTTGAGCTCGTGGAACGTCGCGATCTGCCCGACGCTCGTCTTGCCGTACTTCTCGGCGACGTACCGGATCACCTCGTCGCGCCGATCCATGCAGAAGTCGACGTCGAAGTCCGGCATGCTCACGCGCTCCGGGTTCAGGAAGCGCTCGAAGAGCAGGTTGTACGGGATCGGATCGAGATCCGTGATGCGCAGCGCGTACGCCACGAGCGAGCCCGCGCCGGAGCCGCGGCCCGGGCCCACCGGGATCCCCATCTCCTTCGCCTGCCGGATGAAGTCCCAGACGATCAGGAAGTAGCCGGGGAACTTCATCCCGATGATGACGTCGAGCTCCATGTCGAGGCGCTTGCGGTACGCCTCCTGGTCGACGGTCTTACCCCCGCGGCGGAACTCCTCGAAGCGCTTCGTCAGCCCCTCGTGCGAGACGTGCCGGAAGTACGAGTTCGTATCGAACCCCTCCGGCAGTGCGAACGTCGGCAGCATCGGCTGGCCGAGCTTCAGCTTGAGCCCCGCGCATCGCTCGGCGATCTCCAGCGTGCTCTTGATGGCTTCCGGGTGGTCGCGGAAGACGTGCGCCATCTCGTCCGGCGACTTGAGGAACATCTCGAAGCTCTGGTGATGCGCTTCGAAAGCGTCCGCGTACGAGCGGTTCGCCGCGATACACGACAGGTAGAGGTGCCCCTCGCCGTCGTCGCGGCTGCCGAAGTGCGCGTCGTTCGTCGCCACGATCGGCAGGCCGCGATCCTTCGCGAGGCGCGTGAGGATCCCGTTCAGCACCGGCTGCTCGACGAGCCCGTGATCCTGCAGCTCCACGTACAGGCTGCCCGGCTCGAACGCCTCGACGAGCCGATCCATCGCCGCGCGCCCTTCGTCCTCGCCCTCCTCGAGCACGCGCTGCGCGAGCACGCCGCCCATGCAGCCGGAGAGGCCGATCAGGCCCTTGCTGTTCTGCGCGATGAAGTCGAGCGATACGCTCGGCGCGGCGCCGCTCATGGGCGTCACGTGGCCCTCGGACACGATTCGAACGAGGCTCTTGTAGCCCTCGAGGTTCGACGCGAGCAGCACCAGGTGATCGACCGGCGCGTCGTCCGTCTTGCCGCTCGGCACGTCGTTTCGCGCGGTGCGCGGTCGCGCGACGTTCACCTCGCAGCCGAGGATAGCGCCTACCTGGGCGTCCTTGCACGCCTTGTAGAGCTGGATCGCGCCGAACATGTTGCCGTGATCGGTCAACGCCACGGCGCGCATGCCGAGCGCCTTCGTCTTGCCGACGAGGTCCTTGATCTTGAGGGCCCCGTCGAGCAGCGAGTACTGCGAGTGGACGTGGAGATGAACGAACTCGGCTGCCACGATCGATCTTGCCTCGGCGTTTCTAGCTGCTCGGGCGAGCTCGCTTCAGGATAGGCGCGCGTCATCAAACGAGGCGCGTGTTCGTGATGCTTAGCGTCACTCGTGAAGCTGCATCGTACGGCTGCACTCTGGTCGTGTGCGAAGCGCCGCGCCCTGTGACGCTCTTGTGAAGCGACTGCGCCCTGGCTAGCATGCGCCACATCCACGGGCACTCGACGAGCTGCCGTGCGCTTGACGACCCGCGCTCGGGTCCGGGAAAGTGAGTCAGGTTTCTATGCTTCGCACCCGTCTTCTCTCCGCCGCATTTGTGGCGACTTCGCTCGCTGTTCTTGGTTGCGGCTCCGACACGGTCTCGGAGAAACCCCCGGTTCCGCCGCCGTCCGAGGATCCCGCGGGCCTCGCGCCGCCGGAAGAGCCCGAGGGTTTGTCCACCTGTGAGGGGGCGGGCAAGGTGATGGCGATGAGCCAGATCTTCCTCGGCGACACGAAGCGCGACGGCACGCCCGATCCCACGGGCGGCTGGAAGTTCTACGGCTACGATCTCGACGGTCGTGCGTCGACGAAGGCGTCGGTCGGCCTGTGCAAGCCGCGCGCAGGCGGCTCGCCTGCGGCCGTGTATCCGGACGGCGAAGAGGGCCGGGACAACTCGTTCGGCAAGAACATCCTGCCGGTCATCCTCGGCCTCTCGTCCGACCTCAGCACGCAGGCGAACCAGGCGATCTCGGACGGCGAGTTCACGATCATGCTCGACATGTCGACGCTCGGCACGTCGGAGGACTGCAACGGCCTGCAGGCGAAGCTCTACGGCGGCGCGGACCTCGGCGCTCCGCCGAAGTGGGATGGCACCGACCAGTGGCCGCTCCTGCCCGAGCTCCTGAACAACGACATGGATCCGACCTCGGCGAAGATCGTCTTCCCGAAGAGCTACGTCGTGAAGAACACGTGGGTCTCGGGCACGAAGGGCACGGTCAAGCTCTCGCTCTCGATCAGCGGCTTCTCGATCACGCTCGACATCAACAGCGCGGTCATCACCGTGGACCTCGACGCGGATCGCAACGGCGGCACGAACGGCACGATCGCCGGCGTCATCGAGACCGAGGCGCTCATCTCGGAGATCACGAAGGTCGCGGCGGCGTTCGACGAGTCGTTCTGCGATCCGATGTCGCCGACGCTGCAGAGCATCCTGAACCAGATCCGCCAGGCGTCCGACATCATGAAGAACGGCTCGCAGGATCCGGCCGTCGAGTGTGACGGCATCTCGATCGGCCTCGGCTTCAACGCCAAGGCCGTGCAGCTCGGCCCGGTGGCGCCGAAGGGCGAGCCCCCGCCGGATCCCTGCGCCCCGATGCCGTGAAGGCTCGCGTCTGACGCGAGGGGCCGGCCTGCCGCCCGGCCCCTCGTCGACCGACGTGGACCTCGAAGATCGACCACGTCGAGAGCAGAGGGCGCATCCGGCGCACGCCAGCGGGGGGAAGGGCGTGTGGTTCGGCGGCGCCCTCTGGTTTGTCAGGGGGTTCGTGATGAGGGGGGTGGCTGGTACGTCGGCGGCGAGAACGTGCCTGGGGTGAGCCGTTTGGTCCGCGAAAAACGTCGAGGGGCAGGAAGCACGACGCGTAAGGCGTCTGCGCGCTCTGACGTTGGGTGAGGGGGACCGAGCGGCGAAAGAAAAACTCCAAACCGCTCTGAAGAAACCTGATAGAAGCGCGTCCAAGACCCCGTTCGGCTCGACGGCTGCCTGCACGCCGGTGAACCATGGCTTGGCCGCGGCCCGTGCTTCTCGGAGGAGATCAATCTCTATGCAAAAGTTCCTGGCTCCCGTTCTGTGCACCGTGCTGATGGTCGGCGCCCTCGGCGCGATGACTGGCTGCACGGCCTCTGCGTCCGTGGGTGGTGGTGCGGAGACGCCGCCGCCCCCGCCGCCGCCCCCGCCGCCCCCGCCGCCGCCCCCGCCGCCGCCCCCGGCCGCGGCGCCCGCGCCCGAGGTCAAGATGGAGGGCAACAAGCTCCTCCTCCCCGGCGCCATCGTCTACAAGACGGGCAGCGCGGAGCTCGAGCCGATCAGCTTCCCGATCCTCGATCAGGTCAAGTCGTACCTCGACTCGAAGCCGAACGTGACGCTGCTCCGCATCGAGGGGCATACGGACGCGGACGGCGACGCGGCGAAGAACCTCGACCTCTCCGCGCGACGCGCTCAGTCGGCGGCGAAGTACCTCGTGGGCAAGGGCGTCGATTGCAAGCGCCTCATCGCGGTCGGGTTCGGCGTGACGAAGCCCGTCGCCGACAACAAGACGGCCGAGGGCAAGGCCCAGAACCGCCGCACTGACTTCATCAATGCGGCGATCAACGGCAAGCCCATCATGAAGATGCCGGTCGATGGCGGCGCGCCCAAGGTCCTCGACGCCTGCGCGCCCTGACGATCCCGCATCTCCCCTCGCCCGCGCTCCCGCCTTCCTGACGCCCTCCTTCTCGCCACCCGGGGTGAGGCGAAACCAGCCGCCGAAAAACGCTGGCCAACCCGCCCCGGGCCCATCATCCCTTCATGGCCATGCGCCCGTTCGTCTTCACGTCGCTGCTCCTCGGCTCATCGCTCGTCTTCGCGGCGGGGTGTGATCGCTCCTCGCGCGACGTGCGCGAGTGGAAGCCGACGGATCACGATCAGCCCCTCGGTCAACAACCCGGGCAGGTCGCCGCGCGTCCGCGCAGCTCCGCAGAGCAAGGGCCCGATCAGAGCCTCGTGGAGATCGCCTGGCAGCGCAACTGCGCGAGCTGTCACGGCCAGCGCGGCAAGGGCGACGGGCCGCAAGGGCCGATGATGCGTGCGCCGGATCTCACGCGATCGGACTGGCAGGCGCAGGTGACGGATGAGCAGGTGGCCGACGTCATCCGCAAGGGTCGCAACCGCATGCCGGCGTTCAGCAATCTGCCGGATCAGGTCATCATGGGCCTCGTCGGCCGCATCCGCGCGAACCGCTCCCCTTGATCCCCACGTCGGTTTGACTTCCCCACGCCTGGTCGTCACGTTGCGCCGATGCAGCGGGAAACGACGCCGGATGAGGAGACGCGGCCCGAGCCCGAGGGCCCGGCAAAGCCCCTGCTCGCGCCTTCGCCGCTGAAGCGACGGCTCTTGTCGTTGCTCCTGCTCGCGGGCGGTGGCGCGGCGTTCCTGTCGCTCGCGCCGCACTGGCCCAAGGAGCACTCGGTCGACTTTCGTCTCGACGGGGAGAGCGGCACGGTCGTCGGCTTCGACGTGACGTGGTCGCGCGCGGACGCGGAGGCGGGCGCCGTCAGCGGCAGCTCGTTCCGTTTCGAGCCGGGCCGCGCCCCGAAAATCGTCCATACGACCGTGCACTTGCCGGATGGTTCGTATGCACTGGACATCCGCATCGACCGCGCGGATCGCAGCGACTCGATCCAGCGCACGCTGACGCTCGGCGACGCCGAGAAGATCACCGTGCCGCTTCGCTGAGGCAGACAGCGTCCTTCAAGCATCACCTGCGTCTCCGAGGACACGGTTCGGCGCCCTGGAGGCGACCTGCAAAACCGACGTCAAGCCCACGAATCTGTTCGATATTTCGCCGTGCAAACCCGTGCGGCATCGTGCGGGAACGGAACGTGTGACGAATTCGCTTGATGCGGCGCCCCAGACACCGCTACTTCTTGGCCCGTTGGCTTGGGGTGTGGCAGCTTATCCTACATGCACTTATCTGTCGCTGATGAGCGCACCCTGTCGTTCTTGGACAGGGGCGGCGCCGCGGCGCCGGAGGGCGATCCGAGGGACGGGTCGCCTGCACTGATGGAGGACCGATGAAGATCACGCCCTGGTACCTGGCCGCTCTCGCTCCCTTCGCTGCGATCGGGTGCAGTGGTGCATATCTCGGGCACGCAGCCGTCGTCGTTCTGACGATCGGCATCTTCTTTGGCACGCTCTCGCTCGGCCGGACGCCGAACACGCCGCCGCCCGCGCCGCCGAACGCGCGTGCGTGAAACGCAGTCGGTTCGGCGCTGTTAACCTCGGGTCATGACGTACGACACCGTCGGCTCCCTCAAGGGCCTCGACGAGTTCTCCTTGATGGATCTCGAGGCGGTGCGTCTCATCCTGCGAGGCGACTCCGTCGTCGACTGGCACAGGCTCCACGTTCGCGACGAGGAAGAGGCGCGCACGCTTCTGCGAGCGCAAGAATTCCGACCCGAAGAGCCCGCCGATCGCGCGCGGCTCGAGGCGATCAAGAACGAAGCGATCGCCTATCTACGTCGGCACTTCGAGTTCCCGATCCCCAAGCCCGTCGCCCGCTGCTCCGTGGAGGAGCTCCTGGTGCTCGCATCGGGCAAGGGTCACAGGCAGCTCTGCGCCTGCACGATCCTGAAGTCGATGCACATCATCCATCACCTCGAGGGGCGCGAGCTGCTTTTCTCGATCCCGATGTCCGACCAGGATGTGTTCCACCTGGTGGAGGAGAAGGTCTATCGGATCGTGGGCGGGATGCTCGCGGCCGGCTTCCCCATCACGGAGTTCATCGGCGGGCGGAAGAACAAGGACTCGCTCTACACGAAGCTGCTCTCGAAGACCGACACGACGGCCGCAGCGATCTACGACAAGCTGCGGTTCCGGATCGTGACGCGGGAGGCGGACGACATCCTGCCGATCCTGCTTTACCTGTCGGAGCGGCTGTTTCCGTTCAACTACGTCGTGCCCGGGCAGAGCACGAACACGATCTTTCATTTCCGTAGTTATTGCGATCGTCACCCGTTCCTGCGGACGCTGCTTCGGGAGTTGCAAGCAGGCGTGGATGACGGCCTGACGCTCAGCAACAACACGTTCAGCGATCAGAGCTATCGGGTGATCCACTTCGTGGTGGATCTACCGGTACGGCTGCCGCCCGAGATCATGGAGCTCGCGCCGCCGGCCGCGTGGGCGCTCGGACCGATCGTGTTCGTGCTCTGCGAGTTTCAGCTCATCGACCGCGAGACCGAGGCGGCCAACGAGCTCGGAGACGCGAGCCACGCGAAGTACAAGGAACGTCAGAAGGTGGCGGTGATGCGTCGGCTGAAGCTCGGCGGGCGGGCGCCGACGCGCGTTCCGACGAAGCGGCCGCGCTGAAGGGCGAGCGTTGCGCCGGGGTTTCACCCCGGACCCGACCAGGGGTTGTCCACCCCTGGACCCGGACCAGGCACGGCCTGGACCGAGGACGACAGCGCGCAAGCGCGCTGTCGACAGGGAAAACGTTCCCAGCACGTAGGGCAGCGCTGCTGTTTTGGTTAGCGACGTGGTGGAGGGTCTTGCCACGGGCCCGTCGTAGAAACCGCGCGTCGCGCGGTTTCTACGCCCTCGGTCCAGGCCGTGCCTGGTCCGGGGTGCCGGGGGCGGACAGCCCCCGGCTGGGGTTTGGGGCAAAGCCCCAACCTCCCGCCAGGGGCTGCAAAAGCGCGATCAGGTACGGGTCTTGAGGCCTTCGCGATCGAGTACCACGATGCGGCGGCGGTCGACCTCGATGATGCCTTTGCGGCGAAGCTCGCCCAGGGTGAGCGTGACGGTCTCGCGGGTGGAGCCGATCATGCTGGCCATCTCCTGGTGCGTGAAGGGCGCCGAGATCAGGACGCCGCGCGGGTCGGGGATGCCCCAGCGCTGGGCGGCCTTGAGCAGGAACTCGGCGAGGCGCGCTTCCACGTTGCGGAAGAGCATCGAGGCGAGACGTTCTTCCGTCTCGGCGTTGCGCTCCACGAGCGCGCCGACCAGCGCGTTCGCGAAGGCTTGATCCGAGGACATGAGCCCGCGGATCGTGGCAATCGGCACGACGAGCGCTTCCACGTCTTCCGTGGCGATCGCGCTCTCGCGGTGGTTCGGGACGCCGCCGAGCGCGGCCTCGCCGAGGAGGTCGCCCGCGCCGCGGTAGCCGAGCGAGAGCGTGTGCCCTTCGTTCAGCGCCCGGACCAGGCGGACGCGTCCGCTGCCGAGCATCACCACCGAGTTCGCGGGGTCGCCCTGGGTCACCAGCGGCCGCCCGCGCGTCACTCGCTGGATCGTTCCAGCGTCGGCCAGGAGGGTCTGCGACGCGGGCGAAGCCGCGCTACCGACCGCTCCACGCCGCAGAATCCGCCGCTTGCGTGCGTCCGGATCGAGCCCCCCGTCGTTGCCGACCGCGCCGGAACGAGCCGGGACGTTCGGTGCCATCGCATCCTTACCCATCATATCGAGACTGCTCCTCTAGGTGCGTTTTTCGCCGTGCGGGCCCTGAAAAAGAACGCGGCTTGCGTTGACATCTCCGAAGTACGGCCCGTACCTTTCGGGGGCCGAAGCCCCAGCCGAAGAACCCAAGTCGGCGGGGATCCGGTGCCCCGCTCCCCTGAAGCTACGGATCGTTGGATGCGCCTCTTTAGCGGTAAAATTGCCCCTCTCAGCGAAGAAATCGTCAAAACCCTGGCGGACAACGGGGAGATCGAGTGTGAGGACCGAAAAGAGGTGGTCCGCGATCTGGAGTCCGTCTTTTCTCAGTACCTCGCGACCGAAAAGGAAGTGATGGACAAGTCGAAGGCCACGCTCGAGTCGCGTGGCCTGCCGCCCTCGGAGCTCGGGCGGATCCGGAAGATCATCGCCGAGCAAAAAGGCATCAAGATCGGCGAAGACATCCTCGACTACTTGCTAGACCAGTGCATCGAGATGCTCATGCACTCGGGCAACGTCGACGAGGTCTACGGCCAGGATCACGACCTCAGGCGTCGCATGCGGCCGGTGCTGAAGAAGTACCTCGCGGCCGACGACGAGCTCGACGCCGAGGTCCGGAACAAGATGAAGAACCTGCAGGAAGGGACTCGGACCTGGGAGGTCGAGTACCAGAAGATCAAGAACGAGATCCAGCGCCGCAAAGGTCTCGTTTGAGGGGAGAGTAGAGACCGATGGGCTGGATTCCGAAGGTCGAGCAGAAGCGCCACTTCTGCCACAAGTGCAAGAACGAGCTCGTCTTCGAGGTGAAGCTCCAGCGCGCCGACACGTGCCCTCACTGCGGCGTCGACATGCACTGCTGCAAGAACTGCGAGTACTGGGATCCGTCCGCGCACAACCAGTGCAAGGAGCGGATCGCCGAGTACATCCCTGACCGGGAGAAGGCGAACTTCTGCACGTTCTTCACGTTCAAGAACGGCGTCCCGGAAGATACGTCCGCACAGATCGCCAAGTCGAAGGCCCGCCTCGACGATCTGTTCAAGAAGAAGTAGGCCGCGAGCGCCTGCGCCTTCGAGCATCGAATCGGGCATGTCCACGCCTCGTTACCTGGTCACCGGCGGCGCCGGCTTCATCGGCACCAACATCGTCGCGGCGCTCGTCGCTGCGGGCGAGCGCGTCCGCGTGCTCGACAACCTCGCCACGGGGATGTGGGAGAACCTCGACGGGATCTCCCCTTCCGCCGCGGTCGAGCGCATCGAGGGCGACATCCGTGATCCCGAGGCCGTCGCCAAGGCCGCCGCGGGCGTCGAGGTCGTCTTCCACGAGGCGGCGCTCGGGTCGGTGCCGCGCAGCGTCGAGGACCCAGTCACGAGCGACGCCGTCAACGTCGGCGGCACCGTGAACGTGCTCGACGTGTCGCGACGCGTCGGCGTGCGTCGTGTCGTGTTCGCCGCGTCGTCTTCGGCCTACGGCGAGACGCCCGTCCTGCCGAAGCGCGAGGACATGCAGCCGATGCCGCTCTCGCCGTACGCCGTGACGAAGCTCGCGTGCGAGAGTTATTGCCGCGTCTTCTCGTCGATCTACGGCCTGGAGACGATGTGCTTGCGGTACTTCAACGTCTTCGGCCCGCACCAGACGCCCGAGGGGCCCTACGCCGCAGCGATCCCGCGCTTCGTCGATGCTGCGCTCGCGGGTCGGCCCATCCAGATCTTCGGCGACGGCGAGCAAACGCGCGACTTCTGCTTCGTCGACAACGCCGTGCGGGCGAACCTGCTCGCCGCCGCGTCGCCCCGGAAGCTCGCGGGCGAGGTCGTCAACATCGCGGGCGGACGGCGTGTGTCGCTGAACGCGCTTTGCGTCGAGATCGGCCGTGTCCTCGGCAGAGCGCTCGACGTCGAGCACGGCCCGGCCCGCCCGGGCGATGTGCGGCATTCGCTCGCGGACGTGAGCCTCGCGCGGGAAATCCTCGGGTACGAGCCTTCCGTGCGGTGGGAGGAAGGCATCGCGCCGACGGTCGCCTACCTCGAGGCGCTCCGGGCCGCAGGTCCGGCCGAGGCGGCCCGGCGGGCGGCTGAGCGGCGTGCACAAAGTACGCGGGAGAACGGCGTTAGCACGGGTGCGGCAACCAACGTTGTTGCACTCTTTCGGTGAGCGACGTATCCGGCAGAGCCATGCGGAGCATGACGGGGTTCGGGATCGGCGAGGTGACCCTCGGGGAGGGCCGGGTGCTCGCCGAGATCCGCTCCGTCAACCAGCGCTTCCTCGACGTTCGAACGCGGCTGCCGCGGGAGCTCGCCGAGATCGCGCTCTTCGCCGAGCAAGTGGTGCGCGAGCGGCTGCGTCGTGGACGTGTCGAGCTCGTCGTGCGCACGGAGGGGCCGGTGCTGACGGCGGCGACGCTCGACGTGGCGCGCGCTCGCGCGGCGTTTCGCCAGCTCCTCGCGCTTCGTGACGAGCTCGCGCCGGGCGCGGAGCTTCCGCTCGCGCTGCTCTCGGCCGTGCCGGATCTGTTCATCCCGCCGGCGGGGCCGGAGCTCGCCGCGGTGCGCGACGCGGTTCGGCGCGCGATCGAGGCTGCGATCTCGGCGATGGACGCGATGTGCCGGGCGGAGGGCGAGGCGCTGCTCGCGGATCTCTCGGGGCGATGTCAGGCCCTCCGGCGCCTCATCGAGGCGATTGCTTCACAGGCGGACGGTCTGCGCGAGGCGGCGCAGCGACGGCTGCACGAGCGGCTCGAGCGGCTGCTCGCCAGCGCGGAGCTCACGGTCGATCGGGGCAGGCTCGAGCTCGAGCTCGCGATCCTCGTGGACAAGAGTGATTTCACCGAGGAGCTCACGCGGTTGCGGAGCCACCTCGATCAGCTCGAAGGCGTGCTCGCTGCGAGTGGAGGCGAGCCCGTGGGGAGGCGGCTCGACTTCCTTCTGCAGGAAATGGTACGCGAGGCCAACACGCTCGGCGCGAAGGCCCAGGACGCCTCGGTCAGCCAGATCGTCGTCGGCATCAAGGTCGAGCTCGAGCGGCTCCGCGAGCAGGTGCAGAACGTCGAGTGACGCGGACACGCGCCAAGGCCCCAACACCCCAGCACGAGACCGATACGAATGGTGAGCGACTTCCTCCTCCTCATCGTCTCCTCCCCTTCCGGGGCGGGAAAGACGACGCTCTGCAACCGGCTGCGCGCGGAGTTTCCCGACCTGCGTTTCTCGGTCTCGCACACGACGCGCAAGCCGCGCCCGAACGAGCTGGACGGGCGCGAGTACCACTTCATCGAGAAGGACGCGTTCGATCGGATGATCGGCGAGCACGCCTTCGCGGAGTGGGCACCGGTGCACGGCAACTACTACGGCACGAGCGTCGCCGAGATCGAGATCGCCAAGCGTGAGGCGCGCGGCGTGCTCTTCGACATCGACTACCAGGGCGCGCGGCAGATCAAGGCGCGCATGCCCGAGGCCGCCTCCGTGTTCATCCTGCCGCCCTCGCTCACCGAGCTCGAGCGCAGGTTGCGCGGCCGCGGCACCGAGGACGAGCCGACGACGCTGCGGCGCCTCCGTGCGGCGAAGGGCGAGATCGAGCATTACGGATTCTTCGACTACGTGATCGTGAACGACGACCTCGAGCGGGCGTACGATCAGCTCCGCGCGGTGGTGTTCGCCGAGCGCTGCCGTCGCGGCCGGCACGCGCTGCTCTGCGAGCAGATGCTCGCCGAGGGGAAGGTCGGGGCCTCCGCATGAGCCACGTCCTCGGGGTGATCGGCGGCAGCGGTGTCTATGCGCTCGAGGATCTCGAGGACGTCGAGGAGGTCGACGTCGAGACGCCGTACGGGCCGCCGAGCGACGTCGTGTTTCGAGGCCGCGATCGCGACTCCGGGACAACGCTGCTGTTCTTGCCGCGTCATGGCCGAGGCCATCGGCTCTCGCCCACGGAGATCAACTACCGCGCGAACGTGTGCGCGCTGAAGAAGCTCGGGGCCACGCACCTCGTCAGCGTGAGCGCGGTGGGATCGATGCGCGAGGAGATCCCGCCGGGAGATCTCGTTGTCGTTGATCAGTTCATCGACCTCACGAAGCACCGCACGAGCACGTTTTTCGAGGGCGGCGTTGTGGGGCACGTGGCCTTCGCGGATCCGGTTTGCCCGCATCTCTCGGCTGCGCTCGCGGACGCCGCTTCGCAGGCGATCCAAGGCACGCAGAAGAAGCTCCACCGCGGCGGCACGTACGTCTGCATGGAGGGCCCGCAGTTCTCGACCCGCGCGGAAAGCCTCCTCTACCGGAGCTGGGGCGTGCACGTGATCGGCATGACGGCGATGCCCGAGGCCAAGCTCGCGCGCGAGGCAGAGCTGCCGTACGCGCTGCTCGCGATGTCGACCGACTACGACTGCTGGCACGCGACCGAGGAGGCGGTGACGGTCGAGGCCGTGATCGCGGTGCTCCGGGAGAACGTGGCGTATGCGCGACGCGCGCTGCGAGGGCTCTCGTCGACGCTCCCCGATCCCAAGACGAGCCCGGCGCACGGCGCGCTCGCGAACGCGGTCATGACCCGACGTGATCTCGTACCCGAGCAGACGCGGGCGCGGCTGTCGTGGCTTTTGCCGGATCTCTCGTGCTAGAAGGGGCCGCCGTGAGCACGTCTTCGCCGATTCTCATCGTTGGATCCATGGCCTTCGACGATCTCGACCTGCCCTCGGGCAAGGCGCGCGATGTCGTGGGCGGCTCGGCCACGTACGCCGCCATGACCGCTTCGGTCTTCGCGCCGGTGCGCGTCGTCGCCGTCGTCGGGGACGACTTCCCGGAGCACGTGCTCATCGCGATGCAGGCCCGCGGGATCGACACGCGTGGCATCGAGCGCGCGACCGGAAAGACGTTCCGCTGGGCGGGCCGGTACGATCAGGATCTCGTCCACCGCACCACGCTCGACACGCAGCTCAACGTCTTCGCCGACTTCCGCCCGCGCCTGCCCGAGGCGTTCCGTGACACGCCGTTCCTCCTGCTCGGCAACATCCATCCGGGGCTCCAGCTCGACGTGCTGGAGCAGGTGCGCTCGCCGCGCCTCGTCGTGGCCGACACGATGAACTTCTGGATCACGGGCGAGCCCACGCTGCTCGCGTCGATGCTCAAGCGCATCGACGTGCTCATCGTGAACGACGAGGAGGCGCGGCAGCTCTCGGGCATCCACAACATCCGGCGCGCGGCCCGCGACATCCTCGCGCGTGGCCCGAAGCGCCTCGTCATCAAGCGCGGCGAGCACGGCGCGCTCCTCTTCGACGAGGAGGGCGTGTTCGCGGCCCACGGCTTCCCGCTCGAAGACGAGGTGGATCCGACGGGCGCGGGCGACTCGTTCGCGGGCGGCTTCCTCGGCTACCTCGCGACGCAATCCGAGGTCACGCCGCTCGCGCTCCGGCGCGCGATGGTGCACGCGACGGCGACGGCGTCGTTTTGCGTCGAGGCGGTAGGCACGGGGAAGGTCGGCGTGCTCGTGCGCGACGAGGTCTCCGCGCGCGTCACCGAGATCCAGAAGCTCTACGAGTTCGGCGCCAGCACGATGTGATCCGCGCTTCGCGCCCCGCGCGGAGCGGGCGCCGTCCGTGATAGTCTCCGCGCTCCTTTTTGCGTGGAGGAAACACGGATGCGCTTTTCCAACGTGGCCGCGTCGCTCGCGGCCTTCGGGCTTTTGTCTCTCGGGATCCTCGGCAGCGGCTGCGGGGATGATCCGCCGGCGTCCCAGCCGCCTCCCTCGGGGGCGAACTGTGGGCTCACGGCGTCGTGCGTCACGGTCGATCCCACGTGTATCGCGCTCGTGGACAACGCGGGCCAGACGGAGTTCGGCCTGCGCATGTCGCAGATCATCATCAGCAAACCCGCGACGCTCGCGGCCGCGAGCTTCATCGGCAAGACCGTCGCGGGCGGCGTCGCGCTGGACGACACGAAGTGCAACCTGTCGGGCCAGGGCACGTTCTCGTGGTTGCTTCACTTCGACACGATGACGAACACCGTCTGCACGGGCGGCGCGAAGCCCGTCGCGAACCCTGCGGACGGCTTTTCGTTCGTGAACGAAATGATCAGCGGCTTCAACATCACGCCGATCAAGTTCTCGAGTGATCTGTCCCAGGGCACGTTCGAGGTGACGGAGGGACAGGACATCATCGTCCCCGTGTACACGGCCGAGGGCGGCGCCCCCATCCTCTTGCCGCTCAAGAAGGCGCGGATCCTGGGCGGAAAGCTCTCGTCCAACAACAACTGCGTGGGCACCTACAACGCCGAGGGCCTCGATCCGTTGAACCTCTGCCGTCCGTACCCCGAGGAGAACCAGTTCACGTTCCTCAACGCGGGCAAGATCGAGGGGTACATCACGCTCGAGGACGCGGACGCCGTCGAGGTCGATCTCGCGAAGAAGTCGCTCTGCGCGCTCCTCACGGGCAAGGACGACGGCGCGATGCCGATCGCGAAGTGCCTGCGCGATGCGAACGGAAAAATCGATTACAAGGGCGACTGGTGTGACGCCACGAATGCGGCTGCGGACGCGATGTGCGCCGACGCAGTGCAGCTAGGCGCGGAGTTCGCGGCGAGCGCGGTGAAGATCAACGGCGGCTGTCCGCTCTGACGCGGGAACGTCCCGTCCGTCACGCTTGCGGCGTGCGCCGTAGGACGCGTACGATCGCGCAAATCCGGTGAAAAGCGGCCTCTGGCGTGTGCGAGAGGCCGCCATCGGTGGCGCCTTCGGAGGTCTTCGCCATGCCTCGCTTTTTAAGACATCTCATCGGGATCATGGTCGTGATCCTCATCGCCGGCTGTGCCGGCGGTGGTTGTTCGAGCGGATGCTCGGGCTGCGGCATGACGCCCCTGCCCGGCGGCTTCGATCCCGCTGCGCGGATCGAAAACGCCGGCTCGGTGCGCCTCACGCAATCCGGGCTCACGTTCCTCGAGCAGAACCTCGGGCCGCTGGCTCAGACCCTGCTCGGCGGCAGCGGCAACGGCGGCATCGTCACGTTCCCCGTGCCCTCGACGAGCGGCTCCACCGCGGGCATCCAGTACGACGTTTGTCCGGGTGGACCCAACGAGAACGCGAACCCGCCGAAGTGCGTCGCGGAGATCGACGTCGGCAACGCGAAGCTCAACATCGACTCGTCGAACCCGCACAACATCAAGATCACGGGGCCCTTGCCGATTCGGCTGCAGAACCTGCCCCTCGACATCGTCTACTTCTTCATCCCGGATAGCGCGAACGTGCGCCTGACGGGCAACGGCTGCTCCACGCCGAGCGCGTTCGCGAACATCGATCTGAACGTCGACATCTCGATCGAGGTCGACACGAACCAGGCGCACTCGCGGTACGGCTACTCGCGCGTCAAGGTCAACGCGCTCGAGGTCAACAAGGGCCAGCTCGAGGACTCGATCGAATTCTGCGGCGGCGGGTTCTCGAACACCGTGCTCAACGCGATGAAGGGCCTGGTCATCGATCTGCTCTACGACCAGCTCCTCGGGACGCTCACCGACCAGGTGGATTCGGCGCTCTGCCAGCAGGCGAACCCGGAGCTCAATCCCCCCTGCCCGCTCGGCACGAACGATGTGGGCGGCGTTTGTCGTTATGGAACGGCCGAAGGCGACGAGTGCGCCTCGATCATCCTTGGCACCGACGGCAACGTGAACCTCGGCCAAGCCCTCGCCAGCATCTCGCCGGGCACGAAGGGCGGCCTCGACATCCTCTTCGCGGTCGGCGGCGCCGGCAAGCGGACGGACAACAGCGGCTACGCGTGGGGGGATCTCGACCCCGTCGCCGGCGGCGCGACGCTCGGCATGTACGGCGGCGCGGAGCCCACGCCCATCTCGCAGTGCGTGAAGTTCTCGCAGATGGATCTGCCCACGGGCATCCCGGTCCCGGACGAGCTCGTCGGCAACACGGTCTCGAACTGGCCCGCGGGGCTCGACGGCCCGCACGTCGGGATCGCGCTCTCCGAGCGGTTCGCGAACTACGCGCTGAACGGCATGTACAACAGCGGCTTCCTCTGCCTCGGCATCTCGACCGAGACGGTGCCGCAGCTCGCCTCGGGCACGCTCGCGCTGCTCGCGAGCTCGCTCCGGGACCTCGGGCTCCAGCGTGAGCCGCAGCAGGTCGCGCTCGTCATCCGGCCGGGCCGCCCGCCGACGGCGACGTTCGGCAACGGCACGGACATCAACACGGATCCGCTGATCCGCGTGCGGCTCGAGCAAGCCTCGTTCGACTTCTACATCTGGTCGACGGACCGCTTCATCCGCTTCATGACGGCGACCTTCGATCTCGACGTCCCCGTGAACCTCACGGTCACGCCGGATGGCCTGCTGCCGGTGCTCGAGAAGATCGGCGTGTCGAACGGCGTGGTCACGAACTCCGAGCTCCTCCGCGAGGATCCGACGGTCATCGCGGGCGCGCTCCAGGGCCTCATCGGCAGCCTCGGCTCGCAGTTCCTCGGCGGGATCAACCCGATCGACATCGCGGGCGCGCTCGACTCGGTGGGCCTGACGCTCACGATCCCCGAGACCGTGGAAGGCCAGGGCTCCGCCGGTCTGCGCAAGCTCGCGAAGGGCAGCGACAACTACCTCGGCATCTTCGCCACGCTCGGCATCGGGCAGGCGATGCCTCTGGCCCCGAACCCGGGCTCCGGGGCGAAGGCCGATCCGATCGAGACGACGGCGCGCGTGATCGAGAAGAAGCTCGATCGCACGGGCTTCCGCCTCGGGACGGTGGACGAGGAGAACACGCCGGTCGTGGCGCTGCAGATGTCGTCGCCGAGCGACACGGGCGTCGTGCCCGTCGAGTACTCGTACCGCGTCGATAACGGCATGTGGAAGCCGTTCACCCGCGAGCGGAACATCGACGTGCGCGACGAGTGGCTGCGTCTGCAGGGCAAGCACACGGTGAGCGTGCGCTCGCGCGTCGTGGGCAAGCCCGAGACGCTCGACGAGACGCCGGCCGAGATCGAGGTCGTGATCGACGCCGAGCCGCCCGTGATCGCGGTCGGTGAGGTGCAGGAAGGCAACCGCGTGTCCGTGAACGTCCGCGACCTCGTGGGCGGCGGCGGCGAGTCCCGCGTGCGTTACCGGCTCGACGGCGGCGCGTGGTCTCCGTGGAAGCCTGCCACCGAGCTCGGGACGATCGACGTGGGCGAGGCGGCCGAGATCGACGTCGAGGCCGAGGACGCCGAGGGCAACGTGGCCGAGGCTTCGCAGGCGCTCATCCGTGGTCGCGCGCTCATCACGGGCGAAGGCTGCGGCTGCGCCGTCGTCGGCGACGATCGCACGCAGGGCAAGCCGATGTGGCTCGTGGGCCTCGCGCTTCTCGGCGCGGTGATCCGGTTCGGCCGTCGCCGTTCGCCGAAGGCCGCGGCGGCGAAACCCGCGCCGGCGCCCGCTCCCGCGCGTCGTCTTTCGGCGCGCCGCACGATCCGCGCGCTCTCCGGGCTCGCGATCATCGGCACGGCGGGCTCGTTCGCCGGCTGCAGCTGCGGCGGCGACGACAGCGCGATCGGGCAGTCGGGGTACACCTGCGTCGCGCCGACCTGCACGACGCTCGATCCCGGGCTGATCGGCGCGTACACGTCGGTCGCCGTCTCGGGCAAGACGATCTGGGTCGCCGGGTACGTCGAGGCGGACTGGGCGAACGAAAATAGCTGGGGTGATCTCGTCGTCGGCACGTGGAACGGCGAGAACATCGGCTGGGCCGCGATCGACGGCGTCCCGGCCGAGCCCGTGGTCGATCCGGCGAAGTTCAACAAGAACGGCTTCCGGGGCGGCCAGATCGAGTCGGGCGACGACGTCGGCACGTGGACGAGCATCGCCACGGGCAGCGACGGCAGCCCCGCCGTCGCCTACTACGACCGGACGAACAAGGCCCTCAAGTTCGCCCAGCGCGTGGGCGGCGCCTGGAACGTCGTCACGGTCGAGCAGAAGGGGCAGGCGGACATCGGGCGGTACGCGAAGCTCATCATGGCGGGCGACAAACCCACCATCGCGTACCTCTCGATCGAGCCTGGCAAGGACGGCGCGATCTCGTCGAAGGTCCGCCTCGCGACGGCGACGAGCGCGACGCCCACGGGCGCGGACTGGACGTTCGAGGACGTGGCCATCGACGCGGCCACGCCCTGCCGCGCGTACAACTGCGCGCTCGGCGACGTGTGCGTGCTGGAGACCGGCCGATGCCAGGAGAAGCTCACGGCGTGCGAGCCCAAGTGCGGTTCGGGCTCGGCGTGCGTGGACATCGGCGGCGCGACGCAGTGCGCGGACACGATCGACGCCGCGAAGATCGACACCTACCCCGAGGCTGCGGGCGACTACATCTCGGTCGCGCTGGATCCGAAGGGTGGGTTGGGCGTCGCGTTCTACGATCGCATCCGGGGCAACCTCGTGATCGCCTCGAAGAACGCGGGCATGTGGCAGACGACGATCATCGACGGGCAAGCGGCCGACGGCACGGACACCGGCGACATGGGCATCGGCGCTTCGCTCTTCATCGACGAGAAGGGCGACTGGCACCTCTCCTACGTCGACGGTTTGTCCGAAGGCCTCCGCTACGCGCAGGTCACGAAGGGCACGACCGTGAAGCTCACGGGCATCGTGGACGACGGCCTCACGATCGACGGCACGCAGAAGTTCGACGACGGGCAGCACCTCGTCGGCGACGACTCGTCGATCTACGTCGGCGCGAGCGGCGAGATTCACATCACCTACCAGGACGCGACGGCCGGCCAGCTCCGGTACGCCGTGGGCACGCCGACGGGTGATCAGATCACCTGGAAGGTGCGCGCCATCGAGCAGGAAGGCTTCGCCGGCGCGTTCTCGCGTCCGATCGAGGTCGACGGCAAGCTGATGCTCGTCAACTGGTGGCGCCGCCTCGACGAGGCGGGGCCGCGTGGCGACGTCGCGATCGTCTCGCCCTGATGCACGACGAGGGCGCGCTTTTCGGGGCGCGCCCTCCCCTTCAACGCTTGGGGCTTCGGGTTGCCTATGGTGCCCTTCGCCCCAAACCCCTTCCCTTCCGCGTCAGGCCGCGGCGATCTCGGCGGCCGTCTCCAAGAGCATCTCACGCGTCGCCGGGCCGTTCACGCGCGCGCGCTCGGAGGCGACGAGCTCGAGCAGCTCCTGCTTCGTGGCGACGCCGGAGTCGAGCAGCGCCCGCATGTACCCGTCGACCGCGCCCTGCGCCTTGGCGAGCTTCGTGTAGCTCGCGCCCGCGCTCTGCGCGCGGAGGGCCTCGTTCAACATCTGCTTGAGCTCCGCCAGCATCTCGCTCTTGCGTCGCATGAGACACCTCTCCCGATCCGGCAGGCTGCCGCCTCGGCCGCGCACCACGCGCTCAGCCACTGGGGTCGGTCCTCGCCCACCCGGCCGCGCCACGCGCGCCGGATCGCCGGTACACGACGTCCCCTATCCGAGGCGCGCGCGTCGGGCCAAATTCTGGATCGTTTTTCCGAGTGAGGTCGCCGCAGCCGTCAGGACGAGCTGCCCTGGAGCAGACGGCAGATGGCGCTGTCCGCGAGCGCGGGGTCGAGGCGGCCGAGCGCGACCGTCGGGCCCTTTTGCGGCACGAGCACCACCCGGCAGCGCCCGCGCGAGGCGGGCATCAGGTTCGTCAGGGCGAAGTCGATCGCGATGGAGACGGCCACGAGCAGCGCGCCCATCCCGAGCAGATCCGGCGAGCCCGCGCGCGCGCCGTCGACGAAAAGCGAGATGCCGATGTAGCTGCCGATCGCCAGCGCGAAGAGGCCCGCGTACATCGCGAGCCGCGGATACCGCACCTCGCGCGCCACACGCGTGAGCCCCTCGACCGGGAAGACCATCTCCCGCTCGCGCACCGTTCGTCCGAGCAGCTCCGTCTTTGCGAGCACCGTGATCGAGCGCGGCGAGACCCGCATCTCCGCGGGGCAACGGTACCGGAGCACGAAACGCCCGATCAGGCGGGCGAGCGGAATCACGAAGAGCAGGCCCGTCACGGCGAGCAGCACGAGCGCCAGAGGGCCACGCGGCGGCGGGACGAGCTCTCCTGCGGCCACGGCGGCGCCGGGGCTCCGCGCGTCCTGGAGGAGCGCGCGCACCACGGGATCACGCGCCTCGGCGGCGAGCGTCTTGGCCTCGCTCCGGGCCGCTGCCGACGCGCTCGCGCCAAGCGCCGCGGCCATCACGAGCGCTCCTGCGCGCCCCACGAGCGGCGCTGCGCCTTCGTCGGCCCTGCGCACGAGCGCTGCGGCTTCCCGCCAGAGCCCGTCTGCCTTCGGCCCGAGCGCGGCATCTGCCGCGGAGAGCGCGTCGAGCGGCGTGTGCGCGGCGACCCATGCGAGCGCTTCGATCACGCGTCGCTCGGCCTCCACGCCTTCGGGCGGGGCGAGCGCGATGCCGCGGGCGAGCAGCGCGGACAGGAGCGCGCGTGTCGCGGGCCCTGTGGGCTCGTTCGGGCTCCTTTCGAGCGCGGCGAGCACGTTGCCGAAGGGGGTCTCGGCGTCCTCGGTGGAGAGCCCGAGCCGGGCGGCGGCATCGCGGGCCCCGTCGGGCAGCGAGGTCCTTCGCTCGTCGGCGCAGGCGAATGCGATGGCGTGGACGAGGCGGGCCAGATCGTCGCCGCGCGGATGACCGGCGAGCTCGGCGAGGACTTCGGGGATTGGGGCGGAGGGCGCCGTGAGGCGACCCGAAGCCCCAAGCGTCGACTTGGGCGGCGTTTGGTCGGCGGGCATGGCAGGGCGTGCTCTGTCGCGCGTCGCGCGCGGGTCGACTTAACCGAACGCGCGCGCCCTGGCTAGTCTTCCGGGCTCTTTCGAAGGTGCGGACGTGGGGGCCATCGCGCGTCAGGGGGACGTTTTCCCGCCCTCTGCCGCGGCTTTTGCTTGTTTCGCGAGCTGCTGCTCGACGGCGCTCATGATGTATTTGAGCTGCTTGTTCGTCACGTGCGTGGTGGCGCGGACCAGGTCCCCTTCGGCGACGAACGGCGTCGGCCCGAGCACTTCGAACCGGCCGAGGAAGGGGATCTCGACCTTCCGGAACCCCTCGACGATGGGCCCGAGCTCCCCGGCGTGCTTCTCGGCCAGGGACGCGTCCTTGTCCTGCGCCTCGAGCAGCACGTCCGCGCCGCCGTCGTCCGTGGGCGTCACGGAGAGCCGCAGCCACTTGAACGTGTCGGGGATCTGGAACGGCAGGCCCTTGAACGCCCGGTGCGGCGTGACCATCGAGAGCGCGATTCCCACGCCGCTCGACTTGTTGAAGCCCTTCGTCGACTTCACCTTCGCGAGCTCGCCTTTCGCGTCGGCGGGCAGAACCACGAGGATCCGTTTGCCCGGGACGAGCGCGAAGATGCGCTCGCCCTTGTCCGCCTTGGCGATCGCTGCGGGCACGGGCGCGTCTTCGAGCCAGCGGCCGGGCGGATTGCTGCGCTTCACGATGGCCTCGATCGCGGCGCGGATCTTCGGCTCGGGCACGTTGAAGTCCATCACGGCCACGACCTTGCGCGAGTCGCGGAACTGCGGGCCGGCGATGAGCAGATGGTCGAGATCGCGGATGGGATCGATGGGCGTGTCCTTGAAGAAGGACTGCCACTGCGGGATCCCCACGAGGATGCGGCTGAACCAGGTTCCGAGCTCGTGCTTGCGGATCCTGTCGCCGGCGATGAGCACCTGGACGTTCGGGTTTTTCGACGCGATATCCGCAGCCGAACCCGCGGCCGCGAGCGGATCTTTGAGCTTTGGGCCTCCCGCGTCTGCGCTCGCGTCGGGCAGCTCTGCGACGGGCACCGGAGCGGCCGCATCCGGGCCCGCATCCGGCTCGACCTTCGCGACCGCCTCCGCGTCCGCACCTGCGTCCGGCAGCTCCGCGACTGGCGCGCCCGCGTCGGGCGCCTGCGTGCCGCCATCCGTATCGAGCGGCGCTGCATCGGCGACCCCCGCGTCCTCCGGCCCCGCGTCGTTCACGCCTGCGTCCTCGACGTCTGCGTCGGGGCCTGCGTCTGGCGCCTCGGCGTCGGGGCCTGCGTCGGCTGGCTCTGCCTTCTTCTTGGGCTTTATCTCGGCTTGCTTCGTGGGTTCGGCGGAAGGATCGGGCTCCGCGGCGGTGGGCTCGGGATCCGGCGCGGGCGCGGGCGCTCGGGTTTCTCCCGGCACGAGATCGAGATCGATGGGGATCACGACCTCGCCCTCCATGTCGACCATCTCGACCGGATCACCGAAGAGCACCGAGAGCCAAGCGAACAGGCGCGTCGGGAGCAGCGGCAGATGCAGGAGGAGCGCGATCGTCAGGGCAACCACGAAGGCGCGTGGAGCGGCCGCGCGGAGCCGCGAGAGGGCCGTGGCCGGCGCTTCTTTCGTGTCTGTCCGGCCACGGGGCTGCGTCCGCTGCTCCACGGCCCCTACGGTAGCAGCGCCTCGCCGGGCGTCATCGGGCCGAGCGCTTCGTGGCACGTTCCTTTCAAGCGGCTTTCACCTCCCTTTTGCAGAGAACTGGATCGACGATGCAGGAACGGGTACGAAGACCCCCGAGCCCGTCTGGTCGGGAAGACGAGGCACTTTTTTCGGCGATGGGAAGCTCTCCAGTGGATCGGCCTCGGCGTGAACAAGATCGGCCCCGCGTGGCGATGAACTCCCGCGTGCCGGCGGGTCGCGAGCCTGCGCCCCCGCCTCCTCCCGAGGCGAAGGCGCCCTCTACCCTCGTGGCGAGTGCTCTTGGCTTCGCGGTGGCGGCAGGCCTCGCGGGCGCGGTCGCGTGGGCCAGCGGTTGCCATGGGGATGCTCCGCCCGGCGCGTCGGTCGACAAGCCTACGCGCACGAGCCAGCTCCCCGCCCCTCCCCCCACGACGCCCCCGGCGCCGAAGGGCTCTGCGCGGGTCGCGACGGCGACGCCGATCGACACGCGCGACGCGGGCGCCGACGCTGCCGAGGACGCGAGCCCTGCGGTCGCGGAGGCCGAGAAGCCGTACACCGGACCGCTGCTCGGGGCGCTGGCGGTGCAGACGCCGGTCTATCCGACGATGGAGTCGAGCAAGAAGCGGCTCGGCTACATCCGGCTCGGCGGCAAGGTCCCGGTGGATCCGAACCCCACGAAAAATGCTTCGTGCCAGCAGGGTTGGTACCGCTTGCTCGATGGCGGCTACGTCTGCGGCAAGTACTCCACGACGGATCTCTCGAACCCCCAGGTTCGCATGGGGATCACGTCGCCGAACCTCGAAGAGGTGCTGCCGTACCGCTACGCCTACAACACAGCGCACGGCACGCCGCTCTACCGATCGGTCCCCTCGAAGGAGGACATGATCAAGTACGAGCCGTACCTCGAGATGGCGAAGAAGGCGCGCCGCAAGAAGAAGGCCGAAGAGGAGGCCGAGAGCGCAGCCAAGGACGAGGCGGCGAAGGATCAAACGGCGTCGGCCGCGACGACGCCCTCGGCGAGCACCTCGGCGGCGGCCGACACCACGGCGGCTCCGGCGGGCCAGGAAGGCGCTCCGAGCGCGCCTGCGCCGATGCCTTCGGCCGAGGTCGCAGCGATGCTCGACGCGGGGCCTGCGATCGAGGAGCCGCAGAAGCCCTGGTGGCAGCAGCTCGAGCCGGGCAAGCCCGTCAACGTCACGCTGAAGGAGCTCGAGTCCGAGGCGGACGGCACCGTTGCCAAGCGCATGGTGAAGGGCTTCTTCGTCGCGGTGGACAAGACGTTCTCGTGGAACAGCCGGACTTGGTACAAGACCACGGCGGGCCTCGTCGCGCCGAGCGACCGCATGTACATCGTGAAGCCCCCGGCCTCGCAGGGCATCGACGTCCCCGAGGGCGCCAAGCAGGTCGGCTTCATCCTCGCGACGAAGTCGTCGAAGTTCGAGATCGACGACGAGCAGAAGAACGTGAAGGTGAAGGGCCCGGCGCCTCGGTTCACCGCGGTCGGGCTCACGGGGGTCACGGCGACGGTGAAGTCGGTCGTGTACCGGCAGACCACCGAGGGCTGGTGGATGAAGGGCGTCGACGCCACGTACACCGAGCCTGGCTCGCCGCCGGCGGATCTCGCGCCGGGCGAGAAGTGGCTCGACGTGAACATCACGCGCAAGACGCTCGTCGCGTTCGAGGGGGACAAGCCCGTGTACGCGGCGCTCGTGTCGCCGGGGCGCAAGTCGACGAACAAGGCGAAGGATCACTCGACGATCAAGGGCACGTTCCGCATCCGCGAGAAGCACATCGCGGTGACCATGGACGGCGACGGTACGGTCGCGGGCGACCTGCCGTACAGCATCGAGGACGTCCCGTACGTCGCGTACTTCGAGGGCTCGTACGCGCTGCACGGTGCTTTCTGGCACTCGAACTTCGGCCGCGAGATGAGCCACGGGTGCGTGAACCTCTCTCCGCTCGACGCGAAGAAGATCTTCTTCTGGAGCGAGCCTCGCCTCCCCCGCGGCTGGCACGCGGTCTGGTCGACGCCCGAAAACCGCGGCACGCTCGTGGTCGTCCACGAGTAACCCTCCGAAAAACCAGAAATCCAGGCCTCCCTGACCCACCTGGACGTATTCTGTCGAGCCAGCAGCCCTGACGCCGGGTAGGCCCGAAGAACGAAGCGAAGCGGAGTTGAGGGCCGTAGGGTGTGGGCCATCGAGCCCACACCCTCCTTAACAACTTGACTTGGGGCGGAGTGTCGAACAGTTGTTGAGGCCGTCATGGACCAGTTCTCGGCCCACCTCGATCGCGGGTGGGATCTCATACAGCGTGGGGATACCCGCGGCGCCGAGGCTTCGGCGCGCCGAGCGCTGGAGCTCGATCCCAACTCCCCCGAGGCGCACAACCTCCTCGGGTACGTCGCGGCCCTCGAAGGGGACGGCGAGGAGGCGATCGAGAATTACCGGCAGGCCATCGCCCTCGACGACACGTACCTGGAGGCGATGCTCAACGCCGCCGAGGTCTACATTCACCCGCTCGGGGAGTACGACCAGGCGATCGAGATGTGCGACCAGGCGCTCGATCTCGCCGAGGTCGACGAGGAGATCATCGACGCGCTCCTCCTCAAGTTCGATGCCCTGCTCGCGAAGGGGGATACGGACGAGGCTGCGCGTGTCGTCGAGCGGATCCCGAGCGGACCTTACGACAACCCGAATCACACGTTCCTCGTCGGGCGCGCGCTTTACGAGATCGGGCAGACGGAGCGGGCCGCGCGGCTCGTGGAAGAGGCGGCGATGAAGGATCCGCGGCACGTCGAGGCGTACTATTACCTCGGGCTCGTACGCGACGAGCGTGGTGACATGCGTGGCGCGACGCAGGCGTTTTTGCATGCGCGCGAGCTCGACATCGAGATGGGGCTGCCTCCGTGGGCGCCCGGCCGCGAGGCTTTCACCGGGCTCGCGCAGAAGGCGATCGCCGGGCTGAATCCCGTCCTGCGCCGGTACGTGGACGCCGCTGATGTGTACGTCTCCGACGTCCCCGGCATGGAGCTCGTCGCCGAGGGCGTCGATCCGCGGGCGCTCGTCTTGCTGGATGGGCTCATCTCCGACGAGCTCTCCCGCGGCGGACGCGCGGATGCGCCTTGTGCGCGGATCTTCGTGTATGCCATCAACGTCGCCCGGCTCGCGGGCAGCGTCGAGGGCATCGAGCGGGAGATCAGCTTGGCGCTCGAACGCGAGATCACCGCGACGTTCCTCGAGGCCGAGCAGGCCGAACGCCCCGAGAGCGAGCTCAACTGACGGGCGGGGACCGTTCGCCATGTGTGCCGCCCCCGAGAGGCCTGTGAGGCCCGTATCCGCCCGAAGGCGCGGCCGCTCGGTCGCCGGGGCGATTTATTACGGCATCATCGGCGCCACCTGCCTCGCGGGCACCATCCAGATCTCCGTCCAGGTGTTCTTCACGGATCACCCCCCTTCCCCGTACGGCGGTTGCCACGAGGGGCTCCGGGCCCTCGTCGGGGCCGTCGATCGGGCGCGGGCGGCGGCCCCCGGAACGGACGGCGAAGACGGGGCGATCGCGCGTTTCCGGGCGGCGCTCGAGCCCGAGTGGCAGTACTTCGATGGCGTCGCGACCACCTGCAAGGGGTCGGCGAAGGACGAGGGCGCTCTCGACGCCATCGAGCGGCTCCGCTATGCGGAGGAACATGCAGCGCGGCGGGAGGCTTCGGACCTGGCCCCGCTGCGGCGCCAGGTGCAGGAGATCGTGAACACCGATCTCGCCCAAGCCGGCGCACCCCCCAAAGGCCCCTGATATCCAGAGCGGCGACGAATGACAGACCAGAATCCCACCTCCCAGGGCGCGAACGCCTCCGAGGCTCGCACGAGTGATCCCACAGCGGCCGGCCAGGCGGCCGCGACCGCGCCGACCTTCGACGTCTTGCCCCTCTCGGCCGAGCTGCGCGAGACGCTGGCCGAGATCGGCTACGTGAACCCCACGCCGGTGCAGGTCGCCGTGTGGGAGCCCGCGACGCGCGGGCGTGACGCCGTCGTGCAAGCGCGCACCGGCACCGGCAAGACGGCGGCCTTCGGGCTACCGATCGTCGATCACCTCGTCAAGCGCTCGGCCGCGCACGTGCAAGTCTTGGCGCTCTGCCCCACGCGTGAGCTCGCGCTGCAGGTGACGGCCGAGATCGAGCGGCTCGGCAAGCGCAAGGGCGTGCGCGTCGTACCCGTGTACGGCGGCGCGCCGATGCCGCGTCAGATCGACGCGATCGCCGCGGGCGCGCAGGTCATCGTGGGCACGCCCGGCCGCGTGCTCGATCACCTGCGCCGCGGCACGCTCGATCCGAAGAACCTCCGCCTGCTCGTGCTGGACGAGTGCGACGAGATGCTCTCGATGGGCTTCGAGCGTGAGCTCAGTGCGATCCTCGAGCGTTTGCCCGAGAACCGCCAGACGCTCCTCTTCTCGGCCACCTTGCCGCCCGACATCGAGCGGATGGCGAAGAGCAAGCTCAAGAACCCCGAGTTCGTCACGCTCTCGGGCGACCACGTCGGTGCGCTCTCCATCGATCACTTCGTGTACATGGTCGCGGGCGACAAGCTCGGCGCGCTCATCCGCGTGATCGAGGTCGAGAACCCGGAGAGCGCGGTCGTCTTCTGCAACACGCGCGACGAGACCGAGCGCGTAGCGAGCGCGCTGCAGCGCCAGGGCTTCGACGCGGACTGGCTCAACGGCGATCTGCCGCAGTCCGATCGCGAGAAGGTGATGAGCGCGACGCGCGAGGGCCGGCTCCGGTTCCTCGTCGCGACGGATGTGGCCGCGCGAGGGATCGACATCTCGCTGCTCACGCACGTCATCAACTACGACTTCCCGCAGGACGCCGAGGCGTACGTCCACCGCACGGGTCGCACCGGGCGCGCGGGCCGCACGGGCACTGCGATCTCGCTCATCGCGCCGCAGGACATCGGCGGCCTCTACCTGATGCGGCTCACGTACAAGATCCGCCCGATCGAGCGGCAGATCCCGACCGAGGGCGAGCTCAAGACGCGCGCCGAGGCCGACCTCGTCAACATGCTCGCCGAGGCGTTCGCCCCGAAGGGTACGCACCCGGACGATCTCTCCCTCGCGCGGCGCATCCTCTCGCACGACGCTTCCGAGCGGATCCTCGCGGGGCTCTTGCGGGATCACCTGGGCGCGCGGCCCACGGCCAAGGACGAAGCGGCGGCTGCGCGGCGCGCTGGTCCTGCGCCGAAGCGCGTCGAGGCGGCCCCTGCCCCGGGGAAGGCCGAGACGAAACCCGCGCGCGAGCCGCGTGAAGAGAGGCCGCGCCGCGAGGAGCGCGAGCCACGCGAGGAGAAGCGCCGCGAGGAGCGCGAGCCGCGCGCGGCCAGTGAGGAGCGACCGCGCCGCGAAGAGCGCGAAGAACGTCCGCGTCGGGAGGAGCGCGAAGAGCGCGCCGCCGGCGAGGAGCGCGAGCCGCGGGAGTCGGGTCGTCGTTCGCGGGGACGTCGTGAGGGGCGGCCCGAGATGCCGCGGCCGATCCGCGCGCGCGGCGGCGACGAGGTCGCGCCGACGCCTGTCAGCGCGGCCGATCCCTTGCCGCCTCCGAAGGCGCGCGCGGCTGCGCCGGTGCGTCACGCCGACTTCACGAGCTGGCAGCCGCCGGAGGAAGAGGGCGACGACGAGCCGATCCTCGGCGACGCCGCGCTCGCGGGCCCGCGGGACGTCGCGCGCGAGGTCCCGCGCGAGGTCGGTCCGGATGATACGGATCCGGGTCGCTCGCAGGAGGGTTCGTCCGGGGACTACGCCGAGGTTTTCGTCAGCGTGGGCCGCCGCGACGGCGTCCGCGCGGCTGACCTCCAGGCGCTCTTGCTCGACCAGATCGGCCTCGATAAGGCCGATGTCAAGCGGATCCGCGTCCGCGAGCGCAACGCGTTCGTCAGCGTCCGGCGCAGCGAGGTCACGCGCGCGGTGGCTGGCTTGTCGGGAGCGACGCTTGCCGGTCGCACCGTGATGGCCGAGCCGGCGCGGGAGCGCAGCGGCGCGGGCGGCGAAATCGACGCGGACGCCGCGGGCGCTGTCGAGCCCTGAGCTGAAATCGCGGCGATCTCCGCCCTTGGTCGACACTCGGGACGCCGGATCACCTCCGGCGTCTTGCTCTCCAAAACCCCTGCTGGCGGAGCGCGCACGAAGGTCGTATCCCCTTGGATATGGCGCGGCGCGGATGGGAGGAGGAGGTCGGGCGGCTCCGGCAAGAGGTCGACGGCGCGATCGCCGTGGGCCTCGGCGTCGAAGACATCCTCCCTCTGCTCGCGCGCATCACCCGCATCGCCGAGCCGGGCAGCGAGCCTTGGGTCGCGGCGCATCGGCAGCTCGCCGAGCTCGGCGTCGAGCACGACCCTTGGCGCGCGGCGCTCTTCGCCCGCAAGGTCCTCGCGCACGACGGCCGGGATGACGGCGCGTGGGCCGTCATGGGCCTCGCGCAGTCGCTCCTGCGAAACTTCCGGTATGCGGCGCGCGCCTACGAGCGGGCCCTCGCGCTCTCGCCGGACAACCCCTGGTACGCGCACAACCTCGGCCACCTGTACGACGTGGCCCTGGGCCGCCCGCACGACGCGCTCCCCTTGCTCGCGAAGGCCAGCGAGGCGCAGCCCGAGGAGGCGGACATCGCGGCGAGTTACGCGCACGCCCTCGCGCGCTCCGGCAAGCTCGTTCTCGCCAAGCGTGTGCTCAAGCGCGCCATCCGGCGTGGGGCCACGGCCGATCAGATGGCGCTCTGGCGCTGGCTCGACGCCGGCGCGCCGGAGACCGTGGAAGCCTCGGGGCGTGAGCGGCGCGGCAAACCGAAGAAACAGCGGGCCCGCCAGCGACCTTCCGCGCGCGACTAACTGCGACGTCGAGCAAGCTTCCGGCTTGTCGTCGCCTGCGCGGTGCTACATCGATGCGGTCATGGTCCGTCCTCGTCGGGTACGCGCCTCGCTCACCACGTCGCTCCTCACCTTCGCCTTGCTCCTCTCGGCGCCGCTCGCCGCGCAGCAGCCCGAGCCTCGCCCTCAGGGAGGGACCTCGACCGAAGCGCCCGCGCAGCCCGCACCACCTCCTGCGACACCGCCGACGATCGAGGTTGCGGATCCGGCCCTCGCGCCGGTCCCGCCTGCCCCCAGGACGCTTGGCAACTGGCGCGAGGCGATGACCCTCATCGAGACGCGTGCGCCGGATCTTCGCATCGCCGAGGCTGAGGTCGCGCGCGCCGAGGCGCTCGCGGAGCAAGCACGGGGGCGTTATCTGCCCCGCGTCGACGGGCAGGGTCAGGTGCAGACGATCATTCTTCCGCGGCCCCAGGGTGACCTCAACACGCCCTTTGCCGCGGCGTTGTCGGCGAGCATTGGCGCCACGGCGACGGTGCCGCTGATCCAGCCGCGCCTCTGGTACGCCGCCGGCACCGCCAAGGTCAACATCGAGGCCGCGAAGCAGACCGAGGCGGATCGTCGCCGCACGCTGCTCGCGAACCTCGCGAGCGTCATCGTGCAGGTCGTGGCGGCGGAGAACCAGAGCGAGATCAACCGCGCTGCGCTGAAGACGGCGCTCGAGCGGCTCGAGCTCACGCGTCGCCGTGCGCGGCTCGGGACGGGCACGCAGCTCGATGTCGTGCGCGCCGAGCAGGACCTCACGCTCGTGCGTAACCAACTGCTCCAGAGCAATGAGCAGATCCGGCGCACGCGCGAGTCGCTCGGCCTCGCGCTCGGCGACAACGTCCCTTACGGCGTCCCCCCGAACATCTCGCTCAACGACATCGAGCAGAGCGTGCGGGGGACGTGCCACGCGGGCAAACCCGAGGAGCGTCCGGACGTGGTGGCCGCGAAGAAGCAAGTCGAAGTGGCCGAGCGTCAGGTTGGTGAAGCGAGGCGCGGATATCTGCCGACGCTGGACGCCTCCACGACCATCAACGTCACGAGCCAGCCCCAGTTCATCGGCGGCAACTACATCTGGACTGCGCGCGCTCTCTTGACGATCCCCATCTTCGACGCGAGCCGCTCTGGCGAGGTCAGCGCCGCGCGTGCCTCCGTCGAGCTGCAGAAGGCGCGGCTCGAGGCCGCCGAGCGCCAGGCGCGCCTCGACGCGCAGCAGACCTACCGCGGTGTGGAGGTCGCCGACCAGACGCGCGCGCTCGCGGAACGGACGCGCGATCTCGCGAAGGAGACGGCGCGCCTCTCGCAGGTCGCGTTCGAGGCGGGCACGGCGACGAGCTTCGAGCTCATCGACGCGGCACAGCGCCTCCGCCAGGCGGAGCTTGATCTGGCGCAGCGCGAGTTCGAACTCATCCGCGCGAAGATCGCCGCTCTGCTCGCGGCGGCCGTTTGTGACGGCTGAACGGGGCGTCGCGGTTTTCCTTTTTCGCCCGAGACAGCCGCTTCGGATCCCTCCTATCATCGCCGCGCACGCTCGCAGTGGGGGTGCGCGCTGCGTGTAACGCGGCGCGACGACGGCTCGTATTGAAGGAGAATCCGCCATGGCCAACATGCCGCCTCCGGGTGGGGGGTATCCCCCGGGAGGTCCGCCCGGCTATCCGCCGCAGGGCTCGTATCCCCAGCCGGGAGGCGCCTACGGCCCTCCGCAGCAGCCGCAGGCGGGGTACGGACCGCCGCAGCAAGGTGGCTACGGCGCGCCGCAGCAGCCGCAGGCAGGGTATGGCCCGCCGCAGCAGCCGCAGGCGGGGTACGGCCAGCCGCCGCAAGGAGACTACGGCGCGCCGCAGCAGCCGCAGGCAGGGTATGGCCCGCCGCAGCAGGGCGGATACGGCCTGCAGCCGGGGATGGGGAGTCCTCCGATGGGCGGCGATCCGCAGCAGGGGTACGGGGGGCAACCGGGGATGGGGTATGGCCCGCAGCCCGGAGCGCCGATGGGCGGAGATCCGCAGCAGGGGTACGGGGGACAACCGGGGATGGGGTACGGCCCGCAGCCCGGAATGCCGATGGGTGCACCGATGGGCGCTCCCCCGATGGGCATCCCGATGGGCGCACCCATGCCGCAGCAGCGGACGGTGGGCGGCAGCTTCAACATCCTGAAGATCGTGGGCATTGGCGTCGTGGTCGTCCTTGGGCTCGTCGGCGGCGTCGGGTTCGCCTGGTACGGCTACACGCACCCGTCGGTCCGTATCGTCAACGTCACGGGCAAGGATGGAGTGACCGTCACGCTCGACGGCGAGGCGCTCGCCAAGGACCTGAAGAACGCGGCCAAGGAGAACGCGGCGGTCGTCGTCACGAAGAACGTGGCGAGCGGCGCGCACAAGCTCGAAGCGAAGGACGCGAGCGGCAAGGTGCTCGAGAGCTTCACCTTCGAGTTCAAGTCGGGCACGAACGGCTACGTCTACGCCCCTGGCCGCGCGGCCGACTCGAAGACCTGCTTCATCGTCCAGACGGACGAGTACAAGACCATCAACGTCGGGTTCGGCAACAGCGACCGCTTCAAGACCCTCGACCCGACGAAGAACATCTGGGAGCTGCCCACCACGATCGAGTTCTGGTTCCAGGACACACCCGACAGCGTCGAGATCAAGACGAAGAAGGGCCAATCCTCGAACAAGACCGTCACGAAGCGCGCCCTCCGCCAGGCCGCCTGCGACGACCCCGATTTCCAGGACTGATCAAGAGGGGGCGGGCTCGGGCCGGCCCCCTACGCGCGCCGCTCGGGCGGCGCGCTACCCCAGCGTAGGGCTGCTGGCTCGATGGCTGCGCTCTCGGGTTCCGTGGCGCCCATGTCCGCGGTATAGAGCGCGGACCGATGGAACGACTTGCCAGCTATGTGTCAGGCGCGTGGGTTCACGGCTCCGGCAAGGCCGCCGTGCTCGTCAATCCGACGACCGAGCAGCCGATCGCCGAGGCCAGCACGGAGGGCATCGACTTCTCGCGCACGCTCGCCCATGCCCGCGACGTCGGCGGCCCTGCGCTGCGCGCCCTCTCGTTCGCGCAGCGCGGCGAGCTGCTCCTCGCCTTGTCGCGCGCCATCCACGCGAACCGCGACGCCCTGATCGAGGTCGCCATCCAGAACGGTGGCAACACCCGCAGCGACGCGAAGTTCGACATCGACGGCGCCTCCGGCACGCTCGCGTATTACGCCGAGCTCGGCAAGCAGCTCGGCGATGCTCGTTTCCTCGTCGACGGCGAAGGCGAAAAGCTCGGCAGGAGCCCTCGTTTCTTCGGCTACCACGTCCTCGTCCCCCGCGCGGGCGTCGCGGTGCACATCAACGCCTTCAACTTCCCTGCTTGGGGCCTCGCCGAGAAGGCCGCTTGTGCCCTGCTCGCCGGCATGCCCGTCGTCTCCAAGCCTGCGACGAGCACCGCCTTGCTCGCGTACCGGATCGCGCGCCTGTTCATCGAGGCGAACATCCTCCCTGCGGGCGCCTTCTCCTTCATCGCGGGCGCGCCCGGCGACATGCTCGATCACCTCGGCGGCCAGGACGTTCTCGCCTTCACCGGCTCGGCGGACACCGGCGCGCGCCTCCGCGTCACGCCGGCCGTCGTGCATGGCTCGGTGCGCCTCAACATCGAGGCCGACAGCCTCAACACGGCTGTCCTCGGGCCTGACGTCGCCTCGGGCTCCGACACGTACCGCATGTTCCTGCGCGAGGTCAGCCGCGACATCACGCAGAAGGCCGGGCAGAAGTGCACCGCCATCCGCCGCATCCTCGTCCCTTCCGCGATCGAGGGCGAGATCAAGGACGAGCTCGTCAGCTTGCTGCGCGACATCAAGGTCGGCGACCCCGCGCTCGAAGGTGTCACCGTCGGCCCGCTCGCGACCGCCGCGCAGCTCCGCGACATCCGCGCCGGCATCCAGAAGCTCTCGGCCGAGGCCTCGATCGTCCTTGGCGACGGCGCGTTCGAGCGTGTCGGCGCGCAGGACGGCAAGGGCTACTTCGTCCCGCCCACGCTGCTCCACTGCAAGGATCCCGATGCGGCGCGTGACGTCCACCAGCACGAGGTCTTTGGCCCCTGCGCCACGATCGTCCCCTACGACGGCTCCTCGGCCCGCGCGACGGACCTCGTCCGCCGCGGCGGCGGCATGCTCGTCGGCTCGGTGTACAGCGACGATCGCGCGTTCGTCACCGACATGATCTTCGGTTTGTCGCCGTATCACGGCCGCCTCTACTTCGGCAGCGAGAAGATCGCCGACCAGACGCCTGGCCCGGGCACGGTCCTCCCGCAGAGCGTGCACGGCGGCCCTGGCCGCGCAGGCGGCGGCGAGGAGCTCGGCGGACGCCGCGGCCTCGCGTTCTACTCGCACCGCGCGGCGATCCAGGGCGCAAGGCCCATCCTCGAAGCCGCGCTCGATCTGAAGAGCTGAGCGGCGTCGTTTACGGCGCCGCGGCGTCGCAGCTCGGATCGACTGCGGCTGCGAGATCGAGCGTCCAGATCGCCGACTCCCCGCCCATCGATCGACCCACGCCGACCGTCAGAAAATCCCCGTTCACGAGGACCGGCTTCGTCCCTTCGTCCGCGGCCCACTGCTCCAGCGTCTGCGCGGCCCCGGCGAACCCCTTCGCCAAGAGCTCGGCCATCCCCACGCTCCCGTCGCACGCCGCGGAAAACCCTGCGTCGCACGCGCGCGTCACCGCCGTGGATCCGTCTGGCCCGATGTCTTTCAGGTAACCCTTGTCCCGCATGTCGTCGCTGTGCGAGGACGCGGACTGGTTCAGCGTCGCGCAGACCTTCAGCACGGGCACGCCGGCTTGCGTGCGCATGTCGTTCAGCCGGCCGACGAGATCACTCTCGACGGCGTCCAGCGGATTCGCCTGGCTCACGCTGTCCGCGTACTCGACTGTCGTGCAACCCAGGGTCCCGGGGGCGAGGCCGAGCGCGGCGAGGACGGGGAGGATCGGCCAAACGAACGGGCGAGACGAAGCCAAGCGGCACATTTTCACCATGCTGGGCATCTTATCGCGTTAGGCTGCCGGATGTTCCCGTTCGTATGAGCACCGCCGCGGCCCTCATTGGAAGCACCCTGGCAGGTCGGTTCCGGATCACCGCGTTCCTCGGGGAGGGAGCGATGGCGACCGTGTACCGCGGCGTGCAGGATGCCGACCCGCGCGAAGTCGCGGTCAAGGTCATGCACCCGGAGCTCGCGCGTGACACCACCTTCGCCAAGCGCTTCCGCCGCGAGGCCAAGGCCGCCTCGCGCCTCAACCACAGGAACACCGTCCAGATCATCGACTACGGCGTCGATGGGACCGTCGCGTACATCGCGATGGAGCTGCTCCAGGGCCGGGATCTCTTCGAGATCCTCTCGGTCGAGCGGCGCCTGGCCGAGGCGAGGGCCGCGCGGATCTTGATGGAGGTCTGCGACGTGCTCACGGCGGCGCACGCGCAAGGCGTCGTGCACCGCGACCTCAAGCCCGAGAACATCATGATCCTCGGCCAGCCCGACGCCGCGGGCCGCGAGCGCATCAAGGTCCTCGACTTCGGCATCGCGAAGATCCTCGACAAGGAGCCGAAGGAGGGCGAAGCCGGGGAGGCTGGGCCCATCAGCGCAGCGCCGAGCTCCGCGATCACCACCGTCGGCGTCATCGTCGGCACGCCCGAGTACATGTCGCCCGAGCAGTGCCGCGGCGAGGCCGTCGACCCGCGCAGCGACATCTACGCGTGCGGCGTGCTCCTCTACCAGCTCGTCACCGGCCAGATCCCCTTCAGCGGCGAGTCCATCATCGACATCGCCCTCAAGCACATCCGCCAGCCGCCGCCCCGGCCGAGCCACGCCACGCCCTTCATGCACAAGGGCCTCGAAGCGGTCATCCTGACCGCGCTCGAAAAGTGGCCCGCGCAGCGGCAGCAGAGCGCCGTCGAGCTCAAGGCCGCGCTGGAGAAAATCCTGCCGGAGCTGCGCACCACGCCGCATCGGCTCGGCGGCACCTCGCGCGACAACGCGCCTCCGCCGCCCTCGCGCCGCAACATCGCCGAGGTCCCGGTCGAGTCGGTCCGCGTCGCGCACGCCACGATCCCCGAGCAATCGACGCTCCCCTCCGAGGAGCTCACGATCAAGCGCAAGGGGCTCCGGCCCGTCGCCCCGGCCGACGCGGATCACGACACCGATCCCGAGGGCGGCAAGCTCTTGAAGGACGGCGTCATCATCCGCGTCCCGGCCGACGCCGAGCCCGTCCTCGGCTCCTCGCCCACGATCCCCGCGGCGCCGTCGGTCACGGACACGCTCGCCACGGGCCGCGAACCCCCGCCGGCCGCGAAAAAGCCCTCGTCACCGAAGCCGCCGTCCGTCGTGAAGGTCGTGGCCGACGACAAGGCGCGCAAGTCCGCGGCGGCGCTCGCCACCGACAAACCTCGCACGGCGTCGCGCAAGAAGAAGGGCGCCACGAGCTTCTGGCTCCTCGTCCCGATCGCCGTCCTCGTGGGGATCACGGTGGGCGCCGTCGTCTTTTTTCTGACGCAATGAATCGTTCTCTCCCGAGGTGACGGCTCCCATGGCGAATCGGCTCGACGACGAAGCGCTCGATCAACTCTTCCGCAACGCGCGCACCCACAACGGGTGGATCGAGCGCCCGGTCGAGGACGACGTGCTGCGCGAGATCTACGACCTCGCGAAGATGGCCCCGACGAGCGCGAACTGCTCGCCGATGCGCGTCGTCTTCGTGAAGAGCGCGGAGGCGAAGGCGCGGCTCCTCGGCGTGGTCTCGGCGGGCAACCAGGAGAAGACCCGCACGGCGCCCGTCACGGCGATCATCGCCACCGATCGCCGCTTCTACGACGAGCTGCCCAAGCTCTTCCCGCACGCGGACGCGCGCTCCTGGTTCGTGGGCAACGAGGCCCACGCCGAGAAGACCGCGTTCCGCAACGGCACGCTCCAGGGCGCCTACTTCATGCTGGCCGCGCGCGCGCTCGGCCTCGACGTGGGCCCCATGTCCGGCTTCGACAACGACAAACTCGACCGCGCGTTTTTCCCCGACGGCCGTTACGCCTCGAACTTCCTCGTGAACCTCGGCTACGGCGACAGCACAAAACTCTTCCCGCGGAACCCTCGGTTCACCTTCGACGAGGCCTGCACGATTCTCTGACGCGTTCTTTACGCGCTGCGTTCTTCCTGGATACACTGGAGGAAGTGGCTGAAGAACCGCTTCCGTCGAGCCTCTTCTCCGGGTATCCGAGCGCGCCCGGCACGTACGACGAGCTCGTCGAACCGGGCGGGCACCTGCGCCTCCCCTTCCGACGCGCGCTCGCTCCCCTCGCCTCCGCCTCGCCCGACGCGATCACGCGCTGGCAGGCTCTCGCCGAGCGCGCCCTCCTCAACCAGGGCGTGACCTTCTCCGTCTACGCGGATTCTCGCGGCACCGAGAAGATCTTCCCCTTCTGCCTCGTCCCGCGCCTCGTCTCGGCCGAGGATTTTTCCCATGTCGAGCGGGGCATCGAGCAGCGCGTCCGCGCGCTCGGCATGTTCCTCGACGACGTCTACGGCGAGCAGCGCATCCTCGCGGAAGATCCGCTCCTCCGCGACCTCGTCCTCGGCGCCAAGCACCACCTGCCCATGCTCCGGGGCCTGCGCCCCGCGGGCGGCGTGCGCATCCACGTCGCGGGCATCGACCTCGTGCGGGACCCCGACGGCGTCTTCCGCGTCCTCGAGGACAACCTCCGCACGCCCTCCGGCGTCTCGTACGTCCTCGAAAACCGCATCGTCTCGAAGCGCGTCTTGCCGAAGGTCTTCGAAGAGGCCCGCGTGCATCCGGTCGAGCACTACCCCGCGCGCCTCTCCGAGGTCTTGCGCTCGGTCTCCCCTGCCCCGCCCGACGACACGCACGCCGTCGTGCTCACGCCCGGCCCGTACAACTCCGCGTACTTCGAGCACAGCTTCCTCGCCCGCACGATGGGCCTCGAGCTCGTCGAGCCTGCAGACCTCTACGTCGACGACGACCGCGTCTTCCTCCGCACCACGCGCGGACCCCGCCGTGTGCACGTCATCTACCGCCGCATCGACGACGCCTTCCTCGACCCCGAGGCCTTCCGCCCGGACAGCTTGCTCGGCGTGCGTGGCCTCGTCCGCGCCTACGCGAAGGGCCACGTCGCGCTCGCGAACGCCCTCGGCAACGGCGTCGCCGACGACAAGGCCGTCTACGCCTTCGTCCCGCAGATGATCCGCTTCTACCTCGCCGAGGAGCCGATCCTCGCCCAGGTCCACACCTTCGTCTGCGCCCGCGACGAGGACCTCCGGTACGTCAGGGACCACCTCGATCGGTTGGTGGTCAAATCGGTCGACGAGGCCGGCGGCTACGGCATGCTCATGGGCCCCACCGCCTCGGCCGCCGAGCGTGACTCCTTCCGCCGCCGCATCGAGGCCGAGCCGCGCCGCTTCGTCGCGCAGGAGCGCCTCGAACTGAGCACCTGCCCCACGTGGAACGGCGCCACGGGCGCGCTCGTCCCTCGCCGCGTCGACCTCCGCCCCTACGTCCTCACCTCGCCTGCGGGCCCCTGGGTCTTGCCCGGTGGCCTCTCGCGCGTCGCGCTCGTGCCTGGCTCGTACGTCGTCAATTCGAGCCAGGGCGGCGGCTCCAAGGATACGTGGGTGCTCAAAGGAAAAGATCCGGGAAGGACCGAGCCATGATCGCCCGTGTCGCCGACCACTGCTTCTGGCTCGGTCGTTACCTCGAACGCGTCGACTGCACCGCGCGTGTCCTCCACGTCACGCTGCACCTCTCGCTCGACGCCGAGCTCGGCCCCCGGCAGTGCTGGTTGCCCGTCGTCATCGTCTCCGGCGAGCGTGAAGCCTTCTTCGCCAAGCACGGCGAGGCCGCGGCGGGCGACGGCGAGCTCGTCCAGAACTACATGACCTGGAACCCGCAGAACTACGTCTCCCTCGTCCGCTCGATCGCCGCGGCCCGCGACAACGCCCGCTCGATCCGCGAGGTCGTGAGCCTCGAAGTCTGGGAGACGCTGAACGAGCTCTACCTCTGGTCGCAGAGCCCCGCCGCGCGCGAGGAGTACGCCTCGAACCGCTACGGGTTCTACCGGACCATCCGCCGCGCCATCGAGCTCTGCCGGGGCCTCTTGCAGAGCACGATGCTCCACGACGACCCGCTCGACTTCGTCTCGCTCGGCCTGCTCCTCGAGCGCGCCGGCCACTCGGCCCGCATCGTCGACGTGCACCACCACGCGCTCCGCAAAGACGAGACGCGCCTCGACGTCGTCGTCGAGACCGGCGTCTGGCTCTCGATCCTGCGCTCGTGCTCCGGCAAGGAGCCCTTCATGAAGCGGCACCAGGGCCGCGTCACGGGCCCCGCCGTCGCCGCGTTCCTGATCCTCGAACCCCTCTTCCCCCGCTCCGTCCGGCACGCCGTCGCCGAGGCCCACGCCCGGCTCCTCTCGATCCGTCCGGCCGGCGCGAACGATCTGCCCGGCGAGCGCTCCCTCGCCCGCCTCGCCGCGCTCGACGCGTGGCTCTCGTCGCAGACCCCGGAGACGATCCTGCCGATCCACGACCTCGCGACCTACGTGGTCTCGGAGACGGGCGGCATTTGCGAAGAGATCGGCCGTGAGCTGCTCGGCTGCGGGGGCGGAACCGCCGCTTGACGTGCGGGCGGGGTACGGCATGGGCCGTGCTACTTTGCGCGGACGAGAGCCATGTCGACCCTCGTCGCCGCACTGCCCCAAGCGCTCGCGCTCGCGCCTGCAGGTACGCTGAGCGACGTCGTCCACAATTGCGACCAGGACGATCCCCTGCCGAGTGGGGATCCTCGGTGGCAGGATCTCTCGGCGGGGCGTGGCGACGCGGCGGCGGAGACGCTCGTGCAGGATCTGCTGGCGCGGCAGAGCGAGCAGATCCTCCACGCGGCGTTCGTGAGCCACCGCGGCGCGGGCAAGAGCACGGAGCTCAGGCGCATCGCGGGCCTCGTCGGGGACGCGTACCACGCGCTCTACCTCGAGGCGACGGTCGAGATGGATCCGGTCCGGATCGAATCCGAGGATCTGCTCCTCAACATCGCGCTCGCGGTCGAGAAGGAGATGCGTCGGATCGGCAAGAGCTTGCCTGCGGATTTGCTCCGGCGTGTCGAGCAGTGGTTCGCCGAAGCGATTCGTTCGACGAAGTGGGCACAAGGCTACGACGCGAACGTCGCGGCGGGCATCGAGGGCAAGTTCGAGGTCCCGTTCCTCGGCAGCATGTTCGCGCAGGCCAAGGCGCTCATGAAGCACGAGAGCGAGTACCGCACCGAGGTGAAGCAGGTCCTGAAGAAGTTCCCCGGCACGTTGATCCAGAACGTGAACGACTTCCTCGAAGCCGCGCAGCAAGCGCTCGACGGCCGCGCGCTCCTCCTGATGATCGACAACCTCGACCGCTACGATCCACCGGTCATCGACGAGCTTCTCGTGATCGGCGCCGATCGGATCCAGAGCCTTCGCTGCAACCTGATCCTCACGCCGCCCATCAGCCTCTTGCTTCAACCGCGGTCCGCCCAGCTCGACGCGAGTTATGCCTGTTACGACATGTTCACGGTCAGGCTCCGGACGCGCGACCAGCGGTACGACGAGTTCGACGGCCCCGGGCGCGACCTGCTCGAACAGGTCCTCGCGAAGCGGATCGACCTCGACGTGGTGATGCCGGACAAGGAGGTCCGTGATCGGCTGATCGCGGCGAGCGGCGGCGGGATTCGCGAGCTTCTGGATCTCGTCTCGTGGACGGCCAGGTTTGCCCGGCTGGGTGGGACGACCATCACGGAGCCCGACGTGGAGAAGGCCATCGCGCGGCGCAAGCAGCGGCTTCGGGACCAGATCAACGTGAACGGCTGGTGGGAGGCGCTCGGGCACATCGCGGAGACCAAGGAGATCGGCGACGACGACAAGTCGCTCGCGGTCCTCTTTCACCGCCTCGCGTTCAAGTACAACGGCGAAGGCTGGTACGACGTGCACCCGCTCGTGGACGAGCTGATGCGGGAGCGGCGCCGGTGACCTTCGAGCCCGAGGCCCTGCTCGGCGACGACGACGGCCTTGTGCTCCGCCGATTTTTCGAGTGGGGCGTGGGGCACGGCTTCGATCTGGCGATCGTGCAGATCACGACGCCGTGGAAGCGGGACGCGCTGATCGCGTGGGCCAAGGCGAACGTGCAGGGCGTCGTGGGGATCGATCTGCGCGAGGTCGGCCCTGGCAAGCGGAGGCTGTGGGACGTGCTCCGAGAGGCGACGGCGCCGGCGTTGGGCACGACGTCGCTGATCCTTCACGGGCTGGAGGAGGCCGAGGCGGAAGAACGTATCGTCGCGCAGCTCAACGTGGAGCGGGACGAGCTCGCGCGGGGCTTTCCGCTGCCGTGGCTCCTGATCGTGCATCCCGTGGCGGCGCAGGTGATGGAGCGGAAGGCGCCGGACTTCGTGGATTTTGCCGGGGCGTGGATGTGGGAGGAGAAGCCCGAGCCGCTGCGGTTGAAGCTCGCGGCGATGGATGCGCGGCTGGGGGTCGCGGCGCCGATGGTCGTGGGGGAGCCGGATCGCGTGGATGCCCGGCTCGTGGAGGCGCTCCTCGCGACGAACGTGGGGGATGTCGACAAGGCTGCGGATCTCCTTGGGCAGTTCGACATGCACAACCCCGAAGCGCAGCAGGAGAGCCCCTATCGAAGGTTCCTCGAAGGGCGTTTGCTGGAGGCAAGGAGCCAGTACGGCGAGGCACGTGGGGTCTACGAGGCGGTCGCGCATGTGTGTGACGCGCAGGGCGATCGTCGGGGGCGTGCGGCGGCGCTTCGTGCGTTGTCGGAGATCGCGTTTCGGCAAGGGCGGTACGAGGAGGCGCGGAAGCTGATCACGGAGTGCCTCGTGATCCACGACGGCGTCGGACATCAGAAGGAACGCGCGGTGTCGTTTCATCAGCTCGCGCGCATCGAGGATCACCGAGGGCGGTTCGAGGAAGCACAGAGGCTGCTCGCGGCCGCGATCGTGCTCTTCGACAAGATCGGAGATCGAGCTGGCCGTCGGGCGTCCTTGCATCAGCTCGCGAGCATCGCGTGTAGCCAGGGCCAGTACGAGGAGGCGCGGAAGCTGCTCGGAGAAGCGAGCGCGGCCAAGGAAGAAGCCGGCGACATCGCAGGTCGTGCGGTCTCGCTGGGGCTCCTCGCCCGGATCGAGCGGGGCCAAGGCCACTACGAGGAAGCACGGCGGCTGCTCCACGAATCGAGGGCCATCTTCGACAGGATCGGGAATCGCTACGCCCAGGCAGAGCTGCTCCACCTTCTCGGCGAGATCGAGGCCGACGAGGGCCGCGTCGACGAAGCTCGGCGGCGCCTCGCCGAATCCATCGTGATCAAGGAGGAGATCGGGGATCCCTTTGGTCTGGCCGCGTCACGTATCGTGCTCGGCCAGCTCGAGGTTCTCCGAGGGCACTTCACCCAAGGCCGCCACCTCGTGCAGGCAGCCATCGACGCATTCGAAGCGCTCGGCGCAGGGCAGGTCGAAGAAGCCCGCTCCGTCCTCCGCGACATCGACGCCCTCGAGCACCCCCCCACCCCGTCCTAGCGGCCCTCCCCCACTTCCGCAGTACACTCCCCCCGATGCCGAACCTCCTCGCCATGTCGTTCGAGGGCGAGCTCGCGCCTTGTTTCGACCTGCGATGTCTCCACCCGGGCTCGAAGCGTCCCCCCGACGGCTGGGGCCTCGGCTACTACCCCGGCGGCGAGCCCAGCGCCTCCGTCCTCAAGGAGCCCGCGCCGCCCCACGGCTCGATCCGCAGCGAGCTCGTCAAAGCCTGGGAGCACCTCGAAGCCTCGCTCTTCGTCCTCCACATCCGCACCGCCACGTGGGGCGCGATCACCGACGCGAACACCCAGCCCTTCTCGCGCAGCCACGCCGGCCGCGACTGGCTGTTCTCCCACAGCGGCAGTCTCCGTCACCGTCTCGAACGTTCGACCACCAAAAGTCTCTTCGAGCCGACCGGCTCCACCGACAGCGAGCTCATCTTCTGCGAGCTGCTCACCGTCTTCGCGCAGAACGGCTGGCGCAGCATCGGCGACGCCGATCCCGCCGCCATCCGCGCTTTCTTCGAGCGCATGGGCGCCCACGGCAACATGAGCTGCGTCCTCACCGACGGTCGTGATCTCCTCGCCTACGCCGACGCCCACGGCGAAGGGCACCTGCACCTCGGCACCATCCGCCCGCCCTACCAGAAGCTCCTGCTCGAAGACGCCGACCTCCACCTCGATTTCAGTCGTCGCGGCGTCGAAGCGCAAAAAGGCATCCTCGTCGCCTCCAACCCGCTCGAAGGCCCCGGCGCGACCTGGAAGGCGATGTCCCCAGGTCATCTCCTCGTCGTGCGGCAAGGCGCCATCATCGTCGACATGCCCCCCGGCGCCGCCACCGTGCAGCGCGCCGCCGGCCGAGATCTCCAGCGCCCCGCCCCCGTCGAGCCCCGCCGCCTGTCGATCGTGCACCGCACCGCCTACCACTACGACAAGCCCGTCGAGCGCAGCTCCCACCTGCTCCGTCTGACGCCCATCCACGATCGTCTGCAGACGCTCCACGCCTCGACCATCACGCTCTCCGTCGACGGGAAGCAGCGCGACTACGACGACGTCTTCGGCAACCACGCACGCAAGGTCGTGATCGAGCAGGCCTACACCGAGCTCGTGATCGAAGCGCGTTCCGAAGTGAGTCTGCTCGACACCGAGCCCTTCGGTCTCCGCCCCTTCCACGCACGGAGCACCATCCCACTCGTATGGATGCCCTGGCAAAGGCAGGTCCTACAACCCTACCTGCTGCCGCCCGAGCTGCCCGAGAGCCAGCTCGAAGTGCTCGCCCGCTACGCCATGACCTTCGTCGAGCGCAACGACTACGATCTCGTCGACACGCTCTTCGACCTGAACCAAACGATCTACCGCGACTACCTCTACCAAAAGGGCTCCACGAGTCTCTCCACGACGCCCTACGAGGTCTACACACGGCGCACCGGCGTCTGTCAGGACTTCGCAAACCTCTTCATCTGTCTCGCCCGTCTCCTCAGCGTCCCCGCCCGCTACGTCTGCGGCTACCTCTACACAGGCCCCAAGCACCCAAACCACAGCATGGCCGAAGCCTCCCACGCCTGGGTACAAGTCTACCTCCCCGAGGTCGGCTGGAAGGGCTTCGACCCCACAAGCGGCGTCGTCACACAAACCGATCACGTGCGTCTCGCCGTCGGTCGCAGCTACGTCGACGCCACCCCCACCTCCGGCACCATCTACACCAGCGGCCTCCGCGAAACCCTCGACGTCGCCGTCCACGTCACGCCCGTCGGCTGACCGAAACCGTTGCGCCGGGGCGCTGCCCCGGTCCCCGCGGGGGCTGTTCGCCCCTCGACCCGAACCAGGCACGGCCTGGACCGGGGCTGGAAGAACTGCGCTCCGCGCAGTTCTTCCAACGGGCCGGTGGCAAGACCATGAAGGTGGGTCTCAACCTGGCGACGCGAACGCCGCCGGTTGAACCTGCAGCGCTGCCGTGTTGGTTGGCAGGATCGTCGCTGGTCTTGCCAGCGGCTGTTCGATGAACTGCGCGGAGCGCAGTTCATCGACCCCGAGTCCAGCGCTTGCGCTGGTCCGGGTCCAGGGGCGGATAGCCCCGGTGGGGCCTGGGGCAAAGCCCCAGCGCAACGCCCTCGAGCAAAGACCCTACCCCGCGACCGGCAGCACCAGCCGAAGCCGTGTCCCGCGGCCTGGCGTGGCTTCGATGTCGATTCGCCCGCCGTGCATCGAGACGTTGCTTTCGCTCAGCGACAGCCCTGCTTCTGTGCTGCTTCCTGTGCTGCGCCCGCTTCCGAACACCTCGACGCAGACCATGCCTGCTTCGGCGGGGGCGAGGACGACGCGCACCTCGTTTGCCTTGGGATCGCCCTCTGGGAGTGCGCGGATGGTTCGTAGCAGGATGTCTACGAGTGCGAGTGCGACTCGCCCTGGCTCTCCGGCGACGAGGGGCACGTCGGCTACTTCGGATGAGAGCCGCGCGCGGGCTTCGATCACGCCGCATGTGAGCTGGAGGGCGGCATCTACCACGCGCTTGAGGTTTGTCCGCGGCGGCGTCTCTCGTGAGGCTTCGCCGAGGATCCGCATGTCGCGCATGATCCTTGCGATTCGTTTGGCTCCGCTTGCTGCCTCGTCGAGTGCCTTCGCCACGTCGTCGCTCTTCGTTGCGCCGAGTGCTTCCGATACGAAATTGATGTTGCCGATCAGGTACGAGAGCGGGTTGTTGATCTCGTGCGCCACGCCTGCGGAGAGCGCGGCTGCGGTGCCGAGCCGTGCGTCGGCTTCGCGTTTCCGCTGCTCGGTGATATCGCGCATGATCGACACGAGCAGCCGCTCCTCCTTGCGCACGGCGAGGAGCACCCGCTTCTCGGCGAGCACCCGCAGCGAGCCGTCGGGCGCTTTCACGGTCACCTCGCGCTCGTCGGCTGACTGCGGCCATCGATCGGGTCCCCCGCCCTTCGGCGCGGGCTTCAGCGCGTCGGCGGATTGCCCCAGCACCTCCTCGCGGGATCGCCCGAGGAGTGCGCAGAATGCGCGGTTTGCGATGGTGATCCGCCCTGTGTCGTCCTCGACGGACAGCGGATCTGGCACCGCGTCGATCACGGCGAGCCTTGCTTCTGCTTCGAGGGACTCTTGCTCGGCGTGGATCATCGCGGTGATGTCGCGCGAGACCGTCACGAGCTCCTCGATCACGTCTGTGCGAGGATCTCGCACGGGCCGGCTGATCGTCTCGAGCCACGCGTACTCGCCGTCCTTGCGTTGCAGCCGGATGATTGCGCCTGCGACTTGTGCGCCTGCGTCGAGTGCGCCGAGTGCTTCGAGGAGCTTCGAGACATCCGAGGGATGGAGGATGTCGAGGATGCTCGATCCGAGCAGCTCATCGGGCTCGTATCCGAGCACGGTGCGACATGCGGGCGAGATGTAGAGCCGCACGCCGCCGGGCGAGAAGCGCGCGAGGATCTCGGTCGAGCTCTCTGCGAGGTGGCGAAACCGCTGCTCGCTGCGCTCGGCGTGCCGGAGCGCATCCCCGAGCATGGCGGCCCGCACTGCGTCCTTCTTCCGCTGCGCGACGCGCCGGAACAGGAGCCCCACGCGTGACGTGACGAGGCTCTCGTTGCTTGGCCAGAGCATGAAATCATCGACGCCCTCGTCGCAGAGCGTCTCGATGTGCTCGGGTGTCGCGACCATCGCGAGCACGACGGGCCCGCCGTCCGGGGCACTCCGGAGCGTGCGACATGCTGCCAGGATCGAAGCGAAGTCTTGCTCGTCCTCGGACGAGAGGAGCACGGCGATCCCCATCCCCGCGCTCGACGCCGCCGCGAGCTCCAAGGCAGGCACGACGGCCACGTCACTGCACTGACCCAGAAGCAACCGTTCAAGTGGTTGTGGATCGGCCTTGGAAGAAGCGACGAGCAAAGCCTTCATACGCGAAAACCCTCGCCATCCTGCCACACTTTTGGGGAGGGTGTCGCCCCCATCGGGGGCGACACCCTACGGCCCTCACTTCACTTCGTTTCGTTCGGGCCTACCCGGCGGTATGGTTGCTGGCTCGCTGGGTGGGGTTGCGATGGCGTGGTGGCGCTTTGCCTGCTGTAGGTGCTGGGCGCTGGGGGGCGTTTTTCGGGTCTAGCCGGTGGTTTGGCGGCTGGCTCGGTAGGCGAGCGTAGCGACGACTTGACGGATCGCGTCGGTGCCGGAGGTGGCGGGGATCACGTAATCGTCGGGTGTGTCCGGGAATCGCACGCGCTCGTCGACGCGGAGCCCCGCGAGCTCGCCGCTCCAGCCTGCGATCTCCAGCGCCACGACGATTCGATCGTGGATCCAGGCCATGGCGATTTCGGAGAGCGTGCCCGCGCCCCCGCCGACGGCGACGATGGCATCCGCATGGGCGACCAGCGCATTCCGCAAATGCCCGAGCCCGGTCGGAATCGCGATATCGACGTAGACATTGGCGGCACGCGGGTCATGCCCCGGAAGCAGCCCCACCGTATCCCCTTCCTTGTACCGTTGCGACGCGCGCGCGCCGCGACAAGCGGCTTCCATCACGCCGCCGAGGCCGCCGGTGAGGACACGAAAACCAACCTCGACAGCCGCACGACCGGCCTCGAAAGCAGCTTCGTAGGCAGGAGATCCAGGGAGCGCGGTGCCGTCACCGATGATGGCGAGAAGAGGGCGGGGCATTATCGAAAACCGTGATGATCGAGGTAGCAGCCGCACATCAAGGAAAAGGGCGCGTCCGGCTGCGCGAAGCTACGCAGGAGCGAGAGTTCTTCGCTCGTCAGCGTCTTCCGGCCGGACTCTATCATCCTGTCCTTGAGGGTGTCGACGACCTTGCGCAGCGACTGGAGCCGCCGGATGCGCTTGAGGTCCAGGGTTTCACGGCTCAAGCCATATTTCTGGATTGTCCGGAGTCCCGTCGCCGACTCGTTTTTCGCACGGATGAGCTCGTCTTCGAACGCCAGGTGCTCCTCGGGGCGAACGCCTTCTCCGCACGGATCGATGCAATCCTGGGGTGGAATGTGCCGCGCTCGGTTCTTCGCGCTGTTGCAATCGCAGCACGCGAGATAGAGGTTGGCCCACTCGAACGCGAGCTCCGGCTTCTCGGCGACCTCGACGAAGTGATCCACCTCGGGCTTTTCGTCTTTCGTGCTCCTCTCGCAGTAGAAGCACTTGTGGTGGCTCATGGCCTCCAGGGTGGCCTTGACGTTCGCGTGGGCGTACCGCTCGGATCTCGGCCGAGCCCTCGGGTTCTGGCCTCGCTCCTCGACGAACGCCTGGGTCCACTTCCCCTTGTGCTTCTGGAGCACTTCGGGCTCCGCGGCGCGCTTGATCGCGATCAAGACGCCTTCTCACGCAGCGCGGCGAGCCGCTCGTCGATGTCGAGGTACGAGAAGTAGTCGGGGTTCCGCCGCTTCAGCTCCGCCTCGATCTTCCGCCTTCGTTCCTCGTCCCCACGCTCCACGGCCTGCTTCCGCGCCTCGATGAGATCCGTCATGTCCGGCCCGAAGGGCTGCGTCTCTTCGAAGGCCGCGGAGAGCAGGATCTCTTCGATGGGCTTGTTCTCGTAGTGCCGGGACTCGTCCTCGACGACGCATGTCTTCCGGTCGCGGTCGTACCGGCAGACGAAGACCTTCGCACCCGGGACCGAGGCGACGATGAAGGGCGAGTGCGTGGTGGCGATGATTTGCAGGTTGGGGAAGATGCGGAGCACGTCGCGCAAAAACCGCTTCTGCCAGCGCGGATGCAGGTGGTTCTCCGCCTCGTCGATGAGGAGCAGTCCCGGGGTCTTGCAGAGGTCTTCGGGGGGCGTCTCGCGCAGGACGTGGACCGCATACATCTTGCCGAGCAGCGAGATGAGGTGCTGGACGAGGTAGGCGTTGCCGCTGCTCAGGTTCGCGAGGGGGACGAGCTGGCCGCTCTGGCGGACCATCGGGGTGAAATCCATGCGCCGGACATGGCTGAGCTCCCCATCGAGGAGGCTCACGCGGAAGATGTCGCGCACGGTCTCGTAGAGGAGATCGCCGTCAACTTTTTCTTTGGGTTCATTGCTGCTGCGTAGATAATCAAAATGACAAATGAGTTCCGTAACGGCAGCGTTGCGCTGGATCCCTTGAAGGGATCCCATAAGGAACTGTCGTGGATCATATCGGCCGAAGTGGTTTATCTTGTAGCTGTCGTTCGGCCGTGTAGAGCGCCAAAAATCGACCACCCAGTTCGGGCAATCGAGTGCACCCGTCTGGACGTCCAGCGGCAACCGCCCGAGTACATTCGTCTGGTCGAACATGAAACGACCATCGTCGAGCTCCAAGGGAGCGCGGGCCGGTATCACGTGCCGCTGCCCTTCCAGGGCAAGCGTCATCCAGAGCTCGTACGTCTCATTGGGTCGGACGATGGATCGCTCCAGGGGCGTGTAGGCCCCCCCGAACAGCCCCCGTATCGCATCCAGGATGATCGACTTCCCTGCCCCATTCTCCCCGGTGATGATCGCCACCGGGACCTCCCCCTCCTCGCTCGTCAGAAAATCGAGCTTGGCATCATCGAAGGGGCCGATGTTCTGCAGGGACAGGTCGATCAGTCGCATGGCGCTCCGCCCGGGAGCCTAGCACCCTGCCGGGTCGTCCTGGCAAGCATGCGGCGCGCCAGCTTCCACCCTTCTCCGGTCGTCGAGATGATGTGTGTTCACACACCGGAATCGTCGTGTACGGCGCGCAAACGGAGGTCAAAACGACCCGAAGAGTGTCGTCACCCGGCGCGAAGAGCAGTCAGGACGCCCGGACCCCCGTCCGCACGCGTTGCAAGCGCCCGTTTGCACGCCCGGACCCCCGTCCGCACGTGTTGCAAGCGCCCGTTCGCACGCCCGGACTCCCGTCTGCACGCGTTGCAACCACCGATCGGAACACCCCAACCCCCGCCTGCACCCGTTGCAAGCACCCCTCGGACCGCTCGGAACCCCGTCTGCACCCGTTGCAAGCACCCCTCGGACCGCTCGGAACCCCGCCTGCAAGCGTTGCTGCCACCCCTCGGACCACCCCGATCGCCCTTTGCACCCGCTGCACGCCCCACCCGGCGCGTCCGAACCCCGCTTGCCCGCCTACGCAGCCCCCCGCCCCGCCGCCCAGGCCAGCGCCCGCTCCCGCAGCCCCCGCACGAACGCGTCCTTCGCCTGCGAATACGTCGAAAACATCGTCGCACCGCGCGCCACGACCTCCCGCTTGTGCCGCGCGTACGCCTCCACCTCCGCCGGATGCGCCCGCAAATACTCCCGCACCGCGAGGTTCGCAGCCCAGAACGGCCCCCCGTGCTCCGTCACCGCCACATTAAAATGCGGCGCCGCCCCCCGCTTGCGCAGGTAGATCCGCTCGGCAACGAAGATCCGGCCAAAGTCCTCGTACCCGATCGCCACGAGCCCCGCGACGTGCGGCGTTGCTTCCTGCAAATCGGCCACGCCGACCAGGATGTCGACGACCGGCTTCGACACGAGCCCCGGCACCGCCGAGCTCCCGAACGGCTCGATCGCCACCACCACCGGCCCGAGCGCCGCCCGCACCCGCGCCGCCTCCGCCTCGAAGTCGAGGGGCCAGCGCGCATCATAGGCGACGATCGAAATCGGCTCGTCGACGTCCCCGCGCATGGCCCCTCCCCTCCCCGGCGTTACCCCTTCGCCGGCGGCGCCGCCGGCACGAGGCCGACCTTCTTGTACACCTTCGACAGCGTCTTCCACGCCCGCGCCCGCGCCTTCTCGGCCCCACGCGCGAGGATCTGCTCGAGGCCGGCCTTGTCCGCCATGACCTCCGCATACCGCTTCTGGAACGGCTCCAGCGTCGCCACCACCACGTCCGCGACCTCCGACTTCAGATCGCCGTAGCCCTTCCCCGCGAAATGCGCCGCCACCGCCTCCACCGGCTGGTTCGACAGCGCCGCGTGAATGGTCAGGAGGTTCGACACCCCCGGCTTGTTCTCGACGTCGTAACGAATCTCCGTCTCCGAGTCCGTCACCGCACGCTTGAACTTCCGGCGGATCACGTCCGGCGTATCGAGCACCGCGATGTAGTTGTCCGGGTTCGGGTCGCTCTTCGACATCTTCTTCGTCGGATCCTGCAAGCTCATGATCCGCGCGCCCACCTTCGGCACGAAGATGTCCGGGGTCACGAACGTCTCCGAGTATCGCTGGTTGAAGCGCTGCGCCACGTCCCGCGCGAGCTCGAGGTGCTGCTTCTGGTCCGCCCCGACCGGCACCAGGTTCGCCTGGTAGATCAGGATGTCCGCGGCCATCAACACCGGGTACGTGAAGAGACCCGCATTGATGTTCTCCTCGTGCCGCGCCGACTTGTCCTTGAATTGCGTCATGCGCGACAGCTCGCCCATGTACGTCATGGTCCCGAGCACCCACGCGAGCTCGGCGTGTTGCGGCACGTGGGATTGGAGCACGATCGTCGACGCCTCCGGATCGATCCCGCAGGCAATGTACTGCGCCGCGAACGACAAGCAGCGGTTCCGGAGCTCCGCGGGCACCTGCGTCACCGTCAGCGCGTGCAGATCGACCACGAGGAAGACGCAGTCGTACTGCTGCTGCAGCTCGACCCAGTTCTTCAGCGCGCCCACGTAGTTGCCGAGCGCGAGCTGCCCGCTCGGCTGGATCCCCGACAAGATGACTGGCTTCTTCTGCGGCTGCTGGGTCGACTCGCTCACGCGTGCCCTCTATCGCCGGACGCCCTCCGCGTCAACCCCTCGCATTCGTCCTTGCTCCCGGGCATTGGCCCCTCTACCTTCCGGGCGGACGACGATGAGCGCCCGGGATTTGCTCGATTCCAAGGCCAAGGACGAGGTCTCGCAGGCCATTCGAGAGCTCGAAACGAAGACGTCCGCCGAGGTCGTCGTCGCCGTCCGCGCCGTCTCCGGCCACTACCGCCATACCGATTGGCTCGTCGGCTTCGTGCTCTCCTTCGCGGCGGTTTGTGTCTTTCTCTTTCACCCCGCGCCCTTCGACGACGACCTCCTGCCTGTCGAGATCCTCCTGGCTTTCGCCCTCGGCGGATTCATCTCGGCGAACGTCCCGCCCCTTCGGCGCGCCCTCACGTCGCGGCGGCTCATGGCCGAGAACGTACGGCGCGCCGCCCGCGCCGCGTTCGTGGAGCGCGGCATCTCGCGCACCCGCGGGCGGACGGGGCTCCTGATCTACGTCTCCACGTTCGAGCAACGCGTCGAGCTCGTCGGCGACATCGGCCTCGATTTCGAGGCGCTCGGCGACGACGTTTCCGTGGCGCGGCGGCGCATCGAGGCATCGGTCGAGAATGCAGGCGGGCGCGCGGCCTTCCTCGCGGCGCTCGGGGACCTCGGCGCCGCGCTCGGGCGATCGCTCCCGCGCGCCGAGGACGACGAAAACGAGCTCGCCGACGAGGTGGAGGCGTGAAACGCACGAAACGTTTCGCGGCGCTCGCCCTCGCGGCCGGAATCGGCCTCGCCTCGCCCTTGTTCGTGTACGACGCCGCCGCGCGCCCCGGCGGAGGCCAAACCTTCCGCAGCCGGAGCAGCTCGTCGTCCTCCTCCTCCTCGTCGAGCCGCTCGTCGTCGTCGTCCTCATCGCCGTGGAGTGGCTCGTCCGGGAGCCGCTCGTCCTCGCCGTCTTCGTCGCCGTCGTCTTCTTCCTCCGAATCGACCTCGTACAGCGGCAGCTCCGCGGGGTTCTCGGGGCCGTTCGTGCTCGTCGTGCTCGCCATGGGTGCCGTCTTTTTCGTCGCGAGCACCATCCTCCAGAAGCAACGCGAGGCCGAGCGCGGGTGGGAATCGGACCTGCCGGACCCGGAGGAAGAGCGCACGCGGGCAGCCCGGCGGCGCAAGCGCGAGCGAAAGCAGGCGCCAGCGGAGAAGCCGCGACAACGGAAGAACCATTCCACCCTCGAATCCGCGCTCCGCGCCCTCGGCAGCAAGGACCCGCATTTCTCGCGTGTCCTCTTCGAGGACTTTCTCTACGCGCTCTACACCGAGGTCCAGGCCGCGCGGGGCAAAAGCAAGCTCGACACGCTCGGCAGTTACCTCGCCGAGAGCGCGATCGCCGCCTATTCACCCTACCCCGCAGCCGAGGTCCGGGACGTCGTGATCGGCGCCATGCGATTCGAAGCGGTCGTCGCGCAGAGCGAGCCCGTCCGCCGTATCGAGCTCGTGGTCGGCTTCGAGGTGAACTACACGGAGGTGTCGGCCGACGGCGAGGAACAAAGCTACTGGGTCTCCGAGACCTGGCGCCTCCTGCGGGATCCCGACGTGGCCTCGCGTCCCCCCGAAAAAACGAGGCTCTTCGGCTGCCCGAACTGCGGCGCGCCACAAGACAAGGCCATCGGCTCGAAATGCGCCTATTGCGGCGTGGTCGCCTCCGCAGGCACACTCGACTGGACCGTGTTCTCGATCGACATCGAAGCCCGCGAGCCCCGCGGCCCCATGCTCACAGGCACAACCGAGGAGGTCGGAACCGACCTGCCGACCGTCGTCGCGCCCGGCGTAAAATCAAAATGGTCCGCCCTCACGGAGAAAGACCCAGCCCTCCGCTGGTCCGCCTGGAAAGCACGCGTCGAAGCCATCTTCCACGCCTTCCACGAAGGCTGGTCGAGCCAGAAGCTCGTGCTCGCCCGCCCGTACCTCTCGGACAACCTGTTCCAATCGCAACGCTACTGGATCGACACCTACCGCGAGCAAAAGCTCCGCAACATCACAGAAGACGCGCGCATCGTCTCGATCGACCTCGCGCGCGTCCTCTCCGACACCTATTACGACGCCGTGACCGTACGCGTCTTCGCGTCGTGCCGCGATTACACGGTCGACGGGGACGGCAAGGTCGTCGCCGGCAGCGAGACGAAGGAGCGCGCCTACAGCGAATACTGGACGCTCATCCGAGGCGCCGAGCGGCGCGGCGCCCCACGCATCGATCCCGTCTGCCCCAACTGCGGCGCCCCCAACGCAGAGATCAACATGAGCGGCGCCTGCGGCCATTGCAACGCGCACCTCACCGCCGGCGAGTTCGACTGGGTGCTCTCGCGCATCGAGCAGGACGAAGTGTATCGGGGATGAAATCACCCCTCTCCCGCAAGCGGGAGAGGGGCTGGGGGGAAGGAATGCTCCGGCGCAGGATCAGTTGATCCCGCAGACCACCTTGCCGTTGGCCTCGTCCTTGTTGTTGCCGTCGTTGCACTCCTGCACCGTGTTTTGCGGATCCACCACGGCGTAGATCAGCACGAGCAGACCTGGGGGGAAGTTTGTCATCTTCGAGGTCAGCATCACGCTTTGGCCTGGGTCGAGGGGGCCTGCGATGGTCTCCTCATGGATGGGCGTGCCGCCCTGGTTGGGATCACCCGCGTAGAATCGCACGAGGATGTTGCTCGCTGGCGCGGAACCCTCGTTGTAGACCGTCGCGTTGACCGTTGGGGATGGGCAGGAGCCGTCGGAGGCTGCGCCCACGTCGATGCGTAGATCGGGCTGCATTTCGCCGGGCGTGACCATGGCTTCGAGGGTGTTGTTGTCCTCGATGCATTCGCGCTCCTGGTTTGCGTCGTCCACGACCACGCGCACCTTCTCTGGCAGCGTCCCCGGCGAATTGTTCGTCGCGTCGTAGCTCACGGTCACCAGGATCGATTGCCCCGGCTCCAGGCTCGTCCCGAGGACGGCCGTCAATGGGGTCTGCGCGGCGTCTGCGTAGAGTGGCTCGTTCGGCGTCCCGTTCATCCACTCCCCGTAGAAGGCGACCACCACGCCTGGGCCTACGCGCACGTCGCCGTCGTTGCGGATCTCGACCGTGATGTCGAGCTTCTTCGAGAGCTGCCCGCAGGCGGCGTCCGGCGATGACATTTGAATGCCCGAGACCTGGAGGTCCGGCGCGACGCCGAACGAGCGCGGGTTCGAGCGGTACGTGTTGTATTCGCGCCCGTTGTAGACCTTCCAGTTCTCCGGCTCGAGCGGCGGGATTGCGCCGCTCTCCAGCACGTTCGTCACGTGGTAGGCGTGCTGGTTCCAGATGCGCCGCGCGGGCACCCACGTGTCGCTCGCGTCGCCCCAGACGGCGATTCCGTTCGGGTAGTTGTAGCCCACCGAGCAGGAGCTCGAATCGTTGTTCGAGCAGAACACGATCTCGGCGTTCCCGTCGTTGTCGACGTCGGCGATGACCGGGTTTTCCGTGCGCGTCCGGCTCGGCGAGTGCTCCTTGAAGAGCACCTCCGACGTCGTCCCGTCGTAGATGCGGAACCAGCACTCGTCGTTGTAGATGACCTCGGCTGCGCCGTCGCCGTTGAAATCGAAGACGCTGGAGGCCGTGACCCGGCTCGAATCGTCCTCCGTGATGCGCATCCAGCCGTTGTGCAGGCACACGCATGCGCCCTTGGCCGTGTTGCAGACGGCGCCTGCGCTGCATTCGGCGTCGGTCGTGCAGGCCGCGCCGGGGGCGCGGGCGGGGTTTCCGTTGGCGGAGGCGTCGCTGATGGCCGTCGGCCACGCCGGGCAGCTCGCCGACGTCGATTGCAGATCGATCATCATGTACCGCGTGCCGAACGCCGTGCCGATCTCGGGGAACCCGTCGCCGTCGAAATCGTCGACGTTCGGCGCGCCGCCGTTGTCGCCTGCGTTCAGGTTCGTGAAGCGCCGCTGCACGCCGGTCTCGCCGTTGTAAATCGCGAGGTACCCGCGCGAGACCAGGATGACCTCGGGCTTGCCGTCAGGCGCATTGCCCGGTCCCGGCGCTGCGGCCTCGTCTGCGCCGAGGATATCGGCCACGGCGCAGAAGCCCTCGCGTTGCGTGGTCGGCACCTTTGCGGCCCCGTTGACGGCCAGCGCGTCCCAGACGACCTCGAGCTGGCCGAGGCAGAAGGCGCTCGTGTCGCCCGCTGCGCAATCGGCGCGCTTCTCGACGCCGGCCGGCGGCGTGGGGAACCTGTAGACCGTGCTGCCTGCCACGATCTCCTGCTTGTTGTCCCCGACGAGGTTGGCCACGCAGGAGATCGCCCCCTGCCCGTTGTTGCCGTTGATCGTCAGCGTGCCGGCGAACCTGTCGACGAGCACGAGCTTGTTCGTCACGGGATCCTTGCCGAGCGTGAAGACGAACCGGCCGACGATGATCTCGGCGAACCCCTTGCCGTCCACGTTCGCGAGCGTGATGGCGGGGACGTTGTAGCCCGCCGAGGGCAATTGGTTGACCGCCGACTGCACGATGATGTCGCCCTTGTTGTCGAGGATGGCGATGCCGCCGGTCGACACGCCCGCCACGACCTCCGTGGGCATCACGATCTCGGGCACGCCGTCATTGTCGAGATCCCCCGCCGCGAGCGAGCCCGTCGAGTTCGCGATGCCTTGCGTGTTCACCCACGCCTTGTTCAGCGGCTCGCCCTCGTGCCAGACGTTCGTCCCGGCATTGGCGAAATAATCCTTGCCCTTGTTCGGGCCGCCGCCGTGGATCGCGCGGACCACGCCGTTCTCGTCCGCGGACGTCCCGTGGTAGGTGGTGAACACGATCTCCGGGAAATCGAGCTCGTTGATGAGGCCGTCGCCGTTGTCGTCGTCGAGGTTCACGACGAGCGGCGTCATGCTCACCTGCGCCGAGCCCCCGAAGGGCGCGTTGACGGCCACGTTGTTCGGCGCGACGCCGGTCCCGCCCCACTGGATCTCCTTCGTCGGCAGCACCTGCGAGAACGGGACGGGCGGCAGCGTGCAGGTCGCGGGCTTGCCCGTGCCGACGCATTGACCGACCTCGCAGGCCGTGTCCGCCGGGCAATCCCAGTCGTCCTCGCAGGGGCAGGAAGCGTCGCCCATGCCGGCGTCCGTGCACATGCTCATGTAATACGAGGTGCTGCCGCAGGTGAACTGCGCGGTCGTCTCGGCGCCGTTCGCGTTGCATGCATAAAGCTCGTTCCCCATGCACGTCGTCGTGCCGGGGACGCAGGCATCGTCGACGCAGACCGTGCCATTGCAATACTGGTTCGCCGGGCACTGCACGTCCTGCGTGCAGGAGATGTCCTTGCAGAGCGCGCCGCCGCCGGGCGTGACCTCGCAGATCTCGGTGGGCTTGCAGTTCAGCATGCCGCACGTGTTGTTCACGCAGCCGGGCATTCCATCCGGCAGCACCTCGCAGTGCTGGTCGGGCGTGCACTGGATCCCGACGCACAGATCCCCGCCGCCGCCTTGGCCGCCCTGGCCTCCGGCGCCGCCGGAGCCCGCGAGGATGATTCCGCCGTCGCCGCCGTCACCGCCCGCGCCGCCGAGGCCGCCCTGGCCGCCGCTGCCGGACGTTGTGGTTCCCGTGGTGGTTTGCTGCTGGGCCTCGCCGCCACAACCGGCGGAGAGGAGCGCGAGCAGCGGGAGCGCTGTGAGAAGATGGGAGCTCGATCGTCGCATGACCGAGCAGGATATCGGAACGACGCCCCCGCGGAAATCGAGAAAAGGCCGCGTACCGCGTGACGCGGCGCCCGCGGCTCAAGGCACGGGCACGATGCGCATCCAGTTCAGCATGGTGTATTCGTCCTGTTGCCCGACCTCCATCGTGATGTTGCCGTCGTTCACGTCGACGACGACCGAGGCGACCCGGTAGGGCTCGGCGGGCGTCGTGGCCACGGAGTCGAAGAGCGTCTGCCCCTCCACGACGACACGATGCTTCTCGTACGTCCCCTCGTACCAGCCGATGGAGACCGTGACCTCGTACTTGCCCTTTTCGATGTCCCAGTTGAACGTGTCGGTGCGCCCGTAATCGTTGTAGATGACGCTCCTCTGGAGCTCCGAGACCGGCGCGTCTGGGAAGTATTTGTACAGCATGATCCCCGGATCGCCGATGTACGGCCCGGACCAGCCGTACCCTTGTTTCGCGTCGTAGGCCTCCCAGCCGATCTTCAGCCATTCGTGGCCGTCCACCACGAGCGGATTCGCGGCAGGTTGCCCGTTCGGGTCCTGGAAGTTGATGGAATAGGCGGCGCGCGGGTGGGCGCCTTCCGGGGTGGAGTCGAGCGCCGGGCAGCCGTTGACCTTGCCTTCGAGGTAAAGGCCGAGCTGGTCGCGCAGGTGCGCGAGCGCGGAGGCGTCACGCGTGAAGGAGGTCGGCGAGGAGACGGCGCTCGCGGCCGAGAGGTCGCAGCCCGCGGCTTGATCCGGCGTCACGGGCATCGTGCCGCCGGCCGCGCGGAGCAGGTATTCGAAATCCTCGGCGCCTTCGCGCAAAAGCTCCCAGCGAATGCTGCTCACGAGCGCGCCGTCCTCGGGCGGATACAGGAGAAAGCCGTCGCCGTTCTGCTTCGTGCCCTGCGGCCGCGGATTCTGGTAGGGGTCATTCCCCCAGCCCGTGACCGAATAATAAGCGAACCCGCGGATCCGGTACTTCCACGCGGCCCAGTGGGCGATGCGCGTCTCGATGCCGGGGTGGTCGATCGTGATGGGGTTGAAATGCGGCGGGAGGTCGCCGTAGAGGAAGTACCACCACACCGTTTCCCCGATCGCCTGGCGCGCCTTGGCGTAGTCGGGATCGAACTCCGAGAGGTCGGCCCACCAGAGGTCGTAATGGCCGCCGCCGATCGAGGCGTGCTCGGCGATCTCGGGCTTCGGCTCCTCGCTGATCGCGATGCGCAGGTTCGGCGCGGCCTTCTTGGCGAGGTCCGCGAGGAACGCGGCGACGGCGTAATCCTCCGGGCCCTGGGGCTCGTTCTGCACGTAGTAATACCCCTTGTCCTGCCAGCCCTTCGCCACGAGGTAGGCGTCGATCGCGGCGAGCAGCTTCGACCATTCGGCGTTGTACTCGGGCGTGCCGAAGGCGTCCTGGCCGCGGTCCTTGCCGCAGAACGTCTGCGGCCGGGGCCTGACGTTGTCGACGAACTGCATGATCTGGAACGAGGGAAACCCGACCCCGTTCCACCCGGTGCCGTCGATGTACGCGGGGCCGAGCTGGGAGAAGTCGTAGGGATTGTTCTCCTCCATGAACGTCCCGGTCGCGCAATCGTACGCGATGCCGCCGTTGTAATTGAGCCCGGCCGGCCAGGCGACGCTGGTGGGGACGAGGCGGTGCTCGTAGAAGAAGTCTTTCAGCGCGCGGACCTTCTCCAGGCTCTCGCTGCCGCCGAGGGCCTCGAAGCTCGTGTTCCAGTTGCCGTCGAAGCCGAGCTTCGCCGGGAGCTCGAAATCGTAGACATGGAGCGTGACGGGGATGTCCTGCGTGGCGCCCGCGGCCGTGACCGTGAGCGTCGCGGTGTACTCCCCGGCGGCGGCCCCGGGCGGGACACGCACGGTGATCCAGAACGGCTGGTTTTCGCCCGCGGCGAGGTCGTGCGAGGCGCCGAAGGCCGTCGGGTGGAGCGGATCCGGGACGTAGGGGCTCACGATCGACGAGGGATCCGAGGGCTCCGTGATGCGGACGTACCCGACGCGATGAATACGGACGTCGTCGAGGGTGCCGGGGCCGGTGAAGGGCGTGAGCGTGATCGAGGCTTGGCCGGCGGCGTCGGGGCGGACGACGATCTGAAAAGGTTCGAGCTCGTTCTTGGCCGCGGAGATGTGGATGCCGTCGCCCATGCGGGAAGGCGGCGTGGCCTCGCGGAGGATCTTGTCCATGGGCGTCGCGGTCCAGAGCGTCGCGCCCGCGGGCGAGGGCAGGACGAAGGCGCGATCGCCCGAGGGCGTGCAATCGGTGCAAGGCGGGAGCGGCGGTGTTCCATTGCCGCCGGGCGGGCCGTCGGGCGAGCCACAAGCGAGGAGCGGGAGCACGAGCAAGGCGAAACGAAGGCGGGGCATCAGGTCCTCCACCCCCGATGGTACGGCGGAGCCACGGGAAAACGCGAGCGGTGGGGCGCTCGCCCGCCCGAGCACGTTCCGCCCCCCGCAGGTCTCTGCTATCACCCTGCCCGCTCGCCCTGCCCGTCCCCCCGCATCGCCGTGCGTTTCACTTCGAAAAACCTTTTTCCCTTGGCGTTCGCCCTCCTCGGCGGCGCGGCGCTCCCCGGCTGCGGCGACTCCGCCTCCGCGCCCGTGGATCCCGCGTCCCCCACGCGTCCCGCCGAGCCACTCCCTCCCCTGCCCTCGCTCCCGGACGGCCTGACCGTGCGGCTGACGCCGCGGCCCGATCGCAGCGCGCTCGACGTCGAGGTCCACCTCGTCGGCCCTGAAGCCGCGCGCGCGAAGGCGCTCGGCATCGCCCGCTCCTGGGCCGGGATCGACGGCATGACGGCGCTGCGCGGGATCCGCGTGCGCGACGGCGAGGGCGTGATCCCGACGCAACCCGGCCCGGACGAAGGCCCTGATCGCATTCTCGTGCTTGGCCGCGCGCCGACCTCGCACCTCGCGATCACCTACGGTGTCGCCTCCGCGCCCAAGGACGCCGCGCGTTTCGCGTTGCACCTCGATCGCGAGCGCCTGTCCGGCGTGGGCCACACGTTCCTGCTCTTGCCCCGCACGAACGAGCCGCTCGCCGTGCACGTCCAGATCCGCCCCGGCGCCCTCACGCCAGGCGCCTCGGGCGCGAGCTCGTTCGGCGTCGGCGACGACGTCGAGGCGGACGCGACGCCCGCCGAGCTCGCGAATGCCGTGTACCTCGCGGGCCGGCTCCGCACGGTCGATGCGTCCGAGAAAGAGCGCCTCGTTCTCCTCGGACGCCCGGCCTTCGAACCCGAAGCGACGCTCGCGACGATCTCCCGCGCCCACGCCGCGCTCGCGCGCCTCTTCGGCGGCGCTCCGCGCTCCGGCACCGCGACGAACACCGATTTTTCGTATCTCCTCGCCGCCGAGCCCGGGCTTGGGAAAGGCCACGACGGCGCGCTGCTCGGGCGCTCGTTCGGGTTGTGGATCGGCGAGGAGCGGCCCTTCGACGCCGCCGTCACCATCGCCGCGGCCCACGAGCTCTCGCACCGCTGGATCGGCGGCGCCGTCCGTCTCGTCGCGGAGGGTCGCGAGCAAGTCTGGTTCTCCGAGGGATTTGCCGTGCATTACGCCCGGAAGATCGCCCTCGCGGAGAAGCTCATCGGGGCGCGTGATTTCGCGGCGGATCTCGAGCGCACGCTCGTGAACGCGGAGGCGGAGCTGCCGGCGCACGCGCGCTCGCGGAAGGACTACCAGCGCGGCGCGCTCTACGCCGCGGCGCTCGACGCGGCCTTGCGAAAAGCCTCGGGCGGCGAGCGGTCCCTCGACGATCTCGTGCGCGCCTTGCTCGATCGCGCCGCCGCCGAAAAAAAAACCGACCTCCCGGTCTCGGCGCTCGGAGAGCTCGTCGCGCGCGAGCTCGGCGCCGCGCGCGGCGAGGAGCTCGATTGGGTCATGGTGCGCGGCCACGGCGAGATCACCCTGGACGGTGATGCCTTTGGTCCGTGTTTCCACCGCGCGCGTACGAAATCGAAGGTGTACGAGCTCGGCTTCGAAGAGGCGAGCCTGCGCCGTACGCCCGGGGTGATCCGCGGCCTCGTCGCGGGCTCGGCCGCCGCGCGCGCGGGCCTCGAAGAAGGCGCGCTCGTGCTCTCGTCGAAGGTGCCGGCCGGGCGTACCGAGGACACGGACGAACCCGTCGAGGTCGTCGTCGCCGACCGCGGCCGAGGTCGCAAGATTCGGTATCTGCCCGTGGCCGAGCGTCAGGTCGTCCGCTGGGCAGAAAAAACGCGCTGCCGCGATTGAAGCGCCCATCGACGGAGTGCCTGGACCGGGCGTACCATCGCCCTGCCATGACAAACCAGGCCCCCGACGCGCCGCCCCCGGAGGCGAACGCCTATGCTCCCCCCACGGCGCCGCTGCGCGAGCCGCCCGTCGTCCATGCGCCGGACACCGCGACGTCCGCCCAGCGTATCGCCGGCGGCCTGCTCATCGTGAACGCCGTGTTCTTGCTGGTCGAGGTGGCGCTGCCGGCAAACGGTCGGGAGCCGAGCGTCCTCTCGTCGCCGGTCGCGCTGACCATCTCCGCGCTCATCGACGGCCTGATCGGGACCAGCTTGCTCTACCGGAGCCGCAAGCTCCTCCTCTGGGCCATCGTGCGCATGGGGATCGGGCTCTTCGTGATGACGGCGCAGGCCGCGTTGAAGGATCCGTTCCTCGCGGGGATGCAGTTCGTGGTGTGCTCCTCGCTCCTGCTCCTGCTCGTCGGGGACGCGGGCAAACCTCGCATGGCCGTGGGCGGCGCGCTCTTCGGCATCTACGCGTTCCTCCGCGTGCTCGGCCTGTCCGCGGAGCTCACGGGCACGAACCCGATGGCCGTGCTCATCTGGCAGGCCCGCGGCGACATCGAGAGCACGCCGGCGGGCGTGGTCACGGGCGAGGCGTCCCATTACCGCCTGCGCGCGCCCTCGGATCGCTGGCGCCTTCGCAAGCCCGAGGCGGCGAGGAAGACCAACCCGCTCGCGGATCGCTGGATCTCGCGGCCCGATGTCGACGCGCACGTGCTCGTCGTCGCCGAGAAGGTGCCCGGCATGCTGGTGCTGCCGGACGCCATGGTCGACGCGGTGATCAAGAACGGCAAGAGCAGCGCGACGGCCTTCGAATTCGTGGACCGCGTCCCGCTCCGCACGCACCCGGAGGACGGGCGGCTCGTGCACACGCGGTCGACGACGAGCGGGATCGAGATCGAGTCGCTCACGGCCGTGGTGGCGACGTACGAGCGCGGCTACCAGGTCGTCGCCTACGCGCCGAAGAAGGTGTTCGCCCAGGTCGAGCCCGAGCTTCGCGCGTGCGTGGAGTCGTTCGAGCTGCCGACGGACGAGAAGCCGGGCCTGCCGGCGGACGCCGAGGCCCTGCCGCCGGGCAAGCTCACGGGCGTCGCGACGAACTACACGCTGACGCCGCCGAGCGAGGCGTGGGCCCTGCGCAAGCGCGAGGTGACGCAAAAGGACAACCCGCTCGCGGATCGCTGGATCGTTCGTCCGGACAAAGACGCGCACGTCTTCGTGGTGGCCGAGCACGCGCCGGGCGCGGTCGTGGATCTGGAGAAGTACGTGGATGCGGTGGCGAGCTCGATCCTCGAGCGCATGCACGGGACGATCGAGTCGCGCGAGCCGCTCCGCACGGATTCGAAGAATGCGCGCCTGCTCCGCGTCCATGCCGAGGCGGAAGGAATGAAGCTCGAGTATTTCTATGGGCTCTTCGCGCGGGGAGATCGGGCGTTCCAGGTGATCGCCTTCGCCCGGACCGAGGTGTTTGCGAGCGTGAAGGACGAGCTCCTGAAGGCAGTCGAGACGTTTGAGATGCCGCCGGAGAACACGGCGGCGAGCACGAAGCGCTAGCCCCGCCTCACTTCGGCGCCGTCGTCACGACGACGCGGTGCCCACGCGCGAGCGTCTTCCGCAGCGCCGTTCGCATCGTCTGCACGCTCATCTTGTCGAGCTCCTCGATCAGCGCCTCCGCGGCGCCCGGCGCGAGCGCCTCGCGGATCCGCGCGCTGTTCGCGAACTTCGGCGCGTTCTCCACGACCGGCCCACGCTGGCTCGCGATCTCCTTCTTGAGCCCCGCTTTCAGATGCGCGACCGCATACGCGATCTCCACGCCCGTCGGGCCCGCCTGGATGAACGCGTCGATCTCCGCGTCGAGCCGCGGCTCCACCGCCGCGAGATCGTGCGGCACCGCAGGCACGACCTCGACCACGGCCACGCTCGCGCGGCTGCCCGCGTCGAGCATCGCGCGCACCTCGGAGGCGTACCCCTTCTCGACGAGCGCGCGATCGAGCCGCCCACCCTTCGAGCTCGAAAGGATCCACATCGCCACGCGCATCGCCGCGTGCTCCTTCACGTCCTCTTCGCCCGGCGCGATCCAGCCGTAGAGCGCCCGCGTCGCCGGGACGTTTTGCTCCACGGTGAGCCGCTCCTCGCGCGGGTGCGGGCCGATCGGAAGGGCGTCCGGCGATGCGGGCAGCGTGGCGAAGACGCGCTTCGCGAGCTCCTCGATCCGCGTGCGGCTCACGTCGCCGATCACCGTGACTGACGCGCGTGTCGGCGTGCGCTCGGTGGCCATCGACTCCGCGAGCAAGAGATCCCGCGCCACAGCCGCGTCCTCGCGGGCGCCGAGCACGTACCCTTCGAGCGGGTGGCCCGCCGGGAAGAGCGCGTCGCCGAGCGCGAGCCACGCCGGGCCGTACGCCTGTGTTTCGAGCAAGCGCCGCCGCGGCAGCGCCGAGAAGCGCCGCAAGCTCGCGAGCTGCGCGCCCGACGTCTCGCCGAGCAGGAGCCGCAAGCGTCCTGCCGCGAGCTCCAGGCCGAGGTCGAGATCCCGCTTGCCCACCGTGATCGTGTGCCGCGTCTCGCCCGCGCCCGCCTCGCCCGCAGGTTCGCTCGTGCCCGCGATCTTCCCCTCGTCCGGCGCGATGCGGATCGTGATCGCCACGCGCGGCGCCGAGGCGTCCTCGCGCACGCGCATAGCCACACCGTTCGGCAGGACGAATCGCTGGAAGGGATCCGGCGGCGGCTCGATCCGCGCGGCCGGGATGAAGCCGAGCTGCTTTTCGAGAGCCGCGCCGCCGAGCCCCTTCGCGGCCGCCGCGGGCGCGCGGCGCTCCTCCGCGGCGAAGACCGCGAGCGGATCGTCCGGTCGGTTCGGCTGCCAGCCGACGCCGCCGCCGATCGAGACGTACGGCAATTTCGCGCCCATCGGGCCGAGGCTCGCCATGCTCAGCGTGGGCGGGCCCTGCCCCGGAAGGGCAAAATCGGGCAGGCGGTTCTTGCCGATCGGCGACGGGCGCGGCGGCAGCGGGCCGTCGTCCTCGTCGCCCTCGTCCACGCCCGGGATCGACGGCGCGCGCATCGCGCTCGCGTGCTCCGTGACGGGATCGGCGCTGGGATCATCGACGCGCTCGTGTTCGAGGTAGGCCGGGAACGCCGCGAGCGTCTGCTGCACGCGCTCGGCGGGCAGGTGGATGATGTAATCGCCGCCGAAGGGCGGGGTCCGATCCCGCAAGAGCTCGGGGTTGTACTCGCGGAGCAGGCGCGTGGGGATGCCGGCGGCGCGCGCGATCGTGCGCAGGCGCGTGCCCTCGGGCACGGCGATCTCGCCCATCTCGAGCGATGGATCGGCGTGGAACCCGTCGAGCCCGAAGCGCGCGCGGTTGTTCGCGACGATCGCGAAGGCCACGATCTGCGGGACGTAATTCGCCGTCTCCTCGGGCAAGAGTTTTTGCTGCGCGAGCTCGGCGAAGCCGATGGGCGTCTGCGGGGCGCCTTGCGGGCGCGTCTCGGCGACACGCGCCATGCCCCGGAGTACGGTCTCGATGCCTGCGTTGTAGGCCGCGAGCGCGAGATCCCAGCGGCCGAAGCGCTCGTAGAGGTCACGCAGGTGCGCGACGGCAGCGGTCGACGAGCGGCGGAGGCTGCGGCGTTCGTCGACCCACTGCGATTGATCGAGGCCGTAGAGCGCGCCCGTCTCGGGCATGAACTGAAAGAGCCCGGCCGCGCCCGCGGGCGAGACGGCGCGTGGATCGAAGCCACTCTCGACCGCCGCGAGCCACACGAGATCCTCGGGCAAACCCGACTCGCGCAGGCTGTGCTCGATCATCGGGCGGTACCGGCCGCTCCGCTGGTACCGATCGCCGAAGATGGCGCGGCCGCCGTCGGTCTTCGCGAAGAACCGCACGAAGCGCATGGTGCGGCGGGTGACGGGGATCTTCAGATCCGGCATCGCCAGCGTGGCGAGCGTCGTGCCCTCGGGATCGTCGAGATCGTTTTCCTTCGCCTTCTCGAAGTCCTTGGCGATGGCCGCGTCGAGCAGCCGGCTCTCCTCCTCGCCCGGCATGCGGCGGGCGACCGGAGCTGTGGGATCCTCGATCACGGGCTTGTCGAGGAGCGTGGGATCGCGGAAGGCGCGGTAGCCGGCGGAGAGCGAGGCGCGCATCGAGGGCGAGGCGAGCGCGCCGAGGATCCCGGCCACGCCGAGGAGGGCCCCGGAAAGCAAGAGCGCTCGCCTGACGCGCGGCTTCATCGCGGGGCATTGTTCGACAAGTTCAGGCGGGGGGAAAGATCGTTTCGCGGCGCCGGCCTGGTCGCGGGACCTGGGCGCGGTTCGTATCACCCCTCGTCGAGCAAGGCTTCCAGCCCCTCCCCACGTTTCGTCGTCGCCGCGAGGGAGGCTGCGTCGGGGGCGAAAGAGGCGAAAGTGGAACGTGATACAAGGCGGAAATGCCTGCCAACCCCAAGCTCCCTCGCGTTCCCATCCCCGGTCCGCGCGCGCTTCCGGTCCTCGGCGAGAGCGGCAATTCGTTCCGGTTCTTCAGCAAGCCGGTGACCTCGCTGCTCGCGCTCCATCGGCGTCATGGCGACATCGCGGCGATCACGGGAGGCAGCCCCGCGATGGTCTGCGCGTTCGGCGCCGAGCACAACCGCGCGGTCCTCGGCGACGACAGCACGTTCCTCTCGCACGGCGAGCCGCCGTTCCCGCTGCCCGAGGACAGCGCGCTCGGGCGCATGTTGCGGGAAAACATGATGAGCAAGAACGGCCAGGATCACCGCCGCTTGCGCCGGATGCTCATGCCCGCGTTCCAGAAAGCGCGGATCCTGGCCTACCGAGACGATATCGTCGCGGTCACCGAGGCGTCCCTCCGCCGCGTGGTGCCGGGCGGGGTCGTGGACGCCTCGCGCGTGATGCTGGACCTGATGCTCGGCGTCATCATGCGCTGCCTCTTCGGCGTCGATGTGTCGGCCGGCGGGGATCCCCTCGGCTCGCTGTCGATCGCGCTGCTCGAAGGGTTCCTCTCCCCCGCCAACTTGATCCTGCCCTACGACGTGCCCGGCACGCCGTACAGGAAGCTCTTGCGTGACGCGAAGCGCCTGGAAGAGCGGCTCCTCGCGCTCATCGAGGAGCGGCGCGCGACGAGCGACGGGCGGGACATGTTCTCGGCGCTGATCCACGCGCACGACGAGGATGGTTCGCGGCTCAGCGACGTCGAGCTCGTCGCGCAGAGCATCCTCGTCTACATCGCGGCTTACGAGACGACGGCGCAGTCGCTCTCCTGGGCGCTGCTGCTCCTCGCGCTGCACCCCGAGATCCTGTACGACCTCGAAGACGAGATCGACGCCGTGCTGCGCGGCGAGACGCCGACGGCCGAGCACGCGGCGTCCATGCCGCTGCTCGACGCGGTCCTCAAGGAGTCCGCGCGGATCCTCCCGGCGACGCCCATCTGCTCGTTCCGCCTCGTCGGGGAGCAGGCGACGCTCGGGAAATACACGCTCCCGAAGGGATCCCGGATCCTCTTGAGCCCGCTCGTCACGCACCGGATGGGCGACGTCTTCCCCGAGCCCGCGCGTTTCTTGCCGGGTCGATGGAGCCGCATCACGCCGACGCCCTTCGAGTACCTGCCCTTCGGGGCGGGGCCGCGGATGTGCATCGGCCACGGCTTCGCCAACCTGGCCATGCGCCTGATCCTGCCGATGGCGTTGCAACGATTCCGGTTCGCGCTCCGGCCGGACACCGAGATCTCCTTGCAGCTCAAAGGGATCTCCGGCGCGCCGAAGAACGGGCTGCCGATGGACGTCACGACGCGCCGCGCGCCGCGGCCGCGGAACACGCGACGGCCAGAGCCGAAGGGTGAGATCCGCACGCTCGTCGATCTCTCGTGAGCGCGCCGCGCGGCTGATCGCGGCGCGCACCCAGGCGTCGTTCGTTTCACCCCTTGTCGAGCTCGGCCTCGAGCTCCTTCACACGCTTCGCCCTCTCCGCAGCTTCCCTGCGCGCAGCCTCGAGCTCAGCGCGCTTCTCTTCCCTCGACTGCTTGCGGGCAGCCTCGGCCTGCTCCTTGTCGAGGGCTGCCTGGTGTCGTTGCTTCAGCTCGGCGAGTTCGGCCTCCAAGGCCTCGATGCGCTCGCCGAGCTCCTTGGCAGTCGCCTCCTCACCGCCGCGGCGGCGCGGGGGAAAGAACCAATCCGCAAAATCGCTCGGGAGGGCCTCGGCGGTGAGCTTGTGCGGCATTTCAAGGAGCTTGCCGAGGGATGCCTTGCGGAGGGCATTGAACGCGTCGGTGAAGAGCATGCGCTCACCGACGGTGCGGAAATTCTTGAGGTTTTCGAGGGCCGTGTCGCGCGCATCCTGCGCGTCGGTGGCCACGGCGAGGCGCGCATGGAGTTCCGGGAGCAAGGCGACGACGTCGGGGAACCCTTGATAGGCCGCGCCGGAGAGGATCTCCGGCCACTTGAGCATGGTGGCGAGCTGGCCGCCGAGGACAGGGCGCTTCAGCTCGTGCGGGCGCTTGGAGAAGAGGGCCGTATACCGCGCATCGGAGGTGTCCTTGTTGACGGCGAGGAGGAGCGCAGGATGGAAGCGATCCACGAATGCGTCGAGCCGCATGTCCGCATACCAGACGCGGGCCTCGGCGTGGATGAGCGCCCGGATGAGCTGGATTTCCTGGGCCTGGAGAGGGACCCAGGTGCCCTCGAAGAGGGCCGTGAAGTCGCCCGCGAGGGAGGTCGTGAGGGGGTGGACGAGGAGGCGGGCTTCGTTGCGGAAGAGCTCTTCGACCTGGACGAGGAGGGAGGTGTCGGAGTCGATGGTGGGGGCGGCCATGGGATGAAAGCGTACGGTGGGCGGGCGAGCGGGTACAAGTTTGATGCGTCGGGGGCGGAGGGCGGGTGCGGGAGCGGGTGCGGGTGCGGGAGAGGAAGCGCGAGCGCAAGCGCAAGCGCGAGGGGGACGGGCATTCAGGGGATCCCGCTCGGGGACGGCGAGCGTACCGTCGTGCGCCCGTGCCGCAGATTTGCGCTCAAACGAGCAGGATCAGCGCTGCGACGGCAGGTGGACGTCGATCACCGTCCCGGTGCGCAGAGCGCCTGCGGCGTCGCGATAGACGAACGGGGCGCGCTCGACCTCGCAATTGCCGCGCGCGTCGCAGCGAGGTACGGACACGTAATCGAGGCTGATCGACTCGATCTCGACGGCGCCCGCGCCCCGGAGCTCGGCCGGCGCGGCGCGTCGATCCGCGTCGCGATCGGCCCAGACGAGCAGGCGCGAGAAGAGCGGGTCGTTCGCGTCGATACGCCCGTCGTGATTCTCGTCGAGCTCGCGCAGCGCGATGAAGCCGTTGGGCGCGGTGCGGCCGCTCGAGAGCGGGGACATCGAGCCGAAGAGCTCGGAGCCATTCTCGATGGCGCCGCTCGCGTCCCGATCGAAGGCGAGCCACGGCGTGCGCGACGTGGGCCAATCCGTGACCTGGCTCGCGGCGCCATTCAGGTCGAACGTGCAGGTCGCGTCGACGGCGAATTCGACGGCTTCCCCGTCGAAGGAGAGCACGAGCGGCGTGCTGGGGCACTCGAACGAGGGCGACGGCTCCACCCAGATCGTCTCACACCCTTCGACGATCGTGCACTTACTACAGAATATGTCTGTCTCGCCAGGCGTGCAGCCGGCGCCCGTATACGCCGCGCAGACCTGGGATTCGCCGCCTTCGCCGCCTTCCCCGCCGCCGCCTTCCCCGCCGCCGCCTTCCCCGCTACCGCCTTCCCCGCCGCCGCCTTCCCCGCCGCCGCCTTCCCCGCCGCCGGAGGTGACCTCTGTCACGCATCCCAGAGCTCCGAGCGAAAGGACGGGGACGAGGATCAGCACGAGACGAGCGAATCGAAGCAGATAAGCCATGAGCGGAACCTCCGCAGCTCACATCAGCAATCCATGTGCCATGGTTCACGAAGACCTCAATGCCCTTTGACGCAGGAAAAGTCTCGTGTGCCGCTCCAAAAGCGCGCCACATTGCGCCAGAACGCAGCGCTGCACGTCATCGGGGTGTCGTAGAGCTGAGCATGGGTCTCCTCGCAGGCCGTCGTGCCGGGGCGTCGCCCCGGGCCCCGCGGGGGCTGTTCGCCCCTCGACCCGAACCAGCGCAAGCGCTGGACCTTTTGTGGAAGAACTGCGCGGTGCGCAGTTCTTCCAACGGGCCGCTAAGACGCCTCATCTACCGCCGCGCATCGTGAATCGAGGGCGGGCCGTCCCCCCAGGGCGGCCCGCCCGTTCGGCCTGGATCCGCGGGCCCATTGCGAGCACCATTGCCGCATTCCGCATGGAACGCGGGTTCTCCCGCGACGAACCAATCCAAGCCTTTCGCGATTGCCTTTCCCCCCGATTCATGAGACACAAAAAAAGCGACGCCAGCCGGTGCTGGTAACACCGACCGGCGTCTGACCTGCAAACCCCGAAGGAACCGGAGTCCACAAGCTGTGACCCATCTAGACGTCTGCCCTGAATCCGCCAAGAAACCTGTCCCCTTTCCCTCCCCGGAGGCGCTTTTCGCGCGGTTTTACCGCGAATACCGGCCCTTCGTTCGTTCCGTCCTCCTCAAGCATGGCCGCGTGGAGCCGCGCGAGGTGGACGACCTCGTGCAGGAGGTCTTTCTCGTCGTCTGGCAACGGTGGGACGGCCTCGTGGGGGGCGAGCAAGCGCGGTCTTGGCTCTTCACGGTCGCGCTCTATCGCGCGTCGAACCATCGCAAGCTCGCGCGCAATCGCTGGGAAGCGCTCACGGGCGAGCTCCCTGAGCCCCTGGTCCACCCGCGAACGACGCAGGCCATGGACGCGGCCCGCCTGTTATGGAAGGCCCTTCGGAAGCTCAACACAAAGCTCGCGGCCGTGCTCTGGGCCTACGAAATCGAAGGCCGTTCGATGCCGCAGATTGCCCGCGCGCTCCGGATCCGCCTGAAGACCGCCTACGCCCGCCTGCGCCTCGCCCGGCTCCGCCTGGCGCACTGCGCCCCCCTCTGACGCTCGCGCTTGCGCTTGCGTTTGCGTTTGCGTTTGCGCTCCCTCTCCCTCTCCCGCTCCCTCCCTACGTCCGAATCCCGAGCAGAAGATCACTCACCCGCGCAGGATCACCTTCCCGGTCGGATTCGTCTACGTCGGGAGCGGTCCATCCGTGACATCGAGGAAGCTGCCGCGCCGGGGCTCCACTCCGGGCCCCGGTGAGGCCGGAACTCTACGCCAGGATGGTCAAGGGCCGGGCTTGCCGTTGCCTTCCGCCGTGACGCAGGAACATTCTCCTCCTGGATGAAGGCGGACGCTCGCGCACGACGTAGGAGCAAACCAGTCCGCCTTTCCTTTCTTCGAGAATCGTGCAATCAGCCGGCCGAAGCTCACGTAGGCGTCGCCGTGCATGTCCCCTGTCACGGAGGCATCAAACGCGCGCGGTATTAGCAGCTTTGACCATTGCCCCACCGTCTCCGCACCAGCTTTGGTCACTCGGTACAGCGCGCCGCAGGTGCCGATGAGCACGGCGTCCGTGCCGTGATCGACCACGTGCGTCGCCGGGCAACCGACGAGATCTGCATGCGGCGCCAGTGCCCAGCTACCTTGCTCATTGCGTTCGACTCGATAGACCATCGTGTGCCGCGCGCACGCCTCGCCATGGCAAAGTCCGGCGATTCCGATGACCCCGAACTTGACGCGCGAGATCCATCGTATCCGTTCGTCGAGCGCGGTGTCGATGCGACGGGCTCGTGTACCAAGCTTGTCGATCCAGAAGAGTCCTGCACCAAACTCCCCTTTGTCGATCGCGATCAACCAGCCATCGTTTACATCAACGACGCGACGTGCAGCGCCGCTGGGAACGCTGGACCGAAGTTCCTCTGGCAACTCGACAGGGAGGGCGTCCACGACGGGAGCCCACTTGTCGACCTGTACAGGAACCACCCGTTCCCCATCCTCGCGCCTGAAACCCCATATCGGTGCTTCGACCCGCCCGGCGCACTCGATGTCGTCCGGACGGGTTTGTGGATCCGGAACGGCCATCCAACCGGGCCACGGAGCCCCACGCCCGACGTCCTGTCCATCGGTACCGCCCGTGGCCGGTGGATGGACGCCATGGTCTGTCTTTGGCGATGTGGCTTCTCTCGCGCTCCCGGCTGCGCATGAACAGAGACCAAGCGTTACTGCCGCACTGAAATGTCGCAACCAGGTCATGCGCATTAAGACCTATCCTTGAAGCAGACCCATACCTTTATGGGTTCACTCGACGCTACCAGATTTTTCAGAACGAGCAACCGAGACCCCAGGTGATATTGGTCGCGGGGTCGTACCTATAGCCACAGCCATCGCTGCATGCCACGAAGTACATGCGATTGCCGGCTTCGGCGTCAGCTATGTCCTCGGGGCTAAACTCATCCTCCACCCCGGCAGGATGCGTATGGTAAAAGCCCACGACGCTTTCGCCCGAAGATAGTGAAATGCTCGCCGAGCAGGATGTCTGGGAATTCTGTGTCACCGGGGCTCCAGCGCGGTACTCACCGTTGGCTTTCCGGACGACCAAACCGCAGTACTCCCACGCATTTCCATTTGCTTGTGTGAGAGCCTGCGCAGCGTGCAACGCGAGAACACCGCTGCCCGTAAGCTGCGGGGAATCATAGAGCGCGTCCGAGGTCTCTTGCGTCTCTTCCTCACTCGTTTCGTAGGCACAGCCTGAAAGGATTACAGTCGTCAGTAGTGCCAAAACAGCAACACCGAGCATTCTTCCGCCTGCCTTCTTCTGTCCCATGATCATGATCTCCTTGACACGAATCCCGTAAACATCGGCTACGATGCAGAAAACATCACCTTTTGAATCGTCACACATTCCGGGGCCTCGTCGAATTGCTTCCTGGACAACCCGACCGGAACCCGGTACTGCCTATGCAGCAAACGTACGCTTCTCTCAGAGCTGATCCACAGGCTGGTGCGTGGGACGATGCGGCGGTCGGACTTGCTCAGCGCACGAAATGCGTTTTCGTAGTCCTATGCGGCATCGCTCATTGCGCGTGTGAAGTGCGCTCTGGACTGAAGTGAGCCCAGCTTGCTTTGCTAGATCCGTATGAGTCAAGAGGTGGTTCGGTTACATTCGTGCTGCAGGCGGTGGAGTTGTTTGATACTCACGGTAATTGTACAACGATGTTGATTGCGCCTCGACGGCGTTCCGGATGGCGACGCCGGTCAAGCCCTTGATCAGCTTCCGCGCCCGCCCAGGAGCGAGCCGATCGCGCAGGTCATGCTGAGCTTCTCTGTCGCCGGGCTCGGCGGGGGCAACTCGGCGCGGTGGGTCTCGAGCGGCGGCTCGGCGCGTCTCGTCGATGAAGACAAGCGGGCGAGATGGACGTGGATCGGTCTCCCCCTGTACACGTCGGGCGGCATTCTTCTTGCCGAGCTCCAGGGCTTGCGTCCGGCGCGCTGACGAAAGCGAGCCAAGGGGAAAGGGAGCCGCCATGAACGCCATCGCCCATTTGTTGCCCTGTGCGCTTTTGCTTTCCTGTGTCGGAACGCCGGAGGAGCCCGGGGATGGGAACACCCATGCCCCGGAGACGTCCCTGGTGGACCGGCAGGTCTGTGATGCCATCGAGCGCGAATACGAGGAGAAAATCACGAGCCCGCGCACGACGGCATGCGAAGAGGAAACGGACCGTTGCCAGGTGCTTCATGGGCATTGTGGCGTGGGGCTGGGCGGCTGCTCCTTCGCTGCGAACACGAGGGTCCACCAGGCGGAGCTCGATGCCATTGCCTCCCGCTGGACCCGGGCGCAATGCCATCGCGGGCGCTCCGTTTGCCGATGCGCCGCACCACGGCCGGTGCGCTGCGTGGCGGGAACCTGCCGCATGGCCCGTTGACGCCGCTCGATCGGCCCCTGGGGCGGATCGCGCGGAAACACGGGGGGACGTCGTCGACCCCCGGTGTCCCGCCCCGCAAAACCGCCCCGCTCCCCGCCGCCGCCCTGCCTCACGCCGCAAAACACGCCAGTGCGTCGCTCGTTCCCCCCTTCCGCCGCCGCAAACCCCGCTCGTGGTCGGCCGACGTCCCCCGTCCTGCATCGCAAAACGACACCGTCGGCGGCCGACATCCCCCGTCCTGCATCGCAAAACGACCCCGTCGTCGGCCCCCGGCTGATGTCTCCGCGCAGAACTGGGTCGTCGGCGACGGACCGATCCATTTCGCCACGCACGAAGCCCCCCGCGCGCCGCGCTCTGGACGTGTTTGCGCCGCAAACCGCCCCGGTCGGCCGCTCCCCTCGCCCTCCGCTCGACGCGCTTGCCCGGGTTGCGACGCGGCGCGCCGGGAGTACAGATTTCCTCCATCAGCGCGTCACGTCGGAGGGGGGCATGGCGTACCGGATGGAGGACCTGATCCGTGGGTCCATGCGTGGAGGTCTCATTTTTGGGTATGTCCCCGCGTCGCCGGAGCATGCGTCTCCCGCGATGTACAAGTCGGCCCTGCTCGCCGAGATGGAGCGGATGAAGGCTGCGGGGCTCGTGGCCGAGACGTGCATTTCGAGCGAGCTCGACGACCTCGACGAGGCGCGGATGGCGCCCGGCATCACGCTCTGCGGCCTCGTGCCGGATCGCGTCGGGCCGCAGGATCTCGAGCGGATCCTGCGCAGCGTGAAGAGCGACGACCGTCCCTTTTTCTCGAAGCGCTTCCGCGCCGATCCCGGCAAGCACCGGAAGAAGCCGCCCTCGCTCGCCGTGCAGCAGCGGTCGAGCCTGTTCGAGCTCTTCGCCGAGGTGCACCAGGATTTCGTGCTCTTCATCTCGCACGAGCCGCGGGTCGCCGACCTCTTGCGGCTCTCCGCGCACGCGATCTCGCCGCTCTTCGATTACCGGCACCACTACCGGATCCTCGATCTGTCCTGAGCCTTCAGCGGATCATGCAGGTCTCGTCCGCGGCGATGCAGGTGCCGAGCTGGGCGCCGCTCGCGCCACAGCAGTTGCCGGTCAAACAATCGTCGTAGCTGAGGCAGCCTGAGCCCTTGGGGCACTTGAAGCCGAGCAGGCCGCACGTCGGGCCGCCGCAATCGACGCCGGTCTCGTCGCCGTTGGGGAGGCCGTCGGCGCAATCAGGCGCCGCGCCGCCGCTTCCGCTTGCGCTTCCGCCGCCGCTTGCGCTTCCGCCGCCGCTTCCGCTTCCGCTTCCGCTTGCGTCACCGCCGCCGCCTCCGCTCCCGACGTCGTCTCCGTCTGCCGTGCATGCGGCCGCGGTGACGAGGAGCGCTGCGAGGCCCCACCCGAACGCCTTGCCCATTCCCGGTACTCTCCCGTGTTGATCGCCGCGGACGGAAACGTGCGCACCGAGCTTACCACGGGCTCTGTGCGCGGGTCGTTTTCATGAGAGAATCGAGCGATGGACGAAACGTTCCGCCTGCACGTCCGCGCGATCGCGGCCGAAGGCAAGGGCGAGTCGATCGGGGGGCGCACGTTCCTCCCGTTCGTGACGCTCGACTCGGGCGCGCGCGTGGGGACGGATGCCGAAGGAGCGTTCGTGCTCGCGAGCGCCGAGGGCGACACGATCACTCCGTACAGTGCGGAAGATGCGCATGTTTTCCACGAAGTGCTGGAGTGGAAACGCGACAAGTTCGATGACAAACTCGACGAAGCCGGACGGGCGCTGGGGCTGCCGGAGTTCGAAGCCTCCCTCGCCTTCCCCGCGTTCGGCATCGTCCGCGCCGTGCTCGCGAAAAACATGAACTACACGACCCTCCTGGCGCTCGCGTGGCTCCGACCCTCGGAGCTGCGCGAGGTGCAGGACGACATCCGCCGCGTGTCCGGGGACAAGCGATTGCCCACGAGCACGCGGGAATTCGCGCAGCGGCTCGTCGTACCGTCCTGACGCGCTTTTCGTTCCGAGTCGCGCCCCGACCGCGCTACACAAGTTCAGCGTTCGTGAAGGAAAGGAACCCTATGCCCGAGCCGTCTACGCCCCCGCCTCCGGGCCTGATCAGCGAGCAGGACGTGGAGCAGGAGATCCACCGCCTGTTCCTCGCCCAGGCCGGTTCGGGCCTCGTCATCCGCGTCTACGGCGAGGAGGGCGGGACGGCCGAGAACATCGAAGCCTTCCGCGAGATGCTGACGTCGCTCCGCATGTACGACTACGGCTCCGCCGCCGGCGACGTGCTCGTGGACGCGCCGAACCGTCAAATCCTGACGCGCGCGCTCTCCGTCCTCGCCCGCGAGCAACACCAGAAGCGGATCCTCGACCACGTCCTCACGACGTTCGGTCGGCACCTCATCGATCCCCTCGCCCTCATCCTCGACACGACGCCCGAAGGCACGCTCATCTCGCGCCTCAGCGTCCTGCGCGACGTGTTCCTCGCGCAGATCGTGGAGCTCAAGCTCACGCAAGAGTCGCAGAGCATGCTCTCCGAGGACCTGAAGCGGCTGCTGACGGACGAGTACCTGTCGATGGTCGCCGAGCACGAGGAGCGGGTGCAAAGGCCGCGCGTGCGGCGCCTGGCGCAGCAGATTTTGCGCCTCGTCGGCTCGACGTTCCACAAGGCGCTGCGCGGCTGGCCCGAGCACGCCGAGCGGATCGCCTCGATGGTCGCGCGCCGCTTGCAAGGCAAGGTGCAGCTCCGCGAGGTCCCGACGCTGATCCGTGATCAGATCTGTCACGCGATCGAAGAGTTCTTGTGGGTCGAGACGGCGAACGAGATCGAAGGCGCGCTGTTTTCGCTGTTCGCCGAGAACAAGGGCGTGATGCACGAGCCGCCGCGCGAGCTGGATCGTTCGCTCTACAGCGAGTTCGCCCACGCCTGCTGGGAGATCATCGCGGAGTACTGCTAGAAGGCGCCGAACGGGACGGCGTTCCGCGAAATCGTTCCAGGCGTCGGCACGGCGCTCGCATGGCGCCGGGTTGCGAGCGTGCTGTCGGTGCGCGCCCGTCCGCTCGACGCCGAGGTACCCGTGATCCGCACTTGTCCGTCTTGCCAGACGAAAAACCGCATTCCTCCTGATCATCTGAGCGACACCGGTCGCTGCGGCGCCTGCAAAGCGCCGTTGCCGCCGCTCGCGGAAGCGCTGGAGGTCGACGCCCGGGAGTTCGGGGACATCGTCCGGACCGCGAAGGTGCCGGTGCTCGTGGATTTCTGGGCGCCCTGGTGCGGCCCGTGCCGCATGGCGACGCCGGAGGTCGCCCGCGCCGCCTCCCTGCGCGCCGGAAAGGCGATCGTGCTCAAGGTGAACACCGACGAGCACCCCGAGCTCGCCAGTCGGTTCGGCGTCCGCGGGATCCCACATTTCGTGGTGCTCCGCGGAGGCGAGGTGATCGTGTCGCAAGCCGGGCTCGTCCGCGCCGCGCAGCTCGTCGCCTGGATCGACCGTGCGGGCGGAACCGATCCCCGGCGCGCACATGTGGCCTAGCGCAGATTTCTGCCTAGACTTCGCCGCATGAGTGGAGCCCTCCTCGACGGGAAAGCCCTGGCGCAAAAGGTGCGTGACGAGGTGCGCGAAGACGTCGCGCAGTTCGTCGCAAAGCACGGTCGTCCGCCCGGTCTCGACGTGATCCTCGTAGGCGAGCACGCGGCAAGCGTGGTCTACACGCGCAACAAGGAAAAAGCCTCGAACGAGGTCGGCATGCGAGGGCGGCTCCACCGGCTGCCCGCCGAGACGAGCGAAGCGGAGCTGCTCGATCGAATCGCCGCGTTGAACGCAGACGAGACCGTCGACGGGATCCTCGTGCAACTCCCGCTGCCGAAGCACATCCGCGAGGATCTCGTGATCGACGCAATGTCGCCAGCGAAGGACGTGGACGGCTTCCACCCGAGCAACGCAGGTCGGCTGGCCACGGGGAAGGCCTCGCTCGTGCCATGCACGCCCATAGGGTGCATGCGGCTGCTCGCAGAGACGGGTCGCTCCCTCGAAGGAGCACGCGTCGTCGTCGTGGGGCGAAGCAACATCGTGGGCAAACCGATGTCGATGCTGCTGCTCGGCGCCAACGCGACCGTGACAATGGCGCACTCACGAACGAAGGATCTCCCCGCCGTCTGTCGCGAGGCCGACGTGCTGATCGTCGCCATAGGCCGCGCGCGGATGGTGAAAGGCGACTGGATCAAAGAAGGCGCCGTCGTGATCGACGTGGGCATGAACCGCGACGAAGCCGGCAAGCTCTGCGGCGACGTAGACACAGACAGCGCCCGCGCCCGCGCCTCGTTCATCACGCCCGTGCCCGGCGGCGTCGGGCCGATGACCATCGCATGTCTGTTGCAGAACACGGCACGCGCGGCCTGGGCCCGGACAGCCGGTCGCTGAGGGCATAGCGCCGGGGTTTCACCCCGGACCCCGACGAGGGGCTGTCCGCCCCTCGACCCGGACCAGCCAGGGGCTGGACCCAAGCTCGATGAACTGCGCTCCGCGCAGCTCATCGAACAGGCCCGGTCAAGACCAGCAGCGGCGTTGCCGACCAAGACCGCCGCGCTGCTGGTTCGGCTGGCGACCCGGCTTCTTCGTCGGCCTGTTTGAAAAACTGCGCGGAGCGCAGTTTTTCAACCCCCAGTCCAGGCTGTGCCTGGTCCGGGTCCAGGGGTGGACAACCCCTGGTCGGGCCCGGGGTGAAACCCCGGCGAACAGCCAGCCCCCTAGCTAGAGCCTCTGCGCGTACGTCATGACGAGGTACATGATCGTGTCGCTTGCGTCGGGGTTTCGGTACACGTGCGGCACGTCGGCTTCGAAGACGATGGCGTCGCCTGTGCCGAGCATTCGTTTTTCTGCGCCGATGGTCATCTCGCAGCGGCCTGCGTTTACTACGAGGTTTTCGACGGTCCCTGGTGGGTGCGGGTCGGCGCGCTCTTCGGCGTGGGGGGCGAGACGCAGCTCGTAGAACTCCACGCTGCGCGGCCGGTCCATGGGGAAGAGTGCGCGGGATTGGAAGGAGCCGTCGACGCTGCGTAACACGCGGGCGCGTGCGGCGGGCAGGACCATCGCGCCGGGGCCGGATTCGGGGTTGATGAGCGCGGAGAAGGGCACGTCGAGTGCGCGTGCGATCTTCCAGAGCACGCTGATCGTTGGCGTGCTCTGGCCGAGCTCGATCTGCCCGAGCATGGCGCGGCTCACGCCTGAGGCGCGCGCGAGCTTCTCCAGGGAGAGACCACGCTCGGTGCGCAGGCGCTTCAGGTTGCCGCTGACCACGGGCGCGATGTCGGCGGCGGCTTCTCCTGGCGGAGCGGCTGCGCTCTCCTCGGGCGTCTCCTCGGCCGGTTTTGCGGGCGCCTCCTCGGGGATGACGTCCTCTGCTGGCCGCGCCTTGCCCTTCGTCGCTTTCATTTGGGGCGCGTACTTTCGGGGATGGCTCCGATCCCGTCAAGAACGCGGCTACAGCGCGAACCCTGCGACTGTCGCCGCGCCTGCCTGGATCGGAAGCTGGATCATGAAGCCTTGCTGGTTCGCGTCCGTCAGCGTCAACGTGCGTTGCTCGGCCGTCTGGGGCGCATCGACGTCGAGGACGAGGATCACGCCGGCTGGGCCGGTGAGGTTCGTCGAGTTCGAGTAGAGCCCCACGCCCGTGTCGTAGACGACCTCTGCGCCTGGCAGCGACGTCGTGAGTGCGACGCCGGAGAGCGGCTGGTTGTTGCGTGAAACCTTGATGATGAGGTGCGCGCGCGCCGTGTCGATGACGATTGGCGCGGGCAAGGTTGCCGCGATCGACGTGAGCACGTTGCGATCGACGACGGGCAAGGTCACGGAGCCCGAGGAGGGCACGCGCACGGCCGAGTGCGTGGACAGGATGCCGGTGGCCCCGAGCGTCTCATCGCGCACGAAGATCCAGGGCGTGCCGCTGATCACGGAGGGCAGGCTGAAGCTCGTGACCATGTCCCCGTAGGGCGCCTCGAGGGGCATGCCTGTGCTCGATGTGGCGAAGATCGTCGCGGCGCCGGCGTAGGGGCCGATTTGCGCGAAGCCCGGCTCGTTCAGCACGCCCACGTTGCCCGTGACGTCGTTCGAGAGTGTTCCGCCCTCGCCGCCCTGCCCGCCTGCGCCACCTCCGCCGCCGCTCGGGATTACGCCGCCGCTCGGGTTGACGCAGCCGGGGCCGGTGCACGGAGGCCGCGGGTCGAGGTCGGTCTCCGCGGACCCGCACGCTGCCGCGACGCACACGAGGCTCGTGAATACGGAGCCACGGAGAACGAGGGAAAGCGAAGAGGATTTCGTCATGGCGCAAGGATAAGCGCTTCCTGGGTCCGGCAAAATGCCTCCCGGGGTGGGCGCTCGAATCCAGCGCGGACGATCAGCTCGCCGTCGCGGCGTTTGTGGGCGGGGGAGCCGGCGGCGTGGCCGAGGAGGCGCGGGTGCGCTGCTTGTGGAGGGCGAAGGCGAGCCCGCAGATCGCGAGGCCGATGAGCTGGGAGGTCGAGAGGCTGAAGAGGCCGCCGCGATCGTCGGCGCGCCAGAATTCGAGCACGAACCGGCCGACGGCGTAGAGCGCGAGGAACGCGACGAAGACCTGGCCGTCGTAGCGCTTCCTACCGTGGACGTAGAGCAGGCAGAAGGCCGCGATCGCGAACGAGACGGCCGACTCGTAGATCTGCGTCGGGTGCACGGGGTGCGAGACGTGGTTCAGGCCGGGCAGCTCGTGGAGCTTCCACTGCGCCTCGCTCGCCGGGCTGTTCGCGGGGAACGCGAGCCCGAGCGGACCGTCCGTGCGGACGCCGAAGCAGCAGCCTGCGAGCAGACAGCCCATGCGCCCGAACCCGAGCCCGAGCGGCACGGCGAATCCGGCCATGTCCGCGGCTTTCCAGAAGGGAAACCGATCCCGCTTGAGCAGGTAGACCGCCATGAGCGACGAGCCGATGAACCCGCCGTAATACGCGAGCCCGCCCTGCCAGAACTTCGCCCACGCGAAGCAGTCGCGCGCCGGCGGATGGCAGACCCCGCGTGTCGCGTCCCAAACGCCACGCGCGACGCGTTCTTCCTCGCCGAAGGGGTACCAGCCGAAGAGGTTGAGCCCCGAGCCGCGCGGGACGAGCTGCGCGCACTGCGCCTCGTTGTAGGGCCAGTCGACCTTCGTGGGGTCCGTGCAGAGGTGCACGTAGTCCCAGAAGTAGCCGTCCGCGATGACGTGGAGCAGGCGCCCGCCGACGACGCCCATGAGCAGACACGCGAGCCCGAGATCGACGATGACATCGGGATCCTGCCCGATTCGCCGCGCCCACATGGATCCGAGGGCCGTGGCGAAGAGGAAGCCCGTGAGGAGCAGGCCGAAATAGGCCGGGAACCCGATGTCGAGGTAAAAGACGCGGAAGAGCTCGGGTCGCATGGCTCCTTCAGGAAGAGGCTTCTTCGGCCTTCTTCGGCGGCGCGCTCTTCTTGCGCGACGTGAACATGTCGACGCCCATCAGGATGACGCCGGCCACGATCGCGATGTCCGCGATGTTGTACGTGGGCCAGTGGTACTCACGCATCGGCCCTGAGATCTTCTCGACCAGCTTGTCGAGGCCCGTGCCGTTGCCGATGTACATGTCGATGAAGTCGATGACGTGCCCGTAGCGGATGCGGTCGACGAGGTTGCCGAGCGCGCCGCCGAGCACGAGGGGTAGGCCCCACCGGAGCGCCGTCTGGTTCGGGGCGAGCTTGCGGTAGAGCGAGACGATGAACGCGATCGCCACGATCGACACGAGCACGAAGAACGGCCTGCGCACGTTCTCGCTCTCGTTCTGGAGCAGGCCCCAGGCGCCGCCGCGGTTGTGCGCGAGCGCGAGCGCGAGGTAGCCCTTGATGAGGTCGACGCGGGCGAACGGCTTGTCGAGGTTCTGGACCGCCCACCACTTGCTGCCGAGATCGAGCGCCAGGGTGACGATCGCGACCACGCCGAGGAAGACGTACGAGGCGCGGTACGGCGGCGCGGCCTTCGGGGCCTCGCCCGCCCCGGTCTCCGGGGCCTCCGCGCTCGGCTCGTTCGACCCCTCGCCCGCCGTTTGGGCGGCCTCTTGCTCCTCGGATTTCTCTTCCGTCATGGTCTTCGCGATGGTGCGCCCCCAAGGCGCGCCGGATCTTTCGGTAGCGTGTTCGGCGGTACCCCGAGGCGTGGCGGCTGTCCAGTGTCGAATTGCCTCACGCCTCTCCCGGCGGAGGCAGAGGCGCCGGCGGCGCGGGGCTCGCGGTCAAGGGCTCGGCTGGCGGCACAGGCTCGCCGAATCCCCCGCGCGTCTTGCGCGACAGGAACGTATCGAGGGCCATGAGCAGGACGCCGGCGACGATGGCGATGTCGGCGACGTTGAAGGTCGGCCAGTGGATCTCGCGGCCGTTCCGGATGACGTAGAAGTCGATGAAGTCGATGACCGAGCCGTAGCGGATGCGGTCGACGAGGTTGCCGACCGCGCCGCCGAGCGCGAGGGGCAGGCCCCAGCGCATGGCCCACTGATCGCGGTGGATGCGGCGATAGACCGAGACGATGAAGACGACGGCGGCCGAGGAGACGAAGAGGAAAAACGGGCGCCGGAGGTTCTCGGGCAAGCTGCGGAGGAAGCTCCAGGCCCCGCCCGGGTTCAGCGTGTAGATGAAGTCGAAGTGATCCTTGATCACCTCGATGCTCTTCGGGCGACCCTTGTCTGCCCCGGACAACGCAGCCTTCGCCCAGCCCTTCGAGGCCAGATCGGCCGCGGCGGACACGACCGTGATCACGGCGAGGAAGAGCATGGAGGGGCGGTAGGTGTCGTCCGGGGGCGCCTCCGCGCGCTTCTCCTCGGCGTCTTGTCCGGTCATGGGGTCGACCATGTGTACGCGATGGGCCACGGACCTGCAAAGCGGCCCAGCGTGGCTCCTTGTTCCCCGGGGCGTGGTGGCGCACTGCGGTACATCCGTTTAGTATGCGCGCCATGCCGCTGCCGCCGTGGAAGCAGCCCGTGGGCGTCGATGCCGTGATCGAAGGCTGGCTCGCCTCCGGGTACGTGCGCCCTTGCCTGACCGCCGATCGGGCCCTGCCCGCGTCCGAAGGCGACTACCGCGAGATCCCCGCCGATCTGCCCGACGCGTTGCGCCGCGCCCTCGCGTCCCGCGGGATCACGCGGCTCTACGCGCACCAGGCCGAGGCGCTCGTGGCCGCGCGGGAGCGCAAGCACGTGGTGGTCGCGACGCCGACCGCGAGCGGCAAGAGCATGTGCTTCCACCTGCCCGTGCTCTCGGCGCTCATGGCCGATCCCGACGCGAGCGCGATCTACCTCTACCCGACGAAGGCGCTCTCCCGGGACCAGGAAGCCGGGGTGCAGAAGCTCATCCGCGACGCGGGGCTCACCATCCCGGCCATCGTCTACGACGGGGACACGCCCGGCGACGCGCGGCGCGCGGCCCGTGAGCGGAGCCCGATCGTCATGACGAACCCCGACATGCTGCACGCGGGGATCCTGCCGCATCACGCGCACTGGGCGCGGACGTTCCAGCGGCTCAAGTACGTGGTGCTCGACGAGCTGCATACGTACCGCGGGGTCTTCGGATCGCACGTGGCGCACGTGCTCGCGCGCGTGCGGCGTGTGGCGCAGTTCCACGGGTCGGATCCGATCTTCCTGTGCGCGACGGCGACGATCGGGAACCCGGGCGAGCACGCGTCGCGGCTGCTCGGGGTGCCGGAGGATCGGATCCGCGTGGTCGGCGCATCGGGCGCGCCGCGGGGGGCGCGGCGGCTCTTCGTCTACAACCCGCCCGTCGTGAACGCCGAGCTCGGCGTGCGCGCGAGCACGCTGAAGGCGTCGGTGCGCCTCGCGGTGGATCTCATCCGGGCGCGCGTGCCGACGATCGTGTTCGGGCAGTCGCGGAACTCCGTGGAGATCATGCTGAAGTACCTACGTGATCGCGTGGGCGACGAGGTCGGGCCTGACGCGATCATGGCGTACCGCGGCGGTTATCTGCCGGAGACACGGCGGCGTGTGGAGCACGGCTTACGAGAGGGAGAAATCCTCTGCGTCGTGGCCACAAATGCGCTGGAGCTCGGGATCGACATCGGCGAGCTCGACGCGGTCGTCTGCGCGGGTTATCCGGGCAGCATCGCGGCGACGTGGCAGCGCTTCGGCCGCGCAGGGAGGCGCGGCGGCACGAGCATCGCGGTGATGGTCGCGAACTCGAACGCGCTCGATCAGTACCTCGCGACGAACCCCGAGTACCTCCTGCGGGGCGAGATCGAGCAGGCGCGGATCGATCCGGACAACACCGAGATCCTGATCCAGCACCTCAAGTGCGCGGCGTTCGAGATGCCGTTTTTGCGCGGCGAGGACTACCGCGGCATGGATCCCGAGAACACCGAGGCAGCGCTGCGTTTCCTCGCCGGGCACGGCGTGGTGCACGAGTCCGAGGATCGGTTCCACTGGTCGACGGACGCGTACCCGGCGAACCACGTGAGCCTACGGACCGTGGGCTGGGACAACTTCGTCATCATCGATCGTGCCCAGGGCAAGGTCCTCGCCGAGCTCGACTTCCGCTCGACGCACACGATGTTGCATGAGCAGGCGATCTACCAGCACGACGGCGAGCAGTACCAAGTGGAGAAGCTCGACTACGAGAACCACAAGGCGTTCGTCACGAAGGTCGAGCCCGACTACTTCACGACCGCGATGACGAAACGAAAGGTGGCCGTCATCGAGGAGAGCGCGCGCGCGCCGCTTGGCCGGGCGATGTCTGGCTGGGGCGAGGTGAGCGTCGTGGAGAAGATCGTCGGGTACAAGAAGATCAAGTTCCACACGCACGAGAACACGGGCTACGGCGACGTGCGGCTGCCGGACATGCAGATGCACACGACGAGCTTCTGGCTGACGGTGCCGGAGGAGGTGTGCATGGAGCTCGGGCTCGGGCGCGCCGCCGCGATCGAGGGGATGCGCGGGATCGCGGTCGCGCTGGAGACGGTCTCGACGCTCGCGCTGATGTGCGATCCGCGGGACCTCGGGCAGACGCTCGGCGACGGCGGCGACGACGAGAACCAGCCGCCGCAAGCGTCGGGCGGCCCGCACGCCGGGTTCGATCCGACGATCTTCCTCTTCGACAACGTGCCCGGCGGCGTGGGTTTGGCGGAGCGGATCTGCGAGTCGGCGCACGAGCTCGTGGCGCGGACACGGCAGCTCGTCTCACGGTGCACGTGCCAGGCCGGGTGCCCGATGTGCGTAGGCGCGACGAGCGGAGACGGGATCCGGAAGAAGGCGGCGCTGGGGCTGCTCGCCTCGATCTTTCACTGAGCCGTCTGCGTCAGTCGTCGCGCCCGGCCGCGTCGTCATCGTCGTCGCCGTCGTCGGCGACGCGGGATCGGTCCTTCGTGAGCGGCGGGTAGAGGTTCTCTACGAAGACCTCGGACACGATCCCCGCGATCCGCGTGTCCATCTCGGACAGGTGGGCGCGGAGCTCCGCGATCGCGAGCTCCAGCGCAGCCTTCAGCGTGCGCTGGCGCGGCAGCGATTCCCGCTGCATCGCGGCCGTCGCCTCCCCGAGGCGTTCCCCGTCGGAGGCGTGTTGCTTGAACGTCGCCGCGCGGATCGCGCCGCGGTACCGCACGCGCTCGCGCTCCAGGAAATCGCGGTACGCCTTCACGGCGCCGGAGAGCTCCTGGATGCAGTTGTCGAGCCGCGTGAGCTCCTTCCGCAGCGCTTTCTTCGCCTCTGCTTCGAGCGCGCCGTGCTCCACGTGCGCGGCCAGCGTCGCGTAGATCTCCCGCGCCCACCGCAGGTGACGGAGCCCCGAAGCGCCTCGCGTGAGTTTGTCCACGGCTCGTCGCTCCCCTCGTTCAGCAGGGCTTCTTCTTGTTCTTGCCCTTCAGCTTCTCGCGCATCTTCGGGCAGACGTCCTTGATCGTGCCGCTCTTTTCCTTGTACGCGGCCTTGATCTTCTCGAACTCGTCCGCGTTTTTCTTCTTGAGATCCACCTTCTCGGCCGGATCGTCCTTCACGTTGAAGAAGCGGTAGCCCGCGTCGTCGCCCTCGGCGATGAGCTTGAAGTCGCCCCGCATGAAGGCCCTGCGGCGGTCGTTGTCGCTCGTGCGCGGCAGGTCCATGATCACGTCGCGCTTCTCGGGATCCTTGCCGTAGAGCTCCGGCACGAGGCTCGTGCCCTGCATGGCCGGATCCTTGGGCTGGCCGAACATCTCGAGGATCGTGGGCGCGAGATCGACGCCGCTGCGCGGCTCGTCGATCTGGCGGGGCACGACGCCCGGGGCGCGGATGATGAGCGGCACGTGTGTGAGCACGTCCCAGAGCTCGAAGCCGTGGCGGTACATGCCGTGCTCGCCGAACGCGTCGCCGTGATCACTCGAGATGATGATCGCCGTGCGCTTGCCCCACTCCTGCGAATCGACGAACTCGAAGAGCTTGCCGAGGTGCTGATCGGTGAACGTGACCTCGGCGTCGTACTTGTCGCGCGTCGACTTGCCGTACGGGCCGATGCCGTCGTGCGGCATGTACTGATCGTGCGGGTCGAGGAAGTGGAACCAGGCGAAGAAGCGGCCGCCCGTGTTCGCCTTCTCCGAGAGGATCTTCTTCGCGAGATCGACGTGCTGCGGGCTCGTGACGTTCTTGTCCGTGGTGTTGTCCACCGAGAGGCCCGGGATGATCTCGTAGACATCAAATCCCTGCCGGAAGCCGGCCTTCTGGTCGAAGTAGAAGTGCGCGTGCGCGGTCAACGTGCGCACGCCGGCCTTCTGCAGGAGCTCGGGGAACATGAGCACGCTGTCGGGGTAGTTGCCGAAGAAGTAGCCGCTGCGCTCGAGCTCGCTCGGGTACCGGCCCGCGAGGAAGCCGCCAAGGCTCATCGCCGTGTACGAGGAGATGGCGTAGAAGCGCGAGTACGAGACCGCGCTCTTCGCGAACTTCGTGAGCACCGGCGCGATGTCGCGCGGGTAGCCGAGCCAGGGCATGTCGGCCCGCAAGCTGTCGACCGTGACCACGAGGACGTTGAGGTCCTTGGGGAGGCCCGTCGCATCGGCGGGCGCAGTCTTCGGGGCTTCGGTGGTCGGCGCCGGCGCCGCGCTCGCGGCAGGTGCGATCGAGACGACCGGAGCCGCGGCGCTCGTGGCCTCCGCGGCAGGCGTCGCGGCAGGCTTCGGGGGCTGGGATTCGCCGTTCTGGGTGCAGGCAGCGGAGGCCCCGAGGAGGGCCAGGAACGCGGTACAGCGCAGAGCAGAGGGCATGGCGCCGGCTATCTACCCCCGTTCGTGCCGGACGGCCGCGAAAACCGCACATTTTGGTGTAAGGGCGCGTATCCTCGCGCGTTCGAGGCAACGCATGAGCCGTCTTTCTCGCTTTCGACTGGGTACCGTAGGTGGATTTCTCCTTCTGGCCTCCGCGCTCCCCCTCGCGGGATGCGCGCGGGGGCCCGACGTACAGAGCGGTCTCGCGCTGCGGCGCGTGGTCATCTACCGCAACGGCGTCGGTTACTACGAGCGCGCCGGGCACGTGGAAGATCCCGAGGTCGCGTTCAAGGTCCGCACGGAGCGCATCGGCGACTTCCTCGCCACGCTCGCCGTGATGGAGCAGGGCGGGAGCAGCGTGCGCAGCGCATCGTTCCCGGTCGAGCTCGACAAGGACAAGGACGAAGGCGACGGCGAAGAGGAGGATGAGGACGCCGAGGCCGAGCCGCCGGCTCCCGAGGCTCGTTTCGGCGTGCCGCAGCCGCCGCAGCCGCCGAAGCTGAAGAAGAAGAAGAAGGGCGATGGGCGCGAGACGGTGCGGCTGACGCTCGACGGCGAAGAGCACGATCTCGTGGTCGGGTACGTCGCGGAGACGCCGGTCTGGCGGCCCTCGTATCGCCTGGTGATCGGCAGGGGCGAGACCGCCGGCGCGGGGAAGGCGGATCTGCAGGCCTGGGGCATCGTGCAGAACCAGTCGGGCGAGGACTGGAAGGGCGTGCGGCTCTCGCTCGTCGCGGGCGCGCCGCTCGCGTTCCAGGCGACCCTCGACAAACCCGTGGTGCCGCCGCGCCCCGTGGTGACGGATCAAGGCGAGGTGATCGCGTCGGTGCCCGTGGGCGAGACGAGCCTGCCCACGATGGCGCCCCCGGCGTCTCCGCCGCCGCCGCCCATGCCGATGGACGCGTCGCGGACAGAAGATACGGGCGAGAGCCTCGACGGTCTGCTCGCAGAGGCCGAGGCCGCGAAGGAAGAGGCGGCAGCAGATGGCGATTTTGGCGGCGAGGGTCGGGGTGGATTGAGGGCGCCGCGCGCGTCGACGACGCGCTCGGCGCCCGCGACGAAGGGTCGCGTGGCGGCGAACTACGGCGGCGGATATCCCGGCGCCGGCGCTGCGGCCTCGCAAGCGCCGTATCCGACGGAGATGCCGCGACCGGTGACGCCGTCGAACCCGCGCAACGTGAACGCGCTGGCGGCCGTCGCGATCGAGGGCGGCACGACGCGCTACGATCTCCCCTTCCCCGTCGACATCCCGAACAAGAGCGCGACGATGGTCCTCTTGCTCGCGCAAAGCGTGCCCGGCGAGGCGATCTTCCTCTACTCGCCCGACGGCGGCGTGCGTGACTCGTTCGCGCATCCGTTCCGCGTCGCGCGCTTCACGAACAACACGAAGGGCCTGCTCGAAAAGGGGCCGATCGCGGTGTTCGACAACGGCGCGTTCCTCGGGCAAGGCATGGTCGATCCGCTGCCGCCCGGGGCCGTCGCCACGGTGCCGTTCGCCCTCGAACGGGGCCTCGCCGTGACCACGGATCGCACGGAGGACGAGCTCAGCGCGCGCCTCGCGAAGATCGATGCGGGGCAGCTCTTCATCGAGCGCGACTGGGTCTACCACACGAAGTACACGATCAAGAACGGCACGGACCTCGACGCGAAGACGCTCGTGAAGCACGCGCGGATGCCCGGCACGCGGCTCGAAAACCCGCCCAAGGGCACGGAAGACAACGTCGGCACGGGCAGCGCGCTCGTCCCGCAGGCGACGCCGAAGCGCGGGACGAACGTGCTCGACGTGGAGGAGCGTCGCAGCTTCACGCGGCAGGTCGACGTGCTGTCGCAGCTCGCCGACGACGCGGTGAAGGCCTACATGAACGACGCGCGCGCCGACAAGGTCGTGGTGGCGGACCTGAAGAAGGCGTGGGAGGCGCGTGGCAAGCTGCGCACCGCGCTCGACGAGCGGAACAAGCTCCAGTCCGAGCAGAACACGCTGGAGCGCGAGAGCGAGCAGCTCCGGCGCAACCTCAAGGCGATCGAGAAGATCAAGGACGACCCGCGGGACACCGTGTCGCGCCAGAACACCGAGAAGATGCGGCAGGACTTCACGGATCGGCTCGGCAAGGCCTCGACGCGCCTCGGCGAGCTCACGAAGCGCCTGACGATTCTCGAGATCGAGGTGAACGAGCAGTCGGTGCGGCTGCGGGATCTGCTCGCCTCGATCAAGCTGGAGAAGGCGCTGCCGAACCCGTGACGAGCGCGTGAGCGGGGGGCGCCGCGCGGCCGACGCCGCGGGGGCCCCCCTCCCCTCTCAGGCCTTCGAGGCCTTCGACGAACCCGGCGAGCGCGACGTGCCCGCGTGCGTCCACGTCCGCTCCGCGCCGAGCGCGAGCCAGGTCATCTGGATCGTTTGCTCACCAACGACCACGCCGACCTTGTCCCCCCACGCGGCGGGCTCGGGCAAGGAGAGGCTCTTTTGCCCCTTCAACCCGTCGAGCGACGCGGGCGGCAGCTCGAACGTGGCGATGCCTTCGCTCGCCAGCGCTGCAACCGCGGTGCTCGGCACAAACGGTGCGACGACAGCGCGGAGCGCGGGCAGATCGATCGTCTTCTCCACGACGGCGCGGACCTCGTCGAGCGAGCGCAGCACGACCACGACGCCACCCGCGAGGGGCGGACCTCCGGGCGTCGGCGGCATCTCCGCGGGCTTGCCGTTCGAGCTCGGTCGAGACGCGCCTTCGATGAGGTCGAGCACGAGCGGCCCCTTCCACGACGCCGGCGGCGGCAAGGCGGGCGACTTGCCCGCGGCCGCGCCCTCGCCCTTCTTGTCGCGCAGCACGAGCACGTCGTCGGTGGGCAGCGCGCGCGGTACGGTCACGCGCACCGGGCGCTTGAACGAGCGCGGATCCCCGACGGTCCCCGTGGCCACCGCGTACGCGAGCGTCTCGGCCGAGGCCACGACGAACGACGGCACGCCCGGCACGCGCGGGGCCGGCTCCGCCGTGCGCAGCGAGAGCGTCCCCGCCGGCGGCGGATACAACTCGCCCGTCACGACGCGCCGATCGGGCTCGATGATGCGCGCGCCCGTGGCCACGAGATCCACGAGCGCGCCCGACTGCGCGAGGACCTCGAGCACCTGGCGCGACGGCGGCGCCACGAGCAGATCGAGCCGGGAAGGAACACGCTTCGACTTGAGCAGGAGCGCGGCCGCGAGCATGTCGCGCAGGGTCACCCCCGAGTCGCCGCCGAGCACGACCTGACCCACGGGCTTGCCCGCGAGATCCCGCACGGGCCGCACGACGCCCGCCTCGTCCATGAGGAGCGGATCCACCGTGCTGAGGTCGAGCGAGACCACCTCTTCGCACGGCGCGCCCGGATCGGGGACGAGGGCGCGATGCGCCTTGGAGCGGCGCTGATCCCGGAGGAACACCTCGGTCTTCTCGTCGCTCACGAACAGGGCCGCGGCGGCGCCGACCTGCGGCGCGATGCCGCAGAGCACCGCGCGCTCCGCGACCGAGAGCAAGCGCGCGCTCGGGCCCGCGAACTCCAGCACGACAGGCGCGTGGTGCTCGGCCTCGATACGCCGCACGATCTCGTCGATGCCCCGGCGCAGAAGCTCGAGCGCCACGTCACGCGCGCACACGAACGGGCGCACGCGGCCCGATAGGTGGATCTGCACGCTGCGCGGCGGGCGCACCCAGGTCGAGCCCGTCGCGAGGGCCTGGCCGAGCTGGCTCGGCGAGACCACGAGGGTCAACATCCCGACCCCGCCGACGGGGGCGAGGCGCGCGTCGTCCGTGAGCGCGAGCCTCGCCGGCGCGGCGAAGCGCTCGAGGTGCACGGGCGCGGGGAAGCCGATGCCGCCGCGGGCGATGGGCACGTTGTACGCAGGCAGCTCCGGCGAGACGGCTTGCGGCGCGCCGGCGGCCACGTCGGCGAGCGCGCGCGCGTCGGTCACGCACGTACCGTCGTAGGCCACGGCCATCTCGACCGGAGTCTTCTTCATCCCGGCGGAGAGCGCCTCGCCGAGGGCCCGGTTGGGCGATCGCGAGAGGATGATCTGGTCGACCTTGACCTGGACCAGATCTCCTCGGAGCTGCGGATCGGCGGCGCGTCCCGCGAGGATCTTCTGGGGCATCGTGCGGGGGGGATCCCCGGCTCGTGCGCGCATTTCTTTGGGCCGTCCTTCTCGTTCGGATACGTGGGGACAAACCAGGTGCCACCGCGATGGGTCGGTGGGCACGTAGCCGCGACGCACGTTAGCCGCTCGGCGGGACGAGGGTCAAGCGCCGGTGAGGGCGGGCCCGTAGGTGCGGGAATGGACCGGTTGGCATCGGGATGCAAGAGGCAAAAGACGCTCCCCCGAGACTGCCGGGACGATCGGAGGACGGAAAGAGCGGCCGGACGGACGGGTGTCCTGGGGTGCCAGGCCGCAAATCCGAGGCTCTTCGAACGAACCTCCCCTTTCTTTTTCCCGTCCGCCTCGGGTTTCGCTAAGGTTTCAGCCCATGTTCCAGAGCGTCCTCAAGGAGGTCGTCGAAGGCACCGAGGGTGGCATCGCCAGCCTCCTCATGGATTTCGAGGGCATCCCGGTCGACAGCTACTCGAAGCCCGATGCCCCCTTCGACATCAACACGATCGGCGCGGAGTTCAGCGTCGTCATCAAGTCGATCCAGCGCGCGGCCCAGATGCTCGAAGCCGGCGATACCGCCGAGATCGCCATCGAAGCGGCGAAGGTGACGACGGTCATTCGTGTGCTGAACGAGCGACACTTCGTCGCGGTCTCCGTGCGGCCAGACGGTAACGTCGGCAAGGCCCGGTACATGCTACGCGTCAAGGCGCCAGTGCTCTTGAAGGACATGTGAGCACCTCGCCGAAGCGCGTCCTCGTGATCTCGGGGCCGAACCTCGACAGGCTCGGCAAGCGTGAACCTTCCATCTACGGCACGACCACCCTCGACGACATCCACAAGGCCGTCGAGGAGGTCGCGCGGAGCGAAGGCGTGGACGTCTCGTTCCTGCAATCCAACCACGAGGGTGAGCTCGTGACGGCCATCGGGCGCGCCGCGGACGGGGGCTTTCACGGCATCGTCATGAACGGCGCCGGACTCACCCACACCTCGGTCGTGCTGCACGACGCCATCCGCGCGAGCGGCCTGCCCGTGGTCGAGGTGCACATCACGAACACCGCGGCGCGCGAACCTTTCCGTCACCACTCGATCACAGCCGGCGCGTGCCTCGGTACCGTCGCCGGCTTTGGCCCCGCGTCGTACGTGCTCGGCTTGCTGGGCCTCGTCTACCACCTGCAGCAGCGCGAAAATTGACGTCGAGCGTCACGCCGCCGACGCCCCCGAATCCCCTTCCTTTTTGCCGTCCTTCCGCTAGAAAGCACCCCGACGCTGGCGGGTCGCTTCCAGGGTAGAGCGGCCGCCACCACGCGGGAACGGATCGGCATGAACATCGACCTCAAGCAGCTCCGGACGCTGCTTCGCGTCCTCGAGAAGCGCAACGTCACCGAGTTCGAGTTCGAGGACGAGCACGTGCGTATCAGGCTCGCGCGTGGCACGGGCGGCGCGCGCGTCGTTGCCTACGAGGAGCGCGCCGAGGTCGCCCCCGCCGCTCCGCCGCCCCGTGCGGCTGCGAGCGAGGGCGAAGGGGGCACGTACGTCACCTCGCCCTTCGTCGGCACCTTCTACCGCTCCCCCTCCCCCGAGGCGCCGCCCTTCGTCGAGGTCGGGAGCCACATTCGAGAAGGCCAGGCGCTCTGCATCATCGAGGCGATGAAGCTGATGAACGAGATCGAGTCCGACTGCGGCGGCATCATCGACGAGATCCTCGTCGAGAACGGCAAGCCTGTCGAATTCGGTCAGAAGCTCTTCAGGGTCAAGCGCGTGTGAGCGCCGCTGTGGCAGAGAGGTAGGAGCCTTGTTCGGCAAGATCCTCATCGCCAACCGCGGCGAGATCGCGATGCGCGTCGTCCGGGCGTGCCGCACGCTCGGCATCCGCACGGTCGCCATCCACTCGGACGTCGACGCGACCGCGCCCCACGTGCGGTTCGCCGACGAGGCCGTGTGCGTGGGCCCCGCCGATCCGCGGCGGAGTTACCTCAACATCCCGCAGATCATCGCCGCGGCCGAGATCACCGGCGCCGACGCGGTGCACCCGGGCTACGGGTTCCTCTCGGAGAACGCCGAGTTCGCCGAGCTTTGCCGTCGTTGTGGCCTGACCTTCATCGGCCCCACGCCCGAGGCGATGCGCCTCTGGGGCGACAAGGTCCGCGCGCGGGAAGCCGCGAAGAGGTTCGGGCTGCCGCTCCTCCCCGGCACGACCGTCCTGCGGGACGCCGAGGACGCCGCGGTGCAGGCCGCGCGTATCGGCTACCCCGTGATCCTCAAGGCCGCGGGCGGTGGCGGCGGGCGCGGCATGCGTGTCGTGCGCGACGACAGCGAGATCCGCCGCTCCTTCGAAACGGCGACGAGCGAGGCGCAGGCGGGCTTCAAGAACCCGGACGTCTACCTGGAGAAGTTCGTCGAGGAGCCGCGGCACATCGAGCTGCAGGTGCTCGGCGACGGCCACGGCCACATCTTCACGTTCGGCGAGCGCGAGTGTTCCTTGCAGCGCCGGCACCAGAAGATCATCGAGGAGGCGCCGAGCCCGGTCATGACGCCGGAGAAACGCGCCGAGCTCTCCGAGGTGTGTGCGCACGCGCTCTTGGAGACGGGCTACACCTCGCTCGGGACGCTCGAATTCTTGATGGATGAGCGCGGGAATCTCTACTTCATGGAGATGAACACCCGCGTGCAGGTCGAGCATCCGGTCACCGAGCTGGTGACGGGCATCGATCTCGTGGAGAACCAGATCCGCGCCGCCGCGGGACAAGCCCTCTCCCTGCCGAGCGGCCGCGCTCTCGGTCTTCGCGGGCACGCTCTGGAGTGCCGGATCAACGCGGAGGATCCGCGCACGTTCGTCCCCTGGCCGGGCCTCATCACCGAGTACTTGCCGCCCGGCGGCGGCGGCGTGCGCGTCGACTCGGGCGTCTACGGCGGCTTCCGCGTGCCGAACAACTACGACCCCATGCTCGCCAAGGTGATCACGCACGGCGCCACCCGCGCGGAAGCGATCGCCCGCATGCGCTGCGCGCTCGACGAGTTCGTGATCGGCGGTATCCGCACGAACATCCCGCTCCACCAGGCTCTCCTGCGGGATCCCGACGTAGTCGCCGGCAAGATGTCTACACGCACGATCGAACGACTACGATTCTAGGGAAAGCACGAACGAGCCGGACAGGCGTGAGCGAATCTCGACGAGTCCCCTTCTATCGTCGGGGTGGCTTCCCCATATTTCATCGCTAAAGACAGCAGTCACGACAGGGACGCGGGTGATGCAAGACGGTCTGCAAGTCGACTTCTCCTCCTGGGTGAACGCCACCTCCGAACCTTCCGAGCTCGTCCTCGGCGAGCCAGGGTTCGTGTACGCCGATCTCTTCGACGCCGGTCGTCTGGCCGAGCTCACGGGGCGGTTTTACGCGTACTTCGAGGCCGCGGATCCCACGGGGTACGAGCGGTTCTCGAAGTACCGCGCGTGCCAGGGGAGCGGCATGAGCCCCGAGGAGCTCTCGGAGTCCTTGCTCGTCGGCGCGCCGCACCTGTCCCGCTTCGTCGCGCGCCTCTTCGGCGTGGAGCGCGAAGTGGAAACGCTCGCCGCGGGCGCCGAGGAGCGCTCGCCGCTCTGGGCGTTCAAGAAGGATTTCGCGAAGAAGCGCCTCTTCAAGCCGAGCGCAGGCAAGGCCTGGAAAGGCACGGCCGTCGAGGCCGCGCACACGGCGCGGCGCGCGCTCACGGCGGTCGGCGCGGAGTCGAGCCGGCTCGAGTGTGGCTCCGAGGCAGAGGAGCTCGCGGTCGCGTCGGCGACACTCGTGCTCGTCGCGATCGACGAGGTCGCGCGCAAGGCCGCGAAGGCAGGAGGCGCCTCGTGGACGCCCGAGCTGCACGAGCAGGCTGCGAAGGTGCGGGCCGCGATTGCGGCAGATCCGATGCTGACGCAGGTCGCCGCGGGCGCTGTGGCCGTCGCGGGGGATGCGCCCACGGACGCGGAGGACGGCGCGGTCGTCGCGTTCGCGCTCGACGCGGTGGAGGCGTGGCTCGCGGCGCGGCGCGCCGATCATCACGATCCGGCGCGGCGCTGGGGCTCGCTCAAGGCGCCCGCGACGCTCGATCACAACCAGCTCGTCCAGCTCCGCCGCGCCGACGACAAGTTGCCCGAGCTCTTCGTCGGCCCCGAGCATGAGCGGCGCCACCGCGACGGCTTCGTGTTGACCGATCGGCGCGGCAGCGCGCGCGAGGTCGAGAGCGAGGTCGACTACTGCCTCTATTGCCACGACCGCGACAAGGACTCGTGCTCGAAGGGGCTGCGCGACAACAAGACCGGCGCGATCAAGCCGAACCCGCTCGGCGTGACGCTGAACGGCTGCCCGCTGCACGAGAAGATCAGCGAGATGCACGTGATGCGCCGGAGCGGCGACTCCATCGCGTCGCTCGCGCTCGTCTGCATCGACAACCCGATGCTGCCCGGCACCGGTCACCGCATCTGCAACGACTGCATGAAGGCGTGCGTCTTCCAGAAGCAGGAGCCGGTCAACATCCCGCAGATCGAGACGAGCGTGCTCACGGACGTGCTCGGTTTGCCCTGGGGCTTCGAGATCTACGGCCTGCTCTCGCGCTGGAACCCGCTCAACGTGAAGCGGCCGCACCCGCGCCCGTACATCGGCAAGAACGTGCTCGTCGTGGGCCTCGGGCCCGCGGGCTACACGCTCTCGCACCACCTCGCGCTCGAAGGGTTTGCCGTCGCGGCCGTCGATGGGCTCAAGATCGAGCCGCTCCCCGTCGAGCTGACGGGGGATGCGACGCGCGCGCCGCGGCCGGTGCGTGACTACAAGAAGCTTTATACGGAGCTCGACGAGCGCATCCTGCTCGGGTTCGGCGGCGTGAGCGAGTACGGCATCACGGTTCGTTGGGACAAGAACTTCCTGACGGTCCTCTACATCACGCTCGCGCGTCACCAGAACTTCCGCGCCTACGGCGGCGTGCGTTTCGGCGGGACGCTCGATCTCGACGACGCGTGGAAGCTCGGCTTCGACCACGTCGCGATCGCCGCGGGCGCTGGCCGCCCGACGATCATCCCGCTCAAGAACAACGTCGCGCGCGGCATCCGCAAGGCGAGCGACTTCCTCATGGCCCTGCAGCTCACGGGGGCCTACAAGCGCTCGTCGCTCGCGAACCTGCAGGTGCGGCTGCCCGCGATCGTGATCGGCGGCGGCCTCACGGCGATCGACACCGCGACCGAGCTCATCGCCTACTACACGATCCAAGCGGAGAAGACGGACGCGCGCGTGGCGAAGCTCGTCGCCGAGCGCGGCGAGGCCGCTGCGATGGCGTCCTTCGACGAGGAAGAGCGCGAGTTCATCCTGGAGCAACGCGCGCATGCCGCGCAGATCCGCGAGGAGCGCGAGAAGGCGCAACGCGAGGGCCGCGCGCCGAACCTGCAGAAGCTGCTCGACGCGTGGGGCGGCGTCTCGCTCGTGTACCGCAAGCGCGTGATCGACTCGCCGGCGTATCGCCTGAACCACGAAGAGGTCGCGAAGTCGCTCGAGGAGGGCGTTCGCTACATCGAGAACATGGCGCCGGTCGAGGCGGTCCTCGACGAGCGCGGGCACGTGCGTGGCATGACCTTCGAGCGACAGAAGGTCGACGAGGCCGGCAAGTGGACCGCGAGCGGCGAGATCGTGGAGCTCCCGGCGCGCAGCGTGTGTGTCGCGGCGGGCACGAGCCCGAACGTGATGTACGAGAAGGAAAAACCCGGCACGTTCGCCTTCGACAAGAGGAAGCAGTACTTCCAGCCGCACAAGGCGTTCGTCGACGAGGCGGGCAAGCTCCAGGTCGAGCCCGTCGCGGATGCGCGCGAAGGGTTCTTCACGAGCTATAGCGACGGCGCGCATGCGGTGAGCTTCTACGGCGACAACCACCCGCACTACGCCGGCAGCGTGGTCAAGGCGATGGCGAGCGCGAAGGACGCGTATCCGCACGTGGTCTCGCTCTTCGCGAAGGACATCGAGCGCCTCGGCGAGGAACCGCAGGCCGCGCGGGACGAGCGGCGGCGCGCGCTCTACACGAGGCTCGACGACGACTTCAAGGCCGTCGTGGTGAAGGTCGAGCGCCTGACGCCGACGATCATCGACGTGGTCGTGCGCGCGCCCGCCGCGGCGCGGAAGTTCGAGCCTGGCCAGTTCTACCGGCTGCAGAACTACGAGGTGTTCTCGAAGGTCATCGACGACACGCGCCTCGCGATGGAGGGCATCGCGCTCACGGGCGCGTGGGTCGACAAGGAGAAGGGCCTGCTCTCGCTCATCGCGCTGGAGATGGGCACGTCGACGCGCCTGCTCGCCGCGCTTCGCGTGGGCGAGGAGGTCGTGGTCATGGGTCCGACCGGCACGCCGACCGAGATCCCCACGGGCGAGACCGTGCTGCTCGCGGGCGGCGGCCTCGGAAACGCGGTGCTCTTCTCGATCGCGAAGGCGCTCAAGGCGAGCGGCGCGAACGTCGTGTACTTCGCGGGCTACAAGATGGGCCAGGATCTCTTCAAGCAGGAGGAGATCGAGGCCGCGACGGATCAGGTCGTGTGGTGCACGGACGCCGGCACGGAGATCGCCCCGCGCAGGGCCGCGGATCGTCACTTCCGTGGCAACATCGTGCAGGCGATGAAGGCCTACGCGGAGGGTGCGCTCGGCGGCGAGATGTTCAAGCTCTCGCAGGTGAACCGCATCATCGCGATCGGATCCGATCGCATGATGAACGCGGTGCGCGAGGCGCGGCACGGCGTGCTCGCGCCGCACCTGAACCCGAAGCACGTGGGCATCGTGAGCATCAACTCGCCGATGCAGTGCATGATGAAAGAGGTCTGCGCGCAGTGCCTGCAGCGCTGGGTGGATCCGGAGACGGGCAAAGAGCAGTTCGTCTTCACCTGCTACAACCAGGACCAGCCCATCGATCGCGTCGACTTCAAGAACCTGACGGCGCGCCTCCGCGCGAACAGCGCGCAGGAGAAGCTCACGAACATGTGGCTGGATCGGATCCTCGCGAAGGAGCCCGATCTCAGGCGGATCTAGGAGCGCACGCGCCGTGCATCCGCTCGCCGAGAAGGTGCTCGCCCGGGACATGCGTGGCACAGCCCGGGCCTGCCGTCTGGCCGACGATCGCACCGGGGACTATCTCACGGTCCTGAAGGAACTCTTCCCGCACACGGGCCGCGCCTGGACCATCGGCGTGACGGGCAACCCCGGCGCGGGCAAGAGCACGCTGACGGATCGGCTCATCGCTGTCTTCCGCAAGCAAGGCAAGCGCGTCGCCGTGGTCGCGATCGATCCGACGAGCCCCTTCTCCGGCGGCGCGATCCTCGGCGATCGCATCCGGATGCAGGCGCATTTCAGCGATCCCGAGGTGTTCATCCGATCGCTCGCGACGCGCGGCGCGCTCGGCGGTTTGTCGCGCTCGGCCGCAGACGTGATCCGCGTGCTCGACGCGTGGGGCGCAGATGTGATCCTCGTGGAGACGGTCGGGGTCGGTCAGGACGAACTCGAGATCACGCGCACGGCGGACACGACGCTCGTGGTGATGGCGCCGGGGCTCGGCGACGACGTGCAGGCGATCAAGGCAGGCCTGCTCGAATGCGCAGACGTGTTCGCCGTGAACAAGGCGGATCGCGAGGGCGCGGACGCGGCGGTGCGGGACCTCGAGCTCATGATCGCGCTCGGCGGCGAGGTCGTGAAGGCGGGCGTGCACAGCCGAGGGCACGCGGCGGGCACGCTCGACATCCAGAAGCAGGTGGTGCGGCACGACGCGCACAAGTGGGTGCCGCCCGTGGCGCGGACCGTGTCGACGCGGGACGAGGGCGTGGCCGCGCTGGTGACGCAGCTCGAAGCGCACCACACGTGGCTCACGGGCACGGAGTCAGGCGCGGCGCGGCGGTTCGAGCGGCTCCGCGAGGCGATGCGCACGCAGCTCCGCGAGGCGCTGCTCGACGCGGCGATGGGCGAGCTCGGCGGCGCGCTCGACGAGGCCGCGCAGGCCGTGGCGCATCGGCAAGCCGATCCGTACACCGCGGCCGAGCGGCTCGTGACTGCATTCCGCGGCCGTTAAGCCTGCCCGCTCCCCTTCCCTTTCGCGGCAGCTTTTTGGGGCGCGATCCGCGTCGCGCTGCCCTTGTTCACGACGACCTTCTTCGTGGTCGCCTTCGTCGTCGCGGCCTTCTTCGTGACACCCTTCGTCGCCGCGGCCTTCTTCTTTGGCGCTGCCTCGGTGACCACGGCCGGCCGCTTCCTCGGCGGCTTACGCCCCACGTTCTCCGCCGCGAACGCGCTCGGGCACGCGTCGTTCACCCCGCACGCGGCGCACGCGGGCTTCTTCGCGAAGCAGACCCGCCGCCCGTGGAAGATCAAAACGAGCGACAGCATGTTCCAGTCTTCGGGCGGGAACAGCGCGCAGAGCGCCTTCTCGATCGTCTCGGGCTTCTGCTCCGTGGTCCAGCCGAGCCGCTGCGACAGCCGCTGCACGTGCGTGTCCACCACAACGCCCTCGGGTCGGCCAAACGCGACGCCGAGCACCACGTTCGCCGTTTTTCGCCCGACGCCGGGCAGCTCCACGAGCGCGGCGAGCGTCCGCGGCACCTCGCCGCCGTGCTTCTCCACGAGCTTTTTCGCGAGCCCGACGATGTTCTTCCCTTTCTGGTTGAACATCCCGAGTCGCTCGCGCAGCAGCGCCGCGACTTCGGCGACCGGCGCCTTCGCCAGGGATGGCGCGTCGGGCCAGCGGCCGAACAGCTTCGGCGTGATCTGATTGACCAGCACGTCCGTCGTCTGGGCGCTCAGCACCGTGGCGACGAGGAGCTGGAAGGGGTTTGCATGGTCGAGCTCGCAGTGTGCGTCCGGATGGATCACGCGCAGGCGCCTGAAGGTCTCCTGGGCGAGCGCGCGTGCCTGGTTCGTCGCGGTCATGCTGGGTTCCGGTAGAAATGGGCCATCGCCCCGCGATCTCGCTCGGTACGAGCGCATCGGCGGGGCGATGGTTTTACCTTCTGGAACCCCTGATGCAAAGGGGTCGTGTTTGTCCGGGGATCAGCTCACGAACGCGCGCTTTCGCGTCTCGTACTCGTCGAGGAGCTTCTCCACGCTGGAGAGCGCGTTCTCGACCGCCTCCTGCACCATCTGGAGCACGGTCGTGGCCGAGCCCTTGAGCGCCTCGTAGTAACGCTGGCGCTCGGTCGAGTGGATGATCGACGGCGGCAGGCCCGAGCGGATGAGCAGGAGGTTCATGAACAGCCGCGAGACCTTGCCGCTGTCCGACTGGAAGGGATAGACGCGCAGGAGGTCGTAGTGAGCGCGGGCCGCGATGCGCAGGCCATTGCGGGTCTTGCGCGTCTCGGGATCGTTCAGCCAATCCACGATTTGCCGCACCTTGTAGGCGATCTTGTCCGGCGGCACATACTCGTGGAAATACAGCCGGTGCTGCGGGATGTCCTTGCGGTACTTGACGGTCTTGATGTCTCCCTCTTCCGGATGGAGGATGAGGTAGATCTTCTTGATCACGTCGATCGTAATGGGCAGCTTCTTCTTGCCGTAATCGCGGACGAACTCGATCGCCTCCTTGTGGCGGCGAATGTCGTCGTAGGTCGGCTGAAGGTTCGTGTCCGAGACCGGCGGGGCATATCCGGAGAGCGCCGTCCGTAGCTCCTCGAACGTGTACACGACACCCTCGAGCGCGCTGTCGTGGAAGATCCACGACATGTCGAAGCGGTCCGTGTAGTTCTTCTGGAACTCCTCGCTCTGCGAGGTCAGGCGCTTCTCGATGACCTCCGAGCGCTCCTCGATGGTCGCGCGGCGCGTCGGGGGAAGGAGCGGCAGCGGGAGCGCCACGACCCGGGGCGCAGGCTCGCGCACCGCGATGAGGCGGCCCTCACGCGGCTTGTCGGCCTTGAGGAGCTTGCCCTTCTTCTTTTCCTTGGCGCCCTTTTCCTTGGCGCCCTTTTCCTTGGCGCCTTTTTCCTTGGCGCCCTTTTCCTTGGCGACCGGCTCACGCTCCTCGGCCGGCTTCTCCTTGGCGGCCTTGCCCTTCTCCTTGAGCGGGAGGGCCTTGGCCTTCTCCTTCGGAGCCGGGGCCTGCTCGGCCTCCTTCTCCTTGCGGGCCGCCTTGTCCTTCTTCGCCGCTTTCCCCTTTCGGAGAGCTTCCTTGGCGGCGAGCCGCTCGGCCTTGGCAGCGAGCCGCTCGGCCTCCTCCGCCTCACGCGCGGCGCGGGCCTTGGCGGCGGCCTCGGACTTCTTGGCCTCCTTGGCCTCCCTCGCCTCGCGCGCCTCCCGGAGCTCGGCCTTCTTGCGGGCCTTCTCGACGGCGCGAGCTTTCGGGGCGGGCCGCGCCGGCCGCTTCGGGCGGGTCGGCTTGGCGACGCGCTTGACCGGGCGGGCCTTCGCGGCCGGGCGCGCAGCGCGTTTGACCTTCGGGAGCGCCGCCTTCTTCTTGCGCGGGATCGCGCGGGCTTGGCGACGCTCGGCGGCTCGGGCGGGTTTGCGCGCGACCTTCTTCGACTTCTTCTTCGCGATCGCGCGCTTGATCCTCTTCTTCGCGGGGCTTTGCGCCTTCCGGACCGGCGCGCGTTTGGCGCGGACGACCGCTTTTTTCTTCGGCTTTACCGTCGCCTTGGCCTTCTTGGCGGCCGCGCGCTTTTTCACCACCGCCACGCGTTTTGTCGCGCGTGCGGCAGCGGCCTTGCGGACGGCCTTCTTCGCGGCTGGCTTCGCTCGCTTCGTGGCCTGCGCACGCGGCTTCTTTTTGAGCTTCGCCGCCGCCGTTTTTCGGGGCGGGGCCGCGCGCCGACTCGCCTTGGCTCGGGTAGCTGCCTTCTTCTTGGTGTTCTTGGCCAATTTACGGGTCTTTTTAGCCGCCATGGAGCGTGATTCCAGCGGTCGCTCGGAGAACCCCCCGCGGCGACACGGCACGATGAGTCTGTCGGGCCCCTCGGGCCCCTGCGACGGGGCGTGAGGGTAGCAACCAAGGATTTTGCCCGTCAACCGCTGTTCTTGCACAAACGCCGCGGCCGCGTCGCCTCAATTCGTACCCCCCGGCCCGACAACGCGCGAAAAGGCCGCTCGGATCCCCCCGTTCGACGTTCGGGGCGCCGGGTCGCCCGACGGCGCCCGTCACCCCAAACCCCGAGATCGCCCCTTCGCGCGGGTCGAACGACGGCACTCAGGCGTCGATGTTGATGCCCAGCTTACGACGAATGGCGAAATAGTCCTCGCTGACCGCGAACAGGACGAGCTCCTTGAGGCGCTCTTTCTGCGGCACGGCGCTCGCGGCGTCGTCGGCGGCCTTGATGATTTCCTGGGAAATCTCGAGGTCGTTCGCAACAATGAAGCCCGCGCGGTCGGCCGTGAGGTCGACGCCGCCGACCCACTTCTTCAGGTCGATCGCGCCGGCCTGGAGGAGCTTCGTGACGGCGCTCGCGAGCTCGTCGCGGCGGGCGCCCGTGATCACCGCCTCGATGACCGCGAGGTTCTCCTTCACCGGACCCTCGATGTCCTTGGAGATCGGGAAGTTCGGGGAAATGAGCTTGATCGCGGCGAAGAGCCACGCCCGGAGCCCCGTGCCCGTGGGGACGAGGTACCGGAGGTACATGCCGGGCCGGTAGTATGTGAGGTGGCGGCTCGCGATGAACGCGCCCATCTGCGGGGGCACCTCCGTGGCGAGCGCAGCAGCGCCGAGCACGATCGCGGGGTTGTGGGCGTGGAGGAACGAGAGGCCTCCCGGATCCATGGGATTCTGGAAGCAGAGGGGCAACTCGAGGCCCAGCACGCCGGCCGAGAAGACGATCGTCTGCGAGAGCGGGTACGGGTGCCGCATGAGGTCGATGGCGTAGGCCATCTGGTAGCCGAGCGCCTCGAGCGGCTGGCCGTTCTTCATGATCACCGCCGGCTGGATGACGGCGAAGACGTTCGTGAGGAGCGGGTCGGCGTCGGGGTGCGTGAGGTTCGCGAACCATTCCTCCTCGCCGAGCGGGACCTGCGCCGCCGCCGCCGTGTCCGATCGCATGCGCTTGAAGAAGCGCTCCTCGTCGGGCTCGGCGAAGCTCATCAGCGTGAGCGCCTGGCAGAGGCAGTACGCGGAGTCGGCGCGCTTCGACTCGGTGTAGAGCTTGCGCAGGAGCTTGTAGGGCTCCGGGCGGTAGGGGTTGCGGCGGAGCAGGATCGCCTGCGCGGTCACGGCCTTGTCGAGGTACTGCGCGGGGTCGCTCGCGTAGAGCTTGGCGAGCAGCTCCTCGCGCTCGTGGTTCTCGGATCGAGCGACTGCGCGGCCTCGTAGGCGTCGATCGCGTCCGCGATGGCGCCGAGCTTGTCCTTGTAGAGCGCGCCGAGCTTCTCCATCGTGGAGAGCACCTTCGCGGTCTCGTTGCGCTCGGTCGCTCGCTCGAGATCGACGCGTACGAGGCGCTCGACGCCCTCCCAGTCGCTCTTCTGCTCGCGGACCTCGATCGCCTCGGCGAGGGCCTTGTCGAGCGTGGGATCGAGCTCGAGGACCTGGTCGTAGTACTCGATCGCCTTGTCCGCATCGCCGAGCTGACGCCAGCTCACGATCGCGGCGGTGTGCATGTACTTCGCCTTTTGCCGCTTGTCGTCGATCTTGCCGGCGAGCTTGAGCACGACCTCGATGAGCTTCGACCAGTCCTTCTCCTCGCTGTAGAGCTGCATCAGCTTGGTCAGGATCTTCCGATCGTCCGGGCGCTCGTCGAGCGCGGCGACGTAGCTCTTCGCGGCGCGGGTGCGATCGCCGAGCTGCGCGGCCATGATGTCGCCGACGTCGAGGAGCAGCGCGACGCGCTCGTCGCCGCTGACGACGTCGATGCGGCGCATCTTGAGGCGGATGACCTCCTCCCAGTCCTTCTTCGCCTCGTAGAGGCGCACGAGCGCCGCGATCGGCTCGGGGGCCTCGGGCATGAGGTCGGCCGCGTCGAGCAGCGGCAGGACCGCCTCCTCGACCTCACCGAGCGAGAGCCGCGCCTGGCCGAGGTAGAGCATCGCCTCGGCGCGATCGATCGGATCGAGCTTGTCGCCGAAGCGGTTCGTGAGATCGACGTAGAGCGCGGCGCTCTCCTTGTACTGCTTGGCGTCGTAGCGGACCTTCGCCGCGCGGCGGATCGCCTGCGGGACGTCGGGCGCGAGCGCGAGCAGCGTGGGCAGGACGGAGACGGCCTTCTCGGTCGAGCCGCTCTTGCTGAGCGCGTCGATGTAGTGGCTGAGCACGTCGAGCGCGAGGTCCTTCGGCATCGCGTCGGAGCGGTTCGCCAGCGACTCGAAGTGCTTGGCCGCCTCGACGAAGCGAGACGCGGCGAAGGCGATCTCGCCCGAGACGTAGAGCGCCTTCATGCTCGTCGGATCGAGGTCGATCGCCTTCGTCGCGGCGGCCTGCGCGCGATCGGCGTCCTTGAGCTTCTCGTGCAGGAGGAAGGCCATCTCGCCGTAGAGGCGCGCCTTCGCGAGGTTGCCCTCGGCGGCGTCGATCTCGCGGCCGAGGAGCTCGACGGCGCTGGTCGCGTCGCCGCGCGCGAGGTAGGCGGTGCGGAGCGCGGTGGAGGCCGCGACGTTGCCAGGCTGGGCGTCGAGGGCCTTCTTGTAACGCTCGATCGCGCCGTCGCGATCGCCCTTGTCGTCGAGCAGCTTGGCGGCGCGGATCCAGAGATCAGCGCGCGTCTCGGGCGTCGTGGCCTTGACGGCGAGCGACTCGATCGCGGAGAGCGCGGCGAGCGCGTCTCCGCTCGCGGCACGGACGTTCGCGAGCGATTCGAGCGCGCCGCCGTGCTGCGGGTCGATCTCGATGACCTTCTCGTACGCCTTGGAGGCGCGCTCGGGCGAGCCGACCTGTTCGACGAGGACGCGGCCCATCGCGAGGAGCAGGTCGATGCGGCGCTTGTCGTCGGTGACGATGCGGAGGAGGCGCTCGTAGAGCGAGACGACGTCCTCCCAGCGCTCGAGCGCGCGGTAGTGCCGCATGAGCGCGGTAAGCGTGCCCTCGTGCGCCGGGTCGATCTGGAGGATTGCCTCGTACGCCTCGGCGGCCTTGCCGTGATCGAGGAACTGCTCGTCGTGGATGCCGGCGAGCCGCTCGTAGAGGTTGATCTTCTGGCGCGGCGTCGCGCTGATCGCGATCTGCTTCTCGAGGTTGCCGACGAGCTCCTTGTAGCGGCCCGTGCGATTGTAGATGCGATCGAGGCCGCGCAGCGCGGTGAGGCCGTGCGGGTCGACGTCGAGCGCGGCCTCGTAGCGGCGCGTGGCCTCGCTGAGGTCGTTCAGCTGATCCTCGTAGAGCTCGGCGACCTTGCAGATGGCCTCGACACGGGCCTCGCCGCGGAGCGCGTCGGCGCGGCGCTCGAGGATCTTCGCGTAGCCGGCCCAGTCCTCCTGGCGGTGGTAGATGCGGCCGAGCGCTTCGGCGGCTTTGTCGTTGCTCGGATCTTCCTGGAAGATGTGCTCGAAGAGGTCACGGGCGCGCGAGGCGTCGTTGAGCCGCGTCTCCAGGACGTCGGCGGCCTCGGCGCGGATCTCGCGGGATCGCTCCGGCGTCGCGGCGCGATCGGCGCGGGTCTGGAGGATCTGGCAGAGCTCCTGCCACTGCTGCGCGCGGCGGTAGAGCTGCGCCATGCCGTCGAGCGCGCCGTCGTGTCCGGGCTCGGCCGAGAGCACGGCCTGGAAGCAAGGCAAGCCCATGTCGGGCCGCGCGATCTTTTCGGAGTACCAGCGCCCGAGCAGGTTGAAGAGCGCGATCTTGGACTCGGTCGACATCTCCGCGCTTGTCGTCGCGGTGCTGAGGATCTGGAGCGCCTCGGCCCATACCTTCATGTCGCTGCCGGCCGAGCGCTCGAGATCCTTCGCGTAGTCCTGGTTCTCGGGGAGGATGGAGAGCGCCTGCGCGAAGGCAAAGACGCCCTGCTCGATGTCCTCGAGCTCGCGCACGTAGAGGCGGCCAATCTCGTTCAGCGCGCGCGCCCGCGCCGGCGGATCCTGCGCCTTCTCGCTGCGCTCGAGGAGCATCTCGACGACCTCCTCGTGCTTGCCGAGCTGCCGGCGCACGTCTTCGAGCGCGCCGAACGCGACGTCGTCGTCCGCGTCGAGCTCGACGATCTGTTCGAGCACGCCCTCGGCCTTCTCCAGATCCTTCGCGACATTCTCGAAGGTGCGGGCGGCGCGGAAGAGGAGCTGCTTCTTCGTCTCCGCGGCCTTGATCTTCTCGCCCGCGCTCTCGCCCTCGTCGACCTCGGAGGCCGCGATGACGAAGGCCTCGGCGACCTTGTGCGGATCGGCGCCGTCGCGCGAGGCGCTCTCCAGCGCGAGGGCCGAGTCGTGATCCGTGGGATCGGCGAGGAGCAGGTCGGCGAGGTCGTTGATCTCCTCGTCCGTGAAGGTCTTGCCCTTGGGCGCTTCCTCGGCGGTCTTGGCCTTGGGATCGACGAGGTCGAGCGCGCCGCTCACGCCCTTGGGGCGCGTGCCCGGGTTCTTGTCGAGCAGGCGCGCGATGATCTCGTCGAGCTCCTTGTTGACCCAGCCCTTCGGCGCGACCGTGGACGCGACCGGCGCCTCGCGGACGAGGTGCGCGGCCGCGACGTCGGCGCCGGTCTCGCCGCCGAACGGAGGCTTGGCCGCGAGCAGCTCGAAGAGGAGGGCGCCGAAGGCGTAGATGTCGCTCTGCGCGTCGAGCGCGCCGCCGCGGATCTGCTCGGGCGAGAGGGCGCGCGCGAGCGCAGGGATGCCGAACGGCCCGCCCACGAAGGCGCCGAGGCGATCGCAGCCGGCGTCGACGAGGTACGCGCGGACCTTGCCGCCTTCGCCGCGGCCGACGAGCACGTTTTCCAGCTTGATGTTGCCGTGCACGACGCGCGCCTCGTGCAGCGCGGCGAGGGCCGAGAGGACGGAGCGGACGATCTCGCGCGCCTCGTTGATGTGCAGCGCGCCCGTGCGCGTCACGCGCGCGGCGAGCGGCTGGGCGTCGACGGGCGCGTACGCGACGTACGCGTGTCCCGAGACGACGCCGGCTTCGAGCGACGCGGGCAGGCCTTCGTGCTGCACCTTCGCGGCGAGCCGGACGGCCGTGAGGAAACGCTGGAGAGCACGCGGACCGGACGCGGCGTCCTTGCGAAAGACCTTGAGGATCCGCTCCTGGGGCTTCTCCTCGCCTTCGACCTTGCGTGTCGCGGCGTAAACGACGGCGCGCGGGCCTTCCCCGATCTTGCGCGTCACCGTGAACGCGCCGAACGCCTCGCCTGCCTTGATCTCGGCGTCGGCTCCGGTGCCCTTCTTCACGAGCTCGCGCAGCTTCGCGTCGGCCTCGGGCCTCGCGGCGAAGATCGCGTCGAGCAGCGCGCCTTCGGCGTCGTTCTCGAAGCAGCGATCCGTGAGCGCGCGAGCGAAGGATGCCTTCGAGACGGCGCCTCCCACCTGGGCCGGATCGAGCCCGAGCAGCTCGCTCGACAGCGCGGTCATTTCATCGAGCGAGAAGAGGCGCTCGAGCTCACCTCGGACGATATCGATCGACATGAAATCTCCTCGGGATCCTTCGCGGGGGCGGCCTCGTCTGGTCAGTGTTCGGTCCAGAAGAACCGACCAGGGCGCCCGCGGCCGGGCGTATGCTAGCCAAAGGTCAGGTCGTTCGCGAAGAACAACCGACCCAAAAGCGCGCGACCTTTCCGAAGTTCGCGAGCTCGGAAAGTTGACCAGGTGCCCCCGGCCATGGCAGGGAGGGAGACGTGCGTCGACTCACCTTGGCGATCGAGCGGGTTCTGCCGGTCGGAATCCTCGTCGTGGCGGTCATCGGGGTCCCGGTGATGATCCTTTCGCCGGAGGGGCTGCCGCGGCTGCGAGGGCTCGAACGTGAGCTCGAGCAGGTGGAAGAGGAAAGCGCGGAGATGCACCGCGAGATCGACGCACTGCGGGGCCGGGTCGAGCGGCTGCGGGACGATCCGACGGCGGTCGAGCGCATCGCGCGGGACAACCTCGGGCTCGTGCGACAGACCGAGGTCGTCTTCCAGTTTCCCGCGTCGCGCTGAGGGTCCAAGGGGCTCCTCGCCAACATAAAGAGTGATATCGTTCGCGCCGTGTCGGTCGAGTTGGGGCGACGCCTGATCGCGGCGAACCTGGTGACGCGGGAGAAGGTGCAGGCGGCGCTGCTCCTGTCGGTCGTGCGGGGAATCCCGTTCACGCGCGCGCTCGTCGATCGCGGGGCGATCACGGAGGCCGAGCTCGACGAGGAGATCGCGCGGTACGCAGGGCCGGGGCTGCGTCACGTGCAAGGCGCGCCAGAGCTCGTGGCGAAGCTGCCGCGCGCGATGTGCCGGAGGCTCTGCGCGCTGCCGACGCGGCTCGATCCGTTCACGGGGACCGTGGACGTGGCCGCGGCCGATCCGCTGGACACGCACATCGAGTCGGAGATGTCGTTCCACCTCGGCGCGCCGGTGCGCGTGCTGCGCGCGCCGATCGGCGCAGTGGAAGAGGCGATCCGGCGGATCGAGCTCACGGCGGCGCAGCCCGAGGCCCCGAAGAAGCCACGAGGCCGCCGCATCACGCCGGCCTCGCCCTACGGCGCGCCGCAGTCGTCGATCCCGCCGCCGCCCACGATCAGCACGCCGATCCCGCTGGTCAAACGCGTGCCGGAAGGGAGCGACGCGGACGGGTCGCAAACACCCGCAGCACCGGCGACACGACGCGGAGCGCCGGGGACGCTGCGCGGAGCGGTGCCGGTGGAGCGTGTCGTTCGTTCGGCGCTCCCGGCGACGAAGGCCGCGGCGGCACCGCCGCCGAGCTCGGACGATCCGCCGCGCGTGTCGTTTCCCTCGACGCCGCCGCCGGGCCCCGCGTCGGTGCCGTCGCCGCTCGCCGTGGCGCCGCCCGAGCTCACGGCGTGGCGCGGCGCGACACGTCCGACCCTGGATCCATCGGTCTTCTCGCGTGTGCCTTCGAGCGACGGAGGCACGGCGCCGCGTGTCGTGGGCGACGCGGCGAACGCGGAGAAGGCCGAGCGAGCAGCGGCGATGTGGACGACGCACGACGCGCCCATCTCGCACGCGCTCGCGCCAGCGCTCGGGGGCCCGATCCCAGAGCCGTCTGCGGGGCCGAACTCGTTCGCGCCGGCGCCGTCGGCACGTCGTGGGGGTGTGTCGGTGCCACCGCCTGCGATGTCGCTCCCGGTGCCTGTGAAGGGCCAGGTGACGGCGCCTGCGCCGGTGACCGTCTCGGAGCACGACGAGGAGCCGCAACGCCAGACGTTCGTGGGGCCGCCTCCCCTGCCCTTCCCGGATCCGAGCGCGATCCTCGGGGCGCTCGCGCGCGCGGCGACGCGGGACGAGATCGTGTCGCTCGCGCTCGGCGGCGCGGCGCTCTTCGCGCGTCGCGTGGCGCTCTTCGCGGTCAAGCGCGACGGGTTCCACGGATGGACCTGCAACGAGGAGTTCGGGGATGAAGAGGCGTTGCGGGCGCTCTCGATCCCGCACGACGTGCCGAGCGTGTTCGCGACGGCGACGGCGACGTCGATCTATCTCGGGCCCGTGCCCGAAACGCCGGCGCACGAGGGGCTGCTCGCGGTGATGGAGCGCGCGAGCCCGGACGTGGCCGTCGTGGCGGTGCGCGTCGCGGGGCGGCCGGCGGCGGTGCTCATGGTCGATGATCTCGGCGACACGCTGACCGGCACGCGCAGGATGGACGAGCTCGCTCGTGCTGTAGGCGAGGCGCTCGCGCGGCTCCTGTCGGCGCGCGGGTAGACGAACGTCGAGGACGACGAACGATGAAGAGCGACGACCGAGCGGAAGGCCAGGCGAAGGACGAATTCGAGAAGCGGCTCGCGAAGACGCGCAAGGCGGCGAGACCACGCGCACCGCTGCTCTCGGGGCCGCCCGGATCGGTCGGCGTGGACGCGGACGACCTCTACGACGAGGAGACGCTCGAGCGGCTGGGCTTTGATCCCGCGAACGATCTCGGCTTCCCGGGGATGCCGCCGTTCACGCGCGGCGTGCAGCCGAACATGTACCGCGGGCGCCTTTGGACGATGCGGCAGTACGCAGGGTTCGGCACCGCGGAGGAGTCGAACGCGCGTTACCACTACCTGCTCTCGCAGGGGCAAACGGGGCTCTCGGTCGCGTTCGACCTGCCGACGCAGATGGGGCGCGACTCGGATCACGCGCTCGCGGCCGGCGAGGTGGGGCGCGTGGGCGTGGCGATCGACTCGCTCGGCGACATGCGGCGTCTGCTCGCGGGGCTGCCGCTCGACACAATCTCGACGTCGATGACGATCAATGCGACGGCGGCAATCCTGCTCTCGCTCTACATCGCGGTCGCGGATGAGGCCGGGGTCCCGAGGGACAAACTGCGCGGCACGATCCAGAACGACATCTTGAAGGAGTACGTGGCGCGTGGGACGTACATCTACCCGCCGCGGCCTTCGATCCGGCTCATCAGTGACATCTTCGCGTTCTGTTCGAAGGACGTGCCGCACTGGAACACGATCTCGATCAGCGGCTACCACATGCGCGAGGCGGGCTGCGACGCGGCCCAGGAGATCGCGTTCACGCTGGCCGACGGGATGGCGTACGTGAAGGCCGCCGTCGAGGCCGGGCTCGACGTCGACGACTTCGGCGGGCAGCTCTCGTTCTTCTTCAACGGGCACAACAACCTGCTCGAGGAGATCGCGAAGTTTCGAGCCGCGCGGAGGATCTGGTCGTCGGTCATGGAGGAGCGGTTCGGCGCGAAGACGGACCGGGCGCGGGCGCTCAAGTTCCACTGCCAGACCGCGGGGATGACGCTGCTCGCGCAGCAGCCGATGGTAAACGTGGTGCGCGTGGCGATGCAGGCGCTCGCCGCGGTGCTCGGCGGTTGCCAAAGTTTGCACACCAACGGATTCGACGAGGCGCTCGGACTGCCGACGGCGGAGGCGGCGACGCTCGCGCTCCGGACGCAGCAGGTGATCGGCTACGAGTCGGGCGTGACGGACTTCGTGGATCCGCTCGGCGGCAGCTACGTGGTCGAGGCGCTGACGACGCGGCTCGAACAGGCGGCGCGCGAGTACATCCGCAGGGTCGACGATCTCGGCGGGATGGTGTCGGCGATCGAGCAGGGCTACGTGCAGCGCGAGATCCAGGCGGCGGCGTATCGCTACCAGCTCGAGATCGAGGAGAAGAAGCGCGTCATCGTGGGCCTGAACGAGTTCGCCTCGGAGAGCCCGCCCGTGACGGCGATGAAGATCGATCCGCGCATCGAGCGCGAGCAGGCCGAGCGGACGCGCGCGTGGCGTGCCGCGCACGAGGGGCCGAAGAAGAGCGAGGCGCTCGCCGTGATCGATCGCGCGGCGCGCGGCACGGACAACCTGCTGCCGCCGATCCTCGCGGCGGTGAAGGCGGGCGTGACCGTGGGCGAGATCAGCGACGTGCTCCGCGCCGCATGGGGCGAGCACACGGAAATCCTCACCATCTAACGGGCTGTTCCCTCTGGCGTGCATCGACCGCATCGCGGTCGATGCATCAGCGGTCCAGGGCTTGCCCTGGTTCGGGTCCAGGGGCGAAGAGCCCCTGGTCGGGTCCGGGGTGAAACCCCGGCGCCACGCTTCGCTTGACGATCACGTATCTCCGGGATCGTAAAGCCCGCGCTTCTTCAGCAGCGCGCGGAGATGGTTGCGCGCGACGTCGGCCTGGCGTGAGGCCTTCGAGAGGTTGCCGCCGCAGCGACGGACGAGGGCGTCGAGGTAGGCGCGCTCGAAACGATCGATCGCGCGGGCCTTGGCTTCGGCGAACGTTCCTTGGAGGTCGAGCGGCTCTCGCTCGGCCTCGCTCCCGCGGAAACCAAACCCCTCGCCGGCGAGATCGTTCTCCGTGATCGTCCCGTCCTGGCAGAGCGCCGCTGCGCGCGCGATCACGTTGCGCAGCTCGCGCACGTTGCCCGGCCACTTGCGCAGCGTGAGGCTCCGCAGCGCGTCCTCCGTGATGGCGAGCGGGCGCTCGGACGTGGAGAGCTCTTCGAGGAAGTGACGCGCGAGCAGCGGGATGTCCGCAGGACGCGCGCGGAGCGGCGGCAAGAAGACGCGCGCCTCGGCGAGGCGGAAGTAGAGGTCTTCGCGGAAGCGGTGCGCCTCGATCTCGGCGCGAAGATCACGGTGCGTCGCGGCGATCAGGCGGAAGTCGACCGGGATGATCTCGTGGCCGCCCACGCGCGAGAACGTGCGGCTCTCGAGGACACGGAGCAGCTTCGGCTGCAGGTCCATCGGCAGCTCGCCGATCTCGTCGATGAAGAGCGTGCCGCCGTGGGCGCGCTCGAACGTGCCGATGTGCCGCGCGTCGGCGCCCGTGAACGCTCCGCGCTCGTGACCGAAGAGCACGCTCTCGGCGAGCGTCGGCGGGATCGTCGCCGCGTCGAGCACCACGAACGGGCCCTCGCGCCGTGGTGAGTGCTTGTGGATCGCGCGAGCGAGCTCTTCCTTGCCCGTGCCGGTCTCGCCTTGCGCGAGCACGGTGAGCTGGCTCGGCGCCACGCGTTCGAGGGTCGCGAAGAGCTCGCGCATCTCGGCTGACACGCCGATGAGCCCGCCGAACCGGCCGCCTTCGCTGCCGCGCTCGGGCTCGGCGCGATCGTCGACCTCGACGCGGACGAGCGAGTCGCCGAGCTTGAGCAGCGCGCCCGGGCCGAGCTCGGCCTCGTTGAGGCGATGCGGGCCGAGCCACGTGCCGTTCGTCGTGCCGAGATCCCGCACGAGCACGCGGCCCTCGGGCCTGCGCTCGAGCTCGATGTGCGTCGCGGAGATGCGCGGATCGGGGATGACGAGGTCGTTGGTCTGGTGCCGGCCCACGGTGGCGCGGGCCCGCGTGACGAGAAGCGTCTTGCCGGCACCCGGTCCCTGGGTGACGACGAGGCGCGCGACGCCGCCGCCCTGTTTGGCCTGGCGGGGCGCGATTTCGGTCGCGGGAAGCTTAGGGGAAGCGGTGTCGCTCACGGTCCGCTCGGAGGGGTACCATGAACGGGGCGCCGCGTACTCTAGAAACCCGCTTCGTTCACCTGCGTGAGGGGCTTGGTGCCGCCTCGCGTCGTGACCGCCGGGCGCGTCGTTGGAACCGAAGCCGAAGAGGCGGCCGTGCTGGTTGCTTGCACCACGGGGCGCACTTCGCCCGTGGTGGACGTGGTGGCCGGCGTTTGCGTGGGGCTCGGCGGGGCCTTCGTCCGAGGATCGGGCTCCTGCGGGGCCGGCGCGGCGCCGCCGGTCGTGGGCTTCGGAGGAGCGATCTGCGTGGTCGGGGCAGGATCGCGCGTCAAGAACGTGGCGGCGGTCGCGCCGAGGATGGCCGCGCCCGCGATGAGGAAGGCGCCTGCGACGGCGCGGGATCGCTGCGGCTGCGGCGCGGGGCTCTCGGCCGGGATCGCCGCGGGCATCGGCGTGGGCGAAGGTTGCTTCGGCGCCGTCACGCTCGCGGGTTTCTTCGCCTCGGGGGGCGGCGGCTCGGCGGGCGTCGGATCCGCGGCGGCCGAGCAGAGCGCGGTCGGGAGGGCTTCGGCCATCTCGCCGGCGTCCTTGAAGCGCTCGGCGCGATCGGTGCGCAGACAACGATCGACGAGCTTCGCGAGCACGGCGGGCACGTCGCTCGCGACCTCGGCGAGCGCGGGCGCGTCCTTGCGGCGGATGGCGGCGAGCACTGCGTTTGCGTTCGGCGCTTCGAACGGTCGCCTTCGCGCGAGCATCTCGTAGAGGATCACGCCGAGCGCCCACACGTCGCTGCGCGCGTCCACGTCCGGATCGCCGAGCGCTTGTTCGTAGCTCATGTATTGCGGCGTGCCGAGCACCTGCCCCGTCGCTGTGAGCGTCGCGCAGAGCTCGGGATCCGCGGCCGCCGCGCGCACCTTGCTGATGCCGAGATCGATGATCTTCGGCACCGTGCCGCCGCTGTCACGATGCAGGACGATGTTGGCGGGCTTGAGGTCGCGATGGACGATCCCCGCGCGATGCAGGGCTGCGACGCCGCGCGTGATCGCGAGCGAGATCGCGCCGGCTTCCTTCCAGTCGAGGGGCGGATCACGGGCGATGCGATCGGCGAGCGTCTCGCCGTCGAGCAGATCGAGGACGAGGTAGAGGAAGCCGTCTTCGGTCTCGCCCACGTCACGCACGCCGACGAGGTGCTCGTGCTGGGCGATCGCGAGCAGGCGCGCCTCTTTCATGAAACGATCACGCACCTCGGTGCGCCATCCGGCCGCGTCGAGCGAGATCGCTTTGATCGCGACTTCGCCGCCGGAGACGCGATCCTCCGCGACCCACACGGTCGCCATCGCTCCCTCCGCGAGGGGGCGGACCAGCGCGTAACGCTCGGCGAGGACGCGGCCGATCTCCACTGCCCGAAGGAGTATCACACGCGCCTCGTTTCCGGGGAGATACGCGCTCTCCCCGATCGCGCTTCGGGTTCAGTCTGAGGTCATCGGGGCGATCACGATGCGATCGTCCTCGGTGCTGTCGAGGGCGGCCTCCACGACGACACGGACGCCGCCGCAGGCGAGCTCGAGGACCTTCGGCGCGCGCGTGCGCTTCCGACACGCGGGATTGTCCGAGATCCGCGCCGAAAACTCGCGCCGCACGAGCTCCGTCGCGCGGGACACGCCCGCTGCTCGACCGCTCGGATCTCCGAGATCGATCGCCCGACCGGTGAACGTCTCTTCGAGGCGTACGAAGAGATCCGGCCCGCCGATCGTGACACGCAGCGGCCTGCCACGCGCGTCCTCGACGACCACGACTTCGACGGTGGCTTGACGCTCCTCCGTGCCCTCCCCCTTCGTCACCTCGTACGGCAACTCGAAGAGCTTTTCACAGCGCATCTCTGCGCCGCGGGTTTCGTCGTTCCACGTGCACCTGGGCCATGGGAGCGAGAGGCTCCACGGGACGAGGAGCTCCGCTTTCGCCTCTACGAGCGGGCGCGCGAAGGCGTCCGGGTCGAGCCACACGCGGAGCGACGTCGTCATCTGCTCACGCGCGGCGCTTCGCATGCCGGCGAGCTTCGCGAGGCGATCGTTCGTGCCCATGACGGCCCGATCGAAGCCGCCTTCCGCGCTTGGCCCCTTCTCGGCGAGTCGTTCGAGCCGTTGCCGCGCCTCGGCGGCATGCGGGCCGCGCGGGAGCGCTGCGAGGTAGAAGTGCAGGCCCGCGGCGGTGCTCCGGTGCTCCTCGAAGTAGAGCGGCTCGGCCATCGTGTAGAACGCGCGCACCTCTGTCGCGAACGTGCCGTCGGGGTACTGCGCGAGGTAACGCGCTGCCGCGACGATGCGCCCTTCGAGCGTCGGCGAGACGCGCGTCTTGCGGAACGCGCCGTACTCGGCCGTGGACGTCGTGACGGGGCGGAGCGCAGCGCAGCCCGAGGCGAGCGCGACGAGCGCCGCCGCGAGGACGATCCATCGGGCGAAGGCGCGCCCCGCAGGCGTCACGGCTTCGCCTCCGGCGGACAAAAGTTGCACTCGGTCGAGATCGTCGAGCCCTGATCCGCGACGAAGCTCGCGTACGTGTCGCACGAGGCCGCTTCGAGCGCGCGCAGACAAACGTCGCCGTCGTGCACGATGGGGTAACAGCCCTCGGGGAACGATTGCGCAGGCTGCATCGGATCACAGGCGCGCGTGCACGCCGCTGTGGAAAAACCGCACTCCTCACAACGCGCGCAGTCGACCGCGGCCTTCTCGCGGAAGAACGCGGCGGCGTCGAGATCGGCGGGCGCTTCGCCGCAGCTCCCGATGTCGCCCACGGTCGGCGCGGCGACGACGAGGACGAGCATCGCCGCGAGGCGCGCGATTTCGATGCGGCCGATCACGCGAGCCTGCTTCATGGCAAGAACTCCACGTCGACGATCAAGCCGAGCGAGGCCGAGAGCACGGGGTACGCCGGGTACTTCTTCTCCCACGTGCTCGCCCCGTAGAACAGGCTGCCCGCCACATCGAGGACGAGCCCGAGCCCGCCCGTCACGAAGAACGCGCCTCCTCCTGCGACCGTGAGGCCCACGTTCAGATCCGGCGAGAGCAGGATCTCCGGGCCAACTCGACCATACGCGAGCAGCCGACCCGGACCGCGGTACATCAGGATGTACCCGGGGGTGAGCACGGTTTGCCCGACGCCGCTCAGCGCAAACGAGAGCCCCAGCATCCCTCCATGCTGCAACCCGTCGGGCGGCCCGAACGCGAGCGCGCCCATGAGCGTCGTGTACGGCGCCGTCGCGCTCGGCGACTCCGCCGACGCGCCGAGCTGCGTGGCCAGCCGATACGGGTTGTTGAAGCGAAGCCCGCCGCCGAACGAGAGCCCGGCGAGCGCACGCACGTAACCCTTGGGCGGCGCCGACAGGGCCTCGTAGAGCGCGCGCCTCGCTCCGGCTGCGTCTTCTCCCCGCGCGGCGGGCGCGTCTTCGGCGGCGATCGCGGTCCCGGCCCAGGCGAGGACACACCCTGTCGCGAACGTCGTCACGAGGGCCGTCGAACGTCGGGGGCGCGGGCGTTTTTCGCGCATGTCGGGGCCCTTGGGTCTTACCGCGTAACGTGCGTTCTTCGCACGTCAAATCACGCGCGCGACTCTTGCATTCGGCCCCGGCGTGAGCAGCAACAAATCTCTCAAGCCGGCCCGATCCGGGGCGAAACACGCACGGGCGGCCGCCCCGTCCACCCAGGCTCCGCCCCCCGCATCGAGCGTACGCAGCAGCGAACACCGCTACGGCGACACCCCCTCGCGGCGCGCGGGGATGTCGTTCGACGAGAGGCCCCCGCGTCCCGTGCTCGAAGACCTCGACGAGTTCGCCGCGCCGCCTCTGCCGGGCAAGGTGCACCCGGCCAACGCGATGGACGAGCCCGTGCACACGCTCGACGACAGCGACCGCGTTTTCCGACATCACCCGAACGATCAGGTGAGCGAAGGCTTCTCGTTCGATCCCGACAATGCCGACGCGGCAGCCGATCTCGCCGGCGATCTCGGGGCCGAGTTCCTCGAAGGCGCGACGCGCGGCCGCGACATGAGCGACGTGATCTTGTCGGACGAGGGACAGGACCTCGAGACGCCGTTCCTCGTCGAGGAGATCGGCGCCGAGGCCGAGGACGTGTACTTCTCGGAGGACGATCGTACGAGGATGGAGGATCCACGCGAACGGGACAAACCCGCCTCGCGCAAGCGCGCAGGCCCCACGGAGTGAGCCGAGGGCGTTACGCGCGGGCCTTCTTCTTGCGCGTCGCGCCCTTCTTCTCCGGCTTCGCCGCCGCGAGGATCTTGCGCGCCAGCGTCGAGACACCCACGCCCTCGGCGGCTCGCTCCATCCACGCGAGCCGCTCGTAGGGCGCCGTCGTCGGCGCTTCGAGGGGCCAGGGCCGATCCGCGCGTGCGCGGAGCACGAGCACGTCGAGCTCGCGGTGCGTGAGCACGTGCTCGACGCGCCCCACCTCCGTGAGCTTCGCCTCCAGCGCGACGCCCGCGCCGCGGAGGGAAGGCTTTGCGTCCTCGGCCGTCCGCGCCTCGACCATCGGCGGCTCCCACAACCCGCCGAACAGCCCTCCCTCCTTGCGCCGCGCGAACAAGAAGCGCCCCTCGTGCTCCACCACGGCCGCGACCATCGCCACGCGCGGCGACGCTCGTTTCTCCCCCACGATCGGCAGCTCGCGCTCCCTGCCCTGCGCCCGCGCCGCACACGCGTCGCGCACCGGGCAGATCAGGCATGCCGGGTTTTGCGGCGTGCAGATCGTCGCGCCGAGCTCCATCAGCGCCTGGTTCCACGCGCCGGGCTCCTCCCGTGGGACGAGCCGCTCCGCCACGCCCCAGATGCGCTTCAGGCCCGCCGTGCTCTTCACGTCGTCCTCGATCGCTTCGAGGCGCGCGAGCACCCGCGCGACGTTGCCGTCCACGAGCGCCGCGGGCCTGTCGAACGCGATGCTCGACACGGCGCCCGCGGTGTACGGGCCGATCCCGCGCAGCTTCCGCAGCTCCTCGGCCTCCGCAGGGAACACGCCGCCGTGTATCGAAGCGACCTCCTGCGCGCAGCGATGCAGCTCCCGCGCGCGCCGGTAGTAGCCGAGGCCGCTCCAGAGCGAGAGCACCTCGTCGATCTCGGCGGACGCGAGCGCCCGCATGTCCGGAAATCGCTGCAAGAACCGCTCGTAGTACGGGATCACCGTCTCCACGCGCGTCTGTTGCAGCATCACCTCGGAGAGCCAGATCGCGTAGGGATCCCGCGTCCTGCGCCACGGCAGATCCCGCGCGCTCTTGCGGAACCAGCCCTTGAGCTCGATGGCGAGCGTCGCCTCGCGCGTCGCCGCTTCCGCCGCGCGGCCCTTCGTTGTTTGCTTCAAGCGTCTCGACAGGCGCGCTCGACCTCGTCCGGCGCCTTCGGGATGTCGGCCGTCAGGTTCTCGTAGCCTGTGGCCGTGACCAGGATGTCGTCCTCGATCCGGATGCCGATCCCACGGTATTCCGCGGGCGCCTTCTCGTCGTCCGGCGCCACGTAAATCCCCGGCTCGATCGTCAGCACCATCCCGGGCTCGAGCGGGCGCGCCTCGCCGTCGCGGTAGTAGTGTCCCACGTCGTGCACGTCCATGCCGAGCCAGTGGCTCGTGCGGTGCGGGTAGAGCCGCTTGTACGTCTCTTTCTCGATGATCTCGTTCACGTCACCCGAGAGCAGCCCCTCGCGAACGAAGCCCTCGACGAGCGTCCGCACCGTGATGTCGTGCAGCGCGTCCACCGTCACGCCCGGCTTCACGGCCTCGATCGCGGCCATCTGCGCGGCGAGCACGATCTCGTAAAGCCTCCGCTGCACGGGCGAAAATGTCCCGTTCACGGGGAACGTCCGCGTCACGTCGGACGCGTAGTACTCGTACTCGCATCCTGCATCGATGAGCAGCAGCTCTCCGTCGACGAGCTGCTTCCGGTTCGCGTGGTAGTGCAGGATCGTCGCGTTCGGCCCGGCGCCCACGATGGGCGTGTACGCGGTGCGTTCCGCGCCGTTCCTCCGGAACACCTCGCGGATCTGCGCTTCGACCTCGTACTCGTAGCGACCCGGCGCCGCGAGCCGCATCGACCCGAGGTGAGCTTCGCGCGTGATCGCCGCGGCGCGTCGCATGAAGCCGAGCTCCGCTTCCGACTTCACCGCGCGCATCTCGTGCAGCACGTTGCCCGGCTCCACGATCTCCGTCGGCCACGTCTTCTTGGTCCGCGTCCCCTTCATCCGGAGGAGCTCCCGCGCGCGGAGCACGCGATCGTCGAGGGACCGGCTCTGGCCGAGCTTGTAGTAGAGCCTGTGGTAGCCCTCGAGGTAGTCGAGGAGCTTGTCGTCGAGCTGGTCGATGGTGAACGCCGCGTCCGCGCCGAACGCGGCCTTCGCGCCCTCCACGCCCGCGCGGGCCCCGTCGTACTTCTCGCGCTCCGGATCCCGCTTGCGCACGAACAGAACCACCTTGTGTTCCGGGTGCTTCGGGGCCAGAAGGAGCACGGCCTCGGGCTCGCCGAAGCCCGTGAGGTAGTGGAAGTCGGAGTCCTGGCGGTACTCGTGGTGGACGCTGTTGTTGCGGATGAGCTCCGGCGCCGCCGGAAGAACGAGCACGCCTTGCAGTCGCTCGAGCAGTTGCTTGCGGCGTTCGGCGAAGATGTTCATCGGGCCGGGACTCTAGCGCAGAACCTTGGCCGGCCAAACCCGCGACGTGCCCGCGCGCGCCTCCTCTTCCTCCTCCTAGCCGCGCTCGCGAGCCTCACCCTCCTCGCCGGCTGTCGCGAGCGCCCGCGCCCCTGGGAGCAGGCCGGCGGCGCCGCCTCCGCGCCCGACGCCCCGCCTCCGACCCCGCCCCTGCCCAAGCTCCCGCCCTCGATGCTCGGCGAGGCCCCGGCCGACCCCGACGGCGGCGCCGCCGAAGCAGGCCCGGCCGCGCGAAACGAGGACCCCATCGTCTCGCCCGTTCGTGTGGGAGGCCCCTGGATCCGCTGTTACGGCAACTTTCGACTCGAAGGGGATCCGCGGAAGGATCTCACGCGCCTGGCGATGCTTTGTGGTCCGGAGAACGGGATGCGACGGTTCACGAAGGAGCCGGTGGAGGCGGAGGTCGCCGAGGGGGGCGCGCCGGTACCGTTTCCGCTCGAAGCGAAAAAAGGTGAGTGTTATCGGATCTTTGCCGTCGCCGATCCGAACGTGACCGACCTCGACGTCGTGGTGCGATCGAGCCGAGGCACGTCGATCGCCGCGGATCACGGCGAGGATCGGTGGCCCATCGTCCAGCCCGATCGGCCGTTTTGTCCTCTGGAAGACGATACCCTGACAGTGGAGCTTGCCGCCCGGCGCGGAAAAGGAAAGGTCGTCGCCGAGGTTTGGGCGCTCCGTGTGTCGATGTCCGATTGACGAAGGCCCCCTTCCTGGCTAGTGAGCCGGCGGATGGGCGACATCGACGATCTTCCGAGCCGTGAAGAGCCGCCCGAGGGGGAGAAGCCGGAGACGGAGCGGCGGCGCACGTTCGATCGTGCCATTCCAGAGCTGCTCAAGCGCGCCGTCGAGCGCGCCGTCGAGACCGGCGTCGGCAAGCTGAGTGAAGGCCCCGACACCCTTCGGCATTTCGTGGGGGACATGAAGCTGCCGAAGGAGGTCTTGAACTACCTCTACCATCAGATCGACGACACGAAGACCGGTCTGTACCGCGTCGTCGCGAAGGAAATCCGCGACGTCCTCGAACACACGCAGTTCGCCGACGAGCTGACGAAGGTGCTCACGAAGCTCTCGTTCGAGATCAAGACGGAGATCCGCTTCGTCCCGAACGACGCGCGCGCCGCCGAAAAACCTTCCGCCGAGGAGGAAGACGGAGGCGAGCCAGAGGAGGACGAGGCAGGGGCAGCGGAGGGGCAGAAGGGCTTGCCGAAGCCGTCCGTCTCCGCGCAGGTGACGGTCAAGGACCGAGGAAAAGAGACGCGGCGCGAGCGCAGAAGACGCGAGGGTACGTGATCACGAAGAAGCCGAAGACCGGTGGCGAGATCGATTCTTATTGCACGAAATGCAAGCTTGACCTGACTCACCGCATCATCGCCATGGTCGGTGACGAGGTGAAGAAGGTCGAGTGCAAGACGTGCGGCTCCCATCACCTCTACCGCCGCCCGAAGAGCGAGAAGCTCGCGCCGCTGGCGCCGAAGACGAAGGCCGCCGGAGCCACGAAGCGCGAGGGCGGCGAAGAGCGCAAGACCTCGAGCGGCCGCGCGAGCGCCGCCGCGCAACGCGAGCGTGACCAGACGGTGCAGTGGGAGCACGCGATCGCCGGCCAGCCCATGGGCGCCTTCAAGCCCTACCGCGTCACGCTCACGCTCGGCCCGGGCGAGCTCGTCCGTCACCCGAAGTTCGGCGACGGCGTCGTCGCCCGCGTGATCGATCGCGGCAAGGTCGAGATCCTGTTCAAGGACGGCCCGAAAACGATGGCCCACGGTCAGGTCGTCTGAAGCTCGGCATACACGCCTCCGCTTGGGTCCTCGGCTCGTCCTGGGCTACCCTCCCGGCCCCGTGACCGCCCCCGAGACAGAAAAGAAGAAGAAGCCGCGGCGCTGGCGACGGCGCGTGGGCATCGGCCTCGGCGTGACGCTCGTCGCGGGGGGGGCGACGTGGTGGGCGATCCACAACGTGCCGGGCTTCGGCCCCGCACTCGCGGACGGCGTGCGCGCGGTGCTCGGCCCCTCCGTGGTCGCGTGGATCGAGGACACAGCCTACGGGCTCGCCGACCGCGTCAACGTCTGGCGTCACGGGGACGAGGCCCCCACGACGTTCTGGGAGGCCCCAGCCTCGGCCTCGGCCGCCCTGCCAGCCGCCCCCGCGCCCGAGGTCGTGCCCGCAAAGGCCGACATCGCCGACGCCTCCGCGCCCGAAGCCCCGAGCTTCCCCCCGCCACGCTTCGAGCCGCCCTTCACGAACGTCGCGGCGACGGGCGACGGGACATGGCTCGTGATGCAGGACGGCAGCCGCGCAGGCGAGCCGCCCGTGATGGTCAAGGGCGTGGTCCACCCCGATCCGAAGCGTGGCTTCGCCGCAGTGGCCGTCGTCGCCATGGACCTGACGCGCGTCGTGGTCCGCCTCGTCGCAGGCACGACCGAGCCCGTCTCCCAGAACGTGCCGCTCTCGGAGCGCCCCGGCCTCGTCCCGGCCACCGAGCATCCGGACCTCATCGCAGCCTTCAACGGCGGCTTCAAGGCGCTGCACGGGCAATACGGGATGATGATCGGGGGCAAGACGTTCCTGCCCCCACGCGACATCGCCTGCACGGTGGGGCTCTACCGCGACAACACGATCCGCATCGGCACCTGGCCCACGCTCGCGCCCACCGAGGCGCAGATGGCAGCGTACCGGCAAACGCCCGCATGCCTCGTCGAAGGCGGCGAGCTCAACACGAAGCTCACCGAGTACAACAAGAACTGGGGCGCGACGGTCAGCGGCGAGACGGTGATCCGCAGGTCCGCGATCGGCATCGACGCCGCAGGGCGCACGCTCTTCTACGCACTCGGCGAGGCCGTCACGGCGCAATCCTTGGCGCGCGCGATGAAGGCCGCAGGCGCGCGCGACGCAGCGCAGCTCGACGTGAACTACGCCTATCCGCGCTTCTTGCTCTTCGAGCACCCGCCCGCCGCAGAGCGCCGCGTCGCCTCATCCCTCGTGCCGCACGTCGACTACCGCGCACACGACTACGTGAAGGACCCCTCCCCGCGCGACTTCTTCTACGTCACGCGCCGCAGCCCGTGAGGTTTGTCCCTCTTCCGCGAGGGCTGAGGATGGGGAGCTTCTTGGGGCCGCTGCGCCGGGGCGCTGCCCCGGACCCCGCGGGGGCTGTTCGCCCCTCGACCCGAACCAGGCACGGCCTGGACCGAGGGTGGAAGAACTGCGCTCCGCGCAGTTCTTCCAACGGGCCGGTGGCAAGACCTTGAAGGTGGATTTCAAGCCGGCAGCGGGCGCGTTGCTGGTTGAACCTGCAGCGCTGCCGTGTTGGTTGGCAGGATCGTCGCCGGTCTTGACCCTGGCTGTTCGATGAACTGCGCGATGCGCAGTTCATCGACCCCGCGTCCAGCGCTTGCGCTGGTCCGGGTCCAGGGGTGGACAACCCCTGGTCGGGGCCCCGGGGTGAAACCCCGGCGCAGCGCCTAAAATCTACGCCTTCGGCCGCGCGAGGTTTTCCTTCAGATCGATCCACCACACCGGCGCGCCTGCGGCGGGCTCGCCGCCGGGCGGCCCGACGCTCACCTCGACGCGGATCGGACCCACTGCGCGCATGTAGATGCGCTGCCCGACGGCTGTCGCGCCGAGCTTGCAGATTGCGATCTCCACGCGCGGATCGTCGGCTGCGACTTCGCCGTCGTCCTCGGCGCGCATGTACAGCACCTCGACGTTTGGCTTCGTGCATGCGCCGACCTCGCGCCACACGTCGTACTCGACGGACGGATCGAGCACGTCGGCGAGCTGGCCGTGGCGGTTGCGGCCCACGCGGTACTTGAAGGTGTCGCGCTTCTCGGCGCGCACGCTTGCGCCGATGCGTTCGAAGCGCATCGCGAGGGCGCCGAGTGCGCAGGCCGTCTTCACGGTTGGCGCGCCGAGGTTCAGCCGATCGGGCTCGATGAACCGGTGGATCTTCACGTTCTTCGGCAAGGTCGCCGTGAGTTTGTCGAGCAGCGCCGGGTGCATGCTCATGCGACCGCCGAGCATCACGCGCAGGCCGTCGTAGGGATCCGGATCGCGCCCGATCTTCTCGAGCGCCTTCTCCAGGCCCACGCGCACCTCCTCCACGGCCTCGGAGAACCAGCCGTCGATCTCTGCCGCGATCGCCTGCCGATCCACTTCGAGCGGGAAGTCGAAGAACGGACCGTCGAGCGTGGCGAGCTTGATCGACTTGGGCGGGCGCGCGTCGCCGCCTTCGAGCAGCGGCCGGATCGCGTCCTTCAAGACCTCGGCGTTCGCACGCCCTTCCGGACTTGCGACGAGCAGGTGCTCGAGCGCGCCCACGGGGGTCTCCTCGCTCGGCCGATCAAAGGGCACGCGCGCCGCGTTCACGCTCGCCTCCGCGGCCACGTAGATCCGGTAGGCGAGCCTGTGCAGGAGCCGCTCGCCGCCGAACCACGGGATGCTCGTCGGCTCCAGGTACTCGATCATCCGCTCGTGGCCGCCCTCCATCTGCTCATCGGGTTTGGCGTTGCGGAACAGACCGAAGACCACGCCCGTCTCGCTCGCGCCCGCGTCGAGCGCCACGAAGGGCACCGGATCGGGCTTCGGTTGCACGGCGAATGCGCGGAATGCGAAGGCTGCGAACGGGATCGCTGCGGGGCCTGCGTCGACCACGTTCAGCATGTCCATGTCGTGGAACTCGAGCATCCCGGCGGGCAGGCTGCGGAAGATGCCGCGACGCACGGCGACGAGCGCGCTCTTGCGCCGATCCTCGTTCCAGCCCGAGGGCATCGCCACGAGGTAACGCGTGTGGATACCGCGCGTCCTGTGGTTCACGTGCAGGCCGATGTAGTAGGCGTAGAGCTCGATCGGATCGAAGGGATCATGCGCGCCGATCCCGTCCTCGTCGATGATGGGCGGCGCCGGCTTCTTGAGCGTCTCTTGCGTCTCGGGATCCCCGCGCCCGCGCAGCGAGATCTTCTCCTTGCGGTCCACGCGCTCGCGCAGCATCGGCAGGTGCGTCAGCGTCGCGGCGCTGAGCGCGAGCGACTCCTCGCCGCCTCGCTTGCGCGCGGTGCGTGCCGCGTGCCCGATCGTCACCTCGCCCCAGCGTGTCATCGGCAGGATCACGCGATCCCGCCACGCCTTCAGCGTCCGTCCGAGCTGCTCGAACGAGATCTCGCTCGGGTTCTCGTAGTCGGCCGACACCACGGGCGCGCTCGTCGCGCCGATGCGCACGAGCTCCGGCGCGCTGCGATCGCCGCGCAGGGCGACGACCGTCGTGCTCGATCCGAGATCGATCGACACCCACTCCTTCAGCACGTCGTGCTTCGGATCGCGCCGCTTCACCTCGGGCGGCACTGCGTCCTTGTCCGTGCGCCCGATCCGCCGATGGATACCGACGACCTTCCCCTGGCGCAGGATCGCGATCGCCGTCTGCCCCACGTACCGCGCGCCGTTCCAGAGCCCGGCCGAGGGATCCGTGAGCAGGTGCCCTTTCACGCAGGGCAGGTTCGCCACCACCGTCGGGAACAGATCGGCGAGCTGATCACTCGACGCCGCGCCGTCGTACCGCTCCACCTTGATCGCGGGGCTGTAGTAGTCCTGCGCGCCTGCGCCGTAGATGCGCGGTGTCGTCTGGATCAGCTTGAGGTACGGGACGGGCGAGGTGTGTTCGTCGAGCCTGTACTCCTGGTACTGCTTCGTCCACCCGATCTGGTTTTCCATCTCGGGGCCGATGCGGGGCACGCTCGCGTTCATCTCGGTGCCGAAGTAGAGGAACTTCGTCGGCGCGCCGCCCACATACGCCGCGATCCGCACCTCGATGAACGACTGCGAGGCTGGCAGTGGAGGCAGGGGGATCGTGTAATCGAGCACAAGCGTGGTGGACCAAGGCTGATCGAACAGGCGCGACTCCCACCTTGTCACCAGCGTCGGAAAGCCCCTCCCCTCGAGCGAAGTGAGCCTCTCGGCCTCGCGAAGGTGGGCGTCGTCGATCGACAGCTCGTAGAGCGACATACGGGGCGACCTTAACACGAACATGCAGGCGGTCGGCAAAGGCCCTTTGGGGCATCCGTGACCCCCGCGGCCCGCAGAGCGCCCCCGCCTTTTCCCCCACCCGCCTCCTGGGCTCGCGCCCGGCACCCGTGGTAAGCTCGAGACGTGTTGGATTCCTTCCGCTTCTCGCGAGCGATGATCCGATGACGCTCACCCCCGGCCAAGTCATCGACGACAAGTACCGCATCGTCCGCCTCCTCGGCACGGGAGGGATGGGCGCGGTCTTCGAGGGTGAGAACACGCGGATCAAGCGCCGCGTCGCCATCAAGGTCCTGCACGCGAGCGTCTCCGGCTCCGGCGAGACCGTCGCGCGTTTCGAGCGCGAAGCGCAGGCCGCGGGGCGCATCGGCTCGGAGCACATTTGCGAGGTGCTCGACCTCGGCGTTCTCCCCGACCAGTCGCGCTACATGGTCATGGAGTACCTCGATGGCGAGACCTTGAGCGCGCGGATCAAGCGCTCGGGCCGCCTCCCGCCGGCGCAGAGCATCCCGCTCATGGCGCAGGTCCTCGACGCGCTCGGCGCCGCGCACGCCGCGGGGATCATCCATCGCGATCTCAAGCCCGACAACATCTTCATCCTGCCGAACAAGGCGGGCCGCGTCGACTTCATCAAGATCCTCGACTTCGGCGTCTCGAAGTTCTCGCAGATCGGCGGCGAAGAGATGAACGTGACGCGGGCCGGCTCGGTCGTCGGCACGCCCTACTACATGTCGCCCGAGCAAGCACGCGGCATGGCCGTCGTCGACGCGCGCAGCGACATCTACGCGCTCGGCGTCGTGCTCTACCAGGCGACGACGGGACAGGTCCCCTTCCGCGCCGAGACCTTCAACGAGCTGCTCTTCAAGATCGCGCTCGAACTGCCGCCTCCGCCGCAGCAGTTCGTCCCGGACCTCGATCCCGAGTTCTCCCTGATCATCCAGCGCGCCATGGCCCGCGAACAGGTGCACCGCTTCCAGTCGTGCGCCGAGTTCAAGGAGACGCTCCTCGCCTGGCAAGCCGCGCGTGGTGGACAAAGCATCGTCCCTGGCCCGCGTTTGCCGACGCAGCCCCCCGGCGTGCTCGCCGCCCCCGGCCCGTTGACGGCGACGCCGCTGCCCGGCGTGATCCCGGGCGTCGGGATGACGACGCAGCCGCCTGGCGTGCCCGGCATGGGCGTGACCGGACAAACCGGCACCTCGCTCGACGGCTCGCAAGGCACGGCGAACGCGTGGGGCCACACCTCGGGCACGGCCACGCCGAAGCCGTCCCGCGCGGGCGCGGTCGTGGGCGGGCTTGTCGGGCTCGTCCTGCTCTCGGGCCTCGGCGTCGCCGGGTACCTGATGCTCGGCAAGAAAGAGTCGACGCAAGCCGGAGGCTCGATCCCATCCGCGAGCGTCGCCCCGCTCGCCCCGACGACCGCGGCCACGCCGGCCACGCCGCCGACCCCGAGCGCCGCGGACGTCGACCCCACGCCGCCGGACACGAAGACGGCGGAGCCCGCCACGAGCGCGGCGCCGACCCCGACGACCTCGGCGGCTCCGCTCGGGACCCCCTCGGTGAAACTCGGCGGTCCTCTCCCCAAGCCCTCCGCGACGTCGACGAACAAGCCGAACAAGGGCGGCACGACGGGCGGCGACTTCGGATACTGAACGACGCGGGAAACCAGCGCCCGCCACCCCTCTCCCAGCAGGAGAGGGGCTGGGGGGGACGCCGTTCAGAACCGACCGACGAGCCCAGCGCCGTTCGGCGCGACGTACGGCATGACGCTCGCGCCGGCTGGTTTGTCCTGCTTGCCCCCGATCAGGAACAACGCGACGCCGGCGCCGGCCAGCGCCGCGCCCGCCGCGAAGCCCACGATCGCGCCCGTCCCGCGCGAGGCCGCCGCCTCGTCGAGCGCGGTGATGTTCGCCTGCTGGTCGTCGGGGCACGGCTTCGGACAGGCCTTGAACGCGGCGTCCGCGTCGCCCGACTTGCTCACGAACATCACCGTGAAGATCGTCCCGGCGATGATCCCCGCGCCGCCGAGGCCCATGCCCGCGATGCCCACGTACTTCAGCGGGCTCGTGCCCTGCGGTTTCTCCGGGCCCACCGGCCCACCGCCGCCGCCGGTTTGTCCGCTCCCGTCCGGCAACGCAGCGCCCGCCGCCGGCGCCTCCACTTCGAGCGACACTTCTTTCTTCTCGCCGTCTCCGAGCGAGACCTCTTGCGTGACGGGGCTCCGCCCGGCCGCGGTCGCTGTCACCACGTGTTTGCCCGGATCGATCGGCCGGTGCACACCGATGAGCGCGGACGTGACGCCCTGCTCGTCGAGCTTGACCGTCACCTTCGCGGGATCGGTCGCGCCCGGACCGGTGAGCACGATGCGCAGCGAGCCGATGCGGGGCTCGATCGCGGCAAGCTCGGTCCTCGCGTCCTCCTGGGCTCGCTTGAACGCGGCGGGCGCGCTCGCGGGCAACTCCTCGCGGATGATCTTGAGAAACGACTCGCGCGCGGCAACCAGCTTGCCGAGACCCACCTGCCCGCGCCCGATCAGCAGAAGGTGCGGCGGCGCGTGGATGATCGCCTCGGCGCGGCTGAGGAGATCGATCGCCTCGGCGTAGTCCTTCTTTTGCAGGGCCTCGGCGCCTTGTTGCGCCAGGGAACGCGCGGCCGCCTTCTCCTCGGCCGTCTGCGAGGAAGCAGTCCCCGGCGAAAGGAGCGCGAGCGCGACAGTGGCGGCGGCGGCGAGCGGAGCGAGACGATGGAGGCGCACGGGACGTAATCTCCTCGAACTCCGACCCTACCACACGAGCAGGCGCATCGAGCAAATCCCGCGCCGCGCGGGCTTCGTCCGCGAGACCGCCCACGACGGCATTGCTTTCGCATGGGCGGATCTCATGAAAACCCGCTCCCCCCGCCTGGTCATCGTGAGCGCGCGGGCGCCGTTCGTGAGTACGCCGAACGGCATCGTCCGCGCGCCAGGCGGCTTGATCTCCGCGCTTCTGCCGCTCATGCGCAGGTCACGCGGCACCTGGATCGCGGCGGGCGCCGACCGGGACGCTTGCGAGGCGAGCGAGCTGCCCTTCCGCGTGCGTGCCCTCTCCCTCCCTTCGGAGACCCGCTCGGCCTGGTATGCAGGCGCCTCGAACGGCGCGCTCTGGCCGCTCTCGCATGGCTTCGTCGAGGTGTGTCGTTTCCGCGCCGAGCAGGCACGCGCTTACTTCGAGGTGTGCCGTGCGGCCGCGGAGGCCGTCGCCGAGCACGCGCCTCCGGGCGCCGTCGTGTGGATCCACGACTACCAGCTCGCGCTCGTCCCTGCCCTGCTCCGGGCGCGGAGGCCCGACCTCACGATCGGCTTCTTCTGGCACATCCCCTGGCCCGCCGCCGACAACCTGCGTGTGCTCCCCTGGGCCTCCGAGCTCGTCGACGGCCTGCTCGGCGCGGATCTCGTGGGCCTGCACGTGCCGCGGTACGTGCGCGCCTTCCGCGACGCGCTCGACGAGCTCGGCGTCGCGTACGTGATCGAAGACGGAGGCATCGTCGTCCCGCGAGGCGCGCGCCACGCGCGGGTCGAAGCGTGGCCGATCGGCATCGACGTCGAGGGCTGGGCCTCGCTCGGGCGCGACGAGAGCGTGGCCGCGGAGGCCGCGCGCATCACCTCGGATCTCGGCGGCGGCCGCGTGCTGCTCTCGGTCGATCGCATGGACTACGCGAAGGGCATCGTCGAGCGGCTCGAAGCCTTCGAGCGGCTGCTCGAGCAGAGCGCCGAGGTCCGCCAGCACGTCACGCTCGTGCAGATCGGTGTGCCGAGCCGCGAGACGGTGGCGGCGTATCGTGACCTCCGGCAGCGGATCGAGGCCACGGTCGGCCGCATCCAGGGCCGCTTCGGCGGGCCCCGGAGAAAGCCCGTGCACCTCTTCGCGCGGACCTTGGATTCGACCGAGCTCGCCGCGTATTACCTCGCGGCCGACGCCGCGATCGTCACGCCGAAGCGCGACGGCATGAACCTCGTCGCCTTCGAGTACGTCGCCACGCGGCCGAGGCCGAACGGCCGGCTCTTGCTGAGCACGACCGCGGGCGCGGCCGACGTGCTGCCCGAGGCGCACCTCGTCAACCCCTACGACGAAGAGGGACTCGTGTCGGCGCTGGGGCACGTGGCCCTCGCGCCGGAGACTTCGAGTGACATCACGCGGATGGCTGCGCTCCAGGCCAGGGTCTCCCGGCTCTCCGTCGAAACGTGGGCCTCGGGCTTCCTCGCGCGGCTCGAACAGGTGACGGAGGAGCGCGTGCCTGCGCGGGCACGGGAGACGCGCTTTGCTGCGTCCGTGCGTGTCACACGCGCGCGCTGACGAGCTGCCTCGTGCGCGCCATGCGCGGACGGAGCGGCCGTGATCGGGACGCACGAGGGCGGATGGCACCGGACGTGCTGAACCCTCGTGCCTCATGTCCAGCATGACCCGCTCGTTGAATCCAGGCTCGGAGGGCAAGGACTCCGGGCGAACCGGCCCGACACGACCCCTCGTCGAGGGCCAGGTGATCCCCTCGGTGGGGCACGTGTTCCGTTGCCCCCAGTGCAGCCGCGTCTTTCTCGTCGTGGCCGCGGAGGGCGCGACGGCCGCACCGCGATGCGCGTGTGGCGCCGAGCTCGTCGCGGGCACGTTGCCGGCCGGCGCGCACGAGATCCAGATGCGCGCGCATTCCAAGCGACGAAGCACGTCGCGCCGCGCGCGCCCGCGTGGCGAGGAGATCGATCAAGGCTACGGCTCCTCGCACGGCTACGGCCCTGGGCATGGCGGGCCCACGAGCCCGGGCGACGCGCCTGCGTGCGGGACCGAGAGCACGCCCCCTTGTGATCAGGCGTCCTTGGACAAGCCGGCGGATCCGGAAAAACCCTGAGATTCGTGTTGCTCCGACGGCGTGCACGCTCTGCCCGGCACGCAGGCTGCATGGAGGGAATGCGGGCGGACGTCCTCGCGGCGTTACCCCGCCTGCGCGGCACGACGTGTGCGCCGCGCGTGCCGCGCGAGAGGGAGGTAGGAGAGCATGTCGATTCTGCTCTGGATTCTGTTCGGTCTCGTCGTGGGCGTGATCGCGAAGCTTCTGACGCCGGGTCGCGAGCCCGGAGGGTTCATCATCACGGCGCTGCTCGGCATCGGCGGCGCGCTCCTGGGCGGCTTCCTCGGACGCGTGCTCGGGATCTACCCGACGTACCAGTCGACCGGCGGCTTCATCATGTCGATCATCGGCGCGATCGTGATCCTCGCAATCTACAACATCGCCACGAAACGTCGCACCGCCTAGAGCCGCGTCACCAGCGTACGTGGTTCGGAGGCGCGCCCCGCGGCGGGAGGAGTCCCGCGCGGGGCGCGTTTCATTCGTTTGTACTCGAAGTGTTCCCGTCGAGATCGATCTGCGACGTCCGCTCTGTCGCCCTCGATCCCGGGGCCGCGTCGCGCGCCGGACCCACCCCCTCGGGCAGCGTGCTGCCGCGCGCGGCCGCCGCGACGAGCAGTCCCATCACGAACGCCACCACGAGCGGCACGACGCGCGGCGAGAAGGCGCGGTGCCGGAGCAGCGGCGGGGCCGCGATGCTCGTCGCCGCCTCGTCGACCTGTATAGGCACCTCGGGCCGCGTCGCGTCGCACCGCGCGCTCGTCGCGGAGACGATTGCACCGGGATCACGCGCCAGGATCCGTGGACGCCGAACACCTTCGGGACGCGTGTCCTCCGCGGGGGGCTCCTCGATCGGCGCCGCCGACCTCGCGGGCGACGTCATCAACTGCGGCGACATCGGCTCCCGCCACGTGTCCGGCCCGCCCGCCTGCTCCCCTGCGTAGACCTCGCGCGCGAGCTCGGCGAGCTCCGCCAGCGCGACCGGACCGCCCTCGATCGAGAGCGCGGATCCCGCTGCGCGGAGCGCCTGCTCCATCGCCGTCGCGCTCTCGAACCGATCGCGCGGATCCTGCGCCAGCGCGCGCTGCACGACCGCTTCGAGCGCGGGCGGGCAGTCCCATCGCAGCGTCGCAAGCGGCGGGATCTCTGCGTCGAGCGCTTGCCGGATCATCTCCACGTCCGCACCGCGCCGGAAGAGCGGGCGCCCCGTCAGCATCTCGAAGAGCACCACGCCGAGCGCGTACACGTCGCCGCGCGCGTCGAGCGGCTGCCCGCGCAGATGTTCCGGCGCGATGTACCCCATTTTCCCCTTCACCAGACCGGGCGCCGTGTCGCGCGGCACGTGCGCGCTCGTCGTCTTCGCCACGCCGAAATCGATCAGCTTGATCTCGCCGTCGACGGACACGAGGATGTTCTGCGGGCTCACGTCGCGATGGACGAGGCCGATCGGCACGCCATCATCATCCTGGAGCGCGTGGGCATGCGCGAGCGCGCGCGCGGCCGCGGCGCCGACCTCGATCACCGCGCCGAACGGGAACGATCGACCGGTCGCCTGCAGCGCGCGCCCGAGCGTCGCGAGATCCGGGCCACGCACGTGCTCGAGCACCAGGTGATCACGTCCTCGGTGCGACACGAAATCGTAGAACCGCGCGATGTTCGGATGACGCAGGCGCGCCGAGATCCACGCCTCCCACGCGAACATCTTCACCACCGCCGGCGCCGCGCGGAACTCGTCGCGCAGCCGCTTCACCACCACCGTGTGCTCGATGGCGTAGAGCCCGCGCCGCCGCGCGAGGAAGACCTCCGCCATCCCGCCGCTGCCGAGCTGCTCGGCGAGCTCGTAGCCCCCGGCGCCCATCGGCAGCCGCTCCGGCAAGCTCCCGCGTGAACCCGCCTTCGACGCGGGGAAGGGCCACCTCGCCGAGGCCGACGTCGTCGGGCGCGATCGCCTGTCCATCGTGCGTGCTCGGCTCGGACCGCGATCGCGCCTCCGCCTTGGTCGCACCTTGAACTCACCCCCCTCCGCCACGAGAGCATCATGGCGCAAGCTCCCCCGCTCGCCAGCGTCATTCGTAGGCTCGCTTGCTCGATCCAAACGTGAGAACGAGGCAGGACGGCGCGCGATGTTCGTGCTGCTGTGCGCGCCGTCCGCGGGGTGCATCGCGTGCTCCGAGCACGCGCCTTGCCACGCGAACGAAGTCCGTCCGCGCCTCCGCGCCTCATGTCGCTGCGGCTTGCCGGTTCTTCTCCGGCTTGCGCCGCGCGAGCGCGCGGACCTCGGCGAGTGTCACCACGCGGAGCGCGAGGAGCAGCCCTGCGTGCGTGATCGCGCCCGCGATCACCGCGGCCCAGAGCCCCAGCGTCTTCAGCGCGACGAGCGCGACGAACGTCATGACCACCGTCGCGAGCGTGGCCCCGCCGAGCCGCCCGATCGGCGCTTCGCGCACGTATCGCAGCACGAGGATCCCCGTCGCGACGAGCGTGCCCACGGAGGTCACGAGCGCCGCGAAGGCCGCTCCGAGCGCGCCGTGCTGCGGCACGAGCCACATGTCGAGCGCGACGTTCGCCACGAGCGCCGGCCCGAGCACCGCGCCGAGCTGCCGCTCGCGCTTCGAAGCGAGCAGCGGCAGCGCCGCGACCTGGAACGCGAACGTCGCCGGCACGTGCCACGCGAGCACCCGGAGCACGTCCGACGTACCTGCGAAGTCGCGCCCCTCGTACACGAGCGCGACCACGTCCGGCGCGACGAGGCTCACGCCCGTGGCGAGCGGGAGCCCGAGCGCTGTCGCCACCACGAGCGCCGTCCGGAAGAGTTTCACGAAGCCTGGCTGATCATGCGCGTAGAGCCGCATCCCGGCTGCGAATGCGGCGCCGAGCACGAGATCGGAGATCAGCTCGAGCTGCTCGATGAGCACCCACGCCGCGCTGAACACGCCGACGGCCGACTCGCCGTCGAGCCAGCGCAGGATCACGCGATCGGCCTGCCGGATCACGCCGAGCAGCGCGCCGATGAGCCCGAGCGGGATGCTCTTCTTTGCGATCGCCACGAGCTCGCCGAGGCCCACTTCGAGCCTCGGCTGATAGAGCCGCGTGCGCAGGAAGTGGTACGTCAGCGCGAGCTCGATCGCGTTGCCGAGCGCGAGCGCGCCTGCCGCCGCGAGCACGCCGAAGCCCGACGCGACGAGCGCCACCGACAACCCGATCACGAAGAGCCGCGCGCCGAGCTCGACGTACAGGATGTACTGGAAGCGCTCGTGCGCTTCGAAGCTCAGCCACATCGTCGTGTAGAGGACCGTGGCGAGCTGCGACGCGGCCGCGATCACCACGAGCGTCGCGCCCTCCCCCGCTCGTGTCGCCAACGTGAACAACGTCGCGCAGAGCAGCGTCGTCGTGCCCATCGCGCCGCGCACGACGAGCGCTGCGCCGAGGTGCCTCGGCCCGAGCTCCGGCGTCACCGCGATCTCGCGCGCGAGATACCCGCGCACGCCGAGGCCGGCGACCACGGCGGCCATCGAAGCGATCGCCAGCGACGCCTGCAGCTCCCCCCACGCGGCCACGCCCAGCCGTCGCGCCAGGTAGCCCACGTAGACGACGCTCAGGACGGCCATGATGGCCTGCTTTGCGATCATCAAGGCGGCGTTCCACGCCACCCTTTGTCCCTGGTGCATCCTGCGCGCCCCCGCTCCGCGACAGCGGACTGACGCTTCGATGCTCGAAGTCCCCTCGCGTCGTGCGAGCGCTCGGGCTTCTCAGGACCACAAAAGCAACATGGCGGCCGGAGCCGCCACGTTTTGCTGCTTGCGTGGTGTTTTCCCGGGACACCACGACTTCTGCTTTGAGCGGGACACGAGATTCGAACTCGCGACCCTCAGCTTGGGAAGCTGATGCTCTACCAACTGAGCTAGTCCCGCGAACTGCGAACGCATGTCTAGCCAATCTCGCGGAGCTTGGCAAGACCTTGCGCGCTCGCAACGTTTCCGCCCCGGCTGACGACCGGATGCCCGGTCACCTCCTCGATCCACGCGCCCGAGCCCCCCGCGCCGTTCCGACCTGTATTACCTTCGCTCCGTGCCTCCCGCTCGTCTCCGTTTTCTCGCGGCAGCGCTGTTCGTCCCCACCCTCGCTCTCGCGACCGCGAGCTGCGGTGGTCCTCAGGTTCCTCCAGGCGGCACGCCTGCGCAGAGCGCCGAGGTCGAGTGCCCGGATCCGATCGGAACGATCCCGCGGGAGAGCTGCGCCGAGATCGCCGACGACTTCGGCTCCTTCGACGTCTCGAGCTCCCTCAAGCTCGCCGGCGCGAGCCGCGGCGCCGAGGTACGCATCGAGGCGATCCGCGCCGCCGCCGATCTCGCGGCCAAGCTCAAGGAGCGCCGCGTCGCGCTCTGCGAATCCTACAACACGTGCAAGACGAAACCCGCCGAGCACGCGGCCGAGGATCAACGCCTCGCGGGCCTCATGAAGGAGCTCATCGATACCTGGGACGCGCGCAAGTTCCTGAACGCGGATGACGTCGTCCGCTTCCGCGCAGGCGTCACGAAGATCGCTGGCAAGCTCGACGGAACGACCGCGGTCCCGAGCGCGGAGGGCGGCGCGCCGGTCGTGGTCAAACCCGCGAAGAAGACCGTGCGCGGCGAGGCGCTCGCGCGGATCGAGGGCGCGGGGCTCAAGTTCACCACGTCCGATGGCAACGTCACGATCACCTCGACGGCCGCGGGCGCGCACGACGCGCTCCGCGCCGCCGCCGAGGAGCTGCGCGGCGGCGGGGGTCGCATGCGCGTGCGTATCTTCGGCTCGTACACGCCCTCGACAGCGCCGCTCATCGCGGCCGGTGACGAGCTCACCATCCGCTTCAAGTACCGCGCGACGCAGGCGGGCGAGCTCCACGTCGCGCTGCGCTCGCTCGAGGATCCCGACGCGGTCGAGAGCACGATCGTCTTCCGCGTCGCCGCGGGCACGGGGACGGAGAGCACGACGCTCACCGCCACGCCCGGATCGAGCGGGTTTTACGTGGGCATCAGCGCGCGCGGCGCCGGCAACGTCGAGTTCGACGACGTGGAGCTCGTGCGCCAGAACGCCGTGATCGCCGCGGCCCGCGCCGAGTCGGCGAGCGAGCCGCACCTCGTGTCGAGCTGCAGCACGAACAAGAAGAAGGCGCTCGCGGGCAAGGCCTCGTTCCTCTGCGAGTCGGGCGACGGGGACAAACTCGTTCTCGGCCAGCCCAAGGGCCACCTCTACCTTGCGCTCAAGACGCCCGCGGGCGAACGCGCCAGGATTCGCACCCTCTCGCTCGAAGGGGGTCGCAGCCTCGATCTGAATGGGAAGGAAGACACCGAGCTCGTCATCGGGCTCGATGGACCGGGCTCATCGACGATCCAGTCCATCGAGCTCCTGCCCGTCGGCTCAGATTAGGTCTCGTTCGCCGCGGGCCGCTCGCGCTCCGTCATCGGCGGGAGCGTCTTGGCGCGCGTGCGGGCCTGGGAGACGACGGGCGCCGCCTCCTTCTGGAGGAACGCGAGCACGCTCGTCGGATCTGCCTCGGGCACGATCCAGGGCAAGCTGCGCAGCTCCAGGTCCTCCGCCGGCAGCCACCGCAGGCTCCGCGTGATCAAAACGACCTTCTTGCCGCGCCCCATGAGCTCCCTGGCGAGCCTCGCCCCGCCGCGCGGCGCCGGCGGCAGATCCAGACAAACGAGGCAGAGATCGAAGGGCCCGCCCTTCGCCCACGAGCGCGCCGCCTCCACGGAGTACGCCTCGACCAGCTCGACATCCTCGATCAGCGGCTCGAGCCCCTGGACGAGCGCATCACACGTCGAGAGCCGCGGATCTCTTGCCACCAGGATCCGGCGGCTCCGCGGCGCGACGTCGGTTCGTGCATCGATCATCGTCGCTCGGAACCCCTCAAGCGCCCCCATATTCCCACCCCTCCCGAGAAGCGACCGACTTCTGGGCCGAGCGTACCCTCATTCGACGCCCGAGGGCTACGCCCGACGCGCCCCGCGGCGCCCCCGAACCCCCTTGAGCCATTTTTCGTCAGGCCTTATAAGCGCCCCGGGCGAATCACCGGCCGCGCCGAGGTCCCACACGTCCGGGGCGGCTCGCCGACGCAGGAGATCCATGAGCCAGTTCAGCGTGCAGAGCCGATGCGAGTGCCAGGCGATCCTTCTTGCGACGCTCGACGAGAAACATCACGTCGTCACCGGCACGGCGTCGCGAGGGCGAGCGCGCGAGGTCGCGCCGGCCCACAGCATCGGGGCCTCGGGCGAGCGCTTCGACATCGGGTGGGCCTGCCCCTTCTGCGGCCGCAACACCCTCCGCTCGTTCTATGTGGGCGCCTTGCGCCCCGTCCGCGCGGCGTCCTAGCAGCCTGTGGAATGATCGTCGCGAGCGCCCCGAAGCTAGGGCGACGGAGCGAGGAATCCTGAAGGATTTCGAGCGATGTCGACCGACGATCCGGGGCGCGCAGCAGATAAGTCCACAGGCTACTAACGCGCGGCCAGCTCCGCTTCGAGCAGCCGCGCCGTCACCTCCGCGCGTGGCGCCTCGCCGGCCCGCTGCCGTAGCCAGCGCGCGTGCAAAAGTGCCTTCGCCGCCTCGTCGTGGTGACCTTCCTCCGACAGGAGCGCGCCGAACAGCGTGAACGTTCGCGCGCGCCACTCGTCCTGCGAGCACGCCTGCCGCAGCAGCACGAGCGCGCCCCGCGTATCGCCGCGCCGACGTAGCTTCCGCGACCGATAGATCAACCCTTCGACGGCATCGAGCTCCCCATCCGGCCGATGCACCGTCCGTCCTTCGCGAACGCCCACGTGGGCGCGCACGCTTCGACCACCTCTCCGGCTCATGGCGGCCCTTCCAGCAGGGCCCGTTCCAACCGCCGGCGCGGCCGTTCAGGGGGACTTCATCGTCCCGAACACGTAGTCCCAGAGCGGCGACGAGACGCCCCAGCGCGCGTGGGCGCCGGTGTGGTGGTGGATCATGTGGTGCCGCTTGATCCACTTGCCCCAGCGCGAGCTCATCCGGAAGTGGTGGATCGCGTAGTGGGTGCCGTCGTACACGAGGTAGCCGAGCCCGAAGCCCACGAAGAGCGGATCCACGAGCACGGGCCCCACGATCGCGCGGAAGAGCAGGTAAAACACCACGCCGAACGGGATGCTCGCCCCGAGTGGGAACACGAGCCGATCCGCGTCCTGCGGGAAGTCGTGGTGGACCCCGTGCAGGACGAAATGCACGCGCCGTTGCCAGAGCCGTGGCCCCACATAGTGGAAGACCCAGCGGTGCAGCACGTACTCGGCGAGCGTCCACACGAACAGGCCGAGGAAGCCGAGCGACAAACCGATGACGAGCCCGGTTCCGTTCTCGTAGGCACGGAACGCGAGGTAGCCGTAGACCGGGAGCCAGAACAGGAACGGCGTCGCCGGGTGGATGCGGGAAAACCGCTCGATGAGCGGGGTCTCGAACATCCGGCAGGTGGCCGGTTTGGACGATCCGCCGACGCGATCCGGGGCCATGGCTACCATCGACCCGACACCTAACGCATTCCGGGCAGAATCGCCAGAGTACGCAAGGCGCGCAAACCCTGGCGAACCGAGACCTGGAACACCTTTCCGGGACCGCCGCGCCAGCGCGCGGCGAGGTCCGAGGCGCGCGGAAGACGCTTCGGCGAATCAAGGAGTGATTTCGGGAGCTTGTGCTGCAGAGTCGAGGTGCGACCCGAGGGAGCCGGGCGACGAAACATCCTTCGCGTCGCACCTGAGGGGCGCGGGGCAAAGGCTCAGAAAGACGCTTCGTAGAGCGCGCGGAGGTCGTCCCGGGTGCAGGGCCGCGGGTTCGACGTGTGGCAGGCGTCCTGGAAGGCGAGATCGGCGAGGCGATCGAGGTTCTCGCGTGGCACGCCCGCCTGCGAGAGGGTCGCCGGCAAGCCGATCCGCTCGCGCAGCCGGCGCACGGCCTCGACGCAGCCGGCCGGGCTCGCCTCGCCGCCGAGCAGGACCGAGACCTCCGCGAGGCGCGTCCTCGCGACCTCCGCGTTGAACGCGCAGACCGCCGGCAGGCACAGCGCGTTGGCGAGCCCGTGGTGCGTCCCGTGTTCACTCGACAGCGGATGCGCGAGCGAGTGGCACGCGCCGAGCCCCTTCTGGAACGCGACCGCGCCCATCATCGCGGCCTTCATCATCCCGCCGCGCGCCTCGAGGTCGACGCCGTGCTTCACGGCCCGCTCGAGGTACCGCCCGACGTGCCGGATCCCTTCGAGCGCGATGCCGTCCGCCATCGGGTGATCCCCCTTCGCCACGTACGCCTCCAGGCAGTGCGTGAGCGCATCGATGCCCGTCGCGGCCGTGAGGAACGCTGGCATCGAGCGCGTCAGCTCGGGATCGAGGAGCGCGGCGTTCGCGAGCAGGTGCGGCGAAAAGATGACGGTCTTCCGGTGGTTGACGTCGAGCGTCACCACGCCCGAGCGCCCGACCTCGCTGCCCGTCCCTGCCGTCGTGGGCAGCGCGAGCATCGGCGGCACGTTTGCCGTGATGTGCTGGTCGCCGCCGATCGCGTCGTCGTACTCGGCGAGCGGCCGGTGGTGGTGGATGCCGAGGCGCACGAGCTTGCCCACGTCGAGCGGCGAGCCGCCGCCGACCGCGATCACGAGGTCCGCGCCCGACGTCCGGAACGCGCGCACGCCGTCGTGCACGTTCGCCTCGACAGGATTGCCGAGCACGCCGTCGAAGACCGTCCACGGGATCCCCGCCTCGCGCAGTGACGCCTCGATTGGCGCGAGCAGCCCTGCGCCGACGACCCCCTTGTCCGTCACGACGAGCGCGTGCTTGCTGCCGAGCCGCTTGGCCTCGGCGCCCGTCTGCTTCGCTGCACCGGCCCCGAACACGATCCGCGTCGGGAAGCTCCAGATCGACAGTTGTCCCATGCGCTTGTCGCCTTCGTCCTCTCAGATGGCCTCGAAATACCGCGCGAGCTCCCAGTCGGTGACCGCTCGCTCGTACTGGCGCACCTCCCACTGCCGGGTGCGCACGTAGTGATCAACGAACCCGTCGCCGAGGATCCTCCGCATGCGCTGGCTCTCCGCGAGCAGCGCCGTGGCCTCGGCCAGCGTGCGCGGCAGCCGATCGCGCCCCTCGCCGCCCTCGCCCGCGTTGCCCGTGATCGGCGCGTCGGGTTCGATCGCGTTCTCGATGCCGTAGATCCCCGCGCCGAGCGTCGCTGCCATCGCGATGTACGGGTTGATGTCGGCCGCCCCCTGCCGCACCTCGACCCGCGCGGCCTTCGTCCCGGCGCCCACGATCCGCAGCGCCGTCGTGCGGTTCTCGAAGCCCCACGTCGCCGTGAGCGGCGCCCACACGCCGGGCACGTAGCGCTTGTACGCGTTGATCGTCGGCGACACGAGCGCCGTCATCTCTCGCATGCACGCGAGCTGACCGCCGATGTAGTGCCGCATCGGCCGCGAGATCCCGCCCTCGGACGGCGGCCCCTGGAACACGTTCTCCCCGTCCTTCCAGAGGCTCTGGTGCAGGTGGCCGGACGAGCCCGGCAGGCTCGCGTTCCACTTCGCCATGAACGTCACGCTGAGCCCGTGCTCGTAGGCGATCTGCTTCATCGCGACCTTGAACAGCGCCGCCTTGTCCGCCGCGCGCAGGGCGTCGTCGTACCGGATCGCCGCCTCGTACACGCCCGGCCCTGTCTCCGTGTGCAGCCCTTCGAGCTCGATGTCGAAGGCGCGCATGCCGTCGTAGATCGCGGCCATCAGCTCCTTCTGCTGGCCCTCGCGCACCCACGAGTAGCCGAACATCCCCGGCGAGAGTGATTCGAGCTTCTGGAACCGTTTTTCGTGAAGCGACGCGGGCGTCTCTTTGAACAGAAAGAACTCGTACTCGGCCGAGAGCTTCGCCTGGTAGCCGAGCGACGCCGCGTGCGTGATCACGCGCTTCAGCGCCGAGCGCGGGCACGCCGGGTGCGGGCCGCCGTCCGCGTCGCGGAAGTCCGCGAGCATCGCCACGGTGCCGGGCTCCCACGGCACGAGGCGCTTCGTCGAAGGATCGAGCACGGCGTGCGCGTCGGGGTAGCCCGTGTGCCAGCCGGTCACGCGCGCGTTGTCGTAGAGGACGTCGCCGATATCCCAGCCGAAGATGACGTCACAGAACCCGAACCCGCACGACAGCGCCGAGCGCAGCTTCTCCATCGACACGTACTTCCCTCGAAGCACGCCATCGACGTCGAACCCGCCGATCTTCGCACGTCGAACCCCCCGCCCTTCGAGCTCCCCCAAGAGCTCGTCGTACGACGCTCCACCCATGCCCCACCCCTGCCGCAGTTCGTACCACAGCTTCGCGGCGTGCGCGGGGCGCTACGGGCTCATTCGACGCGCTCGGGAGGTTCGACCGCGACGCTCTCCAGGTCGCTCTTGATGTTTGTCCCGCCAAGATCCACGAGGATCGCCCCGGGCCCGCGGCGCTTGGCTGCGTCGAGGGCAGCCGTGGCGCGGCCGAGGACGTCCGCGGCGCTGTCGGCCGAAGGCGGCCTCCACACGGCCACGCCGACGCTCAGCGTGATCGCATACCCCGCGTCCTTCGCCGCGGCGGCCATGTGCGCCGCGGCCCGCGTGAGCACGCTCTTCACGGCGGCGTGATCCACGCAGGGCAAGAGCAACGCGAAGTCGTCGTCGCCCCACCGCGCGACCACGTCGTACTGCCGCCGCGACGCACGCAGCGCCTCGCCGAGCAGCCGGAGGAGCGCGTCGCCCTTCTCCCTCCCGAGCGCCTCGTTCACCGCGCCCATGCCGTCGACGTCCACGCGCGCGACGGCGTACGAGTCCCACACGCGTTGCGCGCGCCGATGCTCGCGCTCGCACTCCTCCTCGAAACGACGCCGGTTCGAGAGCCCCGTCAGCGTGTCGACCCGCGACACCTCGTCGAGCTTGCGCGCCATCGCCGCCGACGCGCTCTGATCACGCACGACGTCGATCCGCCCCACCACCACGCCGCCCTTCACGACGGGCGCGCTCGTCCACACGAACGTGCGCGACGGCGGCCCCGTGATCTCCAGCGGATCGATCTCCACGCGCTCCGGCGAGAGCGCGCTGCCTTCGAGCACCAAAAGCGGCCCTGCGAGCTCGGGCGCGTCCTTTTGGATCTGCCCGAGCAGACGCGCGCGTCCCTGCCCCACGCACGATCCCGGATCGAGCCCGAGCAGCGCGGCGGCGCGGCGCCCGGCGGCGCGGCACACGAGCCCTTCGTCGAACACGAGCACCGCCTCGTCGAGGACGTCGAGCAGCGTTTCGAGCGCGAGGTCCAGGGAGTTCGTCGGTCGCAACGACATCGCCTTCGAAAGGTACCACCCGGAACTCGGTCCGGCCCAACTTCGAGGCTCTGGGATCAGGGCGCGACGGAGAGCGTGCGTCGCGACAGGAACCGGAGCAGGTCCTCCTCGCGCCCCTTGGGCCAGCGCCGGTGGAGCGCGGTCCCGACGATCTTCGTGCACTTCTTGTCGATCGCGCACGACGGCTCCTCGGCGTTCGCCGCGCCGAGGCGGAGCCCGGTCGTCTCGGCCGCGATCGCGTCGCGCGCCCGGAGCCAGCGCTCGACCGAGGCGCAAGGCGCGATCTGATCACACGCCCGGTACATCACGAACGCCGGCGGCGGCGGACCCGGGCACGACCACGCGGCGCGCGGCGCGTCGCTGCCGTACGTGGCGAACGCCGCGACCCGATCGGCGCGCATCATCGCGTACGTCGCGGCCATGTGCCCCCCGTGCCCGGCGCCGACGGCGTAGATCCTGCGCCGATCGACGTGTCCACGCGTCGCGAGCACCGACACGAAGTGGTCCGTGGTCGCGACGTCGACGTTGTCCTCGCCGGTGTAGTCGACGTCGAACATCGCGCCCTCGCGGTTGCCGTGCAGGGCGCGGCCTTGCGGGGAGAGCACGATGAAGCCCGCGTGCGCCGGGTCGCCGGTCAGATCGAAGCGGGCGGCGAGCTTGCGCAGGGACGTCTCCTTGTCGACGCTGCGCGGGTTGTCGCCGGCATCGTGGAAGAAGACGAGGAGCGGCAAGGGAGCACGCGTCTCGATGCCCTTGGGCGTGATGACGCACGCGTAGCGCGGCGCGCCAGCGGCGTCCTTCCACTCGAGGACCTCGGCGCCGGGACAGGGCGGCCTCCCGAGCGTGCGCTTGATGTCGCGATCGGGCAGCCCATCGACCGCGACGCAGCTCCCTTCGGTGGGCGGGCGCGTCACGGGCTTGGCCGCGGCCGACGCTGTCATGGCGGGCAAGGGCGCGGCCCCGCCGTCCTTGCGCCCTCCATCTTTGGCGCTCGCGTCGCTCGCCGTGGCATCGGCGGCTCCCGCGTCGCGATCGAAGACGCCGTGCAGATCTCCGCCGTCTACATCGGAGGAAGGAAGCGAGCACCCCGCGCCGACGAGCGATGCGAAAGCGAGCGGCGCGGCGAGAGCGAGCGCGCAGGCGAAAATCCGGAGCCGCACGGGCGACACTCTAGCCAAGAAGCGCGCTCCGCGAAGCGTCAACGCACCGCGAAACGGAGAAGCGGGCGTTCCAAAAAAGGGGAACGTGCCTGGATCCGGATCACGACCGCGTTACGACAAGGGGGAATCGTCTTGGATTCGGATGCGCGAGCGGTTGCGAGATGTGGGAACGCTTCTGGATCGGGATCCGGGAGCGTTACGAAGATTCCGAAACGCGTGTTCCTTCAAAGCGGGGCACGTTGCGAGAAAGGGGAACACGCGTCGCTTCGGATCCGCGGGCGTTGAGAGGCGTCGGAACCGCCCCTCGCTTCGGATCCGGGAGCGTTGCGAGAAAAGGGAACGCGCGTTGCGGCGAGGTGGGGAGTGTTCCCACGTCTGGGAGGCAGGTTCAGACGGAGGGCAGGCTCTCGAGCCACGCGATCGCCTCGTTCCAGGAGAACAGGCGGTGGGATTCACGGAGCACCTTCCACTCCTCGCCGCCGTCGTGGGTGATGGCGCGCGCGGATGGTTCCTCCTCCACGAGGAGAGCGATGAGCCAGTCGGTGGTCATCGGCATGTCGCCTGGGAGGACCTCGAAGCCCTGACGCAGCAGGCCGCCGAGGGTCCGCTGCTTGGCCTCTTCCCACCCGCCGCTCGTCGGATAGCGCTCATACAACGTATCCGCCCAGCCCGCGGCGAGCGCCTGGTCGAGCTCGAGCCGAGAGACCTCGATGCCGAGCTGGGCAAGGAGGTCGTCGAACAGTTGGGACGAGAAAGCCGCCCCCTTCTCCACCCGCATCTGGCGCCGCCGCTCCAGGTAGACCTGCGGGTGAATGACGATGGTGACGCCCTTCTTGCGCGCGAGCGGCAGCAGCAAGCGCAGCTTCTTCGCGCTGCGCGCGCAGTTCGTGTCGATCCAGAGGCGAAGCACGGGCTAGCCCTCGGCGTCGTCGCCAGGAAGCCCGAGGGCTTGGTCGATCTCCTCCGTCTTCCAGGCCTCCCAGCGCCCGGCAGGCTTGGAGCGTACGAACCAGAGGTAGCCGCCTGCCTGAAGCCCGAGGTCGTCGAGCATCAGCTTCGGCAGCTTCGTGTACCCCTCGGGGGTCACCCACTGATCCTCGGCCCCGCTCCCTCGCGCACGTTCGCGAAGCTCGTCGTGCGCTTCGGAGGGCTGTCGCGCGACCGAGGTCACGCCCTCCGGCGAGCGGCTGAAGCGGATGACCTCCGGGCCATCGAACATCGGGACGTGGCTCTCCAGGATGATCTGGTCGACGAGCCCGTTCCGCACCTGCTCGCGCAGCACGTCGCGCAGGAGCTCCTGATAACTCGGATCCAGGCTGATCTCCGGCTCCTCGATGGCCACGATGGCCGCGCGCGAAGTGAGCACCGCGGCGCAGAGCGCGACCACCTGCTGCTCGCCCGAGCTGAGCTCCGAGACGCGGAGGATCTGCTTGCGGCGGAGCTCGAAGCGCAGGTCTGCGTCTCCGTCGGGCTGGCGCACGACGTTGACCTCGCGGCCGGACAGCGTCTTGAAGCGCGAGAGGAGCTCTGTGAACGCGCGCCATCGCTCGATGTCCGCGGGTTCGAGAGAGTTCGCGAGCTCGAGCAGGCGGGCGGCAAGCTCGGCGGACAGCGGGGACGCGGGCGCATCGGCCCGCCGCCTCTCGTCGCTCGGGTACAGGTACGCGCGGCGGCGCGCGTCGAACCGAAAGAGGGGCCGGCTGCCCGGACCCATCGGGGCATCGAGCCGACCCAGGGTCGACGCGAGCTGCTGTTCTTGAAGGGGGCTCAGACCCTTCTCGTTCGTTGCAATGGCCGTGGCCTTCTTCGCGGGCATGGGCACCTCGTTTTCCCTCCCTGCCCACGCTCCATCGACACGAAGGGTCACCTGGTTGCCTGCTTGCGTGAAGATCGCGGAAAATTTTTGCCCATCCGCCAGATGAACGTCGATCTGAAGGGGATCGCGGATGCCCGGCGGCCAGTCCCGATGCGAGACGATGAGGCCCGACGCGTCCTCGAGCTGCTCCCATCCGCGCAGGATGCTGTCGGCATCACACGCGCGACGCGCGACCATCCAGAAACCAAGCGCCCGAAAGAACAACTCCAGCGCCGCCAGCGCGTTCGACTTGCCGCTCCCGTTCCCTCCATGGAAGACCGCGACCTCGTCCGCCACGCCTCCCGACGCGAGCGGGATCTCGGTCGGACCCTGAAACGTGCGGAAGTTCTGCACGACCAGCCGGGAGATGCGGAGCGATGGCGTGGTGCGGGGAATCACGCGTGAAGCTCAGCAACGCCCGGAAACGGGGTCAAGAGACAACCTCTATGGCCGCCTGCCCCACCGTCCGCGCCCTCGATCCCGAAATCACCCGCCCCCCACCTTGAAAGCCCAGGCCGACTGGCTACGTTCCCCCGACCCTCATGGACCTCTTCGACGGCATCCTCGGCGCCCTTCTCCTGGCTCTCGTGGCTTTCCAGACCTGGCTCACGATCCGGGTTTTCAAGAGCCGTCTCTTCGAGCGCAAGCAGAAGATCCTTCAGACCCAGCTCATCTGGCTCCTGCCCGTCATCGGCGCCGGTCTCGTCTTCACGATCCTCGTGGAGGAAGAGCGCAGCCACAAGCCGCCCCCCACCCAGCTCTCCTGAGCCGCCTGGCAACTCCGGCGACCACTCTCCCCCCCTCCCCCCACGGGCACGATCCTCCCTCGGATCGCCCTCACCGTAACGACCACCCCCGGCTCATGTTGAGTGCCGCTGGCCTTCGGCGCTAAGGTGGCGCCGATGTCCATCACGCCCGGTACACTCCGAGCCGAGTTGGAGGCGCGTCGAGCCTCCGGACGCACCTTCGATCTGAGAGAGTCGCTCTCCGTCCTCGTGCCGCTCTGCACAGAAATCCAGGAGCTGCATCGCGAGGGCAAAGCGCTCTTCATTCACCCCTCCGCCATCCTCTACACGGGCTCCACCGTCAGCCTGCTCGAGGACAAGGCCGAGGCACTCCCCGTGCTGCCGTCCGATCGCGCCTGCATCGCGCCCGAGTCTCGCAAGGGCACGCCCGGCGACGCGCGCGCGAGCGTCTTCAGCATCGGCTCCATCCTCTACGAGATGCTCACCGGCGGCAGCGTTGGTCCGGGCATGAAGCGGCCCACGGACGTCGTACCCGACCTGCCCGCCTCGCTCGAAATGATCCTCGGCAAGGCCCTCGTCGCCGACGCGAAGCACCGCCCCGCCGATCTCGGCGCGCTCGCGCAGGCCCTGCACAACGTCGCGCCCGGCGCCTCCATCGCGCCGCCGCCCACGGACGCAGGCCTCGACGACGGCGTCGATGTCGATGTGGCAATGTCCCTCATCCCGCCCGCCACGACGACCGGCGGCGTCGCCATCCCCGCCGCGCCGAGAGCCCCCAACATCCCCGGCGCGCCCGCCGTCCAGGCACGACCCGCAGCACCCGTGAACGACGGGCCCTTCCCCATCACCGTCGTGAAGGCGCCCGAGGCGCGCAACGCGAACGACCCCACCCAGCGCCTCGCCGACCTCAAGGCCGCGCTCGAGTCCGATCCGCGTCCGCGTTACGTCGTCATCAAGGACGGCATGGATCACGGGCCGTTCAGCGCCGTCGAGGTCCTGCAGCAGATCGCCACGGGCAACTTCCTCGGGGAGAACCCGCTGCGCGATTCAATCCTGAACGAGGAGCGGTTCATCAAGGACTGGGAGCAGTTTGCCCCGTACGCCGAGCAGGCGAAGCTGAACCGCGACATCAAGCAGGAGAAGAAGAACCTCGAAGCCGTCGTCGTCGCCGAGCGCAAGGGCACGCAATACAAGGCGCTCATCGGTCTCGCCGTGATCGGCGTGCTCGGCGCAGGTTTCGCCGGGTGGCTGCTCAGCGTGCGCGGCAGCAAGAACGAGACGAAAGAGGTGCAGGGCGACAGCGTGGTCGCCGTCGAAGTCGACGCCGGGCTCGGCAAGGGCAAAGGCGGCCCCGCAGGCGGCGGCGCCCTGGGCGGCGGCGGCGGCAAGTACCCGGTGCTCGGCGGCGGCATGAGCTGCGAGGGCGCGCGCTCGAAGTACATCGAGGACTACAGCAAGGACGCACCGCCCGATCTCAGCGCAGGCTCGTTCGGCAACGTGCTGAACCGAGGCAACTACCTCAACTCGTGCAGCGTGCCGCCCTCGACCGAGGTGAGCATCTGCGCGGCCATCCAGAACGGTCGCGCCGTCGGCGTGACCGTGACGTCGAAGCCCTCGAACCCAGGCATCAACTCCTGCGTCGCCGGTCAGGTGCGCGCGCTCTCGTTCCCAGCGCACCCGCGTCTCGACGTGACGCAAACGACGTTCGCCGCGAACTAGCCCGACGCGGCCGTCCCATGACCGAGCCGCTCATCCGCATCGAAGACATCACGAAGAGCTTCGGCCCACGGACCGTACTTCGCGGCGTGAACCTCTCCATCCCGCGCGGCTGTCTGTACGGTCTCATCGGCCCCGGCGCCTCGGGCAAGAGCGTCTTGCTCAAGCTCATCACAGGGCTCTACCAGCCCGACGCAGGGCGCATCCTCGTCGAGGGAGCAGACGTGCACCAGATGAGCGATCTCGAGCTGCAGAAGTTCCGTCTGCGGTTCGGCATGTTGTTCCAGAACAACGCGCTCTTCGACTACATGACCGTGGGCGAGAACATCGCGTTCCCACTACGCCGGCTTTTCAATCTTCCCGACGAAGAGATCGCCGAGCGAGTCGCCGAGCGGCTGCGCGTGGTGTCGCTGCCCGGCTTCGAGGATCGTCTGCCCGCAGGGCTCTCCGGCGGCCAGAAGAAGCGCGTAGGCGTGGCACGAGCAACGATCACAAAGGCAGAGATCGTGCTCTACGACGAGCCCGCAGCAGGTCTCGATCCCGTGACGTCACAGCGAATCTTCGAGCTGCTCCGCGACGAGCAACGCGCCGCAGGAGCAACCGTCGTGATGGTGTCGAGCGATCTCGATCGGCTGCTCACCGTGACCGATCGCGTCGGCATGCTCTACCGCGGTCGCCTCGTGTTCGACGGCACAACCGAAGAAGCCAAAACAAGCGAAGACCCCTACGTCCGGCAGTTCGTCCACGGGTTGACCGAGGGACCCCTGTAAGCAGGTTCTGCTGAGCCGTGGGTTTTCGCTTGGGGGCGCGGAGCTGGGGCTTTGCCCCAGGCCCCACCGGGGCTGTCCGCCCCTGGACCCGGACCAGCGCAAGCGCTGGACGCGGGGTCGATGAACTGCGCTCCGCGCAGTTCATCGAACAGCCGCAAGTCAAGACCGGCGACGATCCTGCCAACAGCGACCGCGGCGCTGCAGGTTCCACCAGCAACGCGCCCGCCGCCAGCTTGAGACGCACCTCCATGGTCTTGCCACCGGCCCGTTGGAAGAACTGCGCGGAGCGCAGTTCTTCCACCCTCGGTCCAGGCCGTGCCTGGTTCGGGTCGAGGGGCGAACAGCCCCCGCGGGGACCGGGGCAGCGCCCCGGCGCGACGCCCCACGAGGAGGAGACCCTGGCGAGAGCGTCGTCCCGTCAGACGAAGTGAAACCACTGCGTGGGGTTGTCTTGCAGGAACGCGCCGAGGTCGTCCATCAGGCGCTGCGCGGCTGTGTCGAGGTCGTGTGCGGTGGGCCGGCGGGGGACGTGGATGGGGGCGCGGACGTTGGCTTCGTAGTGCATGAAGCCGAGACGGCGGGTGAAGACGGGCATGATGGGTGCGCCGCTCAGTGCGGCGATCATCAGCGGGCCCTCGGGCACCTGGAAGGGGGCGCCGCAGAGTGTGACGGAGCGCGCGCGCATCCTGGGGGGCACGCGATCGATCTGCATGGCTACGACGTCGTCCTGCTGCAGGTGCCGGAGCAGCGGCAACGCGTCGAAGGCTGTCTCGCCGATGTGCACGACCTTGACGCCTGATCGCTCGCGTAGCTCGTCTTGCATCGCGCGTGCTTGCTCGTCGCGTTCGCGGGCCATCACCACGACCACGTTTTTTGCGTGCACCTTGTGCAGCATCGGACCTGCCACCTCCCAGCCGCCGAGGTGCGCTGTGGCGATGACGATGCCCTTCCCTGCGGCGGCGCATGCCTCGTAGTTGTCGACGCCGATCGCGTTCGAGAGCAGCCCTAGCGCCCGGCCGCGCGGGGTTCCGAGCAGCATCGCTTCGGTCATGCAGCTCGCGTAGTTCGTGAAGACGGCGGCGATGTCGACGAGCTCGTCGAGGGGGGGGCGTGGGCCGAGGATGCGGCGCAGGTTGCGGCGCACGTTCTCGCGTTTTTCGTGCAGGCCGGCGGCGAAGGCGGGGCCGAAGAGCAGCGGGCCGTAGCGGAGCAGCGCTTCGGGGCCGTTCGTCACGACCTTGACCATCAGCCGACGGAGGAACGCGGAGTCGGAGCGGAGCTCCTCCGCGATGTGCCGGATGCCGCTCTGCATGGGGAGCTCGCCCCCTGCATTAGCAGCTCGCGGGAAGATGTCAGGGGGAACGGAGACGCGGGCCGCAGCGGGAGCGGACGCCGGGGCGGGCGTGGTCGCGGAGGCGGAAGACGATGTCGGTCGGGTGCGCGGGGCGGCGCATGTGTACAGGTGAAACCGGCGCATGTGTACAGGTGCGGCCGGCGCGTGTGTACAGGCAAGAGGGTTTGCCCGGTGGTTCGTCCGGGCGTTTCGTCACGTCCGGATAGGTTTTTTCCCTCCTGACGGGGCAAACCCGACCCCAAAAGCGGGTTCGTTTCGAGGGGGTTCTCACGGTAATGGTGGGGCGAGGGGGAAAAACCATGAAGCTCTTGCTGGTCGATGATCAGAATGTCGTACGGGAATCGCTGGCCAAGGCCCTGCGGGACGAGCCCGATGTCACGCTCGTCGTGGAGGCGGAGAGCGCGCGTGACGCGCTCTCGCAGAAGAACCGGCAGCCCTTCGACGTCGTCGTGATCGAGCTGTCGCTCGCGGACCGTTGCGGGACCGAGCTCATCCGGCAGCTCAAGTCGTTCGGCGAGACGCGCGTGCTCGTGCTCTCCACCTTCCGTGACGAGTTCCGCGTGGGCGAGGCGATGCGCGCGGGCGCCGACGGGTATCTGTCGAAGCGCTGCCGCATGAAGGAGCTCATCGACGCAATACGCACCGTCGCCAAGGGCCGCACCGCAGTCTCACCCGACGTGAGCGCAGCCATGGTGCGCGCGCTCCAGCGGCGCGACGCCGCCCGCGGCGATGTGCTCGCGTCGCTCTCCGAGCGCGAGCGTCAGGTCTTACGGCTGCTCGCGATGGGCAGCAGCGCAAAGGAGGTGGCCGCGCACCTCGCCATCAGCGTAAAGACCGTCGAGACCCACCGCGCACGCCTCTGCGCAAAGGTCGCGACCCACAGCGTCGCCGACCTGACCCGTCTCGCCGTCCGGGCCGGTCTCATCGATATCTGAGCGCAGGTCTCGTCGGGAGGCGTCGCGCCGGGGCGCTGCCCCGGACCCCGCGGGGGCTGTTCGCCCCTCGACCCGAACCAGGCACGGCCTGGACCGACGTTGGAAGAACTGCGCGATGCGCAGTTCTTCCAACGGGCCGGTGGCAAGACCATGAAGGGGGATTTCAAGCCGGCGGCGGGCACGCTGCTGGTGGAACCTGCAGCGTCGCCGTCTTGGCTGGCAGGATCGTCGCTGGTCTTGTCAGCGGCTGTTCGATGAACTGCGCGGAGCGCAGTTCATCGACCCCGAGTCCAGCGCTTGCGCTGGTCCGGGTCCCGGGGCGGACAGCCCCGGGTGGGGCCTGGGGCAAAGCCCCAGCGAAACGGCTGCCGGAGAACTCAGGCCTGACAGGCCCGCGCTGCTGGCGGAACCTCGTAGTCACGGAACTCGAACGGATCTCCGAGCCGGCCATCCATGGCGGCGCGGGCGATGTTGTACATCTCCCGCGCTGTCACGTAATGCACCCGGAAACCTTCCTGCTTTCCCAGCCACGCGAGTGCTTCGTGAAAGCGCCGCTGCGGGGCGCCGAGCAGGCTCTCGGCTTCGCGCTCGGGGGCGCCGTGCGTCGACAGCTTGACGAAGACCCATTCTGGCTTGCCTCGCACCGACACGCCCTGGTCGATCCAGCTCTCGAGCCGCGGCAGCGTTGCTGGATCCCGCGCCGTCAATGCGCCCGCGTCGATCCGCAGCGGCAGCCCTGGGCCCTGCCGCAAGGAGAGCGCGAGTGGACCCTGCATGCAGAGCACCCGCTCCATGCGCCCGTCGCCCACGCTTGCTGGCCTTCCTCGCTCGTGCGCTTTGCGACGCTTCACGTCGCCGGACGGATAATAGATGCTGTTCACGATCCGCGGCTGCGTCCGGTCCGGCGCTGACGGGAACGTGAAGTCGGCATAACAGCCGAGCTCGTGCAGCAGATCGAGCTCGTCGTCCACGCCGCAATGGGCGCCGTCGGCGCGCGAATTTGCCAGGCACCAGTTGCCGTGGATGAACGACCATCGATCTGCGCCATGCACCCGCGGCACGAGGCCGTGCCGGCCGAGCGAGACGAGCGTCTCCTCGAATTTCTCCCGCAGCGTGCTCCGCGTGTCCCGGTCGTGGTGCAGGTGCACCTCCACCTCGCCGAGCCCCATCGCCACGAGCTCGGCGATGGGCTCGACGAGCGCCGGATCGTACTGGTCGCCTGGATAAAAAAACGTGTGCCGCGGGGGCCTTCCATTCGCGTCGCGCAGCGACGCGGCGAGCGCGGGATAACCACGCCGCCAGGCCGCGACCCGGGTGAGCCCGCGCGAGAGCGGCGCTGCGCCCGGGGATTTCGCGTCGCCGGTCCAGAGCGGCTCGAAGTGATCGCAGATCGCCACGAGCACGTGCTTTGGCCGCACGACCTCGCCGAAGACGATCCGCTCGACGCTGCGGACGAGCCGCGCCTCGGCCCAGCTCCCCATCCATGGCGCGAGCTTCTCGGCCCACGGCGCGATCCGCCCCGCCACCGCTTTGTGCGCGGCCTCCACCTTCATGCGCTCGCCCTCCCCTTCGGCGCGCCGCTCCACGTGCGCACGTCGTTCAGCACGACCCCGAACATGCGCCGGTCGCCGAGCTGCTTGGCCGCGCGCGCGAGCTCGCTGCCCTTCGTCATGCCCGCGCGTGCGAGCAGGATGCAGACGTCGCTCACGTCCTCGAGCACGTTCGCGTCTCCGGAGCCGAGCACTGCGCAGCCGTCGATGACCACGTAATCGTAGCTCTCCTTCAGCGCGTGCACGGCCCCCTCGAACCACGTCGAATGCAGCGCCGTTGGGAATGCCGCCTCCGTCGCCGGCTCGGCGAGCACGTAGAGCGAGGCGCCAATCCGGAGCACGCTCCAGGGCTCCCAGCGGCCGCTCATGTGCCGGCGGAGCTGCGCCGAGAAGCCCATCTCCTCGGGCACGCGCAGGCGCAGCATCGAGGCGAGACGTGGCCGGCCGAGGTTGCCCTCGACCAGCACGACCCGCGCCCGCTCCGCCTCGGCCAGGGTCATCGCGAGCCGCGCCGCGACCGCGCTCTTGCCCTCGCCGATCCCTGGGGAGAGCACGCTCAGCACGAGCGGGCTCTCGCCTCGCTTTTGCTCCAGCCGGTGCCGGAGTACGCGGAGCGCGCCGAGCACCGCGGGTGGCGCGCCTCGCACGAGCTCGAGCGCCCCTTCGTTCTCGGGGTCGAAGGGCATCCCCACGACCTCGACCTCCGGCGCGATCGACATCACGCCCGCGTTCGGGTTCCGCAGCGAGAGCGCGACCGGCTCGCTCTCCGGCGCCGGCTCGTCCACGGCGCCTTCGTCGATCGCCTCGGCAGGCAGCTCCTCGTCCGTCGGGTCCTCGGCCGGCGGCGGCTCGCTCTTCGCCTTCGCGAGGTAGTCCGCGAGCGTCGCGCCGTAGGGCAGCGTTTGCATGCGGATCCGCTTGGACGGCAGAGGCTCGTCTGCGGCCTCCGGGGTGGACGGCGGCGCGCCGAGCGGCATGACGACGGGCTCGTCGGTCAGCGGCGCTTCTGCCTCCTCGAATCGAATTTCAACGGAGCCGCTGTCCGGCGGCCGGCTCTTCGGCCCTGCGTCGGCGGGCCTTCGAGACGATGGCGGCGGCGGCCCCGACGCATCCCGCGTCACGAGCGCGGTGCTCGTCTTCGGCTCGGGGATGTGGGGCACCGACACGAGCAATGGCGGCTCGCCGAGCGCCTCGACATCGCCCTCGTCGAGGATCGTCTCGCACAGGAGGACGCGCGCGCCCGCATACCCGAGCGCGAGGAACAACGCGACGAACGATCCGGCGAAGAACACGCGCCCGCGCCCGCGGTCCGGCTTCACCGGTAGGTAGGCCGGATCCACCACGACGAGCGCCTCCTGGGCTTCCTCCTCGGCGGCCGACGCGGTCAGGCTCGCGCCGCGCTCCTTGTCCTGCACCTTGCGGAAATGGTCCCGCGCCCGCTCCAGATCGAGCCGCAGCTTGTGCCACTCGGTCTCGAGCTCCACGATTTCGGGATCGGTCGTCTCGGGCGCCGTCGCCGCCCCTGCGCCCGTGCCGAGCGCGGTCCCGGTGTTCGGGCCCGGACTCGTGACCACCGACCTGCCGCGCGGCGCGACCGTCCTTCGGGCCGAGATCTGCGCGGCGATCGCGCGACGCTCCTCCTCCAGCGCCGCGCGACGGGCCGGATCGATTCCCTCGCCCTCGACCGGCGGCGGCGCGACCCCGCCCGTTCGCAAGAGATCGAGCGTCTTTTCGGCCGTGGCGAGCGCGCTCCGCGCCCGCGACACCTTCGATTGCGCGGAGATCGCGTCCGGGTGCACGGGCGTGACCTTTTGCAATTTCGTCGCGAGATCCGTCTCCGCCGCGGCGAGCGCGGCCGCGGCCGCGTCCCTTTGCTTCTGCGCGTCGCTCACGTTCACGGGCAACGGCGGCGGCGGCGCGCCCGGCTTTCCCGGGCCGGCGAGCTCGGCGTCGATCTGCGCGAGTCTCTGCAGGAGCCGCGCGAGCACAGGATCCGCGGGCGCTTTTTCTCGGCTCGCCTGGGGCGAACGATGCACCGGATTCGCCGGCGCGACCGGAAGCGCCGCGCCGGGCTGCGGCGCTGTCGGGGCGTAGGGCGAGTCGTTGATGCCCCACGTGAATTGCGGGTGTTTGGCGAGGAACCGCGCGAGCGCCCGGCTCGCGTCCTCGACCGCGTGATTGGCCTCGTCGAGCTCGCGGCGCAAGACGTCGTGGTTCAGCGCGGCCGTCGTGAGGTTGTCTTTGCTGTAGTCCGCGATCATCACCTCGGCGATGCGCTTCGTGACGGACTGCGCCGTGGCCGGATCGTGGTGCGAGAACGAGAGCGCGAACGTGTCCTGGGTGCGGGCGCGGAAGGAGACGTTTTTCTGCATCTCCGCCACGGCCTCGAGCATCGATTTTTCCGCGAGCTCGGGATAAAGATCGAACTCCTGGATGATCGACGAGAGCGTGCCGCGCGAGAGGACGATCTCCTTCAATCGCGGGCCGAGCCGCGCCGCGCGCTGGGCCGCGCTCTCGCCTTCCCGGCCGGCGCGCACGACCTCGCGGTACACGACCGTCGCCTCGCTCCGGTAAATCCGCTTCGTGGAAAGCGCGAGCAAGAGCGAAGCGAGGACGAGCGTCGCGGCGATGGCGATCGTGCTCCGCGCATACCCGCGCGTTCGTTTCATGAGGACGACGAGCCGCGCGAGTCGCTCGCGTGGTGTGCTCTCGGTGCTCAAGCGGACCATCTGCTCCCTCCGCGCTCGGGCGCGAGGAGCCTTCCGGCAATGACCATGCTCGGCGCCTCCTCGCTCCTTTGGGTTGTCGAGAACATACGATTCAGCCCATCACGTGCAGCACGACCCACACGATCGGGAAGAGCAGGAGGCACGCCGCGCAGACGGTCGCGGCCTCGCGCGCGTCGATGCGCACCGAGAACCGCGGATCCGCCGCGCGCGCGGCCTGGTAGAGCGCCGCGGAGGCGCCGAGCAGCATGTAAAGAAATTCCTTGTACGACCACGAAAGGAAAAAGATCCCGACGTACGCCCCGCCGAGCGAGATCGCGAGCGCCGGCGCGAGACGACGGAGCTCCGCGTCCACGTCGTACGAGCCGAACCACAATTTCAAGGGCACCTTGAGGGCGCCGTAGAGCACGAGCGAAAAGAGGCAAGCCCCGATGATCCCCGTCTCCGCCGCCGCGAGCAGGTAGCTGTTGTGCGCCGTGAGCCCGCGCGTCGATTCGTCGGCGAACTGGCCGACGCCGAAGCCGATTCCCTTCGACTTTCGGATCATCGTGAGCGCCTCGGCCACGAGATCGAGCCGCTCGTCCGCGGACGCCTCGGCCTCCGCCCCGCTCCGTCCGCCGAGCAGGAGCACGGGCGGAAATGCGATGCAGCCAATGACGACGCCGAAGATCCCCGCGCGCCGGATGAAGGCGAGCCCCATCACGACGAGGAAGACGAGGACACCCATGCGTGATTGGGAAAGGACGATCATCACGGCGAACGCGAATGCGACGACGAGCGCCGGGACGACGCGGAAGATGGACGCGATGCCGGCGAGCAATCCGTCCGTGAGCAGAATGGGGAGCCGGAGCGACGCCGCGGTCGGCTTCTGGTTCGGATCCCGGGACGATCGTTTTCGCTCGGCGAACGCGAGCGCGAAAGGCAAGGCCATCACGGCGGCGAGCGAGAGCTCGTTCGGATCGGCGAGCGTGCCGCGATAACGTACGCGGCCGCCGATCGTGGCCGTGCCGAACGGACCGACCCGCTCGCAACGGTAATTCACGTCCGGCAGGCCGTCCTTTCGACAATCGAGCGCGTTCTCGCAGCCGCGCCCGTCGTACTGGAGCTCGCCTTTGCCCTCCCAGTCGCTCTTCTCGGCGATCATGCAGCCGAAGGGCCCCTGGGACTGGAGGAGCGCGACCGTCGAGGCGAAAATCATGCAAACGAGGAGCGTCCAGCAAAAACGCCGCAGGCCCTTCGTCGTGCCCAGGCCGAGCGAAATCACGCCGAAGATGCAGAGCACGATGGCGAGCTCGGTCCCCTCCTTCTGCAGGACCGCGGGTCTGCGCACGAGCGTGACGAGCGCTCCCCACAGGAAAAACGCGAGGACGAAGGGGGCGTGCGGCGGGAAATCGACCCGGGCGCGACCGCGCAGGACGTCCACGACGAATGCCACGGTGAAGAGCGCGAACACGATGTAGAGGAGCGGCAGCCCGGCGAGGGCCGGCACGAACTCCTGGGGCTTCAAGACGACGAGCGCGCAGAGCACGCACACGATGATCGAGGCCATGTCCCCCGAGGGCGCGCCTTCGCGGATGGCTTTCCCGCGGCGCGCGTGGCCTCTTTCGTAGCAGGGGTCGGCGCTCCGAGCATTCGGGATCACCCTTTGCCACGGGTGAAGCTGCTCGTCGGAGGAATGCCATGGATGTGCACGAAAAGAAGAGAATCGCCCGGGGCGTGAAAGGACGGTTCGTGCGGGGATGCCTGGCTTTACTGGGGCTCTGGGCCTCGGCGAGCTGCGGCGGCGCGCGCCCGACCTACGATTACACGACGGAGCTGCGCGTGATGCGGACGTACACCGTGGGGCCCGGGGATGTGCTCGAGGTGCGCGTCTGGCACAACGAACAGCTCAGCCGCAGGGTCACGGTGCGCCCCGACGGATTCATCACGCTCCCGCTCGTCGGCGATATCGTTTGTGGTGGAAAGACCGTGGAGCAGATCGGCAAGGAGATCACCGAAAAGGGCCAGCAGTTCTACACGGAGCCGCTGGTCGTCTCCGTCGAGGTCGCCGAGCTCCACAGCTATCGTATTTACGTGCTGGGCGAGGTCACGCGGCCGGGCGAGTTCACGCCGACGGGGCAAGTCACGGTGCTGCAGGCGATCGCGCTCGCCGGTGGATTCACGCGGTTTGCCGCGCCGAACGAAATTGTCATCGTGCGCAAAGACGCGCATGGCGAGCGGCGGATCCCGTTCGCGTTCACGGCCGTGGTGAAGGGCGGGGATCTCCGCGAGAATTTGCCGCTCCTGACGAATGACACCGTGGTCGTTCCCTAGTGCACCCCTGGTCATTCGAGAGTGCACCTCCGACGTTGCAGCTCGGGTGAACGAGTGCGACAAGATCGGTAGATGCAACGCTGTTGCATTGAATTGGTGGGAAAATTTACCCATTACGGACGATTTTCGGCGGTGACACAGTTCGGCATTGACACCAATCGCGAAAAAAAGGAAGGTCGGCATTCTCCGGGTTCCCGGAAGCCCCCGCCACGACCTTTCCCATTTCGAGGTGTCAGCCCATGCGTCATCGTCGCCTTGCCACGCTCGCTCCCCTGACGTTCCTCCTCGCCGCCTGCGCCGTCGACGGTCAGGACGTCGATAATCAGGCCGTTTCCCAGGACGTATTCGCCAGTCGCGACGAGCAGGCGAAGAAGCTCGCCGGCGACATCGGCATCGAGAAGGTCGCCGAGCGCGACATCGCCCGGGGCGCCGGCGACCTCAAGGTCGAGCGCGTGCACATCGACGAGAGCGGCGAGGCCGTCACGCGCGTCGCGCAGTCGATCGACGGAATCCCGGTCTTCGGCGCCCAGGCCGTCGTCGAGCTCGACACGCGCGGCGGGGTGAAAGATGTGCACGATTACCTGGAGCGCGACCTGCGCGTCGAGCCGGCCACGATCTCCGAGGCCGACGCGATCAAGATCGCCTACGGCGCCGTGGACGGCGTGGTCTCGCGCACGCGCGCGGCGGACAAGCAGATCCTCGCGCGCAAGCAGCTCGGCGCGGTGGTGACGCACCGGATCCAGCTCGAGGCGACGGACCACGACGGCATGCCCTCGCTGCCCGTGATCTTCGTGGATGCGCGGACGGGCGAGGTCGTGAACAGCTACGACAACCTCCAGACCGCGAAGAACCGCAAGACGTACACGGCGAGCGGCTCGCAGAAGACGACCATCCCGGGCACGCTCCAGCGCTCCGAGGGCCAGGCCGCCGTCGCCGACGCCGTCGTCAACGCGGCGCACGACAACGCGGGCATCACGTACGACTTCTATTTCAACAACTTCGGCCGCGACAGCTACAACGGTTCGGGCGCCACCCTCACGTCGAGCGTCCACTACAGCAACAGCTACGTGAACGCCTACTGGGACGGCAACCAGATGGTGTACGGCGACGGCGACGGCACCAACGCCTCGGCGCTCACGGTGCTCGACGTCGTGGGCCACGAGCTCACGCACGCGGTCACGGAGTACGCCTCGGGCCTCATCTACCAGAACGAGTCCGGCGCGCTGAACGAGGCCTTCTCCGACATCTTCGGCGCCTCGATCGAGGCCTACCGCGACGGCGCGGTCTCGGGGAACACCTGGAAGATCGGCGAGGAGTGCTGGACGCCGGGCACGGCGGGCGACGCGCTCCGCTACATGAACGACCCGGCGATCGCGGGTGATTACGACTACTACCCGACGCGCTACACGGGGACGCAGGACAACGGCGGCGTGCACTGGAACTCGGGCATCGCGAACCTCGCGTTCTACCTCGCGGTCGCCGGCGGCTCGCACCCGCGCGGCAAGACGAGCAACGTGGTGACCCCGCTCGCGTCGAACGCCCTGGAGAGCATCCAGAAGGGCGCGGCGATCTTCTATCAAGCGAACACGGCCTGCCTCGGCCCGAGCGCCAAGTTCAGCGACGCCCGCGCCTGCACGATCGCGGCGGCGAACTCGCTCTACGGCGCGGCCGCCGCCACGACGATCGGCGACGCCTGGACCGCCGTCGGCGTGGGCGCCGCTCCGACGTACTCGCTGCTCGGCACGGTGAGCAACATCTCGGTCGGCTCGAAGAAGTGGAGCTCGAACTACACGCAGGTGACGCCGGCCGGCTCCAAGTCGCTGAAGATCGAGATCTCCGGCGGCACGGGCGACGCGGATCTCTACGTGCGCTTCGGCAGCGCGCCCACCACGTCGAGCTACGCCTGCCGCCCGTACCTCGAGGGCAACAACGAGGTCTGCGAGTTCACCCCGCCGCAGAGCGGCACGTACTACATCAAGCTCTACGGCTACTCGTCCTCGTCGGGCATCACGCTGAAGACCTACTCCGCCCAGTGATCCCGGACGGGCGCGCGTACCTCGGGTCAAACCAAGGGCCGCGCGCCCTCACTCCACGCCAAACACCTTCTTCACCTCCGCGACGGGCGCTTCGAGCCAGCGCGCGCCCATCTCGTCGTTGCACGCGAGCGTCCGCGTGATCATGCGATCCACGTAGAGCACGCCGCGCAGGTGATCCACCTCGTGCTGGAGGATGCGCGCGGGCCAGCCCCTCGCCTCCCAGCGGAGCGGCTCGCCTTTCTCGTCGAGGCCCGTCACCTCCACGGCAAAATGCCGCTCGACGAGCGCCATGTACCCCGCGACGGACAGACATCCCTCGAAGTAGGTCGCTTTTTCATCGCCGATCACGCGGAGCTCGGGATTGAAGACGACGGTCAGCGGGAACGGGGCGCGGCCGCGCTCTTCGCGTTGCTCTTTCGTGAGGCGCGCCATGCGGGTGTTGTCGTCCTCGAGCACGATCACCTGGAGGCTCACGCCGATCTGCGGGGCGGCGAGGCCCACGCCGGGCGCCTGGCGCATCGTCTCGACCATCTTTTTCACGAGCAGGCGGGTGTCGCGGCTCGTGATCTGATCCCTCGCGACGGGGGCGGCGGCGGCGCGGAGGACGGGGCTACCGGCTTGTACGATCCTGGGCTTCGACATCGGGACGCCGGATGGTGCCCTCACCCGCGCGTCCGGCGCAAGGAACCGAACGCGCCGAGCGAGCGGGACGCGCCGCGGCCGAGCTTTTCCGTCGCGCGGCTCTTCCACGTCGCTTCGGGCAGCCGCGGCGCGGGGGCGGTGCACGTGAACGCGTCGAGCCACGCCTCCCAGGGCGGCCGCCGAAGCACGCCGCCGAGGTCGAAGAGCGTGAGGTCCTCGATGCCCGCCGCGCGCGCGATGGCGACGTCGTCGGCGAGCTCCGCGGCCGAGCGGTACGTCGCCTCGTCGCCGAGCGCCCCCTTCCCCACCGCCCCGAGCGACACGCCCGCCCGCGCCCCGAAGCGCGAAGCGGTGAGCCGGCACGCGGACGCGAGCAGGGGCCGCACATCGTTGCGGGTCAAAAGGCCACGCGAATACCCTTCGATCAGCGTGGTGTAGACCATCACGCTCGTGTGATCCCAGGCGATGGAGCCGACGGGCGTGCCGAGCCATCGTTCGAGCCCCGACCTTTCGTCGTCCAACAGAACGAGCGGGATCACCGCGGCCGAGACGCGGATCGGCGTCGGGACACGGGCGCGCAGATCCCGCACGAGGGCGCCCAGGATTGCCTCGCCGTCGTCCGGAGGGGGCGCGCTCCTCGCGGGCGGGTCGAGCCCGAGCATGCGGCGGAGCCGGTCGATCGGCGGTTCGAGATCGAGGGCGACTTCGTCAGGCAGAGCGCCCGCGGCGTCGAGCTCGTCCACGAGCGCGTGGACGTAGGAGGCGAACCGCGCCGCGTTGTCCACGCTCGCCCAGCGCCCGGCCGCGTCCGTGAGCATCGGCCAGATGGCGAAGGAGAGCCCCGCGTCCCGCGCGGCCTGGGCGAGGCGCACGAGATCGGCGCGCGGGCCCGGCTGCGCCGCGACGATGAGGCCGATCTTTCGCTGCGCGAGCGCGGCGAGCACGGCGGGCGAGGTGATCTCGGCGTGCGTCACCATCTCGCACCAGATTCGAAGGCCTCGCGGGGCCGTCATCGTCTCCGCCCCCTCGACCCTCGTGGTGTGGATCGATAAACTCGACGGCCATGAAGATCCTCTACGGGGTGGTTGGCGAGGGCATGGGGCACGCGATGCGGTCGCGCGTGGTGCTCGAGCACCTGGTCGGCCAGGGGCACGAGATCGAGATCATGGCCTCGGGCCGGGCCGCCGAGTTCCTCACGAAGCGGTTCGAAGGCGTGAACAAGATTCACGGCTTCCACATGATCTACGAGGAAAACCGCGTTCGTCGGGGCAAGACGTTGTTCTCGAACGTCGCGCAGGGCGCGGCGGGGCTGCCCAAGAACATCGCGGCCTACTTCGAGCTCATCCAGGCGTTTCGCCCCGAGGTGGTGATCAGCGATTTCGAGTCGTGGACCTACCTGTTCGCGAAGACGCATGGACTGCCCATCCTGTCCATCGACAACATGCAGATCATCAACCGGTGCACGCACGGGCCCGACATCATCCGCGGAGACGAGGCGGACTTTACCGTGACGCGCCTGTTCATCAAAGGAAAACTCCCGTTCTGCGACCATTACCTCGTCACGAGCTTCTTCCGCCCCCCGATCCGCAAGCCCCGCACGACGCTCTACCCGCCCATCCTGCGGCCCGAGATCCTGCGCGCGAACCGGCGCGCGGGCGAGCACCTGCTCGTCTACCAGACCGCCGAGGGCAACGACGCGCTCGCCGATACGCTGCGGAAGACCGGGCTCGAATGCCGCATCTATGGCATGCGCCGCGGCATCCAGGAGGAGCAGGTCGAGGGCAATCTGCGGTATCGGCCTTTCAGCGAGGACGGGTTCATCGACGATCTCGCCTCGGCCCGCGCCGTCATCGCGGGCGGCGGCTTCACGCTCATGGGCGAGGCCGTGTACCTGCACAAACCCATGCTCGCCGTCCCCATCCGCCACCAGTTCGAGCAGGTCCTGAACGCGCGATACTTGGAGCGCGAAGGGTTTGGCCGATCGGCAGACTCGCTCGCCGATCCGGCCACGATCCTCGATTTCGTGAAGGTCGTGCCCGAATGCGCGGAGAAGCTCGCGGCGTATGCGCAGAACGGGAACCAGGATCTCTTCGACGGCATCGACGCGCTGCTCGATCGGGCTGCCGCGGGCGTGCTCTCCTGATCAGAAGAAGTAGCGGAACGCCAGGCGGCCGCCGAGGGCGCGCGTGGGGGGGCCGGGCGAGGCCGTGTCCCCCGCGGCGCGCCTCGCCTGCGTGAAGCCGTAGGTCCCGACGAACCCCAGCGTGAGCGCGTCGCGCCCCGTGTAATAGACGCCCGCCGCGACGCGCTCGGTCGTGTAGGCCATGGGGGCGGCGCCGAGGATCTCCGCATTGCGGCGATCGAGGCCACGGTTTTCGCCGCGCTCGATCCCCGCTTCGAGCATCGCCCCCACGGGCGCGAGGGGCGCGAGGTCGACCGAGGCCGCGACGGACGCCGCATACGCGCGCGGCGCCGTGCGGGAATCGAGGCCTGGGCCGCCGCGCAGGCGTGTATCGAGCGCCTCGCCCCCGAACGAGGCCTGAATGCCCACGTGCTGCCCGAACGACTTCGCCGCGCTCGCGAGCGCGTGGACGCCGAAGCTCCGCTCGTCCACGTGCAGCGCCCCCGCCCCGTCGAAGGTCTTGAACGCGCAGCCGAGATCCCCGGCGCGGAGGCAGATGAATCGCGCCGGCTCCCGCATCACGGCGTCCGCCTCGCGCATCATGGCGTCCACGAGCCCGGACGGCCGCGCGCGCACCCCGCCGGCGAGGACGAGGCCGGCCCGCAGGCCGACCGAAAGGCCGAGCACCTCGCTGTGCAGGACCTCGAAGCCGACATGCGGGCGGATTTCGTAGCCCGCGCGGATTCCGTAAAGATAGGTCGTCGCCGCGTCGCCGCCGACGCCCATTTGAAAGGCCGCGCGCGCCCCGATTTCCGCGCCGCGCACCGGCGAAATTCCCACGGCGAGCCGCTCCTCGAACAGAAAAAGCTTCTGGCCGTCGTAGGTGGGGAGCGGCAGGCCCATCAGGGCCGCGGGTGGGGCGCCGACGCCGTCCTGGACGCGCAGGCCCATCGAGGTGTCGATTCCCACGTGGGTGGTCGTGAAGGGGCCTTCGAGCAGCACGGGCGGCTGGAACCTGTGGCCTTCGAGGGTGCGCGCCGCGGCGCCTCCGCCAGGCGCCGCCTCGGCGCGCACGGGCGCTGCGGCGAGGAGCGTGGCGAGGGCCGCGGCGCAGGCGATTACTTGATGCGGCAGGCCTTGGTGCTGCTCCCCGTCACGCCGTTGCAGGACTCGCTCGCGGCGCAATCCGAATCCTGCGTGCAGACCTTGAGGCACTGCGGCTCCGTGGCCGTATCGGTCGGCTTTCCGCAGATCGCGTCGTCGACACATTCGTCCGCCGCTCCCTCGGTTTCGCATGGCTCCCCCACCTCTGCCGCGGAACATGCAAGCAGAACGGTGGTGAAGGAAGCGAGCGCCAGCGCGACGAGGCTATTTTTGAGCATGAATGTCTCCTTTCGACAGGGGCGTCAGACTATCGTCCCGGCTCCCCGCACGCGCGCTCTTTTTCTGTCGTGAACATGCCATTTTCTGGTCACTCGGATGACCAGTACGCGCCCCGCCATCCAAACGAAATCCGCGGTCGTCGTGGAAATCCTTCAATGGTCGGCGCGCCCGTGCGTCGCCCCGCACGCGCTGGCAATGGGCATGCGGCGGCGCGAGGCGCGGCGGTCCCCCCGGGGCTTCCTCCCGCCTGAACGGATCTCGACCGACGGGCGCGCCCGAGGGGGACGAGAGAAACGGGGAGGTTAGGCCACCATGGACGGACCGGCCGTCCGCCAATGGGTTGTCGCAGACGTGAAGGCGGTCGGTCGCGGCCGCATTCGCACCGACGCACCGCAGCGTCAGGTCGCGCGCGTCTCCGTTGGCTCGGGCAAATCCCTACTCTCCGCGAACTTGTGACAATTGTCACACTCGATCGAGCGGAAGAGCCCAAGGCACGAAAGATCCGGGGATCCCCCGAGGAAATCTTTCCCAACCTGCTCGCGTTAAGCTACCCTCCCCGCATTGGAGATCGTCCGACTCTGCCCATTCAGCGTCGCCACCGTGGTGTGGGAAGAGCGCCCCGGCGGCTATCGCCTCACGATCGGGGTGAAGGCGACGTTCACGCTGGTCCACGGCGAGACGGCGCTCCTCGCGCCGAAGCAGGACACGGCCCACGGCGATATCTCCTGGGATCACAACCCGCAAGCGGCGCTCTTCGCGCCGAGTGACTTCGTCCCGTACAAGCCGAAGATCGACGTCGCGTTCTCGGGCCGCGCGTTCGCTCCCGGCGGCATGCCGACCGAGATTCTTACGCCGCGCCTCCGCGTGGGCCATTTCGACAAGTCGCTGCGCGTCTGTGGGCCACGCGTGTGGATGCCGGGTCATACGGGCAGCCTGCGTCCGAGCGCGCCGGAGCGTTTTTCCGCGATCCCGCTCCGCTACGAGCTCGCCGCGATGCAAGGCGAGAACATGAGCGGCATCCCCTCGGGCGCCGGGAGCGCAGGCTGGCCCTTGCCGCGCATCGAGACGAGCGAGACGTGCCCGCCGAACGCGACGCCGGGCTTTGGCCCGCTGCCGATCCGCTGGCGCGCCGAGCACCGCGGCGCCCCGGACGACGCCGTCATGTTCGCGCGCCGCATCCGCTCCGAGCACGCCCCAGCCCCCGCGTCGCTTCCCTTCTCGCTCTTCAACTGCGCGCCGAGCGAGCAACAGATCGACGAGCTGGAGCCCGCGCCGAACATCGTGCTCGAGCACCTGACCCGCAAGGCGCCGCGCCTCGAGTCGCGTCTGCCGAACATCCGCCCGCGCGTGTTTTACGCGCACCAGGGTTCGGCGCGGCCTTTCGAGGTCGACGTGCGTCTCGACACGATCTGGATCGACGGCGTGCGCCTCGTGGCCGTGCTTTCCTGGCGCGGGTCGACGCCGGTGTCCGAGCCCGACGAGCACGCGCTCGGCCGGATCATCGTGGCCTCCGAGAGCCCCGAGATGACGGTGAGCCTCGAAGACGTGGAGTCGCCTCCCATCGCGCCCGAGGATTCGAGCCCGCGGCCGATCCTCCCGCGCCCCTTCGAAGGCGAAATCGCGGAAGACGAGGGGTACACGCTCCTGCCGTCGGCCCCCGTGCAGCCCACGCCGGAGGAGCCGACTCCGCTGCCCGTCGAGCCACTCGCGCTGGGCGGGAGCCTGCCCGCGCGGCCGCGCGACAGCTCGGTGCCGATTCCGCCGTCGGGCGAGCGCCTCATCGAGGATCGCGCGTCGTCGCGGTTCGTCGTGGACGCGGCCTTCCCCGGGCCGAGCCAGCTCGTCGAGCGCGCAGCACGCGCGGAGGTCGAGGACGAGAGGCCCGCGCAGGTCGAGGCTTCGTGGGAGACGGACGTTTGGCCCGGCGACGCGGCCGCGATGCGGCTGCCGCCCCCGCCCACGCCGACGAGCGTGCCGCAGGGCGAGCAAGCACGAGGCGAAGAGGAAGAAGATCCGGCCGACCGCGCACCCGCGACCGCGCGCACGGGCACGACGAGCCCGCCGCCGGCCGAGAGCTTCGGCGTGATCACGGAGCGCGATTCGGTCGCGCCGCCGACGCTGGTGCCAAGCACGCGCAAGACGGGGACGCTCGCGCCGCCTCCCACGTTGCCCGGCGGGGCCGTCGCCGCGAGCGCGCGCCTGCTCGACGCCCCGCCCACGACGCAGCGCGCACCGGGGCTTTTGTCGTGGTCCGAGCCGAAGGGCTACATGCCCGTCGCGGGGGCCGCCTCCACGACGACCACGTCGCCCGTCTCGCCGGCAGAGAACGCAGCCTTCTTCACGGCGTCGGCCGCGGCGTCGTCGGGCCCCGCCCTGCCCTCCGCGCCAGCCACACCGTCGCCGAAGCCTTCGGTCGTGTCGGTCGAGACCCCGCGCCCGTCCGGCGCCGGTCGCAAGCCCTCGACGTCGAGCATGGCCTCGCCGCTGCTGATGACCGCGGACCTGCCGCTCGAGCTCTGCGCATGCGTGGCCGCACGCATCGATCGCCGCCCCGAGGACCGCGCGCGCATCCTGTCGGAGATGGGTTTGTCCGAGCCGCGCTGGGTGTCAACCGAGCGGACGTGGGTGGGCGCGATCCGCGCCGAGACCGAGCAAGGGCGAAGCGAGCTCCGGCTCGCCTACGATCGAGCGTACGTGCAGCAGCTCGAGATCGAGCGAGGCGCGCTGGAGATCGCCGACTACGCTCGGCTGATGTTCTCGGTGGAGCACAGCGACGCCGACGTGGTGCTCGCGGAGCTCGGCCTCGCGCGCACCTGCCTCGTGCGGATCGAGCGCGTCTGGCAGGAGCGCATGGAGGCCGATCCTGCCTTCCGCGCGCGGGTGCGGGAAGCGCTCGCCTCGGCACGCAGGGCGTACGCGCGGGTGAGCCCCGATGGTCGCGGCGGCGCGACCTACGCCGAGGCAGCCACGCCCTCGCGGCCACGATCGAGTGATCGATAACGTGACCGCAGCGTGAAGATTGACGCCTCGCCCGCCGGCCCAACGTGAGCGGCGGGAGGGGAAGATGAACGCACCGACCGCGATCCTCGCCGCCGCGAACCTCTTCGCGGCGCAGATGGTGGACGAGACGGCCAACCCCAGGACCCGATCGCCGTGGTTCTGGGTGGTCTTGCTGGTGATCGCCGTGCTCGCGCTCGCCTGGTACTTCCGGGCCGGGACGATCGGCCGGAGGCCTTGAGCTTCAGGCGCGCGTGTAGTTCGCGCGACGGCCGGCCCAGGGCGGATCGTCGGGCTCGATGCGGACCAGCACGACCGTGATGTTGTCTCGTCCGCCGTTCGCGTTCGCCGTGTCGATGAGGCGCGTGCACGCCTCGGTGAGGATGTCGCTCTCGCGCACGATGAGCGCGATCTCCTCATCGGACACGAGCCCGTGCAAGCCGTCCGAGCAGAGGACGAAGACGTCGTGTGGCTCGACGCGCTCGGCGCGCAGGTCGACGTCGACCGTGGGGCTGATGCCGAGCGCGCGCGTGATGACGTTCTTCGGCAGGTACTTGAGATCGAGCTCGGTGAGATCGGGCCGCTCGAGCAGCGCGTCCGAGATGAGCGAGTGGTCGCGCGTGAGCTGCTTGAGCTCGTCGCCGCGCAGGCGGTAGCAGCGGCTGTCGCCCGCGTGCGCGACGAAGAAGGTGCGATCATCCTGCGCGTACGCGCCCGCGACGACGGTCGTGCCCATGCCGCGGTGCAAGCGCGAGTCGTCAGCGCGGGCGAAGATCTTCGCGTTCGCTTCGAGCACGGCGGCGCGCAGGCGCTGGCCGACGGTTACGTCGGGCTTGCACTCGTTGCGGAAGTACTTGGCGATGGAACTCGCGGCCATCCGGCTCGCCACCTCGCCGGACTGATGTCCACCCATGCCGTCGGCCACGACGAACACGTTGAACTCCGGCAGAAGGATGAAGCGGTCCTCGTTGTGGTGCCGCTGTCTGCCCACGTCGGATAGGCCTGCCGCGACTGCTCGCATCCGCCGGGTATTGTACGTACATTTCCTGGCCGACGAACAGGTCCTAAGCTTGCTCCCCATGCTGGAGCTCGTGGTCGACAACCCCTACACCCTCGACGTGGCCGTCAGACGCCCGCTCGCCGAAGCCGGTGAGGTGGACCAGGCCCTGGACGCCGCCCAGGCCGCCGCCCGGGCCTTCGCCGGGACACCCGTGAAGGACCGGGTGGCCCTCTGCCTCGCGGCCATCGCGCGGATGGAAGAGCGGGCCGAGGCGATCGCGGCCGACATCACGGCCATGATGGGCAAGCCCCTGCGTCAAGCGCGTGGCGAGGTAGGCGGGATGGCCAAGCGAGCCCGGTACATGGCGAGCATCGCCGAGGCGTCGCTCGCAGACACGGTCTTGCCGCCCCAAGAGGGTTTCGAGCGGCGGATCGCGCGGGCCCCGCTGGGGGTCGTGTTCAACCTGCCCGCATGGAACTATCCGCTGCTCACAGCCGTGAACGTGGTGATCCCGGCCGTGCTCGCAGGAAACGCGGTGCTCCTGAAGCACTCGCCGCGGTCGCCGCTCTGCGGAGAGCACTTTGCCGACGCGCTGCGTGACGCGGGGGCGCCGGCCGGGCTCGTCCAGGCGCTGCACTGCGATCACGAGATGGCGGGGCGCATCGTGGCCGATCCACGCGTGGATCACGTAGCGTTCACAGGCTCGGTCGCGGGCGGGCACAAGGTGTACGCAGCGGCCGCGGCAGCGCGCTTCGTGGACGTGGGGCTCGAACTCGGCGGCAAGGACGCGGCGTACGTGGCAGCGGACGCCGACCTCGACAAGGCGATCGAGAACATCGTCGACGGCGCCTGTTACAACGCAGGCCAGAGCTGTTGCGCAGTCGAGCGCGCGTACGTGCACCGGAGCCTGTACGAGAAGTTCGTCGAGGGGTGTCTCGCGCTCATGAAAGCCTACCGTCTCGGCGATCCCACGGCCGCCGAGACGAACATGGGCCCGATCGCGCAGCCGCATCACCCAGCGTTCATCCAGGGGCAGATCGATCGCGCGGTCGCCGCAGGCGCGCGGGTTCTCTTGGGAGGCAAACGAACGCAGGTCGACGGGCGCGGGCGTTTCTTCGAGCCCACGCTGCTCGTCAACGTCGATCCACGCATGGACGTGATGCGGATCGAGACGTTCGGCCCCGTGCTCCCGATCATGTCCGTGGACTCGGACGAGGAGGCCGTGGCACTAGCGAACGACAGCGATCTCGGCCTAACAGCGAGCATCTGGACGCGAGACCGAGCACGCGCCGAGCACCTCGCGAAGCAGCTCGATGTCGGCACCGTCTACATGAACCAGTGCGACACGCTCGACCCAGCCCTGCCCTGGACCGGGGTGAAGGACAGCGGCAAGGGTTCGTCCTTATCCGCGCTTGGCTTTCTGCACCTGACGCGGCCGAAGGCGCTGAACTTCAAGCTTTGAGCGCGCGAGGCTCTGCCCCGCACCCCGGAAGGGGGCTGTCCGCCCCCTTCACCCCGGACCAGGCACGGCCTGGACCGAAGGTGGAAGAACTGCGCGGAGCGCAGTTCTTCCACCGGGCCGGTGGCAAGACCATGCAGGTGTGTCTCCACCTGGCGACGCAAACGTTGCCGGTTGAACCTGCAGCGCTGCGGCCTTGGTTGGCAGGGTCGTCGCCAGTCTTGCCAGCGGCTGTTCGATGAACTGCGCATCGCGCAGTTCATCGACCCCGCGTCCAGCGCTTGCGCTGGTCCGGGTCCAGGGGTGGACAACCCCTGGTCGGGTCCGGGGTGAAACCCCGGCGCTACGCTTCACGCCTCGAACTGATACGTCGCGCGCTCTGCGCCTTCGACCTTCACGACGACGCGGTTTGGTTCGAGGTGCACGACGGCGTGTGCGGCGGCGGGGCGGCCGGGGGCGTCGTCGTCGAGGTTTTCGATGAGGCTTTGCAGCGTGATGAATGGGATGCCGTCGACCACGTCGAGGTGGTTCCAGTGCAGGTGCCCGTTGAAGACGGCGCGCACGACGCCGCTCTCGCGCAGGATGGTCCGGAGCGCGCGCCGCTCCTCGACGAGACAGATGTGCGGCGAGCCCTCGAACCAGCGGTTGCCGCGGAGATCCTGATCGGCTGCGCTGTGGTGCATGAGGACCACCGTCGGCGCGCGTGTGGCGGCGAGATCCTCGCGTAGCCAGCGGAGTTGCTCCTCGCCCACGGTGACGTCTTGATCCTTGCGCTCGCGCGTGTGGAGCACGACGAAGTGGAAGCCGCCGCGATCGAACGCGTGGTAGAGCCGATCGAGATCGGGGCGCTGCCAGACGGAGAGGAGCTCCGATGGCGCGAGGTGCGCGGTGTCGTGGTTGCCTGCGACGTTCACGAGCTCGGCGCGCGCGCCGCGGAGCAGATTTACGCAGGCGGCGTAGCGGGCGAGGTCGGCGTCGTGGGCCTCGTCTTCGATGTCGTCGCCGAGGTTCACGACGAGGTCGGGGTGGACGACTTCGTTCATGCGGGCGACGAAGGCCTTGGCGAGGCCGGGCGCGCTGCGGGTGAGCTTGCGCAACTTGCCCGCGAATCCAGCTTCGGGGCCGAAGTGGAGATCGGTGATCAGGCCGAGCGTGAGCATGCCGAACTCACGTCTTGTCGTGCTTCGAGCCGCCGAGGCAGGGTGGCGACTGGAAACCTGGGGCGCCCTCGGCCTCGAACTGCGCGGGCGTGAGCGCGCGGATCGTGAGCGCGTGCAGGCCGGAGCGCAGCTCCGTGGCGAGGGCCGTGTGCACCTTGCGGTGCCTCTCGATCGTGCCGAGGCCTTCGAAGGTGGGGCTCACGATCAGCACCTTGAAGTGCGTCTCGGAGCCCGCGGGCACGTTGTGGTTCTTGCTCTCGTTCTCGACCGTGAGGACCACGGGCGCGAGGGCCTCGGAGAGCTTCTGCTCGATTCTCTCTTGGCGCGACACGCGGCGAGCTTAGCCCGGATTTCGCATCCCTCCCATCTTGCTCGGGCCTGGGCTACAAAGGCGCGATGACACGCTTCCCCCAAGCTTTCTTCGCGCGCTGCATGCGCGCTTCGGGGCGTTCGCTCGTCCTCTGCGCGGCCCTGCTCGCCGGCTGCAGCGACGAGAGCGACGACACCACCACGGAGACGACCGCGACCGACCCGCCCACGATCTCCATCAAGAGCCCCGCGGAAGGCGCCTGCGTTTCGATCGGCGAGGTGCTGGACGTTCGGATTCCCTTCGTGCTCGACGTCAAAGCGCTCTTGCTGCGGCCGCCTGGGTACTGCGGCGATACGAAGACGTGCGGGCACCTCGAGCTCTCGGCAAACGGCAAGGTGGTGAACCGTGGCTCCGGGACGGTCGTGGAGTTCCCGATGATCGGCGTGGCGAATCGGTACGACACGTTCGACGTGGAGATCGTCGTCGTGGACGACGAGGGCGCGCCGCTCGCTGCCGGTGAAGGGAGCGTGCTCCGCGCGACACGGACGATCACGACTGCGGTGTCGTGCGACAAGGGCGGAGGTGCGTGATGCAGGCGCGACGCGAGGACCGCGGGAAACGAGCCATGCGCGCGGTCGTCTCTGCGACGGCCTTGATCCTGGCCGCCGGGAGCTGCGTCGCGCCGCCTCCACCCAAGACGAGGGCCACGTCGGACCTCCGCTGCGACAAGGCCGCGCTTGCCACGTGTGAGGGCGCGATCGCCGCGGCCGCGCGGGAAGAGCGGGATCCGACGGCGCTGCTCGACGCGTACGTCGCGGCGCGGGCCGAGCGCGATGCCGCCGATCGGTGGGCCTCGCTCTGGCGTGACGCGAAGTCCGAGCCGAAGGCGCGCGGCGCGAAGTCGGTTGTCTTGCGCGAGCAGCTCGGCAACGACACGCCTTCACCACGGGTCTCCGCGCGGAAAGGTGCCGTGGAGATCCGGACCGGGCCGCTGCCCCGGCCGGCGTCGATCGACGCGTCCGCGCTGCTTGCCGCGATGGGAGCGTCGCTCGGCTGGGAGACGATCGCGCGCGTAACGGCCGACGCGAAGACGTTGACGGAGATCTTCCCGAACGATCCGCTTCGCCCGTTCATGGCCGGCCTACCGCCCGTCGTGCAGGACATCTTTTCGCGTGATCCCGAGGGGATCCTCGATCTCGATCTGGAGATCGCGCAGGTGGTCCGGCACGCCGCCGAGCACGCCGCCAGCTTCCGTTACGTCGACGCGGCCGGCGAGGCCGAACGCCTTTCCACGCTGCTCGATCGACGCAGCGCCGCGAGCGAGCGGAAGGCCTCGCACCCTTCCGAGGAAGCCGAGCCCGTGCTCCGCGGGAGGTACTTGCTCACGCTGCTGGAGAGCGCCGGCATCGCGCTCGAACCTCCGGCGGGCGAATGGATCTCGCCGTACCCGCACGCTCGTTCGAGTGGCCCCCCCGGGCCGGACACGTTGCGCGATGGCACGCCGTACGGCCACCTCTTGCGCGTCCGCGCCGCGGAGGACGACGGCGCGACCTGGAAGGTCGTCGGCGAGGCCATCCTCGCGGCCGTACCGGAAGGCAAACGCGAGGGGATCCGCGCGCTCTTCGGCCCGCAGGAGGCGTGCGTCGCCGTGCCACCGCCGAGCTTCCAGGGGCCCGACGATCTGGCCTTCGCGTACACGATGGGCCGCGCACTCACGCCCTCGCTTTCGCTCGACACGACCCGGAACAACCTCCTGCCGCTCGCGGAGTGGTTGCCCCGGTACGACGCGTTCGTGCGCACGGTGGACGAGGCCCGCACGACCTGGACCCACGCCTTTGCGCTGACGCAGCAGCGCGGCGAGCTCTCGGGGATTTCGCTCGCGCAAACACCCACGTATCGGCGTGCCTCGACGCTCGTCTCCGCGCACCTCGCTGCGCTGTCGCAGCTTCACCAGGCCCACCCCGATCGCATGCGCTCGATGAGCGTGGTCACGCTCGCGTATGCCCCTGGCCTCGTCTCGGACGCGACGCTGCGTGACGCGCTCGTGGATCTGTTGCGGCGAACGATCGAGGATCGGCTCGCGCGCGCGAAGGACGCCTCCGAGGTCTTCGAGGCTGCCTTCACCGGCGCGCTGGCTGCGACGGCGTATCCCGCGGCCATCCAGAGCGCGTTTTACACGGGCCTTGTTGGCGCGTTCCGCAAGAAGCTCGACGGGGATCTCGCCCGCCAGAGCGGCTGGGGCGTGGCCGGGCTCTTCACCGCCGACGTGCTCGTGCGCATGCTCCTCGGTGAACGACCCGATCTCGACGCAGCCGCGGCACGGATCGGGCAGGCCCTCGCCGATCCGTCCGTCGCGCGGCGCCCGCTCGCGCGCCTCGCCGCCAGCGTGGCCCGCTACCTCGCGCTCGGCAGCGCCGGCAAGCTCGACCCCGACGCCGCCGAGCCGGCCCGCTTCCCCGCCGATCGCAAGGCCGCGCGGGACGCTCTGCGCGAGAGCCTGGCCGGCCTCGGCGACGGCGCCGAGCCGATGCCCGCGGGCCTGCTCGACGACGTGGTGACCCTTGGGGATCAAACGATCACCGCGCTCGCAACGATCCTCCTCGACAAGCCTGCCGGAGCCGAGCCGAAGTGCGGCGGTGCGAAGGGCGGGCCGAGCCCCGCGACGCGCCGCGTCCTCGCGCGGATCGGCGACGTGCGGAGGCGGATCCTCGCGAGCCCCTCGTACGCCAAGGGCGACGGCGCGACGATCCGCCGCGCGCGCTTCGTCGTGACGATCCTGTCGGATGCGATCGACGTCGCGTCGCCGCGGAAGAACAAGGCCGCGCCTTTCACCTTCGTGATCCCGGCGGCGGATGCCGACCGCGCCTTTTCGGCCGGGCTCGCCGCGTGGGAGGAGCGCGCGTTCGCCGACGCGATCACGTCGATCTACGGCCTCGTGCGGACGTACCTCGCCGAGCCCAAAGGCTCGTCGATCGACGCGACCCGCGTGAAGAGCTTGCTCAGCGCGCTTGCCGCGATCTTCCGCGAGGAAGGCGCAGGCACGCCGGTGGGGCTGCTCGACGCGCTCGCCCGCGCTGCCGCGGTGGAGACCACGCAAGGCGGGCTCGACGCGCTCCTCGTCTCGCTCTCCGGCACCTTGCGGGCCCAGGGCAAGCAGGATCAGGCCGATTTTTGCCTGCTCGGCGGTGTGCTCGTCTCGATCGCCACGGACAAGCCGCCGCCCGACGCGGCCATCGCCGCGGCATCGAGCGGCGCCTCCGAGCTCGGCTGGGCCCTGCGTTTCGCGCGTGAGGTCTTCCGGGCGCGGCACGGAGAGCCGCCGCGGCCGAGCGAGTATGCCGAGGGCATGCGCGGCGCCGTCACGCGCGCCTGCGAGGACCCCGGGGCCGCGGACGCCGTGGTCTCCGTGATGGAGGCCATGCAGCTCGCGAACACGGGCGACCGCGCGAAGGCGCGCGAAAAACTCGACGCGTTCCTCGCGAAGGCCGAGTCGAGCGGCCTCGTGATGCCCCGCATGTCGTACCGCTACGACGAGAAGACCGTCTCCAAGGTCTTCAACGTGAGCTTCGACGTCTCCTTCGGCGCGGGCCTGCTCGAAGGTTCTTCCACGTTCCAGATGGGCCTCGGCGTGCGCTCGCCCGGCAAGCCCGAGGGCTCGTTCACCGCGCGCCTCGCGCCGATCGCCGGCCCCGAGCGCGACACCGAGGCCGCGCGGTACTACGTGCACGCCGCCGCCGTCGCCGCCGCCTACCACTTCCTCGACGGCGACGCCGAGCGCGGCGCCTCCGCCGCGTCCCGCGCGATCGACGCCGCGATCTTCGGCGCGCGCCTCGGTGGCCGATCGCTCGGCCCGGCCGATCCGAAGACCCTCGCCGCCGACGCGCGCGCCGTCCTCGCCGTCACGGCCGTCCTCGCCGCCGACGCCGGCATGCCCTTGCTCGCCGGTGATCTCTGGTCGCTCGTCCGCGCCACGCTCGCCGAGGACACCGACGACGCCGCGCTGCGGGAAATCCTCTCCACGACGCCCGTCGCCTTCGCCGGCATGCCCACCGCAAAACCCCTGCTCGATCGTGCCGCGCGTGCCCTCGCCGTGCTCGGCGAGCCCCTCGCCTGCACCGAGGACAAGGTCGAGCTCGGCGGCTACGAGGCGCCCGCGTGTGACGCCTACGCCCTCGCCCTCTCGCTCCGCGCGGGCGGCGCGCTCCGCAAGCTCCCGCGGATCCGGCGGGGCGACACGGGCAAGGCGTGCGCCGGCCCCCTGCCCGCCCTCGATGTGTTCCTTGGCGGCATGGACCAGAAGAACTACGACCCCGACGCGTTCACCCGCGCCACGCTCGAGCTCGCCTCGGCCGGCCGTGTCTACGATGCCGCCCTCCTGCTCGCCCGCCAGCGCCAGCCGAGCCACTGCAACCCGAGCCTCCTCAGCGCGGCCCGCTCGATCGGCAGGTCGAAGCTCCTCGGCCCGAGCCTGCGGGCCGACACGCTCAGCGTCGCCGTCAACTGCGCTCCCCTCGACGACGCCGCGCTCGACGATCTCGCCGCGCTCGACGCGGACACGACGGCCCTCGCCGATCGCAGCCGCAACCTCTCGGTGCTCGTCTTCGCGACCGAACTCGGCCTCACCCGTGACCGATGGGATGTGCTGGCCAAGCTCGCGAGGAGCCCCACGTTCGTCTCGCGATGGCTCGACACCACCCCGCATGCATCGCTCTTCGCCCTCGTCCTCGCGCACGCCGTGGCCATCCTCGCGAAGGAGCCCACCCTCGCCGAGCCTGCTTCGCGCTCGTACGATCTCTTCTGCGTCACGCTCCCGCCCGCCGACAAGGCCGCCTGCGAGGCGGTCCGGGCCCTGCGTCAGCCGGAGGCCGATCCCGAGGTCCGGGCCAAACGCGCGCGCGAGGCGGTCTCGGCCGCGCTGCAAAGGATCACGCAGAAGGCGCGGCGATGATATCGTCCGCTCGCTTTTCGGCCCGCCGAGAGGAGACGCTCGCATGACCCAGGCCCAAGACAAACCCCGCCGCGAGGCGGGCATCCTCCTGCACCCGACCTCGCTGCCCGGCCCCTACGGCATGGGGGATCTCGGCGCCTCCGCGCGGCGCTTCCTCGACTGGCTGGCCCAGGCCGGGCTCGGCCTCTGGCAGGTCCTGCCCCTCAACCCGACCAGCAACAACTGCCCCTACGTCTGCTGGTCCGCCTTCGCCGGCAACCCGCTCCTCGTCGACCTCGTCCGGCTCCACGAGCTCGGCCTGCTCGACGCTTCGGACCTCGCGCACGAGTTCACGCCCGCGAGCCTCGTCGACTTCGACGCCGTGCGCGCCTTCAAGGAGCCGCGCCTCGATCGCGCCGCCGAGCGCCTCCTCGCGCACCCCGAGCACCCGCTGCGCAAGCCGCTCGCCGCCTTTCGCGAGGCCGAGGCCTCGTGGCTGGAGGACGCCGCGCTCTTCTGGCTCCTCTCGCGCAAGAACGGCGGCAAGGCCTGGTGGGACTGGGAGCCTGCCCTGCGCGACCGCGAGCCCGCGGCGCTCGCGAAGGCACGCGCCGAGTTCGCCAAGGAGATCGAGCGCGAGATCGCCATCCTGTTTTTCTTCGAGCACCAATGGAATGAGCTCCGCGCCTACGCCCACGGCCGCGGCGTGCGGATCGTCGGCGACCTGCCGATCTACGTCGATCGCAACAGCGTCGACGTCTGGGCGCACCGAAACCTCTTCCACCTCGACGAGCTCGGCACGCCGCAGACCGTGTCGGGCGTGCCGCCGGACTACTTCAGCGAGACCGGCCAGCTCTGGGGCAACCCGATCTACCGCTGGGATCGCATGGCCGAGGACGACTTCTCCTGGTGGCGCGCCCGCCTCCGTCGCGTCCTCGCGCACACGGACATCGCCCGCATCGATCACTTCCGCGCGTTTGCCGCGTACTGGGAGATCCCGTTCGGCGCCCCCGACGCGCGCAGCGGCCGGTGGGTGAAGGGCCCCGGGCTCGCGTTTTTCCAGGCGCTCGAGCGTCACGGCAAGATGCCGCTCGTCGCCGAGGATCTCGGCATGATCGACGAGGCCGTCCACGAGCTGCGCCGCGCCGCGGGCCTGCCCGGCATGCGCGTCCTGCAGTTCGCGTTCGGCGGCGACGCGGACAACACGCACCTGCCCCACAACCACGAGCCGGACAACGTCGTCTACCCGGGCACCCACGACAACGACACCACCGTGGGCTTCTGGCATGCGGCCGCGCCGCACGTGCGCCACCACGTGCAGCGTTACCTCCGCGTGAGCGGTCAAGACATCGCCTGGGACTTCATCCTCGCGGCGTTCGCCTCCACCGCGAACACCGCGATCATCCCCATGCAGGACGTGCTCTCGCGCGGCAGCGAGGCGCGCATGAACAACCCCGCCACGACCCGCGACAACTGGCGCTTCCTGCTGCACGGCGACGTCTTCCGCCGCGAGATGGCCATGCGCCTGCGCGAGCTCGCCGATCTCTACGGACGCCTCGCCGCGCCCGCATCCACCGGAGCCGCGCGATGAGCGAGCAATACCGCCTCGCCTCCCCGCAGTGCCCGCTCTGCGCGGGCCTGCTCCAGGAGCGACCGACCCCCGGCGCCGTGGTCGACGTCTGCGCCGACTGCCACGCCGTGTGGATCGACTGGTTCGACGGCGACGTCTCCAGCGTCGCCGCTGCCGTCGAGGTCCGCCCGGCGGTCCCGCAGACGCGCCCCGGCGTTCGCGCCTGCCCGCGTTGCCGCGACACCCTCGCGCCCGAGCACCTGCGCGGCCACGGCCCCGAGGTCCTGCGGTGCCCCGGCTGCGCGGGCGTCCTCATCCCCTCGACGACGCTCGCCGAGGTCGTGGCCCTCGGCCCCATCGAAGACACCTCGCCCCCCACGCGGGAAGAGGGCCTCTTCCGGCGCATGCTCCACGCACTCCGCTCCCTCGGCGCCTAGCAGCCTGTGGACTTATCTGCTGCGCGCCCCGAATCGTCGGTCGACATCGCTCGAAATCCTTCAGGATTCCTCGCTCCGTCGCCCTAGCTTCGGGGCGCTCGCGACGATCATTCCACAGGCTGCTAGAGGGCGTTCCCCACCTCTTTTGCATCGACCGCATCGCGGTCGATGCAAAAGAGGTCCAGGGCTGGCCCTGGTCCGGGTCAAGGGGCGGACAGCCCCTCGTCGGGTCCGGGGTGAAACCCCGGCGCTACGCTGTGGAACACAGCCCTACTTCGGCGGCGGCTCGACGGGCGCGAACGTCGTCGAGCCGGCGCCCCAGAACTGCAGGTTCGGGTTCCCTGGGATCGCGATCGGCGTCGACGTGACGCTGGTGCCGTTCGGGTTGAAGGTGAGCTCGAAGAGGAACCCCGAGTTCGTGAAGCCGTAGACGCTGCCTGCCCAGAAGGCGATCCCGAAGACGTCCGAGTTCCCGACCGGGCCCCAGTTCTTCACGAGCGCGCCCGTCTTCGGGTTCACCTCGATCAGGCAATCGTCGCAGCCGTTGCCCTTCACCGTCAGGTACGTCCCGCCGCCCTTCACCGACACGATGTCTCCGCTCGACGAGTAGCCGCCGCCGATCGAGCCGACGGTCGTGATGTTCCCGGTGACCGTGTCGATCCGCACGTAGGTCGCGTTCTGGTAGCCGACGAGCACCTCGTGGTTCGCGTCGAGCGTGCCGGCTGGCACGAACGAGAGCGAGTTCGGGTAGCTGCCGCTCGCGATCTCCGTGCACTTCGCGGTCGTCTTGTCGATCCAGTAGAGCCCGGAGAAGCTCGTCCCGACGATCTTCGAGTCCTTGTCGATCGCGATGTCGATGACGTCGCCGCAGCCATCGAAGTAGTCCACGACCGAGACCTGCTTCGTGTAGGGCTCGAGTTTGTAGAGCCGATCGGGGCTGTGCCCGAACACCTCCCCGGGCAGCTCCGGGTCGGGCGTCCCGCCGTCGCTCGGGAAGTTGAACCCGCCCGAGCCGCCTTCGCCGCCCGCGCCCCCCGGACCCGCCGTTCCCCCCTGTCCGCCCGTGCCGGCCGAGCCGCCTTGCCCTTGCCCCGCGTCGCCGCCCTCCCCGCCCTTGAACGTGCCATCCGTGTTCGCGGCCGAGCAACCGAGCACGAGCGCCGAGGCGGTGAACAAGGCGAACGAAGAAAAAAGGAAGAAGGCTCTTCGCATGGGCAAAACTCCGCGAATTCGGCGTCCTTCGCGAACGCCGATCCAGGAACGTAGGAGACCAGACCCCCTCCTGGGCGTCAAGCCGCGCCCCGGACACGATTTCCCGAAGGATTCCGGCCCGAACCGGCGGGAAGCGGCCGGGGTATTGTGGATGGCCTTGCAATCAGTAATGTGACGGAAACTCGGGATCCCTCTTCTCGGTCCACGCCGGAGGCTTCAGACATGCTTCGCCGATCGCGACTCCTTTCTCTATCTTTCCCCACGATCACGCTCGCCTTGCTCAGCGCCGTCGCCGGCTGCGGCGAGCCCACCCCCAACACCACCGGAGGCATCGCGCAAGGCGGCGGCGGCGGGATGGGCGGCGGCGGCGGGATGGGCGGCGGTGGGATGGGCGGCGGTGGGATGGGCGGCCAGGGCGGCGGCGGGACGGGCGGCACCGGCGGCGCTCCCGGCTGCACCATCGGCACGACGCAGCCCTGTTACGCCGGGCCCGACGGCACCCAGGGCGTCGGCCCCTGCAAGGCCGGCGTCCAGACGTGCGAGCCAAACGGTGAGTTCGGCGCGTGCGTCGACGCGGTCCTCCCCGCGAACGAGACGTGCAACGGCGTCGATGACGACTGCGACGGCAACGTCGACGACGACCCGAGCTGCGTCTGCGCGCCGGGCGAGACGATGGACTGCTACGACGGACCCCCCGGCACCGCCGGCACGGGCGTCTGCGTGGCGGGCAAGGCCACCTGCGCGCCCGACGGCCAGTCCTACGGCCCGTGCGTCGGGCAGGTCCTGCCCTCGGCCGAGGTCTGCAACATGCAGGACGACGACTGCGACGGCGCGCCGGACGACGGCATCGGCTGCGCGTGCTCGCCGGGCACGAGCATCAATTGCTACACCGGCCCCGACAACACGAACGGCGTCGGCTTGTGCAAGGGCGGCAGCCAGACCTGCCTCGCGGATGGAACGGGCTACGGCGCCTGCATGGGCGAGGTCCTTCCCTCGCTCGACAACTGCGCCTCCCCGGCGGACGAGGACTGCAGCGGCGCGGCGCTCGCTTGCACGGGCAACCACGTCGCGAGCAAGCCGTTCGGCGGCGCCTTGAACCAGGTCGGCCTGGACGTCGCGGTCGACGCCCAGGGCAACGTCTACACGATCGGCCACTTCGAGGGCTCGATCAACATGGGCGGCGCCATCGGCACGCTCACGAGCGCCGGCAGCACCGACGTCCTCGTCGCGAAGTACGACCCCATGGGCAACGTCCTCTGGGCGAAGCAGTACGGCAACACCGCGACCCAGGTCGGCAACGGCATCGCGGTCGACAGCGCGGGCAACGTGTACGTCACGGGCGCGTTCCAGGGCTCGATCAACTTCGGCGGGGGCCCCCTGAACAGCGCGGGCGGCGACGATCTCTACGCCGCCAAGCTCGACACGAACGGCGTTCATCTCTGGTCGAAGAGCGTCGGCAACACCGTGACCCAGCAGGGCATGGACATCGCGGTCGACGCGACGGGCGCGGCCTACGTGACCGGCCAGTTCTCGGGCGACATCAACTTCCCCGGGCTCCTCACGAACGTGGCGGGGCTCGACGCGATGCTCCTCAAGTTCGCGAGCGCCAACGGCAACGCCGTCTGGGGCAGGGCTTTTGGCGGCACGGGCACGCAGTTCGGCTACGAGGTCTCGGTGACCCCCGCGGGTCAGGTCACGTTCGTCGGCGCCTTCCAGAACTCCATCAGCTTCCTCAACGGCAACACGCTCACGAGCGCGGGCGACTACGACATCGTGGTGGCTCGGTACGACAGCGCCGGCACGCACCAGTGGAGCAAGAGCTTCGGCGACGCGGCGAACCAGCGCGCGTTCGCCGTGGCCACGGATCCCACGGACGGCTCCGTCGTCCTCACGGGCGAGTATGCCGGCTCGTTCTCGTTCGACGGCGGCACCACCACGCTCACGTGCGCGGACGGCACGGCCAACGTCGACGGGTACATCGCGAAGCTCGACATCATGGGCAACCACGTCTGGAGCAAGTCGTTCGGCAACCTGACCGCGCAGCGCGGCCAGGGGCTCGCGATCGACGTGTTTGGCAACATCGTGATCACGGGCGAGTTCTTCAACCAGGTCAGTTTCGGCGGCAACACGGTCGTGAGCGCGGGCGGGCGCGACGTCTTCGTCGGCAAGCTCAACCCGAGCGGCGCGCCGCTTTGGCTCTGGCGGTACGGCAGCGGCATGCTGACGAACCAGTCGGGCGAGGCGGTCGCGATCGACCCCCTGACGAACACGTGGGTGACGGGCACCTTCGAAAACATCATCGACTTCGGCGGCGGCCCCTTCACGTCCGCCGGCGCGACCGACATGTTCCTCGCGAAGCTCGCTCCCTGATACCTCCCCGGGGGGGTTCGGTTGGCCGGACCCCCCTCTTTTCTACGCTCGGGCGAGCCGAGCTACGCCCCAACCCCCAAACGAATGCACCCTCTTCACGATATTCACGTCGTCCCTTCCTCCATCGCCGAGTTCGTCCCTGCGGTCGTCGAGATCCCGCGTGGATCCAAGCTCAAGTACGAGCTCGACAAGCGCACGGGGCTGCTCATGCTCGACCGTGTCCTCTACTCGTCGGTCCACTACCCGGCGAACTACGGGTTCATCCCGCAGACGCACGCGGGCGACGGGGATGCCCTCGACATCCTCGTCCTCATGCAGGAGCCCGTGCATCCCCTGACCATCGTGCGCGCCCGGCCCGTCGGCGGGTTTCGCATGCGGGACGACAAGGGCATCGACGACAAGATCATCGCCGTGGCAATCGACGATCCCGCGTATGCCCATTACGAAGAAGCGACGGAGCTGCCGTCGCACGTCCTCGCCGAGATCCGGCGGTTCTTTCAGGACTACAAGATCCTCGAGGGCAAGATCAGCGAGGTCGACGACCTCTACGATCGCAAGCGCGCCCTCGACGTGATCGCCGAGTCGATCGCGACCTATCGGAAGGACGCGGCCTGGGGCAAACCCTGACATGAAAAAGGGGTCCCGGCGCGGGCCAGGACCCCTTTCCCCTTCCCTCGAATTCCTCTCAGCCGATCACTTGTTGCCCTTGCCGCCGCCGCCGCTGCCGCCGCTGCCACCGCTGCCGCCGCTGCCCGGGGCGCCGTAGAGCAGGGCCGCGCCCGCCTTGTCCTGGCTCGTCAGGTTGAGCGCCCAGGAGTTCGTCCCATTGCACTGCGGATAGTGCATGACGGAGCCCGAGTCGTAGGGCGTGAGGCCACGCCAGTTGTTGTCCTCGAAGCAGGCGCCCGCCTCGGGGCGCGTGTGCTCGTGCCGGAAGCCGAGCGCGTGGCCGAGCTCGTGACGCAGGACGCCGTCGAGCGAGATGCCCTGCGACGTGAATGCCGTGTTGTCGATGAGCACGTTGCGGCCGTTGCGGCTCGTGTTCGGGAAGAACGCGCGCGCGAGGTACTGCCCGCCCACGTTCACCGGGCGGACGTCGAAGATCACGTTCTTGTTTTGCGCCGAGCAGTTCGCGTCCTGATCGCTCTTGTGGACGAAGTTCACGTTCGCGGCGCCTTCCCAGGCGCTCGTGGCCGTGTTCATCGCATTCACGACGGCGCTGTAGCGGCTGCCGAAGCCAGTGCTGATGCAATACGTGATGTTCAGCGCCGTCGCCGAATCCCATTTCACGTCCTGGCCGCCCGAGGTCATGACCGCGAGCCGGCCTTGCTGCACGTGCTCGAGGTAAAACGCTTCGAGCTCCTCTTCGCTGAACATCGGCGTATCGCCGTCGACGATGTAAACGCCCGTCTCCGGCTCCTGATAGGCCTGCGCCTTGAACTCCTCCCAGGTGAGGTCCATCCCGACGTTTTCCAGGTCCACCGGCTCGCCCGTCTCGGCGACGCAACCCGTCGCGAGCGCGGCGGAGAGAGCCAGCAATCCGTACACGAGGCCAAGCTTCTTCATGGGCGACGACTCCTTGTTCCGATTCGTGACCATCCGGGACAGGGGCGAATGTCTACCAGGATCGGAAAGGACCGTCGATATGGTAATTTTTGTGACCGGAACCTGGAAATGTCCGGTCCGCGTGTCGTCGTGGCGCAGAGCGTGAAGGAGGAGGCGTGACCGGGCTCGCCACCTTGTCTCCTCGAACCCTCCACCCTACTTCCTCGGGCGCGACGGAACGTTCGGCGCTCCTCGCGCGTCCATCGAGCGAGGCCGAGGTCATGATGGAGATCATTCTCGTTGTGGGGTCCCTGCTCCTGCCGTCGCTGTTGTACGTGGTGGGCCGTGTCGCGGGGCGCGACGTCTGGGGGCTCGTCCTTTCGCGGTACGAGAAGCGCGGCGGCAGCGCGTACCGCGCCGCCGAGGTGCCGATCTGGGTGCCCGGCAAGACGCCGCGGTCGGTCAAGCTCGCGGCGATCACGAGCTTCCTGCTCGGGCAGATGGTCATCCCGGGGGCGCTCGCGGCGCTCGTGGGGGTCGTCGTCAGCCTGGAGATGCTCGGCAGGCCCCTCGAGCTCATGGAGCCCGGCGTCCTCATCCTCACGCTCTCGGCGCCAAGTGGCCTCTACGTGGCCGGGTCGCTGCTCGGGCTCGGCATCCTCATGCTCCGCCGCGGCCCGGACGCCGCCGCGCGGGCCCGTTGGGTCGGCCGCTGGTCGGTCCTTCACAACGTCCTTCTGGTCGCGGCGCTCCTCGTCATGTGTGGGCCGAAGCGCGACATCGTGCCGATCGTCGCGTATGCGTTCGTCTCGCTCGCGCACGCGGCGCTCCTCTTCGTCGCGGCCCGGGCGCTCGACGCGCACGACCAGGCGCAGGCCGGGGAAAACCTGCCCGCGCCGGGCGAGACGGCCACGGCGGCCGCCGGTTAAAGCTCGATTCCCGCCGTCCCCTCCGGCAGGAAGGAAAAGCGCAGCGAATCCGATCCCTGCACCGCCATCGCCACGCCTCCCCCGACGAACGGCACGAGCCGTTTGGCAATCTCGAACGAAACGAGCACGCGCGCCTTGTACAGCTCGTCGTGCGTCGTGAGCGGCACGCCGTCCGCGAAGAGCCGGTTTCCCGCGAGATCCCCGGCCACCGCGAACCCCTCGGTGATCGGCACGCGCGCGCCCAGCGTGAGCCCCGCCGTGAACGCAGCTTGTCGTTTCCCGTCGGGGAGCGGCCGGTTGTGGAGGCCGATGCCGAGGATCGAATACGCATACGCGCTCGCGAATTTCACGCCGAGGTTCGCGAAGATCGAATTCGACCCCCAGACCACCGGGTGGACGCCGCCGCGCCGCGGAATCGGTAGGAGGCCGAGCGATTCGCCTTCGAGCTTGTCGGTGATGTTCAGGACCCCCACCTGCACGCCCTTGATCCGGCGCGCCACGTTGATGAGCCCGATCTGCACGCCGCGCACCTCGGCCGAGACGTTCACGATCCCGAGCTGCAGGCCGTCGACGCGCCCGATGTTCGTCCCCCCCGCCATTTGCAGCCCGCGGACCTTTCCGCGGGCGACCGAAACGAGCCCGCCGAGGAGGACCCCGTCGACATCGGCGTACACGTAACTCGCCATGCCTGCGAGCGCGAGGCCGGTCATCCGCCCGCTCGTCCACCCCATGAGCCCCGCGATCTGCGCGCCCGCGAAATCGCCTCGTGCAATGGAAAAGAGGCCATCGAGCTCGAGCCCCTCGGCGCGCCCCTCGACGACGTGCGCGAGCCCGATCTGCGCGCCCCGCATATCGTACCCGACCCAGCCCACGGGCCCGATCTGCAACCCGCCGAGATAACCGATCCGGCCGAGCACGAGGGCCAGGTCGAGGTGGGTAAAGATGTCCGGCGCGCCGGCATTCGTGGCGATCGGATACATGAACCCGACGTTGACGGGCTGATACCGGACGGTCGCGGGCGATGGAGCTTTCGGCTCGGAGGCGACGACGGGCGGAGGATACTCCGGGTCGGGGAGAGGCGCGGGCGCGGGCGCGGGAATGGCGACGGGAGCGGGAGCGGCGGCGGAAGCGGACGCGGGTTCGTCGGCGGCCGCGACGGCGGTGAGCAGGCCGAGAGCGAGCGCGGCGGCCGCGGCGAGCGTGCGCCTCGTGGGGGCGGTGGGGTCGGGACGCGGCGTCATGGCGCGGGGTCGAGCGTACCCTTTCTTGGGCGCGGCGCGAAGGTGGTTCCCCTCCTCAACGCCGACGCTTCCGTGGTACTCCCATCTTGTGAAGCAAATCGTCTCCCTCGGGGCGCTCCTCCCCCTCTTGCTCATGGCCTGCGACCCCGCCGGTCACCTTCGGGTGGCCGTGGTGCGCGACGGCGCGGGGCCCGTTCGGGAGCCCCTCGCGGATGCTTCGGTATGGATCGACTGTCCGGTCGGCGAAAGGACGAAGCTTCAGCCGATGCGAGCCGCAGGGCAGTTCTTTGCCGTCCAGACGCCAGCCGTGGATCTCGACTGCGTCATCACCATCGAGACGCCCGACGGCGGCGGCGGCGGTCAGTATCGCGTGCGGGATCTCTGCGTCGACACGACGCTGCGCGAAGGCTACGGCTGCAAGGAGGCGTTCCTCTACGTCGCCGTTGCGCGCGGCCCCGGGGGCTGAGGTAGCATCGGGGGTCATGAAGACCTATGGGGGGTGGTGGGTCGTCGCGGGCGTCGTGTTCGCCTCGGCGTGCGGCGGTGGGCGTGTCTGGCCCTCGGGCCCGGCGCCCGTGGCCACGACGCCCGACGACATCTTGTCCTGCAACGTCGATTCGGCGCCGCTCGTGCAAACGGGCCGCGAGCTGCAGGCCTGCGGCGGGTTGTGGGTGACGGAGAACTGCACGTACGAGACCGCGCTTTTGTACGGTAAGGTCAACGAGGAGGAATGCACCCGGGAGGTCGACGAGGTGCAATCGCTCCACAACAGGTCGCTCGTCGCGCGCGCGATGTTCTGGCGGGAGACGGGGTGCGCGCTCGACCAAGCGAAGTCGTCGGACGACGACGCGCTCGCCTGGAGGTTCCGGGTGGCCGATTCGAACGGCCACCGATTGGTCGTGCAGGGCTGCGGCAAGGAAGCGCGGTACGTTTGCGAGACAGGCAAAATTCGTCCGCAATGCGAGCCCCCGCCGCCCGAGGTGAAGGCCTTTGCAGCAGCGGTGGCGGACGCGCGCGCCGTCTTCCAGGCCGAGACGGGCTGCAAGACGATCGAGCTCGTCCCACAAGGCGCCGGGCCCATTCCCCAGGATGGAGTGATCGAGGTGTTTCTCTCGGGCTGCGGGACGCTCATGCCGATCACCTGCGCGCTGGATGCCGCGGCGAACGACGCAGGGCAATGCGCGCCCGAGCCTCCCATGCCCGAGGCGGTGGCGGACAGCCAGAGGCGCGCCGAGCGGTATTACGCGGACGAGGCGCAATGCAGCGCCCTGGGCGCGACGCCGCGCCTGCGGGCGGATCCCATTGGGTACGATGCTCCGAAGGGGGTCTGGAGCCAGGTGTGGCATGCCGAGGGCTGCCGAGGACGAGCGACCCTGCGCTGTTACGCGTGGAAGCTGCGCTCCCGGCAGGTGAGCTGCGAGGCGCTGCAGAAGCTCGACCGCGAGAAAGTGCGCACGAAAGCGCAGGAGGTCCTGGGCAAGCTGCGCCCCGATTGCCGGCTCCAGGCCCCAACCGTATCCCCCGGCGAGCTCGTGGCGCAGGTCGACGTCGACGCCACCTGCGGGCAGGAGCCGACGGCCCTGCGGCTCGTCTGCGATCGCGACCCGGACACGCAGGCCCTCACGTGTGGACTCGACGAAATGCACGCGCGCGTCGGCGTGGAGGGCCGGGCGATGGCGCGTGAGCACTTCGGGAAGGCGCATGGATGTGCGGGCACGCAGATCACCGTCGCCGAGGACAGGTCGGGATCCCGATACCAGCGCACGATCAAGCTCATCGGGTGCAAGGAGAGCGCGGTCTATTCGTGCGACGTGAAAAAGGGCACGCCCTCCGAGATCGAATGCAAGCCCAAGGGGTGACCCCGACGACGACGCGCACCGGGGCGTGGGGGGCTCGCACCCGACGGGATTTGAGCCGGTGCGCACCTCAAGAGCCATCGCAGATCAGGGGGTATCTGTAGAAAAACGGCGCGGTTGCGTGGAAAGGCTGCCAGCCGCTCGCCAGGGCCCCCGCAATCATCTCGCGGACCATCGCCGGCTTCACGGCCGTCTGATGCGTGCTCAACCCGTTGTCCGGGCGGCTGACCATGAGGTCGACCATGAGCACGCTTCCGGAGACGGCGTCGCGCGGCTGAATGGCGAGCGTCATCGACGCTTGGAAGGCAGCTTGGCGGTACGTTGGCTTCTTCCGAATACGGAAGGCATAGTCCGTGTCCCCCACGCGAACGATCCGGCGCCCTTTCCTGGGAATTGTCATGGTGTACCGTTCAGGGCTTTGCCTGCCCCGCGGCGGGCTCCTTCCAGGTCGTTGGCGACTTCTTCCGCGGCCCGGTGGCCATGACGTTTACCACCGTCTGGAGCTCGGTGGCCAGGTCGGGCATTCGTTCCCCCATGGATGACAGCACGCCGTAGGACGCGAGGAAGGCATGCGCGACGGGCTCGTCGGCAACGAGGAGGGGCTTGGTCGACGGGCTCGCCGGGCTTGTCGGCAACGGCTGGGGGCTTGGTCGACATGGTCGCCGGGCTTGTCGGCAACGGCCGGGGTCCTTGTGACGAGCTCGCCGCGGTTGTCGGCAAGGGCCGGGGGCTTGGTCGACATGGTCGCCGGGCTTGTCGGCAAGGGCCGGGGGCTTGGTCGACATGGTCGCCGGGCTTGTCGGCAACGGCTGGGGTCCTTGTGACGAGCTCGCCGCGGTTGTCGGCAAGGGCCGGGGGCTTGGTCGACATGGTCGCCGGGCTTGTCGGCAAGGGCCGGGGGCTTGGTCGTCATGGTCGCCGGGCTTGTCGGCAACGGCTGGGGTCTTGTCGACGAGCTCGTCGCGGTTGTCGGCAAGGGCCGGGGGCTTCGTCGACATGCTCGCCGCGGTTGTCGGCAAGTGAAATCTGATTGTGTACGGCTCCCGCGGCTCCCGCCGGATCCCGCCGCCAGGTCACCGTCATGGGACGCTCGGTTCCCGGGCGCATCGTGAGCCCCCCTGGCTCGTTTTCTCTTGTCGCCCGGCCGAGCAACGTGCGATCCGCTCCTTCATGCAAGCAATGACGAGACGCCGCTCGGCAATGCTGGGCGTGCTGGTGCTGGGCTTCGGTGGGGCAGCGATGATGGGTGCGTGCGGGTCGCCTCTCGATCCAAGGCCTCTAGGCGAAACACCATGATCGAACGGGTCACCCGCCACTTCGGACGCCTCGTCTTCGACCGAGACGCCATCGTCCGCGCCGCGCTGCGCGCGTACGTCGAAGGCTACCTCAGGCGGATCGCGCGCTTTTGGTATCCAGCCTCCGACGGCATGGAGTGGACGGGCGACCTCCAGCGAGGCGCCATCTACAACGTCGACGTAGAAGGAAACTACGAGGTCGTCGCGTGGACCGAGGCGGGCGTCGTCGGCCTCGCGTGCGAGAGCGGGTGGGGGCCGATCCAGCAGTTCCGCCTCTCGGTCGACGCGGTGACCGGCGGCCCGGACGACGTGCGTGCGGCCGTGCCAGGGCTCCCTGCCGAGCTCGAGCCCGCGTTCGTGATGGCCGTCGGTTGGCTCTACGTGGGGGACGAGCATGGGGAGAGGTGGGCCGGCGTGGGCTTCTGGCTTCACGGCGATCGCGTGGGAGGCACGCTCTTCGACGATCCGACGCCCTACGGCGCCCGCCGGCTGGCCGCGTGGGGCTTGCTCCACAAGGGGCGGCTCTTGCCGCTGTCGTGTGAGTCGTATCGTCCACGCCCCGGGTGGATCGTGACGTACCACGACCGCCCGGAAGACGCCCCCGCCCACGCAGTCATCGACGCAGTGGTCGACCGGAGGCTGAAAGGCCCCACGGAGTTCACGCCCGCCGAGCTCGAGACGCTCCTTCTCCCCACGCCCAAACCGGAGCGCGTGCTCGGCGCTCGATGGCGCCTTCAGAAGGTGGGCATCACCTGGCCCGGCTCGCCCGAGATTCCCGAGGAGCCGACATAACGGGCCAACCCCTTTTTGCGGTGACTCGTCGACGCAAAGCGGTAGCGGTAGCGGAAGCGGGAGCGGAAGCGGGAGCGGGAGTGCCCTTCGGGTCGAGCGGTTACGGCACTTGGCCGTATTCCTACGGAAACCCCGACAGATTCCGCCTGCGTGCCCCTCGCTTCGCGATCTCGCAGAGCGCCGAACCGTTCGGCGCTACCGCTGTTGTTGCGGTTGAAGGCTGGATGGGCCTTCTTCGGGGCACCGCGCATGTTCAAACGGCTCCCGCCGGTTCCTCCACCGCGTTCGCGGGAGGTGACGGGCGTCTCGTTCGGAAACCGGCGCGTTCGTAAGGAAGACGGACAGTGCTGGGCATGCGAACCGCTGGAAGGCGCGCGGGTCCCGGAAGGACCCGAGCGGCTGCGCGATGCGGCCCGCGTCTTGATCTCGATGGCCAAAGGCCGGTTCCCTTGACGTGTTTGCGTTTCGCGACGGCATAGATTTCGCGACGGCACAGATTCCCCGAACCTGGTATGCAACGCCCCCCATGCAGCGGCACAAGGTCCTGCGCCGCCGCATATCCGATGGGTTGCCGCTCGCTCCCCTTCCCTGCGCCCACGCCAGCCGGGCGGCAAACAGTCGTTCGATCCGCGTGGAGCAAGATTCCGACGATCGCCACGCGAGGAGCGTGCTACGCCCCCGCGTGAGATTTGTCCAAGAACATCGGTCGGTTTGACAACCGCTCGATGTTCTTGCCTTCTTTCGTCCCGAGGGGGACGCCTCGCGTCCCCCTCTCGTCCGGGCAAAGCCCAGACGATTCACCCCCCGAGGCGAGCTCGCTTCGCGATCTCGCAGAGCGCCGAACCGTTCGGCGCTCTACGTGTTACCCCGGAGACTCCATGCGACTGCATTGCAGATCCAATATGAAGAATGCATCTATGATCGTGCCGGTCCTCGCCTGCGCCCTCGCGGCTTGCGGTGGTGAGCAGGCGGGTGATGGAATCGAATCCATCGGCGTGAACCAGGCGGCGCTCAACCAGAGCAGCATCACCGTCACCGTGGACTCGAGCATGACCAGCAAAGAGCGGTGCCGCGTGCCTTCCTCGATGTTCGACAGCATGCACGCCAATTCCTATGTGGCGCCTGGTGAAACTTACGATACGACCAAGTTTCATTATGGAGAGCAGCTTCTCATCAAGCGCGGCACCACGCTCCGAGGCCTCTGTACCGTGGACGGCGTGGCGAGCTCCACGAGCGACATCCAGGTGAGCCAGACCCTCTTCACCAACCGGGTCGCGCTCGCCGGCGAGACGACCTCGGCCACGGGCGTCACGGTGTCGAACGAGTACGCGTCAGGGGTCGCGCCCGCGATCGCGGAGCCGGCGACGACCATCTCGGCGGTGAAGAACAGCTCGTCGAACAAGGTCCGAGAGTTCCTGTCACGCGACGCGAACACGAAGGTGGTCTACACGGCGCCCCATCCCTTCGAGGACTACACCTTCGACCAGGTGGAGGGCATCTACAACCACAACCCGACGCGAAATGGCGCCTGGGTGGTGGGCATCAACAGCAACGATCCCAGCGCAGACGCCAAGTTCCACATCACCTCGACCGACATCAGCTGGCGCAGCTTCCCCTTGCTCCAGAGCTTCGTGCCGAACCAGGTCTATTACTCGGTGTCGTTCCATCGACATGCGTGCTCGGGCGTGGACATCCAGGTCGGCGGCAGTATCTTCCCCGAATTCCGGCAGGGCGTCGCGGAGATCCTCAGCGAGTACTTGCAAGGGGAAGGGCTCGACATCGCGTGGTCCAACACGAGTGGATGCGATCTCGCTGGCAGCAACCAGTTTAATTACGTCAACTGGATCGGGTCGTACGGCGGCGTCCAGATCGAGCAGAGCCCTGCCGTGCTCGACAGCACGACGCGGCGCGAGAAGGCGAGGGACGCCGTCCGCTCGGTCTACGACTGCTTGCTGGACCCCGCCGACGATTCCGACGTACACGACTACGCCGATCAAACCAATGGCCAGCAGACCGTCGTCTACGCTACGAACGGCGACTATGCGACCGACGGCGAATGCCCCCGTTTCATCGGTGACATCGAGGTCCCGTCGACCCCCTTGAACCGCCCGAAAGAGGTGATCACCGCGGTGTGGGACTGCGAAGTTGGCGACACGGCGCACGTCGACATCTACGGCATAGACGGCTACGGCCACGCGTTCCGCGTCGGGGGAGGGATGATGGAGTACGTGTTGACCTCGGATATGAACTGCGACTCCGTGAAGGTCACCACGGGCCCCACTCCCTGGATCGAACCCGAGATCTACGACGGCGCCACGTACCGCGCCGTCATCCGCGCGAGCAGCAGCACCGGCCAGCCGAAGGGCGCCGTGTTCGCCATTCAATGGTGATTTCTCGCCGCCCGGTGGCTCCTGGGGCGCCCCCCGGCGCCTGCGGCGCGCGTATGGACGCAGGAGCGCGGCAACCGCCGCGCCGTTCCATTCAGCGTCCATCGATCGGAGACCGCGATATCCTCCGCTTATCGATGCCGTGACCCCCGTCCTCGAGCGGGATCCCCTGAATCCCCGTCCCGCTTGCGCTTGCGCTCGCGCTTGCGCTTCCGCTCCCGTTTCCGCTCCCGCCGGCGTTCCTACCTCATGAGGTTCAGGCGCCTCGACGGCTCTTCCATGTGTCCGGATGACGTCGTAGGCGCATGACCGCGACAACTTCTATTCTGCCACGGGACTCACGGACCCGTTGCATGCTGGCGGACCGACACTCCGTATTCGTTCTCGACGGAGCAGCCGCGATCGCTCGGGATGGTGATGCTCATTCTCCGCAGCTGAGGCGCTCAGGCAGCAGCAGCAGCAGATGGAGACTGGGTCCGAGGTCCGTCGTCCTCCGTGTCGTGGTGTCCGCGATACCGGGCCGGCGCGCCGAAAGACGGGCAGGGGCCTGCCTCGACATCACCTCCCGAAGCCGTATTCCACGGTGGCATCGTTCTTGAACTGACGACCTGACGCCTCTCCGTCAGCGCCGGCTCGACGCGCGGCAGCCCACACTTTAACAAGAACAGAGAACTCGACATGCGTTATCTCAAAAGCTCTCTCTCCTATCTGACGATCCCGACTCTCTCCGCCCTGCTCCTCGCGGGCTGCGCCAGCGCTGACCCCTCCGAGGCCGATAGCCACGAAGGCGACGAGGCCGTGGGCGAGGTCCATGACGCGCTCACCGCCGAGCAGTGCAACTACTTCGATGTCAACGGTACGGTCCAGATCTGCCACAAGACCAGCTCGACGAAGCATCCCTACACGATCATCCGAGTCAGCGAGCAGGCGTGTATCAACGCGCATAGCTCTCACAACGGCGACCACGTCACCAGCCTCGACCCGACCTCGCCGCTCTTCGACCCGACGTGCAGCGGCCTGGGCTGCCTGCCCGTGAACGCGCCGTGCGACGCCACGGTGCCCTGCTGCGACGGCCTCACGTGCCAGAGCGGCACCTGCGTCGACGTCGACGAGTGCGCCGCCGGCACCGACAATTGCGACGCAAACGCCACCTGCACCAATACCACGGGCTCCTTCACCTGCGCCTGCAACGCGGGGTACGAGGGCGACGGCGTGAGCTGTACCAACATCGACGAGTGCGCCGCAAGCCCGTGCCTGAACGGCGGCACATGCACCGACGGCATCAATAACTACACCTGCGCGTGCGCTCCCGGCTTCACCGGCACCAACTGCGAGATCAACATCGACGAGTGCGCCGCAAGCCCGTGCCAGAATGGCGGCACATGCACCGACGGCATCAATAGCTACACCTGCGAATGCGCGCCTGGCTTCACCGGCACCAACTGCGAGACCAACATCGACGAGTGCGCCGCAAGCCCGTGCCAGAATGGCGGCACATGCACCGACGGCATCAATAGCTACACCTGCGCGTGCGCTCCCGGCTACACCGGCACCAACTGCGAGACCAATATCGACGAGTGCGCCGCGAGCCCGTGCCAGAACGGCGGCAGCTGCACCGACGGCGTGGGCAGCTACACCTGCCAGTGCGCGCCCACCTATGAGGGGACCCATTGCGAGGCTTGCACCGGCCCCCTCGGGGACTGCAACGGGAACTCGTCCGACGGCTGCGAGGTGAACCTCCAGAGCGACGCCGATAGCTGCGGCGCCTGCGGCATCGCGTGCGCGACGGGCGAAATCTGCTCGAACGGTACCTGCCAGGCCGCGCCCTCCGGTCAGGTCCCCGGCACGCCGATCAGCGTCCCCGCGAACCACAACCCGCTGGCTCCGGCGGTCGCCGATGTGAATGGCGACGGCAAGCTCGACATCCTGGTGGCCAACGCCGAATCCGGATCGATCGTGACCCCCTCCGGCTCGTTCTCCGCTTTCCTCGGCAACGGCGACGCAACCGTCCAGGCGGAGGTCAACTACACGGGCGCTCCGCTCTCCAGCAACGCGGTCGTGGCCGCGGACGTGGACGGTGACGGGTGGCTCGACGCCGTCACCGTCAACGGCCAGACCAACCTGCTCCTCAGCAACGGGAGCATCAGCGTCTACCGAAACCTTGGCCCGAGCGCGCCCGGAACCTTCGACGCGCCGACGAACTTCACCACCGGCACCCCGGGCTCCGTCCACCTCTGCGCCGGCGACTTCGATCACGATGGGCTGGTCGACATCGCCACCACCAGCGTGACCCTGAGCCAGGTGAGCGTGCTTTTCGGCACCGGCGCGGGCAGCTTCGGCGCGCCCACGTTCATCACCATCCCGAACACCGGCGGCGTGCAGTCGACCATCGCCTGCCGTGATCTGAACGGCGATGGCTTCTCCGATCTCGTGGTGACGAGCCCCGCCAGCGCACGCCTGTCGACCCTCATCAACCAGGGCAACGGCTCGTTCGCCGCACCCGTCTCCTACACCAACGCCGTCAACGGCCAGACGGCGGGCATCGCCTTTGGCGACGCCAACGGCGACGGCACGCTCGACATCCTCTCGAACGGCGCGGCCGGCCGGTACCTCTTCTTCTTCAAGGGGAACGGCAACGGCACCTTCGCGAGCGGCGTTCAGTCCGCCGCCGCGCCCACGACAGCCGTCAACTCGGCGCTGGGCGTCGTGGCCGATGACTTCAACGGCGATGGCAAGCTCGACGCCTACATCCTCGTTACAACAGCCTCGGGCGGCGTCCGCCCGATGACTGGCAACGGCAACGGAAGCTTCACCACGGGCACCGTCGTCACGACCGGCGCCTCGCCTGGCCTCAACGCCATCGCCACCGCGGACATGGACGCGGACGGGTACGCCGACCTCATCCTGACAAACAGGGGCTCTGGCACCGTGACCGTGGTCCCCAACGGACTCTGAGTAGGTGCCCACGATACCGCGCAAGCGGGCGCGATGGGGCGGTGTGCCCTGACGCTCCCGCCCCCGCTCCCACTTCCGCCCCCGCTCCCGGTGTATTCTCGGCGCTCTTAGCCCCTGCCCTTGAGATTCGTCGTGTACTTCCTTCGTTGCCCCGCGCCCTTGTGCAGCGCGGGGTCGGCGCCCTCGTGCCAACCCAAGAACGGGTAGTGCCCCGCGTAGCCGATCAAGTTACGTAGCGCTTCGGGCAGATCGCGCGCGATCTCGGGCGGGCACGCGAGGTACTGGTTCTCTTCTTGGCGAAGCCAGCCGAGCGTGTACGCAAGCCCGATGCCGATTCGATCGCGGTCGGTCGTCACGTTCGCGCCGCCGCCGTGATACGCCGAGCCGTAGTAGATCACGACCGAACCGGGCGCCATCTCGACGTGCGCGACCTCGTCGTCGGGGGTGGGCACGCGCGCGTCGGACCACAGATGGCTGCCGGGGTACACGACTGTTCCGCCGTTTTCTTTCGTGAACTCGGTGAGCGCCCAGATCGTATTCACGAAGCACTCGGGCCCGGGGCGCGCGAACGGGTACATGTTCGTATCGCGGTGCGCGACCTGCGCGATCTCGCCCGGCGCGATGCGAATCGCTTGCGTCCAAGACAGTTGATAGGTCGCGCATTGCGGGCCGAGCACGCGGTCGAGCACCTCGAGCACGCGTGGCGTCGTCGCGAGGTCGCGGCAACCCGGCGACTTCGCGATCAGGCTCGAGGTGCGTAGCGTCTTCATGCCCTTGAAGCGATCGTTGCCGAGCGGGCTTTTTTCGATCGGCAGTGTGAGCCAAGGCGCAAGCTCATCGCCGATGCGGCTCATCGCCGCAGGCGTCGCGAGCCCCTCGACGATGACGGCGCCGTCGCGTTCGAGAACCTCGACGAGCCTTTCGGCAGTGGCGGCGGCGGGAACGCTCTCGAGGGGCATGCGTGCCCATGCTACACGGGACGGGTCGTTCGTTCCACCCTGTTTCCCCGCGCGTCGAATCGCTGCATGACAGTCACGGCCCTCGCTCGATTCCGACGATCTCGACGGTATTTAGGTAGTTATCCTCCGTGCAATCGCTGCCGTTTAGGATCAGGAGCCGATCTCGAGGGGCATCGAGCAAGACGCTTCCATTTCCGGGCCCACCGGGACCAAACATGGCGCTCCCGAGGGGGCTTGGTGCGAAGAGCGTGGCAGCGGCGTCGATCGCCCAAGCGTCGAAGCCACACGCATTCGGGGTACGCGTGAACGAGAGAAACGAGCACGAGACCTCGTCCCAGAGGAGCGACGGCGTGGACACGGGGAGAGCAGGTGTTCTGCCTCCCTCGGAACGGGACAAACCTGACCGCCGTGCTACACGGTCGAGGACAAACCGTTCATGCCGAAGCGAATCCGAAGAAACCACACGAGCGAGCAGAAGGCCGCGCTGCTGAAGCGCCACCACGTGGAGAAGGTGCCCGTTTCGAGCCTTTGCGACGAGACGAAGCTGCAGCCGAGCCTCTTCTACACCTGGCAGCGGCAGCTGTTCGAGAACGCGGCCGTCGTGTTCGATGGGCCGCCGAAGGACAAGCCCTCGGCACGCGAGCGTGAGCTCGAAGCGCGCGTCGCGCAGCTGGAGGCCAAGCTCTCGAAGAAGGACGCGGTGATCGCGGAGATCTCCGAGGAATACGTCAAGCTGAAAAAAGAACTTGGGGAGCCCTGACCGGCCGGTGGGTTCCCCACGACACGCGTGACGAGGTCGTCGACTTCGTCCGCGTGTGGGCCGACAAGACGAATATCATCGGGGAGAGCTTCATTCGCTGGCTCGGCGTCGCGCGCAGCAAGTTCTTCGACTGGAAGAAGCGCTACGGTAAGGCGAACGAGCACAATGCAGATGTGCCACGCGACTTCTGGATCGGGCCCGAGGAGCGGCAGAAGGTGCTCGACTTCCACGCAAAGAACCCGCTCGAGGGCTATCGCCGATTGACGTTCATGATGCTGGACCAGGACGTCGTCGCCGTCAGTCCTTCGACCACCTATCGGGTGCTGTCGGCGGCAGGCCGCCTCGACCGCTGGAAGCGGGGCGCGTCGAAGAAGGGCACCGGCTTCGTGCAGCCGCTCAGGCCGCACGAGCACTGGCACATCGATATCGCCTACCTGAACGTAGCTGGCACGTTCTATTACCTGTGCTCGCTGCTCGACGGCGCCAGCCGCGCGATCGTCCATTGGGAGATTCGCGAAGCGATGACCGAGTTGGATGTCGAGTGCATCGCACAGCGTGCGCGCGAGAAGTACCCTGACGAAAGGCCACGCATCATCTCGGACAACGGCCCGCAGTTCATCGCGAAGGACTTCAAGGAGTTCATCCGAATCGCGGGCATGACGCACGTGCGCATCTCGGTCAACTACCCCCAGTCGAATGGCAAGATCGAGCGCTGGCACAGGACGCTGAAGAGCGACGCGATTCGGGTGACGCCGCCGTCATCGCTCGCGGATGCCCGCCGCATCGTCGGGCGCTTCGTCGACCATTACAACGGCGTGCGCTTGCACAGCGCCATCGGGTACATCACACCGAACGACGCGCTCGCGGGCCGAGCCGATATCATCTGGGCCGCACGTGACACGAAGCTCGAGGCAGCTCGTGAGGCGCGGCGGCAGCGTCGCCTGGCAGCGAGGGCGGCTGCGCATCCGGAGCTCCGAGCCCCCGCCGGAGGCTCCGTCTGCCCATCGCCCGCATAATCGCGGAGCCGCCGCGCGCAGCAAAGGGCAATCTCGCGCCCGGAGCCACCCGCAGCCGCGGCGAGATGCTCGGGGCTGCGCCGGGCAGCAACCGCGGCCGCCTGGAAGCCAAACCCGGCGAGGATGGCGAGGACGCGAGTTGCCCAACGCGAGCACGGTGGCACTCTCGGTGGCGCGTGGGCCTCGCGAATTCAGGCCGCTTGTGACTTGCCTTGGAGAGGTTTTACTTTACTATACCGGGACCGCATCCTGTTCACGGGGAACCAGTACACAGGGAGCGTCCCCGCCAAACTTATCCATGACGTGGGGTTTTGAAGGTCGAGCGTCCACACGCCAGCCGGCCCAGACTTCCCGCTCCGGACCATCACCATCCGATCGAGCGCGGGATCATAAGCCATTTGCCGCGATTCGCCCAGTTGCGGCGCTGGCGGACCGGCTTCCCCCGGAACGAGCGTTGACCAACTCTCGGCGCCTGGCCGAAGGTCGAGCGCGTAGGTCCCGCGGTAGGCGAGCGTGAGCGCTGGATCGTCTGCATGGATGAACGCTGCAACGAGGGCCCTTTTGCCGATTGGATCGTACGCGGCGGTGGGAGCCGAGGCAGAGCCGATCGGGAACTCGGGGAGTTGATCGATGATCGCCGCATCCCCTTCGACACGTACGGCGAAGACCTGCGCCAGATCAGCGGCGCCTCCCGTGCCGCCGATGACGACGGCGCGTTCATTTTCGGGATCCCATATCGCCGCGGCGAACGTGGGCACCTCGACCGAATCGCCTTTGAGGGACAGGACGTGGTGCTCGAGCGAGGCGAGGTCCAGCGCCGAGATCTGTTTCGCAGGACCACCGCCCTTCAGCGCGATGCCGCCGATGATGAGCGCGCGGCTCGCTTTGGGATCGAGGACCATGGAGCCCACCGGGGCAGGCGGCGGCGAGAGCTCTTTCCGGTCGATCGACGCGAGCTTCAGAGCCGCACCGGGAGTGCATGCATCGGGGCGAGGGCGAGCCCCGGTGGAAGCCGCTTCGGTGATTTCAACGCTCGGGCCGCAAGCCAAGATGCCCATGGAAAGCGCGAGGAGGGCCGTCTTTTTCACCCGATCGACAATATACGTTTTCAAGGCGGCGACAAGGGGCGGAGCTTGTGCGGAGTCCGGACGCGGAAGCGAGGTCAACGCTCCCGCTGGTCGATTCGTCGACATGCTCAGCTTCGACGGGCGATAGCGCAGCTTCGAAACGGTACACAATCAGATTTCCTTTGCCGCTTCCGCTCCCCCCACTTCCGGCTACGATGCCCGCATGTCCCCGCCCGCCCCCCTGCCGCCCCTCGCTCCCGGCGCCCTTCCCCTCGCCGGCCACATCATCGCCTACCGCCAGGATCCTCTCGGCTTCCTCATGAACCTCGCCGCGCGCGGCCGCATCGTCGGCATGCGCCTCGGCCCCATCGAAGCCTTCCTCCTCCGCGAGCCCGAGGACATCGAACGTGTCCTCGTCTCCGAGCACCGCCGCTTCTGGAAAGACCGCATGACCCGCGGCCTCGGCCGTGTCCTCGGCGATGGCCTCCTCACCAGTGAAGGCGACATCTGGCTCCGCCACCGCCGCCTCCTCGCGCCCGCGTTCCACCGCGAGCGCATCGCCGCCTACGGCAACGACATGGCCCTCGCGGCCGACCGCTTTGCCCGCTCCCTCCAGCCGGGCGAAGTCCGCGACATCCATGCCGACATGATGCGCCTCACCCTCGAAATCGTCGCCAAGGCCCTCTTTGACAGCGATGTCGGCCCGCGCGCGGCCGATGTCGCCCGCGCCCTTCATGTCGTCGTCGATCGATTCGGCGACGGCTCGATCACCCTCTTCCCCTGGCTCGAACACCTCCCCTTGCCCGACAACCGCCGCTCCCGCGACGCCATTGCCGTTCTCGACGACGTCTTGCTCGGCGTCGTCCGCGCGCGGCGGGCGCGCGGCGGCGGCGGCTCCGATCTGCTCTCCATGCTCCTCGCGGCCGAGGATGACGCGGGCCGTGGCCTCTCCGATCGCGAGATGCGCGACGAGCTCATGACCCTCTTCCTCGCGGGCCACGAGACCACCGCCCTCGCCCTCTCCTACGCGTTCGTCCAGCTCTCGAAACACCCCGACGTCGAGGCGCGCCTCCGCGCCGAGAGCGACGCCGTCCTCGGCGACGCCCTCCCGACCACGGAGCACCTCGCGCGCCTCCCGTTTGCCCGCGCCGTCATCCTCGAAACGTTGCGCCTGTATCCGCCGGCCTGGGCCATCGGCCGCGAGGCCATCGAAGAGACCTCCCTCGCCGGCTACCGCATCCCCAAGGGCACCCAGCTCTGGATCAGCCAGTGGGTCAACCACCGCGACGCCCGGTATTTCCCCGAACCCGAGCGCTTCCTCCCCGAACGCTGGCTCGGCGGCCTCGAACGTTCGCTCCCTCGCTTCGCGTATTATCCCTTCGGCGGCGGACCTCGCATCTGCATCGGCAACCAGTTCTCCCTCCTCGAAGCCACCATCGTCCTCGCCACGATCCTTCGCCGCGTCCGCGTCCGCCTCCTCGAACGGCGCCCGCTCTCGCTCATGCCGATGATCACCCTCCGCCCCCAGGGCCCCGTCGTCGTCGCGTACGAGCCAGCGCCGAAGCCCGAGCTACTTCGCGCGCCCGTTGCGGCCGCGCCCTGACGCCACCTCGTCCACCGCTTCCAGGAGCGGCTCGAGCCCCACCGGCTTGTGCAGCACGCGCGTCGGGCCGAGCGCCATGAGCGGCTCGACCGCGCGTGACCCCGCCGCCGTCATCAGCACGACCGGCACCTCCGCGAGCGACGGATCGGCCCGCTGCGCGCGGCGAAATTGCTCCCCGTTCATCACCGGCATCATCAGGTCGAGCAGGATCACGTCCGGCAGCGGCCCGTCGTGCAGCCGCGTCAGCGCCTCGGCGCCGTTCGCGGCTTCCAGGACGGAGTACCCTTCCTCTGCGAGGACCATCGTCACGGTTCGGCGAAGATCCTCGTCGTCGTCCACCACCAGCACGCGGCGCTCACGCCCCGGCAACGCCCTGGCCCTCCCCCTCGGGCGTGGCGCGCCGGGCGAGAGGCAGGCACACCGTGAACGTCGCGCCTTGCCCCTCGGTCGAGGCGACCGACACGTGGCCGCCCATTTGCTCCACGAACTGCCGCACGATCCACAACCCGAGGCCAAAGCCGCCGTAATGGCTCGCCGACACCGCTCGCTCGAACCGCTCGAAGATCCGCGCCTGCGCCTCCGCCGGAATGCCGATGCCCCGATCCCTCACCACGAGCTCGGCCTCGCGCCGGCCCCTCCTCACCTCGATCGTCACCGGCCGCCCCGCGCCGTACTTGATCGCGTTCGTCAGCAGGTTCGTCACCACCTGATCGAGCCGCCCCTCGTCCCATTGCCCCACGACGTCCGGCTCCGTCCGCACCTCCAGCGTCGAGCCCGCCGCCGCGGCCTGCATGGAAAGCCGCTCGGCCACCCGACGCACGAGCGCCCCGAGATCCGTCTCCGCGAACGAAAGCGAGAGCTTGCCCGAGGAAAGCTGCGAGACGTCGAGGAGCTGATCCACGAGCGCCGCGCTCCGCTCCACCTGCCGCATCGCCATCTCGATCCGCGGCATCGCGTCCGCCCGGCTGAGCCCGCTCTCCCCGCCCCGCGCCGCGGCGCGCTGCAGCGCCTCCAGCGTCAGCCGCAGCGTCGCGATCGGCGTGCGCAGCTCGTGCGACGCGACCGAGAGGAAATCGTCCCGCGCGCGCAGGGCGGCCCGCAGATCGGTCGCGAGCCGCGCGAGATCCGCCGCTTGCCCGAGCACGATGCTCACCACCGCCGCGCGCAGCGCGCTCGCGGCCTCGATCTCCCACGGCTTCCAGGGCTCCGCGCACCCCTTCACCGTCTGCCGCCAGACCTCGAACGAGCGGCGCGGCTCGATCCGCATCGTGTTCGGATCCCGCGACACCGGCTTCCGCGGATCACCGGCCCACGAGATCGTCCGCTCGATCTCCGGCCGGAACCACATCGACATCGTCCGCCCCTCCGGGCTGAACGACGTCACGAGCAGCCCGCTCGCCACGGGCGCGAGCGCGCGCGCGAGGGGCAGCTCCGCTCCGAGCGCGTCCGTCACGAAGATCGGCTCCTTCATCGTCTCCCGCAGCCACGCCACGATCCTCCGCACGTCCTCCGCCGCGGGCGTCACGCCGGCCGTCGCCACCTGCGCCTCGTCCACCACGGCCACGCCCGTCGCCTCGACGAACCCGAGCAGCGACGAGACCTGCCCGAGCAGGCCCCTCTCGGCCTCGCCTTTTGCGGTTGCGCGGTGGGTCGCCGCGCCGAGCTGCGCCGCGACCCGCTCGACGTAGCGCTGTGCCAGCGTGCTCGCGCGGACCGATTGCTCTGCCGCTTCTTTCTGATCAAGCATCTCCATCTGGAACGACGCCACGCGCCCGAGCACCTCGCACACGCCACGCAGCGATGGCACGAGCAGCCGGGGCGCGCGGTGATGACACGCGACGAGCCCGAACAGCGCTCCATCGCGGAGGAGCGAGATCGACATCGACGCGCTCACGCCCATGTTGCGGAGGTACTGCACATGCACGGGCGAGACGCTGCGCAGCCAGGCGTCGCTCAGATCGAGCGGGCGGCCCGTCCGCGGGTTGTCCGGCGGCACGAGGGGCGAAGGGATCGCCTCCACGTCCCGGATGCACCGGACGAGGTTTTTCGTGTACAGCCGGCGCGCCTGGGCGGGGATGTCCGAGGCCGGGTAGTGCTGCCCCAGGTACGGCTCGAGCTCCGGCTCGCGCGCCTCGGCGACCACCTCGCCGTGCTGGTCCTCGTGGAACCGGTAGACCATCACCCGGTCGTAGCCCGTGAGGACCTTGACCTCGTTCGCCACGCTGCGGAGCAGGTCGACGACCGTCCGCGCGCCCGAGAGCCGCGCGAGGAGCACCTGCAGCGTGCCTGCGATCCGGTTCTCCTCGGGTGGCCCCGACGCCTCCAGCTCGAGCACCACGAGCCCCTCCGAGCGGTAGAGCATCGCCGTGAAGGCGAGCCCTGCGAAGCGCAGGAAGAGCGGGCTCTCCTTGCGGAGCGAGGGTTGCCGCAGGGCTCGTTCGAACTGATCCCACGACCCCGGATCGAGGAAGGCCCGCAGGGGCTGACCGAGGAGCGCGCGCGCGTCCACGCCGACGAGGGCGCGGGTGTTCTCGCTTGCTTGCACCACCCGCAGATCGTCCTCGCGCACGGCGAGCAGCGCGCCGTGCGGCTGCACGGAGCCCGGGACGTGGATCGGCTCCCGCGCGCACTCCTCGAGCGCCTCGGCGCTGATGTCGAGCGCCGCGGCGCCGATGTCGACCTCGCTCGTCGCCACGGCTTCCGACCCCCCTGTCGAACCCCTGCCTCGCCGAGGAAGCAACACCGGGGCCCGCCGCCACGCGCGGGCGTCCCCGGCCGCGTTTTTCGGATGCGAACATTCTCGCGGCGGCTCCGGCCGTGTCATACCGTGGGCCCATGAGCCGGGTCGTCCTGCACGTCGACATGGATGCGTTTTACGCCTCCGTCGAGCAGCGGGACGATCCACGCCTCCGCGGCCGCCCCGTCATCGTCGGCGGCCACCCGCGCCGCGGCGTCGTCCTCGCCGCCTCCTACGAGGTCCGCCGCTTCGGCGTCCGCAGCGCCATGCCCATGGCCCGCGCGCTCGTCCTCGCGCCCTCCGCCGTCGTCGTCCCCCCACGTTTTGCCGCGTACGTCGAGGCGAGCGAGCAGATCCACGCCATCTTCGAGTCCGTCACGCCGCTCGTCGAGCCCCTCTCGCTCGACGAGGCCTTCCTCGACGTCACGGCCTCCCGCGCGCTCTTCGGCACCGGCGAGGCCATCGCCACGGACATCCGCGCGCGTATCGCCGACGAAGTGCACCTCCCCGCCTCGGCCGGCGTCGCCTCCTCGAAGCTCGTCGCAAAGATCGCCTCCGACCTCGCCAAACCAAACGGCCAGCGAATCGTCGCGCCCGAGGACACGACGCACTTCCTCGCGCCCCTGCCCGTCTCGCGCCTTTGGGGCGTCGGGCCGAAGACCGAGGAGATCCTGCGCGCGCAGGGCTTGCACACCATCGGCGACGTCGCTGCGCGGGATCCCGTCTCGCTCGGGGTCCTGCTCGGCAAGCTCGGCCCGCACATCCACGCCCTCGCGACCGGGCACGGCGACGATCGCCCCGTCGTCCCGGACCGCGAGCAAAAATCCCTCGGCGCCGAGGACACCTTCGAGGAGGACCTCCAGGGCGCCCCCGCCCTCGCCCCGCACGTCCACGCCCAGGCCTTGCGCGTGGGCCGCCGCCTGCGCCGCGCAGGCCTCGTGGCGCGGGTGGTGGTCCTGAAGATCAAGCTCTCGGACCACACCCTCGTCACGCGCCGGACCACGCTCGACGAGCCCACCGACGACGGAACGCTCCTTCACCGCGCAGCCCTCGCGCTCCTCGACGGCCTGCCCCTGTCCCGCCGCGTCCGCCTCACGGGCGTCTCGGCCCAGGAGCTCAGCCGCGGCGGGGGCCAGCTCCCGCTCTTCGACCAGGGCGCGCAGCGCTCGAAGCGCCTCAACCAGGTCCTCGACCGCATCGCCGACCGCTTCGGCCCCGCCGCCGTCATCCCAGCCGACGTCGCAGGCCTCGGCCAAGGCAGCGGCGCAGACGACGAGGCCCGACGGAAAATCGGCGCCGCGCGCTTCGACGCGCCCTCCCCCATCTCCCCCTCCCGGCGGGAGAGGGGCCGCGGGTGAGGGTCGGCAAGCCCTCTTGTCATTCCCGCGCAAAGCTACTAAGGCGAGCGCATGTCGGCCGAGACCCTCGATGTTTCCCGCGGCGCGCGCCGGACGTTCGTCTCCTCGCGCCTCGGATCGCTCCTCGCCGTGGCGCCCCTCGGCGTCTGGACCGTGAACCACGTGTGGGACAACCTCGCGGCCTTCCAAGGCGCCGAGGCATGGCAGACGTCGGTCACCCAGCATGCGCACCCCGTCGCGCACGGGATCACGCTCCTCGTCGTCCTGTTGCCCCTCGTGATTCACACGGTGTGGGGCCTCGGCCGGCTGAAGAGCATGCGCCCAAACAACGAGCGCTACGGCTACTTCGCCAACCTCCGGTACATCCTCCAGCGCGCAAGCGCCGTCGGCGTGCTCTTCTTCCTCGGCGCGCACATCTGGCTGGCGATGCTCCGTCCGCGCCTGCTGCTCGGCCACGCCGAGGCCTTCTCGGACATCTCGCACGAGATGCACCACCACATGCCGACGCTCGTGGTCTACATCCTCGGCACCCTCGGCGTCGCCTACCACCTCGCAAATGGCATCGGCACCTTCGCGATGGGCTGGGGCCTCGCCGCAAGCCGCAAGTCGATCCGCACGATCGAGCGTCTCTCCTACGCCTTCTTCGTCGTCCTGCTCGCCATGTCCTGGGGCGCCATCTACGCCCTCTGGCGCGCCGGCGCCTGATTGAGGCCGCCGCGCCGGGGCGCTGCCCCGGACCCCGCGGGGGCTGTCCGCCCCTCGACCCGGACCAGGCACGGCCTGGACCGGGGGTTGAAAAACTGCGCTCCGCGCAGTTTTTCAAACGGGCCGATGAAGAAGCCGGGTCGCCAGCCGAACCAGCCGCGCGGCTGTCTTGGTGGGCAGGGTCGCTGCCGGTCTTGACCGGGCCTGTTCGATGAACTGCGCGGAGCGCAGTTCATCGAGCTTGGGTCCAGCCCCTGGCTGGTCCGGGGTGGAGGGGGCGGATAGCCCCCTCCTGGGGCCTGGGGCAACGCCCCAGCTCTGCGCCGCTCCCGCTGCGAAAATCCACCTGTTGTCTTCGGCTTGACCGCTCCGTTAGGGTGGTCTCGCCATGCCCATCCATTCCCTTGGCGCCCGCGCGCCGCGCTTTTTCTTCGCCTTCGCCCTCGCTCTCGCCGGTTGCGGCGGGGATGAGGAGACGCCCGTCTTCACCGCGCCTGACCGCGCTGAGGGGGCCCGTGCGCCTCTCACGGCCCCGTGTGGCGACCCGGACGAGCTTCGGTGCCTCTTGCCCTGGCCCTCCAGCGCCCACCTCGCCAAGGACGCCTCCACGGCTACGGGCGTCCGCCTCCACGTCGAGGCCGAGAGCCTCCCTGTCGACGACGATCCTCGCTCCCTCGCCCTTGCTGACGGCTTTTCCCGCGTAACTCCGCTCGCCGTGGGGTTTGCCGGCCCCGTCGCTGTGCCCGCCGCGGCCTCCCCCACCGAGGGACCCGTCCGCCTCCTCCTCGCGCAGCACGACCATGCGCGCCGCGGCGAAGCCGTCCCCGTGCGCCTCTCCACGATTCCGGGCGAGGATCCGGCCACCGAGACGCTCCTCCTCGGCTACCCCTTGCGCCCGCTCGAACCCGGCGCCGATTACGTGGCCGTCGTCCTCGACGACCTCAAAATGGAGGACGGCGCCGCCATTGCGCCGACGCACCAAACCCGCGTCGCGCTTGGCCTCGCCACCCCGACCTCGCAGGCCGAGGCCGACCTCCGCGCCTACCACGCGCCCACCCGGAAACTCCTCGCGGAGGCGGGCATCGATCCGGCGCGTGTCCTTCGTGTCTTCGATTTCACGACCCGCTCCGGCGACGACGCTACGAAGCGCCTCACGGCCATGCGCAAGGGCGCCATCGAGGCCGTCTCCCAGGGCAAGGTCACCATCGAAATCGACTCCGTTTCGTGGGATCCGAATGCGGCCGTCGCGGCCGTCGTGCGGGGCCGGCTCGTCGGGCTCCCGTCGTTCCTCGAAGACGACCGTGATCTTTTGGTCGACGAGGCCGGCAATGTCGTCGCCAAGGGCACGCACGAGGCGCCCTTCCGCGTCATGGTCCCGGCCGGCACGGGCAATTACCGGTTCGTCATGTTCGGCCACGGCATGGGCGGCGACGTCGACGACAGCTCGTTCGACCAGGAGCTCGGCCTGAATGGCACGGGCAAGGTCGGCATTCGCTTCGACGGCTGGACCGGCGACGACGTCATCGAGACGTTCGTCGGGATGACGCGTATGGCCGAGGCCACGCACCGCTCCACGGCGCGGCTCATGCAGGCCATCGCCGACGGCGCGGCCGTGCAGGCGGCGATGAAGACGACGCTCGGCGAGCTGCTCTCGGGCCCCACCTTCGACGGCGGGGCGAACCCGCTCATCGGCCGAAAGCCCGACAGCAGCACCCCGGTCTGGGCCGGCGGGTCGCTCGGCGGCACGCTCGGCCTCGTCTACGCTTCCGTCGACCCCGACATGCATTACGGCGTCCTCAACGTCCCAGGCGCTGGCTGGACCCATTTCATCCCCGGCTCGAACGTGTACTCCACGGTCCGAGGCCTCCTGCGCACGACGTACGGCGGCGACCTCGACGTCGGGTTTGCGCTCGCGCTCAGCCAATCGAACTGGGACGAGGTCGACGGATCGAGCTGGGCGGACCGCATGCCCGAAGAGCCGACGGCGTACTTGATTCAGGAGAGCATGGGCGACCCGATCTTGCCGAACGAGGGCACCGCCTTGCTTTCGGTCGCGGTCGGCGCGGGCCAGGTCGGCGCGGTCTTGAGCCCGATCCTCGGCGTCGAGACGGCCTCCGAGATCGTCGGCAAGAGCGGCCTCACGCAATACAGGACGGCGGACAAGGATGCGTATGACATCCACGGCTTTGCCGCGACGGGCGGCCCGGCCGGGGACGCGGCGCGCCAGCAGATCACGGCGTACCTGAAATCGGTCTGGGCCGGCGCGCCGAAGATCACCGTGCCCGAAGGCTGCGCGGGCGGGAACTGCGACTTTACGAAGTGATCACTTGACGACGAGCTTCCCCGCCTTCGTGAGACAGCTAAATGTCTCGTCGTTTGGCGGGGTCCCGTCGTCTCGGCAGGGCGGGGGCACGTCGAACTCCTCGCCGACCGGCGCTTTTGGATACCAGCAGACGCCGTCGAGGTGACGGACGAGATACTGTTCGTTGTCCTGCGTGGTCGTCTCGATCTCCCAATCGGTCGAATCGTACACGATGACCGAGCCCTTCTCGCAGATCCACTCGGCCTTTTCGACGTGCTCCTTTTTCCAGATGGGAGCTGGCTTGTTGCCCTTCGCGGGCATGCGGTCACAGGGCACGATCTGGCGGGCGCCGTCGAATCTCTGCGCGGACATGCTGCCGATGTTCCGGAGGGGCATGATGGTCGTGGTCCACTCCGTCCCGGGGTGCTGCTCGCCGGCGCGCACGTAGAGCGAGGCATATCCACATGCCTGCTCGGTCGATCCCTTCTTGCGGATGGCGTCCCGCATCTTCCCGCAGTTCCGCTCGGCCTCCTCGACCTTTATCGGCCCCTCGACCGTGTCGACGGTCCACCCTTCCTCCAGGGTCCCGTGGCTGGCATCGGAGCAGGCCTGCGCCTCGACGAGGGCATTGAAGTACGCCTCCATCGAGTCGAAGTCCTTCTTCGACGCCTCGACGGTGGCATTGTACTTCTTCGCGAAGTCTGCGCGCCACGCCTTGCCCTCGTCCGTATCCGCGCCATTGGAGTCCGTCACGGCGGCGATCAGCGCTCCACAGCCGAGCTGCCCTGCACACGCGAGCAAAAGGAACAGCGGCCCGAGGAGGCCGCTCCTCCGCGTCGAGATGGTCGTTTTCATCAGGTTCACCAGAAGGTTGCACGGCCAGACGAGACACACGTCAGCCCGTTGACGCTGTGGCGTCTATCACGCGCCTGCTGGCGGATCAATCATTGCGGTGGGGCGTGTTGCTGCTCGGGTCAACCTTATGGGGGCCGCGGAGCACAAGACCGCAAACGATCCTGCCAGCAGCGACTGCGGCGCTGCGGGCTCAACGGGCAGTGTGCCCGTTGCCAGCTTGGAACCCACCTCGATGGTCTTGCCACGGGCCCGTTGGAAGAACTGCGCATCGCGCAGTTCTTCCACCTTCGGTCCAGGCCGTGCCTGGTCCGGGCCTTTGGGCGGATAGCCCCCGCGGGGTCCGGGGCAGCGCCCCGGCGCGACGACCAAGCCAAAAACCACGTCCGGATCACCCCGCCTCCCGAGCGCTCGCACACCCACAGGATGACCTTCCCTCCGAAGCACGCTCGATCGGGCATCGGTCCTGAACGCCATCCTCCCCGCGTCCCACCGCTCGCACGCCGGTGTGATCTCATCCCTCCCGACGTGCGAGCGATCGTACATGCGCCATGACGGCGACCACCCCGACGCCCGATCGATCGCACGCGGGGGTGGTCGCCATGCTCCCCGATGTCCGATCGATCGGCCCCGGAGGTCATCGTCATCTCTCCGCTGTGCGATCGCTCGGACCCGGCGGGGATCGTCAGGGCATGCCTTCCGGAGCGGGCTCGGCCGTGGAGGCGTGTTTGCTCGCGAGCGCGTCCGCGCGCATCTGGCCGAGCTGGTCGATGAAGCCAAAGACCTGCGCGTCCAGGTCCCTCGGCAGGGCCGGGTTCACGGCGATCTCGTCTCCGAGCGCGCCCCGGAAGCGGCCGAGCACTGCCAGGGTCGCCGTGCGGATCCGGCCGGCGTCGCGCCGCGCGCCCGTGTCCGCGTCGGCCCGCTGGCTGAGCAGCGCGCCGATTTGCTCGGCGGCCCCCACGTACCCTTCCACCCAATCGAGGAGCGTGCGCCCATCGGCGACGGGAATGAGCTGCAAATCTGCCTTCAGGGACTCGAGCCGCTTCCGGTTCTCGATCGCGGCGTGGACCTCCTTCACGTACGTCGCCTGGAGATCATCGAGCTGCGGAATGAACGCCGCCCGCACCCGCTCGATCGCGGTCCGCACGTGCGGCGGGGCCTTGGGCCAGCGGCCATAGGCCTCCGTGAGGTGCCAGATCGCCGCGCCGAAACCGTCGTGCATGTCGTCGGCCTCCGCGATCGCTTCGGCGAGCGGCTTGCCCCCCGTCAGGGCGACCGGGAGCGCGTCGATCTGCTGCTTCTTCGCGAGGAGAATGGGCTCGTACGTCTTGCCCGCGCCCGACTGGACCAGCGCCGCATGACGTTCCCCGAACAGATCCGCGAACGCGACCTTGAGGGCCGCGAGGGAGAGGTATCTCATGAAAGCGGACGGTACAGCCGGTGAGCCGGAAAACGCAAGAGGGACCGCAAAGGCCCTCGTCGAGGGGAAGCCGCGGAGCTGGGGCGTTGCCCCAGACCCCAGGAGGGGGCTGTCCGCCCAGGAACCGCCCCCCAACAAATCCGAGACCTTACCCCCCGCTCGCACGCTTTCCGGAACGATTCAGGAGGGAAGCGGGCAGCGGGGGGAAGACCTCGCCCACGTTCCGCCCCATGAGCTGGGCCTCATCGAAGTAGACGTCCGTGGTCTCCTGCTTCTGATGGCCAAGGATCCGGCGTAGCTCGATCGCCCCGTAGCGTCCCGACCGCGCCGCTCACGTCGCGCCCGTCGCTCGCAAGCCGTGCATGGTCAACGGGATGTGCATCCTCGTTCGCTGGCGCAGGTCCGGGCGCGTCAGCCCCGCGCGGTCGAGGTACTTACGGAACGCGTCTGACGCCTTGTAGACGTTGATCGGACAGATGAGCCCGCTCCCGCCCGCTTCATCGATCATCACATACAAGAGCGGGATCACTCGTCCTTCACCAGAAGGCCGTGCAGCCTATCATGCCACCACCGGTACAGCGTCCCGGCGCAGACGCCCACGTCAGACGGTCCGGACGGTGCCGCCGTCGATGATGAACTCGGCGCCGTGGATCGCGGCGGCGCGATCCGAGGCCAAGTAGGCAATGAGATCGGCAACCTCTTCGGGCTCGGCTGCACGCCCGATCGGGATACCGCCCAGAGCATCAAGGACTACTTGCCGCGCCTCCTCGACCGTGCCGCCATTGGCGGCCTGCAGACGCTTCAGAAGGTCGACGGACGACTCGGTCATGATCCAGCCGGGGGAGACGGCGTTGACCCGCACGCCCTTCGGCCCCAGCTCTTTGGAGATCGACTTGCTGTAGGTCCTGAGCGCGGCCTTTGCGGCGGCGTAGGCAGTGGTCGATTCGGGAAGCGGCAGGATGGATTGGATAGAGGTGATATGCACAATCGCGCCGGCACCCCGTTCCATCATCTGCGGAGCCAAGAGGCGATCAAGGCGGACCGTGGCCATGAGGTTCAGGTTCAGTTCGGCGAGCCAGTGATCGTCCGTCAGCGCGAGAAAGCCGCCGCCCGGCGAGGCCGAGCCACCGATCACGTGGGCGAGGATGTCGACGCCGCCCATACGCTCGAGCGCCGCCTTGGCCAGGGTCTCGCCGCCTTCGGCCGTCGTCAGATCCGCGCGGACGAACTCGACGCCGTCGATGGGCTCCAGGGTTCCGCGGGCTGCAGTGATAACCCGGGCGCCCCCGGCCAGGAAGCGGTCGACGGTGGCGCGGCCCAGACCCTTGCTGCCGCCGCTGACGAGCACACGTTTTCCAGCGAACTCCGCGGGATTCGCTTTGATGTTCATATCGTGATCCTCAGTGCTTTGATGGCGTCGTTTTCGAGCGTGAAGCGATAGGTGAAGCGGATCGGGCTGCCCTTGAAGTCGCCATGGGCAAGACCTTCGACCACGACCTGACCGTCCTCGTGGCGAACGGCATCCGGCGTGAAGATCGCCTTGACGGCGATCACCTCGTCTTCAAACAAGGTTCGCAGCTCTGCGTGGCCCTCGTGACGTTTTCCGTTGTCCGAGAGGACCGCATCGGCGGCAAAAGGCTTCAGCATGCCGTCCACATCGAGTTGTGCGTTTGCCTCGACATAGGCGGCTATGGGTTTGGGGAGTGCGGGCGTCATGAGTGTTCTCCTCTGCGTTGTTCGCTTCAGAGACACTAGCTCGCCAAACAAAAAAGAGAACGCGCGGAATCGTGCATGCTATAGTTAGCCAGGCTAAACAATGCGTGACGACCTATCCGGGCTTCGGGCCCTCCTCTGCGTGGCCGAAAAGCGGAGCTTCCGGGCGGCGGCCGCCGAGCTGGGGGTGACGCCATCTGCCGTTAGTCAGATCGTTCGCGCCCTCGAAGAGCGCGTCGGTGTGCGCCTGGTTCAACGAACCACACGCAACGTCGGTTTGACCGAGGCCGGTGAGCACTTCATCGGGCAGCTCAGGCCTGCATTCGACGGCATCGACGCCGCGTTCGAGTCGCTCATGGCCATGAACGGACGCCCATCGGGTCTGTTGCGCCTGACGATGCTCCGAACCGGCTACAACGACGTCATCAAGCCGAAGCTCGCGGCCTTTCTCGCCGCGTACCCCGACATCCGAATCGACATCTGTCTCCAGGAGGCGCTGTCGAACATCGTAGTCGAAGGCTTCGACGCGGGGATTCGCCTCGGCCACAGCCTCGATCGCGAGATGATCGCTGTTCGCGTTAGCCCGGACCAGCGCCTCGTGGTCGTCGGCTCACCGGACTACTTCGCGCGCCGAGGCAAGCCCACGCATCCGCGCGAGCTTCACGGGCACGAGTGCATTGGTCTGCGCATGTCGACGGGCGCAGTCGCCCGGTGGAAGTTCGTCGAGGGCGACAAGGAGTTCGAGCTGGTCGTCGACGGCCGCGTCGTGACCAACGACGGATCGGTATTGGTAGACGCCGCCGTCGAGGGCGTCGGACTCGCCTACGTCTTCGAAGACATGGTGAGCGGGCTCGTGTCCGAGAAGCGACTCGTGCGGGTGCTCGATGGGTATTGCCCGCACATCCCGGGCTATTTCCTCTACTACCCGAGCCGGCTGAACCTCGCCCCCAAGCTCAAGGTGCTAATCGAATTTCTAAAGATAGGTAGAAGGCGCGGCAAAAAGTACGCGTGACGGGGACCGTCGCGGCAAGGCGCGACCCGCATCGGCGCCACGCCCGACCCGGGACTCGCGAGACGGTATCCCCTGCATGAACCCCGTCGTGGCGGGACGCCTCCGCGGCGCGCATGCTCGCGGGCGTGGAGGTCACTCAGCCCGTCGTAGCCTGCTGTTCCGCCAGGGGCTGGACCCAAGCTCGAGGAACTGCGCGATGCGCAGTTCCTCGAACAGGCCCGGGTCAAGACCAGCAACGACGTTGCCCGCCGAGACAGCCGCGCTGCGGGTTCGGCTGGCAACCCGGGGTCTTCGTGGGCCTGTTTGAAAAACTGCGCGGAGCGCAGTTTTTCAACCCTCGGTCCAGGGCCGTGCCCTGGTCCGGGGTCGAGGGGGCGGACAGCCCCCCGCGGGGTCCGGGGCGGCGCCCCGGCGCAACGACTTCAATGGGAACCAATGCTGGGCACTGCTGTTACCACGCGACGCGTTAACAATCGCTAACGGGAACACAACAACACCTTTACCAGGTTGGCGCAGGGTCGTCACATGACGATGCTTTGGCCTGGCTTACGACGAGATCCGCGGAAAAAAACTTCAATGCGGCGGGCCGCTCGCACCCTCGCTGGGCTGATTTGTTTGCCTCTCGTCGCCTGCTCGACCTCCGGCGAAACCCCGGATGGGAGCGGCGGCCAGGGCGGTGGAGGCGGCGCGCCGCCGGATGCGGAGCCTGGTGACTCCTCCATCCTTATCGGCGCCTTCCAGGTGCGCCTCGTCCCGCCCGTCCCCGCGACCGACAATACGCCGGCGACGCCGGGGAGCACGGCGGTGCTTGGCAAGGTGTATGACGGGCCCACGCCTTCGCAGGTGATATGGGAGGAGGCTGCCAAGGAGGGCGCTTGCAAGCTCTCCACGCCGCGGGTTCCTTTTTGCAGCACGCCTTGTGGAGGAAGCGCTGCCTGCGTGGAGGACGACACCTGCCAGGCGTACCCGATCGCGCACAGCGCGGGGAAAATCACGGTCAAGGGCCTGCACACCGAATCCGGCGACGATGGCTTCAGCATGGATCCCGTGGTGAATGCTTATCAGCCTCCTGCGAGCGTCAAGCTCCCCTTCCCTGCGTTTGCCGAGGGGGAGGCGCTCACGTTCCAGGCGAGCGGCGATTACTACAGCTCCTTCACGCTCGAAGGCACCGGCATCGCCCCGCTCGTGCTCGCCGGCGAGACGCTCACGCTCGAATCCGGCAAACCCATCGCGCTCACCTGGACCCCGCCCGCGAAGGCCGGTAGCTCTCGTATCTACGTAAAACTCGACATCAGCCACCACGGCGGCACGAAGGGCATGATCGAGTGCGACGCGGACGACACGGGTTCTCTGGAGATTTCTGCGGCGCTCGTGGGAAAACTCCTCGATCTCGGCGTCGCGGGGTTCCCTTCGATTGTCGTCGTTCGAAAAACGACGGGCGGGGCGACCATCAAGGAGGGGCGCATCGACCTCGTCGTCTCCTCGTCGCTCGAAGAGGCTGTGCAGATCCCGGGGCTCACGTCCTGCTTCAGCGACGTCGATTGCCCGAACGGTCAGGTCTGCCAGGCGGATCTCACCTGCAAATGAAATGAATTCCCTCTGGATGCCGCGCATCCGAGGAAGGAGCTGGGACGAATCCAGCGGGCTCTAGAAAGGAGCTTGTCATGAACGCACACCGATTTGCGCTGCCCCTCTTGGGCGGCGTGGTGCTCTCGTTTGTCATGGGTTGCGGCAGCAGCAATGGGGATCTCGGGCTCGGGAACGGCGGCTCCGGGAGCAGCTCGTCCTCCGCGTCGGGGGGAAGCGGCGGCTCGGCCGGCACGGGCGGTACGGGCGGCGAAGGCTCGGGCGGCAATGGGGGCGGCAATGGCGGGAGCGGCGGCGACGCGGGCGCAGGCGGCGGCACGACGGAAAAGTTCAGCTTTTTCGTGACGAGCCTCCGTGCGTTGCAGGAGCTCTCGGGCAACCCGGAGGGGTTTGGCGGCGACCTCCGCTTCGGCGAGACGGGCGCGGGCGCGGGGCTGCGCGGCGCGGACAAGATCTGCGCGACGATCGCCGAAACGAGCATGCCGGGCGCGGGGCAAAAGCCGTGGCGCGCCTTTTTGAGCGCCACGGCCGGCGAGGACGGCCAGCAGGTCAACGCGCGGGATCGTATCGGGGAAGGCCCCTGGTACGACCGGCTCGGGCGATTGCTCGCGGCGAACAAGACCGATCTCCTGAAGGAGCGCCCCGCGGGGGCCGACGCGGCCATCATCAATGATTTCCCGAACGAGGACGGCGTCCCGAACCACCAGCCGGATCCGAACCAGCCGCAGGTCGACAACCACGACATGCTCACCGGGACGAACGACGAGGGCGCGCTCTTCAGCGCGACCGCGACGTGCAAGGACTGGACGAGCAACCTCGGGGATCTGGCGAGCGAAGGCCGGCCGCGCGTGGGGCATTCGTGGCCGCGGTTCGGCGGCGGCGGCGGCGGCGGACCGGGCGGCGGCGATGGAAGCGCCGCGAACTGGATGTCCTCGCTCAATGAATCTGGCTGCGCGCCGGGTGTGAACCTCATCGAAATGGGCGGACCCCAGCCGGGCTCGGTCACCGTCGGCTCCGGCGGCGGGTACGGCGGCTTCTATTGCTTCTCGCTGGTCCCCTGAACGCTGCAGGCTCGACTTCGGCTTTCTTTGGAGGAAAACATGTCCTTGCACAAACGCGCCGTCACGGCGCTGGGTCTCGTTTTGTCCGTCGCCGCGATGCCGATGGCATGCAGCGACACGGCGGCGCCCGCGGGCCCCGTGTTCGAATGCCAGCTCCCGAGCGGCAGCGAATCCCCGGACTTCTTGCAGACGATCGGCTGCAACGGGGATTTTCAGGCCCTCGCCTCGGAGCCCCTGCGCGCCGATCTGCCGGGCGCGCGCTCGGTCAAGGTCGTCCTGGACCAGGCGGACGGCAATGCGCTCTACTTCCAGAACAGCGTCCTCTACAAGATCCATTACGAGTTCGCCTCGAAGCACCTCTCGGGCAATGACCTCCCGCTCGTGCCCGAGCTGTCGAGCTTCAACGCGACCGAGTACTACACGCCCGACCGCCGCTTCCTGCTCGGTGCCGTGACCTACTACGAAGGCCCGAAGGTATGGGCGCTCGAAATCGCCCCGTACGACACGGCGTCGGCGGCCATGATCACGACGCTCTACAAGAAGGTCGCGGCGTCGGCCTATTTCGGCGGGAGCCTGTTCTTCCACCCGACGTCGGACGCGGTGACCGTGGAGGCCGACAAGCTCGGCGCCGACGTCCCCGTGAAGACCACGGACGAGCTTTATGCGGCCATCGATTACCAGCCCCTCTCGCTCGGCTCGGCCATGGGGCGGCTCCGCTTCCTGAAGGCCGCGGATCTCGAGGACGAATACGTCTCCCACGAGGACATCGTGGTCCTCGACGAGGCGCCGAACGACATCTCGGTCATCCAGGGCCTCGTGACGGAAGAATTCCAGACGCCGCTCTCTCACGTCAATGTGCTCTCGCAGAATCGAGGCACGCCGAACATGGGGCTACGTCATGCGATGACGAATCCCGCGCTGCGGGCCCTCGAAGGCAAATTGGTCGAGCTCACGGTGGGCTCCTCCACGTGGAGCGTCCGCGAGGTCACGCTCGAAGAGGCGCAAGCCTTCTGGGACGCGCACAAGCCCGAGCCCGTCGTGCTCCCGACGCTTGATCTCTCGGTCACGGGCCTGTGGGACCTCGAGGACGTGACGCCCGAGCCGGCGGCCGGCGGCTCGCTGCGCGACGCCATCAAAAAATCGGTGCTCGCGTTCGGCGGGAAGGCGGCGCATTACTCGATCCTCACGCGGACCGAGAACGTCCCGATCCAGAAGGCCTTCGCGATCCCGGTCCATTACTACGACCAGTTCATGCAGCAGAACGGGTTCTACGACCAGATCGACGCGCTGCTCGCGGATTCGACGTTCCAGGCCGACGCGGCCGTCCGGGATCAGAAGCTCAAGGACCTGCGCAAGGCGATGGAGGCGGCTCCCGTCGACGCCGCGTTCCAGACGTTGCTGAAGGACAAGATCGCGGCCGACTACGGGACGCACAAGATGCGCTTCCGCACGAGCACGAACAGCGAGGATCTCGAAGGGTTCCCCTGCGCCGGCTGCTACGAGTCGCATACGGGAGACCCCACGGACTGGGCCGACGTGCTCGACGCCATTCGCGAGACCTACGCGAGCGCCTGGCTCTTCCGCACGTTCGAGGAGCGCAGCTATTACGGCATCGATCACAAATCGATCGGGATGGCCCTGCTCGTGCACCACAACTTCCCGGACGAGGAGGCGAACGGCGTGGCCGTCACGGCGAATCCGTTCGACGAAGCGGGGGTCGATCCCGCGTTCTACGTGAACGTCCAGTACGGCGGCGACGTGGAGGTCGTGGCCCCGCCGCCCGGCGTGACCAGCGACCAGTTTCTCTATTACTTCACGCAGCCGAACCAGCCGATCACGTACCTGACGCATTCGAGCTTGCTGGCGGAGGGCGAGCGTGTCCTCACGACGGCGCAGATCCATTCGCTCGGCGTGGCCCTCGACGCCATCCATGCGCGCTTCTCCCCCGCGTATGGGCCGGCCGCGGGGAACAAGGGCTGGTATGCGATGGATATCGAGTTCAAGTTCGACGACGAGGCCGCCCCTGGCCAGACGCCCACGCTCTACATCAAGCAAGCCCGCCCCTACCCCGGCCGCGGGAGCGAGTGAGCGGCGACGTTCCCGACGCCCGCGTGATTCGCCCGCTTAACAATCGCACACGATCCTGTAACACCTGCGCCGCAGTCCCGACATAGAGTCCACTCGAACCTTGAACTTGGGGAGTGACGATGAGAATGCGGTTCCTGCATTGTGTTCTGCCGTTCGCGGCGCTGGCGGCCCTTGCGATCCAGGGGTGCGGCGGAAGTGATCCCAGCACCGAGACGGGCGCGGGCGCGGGAGGCAGCGGCGGCGCGGGCGGCAGCGGCGGCGAGGGCGGCGGTGGAAACGGCGGCGAGGGCGGCAGCGGATCGGAGGATCCCGATTATGCGGCCGCCTTCCCGCAAGATCGGGTTCCCCGCATCGACATCACCATCTCGCCCGAGAACTGGGCGGCGATGGTCGCCGACATGACCGACATGCTCGGCACGTTCGGCGAAGGCATGGGCATGGGCGGGCCGGGGGGGCCGGGCGGGCTACCGCCGGAGCTCGCCGAGGCTTGCAATGGGCTCGCGGCCGGGGATGCGTGCACGGTCACGCTCAATGGCGTCGAGTCCCAGGGGACGTGCACGGATGCCATGGGCAGCCTGCTTTGCTTCCCGGCCGGCGGCCCGGGCGGCCCCGGCGGGCCCGGCGGACCGGGCGGCGAAGGGGGCGTCGACCTGCTCCCCCGCACGCCCATTTACGTCGAGTGTGACGTCAAGACCGAGGATCGGAGCTGGCAGCACGTCGGGATCCGCTTCAAGGGCAATTCGAGCCTGGCCATGAGCTGGCAGGGGGGCGTCTGGAAGCTGCCGCTGCGCTTCAACTGGGACAAGTACGAGGACACCTATCCGGAGACGAAGAACCAGCGGTTCTACGGCTTCGACGCGCTGAGTTTCTCGAACTCCGCGAGCGATGCGTCGCTCATGCGCGACAAGATCGGCACCGAGGTCTTCGTGAACGCGGGGATCCCGGCGCCCGCGACCGCGTTTTACCGCGTGTTCATCGATCACGGTGAGGGCGTGAAGTATTTCGGGCTGTACACGGGGATCGAGCTGCCCTCGGACGAATCGTTCATGGATACGCATTTCGGCGGCCACAAGGGCAACCTGTACAAGCCCGACGGCGCAGGCGCGCGCTGGCAGACCTTGGACACCGAAACGCTCGGGAAGGAAAACAACGAGGACGAGGCCGATTTTTCGGACGCGCAGGCGCTCTTCGACGCGCTGCACGCCGACAAGACCGACGCCGCCGCCTGGCGCGCCGGCCTCGAAGCCCGGCTCGACGTCGATGGGTTCCTCCATTGGCTCGCGCTGAACGCAGTGATCGAGGATTGGGACCAGTACGGCCGCATGCCGCACAATTACTACATGTACGCCGATCCGAAGAAGGACGCGCAATTCACGTGGATCCCCTGGGACCACAGCTTCGCGTTCCCCGCCTCGTCGGGCGGAGGGTTCGGCGGGCAGGCCATGTCGCTCGCGATGTCCGAGATCACCGAGCAATGGCCGCTCATCCGGTACCTGCTCGACGATCCGGTGTACCTCGAGAAATATCGCGGCTACGTCGCACTCGCGGTCGAGAAGGACTACGAGGCCGCGGGCATGGAAGCGCGGTTCAAGGCCGCCCACGACCTCATCGCGCCCTACGTCGTCGGCGCGGAGGGCGAGCAGCCGGGGTATACGTTCCTCGCGTCGCCTGCCGCATTCGACGAGGGCCTCGCCGGGGTGATCGCCCACGCGAAGGAGCGCCCGGCCGACGTGGCCACGTTCCTCGGACCGTGATCGCATAGGACCTCTCGCCAACGCTTGCCACGAGGAACACGCTGCCGATGGAATGGCTTGAACCGCTGACCCAGGGGGACGCATTCGAATGGCGCAAGGCGCTCATCTCCCTCTTGCTCGCCTTTGGGCTCGGCCAGGCCATCGCGGTCGTTTACATGGCGACCTTCCGGGGCCTCTCGTACTCGCGGTCCACGGTGCACGGAATGGCCATGGGCAGCGTGATCACGTGCATGTTGATGCTCGCGGTGGGCAGTAGCATCGCCGCGGGCATCGGCATGGCGGGGGGGCTCTCGGCGGTCCGGTTCCGCACGTCGCTCCGGGATCCGCGCGACATCATCTTCATCTTCGCGGCCCTGGGCGTGGGGATGGCGAGCGGCGCGCAGGCCCACGGCGCGGCGATCCTGGGCACGATCATCTTCGCGATCGGATTCGTGCTGCTTCATTTCACCGGGTATGGCGCGCGCCATCAGCCCGACGGACTCCTCCGCTTCGCCGCGCCCGCCGGGCCCGAGGCGGAGGAGGCCATCATGAAGATCCTGCGATCGCATTGCCGGTCCTTCGCGCTCGTCACGCTGCGCGAGGCGGCGCAAGGGACGATCATGGAGCACGCGTACCAGATCAGCGTCCGCGCGCCGGATCTGCGCGGGCCGCTCGTCTCGAATCTGAAGGCCATTCCGGGGGTGCAGGACGTCGCCTTGCTGCTGCAGGAGCCGACGCTGGATCTGTAGCCATGAAATCGACGAAGACCCTCCATCGAATGCAAGCGGCCCTCCAGCGATTCGCGCCCGGGCTTTGCCTCGTGGGCACGCTCGGCGCCGCGGCGGGGCTGCACTTCGGCGACGGCGCGCGCGGGCACGTCGTGGGGTTCGCCGAGGCGACGCCGGAGGCCATCGCGCCGACCGAGATCGCCAAGGTCGCGGCGGTCCACGTGCGTGTCGGCGACGAGGTCACGCCGGGGCAGATCGTCGCGGAGCTCGACACCTCCGCGATCGACGCCGAGATCGCCGTCGCGGAGGCCGAGAAGACGCGGCTCGAAGCGGACGTGCGCGCCTCGGAGTCCGAGATCCTGCAAAAGCTCGACGCGGACCTCGCGTCCCTCGAGCGCGAGGCGGCGCGGCAACGCGAGGAGCACCTCCAGGTGTCCGCCGAGGCGAAGGTGCTCGATGGCGAAATGGCGCGGGTGAAGCAGCTCGTGGAGGACCGACAGGTGGTCTTCGAGGAGCTCGCCAAGGTCGACCTGCAACACGCCGCGGCCGCCGCGCTCGCCGCGGAGAAGCCGCGGACATTGAAGCTCCTGGCGAAGCAGATCCAGACGGCCGAGGCGCGGCGCAAGGCAGCAAAACAAGAAGGCTCGGCGACCGCGGACAAACTCGCCGCGGACGTGCGTTTTGCCGAGCGGAGCATCGAGCTCTTGAAGCAAAGGCGCGCGGGGTACGTGCTCCGCGCGACGCGGCGCGGGCGCGTGGCGACGATCTGGAAGCAGCCCGGCGAGGTCGCCGTGGCCGGGGATCCGGTGCTCAGCATCGTGCGCGGGGGCGCGCGTGTGGTCACGTGCGTCCCGGAGCGTGTGTCCCTCGGCGTGCGCGAGGGGGACGGCGCGAAACTGTGGATTCGAGGGCAGCAGGGCGGCGCGCTGCGAGGAAAAACCGTCGCGCTCGGCCCGCTCGTGGCGGAGTTGCCCGCGCGTTGCTGGGTTTCGCCCAAAATTCCCATGTGGGGCCGCGAAATCACGGTCGAGCTCGACGCCCCCCTCGACGTGATCGCGGGGCAAGCCTTTGATGTCGTCTTCGAGCCGGCCTCGGCGCCGCTGGCAAGCCCGGCGCCTCCGGCGGCGACGGCAAACAACCTGCCGGCGAGCGTGCTCCCGATGAAGCTCCCGGACGCGCTCTCGAAGCGGACGCGATTCGAGCCGTCCGGGATCCTCGCGCGGGAGGCCGAAGGGCGTTATCTCGTCGTCAGCGACGATACGGGCCAGCAGGACACGGAGGGCGCGCCCTGGGTTTTTGGCATGTCCAAGGACGGCGTGATCGAGCCGGAGCCTTTGCAGGTGGACGGCATTGACGAGATCTCGGACGTCGAGGCCATTGCCGCCGGGGATGCGGGCGAGATCTACCTCCTGTCGTCGCAGAGCTACAGCAAGCGAGGAAAACGCAAGCCCGCGCGGACGGCGCTCTTGCGCCTTCGGAAGGACGGGCGAGGCTTCCGCGTCGACGGAGAGGCCCATCTCGCGGAGCTGCTCGACGCGGACCCCGCGCAGGCCGCGGCGCTCGGGCTCCCGAAGGGCACACGCGCGCTCGACATCGAGGGGCTCGCCTACCAGAAAGGCGCCCTTTATTTTGGCCTCAAAGCTCCTCTCGATGCGCAAGGCCATGCCATGATCTGGCAGGTCACGACGCCGAGCGCGCTCTTCGCGTCGAAGCCCCTCGCGAGCGCCGGCGCCTCGTTATGGGCGCGCGTCCCTGTCGACGTGGAGCTCGCGGGCAAACCCACGCCAGGCGGCATTTCCGATCTGTTGTTTTTGCCCGACGGCAGCCTCGTGATCACGTCCACGCCTTCGACGGCGGACGGCGACGCGGGCGCGCTCTGGCGCGTCGAATCCCCGGCCCCCGGAGCGCTCACGCCGCTCCTCGTGAAGCGGTTTCCGGGGCTCAAGCCGGAGGGCGTCGCGCCGTCGCTCTCCGCGGGCAAGCTCATGGTCGTCTTCGACACGGGCAGTGGCGTCCCGTCGTTCGAGGAGGTGCCGTGGGCGCGCTGAAAAGGTACGCAGCCCTGCTCCCCGCAGCGCTGCTCCCGGCTCTCGCAGGTTGCTCCCCTTCGCTGCAACTCTCGGGCTCCGAGCGCGCGATTGCCATGTATCGCGAGAGCCTCGGGCCCCGAGGAGCGCTCACCGTGCGGCGCGACGAATCCGTCCGCCGAGGCGCGGCGGCGCGCGCGGCGAGCACGTCCGATGCGGCGCCGCGCGTGCTCACCGTGGAAGACGCGGTCGCCCTGGCGAAGAAAAACAGCGCGCAGCTCGCCGCGCTCGAAGCCTCCGCGACCACGGCCGAAGCGGAGGTCGCCGCAGCGAATCGGCACACAAACCCGGAGCTTCGTATCACCCAAATGCGCCTCGATCAATTCGTCGAGGGCGAGCCGCGGATCCGCACCGCGCTCCGTTTCTCGCCAGACCGGCCGGGCGAGGTGGACGCAGAGGTCGCGGAGGCGCGCGCAGAGCAAGCGGAGGCGCAGGCGGAGGCGCGCGCCGAGGCGATCACGATCGAAGCCGACGTCCGCTGGCTCTTCGACGACGTCGCCTTGATCGACGCCGAAATCGCCGCGGCCCAAGCCGTCGCCGAGGCGCGAAGGGCCCTCGCGTCACAAATGAAGACCCGCGTCGCCGCAGCGGAAGCGACGTCGATCGACGAGACGATGGCCGAACTCGCGGCCGTGGAGGCCGAATCCGATCTGGCCGAGCAACAGGCGCACCGGCGCGAGGTGCTCGGCGAATTGCTCGATCGCATCGGGCTCGAACCCGGGGCATCCGTGGAGGTCGTCGGCGAGCCGCCACTCGCATGGCCGCCCCCAGCGCTGCCTTCGGAGCAGGCGCTCATCGAAGAGGCACTCCGGCGCAGGCCCGAGGTCGCCATCGCAGCCGCGCGGATCGACGCGGCCGACGCACGCGCATACGCCGAGCGCGCACGCCGTTTTCCGTGGTTCTCGTTCGTCGAGCTCGGGTACCAATTCACGCCGGGCACGCTCCCCACGCCAGGCACGCTGACAGGCCTCGCCTGGACATTCGCAGCCGGCGTGGAGCTGCCCATCTTCGACACAAACCGCGCAGGCACAGCCGCCGCAGGCGCAGCGAAGAACTCGTCACAGCGCGCACTCGCCGCCGAAGTCGAGCAAGTCGCCCGCGAAGTACGCGCCCGCCTGCGCGAAGCCGAAGTCTCGAGCGAGCTCGTCACCGCATTCCGATCCCGCGCACTCCCCGCCGCCGCGCAAGCAGGATCCGCATCCAAACGAGCCCTCGAAGGTCGCAACGTCGACGTGATCGAAGCCCTCTCCGTCGACGCACAACGCGTCAAAGTCGAACTCCGCCTCCTCGCCCTCATACGCCGCTATCGCACAGCCGTCTCCGAGCTCCGCCGCGCCGTCGGCGGCCGCCTCCCAGCGGGCGTCTCCCGCAGCGCGCCGTGACCTGAGCGTGGGGGCTTCGGGGGGCGTCGCGCCGGGGCTCTGCCCCGGGCCCCGCGGGGGCTATCCGCCCCTCGACCCGGACCAGGCACGGCCTGGACCGAAGGTGGAAGAACTGCGCTCCGCGCAGTTTTTCAAACAGGCCGACGAAGAACCCGGGTTGCCAGCCGACCCCGCAGCGCGGCTGGCTCGGTTGGCAGGGTTGCTGCCGGTCTTCACCGGGCCTGTTCGATGAACTGCGCGGAGCGCAGTTCATCGAACTTGGGTCCAGCCCCTGGCTGGTCCGGGTGCAGGGGCGGACAGCCCCTGCTGGGGCCTGGGGCAACGCCCCAGCGCGGCGCCTCCATCCTCAGCCGGGAATCCGTGCTTCCGGGAGCGTCAGCTCTGCGGTCACGCCGTAACAATACTTTGAGAAGGAAAATCGGATCAGGTCGAGGCGCTGGACGAGGGCGACCATCCAGCGCGGGGGGCGCCGCTCGAATTTGAGCTCGAGCACGCATACTGGCTCCTGGGTCCGCGTCTGTGCACGGTGATCGATGGGGCGCCACCGCCCCGGGACGGCTTCGAGATCGATCGATTCCTGCTGCTGCACGGCGATCTTGCGGTCGAATGTGAGCCGCGCGTAGGTGTCGATCTCGCTGATGTAGGCCTCGCGCTCGTATTCGACGAGCAGCACCGGGCGGATGTGGTGCCGGTGATACGGCGCGAGAAACCGCATGGCGCCTGAGCGTGCGCCGGGGGAGAGCGCGGCGAGCGCGGACTCCTTGCCGGCGAGGACGTCTCGCCATGCGGCTGCGGGGATGGCGGCGCGTGTCTTGACGATGACGTCGAGCACGCGCCGCTTGACCTCCAGAAACACGGGGCTCTCCGTGCTCGCGGGATAACAGCGCGCCCGGAGCTTGAATCGATCGGCTTGCTCCCGCTCGTTCGCCCAGAAAAGGTCGTAGCGGTCCGTATCGAAGTACAGCGAGCGGATGCGGTAGGTCCCGTCGGGCCCGGCGTATTTGTCGATCTTGGAGGTCGCGCGCGCCGTGGCGCGGATGCCGGGCACGAGCCCTTCCGGCACCAGGTATTTGTATTCGTACCGCTCGATGACGTTGTCCACGGCGCGCCTCGCGTTCAGTTCGTGGGGGCGATCTTGTCGCTGCGTACGGTCACGATGTTGCGGAGCTCGGTGACGCCCTCGTCGAAATCGGCGAGGTCCTTGCTCGTCTGCTCGCCCGCGGCCGCCGTGTGGAGCACCGCGGCTGCCTGGTTGATCACCGCCTGCATGGATGTCTCGTTCCACGCGTTCCGGGCGAGCTCGGTGCGCTGCGTCTGGAACTCCATGTCGAGCGCCGTGAGCGCGCGGATCCGCAGCGGCAGCTTGGTCACGGGCGTCGTCTCGGGGTCAAACGAAGGATCGTCCAGGATCCGATCCATCCCGTGCGGCATGAACACGAAGCGCCCGGTGGCGGGGTTGTTGTAGATGTAATGGTTGTTCGCTCGGAACGCGAAGCCGTCCCAGTGGCCGAGCAGCGCTTCGAGGGCGTAGATCTTCATGAACTGCCCGAGATCGAGGTGCTCTTCGAGCGCCGTGGCGAACTCGGCGTCGGGCGTGTCCTGGATGACCTGCGCGAGCGCGCGGAGATCGTCCCGGGACCTACCGTCCTTCTTCTCGTCCTCGAGCTCCATGTGCTCGATGTCGTCCACGAAATCGCCGCAACACGGGCCTTCGTACAGGTTGCCCTCGGCGAACTCTTCGCCGAAGTGGCTCCGGAGAAAGTCCTTGTCGACGGCCTCGACCACCACGTAAATCCCCTTGTCGACGCCGTTCAGCGTCACCTGGGCGTGCGCGACGCGCGCCGCGGGGAGACCGGCGCGCAGGTGCACGTCGGAGCCGAGCCGGCTGCGCAGAAAGCTGGGATCCTGCTTCGAGCTGTTCAGGATGAGCTTGTTGAGCCCGTAGAGCTTGGCCTGGTCGTCGAACTCGTCGAACTTGATGGAGAAGCTCGGTTTGTCGTCGAGATCCACGAGCGTATTGCCCTTTTGCCGGATGCCGGATCCCGCGACGAGCTCGCCGTCGTAGACGATGTCGCAAGGCACGCGCTCGTCGAGATCGTTCGCGAGCGTGCCGAGATACGTGGAAGCGACGGTGATCTCGACCTTGTGAAGTTTGGCAGGGTCGAAGACCGCCTCCACGGGATCCTCGGCGGTGCACCCCGTGAAGGCCGATGAAAACAGGAGGATCGAGGCGAGACGGTATCGCATGCCCGCGAGGATACGAGGTTCCTGTTAACGGCGTGTTAAGCTGCCGAAAGATGTGCGATCGGGAGACGCACACGTGCGCGGGTCCCCTCGTTCGGCGTGCTCACGAGCTCGATCTTGCCGCCGTGCGCGTCGATGATCCGCTTCGCGAGCGGCAGCCCCAAGCCGAGGCCCCCGGTCGCGCGGGTGCGGCTCCTGTCGACCCGGAAAAACGGCCGAAACACGCGCGACAGATCCTCCGCCGAGATCCCGACGCCCTTGTCGACGACCTCGACCGTGATGTCCTCGCCCCCACGCGCGACGAGCTCGACCGCCTCCGCCGGCTCCTCCGTGTACTTGTGGGCGTTCTCGAGCAGGTTGTCGAAGACCCGCCGCAGGAGCACGGGATCCGCGTCGACCGAGGGCAAATCCGCCGGCACGTCGACCCGCAACGTCCGCTGCGGGTGTGCCGCGCGAAACCGCGACGCCGCGTGCGTGAGCAAGTCGTGCACGTCCACGCGCTCGCGGCGGAGCGGCGGAATGCCGGCGTGCGACGCCACGTCCTCGAAATCGAGCCGCGCGGCCGTGAGCACATCGGAGATGAGCCGCTCGAGCTCGTCGAGATCCCCGCCAATCTCGCCGAGCATCTCCTGCGCGACGGCGACGTCGCCCTCCGCCTCGGCGACGAGCGCGAGGGCCATTCGAATCCGCGAGAGCGGCGTGCGCAGCTCATGCGAGACGTTCGCGAGCAGCTCCCGCTCGGCCCGCAAAAGCTCGGTCACGCGCTCGGCCATCTCGTCGAATGCGCGCGACACGTCGCCGAGCTCGTCGCGGTTCGGCAGGGCGGCGCGGGCCTTCAAATCGCCGCCGCCGAACGCGCGCGCGGCCGTCGAGAGGCGACGCAGCGGCCGCGTGAGTGTACGCGCGAGCAGCCACGACGAGATCCCCACGACCACGAGGACCATCGTGATCAAGCGGGGCCCGGTGATGGGTGGCCCTGGCGGCCGATGCGGGGCGAATTGCTCGATGCGCCCCTCGCGGCCATCGGGAAACCGCACGGGCCTCGCGTGGCAAGGCGGTGGCGGTGGCCTATCCTCGAGGAATTTCTTCAGTCGTAGCGGCGCGCAACGCGGCGCGCCGGGCGCGTTGGTCGCGAACACGGCGCCGTCCGGATCGACCACGGTGACCGTGGAGTGGAGCTCGTTCTGCGTGACATCGAGCACCCGCTGGAGCTCGCGCGGGTTGTCGATCTCCCGCGCGATCATCTCGTGAAGAAAGCGCACCTCGTGCTCGTGGGGGAACCCCTTGGGCCGGTTGATTTCGAGGAGCGTGATGAATCCGGCCGCGACCACCGCGAACTGCGCGAGGCCCACGAGGTAAATGCGGAGGGCCAGGCGTGCGCGCAGGACGTTCCGGAGGGCCATGGCTCACATCCGATCGACCGCGAACACATACCCGATGCCGCGCACGGTCTTGATGATCCGCGGGTTTTTCGGGTCGTCGCCGAGCTTCTTCCGGAGGTGCGAGACGTGCACGTCGATCGAACGATCAAAGGCCTCGTCCGCGCTGCCCCGCACGAGATCCACGAGCTGCTCGCGCGTGAGGACACGCCCGGCCCGCTCGGCGAGGGCATGCAAGAGATCGAACTCGTAGGTCGTGAGCGCGAGATCCGCCCCGTCGAAGACCGCCCTGCGCGCGCAGGGGTCGATCGTGAGGGAGCCGGCGACGATCTGACGCTCGGCCGGCGGGCCTGCGAGGCCGCGGGCGCGGCGCGCGTGCGCCCGGATGCGCGCGAGCAGCTCGCGTGCGGAAAAGGGTTTGGGGAGGTAGTCGTCCGCGCCGCCTTCGAGGCCCATGACGCGGTCGGCTTCTTCACCGCGCGCGGTGACCATGATGATCGGCGTGTGCACGCGGGCGCGCAGCCGCTGGCAAACCTCGAAGCCGTCGATCTCGGGCAACATGAGGTCGAGCAGGACGACGTCGGGGTGCTCGCGCAGGACGGCGGCGATCCCGTCGCGCGCGTCGGTCGCGAGGGTGACGCGGACGTTGTGGGATTCCAGGTATCTCGCCGTGAGGCGCGCGAGCTTCTCGTCGTCCTCGATGAACACGATCGAGGTCGAGGTCCTCTCCACGGGCATCATCCGAGCAGACTACCACCCGCGCCGCGGGCGGAGTGCGTCGCTAACAGTTGCTTAACATGGGCGAACGAGCGGGCGGGCGCGGGGGGGCTGCGTCAACGCACCGTCTGGAGGATCAGAGCGCGGCTTCGATGGCCTGCACGACCTCGGGCGACTCGGGCGTTACCCGCGGCGAGAAACGCGCGAGGACCGCGCCGTCGCGGCCGACGAGGAACTTTTCGAAGTTCCAGGAGACGTCCGAGCCGCCGCCCGCCTTGCTGCCGATGAGCCACTGGTAGAGCGGGCTGCGCTCCGCGCCGTTCACGTCCTGTTTGGCGAGGAGCGGAAAGTCGACGCCGTAGGTCGCGGAGCAGAACTGCGCGATCTCCGTGGCCGAGCCCGGCTCCTGCCCGAGGAACTGGTTGCAAGGCGCGCCCACCACGAGAAACCCGCGATCGTGGTAACGCTCGTGCAGCTTCACCAGCCCCTCGTACTGCGGCGTGAGGCCGCAGCGGCTGGCGACATTGACGAAGAGCACGACCTTGCCCGCCACCTCTTCGAGCGGGAGCGGCGCCCCGTCGAGCCTTTGGAGCGAGAGCTCCTGCATGGAGGTGGGCCCGCCTTCGGGGGCCTTGCCGTACACCGCGCGGTTCACGACGCCGACCAGTTTGTTGAGCATGCGGATCGCAATACCCGAGGACGGGCCGCGACGCCAGGGGCTCCCAGGGCCGCGGTGGCGTCCGCCCTCGACGACGGCAACCCGAGAGCGAGGAGCCCCGAGCACACCATTGGGCAAAAAATCGTCTCGCGCGCCCGTGGCTCCCCCAACGAAACCCACGGTACGCTGGCGAGAGAGCCACATGCGTCGTCCCCTGCCCTGCCTCCTCGCGTCGTCCCTGCTCTCCCTTCTCCTTGTCGGCTGTGGTGAACACGCGCCGGCGTCTCCCGCGCTCGGCTTCGCCCGTGCGGCCCTCGAAACCGTCGTTGGCCCCGAGATCGGCCTCGGCGATCCCCTCCCCGGCTTCGCGGCCGAGCTCCAATGGCGCCCCGCGGTGGCCCTCGGCGACGGCGCGTACTTCGTGGTCTGGCAGGACCAGCGCAATGGTCGGGACCGTATCTTCGGCACGCGCATGACGCTCGACGGCACCCTCGTCGATCCCTACGGCCTCCACCTCGCCGACGGCCGTGCGCCCTCGATTGCCTACGACGGAACGAACTTCCTCCTCGCCTATACGGGCAACACGGTGGAGCCTGCTGGACCTGCTCCTGCGAGCGTGCGCGTGATGCGCGTCGACCCGGCCGGCACGGTCCTCGATCCCGGCGGGATCCTCGTGGCCGCGGATCACCATGTCCAGACCAAGGTCGTCTCCAACGGCGATGGCTTTTTCGTCGTATGGGACAAGACCTGCCCCTATTCGAACTGCGAGGTCCGCGCCGCGCGTGTCGCCGCCGATGGCACCGTGCTCGATCCTGGAGGTTTCCTCGTCGCGCCCACCGAGGGCGCCTCCGACCCCGCGCGCCCCGTCGTGGCCACGGACGGCACGGAGTACCTCGTGGTCTTTCGGCACGGCGGGCTCCGCGCGCGCCGTTTCTCCGCGTCCGGCGCCCCGCTCGATCCCACGCCCGTGGTCCTCGTCCCCGGCCCGGACGCGAGGGACGCCGCGCTCCTCCACGACGGCGCGCATTACGTGCTCGGCTGGGCCATGGGCAACGACGTACACGCTTTGCGGCTCTCGCCCTCGGGCGCCGTGCTCGACCCGAGCCCCCTTCTGGTTTCGAGTGACAGCACGAGCCTTCCCGCGAACCTCGTCGCCGCGCAGGACGGGGTGAACACGCTCTTCGCGTGGGGCGATTACCACGGGGCCCTGGCTGGCGTGCTCCGCACCGGGCGCCTCTCTCCGGCCGGGGTCCCGCTCGATCCCCCGGCCGGCGTCCTGCTCAGCCAGAACGTCGACGAGATCGCCCTGGCCAGCGCTGGCGCGGGTGCGCTCGCCGTCTGGACACAGCGGAGCCATTTTTACACGGAGATCGTCAGCGGTGACATCGTCGGCACACGCCTCGATACCTCCGGGGCCGCGCTCGACGAACCACGTATCGTCGTTTCGCAGAGCGCCCATCAACAATTCCAGCCGGCGGTGGCCTTCGACGGGACGAACCACGTCGTCGTGTGGACCGACGACCGCAACTTCGAGCAGGGCGTCCGATGGTACGACATCTACGCCGCGCGATTGTCTCCGGACGGGACCCTGCTCGACCCGAAGAACATCGCCGTGTCCGCCGGCCCGTGGATCCAGATGGAGCCCCGCGCGTACTTCGATGGCCAGAACACGCTCGCCGTGTGGCGGGCCGAGTCGGCCTTCCCTCCGTACGACGCCCCCCTCGCGGCCCGGGCGGCGCGTTTGAGCCCGGGCGGCGAAGTCCTCGACACCACGCCGATCGTGCTCCCGGATTTCAACGACGTGGCCTCGGACGGCGCGGGCCTGATGTTCGTGGGCGCGAGCGCCCAGAAGCTCCACGCGTTCCGTGTGGGCCAGGACGGCGTCGTCTCCCCGGTGATCGACCTGTCCGCCGCGCCGGCCGAATGGCTCGGCACGACACCTGCGCTCTCGTTCGACGGGACGAATTTCCTCGTGACCTGGTCCTCCAGCACCGGCATCCGCGCCGGTCGCCTGACGCCCGCAGGCGAGCCGCTCGATCCGGGCGGCTTTCTCGTCGCGCCCGCCGTGCCTGGCACGCCGCTCGAGTCGCCCGACGTGGTGTTCACGGGAACGCACCACGTCCTCGCGTGGCAGGAAGCCGTGGCGGAGCGGCGGGGGAGCCTCCGCGCCGCGCGCGTGACGTCCGACGGAATGGTCCTCGATAGCCCGGGGCTGCGGGTCGGCGATGATCTGCCGCGCGGCCATTGCAATGACGTCGCGTTTTCCCACGGCAACGTCCAGGGCACGTGCCCGTCCCTCGTTGCGGTGGGGCCGCGCGCGCTCGTCGCGTTCCGGGTTCTCACGGCGCCCACGAATCCGGCCGCGGTCGACCTCGTGGCGAGGACGATCGAAGCGGACGGCACGGTGACCCCGATCGTCCCGCTCTCGGCCGAACCCACCTGGGTCGAGGGCGCGCCCGTGATCGCGGCGGAAAACGCGAACAAAGCCCTCGTGGTGTACGCGCGGTTCGTCCCGGGAGAGCCGTTTGGTGCGAACCGCGTCTTCGGGCGATTCGTGGAGCCGGACGGCGCAGGCGGAAGCGGGAGCGGAGGCGCAGGCGGAAGCGGAGGCGCAGGCGGGAGCGGAAGCGGAGGCGGAGGCGCAGGCGGAAGCGGAAGCGGAGGCGCAGGCGCAGGCGGGGCCGGCGGCGCCGGTGGTCCTGGCGGGGCGGGCGCTCCTCCGGTCAACGACGGAGAGGGATGTGGTTGTCGGGTGACTCCGGGCGAAACGAAGCCGCTTTTGCCCTTGGGCGCTGCGGCCTCCCTCCTCCTCGCGCGCCTTCGCCGCACGACGCGCCGATCCTCCAAGCTCGCTCGGGAACGCTCCAAAATGGAGCGCTAGGTGCTCCAAAATGAAGCGGGAGGGCCCCCAAGCGAGGTCCGGGCGGCCGGGATGTGCCATGGGGAGGCCCCAACGCGAGGTCCGAGCGCTCGGGATGTGCCATGGGGAGGCCCCCAAGCGAGAGCCGGGCGCTCGGGATGCGTCATGGGGAGGCCCCAAAGCCAGGTCCCGGCGGTCGGGGTGGTCTTTGGGGAGGCCCCAAAGGGAAGCGTGGGGGGCCTGCAGGAGGTTTGGGGAGGCCCCAAAGCGGACCTCCCGTGTGCAACCGGGATCTTGGGTGGCACGCGGAAGCTAGGACCGCATCGCCCTCCTCGATCACCGCTTGGATACCGGTGGCCTCTGAAAGCGAACGTAGTCGAAGCGACTGATGAGGTCCGGCACTCCGTCGGTGATGACGCGGTGGTGATACCTCTCGACACGATTGAAGATCAGGTCCCACTTCAGCGAGTCGTAGTCCGTGTACGCGATGAGCCCCACCTGAAGCGTTTGCGGCAGCTCGGGACGCTCCTCCCGGCGCATGACGCGCCAGTCTTCCTTCTCCGCACGACGAAGAAGCGTGATGCGCGTGCCGACGCGCGCAATACGAAGCTCCACCCAGCCGGGGGTTCGCGGGCTGAGCTCGAGCCGACTCGAGCTGTCTTTGGTATTCTTCGTCTCGAACTGAGGGACGCCGTCACCGTCGCCGGTCCCGGCGGTGATGAAGATCCAGTTCTCCGTGCCTTCCTTCCAATTCTTGCGCCCTTCGTCGTGCGGCGCGCGAGCGAGCAGACCCGCAAGTGAATACCCCCGCGCGGGTACGTCTGCGGTCGCGCCCGTGACCAGCACGCGCGTCGTGACGATGAAATCACCCGTCACCTTCTTGAAGAGGAACGGCGCGTGAAAATCGCCGAACCAGAAGCTCGCATAGGGTTCCAAGGTGAGATTTCCTGGGTTCGCCGTGCTCACGTCCAGCTTCTTGATCTCATCCGGCCATCCCTCCACGTCGCTCAGCTTTGCCCACTGCTGCAGCGTGGAAGCGTCCTCGAATTCGTCGCTCAGCGGCGCGAGGTCATCGTTGCCTTGGGGGGAGGCGTCGACGGCGAGCGTTTTCTCGTCCGCATGAACGTCCCACTCGGGCCCCACCCGGTCCACATGGCTCACGAAGCAGCCACTGGCAAACGTCGCAGCACCAAGCGCGAGGGCGATGACGGCCATGTGCCTTGGGGGGCTCTTGCGCTCCTGATTCCGGAGGGCATCTTCTTTTTTGAACTTGGTCAGCATGTGGATTCTCTTGGCGAGTGATTCAAGACCGAGCGCGATGGTCGCGATGTCCCGCGCCCTCCGACATGGGAGGACTTTGCGCTGAACCTTCCCGATGAAGGAAGTGATATGATTTCATGCACCTCGATGCATCGCGTGCATGAACGCTTCGACACGATGGACCTTGGAGGAGGTCGCCTCGGCCTGATATGGGGAGAAGACCATGCGAGACCCTTTTGCGACCCTGATCGATGAGCTCCGCCGCGCGCCCGAGGTCGTCGTGCTCGGCGCCGAGCTCGGGCCGCCCGCGTCGGCCGAAACGCTCGCGCGCCTCGAGGCCTGGTTCGGCGGCCCCGTGCCCGACGACGTGCGCGCCTTCTACGCGGAGGTGGGCGCCGTGCAGATCCGGTGGATGGCGGCGAAGAGCCCGCGCTACGTCGGTCGCGAGGACAAGTTCCTGCGGGGCGTGGTGCCGTGGGAGTACGCGCTCTTCGACACGATCGAGAATGCGAAGGAGGACGGCGTGCTCCTCCTGCCGCCTCTCGACGTGGTCCTCGATCGGTCGTGGGAGAATTTCATGGACGGCGTCGACATCTGGGTCGGCGGCGAGATCGACGAAGGACCCCAGGTCGACGAAGGCGACTTCGACCACGAGGTGCGTATCTTCGACTTCTCGTCGTTCTACGACTGGCCCGGCTTCTTCCGAGGAACCGGCCTCGTCGGTGTGGGCACCGACCACGGCATCGACTGGTCCGGCGAGCGCACCCCCTTTCGCGCGCACCTCGACGACGCGCTCGACGAGATGCGAGGACGCCTCGCCGCCGCGCGCCGCGGACACACCACCTTCTGACCCTGGTGCGCTCGGGTTTTTCCCGACGCGAAAGCACGAGGGCCGCTGCGGGAATGGCCGATGGCCGGCCGCCCGCTTCTGCGCTATGCACGCGCATGCACCAGCGGCTCCTGCCTTTTGCGGTGGCCTTCGTGTTCGCCGGATGCGGAGGTCCGACCGTGGACACGCCGAAAGGCCCCACAGCCCTTCGGAAGGTCGCGCCTGGCGAGCTCCGCGCGCCTCCCGACTTCGCGGGCATCGAGGACAAGCGCGCCCGCTCGCAGGCCCTCTTCCTCGAAGCGAGCCGTGTGTTCACGCACCCGCGCTGCGTGAACTGCCATCCGAACGGCGACATCCCCCACCAGGGCATGAACATGCAGCTCCACGACCCGCCGGCCGTGCGCGGGCCCGACAACCACGGCGTGGTCGGCATGGAATGCACGAGCTGCCACCAGGACAAAAACCAGGCGCTCACCCGCGTCCCCGGCGCGCCCCACTGGGCGCTCGCGCCGCTCGGGATGGCGTGGGTCGGCAAGTCGCCGCGCGAGATCTGCGAGCAGATCAAGGATCCCAAGCGAAACGGCGGCAAGTCCCTCGCTGCGATCGTCGAGCACAATGCCCACGACGCGCTCGTCGGCTGGGGATGGCATCCGGGGGCGGATCGCGAGCCGGTCCCGGGGACGCAAGAGCAGTTCGGCGCGATCGTCGCGGCCTGGGCGGAGTCCGGGGCGGAGTGCCCCGCGGAAGGGGCGAAACCATGAGCGTGCGTATCCGCGTGAACGGCGTCGAAAAGACGCTCGATGTCGACCCCGAAATGCCCCTGCTCTGGGCCATCCGCGACGTCCTCGGCTTGACCGGGACGAAGTACGGGTGCGGCGAGGCGCTCTGCGGCGCGTGCACCGTGCACCTCGACGGGCAGGTCGTGCGCGCGTGCGTGACCCCGGTTCGTCGCGCCGACGGGCATTCCGTCACCACGATCGAAGGCCTCTCGCCGGACGGGAGCCATCCGCTCCAGCGCGCGTGGGTCGAGCTCGGCGTGCCGCAATGCGGGTATTGCCAGGCCGGGCAGATCATGACCGCGGCGGCCTTGCTCAAGGCGAAGCCCAAGCCGTCCGACGACGAGATCGAGCAATCGATGGCGGGCAACCTCTGCCGATGCGGCACGTATTCGCGGATTCGCGCGGCGATCCGCAAGGTCTCTGGGATGCCGGAGGGCGAGCAATGAGCCAGGATGCCATGCGCGTGACCCGGCGATCGTTCCTCGTCGGGCTGAACCTCTCGTTGGCCGGTCTCGCGATTGGCCTGCCTGCCCTCGCCGACGAGCCGAGCGGCCGCGCCGGACCCGGCCCGCGGGCGGCGGCACCCGAAGACGGCCCGGGGCTTCATCCGAACCCGTTCGTCCACGTCGCGCCGGACGGGACGGTGACGCTCGTTTGTCATCGCTCCGAGATGGGCCAGGGCGTGCGGAGCACGATTCCGGTGCTCTTCGCCGACGAGCTCGGCGCGGACATGAAGCGCGTCGTGATTCGCCAGGCCGACGGCGACAAGAAGTACGGCGACCAGAATACCGACGGATCGAGCAGCATCCGGAAGTTTTACGACGACCTCCGGTACGTCGCCGCCACCGCGCGGACGATGCTCGTCGCGGCCGCGGCGGCGAAATGGAAGGTGAAACCCGAGACGTGCGAGGCGCGGGGGAACATGGTCGTCCACGCGCCGACGAAACGTTCGCTCGGCTTCGGCGAGCTCGCGGAGGCGGCGGGGAAATTGCCCGTGCCCAAGCGCGCGGACGTAAAACTCCGGCCGAAGAGTGAGCTCGGGTGGGCGAACAGCACGTCCTTGCCGCTCCTCGACGGGCCGGCCTACGTGACGGGTCAGGCGGTGTTCGGGGCCGATCTGAAGCTGCCGGACATGCTGATCGCGGTGATTGCGCGGCCGCCCGTGGTCGGGGGAAAGGTCGCCCGGTACGACGCCACGCGCGCCCTCCAGATCCCTGGCGTCAAGCGCGTCGTCGAGATGCCCGCGGCGATGCGGCCTTATGGATTCCAGCCCTGGGGCGGGATCGCCGTGCTCGCGGAGAACACGTGGGCCGCGATGCGTGGGCGCGCGGCGCTCGACATCACGTGGGATCCCGGGGACAACGCGGTCTACGACTCGGTCGCCTACCGGGACACCCTGCTCGCCTCCGTGCACGCGCCGGGGACGACGTACCGCAACGTCGGCGACGTCGACGCCGCGTTCGCCAAGGCGGCGCGGATCGTGGAGGCGGACTACGTGGTCCCGCACCTCGCGCACCTCTCGATGGAGCCGCCCGCGGCCCTCGCGCGGGTGTCCGGTGGGCGCTGCGAGGTCTGGGCGCCGACGCAGCACCCGCAGGCGGCGCGGACGCAGGTGGCGAAGACGCTCGGCCTCGGCGAGGACGTGGTCACCGTGCATGTGACGCTGCTCGGCGGCGGGTTCGGGCGGAAATCGAAGGCGGACTTCTCCGCCGAAGCGGCGTTCCTCGCGCGCGAGGCGGGCGTCCCGGTGCGCGTGCAATGGACGCGCGAGGACGACATCCACCACGACTATTACAACACGGTGAACGCCCAGCAGATTCGCGCGGGTCTCGACGCGAATGGCAAGGTGATCGCGTGGCGGCACCGGACCGCGTTCCCGCCGATCAGCTCCCTCTTCAGCGACAACGACAGACCAGGCATCACGGACCTCCAGCAAGGCGTGCTCGATCTGGCCATCGACGTGCCGAACGTCCGCGCCGAGGCGTGCCAGGCCAAGCCGCACGTGCGGATTGGCTGGTATCGGTCGGTGTACAACATCTTCCACGCCTTCGGGATCGGCTCGCTCATCGATGAAATCGCGCACGCGCGCGGCGCGGATCCGCGGGAGGTGTGGCTCGACATCATCGGCCCGCCGCGGATCATGGGCCTCGCGGCGCTCGGCGTCGAGAAGCTCGCGAATTACGGGGAGAGCCTCGAAAAACACCCGGTCGACGCGGGCCGTCTGCGGCGCGTGATCGAGCGGGTCACGGCGTCCGCGAACTGGAGCGGGCGGAAGAAGGACGGCCGCGGGTACGGTCTCGCCGCGCACCGGAGCTTCGTCTCGTACACGGCGGTGGTCCTGGCCGTCGTGCCCGACGAGCGGAACAAGGTCCGCGTCGATGAGGCCTGGATCTGCATGGACGCCGGCCTGGTGGTCAACCAGGAGCGCGCCCACGCGCAGATGCAGGGCTCGGTGGTCATGGGGATCAGCAATGCGCTCTTCGGCGGGATCACCATGAAGGACGGCGCGACGCAGCAATCGAACTTCCGGGACGCGCGGATCGCGCGGATCGGCGAGGTCCCGCGGAAGATCCACGTGGACCTCGTGCCGAGCGACAGCCCCCCGTGCGGCGTGGGCGAGCCGGGCGTGCCGCCGGTCGGACCGGCGCTGGCGAATGCGGTGTTCGCCTTGACGGGCAAACGCATCCGCGAGATCCCGCTCGTGCGGGGGCTTTCCGTATAAGCCGGTTACTCGATCGTGCCGAGGAGGTTTCCCGAAGGATCCACCTCGTCGAGGATCTTTCGCAGGTCCTTCTCCGAGGGCGCGATGGCGAGGGGATACCTTCCCCCCTTCATGTACAACGACACCATGCTGAAATGGGTGAGCGAGACGGATTCCACCCTTTTGGCTCGAATGAGCGACTCGGCCTCCGCCCAGGAGATCTCCTCGATGTCGTCCTTGTAAAGGAACTTGCGCTCTTCCCGGGGGATCTGCGCCATCAGCTCGGCTAGGTCGCCGAGCCTGGGCGCGGTGGTGTAGCGTTTTTCGCCGTTCCGCTCGACCACGTACACGCGGCGGGTCTTGGTCCCGAACACGCGATCGACTGCCTGGCGCTGGATGAGCGCGACCGCCTCGGACCAGGGAATCTCGGTGTAATTGGGCGGTAGCCACGGCGGCGGGGGGCGAAGCGGCGCCGCGGCCGCCCCGATGCCGGTCGACGCGGTGTTCGGCTGCTCCGGCCCCATGTCCTTGCACCCGAGCATGAAGAGGAGCCCGCTCGCTGCGACGAGAAAACGCCGACGCAAGGGCACGAGGTCCGCGAACGCCATGCCCCAGCTTGCCAGGCCTCTCGCCCCCGAGGCAAGAGCCCGGGATGCCGAGCGGCGTGATTCGCGGTAGGAAACCCCCATGGCGCACGTCCTCGTGATCGATGTCGGCAGCTCGTCGGTGCGCGCCGCCATTTGTGATGGGAGCGCGTGTATCGTCGCGGAATCGGCCGAATCCCATGCCTTCACGGTGGCCGCGGACGGCACCGCGGAGTTTTTCGCGCGCGCGCTGCGGGGCGCCGTCGAAGGGTGCGTCGACCGGGTCGTGGCGAACGCGCCGCCGATCGACGCGGTCGCGCTGGCGACGTTCGTGGGGAACCTGCTCGGCGTGGACGCCGCGAATCAGCCCGTGACCCCCGTGTTCACCTATGCCGACACCCGCCCGGCTGCGGATGTCGAGGCATTTCGGAGCGAGGTCGACGTCGCCCCCTTGTACCAGGCGACGGGTTGCCCCCTGCATACCGCGTATCACCCCGCGCGGCTGCGCTGGTATGCGCGGAGCGGGCGGATCACGCCTGCGATGTGGCTCGATGTCGGCACGTACCTCTATCGCGCCTGGTTCGGCCGGGAGGTGCCGTGCAGCCTTTCGGTGGCGGCTTGGAGTGGCCTGCTCGACCGCGGATCCCGGCGCTGGTCGCCCGAATGGCTGCGCATCCTCGGGCTCGCGCTGGAAAAACTCCCGCCGCTCGCAGGATCGCGGCACACCGAAAGGGGCCTCGCGCCGGCGCATGCCGAGCGCTGGCCCGCGCTCCGCGACGCGCCGTTTTTCCTGGCCCTCGGCGACGGCGTGGCGGCGCATCTCGGCAGCGGGGCGATCGCGCCGCGGAGCACCTCGCTGACCGTCGGGACGACCGCGGCCCTGCGGCAGATGCGTGTCGCGGAGGCTCCGCCGTGCCCCGTGCCGAAGGGGCTCTGGGCCTATGGCATCGACGAGACGCACGAGCTCCTCGGAGGCGCCACGAGCGAAGGGGGAAATGCCCACGCCTGGGCGTGCGCGAATCTGAGGATCGACGGCGAGCCCCTCGTGTTCGGGGAGCCGTTCGCGCATGGGCTCACCGTATTGCCCATGTTCGCGGGCGAGCGCAGCCCCGGCTATCGACCGGACGCGACGGCCACCTTGCACGGCTTGCGCCTGTCCACGACTCCGCGCGACATCGTCCAGGCCTTGTACGAATCCATCACCTTGCGCCTCGCGCAGATCCTCGACGCGCTCGGCGGCACGGGCGCCCTTCACGCCGGCGGCGGCGCGCTCTCCGCCTCGCCTGCCTGGGCGCAGATGTTCGCGGACGCCATGCAAACGCCCGTTCATCTCATGGGCGAGGAGGCGACGGTGCGCGGCGCGGCGATGCTGGCGCTGGAGGCGCGCGGCCTGGGATCCCTCGCCGACCTCGCCCCGTCCGCTTCCCGGATCTTCGCGCCGCGGCCGGAGCTCGCCGACGTCTATCGGGCCGCGAAGGAGCGGCAGATCGAGCTGTATCGGAGGCTTTATCCGTGATTACCAGCGGAGCTCGGCCGGAAAATACTTCGCGATGAGGTCCTGGTAATACGGACGCAGCCGAGCGACGTCCGGCGGCGCGTCGGCCTTCGAGTAGAGATCGTACGGATTGAACCGCCGCACCCACTCCATCATTCGCCGATCCTGCTCGTTCATCAGGTGCCCATAGGCCCCCTCGCGGTGCGCCGCGTAGAACGAGTGATACCGGACCATGTACTGGGCCTCCATCGGGAGGTAGTCCTTGACCACGTGGTAGAGGTATTCGTCGTGCCCCCACGACATGTGGACCTGCGCGAGCCCCCCGCCCTCCTCGTAGATGCCACACGGCGTCTGGTAGAGCGGGTTTTGCAGGTCCGGGTTGTTCGCGAAGAGCTCGGGGAAGACGATCCGATCCGAGAACGCGCAGCCCAAGGGGAACGTGTCGCCCACGACAGCCCATTGCGGCTCGCCCCACAGGCAAAGGATTTTTCCGGCGTCGTGGATGAGGGCCGTCAGGACGAACCACGGCGGCTGGCCGTCGCGCCGCGCCGCCTCCGCGGACTGGAGCGCGTGCGCGATCTGGGATTGCTCCGTGTCCGGATCGCTGTCGTCGACCAGCCGATCGAGCAGCTCGAGCACCTCCCACATCCCCGCCCGGTGCCGATGCAGGCTCAGGTATTGGCGCTCCTTCTCCTTCACGAACGAGAGCGTCTGGTTCTCGTGGTTCAGCCGATAAAGCTCCTTGACGCTGGGCCTCGCCTCGGCGCGGTAATCGCGGAACTCCGAGGTTTCCTTTTTCACAGCGGTGCCTGCTCGTTTCCTGTCCTCTATCGCCTGCATTGTCTCGGGCAATAGCGCGAAGGGCCGGGCAGCGCTAGGATTCTCGAAAGGTCGCGGCTCCGGGTCTCCGCGAGGAAATGGGAACATGAACAGAGAGTTCTCCGTCCGCCGCTCGGCGTTGTGGAGGGTCCTCGGCTGCCTCCTTGCCCTCTTCGCCGCCGCGTGCGGCAGGGGCGAGCGCGCGAGCGCGACCACGCGTGATTCCCGCGAGCGCCCGCGCATCGCGGTCGTCACCCACGGCCAGGCGTCCGATCCATTCTGGTCCGTGGTGAAAAACGGCATCGACCAGGCGGCGAAGGACATGGGTGTCACCGTCACCTACCAGGCGCCCCAGGCCTTCGACATGGTCGCGATGAGCCGCCTCATCGACGCCGAGGTCGCCCGCAAGCCGGACGGGCTCATCATCTCCATGCCCGATCCCGCCGCCCTCGCGCGCTCCCTCCAGGCCGCGCGCGACGCGGGCATCCCGATCATCACCATCAACGCCGGCGGCGAGGAGGCGCGGAAGATGGGCGCGCTCCTGCACATCGGCCAGAGCGAATACGACGCCGGGAAGGCCGGCGGCGAGCGCCTCGCGCGCGCCGGCGTGCGCCACGCGATCTGCGTGAACCACGAGGTCGGCAACGTGTCCCAGGACGAGCGTTGCCGCGGCTTCCTCGACGCGCTCACGAAGGCCGGCGGCGAGGGCCGCGTGCTCTCCGTGAATGCCGCGAGCCCCACGGACATGCAGCAAAAGATCCTGGCCGCGACGAGGCCCGAGGTCGATGGCGTCTTCACGCTGGGCCCGGCCGCCGCGCGCGCGGCCCTCGCGGCGCTTCCGTCGGCGAACCGGCTCGGCACGACGAAACTCGCGACCTTTGATCTTTCGCCCGAGATCCTCGCGGCGGTCCGGGACGGGCAGATCCTGTTCGCCATCGATCAGCAGCAATATCTGCAAGGGTATCTCGCCATCGTCCTGCTCACGCAATACGCCCAGCACGGCGTGCTCCCCGCGGCGGAGGCCATCCCCACGGGGCCCTCGTTCGTCACGCGGGAGAACGCGGCGGCCGTGATCGACGCGAGCAAGAAAGGCATTCGGTAGCCGTGTCCGTGCGCAAATGGCTCTCCCGCCCCGAGTTCGGCGTGGTGGCCGCCGTGGTGGCCGCCTGGCTCTTCTTCGCCGTCACGGCCGGTGATTCCGGGTTTTTGACGCTCTCCGGGACGGCGAGTTACCTCGCCATCGCCGCGGAGCTTGGGCTCCTGGCCGTGCCTGTCGCGCTTTTGATGATCGCGGGCGAGTTCGACCTCTCCATCGGCTCGACCATCGCCGCGAGCGGCATGACCGTCGCGCTGTGCACGACCGAGCTCGGCTGGCCCTTGTGGGCGGGCATCGCGGCGGCCGCGGCGCTCTCGGCCTGCGTGGGCCTCGTCAATGGCCTGATCGTCACCCGCACGCGATTGCCCTCGTTCATCGTCACGCTGGGAACGCTCTTCATCCTGGCCGGCGGCACGATTGGCACGACGCGCCTCATCACCGGACGAACCCAGGTGGGCGGCCTCGAAGACGCGGGCGGGTTCGGCGCGGCGCAGAAGCTCTTCGCCGGGCAGATCGGGCCCTTTTCGATCACGCTGCTCTGGTGGGTGGGCCTCACCGCGCTCGCGACGTGGGTCCTCGTGCACACGCGCCCCGGGAACTGGATCTTTGCCGTCGGCGGCGCGCCGGACGCCGCGCGCCGGCTGGGCATTCCGGTCGACCGCGTAAAGATCCTTCTTTTCATGACGACGGCGCTCGCGGCGTGCCTGGTCGCCACGTTTCAAACCGTGCAATTCCGCGGCACCGACGTTCTGCGCGGCACGGGCAAGGAGCTCGAAGCCATTCTCGCCGCGGTCCTCGGCGGCACGCTGCTCACGGGCGGGCGTGGCTCCGTCGTCGGCGCGGCTTGTGGCGCGCTCCTTTTTGGGATGGTGCAACAGGGCATCGTGTTTTCGGGCGTGGATTCGGACTGGTACAAGGTTTTCCTCGGCGCGGTGCTGATCCTGGCGGTGCTCCTCAACAGCTCCGTCCAGACGCGGGCGGCGGAGGCGCGGCGATGAGCCAAGAGACGAACGGTTTGGCTCCGATCCTCGAAGCGGAGCACATCACCAAGCGATTCGGCCGTATCACTGCGCTCGAAGATGTCTCGATGCGCGTGTATACGAGCGAGATCCTGTGCGTCCTCGGCGACAACGGCGCCGGCAAATCGACGCTCATCAAGACCCTGTCGGGCGTCCATCCGCCGGACGAGGGGCGCCTGCTCGTGGACGGCGAGCCCGTCCGGTTCTCCTCGCCGCGCGACGCCCTCGCCCGGGGCATTGCCACCGTCTACCAGGACCTCGCCATGGTCCCGATGCTCTCGGTCGTTCGCAATTTTTTCCTCGGCGCCGAGCCGACGCGCGGGGTGGGACCCCTCCGGCGCCTCGATTTGCGCGAGGGCGAGGCGGTGGTGCGCGCCGAGCTCCAGCGAATGGGGATCGAGCTTCGTGACCTGTCGGTGCCGGTCTCGGCGCTCTCGGGTGGGCAACGCCAGGCGCTCGCGATTGCGCGGGCGATTCATTTCGGCGCACGCGTGCTCGTGCTCGACGAACCCACGTCCGCGCTCGGCGTGAAGCAGGCGGGCATCGTCCTGCGGTACGTGATGGAGGCGCGCACCCGCGGGTGCGGCGTGATTCTCATCACCCACAACCCACACCACGCGCACATGGTCGGGGATCGATTCACGATCCTGAACCGGGGCCGCTGCGAGGGAACCTTTGCCAAGGCGGACATCACGCGCGACGAGCTGGTCCGGCGGATGGCGGGCGGCGAGGAGCTGGAGCACCTCCAGCACGAGCTACGCGCCTCGTAACCGGTAAAGCACCTCGCCCGCGTTTCGCACGAGCAGGATCCCCTCCTCTTCCCGCCCCTCCCACGCGGCCGGATCGATGTGTCTGGGATCGGCAAACCCGAGGTTGATCCGCCGGCAGCGCTCTTCCGGGATCCCCGTCGCGAGCGTCACCTGAATCCGCGGCCGCTCTCCCTGCTGCGCGTCGTAGCTGCCCGCGCCTTTCACGTGGGTGCTGTGCGCGAGGATGGAGAGCGGGATCGTGCGAAAGTGGTCCCATTGCGCGAGGAAATAATCCCGCACGTGGTAGCCGACCCGATCGATGCGCGCGCCGTGCGTGAACGAGACCTCCGCGAGGTGCGGCGCGTAAATGACGACCTCGCCGCCGTCCTCCACCACGGGCTCCGTCTTGTACATCGCCTTGGCCGCGGTCCAGAGGTCGGCGTATTTCGTCGAGGGGAGCGAGAGCACGCGCTTGTAACGCCGTTTCGTGTGGACGATGTTGAGCTCATGGGAGAGATCGGCCGCCGCGCTCCACGCCTGCGCGTGCGGACCGACGTAAAGCCCGTGGAGAGCCGCGCCGCGGAGCACGAGGGCCGCGCAGAGCACCGGCACCGGCACGAATTCGGCCGCGTGGTGGATGACCCGCCGGACCATCGTGTCCTTGACGCCGATCGTCGACATGCTCGTCGAGAGCGCCCCGAGCCAGTGGGTCGTGTCGATGATCTCGCGCCCCGCGATGCCCGGGAACAGATACTTCGCGCCCCCGGAAAACCCCACCACCTCGTGCGGGAACACCGGGCCGCAGATCAGGATCTGATCGTACTCGAAGATCCGGCGGTTGATCCGCACCTCGGTCGCGACCGCGAGCAGCCCGCCCGTGAGGCGCGCCATCTCGTCCTCGCCGATCACGCCGAGGGTCGAAAGCGCGCCCGGATCGTCCCACGCGTGATTGAAGATCGAGGTCCGCCCACTGTCGCGACCCGGCGCGTCTCTCCCGACGAGCCGCTCGATGGCGGCCGCATCCATGGGCGGATGCGTGCCGAGGGCGATCAGGTAATCGAGGCGCGCGACGCGTCCTGCGAGCAGCCTGTGGAGGAGCCGAAAAAGAAGCGGGATCGGCGCCGTGCGGGTCGCGTCGGGAAGAAGGACGAGGAGCCGCTTGCCCGTGAGCGGCAGCGCGGCGAGCGCCTCGTCGAGGATCCGGTGGACGGCCTCGTCCGTGAGGGGCTCTCCGGGAGAACCCTGGCCGATCAGCATCTCACACCCCACTTTGGGCGGAGAACCCGCCGTCCACCGGCAAGACCACCCCCGTCACGAAGGCCGACGCCGGGCTGACCAGGAAAAGCAGCGCGCCCGAAAGATCCACCGGCGCGCCCATCCGCCCCATCGGCGTGTGCGAGACGATCGCCCTCCCCCGCTCCGTGAACGTGTTCGTCGCGGGATCGGTGAGCAAAAACCGGTTTTGTTCTGTCAAGAAGAACCCGGGCGCGAGCGCATTGACCCGAATGTGGGGGCCGTACATCTGCGCCATGTGGACCGCGAGCCAGCGCGTCAGGTTGACGACGGCGGCCTTCGCCGCGCCGTACGCGGCCACGCGCGTGAGCGGCCGCTCGGCGCTCATGGACGTGATGTTCACGATGCTGCCCCGGCCCCGCGCGGCCATGCCACGCCCGAAGGTTTGGCAGGGCCTCAGGGTGCCTTGCACGTTCAGATCGAAGACCGCGCCGAACCCCGCTGGATCCAGCTCGAACAGGCTACGATCCGGGCCCGTCGTCGCCTTCGGGTGGTTGCCCCCTGCCCCGTTCACGAGGATGGTCACCGGGCCGAGCGTGGCCTCGATATGCCGCGCCGCCGCTTCGAGCGCCTCGGCGTCGAGCACGTCACACGGCACCACGAGGGCCTCGCCGCCTTCCGCGCGGATCGACGCCGCCACGGTCTCGCAGGGCTCGCGCCGCCGCCCCATCACGGCCACGAACGCGCCCGCCGCGGCGAGCGTGCGGCAAAACGTGGCGCCGAGCACGCCGCTGCCGCCCGTGACGACCGCCACCTCGCCGCGAATGTCGAAGAGCGCCGCAGGATTCATGGGGAAAGATCCTCCGCGCCGAGCCGATAGGCGCGCTCGGCCAGGCCCACCGCGCATTCCGTCGCGAGCTCCGCGGCCTCCTCCGCGTCGAGCCTGCCCGTCACGACGAGCCCCGCGAGCCAGTTGCAGCTCACCCGGCGCCAGACGTCGTGCCGCGCCGGGATCGAGCAAAACGCGCGCGTGTCGTCGGTGAACCCCGCCGTGTTGTAGAGGCCGGCCGTCTCCGTGACCTGATCGAGGAAACGGACCATTCCATTCGGGCTATCGAAAAACCACCAGGGCGGGCCCAGGAGGACGGCCGGATAATACCCGGCGAGCGGGGCGAGCTCGCGGCCGTAGGTGCTCTCGTCGAGCGTGAAGAGCAGGAGCCGGAAGCGCGGATCGTCGCCGTACGCTTCGAGCAGCGGCCGCAGGTTTCGTGTCCATTCGGTGGCGACGGGGATGTCGGCGCCGCGATCGGGCCCGAAGCGCGTGAAGAGCGCGCTGTGGTGGTCGCGCAGGCTGCCGGCGTGGAGCTGCATGACGAGGCCATCGTCGATGCTCATGCGCGCCATTTCCATGAGCATGTGGGCCGAGAACCGGGCGGCGTCTTTTTCGTCCGCCTCGCCCCGAAGCGCGCGCGAAAAGATTCGTTCGGCCTCGGCGGGGCCGAGCCGCTCGGCGTGCGGCGTGACGGCGCCGTGGTCGGTGGCGGTGGCGCCGAGCGCCTTGAACGTGGCGCGGCGCTCTTCGAGGGCCCGGATGTAATCGGCGTAGGTCGTGATTTCGAGGCCGGCGGCCGCGCCGAGCTGCTCGATGTTGTCACGGAAGCCGGGCGTGCCGAGGTGGACGACCGCGTCGGGGCGGAACGTCGGTCGCACGTCGAAGCGGCCCTCGGATTGGAGGCGGCGGTGGTGTTCGAGCGAATCCGCGGCGCCGTCCGTGGTGCAGAGAATGCGAATCTGGAACCTCTCGTAGAGCGCGCGCGGAGAAAACGCCGGCTGTTCGAGGCGCTCGGCGAGGTGATCGTAGATGCGCTGGGCGTTTTTTCCGTCGAGCCGCTCCGTCACACCAAACACCGAAAGGAGCACGTCCGAGAGCCAGAGCCCGCTCGGCGTTCCGCGGAACACGTAAAAATGGTCGGCGAAGCGCTGCCAGACGCGACGGTGACCACGCTCGTGGCGGCTCCCGTCGCGGGTCGGGAGGCCGAGGTCTTCCATGGGCACGCCGCGGCTGTGCAGCATGCGGCAGACGTAATGGTCCGGCAGGACGAACAGGTCGGCGGGCGAGCCGAAGCGCGCGTCAGGATCCGCGAGGAGCGCCGGATCCACGTGACCGTGCGGGCTCACGATGGGCAAGTCACGCACCAGGGCATAGAGCTCCCGGGCGGACGCTCGTTGCGAGGATTCCGCGGAAAAAAGGCGGTCGGGGTCGAGCGACCAGCGGGGCGGCATCCCTCCCAGTATAGGGACGCGCATGCGAGGGCGAAGCCCAGCGCGTGTCCCTGTGGATCAGCCAGGCGAACGCGGCTCGCGCCCGCGGGGCGCCGGATGTGGATTTCATGGCAGGTCGCCCTTTTTGCGATCGTCCCGCCACGCAGTCGGCTTACGCTGCGGGCATGAATACCAGCCACGTCGTCCGCACGCTTTGCGGACCCCTCGCCGGTGTGGCGCTGCTCGCGAGCTGCGCGGTCACGCCGGCGGAGACCTACGATTCGGTAGAGCAGGCCATCGGGGAACCCGTGGGAGAGCTGCCCAACCACGACGAGCGGGTCCTCGGGTTCTGGACGAACCGCATTCGCGCCGCCCCGGCGCCTTTTGATGCCCTCCCGAGCCCCGACGGGACCACACCGTCGGGCCGGCCCATCCCGAGCCCGACACCGCCGCTCGAGCTCGTCGCCGACCTCGCCCGCGCCGCGCACTTCCAGTCGAACCACATCGCCACCACCACGTGCCCGCTCTGCGCCGATCATTCGAGCTGCTGCGTGCTCGTCGGGCAGGACGAGGACACGCACTGCGAAGGCGCCGTGACGACGTGCGGCGTCACGAGCCAGGGCGAACGCTTCTCGCACTTCTCGGACCGCGCCACGGGGGAGAACGGCGAAGAAGGCAACTCGAAGCCCGAACTCGCGATGCTCTCGTGGATCATCTCCAACGCGCATTGGGCGTCGATCAACAGCGCCGGCGTCACCGCGCTCGGCACGGGCGCGGTCCTCGCGAACCGCCATGTCCACCACCTCGTGTTCGGCGTCCAAGGCACCTACCCCGTGGCGGGCGACGGGACCCATTTTTATGACCTCAGCCGTGACGGCTCGTTCATGGTCAAAGAAGCGCCCGTGACGAACCCGACGTTCGGGATCACCTACTACTTGCCTGGGGGTGGGGCCCCGAAGGTCGCTCGCGTCGTGCGCTCGCTCGACGGAGGGGAAGCGGTCTGCGACCCCCTCGCGCTGAAGTACGGCGCGGAGGCGCATGGCACCTACGAGAAGGCGATGACCCTCGAATCGGGGTGCCATCGGTATTTCTTTCACATCGTCGATGGCAATGGCACCGAGCATATTTATCCCACGACCGGGACCCTCGGCGTTCCGATCAACGTGAGCGCCGACAAGTGCCCCGACTTCTCGGCCGCGCGATTCGAGGCTCCCTGCGCCGGGACACCCCCGAGCTCGGGGGAAGGTGGCGCGGGAGCGGGCACGAGCGGGAGCGCGGGGAGCGGCGGCGCAGGCGGAAGCGGCGGCGCAGGCGGCAGCGACGACGGCGACGACAGCGGCGGCGCGTCCGGATGCGGATGCCGCGTTGCGCCCGTCGGCTTCGAGGCGACAGGCGGCGGGCTCGTGGTCCTCGCGCTCGCCGCATGGGCGCGACGACGGGCGCGTCGATAGGCTGATTGCGGACGCGACGGCGGAGGCGCAAACACGAGCGGTCGCTGTTGCCCCGCTGCGCGCCGACCCGGTAGCATGAGGGCCGGCACCGATGCTTCTCACCGACGCGCGGTTCGACCTCCCGCCCGACCTCCCTTTTGCTCCCGGGGCGAGCCCGTTCCGGCAGAAGGGCCATGTCTATCGCGGAAACCACGACTTCATGAACAAGCGCGTCCCGGGGGGACTTGCCGCGCTCCGGCAAAGCCTGCCGACGCCCGAGCTCGGGAAGTTCTTCGAGCAGCGATTCGAGGTGTCGGCGTGGTACGACTCGCTGCCCAACATCTACCTCCAGGACGCGGCGGCGCGCGTCCGCGGCGTGCCTTTCGAGGAGCACGCGCGCGAGCTCGGCGTGTGGCACGCGCGCGAGCGGCTCAAGGGGTTTTACAGTGTCCTGCTCCGGGCCGTCTCGACCGAGAGCGTGGCGGTATGGGCCCCGCGTGTCCCGTCGATGTATTATTCGTTCGGCAAGTTCCAGACGCGGATCGTCGCTCCGCGGCGGGTTTCGCTCGCCGTCCGCGGCGTGCCCGTGATCCTGGCGCGCTGGCTCGGCGCGATCATGGCCGCGGCGGGCGGGGAGATGGTCCTCATGGCCGGCGCGAGGGACCTCCACTGCGAATTCCCGAGCGCGGAGCCCGACGGAACGGCGTATGGCGTTCCGGTGTGCCGGCTCGAAGGCGAAGTCACGTGGAGATGAACCGCGAACTCAGGAGCCCGGATTGCACGCGCCGACGGATCCCTCCGCGCAAACGACCCCTTTGATCCTGGCGCCGCTCAGGTTGCTGTCCGTGTAGTTGTTGCGGGCCTGTCCGTCGACGTCGCCGAGGACGGCGTTCCGGAGGTCGCAGCCGAGGAAATCGACGTTGCTCTGCTTTTCTTCGGTGAAGCTCGCGCCGACGAGGCTCGTCTTCGAAAAGACCTGGTTGATGAAGAAGCCGTCCCAGGTGCTTTGGTCGGCCTTGGCGTTCGTCACGGTGCAGTAGCGGATGACCTCGTAGGAGATCATGCTGAAGCCCGTGAGGTCCGAGTTCTCGAAATGGGAGTGGTAGCAGATGTCCGTCTCGATCCGCGCTTTCCGTAGGTTCGACGAGAGGAAGCGGTTCTGCGTGAAGATCCAGCGTTGTCCGTGTCCGCTCGATGTGCCCAGGTAGGCCTCGCTCAGATCGGTGTCCACGAACTGGCTGTCGCCGATGCTGTTCGCCCAGATGCGGGCGCCGTGCAGGTTGGCGTTCGTGAAATCGACGTGGCTGATGGATTGCGCCCGGAGCTCGATCCGGCTGAGGTTCGCACCCGACAGATTCGTGTGGCTGAGCGTCTGGATCGTGATGACTCGCCCTTCCAGGTTGACGCCTCGCAAATCACACCCGGCGCAAGCGCCGGTGGCGAGTAATTTCTCCAGGTCGGCGTTCGCGTAGGCCGCGGGGGCTGCGCCGAGGCAGGCGGCGGTGAGCAGGAAGGATGCGGCGGCGGGCAGCGGCGAGCGGAAGGGCATCGGTGGCGGCTCCTTCCGCCGCGAGGCTGCAACTCCGGCGCCAACCGTCGCGGGCGGTACGTTGTGCGGGGGATCGGCGACCTGCGGGCGGGGGTTGTTGAGCTCCTGGCGGAGGCGGGGGACGTCCTTTCGGGGATCGATGTGCTCCTGCCGTCGCTGGGCGACGTCGTGGCGGAGGCGGGGGATGTCCTGTCGGAGAGGAACGAACTCCCGGTGGAGAAGGGGGCACCCCTCGGGGGAGATCGGCCACCTCCTTCGGGGGGTGGAGCATCTCCACGCGGAGGAAGGCGGCCTCGGGGCGGAGGTGGGTGATGTCCGGGCAGAGGCCGACGATCTCCTGACGGGGAGGACCGACCTCCTGCCGGAGGTCGAGGGACCTCCTGCCGGAGGTCGAGGGACCTCCTGCCGGAGGTCGAGGGACCTCGACGCAAAGCGGCGGCGGAGACGGAAGCGGGAGCGGGAGTGGGAGCGGGAGCGGGAGTGGGAGCGCGGGCAGGTATGCAGAGGAGCCCCGCTCGGGGACAGCGATCGTACCGTCGTGCTCGGCCTCTTCAAGGCCAAGCCGTGCTCGCCGGGCTCGCAGCACTGCGTGCTGCTCCGCGCGGTGCTGCGCAGCCTTGAAGAGGCCTCCGCGCGACGGTCCGGGACGAGGGTCCCGGCGATTGGGTCGTCGGGTGGAGGGTTCGTCATGCTGAGGATCTATGATGTCGTTTTGGCCATGGCTGGAGACGCAGCGGGTATCGCGGAGCAGATCGAACGGAGGGATTCGGATCTGGCTCGGCAAATGCGCAGGGCCATGCATAGCGTCGCGCTGAATCTGGCCGAAGCGATGGAGAGCTTTTACCTGAAGAACGCTAACATCATGAGATGGCTCAGGTTTTCGTCTGCGTCGACGTCACGAATGGCTGCATCGTTGACCTTTCGCCAAACGCACCGTCTTGCTCCCCATGAGCCCCAAGTCCCAGGCCGTGCTTCGCTTCAACTTCTTTTACAAGGAGCTCGGCCGGAAAGGCGCCCGATCCCATGCCCAGGCTCGAGCGCACCTTCCGCGCCGCCATCTTTGGGCGAGAGCGGACTGAAAACGCGAAGGGGCACGTGTGCGCGTGCGGGTGCGGGGGAGGCTCGTGGTGAACCCATGGCACCAAATGCGTGGGGATCCCGCGCTGGCCGGGATCGAGCTGGCATCGCCAGACCGCATCCGGGACAAGGCAACGCCGTGTGCGTTCTCGCCGTGCGTTGTGTCATCGTTCCTCGACGCGTGGATACACGGGGTGTTATCATCCGCGGAGCGTGCCCGACGACAACCCTCTGCAACTGCCGCCTCGTTCCCAGCTTTCCCCCTGCCAATGCACTGAGCGCCTTGCTCATCATCGTCATGAGCGCCCGCAAATGAGAGCTCGACCCCAGGACGGCAAGTCCTGCGATATGCGCCGCCCGCGGATCCGATGCGATCCCGGCGTGCATCCGGCGCGATGCTGGCCACTTTCGAGATATCGGCCATCACGAAATACCGACGATCGCCGAGCCAGCGGTCGGACAACTCGAAGAGCGCGAAGATGGTCGGGGCGACGCCTCTTCGTCGAGCAACGCGTCCGAGCTCGCCTGGACGGCGGCCACCTCCGAAATCATGGCACGTCTGCTCCGGGCGGCTCCAGCGCTGGGCGCTTCTGCTCGTGCGCCCGCTGGCTCCGGTGAGAGCCCGACGGAAGAATCTTCCCGACCTCGCGGGTATGGGGCGCCGTCCGGATCAGCTCCGGATCCTCGGTGGCCTCCTGCGCGACACGGAGGAACTTCTCGATCATCCGATCCAGTGACTCTCGCGTCTCCGTCTCCGTCGGCTCGATCAGCATCGCGTCGCGCAGGTGGCCGGGAAAGTACACGCAGCCGGCTCCCACCAGCGTCGGGGGATGCACGCCGTAATCGATGAGCCGCTTGGCGAAGTCGAAGGCGCTCACCGGGAGCTTCGCAGTGCTCAGCAGACACTCGTGCATGCACGTGCCGCCGAAGACCGGGGGCAGGTAGGGTGACAAGCGGGCCTGGACGTAGTTCGCGTTGAGCACGGCGTTCTCGGACACCGTGCGCAGGCCCCGGGAACCAGAGGTCAGGATGTAGCAATAGGCCCGGATCAAGACACGGACGTGGCCGTAGAACGACTTCATCCGGCCAATCGATTGCGGCCGGTCTTCATCCGGAAAGTATCCGCGCGCATCCCGGCGGATCACTGGAATCGGCAGGAAGGGTTCCAAAAACGCCTTGACGCCGCACGGCCCCGAGCCCGGTCCTCCGGACAGGTGCGGGGTCGAGAACGTCTTGTGGGTGTTGAGCTGGAGGACGTCGAATCCCATGTCGCCGGGCCGGACGATCCCCATCAGCGAGTTCATGTTGGCGCCGTCGCAGATGAGGAGCGAGCCATTTTCGTGGACGCGCTCCGCGATCTTTCGGATGTTCTTCTCGAAGAGCCCGAGGGTCGAGGGGTTGGTCAGCATCACCGCTGCGACCGAGTCGTCGAGCGCGGCCTCGAGCGTGCCGAGGTCGGTCAATCCCTCCGGGGTCGTCCGGATCATCTTGCAGCGATAGCCTGCCATGGATGCGGACGCGGGATTGGTGCCATGGGCCGAGTCCTGAACGAGGACCACGTCCCGCTTCATGCCCCGGGACTCGAACCAGGCGCGGATGATCATGAGCCCCGTGAGCTCGCCATGGGCTCCGGCCGCGGGCTGGAGGGTGAAGTGGTCCATCCCCGAGAGCTCCGCGAAGTATTCGGCGAGATGGAAGAGCAGCTCCCAGAGGCCGGGCAGCGTGCTCGCGGGTTGCCTCGGGTGGGCGTGGGCGAACCCCGAAAGGTTCGCCAGGGGCTCGTGGCGCTTGGGGTTGTACTTCATCGTGCAGCTCCCGAGCGGATAGCTGCCATCGTCCACGCCGTAGGCGCGGTGGCCGAGCGCCGTGTAATGGCGGACGAGCTCGATCTCGCTGACCTCGGGCAGCCCGATGAGCTCCGTCCGGAGCAGCTCCGCGTCGAACCATCGTGAAGGATCGAGCTCCCCGAAATCGGGATCCTGGAGGCCCGCTCCGCTCACACCCGGGCGGGAGAGGTCGAAGATCGTCTGCTTCATCGTCCCAGCGCTCCGATGGTCTCCGCGAACAGGGCCGCGGCCTCGTCCAGCTCGGCGCGCGTTTTCACCTCGGTGACCGCGACGAGGAGGTGTTCCTCCACCTCGAATCCGGCGAACACGCGCCGCTCCAGCATCCGCTCCAGGAACACCGGCACGGAGCAGGGGAGCCGGAGCGCGAATTCGTTGAAGAAGGGGCCGGTCGCCGCAGGCTCGACGCCGGGAATGGCGAGCAGCTTCTCGTGAAGGTACCGGGCTTTGCCGGCACATTGTGTGGCGATCTCCCGGAAGCCCCGCTCGCCGAGGGCCGCCAGGTAAATGGCGGCGCGCATCGCCTGATGCGCCTGGTTCGTGCACATGTTGCTCGTGGCCTTCTCGCGGCTCACCTGCTGCTCGCGCCGCTCCAGGACGAGCGCGAGGGCTGGCTTTCCATGGATGTCCCGCACCTCTCCGACGAGGCGCCCCGGCATGAACTCGCGCAGCCGCTTCTCGCAGGCGAGCACCCCGAGGTAGGGACCTCCGGCCGAGAGTGGCAGGCCGAGGGGCTGGCCCTCGCACGTCACGATGTCCGCCCCGAGCTCGCCGGGCGGCTTCAGGAGCGCCAGCGTCATCGGGTAGCAGGAGACCTGGAGGAGGGCCTCGTGCTGCCGGCAGAGGGCCGCCGCGGCTGGGATGTCCTCCAGGATGCCGAGGGAATTGGGGGTCTGCAGGATGAAGGTGGCTGCGGGGCGCGCGAAGGATGCCTGGAGCGAGCGCGGATCGAGCCGGCCCGAGATGGGATCCGCGGCGACGTAGACCACCTCGCCCCCGCGTCCGCGCATGTAGAGCTCGAGGACCGACTTCCACTCGGGCCAGATGCGTGAGGAGGCGAGGACGCGCCGCCGGCCCGTGGCCGAGCAGGCCATCCAGGCCGCCTCGGCCATGGCCGTCGCGCCGTCGTAGAGCGAGGAATTGACGACCCGCAGGCCCGAGAGCAGCGAGAGCATGCGCTGATACTCGAAGAGGATCTGCAGCAAGCCCTGGCTCAGCTCCGGCTGGTAGGGGGTGTACGCCGTCAGCAGCGCCTCGCTGGAGGTGAGGCTGTCGACGACCGCGGGGATGTGGTGTTCGTAGATCCCGCCGCCAAGGAAGCTCAGGTGGCTCCGGGTCGATGCGTTCCTTCCCGCGAGCTCCCGGAGGTGCTTGCCGAGCGCCCATTCGTTGTGGGGAGCAGGCAGGCGAAGCTCCCTGTCGAGGCGCACTTCCTGGGGAATGGGGGAGAAGAGGTCCGCGATGCTCGTGAGCCCGAGGGCCTCCAGCATGGCCTTCCGGTCGGCCTCCCGGTGGACGTTGTAGCCACAGACGAGCGGCTCGGGATGTCTCTCCATCGTGACGAACTCCAGAGGGTGACGCGCTCGAGCGCGAAGCTTGGGTGGGCCTCCGTTGAACCGCAAGATCGGCAGCGGGGGGGCCCTTGCCGGGCTCGCTCTTCACGGCGGGAGCGAACGTTCGGCTGCGACGATAACGAGGCGAGCGCGCCGCGCAGGCCATGGGCGGGGTGCCGTTCGCCGGCGCGGCGATTATGAGAATGGCATCGATGAGGAGGTGTCATCGATGCCATCGCAACCGTCCCTCCGCAGGGCCCTCGGCCTCGCCGAAGTCACGTTCGCCGGCGTGGGCATCATCCTGGGGGCAGGCATTTATGCGCTGCTCGGGGACGCCGCGGGCCTCGCCGGCAACGCGGTCTGGATGGCCTTCGTGATCTCCGCGCTCATGGCGGCCTTCACGGGCTTTTCCTATGCGGAGCTCTCATCCATGTTCCCCTCCGCGGGCGCCGAGCATGAATACGTCTCCCACGCCATGGGCAGGCGGATCGCGTTCGTGATCGGCTGGCTGAGCATCATCTCGGCGATCCTCGCGGCGACCACCGTGTCGCTCGGCTTCGCTGGTTACTTGTCGGTGCTCACCGGCGTCGCCGTCACTCCAGCCGCGCTCGGCCTCATCGTGCTCCTCGGTCTCCTGCTCTTTTGCGGGATCAAAGAGACGTCGTGGTTCAACATCGTGGCCACCTTCATCGAGACCGGGGGCGTCGTTCTTCTCCTCGTCCTCGGCCTGCCCCACCTCGGGGAGGTGGACTACCTCGAGGCGCCGAAAGGCCTGGCGGGCGTCTTCCAGGCATCTTCCCTCGTCTTCTTCGCGTACGTCGGCTTCGAAGGGCTGGTGAAGCTCGCCGAGGAGACCAGGAGGCCGGAGAAGACGATACCGAGGGGGCTCATGCTCTCTCTCGGGATCACCATCGTCCTTTACGTGCTCGTCTCCATCAGCGCGGTGTCCGTGGTGGGATGGCGAGAGCTCTCCGCATCGCAGGCGCCCTTCGCGGACGTCGCCCGCCACGCGCTCGGGCGCGACGTGTTCATCGTGGTCTCGGTGATTGCCCTCTTCGCGACCACGAATACCGCGCTGATGTTCCTGCTCGCTGCCTCGCGGATCATCTATGGAATGGCGGCCGCGGGGGCCCTCCCTGCCGTCCTCTCGGGCGTTCACCGCTGGAGGCAGACCCCCTGGGTCGCCATCGCCCTGGTGACGGCGGCGTCCGCTCTGTTCCTCTCGGTCGGGGATATCGCCTTCATAGCCAATGCCACCAATTTCACCGTCTTTCTGATCTTCATCGCCGTCAACGCCACCGTCATCATCCTGAGATTCAAGGACCCTGCCAGGAGGAGGCCTTTCCGCATCCGGCTCTCGGTCGGGCGGATACCGCTCCTGCCCATCGCGGGGATCCTCTTCTGCGTGTTCTTGAGCGCTCAGATCCCGCCGGGCGTCCTGCTGCTCGGACTCGTGCTCACCGCGATCGGAGCGCTCTCGAGCCTCGGGATGAATGTCCGAAGGGCGGGAACATGACGCGCAACGGGACACGCATGCGTTCGATTTCGCTCGTCCTTACCGGCCGCTGATGTGCTCGCCGACCAAGCCGGCCGTGTGGCGCAACTACCTGGCGTGGCAGGTGGTGTATGCGACGGCCAAGCTGCTTTCGGAGCCTCCGCCGCACCCGCGGGTGTTGGCCGCGTGGGAAGGCGCACTGTTCCTTCCAACGCTAGAGGCGGTGTCGCCGTTTGGCGAAAGGTCAACATTGCCGAGGGCATGGGCAATCACGCCGGAACCAAACGCCAGCGCTACGCTTCCTCCCTCGGCTCGGCAAGGGAGGTGCTGGCCTGCGTCCAGGTCGCCCAAGCCATGCGGTACATCGGCACGGTCGATGCGCGGGTGCTCGACCGCATGGACCACGTCATCGCCACCCTGGGCCGCCTCGTCTACCGCTGCGCTTCGTGAACCCCGCAAGGCGGGCCGTCCTTCACAGGCGGCCCACCAAACGGCCTGGATCGCAGCACCGATAACGAGGCTCCTCGCGCCCTTCGCGGCGGATCGTGGGGTCGTCCCGCGACGAACCAATCCCCATTTTCCTATTGAGTTTTGCCCTTCCTCGTGGGACAAACAAGCGACGCCAGCCGGTGCAGGAACACCGACCGGCGTCTCCCCACAACCCCGAACGAACCGGAGTCATGAGTATGGCAACGATACCGCTCCATCTTCCGCCGGCAAACTTCTCGGCGTCGCACGCCTTGCTCGGCCGTCTTTACCTGGAACACCGCGCGTTCTTGCGTCGCCTTCTTCTTGGTCAGTCCGTTCCTCCCCGCGACGTGGAGGATGTTCTGCAAGAGGTCTTCGTCACGGTATGGCGTCGCCTGTCCTGCCTGGTCACGCCTGAGCAGGCGCGCCCGTGGCTGGTGATCATCGGGCTCAACCATGCGCGCAATCACCGCAAGCTCGCGCGTTGCGAGCGTGAGGTTCTCGCTGGGTTCGCCGACGATCTTCCCGAGCGGGAGGACGACGGGGCGTCCGCGGAGACGGTTCTGCATGCGATGTATGGGATGTTCCGGCTCAAGCGGTTTCTGGAGAAGATGAGGCCGTGCATCCGGGTCGCGGTGATTCCGTATCTGGAGGGATGGTCGGTCCCGGAGATTGCGGCGACGCTCGGAATCAAGGTAAAGACCGTCTACAGTCGCCTGCATCTCGCGCGGAAGCGTTTGGAGATGCTCTCACCCGCGTAAGGACCGCTTCCGCTTCCGCTCCCGCTCCCGCTTCCGCTCCCGCTCCCGCTTCCGCTTCCGCTTCCGCTTCCGCTCCCGCTCCCACTCCCGCTTCCGCTCCCGTCACCCGACTCGAAGCCCAAGCATCTTCCTTCCACGGAGCCATGCCCACCTCAAGACCGTCGACGCGGTGAGCGCGCAATTTGGACTGGTGCATCAGGTGATTCTGATCCAGACCTGGCCGATGCCGACGCCCCCGCCCGAAGGTACGCCGCCCGCCGTGAAGCCGCTCCCGAAGCCGGTTCAGTACGCGATCCTCGCGATGATGCTCGCCATCGCGGGGGGCGTGATATGGCTCGTGCGCCCGTCGACGAAGCCGTGCACGGTGAAGGAGACCTTCCACAACGACAACATCTGCATCGTGACCGGAAGCGTGAAGGCGATCGACGAGGTGAACAAGGCCCTCAACGCCAAGCAGCTCGGCTCCGTCGAGCTCGACGAGGTGGAGCTGACGGACCCTTCGGGCTCGCGAGCGGTCTATTTCGATCCCCAGAAGTTCGATCTGGGCGGCCGCACGACCGCGAAGGTGACCGGACGGGAAGTGCAGGAGCGCGGGTCGGCGGGCGTCACGCGGTTCGTGGTGGAGAAGGTCGAATAGTCGGCCCTGGTGTCTTGCGGCGCCCCACGGCCCTACGGCACGATCCGAAACTCATTCTGCGCATACGCACCCGACGCCGGCGCCGCCGTGCCTTCGACGATCACCACGCCAACCGACGCCGAGAAGCAGACCCTTGCATTGCACTTGTCCCCGCACGTGCCCTGCGCCGGCGGGATCGCGTGGCCGGTGCACACGATCGGGCCACGCGATGTTTTGGCCTCGCGCACGAACGTGTAGCCGTTCTCCTGGGTCGGCTCGAACGTCTTCGGCTTCGCCGCGTACGTGGGGGGTTTGCGGAGCGCGGCGGTGATGGCGGCGTCGTCGGCGTCGGCGGGGAGAAACCACACGCCCTGGTCCGTGACGGCGACCTGCCTGGGGAGCACGTCGGCCGGGGCCTCGTGAGCGCTGCTGTTGCGGCCGAGCGTGTATTTGAGCTGGGCTACGTCGGCCTTGCCCACCTTGCGCACGTTCGACGGCATGACGAGCAGCGTGTCGTCGTAGTCAGGCGCCCCCTTCGTGTGATTGAGCAGCGTCCAGCACGCGCCACGGCGAACGAGCGGGCCCCACACGGTGCGCTCGGTCGTCAGCACCGGCAGCGCCGGCGGGCATGCGAGCTTCGGCCCCGCGGCGACGGGCGGGGGCGCCGCCGCAGACGGGGGCGCCCCCGCAGACGCGGCCGTGACGCTCGCGGCGGGCACCGGAGACGCAGGCGCCACCGTCGTCACCTCGGGCGCGCCGGCCGGCGGCTGAGGTTCGCCGCCACAGGCTGGAAGCAGCGCGAGGAGCGCAAGCGAGGTGCGAAGGTCCATGTCGGGACGGACGATACCATTCGGTCCCGCCTCTCCCTTGGATCCGGTCCCGGGAGCACGATTTCGTCCGTGGCGATTCATGGCTCGTCTCCTCGTTCCGCCATCAGAAGGTCAACCGCATGCCCATGCGGATCGTCCTCGGGCTCTGGTACGACGTGGGGCTGCCGTAGCTGGGGTTTCGGTCGGCGGGATCGAAGGGCGAGCCGTCCTCGAAATTCACGAGCTTGTAGCGACAACCCGCGCCGGTGGCGCAGGCCGCCTCTCCCTTGTTCGGCAGGTCCGCCGCCGTGCCGCCGTCGATGGGCCGGACGATCGCGTACGTGAACGATTGATTGCGGCTGGTCTCGGCCTGGAAGTTGAACAGGTTAAACACGTCCACGCTCACGGAGAGCGTGCTGTCCTTGCCCACCTTGTAGCCGACGGCGAGGGTCGAATCGACGCTATGGACCCAGGGCAAATTGCCCCCCGCGCCGCGGGGCAGGAGGAAGACGGCACCTCTGCCGTAGGTGGGGTGAGCGCCGAGGACGTCGAGCGGGGCGCCCGACGTGCCCGTGTAGCCCATTCCTAGGTTGATGTGGACCTTCTTCGCGAGGACGAACTCCTTGGCGCCGAAGACCTTGACCGAATGGCGCCGATCCCCCGGGAGCGGGCCGTCACGGTTCGGCTGGAGCGACAGGAGGTCGAAGTCGGAGAGCGTATGGGGCGATGGATAGGGCCCCGAGGCGAGCCCGGGGTAGTTCCCGCGGAGATACGACGCCGTGTAGCTGGCGAGCGCGAACCACCCCCAGGCGAACGATTTCTGGAAGAACACAGTCACCGCATCGTAGTCGCGCCGTGCTTCGGGGACGTCGGAGGCCGCGCCATGGCCGGGGTTGCCCACGAAGATCGACGTGCCTTCGTCCCGGCTCATGGTCTCGATGGCGCGGTGGATCGAACGGTGCACGTAGTTGACGCCCACGCGCGCGTCGTCGAAGACCTCGTACTCGCCGCCTGCCGCGATCTCGTCCATCGATTGCGCCTCGATCTCCGGATCCACCGGCGCGCGATTGCCGTGATAAGAACCCCATTGCCGGTTCGGTGCGTAGGGCTGCCCGATCGTGAGGTTGTTCTTCGGGTCCAGGCAGGCCGCGACCTTCGCGGGGTCGCTCGGGTCGCACACGGAGCTCGACACTTCGGACACGGCGAGGGGCCGCCGGACGAACAAGGCGTCGGCCAGGCCGAGGGGCACGTTCTCGTAATGACGCGCGTAGTTCACGAAGAGCTTCGATCGGTCCCGACGGGTAACGTCGTAGATGACGCCGACGCGTGGAGACCACTGGTTCGGGAGCACCATGCCCATCCCCTCGCTGCTCGACATCATCTGCGCGTCGTACCGCAAGCCGGCGTTCACCAAGACCCGATCGAGGATGTGGAAGCTATCCTGGACAAACCCGCCGACGAGGGTGGAGTGCGTCGTCGGGGACTGCCATTTCGGAACGTAGACGTCGTCCGGGCCCGTCAGGTTGCCGATGCGAAAGACTTGCCACGCCGAACCATCCCGCGTCTCCGAAAACCACACGTTCCCCGTGTTCGCCTGGGCGAACAGGCTGTTCGACACCTCGACGTCGAGCCCCGCCTTGATGACGTGGAACCCCAGCGCCTGGAGCAGGTACGTGACGACGGCTTTTCCCTGGAAGCGGTTCGTGATGGATTCGTTCACGTTCCCAGGTCCACCCGTCAGGTAGGCGCGCACGGGGCAATGGATGACGTTCGTCGACCCCTTCGGCTCGCAGCCACTCCCTGCCGGAAGATCCTCGAAATCGGCGAGGGTATGCGGTGCCCCACGCGTCCAGGCGATCCCGGGGACGGCGTCGAGCCCCTTCCCGCTGCCGATCGCCGCCCCGTCGACCGGCAGGCGGCTCGAGGAGGCGTGATGATAGGCGATCGTCGCGTCGAGGAGGAGCCTCTTGTGCAGGAACGCCGACGAGAGCGTGAGGGAGGCCGTGTGGTTCCTCTGCTCTTCCCGCCGCCCGAAGGCCGCGTAGTGCCCCTCCAGCGTGCTCGTGTTGGTCGTGCCCGTGACCCCATCGAGGGAGATCCGCCCGTCCCCCCCGGACCACGTGGGCGAACCGAACACCGAGAGCGTCAACGTATGCGACGAGCTGTCTTGCCGCGGGGGGATGTACCATGTGAGCTTGCCGATGTATTGCAGCGTCTCTTTCGACGCGACGTAGCGACGTATCCCGCCCTCGATGGGCTCGGTGCGCTGAACCCCGTATTCATCGCGGAGGCCGATGGGATGGCCGCTCGCGTCGAGCTTCACGGATCCGTCGGGGTTCGTCTCGTACCGCAGACGGTGGAGCGAACGCGCGATGTCGAGGTCCTCGAAGGCCACGTTCAATCCCGCGTAGAACCACAGGCGATCCTCCTTGATGGGTCCGCCGAGCTCGAACCCGAAATCGCGCATCGCGCCGAGCTTCTGATCGACGGCGACCACCGTGCCCTCCGCGCGTACGGGCTTTCGTTCTCCCTCGAACGCGCCCGGCGCGACGCTGCCGAAGATCGACCCGTGAAACGCGTTGCCACCCGATTTCGTGACGACGTCGAAGACGCCGCCGGTGGTCCGGCCGAACTCGGGCAGGTATCCGCCGGTGGCGATGTGGACCTTCCGGACGAACGCGAGCGAGAGCGGCGTGTCGTTGATGCCGTCCGAAGCGCTGCCCACGGAGACGCCGTCGATCTCGAATCGGTTCTCGGGCGCCGACGAGCCGTGGATGGAAAACCCGAGGCTCGTCGGCTGGGCGCCGGGCACGAGCGCCCCAAGGCTCTCGAACGATCGCAGGGCCGAGGCTCGACCGCCGGGCGGCGCCACCGGGAGGCGATGCGAGACATCCGACTCGATGATCAAGCCTGTCGTCGTCGACCGGATGTCGACCGACGGAGGCGGCTCGGGTAACGCGATGTCCGGGCCCAGCTCGTCCGGCGAGAGCTCCGTGAGCAGCACGTTGGCGCGGGACGTGGTGCCCGTCTGGAGCGTGATCCCGCCGCGCGAGGAGGGCCTGTGCCCATCGCGCTCGATCCGGATCGTGTATTCGCCCGGCGAGAGCCCAGAAACGCGATAGGTGCCGAATGCGTCGGTCACGGCGACCAGCTCACCCTGTATCGCGGGGGAGGTCACGATGATGACGACGTCGGCGAGGGGCTCTCGTGTTTCCGCGTCGCGGACGGTCCCGGTGAGGACCGAGTCTCCGGCGGCGGAGGCGGAGGAGGCGGCCAAGAGACCGAGGCAAAAGGTAGCCGCCAGGGAAAAACATCGGGGTCCATAGAGCAAGCGCATGACGATTCGATTTCCAATGCGGATGGGTAGAAGCCCCTGCCTTCAAGACGATGGCCTGCACGTGAGCAACCCTCGTACCACCGATTCGCGCCGCGGAAACCTGGGCATCGAGACAGGACACCTGCACGGAGGGTGTCACGCGCGCGTGACACTGACACGCCGTCGTGACAGCAACGCTCCGCTGTCGCGAGCGTGAAACAGACTCCCCGTCCTCCGTCCGAACGGGCGCAAGTGTATTGCCTTGCCCGCGCGTTCGGAGGATATTCCCGGCCGTGCGCTCACCCCTGTTTGCCTTCGCGCTGCTCCTCGCCGGGTGCACGGGCTCGGCAGCTTCACCGTCGCCCCCCGTCGCGCGGACGGACGTGCCGCCGCCTCCGCCGCCGGCGAAGCCCGTCGGCTGGTCGCATGCCTATGGCACGAATTTGTGGCCTTGGGCTGTTGCGGTCGGCGCAGACGATCGCATCGCTGTGATCGGTTGGTCCGGGGGCACGTGTGATCTCGGTAGGTTCCACCTCGAAGTGCCACGCGAGGCCGGATTCCTCGCGTGGTTCGACGCAGACGGCGCAGTCGCGGGCGCGCGTACCTTCACCGCTGCCAAACCGATCGACGCGTCGATCGCGGTCGACGCCACGGGAAGCATCGCGATCGGCGGCTCCGTCGAGAGCCCGCTCGATCTGGGCGACGGCGTCGTCGCGGGGGACGCGCGTTCGTCGTCGAACGGATGGGTCGCGAAGCTCGATTCGAAAGGCCGCGCGCTCTGGGCGCGTGCCTTCGCCTCGATCCGACATTCCCATCGGATCCACGACCTCGCCATGGGGCCCGACGGCGGCGTCGTCGTCGCCGGTCTCCTCGGCGGTGTCGCCGGCCAGATCGCGCTCGGAGACGCGACCCTCACCGGCTCGGCGATCCTCTCCGACGCCTTCGTCGCCTCGCTCGACGCAAATGGCGGAGCACGCTTCTTCTCGCTCGCGGGCACACCGGGCACCCGTGACATCGATCAACATGCGAGGGACGTTGTCGTCGCGCGGAGCGGCGAGATCCTCGTCCATGGCTCACACGAGGTGATCACGGACAAAGGCAACACGCTCGGCTTCGACCCTGCGGCGTACTTCCAGACGTTCGATTCGAATGGAGCCGCGCACCCCACGCGCGTGGTTCGCGCCATCGACGAGGCGGCTGTTGGTCATGCGCTCGCTCTCGACAGCCGCGGCCGGGTGATCACGGTCGGCGCCTTCAAGGGCACGCTCGACTTCGGTATGGGAGCGATGACGACGAGACCGGGACGGCACGAGTACACGATGTTCCTCGCGGCGCTCGTTCCGTGAGCACGAGCGCGCGTGGTCACGGCACGCCGGCCGTCCTGGTGAGCTCCAATGAACGGGGCATGCGGGCGAAGTTGCCGGCCTGGAGATCGCTCCGCTCGTCCTCGTGCTCCGCGACGAACTTCACGAGGTCCTTGTACGTGCCGCACGTCACCTCGGGCAGGCCACACACGGCCTGCGCGAACGCCTGCATGGCCTCCCCGTAGGCGCCGCCGTTCCACTTCGAGAAGTGGTGGCCGATGTGGACGGGGGCGCGGTTGCCGAAGTAGTTCGATTCGAAGTAGGCCAGGTAGGTGTCGAGCATCTGCTTTTTGTACGTCTCTTTGCCGGCGGGGTTCGGCCTGGCGCCCGAATCGGCGACGTAGAAGTTGTAGTCCATCGACAACGTTGCTTTGCCGGAGCCGGCGATGCGGAGCTCCGCCAGCGGGAAATTCCAGATGCCCGCGATCTTCTTGGGCCAGTCGTTCGCGGCGCCCGTCCTGCTCGTGTCGTACGTGTAGCCCCTCTTCGCCAGCGTCTTGAAGAGGCCGGGGCTGTGGGCGAGCAGCGGCGCGCGGAAGCCCACGACGTCGCGCGCGCCGAAGCCGAGATCGGGCGCCGTCAACCCGACGCCCTCGAAGAGGATCTCGTCGAATTGCTCGAACTCGCTCTCCCAATCGGCCTCGCTCCACGAGCTCCCGTCGAAGTGGCCGTTGGCGTGCGAGGCGATCTCGTGGCCCTCCGCCGCGGCCTTCTTCACCTCCTCGAAGCGCTCCGCGATCTCGTCGATCGTCCCTCCCCACCCGATCGCCGACGTACCCGGGGCGTGCCGCGGAGGATCGTACCCTCGCCTGGCCGCGTTCGGGATGAAATACACGCCGCTGATGAAGTACGTGAACTTCAGGACGTTCGCGGCGGCGAAGGCGCGCGACTCGCGCCAGAACGAGAGGTTTTTCGATCCGTCGAAGGCGAGGATCACGAATTGCGGAGGCCGCGCCACGGTCGCAGCTTGCGCGCCCTGGGTGACGTCGTCGTTTTCCCGAGGAGCGTCGCCGCATCCGGCAATGCACGTACCCACGAGGGGGATGGCGAGGGTGCCGACGAGGCGACGAATGCGCATGCCTCTTCGTAAGCACCGGCCATACCCGTGCAGGCCGAGCCCGCGACGCGCACCCGTGCCCTACGCGGGCCTGGACTCGTGCCGCCGGCTCTTCCTCTCGCAACAAATAAGGTGATGAGGCGCGACAGGCGGGGGAGCGGCGACCTGCAGGCGGGGGTTTTTGAGCTTCTGGCGGAGGCGGGGGACGTCCTATCGGAGAGCGATGCGCGCCTGCCGTCGGTGGGCGACGTCGTGGCGGAGGCGGGGGATGTCCTGTCGGAGAGGAACGAACTCCCGGTGGAGAGGGGGCACCCTTCGGAGGGAGAGGGGCGACCTCCTTCGGGAGGTGGAGCATCCACAGGCGGAGGTGGGCGACCTCGGGGCGGAGGTGGGTGATTTCCGGGCAGAGGCCGACGACCTCCTGGCGGGGATGACCGACCTCCTGCCGGAGGTCGAGGGCCTCCTGCCGGAGGTCGAGGGCCTCTTGCCGGAGGTCGAGGGACCTCCGATTCGACTCGATTCCATCGGGGTGCTACCCCCGCGTGCGCGCCTCTTGACGTGCCCCACCCCACGCCTTGAGCGCTCGGCGTCGAGGGTTCAAGGGTGCGCCGCGCGGCGGTCGTTCGCCTCGGCGACGCGGCGCTGGCAGGTCGCGAGCTCTGCGGCGGCGACGTCCTCGGATACGCCGAGCAGCTCCTTTCGTAGCTCGATGGGCGGGCAGTAACGGGTGGCCGTCCAGAGCGCCGGGTCCTCCAGGCTGGTGAAGCGCTGGAGGCGGGGCCATACGGTGGCCCAGGACTTCATCTTGCCGGTGGCTGGGTCGATCCCGCTATGCGAGGCGGTGACGATGCGCGTGCCGTCCGGGCTCCACGCCGCCGAATAGGCCTCGAGCTCGGGGATGCGGAGGATCGCCGGCTCGCCCGTGCCATCCGCGTTCCACACGCGCACGGTCTTGTCATCCGAGTAGGTGACGATCTGGGCGCCATCTGGGCTAAACGCCCCCCCTCCCCTTGCTCCGGTGCCAACGGGTGCGCCGTGTCCCTCGAGCCGCAGGGGCTTGCCCGTGCCATCGGCGTTCCAGACCCAGGCGGTCTTGTCCCAGGAAGCGGTGACGATGCGTGTGCCGTCGGGGCCAAACGCCGCCGAAGAGACGCCATCCTGGTGCCCCTCGAGCCGCAGGGGCTCGCCCGTGCCATCGGCGTTCCACACCCGGGCGGTCTTGTCTGCCGAAGCGGTGACGATGCGCGTGCCGTCGGGGCTAAATGCCGCCGAATAGAGGCGATCCTGGTGCCCCTCGAGCCGCAGGGGCTCGCCCGTGCCATCGGCGTTCCACACCCGGGCGGTCTTGTCCCAGGAAGCGGTGACGATGCGCCTACCGTCGGGGCTAAACGCCGCCGAAGCGACGCGATCCTGGTGCCCCTCGAGCCGCAGGGGCTTGCCCGTGCCATCGGCGTTCCACACCCGGGCGGTCTTGTCCCAGGAAGCGGTGACGATGCGCGTGCCGTCGGGGCTCCACGCCGCCGAAGCGACGCGATCCTGGTGCCCCTCGAGCCGCAGGGGCTTGCCCGTGCCATCGGCGTTCCACACCCAGGCGGTCTTGTCCAAGGAAGCGGTGACGATGCGCGTGCCGTCGGGGCCAAACGCCGCCGAAGAGACGGCATCCTGGTGCCCCTCGAGCCGCAGGGGCTTGCTCGTATCATCGGCGTTCCAGACCCGGGCGGTCTTGTCCCCGGAAGCGGTGACGATGCGCGTGCCGTCGGGGCCAAACGCCGCCGAATAGATGCGCTCCTGGTGCCCCTCGAGCCGCAAGGGCTTGCCCGTGCCATCGGCGTTCCAGACCCGGGCGGTCTTGTCCCCGGAAGCGGTGACGATGCGCGTGCCGTCGGAGCTCCACGCCGCCGAATAGACGCGCGCCTCGTGCCCCTCGAGCCGCAGGGGCTCGCCCGTGCCGTCGGCGTTCCACACCCGGGCGGTCTTGTCCCAGGAAGCGGTGACGATGCGCGTGCCGTCGGGGCTGAACACCGCCGAATAGACGCGATCCTGGTGCCCCTCGAGCCGCAGGGGCTCGCCCGTGCCATCGGCGTTCCAGACCCGGGCGGTCTTGTCCCAGGAAGCGGTGACGATGCGCGTGCCGTCGGGGCCAAACGCCGCCGCATGGACGCTCGCCTGGTGCCCTTCGAGCCGCAGGGGCTCGCCCGTGCCATCGGCGTTCCAGACCCGGGCGGTCTTGTCCCCGGAAGCGGTGACGATGCGCGTGCCGTCGGGGCTAAACGCCGCCGAATAGACGCGCTCCTGGTGCCCGTCGAGCCGCAGGGGCTTGCCCGTGCCATCGGCGTTCCAGACCCGGGCGGTCTTGTCCAAAGAAGCCGTGACGATGCGCGTGCCGTCGGGGCTAAATGCCGCTGAATAGACGACATCCTGGTGCCCGTCGAGCCGCAGGGGCTTGCCCGTGCCATCGGCGTTCCAGACCCAGGCGGTCTTGTCCCCGGAAACGGTGACGATGCGCCTGCCGTCGGGGCTAAACGCCGCCGAATAGACGACATCCTGGTGGTCGAGAACCACGCTCGCGATGCCCTGATGCTTGGCCCAGAGGGCCAGCTCGCGCCACCGCGGCGGAAGCTCGCCCGCAGGCTCCATCTCGCGGAGGAGGGCGAGGACCAGGGTCGGGTCGGACTGATGCTCGCGGGCGCTCGCCATACGGCTGGCATTGCGCGCCTCGGCGGTCCGCTTGTCCGCCTCGATCGCGCTCCTCTGGGCCGCCTCGGCGCTCTTCTGGGCCTCCGCGGCCTTTTCATCGGCCCGCCTCGCCTGGCTCCTGGCCTGCACGCCGAGGAGCGAGACCACGAATGCAAAGAACGCGAGAAACGCAATGACCCCGCCGGTCACCTGGCGGCGGCGCCGCCGCGACAGCGATGCGAGCCGAACGACAGCTTCGAGATACCCCCGATCCCGCTTCCCGAGCCCGAGCGTCCCCTCCGCGTCGCCTTCGGCCTTCTTCCGCGCGAGCCATTGCTCCGCCTTGTTGGCCGCCTCGTCGCGCCACAAAAACCCCTCCGCCTTGCCGTTCTTCTCCCATTGCGAAGCCGCGCTTCGCAGCTCGACCAGGAACTCCGCGTCCTTCCCGTTCTCGTCGAGCCATTGCTCGAGCTTCGCCCACCGCTCGATGAGCGATTCATGCGTCAGCTCGACGGTCGTCCCCTCCCGCTCGCCGCCCGCCTCGATCGAGAGCAGCCGGGCGTCCGCCAGATGGTGCACCACCTGCTCGGCCAGGGACGTCTCCTCCGAGAGCGCGCAGAGCTCCTCCAAGCGCACCACCGCGCGCGTCCGCTCCGGCGTCACCAGGCGCAAGAAGATCGACCGCGCGAGCCGCTGCTCGGACACGCTCATCCCCGCGAGCACCGCGTCCGCGTGCGTCGAGAGCGCGCCCGAGGCGCCGCCGAGCGCGCGGTACGCCTTCCGCGTCAAGAGCCGCTCTTCGCGGTCGCGCGCCTCCCATAACTTCGTCGCCGTGAACTGCAAGAGCGGCAGCGGGCTCTTCATCCCCCCGAGATCGCCGAGCATCTCGTCGCAGAGCCCCTCGTCCTCGAACCGATAACGCGCCGCCGCGAGCGGCCTTTGGAGCGCGCTCCGCATCCCCTCGGCCGTCATGGGCGGCAAGAACATGAGCCCCCGGGTGATCGCCGAGAGAAACCGCCGGTCCTCCGACACGCGATCGAGAAAATCCGCGCGGATGGTCACGATCACCCGCAGCGGCGACGACGCGTCGTCGGCCACGCCCTCGAGGCACGCGCAAAACGCGGCCCGCTCCGACGCCTCGCTCCCCAGCGTATACAGCTCCTCGAGCTGATCCACGACGAGCAGAATGCGGTGCTCGCCGCCGCGCTTTCTGCATCGCGCGCGCAGCCTCTCGCCGAGCGCTCCCGGCTGGGCCCGCAAGAGCTCGGCGATCGCCGCCGGATTGGCCCCGCCTTCCGCCGCGTTGCCCGAGCTATCCACGAAAAACGCGAGCACGTCGGCGAGCGCGGCGAGAGGACGCCGCCCCGGGCGAAGGACGAACGCCTCCAGCTCGCGGCCCGCGCGCCGGAGCGCCGGGATGACGCCCGCTCGCACGAACGAGGATTTCCCCGCGCCCGAAGCGCCCGCGATGGCGACGAGCTGCTGATGGCGGAGCTTGCCGAGCACCGCGGCGATATCGTCGTCCCGCCCGAAGAACCGCGCGGCGTCCGATTCTTGAAATGCGGAGAGGCCCGCGAAGGGGCTCTCGTCCTCGGCGAGCGCCGCGGGCTTCATCGTCTCTGCGCCGAGCCGCTCGAGCAGCCCCACGAGCTCCTTGGCCGAGCCGATTCGCTCGTCCTTGCGCTTCTTCAAGCACCGATCGATCACCTCCGCGAGCGCATGGCCCGCGCCGAGCTTGTCCCGGGCGCTCGGCATGGGCGTATCGAGATTCGAGACCCCCACGAGATCTGGCAGGTCGAGCGGCGCGAGCGGATGCGCGCCGGTCGCGAGCTCGAACAGGATGAGCCCCGCGGCCCAGACATCGCTGCGCCCGTCGAGCGGCTCGCCGAGCCATTGCTCCGGCGACATGTACGGCATCGTGCCCACGAGCGCGCCATCCTGCGTCAGATCGAGCATGTGAGCCTTCGAGGCGAGCGTGGCGGGCAATGCTTGCATGAGGTCGAGGGCGACATGCTTGGCGATGCCGAAATCGACCACCTTCACCGGGCCGCCGTCGGCCAGCAGGATATTTTCGGGCTTCAGATCCCGGTGGACGATGCCCATGGCGTGCGCGCAGGCGAGGGCGCGCGCGACGGGGAGCATCCGCTCCACGACCACGGCCGTGGTGTCATGCGCCCTCTCCGTCATGGCCTCGCGCAGCGTGCGCCCCTCGATATACTCGAGGACCATGTACGGAGACCCTTGCGCGTCGTCGACATCGTAGATGACGACGATATTCTCGTGCTTGCATTGCGCTGTCGCGCGCGCCTCGGCGAGGAAGCGTGTTGCCGCTTGCCCCGTATGCTCGAGCAGGAACTTGATGGCGACGAGCCGGCCGAGGCGAACGTCACGGGCCAGAAAGACCATCCCCATCCCGCCCGCGCCGAGCTTGCGAATGAGCTCGTAATGTTTGAGGACCGTGCCGGGCTGCAAGGGGAGATGGGCGCCGGAGGCTCCCGCGGGCATCGCCCCATCGCGTGGAGCGAAGGCAGGCATGGTGCTCGAAGGCGCGACGAGCGTGTCCATCAGCACATCCGCGGGCTCATGAGGTGTGGAGACGCCTGCTCGAGCGGCGGAGGATGAATCGTCGGAGGGGGCCATGACGGAGCGCCTGTACAGGAGTGGACGTGGGGAGGGATGCGCGGCGGATGTTCTTCCGACAGCGCTCCTCTGTCAAAGGGCAACCCTCGCGCAGATCTGGGCCCGCGGGCCTCCGCGTCCGCGTCCGCGTCCGCGTCCGCTTCCGCTTCCGCGTCCGGCGCAGAGCCGGCTGGAGAGACGAGCGCCGAAAAGGCGGATTTGTTTTTCTCGGTCGCCCTCATGCCCGCGTAGAATGCGCCTCGATGCGAAGCGGGTATGCGGGCGTCCTCTCCCTGGTGGTCGCGTGCGGCGGGGCGCCGTCACGTAGCGCGCCTTCGCGCAGCACGAACACGCAGCCCGACGTGGCCGCAGCGCGCGCGCCGTCCGCGGATGTCAGCACGACGGCAACCGGGATCCGTCACGCCGACGAGCGCGGGGACGACGGTTTTGTCGATCCGGACACCTTGCCGTCCGGCGCACGCCGACGTCTCGGCTCGCTGAAGTACGGCGTCAACGCCACGAGCGTCGCGGTGACGCCGGAAGGACGCGCGCTCGCGTTCGACGACGATCACGAGGCGCTCGTCGAGGTGCGCGACGACGGTTTCATCCGACCCACGCCCTTCCCGTACGCCCCTGCGGTGCTCGCTGTCGACGCAGCGGGCCGGCTGCTCGTCGGCGCGCCGCAGGGGATCTGGGCCGGTGACGTCCAACAAGCGAAGCGCATCACGGAGACGTCCTGCGCGACGCCAGCAGCGGCCTCGCCGAGCGGCGCGCGCATCGCTTGCACGGGCGACGGGAGGACGAGCCTCGTGGTCGCCGGCCCCGACGGCGCGCGGACGCTCGGGGTCCGTAGTGAAGTCGGCGCGGTCGCCGTCACCGACGACGGCCTCGTTGCCCTCCGTCGGGGCGCGCGCTGCGAGCTCTTCGACGCGCGCGGCGTCCTCGTCACCGGGCTCGATTGCGAGGAGCACGCTTTGCTCGCCGCTCGGCCGGGCGGCGGCTTCCTGCTCGTCGAGAGGGAGACGCTGACGACGATCGACCGCGAAGGGCGGAGCCGTGGACGCGTGCCCCTGCCGCCCGACCTCGCGTCGGTCGCGGCGACGGCCTCGCCTTCGGGGCGCTGGCTCGGGATCGTCGGTCATGAAAAGGGGGTCGTGGTGGATCTCGCGGAGGGGCGCGCCGGGGCGCCCTTCCCTGTCGTCTACGGCGCGCGCGCGCTCGCCTTCGCGCGTGATGAGGGCTCCGTCGTCGTCCAGGGCGTCGCGCAACAAGGACTGCGCGTCCCGAGCGGCGAGCGGGTGTGGGGGGCGACCGGGCCAAACGAGAACGTGTGGGCGCTCGCGATAGGTCCGAGCCGTATCTTCGCGCTGCACGACACCGACATCGCCGTGTATGACGCCGCCGGCGCCCTCTCGGCGCGCATCTCGGCGCCGCCGCCCACACGGAAGGCCGTGCTCGCCGCGCTCTCGGACGATGTGGTGCGCCTCGGCGCCTACGGGGCGTGGACCGTGCTCGACGTCGCGTCGGGCCGCACGTTGTGCGAGACGAAGATCGGCGGCAGGTGTCCGGGGCTCCGGATGCCACCGGAACGCGACGAGCGTCGGGGTGTGTCGAAGACGCTCCGCGCGCTCCGCGCGACCAGCGATGCGTACGGATACTGGACGCTGCCTGCAGGGGCCGCCGGCCTCGCAGTCCCGCACGCGCTGGAGGTGATGCGCGAGGGGCGCGCGGTCGACGTCCTCACCCTCCGTGAAAAGGACAACCCCCGCGTGTTCCGCCTGCTGGTCGTCGACAAGGCGACGAGCGCGCCTCGAAAGACGTGGACGCTGCCGCCGGGCGTACATCTCGACACGGTCGAGCTCTCCAGCGACGATCGCGCCGTCGTGATCGCGCAGCGCCAGAGCGTCCTGGTTTACGAGCCGTGAGGGGTCGATCTTCGGGGGTGCGGCTACGGGGGGTCGACGCTCGGGAGGGCCGCCTCGATGGCGTGAAGGTTCCCCACCGCCTCAGCGCGCGAGCTTGAGCTTCACTTCCTTGAGCAGATGGTCGATTTTCTCGACATCCTCCGGGAGGAAACCCCGCGGAAACGCCTTGATCATCTCCGATGCCGCAGGGCTCTTCTTGAAGTCCTCGAAGACCTGCGCTGCATTGCCCCGGCCCACGTCGTGCATCCGTCCTCCGGCGTCCAGGCGCGTCTGCATCACGGCGTCGTGCATGGCCTTCACGGCCTTTGCCCCTTCCGGGGTCTCCGCCTCGCGCGCGTTGCGATCTTTTCGCTTTTCCCAGAAGAACGTGAACGATTGGTTGAAGCGCCCCTTGACCGTCGGCGGGATCGCGAACTGACGGCGCTCATAGAGATCGGTGACGTTGGCGAGCTTCTGCATGCGCGCGGCTTGACCGTTGTTGATCTCCTCCAGGTAAATGGTGTGCATGCACAAGAGCGGCAGCGGCTCGATCTGCCCACTCCGCATGCCGAGGTGGACGAGCGTCGTGGTCGTGCTGATCCGATGCAAGACCGCGTATTGATCTTTGAGGGAGAGGCCCTTGAGCTTCCCGTCCTCGATGAAGCGCAGGTCGTAGTCCACGAGGTCCTGGTGATCCCGCTTGAGCTTGAGATCGCCCGCAATCGCCGTGGCGAACCCATTCTCCCGCGCCAGTCGCAGGATCTGCTGGGAACCGGTGTTCCCGAGCAGATGCTCCGGCTTGCCGGTGTAGAGGTTCGTCACCTTGCCCTTGGTCCAGAGGACGAGGACAGGGCGTCGCTCCTCCAGGAGCCCGTCGAGGCCGGCCGGCGTGTCCTCGCGATGGAGCTTGGATTTCACGTGCCCGAGGAATGCGTCCCGGGAGACGGAGGGGTTTTTGTTTCTGTCCCCGAGGATGTCTGCCACCTTCTCCGTGACGCCGACCGCCTTGATCCCGAACCCCGGATAATTTCGTAAGTCGCTCTCGCTATAGACTTTCTGGGCTTCGTCCACCTCGTACTTGAACACGGTCACGCCCAGATCCTGGAGGTACTCGTGCGTGAAATCGCGCTTCGAGGCGTTCTCTCTGCTCTGGAGGTACAGGATGGGATAATTGAAGTATGACGCGTACAGGCCTACGAGCCGAGAGTCGCCGCTCATGAGATCGCTGAGGAGGATGTACAGGCTCCTGCCCATTCGGTCTTGACCGTTGGCCTTCCGCTGCGCTGCGTGGTCCTCGACCTGGCGTCGGAAAGCTTCCTTCTGCTCCGGGGTGAGTTCGGCCCTTGGTGCCGAGCTGCTGCTCCCCTCCCCGTTGTCCGGCGGTGGCGGCGGCCCCTCGATCGCCTGCACTCCGTCGTTCGCCGGCTCCGTCGAAAGGCAGGGGGTCGCGGCGGCGAGCGGAGAACGGGCCCGTGGGCTGCTCTCCGCGGCCGTCGCCACATCCTCGGCAATGGCGCTGTACTCGGTGGGCTCGGCATTCAAGGGCTCGCTCCGCGGCGTGGTGTCCCTGCCGAAGAAGACTCTCCACACACCCACGAAGCAGCCGCAGCAGGAGGACTCGGCGTCACTCGATGACGCGTCCTCTTGGTCCTGCCGAGGGCGAGCGTCCACGGGCGGGAGGAGCGGGCGGCGCTCCGGATCCATCCCGTCGAGCGCTGCCATGGTTTCATTCTGTGACCCGGGCATCGGTCCTCCGTCGCCGCGGCGGGCGGTATCGTCGGGCAGTCACGTCAAGAGGAGCGTGAAGACGTGGTTGAGCTTGGTCCCATTGTCGATGTCGGAGCGCGCGAGCGCCCGCCGGATCGCGGCAAACCGCGGGGCTTCGTCGAAGTCGGGGCCGAGGACCAGCATCAGGTAGAGGAACTGCGCGACCTCCGCCCCGAGGACGAGGCCATAGCCGCGCGCCCGCTCGGCGCCGGAGAGGACGAGCGCCTCGAGCTCGACGTCGGTGAACCGCGCCGCTTTCTTCGGGAGCTGCTCCCGCAGGTGCTCGACCATGGGGACCGCATAGTCGTGGAGGGTTTGTCTATCGAAGTCGGCCATCTGCGCGGCGGAGATGCGCATCGGGTACCTCTCTCCGTCGCAGTATGGCCGCAGGGGGCGGCTCGGCCACGCAATCACCCGCGGATACCGCAGCGGGGCCCCAGGAAGACTACGTCTCGGTCGTCGTTCGCGTCCTGCGGTTATGCCCTCGCCGACATCGCGGGGAGATCCCGCGCCTCCTCCCCCTTCCCCCATCTTTCCGCTTTTTCCGATGCCACCTCCCCCGGCATGCGGCATCCAATGCGATCAGTCGAACTCAGCAGGAGGATTCGATGCGGTTGTCTCATCCTTCCCTTGTCTTGGGGCTCATTGTCGCCGCTGGCGCGGCTTGCTCGGCGGGCATGCCTGGACAAGCCATCGCCGAGCCGCAGGCCGGCCCGCAGTCCGGGGCCGCGGCGCGCGCGGCTTCGCCTGATGCGTCCCTCACCCTCGATCCGCGGCTCGGCTTGCTCGCCCCGGGCGATAGAAAAACGAGCTACGCCCCGGTCGATATCGAGGAGCCCTTCGCGCAGATCATGAAACGGCTCTCGGCCGAGAAGCCGGCCGTCATGCGCCGCCAGGCGGATCTGCTCGCCGAACGGTACGACCTCGCCAACCGGAGCGCGAAAGGCGTCACCATGTCCCGCGGAAAGCCGATCCAGACCGGCATCCGCGTAAAACTCCCCGCCGGTGTCACCTGGGGCGCCCTCGCGGGCATGACGCCCGCCGAGATCAAGGACAAAAAACTCTGGCCCGCGGGCTTTTTCCCCCTGCCCCACGCCAAACAAGGCGAGGGCGGGATGGTCTTTCCAAAGACCCACATCACGGAGATCAAGAAGCAGGAGGGCCGTGATCTCGAGCGGTTCGACCTGGAGTTCGACCTGCCCGAACATTTCATCCCCGAATTCCCGCCGCCCATCTTCCTCACGACCCGGCCGGAGCTCGGCGACGTCTCGCGCGGACAGCTCGTCACCACGCAGAACTTCTTCGAGCTCTTCGACGGCATCCTGAACCCGAAGCAGCTCGACGGCCTCCGGCTGCTGGTCTCGCAGTTCCCGCAGCAGCAGTTCAACCAGACCAGCGATCGCCGCTCGGCAAAACCCTCCCTCGGCGTCTCGTGCTTCGAATGCCACACGAACGGCCATTCCAACGCCGCGTTCCACCTCGTCGGCGACATCCGCCCGCAATCGCACCGGCGGCGCATCGACACGCCCTCCCTGCGCGGCGTGAATCAGCAGCGCCTCTTCGGCTCGCAACGCGCGCTCCGCAGCATCGAGGATTTCACGGAATTCGAGCAACGCGCTGCTTATTTCGACGGTGACCCCGTCATTGCCCAGAAAAAGGGCGTGCACTTCCTCGATCGCGGCAGCGAGGTGCACGCCATGGCCGAGTTCCAGGAGCTGCTCGACTTCCCGCCCGCGCCGAAGCTCCGGGTCCTCGACCGGAAGCTCGATCCGAAGCTCGCCACACCCGAGGAGATGCGCGGGCAGGAGGTCTTTTTTGGCAAGGGGCAATGCGCGAGTTGCCACCCGGCGCCCATTTACTCGGACAACTTCATGCACGATCTGCGGACGGAGCGGTTCTTCCCGCCCACGATGATCAACGGCCGGCTCGCCATCGCCGACGGGGCCATCAAGACGTTCCCGCTGCGCGGCATCAAGGACTCGCCGCCCTATTTGCACGACGGACGGCTGCTCACGCTCGAGGACACGGTCGAGTTCTTCAACCTCGTGCTCGAGCTCAAGCTCTCCGATCAAGAGAAGAGCGATCTCGTCGCGTTCATGCGGGCGCTCTAGCAGGCCGTTGATAAACTTGCTGCGCGCCCAGGATCGTCGGTCGTCGTCCTCGGAATACTCTCGTATTCCTGCGTCCTCCTCCCTAGCTCCAGGGCGCTCGCGGCGTTTCTCAACGGCCTGCTAGGTTTTCCGCGCGTCCGTCTCGGCCGGGTCCTCCTCGGCCGGGCCTTCCATCCCGTCGACCATCACCGGATCACTCTGCTCGGCGAGGTGCGGCTTGCCCTCCATGTCGATGTAGTGGCCGCTGCGCTTCGCCTTCGTTGCGAGGTAAAACTTGTTGTAGTCGTTCGGCGGGATCACGTGCGGGATCCGGCCCGCCACCTTCACGCCGTACTGCTCGAGCTGGCTTATCTTGTTCGGGTTGTTCGTGATGAGCCGGACCGACTTCACCACGAGGCTCTGGAGCATGTGCGCCGCCACGGCGTAGTCGCGCTCGTCGTCGCGGAAGCCGAGCGCGAGGTTCGCCTCCACCGTGTCGAGGCCCTGATCCTGGAGCCCGTAGGCCCGGATCTTGTTGATGAGCCCGATCCCGCGGCCTTCCTGGCGCATGTACAGCAAGATGCCGCGCTCCATCGACTGGATGAGCCGCAGGCCTTCGAGGAGCTGATCCCGGCAATCGCAGCGGAGCGAGCCCATCACGTCGCCCGTCAGGCACTCCGAGTGCAGGCGCGTGGGCACCTCCTCGGCGCCCATCACGTCGCCGTGCACCATGGCCACGTGTTCCTTCGCGTCGCGGTTGTTCCAGAAGGCGACGATCTGGAAGCGGCCGACCCGCGTTGGCAGATCCGCGACGCCGACCACCCGCACGCAGAGCCCCGCAGGGCCGTAGCCGTCGCATTCGTGGACCCGGTCCCGCTCCACGAGATCGAGCAAGCCCCCGCGACCGGCGTTCGTCATCGACCTTCCTCTCCTCCCGCCACCCGCCTTGCGACTAGCAGGCCCGAGCGCCGATGCCAAAAATCTTGGCCTACGGGCGCCACTCGATCGATAGCCCCCCGTGGTGTCTTCGATCCGCGCCCTCCTCGCCCCGGCCGCGCTCGCGTCCGTCCTCCTCGTCGGCTCGCCCGACGCAGAGGCCGCGTCGCTCGGCCTCCACCGCATCCGTGTCACGTCCGAGGCCGCCTACGGCGCCGTGGGCGGCCAGGCCAAACCCGTGCGCCTGACGCTCGATCCTCGCCTGCAACGCGAGGCCGAGCGGCTGCTCGCGCGCTCGGGCGCCCCCGAGGCCGCGATCGTCGCCTCGGACGTGCGCACCGGGCGGATCCTCGTCTGGGCGAGCCGCGGCAACCGCGACTTCGTGGCCGAGCCCTACGCACCGAGCGCGAGCCTGTTCAAGATCGTCACGGCCGCGGCGCTGCTCGACGGCGGTCACGCGAACGAAGGCACGGAGGCGTGCTGGTCGGGCGGCGAGCACGACATCACGGCGGCCGATCTCGACCGGCGCGGCGGCAGCGCGTGCGCGCCGTTCGGCGAGGCCCTCGGCAAGAGCATCAACATGGTGTTCGCGCGGATGGCGAAGCGGCACCTCGACCCGGACGATCTGCGGCGCATGGCAGGCGCGCTCGGTTTCTCCGGCGACGTGCCGATCGACGTCCCCGCCCACGCCGGGCGCGTCGAGATCCCGGCCGATCCCTTCGGCATGGCCCGCGCCGCCGCGGGGTTCTGGAACGGAAAGCTCTCGCCGCTCGGCGCGCTCTTCGCGATGCAGACCATCGCCAACGGCGGCGAGCGCGTGCGGCTCGTGCTCAAGGATCCCGGCGTGCCCGTCGCCCGCGTGGTCGAGCGCCGCGCCCTCGATCCGCGCGTCGCGCGCACGCTGAACCGCATGCTCCAGGTCACCACGAAGCGTGGCACGTGCGTCAAAGCGTTCCGCCACGCGGACGGGACGCGCGCGCTCCCCGGCGTGGCCGTGGCCGCGAAGACCGGCACGCTCATCGGCAAGAAGCCGGCGCGCATGTTCTCGTGGTTCGCCTCCTTTGCGCCCGCGGACAAGCCCGAGATCGCCGTGGCCGTCATGCTGGCGAACGACATCACATGGCGCACGAAGGCGAACATCGTCGGCCGCGAGCTGCTCGAAGCCTACTTCGCGGGCAGCCGCGACGAGCGACGCGCGCGCTGAGCTTCAGGCGACCGCGGTGCAGGCGATCGTGAGGGCGAGGAAGTTCGCATTGCACTGCGCCTTCAGCCCGATCGTCGTGGCCGTGGCGAGGCAGAGCGTGTAGCCCGTGAGGGTGTGTCGCAGGCACCGGCGGTATTCCCGCTCGGAGGCGGCGAGCGCGAGCGTGATCGCCTCGGTGGGATCGACGTCGGGCGGCGGGCGGGCGATGCGCCCCCGCCCCGGTTCCCTGTCGCCGCCGCTCACGACGTCCTGGATGGCCTGGTAGAGGCCCGACCCCGCCGCGTTCACGCGCTCCGCGGCGTCGCGGAGCGTCTCGTAATCGGCGGAGGCGGAGCCCTGGAAGTCCGAAAGCGCCTCGTAGAGATCCTGGGCCGCGCTCTGGATCCCGGAATCCGGGATATCGCTGATGGCGCTCGCCGAAGGCAGGGAGATCGACTTCGCAGCATCCACCAAGTCGCGCCATTCCTCCCGCGAGGGCTGCGCGACGAGGTAACTCGGGGCCGACGTCAGCCCGCCGTCGGTCGCATCGGCGCCCGCGAAGCAGCCCTGGCCGGCGAGCAACATGCCTCCGAGGAGGAGAGGCACGAACGAGAGCGCGGCGCGCCTCGTCTTCGGGGAGAGGTTCGATCGGGATGAACGTGTTCGTTTCGACATGGCGCCCCCCATCCCGCCCTCGTTCGGCGCGGCCGCGGCGCGAGCCAAACGAAGACGGACCGCAATTTCCATCGCGCGGACGACCGGTGGACCCTCCACAGCGTTCGTCACGGTGAAGATTGGGCCCGCGGCGTCCTGGTCAATCGGGCCCGCGCCGAGAGCGCCCTCCCGACACGCCGTACCCGGACGAAGTCGCGGGAGGCGCGTCGCGGCGGGGGCATGTGACATCGTTTACAGTTTTGGGCTACGGGGTGTGGCGCGCGGGGGGGTGGCCTCGGGCAAACGATCGTCCAAAAAGGACCACGGTCCCTCTGTCCGGGCATCGTCTCGCGGACGCGGGGGCGCTAGACTCGTGCCGCGTGCACGCAAGTCAACTCCCCCTCTCGCACGAGGCCACGGCCCTCGCCGTCTCCGCCGACGGCAAGCGACTCGCGGCGTCGGCGATCGGCAACGGGCGCACGGTCGTCTACGATCTGCGCGTTGGCCGAGCGCTCTTCCGATTCGGCGTGGGCGCGACGGGGCTCGCGCTCTCGCCCGACGGCGGGCGCCTCGTCACGGCGTGGTCGGATGACGCGCGCGTGCCGCCGAGCGCAGCCCGTTCCGCCCTCGACGCGCGCGAGGAGGCCGACGAGGCAGTGCACACGGTGCAGGTCTTCGACCTCGTCACGGGTCGATGCTTGACGCCCGAGCCGTGGCGCGGCGAGGCGCCGATCGCGCTCTCGCCCGACGGCAAGTTGCTCGCGGTCACGGCCGATCGCCTCACGAGCGCGGTGCTCGTCTACCGGCTCGCGGATGGCGCGCTCGTGCGCGAACTCGCGTACCCGCATCGGCGTAGGCTGCGCAGCCTCGCGTGGAGCCCCGACGGTCGCCTGCTCATGGCGGCCACGGGCGCGACGCCGGTCGTGCACTGGTCGGCGGAGGATTTCCAGCAAGTGCGGCCCGAGGGCGTGCGTGAGAACGACGCGGCCGTCGCGTTCTCGCCCGATGGAACGCTCGTCGCGGCGGCGGGGCCCGACAGCCGGATCCGTTTGTTCGAGCCGGGAAAGGAGGGCGAGCCGCGCGCGGTGCTCTCGGTGAAGAACGGCCTCAACTTGCTGCGCGGCGTCGCGGCGCTCGAGTTCTCGCCGGACGGCGCGCTCGTCACCGCGCTCGGCCGGACCCGCGCGACGCAGGTCTTCAGCGTGCCGCTCGCGCGCCCGCTCTGGACGGCGAGCCCGGGTCCGATGGCGTTCTTGCCGAACGGCAAGACCGTGGCCGCGTGGTGGTGCGGCGCGGTGTGGCTGCGGGACGCCGAGAGCGGCGATCTGCGCGTGTTGCCGGCCGACGATGCTGGCGACGACACGCCCTCCGGCGTCGGTCCGGTGAGCCGCACGGTGACGTTGCGTAGCCGCGAGTTCGAGGGGCGCATCCCGACGCCCCCGCAGACGCTCCGGGTCGTCCCCGAGGCGCAGGTCAACGCGGATGTCGCCCTGTCGAGCGCAGCGGCGGCGCTGCTCGCGCGCTTGTCGACGGGCTGGGCCGAGTCGAGCTACCGCACGGCGGCGAACATGCTCGCGCGCGACGCTGACGGCCTCGGCGTGCGTTTGCCGCTGCGCGGCGGGTATGCGTACGTGCAGATCCGGACGAGCAGCGATCGGTACCGCCTCCTCGTGTCCGTCACCGCGGACGAGCCCGAGCAGGATCCTCCGCCCTCGTCGAGCTTGGTGCGCCTCTCGCGCTGGATCCGCGATCGGCTGAGCGCCGAGGCGCGCCGCGTCGCCGCGGCCGATCGCGAGTGGGCCGCGGAGATCGCGCCGGGCGCGGGTGAGGGCGACGTCCAGATCGAGCGTGGACCCGGCTCGCTCACCATCACGCTCGCTCACGCGCCCCTGCCCTCGCTCGACGATCTCGAGGCCCTGATCCACGCGGCCGAGCTGAAGCTCGAGCCCTGAGCCCTCCGACGCGCCTTGAAGAAGCCGCCGCCCGTCTCCGAGTTCGTGCGTTTTCCGATCACCGCCGGCGTGGCGATGCTCGCCATCTTCGTCACGGTGCTCGACGCGTCGGGTCGATCGATCCAGCCGCTCGTGATGAACGTGCGCGCGTTCGAGGGCGAGCCGTGGCGCCTCGTCACGAGCGCCTTGCCGCACGCCAACGCGTTGCACTTGATTTTCAACATCGCCTGGCTCTGGACACTCGGGACGATGCTGGAGGAGCGCTTCGGATCGTTCCGCCTGCTCGGCCTCGTGCTGCTCTTCGCCGCGGGATCCGCGGCGGCCGAGTACGCGGCCTTCGTCGGCGGGATCGGCCTGTCCGGCGTGGTCTACGGCCTCTTCGGCCTCGCGTGGGTGCTCGATCGCGCGGACGCGCGCATGCGCGGCACTGTGGATGCGCGCACGACGCAGCTCTTCATCGGCTGGTTCTTCTTCTGCATCGCGACGACTGTCCTCGACGTCTTGCCCGTCGCGAACGTGGCGCACGGCGTGGGCGCGCTGCTCGGCGTGCTCGTGGGGCTCGTGATCACGGGGGGCCTGCGGGTCGCGCGTCGACGTGCTTCGGTGCGCGTCGCGGCGGGGCTCGTGGTCTTGCTCGTCGTCGCGGCCTCGGGCGCGGGCGCAACCGTGCTCCGCCCGCGCGTCAACCTCTCGAAGAACGGAGGCAGCGACAGCGCACGCCTCGCCAACGAGGCGTTCGACGCGGGCAACTACGACGAGGCCATCTCGTGGTACCGGAAGGCGCTCGTGGTGAGCCCGAAGAGCGCGGCCTTCTGGTACAACCTCGGCATCGCGCATGCGCGCAAGAACGAGCTCGACGAAGCGACGCGCGCGTACACGCAGGCCGTCGCGCTCGCGCCCGAGAACGTGGACATGAAGCGCACGCTCGTCGACACGAAGCGCTACCACGCCTACACGGCGCAGACGGGCGGCAAGCACGACGAAGCCATGCGCCTCTACGAAGAGGTGCTCGTGCTCGCCGGCGACGACGCGATCTCGCTCTACAACCTGAGCCTCACCTACAAAGAGCTCGGCCGCCGCGAGGAGGCCGCACAGCTCCGCGCGCGTGCCTTGGTCCTCGACGCGAACATCGACAGCGACCCTGCGGAGCCGTCCCTCGACATCGACGCTGGGATCGAACGCGACGCGGGCCCGTGAACGCCCCTTCTCTGGGCGATCCATCGCCCCTACACTCGTCGTTTCCCGGAGGCCGCCCCTTGAAGACCGTCGACTTCTTTTTCGACTTCTCCTCCCCGTACAGCTACCTCGCCGCCACGCAGCTCCCGGCCCTCGCGGCGCGCGCCGGCGCGACGATCGCGTACCGTCCCTTCGTGCTCTTCGCCGTGTTCAAGGCCGCGGGCAACGACATGCCGGCCAAGATCCCCACGAAGGGCGCGTACCTCTTCAAGGACCTCGAGCGCTGGGCGCGGCACTACGGCGTGCCCTTCCGTTTCTCCAGCCACTTCCCCTCGAACACGATCAAGGCCATGCGCATGGTCCACGTCGCCGCGGAGCAAGGCAAAGCCGAGGCGTTCTCGCAGGCCGCCTTCCGCGCCATGTGGGCAGAGGATCGGGACGTCGCGAGCCCCGAGACGCTCGCCGAACTCGCGCGCGGCGTGGGCCTCGAAGCCGAGGCGGCGCTCGCCGCGATCGAGACGCCCGCGATCAAGGATCGGCTCCGCGTGGACACCGACGAGGCGATCGCGCGCGGCGCGTTCGGCGCGCCTGCGATGTTCGTCGGGGACGAGCTCTTTTGGGGCAACGATCGGCTCCACTTCGTCGAGGAAGCGCTGAAAGGCTGATGGCGCTCCGTCCTTTCGAACGGCTCCCCTACGAAGCGCTCCCCGCGTTGCCGCGCATCCCGCACGGCTACCACCGCGCCGAGGCGCGCCGCGTGCAGGTGCCCTCCCGCATCTTCGGCGATGTCGGCGTGCATGTCCGTGTCGTGGGATCGGGCCCGCCCCTCCTGCTCGTGCACGGGCTCATGACGTCGAGTTACTCGTTCCGGTACGTGCTCGAGCCCCTCGGCCGGTTCTTCCGTGTCTTTGCGCCCGATCTGCCCGGCGCAGGCCGCTCCGACAAACCGACGCGGGCGGATTTTTCGCCGCGGAGCTTCGGCACGTTCCTCGCCGAGCTCCAGCAGGCGCTCGGCATCCGTGGGTGCGCCGTCATGGGCAACTCGCTCGGCGGGTACGTGGCGATGCACCTCGCCTTGCAGGATCCGGCGGCCGTCTCGCGCCTCGTCGTGAACCACGCGCCGGGCACGCCGGAGCCGCGGTACGTCGCGCTCCGGGCCATGCTCTCGACCGGCGCGGGCCGCGCGCTCCTTCGTTACCTCGTGCAGCGCGACCCGCGCCGCTGGGTGTACCGGAACGTCCATTACCACGACGAACGGCTCAAATCGCGCGAGGAGCTCGACGAGTACGGCGCGCCGCTCGCCACGGACGCGGGGCTCGCGTGCTTCACGAAATCGCTGCACGAGACGCTCGCGCCTGCGGGCTTCCACGCCTTCGTCGACGAGCTCGGCCGCGCGCCTTTCCCCGTGCCGTTGCTCTTCGTGTACGCCCGGAAGGATCCGGTGGTCTCGCCCCGCGTGGGGGAAGCCCTCCACCGCCTCGCGCGGGGCTCCGAGCTTCGATACCTCGAAGGCACGTCGCATTTCTCCCACGTCGACTCGCCCGATCGGATGGTCGAGACCATCCTGCCCTTCCTCCGCGCCGCCGAGGGCCACGAGCCCGCGGGCGCCTCGCTCGGCGGCTGACGGTCGCCATTCCTACCGGGCCTGCGCGGGCTCTCCGCACGAAAAACCGTGTACGCTCCTCCCTGCGCTTCGTTTGCGCACCAACCATGGGAAGGTGGAGGGAGGCATGCGGATGAAATCGTCGTGGTCTTTGTGGGGGTTCGTCCTGGCGAGCGTGTCGATCGGCGTCATCGGCTGCGGCAGTGAGGTGAACAACGGCGGCTCGGGCGGCTCCGGGGGCTCCGACGCGGGCAGCACCGCGTCGAGCGGCGGCTCTGGGGGCACGGGCGGAGGCATGGGCACGGGCGGCGCTGGGGGCGCGGGCGGCGGCATGATGGCCGGCTCGGGCGGCGCGGGCGGAGGCACGGGCGGCGCAGGCGGAGGCACGGGCGGCGCGGGCGGGGGCAATTATGCGAGCTGCGAAGAATGCACGGCCGACACCGGCGCGCCCGCGAACGAGTGCAAGGCCGAGTTCGACGCCTGCATGGCCTGGAAGACCTGCGTCAGCATCTACCACTGCCAGCATAACAGCACCCCGAACGGCCCGGGCCCTTGTGACACCACCCAGGCCGGGGCGTGTTGCACGTGGTTTTGCCAGGAGGCGGGCCTCGACATGGAGGGGATCACGCGTTTCCGGGCGCTCGATCAATGCATGCATTGCAAGACCTGTACGGGGCTCTGCGAAACGGCGGATACCTACTGCCCCGTCTTCCAGCCGGGCGGCAGCTCGGCTTGTATTCCCTGAGCTGACCCGACCGGCGACGAACGCCGGTTGACGCCGCCGTCGACCTCTGGTCTGGAGCGTACGCATGCGCTCCGCTCTCGCCCACCTCGCCCCGCTCGTCCTCCTCGCCGGTTGTGCAGGCGAACCCCCGATGCCGGCTGCGCCCCCGCCGCCCTGCGCCCCCGAGCCGCCGGCCGCCGTGGCGAAACCTTCGTCCGATCCTTCGGCCGTCGCCGCCCCGGCCGCGGCGACGACCGTCGTCGCGGGCCTCGCCGCCCTCGAAGCGGAGCTCGTCGGCAAGCACGGCGAGGCGCAGAGGCCCCGGATCAAGCGGGGCCTCGCGCAGGCCGCGTCCCTCTGGCGGGCGGAGGACGGGGAGTTCGCCGCGTTCGTGCGCGAACAGTTCCTCTCGGATCCGGCCGCGGTCGACGCCACGTTCGCCCGGCTCGAAGGCTTGATGGAGCAGCTCGAAGGGCACCTGCACGAGATGGGGCGCGCGCTGCGTTTCCCCACGGACACCGACACCGGGCCGCTCTTTCCGCTCGATCCGCTGCTCGCGGGCTACGAGCCCGCGGCGCACCTCTACGAGGATCTGTTCAAGTCCCGGATCGCGTTCGTCGCATTGCTCAATTTTCCGCTCTCGGACCTCGCCACGAAAAACGCCGAGGGCGAACGGTGGAGCCGCCGCCGCTGGGCCGAGGAGCGGCTCACGGGGCGCTTCGCGATCCGCATTCCCGGCGAGATCGCCCAGGAGATCGCCCGCGCGAACACCGAGGGGGATCTGTACATCTCCGATTACAACATCTGGATGCACCACCTCGTGAACGAGAAGGGCGAGAGGCCCTTCCCCGCGGGGCTCCGGCTGATCAGCCACTGGAACCTGCGCGACGAGCTCAAGGCCAATTACGGCGATCCGCGCGGCCTCGAAAAGCAGCGGATGATCGTGCAGGTGATGGAGCGGATCGTCACGCAGACGATCCCGGCTGCGGTCATCGACGATCCGCGGGTCGACTGGAACCCGTTCACGAACGAGGTCCGCCTCGCGCCCGCCGCGGACGTCGAGCCCGCCGCGCCGAAACGCGCGCCGATCACGGTGGCCTCGGCGAGCCCCGAGCCCTACGTGCGTTATGAAAAACTGCTCGCCTCGTTCCGCGCTTCCCGGCGGGCCGACCCGTATTCGCCGATCGCGAATACCGCGATCAAGCGTCGATTCGAACTCGGCCGCGAGATCGGCGAGGACCGCGTGCGCGCGCTTTTCCTCGAAATCCTCGGCTCGAGCACGATCCCGAAGGTCGCCGCCGAGATCGAGCGTCGGCTCGGCCGCAAGCTCGGGCCGCAGGATCTCTGGTATGCGGGCTTCAAGGCACGCGGCGGCAAGACGGAGGCCGAGCTCGACGCGATCACGCGCAAAAAATATCCCGACGCGAAGGCATTTGCGGCCGACATCCCGCGGATCCTCGTGGCGCTCGGCTTTCCGAAGGATCACGCGAAGACGATCGCCGAGCGGATCGCGGTGGATCCCTCGCGCGGCGCCGGGCACGCGATGGAGCCGCGGCGCCGCGGGGACAAGGCGCGCCTCCGGACGCGTATCGAGAAGGACGGGATGAACTACAAGGGATACAACATCGCCGTCCACGAGCTCGGGCACAACGTCGAGCAAGTCCTGTCGCTCTACGACGTCGACCACACGCTCCTCGCGGGCGTGCCGAACAACGCGTTCACCGAGGCGCTCGCCTTCACGTTCCAGGCGCGGGATCTGGAGCTGCTCGGCCTCCAGAAGACGACGGCCGAGTCCGATCGGGATCGGGTGCTCGGCGAGTTATGGGCGGCGTGGGAGATCGCGGGCGTCGCGCTCGTCGAGACGGACGTCTGGCACTGGCTCTACGAGCACCCGGACGCGACGGCCGAGGAGCTCGGGAAGGCCACGGTCACGATCGCGAAGAAATACTGGAACCAGTATTACGCGCCGCACCTCGGGTCGCCGGATTCGGCGTTGCTCGCGATTTATTCGCACGCGATCTCGACGCCGCTCTACTTGCCGGATTATCCGCTCGGGCACCTCATTGCGTTCCAGATCGAGGAGCACGTGCGGAAGCAAGGCAAGCTCGGTCCGGAGTTCGAGCGGATGGCGAAATACGGATCGGTCCTGCCGGACCTGTGGATGAAACACGCGGCGGGGGAGCCGATCAGCGCGGGGCCTTTGCTCCGCGCGGCGGAGAAGGCGATCGGGGGAAAGCCGTAACGGCCTGGGTCAGGGCGCGCTCGGGGGCAGGATGCCGACCGCGTCGATCTCGTTCCAGCCGTCCACCTTGTCGGACGCGAGGTCGATGCGCACGGCGGAGATGGGCGCGCAGGTCTTGGTCGGCGCGGAGCGGATGTGCGCGCAGGCCCCGATGCTCGCGGGCGCGGCATTCTGGTAAATCACCTCGTCGCCTTCGCTCGTGGTGATCGTGATCTTCGAGATGGCGCCCGGGTTGTACGTCTCGTAGACCCACACGGCTTCGCCGATCACGGGGGGATTGAAGCTCACGGTCAGGAACTCGTTCGGGTTGTCGAGGCCGAGCGTCGCCCAGGCCTTGGGCTCGTCGGCGCCGGCGGGATAGACGTCCGGCGCGCCGAGGGCCTGCGTGGCCGCATACTCCGTCGTTCCATACTGGGACGAGAACTCGACCACCTTGTCGGCCCACACCACGCTGGCCGGCGCCTGGATCTCGGTCACGAGATTGGTCACGTTGACGCAACGCTTCGTGTCGTCCTCCTCGTCGACGACCTTGCCGTTGTTGCAGTCGACGGGGGTGCCACCGCCGTTGCCGCCGTTGCCGCCGTTGCCGCCGTTGCCGCCGTTGCCGCCGTTGCCGCCGTTGCCGCCGTTGCCACCCCCCATGCCGCCGTCGCCGCCGTTGCCGCCGTCGCCACCGTTGCCGCCGCTGCCGCCGTTGCCGCCGGACGCGCCGCTGCCCGCGGTGCCGCCGTTGCCGCTGGTGTCGTCGGGGTTGTCCTCTCCGCATCCGGCGAAGCACGCCAGCATCACGAGCATCGGGGCCACGATCGAGATTCGTCGCAGGGGAAGATTCATTCTATTTGCTCCTTCCCGTGAGAGTATGCTCACAGGTAGGACGGAAACGTATCCCACCCGACGGACGTGTGTCAACCGATCCGGGCGCCCGTGGGCTCGATCGCGACGCCGCCGCGCGCCGCGCTCGTCCGTGGTATGGATACCCCGAGCACCGAGGAGGCCGCCGTATGTACCGCGTCACCATCCTGTACCCGCACGAAGAGGGCAAGCGCTTCGACCTCGACTACTACGTGCAAAAGCACATGCCGATGGTGAGGTCCTTGCTCGGACCGTTCGGCTTGAAGAGCGCGGAGGTCGCCGAGGGCCTCCCCCGCAATGGCGCGCCCCCTCCGTTCGTCGTCATCGCGTCCATGACGTTCGACGCGATCGAGGATTTTCAGCGCGGCATCGCCCAGCACGGCCGCGAGATCAACGCGGACTTGCCCCATTACACGGATTTGAAGCCCACGCTGCAAATCAGCCGGATCTGCTGACGCGCGGCCCCCTGTGTCCCATTCTCAGGCCATGAACCCCAAGACGCCCCGCGCCCTCGTCCTCCTCGCCGAAGAGGCTGAGGAAATGGAAGCCACCATCAGCGTTGACGTCCTCCGCCGCGCCTCGATCGAGGTCGTCCTGGCCGGGATCGACGGCGCGTCGCCGGTCTGTTGCAGCCGTGGCGTCCGTATCGTGCCCGACGTGGCCCTTGCCGAGGTGACGGGCTCGTTTGACGTCGTGGTTTTGCCCGGTGGCAAGGGCGGCGCCGATCGGCTCGCCGCATCGCCCGAGGTGGGCGCGCTCCTCCGCGCGCAGGCCGAAGCGGGCCGCCTGGTCGCGGCCATTTGCGCGGCGCCGATCGCGCTCGCCGCGCATGGCGTGTTCGCGGGGCGCCGCATGACGTGCCATCCCTCCGTGCGCGAGATCGTCGCGCGGCACGGCAAACACGAGGGCGAGGCCGTCGTGATCGACGGGTCTCTCGTGACGAGCCAGGGCCCGGGGACGACCTTTTTGTTTGCCCTCACCCTCGTCGAGATGCTCTGCGGCGTGACCACCCGCGACGCGATCCGCGCGCCGATGATGCTCCTATCGTGACGCATTGAGCCACGACCGAGCTCGTCAAGAAATGTGTAGCAAAGGACGGCGGAACGACGTAGAGTGAACGTTCCCCGCACAATGCCCCCGATCACGCTTGATCATCGGGTTGGGCGGAGTCCTATTCGTGGCGCGCGTGTGCTCTCCCCGCGCAACGGGAGGAGTGTTTCCATGGGCTTTCCGCACAGCGAACTCGTTGTCCTCGGCACCGTGGTCCTCGCAGGAATCGTGGGGAAGTTGTGGCTCTCGGGCGGCAAAGGCGCGGAGACGTCCGAGGAAGCGACGAGCCTGCGGCGCTCGTCCCGGCCCGGGGGTTCTCCCGCGGCGGAGGCGCGCGGGCGTGACGAGGACGTCGAGGAGCCCGTCCCCGAGAGCGGGATCCGCCTCAAGCAGGGCGCCCGCGTGCGTCGCGTCGATTTCCGGAAAGGCGGCTGAGCCGAGAATGCCGCGTCACGTCAAGCGTCACGTCAAGCAGACGCGCGCGCGATCACCTGGCTGAAGACTTCCACGGCCCATTCGAGGTCGCTCTTCGTCACGAATTCGTCTGGGGCATGCGCCTGCGCGATGTCGCCGGGGCCGATCACCACCGAATCGATGCCCGCGCTGGAGAAGAGCGCGGCCTCGGTCCAGAACGGGAGCGTCGACTCGGCGCGGGGCAGCGAGCCGAGGAGCGCGCGGAACGGGGCCACGTCGCGGGTCTCGAAGGGTGACATCGACAGCACCGTCCGCGTCTCGATGCCCTCGCCTGCCGCGCGCGCGTTCGCCGCGAGCTCGGCCTCGAAGGCCGCCGTGTCGAACCCGGGCGGCGGCCGCACCGAGAACGTGAGCGAGGCCCGGTTCGGCACCACGTTGAACGCGACGCCCCCCTCGATGGAGGCCACGTTCATGCAGAGCCCCTTCATGTCGGCGGGCCCGCGATCGAGCCAGCGCCTGCCGATCTCGTCGAGCCCCACCGCGAGCCGAGCCATCGTGACGACCGGCTTCGGCATGTGATCGGCGCCCGACGAGTGGCCCCCGCGACCCAGCACCTCGGCCGAGAGCGCCACGCAGCCGCGGTGCCGCACGCCCACCGTGCGCCCCGTCGGCTCGCAGACCACGGCGCGCTTCACGACCTGGGCCCACGGGCTCGCCAGGAAATGCCGGATGCACGTGCCCGTCCGCTCCTCGTCGCCGGAGAAGACCACGCCCACGTTGCGCGGCTTCTTGCCTTCCAGCGCGACGAGCGTCGCGGCGATCGCGCCCTTCGTGTCCGCCGCGCCGAGCCCGATCACGCGATCTGCCGTGACCACGCCTTCCCACGGATCCACGGTCCACCCGCTGTTCGCGGGCACCGTGTCGACGTGCGCGTTGATGATCGTCTGCGGCTCGCCCCAGCGTGCGGCCACGTACGCGCCCGTGCCTTCGGCGCGCGGCACCTCGACGACGCTGACCTCGTCCGCGCCGAGCTCGGCGAGCGCGCGCGAGAGCATGCGGCAGATCGACGGCTCGTCGCCCCCGGGGTTGTCGGTGCGGTGTCGGATGAGCTCGGCGAGCAGGGCGGCGGGATCCATGGCCGAGCATCCTACCATTCCCGCACTCCCTTCCAAGTCGAAGCGCCCGAACGAGCGGAGCCACGTGAAGCGCGGGCGAACGGGCGGGTGGGCGGCGGGCCGAGGAGGCGGATCGAGCTGGAGCGCCGAACGGTTCGGCGTTCTGCGAGATCGCGAAGCGAGCTCGCCTCGGGGGGTGAATCGGCCGGGCTTTGCCCGGACGAGAGGGGGGACGCGAGGCGTCCCCCTCGGGACGAAAGAAGCCTAGAACATCGAGCGGTTGTCAAACCGATCGATGTTCTAGGCCGCGAACATCCGGAGATGTCGGGGGGCGAGCCCAACCCCCTCCCCTTGTCAAGCCCACCCCGCCGGTTCAGGGGCAGATCGCCGGGAGCATGAGCTCGTTGTTCTTCTCCACGCATTCGCTTGCGAGGGCGTTGCCGGCGCCATCGTCGTCGACCAAAAGCACGAGGCTCACGAACCCCGCGGCCGCGCTGGCCTCGACGGTCGCTTCCAGGGGCTTCGAGGACCAACCGGGCGCGAGCGGTTCGTCGAGCTTGCCGGACGCGAGCAAGGTCCTCGTCCCGTCTTGCGCCACACCTTGAAGGGCCCAGGAGAGCCCCACCGGCGCGGCGCCGGCGCCTTGGTTTTCCACGCGGAAGACGAACCGGCCCGACGCGGGACAACCTTCGCTGCAACTGGCGAAGACGACGGGCACGAGGTCGGGCGCGACGAGCGCGCCGAGCGCGCTGAAGCCGCCCTCGCGAAACGAGTTGCGCCCGAGCCAGTGAGGCATCTCCTTCGCGGGGATACGCAGGTCGTCGTCCACGTTCGTGATGTGGTAGGCGTGCTGGTTCCAGACGGGCCGGCCCGTGGCCCAGTCGTTGCTGGCGCCCGACAGCACGGTGATGCCCGTCCACGGCCCGGCAAAATACCCGTTGTTGGACGCGAGGACGATGTCCGCGTGGCCGTCGGCGTCGACGTCCGCCATGACGGGATACTCGTGGTACGTCGCGCTCACGTGCTCGGGCATCTGCGCGACGACCGTGCCCGTGGATCCATCGAAAATCCACAAGGTCTGCTCGTCCGCGTAGACCACCTCCGCCTTGTTGTCGCCATTGAAATCGAAGACGGACGAGCCCGTGACGAACGAGGTGTTGTCCTGGATGGGCGCCGTCCAGAGGACTCCATCCGCCTCCTCCGGATCCAGCACCGCGTACACCACGCTCGCGGCGACGCCGATCTCGGGCTTCCCATCCCCGTCGAAATCGGCGACGGTGGGCGGGCCGCCGTAGGCGCCGAGCACCCCGGAGCGGCTCCATAACGTGGTTCCGTCGCCCGGATGCAGGATGGACACCGTGCCGGCGTGAATGACGACGATCTCGGGCATGGTTGGATCCGCGCCCGGGATGTCGAAGTTGGCCACGGCGGCATGCCCGCCCGGCCCGGTCCACAACGTCGACCCGTCCAGCCGGCTCACGCCTGCGCCGCTCACGATTTCCATCGTACCGTCCTGATCCAGATCGACGAAAAACGACGTGGGGCTGTGGAAGTCGAGGGCCCCGAAATACCAGTCGTGCGTGAGGGCCGTCTTCACCATCACCTGCCCGTCACTGGTGCAGACGGTGTTCCCCGCCAGGATCTCGGCGTTCCCCGTACCGTCGGCGTCGGCCATGGCGGGATACCCATACGCTCCGACGCCCGCGGGGCAGCTCCAGAGGGGCATCCCTTGGTGGTCGAACGCGAGCAGATGGCCCCCATTGTTGATCGTGTACACCTCGGGCAAGCCGTTTCGATCCGCATCACCGAGGGCCACGCCTGCAGCGCCTCGTGGTCCGGGCGCGCTCCAGAGCTCCGCGCCGTCCTTGCCCGAGATCGCGCGAAGGTATCCCTCGCCAAACCATCCCGTGGAGCCGCTATACGTGGTGAACACGATGTCGGGGATGTCCTTTGGGTCGACCTGACCATCGCCATTGTCGTCGTTGAGGTTTCCGACGACCGGCGTGACAATGACCTGGTTGGACCCAGGGGCCACGTCGAAGGTGCCCTTGCGCCATTTCACGACGGGATTGAGCTCGCCTGGCGGCGCCGTGAACTGACACGCCGCGTCCGACGGGACGCTCTCCGCAGGCGGAGGGTCGGTGCAGAAATCGACCCTCGCGCCGCCGGCGCCGCCCATGCCGCCGGCGCCACCCATACCACCGGCGCCGCCTATACCGCCGGCGCCGCCCATACCGCCGGCGCCGCCCATACCGCCGGCGCCACCCATACCACCGGCGCCGCCCATACCGCCGGCGCCGCCTATACCACCATCGCCGCCCATACCACCGGCGCCGCCCATGCCGCCGGCGCCGCCCATGCCTCCGGCCGCGCTTCCCGTCGTCTGCGTCGTGTCGTCGGTGCCGCCGCATGCGACCGCGGCCGTCAGCGTGAACAACGCCATATACCTCGCCGCGACGAACGACGCTCCGACCCTTCGTGCAAGATGAATGCTCGTCACCCGTATCCTCCTCCGTAGCGCGCCGACTCTACACGACTCGGCTCCGGGGGTCGTGGGGAAGCCCCTCACCACGGAAGCACGCTCACCATCCGCGCATTCGATCGCCCTCCCCCCTCCGAAGCACAGACCCACGACCCCCCACACCATAACATGCGCGTTGCATCGCATGATTTCGCGCCCGTGATGTGCTCCGCCGCCTCGCGCCCCCTTCTCGGCCTTTAGCAAGTCGACTATTCTCTTGGTCTCATGGGGCGAGCCTGGGTCGTCCGCGCCTGCTGCGTTGCCGTTCGATCCGTTCACGGTGCTCGTCCAATCGGGGAGCCATCTTTCTGACTATCAGGAGCTCGTCATGCGCATTCTCGTCCTCCTCATCTCCTTGGCCCTGCTGATTGCCGCGCCGGCACCAGCGCTCGCCACCCCTTCGGTGGCCGTGCGGTCCGTGTCCTTCACCGTCACGAATCCCCTGGAGCTCGGTATGCTCCGGACGGTGCGGGGCAAGCTTTATCTCCCGGCCAACGCCCCTCAGTGTCGCAAATCGGTGATGCTCCTCATCCCGGGCCTCTCGTATGGCGCCTGGGCGTGGGATTTCCCGTATGAGCCAGACACCTATTCGGTCGCGCGTGCTCTCGCGTCCCAGGGCTTCCCGGCGATCGCCATCGACAAGCTGGGGTATGGCGCGTCGGATCGCCCCAACGGCTACACCCTCACGATCGAGTCCTACGCGGCGATGACGTCACAGATCGTGACGCAGCTCCGGACCGGCCTGTACCAGACGCCCCTGCCGTCCTTGCCCATGGCGTTCTCGCGGGTGGGGCTCATGGGCCATTCGGCAGGCACCGAGATCGCCGAGCTGACGGCCGGCCTCTTCGGGGGTGTCGATGTGCTCATCGCCACCGGCTACACGCACGTCTTTACGCCGCGCATCTTGGCGGACTTCACCACGGGGGACACCGTGCGCGCGGCGCTGTCCGACCATGTGTACTTCGGCGGGACGGTCGAGCAACGGACCGAGTACATGTACAATCTCTCCGCCGCCGATCCGGCCGTGGTAGCCCTCGACACGGCGATGGCCGAGCTCACGCCCTCGGGCGAGATCCTCACCATCAGCTCCCAGCCCTCGCGGCTGGTCATGGGCCTCATCACCGCGCCGGTGCTTCTGGTGCTCGCGGAGCAGGACCTTCTTTTCCCCCCGAGCCTCTTGGGGGTGCCCGTCGGCGAGCTGGAGCTGGCCCTCTTCGCCTTGTCGGCGGACAAGGCGCTCCACGTCGTCCCCGACGCCGGGCACTCGTTCATGCTCCACACGAACGCGCCGGAGACGAACGCTGCCATCGTCGATTGGCTCTCCGAGCGCGTCCCGGCTTGCCAGGCTTCCGGCGGCCTCCCGCTGCTGTTCTGAGACGGCCGAGCGCCGCAGGAGGCGCTTCGCTCGCCTTTTCCCGCCCGGACTACCCTACCAGCTGCCCGCGGCAACGCAGCACGCCCGCCGTGTCCACGAGGCAGAGCAAGGACGACGAAGCCGCGACGTCGCGCACGGCGACGCCGTCGAGTGGGCCGCCCGGGATCCGGTCCTTGTGGCCGAAGCACGTCGCCCGGCCGCCGGCCAGCGCGCAGAAGTAGCGAATTCCCGGGACGAGGCGCTCCACCGTATCGAGCGCCGGTGGGGCGTACGTCTGCAGGGGGTCCGACCCCTTCGACATGCAGCGGATCTTGCCGGCGTCGATTCCGCAGGAGATCATCTCGTCGGACACGACGGACGAGAAGTGGCCCGGCACCCGCTCCTCGATCCGGGAGAAGTCAGCGCCGATCTCGCTCTGCATCGCGATCCCCGCCGACGTCACCGCCCAGGGGAAGCCGTAGAGATCGACGGCGACGAACGAGCCCGAGGCGCGCACCAGCCGGCGGTTCGGCTTCGGCGTGCCGTCGAGCGCCTCCAGGCAGAAGAGCGCGCGGCCCTCGGTGACGGCGCAGGCCTTCCCGTTGTCCACCGACACCATGGCGATCTTCTCGCGGGCGAGCTTGGTGGCGAAGGCCCGGACGTTGCGGCTCTCCCCCCAACACGCGAGGTGACCGTCGGGGCGGATGCCGCAGCCCTCGTGGAAGCTGCCCGAAATCGCGCGGAAGGGGCCCTTCGGCAGCGTGATGCGCCCCCACTGCACGACCTTCCCGTTCCAGACCCCGAGGCCCACGTCGTCGTCGCCGTCGGGGCCTGGGGACACGTCGGCGGGCCGTGCAGGCAACCGGGTTGTGGCGTCCCAGCACGAGAGCTCGCCGTTCTCGCGGAGCCCGCACCCATTCGCGCCCCCCGACGAACATCACCACACGCTGAAAGCGCCCTGCCATCATGGGCCGATCGAACGTGACGGGGCCTTGCGAGAGCTCGACGGTCAGCGGGCCCTGGTCATCGACGGTCGGCTCGACGGCGACGGCGGGCGGGCTCACGGCCGGAGGGGCGCTCGGCGCCGTGCTCGCCACAGGTGCTGCGCTGCTCGACGCCGGAAGCGCCGCGCTGCTCGACGCCGGTGCCGCAGCCGTGCCCTGCACGCCCGTTGCCGGCGCCGCGGGATCGACGCGCGCACAGGCCCCGAGGGCAACGAGGACGAGAGCGCCGCGGATGCGCAAAGCCGGTCCGAGCATGGGGCGCGTGGGCACACGACGATTCACGCGAGAGCAAGGGAAGCGTGCCCGGTGGGAATTGACATTTGTCTTGCAGCTCGTGACCGGCTCGTATTTGCTCGGCCCCGAGATCATGACGCTTCCCGCGGAGAAACAAGCCCTGCTCGATACGATCACCGCGCGCCTTTCGGCCGTGCCAGGCGTCGTCGCCGTCGTGCTCGGCGGTTCGTACGCCCGCGGCACGGCCCGCCCGGATTCGGACCTCGACGTGGCCATGTATTACGCCGAAGCGAGCCCGTTCCGGATCGAGGACATTCGCCGCGTCGCGGCCGACATTTCGATCGCCGGCCCTCCCGACGTGACCGATTTCTACGGCTGGGGGCCGTGGGTCAACGGCGGCGCCTGGATCCAGACCACCGCCGGCAAGGTGGACTTCATTTACCGCAACCTCGATCAGGTCCGGCGCACGCTCGACGATGCGGCGCGGGGCGTCACCCACCATGATTTCAACCAGCAGCCCCCCTTTGGCTTTTACAGCGTGATTTACCTGGCCGAGACGCGCGCCTGCTTGCCGCTGCACGACCCGGCCGGACACATCACAGCCCTGAAACAGCAGGTGGAGGTCTACCCGCCCCTGCTGAAAGAGAAGCTCGTTCTCTCGAATCTATGGCTGGCCGAGTTCTCGCTCGTGCATGCCGCTGGGTACGCCGAGCGCGGCGACGTGTACGCCGTCTCCGGCGCGCTCGGCCGCACGGCCGCATTCCTGACCCAGGTGCTCTTCGCCCTCCATGAAACCTATTTCATGACCGACAAGACCGCCATGGCCGAGATCACCGCCGGCTTTCATGCGGATTCCCCGCGCGTCCCGCCGGGGTACGTGCAGCACCTCGCAAGGATCCTGGCCCGCCTGGGCGAGACCCCGGCCGAACTGACCGCCTCCACCCACGCCCTGCGTGATCTGTGGGCGAGCGTGGTGGCGCAGGCCTTGGACGCAGGCCTCGGCTACCGACCGGCCTTCAAGCTGGTGTGACGCGAGGGTGTCGGGGCGTTCGAAGGGGTGCGGGAGAACGTGACGGACGGGGGCCGCCGCTCCCGTCCGCTCTTCCACCCCACCCTCTCCTGTCGGAGGTGGATCGACCTCCTGTCGGAGGTGGATCGACCTCCGACAGGAGGTGCTTCATCGACGTCCGGAGGTCCTCGACCGCCTTGGGGAGGTTTCTCACCTCCGGGAAGAAGTCCGCAGCCTCCGACGAGAGCTCCTTCACCTCCGGGAAGAAGTCCGCAGCCTCCGACGAGAGGTCCCTCACCTCCGGGAAGGAGCCCGCGACCTCCGACGAGAGGTCCCTCACCTCCGGGAAGCCGTGCTCGAACTTCGGGAAGACGTCGCAGACGTCCAGGGACGCTCCCCGGACCTCCTGCAGGAAGTCCGGGGCCTCGGAGACGACATCCCCCACCCTTCAGGCAGAGCTGCTTCCGAGCAAGCCTACCCGAGCCCCTTGCGAGGGACCTGCGTCAGGAAGGCCTGGTCGCGGCGGTGAAGGCCGCAAACAGCTCATCCGTGGCGTCCGGCGCCGTCATGCGCCCTGCCACGACATCGGCCTCGATGCGCGCGAGCCGCCGCTCGACCTCGGGGTGGGCACGGAACGCCCGGTCGAGCCGCTCGGCGATCAGCGACCACATCCAGGATCGTTGCTGCTCCGCGCGCATCGCCGCGAGTTCCCCCGAGGCTTCGAGGACACGACGGTGCTCTTCGACCACCTCCCAAAGCGCGTCGAGCCCCTCTCCCGTCAAGCCCGACACGGCGAGCGCGCGGACCTTCCAGCTCGGGCGCCTGCGCGGCAGGTAACGCAGCGCGGCCCGCAGATCATGAAGCGCTGTCCGAGCACGCAACGCGCCGTCGCCGTCGCACTTGTTGACGCCGATGGCATCCGCGAGCTCGAGGACGCCCTTCTTGATCCCCTGGAGCTCATCGCCCGCACCCGGCAACGCGAGCACCAGGAGGAAATCGACCATCTCGCAGACCGCCGTCTCGCCCTGCCCCACGCCCACGGTCTCGACGAGGATCACATCAAAGCCGGCGGCCTCGCAAAGCAGCATCGTCTCGCGCGTGCGCCGCGCGATGCCGCCGGGCGTGAGCCCGCTCGGCGAGGGCCGGATGAATGCTTCCTTTTCGAGCGAGAGCCTCGCCATGCGGGTCTTGTCGCCGAGGATCGAGCCCCCGGAGACCGAGCTCGACGGATCGATGGCGAGGACCGCGATCCTCTTGCCGCGCGACAAGAGGCGCATCCCGAGCTCGTCCAGGAACGTGCTCTTTCCGACGCCTGGCACGCCCGTCACGCCGACCCGCCGCGCCCCGCCCGTCGCGGGCAAGAGGCGGGTGAGGAGCGCTTGCGCGAGCGCGGCGTCCGTTTCGTCGCGGCTCTCGACGAGCGTGATCGCCTGGGCGAGCACGGCACGATCTCGCTCCCGAACGCCGCGCTCGTAAGCCTCCAGCGAGAGGCGCGGACGCCTTCGCGTCATGGCTCCTCGTCCATCTCCAGCCGATCGAGCAGAGCGCAGGCCGCCTCGGCGATCACGGTGCCCGGACCGAAGATCTCCGCGGCGCCCGCCGCGCGCAGCGCTGGATAGTCGTCGGGGGGAATGACACCCCCGACGACGACCAGGATGTCGGGACGGCCGAGCGCCGAAAGCGCCGCGCGCAGCTCCGGGACGAGCGTGAGGTGGCCGGCGGCGAGCGAGCTCGCGCCGATGACGTGCACGTCGTTCTCGACGGCGGCGCGCGCCGTCTCCTCGGGGGTCTGGAAGAGCGGACCGATGTCGACGTCGAACCCGAGATCGGCGAACGCCGTGGCGATCACCTTCTGGCCGCGGTCGTGCCCGTCTTGCCCCATCTTGGCGACGAGGATGCGCGGCCGCCGTCCCTCCCGTTCGAGGAACGCCTTGGTGCGCATCCGTGTCGTCGCCACCGCGGCGGAGCTCTCTCCCACCTCGCCAGCATACACGCCGGAGATGGCGCGAATCTCGGCCTGATGACGCCCGAACACCTTTTCGAGCGCCATCGACATCTCTCCGACCGTGGCGCGTGCCCGCGCGGCGGCCGTCGCCAGATCGAGCAGGTTCCCTCCGCGGCCGGCGGCGCAGGCCGTCAGCGCTTCGAGCGCGCGCTCGCATGCCGCGGGGTCGCGCTCGCGTCGCAGGCGTTCGAGCCGCTCGATCTGCGTGCGCCGGACGGCCGCGTTGTCGACCTTCAGCACGGGGACGGCCTCGTCGCTCGTCGGACGGACGCGGTTCACGCCGATGATGGCCTGCCTGCTTGCGTCGATGCGCGCCTGGGTACGCGCGGCGGCTTCTTCGATGCGGAGCTTCGGCACGCCGGCCTCGATGGCCTTGACCATGCCGCCCAGCGCTTCGACCTCGTCGATGTGCTGCCGCGCGCGCGCGGCGAGCTCGTGCGTGAGACGCTCGACGTAGTAGCTGCCGCCCCAGGGATCGACGGGCCTGCACGTGCCCGATTCGAGCTGGAGCTGGAGCTGGGTGTTCCGCGCGATGCGCGCCGAGAAGTTCGTCGGGAGCGCGAGCGCCTCGTCGAGCGAGTTCGTGTGCAGGCTCTGCGTATGACCTTGGGTCGCCGCCATGGCCTCGATGCACGTGCGGATCACGTTGTTGTAGACGTCCTGCGCCGTGAGCGACCAGCCCGAGGTCTGGCAATGCGTGCGGAGCGCGAGGCACTTGTCGCTCTTCGGCGAGAACCGCGACATGAGCTCGGCCCAGAGGAGCCGGGCGGCGCGGAGCTTCGCGACCTCCATGAAGAAGTTCATCCCGATCGCGAAGAAGAACGAGAGGCGCGGCGCGAATGCGTCCACGCTCATCCCCGCGGCGATGCCGGTGCGCACGTATTCGAGCCCGTCGGCGAGCGTGTATCCGAGCTCGAGATCCGCGGTCGCGCCGGCCTCCTGCATGTGATAGCCGGAGATGGAGATGGAGTTGAACTTCGGCATCTTCTGCGAGGTGAACGCGAAGATGTCGGCGATGATCCGCATCGAGGGCGCGGGCGGATAGATGTACGTGTTCCGCACCATGAACTCTTTGAGGATGTCGTTCTGGATGGTGCCGGCGAGGCTCGAAGGCGGGACGCCCTGCTCTTCGGCGGCGACGATGTAAAGCGCGAGGATCGGCAAGACCGCGCCGTTCATCGTCATCGAGACGCTCATCTTGTCGAGCGGGATGCCGTCGAAGAGCAGGCGCATGTCGAGGATGGAGTCGATGGCCACGCCCGCCATGCCGACATCCCCCGTGACCCGCGGATGGTCGCTGTCGTATCCGCGATGCGTGGCGAGGTCGAAGGCGATCGAGAGGCCCATCTGCCCCGCGGCGAGGTTCTTGCGGTAAAACGCGTTGGACTCCTCGGCCGTCGAAAACCCCGCATACTGACGCACGGTCCAGGGCTTCTGGACGTACATCGTCGGATACGGGCCGCGCACGAAGGGCGGAAAGCCGGGGAGCGTGCCGAGGTGCCCGAGGCCAACGAGGTCGTCGGCCGTGTAGATTCGCCGGTGGGGAATCCCTTCCGGCGTGTCCCACATATCCGCGGGCATCGCGGCCGGCGGGGAACCGTCCGCCTGCACTGCGTCGAAGTCGAGCTCAGCGAAGTTGGGGAGACGGCTCATGACGGGACGCCGAGGAGTTCGGAGAGGAGGGTCACTGCGTCGCAACCGACGAAAATGAAGCCGTCGACGCCGGCCTCGCGCAGCGGCGCATCGAGCCGGGAAGGACGCCCGGCGACGAGGACACGCTTGCAGCCGGCGGCCTTGAGCGCACGCGCGCGCGGCGCCGCCTCGGTCGCGTAACGCTCGTCGGTGCCGCAGAGGCAAACGATGGGGGCGGTCTCGTCCGTCGTGCTCTCCCGCGTGCGAATGCCGCCCGCGGCGAAGAAACCGGCGGCGAAGCCAGCGCGTGGGCGTGACTCGGCGAAGGGGCCGAGCGTGACCAGCAGCGCTTCGGGCGGGGTCTCCGTGGCCTCCGCGCGCGCGCGGAGCGCCTCGAACGCCGCTGCGTCGCGATCGGCTGCGAGCGCGTGCGCGACGCGTGGAGGCGCCTCTGCCCCCGGCGCGGGGCGCGGGAGCGTCTCGTCGAGGTTGGCGAACTCGGACACGCCGAGAAGGGGGACCTTGCGTTTCGCGATGCGCTCGCGCCACGTGCGCGAGACGGCCTCGAGCCTCGCCGCGAGGCTGCCGCTCTCCAGCGCGGATGGGATGCCCCCCTCTCGTTCGAGAGCCCGGAACCGCTGCCAAGCTTCACGCGCGAGCGCGTCCGTGAGCGTCTCGAAGGCATACGAGCCGCCGGCAGGATCGGCGACCTTGCCGAGGAAGCTCTCCTCGCGAAGGACGAGCCCCGTGTTCCGCGCGACGCGACGAGCAAGCGCGGAGGGGACGCCGAAGGCCTGATCAAATGCGTTGGGCGTGACGAGATCGGCGCCGCCGAGGATCGCGGAAAACATCTGGGTCGTGACGCGCAACATGTTCACCCAGGGATCACGCGTCGTGAGCGTCCGTGAGGAGCACACGGCGTGGACGCATGTGCGCGGCGCGCTGGCCACGCCGACGGCCGCGAGGAGCTTCCGCCAGCACGTCCGCAGCGCGCGGACTTTGCACAATTCGACGAACGTGTCCCGACCGACCGCGATTTGCACGGCGATCTGGCGCGCGGCCCGCTCCGGCGAGAGCCCCGCTTCGAGCAGCGCATCCAGGTACCGCGCGCCGGTGGAGAGCGCGACGGCAATCTCGTCCGCGGCGTCCGCGCCGGCGTCGTGGTACGGCAGCGTCGAGACGAGCACCGAGGTCGCCTCCGGCGCGCGTGCTTCGACGAATTGCGCGACGCCCCCGAGCGTCGCGAGATCCTCGGCGAGGGTCGCGAACGGCGCGGCGCCACGCGCGCGGTCGGCGAGCGGGTCCATGCTCAGGGCGAAGCGCGACGCGACCACGGGCGCGAGGGCGGTGACGTTGCGCTCCACGGCCTCCATCGAGGAGGCCTCCTCCCTGTCGAAGACAAAGAACGTCTGCGCGAAATCCGCGGGGGCGAGCGCAGCGGCGCACGCGTCTTCGAGCCTGAGCCAAAGCGCGTCGGCGCCCCCTTCGACATCGGCCACGAGATCGGCGGCCGCCGCGCCGCGCTCCTGACGCATGCAGATCCGGAACGGCGGCGCGGAGAGATCACGCGTGGCGCGCGCGGAGGCCGGAGCCTCGGTGTAGAGCGGCGCGATCAGGATCCGCTCCATCGCCTCGTGGACGAGGGAGGCCTCGAACGAGCGGCCTCCAAGCTCTTTTTCGACTTGGGCGCGCCACGCGGCGACCGTGACAGACGGGAACTCCATGGCCGGCTTCTCCTTCACATGTTGCGCCGGTACTGGCCGCCGACCTGATAAAGCGCATGCGAGAGCTGGCCGAGCGTGCAGACCTTGCACGCCTCCACGAGCGCGTCGAAGATGTTGCCGCCGTCGAGCGCGGCGTGCTTCACGGCCTCCAGGGCGGCCGGCGCCACGGCCGCGTTTCGCTTCCAGAAGGCGTCGCGCGCCTCGATCGCATACTCCTTCTCCTCCTTGCTCGCGCGGATGACCTCGGGCGGCGACACCGTCGGGGAGCCCTTGGGATCGAGGAACGTATTGACCCCGATGATGGGCAAGGCTCCATTGTGCTTCAGCGTCTCGTAGTAGAGCGACTCCTCCTGGATCTTGGAGCGCTGGTACATGCGCTCCATCGCCCCGAGCACGCCGCCGCGCTCCGAGATCGAGCGGAACTCGTGGAGCACGGCCGCCTCGACGAGATCCGTCAGCTCCTCGACGATGAACGAGCCTTGCGTCGGGTTCTCGTTCTTGGCCAGGCCGAACTCCTTGGTGATGATGAGCTGAATCGCGAGCGCGCGCCGGACGCTCTCCTCGGTCGGCGTCGTGATCGCCTCGTCATACGCGTTCGTGTGGAGCGAGTTGCAATTGTCCTGGAGCGCGAGGAGGGCTTGCAGGGTCGTCCGGATGTCGTTGAACGCGATCTCCTGGGCGTGAAGTGAGCGTCCCGAGGTCTGGATGTGGTACTTGAGCTTCTGCGAGCGCTCGTTGCCGCCGTACTTGTCGCGCATCGTCTTCGCCCAGATACGCCGCGCCACGCGCCCGATGACGGTGTATTCGGGATCCATGCCGTTCGAGAAGAAGAACGACAGGTTCGGGGCGAAGTCGTCGATGTGCATCCCGCGCGAGAGGTAATATTCGACGAACGTGAAGCCGTTCGACAGCGTGAATGCGAGCTGCGATATCGGGTTCGCCCCGGCCTCGGCGATGTGGTAGCCGGAGATCGAAACCGAATAGAAGTTCCGGACCTTCTTGTCGATGAAGTATTGCTGGATGTCTCCCATCAGCCGTAGCGCGAACTCGGTCGAGAAGATGCACGTATTCTGGGCCTGATCTTCCTTGAGAATGTCGGCCTGTACCGTGCCGCGGACCGCCGAGAGCGTCGCCGCCCGGATCTTCTCGTAGACCTCGCGGGGCAAGACCTCGTCGCCGGAGACGCCGAGGAGCATGAGCCCGAGGCCGTCGTTGCCGGCCGGCAAGGCCCCCTGATAACTCGGGCGCGGGACACCACGCTGCGCAAAAATCTCGGTGATCCTCTGCTCGACCTCCGCGACCTTCCCCTGGCTCCGGATCCACTTCTCGCAGCCCTGGTCAATCGCGGCATTGAGGAAGAAGCCCAGCAACATCGGCGCCGGGCCATTGATGGTCATCGACACGGATGTCGTCGGATCGGACAGATCGAAGCCCGAGTAAAGCTTCTTGGCGTCGTCGACATTGGCGATCGAGACGCCGGAGTTGCCGACCTTGCCGTAAATGTCGGGCCGATGATCCGGATCCTCGCCGTAGAGCGTGACGGAGTCGAACGCCGTCGAGAGCCGCTTGGCCGGCAGGCCACGCGACACATAGTGAAACCGCCTGTTCGTGCGCTCCGGGCCGCCTTCGCCCGCGAACATGCGCGCCGGATCCTCGTTCTCCCGCTTGAGCGGGAAGACGCCCGCCGTGAACGGGAACTGCCCCGGCGGCGCCTCGCGAAGGAGCCAGGTCAGGAGATCACCCCAGTCCTCGTATTTCGGCAGCGAGACCTTCGGGATCCGGAGGTGCGAGAGCGACTCGGACACGAGGTCGAGCTCGATGACCTTGTCTCGGACCTGGAACTGGTACTTGGCCGCCGCATAACGTCGCTTGGTGGCGGGCCACTCGTCGAGGAGCTTCTTGCATTCGGGCGCGAGACGTGACTCGAGGTCCCGATAAAGCTCCACGAGCTCGCCGAGGAAGGGCGGCTCTCCCTCGATGCGCTGCGTGACCAGCACGGTATCGGCCGGGCCGGTCGGCTCCACGATCTCGAGGTGCTTCTTGCCGACGTTGGCGCGGAGGGCCTCGATGGTGCCGCGGAGCTGGTACATCCTCCGGGCGATCGCCGCCTGGGCGCGCGTGAAAGCGTCGTAGGCCTCGCACGTCTCGACGATCTCGGCGAGGTATCGCGTGCGTTCGGGGGGGATGACCCAGCGCTTCTCGCTCATTCCAGCCGTGAGTTCGAGCCGCGATTCGAGCGGCGCCTTGGTCTTCGCGGCGAGGGTCTCCACGATCGTCCGGTAGAGCCTGTTCATCCCCGGATCGTTGAACTGCGAGGCGATCGTCCCATACACCGGGACGTCCTCGTCGGCGACGTCGAAGGCGTTGTGGTTGCGTCTCCACTGCTTCTTGACGTCGCGCAGCGCGTCGAGCGAGCCGCGCTTGTCGAACTTGTTGATGGCGATGATGTCGGCGAAATCGAGCATGTCGATCTTTTCGAGCTGCGTCGCCGCGCCGTACTCGGCCGTCATGAGGTACAACGAGACGTCGGCATACTCGGTGATCTCCGTGTCGGATTGCCCGATGCCCGACGTCTCGACCACGATGAGATCGAAGCCGGCCGCGCGGCACACCTCGATCGACTCGCCCACGTGCTTCGAGAGCGCGAGGTTCGATTGGCGCGTCGCGAGAGACCGCATGTAAATGCGTGGATCGTCGATCGCGTTCATGCGGATGCGGTCGCCGAGCAGCGCGCCGCCCGATTTGCGCTTCGAGGGATCGACCGAGAGCACGGCGAGCGTCTTGTCCTTGCTATCGGCGAGGAAGCGGCGCACGAACTCGTCGACGAGGCTCGACTTGCCGGCGCCGCCGGTGCCCGTGATGCCGAGCACGGGCGCCCGTTTCGACCGCGCGGGGAGCGCGGCGAGCGCAGCACGCAGCCTGTCGCCGGCCTCGGGGAAATTCTCGGCGATGGTGATGAGCGAGGCGAGCGTGGCCGGCCCTCGCTCGGAGAGGCGCGCGAGGTACGGCTCGAATTCTGCGCTGCGCTTCTCGAAGTCGCATCGCTCGATCAGATCGTTGATCATCCCCTGAAGGCCCATCGCCCGGCCGTCGTCGGGCGAATAAATGCGGGCGACGCCGTACGCGTGGAGCTCCTCGATCTCGGAGGGCAGGATGGTCCCGCCGCCTCCGCCGAAGACCTCGATGCGAGCGCCCGCGCGCCGCAGGAGATCGATCATGTACTTGAAGTACTCGACGTGCCCGCCTTGGTAGGACGTGATGGCGATCCCCTGCACGTCTTCCTGAATGGCGCAGTTGACGATCTCGGCGACCGAGCGGTTGTGCCCGAGATGCACGACCTCGGCGCCGGAGGCCTGCATCAGGCGGCGCATGACGTTGATCGCAGCGTCATGGCCATCGAAGAGCGAGGCCGCGGTGACGATGCGAACGTGGTGGCGTGGCTTGTAAGGGATGACGGCGGTGCGGGGGTGCACGAGATGGAACCTTCCTCAGTTGCCCGTGGCGCCGACGGGGGCGAAGTTCGGCGGGTGCGGAACGCCGCGGGGGACCACGCGGAGGGCGACGAGCAGCGCAGGCAGCATACGGTTCCCCTTCTAGGCGAAACCTCTCATCGAGACAACCGCCTCCCCTCGCCCCCCACGGCGCCCCCCCACGTCGGTTTGACGCGCTTCTCCGTTGCTGATACGTCGCCGCCCGCATGGAGGCCGTTTCCTGCATCTTCTGCGGTGACCGAGGGACGCGCCCGTACCACGCCGAGAACGGCTACGAGGCCGTCGCCTGTGACGGCTGTGGCCTCGTCTTCGTCACGCCGCGGCCCACCGAAGGCGAGATGAAGCGCCTCTACGAGGGCCAGGAGACCAAGGTCGACCTCGGCCGCCAGATCCGCAACGTCGAGCGCGCCGTCTACGAGGCGCGCCGCGCCCTCGACCTCATCGGCCGCCACGCCGCCTCCGGCCGCCTCCTCGAAATCGGCAGCGCCGCCGGGTATTTCCTCCGCGAGGCCCGCGCCCGCGGCTTCTCGCCCACCGGGATCGACATCACCGGGCCCTTCGTCCGCTACGCGACCGAGGTCCTCGGCGTCGACGTCCACGAGGGCACGCTCGGGTCGGTCGAGCTCCCGCCGGGCAGCTTCGACGTCGTCTACCACCGGAACGTCCTCTCGCACCTCGCCTACCCGCTCGACGCGTTCCGCCAGATGCACGCGCTCCTCCGCCCCGGCGGCTTGCTCGTCTTCCAGACCGGCAACGTCGCCGAGCTGCCGGGCGCGCGCTGGGCCGGCACGAACGAGCTCGATCTGCCCGATCACCTCTACCACTTCGGCGAGAAGCAGCTCCGCTTGCTCGCCGAGCGCACCGGCTTCGAGATCCTCGACGTGCAGCGTTACGCCCTCCTCCTGCACGAGCCCGCCCCGCGCGCGGCCCTGCTCCGCCTCCAGTCGCTCTTCCGCACGAAGGGCAAGCCCGCGGCGAAGGCGAAGAAGGACAAGGCCGCGCCTTTTGTCGTGCCGACCGAGGTCCCGCCGGCGCGGCTGCTCCAGGCCCTCGAGGTCTTCGTGGACGGGTACATCACCTACGACCTCGGTGCCGTGGCCGCCAAGGAGGGCCGCCGCGCCACGCTCGTCGTCGTCGCCCGGGCCCGCTGACGTGCGCCCCGCCGCGCCTCCCCGCATCGTCCTCGACGCCCGCGTCCTCCGCGGCGCGCCCGGCGGCGTCGCCACCGTCGTCGCCGCGCTCGTGGAGCACCTCCCTGCCCTCGCGCCCGACGTCCCCTTCGTCCTGCTCCGCCACCCCGACGCGCGGGGCCCGCTCTCCCGCGCCCCGAACGTCACCGAGTGGCTCGTCTCCGGCGACCCGAACCACCCGGACTCCCTGCTCCGCCTCGGCGCGTGGCTGAAAAAGCGCCTCGGCCCGGACGATCTGTTCCACGCGCCGTACCGCGTCCTGCCGCTCGGGGCGCCCCAAAAGAGCGTGCTCACGATGCACGACGTCATGCAGATCGTGTGTCCCGAGCTCGTCTTCCCGAACCCCGTGCTCCGCGTGCTCCTCGCGCCGTACTGGTCCGCCGCGATTCGCTCCTCGATCCGCCGCGCCGGCCTCATCCTCGCCGTCAGCGAGCACAGCAAAGACGACACGATCCGCGTCGATCCCTCCTCCGCGCCGCGCGTCCGCGTCACGCCCCTCGGCGTCGATCCCGTCTTCGCGCCGCTCGACGCCTCCGAAGCCCTCGCGCGCACGGAACAGCTCGTTCCCGCGGGTCGCCGGTTTTTCCTGGTCCTCGGCGGCGGCTACCCCAACAAGAACCACGCGGCCGCCGTGCTCGCGTTCGCCCGCGCCTTCACGACCGCCGACGACCTGCACCTCGTCATCATCCAGCGCGAGCGCACGTTCCCCGCGGATCTCGAATCGGCGTTGCGCGAGACGGGCCTGCTCTCGCGGGTGCACGTCCAGAGCCGTGTCGACCTTTCGGCCCTCGTGGGCCTCTACGCCCGCGCCGAGGCGTTGATCTTCCCCTCGCTGTACGAAGGTTTTGGTTTGCCCGTGCTCGAAGCCATGGCGTGTGGCTGCCCGGTCGTCTGTTCGAGCCTCACGTCGGTGCCCGAGGTCGCGGGGGATGCCGCGCTCATCCGGGATCCGCGTGATCTCGACGCGCTCGCCGGCGCGCTCCGCGCCGTCGCCAAGGACGAGGCCCTCCGGCAGGATCTCAAGGCCCGCGGCCTCTCGCGCGCGGCGCGGTTCCGCTGGGAGGACACCACCCAGCGCACGCTCGACGCCTACCGCGAGATCGCGCCCTGGATCCCCTGACGAGCGAGCTCCGCTGACCGGCCCGCGTCTTGCACTCCTCCCGTGCGAGGCGTCTTGGAGACCGACGCACGAGCGAGGCACGGGAGCAGGCAGGCGGCCGCGCGCCGTTGTCGTCGTCTTCGCGGCGCTCGCGCGCCCGCGCTCGTGACTGCGCTCGTGACGCTGCTCGCGTCGATCGTGCAGGCGGCCGACCCCGAGCCTCCGCCGCCGCTTCAGCTCGATCCGATCCCGGATCCCGTGTTCGACCCCTTCGCGAACGCCGTGCGGGTCGACCGCGCGCCTTCGCTTGGCCCTCCGCCGTTTCGGCTCTGGTTCTCGCCGGACGTCCCCTTCGGCGCGCGTGTCTTCCCGGGCCCGGGGAACACGCCTCCGCTCGTGCTCCCGGGCGCGGGTTTTTCCTGGGAGCTCGATCCCCACCCGTGGCGCGTCATGCGCGCGCCGTGCTTCCGGTATCGCCTGGCGGCAGGCGCCACGATCCTCGCCCTGATGACCTACGGCCTCACCGATTACTGGGTCCACATGAGCGACAACGTCGTCGATTGGGAGCTCTCGTGGTCGACGCCGAGTTTTTACAAGAAAGCCTGGACCCTCGAAGCCGTGCGGTTCGACACGAACAAATTCGAGACGAACACCTACACGCACCCGGCTGCGGGCACGATGACGTACCTCGCCGCGCGCGGGGCCGGGCTCGGCGCGGGCGAGTCGTTCCTGTTCTCGTTCGCGGGCTCGGTCTTGTGGGAGTACCTCGGCGAGTATCGCGAGAAGGTCAGCTTGAACGACCTCATCCTCACGCCCCAGGGTGGCTTTGCCGTCGGCGAGCCGCTCCACCAGCTCGGCCTTTTCTTCGAGCGCGGCGAGGACAACCTCGCGAACAACGTCCTTTCGCTCGTCTTTTCGCCGTTCCGGTACCTCCACCGGCGCCTCGAACCTGGGCACGCCGCGCGCGCCCAGGCGCGGGGTGATCTCGGCTTGCCCGCGGACACCTGGCATCGCTTCGACGTGCTCGTCGGCGTGAGCGCGGAGGCCGGACGGGACGGCCTGCGCTTCTCGCAACGCCGCATCGGGGTGAGCACGGAGATCATCGACGTCCCGGCGTTCGACCACCCCGGCGTGAGGACGAAGCGGCTCGATGCTGGTGACGTCACGAGCGTCCGGCTCGTCGGATCCGTCGATGATCAGGGCGTGCAGCAGCTCGACTTCGTCACGCGTGTCCTGCTCGGCGGCGTTTACGACCAGAAAGTCGCGCCCGACGGGCGCGGCGGCCGCCGCGGATACGCGATCTTTGCGGGCCCCTCCAGCGGCTTCAATTACGCGAAGCACCGGCAAGAGGGCATGGCGGAGGACAAGCTCGGCGTCGCGAACGCGCTCGGCGCCACGGTCGACCTCACGCTGCACCACGGGGACGCCCGCGCCCGCGCCAGCGTGGACGTGTACGCCGATTTCGGCGCTGTGCATTCGATGGCCGCGTCCGCGTACATCAAGGGGCGTGGCGACGCGGGCTTGAAGACCGTGGTTGCGGATAAACGTTATTACTTCGCGCTCGGCGGGACCGTCCGCCCCACGCTCTCGCTCGCATATCGACGCTTCGAGCTCGGCGCGCAGCTCACGTACGATTTTTTCGAGTCGATCGAGGGGCTGGATCGGTACCAGGAGCGGGTCACGAATGACGTTCACCTCCGGGACCGGCGCGCCGGCGAGCGCGTTTGGCTTTCGTATACGCTGCCGGGTGACAAGCAGCGGCTCGCGTGGGTCGAGGTCGAGCATCTCGATCGGTGGGGCCGTATGGGCGCGTTTCGGGCGTCGCACGCGAGCACGAAGTTTCGCGCGGGGATTACGTTTCGGTTTTGATGGGGCGCGCGGGGGCTTCCGCTTCCGCTTCCGCTTCCGCTTCCGCTTCCGCTTCCGCTTCCGCTTCCGCTTCCGCTTCCGCTTCCGCTTCCGCTTCCGCTTCCGCAGCGGGTGGGACGCGTATGCAATGGGCCTCGTCCGGGGTCGGCTAGCTTGCCCGCGTGCTCGGGCCCGGGACAAGGGTCCCCGGTCGGGGAAGGAGGAAGCAATGGCTCTCAGAATCTACAGCGTGACGATCGAAATGCTGCGGCGGTTGCGGCCGATCATCGAGAAGATCGGCAGGAAGGATGCGAATCTCGCGGAACAGCTAAGGCGCGCAGCGACCAGCGTGCCGCTCAATCTGCACGAAGGGGCGTATTCGCAGGGGCGAAACGAGCGCGCGCGGTGGCATACGGCCATGGGCTCGGCAGCAGAGGTGCGCGCGTGCTTGGATGTTGCAGAAGCGCTGGGGTACGTCGAAACAGTGGATGATGGACTGCGCGATTCGCTCGACCCTATCATCGCCACGTTGCATCGGCTGGCGCGGCGGTGAGGCGCACAGCGGGCCGTCCCTCGGTGGGCGGCCCGCGCGGGCCGCACGAATTGGATTCGGTCGTTCCTGACGTCTACCTCCTCCCGGAACACGGCTGGGATTTCCGCGGAACCTCCTCCAAGCTGCGTTGTCCGCATGCGGCCGATGAGCCGCTTCCCATTGATGTTCGCTCCGCTGGTCGTGTCCCTCGTCTGGTCCTGCGCACACGCGGACACGAACGGTTCGCAGGCCATCCTGCCCACGGCATCGAGCCCCCCCTCTTCCTCCGCGCCCCCGTCGCCTCCGAGCCCGTCGAATGCGCCGAGGGACGCGCTCGAGATCACACCCGTCGATCCAAACAGTCCCACGCAGTGGCGGATCACGAACCGGACCGACACCCCGTTGCGCCTGCACCTCGAGGGCCTCGGCTCGCTTCGCAGCCACGGATGTCACCGTCCTTTCGAGCAACAGGGAATCGACGGTCGTTGGCGCTGCATGCCAGCGAGCTTGCGTACGCAGGCGTCCGCGCGCCCGGTGCTCCAGCCCGGAGCGAACCTCACGCTCCGGATCGAGATGGATGTCTCCCAGAGGGGGACGGACGTCGTGCTGCCGCAGGGTCGCTACCGGTTCGCCGTCACCGCCGATCCGGTCGACCCGAAGGGGGCATCGTCAGGTGCGGAGACCGTGAGCCGGGCGGTCTTCACGCTCGATGGGCTCTCGGAGCAGGATGCGCGCGAGCTGGGGCGACGAGTCAGGTTCGCACAGGAGAACAACTGCACGCAAGGGACGGAACTCGCTCAGCGTGCACTCGCGTGGACAGCGCCCGCGAGCATCGCGCTCGCAGCGATGAAGTTGCCCGGCGCACCCTTGCTCCGAGCGAGATACTGGCGGCTCGTGACCGAGCGACCCGAATCGATCGACCTCGTGCGCGACGCGCTCTCCGCGACGAAGCATCAGGACTGGAGCGTCGCGGGAATCGCGGCGCACACGCTGTTGCAACGGAACGGCGAGGTGACGCACGACGTGCGCGAGGCGGCCCTCACCACGCTGGCGAACGTGCTGCGCGACGCCCGCAAGATCGATCCGGTGATCCAGGATGCGGTCGGGCTGAGCGACTGGAATCCTTCGCTCTTGGCCCATGTCCAGACGCGGATCGCACGTGGGAGTTCCACGGAACTCGCTGGGTGGGCGACGGCGCTCGCGTGCCCTCGTGTACCCTACGGACAAGAGCGAGCGCTCGCTCTCCTGGTATTCGCGATGCGCCAGCGGGCGCAGGGTCAGAGTCGCGAATTGGCTCAGTCTCTCCGGCAACGGGCCAATGACCTGGAGACGTTCCTTCGAGGCCGTCGGGACGCGATCGATCGTGATCTCGTCGTCGCGCGCTCGGGGCCGCCTCTGGAGACCGGGGAGGTGAGTCGTGCCCAGGGTTGCGGCCGCATCGGTATCGCGGAGCGACCCGATCCCATCTGTCGCGACGTGCCGATCGACGAACACGATCCACTGCTGAGGTTTCTTCACGCGCCGATGGTGTTCCGATTCGAGGCTCCCCCGTCCTCGCAGGCGCCATCGCCTCAGGGCCCGTAACCGCGCAGGCGAGACAGCATCTGCACCGAGAGCAGATTCCGCACGTTGACCTCCGCGCGGGGATCGCCTTCCGGTTTTGATTCCACCCCCCTCTCCTGTCGGAGGTGGAAGCACCTCCTGTCGGAGGTCGATCCACCTCCGACAGGAGGTGCTTCATCGACTCCCGGAGGCCCTCGTCTGCCTTGGGGAGGTCTCTCACCTCCGGGAAGACATCCACCACCTCCGACGAGAGGTCCCTCACCTCCGGAAAGAAGCCCGCAACCTCCGACGAGAGGTCCCTCACCTCCGGGAAGAAGTCCGCGACCTCCGACGAGAGGTCCCTCACCTCCGGGAAGCCGCGCTCGAACTTCGGGAAGACGTCGCAGACGTCCAGGGACGCGCCCCGGACCTCCTGCAGGAAGTCCGGGGCCTCGACGAGGAAACGCGGCTACGCGTCCTCGGCCTGCTCGCTGCTAGCAGCCTTCAACCCGACATGCACGCGTCGACATTGGGGTTGATCGGTGCCTTGGGATTGAAGATGGCGTACGAGTAGGAGCAGCAGGCGTTGTGCATGTTCGCTTCTTTCCCGTCGTACACCGCGGTGAAGTCGACCTCGGTACCCACGTGCACATAGGACCCCGCAGGGCTCTTGGGGACCGAGTCGGCGGTATTGACGAGCCGGTACGTGGTGATCTTCAGGTCCTTGTAATACCAGGCGAACGCCGCGTTTCCCACGCGAGGGCTGGCCTGGTTGTACATCTGGACCGATAGACCGAGCGAGCTTGCCAGCGGCACCGCGAGCGTAGCCAGCGCCGAGCCGAGGCTGTGGCCGGTCACCGTGAGCGTCCCCTTCAAGGACGCGAGCTCGCCTTTCAAGCTCTCGAGCAGGCCGTTATACACCGCGTAAAAACCGGCCTCGACCTGCAGGCCGCTCGAAGTGGGCGGGGTCGGCGCGGCATAGTCCGTGAGCTTGCACTCGCCGTCCATGCCGAAATCGGCCCCCGACTGAGAGCCCCGGAAGACGAGGTACTTCTTGCCCTTGTAGGTGGCAACGAAACAGAAGGGCTCCGTCTGACTGCCGCCGTACTTGAAGGTGCTCCAAATGAGCTCGCCGAACTCGACGTCCTCCACCTTGTAGAGATCGCGCGTCACGGGGCACGCGTTGTGCGGCTTCCACTTGAAATCGGCGGGCGCGGGTTTCTTCGCGGCGATCCACTGCGCACACATATCGGAGGCGACGTTGATGAGGAACGAGCAGACCTGGGCGGTCGTCAGGTCGTAGCCGTCGGGCAGGTGGATGGCGTTGTCGGACGCGGACATATTTCTTTCTCCTCTTTGGGTGAATCGGAGAGAAATTTTCGTCCACGAGGGCGGGCTGGGCCAACTACCCCGCCCGTCCGCCCGCGTCACCCCTCTTCCACCCCACCCCGACGGCCAGGTATCCTCCTCCGCAAGCGAGGGGGTGAGCTCATGAGCACGCGGGGGCGGCGGCTTGCGGGGGCGACGTTGTTCGCTACCTGCATGGCGGTGTGCGTGGTGCCGATGGGATGCGGGGCGAGCGACGAGTACGCCGCCGTGCCCGAGCCCCTGACGGAGGGGTCGCTGCCTGCGAGCACGGTCCGCGCGCTTCAAGCGTGCGTCGAGGAGCGAGCGGGGCGGCTCCAGCGCCACGCGTACGAGATCGAGTTCCAGGTGGTGCTGCGGGGCGACCGGGTCTCCGAGGTGACGCCCAAGGGCCCGCGCCTCGACGACGCCGGCCTCGAGCGGTGCATGATGGCTGCGCTGCGGACGATGGCGGACGCGGGCTACACGCCAAACCCGACGAGCTGATCTCGCGCGGCGGCTCCCTGCCAACACGAGGCCTGCTGGCGAACGTCTCGGTGATCTCGCAGTTGATCCGGCTCGTCCCGGTGGTCGTCTCGGCGTCCGGCGTGACGATCGTCGTGGGCGTCGCGGTCCTCGTCGTGGCGGCGGCCGTGTCCTTGCCGAAGGAGAGAAAGCCGACCAAGAGGGAGTGCGACAAGGAGTGGGAAGAGGCAAGGAAGAATTGCAGGGAGCAGCTGAAGCTCCCGGGCCGCAAATGGGGACGCGGCATGACGGGAGGCTACACGGACGTGGAGGAGTGTGCGAGAGGCCTCGTCTCCGAGCCTTGCAAGGGTAACGAAGTCGATCATGGAAACAACATCCCTCGGCCGGGAAGGAGATACTGATGCGTCAAGATTTGGACCGTGTGATCAGGAATATAAAATATCGTATTCGCAAGAGCGATCCGACAGGATTCGAGGATGCAGTCAGGCTCGTCGAGCAGTATCCCGAGGACCCGCACGTTTGGGACACGCTCGCGTACGCCCACAGCAGCAGCGACGACTACGTCGCCGCGATCGCAGCCATCTCGCGGGCGATAGAGCTCAACCCCAAGGACCCCGCGCTGTTCTTCGATCGAGGTGAATACGCGCTCCAAACAGGCGACCACGAGCGCGCCGTGGCCGACTTCGGCCAAGGGCTCGTCCTCTGTGACGAGCCCAGATGGGAATACTTGCGCGAGGTACTCCACTTCCTGCGCGCCGAGGCCTTCGTCCACTTGGGCAAAAAGGCCGAAGCGCTGGCCGACCTTTCGCACGTGCGGGATGATTATAGGTATTGGACGACCGAGCTCCGGTCGAAAGCAGACCTCTTGGTGATGTGCGGGGAAAGCGTTCCGCCGCTCAAAGAGAAGGAGGAGGCGCCTCTATCGTCGCCCATGCCCGAGTCTCCCGACGAAGAGGAGATCGCGCTCGGGAAGGAGCTCGGGGAGGCCGGCCTCGCGGCGGTCGACGCGGCGCTGCTCAAACAGATGACCCATCGGTACCTGAAGGCGGCGCGCATCATCGTCGATGCGCTCGACTTTGGAAGTTATCCGCTCGACGACACCCACGTCCGTCTCTTTGCCCGCCGGCTCATCGCCCTCGCGGAGGCCGGGACCATCGAAGCGCGGGGAAACCTCCTCAACCCGCGGCGCAGCGAGGTGTGCCTTCCCTAGAAGCCCTGACCCCGCCCGCCCGCCACCCGCCTACCCCTCTTCCTTGTCTTCCTCGAACAACGCCCGAAAGAACCGCTCCCGATGGAGCAAAAACTCCTTCGTGAGCCGATAATGCTCCGTCTCCTCGTACGCGACCGTCGCAATGCCGTTCTCCGAGAGCTCGTAGAGCAGCGCCTTCGGGTAGGCGAGCAGGATCGGCGAATGCGTCGCGATGATGAACTGCGCCCCTGCCTGGGCCAGGACATGCAGATGCCCGAGGAAGCGGAGCTGCCTCCCCGGCGAGAGCGCGGCTTCCGGTTCGTCGAGCAGGTACAGGCCGTCGGGGCGAAACTTCTCTTCGACGAGCGTCAGAAATGCCTCGCCATGGGATCGCTCGTGGAGCGAGCGGCCGCCGTACCACGCCTCGATGCCCAGGTGCTCGATGTGGGTGGCCACATTAAACGTGCTCTCGGCGCGGAGAAAAAATCCGTGCCGCTCGCGGCGCGCGCTCCGGACCGGACGCAAGGCCCGGTGCAGCTCGGACTCCGAGCTCTGCGTGGCGAATCGAAAGTTCTTCGAGCCCCCTTCCGCATTGAACCCGAGCAAGAGCGCGACAGCTTCGAGGATCGTGGACTTGCCCGACCCGTTCTCCCCGACGAGGAACGTCACCCTCGGATCAAACGCGAGGGTGTCGAGCGAACGAACGGCCGGGATGGTAAACGGGTAGACGTTCGTGTCCTCCACGCGGTCGCGGATCAGCGTGATCGCTCGAAGAAAACCTTCCGAAGGAGGGAGCTTGGTGGGCTTCGAGCGCTTCATGCGAACACCGGCGTAGCAGCGCGCACGGGGGAAAAACAAGCGTCCGTCGCGCACGCCGGAGGAGGACGGCGCAAGAGACCGTCCGCGTCGAACTTGCTTCGCCCTCCGCCGCGCTGGTACCGTCCCCGCGCGATGAGCCTCCTCCTGGCGCACCGGCGCGCTGTTCGTGCCGTCCGCAGGCGCATGCGCGGCGGCCTCGGGGGGCCCGAGCTCTCCGCCGGTTCGTGATGCACGTCGCCGTCGATGCCCGGTACATCTGCAAGCGGCCGAGCGGCATCGGCGCCTACGTGCGCGCCCTCGTCGACCGCCTCCCCGCCCTCGCCCCCGGAGACCGCTTCACCTTCTGGCGCCACACGAGCGTCGAGGGCCGCCTCTCGACCGCGCCGAACATCGACGAGCACCGCGCGATCGGCACCCCGAACGAGCCCTTCTCCCTGCTCTTCCCGCGCCTCTTCGGCCCCACCGACGGCGACGTTTTCCACGCGCCGCACAACATCCTCGGCCGCGGCATCCGCTCGGCCGTCGTCACCACGATCCACGACATCATGTGGCTCGACGCCCCGCACTTCGCCGAAGGATCCGCCTTCCGCCGCACCTTCCGCGTGCCCTTCTTCCGCGCGGGCCTCCACGCCTCGCTGCGCCGCTCGACCCGCATCCTCACCGTCTCGCGCGCCTCCGCCGACGCCATCGTCCGCTACGACCCCTCCGCGAAGGGCCGCGTCGTCGTCACGCACAACGCCGCCGATCCCTGGTTCGCCCCGCCGAAGGACCGGGACGCCGCCCGCGCCCGCGCCGCCCACGTGCTCGGCACAGACGCGCCCTACTTCGTCCTCGTCGGCCAAAACGCCCCCTACAAGGGGCACGCCCTCGCCCTCGAGGCCTTCGCCGCTGCCGCCACGCGCGGCGAGCGCCTCGTCCTCGTCCAGCGCCTCGACACCGGCCGCGGCCTCGACGCCCTCGCGCAGAGGCTCGGCATCAAGGGCCGCCTCGTCATCCGCCCCACGCTCCCGCGCGACGACCTCGTGGCGCTCCTCCACGGCGCCCTCGCCCTGCTCCAGCCCTCGTTCGCCGAGGGGTTCGGCATGCCCGCCCTCGAAGCGATGGCCGCAGGCTGCCCCGTGATCACCAGCGACATCGCCCCCCTCGTCGAGGTCACGGGCGACGCCGGCCTGCATTTCCCCCGCGGATCGGTCGAGGGGCTCGCGGCCGCGATGCGCCGCGTGGCGAGCGACCCCGTCCTCCGCGCCGAGCTCGCCGCCCGCGGCCCCGAGCGCGGAAAGACATTTTCGTGGGACACGACGGCCCGGACGACCCTCGACGTCTACCGCGAGGCCGCCGCACTCGGCCCCCGCCCTTGACAAGACGCCCCCGCTTCGGAGAAAGCCGTCTTCGCGTGCGCTCGTTCCTCCTCCTCGCCCCGTACTTCGCGCCCCAGGCGGCCGTCGGCGCCTATCGCTGGGTCAAGCTCGCTCGGACCCTCGTTCGTCGCGGCTTTCGCCCCGTCGTCGTCACCGGCACCTTCCCCGACGCCGCCCGTGATCCCGACCTCCTCGCCGCCGTCCCGCCCGAGGTGTCGGTGCACGACGTGTACCTCGATCCGCGCTTGCTCCAGGCGACGGACGCGCTCCGCGCCCTCTCGGCGCGCCTGCCCCGACCGAAGAAGTCCCCCGGGCCGCTCCGCCCCATCGAGGGCCTCCGGCCCTTCCAGTCCGTGACCGACCACTGGACGATCCACGCGCTTCACGGCGCTCGCGAGGCCAAGCGGATCGCCCGCCAGGAGGGCGTCTCCGCGGTCGTCGTCACAGCCGGCCCCTTCTCGGCCGTCCCTTCCGGCGTCTCGGTCGCCCGCGCGCTCGGCCTACCCCTCGTGCTCGACTTTCGCGACCCCTGGGGCCTGCACGAGTCCGGCGCCGCGCCGCCGCAGGGCGCCGCCGAGTGGGGCCGCCACCAGCTCGTCGCCGCCCTCGAACGCCGCATCCTCGCGCGCGCCGACCACGTCGTCCTGAACACGCGCCGCGCCCTCGCCGCATACCAGGAGCGTTATCCGTTCCTCGTCGGCAAATCGTCATTCGTCCGGAACCATTTCGACGCGTCGCTCTACGACCCCGCCCCCGCGTCGCCCGAGCCGCCCTCGCGGTTCACGATCCTGCACACCGGCACCTTGCGCGCCGAGACACGCGTCGACGACATCGGCCAGGCGCTCCGCCGCATCATCGACCGGGAAAAGCTCACGCCCGCGGATCTCGTCCTGCGGCAGATCGGCCGCGCCACGGCGTACGAGCACGCCGAGGTGGCTCGCATGGGGCTCTCGGACTTCGTCGAATTCGCCCCGCCCATCCCGCAGCGCGCCCTGCTCGGCGAGCTCCGCTGCGCCCACGTGCTGCTTTCCATGGTGGATCCGCGCGTCATGTTGCGGATCGCGGCGAAGACGTACGATTACATCGCCTCGGGCATGCCGATCGTCTCCATCACGGAAAACCCCGAGGTCGACGAATTGCTCGCGCACCGGCCCGACAACAAGCGCATCCGCCCCGGCGACATCGACGCGCTCGTCGCGTCCCTCTCGGCGCATTTCGAGCGATTCCGCGCGACACGCGCCCTGCCCTCCCCCGTCCCGGCGCCGAGCGAGTTCTCCTCGGAGACGGCGGCCGACAGGTTCGCCGCGGTGTTCGAGCGCCTCATGCGGTAGGCCACGCGGCCCGTTTCCTCAGAATCGACCGCCCAGGTGCGCGCCGCCGCCCGCGACGTGCCCGTGGTGCCCCACGAAGGCCGCGATCGTCGCATGGGCCCCGACGTAGGCCGTTCCCAGGTTCAGGTCGAGGCCGGACGAAGCGAAGAATTGCAAATCCGGCTCGGTCGCGTGGAGCTTGACGAAGCCGTTGTACGAGGTGTGAAGCATCGTCCCCATTCCTGCGCGGAGCCAGGGATCGAGGAGGGCGTCCGTCGACCCGTGGACCTCGGCGAAATGGATCAAGCCGAAGGAGTTGTACGTGCAATCCTCCGAGCTGTCGTCGCCGGTCGTGTAACACGTGTGGCCCGGCCGGGCGACGAACGGCAACACCACAGACCCGCCCAGCCGGAAATGCGGGACCACTTCGTACGAAACATCGACGCCGTAGGTGAACGTGGACCCGTCGCCCGCGAGCGTCCTTCGGTATTCGACGAAGGGGCCCACCTTCCACCGCTGGGGGCGGGGGCGGTGCGCGAGAGGGTAACGTTCGTCCTCGGTCTCCGGGGTCTTCGCGGGCGAACGTTTGGGGCCGTCGAACTGACCACCGATGCGCGCGCCGCCGCCCGCGAGCTGGGCCTGCTCGCCGGCGAACGCGGACGCCTCGACGTAGCCGCTCAGGAACACCGGGCCCACGTTGATGTCGAGGCCGGCGGAGGCGAAGGCCGCGATGTCGGGCAGGGTGAATTTGATCTCCAGGCCGTCGTACCGCGAGGTGTGGACGAGATGTCCGATGCCAGCGCGAATCCACGGATCGATGTTGAACCCAGGAACCGCGTGGAGCTCCGCGAAGCCGCGGAGCCCGTACGAGTTGTAGCTGCATTCGCCGAACCCGTACGAGGGGACGAAGCAATAGTCAGGCGCGGACGCCCATACCGGGAGCACCAAGGCGCCGCCGATCCGGAGGTGCGTCTTCGCCGCGTACGAGAACTCGACGCCGTGCACCATGGTGCCGCCGTTGTTCTCGAAGGCGCCTGAGAGGGTCCCAAAATGGGCGACTCGAAAGCGGGGAACGTGTGTCTTTCTGGTGGCCCGCGGCGGTTCGGCCGACGCCGCCGAGGTGATCGCCCCGGCGGCGAGGAACCCAAAGAGAAAGACGACGCTTCGCATGGCATGCCCCCGTGGAGGTCTTCACATTGTCAGATCCTCCGCGCCTCGGCCAGGAGCGTCAGCCCGCTGTCCGGTCGCCGCGCATGATCCTCGGCGAAATCCGAGATGATCTTGCCGAGCGTCCCGAGTGCCGCATACCCGATCCCGTGCAGCGGCATGAGGAAAGGCGGCAGATCGTCGAGCTTCCACGAGAGCCGCGCCAGCGCGAGCGTGAGCGGCGTCGTGAGGATGTAATGGTACCGCTCGAGCTCGAGCCCGGCCCGGCCGAGTTTTTCGCGCAGGTGGTCCACGGTATAAAAGTTGTTCACCGCGTACCTGCGCCGATGCGCCTCGCGCTCCGCGTCCGTGACCTCGGGGTTCGACAGGCTGTCGGCCGAGAGAAAAAGCCTGCCGCCGGGCCGGAGGACGCGGTTCACGTGTTCGAGCACGCGGTCCTCGTTCCGGAAATGCTCGATGACGCAGAACGAGATCACCTTGTCGAACGAGTCGCGCTCGAAGCCGAGCTCCTCGGCGTCCATGAATTGGTAGTCCGTCCGCTCGCTCCGGTGCTTGCGTTGCGCCTTGGCCAGACGTTTTTCGTGGATGTCCACGCCCACCACGTGCGCGCCCCGCGCCGCGATGCGGGCGTCGTAATACCCGTCGCCGCAGCCGATGTCGAGGACCCGCTCCCCGGGCTGCGGATCCAGCCATTGAAGCAGCGTCGAGCACTCCTCGATGCGGCGGAAATGCCAGTGGGAGAGCGTCTCCATCATCGATACCATGGGGGTCGTCGTTTCGTTCATCTCGACCTTCATGCAGAGCAAGATGGATGCCGGATGGCTGAAACTGCGCAATTCCCCTGGAATCGTGCGCCTCGCCGTCCACGCGCGCGGGCAGCACCCTGCTTTGGTGTCGCGCGCACGCCACGGCGCGTCTGTCCTGGTGTCGCCATTTCTCGACAGGGGCGCTCGGGTCCGGGTGTCGTCTCCCCGCCACAGGGGGCGCGCCGGGCCTTCGAAACGACGAAGGCCGCGCCCTTTCGAGCGCGGCCTCCTTCGTCCCGGATGGTTTCGGGTCGGTCAGTCCTTGCGGTACATCGTCACGACGCAGGCCCCGCCGAGGCCCAGGTTGTGCTGGAGTGCGACCTTCGCCCCCTCGACCTGGCGCGCGTCGGCCGTGCCGCGGAGCTGCCAGACGAGCTCGGTGCATTGCGCGAGACCGGTCGCCCCGAGCGGATGGCCCTTCGAGAGCAGGCCGCCCGACGGGTTCGTCACGTACTTGCCGCCGTACGTGTTGTTCCCTTCCTCGATGAACTTCTCCGCCTCGCCCTCCTTGCAGAGGCCGAGCGCCTCGTACGTCACGACCTCGTTCGCCGTGAAGCAGTCGTGCAGCTCCACCACCTGCACGTCCTCGGGCCCGAGCCCCGATTTCGCGTAGACCTGGTCGGCGGCCGCCTTCGCCATGTCGTAGCCGATCATCTTGATCATGCTGTCGCCGAAGCTCGACGCGTAATCCGTCGTCATCGACTGCGCCGCGATGTAGATGGAGCCGGAAATGCCCTTCTTCCGGGCGAAGTCCTCCGAGCAGAGGATCGCCGCCGCCGCGCCGCACGTGGGCGGGCAGCACTGGAAACGCGTCAGCGGGTCGAAGACCTCGGGCGAGGCCATGATCTGCTCGAGCGAGAGCACCTCGTTGAACAGGGCAAACGGGTTCTTGCTCGCGTGCTTGCGGGCCTTCTCCGCGACCTTGCCGAACGTCTCGCGCTTCGCGCCGTACTTCCAGCGGTACTCACGCCCCGCGCCGCCGAACATCTGCGCCGTCGGCGGCGACTGGTTGAAGCCCTGCACGCGGTTCATCACGTCCGCGTGTTTGTCCATCGGGCTCGTCCGATCGCCCCACTTCGAGCCGAGCGCGCCCTTCTCCATCTGCTCGAACCCGACGACGAGCACACACTCGGCCAGGCCCCCCTCGATGGCCTGCCGGCCGAGGTAGAGCGCCGTCGAGCCCGTCGAGCAGTTGTTGTTCACGTTGATGACGGGAATGCCCGTCAGGCCGACCTCGTAGACCGCCCGCTGCCCGCACGTGCTGTCGCCGAAGACGTACCCCGCGTACGCCTGCTCGACGTCCTTGTAATCGACGCCCGCGTCCGCGAGGGCCGTGCGCGCGGCCTTCGCGGCCATCACGTTGTATTCTTCGCTGGCGCCGGGCTTCTGGAACTTCACCATTCCGACGCCGATGACGTTGACTCGCCTGCCCATTTGAGCCTCCTTCTGCGAACGCGCGTAGTCTTCGATGGGGGCGTAGCTCGGACAAGCCGAGCTACGCCCCAAGCCCCTTAACCCAAGAGCCCCTTCAAGAAATGCAACCGGTTCGAGGCGACCCGCACGTCGCCGTCGACCCGCAGGCGGCCCGTCTGGAAGAGCCGCGCATCCTGCTCCTTGCCCGCCACGAACGCGACGAAGTCCTCCGTCGAGAGCGTGAGCACCGCCGCCGGATTCGTCGCCCGACCGATCGCCACCGTCGTCTTGCCACCCGTGAAGTCGACGTGCCAGTCGCCCTCCGTCAGCCGGAATTCGATGACGGCGTCGACCTCCTTCGCGAGCTCGGGCGACTTCGCCAGACGCTCCTTCAGCGCATCAAAGACCGCCGCAGCGCCCGGCCCCTTCGGCGCCGCAGCCGCCTGCGGAGCCGCCGCGGCCTTCACCTCGCCGCTCGCGGCCTTCGCCTTGTGCGCGGCGATGGCAGCCTTGGCCTGCTCGGGATCGATCTTCTTCATGAAGCCGAGCTTCTGCGAGGCCATCACGTTGCCCGAGATCTTGAGCTTGCCCTCGAAGTAGAGCTTCTGCGGATCGGCTTGCCCCGTGGCCATCGCGAGCCAATCCGACGACGCGATCTCCAGCACCGTATCGGCCTTGTCCGCGCCCGCGCCCTGGAAGACCGCGCCCTTGCCGTTCTTCAGGTCGATCGTCCACGTCGCGTCCGGGCCCTTGAGCTCGAACTGGAAGATGGTCTTCACCTTCTCGACGACCGCCGGGTTTTTCTCGACGTAATCGCGGATCCCGATGAACACGTCGCCGGCCAGATCCTCGGCCGCCTTCGCGGGCGCCGCCGCCGCCGGAGCCGCCACCGAGCCGCCGGCGGCCTTCGCCTTGTGCGCGGCGATGGCAGCCTTGGCCTGCTCGGGATCGATCTTCTTCATGAAGCCGAGCTTCTGCGAGGCCATCACGTTGCCCGAGATCTTGAGCTTGCCCTCGAAGTAGAGCTTCTGCGGATCGGCTTGCCCCGTGGCCATCGCGAGCCAATCCGACGACGCGATCTCCAGCACCGTGTCGGCCTTGTCCGCGCCCGCGCCCTGGAAGACCGCGCCCTTGCCGTTCTTCAGATCGATCGTCCAGGTCGCGTCCGGGCCCTTGAGCTCGAACTGGAAGATGGTCTTCACCTTCTCGACGACCGCCGGGTTTTTCTCGACGTAATCGCGGATCCCGATGAACACGTCGCCGGCCGGATCCTCGGCCGCCTTCGCGGGCGCTGCCGCAGCCGCCGCCGCCGCGGGCTTCGCCTTCGGCTGCGGAATCTCCTTCCAGAGCGTGATCGCCGCGTTCGAGATGACGACCTTGTCGCGCTCCTTGACCTTGCAACGGAACACGATGCGCTCGTCGTTCTCCTTCCACATCTCGGTCACCACGGTCTCGCCCGGGAACACGCTGTCCGCGAAGCGCACCTTGATGCTCTTGAACTTGCGCGCGTCGCCGCCCGCGAAGCTGTGGATCACGTGCCGCGCGGCGTAGCCGAACGTGCAGAGCCCGTGCAGGATCGGCTTCGAGAAGCCGAACGCCGTGGCGAAGCTCGGGTCGGCGTGGAGCGGGTTCCAGTCGCCGGAGAGGCGATACAAAAGCGCCTGGTTCTCGGGGATCTTCTGCTCGATCGTCGCGTCCGGCGCGCGCTCCGGCGGGACGTTGATGTCCGACGAAGGCCCGCGCTCGCCGCCCCAGCCGCCCGCGCCGCGGATGACGGCCGTGCTCTCGTTGCGCACGATCTCCTCGCCCGACTCGTCCGTGCTGCGGATCTCCGTGACGACCAGCGCGTTCTTGCCCTTGTCCCAGATCTCCTTGATCTTGGCCTTGTGCGTGAGCTTCGCGTGCGCCGGCAGCGGGCGCGTGAGCTCCAGGTACTGCTCGCCGTGCAGCAGCCGATCGAGCCCGTAGTTCATGCCCGGCGCGGTCTTGCCTTGCTTCGCGAGATCCATCAGCGCCTTGAGCGCAGGCACCACGCCATACGTCGGCAGCGGGGCGAACCCCTGCCCGTGTAGCTCGTAGACGTAGCGCAGCTCCTTGTCGTCGAGCGGGTTCTCCGCCGCGCCGACGCCGAGCGCGTAGATCGAGAGATCCCGCTCGTCGTAGCTCGAATGAACCGCCGGATACTCGTAGCCGAGCGCCTGATCGACGTCGATGAGGTCATTGCCGCCCTTGGCCGGGCCGGCCTGCACGTTCGCCATGACCGGGCCCATCGACTGGTTGATCTCGGCCGGGTGCGTGGTCTTGTCGAAGCCGGCGATCGCGCCCCAGCTCTTCTGGATGTCCTCGAGCTTGATCTCGCGCCCGAGCCGCACCGTCTTGCCCTCGGCGCGCTCCCAGCGCAGCTTCGCGAAGAAGCCGCCGCCGACCTCGAAGAGCCCGCCCGTCTCCGTCGAGCTCTCGTGACACAGGTAGGCCACGAGCGGGCTCACGTACTCGGGCTTGAGCGCGTCGATGAGCTCCTTCGGCAGCACCGTCTCCGTCAGGCGCGAGCCGGCGAGCGGCGCGATCGTGTTGACGAGGACGTTCTTCTTCTTGCCTTCGAGCGCCAGCGTGTTCGAGAGGCCGACGAGGCCGAGCTTGGCCATCGAATAGTTCGCCTGCCCGAAGTTGCCGTAGATGCCGGCCGCCGACGACGTGAAGATGATGCGGCCGTAGCCCTGGTCGCGCATGTGCGGCCACGCCGCGTGCGCGACGCGGAAGCTGCCGAGCACGTGCACGCGGTAGATGAGCTCCCAGTCCTCCTCGGTCATCTTGTGGAACGTGACGTCCCGCAGGATGCCGGCGTTGTTGATCACGATGTCGATGCGGCCGAACGCGTCGATCGCGCTCTGCACGATCTTGCCGCCGTTCTCCACCGAATCGTAGTTCGCGACGGCCTCGCCGCCGGCCGCCTTGATCTCGGCGACGACCTTGTCCGCCGCCTCGGAGCTCGTGCCTCCGCCGTGCCGGCCGCCGCCGAGATCGTTGACCACGACCTTGGCCCCGCGGCTCGCGAGCAGGAGCGCGTGCGCACGCCCGAGCCCATTGCCCGCACCGGTGACGATCGCCACTTTTCCATCGAAACGAAGCTCGTTCGCCATGAGCTGGATCCCTCGCGCGAGAAAGTTTCGCGTACGAAGTATCCGACTTTGGGAGCGTCGTCAATGGTTGTGTGGACGAGAACGTGCGAAGGACGTTCGCCAGGGTCGGAGCGCTCGGTCAGCGCGCGGCGTCGGAGCTGTCGAGGGGCTGGAACGCGGGCACGCCCCCGGCGGCCCAGACGGCGACGATCTTGCCGGGCAGGTCCCACATCGGGCCGAGGTCGAGGTCGGCGCCTCCAGCGAAGCCCTTCTCCAGCGCGTACAAGAGGGCCGTGTAGGTCTCGTTCAGCGCCTTCTGCGCGGCGTCGAGGTCCGCGCCCCCGCTCGTCGGGTACGTCTTGAACGCGCCGCCCGCGTTCAGCATCACCTGCACCATGCGGAAGCGGCCGAAATGGCTGAAGCGGTCCTGGACGTCGGATCCGTCCTCGGGCCGCAGGTCCGGCTCGATGAAGGGGCCGATGCTCCCCTCCCCCTGGTCGACGATCGCCTTGATCGCCTTGTCCGCCTGGGCCCGCGCCGTCTGGCTATCGCCGCCGATCGTCGCGGAGAAGCCCGTGTAATCGTCGCCCGGGTATTTCGGATCGGCGAACTCGCTCTTTTGCCGGTGATCGGCGTTCGGATCGTAGAGGCTGCTCCAGAGCTGCTCCACGCCCTGATCGATGGCCTTGTAAAACTGGCCGATGGAGTCGTAGACGTCTTCGGGCCCGTTCGCGGGCCCGTCCGATTTCGGCTCCGGGGTCTCGATCGCCGTCATCAAACGAAGCTGCGCGTCGTTCACCGGCCCGAGCTGCACCGGCACCTTCCCCCCGATCCAGGGCGGGAACCCCCGATCGTACCGCGGCGCCCACGGGCCCGTGAACTTCGGCGAATCCCCCTTCCCGGCGAAGAGCGCATTGTAGAGGTTCGCGGCGATCTCGAGGTGCAGCATCTCCTGCACCACGACCGAATAGATGTCGTTGAACGCGAGCTGCTCGCGGCTCCGGTTCGGGTTCTTCGGGCTGCGCACGGGCGTGAGCGTCGGCGGGGTCGAGGCGGAAGTGCCCGGCACCTGCAACGAATACGCAGCCGTGAGGTAGATCGGGATGGTCCACAGCTCCAGGTACACGGCCTTCTGGAGGTGGTCCCGGAGGGCGTCCGCGGTCCAGGTCCTGCTCGTCATGAAAGAAAGCTCCTTTCGGCGCCGAAGGTACCGGCCGAAAGAAGCTCCCGTCAAGCGGCCCGGCGGCTCACCTTCGCGAGGCAATAAAGCAAGTGGTTGAGCTTCGTCCGCGCTTCGGCCGCGACCTCGCGCAGCGCCGCCTCCTCGTCGTCGGCGAGCGATTCCAGCGGATCCATGATCACCACGATCGTCCGGGCGTCGTCTTCCTCGTACACGGCGAGATTGCAAGGCAGGAGAATGCCGACATCTGGATCGGCGAGCAGCGCCCGATGCGCGAGCACGGGGTTACACGCGCCGAAGATCGTGTACCGCCGGAAAGGCACGCCGAGCCGGGCGCGCAGCGCCTCGTCGATGTCGATCCGCGTGAGGACGCCGAATCCGACGTCCTTCAGGAGCTGGGGGATTTTCGCCAGCGCCTCGTCGTACGGGAGGTCGAGTGAAGCGCGGAGATTCGTCCTGGCCATGGGCTCCCCCTCTCCCCGGAACGTGGCGCGCCGCGCCGGCGATCGAAAGGGGACGTACGGCCCATTCGAGGACGCGCTCGCTCGTCAAGCGCCCCGCGCCCGCGCGATCGTCTCCCGAGCAGCCGCGACGAAGCGCGGCGGGAACCTCGCCGGGTCGAGGAAAAACGCCTCGATGCTCGGCACCGCGTTCGGCATGCCCGCCCGCTCGTCGGCCACCGCCGCGACGAGGAGGTGCCCCGTCCCCCGCGCGCGCCACGTGTTCGGCAGCCCCGCGGCCGCCGGGAACGCCTCCGCGATGGGCCTGCCCGCGCTCTCCGGCAAGAGCCCCACCCGCCGCGCGCGCAGCCCATCCGCCGCCACGAAGAGCGCGCGATAAAAGTCACGTTTCTCCGGCACGGCCCGCGAGAGCTCCCGGCCGAGCACCCGCAGGTGCTGTTCGAGCAGGAGGCTCGGCATCCCGCGGTTCGAGAGCACCCCGGCGAGCCACTCGACCTGCCGCTGGATCGTGGCCTCCTGGTGCTCGGGCAACGTCGCGAGGAACGCGCTGTCGCTGCGCGTGAACCGGACGCCCCGCTCGCCGTACCGAAACCCGTAATAGGGCGTGAGCCGCAGGGAAAGCTTCCCGGCCCGGAGCGCTGCGTCGACCTCGCGCGGATCGGTCGGCATCGGCGTCATCCCGGCCTCGGGGTTCAGCGGATGCAACCAGGTGGTCTCGGCCGCCTCCCGCCGGCCCCCGCGCGCCTTGCCCCCACGTGTCCCCATGCCTTCCGTGTTCACGTCCCTGGTTCTCCCCCGAGACCCCGCGGAAGCAAGAGCCCCCGACCGGCAAACCCCGCCATGCGGTCGATCGTCTGGAGGAAGCCCTCGTAGAGCAGATCGTTGCCGCGGATGGCCCAGAGCACCTCGGCGTTCGCCCACGCGGCGTCCCGCGCCTTCCGCACGCTCCATATCGCCATCATGTTGTCCACCCGGCCGAGGGCCTCCTCGACCTCCCGCAGGACGCCCGTCGCGAGTTTTTTCGTCGCGACCTTCTCCGCGTCCTCCAGGATCTCGTTGATGACGAGGTAATCATCAAAAAACCCCGTCCCGCGCCGCGGCTCGATGCTCTTGCGGGTGCACGTCTCCACCACGGCGATCGCGAGGTCGTGGTTGATGTGCGCGTTCATGCCGCAGAGGGCGTGCTGGAGCCGGGCGATCGAGCGCTCGTGCCGGGCCTCGAAGAGCGGCTGCCAGGCGCGCGGCGACGAGCCCGGGGCGCGGAGCTCGGCGACGAACGCGTCGAAGTAGAGGGCCGCGAACACCACGTCGAGCTCCTCCAGCAGCACGGGCGTCGAGAACCGCCCCCGATCGAGCTCCTGCCGGATGCGGTCCGTCACGAAGGAATAGAGCTCGTTGAAGGCGTGGACGCCGTCGGAGCTCGGCAGGGCGCCGTCGATCATCTCCATCACGGCGAGCACGTCGTGGATGGAGCGCAGAGGGCGGGACAGGATTCGTTCGGCGAGGGATTCGCTCATGTCCCCCGAGGTTACCCCAGGGGACACGCGGGCATCAAAGATCGAGCTGCATGCCGAGCTCGACGACGCGCTCGGGCGGCAGGTTGAAGAAGTTCGTCGCCCCGGTCGCGTTGCGCGACAGGAAACCGAAGACGGTCTCCGACACCTTGTCCATCTTCCCCCGGCCCGTGGCGAGCAGGGTCTCCCGGCCGAGGTAGTACGTCGTCTCGTCGGGCTCGATCCGCAGGCCGAGCTTGGCCTTGGCCACGGCGAGCAGCACCGGCACGTTCGTGTCTTCCATGAAACCGGAGCGGAAGATGATCCGGTAGAAATCGTCGGCGATGAGCGAGGCCTCGACCCGCTGCTCCGGCGGCACGCGCGGGATCCGCTCGGGGATCACGGTCACGAGCAGGACGACCTTCTGGAGCGCCTTGCTGCGGCTGACGTGGTGGAGCAGGACGGGCGGCGCCTCCTCGGCGCTCGACGAGAGGAAGACCGCGGCGCCGTCCACGCGGGCGGCCGTCTTGCCGGTGCGCAGCTCCTCCAGCACCTCGGAGAGCGGCCGGGTGCGCTTCTTGAACTCCTGGCCGAGCAGCGTGCGGCCCTTCCGCCAGATCGCCATGCAGACGAAGATCATCGAGGCGATGAGGAACGGCACGTAACCGCCATCGAAGAACTTGAGGAGGTTCGCGCCCAGGAACGCGAGATCAAACGTGAGGAAGAGCAAGAGCAGGGGCAGCGCCTTCGCGAGCGACCAGTGCCAGCGCTCCCGCACGACGACGAAAAAGACGATCGACGTGATGGTCATGGAGCCAGTCACGGCGAGGCCGTACGCCGAGGCGAGCTTCGACGACTCCCGGAAGGAGAGGACGAGCACCATACACGCGGCGAACAGGGCCCAGTTCACCTCGGGGATGTAGATCTGCCCCTCGGTCTCCGAGGAGGTGTGCTTGACCTGGACACGCGGGAGGAAGCCGAGCTGGACGCCCTGCCGCGTGAGGGAGTAGGCGCCGGAGATCATGGCCTGCGAGGCGATGACGGCAGCCGCCGTGGCGAGGGCGACGAGCGCATACGTGGCCGGGCCCTTGGGGACGAGGGAGAAAAACGGGTTCGCGGCGGCCTCCGGGTGCTGGAGGAGGAGCGCGCCCTGGCCGAAGTAGTTCAAGGCCAGCGACGGCATGACCATGCCGTACCAGGCATACGTGATCGGCTTGCGGCCGAAATGCCCCATGTCCGCGTAGAGCGCCTCGCCGCCGGTCACGCAGAGGACGACGGAGCCGAGGATGACGAACGCATGCCACTTGTTGGTGAGGAAAAACGTGACGGCGTACGCGGGGTTCATGGCCGCGAGGACGGCGGGGTTCTTGACGACGTAATACGCCCCGAGGCCCCCGAGCGTGAGGAACCAGAGGATCATGATCGGCCCGAAGACCTTGCCGATCCCGGCGGTGCCGCGCTTCTGGACCCAGAAGAGGCCGAGCAAGATGACGACGGAGATCGGCAAGACCGCCGGCTTGAGGGAGCTCGCGCCGACCGCGAGGCCCTCGACCGCGCTGAGGACGCTGATGGCCGGGGTGATGACGCCGTCGCCGTAGAGGAGCGAGGCCCCAAAGAGCACGAGGCCCGCGATCCACCCGATGTGCGTCTTGTTCTTCGGCCGAAGCTTCTCGGGCACGAGCGCAAGCAGCGCCATGGTCCCGCCCTCGCCCTCGTTGTCCGCCCGGAGGACGAAGGTGAGATATTTCACCGCGACCACCATGGAGAGGGACCAGAACATGAGGGAGAGGAGGCCAAGCACGTTCTCGGCGCTGGCCTGGACCCCATGGGGCGCGGTGACGCACTCCTTGACAGCGTAGAGGGGGCTCGTGCCGATGTCGCCAAAGACGACGCCGAGCGCCGCGAGGACGAGCCCGGGGAGCGCGCCCGGCGCATGTCCGTGTCCATGTCCATGTCCGTGTCCGTGGCCATCCCCGCCGTGCGCGTGTCCGTCGGCATGGGCACCGGGCGCAGCCGCGCCGGGGGCCGCAGCCGCGGCTGCGGCGTCCGCGGCAGCATCGGCCGCAGCCATGGCCGCAGCCTCGGCGTGGACCTGGAAGGCACCGACGATGCTTGGCTCGTCAGCCATGGCATGAGGCGGCTCGGAAGCGGCAGGCAAGGCTGCTTTTGGGGCTGGAGTCTGATCGTCGTTCATCGCGGGAGGCGACGCTACACCCAAGCGGGCGGGGGCGGAAGCGGGGGCCGCCTGTGACGTCGCGCCGGGGCGCTGCCCCGGGCCCCGCGGGGGCTGTCCGCCCCTCGACCCGGACCAGGCACGGCCTGGACCGAAGGTGGAAGAACTGCGCAGCGCGCAGTTCTTCCAACGGGCCGGTGGCAAGACCTTGGAGGTGGATGTCTCGAATTAGGGCTTGATGGCGTAGAGCTTGCCGTTCCCCAGGGTGCGCAGCCCGCCCGCGTTGTCCGAGCGGATACGCGTGATCCAGAGCGGCTCGTTGCTGCAAAAGTCGGTCGTCGTGTCTTTCAGGAAGACACCGGACGCCGAATAGCCCCGCAAGAAGCTGCGAGGAACCTCGAGCGTTCCCGCCGCCCACACGTCCCCCGAGGGGAGCACGCCGAGGCCGACCAACGTATTGTCCGTTGGGTCGTCATCGGGGTACGAAAACGCCTGCTCCCAGAGATGCGCGCCGTTCGGGGAGACGCGATCGAGCCAGAACATTCCGCCACTCGCCACGCCGGCGCTGTGGAGAGAATCGTCGGGCCCCAGCTCGAAGGCGCGCAAGTCGTGCCAGTTCGCGTCGGGGAACGGCAAATCGAGCGACCAGAGCTGCGAGCCGTTCGCGTCGAGCTGGAGCATGCAGTTCGCAGGGCAATGTGTGCCGAGAGAGACGCGGTTGTGCGAATCGCACCGCAGGAAGACCTGCCATTCGTCAACGATGTTCGGGGCGGGCGCGGTCCAGAGGGGCGTGTTGGTGTCCGTCACAGCCGTCACGGAGCTATCGCCGTAGTTGACGAGATGGCCGTTCGGGCAGATGGCGGTGTGGACCGGCACGAACGGAGGAGCCTCCCTCCACAGCTCCTTCACGGGGTTCGCCGGATCCCCGGTCTCCTCGAGCAGGACCCGTCTTGGAGAGCAGCTCGAGGGGTCGTCGACGGCGCATTGCACGCCGGTCACCATGATCTTGCCCGGAGGGCCGACGAAGAGATGATACCAGCCCTCGGCGCCCTCGCCCCACGACGGCACGGACCATACGAGCTCGCCAGCCGCGCTGTATTTGCGGACGAACACCCCATCACCGGTCACGTACGTGTTGCTGCTTGAATCGACGGCGATGTCGTAGGGAAGAAAGTCCGTGAGCTTGATCCCCCAGAGCACCTGAAAAGGCGCATCCGGCGCTTGAGGACAATCGATCCCGACGCTACCGCCGCCGCTTCCGCCCCCGCCCCCGCCGCTTCCGCCGACGCCTACGGTCACGCTGCCGGAAGGATTTCCGCCGCCACTGCCTGCCCCCGTGACGCTCGCGGTCTCACCGCCCGGCGCATCGGCGCACCCGCAGAACAAGAGGACCGAAGCGACCGAAGCGCCCCAACAGGCTCGGCGATTCATGCAGCCGATACTACACTCTCCCGTGTGGATCTTCGCCTCGCTTCGTTGCTGCTCCTCTCCTCTGCGACCGCCTGCGCCCCGGCCGCCCCCGCGCCTCCCTCGCCCAGCGCCCCCCCTTCGCCACCTGCGCTCCCCTCGCCCGGCAGACCGCTCCCGCTCCCCACGCGCTTCGTGGCCGACCGGTTTTTCGTGGAGCCCATCACCCCGAGCGGCGCCCGACTGCTCCTCTACACCGATACCGGCGGCGGACTCTTCCTCACCCGCAGCGCCGTCGAGCGGCTCGGCCTCCCGACCGAGCAGATCGCAAGCGACGAGGGGCTGGCCGAGGGCGTCCGGCTCCCGCCCTTCAAGCCTGAAGCTTCGATTCCCCCGGTGACCGTGCTGGGGGGGCACCTCGGCGTGGCCTCGAAGGACAAGGCTGCTTGTGAACGTGAGAGCAGCGACGGCATGCTCGGCCAAGCCTGGTTCCAGGGCCGCACGTGGACGTTCGATTACCCGGGCCGCCAGCTCCTCCTCCGCGCCACGGGTGATCTGCCGGCGCACGACGCGGCGCACCGGGTCGCGCTCGGCTTTCCCGTGAACGAAGCCGGCGAGCGGGCGACGAACTTCCCGCGCATCCAGGCGCAGATCGACGGCCAGACCGTGGATCTCCTCTTCGACACGGGCGCGACGGTGAACCTCACGGATCAGGCGGCAGCGGCGCTCGCGGACAGCGGGCCTCCGGTGCGCGCCACGAGCTTCATCGTGCAGTCCACCTTCGACCGGTGGCGCCAGGATCACCCGGCATGGCGTGTGATCGAGGGCGCCGACCTTTGCGTCCGCGGGGAGCCGATGATCGAAGTGCCGCGGATCACGGTCGCGGGCCACGAGGTCGGGCCGGTCTGGTTCGTCCGGCGGCAGGACAAGAATTTCCACGAATGGATGTCGCAGTGGATGGATAAACGGGTGGACGGCGCGCTGGGCGGGTCCGCGCTTCACCCCTTCCGGGTGACCGTCGACTACCCGAGCGCGGTCGCCGTGTTCGAGCGGCCCTGACGAAGCCCGCGCCGATGGCCGAGCACGTCAGCAAGGTTCCGAGCACGCCGACCTGTCGCCGCGCCCGTTCCAAGCTCACCTCCCCGTTCGCCGACCTGTCGCCGCGCCCCGTCCAAGGTGACCTTCCCGTTTGCGGACCTGTCGCCGCGCCCGTTCCAAGGCAACCTCCCCGCTTGCCGACCTGTCGTCGCACCCGTTCCAAGGCAACCTCCCCGCTTGCCGACCTGTCGCTGCGCCCGTTCCAAGCTCACCTCCCCGTTCGCCGACCTGTCGCCGCACCCGTTCCAAGGCGACCTCCGCGCTTGCCGACCTGTCGTCGCGCCCCTTCCGAGGCGACCTCCGCGTTTGCGGACCTATCGTCGCGCCCCTTCCGAGGCGACCTCCCCGCTCACCGACCCCTCGTGGCGCCCCCTCCGCAGGCGCGCCGCTTCCTTTCGGATCGCCCCAACTCCGCGCCCCCACGAAGCAGCGCAGAATCCAGGTCAACCGTGATAGTCCTTCTACGATGCGCCAACCTCTCCAAGTTCGCCGTCTTTGCCGTCGTACCTGCCTTGATCTCGTGCTGCTTGGCGTAGCTGCTGCGACGCTGGGGGCTTGCGGGAACGGCTCGGCTCCTTCCTCGTCTGTGTTGCCTCGGAAGGCTGAGGGGCCTGCGCGTGTGTCTGCGCCGATCGATCTCGATGCGGGCCTGAGAGCGTCTCGACTTGCGTTCAAGCATGAGGGATCCTCGTTCGTCGGTGCGGGCTCGGCGCACCGCGTGACGGCGACGCCGGGTGGGTTCGAGATCGTGCCGGTCGTGCCGGATGCGTCTGCGCGTGCGGGGGCGCCGCTGCGTGTTGGGAATACGTCGATCAGGCGTGGTGGGAAGCGGATTGATTTGCCGGCGCGGGAGGCGCGGATCGCGGCGGATGGGACTGTGGTGGTGCCGCGTGGGGATGTGGCCGAGCACATCGAGAATCGCGCGGGGGGCGTGGAGGTCTCGTATGCTTTTGTGCGTGCGCCGGAGGGTGCGGGGGATGTGCTCGTCTCGCTCGACATCACGGGGCAGTCGTTTGTTGGCGAGACGCGAGGCGGGCTTCATTATGTGGATCCGGTGACGAACCTTGGCATGAAGTTCGGCCAGGCTACGTGGATTGATGCGGAAGGAAAACGGACGCCTGTGCCTGTGATGGCGGAGGGCGGCCACCTCGTGATGCGCGTGCCGGGCGACGTTGTTGCGGCGTCGGCGTATCCGGCGGTGCTTGATCCGCTGATCTCGCCGGAGTTTGGGGTGGACATGCCGATCGCCGGGTATGGCGCGGGCTACCGGGCGCGGCCTGCGGTGGCTTGGAATGGCTCCCATTACCTCGTCGCTTGGCACTCGAGTGATGGCATCTTCGGGGGGCGCGTCGCGGCGGATGGCACTTCGATCGATCCCGCTGCGCGCCCGCTCTCCACGATCCCGAATGCGATCAAGCCGGCGATTGCGAGCCATGGCTCCGGGTTTTTGCTGACGTACCAGAAGGGATATACGTGGCAGCTCAACAGCGACGGCCTCTATGGGCAGCTCCTCGACGCGAGCGGGCAGCCCGTGGGGATGCCGATGCAGCTCTCGACGAGCCAGACGATCCAGCGCTGGAGCCGCGTGGCGTTCGACGGCATGAATTACGTCGCTGCGTGGACCGACGGCAGCGATTGTTACCACGCGCGCGTCACACCTGCGGGCGTCGTGCTCGATCCTGCGGGCGTGAAGACGTCGAGCTGTAGCGACATGGACGTCGCGTCGAACGGCAAGGGCTCGCTGCTCACGTGGAGCACGTCCACGGGCATGCTCTACGCGCGGCTCGATCAGCAGGGCAATTCCCTCGATCCCGCGGCGGGCCTGCCGGTCCTCCCGACGAACCCGGACACGAGCGCGGGCAATGCGGCTTGGGACGGGCAGAACTACGTCATCGCGTATTCGCTCGATTCTGGCTCGCGGATTGGCGCGACGCGCCTCGACCCGCAGACGGGCTCGATCCTCGATCCCATGGGCATCATGCTCTCGAACGCCGGCTCGGAGCTCTACCAGATCGACGTCGGGAGCGACGGCACGCAGGCGATCGTGACGTGGAGCCAGGTGAACCCGGATGGTTCCGGGTATCCGGTGCGCCGCGGGCGTGTCTCGAAGCAAGGAACGGCGCTCGATCCGGGCGGCATCGTCGTCACGCAGCACGGCGCGCGTTCGGCCGTGGCCTCGAATGGCGCCGATACGTTCATCGTGTGGGAACGGACCATCGGAGACGACTTCTTCCCCGATGGAATCCACCTCGAAGCGCAACGCTTCGCTTCCACGGGCGCGAAGCTCGACATGGTCCCGTTCTATCCGGCTCCGGGGAGCAACGAGCAGACGGCGCCCGGCGTCGCCTGGAATGGCCAGGACTTCGTGGTCGGCTGGCTCGACGATCGTGATGTCGTCGCGGTCCGGCAAGAGAACATCTACGCGGCGCGCGTCTCGCCGATGGGCGTCTCGCTCGATCCCACGGCGATCCGCGTGGAGAATGGCCGGTATCGAGCCAGGGACCCGTACGTCCTCTTCGATGGAAGCCATACGGTCTTCGTCTGGTCCGAGGACGCCGCGCTTTATGATGCGTACATCGGCGCCGTGAAGGCGGCGCGCTTGAGCGGCGCGGGCGTCCTGCTCGACAGCACCGCGATCGCGGTGGGTACCTCGCAGGATGGTTTCCCTTCCTTCACCGCGTCCGCCGGGATGGGCAATACGTTCGTCGCGACGACGAATTTTGACTTTGATGCGGGCGAGACGACCGCCCTCTCGATCATGTTGAGCTCGTCCGGGGTGCCGTCGGCGCCCCAGGCGCTCTTCCCTCACGATTTTGAGCGGCGCGCGAGCGCGTCTTTCGACGGACAGAACCACCTCTTCACGTTCCCGTCCGGCGGCAGCATCGTGGCGCAGCGGGTCGACGCGCTCGGCGCGCCTGTCGACATGGCGCCGTTCCCGATCGGCACGGCGGGCACGGTCGAGGGCCTCACGGCCGTCTTCGATGGGACGAACCATCTCGTCTTGTGGGTCGATGCCGCGGCGAAGGCCCTCGTCGGCGTGCGGGTGAGCCCGGCCGGCGTGGTGCTCGACGCGGCGAGGGTCGTGATCGTCTCGCAGAGCGGATGCAACTTGCTCTCGCTCGACAAGCGCGGCGCGACGGTCGATGGCGGCCGGGCGATGGTGGCGTATCGAACGTGCGGGGCCGTCAACGGCGAGGTCGAGATCGCGGTCCTGGACAGCGCGCTCTCCGTGCTCGCGACGATCCCGATCACGGCGGACAACCAGCGGAAGTCCGCGGCCGCGCTCGCTTCGACGAACATGGGCAAGGTGTTCGTGGGGTATGCGGCGTACCAGGCGTCGCCCCTCGGCGCATACCGCGTGCGCGGGCGGATCGTCGATTTCACGTCGTGCACCACGGACGAGGATTGCAGCGGCGGGCAATGCGTCAGCGGGTTCTGCGTGAATGAAACGACGTCGGGCGCGGGCGGGAGCGCAGGCGGCGGCGGAGGCGGAGGCGGCGGCGGAAGCGGCGGCGGCGGCGGAAGCGGCGGCGGCGGCGGAAGCGGCGGCGGAGGCGGAAGCGGCGGCGGCGGCGGAAGTGGCGGCGGAGGCGGAAGCGGAGGCGGAAGCGGCGGCGGAAGCGGCGGTGGCGGCGGAAGTGGCGGTAGTGGCGGGCTTGGCGGCGCCGGGGGGAATGGCGGCGCAGCGGGCGCGGGGGGCGCGTCGAGCTCTTCCGGCGTAGGTGGCCAGGGCGGGACGGGTGATCCGCCGGTCGTCACCGGCGATGGCTGCGATTGCCGCGTCTCTCCGGGGGAATCGAAGCCGCTTTGGCGCCTGGGCGCCGCGGCTTCCCTCCTCCTCCTCGCGCGCCTTCGCCGCACGACGCGCCGATCCTCCAAGCGCGTTCGGTCGCGTCCATCCTGACGCGTCAGCACGACGTCGCTGACGCGACTCCAACGCGTCAATTCCCGTGGGGCGCGGTTTCACGCGCTGGAACGCTCGCGCTCCTCGGGCACGGCGCCTGCAAGGCAGGCTCGTGACCCGATGCCCATGCACACGACGCCGCGCGACACCTGGCAACGATCCCCTGCGGATCGTTACGAGAAGAGCTCCGGCCGCAACCGCGCTGCCGGATCGCCGAGCAACACGTATCCCTGCGCGTCATTGCGCTCGATGAACGCGCTCGCGAGCTCCTCGTCGGAGATTCCCGTCGGAGCGCTCGTCGCGCCGCGGCGTCGCTCGTCCACGATGCCGAGCAGATGCGAAGAGAGCGTGGCGTACCGACGGCTGAAATCGGTCGTCGCGAGGCCCACGGGCAGCCCCGACAGGATGGCACGGAGGCTCGCGCGAAACGGCTGGATCTGGGCGCTCGTATCCGCCGGCTTGATGGAATACCGCCACGCGCGGTCGATGTGGCCGATCACGGCCAAGGCCCCTCCGCCAGGGTGCGAAAGCAATCGTCGCGGCAGAGGCGACACGAAGGGACGCTCGGCCAGAGACGACGCAGCGCCGGCTCCGGGGAAGAGAAAGCTGTCCTTCTGGGGGGTGCCAGCGGTGAAACAGCCGAAGAAAAACGCGACGAGCCCGTGCAGGCGGGCGTCCGCGCCGATATCGTCGGCGAGGAAGCAGTGCTCCAGCCGGATGGGCGAGCCGATCGGCCAGTCCTGGCAAAGAAGCGCGCCCTGCGCCCTTGCTTGCCGCGGGTGTCCTTTGGACCAGCAAACGCCGTGAGAGGCCGTGAACAACATCGCCGGCGGGCGCCGATCGGGCCCGCGATGCAACGTCTGGAGCAAGTTTGCCTTGGTCCCCCCGGCGTCTACGTGGGCCGTCACGCGAAACGAGGGGGAACGGCCCCGCCTCGTCCCCCGCCTCCCTTCATGGCTCGGTCCCGGCGATCCGCCTTCGGATGCAAGGGGCCCGAGCAGCATGTCGGCGCTGAGCTCCGTCGCCGGATCCTGCCGAGGACCCCATAACACCACCTCGCCCTCCTGGAGAGGCTCCCCTGCGCGCTCGTACGCGAGAAGCGAACGCGCGTAGCTCGCGTAGTCCGCGGGGGTCGGGAGGTCGAGCCGGCCGACGGCATGGTCGATGTCGAGGAGGTACTGGAACTCGAAGGGAATGGCGGACGGGTCCCCGACGAGGAGCAGGTAAAACGGGACCTTGGACTCGTCAAAATGGCCCGGCGCGAGGTCGTGTCGCGCGAGCCATCGGCGGAAGGAGTCCGTCGCGGGATCAAACGTGAACTCCTTGAACAGGTCGCCGGCTTGTTCGCGGCGAAGCGCGAGCAGAGGTTCGAGGGCCGACCGGACCTCGGGAGAGGTGTCTTTCGCGAAGATGACGCCCCAGCCCATCTCGGCGAGGTCCGCCAGAATGGGCGCGAAGCGGGGATCGGAGGGGCTGCGCGCCGAAGCGCCCGGCCCCGGGACGCCCGGGAGCATCAAACTCTGCCGGGCCACCCGGGCGATCTCGGCGATCGTCGGGGGCGGATCGAGCGCGTAGGCCCCGGTCTCCCCATCGATCCCATTGCAGAAGAGGTGCTCGTCACCGGGTTCGGTCGTCATGGGCATTGCTCTTGCACGTTCGCGCTGTCGAGCGCCTCGGGCCGGGGTTCTTCCTCTCGGGGTCCTCAACCAGCTTGAGGTGTGCCGCATGGACCATTACGCTGATCAGATGGGAAAAGCAACGCAGCGCGACGTGGACGACGACGCTGCTGGGGGTGCGTGGCCGATCTTTTTCGCGCCCAGCGTCGGCTTCATCCAGTGCTTGGACCCCTACACGATCCTCGGGATCGCCGAGGATACGCCCCAGCACGAACTCGAGGCGCAGTTCCCCCACGCAGACGCCCGTCGGGAGGCGGTCAGCATCGACCACGCGGCGATGTGGATCCTTTCGGATTCCGCGCGGCGCCTCGCCTGGCATCTCCTCCGGTGCCCCAAGAAGCCCCCCAGCGCATGGGCGTTCGTGTGGGCCCGCTTCAACGGCCGCGCGCGGCGAGCCACAGCGGCCTACCTGCTCGACGAGGCGGTATGGCGCGAACTCAACGGCTTCCACGAGGAGGAGCTCGACGCGCTCTGGTCCAAGGTGCACCGCGCATTCGACGTCCTCGAGGTGAGGGCCGACGTGGAGGCCGATCTCTGCGCCCTCGCGGCACGGCTCGGAATGGACAACCCCGCGGCGCTTGCCCAGCGCGTCGTTCGTGCGCTTTCGGACTTCCTCCCCAGCATGCATGCGCTGCTCGCCGCCCTGTCGAAAAACGAGGTCCGGCAAGCCCTTCATACGTGGCATATTGCGGCAAACAAGAGGGGGTTGCCGTTCGTCTCGGCGTCCCTCGGGCACATCGCGTATCTCCGGCGTGCTCCGCTCCGGGCCGCGCTCGGCCGCGCGCGCGCGGCGGCCAAGCGCAAGCAGATCGTGACGGCCCTCCAGGGGTATTTGCAGGTCGCGCGGGGCCTCCATCCCGCCGAACACGCAGCGCGGCGCCGCCTCGCGTTCGAGGTCGGCGAGCGAGGGATGAAGCTTCGGCCCTTGATCACGTCGCTTCCGCCATCTCGAGCGTTCGAAGCGCTCGAGCTCGTGCGTGCCCTCGGGGAAACCACGGCCTTCGACGCCAGGATGTTGTCCCTCGTGGGCACGATCCATGCGTACCTTGCTCATCACGCGTCGCGCCTCGAAGACCTCGACCGCGCGACCCTCCATTTTCTGAGCGCGGGTGTATGCGACCCCGACAACCCCTTTTTGGCGGAGCTCGATGATGATCAGGTCCTGCACTTGACCGCAGCAGGGCTCACGTGGTCGGTCTCCGGCCCCCACGGGCCTCACTTCCTGCAGATGCTCGACCAGGCGAGCGCGGTCCTCGCGCACGACGAAACGAATCACCCCGCCGCGATCGACCGGTACCACCGCGACTGGGCCGACTGCGTCGACCTCGTCATCCGCCTCGACCTGGATCTACCCATCCGACCGGCCCTCGCTGCGGCCTTGACGCTCGGGAAGGAGCTGCGAGAGGGGCGCGAGCGTGGTCAGGCATTCTCGATCACCCGCTGCTGCATCCAGGGCAACCATCCCGAGCTCGTCGACGTGCCCTGGTCGCACATCGAGGTGGCGATGGCCACGGACGCGCCGCTCACGGTCGCGTCGCTCGCCGCCGCGCTGCCGGCCCCCCCGCCGCCGCTCGAAAGCCTGGATCCTGGCGCGGCGATGGTTGCCCTCGCCGGCGAGCGGCTCCGCGATCGTGCGACGAACCATCCCCATCGTTTTCGCATGGCCACGTCCCTTCGGCTCCTCGGAGGCGCGACGAGCCGTCGCCGCCGGGTGTACAAGACCCTCTCCGCAGGGGTCGGCGAGTTATCGCTCGAATACAAGGCGTACCTCGTGATCTGCATGGTTTTGTGCCTGGCGTGCCTCGGGCGCGCCTCGTACATGGCCGTTCGAGGGGTTCTGCGGGATGCGGCGTACGAGGACCTCTGCATGGCCGCCACGGCGGAAGACACCGCGGCCATGGGAGACGCAGCGCGGACATTCCTCGATGACACGCCACAGGACGTCTTCGACTACCGGACCCTCGACGTCCTCGAACTGCACGCGCGCGTCCTGCTCCGCGAGATTTCGCGCGCCGCCCGCGAGCATCGGCAGGCCGACGTCGAGCGGCTCACGGCCGAAGCCAGGGCGCTCGAAGCGCGGGCCAGCGTCGAGGCGAGCGCGTGGAGCTCTTTCGGAGGTGGACAATGAGCGAAACCAAGGACAAGTGCGAGGGGCTCCTTCTTCGCGTCGTTCTGTTCGGGGCTATCATCAGCGCCTGTTTCTCCTCGTGCTGGGGCGCGTCCTTCGCTCGCCCCGAGCCGCCCGAGGTCCGAGCCATTCCTGCGACAGAGATCGACACGCTCGTCGTGGATATCGACGACGCCGTTCATCACCTGCGCGGGCAGCCGACCGAGATTGCCAAGGACACGCTGCGGGATTGGGCCGTGTACGGCACGTTGATCCAGATGCGGCTCGACCCGAGCGCAGTCGCCCGGGCCAGCCGCGGGATCTTGCCGGCGCGGCCCCGCGCCGCCGCCGAATCCAAGGACCTCGCGCATGGATCGGGGCGCGTCGCTGTCGTGAGCGACGTGGAGGCGCTCGTCTTCGTCGACGAGAGTGATCCCGATGCGGCCCGCACGGAGCAGCGCTTGAGGGGCGAGATCCCGCACGGGCCGGGGGGCAAGCCGGTGACGGTGCACGCCTTCCGGATCTCCGCGGACGTGGCTGCCGCCGAGATTCGCGTCGAAAGGATCTCCTCGGAGCTCATGAAGCCCGACGCAGGCCCGGACGCGCATCACGCGTCCGTCCTGGAAGACGGTGTGCGCGACTTGCTTCGCGGGATCGCCGAGGAGCCGACCGTGGCCCTCGCCAAATTTGGCCGCGGTCGCTCCGGGGGGCGTTCCTCGGGGCATTCCACGGGGCATTCCACACAAGGCTCGAGTCACTCGACCTATGATGGATCGACGCACACCTCGACGTCGAACGTGAGCTCGGCGCCGAAGGTCCCCTGGAGGAACTGGACGGCCCCCACGCGCCCGCGCCACCCGCAGCCGGTGTCCGTGGACGTCGATACGAAGCTCGAGGATGAAACCTCGGAATCGAGCAAGACAAAGGTATCCATCGAGGCCCTCCCCGGAGAGCGGCTTCGGGTGACCCAGGACCGCCGGCGCGCGGGCGCCGCCGTGGCCGAGGAGAACGTCGCGATCCTCTCGGGCGGCCGCGCGAAGGGAGATCGCGTCAAGCTGCGGCTCACGCGCGCCGCGGGCGACACGAACCACACGAAGCCGGCCGAAGCGACGACCGTGGCCGTGCACGTCCTGACCCCTGAAGACGGGACCGCGTCCGTGAAGCCGCCGTCGGTCGATCCCGAGCTGCAAAAGGCGCTCGACAGCATCCAGAAGGACGACGGACGAGGGGCGCTGAAATCGATGCTCCAGGCCGTCGGAAAGGATCCCGTCCAGACGGCCGCCGTCGCGGAAGCCTTCCATGCCCAGGTGGTCGCGCGCGCCGATCAGCACCTGGCGCACGGTGCAGGTCCCGAGGCGGGATCCCTCTACGATCTCGCGGCCGAGATCGAGGACGGTGATTCGACGGAGTTCGAGCTCGGCCGCGCCTTGGCCGACATCCAGTCCGGTCGAGCCCAGCGCGGCCTTTCCCGCCTGGGGGACCTCGAGCGCCTGTCCCCAGAGGACCTTGCGAGGATCGAGGGCACGCCGATGCTCGGCGACCTCTCCGGGTACCTCGCGGCACGACAGGATCCCGCGCGCGAGATCCTCGGGGTCCCGGCTCGGGAGCTGACGCTCGTCGTCGACGGCACGGAGGTACGGAGCGCCCTCAAGATCACTCGTTTCCCCGCGGGCCAGCAAATCCAGATGGAGGACCGCGCCCGGATCGCGGCCTCCCCCGGGGACACGGTGTTTTACATCGACGATCGTATCTCTCTGAACCGGCACGACCTCGAGACGAGCGGGCACGGCAGCCTTGCCGAGATCGCGGTCTCGCCGGACGTGCAATGGGAGGACGTCGTCATGGCCGGGGAGCTCCACCTGCCCGGAATGCTGATCGATACGAGTGACGGAAAGCGCTACCGCCAGGTGACGCTGGGCGCGACGTCCACGGGAGATGGCCCGAGGTCGAGGCGACACGTCAGGATCCATTCCACGCACCCTCCTCACAAGGACTGCGACGCGGATGGGAATGGTCTCGTTTCCGAGGCGGAGCGCACGTCATGCCCCCCGTCGAGGGTCCTGTGACGGAGTACACGGGGCGGGCGCTGCCCGATCAGGCGCTCGGGGAGCTCTTCCGACACGCGGACGAACGCGAGCGCGCGCAGGATTTCGAGGCTGCGCTCGAGGCCTATGCCGCGATGTTGCAAAGCTTGCTCGATGGGGGGCGGATTGTCCCGGAGCACCTCTGCGATCGCATCGCGCGGTGCTGCTCGCGGCTCGGGCAGCCCAGGACCGCGGTGCGCCTGCTCGTGACCACGCGCAAGCGAATGCAGGCGCTGGGGCACGCGTATGGCGTCTTCCACGCGAACCTGAGGCTCGCGGAGACGTGCATCGAGGCTGTCGAACTCGCGAGCGCCGAGAAGTTCTTGGCCGATGCCGTCCTCGGACGACCCGAGCCGCTCGAGTCCCAAGGCCGGACCCCGGCCGCCTTGATCGAGCAGATCCACGCGCTGACATGGCCAGGTACGAGCGCGGAGGAGACCACGAAGGCGCACGTCGAGGCCTGGCTCGTGGTTGCAAGGTACTGGGCGGCCATCGGTCACTTCGCGCCGGCCATCGAGGCGACGAAGCGCGCCCGGGGGGCGGTTCGGCAAGCTCGTTTGCCGGGCAAGTTTTTCTCGGCGCCGGACATCGACGTATCGCTCGTCGAGCTTTGTCTGGACCGTGGGGATGTCGCGGCGGCCGAGGAAATCGAAGAAGAGGCACGGGCACACCCTTTCAAGGGCACAGGTCCCCACCCCGACGAGACGCCGTGGCTCGCGCTCGCAGCGCGGCGAGCGGGCCTCCAGGGGCGGCTCAGCGACGCGCGCCGGAGCCTCGACCGGCTCGTGGACCAACGCCGAGGTCCGCCGACCCGGCGCGACGCATGGATCACGCTCTTCCACGCAGGCCTCCTCGCCCAGCTCAACCGCCTCGCCGAAGCCGAGCGTGTCCTCGACGATTTCGAGGCACGCCTCGACGGCGGTCCCGTGCACGCCGCCCTCCGGCGCGAGGTCGCATCCCGCCGCCAGGCCATCCAGGACAAGCGCTCGGACGCATCCCAGGAGGAGGGGTTACCGTTCGTGCCGGAGCAGGTGCTCGAGGGCGAGGAGGAGGCGCCGCACGCCGAGCCGGGCCAAACGCGCCCCGCGGCCACGTCGCTCGGGGGGACGACCGCTCGGCAGAAAGAGCGCTTCACGGACGAATGGGCGCTCGGGGCCAATCGTGTCCTCGTCGCGCTCGCGGCCGGACGCCTCGAAGAGGCCTTCGATCGCCTGTCCGCGCTCGAAGACCTCGCGGCGGGCACGGACGCGCCACGCATCCGCACACGCACGCGTTATTATCGGGCGCTCTTCGACCACGCGCGTGGTGCATACGCCACCGCCCGCGACGCGCTCCTCCCATGCATCGACGAAGCCGCGGCGCAGGGCTTGCCGCTCGACAGGCTCCAGTATCTCGAGCGCCTCATGTGGACGTTCGCCCGCCTCGGCGCGGCCGGGGAATACGCGGGCCGTGCCGCGGAGGCGAAGGCGCTCCTCGATACCCTCACGTCGACGCTCGACCATGACGACCGTGTCTTCTGGATGCTCAACCGGATGTCGCGGCAGGACGAGTTCGTCGCCGCGCGCATCACCTCCTTGTCGTCCATCCAGCCTCCTTCGAGCCCGCTCCTCCCGATCGGCGCGATGCTGCATCGCTTTCGGCTCCGACGCGAGACGCTCGCGCGTTATCGTGAAGTGGCCTGCCTCAGCGGTTGGTCCATCGACCGCACGCTCTCGGCGTCGACGGAGGCACCTGCGCCCGTGCTTTCGGCCGTACCTCCGGAGCTCGCCACGGAGAGCCACCAGATCGAAGCCTGGGTCCGAGCACAGCTCGAACTCTCCCGCCGAACCACGGGGGCGAGGACGACCCGCACGGTGTTCCTCGATCGCTTCCTGCCTCTTCGACGGATCCCCCGGAAGGTCGCCATCGTGCATTATTATGCAGTGGCCGATCGGCTCTTCGTGTTCGTGCTCTCGCGGGGGCACATCTCGGTCACGATACTGCCCACGACGCGCGTGGAGCTCTACGAGGCCGTACGGGACGTGCTCTCCGAGATCGTCCAGCAATGGCAGGCACGGATCGGCGACCGACGTGTCCTCCAGGCGCTTCGCCGCCTCTCGAAAGGCATGGGCGTCGACCAGATCCTGGGTCCTCTCGCCGGATCCATCGAACACGTGATCCTGGTCCCTCACGACGTCCTCATCCATGCGCCGTTCGCCGCGCTCCTGTGCGGGGAACAGCGTCTTTGCGAGCTGTTCACGTTGAGCATCGCGCCCGGCGTCGGGTTCGTCGACCTCGCGAACGTACCGGGGCGGCGTCGGGCGCTCCCGGGGCGTTTCCTCGGCGTCGCCGTGCGCGAATACCCGGGCACGTCCTGGAAGCCCCTGCCCGGCGCGATCGCCGAGGTCGAGCGTGTGGCCGCGCTGGTCCCGGGCAGCGGCGCCGCGACCCTTCTCACGGGAGCTGCCGCGCAGCCGAAGGCGATCCTGGACGCCCTCGACGAGGCGGAGATCGTCCACTGGGCATGTCATGGAATGTTCGATAGAGACCAACCCCACCGTTCACGTCTCCTCGTGTCCGGCCCGGAGGGGACGACGGGAGAGGTCACGCTCGCCGATATCCAGGTCCGTGGGCTCCACAGGCTCGAACTCGTCATTCTCGCCTGCTGCTGGACCGCGAGCGCCGCCGTCCTGCCGGGCCACGAGGTGGTTTGTCTGCCGGCCGCGTTCCTGCGCGCTGGCGCGGGTGCAGCGATCGCGCCGCTCTGGGAGGTCGACGACGCCATGAGCGGCGAGTTCATGGTGGACCTCTATCGGGCGGCTGCGCGTTGGCCTTCGGCGCGCGCGCTCGCCGAGGTGCAAAGGAGCTGGCTCAAGGAAGATGCGCGGGGCCGCGGGATGGCCTTCCATTGGGCTGCGCATGTCCACTATGGCCAGGGAGCCTGATCCGCGTGTAGAGAGAAGAATGACCGCGAGCCGACGAGAGATGCTGGAGGACGAGGACGAGGTGCCGGAAGCGCCCGTTCGTTCGCCCGGATCGGGGCAGGACTATGCGCTCGTCATCGGGGTGAACCATTACCCAAAGCTTCGTGCTCTCCAGGGAGCCGTCGCCGACGCGAAGGCGTTCGCGGCGTGGTTGGTCGAGCCCGACGGCGGCCGCCTTTCGCCGGAGAACGTACGCACGGTCCTTTCGATGCCGGATCCGCTGTCGCCCATCGGACACGAGATCAACGACGCGCTCGAAGACCTCCTCGAATGCGCGGCCACGAGCGGCGGACGTCGCTTTTATTTCTACTTCGGCGGGCACGGATGCGTGGGCGACCGGGCCGCGGACATCACCCTTTGCATGGCCAACTGGTCGGAGCTCCGGCGCCGCGCGGCGCTCAGCTCGGAAGCGTGGCTCGACGTCGTGGTCCGCTCGGGGGCGTTCGACGAGGTCGCGTTTTTCCTGGATTGCTGCCGCATCTGGGCGATGCGGGCCGTGGGCCTGCCGCCGCACATCGATTTCGTACGGCCTGTCGAGCGCGCGCAGGCGACGCGTGTCTTCGTGGCGTACGCGACGGAGTTCCAGCGACCGGCGCTGGAGGTCTCGATGGACACGTCGGCCGAGGCGCGTGGCATTTTCACGCAGGTGCTCCTCGCCGGTCTCCGCGGGGAAGCCGCGCGCGCGGGGGGGGTGGTGACGGCTGTATCGCTGAAGGATCATCTCGAAGCGAGCGTCGCCGAGAGTGCAAAAAGCAAACGGCTCTCCCAGCGCGCGGAGGTCGTGAACGGCCTCGAAGTGGCGACGCGCTTCGGGTTCGCCCTGCGTCCGCCGAGGCTGAAGGTCGTCTTCATCGAGGCATGGACGTCAGACGTATACGAGGTCGTGCTGCTCGGGCCTGACGACGAGGTCGTGATGCGGGGAGATCCGCGGCATGGTCCCTGGGAGCTCGATGTTCCGGCAGGCGATTACGAGCTCCACGCGGGGAAGAACCGGTGGTGCTTCCATTATGCGCGGGAAGGTGGAATCACGCCGCAGGTCGTCCGGCTCGGCGGCATGGGCCGTAGAGTCACGCTGGGCTCGTTCTCCCCTCGTGACCCATCGAGGTCCATCGGGAGCTTGAGCTGGCCTCTCGAGGCATGGTTGCCCGCGCATCCGACGCATCGGATTCATCACGAGATCGCCGTGTGCACCGCATGGCTGGATCCCCTTCCCAAGATCACGGCGCGTGCAGCGGACATCGTCGACGCTCCGAGCATGCTGTTCGTCGTGTTGCTCGATGCGGAGATGCCGCCCTGGTCCGTGCGGCTCGGCGCCGGGTGGTCGATCCATGGGGAAAACGTGACCGTCGAGCTCGATCGTGAAAACACGTGGGACGACACGCGTGGCTGGTCCGTGTTCTCCGCGCGGCTCATGCCCGGTTCGTACTGCCTGCGCTGGGCGGGAAAGCGCGACATCGCGGTCCGCCTGTTCCCAGGGTTCACGACGCAGATCGTGATCGATCATGCCGCGTGGAAGCCACGGTTCGAATCCCCGCGGATGTTCCTGGTTCCCACCGATCGGGACGTGCATCGTCCTCCTCCCTTCGACGTCGCCAGCGCGGTGGAGAGCGGGCTCGGCCAGCTCGCTTCTGCGCCCGGCGAACTGCCGCCGCCTCTCGCCAAGGTCATGACGGGCGCGTCGTTCGACGATCCCATGCTCGGCCTCCTGGGAGCCCACCTCTTGGCCCGCGAAAAGACGCCCGATCCGACGCGTATCGAGGCCCTCGCGGATCACGTGGCGTCTTTGCTCGGGCCCTGCCCCGACGTCCATGCCTTGCGATTGCGTGTCGCCCTGCTCCGTGGGGCGGACCTGCCGCGAGGGACATGGTCCGAGCCGCCCCTCCTGCGCGAGGGGCTGATCACGTTCGTCGAGGCGAGCCATGAGGTTCCGGAGCTGATCGCGGCGGGCAGCCTTCTCGAACATGCGTGCGTGGAACGTCTCGTCGATTCCGCCTTGTCGAGCTGGCCGACGCGACGTGAGTCCGGCGCCAACGAGGACGATTGGCTCACCGCAGCCATTGCCGATGCGGAGAGAGAGCGCGCCCTTCCGGGGGCGGCTCTCGACGCGCAGACCCTCGCAAAAGAGCTGGGCGTGCCCACGCTGGCCGTACGAGCGAGGCTTGCTGCGCTCAGGAGCGGGGGCCTCACGCCCGCCGCGGATGCGCCGAACGACGAGCGAACCTCGCCCGACTACTTCACGGCGGCACGCCTCAAGGAGGCGGGCAAACGCTGCTGGGACGGCGACTTCAAGGGGGCGCTCGCGCTCGCCGAGGCCATCCTCGCCGCCGACCCCGAAAACCTCACCGCGCGCCATTACGCCGAGATCTCTTGCGAGAAGCTGCAACGAACAACCTTCCTGGTTCCCCGGCTCGTGGGTTCGTCGGATGCCGCCGCCCGTATGGGCACCGACGACCGTGCGGCTTGCGTCATCGACGCCATCGATGGCGAACTTCCCCTCGGGGACGTCGTCGACATCTCCGGATTGCCGCCCCTCGACGCACTACGAATCATCCAGGAGCTCGTCGTCGCTGGCGTGATCGAAATGACCCGCGTGGGATGAACCGGTTCTTGGCTCTCCCTTGCTGTTGTTCCTAGAGCCTCCATGCCGTCACGCGCAAGCCCGTGACATGACCCCGCCCGGACGCCAGCTATGCCGCTGGGAGGGCGCGTATGGCACGGACACCACTCTTGCGATCGCTGGAGAAGCTGGCCTCGGAGCACCACGCGGCGCGCGCGCGAGGGCTCACCCCCGCCGCGCTGCGCGAGGCGCGCATGGCCGCTCGCGAAAAGGAGGCCCGCCGTGGAGTATCCCTCGATCGCCGCCGCTTCCTCGGCGCTACAGCCGCGGGGGCGTTGACCCTCGCGCTGCCGCGCGCGCTCCGCGCCGCGGAACAGCCCACCATCGCCATCGTCGGCGCCGGCATCGCCGGCCTGACCTGCGCCCTCGCGCTGCGCGATCGCGGCCTCTCGGCCACGGTGTACGAGGCCTCCGGCCGCATCGGCGGGCGCATGTTCTCGAACACCACGTCCTGGGACGCAGGGCAAGTCAGCGAGTGGTGCGGGGAGCTCATCGATAGCAACCACCGCACCCTGTTCGCCCTCGCGCGCCGGTTCGGCCTGACCATGGACAGCCTGGAGGGCGAAAAGCCGTCCGGCCTGGAGAACACGTACTTCTTCGACGGCCGTTATTACCGGGTCGCCGACGCCGAGCGCGATTTCGCGCGCATGTACCCCGCGCTCCTTTCGGATCTGCTCGCCGCGGGCGCGACCACCACGTACGACCACGCGACCCCCGCGGGGCGCGCGCTCGATCAAATGAGCGTATTCGACTGGATCGCCTCGCGGGTCCCCGGCGGGCACGCCTCGCCGCTGGGGAAGCTCCTCGACGTGGCCTACGTCATCGAGTGGGGCGCCGATTCACGAGATCAGTCGGCCCTGAACCTCGTCTACCTGCTCGGCCACCAGCCCGAGCCCGACCATTTCTCCATGTTCGGCGAGTCCGACGAGGCCCATCACATCAAAGGCGGCAACCAGCAGATCCCCCTCGCCATCGCCAAGGCGCTCGGTCCGGACGTGATCCAGCGTGGGCACCGGCTCCTCCGCCTGCGCGAGAGCCCGGCGGGGAGGCAGATCCTCACCTTTCAGCGAGGGCCCGGCACGATCGACGTCGTGGCCGACTGGGTCGTCCTCGCCCTCCCGTTCGCCGTCTTGCGCACCCTCGACCTGCGGGACGCCCATTTCGATGCGCGCAAACGCCTCGCCATCGAGGAGCTTGGCCGGGCGCACAACGGCAAGCTTCACCTCCAGTTTTCGCGCCGCTACTGGCGCGAGGAGGGCCCCTGGCCCGGCAGGAGTGATGGATCCACCTATGCCGATACCGGCTACCAGAACACCTGGGAGGTCAGCCGCGCCCAGCCCGGCGAGCCCGGGATCCTCGTCCTGTACACCGGCGGGGCCGTGACGGACGCGATGTCGACACGAAAGCCTTTCGCCACCGTCAAGGACGCGGGTGTCCTCGCGGACGCGCATGCGGGGCTCGGATGGCTGGAGAAGGTCTTGCCAGGAGGCAAGACGCACTGGAACGGGAGAGCGACGCAATCGATGCCACACCTGAACCCGCTCTACGAGGCGTCGTATTCGTATTATCGCGTGGGGCAGCGGATCCTGTTCGGCGGTCACGAGGCGGCGCGCCAGGGCGGTGTGCTCTTCTGCGGCGAGCACACATCGCTCGATTTCCAGGGGCACATGGAGGGCGCCGCCTCCCAGGGCGCACGGGCGGCGGAGGAGGTCGCGCAGCTCATGAAGGGAGGGTGATTCATTTGGAGGCGCCGCGCTGGGGCTTTGCCCCAGGCCCCACCGGGGCTATCCGCCCCTGGACCCGGACCAGCGAGGCGCTGGACCCAGGACGATGAACTTCGCTCCGCGCAGTTCATCGAACAGCCAGGGTCAAGACCGGCGACGATCCTGCCAACGACCACGGCAGCGCTGCAGGTTCAACGGGCCACGTGCCCGTCGCCAGCTCGAGACCCCCCTCCATGGTCTTGCCACCGGCCCGTTGGAAGAGCTGCGCATCGCGCAGTTCTTCCACCTTCGGTCCAGGCCGTGCCTGGTTCGGGCCTTTGGGCGAACAGCCCCCGCGGGGTCCGGGGCAGCGCCCCGGCGCGGTACCCGAAGCTCCCCGTCCGCACGTAGGAGACCGGTGAACGCCCGCATTCCCCCATCGACGTGCGCCGTCGCCCCTGTTGCCATCGATGGGGGCGACCTTGGCGACCCGGGCGACGGGTCGAGCGCGGAGGCGACTCCGCGTCCGTGATGCGCGCGGAGACCGAGCGCGGATCGTGAGAGGATGAGGCTCGTTTTGCCCTTTCCACGAGCGCCTTTCCCCATGTACGCTCCGGGGAGCCATGCAAACGCACCTGGAGAAGATCGAGGGACTCGAGAACTGGCAAGCGTGGGCCGGCGCGGGCGTGGGCCATTTCATCCGGGTCCGGCACGGGGAGCACCGCGAGGTGATGCTCTCGCGCTGGGACGTGCACACGATGCTCGAGAGCGCGACGGAAACTGCGTTTTCGACGCCGGGCACCGGCGGGCGGACGACGTACGTGCGTGGCTTCTCCGTGGCTCGTGGAATCACCGGCACGGGGCCCGTGGAGCTCGTCGTGCGGAAGCCGGCGGGGGCTGGGGAATGGATGCAGGAGCTGATCGCGCTCGGCGAGACCGGGACGGAGAAGCTCTTCCAGGTCGGGACGTGGGTCGTGCGCGTGGGGCCCCCAGATTATTATGCGCACATCGTGGCCTCGACGGACGAGGCGGCTGCTTCGTCGTACCGCGCGGGCGGAGACGATTACAAGGCCATGTACCTCGGCTCCTCGGGCTGCAAGGACAAGACCGCGGCGCTCCTCGGCTTCTTGCAGGGCGAGCCTCTGGTCGGAACGCCCCCCGAAATGGCGCGGCTTTGCGTGGCGATGTGCGTGTCGGAGGCGGCGCGCAACCATCGGACGTGGGGGATCAACCTGATGCTCCTCGACCTCTTGCGTCAGAACGCGGTGCCCGGCGGCTTCGGGGCCGTGATCCAGAATGAAATGCACCCGATGTCGAAGGGCGGGACGTACCAGCCGGGCAAGGTCGGGATGAAGGGCGGCCGCAAGTCCCGGGAGACGTGGGCGCACGAGACGGGGATCACGATGCTCTGGTTATCGACGTTCGCGGGCGTCCGCGCGGACATGGTGGACGGCAGCGAGCGCCGGTGGAGGGATCCCGTGAAGGGCGAGGCGTTCAGCGGGGTCGTGCGGGGGCGGCTCACGGACGCGCTGGTCGCGCGGTTCCGCAAGGTGGGCTGGGCCTGGGAGTGAATTCGCTGGGGCGTTGCCCCAGGCCCCAGCAGGGGCTATCCGCCCCTGCACCCGGACCAGCCAGGGGCTGGACCCAAGCTCGATGAACTGCGCTCCGCGCAGCTCATCGAACAGGCCCGGTCAAGACCAGCAGCGACGTGACCCACCAAGACAGCCGCGCTGCTGGTTCTGCTGGCAACTCGGCTTCTTCGTCGGCCTGTTTGAAAAACTGCGCGGAGCGCAGTTTTTCAACCCTGGGTCCAGCCCCTGGCTGGTCCGGGGTCGAGGGGGCGGACAGCCCCCCGCGGGGTCCGGGGCAGCGCCCCGGCGCGGCGGCTCCCCGTCACAGCGAATTTGCGAGGGCGCGTGCGACGGCGAGCATGAGCGTGCTGCGGTTTGCCGAGGCGCCGCCCCCGCTCACGAGCAGCGCGTCCACCTGGTGGTTGGAGATGAACTCCACCTCGATCAGAACCGATCGACACATCTTGCCGCTGTAACCGATGCCGGGGTCCCTCAGGATGCCCAGGCTCTTGTGCTTGGTGTCCGTGTCGGGCTTGATTTTTCGGTCCTTCGCGCCTGCGTCGATCCGCTTCATGGCACCGAAGAGCGCGGTCTGGACGGTCTGCGCGAGGGCCGTGTCCTCGCCCAGGTTCGCGTTGCCGTTGGAGCCGGCCTTGTAGAACGTCTCCGTCCCTCGCGCCGCCGCCGCGCCGCCGTTGAAATGGATGCTGAGGAAGATGTCGGCCTTGTTCGTTTTCGCGACGTTGACCCGCGCGCTCAGCCCTACATTGTTGTCCGAGGTGCGCGTCAAGATGACCTGCACGTCGGAATACCCTCGACCTCGGAAAATGGCCTTGCACGCCTCGCCGTCGAGGTGCTGCTTGAGGGTCTGCGCATACTGGAGCGTCAGGACCTTCTCCTTGACGCCTGATACGGCCGTCGCGTTGTTCGGGCTGCTCCCGCCTACCATGGCGGTCCCGCCATGACCGGGATCGATGACGATGACCCGCTTGTCCTTGCACGTGCTGCACGACTGCGCGGCCGGCTGGTTCGCGTCGGGGACGGTGGACGGCGAGGCAGGCGAATCTGCGTTCGAGACCGAGGCGGGCGTGGCGGGGGGTCTTGCTTGTGTCATCGACTTTCCCTTAGGCGAGCTCGTTCTCCAGGACCGCTTCGAACCAGACGGTGGCGCGACGTTCGAGCTTCTCGGCGACGACGTCCGGGCCGTCCTCGTCACGCCGCGCGAGCGTTTTGCTGATCCACGGAAACAGCGGATCGTCGTCGCACCGATGACCAAAGGCGACCATGAGCACGGCCATCAGCGCCACCGAACGGGGCTGCGTGAAGCCGTACGTGTCGCGGGCGCGCCCGATGGCGTCGCTGACGAGGAGCTGCATCGTCTCCGGGCCGCCATACGAGAGCTTTTCCGGCCAGACGTGCGCGAGGAGGCGCAGGATGTCTTGCTCGATCGTGTCTTGATGGAGCGGCAGATCGTTCGTTTGCGCGAGACGGAGGAGCCTCCGGAGCGCGCCGCGCATGTAACGGCTGTCCGCGCCGCCGACCTCGCGGAGGTACTCGCATACCTTCTCGTGCAAGGCGTCGGCCTTGAGCATCTCCTCGGCGAAATCGTCGCGCACGAGGATCTCGGCCATCCATGGGTATTGAGGGTCGGTCGGGAAGCCGCTGCCGAAGAGCAGCATGCAGTCGATGTAGAAATGCACCGGGCCGCGACGCGTGAGCCCGTACCGCCCCGCGCGCTCGATCCCCTGCTGGAGCGCGTAGCGCACTTGCTCCGGGGTGAGCGTCTTGCAGAGGTTCGGAGAGAACTCCTTGCAATGCACGATCATCTCGTCCTCGAAGGACTTCATCGCCGACTTCTGGAAGGCGTCCAGGGAGGCTTGGCGGATGATCATGATGGCTCCTCGGTTCCTCGCGTCGCGAAGTTACGCCCTCAAGCGATGATGACCCCATCCCGCGCGGTGATGTGCAGGTGGTTGCCGTGCAACTTCGAGTTTCCGTCGTTCTGCCGGTTCGGCGTCGCCGCCTGGTTGTCCCTCGTGTTGCTATCCATCTCCCACGGATCGAAGCATTGCTTGACCCCGGGGTTCTGCTGGAGCGACCTCCGGAAGCCCTGCACGTGGAGCGGTTGGTTCTTGTCGCGCTCCGCCTCGTACGCCGCCTTGTTCGCGTCGGTCTGCTTCGCCTGGTAGGCCTGCAGGAGCCGCACCTCCGTGGCATTGGCGCCCGCGGTTCGGAACATCCGCGTGCCGCCCACGTTGTTCACGTCCACGCCGAGCCCGGCGCGATGCGCGATCGAGCCGAGACAGGGACGCCAGTTCGAACTCATCGAGATGGCCGTCACGCTCGAATCCACGGCCGCCTTCAGGATCGCCGCGAACCCCGCGGGATGAACGCGCGGCAGGCCGTCCGTGGTGAGGCTGAAGCTCGTGATGTTGTCCCTCGGGTTTTCGGCGTCCGCGAACGTGAGCGTGGTCGTGAACGCGGCCTGGGTGCCCGACGCCGGGATCGTCATCGTCAACGTATTGCCCGTGAGGCCCCCGTACAGGGTCCGCAGGGCTGCGATGATCTCCGCGCGTGTCCCGGCCGGGACTGCGGCGTCGACATCCGCGGCGGTGAACTTGTGCGTCACCTTCATCCAGATGTCGCCCGTCAGCGGGGCATTGTATTTCTCGAGGTTTCTCTCGGTGGCCACCAGCACCGGCGTGTCGGGGTCGTTGTGTTTGCCCTTTTTCTCCCGGACCGTCACCCGGACGTTCCGATCCTTGGGCGTCACCGCGTACACGGCGTTCTTGCGCCGCCCGGGAGCGGCGTCGCTGTTCAGGAACAGGCTCACCTTCTGGCCGGAATTGACGGTGACGTTGATCGCGCCGTCCCCGCCGCTGACACGCGCGACCGAATTCCGGTATGCGGCCTGCACCTCGTCGTCGACGGCGACCGCGTAGGGAATGCTGAGCGTGCTCGATGTGGCCGAGGTGTTGAAGATGTAGGTCACGGTCCGCCGCGCGGCGACCCGATCCTCGGTCGCGGCCGGGTTGTTCTGCCGCGTGGTCGATACCTTGGGGTCTCCTGTCGCCATGTCAGCACCCCTCATCCATCGGAGCATCCGGGCCCGAGGGGAGATCGCCTCCCCATGTGACCTTCACCTGCTGCTCCTTCAACGTCCCGACGCGGATCGTATACCCCTCGTCGTCCGTACGACCCGTGTAGACGGTGCCGTCCTCGAGCTCGATCCGATAAGGCAGATCCGGGACCGGCTCCTCCGACCGCTCGTCGATCGCCCGGAAGCACTCCGTGTAATGATCGAGCTCGGGATCCTCGGGCTTCTCCGGCTTGGTTCCTTTGCCCTGACCGGGGGATCCGCCGTTGTTGATCGCCACCACCGTCCCCTCGATCGTCACCCCGCTCCCGTCGAATTTGAGGAAGCCCCCGGGGCCGCGCAGCGTGAAGGATTGCCCCCCCTCGCCGACGTACGCTTCGCCTGCGATCACGTGCGCCTCGTCGTTCGCCCGGAGCGCGTAGCTTCCTTCCACCTTCTCCTGCCGGTGATCCGCGACCGTCAGCGATTGTTTTCCGTCGATCCGCTCGCTCCGGTTGCCCTTCACTTCGAGGCTCACGTCGACGTCGATCCGCTCGCGCATCTTTTGCTTCGTGATCGCGTCCGCGTCCTTGCCCACCCACCGCTTTCGCGACCCGTCCGTGTGCTCCCGCTCGTCGCGCTTCACGAGCTTCTGCCGGTCGTGGCCCACCGTCGCGTATTCGTTCTCCTTGACGAGCCGCGTGCGGTTCTTCTCCGCCTGCTGCCAGACGAGCTCCTTCTTCGCGAGATCCTCGAACATGATCTCGTTGAAGCCCTTCGATCCCTGCGAGGAGTCGCTCTTCCACGTGCTGCGCGTCTTGTGCTCCGGCAGCCTGTACGGCACCTGCTGCACGGCGTTGTAGACGCGCCCCATCACGAAAGGCAGATCGGGATCGCCCTCGGCGAACCCCACGAGCACCTCCTGCCCGATGCGCGGCAGCACGATCATCCCGTACCCCATGCCGCCCCAGCCCTGGTTCACCCGGAGCCAGCAGGAGCTGCCCTCGTCCTTCTTCCCCTCGCGATCCCAGGGGAATTGCACGCGCACCCGGCCAAACTCGTCCGTGTGGATCTCCTGCCCCGACGGGCCCACCACGGTCGCGCATTGCAGCCCGTGCACGATCGGCTTCGCCGTCCGGCGCGGCGGGCGGTACGGGACCTCGGCGAAGACCGCCTGCCCGAGCAAGCTCCACTCGCCCTCCGCCGTCCCCTCGAACGTCGTCTCCAGCACGAGGAGCTTCCGATCCGCCGAGAGCTCCGCGTGCGGGTGCCGGGACATCGAGAAGACGCCGCCCGGCGCGAGATCGTACGTGTTGGCCTCGAACGAGATCGCCCGCACCCCCACGCGTTCGCCATGGAGCGCCTTCTCCGCGAGCTCGCTGCCGTATTTCTCGTCGTGCCGCGCGATCCCCTTGTCGTCGGCCACCGGCGTCCCGCTGCCCTTGCCCGTCTCGACGAGGAACGCGCCCTGATCGAAATGGTATTGCTCCGATCCGCTCGCCGCGGGCGCGCGGCCATAGAGCTCGAAGTCGGGGTTCCGGAACTCGTAGTCGCGGATCGTGTAGCCGCCCGGACGAACGTCGTGCGAGAGGCGCACGGCCGTCACGTACTCCTGCTCCGCGGCCTGCGCCGGATGATCGACGTACCGAAGGCTCTCGCCGGGACGAGCGGCGTTCGCCTGGAGCTGATCGGCGAGCGTGAGCGTGCCGCCCTGATCGTCGGGGAACGTGAACGCGATGCCCGCCTCCTCGAGGAGCCGGCTGAAGAACGCGTAATCGCTCTCCCCGTACTGGACCTTGTATTCGAGCTTGGGGTACTTCGCCCGCTCGATCTTCCAGGCCTTCTCGATCCCCCATTCGCCGAGGAGCTCGTCGATGATGTCGGGGATGGAGAGCTGCTGGAAGATGCGGTTGTTCCGGCGGTGGCGGAGCCGGAAGAGGTCGGGGACGATCTCCACGTGATAGGTGGACAACCCCCGCTGCCCCACCTGCGGCTGGAGCGCGTGGACCTGCTCCGCGAAGGCGACGATCCCCTTCCACGTGCGCTCGCCGAGGCCCGAGACGTGGAGGTAACCCGGCGCGGACCGGAACGTCGCGGGCTTGTCCAAGATCGCGCCGAGGTCGAGGCTCGGGTCCGCCGTTCGGCCCCAGATCGAGACCGAAAAAAGCGTCGAGACGGCCTCCTTCACGACGAAGCGCCGCACGGAGAGCTCGCCCGAGGCGAGCGACAGCTCAAGAGTGGCCATGGCCTTCGCTCCTCATGTGCTCGCGCGCCCTCACGGCGTCTCCCTCTCGCGCTGCCGCCGTTCCTCTTTCGCGCGCGCCTTCTCCTCGCACTCCTCGCAGAAGGGCCGGTCCGTCAGGAGCGTCTCGGCCTGCGCGCTCGATCCGATGATCACCGACGGGCAGCCCGAGATGATCTTGCCCCCGTGGGTCGTCGGATCTCCCTTCCGCGCCGCGTCCTGGTTGCCGATGATCACCGTCGGCTCGCCTGCCGCGATGGCCGCGCCGCACGCTTCGAGGTCGCCCACGCGCGACTGCGGCATGTACCCGACGATCACCGTCTCCTCGCCGGTCACGATGGCGTTCACGGCGTGCCCCGGGATGGGGCAAGCATGTTTGTCGCTGATTCTCGCCGCCGGAGGCATGGTCCATCTCCTCCTATTGACCGATCAGCGTCACGCTGACGTCGTCCACCTCGGCCTCGACCGCCGCATCCGGCTCGTCCGGGCTGCTCCCCTTCCCGCTCCCCGGCGAGCCGCCGCTGTTGATCCGCACGACCTTCCCGCGGATCGTCACGCCGCTTTGATCGATGCGGACAAACCCGCCCGGGCCCTTGATCGTCAGGTCCTGGCCTGCCTCGATCACGACGCCCGTGCCGGCTTGCACGTGGATCTCGTCGCTCACGCCGATCGCGTAGCTCTTGCCGACGAGCTCGTGCCGGTCGCCCTTCACCGTCAGGGATTGTTTGCCCTCGATGCGCTGGTTGCGCTTGCCGTAGATGCGCAGGTGCGAGTCGCCCTCGACGCGCTCGCGCTTGTTCTGCTTGATGACGATGTCCTGATCGCGACCGACGAAGACCTTGAGGAAGCCGATCGTCTTGTCCTGCTCGTCGTTCTTCACGAGCTTCTGCCGATCCTGGCCGATCGTGATCGTCTCGTCGTTCTTGACGAGCCTCCGACGATTCTTCTGCGCCTGCTCGTAGACGAGCTCGGCGCCCTTCGAATCCTCGAACATGATCTCGTTGAAGCCTTCCGAGCCGGTCGACGTGTCGCTCTTCCACGTGCTGCGCGTCTTGTGATCCGGCAGCTTGTACGGCACCGCTTGCTTCGCGTTGTACACGCGGCCCACGATGATCGGCTGGTCCGGATCGCCCTCCAGGAACCCGACCATCACCTCCTGCCCGATACGCGGCAGCACGATCATGCCGTACCCGGTGCCTGCCCAGCCCTGGCTCACCCGGATCCAGCAGGAGCTGTTGTCGTCGTAGCGACCCTCCCGATCCCAGGGGAACTGCACGCGGACCCGACCAAACTCGTCGGTGTGGATCTCCTGCCCCTTCGGCCCGACGACGCGCGCGCTCTGCACGCCCTCGACCCGCGGCTTCGTGCTCCGTTGCGGCGGCCGGTAGGGCGACGCCGTGAAGACGGCTTGCCCCGACATGCTCCACTCGCCCTCGGGCGTGCCCTCCACGGAGAACTCCGTCACGAGGAGCTTCGTCGACTCCGAGAGATCCGCGTGCGGGTGCCGGTCGATCGAGATGATCTGGCCGGGCCAGAGATCGATCGTGTTCGTGTCGAACGAGACCACGCGCCTGTCGACCCGCGCCCCGCCGAGCATCCGCCCTGCCCGGCCCTTGCCGAACCCCTGCTCGTGCCGCGCGACGCCCTTGTCGTCCGCGACGGGCGTGTCGCCGCCCTTGCCGCCCTCGACCAGGAAGCCGCCGGGTTCGTAATGGTACTGCTCGTATTTCGCCTCTTGCCCCGAGGCTTTGGGCGCCTCGCCGAAGAGCTCGAACGAAGGGTTCCGGAAGTCGTGGTCGCGGATCGTGTGGGCGCCGGGACGCACCCCGTAGGACAGCCGGATGGCAGAGACGAACTCCTTCTCCGCCTCCTGGTTCGGGTTGTCCACGTAGGGCAGCGCGCCGCCCGGGCGTGGGGCATTCGATTCGAGCTTGTCCGAGAGCGTGAGGTTCGAGCCCTTCGCGTCGTCGTCCGGGAAGGTGTAGGCGATTCCGGCCTCCTCCAGCATGCGGCTGAAGAACGCGAAATCACTCTCGCCATACTGGACGCGGTACTCGAGCTTCGGGTACTTGCCCCGATCGATCTGCCAGATGCTGTCGAGGCCCCAGTCGGAGAGCAGCTCGTCGACGATGTCGGGGATCGAGAGGTGCTGGAAGATGCGGTAGTTGCGGCGCTGCGTGAGCGTCCAGAGGGACGGGACGATGCGCAGCGAGTACGTCGAAAGCTCGTGGGTCCCCGAGGCGGGCTGCACGGCCTGCACCTGCTCGATCGAGCTCACGATGCCGCTCCAGAGCCGCGCCCCGCCGAGCCGCGCGAAGCGATACCCGCTCACCACCCGCAGGGAGGCGGGTTGCCCGATGATCGCTTCGAGATCGATGCTCGGGCTCTCGGAGCGCGCCCAGACGGAGACCGTGAACAGGCCGGAGACGGACTCGTGGACCGAGAAGCGCCGGACCGAGAGGGAGCTTTCCCCGCAAGCAAATGACAGCTCCAAGATAGCCATGCGCGCGACACCTCGGCGGCGACATTACCAAGCCTCAGATTTGCCTGTAAAGCAGGATCGTGCGCATTTGTGTCTGGCAAAGCGAGCCCGCGCGGCGAGGAGCCTGCCAATTTCGCGGCCATGTGCTGCCTGGAGGGGAACCGGGGCGGGGTCAGCGGGGCAACTTGTGCGGCGCGTCAGGGGAGAATCTGACTACTTCCTGCCGTTCAGCGCGTGATGCGACAGGCGGTTTCTCGTGCCCAGGGTGTCGGGATGACGCTCCCCGAGCGTCTTTTCCTGAAGGTCGAGCAGCCTCCGCGCGCACGCCTCCGCCTCCTCGTGTTTCTCCTGCACGGCCAGCATGTATTCGAGCAGGAACAAGGACTTCAAATGGTCGGGGTGGCCTTCGCCCAGCGTCGCCTCTTTCAGGGCCGCCACCCGGCGCAGGAGCGCCGCGGCTTCGCCTGGATTCCCCTGCTTCTGCAATACACTCGCGAGCCCGCCCGCCGCCGACCAGAACGCGGGATGGTTTGGGCCCACCGCGCGCTCCTCCAGGACGAGCGCCCTCCGGTGGATCGCCACGGCCTCGTCGACTTTGCCGCTCGCGCCCAGGACCCCGCCGAACAAGCCGAGCAGCGACCGGTAGGAGGGCCTTCCGCCGTCCCGCACATCGTCCTTCTTCGAGAAGGCTCGCGACAGGATCGCCTCGGCCTCCGCGTCCTTGTGGTGTTTTCCGAGGACGTTGACGAGGACACCCAACGACGCCTCGGTCTGCGGATGGTCGGGCCCGAGGACGTTTTCGTGGAGCGCCAGCGCCTCCCGCAGCAAGGCTTCTGCCTCTCCGGATCTGTTCTGGCTCGTCATGACCGCCGCGAGGAGGTTCAGCGAGACCGGATAGGAGGCATGGCGCGGCTCGAGCGGGCGCCCCTCGAGGGCCAGCGCGCGGCGCAGGAGCGCCTCGATCTCGGCGAACCTCCGCTGCGCCAGGAGCGGCTCCACCTGCTTGACCAGCGCGGCGTCGTCCAGCGCGAAGGCTGAAGGCGAGCCCGCCGAAGCCCCTTCCGCGGCGACCTGCCCTGTTTTTTTGCCCTTGAACCAGTCGAAGATGCCCATCACGTCGTGTCCCTGGGAATCGGGGATGTGTTCTCGCACGAGGAGCACAGCTTCTACCATCATGTGGCGTGCCGTCCGCCCGGGGAAGACCCGGCGAAGTGCTCCAAAACGGAGCGCCGGGTGCTCCAAAATGGAGCGGGGAGGCCCCAAAGGGAGGTCCGGTCGATCGGGAGCGAGCATGGGGAGGCCCCAGGTGAGGTCCGGGCGCTCGGGAGCGAGCATGGGGAGGCCCCAGGTGAGGTCCGGGCGGTCGGGAGCGAGCATGGGGAGGCCCCAGGTGAGGTCCGGGCGCTCGGGAGCGAGCATGGGGAGGCCCCAGGTGAGGTCCGGGCGCTCGGGAGCGAGCATGGGGAGGCCCCAAAGCGAAGCACGGGCGGGCCGAGGGGGGTTTGGGGAGGCCCCAAGGCGTGCTGTCGACGGAGAGTCCACAACGGAAGCGGGAAGTGAACGCCCCGTCGACAGCGATGGGTCGGCGGGGGCGGTGCCTCGGGGAGCTTCGGGGTGGCACGATCGCTGCTGTGGGAGGCGCGTGCACGGTTCCATCAAAAACGTCGACCGGAGAAGCCATGGCATGCGCAGACAACGAGCCCGCGGGCGCGAGGCGCTCGTGACCACGCGGCTTCACATCCTCGTCCTCATGGCTTGCGCCGCTTTCGTCGGCTGCGGACCTCCCCCGCGGGCCTTGGCCGCAGAGGACTGCCCGGACGCCATCGTGAAGGGGCAGCCCTCGCAGATCACGCTCGTCCCGAGCGCCGAAGGGGTCTCGTTCGAGCCGCCGAAGACCTGCAGAGGCCAGTATCCGGACGCCCCGCAGTATTACATCCGCGTGCACGGCCACGGGACGCGGCGGATCGATTACAGCAAGCGCGATCCAAATGAATGCGACACCCCCGACGCCGACCCCGTCGCGTGCCCGAAGGTGCACTACATGGCGATCGGCCTCTCGGTGCTCGGGGCGATGACGAAGGCGCTCGGGGAGAGGAACGCCAATGGCCTGGGGCTCGGGGCCTGCGCCGACGGGAGCGGGCCGCTCGACCAGTGGAACCTGTCGAGCAGCATCCAGGACTTCCGCCACGCCGACGAGGCGCTCCGCATCATCGACGCCGAGCTGCGCCGCTGGAACATCGGCGACGACTGGGGGCTTTCGGTCAGCGGGATTGAATGCGCCGTGCTCTTGTAGGCGCGTGAGAGGCCGTCCTCGCGGCGCGCCTGGGCTTCACGCTCCTGTCTCGGCGGAGCGCGAGGAGCATGGCGGCCGCGGCCATGACGAGAGGCGCATCCGGGCTTCGCGGAGCGCCCTGCGCGCTGTACGTGCAGCCTCCGTCGTCGGGGGGCGCTCCCCCACCCTGCCCGCCCGATCCGGTGGGACCGCCGGATCCACTGGCAGCGCCGGCACCCCCCGCGCCCCCGATTCCGCCGGTTCCGCCATGACCGCCATTGCCACCGGCGCCGCCATTGCCACCCGCACCACCATTGCCGCCCGCGTCCCCGGCACCCCCGGCACCGCCATTGCCCTCATCGAGATCGACGACGCGTGCGAAGACGCGCTCTCCACCGCCGCCCCACGGCAAGCTGGGATCGTGGTGCGAATACGCGAACAGGACTTCGCCGTCGCTCCCCGCGGCGAGCGACGGCGAGCTCTCCTCGATGGCATCACTCGTGACGGCGAACGACGTGAGCACGGAGAGGTTCAGGTCGCGCACGACGGCAAGGAGATCGGGCGTGCCTGCCGCATCGCAGCCCCGATACCCCACCACGATTCGGTTCCCCGTGATCACCGCGCCCCGGGGCCTGAGAGGGCGCGCTGGTCGCGCGCGCATGGACCGGCTGGCGCTGGCCGATCGTCACGGGCGTGGACACCGTCGCGAGCGAGGTGTTCATGGGCGAGGCGCAGCCGGTGTCCATCGCCGGCGTGAACCGCACGAACGCGGGCGTCTGGCAGTCGGACGTCCTGGCGAGCGCGCTGCGCCTGCGCGGGGCCGCGCACCTGCACGTGACGGTCGCGCCGGGCAGCTCCGCGTCGACGACGGTGATCGCCTATCTCTACGATACGGACAAGCTGGGAATGGGGCGCCTCGTGACGCCTATCCCCTTCACGATCCCCGAGGCGGTGGCCGGCCAGGTCTATCCCGTGGACACGGACTTTTTCGTGACGGCCTACGACGTGCCGGAGGGCCATCGCCTCACGCTCGTCGTCGACACCGTCGACCCGCTTTATGTCGATATGGAGAATCGATCCACCGAGCTGACGTTCGTCTCGCCGCCGGGGGACCCGTCTTATGTGTCCCTGCCGCTGAGGTGATGCGCCGAGGTCCTACGAATCCTTGCCCCGTCCGAGGTTCAGGCACGTCCGCAGGCCGTCGCGGAGATTGGCGCGTGTCTGGATGCGGCTGAGATCGACGCCGAGGGAGATCATCGCGCGGGCCACGGCGGGCTGGATGCCCGTGATGACGCTCCTCGCCCCGAGCAGCCGCACGGCGCCGATGATACGCACGATGTGCTCGGCCGTCCCGGGATCCATCTCGTCGACGCCTGTCAGATCGACGATCGCGAACTTCGATTGGGTCTCGACGACCCGCGCGAGCAGGTTCTGCGTGATGACGGACGAGCGCTCCTCGTCGATGACACCGACGATCGGAATGGTGAGCACCCCGTCCCACACCTCCAGGATGGGCGTGGACAGGACACGGATGAGCTCTTTTTGCTGCGCGATGAGCGCCTGCTTTTGCGAGAGCTCCATCTCCTGCCGGCGCTGCTGCTCGGCATTGAGCGACAGGATCCGCGCGTTGGCTTGCTCGATCTCCCGCGTCCGCGCGCGCACGTTCTCTTCGAGGCTCGAATAGAGGAGCGCGTTCTCGATGGAAATGGCGACCTGCGCCGACAGGAGCCGGAGCATCTCCATTCGATCCGGCGTGAACACACTCCCGGCGAGCTCGTTTTCCAGGTACAGGACCCCGACGAGCCGCCCCTGCCGCAGGATGGGCGTCGCCAGGAGTGATCGGAGCTGGCTCTGCTCGATGTAGGGGTCGTCCGCGAAGGGGCTGTTCTTCGCCCCTTCGTGGAGGACGACGCTCTCCGCCGTCCTCGCCACGTATTTCACCACGCAGGTGGCCAGATCCCGGCGCGACTCCAGGGGCGCGGACGGGAGCACGCGGATCTCGGCCTGATCGATGTGGCCTTCGGCCCGGATCACGAGCCGCTCATTTTCCCGGAGGATCACGAACCCCTTTCTCGCGCCCGCGCTTTCGAGGAGGACGTGCATCAGCTTCTGCAGGAGCTGCGGGATCAGGATCTCGCCCGAGATCGCCTGCGAGGCCTTGACGACGGCGCCGAGGTCGAGCTTGCGCGCGGCGGGGTCCCCGTCCGCCACGCGCTCGATCCGGCCGAGCCCCGCCTCCGGCCGGAGCACGTGCGAAAACTCCTTTTCGAGGCGCTCCATCACGCGGACGGCGCCCCACCGCGCGTAGGCCCGATGCGCCTCGGCGAGATAGACACGCGCGAGGAACGACCTGCCACGGTCGAGGTAATGACGGGCGCAGAGCTCATTGCCGAGCGCCTCATCGTGGGCGAATCCCCCTTCGCGGGCGGCGGCGATCGCCTCGTCGTAGAGGTGCCCCGCGCGCTCGGACGGCTCGATCCGGGCGAGCTCGGCCTGGAGCAAAAGGTGGCGATGGCGCAGGCTCTCCGGGTTGAGCTCGGACCAGACGGCCATCCTGCGCGCGCAATCGTAAAACCTCGCGAGGTAGAGCTCGCGCAGGTCCGGCGGCGCGGTCGTCGAGGCGCGCGCGAAGGCCACGCCGCCATAGAAGTAGAAGCAGGGGGTCGCGTGCCAGGCCGGGAGCATGACGTCGCCCGCGGGATCCGTCGCGCCCCACATCGCCGCGACCTCTTCGTAGGCGCCCTTGAAGACACCTCCGAGGACGTCGTACACGTTCGCGAAATAAAGCGAAGCCGTGTTGTTGATCTTCCGGGCATCCGCCTTGATGACGTCGATGTCGACCCAGGCGACGCGCGACGACGCGTCCGCCTCCGCGGGCCTGCTCAGATCCTCGCAAACCTCGGCGATGGCGCTGACCATCCAGGTCATGGCGTTGAACTTGTCGAGCTTGCAGAGCGGCTGGTATTGCCGCGCTTCTTCGAGGATCTCCTGGAGGTGCCGCCCCTGGAGGAGGCTGTTCGTGCTCGCATTGGCCGTGTTGTAAAAGGCCCAGATGTATTGACCCGTCTCGACGCCGGTGTGCATGCCTCTGCGGAGCGTCGCCTTGTAGGTCGTATAGCCTTCCTTCCAGTGCTGGACCCACGCCGCCCACATGTTGGCCAGCATGGCCTCGGACTTCTTGTCCGGGTGAATCTCGTTCAGGCGCACCGCCGCGCGGCCGAACTCGTATCCCTTCTCGATATCCATGCTCGCGCAGAGCACGGTCCCGAAGTTCATGTACGCGAAGATCGAGTTTCTGGAGATGCCGTGGGTCAACGTGTTTTGCAGCATCTTCATGATCGTGATCGCCAGGTTGTTCGTGCCGAGCTGGTAGCAGGGCGTGAACATCTCCTGCAGGAGGTCCTGCAGCGCGGCGATCTCCGGGTCGTTCTGCGGAGGCAGATCGATGAGCGAGGCGACGGGCCGGTCGCCGATCATGGCAAACGTCCGCGCGCGCTCGGCGGCGAGCGCGTCCGCGTCCGGGAAGGGCGGCAAATCGATGCCGAACGCGCGCAGCGCGGCGAGCCCCTCGTCGAGGGCCGCGAGCAGATCGTTCTTCAGGATCTGCACGTTCATGATCAGGCGCCGGACCGCCGTCTGGTGCACGCGCCCCTTGGCTTCCTTGAAGCAAGCGGCGAGCGTCGCGAGCGCGTCGTCGTGCCGCTCGCAGAGCGATTCGAGCACGCCCTTTTTCGTGTGATAGGCAAAGGAGAGCTCGTACTCCGCGCTCCACGCGTCGCGGGGCAGCATGGCCGCGCCATGCTCCAGATACTTGAGGGCCGCGGAGAAGGCGCCTGATTCCTCGGCGCGCTCGGCGACCTTCAAATTGAGCCGCGCGGATTCGAGGCGCGCGCCCGGCGCCGTGATCAAGTCCCCCGCGTTGTTCAGGTGATTGACGATGTCGAACAGGTCTTGTCCCTTGTTGGGATCGAGCTTGAGGAGGAGGATCTCTCCGATCCGGTAATGGTATGCCGCTCGGTCCGCCACCGGGATCAAGGAATAGGCGGCCTCCTGGATCTTGTCGTGCGCGAAGCGGAGCTGCTCGCCCGCGGTCACGATCAAGCCCTCGCGGATGGCTTCCTCCAGGCTCGCGTACGTCTCGTCCGGAGGAGTCGCGCTGATGGCGTAGAGGACCTCCAGATCGAGGACGTTGCCAATCGCCGAGGCCTGGCGGAGGACGTCCTGCGTGCGCGGAGGGAGGCGCAGGAGCGTCTCCGCCATGAGGCCGAGGACGTTGTCGGAGGAGTCCAATCGCTCGATGGCCGAGAGATCCCAGCGCCACCCCGCCGCGGGATCCCGGAAGAGCACCTTCGCCTCGTACAGGTGCCGAAGGAAGCGCTTCACGAAAAAGGGATTGCCGCCGGTCTTGCGCAGCACCACCGCGGCGAGCGCATCCCCGTCGTCGACGCCGAGGCTGTCGTTGATGAGCGCGCTCAAAGAGGCGATGTCGAGGGGCTCGAGGACGATGTCGACGACCTCGGTGCCGCCCTGCTCGAGCTCCTCCAGCGCAACCATGAACGCGTGGGTCGGGCTCACCTCGTTGTCCCGGTAGGCGCCGCAAAAGAAGAGCGCCGATCGGTCTTCGTCCGCGAGGATGGACGTGATCAGGCTCAAGCTCGCCGCGTCCACCCATTGCAGGTCGTCGAGGAAGATCGCCAGCGGGTGGGCTGGCCGGGCGAACACCGACACGAACTTCCGGAAATAGAGGTTGACGCGGTTTTGCGCCTCGACGGGCCCGAGCGCGGGGACGGGCGGCTGCTCGCCGATGATGTGCTTGAGCGAGGGCAAGAAGTCGCAGAGGACCTGCCCATTGCTGCCGAGGGCGCCGAGAATGGCCTCCCGCCATGCCGCGAGCCGCTCCTCGCTCTCGCAGAGGAGCTGCTTGAGGAGCGCGTCGAACGCCTGGATCACGGCGCTGTAGGGGGTATCGCGGATGTACTGGTCGTACTTCCCGCTGATGTAATACCCTTTCTCCCGCGCCAGCGGCTTCAAGATCTCCTGGACGAGGGAGGACTTTCCGATGCCCGAGTAACCCGACACCAGGATGATCGCGCGCCTGCCCCGGAGCACGTCGTCGAACGATTCGATGAGCTTTCGGATGTCCTTTTCGCGGCCGTAAAGCCCCTGATGGATCTGGAGCAGATCACTCCGGTCGTGCTGGCCGAGGACGAAGGGCTCGATCTGGCCGGTCGTTTGCCATTGCCGCTGGCACTCGGAGAGGTCTGCCTGCAGGCCTTCGGCGCTGCTGTAGCGATCTTCGGCGCCCTTGCGGAGCAGCTTGAGGACGATGGCGGAGAGCGCCTCGGGCACCTCCGGCCTCGCCTCCGAGGGCGAAGGGGGCGACGCGGCGAGATGGGCGTGGATCAGCTCGAGCGGGTCCTCGGCCTCGAAGGGCCTGCGCCCCACGAGCATTTCGTAAAAGACGACCCCCAGCGAATACATGTCCGTCCGGTAGTCCACGCTCCGGTTCATGCGGTTCGTCTGCTCGGGCGAGCTATAGGGGAGCAGCTCCGAGAGGACGCGGCGGCTGTAGATCTCCTCTTTCTCCCGCGTCACGACGCCATCGACGCCGAAGCCCGTGAGCTTGATCTGGTTCTCCGCCCCGAGCAGGATGTTTTCGGGCCGCGTGTCCCCGTGGACGAGGCCACGGCGGTGGAGATCGGCAAGGGCTTCGGCCAGGGAGATGCCGAGGCGCAGGAATGCATCGATATCGAGCGTCCCTTGCCGCGCGAGGAGGCTCGCCAGGGAGGTGCCGGGGAAATACTCGGTGATGACCGCCAGGCCATCCCTTTGCTCCTCGACGCCGTGGACCTTGACGATCTTGTCCGAATCGATCCGCTGCAGAATGCCGTAGGTATGCTTGAGGCGCGCGATATCGGCGAGTCGGTTGGAATCGGCTGCCATGACCTTGACGGCCACGTCCTGCCCGTCGCCCAACCGGCGGCCGCGATACGTCACATACCTGACGCCCTCGCCGATCTTGGAGGTGATCTCAAACCCCTTGACATCGGCCGTCGTTTCCTCGGTGGCCAAAAACAGCGACATCGCTCCCCTCTCCGGCGCATTCGTCTGCACGACGTCACGCCCCCTGCGCATCCCTCTGCGCCGCTCTTCACGGACGGCAGATGAATCCAGGAGTCTAAAGGCGCGCTTCTGGGGAGATCAAGCGCGGTCACACCCGTGCCGTCCGGGGCACCTTTCCTCCGTACTGCGAGTGCTTACCCGTGCCTAGACGCGCGCCAAGACGTCGTCGGGCAGGTCGGCCGCGAAGCTTTGCCAGTCGGTATGGGCGCGCAGCTTGGCCACGACGACCGGGAGCGGATGGGCGTACACGGCCTTATCGTCGACCTCGCCGGCCTCCGTCGCGGCATAGGCCAGCCGTTCGGTGGGCGGGTCGAACGCGGCGTCAATGCCGGGCTTGTTGCCGCGCGCGTCGATGCGATACCAGCCGATGCCCGGAAGCTCGACGGCGTTGAACCCGTGGAGGCAATACCCTGACCCATTCGCGAGCCGCTGATAACACAGGCCGGCAGGCAGGCCATTCGCGCGCAGGAGGGCAGCGAGCAGGTGGCTCTTGGCGTAACAGAAGCCGGTGCGGTGGCGCAGCACTTCGGAGGCCGTGCAGGTGAGCGGTCCGGCCTGGATGTCGAGGGTATGGCGGACCTCGTCGCGTACCCAGGTGAAACAACGACGGGCGATCTCGATCGGCCCGGACGCACCTCGCGCGAGCGCCGCTGCCAGGGCAGCGATTTCGGGATGTCGTGCGTCGATGACGTCGGTCGCGGCGAGAGCGTCGTTTGCCATGGGGGCGTTTTAGCAGACCTCGGGCCGCCTTGGACCGGCGGTCCTCGACGCGCGAGCCGGGCACGAAGCGTGACCGGCTCGGCGTCCGCGGGCGACGTCGGCGTCAGCCCGGCTTCACTTCGTCCACGAGCCGCGAGGACCACGGGCACCACATGCAGCCCGGAAGGAAGGCCCCACAGGCCTCGTCGAGGTGCTCTTCGAGGTACTGCGCGCTGGAGTCGCAGACCTCGATCGCCATCTCGAAGAAGTCGATGGTGTTCGGATCCAGGTGGTAACTCCATCCTGGATTGTACGGGACCGCTCGCTTGATGATCCTGCCGAGCACATGAACCTTCTGCTTCTCCTCCCCGCTGAGGATCCGGCGCGCGTGCGCGATCTTCGCGTCATCTTTCAGCTCGATCACGAAGCGCGATTGGCCGTTGGTGTCAGTGAATCGGAAATACGCTGCCACGATCTTGCTCCTCTGTTGACGTATTTGGGGTCGGGCAAGGGGGCTCCTCCGAGCCGGTGCGACAACGGCTTGCTTCGAAAAGAAACGCCCCCCGTTCCTCCCCGTTGAACCCATGCTTTGGGCATGGGTGGAGCTAGAGTAGAGGAGCCTGGACCTCGCGCCATAGAACTTTGGTCCTACGTCTCGGACGCGGGATTGCGGAGCGGTCCTGGATCATCCCGCCGCGCGCGCGACGGGTTGTTCGGCGAGCATGGCTTGCTGCTGCTCCCGCTGCGCGCGGCGCGTCCGTTCCCAGCGCACGGCGAAGCCGGGGCTTTGGGCCTCGCGCTCCGCCAGAACGGCCGTCTGCTCGGCCTGGCTATGGGCCCAGGCGGCGAGGGCTGCCGCGCCCAAGGCCTCGGCGGCAACTCCAGCCTGGTGGAAGGCCTCGCTCGACATTTCGAGGAACCGGACCAACCCGCCCTCGGCGTGGAGCTGCTGCTCGAGGGCCTCCACCGTCGCCTCCGCCGGCGCGTGCTCCAGCAAAGCGACGTGCCACGAAGCGCCGAGCTCGAAATCATCGATCCAATCGACCACGTCGTCCCTGTACTGGAGCCCCAGCGCCGCGCCGGCGACCAATGCCTCGACGTGCCGTCGCTCCTCCGCGCTCCATCCGGCCGCCGCCGTCGCGGTCATGCTCGCCGGGAAGGCCAACCCCTGCTTCTTCAGCGAGATCGCTCGATACCGATCGAGGGTCGCCGGCGCGCACCCTGCGAAGACGGCCCGCTCCTCCTCCACGGATTCGGCGGTGACCTGCTCCCCCCAAGCAAAGGTGCACGCTCCCTCCGGCGCGCTCGCGAGCAGCGGCGCGAGCGCCTGATCCCGCGCGCGCCGAACGATATGAATGAGCGCGCGCTCGGCCGCGCCGGCGATGATTTGCCCATCGTCGATTCGATCCATCCCAAAGGCGGCGATGATCGCGAACAGGTGCGCCTCGACCGCGCGCTCTCGGATCTTCCGCGAGGCCCGCTCGGCGCCGAGGAGCAGCGCGGGGAAGCCGAGCACCGCCGCATTGTTGAAGACCCGGCTCCACGGCGTCCCCGGGTTCGGCGTGAGCCCGAATCGATACGGCAATTCGCGGGCGATCGTCGCGAGGTGCTCGGGGAGCGTGGCGACGAGGCGCTCGTACGCGGAATCGATGGCTTCGTGGACGGCGGTGGTCGGCGGCGTCTTCATCCGGGGTCTCCTTGCGGGTCCCCGGACGAACAGCAAGCGCCGCGCCAGAGGTCGTGGGGCGCGCGGCGCGGGGGTTTTGGTGGGATTGCTGGCGTGGAGTGGAGCGAGAATGGAGGTTGCAGCCTCCAGGGATGGAGGTCCGCGCCTCCTCCCTGCGCTCAGCGATGCGGACCTCCTCGGCGAGCGTGCGCAGGACGCCGACGCCGGAAGGTGATGAGGCCGAGCAAGGCGAGCGCGGCCCGGCCAGCGTCCTGTCGCGGGTCGTTCGAGGTGTTTCCCGCAGCGCGGCAGGCGCAACTGCTGTCGTCGCCGATGGGCCCGCCACCGGCTCCGCTGCCCGCGCTGCCGCTGGTCGATGAGCTGGCAGCGCCGCCGGAGCCGCCACTGCCACCGGAGCCACCGGAGCCACCGGCACCGCCGGAGCCGCCGGAGCCGGAGCCGCCGCTGCCGCCGGAGCCGCCGGAGCCGCCGCTCCCTGCACTGCCACCGGAGCCACCGGCACCGCCGCTGCCGCCGAAGCCGCCGCTGCCGCCGAAGCCGCCGCTGCCGCCGAAGCCGCCGCTGCCGCCGGAGCCGCCGGAGCCGCCGGAGCCGCCCGAACCGTTCATGCACGCGCCGCCGACGCACACGCCGCTCGTGCACATCGCACCATCGGGGGCGTTGTTGTCCGCAGGGCAATTCACCGAAATGCCGCCACACGTCTCGGCGATATCGCATTCGCCGATGGCGGCACGGCAAACGGCCCCCACGGGCGCCAGCACATCGGGCGAGCAGCCCTTGTTTGCGCCGTCGCACTTCTCCGGGACATCACAGGGGCCCGCGGCAGGTCGGCAATTCGTTGTGACATCGGCGACGGCATCCGGGGGGCAAGCACTTGCGCTGCCGTCGCAGGCTTCGGCGACGTCACAGACGCCGGCCGCCGCGCGGCATTGCGTACCAGCGGCGACCTTGGCGTCGGCGGGGCAAGCGCTCGTGCTGCCGTCGCAGGCTTCGGCGACGTCACAGGCGCCCGCGGAGGCGCGGCATTGCGTGCCCGCGGCGATCTTGGCGTCGGCGGGGCAAGCGCTCGTGCTTCCGTCGCAGGCTTCGGCGACGTCACAGGCGCCCGCGGAGGCGCGACATTGCGTGCCCGCGGCGATCTTGGCGTCGGCGGGGCAAGCGCTCGTGCTGCCGTCGCAGGCTTCAGCGACGTCACAGTCGCCCGCCGAGGCGCGACATTGCGTGCCAGCGCCGACCTTGGCGTCGGCGGGGCAAGCGCTCGTGCTGCCGTCGCAGGCTTCGGCGACGTCACAGTCGCCCGCCGAGGCGCGACATTGCGTGCCAGCGGCGCTCTTGGCGTCTGTGGGGCAATCGCTCGTGCTGCCGTCGCAGGCTTCGGCGACGTCACAGGCACCTGCCGAGGCGCGGCATTGCGTGCCAGCGCCGACCTTGGCATCCGCTGGACAAGCGTTCGTGTTGCCATCGCAGGCTTCGGCGACGTCACAGGCGCCTGCGGAGGCGCGGCATTGCGTGCCCGCGTTGACCTTGGCGTCCGCGGGGCAAGCACTCGCGCTGCCGTCGCAGGCTTCGGCGACGTCACAGTCGCCTGCGGAGGCGCGGCATTGCGTGCCCGCGGCGATCTTGGCATCCGCCGGACAAGCGCTCGTGCTGCCATCGCAGGCTTCGGCGACGTCACAGGCGCCTGCGGAGGCGCGACATTGCGTGCCCGCGTCGACCTTGGCATCCGCCGGACAAGCGCTCGTGCTGCCATCGCAGGCCTCGGCGCTGTCGCAGACGCCCGCCGAGGCGCGGCATTGCGTGCCCGCGGCGACCTTGGCGTCGGCGGGGCAATCGCTCGTGCTGCCGTCGCAGGCTTCGGCGCTGTCGCAGACGCCCGTCGAGGCGCGGCATTGCGTGCCCGCGGCGACCTTGGCATCCACGGGGCACGCGGCGCTCGACCCATTGCACGCTTCGGCCTTGTCGCAGGCGCCTGCGGCCGCGCGGCATTGCGTGCCCGCCGCGACCTTGACATCCGTGGGGCACGTATTGCTCGACCCATTGCACGCCTCGGCGACGTCGCAGTCGCCTGCCGCCGCCCGGCATTCCGTTCCTGCCGCGGCCTTGACGTCCGCGGGGCAGGCATTGCTCGACCCATTGCAGGCTTCCACCGCGTCACACGGACCCGCCGCCGCGCGGCATTGCGTGCCCGCGGTGACCTTGACGTCCGCGGGGCACGTATTGCTCGATCCGTTGCAGGTCTCGGCGACGTCGCAGACGCCTCCGGCCGCGCGGCATTGCGTGCCCGCCGCGACCTTGGCATCCGCGGGGCAGGCCCCGCTCGACCCGTTGCAGGTCTCGGCGACGTCGCAGGCGCCTGCGGACGCGCGGCATTGCGTGCCTGCCGCGGCCTTGGCATCCGTGGGGCAGTTGTTGCTCGACCCGTTGCAGGTCTCGGCGACGTCACAGGTTCCTACCGCCGCGCGGCATTGCGTGCCGGCCGCGACCTTGGTGTCCGCGGGGCAGTCATTGCTCGTTCCATCGCATTGCTCCGCGACGTCGCAGACGCCTACGGCAAAGCGGCATTGCGCCCCCGCCGGGGCTTTTGCGTCCGGCGGGCACGCGTCGCTCGTCCCGTCGCAGACCTCCGCCGGATCGCAGACGCCATAGGTCCCGCGGCAGATGGTGTTCGCCGGATGTTTCAGATCCGGGGGGCACGTGTTGCTCGTCCCGTCGCAGAACTCCAGCGGGTCGCACCCGCCCGCGGACGGGCGGCACACGCTGCCAGGCATCTTCGCGTCGGCTGGGCACGCCGCGTTCGACCCATCGCAAAACTCCGCCGCGTCGCACACCCCCGCGGAGGCGCGGCATTCGGTGCCGGCCGGAATCTTGACGTCCGCGGGGCAGATCCCGCTCGACCCATCACACACCTCGGCGACGTCGCAGCTCCCCCCGGCCGCGCGGCATTCCGTATTCGCCGCGAGCACCACGTCGCTCGGACACGCGGCGCTCATGCCATCACATACCTCGGCGACGTCGCAGCCCCCCGCGGCCGCGCGGCACACCGCGTTCGGGGCCGCGACGGCGCAGACCCCATCCACGGCGGCCCCCGCCGCCGTGCTACACGCCTGGCAATCGGCGGCGCCCCCTCCGCCGCAAGCGCTGTTGCAGCACACACCATCGACACAGAAGCCGCTCGTGCATTCGGCGGTCACCGTACACGCCGAGCCGTTGCTCTGCGGAAGCACGAATGCGTAGGCCGCGCCGGCGATGTGGCCTTTGTCGTCGTCCCCGGGGGCGCCGAGGATCGCCACATTCCCCGACAACGCGACCCCGTGGCCGAACAGATCACCCTCCGTCGCGTCGGTCGCCACGAGCTTCGGCTGCTGCGTCCAGACGGTGCCGCTGCGCTCGTACACGTAGACGGCGCCGGTCTCCCCGCTTGCGGTGTTGTTGTTGTACGCCCCCACGAGCGCGACGTTCCCCGCCACCGCGACCGCGGCGCCGAACCTGTCGAAGGTCGCCAGGTCGCTCGGCAGGAACTTCGCTTGCTGCGTCCACGTGGACCCGCTGCGAAAGAAGACGTACGCCGCGCCAGACGCGTAGCCCTTGTCGGACCGGTTGGGCGCGCCCACCAGCGCCGTATCGCCCGAGATCGAAGCCGTATAACCGAACTCGTCGTCCGAGAGTCCGTCGCTCGCCACGAGCTTCGCCTGCTGCGACCAGACCGTCCCGCTGCGCACGAATGCGAACGCGGCGCCCTTGCCGCTCTCCACGCGCGCTCCGACGAGCGCCGTGTCGCCCGACAGCGCGACCGAAAAGCCGAACTGCTCGCCTGTCGAGATGTCGCTCGACAGGAGCTTCGCCTGCTGGGTCCAGACGGTGCCGCTGCGCTCGAACACATAGGCCGATCCGGACTCCGGGCCCAGGTCGTCGTCGCCATACGCCCCGATGAGCGCCCTGTCCCCCTCGAGCGCGACGGTCGCGCCGAAGTAGTCGTTCGCGGCGCCGTCGTTCGCGAAGATCTTCGCCTGCTGGGTCCAGACGGCGCCACTGCGCACGAACAAATAGGCCGAGCCAGACTCCGCCCCCTTGGCATTCTCGGACCGCGCGCCCACGAGCGCCGTATTCCCGGACAGCGCGACGGCGCAGCCAAAGCGATCGCTGGCCACTCCGTCGCTCGCCAGGAGCTTCGCCTGCTGGGTCCACACGCCGCCGCTCCGCACGAATACGTACGCCGAGCCGGAGGAGGCGCCTTTGTCGTCGTCTTCGTACGCCCCCAGGAGCGCCGTGTCCCCCGAGACCGAGACCGCAGAGCCGAGACCGTCGCCCACCTGCCCGTCATCGGCCAGGAGCTTCGCCTGCTGCGTGCCGATGAGCGGATCGATCTCGATCGGATAGGCCGCGTCGGTGTCGTCCACGTGAATCGAGATCTGCCCCGCCTCCACGGAGAGCCACGCCGGGAGCGCCTCGCCTCGCGCGTCCTTCACGAAGAGATCGGCATACGAGAGCGCGACGCGGCCCTCGGGATCCACGAGGCGAATCACCTGCCCGCGCCCGTCGCCGTCCGCGTCGTCGAGCTCTGCCCGAAGATCCCCGAGGAGCTCGAGCGTCACGACCTTCGACCCGGCACACGCGGGGGCCTCGGCAATGACAAACCCCTGCTCGAGCCCGAGCGGGCCGTTGAGGTACCAAGCCGAGAGCCCTTCGTGGCGATAGGAGACGCGATTCCCCTCGGCCTCCGGCTCGACCTCGGAGACGCGCGCCATGGCCCCCTCGCAGCCCAGGGCCGCCGTGCGCATCGAGAACGACCACGGCTCTCCATCCGAGGAGACGATCACCCCCGCGCGGTCGAGCGTCGTCACGAAGTGCGCGGCCTCGTTGTCGACCACGAAGCGGCCCGGCTCGGTCCTCCTCGCGGCAAATGCCTCCGAGGCCCCCGCCTGCACGGCGGCGATGTAGGCCGCGCGGAGATCCTTTGGTATCACGATCGACGCGGATGGCGAGGGCGCTTTCGGTTTCGAGGGCTCCGGCGGACTCTGGGGCGAGGTGTCAGCTCCGCACGACACGGCAAAGGCGACCCCCGCGGCAGCTAAAAAGCGACGGAGCCACAATCTGTCGTGTGCTGGCAATACGCGGAACTGTCTCATGATCTAGCAAGCTAGACCACTTGCGCGAGTCCTGTAAAGCACTTCTTCGGGAGGATGAAGCGCAGAAGCGGAGGCGGAGGCGGAGGCGGGAGCGGAGGCGGACGCCGGACCAGATGGCAAGCTCCCGGTCGACGTTGCCCTGAGGTGGTAGCGGAAGCGGAAACGGAGGCGAGGGGCGGGTGCGAACACGGACGCGGACGAGGCGACCAATGCTCAGCGGATGCGGGGGTGGCATAACCGCGGCCTCAATCGCGGTCTGGGCTCGATGACCACGGGGAAGATTCGCGGCGAGGTCGACCAGGGCAGCGACGGCCGGGCCGTGCGTCGGGGCAAACCCATCGAGAGCGAGCTGGTCGACGAGCGGATCGACGTGCTCGGCGGCGGGGTGCTCGGCGCGCTCGAGGTGCTCGTCGCGGAGCACGCGAGACGCACCGTGCCGCGTCTTCATAAATGCCAGATCAGCCCCCCCGGATGCGGGGGCGGCAGAAACGTCCTCTCGAGCGCGGTCTAGCCCCACGGACCTCGGGGGAGATTTCGAGGGAGGCCGACCGCCCTTGTCGAGGCCCCGCTGTGCGTCGGGGCAAACCCATCGAGCGCGAGCAGATCGACGTGCTCGTCGACGTGGAGCTCGTCGCGCTCGCGTCGCTCGTCGACGAGCACGCAACACGCATCGTGCCACGCCTTCATAAGTGCCAGATCCTCCCCCCCATGGGGGGTGGGCATAAACGTCCCCTCGAGCGCATCGTTGTTTTCTCTACGGGGGCCAATCGAAACCAATAGAGAGCTGCTCGTTCGAGCAATGTCATTGTGAGTGCTAATGCCTCAGCATCCGATGGAAATTCATTCACATGTTCGTTAACCCAATCTCGTATGAGCTGAGCAAGATCCGAATGTCCTTTGATTTGCATCGAGAGGGCGGGGGGGTCTTGGGTTCCATTGCGGGAGATGAACGGTGTCGCGCCGACCGGAGCGCACAGCTCAGAGGTGCGTGACAAGTGCGACTTGGTTTAGGTGGAGACTGACCTCACAGGGATCGCGCGGTGGTATGGAGGAATACGGCGCGCGCTGCGCCGGATCGAGGGCGGCGCTGGGCTTGGTTGGACAGGGGTTGTCGTGGGTCTGCTGCGACTCAATGAGTTGGTTGTGTAGGCGCAGGGAACCAATCATGGAGAACCCCAGAAGTGGTCGCTGTACCGAGGGGCTGTACCAGAGTCTGTAAGCAGACAAGACCGCTTGGCTGTCAATGCGGTGGGTGCTGAGCACAGTCCCGTCCTTGCTGCGATGCTCAAGGCCGAGAGAGTGGGTGGCGCCAAACGAGTGAGGACCGTTGGGGTAATGGCAATTGCGGATACCCGGCGGACAGCGCCAAGGAAGCGTGTGCGCATCCAGCGAGAGCTGGCGAAGGCTAAGCCAGGTTCCGTCGGGAAGAGAGCTCAGGGCGACGGTCTGGTCGCGCATATGAGCGGGCTCGGCCACGCGCTTGCGCAGGGCTCCTGTGGCGCCATCTAGGAACAGAAACAGACGCGTAGTTTCAGCGGGACGGGGCTCGGGCATCCAGGGAATAGGTACAGTCGTTCCCACGATCGCCGGCTGCAGGCTGAGGACGATCTCACCCGATGAGAGCTGTGTGGCTGACGGATACTCCGGGTGGTCATAGATCACGCAGGAGCTGGAGAATGCGGCGATCCAAGGAGTCGTAGCGGAAGCGGGGAAGCGTGCGACAAATGCGCTCGGGGAATGGTCGCTGGCGGGCTGGCGCAGCGATGCCGTACCGTGCTTACTAACCCCCGCGAGCAGCAGCGATCCAGCGGCATCGTATGCCAGGGTGTTGAGTGAGAAATAGGACGTGACGTGGCCGTAGATAACATGCTCGGCGGAGACCGTGCCCTGCGCATCAAGGCGAGAGACCAGAGCTTGGCCCCACGAGTGCAGGCCGGCGACTGCTGCCTCGCCGCTTGCATGCAGGGCCAGCCGGTCGATGCTGACCAATGAAGGTATGGCCGTGATGGACGTGGGATGCAGAGCCGCATCCAGACGGACCAGGAAGGCGCCGGGCCCGGGAATCCCGAGCAGAAGTCCAAGATCGCGGGCGGCATTTTCGGCGTTTTCGCTGTAGATGGCGATTGCTGCGGCACGCTCGGAGCCGACGGCAATCGCTACACGCTTCAGCAAACGGCTGGGCCAGCTCCCTGAGGCGCGGACCTGCCCGTCAGGTGACAGGCGTAGCAGGCGAAGCTGGCCGCCCTGCTCGATGGCGGCGAGTACATCCCCGCCAGGGAACAGCGCCAAGTCGACTAGCGAGGTCTCTTGTCCATCCATACCACGCTGCCAAATGTCAAAGGCCACCGGACGAACCGCCGGTTGAGTGTGCGTAGCAGTGGTGGGCGCCGCACAGTCGACACAGGAGAGAATGATTGCCAGAAGAACCATGCCGAGGCTGCTTGCAAGCCGCCGCCCCCGCGGGGTGGCCCCGAAAGCCGAGTCCGGCCAGGGGCTTCTCGGGGCTCGCGTGTCGTTCCTGGCGGGACTGGCCCGCTCTGACCCTCGGGCACTTCGGGAGCTCGTGCTTGTCTGTAGCAAGCGCGGACAATACGCGAGCCATCAGAGGGCAGCAATGCGAATTCGCATCAGGCCTGTCCGCCTCAACAGGTTCGTAGCGATGGACGCGACGGCGAAGGCTTTCATGTCAGTGCAAGATCCGCCGAGCGCCTAGGGCAAACAAACCGGGATTTCGTCCTCCCCGGCGCGTAGCACGCTTCTCGCGCGGCGGGCAACCGTGCCCTTCCACACCGCGTGGAGACCCCGCTTCCTGCCCTGGGGCTTCATGCTCTCCGTCTTGAACGAAATTTCTTGACTGCAGGGCAAACCTGTGCGTCCACGACCGATGCTCATCGGACGCGTGAAGGGGGCCGAACCCACAGCCCTGAGGTCGGCACGGAGGCCGGCCTCAGCGCGGAAACGGCAGCGAGAGTTGGCCCCTCGGCGCTCTTGGCCTCCTCGGCGGCCCGCGTGCAGGGAGCCCGGCTCGAGCCGTTCCCTCCGCGATCGCGTCGGGTGTGAGCGCCACCGCCCGCCAGTGCATATTGCCCGAACACTTGGGGCACACCGTCACATCAATCGCGAAGACATGCCGCAGAAGCCATGCCCACGGCTTGCGGCGCGTCTTGCTCGCATCAAAACCCGATTGCGCTTCGATTTGCTTGAACAACGAGAGCTGTTCAGCGCTTGGTATCTACAAGGTCGCAGGGGTGGACTCCCCCGCCAGAGCCGAGGGGCGCGCAGCTGCCACGACGTGGCTGCGCAACGCCGCATTCGGGGCAAGCACTCCATGAAATCGGATCATGTGAAACCGTGGCGGCGGTATCATTGCGCATACCCTTGCCAAGAACTCGTGCGGCTCGAAAACGACGAATCGCGTCCCGTCGCGCCACACCTTCTTCAACTCATAACGCAACTTCCCTCCAGCGACCTCGACGAGCCGTTCTTGTGCAATCGGCGGCCGGGCCAGATACCGGCAGAGCCGCTCCACACGCTTGCGATCACGACCATCGATGGCCGCCCCCGCATGAACGTCGAAGCCCATGACCACGGCCATGCGCTCATCGTCTCGTGTTCGATCGCGCTCCACCACCCGAAGCGCAGGCGCACGAGCAGCCGCACCATAACAAGCGGCAAGTGCTGGATCGAAATCCTCCGAGGTATTCCCTTCGTCGCAAAGCCCGTCCACCGATCGACCGCGCTTCTTCAGCGTGGCGACGACCCGCTTGGCCGTGCGCTCGGCAATCTCGTACACCTCACCTGCCGTCGGCGCCGGAAGCGCACGGAAGGCGGGCTCTCCCGTCGTATCATCCCGCACATAGATCCCGTCCAGCGCGAGCGTGTGCACATGCACATTGAGCCGAAGTGCCGAATCGAAGCGCTGGATGAACGTCACCGCCCCTGCAAACACATGCTCGACGCTCGCAAGCCCGAACAGATGCTTCGCTCGCCGCCGCAGCGAACGCAAGAGCTCCTCCACGAATGCACGCACCACCTCGGCGCAGAGCTCCCGGTCATATCCAACGAGCGTCCGCAGCCCCCACGGTAGCGAGCACACCCATTGCCGGATCGGCACCTCGGGCAGGACGTGCTCGGTCAGGTGCACCGCGCCGTCGCTCATCCGTCGCCCCAGGCAAGACGGGCAGAAGCCGCGTCGCTTGCAGCTGAAGCTCACCAATCGCTCAAAGCCACAACCTTCGCACGCCACACGAATAAACCCATATTCAAGGATCCCGCAGCGAAGATACTCCTCGACCTCCCGCACCACGAACCGCGGCAACGGACCGATGGTCTCCACTCGCTCGCGAAAGGATTGCCAGTGCGCGGCCACGACACGGTAGAGGACCGTCTCCTCCGGCCGATGACGCTCGTAGCGATGGCCTTCGTGAGAGGAGTGCGCGGCGCCGGCGAGTCCCACGCGCTCCGCCTTTGCGCGCGTCGTGCCATGCGAAACACCCGCGCGATGTCGCTCATCTCATCCATCGCGCGATGGCGGCCGCCACCCCTCCGCCATGGCGGCCGCCAGCCTCGGGGCGCGGGCATTCTTCCGTGGAGCACCCGATCGAGATCCGCGAGCAGGGCGGCAACCTGATAAACGTCGTCACGCGCGCTCATCGTGGGGCTCCCGTGCTTAAGTGCCGGAGTCTGTCCGCTGTCGCAGCAAGTCCATGAGTATCTGCAATTGTGCCTCGTCGAGTTGTCCCGAGGGGGGCATCATCTGCGAGTACGGCGTGTCGCGCACCAGGGGACGTCGAAACGGTAACATGAGCGCGCGAGCGGGGCGCCCCGGGGTTGCCCCCCGGGGCTCCTCGGGCATTTAGGGCGCCTGCCCCCTACCTCTGCTTATGTGTCGATTGGCGGGATCGGCTACCAGAGACGGCTCGCGCCGGTGCTCGCGGCGCGCGCACGGTAGCCATCGCGGCAAGTAGATTCGCCACCGCACCGTGTGCCGCGCGCGCCGCATCGTGGGATGCGTCCCCCTTTGGAAGCAACGTGAAGAGCTTGCCTGCCGCGTCGTGCGCGACGCCTGCTGCCTCGATGTCCCCCACCGCGGCGGCTGTGATCTCCGCCTGGATCAGCAGCGCCAGGAGAGCGGACCGCGGATCCGGCCCGGGGACCCCCGAAAGGGCGGCGGCAAGCTCCGAAGTGGCACCAACCCGCGCGAACGGGGCCGATCCGTCGTCTACGGCTGCAAAATCCGACGGGAAACGCCGGGGCAGGGGTTCCGGAATCCGTGGCGGAAGCGAACCTCCTCAGCCCGTCGTGTCCCCCGCTGCAGGCGACTCCTGCTTGCCGTTCTCCTTCCGCGTGGCGCGTGCCGCCGCCCCTGCGCGCAGCTTCGCCATGGCATCGAGCAGCGGGGCGAGCAGCACCTTCCCCTCCTGAATGCGCGCCGCATCGGACCGTTTGGCCCGGCTCGACACGTACCGGCGCAGCCGCACCATCAGCTCCACCCATTCCGTCTCGGCATCACGGCCTGCGTCGATGTGTGCGCGCTTCTCCGTGCGCGCCTTCTCGACCTCGGCGAGCAGGGCATCACTCTTGAGAATGGCCTTCTCCCACCGCTCCAGCCAAACGGTCGGCAGCTCGATGGCCGCCAGCGTGGCCGCGTGTTCGGGCGCGCGGAGCACGAGCAGGGCCTCGCGGCAAACGCGATTCTCGTCGGCGATCGGGTCGTCCACGTGCGCGAGGCCATTGGGAAAGGCGGCCTGGTGCAGGGCGAGGGCGCCGAGGACGTTCGGGCTGACGCGGCGCCGCGACTCCACGCCGATGTACCCCTCGATATGGCGATAGCAGGTATCGACCTCGTCGTCGGCGGCTTCGAGCTGCGCGAGCCGGGCGGCGCGCTCGGCGTGGGCGAGCACGTTCCCCGTGACGTGCGCGTCGAGGGCGTCCGTGATGTCCGTGCATTCGCTGATGTAGATATCCAGCGCGGGCTCCGGCGGGCCTTTGGCCGCGCGTGCCTCGAGGTTTTCCTTGATCTTCCTGGCGATGTCGCGCTTCTCCGCGCGCGGGATCTGGTTCAAGCTGGCACCCATGGGTCCTCGTGTTTTCCCCCCAAGTCTGCCCGCGAACGTAGCAGGCCTTGCCTTTCGAAGGCAAGAGGCGCACGGATCCGACGCGAACGAGGGGGAAACGTTCCTGGCTGCGTCATCGTCACGCTGGGAGGGCCTGGGGAACGTTTCGCGGTGCGTCAGAGCAAAGCTAGGAGCGAGGGGGGAACGTTCCCGGCTGCGTTCTAGCGTGGCGAGGAGGAGGGTCCGGCTGTTCCCGGTTGGGTTCCAGGCACGCTGGGAGGAGGGTCGGGCCGGTCCTGGATGGGTTCCAGGCACGCTGGGAGGATGGGGGGAAGGTTCCGGGCTGCGTGATGGCCAGGCGAGGAGAATGGCGGGGCCGTCCCCTGCCCCCTCCGGACGAAGCGAGAAGGACGAGGGGAACGTTCCGGAGGTTGTCCTCGCCAGGCTAGATACGCGACGGGAGGATTCCCCGGTGGCGGGTAGGCCGGCGTGGGGCGTTCAGGGCCTCGTCAAGCGTACGCGTACACCCGCCGCTCGTTCGAATCGACCCCGAGATACACCGCGCGATCCCATTCGTTCGCCTTGCCTCGCGGCCGCGCGCTCTCCGGCGCCGTACGGCGATCGGCAGCGGCATCCTCCGCGCGCAGGCGCTCGTACTCGGCGACCGTCATGCGCTGGCTGTCGCGCAGCGGCCCGTCGATGTCCAGTCGATCCACGAGCGCGGCGGCCTCCGGGGTCGTCCTGCCAGCGAAAAACTCCGCGCAGCAGCCGGATCCATAACTGAAGAGCCCAATCCGCTTTCCGGCGATCTCCCGCGCTTGGGCGTTCAGGAGGGAGGCGAGCGCGAGGTAGAGCGAGCCCGTGTAGACATTGCCGATCCGGGACGGCAGGTCGAGGGAGGGCTCCACCTCCACCCCGAAGGACGCGTCCGCGGCCTGCTCGGTCGCGCCCTCCAGCATCCGGCGGTGCCGGTGGGCCTTGCGGGCCATTTTCCCATAAGGGACGTGATAACAAGTCCGCACGAGCGGCTCGTCCGCAGCGCCGTCGAGGCGGCGCCAGGCATCGTAAGCGCCTTCCAGGGCGTCGAGGTAACATTGCACCGAGTAGTGCCCATCGACGAGGGCCTCTTTGTGGTGGAGCGGACGCCAGAAATCGTGCACGTCGCGTGCAAAGGTGCCGGTCTGGCCCACCTCGAGCGAGAGGAGCCGCGGCTTTTCCCGGACGAGCAAGGCGACGGCGCCCGCGCCCTGCGTCGGCTCACCGGCCGATCGAAGGGGATATCGTGCAATGTCCGTGCAGACGACGAGGGCGGCGCGCCCACGGGCCGAGCCGGAGGCGATCCAGTCGACAGCGCTGAGCAGCCCCGCAGTGCCGCCAAAGCAAGCGTGCTTGGCCTCGAACATCCGGCAAGCGCTCGGCAGCCCGAGCAGGCCATGGACGAACGCGGCGACCGGCTTCGAGTGGTCGACGGCGGTCTCGGTGCCGACGATGCAAAGGCCAATCTCCGCAGGGTTCGCGCCGGATCGTTCGAAGAGGCGGCGGGCCGCGTTGACAGCCAGGGTCACAGGGTCCTCGTCGGGCGCGGCGATGGTCATCTGGCGTGTACCGAGCCCACTGAGGTACTTCGACGGCGGGACCCCGCGCGCTTCGGCAAGCTCGGCGAGGTCGACATAACCGCGGGGCACGCTCAAAGCCATCGCATCGATCCCGACGTCGGGCACGTTTTTCCAAGCATTCATGCGGCGCAGCCTAGAGGAGGCGCGTGCATGCGCCGAGGAGACGCGAAGGAGGGTCGATGGTCTCTTCTTGGGGCCGTCGCGCCGGGGCGCTGCCCCGGACCCCGCGGGGGCTGTCCGCTCCTCGACCCGGACCAGGCACGGCCTGGACCGAAGGTGGAAGAACTGCGCGGTGCGCAGTTCTTCCAACGGGCCGGTGGCAAGACCATGGAGGTGGGTTCCAAGCTGGCGACGGGTGCGTTGCCCGTTGAACCAGCAGCGCTGTGGCCTTGGTGGGCAGGGTCGTCGCTGGTCTTGCCAGCGGCTGTTCGATGAACTGCGCATCGCGCAGTTCATCGACCCCGAGTCCAGCGCTTGCGCTGGTCCGGGTCCAGGGGCGGATAGCCCCGGTGGGGTCTGGGGCAACGCCCCAGCTCCGCGCCGTCAGCCGTGAATGCGGATCCGTTTGGCGACGAGATCGATGAAGGCGACCACCTTCGGTGAAAGCTGGCGTGTCGTCGGGTAGAGCGCGTGCACCGGCACGTCGGCGGGGGCGCCCCACTCGGGGAGCAGACGACGCAAATGTCCTTTGCGAAGGCCGTCCGTGTAGAGGTGCTCGGGCAACCAGGCGATTCCGACACCCGCGAGGACGGCCTCGCGGATGAGCTCCTGGTCGTTTACGGTCAGCCGCGGCGTGATGCGAACCTCGGTCCGCTTCCCGCCGGATTCGAAGATCCAGACGTTCGGCGTGGCGTTGACACCAAAGGCGACGCAGGAATGCTTCTGGAGATCGGCCGGCGTCTGCGGAATGCCGTGTCGCTTGCAATAGCTCGGCGCGGCCACGAGGGCGGTCTTCGCCGTGCCGAGGTGGCGCGCGACCAGCATCGAGTCCTGCAGCGGTCCGGCCCGGATGGCCATGTCGAAGCGCTCTTCGACGAGGTCGACCCTGCGGTCGGTGCAGACCATTTGGATCTGAACGTCCGGATGCCGCTCGAGGAATTCGGCGACGATGGGCCCCAGCATGTCGAACCCGAGCGGGACCGTCACGCGCAGAAGGCCGCGGGGCGCCGCTTGCAGGCGACCGACCGCCTGTTCGGCCTCCTCGATTTCACCCAGGATGGCGGCGGTGCGCTCGTAATAGATACGTCCTGCATCCGTGAGGCTGAGCTTGCGGGTCGTGCGTTGCAGCAGCCGCGCGCCCATCCGTTCCTCCAGCTCGGATATCTTTCGGCTCACCGTCGACTTCGGGAGGCCCAGGTGCCGCGCCGCCGCGCTGAAGCTGCCCGCCTGCACGACGCGTACGAAGACGAGGATCTGGTTCAGGTCCATGTCGTTCCGGAGGTGGAACGGTCCTACCCGGAATCCCCCCCTGGTGCAAGAGGAGGAACCGCGGCATGGTCCGCATGCGTCTTCGACGACGAGGCGCTCGCGACGTGCATCCCGCGTGGGTGAGCGGGGCCCGACGAGCGCCAAAAAGGAGATTTCATGAGCGGTTCAAGGAACGCCAAGGTCGGGCTCGATGCGCTGCTGACGCCGGAGAACTCCGTGCTCGTGCTGATTGACCACCAGCCGTATCAATTCGCCAATCTGCACAGCCACGAGCCGACGATGATCGTGAACAACGTCATCGGCCTGGCCAAGACCGCCAAGGCGTTTGGCGTGCCGACCATCCTGACGACGGTGCTCGAAGAACGGGGCGGCTACCTGATCAAGGGGCTGCAGGACGTGTTCCCGGAGCAAAAGCCGATCAATCGGACGTTCATCAATACCTGGGAAGACCGCCGTGTCGTCGAGGCCGTGGAGAAGACGGGCCGAAAGAAGCTCATCATCGCCGCCCTCTGGACCGAGATTTGTCTCGCCATGCCGGTCATTCACGCGCTTGGCGAAGGCTACGACGTCTACATCGTGACCGACGCGTCGGGCGGCGTGACCGCCGAGGCGCACGACATGGCCGTGCGACGTATGGTCCAGGCGGGGGCCGTGCCGATCACGTGGATGGCCGTGGGCGGGGAATGGCAGCGCGACTGGGCCCGCGAGAAGACGGTGGCGGGCATGGCCGATCTTCTGGGACAACATGGCGGCGCGACCGGCGTCGTGACCGCCTGGGAGTGGCAGCTCCTCGGCATCCATCAGGCCAAATAGCTCCGCGGAGCCCTTCGTCTCCCCTCCCCCGCCGCCGGTGTCTTTGGCATCCAATGTTCGTTTGCAAGACGTGTAATTGTACTTGCAGCGGACGGCCCCCCGTGCCACGTGTCAGGGTTATCATGAACCCAGTGCAACAGGGGATATCGGGGCACCCGAGGGGGCGCACCACGTTCCGACAGTTCTTCACGACGGCCTTGCTCTTGCTCGGCGGAGCCGCGCTCTCCGTGCCAGGGTGTGAGCATCCCGAGGGGGAGCCACCGAGCGATCCGGCGCCCGCCGCACCTGCGGCCGGCGCGGACAACCACGCGAAAGCTCCCGACATCGATCTGGACGGCGTCATGCGGCGCGCTCACTTCGCCTTCCGGCCCGAAGGCGAGCGCTTCTCCGGGGGGCATACCACGTACGCGGTGACGGCGAATGCAAGCGAGTTGCGCGTCGCGCCCGTGCTTTCCGGAGAGAAGGGCGGCGAGCTCTCGGACGCGCCGCTCGTCGTGACGCTCGCCGACATTGCGCGCGGAGGCGCGTCGCTGCTCGGGCCCGCCCCGCGCGCGGGGATCGACGAGGAGGGGCAGCTCGAGATCACGCGCGGCGCCGCGGTCGAGCACCTGGAGAATACCGAAGAGGGCGTGGAGCAGAGCTTTTCCTTTGCGGACAAGCCTGCGGGTAAGGGCGACCTCGTGGCGCGGCTCGATGTCTCGGGCCAGGCGTACGCAGGGACGACCGAGGGGGGCTTGCATTTCAAGGACGAGGCGACCGGCGCGGGCGTGCGTTATGGCAAGGCCACGTGGATCGACGCCCGCGGGACGAAGACAAACGTGCCCGTGACCTACCAGGACGGCGCGATCGTGATCACCGTCCCTGCCGCCGCGGTCGAGGCGAGCGTGTATCCGGCCGTGCTCGACCCGGTGATCGGGCCCGAGATTGCCATCGATGTGCCCGTGAGTGGGCAGGCGTATGGGCCCATGGAACAACCCGACGTGGCCTACGGCAACGGGAGCTACCTCGTCGTATGGGCGGACCAGCGTGTAGGCAGCAGCGACATCTTCGGGACGCGTGTCTCGTCCGCGGGCGTGGTCCTCGATCCGAATGGGATCGTGATCTCGGCGGCGGCGGGAGAGCAGAGCGAGCCCACGCTTGCATGGGATGGAACCCAGTGGATGGTCGTGTGGAACGACCGCCGCCCGAACGACACAGGCATCTTCGGCACGCGCGTGAGCGCCGCCGGCGTGGTTCAGGAGCCGAATGGATTTGTCGTCGACACTTCTCCTAGCGCTGAGGGGACGGACATCGTGTGGACCGGCTCGACGTTCATCGTGGCCTATCGCGTGAGCGGGGTCCGGGTGACGCTGGTAAGCTCGAATGGCACGGTGGGGGCCACCACTACCCTCGCCAATACATACCCCGTGGAGTATTCCTCACCGAGGATCATGATGTACGGTGGGGAAGTGCGTGTTTTCTTTAAACAGTCGTCGTCGCCCCACTACGTGAGGCTCACGCCGGCAGGCGCGCCGCTCGACCCGGAACCCATCCCCGTGCCGAGCGCCTCCACGCCGGCCTCTCTCGAGGTCACCACCGATGGGACGACAGGGGCCCTTTTCTGGACGCGTTACGATAGCGCGATCAACAAGGTCAACGTTCATTGGAGGACGCTCCCGGGCAACGGCACCGGGCAGGCGTTGACGGGCGGCGCCGTGAACGCGGGCCTCGAGAACGTCGCCGCGACCTCCTTCAATGGCCACCACTACGTTTTCTGGGCCGAACCACAAGGTTCGACCTTCACCATTGGCGCCACGAAACTCGACACCATGGGCGTGGTGAAGGCGTCCGCCTATGTCTACACGGGCCCGCTCGACTACGACAACGAAAACGCGATAGCCGCGAGCAACGACGGCACGAACCTCCTCTTGACCATGAGCCGCGGGAACGAGATCGTCGCCCTCCGGCTCGACAGCTCGCTCGCGCTGATCGGCGCTTCGCCCACCGTGCTCTCGTTGGGGAAGAACAGGGAGGGCGATCCGGTGGTGGCCTACAATGGGTCGAGCTGGCTCGTCACCTGGACCGATTACCGCACCGGCCCGCAGTCCGACATCTACGGCGCGCGGATCGACACGAGCGGCACGGTCCTCGATCCGAACGGGATCGCGATCACGACCCACGCGCAGGCCCAGAGCGCGCCGAGCGTCGCCTCCAACGGCACGGACTGGCTGGTGGCCTGGACCGATGCGAGAAACTCGTCCCTCGCCTTCGACATCTACGGCACCCGCGTCTCGGCCAGCGGCACGGTGCTGGATCCTGCCGGCCTGGCCGTCGGCAAGCACAATTTTCAGCAAGCGGAGCCCGCCATCGCCCCGGCAGGTGCGGATTACATGGTGGTCTGGAGGGACAGCAACGACGGCATCCGGGGCACGCGCGTCTCGCAGGCCGGCACCGTGCTCGATCCGCTGGGCTTCGACATCGACCCCGAATACGCTGTGCCTTCCATCGCGTACAATGGTACCGACTATCTCGTCGCCTGGCCGGCTGGAACCTGGGTGGCTGGAGGGATCCGACGCGTGAGCCCCGCGGGCGTGGTCCTCAGCACGGTGAGGCCGTTCCTTGTCAACCCGGAGATCGCCTCGAATGGTACCGATTGGCTCGTGGTCGATAGCGGCGGTGATGTGAGGGGCCTGCGCGTCGCGGCCGATGGCACCCTCCTCGGCTCCTTCATTCCTATCTCGTCCACGACGAACGCCCAGGACAAGGCCAGAGTGGCCTGGGACGGCAGCCAGTACGTGGCGGTATGGGAGGACGAGCGCAACGGCGTGGGCCAGGATGACATCTATGCTGCCCGCATCTCCCCGGACGGCGTCGTCGTGGATCCCGCTGGGCTGCTCATCACGGGCGGCATTCTGCCGGAGCGGACGCCCGCCATCGCGGCGGGGCCGAAGGGCAAGGTCCTCGTGACGTACAGCGCCGCCGACACGAGCCCCGGTGTATGGGCATTCCGCGCCAGGGCCCGGATCGTGGACACGCTGGATCCGAACGGAACCGCGTGCCTCAAGGGCTCGCAATGCCTCACGGGCTTCTGCGTGGAGGGCTTCTGCTGCGATACTGCCTGTGATGGGTCCTGTCAGGCCTGCTCGGCGGCGAAGAAGAGCGCGGGCTCGAACGGGACGTGCGGGCCCATCGCGTTCGGCTTCGATCCGGACAACGAATGCGCGGTGCAGGCGTTGTCGACCTGCGGCACCATGGGCGTGTGTAGCGGCAACGGGGCCTGCGCGCTGCATCCGGCGGGGACGTTCTGCGATCCGGCCTGTTCCGGCGATGCCGTGCAGACCCGCGTCTGCGACGGGCTCGGCGGCTGCGTAGCCTCGGGCGCCCCGCAGAGCTGCGCGCCGTACACCTGCGCGGGCGGCGCTTGCAAGAATGCCTGCACCACCAACTTCGATTGCTCGGCGGGATCGGCCTGCATCGGCGGCACGTGCAAGTTGCTCGTGCCGGACGGCACGGCTTGCGCGGTCGCGGCGGAATGCCAATCGGGGAGCTGCGTGGATGGGGTCTGCTGCAATACGGCCTGCGCCGGCCTCTGCGTCGCGTGCACGGCGGTGAAGAAGGGCTCCGGCACGGACGGCGTCTGCGGCGCCATCGCGGTGGGCGTGGATCCGGACGACGAGTGTCCCGCGCAGGCGCAGGAGAGCTGCGGCAGCACGGGCTTCTGCAATGGCGGCGGCGCGTGCCAGCTCTGGCCCCAGGGCGTCGCGTGTGGCCCGACCTCGTGCCAGGGCAACGTGGTGAAGGGCCAGATCTGCGACGGTCAAGGGACGTGCACGAACGAGCTCGCCGGCAAGGACTGCGCGCCTTATGCCTGCGCGAACGGGGCGTGCAAGACCTCGTGCGCCTCGAGCGCGGATTGCCTGCCGGGGAGCGCCTGCAATGCCGGGGTGTGCGCCGTCGTGGGCGGGCTCGGGCAGGCGTGCGCCACGGCGCTCGATTGCCAGTCGGGCTTCTGCGTGGACGGCGTTTGTTGTGACTCGGCGTGCACCAGCAAGTGCCAGGCCTGCGCAGCGGCGAAAAAGGGGCAAGGACAGGACGGGAGCTGCGGGCCGGTGGCCCTGAACCAGGATCCCGACAACGAGTGCGCGGTGCAGGTCCCGTCCACGTGCAAGCAGAATGGTTCGTGCGACGGCAACGGGGCCTGCGCGTTGTGGCCTGCCGGGACGGCGTGCGCGCCTGCGGGGTGCAGCGGCGCGACGCAGACGAGCGCGTCGTTATGCAACGGTCAGGGGACGTGTGTGCCGGGCAGCGTGGAGGCATGCACCGAGGGATACAAGTGCGTCGGAGAAACATGCGCCACGGGATGCACGGAGGACGCATCGTGCGCGACCGGGTACTTCTGCGACACGACGTTCGGCGCCTGCGCGCCCAAGCCCGCCGCGGGCAGCGGCGGCAGCGGTAGCGCCAGCAGCAGCGGTAGCGCCAGCAGCAGCAGCAGCGGCGGCGGTAGCGGCGGCGGCGGCGGCGGCAGCGGCGGCGGCGGCAGCGGCGGCGGCGGCGGCAGCGGCGGCGGCGGCGGCAGCGGCGGCGGCGGCAGCGGCGGCAGCGGCGGCAATGGCGGTGGCGGCGGCAGCGGCGGCGGCAATGGCGGTGGCGGCAGCGGCGGCAATGGCGGTGGCGGCAGCGGCGGCAATGGCGGTGGCGGCACCGGCAGCGGCACCGGCACGGGCAGCACCACGAGCACCGGCAGCGGCCCAAGCGCCCCGCCGTCCGGTTCCGTCAACTGTAGCTGCCGGACCGCGGGGGAATCGACCTCGTCGCGTCTCGGCGCCTCGCTTGTCCTCGGGCTCGTGGCCCTGGGCATGAGGCGCCGAAGGCCCCGCGCGGCCGCATGATGCTCGCGCTGGGTCAGGGGTGACGGAATTCGAAGCGGAGGCGGAAGCGGTCCGGCGGGGACCCTTCCGCCGGACGCGGAAGGTCCGAGCCAGGCACTCGACCGCCTTGCCCCGCGGCGAGGACGAAGGGCCTCACGCCTCGTCGCATCAAAGACGATAGAAGGTCTTTGGATTATCCCAGGTCAGCTTGCGTGCAAAATCGTCACTGATGACGCGTGCTCCCGCGAGCATCTTGGTGACGGACTCGCGATCGGAGTCGACGTGGGGGAAGTCGCTGCCGCACAGGATGCGGTCTTCGCCGACGCAGTCGATCACCTGCTTTAGGCAGGGCTCCTTGGGCTCCCAGGCGATGTAGCATTGGCGGCGGAAGTAGTCGGAGGGCGGCATGCGCACCGTGCCCTCCACCTCCCAACCGAGCTGCTCATACTCCTCGTCGAGGCGCCAAAGCCAGTAGGGCAGCCAGCCGCATCCTGACTCCAGAAAGGCAATACGCAGCTTTGGATGACGCTCGAGGACCCCCGATTCGAGCAGGGATAGAAACGCCATCATTTGCTCCATGGGGTGGGAGCAGGCGTGCACCGCGAAACGCTTCGTAAACCGATCCGAGCCGGTGGTGGCCAACCGCGAGTGGGCGCCTTCATGGACACCGACGGATACATCGAGCCGCTCACACGCGGCCCAGAATGGCTCGTAGGCGTTGTCTCCAAGCATGCGGCCGCCCACGGGATTGGGCCGCACGAACACCGTGCGCGCCCCCCGCGCGACGAGCTTCTCGAGCTCGGCCACCAGCAGCTCCGGGGCATGTAGATTGACGGCCAGCACGGGTTTGAGAAAGTCGGGAATACGAGCACAGTAGTCGAAGAGCCAATCGTTGTAGGCCTGGACCAAGGCTCCTGCCAGGCCTGGATTCATGCCGTCGACCGACCACATCCACAAGCCGAAGGTGGGGAAGACGAGGGCTTGATCGACCCCACGCTCCCCGAGCGTATTTGCATGGAATTCCGGTGACATTCCCTCCGCGGTCCACACCTCGGGGTATGGCGCAGACGCCTCTGCATTCTCGACCAGGCGATTCGTGACTACGTGCGTGAAGTCGTCTCCTTGCAGGGTATAAGGCACGTATCGGCGCGATCCGTCGGGATAGGCGGGAGCGTATTTGAAGCCGACATGTTCGAATCGTCTCGCTGCCTCATGCCATACGGCATGAGGCTCTATCACATGGGAATCGGCGTCAAGAATGCGAAATCCGTCTTTCATCGAGCGACTACCTTTCTCGGGGGGACGACTCCTGTCCGAGCATGATCTGCTGAATCCGCGATACGAGCGGCGGGTGCTCCAAAAACAGATGGCCACCAGGCCAGGTGTGATGCTGGAAAGCGCCACGGGAGAGATGGGCCCATGGCATGAGGTGCGGGCGCTCGACCCAGATGTCTTCTTCGCCACCCCAGGCCGTGAGAGGACAAGACAAGGGCTGCGCCTCGCGATAGCGGTAATCGCTGAACAGCAGAAGGTCTGCGCGCAGCGCGGGGATGACGCCCGCCACCACGTCCGCGTCAGCCGTCCAGGAGGAGGAGGGGTCTATCCGAGCGGCGAAATGCAGAATCTCCTCGTTCGAGCTGCTAGCGTGGAAGTGCAGCGGATTGTCCAGTTGCGGCGCCCGACAAGCGCCGACGATCAGCATGTCAGGGACCATCCCATGCGTGTGCTCGAGCCGCCTTGCCAGCTCGAATGCGATGAGAGCGCCCAGGCTGTGGCCGTAGAGGACAAACCGCCTTCTCGGCTCTTGGAGGATCTCTTCCTCGAGATGGGTGATCACCTCCCCAAAGCGCGTGATCGGCGATTGGGCCGCGTGAATTTCGCGTCCCGGAAGCGCGAGGGCCCACACCTCCACGTCATGGAGCTTCGAGGCCCACGGGCGGAAGGCCGAGGTCCCTGCGCCCGCAGGGGGCAGCGCGTAGAGGCGGGGCCGCTCGGGCCGGGGCGGGCTCAATCGCTGCAACCATGTGCTCTTGGGAGCTGTGGCATGGCTGCCGGTGTCCGTCGTGTCGTGTGAGGAGAGCGCAAGTCGGGTACCAAGCGCTTTCAGGGTGGGGTATCGAAACAGATGGGCGATGTCGACTTCGACCCCAAGCTCCTTGCTCAAGCGGCGTTGGAGGCGCACCAGCTTGAGCGAGCTGGCGCCGAGCTCGAAAAAGGAGCGTTTTGGATCGAGGTCGAGCGTGGAGACACCCAGTACATCAGCTGTGAGGACCTTCAGACGATTCATGAAAGAATCTGGAAGCGGTTGCGTCGAAGCGACAGCTTGCTCCTGGGCCTGTATGCTCGCGCGGGGATCGGGGAGCGCTGCCCGATCGACCTTGCCATTGGCAGAAAGCGGGAGGTGCTCGAGCGTGAGCACATAGGTGGGCACCATGTAGTCGGGCAATCGCTGCGCGAGCCAGGCGCGGAGCTTGCTGGTCAGCTCTGCATGGGGCATGGGGGGGGCGTCGCAAAGCACGACAAAGGCCACGAGCTGGCTCGCGGATCGGCGTGGCCCGACCGTGTCGATACAGGCTTGTTGCACCAGGGGATGCTGCTCCAGTTGCCAGGCGATTTCGCCGAGCTCGATCCGGTAGCCACCGATTTTGACCTGGTGATCCTCGCGACCGCAAAATTCGATGTTGCCATCGAGCATCCAGCGTCCGAGATCACCGGTCTTGTAGAGGCGTTCTCCGGTGAGCGGGTGGGTGAGGAAGCGCTCGGCGGTGCGCTCGGGATCGCCGTAATACCCGCGCGCCAACCCCGCGCCGCCGGCATAGAGCTCGCCAATGATTCCCTCAGGCCGCTCTCGAAGGCGGCTATCGAGCACATGGTAGCGGTGATTTCGCAACGGTCGCCCGTAAGGGATGCTGGTCCACACCGGCGGAACCTCCTGAATCGTATAGCCGATGGACCAGATGCTCGTCTCCGTGGGCCCGCCCAAGCTCTGCACGTGACATCCTGGGACCAGCGCTCGAATGCCATCGGGCAAGGTCACCGGGATCCAGTCACCGCTCAACATGGCGAGGCGCAGGGTCTGAGGTACGATCCCCGGGCGACCATCTGCATGCTCGACGAGGAGCTGCAGCATGGCGGGTGTGGAGTTCCAGATGGTGACACCTTCGGCACGCATGCGTGATGCCCAGTGCTCAGGATCTCGACTCTTCTGAGGGAGCACCAGCGTTGCGCCCGCGCTCAATGTACCGAAGATGTCCCAGGCCGAGAGATCGAAGCCGAGGGCGGATACACCGAGGACGCGATCCCCAGGCCCCACAGCGAACCGGTCATTGATATCGGCAATGGTGTTGGCCACGCTGCGATGCTCGATGGCGACGCCCTTGGGCTGCCCCGTGGAGCCAGATGTAAGAAGAACATAGGCGAGATCCCGGAGATGTCGCCGGACAGCCAGAGGCTCATCGCGATAGCTGTCCCACGGCTCGTTGTCCGAGACGCCGATGACGTCGAGCGTGTCCGGCCATTCTTCGCAAGAGTAGCGCGGCTGTGTAAGTACCCGTCGAACGCGCCCTCGCTTCAGGAGGTCGTGGCGCCGCAGCGCGGGAAGATCTGCGGCGATGGGGTAATAAGCGCCGCCGGCTTCCAGAATCGCCAGCACGGCAACGATCTGCTCCCAGCCCTTGTGCATCACCACGGCGACCAGCTCGTCGGCCTCGACGTCGCCTTGCTCGCAGAGGCGGCGAGCGAGGCGGCGGGCCCGGCTGACCAGCTCGCGGTAGGTGATCCGGCGCGATCCATCGATGACGGCCACGGCCTCGGGCCGCTGGCGAGCTTGCTCCAAGATCGGCGTATGCAGCAGATGCTCCGGCAGGGGGGCCTGGGTCGCATTGATGGCAGCGCGTGCATCCAGGGTGCGCTGCGGAAGGAACGACGGTGCCGGGCCGGTCCAGAGCGCGGGCTCGCTCGCGAGGCGCCGAAGCACATCGACATAGGCATCAAAAAGGTCGTCGATCATGCCTGCAGGAAAAAGGTCCTCGACCACATCCCAATGGAGCCACAGGGAGCCGTCGACCTCGAGGAGCAGGTGGTCCAGACAGACCTGAGGCGTTTGGGTCGCCCACGCAGGCGCTCCCAGAATCGGAGGAAATCCAGCGAGGTCCTCCGCCGTGATCCCGGCAGAATGTCCGAGCATCGTGGTGAACACGATGGGGAACATCTCCGGCACGTCGGCCTGCTGTCCGAAGGTCCTCAACACCTCCACAGCACTGACTCGGCCATGCGCCTGATCTTCGGCGATCTGGAGCTGAAGGTTTCGGGCGCGCTCCTGCAACGACAGATCGACGGATAAATCAATCGGAATGAGCGAGACCGCGGCATAGTTGCCGATGGTGTCGTTGATTTGTGGATGTATCGGGAGAGGTGCGTCGAAAGGCACGTTGATGGTGAATCTCGGGCTCTGAGACCAGGCGCCCAAGGCTTCGACGAAGACCGCCAGGGCCAATGCAGAGGGCGTGACTCCATGGTGGGCACATCGCTGCTTGAGCGATGACCAACGAACTTCGTCGACGACCCGCATTCCCGCTCGATATCGTTGCGAGATCACTCCTGCCAGAGGTCTCGTGTAGGGCAATGCCGGAGCAGGCGGTAGATCCTGGAGGCGAGCGCGCCAGTACCCGCGGTCCCCCTCTGCCGGCAAGGTTTGATACCATTGCGAATAGTCTCGGAAGCTCACCTCGAGCGGGGGGAGATCTCGTCCAGCGTAGATGCGAACGAGATCGCGAAAGAGAATCTGGATGCGATGGCCGTCCGCGATGATCGAGTCTACGCTGAAATGAATGCGATCCCGCGCGTCTGGCAGGTGTGTCAGATGAATGGCGAAATGAGGCCATCGATCGAGCTCGAAGGGGCGGCCGCAAAGGCGCTCCCGCAGCCGGAGCGACTGCTCCTCGGCTTGTTCCCGGCTCAGCTTCCGTAGGTCGAGCCGCGGACAGGTGTACGCTGGTACCTCGGCCATGATCCGCTGCAATCCGTCCTCTTGAAACACGACGCGAAGCATTTCATGTCGGCCAATGAGCGCGTTGACGGCGCGATCGAGGCGTTCTGGATCCAAAGGCTTCACGTCGAGCTCTACGTACGCCTGGCAGCCCACACCACCGAGAGGGAATATCGGTTGCCGCCCGACCCAGTAGGCTTTCTGTATCGGCATCAGGGCGAAGGGTTCATGGCGGGCGGCTGGACGTGGAAGCAGCGGCGGTGGCTTCCTCTGGTCGCGTCTCTTCGGAGACGCTGCGATCCTGGGCGCCAATTTCTCGATGGTGGGTGCCATGAGCAAGGTCGAAGTCGAGAGGTCGATCCCGAACGCTTCACCGATGTGGCGTGCCAATCGAATGGCCTTGAGCGAGTCTCCCCCCAAGTCGAAGAAGCTATCCTCGACCCCCACCCTGTCGATTCCGAGGATATCGGCCCATAACACGGCGAGCTTGCTTTGTAGCTCATCGCTGGGTGCCACATAGGCCTGCCCTGGGCCTCCGACATGTGCCGGGGTTGGCAAGTTCTTACGGTCTATCTTGCCGTTCGGCGTGAGTGGCATGGCTTCGAGCACGACAATCTGGCTTGGCACCATGATCGGCGGCAGATGCTCGCGAAGCACGCGGCGTAGCTCGACAGGATCAGGGTTATGGCCAGGCGCCGCCGTGACCCAAGCTACGAGATGGGGGTCCCCGGCAATCTCGCGGATCGAGGCCGCCGCTTCTTGTACGATGGCGTGTCGCTCGAGAGCGCGCTCGACCTCTTCGAGCTCGATTCGATTTCCGCGCAGCTTGACCTGATGGTCGATGCGGCCAAGGAAATCGAGCGCGCCATCGGGGCGATGGCGGACCTTGTCCCCCGTGCGATAGATCCGCTCGCCCGCTCGAAAGGGATCGTCCAGGAACCGTTCTGCAGTCAGATCTCGGCGGTCGTGGTAGCCGCGGGAGACGCTGGCTCCGCCAATGTACAGCTCGCCAGGCACCCCCACCGGAACGGGGCGGCGGTGGCGATCGAGGACATAGCAGCGAGTATTCGATATCGGACGGCCAATGGGGATGCTCTCGGGTACGCCGATGACGTCGTGCATCGTGACGCCCACCGTGGTCTCGGTAGGGCCATAAAGATTGGTGACGCGGCCTGTACAGAGCGCGCTTAGCTCCTGGGCCAGAGCACGGGAAAATGCCTCGCCGCCGACCCACAACTGCTCGAGCGAGCCGAGGATCCTGCGCGCATTTGCATCTGCACACAAGATCCGCAGGAGGGAGGGTATCCCGAGCATGTGTGTAACGGCATGATGCGGAGCCAAGCAGCGCTCGACTTGAGCGGGCTGCAGGAGGGACATGGCGTCATCGACGAGGGTGACCCTGAGGCCATGCGTCAGAGGCCAAAAAATTTCCAATATGCTAGCGTCAAAGGAGAGGTTGGCGACAGCCAACGAGTTCCCGGGTGGGTCATGCTCGATCGAGCGATCCATCGCGAAGAAGAGATTCAGCAGATTGCGATGCTCGACCATGACCCCATTGGGTCGGCCCGTGGACCCCGACGTGTAGATCACACAGGCCAGGCTCTCTGGACGTGGATCGGCGGCGGGGGCTTCTGTGGATAATTGCGCAATGGTAGGCCACTCGGTATCGATGCAGACGAGCTCGGCTTCGTGGGGCGGCAGTTGGGGGACGAGATGCGCCTGTGTCAGCAGGACTTTTACGCGGGCGTCCTCGAGGAAGAAGTGGGTCCGCTGCTTCGGCGAGCGGGGATCGATGGGCACGTAGGCGCCGCCGGTCTTGAGCACGCCGAGCAAGGTCACGACCACATCGACACCACGCTCCATGCAGACGCCGACGCGATCCTCCCGCTCCACGCCTTTGGCGCGCAGGTGCTCGGCGAGCTGGTTCGAGCGGTGCTCGAGCTCGGCGTAGCTGATCTCGGTGTCCTTGTCGGCGACGGCGATGGCGATGGGCGTCCGGGCCGCCTGCTCGCTGAACAAGTGGTAGATGGACGTATCCGCGCGATGGCTGGCGGCGGTATCATTCCAGGTATACAGCAGCAACTGCCGTTCCGCATCGGACAGCAGATCGAACGAGACCAGCGGCGCGTCAGGGGCGCGCGCGATGCGCTCGAGGAAGCGGGTGAGGCGCTGCTGCAGGTCGGTAATGTGCTCAGGGTCGAATCGGGTGGTGTCGTAGCCGAGCACGCAGGTGCGATTGCCAAGATCCATGGCCACGGTCAGGGCACTACCGGCTGCGAGAGGCCCGTCATCCGGGCCATTCCATTGCTCGACACCGATGGGGAGAGCGCGCCCGACGAGTTCGGGGCGGCCGCGCAACATGGGGTGGCGTCCCATGGCATCATGAAGCCAGGTGCCGCGCGTGCGCAGGCGGTGGCGTTCTTCGTTCAGCGTAGCTACGAGGTCGAGGAAGCTGCCCTCGCCGAGGACGATCTCCACGGGCACGTGGCTCGAAACCCAGGCCTCGAGCCCGCAGGTCTGCTGGCGCAAATCGGTATCCTGAAGCGCGAGGTGATAATGGTCGCAATCACAGAGCACGCTGAAGAAGGCGGCAATCGCGGCGAAGAGCGCATTCCCGAGTGCGTCGGCGAAGCTCTGGCAGAAAGCTTCGGGGATGCCCACTTCACTCCGGTTGGTGACCCCGCTGGGGGTGGCGATCCGAAGATGAGGGAGCTCCGGACGCACGAGCGCGACGAGTCGGTTCGCCCAGAATGGCTCCGAGCGGGCCATGACTTCATTCAGCTCATCGAGCCGTCGCGCGGTCTCGGGGGCGAGGTTGTCGCAACACATGCCGAGGACCAGGCCGAGCTTGTCGATCGCATCGCTGATGGACAGCGCCTCCCCATTACGAGTGGCGAGCCCCTCGATGACGAGCTGGCCTTCGCCGGTCGCAAGGGTGATGGAATCCTCGCGGATGCCGGTGATCTGACCTGGGGAGCCCTCCGCAGCGCCGGAGACGGCGTGGGCGCGGGCAACGACCACGACTTGGCCGCCCAACACGAGCATGGGTGAGCCGAGCGCGTTCGGATGATAGGGGCCGAAGTCGAGGGCGCGGACCATCGCTTCGAGTTCGACCGCTGGGCGCTTCCAGTCCAGGATGCATGCGGCGGCAGGCCGCCGGTATTCGCCGTAATGGCTGCCTTCCCCCTTCTGCGGGCGAGGATCGAGCGCATTGCGCTCGATCGCGTCGAGGAGGAGGTCGAAGCCGGCCAGCGCTTCCTCGAAGCAACGTAGATTCAGGGTGTGAGAGGTCTCCTGCTGCCTGATGCCAAAACGCCGCTGCACGAGGATCTCACTGGCGCCGATATCGGCGCTCATGGAATGCCAGGTGACGCCGTGCTCCTCGACGCGATCCATCAGCGCCCAAGCGGTAGCATGGGCCCCGGCATAACGTGGCAAAGGGCTGTCGTGGAAGTTGATGGCCCCCTGCTTGGGAAGCGCCAGCGTTTCAGGGGAAAGCACGGCGGGATCGACGATGCTGAACAACCAGCCAAATGGCGCCGCCCCGGCCATGGCCTCCGGATTCTCGTGGACGGTGAGCCCGTGTTCTCGAGCCTGTCGCAGCAGCCTCGGCTCGGGGGTGATGACGCTGCGAATGGTCCAGCCACGTGCCAGCAACCGCTTGCCGAACTCGAGCAGCAGCGTATCGACACCCATCAGCACACAGCTTCGATCGTGAATGATCTGATCCACGAGTGCCTCCTGAATGATGTCGAGGCCCTATCGCATAGGCGAGGAGGCCCTGTCCAGTAGAAAGTGTGTGGCCTTAGTGCTGCCCCACCAGGTTCGTAGCGGTTGGGGCGGTGTGTTATTACATCGTCCCGGAATTCGTGGTGGCGAGACAAATGGTACATCGCTCGTAACGGCAATCGATTCTTCAGGAGCGCCCCACAGAGGCGCCCCTCGTCGAGCACGACCTCTGCCTGGACCCTTTCGCGTGATCAGGTGAGGCGCCGGCGCGGCATGCTGCAAAGGGCACGCAAAGCTGCAACGCCGGGGCCTACGGGACGTTGCAAGATTCGAACGAATATGCAATAGGCTCATCGAAGTGCTCACGCCGGCATTCGTGCGCGTCGGGGCATGCCCATGGAGCGCTGGACGTCGCAAAAACCTCGCGTCCGGGTCCCATCGCATGTAAGGCTCCCGGGGATGGCACGCACTCTCCGCCTATCGCTCGTCCTCGCCGCCCTCGGGATCGGCGCATGCAGCCCGACGACGTCGTCGATGATCGGCTACGCCTCGGCCCGCGCCGACCGCGAAGCGCGTTTCTTCGTCGTCGGCGATACCCTCGTGATGACGGTCCGCGACCCGCCGGGCGTGGTGCTCGTCCCCTACCCGCCCACGCTCGACGAGGGCCGCGTCGTCGTGAACGCCGGCCTCGCGAGCGCGGGCGACGGCGGCGTGCACGTCCATTGCTTCGACGTGGCGCAGCTCTCGCCGCCCAGCGATTGGCCCGAGCGCCTGTACTGGCGCGAGCCCGACAACACGCTTTCCCGCGTGGCCGAGGTCGATCGCAGCGACGCCGCGCACGCGCTCGCAGCAAAGTGCCCCGCCGAGGTCAAAGCAAGTCGCGCGTCCAGCCGACCGTGACGAGCGCGCCGAATCGGTGGGTGCCGATCGTGTGGGTGGACGTCATTGCCCGGGGAGTGCCGTCGAGCCAGTCCTCTTGCATGTAATACGTCGTGACCGTCGAGCGCGTGAGATCCCCATCGTAAGACCCCATCAGCCCGAGCTCGACGTGATTCTGGCTGCGGCGGCCGAAGATGTAGCTCGCGCCGACGCGCGCGCCCGCGAAAGGCGTGGACCCGTCGGCCCCCGGATCGGCGCTCAAGAAGCGGGCCCCCACGTTCTCATAGGCGTGGATCCCGAGTGCGCCGCACGCGACGAGGCGCAGGCCGAAGGACGTGCGCCACGCGAGCCCCGCCGTTGCCCCGAAACCGGCGTAGTACGTGAAGGCCTCGGTGCCGACTTCGGCAAACCCACCGGCCTCGAACAACCCCAGCCGATACCGCGCCTGGATACCGAGCATCCCGCCGCGATTGTAGCCCTCGAAGATGCCCGTGTAGGCGCCCACTGCGACGTCGCGAGACGGCACGTTGCCTGCCTTCGCGGCGTCCGCATCCACGGTATCCTGCGCGGCGGCCGGCGTGGCGCAGAGCAGGAAGGCAGCGCTGATACCAAAGCACATTTCCGGCAATCGCGTTTTCATGGGAAGCTCCTTGTTCGTATTGCCCTGGCAATCCACATGCCCGCTGCGCCTGCGAAGCATGGGTGGCGAGCCATGAGGCGGGTGCGAAACGAGCTACCGCGCGTAATGTCGGGCGCGACACGTCCGTGAGCGCGTGGTGTGGCGCCCGTGGCACGTTCGTGAAAGGAGGAATCGAAGGGATGCGCCCGCCAAACCCGAACCGGGTGTGGGCGGTCCGCGTCACGCGGACAGGGAACCGTATCTCCGCGGCACAGGGCGGGACACCCGCGCCATGGATGATGTCGCGATCTACTTCTTCGCCTTGCCGGCCGCCGGGAGCACCGTCGCGAGGGCCGCTTTGGCCTCCGCCTCGGTGCCCTTCTCCAGCGCGATGGCGAGGATCACGTCGGCCGGCTCGTCGACGAACACGCCGATGGCGGCGCCCTTGAACTCGTCCATCCCGTGCTCCTTCGCCGCTTCGCCGTCGATGAGCGAGCGCGGCGTGAGGTTCGCGATGGGCGACTTTTCCGGCTTCTTGGTGGGCCGCACCAGACGCACGCGCGCCTTCTTTTTGCCATTCGCGACGTCGAACGAGTGCGACTCGTACACGCCCTCGACGAAGAAGGTGTTCGTGCCGTCGACCGTCTTCCACGGGCTCGCCTTGAAGGCCTCGCGCAGATCGGGCTGCTCGATTTCGCTCAGGCTCTTGCCGGCGATCTGGTGGGTCGAGGCCGGCTTGGTGAGCGGCGTGGGGACGTCGGCCGCGGGCTTCGCGGCGTCGGCAGCGGGCGCCTGGGGGGCGGCGCTCGGCTCCGCGGCGGGCGCCGGCGTGGCCGCCGGGGCGGGCTCCGCGGCGGGGGGCGGGGTCGCCGGCGCCTCCGCGGGCGCCTCGGGGGCGGGCGTCGCGCCGCCGCAAGCGGCGCCGAGGACGACCACGGCGAAGAGGAGCGAGGAGGAAACGGTCTTGGAGAGATTCATCGTGGGCGCGCCTCTACTACAGCACGCTCGTGCCGTATAGAATCTTGGCATGGGCTCGCTCGACGTCTCTCCCCTCGCCGCCGGCACGACCGACACGAGCCGCCATCGCGAGCGAAATGAGGATCGATTCGGCGTCTTCCCCGACCTCGGCCTCTTCGTCGTGGTCGACGGGATGAGCGGCGCGTCCGGGTCGGGCGAGGTCGTGGCGAAGATCGCCGTCGACGTGATGCGGGAGCATTTCGAGGCGACACGCGACGCACACGCGGGGGCCCACCGCCTCGCCGAGGCGGTACGTCTCGCGAACCGCCGGGTCCTCGAGCGCACGTCCACCGAGCGATGGCTCTCCAACGGCGCATGCACCCTCGTGGCCCTCGCGCTCGACGCGGAAGGCGTCCACGTGACCCACGTCGGAGACAGCCGTGTGTATCGGCTCGTCGGCGAGGGCCTGGAGCAGCTCACGGAGGATCACTCGCTCCTCGCCGACGCCCATTGCCTCGGGATCTCGCTTCCCACCGACGTGCCCCCCGAAACCTTCGCCAAGATCCTCGTCCGCGCCGTCGGCATGCAGGAAGATGTCGTGTTCGAGGTCCAGACGTTCGCCGCCCGCCCGCGCGACGTCTATCTGCTGTCGACCGACGGGCTCCACGACTTCGTTCCGCCCGACGAAATGGCCGCGGTGATTCGCGCGAATCCCGACCTCGACGCCGCCGTGCAGGGCCTCCTCGGCCGGGCGATCCATCACGACGCAGCAGACAACATCACCTGCGTGCTCGTCGTGCCCCACCCAGGATGATTTCGCGCCTCCCTGCACGGAACGCTTGACGGCGCGCGCCCGTGCCGCGATGCCTTTTCCCCGTGGCCCGTCCCGTCAAGGCTGATTCCGAGACCACGAAGAGACGCATCCTCGAGGCGGCGGGGCGGCTCTTCGCGGTCCACGGCATCAACGGCGCCAGCCTCCGCGACATCGCGGCCTTCGCAGGGCTGAGCCAGAGCCTGGTCAGCCATTATTTCGGGGGGAAGGAGCAGCTCTACCACGCCGTGGTGCGCGGCATGCTCCGCGAACTCGACACGCTGGGCGAGGCGCTCACCGCGGACCTCGCCGAGCGCCCGGCCACGCCGGAGGAACTCCTCCATCGTGCCGTGCGTACGGGCTTCCGCTTCACGCGCGAGCACCGCGACGCTGTGATGCTGATCCAGCGCTCGTTTCTGGAGAAAGGCCACCTCGACGAGGACACGTTGCTCGGCAGCTTGCTCCCGTTTCTGGAGCAGAGCTCGCTCGTGCTCGCGGCGCTCACCAAAACCTCGCCGCGCGCGCTGCGCCTCACCGTGCAGAGCAGCATTTACCTCGTCGTTCGGTACAGCCTCGCGCCGACCCACGAGCTCGCCGCGATCGCCGGCACGACCGGGGCGCCCGAGCACGAGACCCTCGCGGCCGTCGAGGAGCACCTCGTCGAGACCGTCGCGTCCATGACCGGCCTCGGCCGCGCCGCTCGCTCTTCCGCCCTTTGACGCAAACCCGCAGCGGGGTTTGCCTTCCGGATCACTTGGGGGCGTTCACGCAGGGGAACGGGATGCCGGAGCCGTTGCCGCCCCAGCGGATCGCGCCACCGGCCGCGTCCCGCGTGACCGCGATGGGGAAGACGCGGCACGCGTTCTCGTCGGTCTCCTTCTTCAGCCGCACCACGACCGCCGTTTCGAGGATGTGGTGCGTAAGCACGCCCGTGATCTTGTTCCGGACCGGCCCCCATTGCGCCGAGATCACGCGGGCGCCGAGCACGATCTCGTTGTCCCAGTCGCGCTGGTCGTCGACGAGCTTCACGATCTCCGGCGCGAGCTTGCTTCGTGAAGGGCACCTCGGCGTCGCCCGTGAGGCTCGCCATGGTCCGCGTTTTGTTGTCGGTGTACTCGACGACGTTGAAGGAGGGGATGTACGACGCCGGCTTGCCGGCGTACGCGCCGTTCACGTCGACCCGCAAGGAGTGGCGGGGCTCGTCGCACTTGGGCATCAAGTTGTGCGGCGACTCCTTCGACCAGAAGCGCGCATAGAGCGGATCGCCGAGCGTGTACTCCTTGTACATGCTGCTGTCGTCGGCGCCGTCCTTGGGGATGGGCTTCGACGAGAAGACGACCTGGCCCGCGTATTTCTGGTGGAGCGGGCCCTCCCAGGCGCCGGGATCGACGTAGTCGCTGCTCCCCGGCGCGGCGGGGGCCTCCTTCGACGCTTCGCTCGCCGCGTTGCTCGTTTCGCTCTCGGAGCTCCCTGCGATTTGCCCCAACAAAGAGACGCACCCCGTGAGGCCGAGCGCGCCCGGTTTCGTGCCGTCCAACAACTTCTGTGTAAAATCGCCCCCCGATGGCCGACGCACGCACCCACCTCGGCGACGCGCACAACTTCGGGCGCCGCGTCGCGCGGCGCGACGGCCGCATCGTCAAGCCCCGCACGGTCTTCTGGGAGTGGCTCCTGCTCGCGGCGGAGAGCCCGCTCCGGCGCTTCCTCGACGAGACCGCCGAGCGAGAGGGGCTCGGCGCCGACGCGTTCGGCTTTCTCCCCGATCTGAAGTTCTTTTCTCCGCGAGCGCGGGACGGCGGCGAGGTGGAGGCCGTCACGCTGGAGCCGCTGCCCGCGCCTTCGAGCGCCGCCGAGAGGCGTGAGCTCGCGCGTATCGTGGGCCGATCGCTCGCGCTGTGGAGCTTCCTCGGGGTCGCCGATCTGCACTGGGAAAACCTCGTGCTCGGCGTCGATGGGCGCGGCCGCGTGGTGTTCACGCCGCTCGACGTCGAGATGATCCTCGCCGACCTGTCGCTCCCGACCGAGACGAAGCTCCTGCCGGACGCCGATCCCGAGTACGCGGCGATCTGTCGCCACGCCGCCGGGGTTCGTCGCGTCCTGCCCTATCTCGGCAAGCCGATCGACCCGGCGGATCTGGTCGCGATGGCGAGCGCCTACCGCAGCACGTTCGTCTTTCTCGAGCGGCACGCGCGCGCGATGGCCGGCGTGTTCGCGAGCCTCCCGGAGCTCGGGGAGATGCCCATTCGGGTATGCCTGCGCGGGACCGAAGAGTACGTGCGCGCCCGCCCCGAATCGCTCTGGCCGCCGCTGCTCGACGCGGAGAAGGCGCAGCTCGCCCGCGGCGACATTCCCTACTTCTTCCAGCTCTACGGGCGGCGCGGCATTCACTGGTTCGGCAATCGAGAGCTGACCCAGATCGAACGGCTCCCGCTCGAAGGGGACGTGCCCCAGCCCGATCCGGTGCTCCAGGTCTCGCGTGGCTTTCGCTCGCCCACACGAGCGACGCTGCGCGACGATGGGCTCTTCGCGCTGCTCGGCGCCTTCGACCACAAGTCCTTCGCCGGCAAGCACGAGGCCGATGGGCTCGCCGTCACCTTCCGGAAACGCGCGCTCGTCGTGAACCTCCCCGACGGCGACGAGCTCGAGTCCCGGCGCGACCTGAGCTCGTTCGTCGGGAAGGTCTATCTGCCTTGTCGCTGCGGGGAGGTGCTCTCGGTGTTCGTCCCCGAGGTGACCGTCTGCGAGGCCGCGACGCGCTGATCGCAGATCGCGGTCCCCTGCCCCCTCGGCGTGGTAACGTCACGCCGTGCTCCCCGCCTGTGACACTTGCCGCCGCCCGACCGTCGCCTGCGTGTGCGACCGTATCGTCTCGTACCCGACGGACCGCCGCGTGCTGATCCTCCAGCACCCGCAAGAGCAGGATGCGCTGCTCGGCTCGGCGCAGATCGTGCTGGCGAGCTTGCCGCGGGCGCAGCTCGTCGTGGGCTTGAGCTGGCGCAACCTCGGTCACGCGCTCGGCGAGGAGGACGTCGATCCGCACAAGTGGGCGGTCCTCTTCCCCGACAGCGAGGCGCAGAGCGACGTCACCACGAGGCGCGGCGCGCCCCTCGATCCCCAGGCGCTCGAAGGGATCCTCGTGCTCGACGGGACCTGGTCGAAGGCGAAGACCTTGTGGTGGCGCAATCCCTGGTTGAACAAGCTGAACCGCATGAACCTGCGGCCGACGAAACCTTCGATCTACGGCCGACTGCGCGCCGAGCCGCGGCGCGAGTACGTCTCGACGCTCGAATCCGTCGTGGCCGCGCTCACGCTCTGCGGGGAGAATCCGGAGATCGAGGCGGGCCTCTCGCGTGTCTTTCGCACGCTGATGCAGCGCGTCCGTGACGCGAACCTCGCGCCGGAAGAGCGAAAGCTGCCGCGACGGACGCGTCCTCCGCGTGGGCCCAGGCCGCCAAGGCCGAACACGCCGACGGAGTGAGGCGGAGGCGAGCGCGGGCCGCATCCTACTCCGGTGGTCGGACGCGGCGGGCGCGGACGGCGTCGGCGCCGCCGAAGAGCTCCAGGATCTCGGCGAGCGCCTGACGGGTGCTCGCGAGGCGCTCCTTGCCAAGCTGTTTCGCGAGGGTGCGATCGATCCGCGCGCGGGCGGCGCGTGCACAGGTGATGGCGTCGTGCGCGCGCGCGCTGAGCCTGAGCCGGCGCACCCGCGCGTCTGCGGGATCTGCGACGCGCGTCAGGTAGCCGAGGGATTCGAGCTCGGCGGCGGACTTCGACGCCGCTTGCTGCGTGACGCCGAGCAGCTTCGCGAGCTCGCTGATGGTGCGGTCCAGGGCGAGCAGGTGCTGGAACACGAGCCCGTGCGACATCCGGAGGTCCGGATGCCCGGCCGCGCGGAGCTCGCCGAGGACCTCCGCGCTGAGCGTATACCCGACGAAGAGCGCGAGCGAGCCGACGTCGAGGTCCGAGGGGTCCACAGGAGCAGCCTTCGTCATGCGCAGAGGATATGGTTGACAACCTAGGTTGTGCAAAACAGGTTGTGTACCATGAACGAAGCGCAGAACGTTTCACCTGCCGTCGATCTCGCCCTCGCTTTCGTGGAGCGGGTCCAGTCCGGCGGCGACATCCAGGGGCTCGTGACCGAGGACGTGCAGGAGGAGGAACTGCCGAACCGCATTTTCGCCTCGGGCGCGCGGCGCGACCTCGCGGCGATGCGGGCGGGGGTCGAGCGGGGAAAGACGATCTTCGCGGAGCAGCGATATCGGGTGTTCCGCGCGTTCGGGGACGCGGCGCAGGCCGTGCTGGAGATCGAGTGGACCGGCGTGCTCGCCCTTCCGCTCGGCTCGCTCGCGAAAGGCGCGACGATGCGCGCGGCGTGCGCCTTCTTCTTCGACGTGCGGGAGGGCAAGATCGCCCGCGTCCGCCATTACGACGCGTTTGATCCGTTCTGACGAGCGGCGCGCGCTCGAGTCGCCTTCAGCCGAGCGGACCCTCGACGATCATCCGCACCCCGCTTGCCGGCCCTGCATTGGCCGCGCGCACGGCGCCGTTGTCGGGCTTGAGCGACGCGAGCCGCAATCGATGGCGCTTGAGCCACGTCCCGAGCACGAGCTTCATCTCGTAGCTCGCCATCGCCGCGCCGAGGCATCGCCGCGCGCCGCCGCCGTACGGAAGGAACTCGAACGGCGAATACGAGCGGTCGAGGAAACGCTCGGGCGAAAACCGCATCGGCTCCGGGTAGACGTCCTCGCGGAAATGGGCGACCGAGATCGCCGCGACCACGCCCGTGCCGGCCGGCAGGTTGTACCCCATCAAATCGAGGGGCCGGAGGAGCTTGCGCGGGGCCGGCGCAGGCGCGAGCGGGAAGCGGCGGAGCGTTTCGTTGCACACGGCCTCGAGGTACGGGAGTTTTCCAATTTTTTCTGGTTCGGGATCGGGCCCGAGGGACACGAGCTCTTCACGCAGGCGCCCGAGCGCGGCGGCGTTTTCGGGTCGGTGCAGCGCATAGAGGGCCCAGGCGATGGCGATCGCGGTGGTCTCGTGCCCGGCGAAGACGAGGAGGATGAGCTGATCGCGGATCTCGTCGTCGTCCATCGGCTCGCCGTCCTCGGTGCGCGCGGCGAGCAAGAGGCTCAGGATGTCCTCGCGCGGCCCCGTGGCGCGGCCTTTTTCAATGAGCTCGTCGAGCGCGGCGTGGAGGCGGCGGCGGCGCTCCAGGAACCGCGCGTAGGGGCCGACGCCCCCGAATTCGCGGCGCAGCGCGGGGAAAAGCGCGATCAGCGGCGAGATGCCATTCGTGGTCTCGAGCAAGAGCTTGGCCAGCGCGTCCATGCCGGCGCGCTCGGTGACGCCAAAGACGACCTGCAGGATGACGGCGAGCGAGAGCTCCTGCAGGACGTCGGACATCGTGACGGTTTGTCCATTCTGGAAGCCGGCGGCGCGCTCCTCGGCGAGGCGCACCATCTGCTCGCCATAGGCGCGCATGCGGGCGCCGTGGAACGGGGGCATCATGAGCTTGCGCGCCCGCTTGTGCGGGGCGCCGCTGGCGAGGATGAGCGAGCGGGGCCCGATGAAGACGCCGAGGTCCTGATTGAGAGGCTCGAAGGTGTCCGGATCGGCCGTGTAGATGGCCTTGATCCCGGCGGGATCGCCCGTCATGACGAGCGGGGGTTTGCCCGGGAAGCAGAACGGATCGCCGTACTTCTGCGTGAGCGGCTGCATGCAGCCGATCGGATCACGCATGTATCGAACGAGGCTCGTGATGCTGGTGCGCGGCCCAGGCGGCAGGTTCCCCATCGCAAGATGATGCCAAGTTCAGAGCGGCACCACAACGCAAAGTTACCGCAGCGGTGCGGCACGAAGGCGCTCGTCCACCGCGCTGAAAACCGGTTACCCTTCGCCGCATGCTCGCCTGCGTCGACGTCGCCTACGCTCCCGACGACAGCTTCGCCGTCGCCGCCGGCCTGCTTTTCCGCCGCTGGGACGACGCGGCCGTCGCAAACGAGCTGACGGCCCGCATCGACGAAGTCGCGCCTTACGAGCCCGGCGCGTTCTACCGGCGCGAGCTGCCGCCGCTCCTCGACTTGCTGCGCAAGGTCGACCCGCTGCCCGAGGTCGTGGTCGTGGACGGGTACGTGTGGCTCTCGGCGGACGGGCGGCCGGGGCTCGGGGCGCGGCTCTTCGAGGCGCTCGGCGGGCGGGTCGTGGTCGTCGGCGTCGCGAAGACCGCGTTCCACGGCGACGCGCCTTCCGTCCCGGTGAAGCGCGGCAAAAGTGAAAAACCGCTCCACGTGACGGCCGCGGGCGCGACGCCGGACGAGGCGGCGGCGTGGATCCAATCGATGCACGGCCCCCACCGGCTCCCCACGCTGCTCGCCCGCGTCGACAGGCTTTGCCGGGACGCGCTCACCCGATGAAAGACAAACGCCTTCGCATCGCCTTGCGCCTCCTCACGGCCGCCATGCTCGTCGCCCTCGTCGTCTTCGAGGGGCGCAGGCTCCTCGATCCCCTCACCCGCGTGTTTCCCCGCGAATGCGCGGCCGTGACGCCTTCGCCGCCCGCCGTGGAGACCACGCTCGTGCCCGCGCACGTGCTCGGCCAGGAAAACCTCTGCCACCGCGTATCCGACGGCCATTGCGAGCGCCTCGCCGGCGGCGACCATGTCTCCGGCGCCTGCAAGAACGGAGCAATGGACGGGGACTGGACGGTGAAGGACGCGGCGACGGGGGCCTTGCGCTGGTCCGGGCACTACGAGGGCGGCTGGGCGAGCGGCGCATTCCAGATTTGCGCAGACGCCGCGCATTGCGACAGCTTCCGCATCGATCACCTGCACCTCGACGGCCCCGCTGCCACGTGGGAGCGCGACGGCGACCGGTGGATCGAGCTCTCCGGCCGATACGAGCGTGGCCGGCGCGTCGGGCGATGGGTGCGCCGCGTCGACGGCAAAGGCGCGGTCCGCTCCGCGCTGGTCCACGACGAGCAGGGCCTCGGGGCGAAAGAGTTTTTCTATTGCACGAATGGCAACCTGAAGGAAATCCGCGGACAACGCACGATCCTTTACGATGCGCAGAATCACCCCCTCGCGGAGCGGGGCCCCGAGGGACCGCTGCGGATCCTCGATGCCGCGGGAAATGTGGTCCGGGACGCGCGTCCCGACGAGGAAACGACGCTCTGTCCCCTTCCCTGAGCTGCGCGCCGCCTGCCCGTTCTGGTACAACGGACCCCATGCGCTCGCCGCGCCCCTGTCTGCGTGATGCCCGTCGCCGCGTCGGCCTCGTGGTGTCCCTCGTCCTGCTCGCCGGATGCGCGGGCCCCGAGGCCAGCAAACCCCCGGAGCCCGCGGCCTCGTCCGGCGCCGGGGGGCCGCCGACGGGGCCCGCGCGCCTCTCCTACGGCCCGGATCCCTCGCAGATCGGCGATCTCCGCCTCCCGAATGGCGAAGGGCCGCACCCCGTGATGGTGATCCTCCACGGCGGCTGCTGGTCCAGCGGGTATGGCAAGGACCTCATGGACGGGATGAGCGAATCCCTCACGAAGGCAGGTTTCGCCACCTGGAACGTCGAATACCGCCGCCTCGGCCATGCCGGCGGCGGGTATCCGGGCACGCTCACGGACGTGGGCCTCGCCGTCGACGCGCTCCGGGAGCTCGCCCCGACGCACCACCTCGACACGACGAAGGTGTACACGGTGGGCCATTCCGCGGGCGGCCACCTCGCCGTATGGGTCGCCGCGCGCCCGAGGCTCGCCATGGAAAATCCTCTCCGCGGCGCCGATCCGCTCCCCGTCGCCGGCGTCGTCGCCCTCGCGGGCATCCTCGATCTCGCCGAATCCGTCGACCTCGGCGTCTGCGGCGGCGCAGCCGCAAAGCTCCTCGGGGGCAGCCCGAGCGACGTCCCCGCGCGGTACGCCGAGGCCTCGCCGCGGGCGCTCTTGCCGCTCGGCGTGCGCCAGATCCTCGTGCACGGGGCGGACGACAGCATCGTCCCCCTCGTGACGAGCTCCCATTACCAGGACGCCGCGAAGGTCGCCGGCGAGAAAAACATCACCCTGAAGGTCGTCGAGGGCGGAGATCATTTCGACATGATCGAACCCTCGTCGACGAAATGGGCCGACGTCTCGCAGGCGATCGTCGGCGTCGCGGCGCTTCCCTGATGGTCCCGGCCAGGTTGTTCGCTCACCCCCGTCCCCCTTCCTCGATTTCCCCGCAATGCTGACCCAATCCGCCATTTTCCTCGTCGCGGCCGTCGTCGCCGTCGCTCTCTTCAAGCGCATCGGGCTCGGCACCGTGCTCGGCTACCTCGCAGCCGGCGCGCTGATCGGTCCCTCGGGCCTCGGGCTCATCCACGACGTCGACCAGACCCTTCATTTCGCCGAGCTCGGCGTCGTCTTCCTCCTGTTCCTGATCGGGCTCGAGCTCCAGCCGAGCCGCCTCTGGACCATGCGAGGCACCGTCTTCGGCCTGGGCGGCGCCCAGGTCGCAGCCACGACAGCCGTGATCACCGGGATCGGCCTGCTGCTCGGCGCGCCCCTGCCCGCGGCCGTCGTCGCCGGCGTGGGCGTCTCCATGTCCTCGACGGCCTTCGCCACGCAGATCCTCGGCGAGAAAAACGAGCTCGGCACGCCACACGGGCGCAGCGCATTCGGGATCCTGCTCTTCCAGGACGTCGCGGCCATCCCCGTCCTCGCGCTCGTCCCGCTGCTCGGCCCGACGCCTGCGGCCAAGACCGGCAGCCCCCTCACGAACGGCCTCGTCATCGTGGGCGTAATCGCGGGGCTCATCGTCGCGGGCCGGTTTCTCCTGCGCCCGGCGTTCCGGTTCATCGCCGAGGCCCGGAGCCATGAGCTCTCCACGGCCACCGCGCTCCTGGTCGTCATCGGCACGGCGCTCGTCATGGCGCGCGTCGGGCTCTCGATGGCGCTCGGCGCGTTCATCGCCGGCGTTCTCCTCGCCGACTCGGAGTACCGGCACGAGCTCGAAGCCGACATCGAGCCGTTCAAGGGCCTGCTCCTCGGCCTGTTTTTCATGGCCGTCGGGATGTCCGCGAACCTGCGCCTACTCAAGGACCGGCCGCTCGTCGTGATCGGCCTCGTCCTCGCGCTCGTCGTGGTGAAGATGACCGTCCTCTACGCACTCGGCCGCGCCGCAAAGCTCAGCGGGCGCGGAGCCGCGAGCCTCGGGGCGTCGATCTCGCAGGGCGGCGAGTTCGCATTCGTCATCTTCAGCGTGGCCCGCAGCGCCACGGTCCTGAAGCCCGAGACGACCGAACTGCTCGTCGTCGTCGTCACCCTCTCCATGGCCTTGACGCCGCTGCTCTTCCTCGCCCGCGACCGCATCACGGCGCATCTCGCCGCTGCAGATCGCCGCTCCTTCGATCAGATCTACGACGAGGGCAGCAGCGTCATCATCGCCGGGTTCGGCCGCTTCGGGCAGATCGTCGGCCGTGTCCTGCGGCTGAAGCGCATCGCATTCACCGCGCTCGACGCGAGCCCGACACACGTCGATTTCGTCCGCCGTTATGGCAACCAAATCTATTACGGCGACGCCTCCCGCGTGGACCTCCTCCGCGCGGCGGGCGCGGAGCGGGCGCGGCTCATCGTGCTCGCCATCGACGACATGGACGCTTCGATGCGCACGCTCCACGTCGTGCAGTCCCATTTCCCGAACCTCACGATCGTCGCGCGTGCGCGCAATCGGCAACACGCCTACGCGCTGCTCGACGCGGGCGTCACGAACATCATTCGGGAAACCTTCGCGGGCAGCCTCGACGCAGCCCGAATCACACTCGAAGCACTCGGACTCCCATCCGACAACGCGCGGGAAGCCGTGCGCAGGTTCGGCGAGTACGACGAAGCGCAGGTCCGCAGGGCCTTCGTCCTCCGCCACGACGAAAAAGCCCTCGTCGAATCAGCAAAGCAGTACGGCGCAGAGCTCGAGCGCATCTTCGAGGAAGACGCCGCCCACCGGAACTAGAGCCTTTCTCCAGGGGGCGCGGAGCTGGGGCTTTGCCCCAGACCCCACCAGGGGCTGTCCGCCCCTGGACCCGGACCAGCGCAAGCGCTGGACTCGGGGTCGATGAACTGCGCTCCGCGCAGTTCATCGAACAGCCGGGGTCAAGACCGCAAACGACCCTGCCCACCAAGGCCGCGGCGCTGCAGGTTCAACCGGCAGCGTCTCCGTTGCCGACTTGGCACCCACCTCCATGGTCTTGCCACCGGCCCGTTGGAAGAACTGCGCGGAGCGCAGTTCTTCCATCACCGGTCCAGGCTGTGCCTGGTCCGGGTCGAGGGGCGGACAGCCCCCGCGGGGTCCGGGGCAGCGCCCCGGCGCGGCGGTCCTTGGCCCCTGGGACCGCCCCCTCTGGCGCCGCAGGATGGGGGCGCAGCGTGCGCTTGGGGACCTGCGGCGCTGTCGGACGGGGGACGGCCTTGCGGGGGGAGACTTGCGGCGCTGCAGGTTGGTGTCTTTGGAGTGGGGGTTTCGAGGTGCGGCGCTGTTGATGGGGTGTGGGGGAGCGCGGAGGGCCGCCTGCGGTGCTGCGGGGCGGAGGACGCGCCCGGGGAGCGGCGGTTCACGATGCCTGAGGACGGTGGGCGCGCGGATGGGGACCGGGTTGCGGCGCGGCGGGAGGCCGTTCGCGGGGAGCGATCACGATCTTGCGGGGATGCAGGGCATTCCGCGCCTGGTGCTGGCCCCATGGGGGGGTCCTCGGGCTGAGCATTTGTGCTGGGGCAACGGCCCAGCTCCGCGCCTCCAAAAGAACGCTCAGGCTTCTGCCAGGGCGAGACGTGCCTGACGGTTCGCGATGACGCTGACGATGACGAGCTGACAGAAGTGGTAGAGCATGATGGGCGCGAGGATCAGGCCGAGGGCTGGGTTCGCGCCGAAAATGATGGGCGCGAGCGGCACGCCGGTGGCGAGTGATTTTTTGGAGGCGCAGAAGAGACAGGCGACTGTGTCGGGTCGGTTGAAGCCGAGCAGACGGCAGGGAATCATCATGAGCGCGTAGATGAGGACGAAGAGCGCGAGGACGCCGAGCAGGATCTCCACGATTCGCAGCGCGTCCTGGCCCTGCCAGATCCCCTCCATCATTGAATCGGAGAACGAGTTGTAGACGATTGCGAGGATGATGGCCCGGTCGGCGAGCTTGATCTGCTTTTCGTTGCGCTGCGCCCAGGCGGCGAGCCCATGGCGCGCCACCTGGCCGATGACGATGGGCAGCAGCACCAGCAGGACGATCTTCCCGATCACGGGCAGCAGCGGCATTGCCTCGCCGCTCGTCGAGAGAAACCAGGCCATCAAGAGCGGCGTCGCGAAGACCCCGATCAGGCTCGACAGCGTGGCATTGAAGATGGCGGCCGGCACGTTGCCCTGGGCGAGCGACGTCATCGCCACCGAGGAGGAGACCGTCGAGGGGAGCGCGGCGGTATAGAAAAAGCCGATCCAGATTTCCTGCGGCAAAAAGCTCTTCAGCGGCGTGCCGAAGAGCAGCACCACCACCGGGAAGAGCACGAAGGTGCAGAGTTGCACGCAGAGATGCAGCCGCCAGTGCTTGATCCCGGCCTTCATCTTTTCCGGCGCGAGTGTCAGGCCGTAGAGGAAAAAGACCACGGCGACGCCGTAGGCCGCGACTTCGTTCATGTGCAGGATGCCGCCCGTCGCGCCGGGCCCGGGCATCGCCATGGCGAGCGCCACGACGGCGATGAGCGCGAGGAGAAAACCGTCGATCGTGAAGCCGCGGATCGTCATGGCCTCGCCTTCCTTAGCGTGGGGTGCGCCAAGGGGAAAGCGCGCTGCCGGCAAAGCGGCTTCGCCACGCCGTGAGGTTCGCCGCCTCCTCGACCGTCAGCGTGCTGGCAGAAGCGCCGCGCGCGCCCGGCCGGCCGTGCCCCGGCATGAGGGGCCTATCCCTCGGGGGCGTCGACGTGCGATAGCGCAATGATGCGAAAGATTCTCTTTCTCCTCCCGATCCTCGGCATCCTCGCGTGTGGCGACCTTCTCGATCAGGCGCCGCTCGGCACGAAGCAGGCGCGCTGTGACCTTCGCCCCGAGCGACCGCAGTGTACCGACATTCGCAACTTCAAGGGTCCCTCGCTGATCACGTTCCAGGGCGTCTGCGCGACGCTCGAGGCCACGACGAAGAGCGCGTCGTACGAGGAGGGCGCCGTCTGCGACCTCTCGGACGCCTGGGGGGGCTGCCAGTCGAGCAACATCGACGGCCACCGGCAGACGAACTGGTACTACAAGGGCGACGACAAGTACCCGGACGAGGCCGCGGCGAAGGCGGAGTGCGAGAGCGGCCAGACCTGGGTGGCGCCGGAGAACTAAAATTTTCTCTCGCGGCGCGGGGCTCTCGTCCCGAGGGGGACGCCTCGCGTCCCCCTCTCGCCCGGGCAAAGCCCGGTCGATTCACCCCCCGAGGCGAGCTCGCTTCGCGATCTCGCAGAGCATCGAACGGTTCGATGCTCTAGACTGCGCCGCGCATGCTGCGCACCATCAACGCTGTCCGGTACGTCACCCCGCTGCGCGAGGGAGGGTCCGTGCCTGCGCTCGTGGAGGCCAACGACGATGGGCTTTACGTCGTCAAGCTCCGCGGCGCGGCCCAGGGGCCGAAGGCGCTCATCGCCGAGCTCGTGGCGGGCGAACTCGCGCGCGCCGCGGGGCTCTCCGTCCCCGAGCTCGTGCTCATCACGCTCGACGCCGCGCTCGGCCGCGCCGAGCGGCACCGCGAGATCAGCGACCTGCTCGACGCGAGCGTGGGCCTGAACCTCGCGCTCGATTACCTGCCGGGCAGCGTCACCTTCGACCCCGTCGCGGGCCCGACGCCGGATCCCGTCCTGGCCTCGCGCCTCGTGCTCTTCGATTCGTTCGTCACGAACGTCGACCGCACGCCGAAAAACCCGAACCTCTTGACCTGGCACCGCGCGATCTGGCTCATCGATCACGGCGCATCCTTGTATTTCCACCACGGCTGGGGCCCCTCGGATCCGCTCGCCGAGAGCCGTGATCCGTTCACGTTCGTACGAAAGCACGTCCTCTTGCCCTGGGCGACCAAGCTCGCCGAGGCGGCGGCGCACCTTCGGGCCTCGTGGTCGGAGGCGTTTCTCACCCGGGTCGCACAGGCGATCCCGGACGAATTCCTCACGGACGACATGGGATTCGCTTCCCCCGACGCCCACCGCGCTGCGTATGGCGCGTGGCTCTCGGCGCGGCTCGCCGCGCTCCCCTTGATCCTCGCGGAGGCCGAGCGTGCCCGTGCCGAACTCGTTTGAGTACGCCATCGTGCGTGTCGTCCCCCGCGTCGAGCGTGGCGAATGCATCAATGCGGGCGTCATTCTTCATTGCGCCGATCATGATTACCTCGGCGCGCGGATCGAGCTCGACGAGGCGCGGCTCCTCGCGCTCGCGCCGGACGTGGACCTCGATGCCGTGCACCGCCACCTCGCGGCCATTCCGCGTATCTGCGAGGGCGGGCGCGACGCGGGGCCGATCGGGCAGCTCTCGCGGAACGAGCGTTTCTCCTGGCTCGTCGCCACGCGCAGCACGATGATCCAGACGTCGGCGGTGCACGTGGGCCTTTGCGACGCGCCGGACGTGGTGCTCGAACGATTGCTCGACAAGCTCGTCCGTATACCGCGTCCGCGGTGATGGGTGGTCATTCGAGTTTCCAGCACGCCTTCGTCTTCAGAATTTACGTTCCTTTGGCTTGGAAGCGTCTATACTCCCCAAAGGAGCCAGGAATGAACCAGAAAAACTTGCTATTCGCGGGCCTTGGCCTCGTCGTGGTCTTCGCGACGGGGTGCGGGCCCGACATTGCGGGGACATGCGAGGCGCAGGAGGCGTGTTTGGGCGGCAACGAGGCCGACATCGACGCCTGCATCGCGTCGTACGAGGGCGTACGCGACACGGCGTACGGCATCGGCTGCGGCGACGAGTTCGACACGTTCGTCACGTGCTCCGAGCCCTTGCTGGAGTGCTCGAGCCAGTCCACGGGGGAGATGTGCATGTCGAACGGTGACTGCAACGGCGGCGCCGTTTGCAGCAATGGGCAATGTATGACCAAGGCCTTTGGCGTCCCCTTGACCAACACGGACACGTGCGAAGCCGAGCGGAACACGTATTCGCGCTGCAACAACTGAAGGAGGTAGGAGCATGATTCGAACGATCCTCGTGAATGCCGCCCTCCTCCTGGGACTCGCCTCCGCTTCGGCGGGGTGCTCCCGGGCGCAGGTCGTTTGCGACATCATCTGCGAGTGCGAGCACTGTAGTGATGAGGACGAGATCCAGACCTGCGAGCAGTTCGCGACGCGGGAATCCGTGGCCGACGCCTACGATTGCGGCGACGCCTGGGCGACCTACACGACCTGCATCGAAGAGCAGGGCAAGTGCGACGAGAAGGAAGCCCGCTACTCGACCATAAACGACAACAACAACGACGTGTGCGAAGACGAGAAGAACGCCCTCGACTCGTGCATCGACGCGGCCTCGGCGCACGGCGGCGCTCGATTCTGACCTAGGCTTCGTCGTCCTCCGCCATCCCGAACGCCCGCATCTTTCGCTTCAGCGTATTCCGGTCGATCCCGAGCGCCCGCGCGGCCCGGCTCAGGTTGCCGCCCTCCGCCGCGAGCGCGGCCACGAGCGCCGCACGCTCCGCAGCCTCGACCACGTCCCGGAGCGACCGCACCTCGCTGCCGTTGCCGCGCCCGCCGCCGCCCTCGCTGCCGCTTCCGCTTCCGCCGCCGCTTCGGATCTCCGGGGCCAGATCCGACACGTTCACCACGTCATCGCAGAACACGGCCCAGCGCATCACCTCGGCCCGCAGCTCGCGCACGTTCCCCGGCCAAACGTGGCTCGCGAGCGCCCGCATCGCCTCACGCGTCACCCGGAGCCGCCGCCCGCCCTTTTTCCCCCGGATCTCCGCGAGGAACGACTCCACGAGCAGCTCCACGTCCCCCGGCCGCGCGCGGAGCGGCGGCACCAACAGCGTCGCCCCGCGCAGCCGATAGTAGAGATCCTCCCGGAACGCGCCCGCCTTCACCATCGCCCCGAGATCCCGGTGCGTCGCGGCCACGATCCGCACGTCGACGTCGACCTTCCCCTCGCCGCCCACGCGCCGCAACGTTCCTTCCTGCAGCACGCGCAAGAGCGCCGCTTGCACCCGCGGCTGCATCTCGCCGATCTCGTCGAGGAAGAGCGTTCCGCCGTGCGCCTGCTCGAACACGCCGCGGCGCCGTTTCCCCGCGCCCGTGAACGCGCCCGCCTCGTGGCCGAAGAGCTCGCTCGACAGCACGCCCTCCGCGAACACCGAGCAGTTCTCCGCGACGAACGGCCCCTCCTTCCGCGGCGAAAGCGCATGGATCTCCCGCGCGCAGAGCTCCTTGCCCGTGCCCGTCTCCCCGAGCACCAGGACCGGCGCGTCGCTCGCCCCCACCCGATCGAGCTTCGCCCGTAGCTCCACCATCGGCGCGCTCTCGCCGAGCAGCAATGAAGCGCCCTTCTGCGCCGCCGCCCGGAGCCGGGCGAGCTCGTCGCGCATCGCGCGGATCTCCGGAAACCCCTCGATGTCGAGCCGCACCTCGCGCACGGCCTTCGGGTGCGGCACGGGCACGAACGCGGGCGGGATCACCTGCAGCATCCGCGCGGGCAAGAGGCCCGCTTGCACCAGGATCACCCACAACGTCTGCGCTTGCGGTGTGCCCGCCGAGAGCAGGACGTCGAGCGCCACGTTCGAGGCCAAAAGCTCCGACTTCGCCCGCCCCACGAGCGGACCGAGCGCGCGGAACAGCATCCCGTAATCGGAAGGATCGGTGACCGGCACGACCACGAGCTCGACCTTGCCGATCCGCGCCTCGATCGAGCGGCAGAGCGACCGCGCCGGCGCCTCGCCCTCGGGGATCGTCAGCACCCACGCGACCTCGTAGCGGCTCTCGTCCTGATCGAGCAGCCGCAGCACCGGCCCCCGATCACTCGACGGCCGCGGCGCGTGGTGCGACGGCGTCCTCCCCGTCACCCCCGCATCCGACCACGTCAGGAGCGCCCGCTTCACCTGGTGCATCGTACACCATGCATGGTGCGCCATGCACCGTCGTTCTGATGCGCCATGCACCACCTCGCCGAGACCACCCCCCAAATTCCCGCGAAATCGGGCTGGCACGGTTTCCGCATTACGGGGCCGCGAAGTCAATCAACGACGGTTCCGAGATTCCTGTCATGGGCACTTCTTCTCTCCCCCAACCTTCCCTTCCCCCGCACGCCCGCATCTTCGCCCGCCCCGATGTCTGGATGGAGGGCGACGCGATCACGCAGTTCACCCGCGTCGCCGAGCTTCCCGGCTGCGTGCGCGCTGCGGGCATGCCCGACCTTCATTCCGGACGCGGGCCCATCGGCGCCGCGTTCGCCTTCCAGGAGCGCGTGCTCCCGTACCTCGTCGGCGGCGACGCCGGGTGCGGCGTGCTCCTCTTCGCCACGACCGCCTCGCCGCGCGCCGTGGACAAACTCGAGCGCCGCGTCCGCGCCGCGATGGACGAGGATCCGCTCGCCGACTGCGACCCGCTCGAGGTCTTCGACGCCTGCTGGCACAAGGGCGCGAAGGGCCTCGCCGAGGTCGCGAACGTACCGGACGACATCGCCGCGATGGCCGAACGCGAGCGCGAGCTCGACCTCGGCCCGAGCGGAGATCCCGCGGTCTACCGCGATCCTTCGCACGGCCGCGCGCTCGGCAGCATCGGCAGCGGCAACCATTTCGCCGAGATCACGCGCGTCACCGAGGTGCGCGACGAGGCCACGGCGGACGGGATGGGCCTCGAGAAAGGCGGCCTCGTCGCGCTCGTGCACACGGGCTCGCGTGGGCTCGGCGCGCAGATCGGGCGCCGGTACGGCGACGCCACGCTCACGGGCGAGGCGATCGACGTCTACCTCGCGGATCTCGCGGGCGCCGTGCGGTTCGCGCAGGCGAACCGCTTCCTCGTCGCGTGCCGGTTGCTCCGCGCGCTCTCGGCCTTGCGCCGGGACAAGGTGCGCGGCGTGATCGACATCGTGCACAACACGATCCGGCGCGAGGACATCGCGGGCAGCCCCGTGTGGATCCATCGCAAGGGCGCCGCGCCCGCGAGCCGCGGCGAGGCCACGGTCGTGCTCGGCAGCCGCGGCGCGCCCTCCTGGGTGCTCCTTGGCCATGGGCACGAGGGCGCGCTCGCGTCGGTCGCGCACGGCGCGGGACGCCGCATGACCCGCACCGAGGCGCGGGCCAAGCTCGCCACGCGGTACAAGCGCGCCGAGCTCGGCCGCACGGCGCACGGCGGCCGCATCGTGTGCGACGACGCGGACCTGCTCTACGAAGAGCACCCCGACGCCTACAAGCCGATCGAGCCGGTCGTCGCGAGCCTGGTCGACGAGGGCCTCGCCGCGCCGATCGCCTCGCTCGTGCCGCTCGTCACGGTGAAGCAATGAAAAAGCTCGTCGTGCAGGTGACGGCCGGCTACGGGCCCGTGGAGGTGCGCAGGTTCGTCGCGCTCCTCGCGGCGCGGCTCGCGGACGCGTGCGCCGCGCGTGGCCTCGTCGTCGAGGAGACGGTGACCCACGGCGACGAGGAGTCTCCCCTTTCGGTGGAGCTCGTCGCCTCGGGAGATCCCGCGCTCCTCGAAGGCGAGGTCGGCACGCACGCGCTCGTCGCGCGCAGCCCCGATCGCGGAAAGGCCGCCCGCAAGCGCTGGTACGCGTCCGTCGTGCTCCACGAGGACGAGGAGGTTCGTGTGGACGACGGGGCCGCGATCGACCCGCGCGACGTGGAGGTGACGACGATGCGGGCGAGCGGCCCTGGCGGGCAGAACGTGAACAAGACGGAGACGGCGGTCCGCGCGAAGCACGTGCCGACGGGGATCGTCGTGCGGGTCGCGGACGAGCGATCGCAGCGGGCGAACCTGCGGCGCGCGCTCGCGCGGATCGCGGCGCTCCTCCGGGCGCGGTCCGTGCGCGCGGCGGCCGCGAAGGAGGCCGCGCGCTGGTCGTCGCACGCGCGGCTCGAACGAGGCGCGCCGGTGCGCTCGTACGCGCTCTCGTCCGAGGGCGCGCTCGTGGAGACGTGAGCCTTCAGGGGTGAACGATGCGAAAAGACATGTTCGAGCTCATCATCGAGCGGCCGCGGTACGACTGGGGCCGCGGGCGCGGCGCGGGCAAGGGGCGTTACGCGACGCGCATGAAGGCCGATCCCGAAGCCGCGCCGCTCAAGGAGGGCATGAAGTACCGCGGCCGCACGCGGGATCTGAACGAGAACCTCGCCCCACTCCGCCGCTTCCTCGCGCGCCGCGTGGGCCGCCCGTGGGACGCCGTGTGGTCGGAGATTCGCGCTTCCCTCTCGCCCGACAGCGCCGTGCAGAAGCACGTCTTCGATCACGTCCTCCAGTTCGTCGAGCGAAACCCCGTCCTCATCGACGGCATTCCGTACGCGCCCGACGGCCGCGGCCCGCGGCGGGAGGAGTTCTTCCCGCTCCGCAGCCATGGCCTCTGGCGATCCTTTTACGTTTGTCCGCGGACCGGCCTGCTCTGCGACGCTAGCGAGGCCCATCGCCGCCGTAAAAAACGCGCTCCGCAGGCATGACGTCGTTGTCAGGGAGATGCCGCGCTCGCGCCGCGCGCCGCGCTCCCCGTCCCCAGGCGTTTTTCATGGGCCGCCGCGATGGCACCTTTTTTGCCGGCCGCGGAGGCCGCGCGACGCGCTTTCAGGAGGACTTTGCATGCTTCGACTTCCCTACCTTGCCTTCGTCTCGACGCTCGCCCTCACCGGCTGCACGGGCCTCTCGCTCGGCGAGAACAACCCGGGCCAGGACACCTGGCTCGGCAACGGCGCCATCGCCGTCGACGACCGCACCGAGACGTCCTTCGTCCTCGCCAGCGATACCGCAAACGCGGCCCAACCCGAAAAGATCCCTGCGAGCACGCTCTTCGCGATCGACCCCGACACGGGCCTCGTGCGCGAGGCTGCCGATCTCACGGGCCGCGCCGATCCGCGCCTGCTCTTCCCGGCTTCGGGCCTGCTCGTGATGAGCGAGGCGAACGACAAGGATCGACTCGATCTCTTCGACCACGAGACGCTCGCGCTGAAGAAGAGCGTGGACCTCGACGTCCGGTACAACGGCACCCGCATGAGCCCGAGCCGCAAGTTCATCGGCGTCGCGGACAACACCTCGGAGAAGACCCCGATCCACATCATCGAGGCCGACACCCTCGACCGGCACGTGATCCCGCACGACGGCGAGGGGCTCGAAGCGATGTTCCTGAACAAGAGCGACACGCTCGTGGCGATCGTCTTCTACGATCAAAACACACCCGCCCCGCGCGCGCGCCTCCTCGCGTGGTCGATGCAAGAGGTCGCGAGCCGCGAATTCGAGGTCGAGATCGGCGGCTCGTTCTGGGCGGCGCCCCTGTTCGACATCGAGGTGCCGAACATCACCGCGGACGTCGGGGCCTCGTTCACGTGGGTCGGCATGAGCCCGGACGACAAGTACATCGTGTTCCCCGTCCGCAAGGCCGAGGTCCAGCCGAACGACGCGATCGTCTACACGCACGAGTTGCTCGTGCTCGAACCGGCGACGAAGGAGCTGCGCGAGGTCCCCGGCGCGCGCGGCCCCGTCGGCTTCACGCCCGACGGCTCGACGATCGTGTCCTACGGCGATCAGGACATGAACGGCAACCAGGAGCTCTGGCTCGTCGACGCCGCGACGCTCGACGTCGACCCGGAGCCCGTGACGATCGAGGGCGGCATCTCGTACTTCGTGAGCCGCGACGGCAATTTCGTCGTCGTCGCCTCCTCGGACGGCGATCAGCGGCTCGTGCTCTACGACGTGGACCAGGACAAATCCACGCAGATGGAGGGCCCCAGCGTGGGCCTCACGGAGTTCGTGAGCCGTGTGGGCCACAAGGAGATGTGGGCCGTCGACGATCAGTCGCTCTTCCGGCTGGATCTCGCAGCCGGCGAGATCGCGCAGGTCGCGACGACGTTCACGCCCGAGCACGTGAACATCCTGCCCACGCGCGACCGGCTCGTGCTCGACGACGCGGACTCGAACGACATCGTCTTCTTCGACCTGAAGGAGAAGAGCGTCAAAACGATCGTCGCGCTCCCGGTCGGCCAGCCCTCGCGCTGAGCCTGCCCGCAGGCTAGCGTGGGCCCATGCGAAAGGTCGTGATCCATGGGCCCGGCAGCTACGATCGCCTGAAGCTCGAAGAGCATCCGGATCCCAGCCCCGGCCCCGGCGAGATCCTCGTCGACGTCGAGGCCGCGGGCGTGAACTACGCCGATTGCATCGTGCGCATGGGCCTCTACGAGTCGGCGAAGAAGTACGTCGGCTGGCCCATCACGCCCGGCTTCGAGGTCGCCGGCAAAGTCGCAGCTCTCGGCGCCGGTGTGGCCGGGCCTGCCCCGGGCACGCCCATCTTCGCGGTCACCCGATTCGGCGGCTACGCGAGCCGCGTCGCGATCCCCGCGCACCAGGTGTTTCCCCTGCCAAAAACCTTCTCCGTCGCCGAGGCTGCGGGCTTCCCCTCGGTGTTCCTGACCGCGTATTACGCGCTCTTCGAGCTCGCGAACGTGCGCCGCGGCATGAACCTGCTCGTCCACTCGGCAGCGGGCGGCGTGGGCAGCGCGCTCGTCGAGCTCGGCAAGATCGCGGACTGCCGCGTCGTCGGCGTCGTCGGCGCGAGCCACAAGGTCGCCGTCGCGCGCAAGCTCGGGGCCGACGCGGTCATCGACAAGAGCGTCGAGCCGCTCTGGTCCGTGGCCGAGCGCCTCGCGCCCGAGGGCTACGACGCCGTGTTCGACGCGAACGGCGTGGAGACGCTCGGCGAGAGCTACCGCCACCTCGCCTCGGCCGGAAAGCTCGTCGTCTACGGCTTCCACACGATGATGCCGCGCAAGGGAGGCCGACCGAACTGGCTCAAGCTCGCCCGCGACTGGCTGCGCACGCCCCGCTACAACCCCCTCGACCTGACGAACGACAACAAGAGCGTGCTCGCGTTCAACCTCTCCTACCTCTTCCACAAGAAGGACTTGCTCGACGCGTACATGACGAAGCTCGTCGGCTGGATCGACGAGGGCCGCATCCAGGCGCCGCCCGTGACGTCGTTCCCCGTGGAGCGTGTGGCCGACGCGCACCGCGCGATCGAAGGCGGCGGCACCGTCGGCAAGCTCGTGCTCACCTTCTGAGCGCTTCTTCGAGCAGCCGGACGCTCTCGGCCTTGCCCGCCTCGCGCGCCCAGTCGAGCGCCGTCTTCCCCGTCCCGTCATCGGCGCGTGGATCGGCGCCGAGCGCGAGCAGCGCGCGCACCGTCTTCGTGTCGCCGTTGTAGGCCGCGAGGTGCAGCGGCATCCAGCCGTACCTCGTCGTCGCGTCGATCGGCACGCCGGCCGCGACGAGTAACTCCACGGCCTCGGCCTTGCCCGCGTTCGCCGCCGAGAGCAGCGCTTCACACCCGTGTTTTCTCGGATCCACGCCGTGCGCGAGCAGCCACGTGATCACGTCCACGCGCCCCGCGGTCGCGGCCCCTTCGAGCGCCTCCGTCTTGTCCGGATCGAGCCCGCGCTCCACGAAAAACGCCGCGAGCTCGAGCCTCCCGCGCCGCGTCGCCTCCTCGAAGGCCCGCGGCTCGATCGGCGCGCCCGCCTCGACGAGCTGCCGCGCGATCCCCGCGTGCCCGCCCATGACCGCCGCCGTCACCGCGTTCTGGTTCGCCATCGCGTCCCGCGCGTCGAGGCTCGCGCCGCCGTCGATCAGCGCCTCCACGACGCTGATCTCTCCCCGCGCGGCTGCCTCCACGAGCGGCGTGCGCCCCGTGAGCTCGTCTGCGGCATCGGGATCCGCGCCGCGCTCGATCAAAAGCTCGGCGACGCAGTCGTGCCCGTTCATGATCGCGAGCATCAACGCCGAGGCCGTCCCTTCGAGCACCTCGCGATCGACGCTCGTCGTGTACCTCCGCGTCGCGTCCACGTTTGCCCCGCGTGCGAGCGCGTCCTTCACGCGCGCCTCGTCGCCGCGGCTGGCCGCATCGAGCAGCTCCTCGTCGAGCGTCATGTTCGGGATCTTGTTCGATCGAAGCGAGGGTGGGAAGCCGTTCCCCCGAGCAGGCTCAGCTTCCGAGCGCTTTTTCGATCGCCTGGACGAGCTTCTCGTCCTCGGGCTCGACGGCCGACGGGAACCTCTCTTTCACCGCGCCATCCTTGCCGACGAGGAATTTTTCGAAGTTCCACTTCACCTCGCCCGCCGGCGCAGCCTGCGTGAGGAACGTATACAGCGGATGCTTGCCGCTCCCCTTCACGGTGATCTTCGAGAACATGGGGAACTTCACGCCGAACTTGCTCGTGCAGAACGTGGCGATCTCGGCGTCGGTCCCGGGCTCCTGCGCGCCGTAGTCGTTCGAGGGGAAGCCGAGCACGGAAAAGCCCTTCGCCTCGAAGCGCTCGTGCAGCTTCTCGAGGCCCGCGTATTGCGGTGTGTAGCCGCACTCCGAGGCCGTGTTGACGACGAGCACGACGTTGCCCCGGAAGTCGCCGAGCGAGCGCTCCTCCCCGACGATCGTCTTCACCTTGAAATCGTGCAGGCTCCTCTTCGTTCCGTCCTGAACTGCGGCTCCCCCGGCCGAATCCGTCCCGGCTTTCGGAGACGCCGGAGGCTGCTCGCAACCGACGAGCGCCGCGCCCCCCACGAGCGCAGCAAAGACGACCGATCCAACCTGAAGGCTCTTCATGGCGCCTGCTTAGGGGGCTCGTGGTGGCTACACAAGGGGCATGCTGGCCATAGACGAAGGGCCTCGGGTCGAAGATGATGCCGGTATGCCTTCCCTCCAATCCGGATCACTCACGATCCATTGGTCGACGCGCGGGGACGAACACGGCGAGCCCTTCGTGTTCGTGCACGGCAACTGGACCACGAGCCTCTTCTGGCGCCCTGTCCTCGACCGTTTGCCCGCGCGCTACCGCTCTGTCGCACCCGACCTCCGCGGCCGCGGGCAGACCCGCGCCGCACCTCACGATTACAGCGTCCCACGCCTCGCCCAGGACCTCGCCAGCTTGATGGACGCCCTGGGGTGGTCCGCGGCGCACCTCGTGGGCCACTCGCTCGGCACGGCCGTGATCCTCGAGCTCGCGCTCACCGATCGCGCCCGCGCCCGCTCCCTCACGCTCGTCGCGCCTGCCTGGCCCGATGGCATGCCGCGCGCCTACCACGTCCCTGACCGCCAGCGCCTCGCCCAGGAGAACCTCGCCATCTTCGCCGCCGCGTTCCGCGGCATCGCGCCCACGGCGCCGAACGACGCGTTTTTCCAGGAGCTCGTCGCCGAGAGCCACCACCAAGCCCCCGAGGCCACGATGGCCACGCTCGACGCGCTCCGCGATTGGGCGCCCGGCGATCGGCTCCGCGCGCTCGCGGGCGTGCCGGCCCTCGTCGTCAGCGGCGAGCGCGACATGCTCTCCACGCGCGAGGTGGGAACACGGACCGCGGATCTCCTCGGCGCGCGCCACGAGATCGTCCCTGGCGTGGGCCATTCGCCGAACCTCGAAGCGCCCGAGACCCTCGTCGCGCTCCTCGATTCCTTCGTGAAGGCACCTGCCGGAGGCTGAGCTCATGCTCGATCCTGTCGTCCCGCCGCCCGATCCCGCCGTCCCGCTCGCGAACGAGGCGCGGTCCTTGGCCGACCTCTTCTTGCGCCGCGCCGCCGCCACGCCGACGGCCGTCGCCTGGAAGGCGAAAAAAAACGGGGAATGGAGGTCCACGACCTGGGCCGAGTTCAAGGCGCGCGCCATGGCCCTCGCGACCTTCCTCGCGAAGCGTGGCCTCGCGCCCGGCGACAAGATCGGCATCGTCGGCAGCACCCGCCCCGAGTGGTGCATCTGCGACGTCGGCGGGCAGCTCGCCGCGGTGGTCACGGTCGGCGCGTACCCCACGCTCGCCCCGGGGCAACTCGCGTACGTCCTCGATCACGCGGACGTGGTGGTCGTGTTCGTCGAGGGCAAGGACGAGGTCGAGAAGATCCTCGCCGTCAAGCACGAGGTCCCCAAGCTGGAGCTCGTCGTCGTGTGGGACACGCAGGGCCTCGAAGAGACCTTGCGCCAGCATGCGTGGCTCGTCAGCTGGGACGAGGCCCTCGAAGCGCCGGGCGACGCCTCCCTCGTCGCGGCCCGCATCGAGGCCATCGACCCCGACGACACGGCGCTCTTTATTTACACGAGCGGCACGACCGGCCCGCCCAAGGGGGCGATGATCTCGCACCGCAACATCCTCGTGACGCTCGCGGGCGTCCATTTCAACGCGTTCTCGCGCTCGGACATCTCGCTCTCGTTCTTGCCGATGGCGCACGCGGCCGAGCGTATCCTCGCGTTTTGGGGCCGCATCGATTTTGGCATCGCCACCGCGTACGCGACGAGCGTGCCCGCGGTGCTGGAGGAGCTCAAGGAGGTGCGCCCGACGCTCTTCGGCAGCGTCCCGCGTATCTTCGAGAAGGCCTATGCTCGCATCCAGACCGAGGTCGACAAGGCCCCGACAGCGCGAAAGCGGGTCTTTCGGTGGGCCGAATCGGCGGGCCTCGCGGTCGTGGAGGCCTGGCAACGCGGCGAGACGCCCTCGCTCCCGGCGCGGCTCGCGCATCGCGTGGCCGACAAACTCGTCTTTTCGCGGGTCCGGGAGGTGTTCGGCGGCCGCGTAAAACGTTTCATCACGGGGGCGGCGCCGATCCCGCGCCCGATCCTCGCGTTTTTCTGGGCGGCGAACCTCCCCATTTACGAGATGTACGGCATGACCGAGGCCACGGTCGTGACACACGGCAATCGCCCGGGCCAGGTCCGCCTCGGCTCCGTCGGCCGCGCGCTCCCGTTCGTCGAGGATAAAATTGCCGACGACGGCGAGATCCTCGTGCGTGGCCCGAACGTGTTCAAGGGGTATTACAAAAACCCCGAGGCGACGCGGGAGATGATCGACGAGGAGGGGTGGCTGCACACGGGCGACATCGGCCGGAAGGACGCGGATGGCTTCGTGTTCATCGTCGATCGCAAGAAGCACCTCATCATCACGTCGGGCGGGAAAAACATCAGCCCGGCGAACGTGGAGAACGAGATCAAGGCGAGCGACACGTTCATCAGCCAGGTGCACGCGCATGGCGACCGGCGGCCCTATTGCACGGCGATCGTGACGATCCACCCGCTCGAAGCCGTGGAATGGGCGAAGGCGCGTGGCCACCTCGGGGACGCGCAAGCCGACGAGTTACGCCGCGCCCTCATGGCGAGCCCGCTCTCCCGTCCGCCGGGGCTCGCGCCGGTGATGGAGAAGGCCACGACCGATCCGGAGGTGCAAAAGCGGGTCGCGTCAGCGGTCCGCCGCGCGAATACGAAGCTCGCGCGCGTGGAGGGCATCAAGCGGATTCACCTGCTCGAACGGGATTTTTCCCTCGAGGAGGACGAGGTGACGCCGACGCTCAAGGTGAAGCGCAAGACCATCGAGAAAAAATTCGCCCAGGTCTTCGACCGGCTTTACGAGGATCCGGGGTTCGGGATTTCGATCGAAGAGGAATGAGCGAGGAAAGCTCGCCGCGCTCGGGTTATCCGTCGACCGGTGCGGCGAGCCAAACTTCGAGGTCCGGCGTGGACAGGTCGAGGACCGCATCCACGAGCCGGAGTCTGCTCTCCCGCTTGCCGATTCGCAGAGCCAGGCGATCGCATTCCTCTGCGGAGAGCGTCCGCCCGAGGCGCCGTTCGATCAGGCTGGCGGCGACCTCGATGTGTCCGAGCTTTCGTCCTTCCTCTCGACCCTCGCGGTAGATCCAGTTTTTCATGACGAGCACCCTCGGCAAACAGGAGCGTATCACACGGCGCAGCGTCGTGTCACGTCTGTTGAGCCGAGCCAGTACGGCCATCGCGACCCCCATCTCCTCGAAACTCTCCTCCGAGCTGTCTTCGCGGAGTCTATCGAGGATCCGCAGCATCTTGGCCGGATCCGCGTCTCGGGCGAGCGGCGTGAAGAGCGTCCACAGCGGGCTTGCGGATTCGGCCGCCCTGCGTTCGAGCTCCGCCACCGTCCGCTGATAGACTGGCTCGATCCGGAAACGCACCCCGGAAAAACCCGTTTCCTCGGACGAGGTGCGGTACTCCCCTTCCTCGGGCCAGGGTTCGTCCCGACCGGACAGGAGCACGACGACGCTCTCGATGCGCGGAAGCCTTCGCGTCGCCTTCGCGCGCGCCTCGTCCCGCAGCGCCATGGCCGTCATCACGTGGTATTCGAAGACCCGCCACGGCAGGTCGCGCGGCATCACGAGCGACCATTCCACGTGAAGCAGCCGCTCCTCGCTCCCCGCCTTGACGAGGAGCGCCCGATCGAGCCGCCGCTGGCGCGAGGTGAGCTGCGTCTCGGACCATGTCGCCGACTCGATGGGCGCGCGTGTCCTCGAAAATGCCCTCGCCAGGGCCAGCGGGAGCTTTTGCGACACGTGGCGCAGGGTCAGGTCGACGTCATCATCGCCGCCCTCCTCGTCATCCTCGTCGCGCGCCGCCATACCCGGGCCCTGTGCGAGCGCCGTGCCCGACGAATATCGCGGGGAAAGACCGCACAACGCGAGCAAACAAGCATGGCGCCGCCATGGCGCCCGGCCGGCGGCGCCACCTCCTCCGGCATGCTGCGCCGCAACATGAAATTCCTTGACGTCCATCCCCGCGCCGCCCTACGCTGACCGGCGACTGGCTGCTCGATCCCCTATCGATCAGCTCAGCCCCCATTTTACGCCCTGCTGCGGGCGCGCCCCCGGCAGGGGCTCGATCTGCGCGTACCGTTGTGCGCCGCAGCATGACGGAGGACGGAAGCCATGCGAGGATTGTCCGGCAAAAGGGTGCTCATCACGGGGGCGGCGAGCGGCATCGGTCGCGCCACGGCGACGCGGTTTTACGAGGAGGGCGCAGAGCTTCTCCTGAACGACGTCGTGCCCGCCGATCGCGCCGATCTCGCCTCCGCATTCCCCGAGCGCATGACCTACGTCCCGGCCGACGTCTCGCGCCCCGAGGGCCTCGCCGCCCTGGAGCAGGCCGTGCGCGACAAGAAGGGCATCGACGTCCTCGTCAACAACGCCGGCATCACCCGCGACAAGAGCCTCGCCAAGCTCTCGGCCGAGGACTGGGATCAGGTCATCGCCGTCAACCTCACCGCCGTCTTCAAGCTCTGCCAGATGGCCGCCGCCTTCATGAAAGAGCAGAAGAGCGGCGTCATCCTGAACGCCGCCTCCGTCGTCGCCCATTACGGCAATTTCGGCCAGGCGAACTATGTCGCCACGAAGGCCGGCGTGATCGGTCTGACCAAGACCCTCGCCCGCGAGCTCGGCCGAGCCGGCATCCGCGTCAATGCCGTCGCCCCGGGCTTCATCCTCACCGACATGGTCCGCAAGGTCCCCAAGGAGAACCTCGACGCCATCGCGGGCCAGACGCCCTTGAAGCGCCTCGGCGAGCCCGCCGAGATCGCCTCGGTCTACGCGTTCCTCGCGAGCGACGACGCCTCGTACATCACCGGCGCGGTCCTCGACGTGAACGGCGGCCTCGTCCTCGGGACGTGACCGCTACCGCGCGAAGAGCACGAGCACGTCGTTCAGCATCCCCACGAGCGACGGCGGCATCCCGCCCCCGCCGAGCGCATCCGCGAACGCGCAGAGGAGCTGACCCAGGCGCCCGCCCCCGGCGTTTGCCGTCAGGACGAGCACGACCCGGCTGAGATCGATCTGCAAGCCGAGGGCCGAGAGCGAGAGCGGCCCGAGCTCGAGCTCCAGGATCGTGCACGTCGCGTGCGTGATCGACGCTCCCATCGCGACCCCGATGTTCACCGTCCCCATCACGTTCCCCGCGAGGTCGGTGAGCCGCGCCGTCACCTTCCCGTTCGCGACGAGCTGCCCGCTCTGCGAGGCAAAACTCTCGACCGTCACGGTGCCAGCGAGCTGCCCTGTCACATGGCCGAACGCGTCCACGACCGAGCCCGTGACCGGCGCGCTCATCCCGTACACCCCCGCGGCCTTCGCGCCCTGCGCGTCTGCCCCCGCGAGCACGAGCGCGCCTGCGAGCCCTGCCACCACCCCGAGGGACGTCCGCCGATCCATGATCCATCCTTTCCGCGTGGCGTGCCGGTGCACACACCGGGGGCGCCGGCCGAGGCCCCGGCAACCGGCGTACCGAGCACGCGGCGTCATCCGCTCCGCGCCGTAGCGGGCGTTCCTAGGAGCCGAGGACGTCCACGAGCGCCGCCCCCACGGCCGAGGCGAACGACACGAGCGTCGCCGGCTCGTCCCAGCGCCGCGCATCACGCGGATCGAGCGCGTGGTGCGTCTCCACCAGCACCGAGGGCATCTTCGGCCGCCGCAGCACGAAGATCCGCCGCTCGGGCGTGTGCCTGTCGACGAAGACCCCAGGCTGCTCCGGATCGACCGAATACAGGTCGCCGTACTCCACGCCCGCGTACGCCGAAAACCCCGCCTCCCGCATCCGCCGCGCCACGGCCCGCGCGAGCGCGTGGCGCGCGTCGGCGAGCTTCGGCTCCCCCTCGTCCGACCAGAGCACCGAATACCCCGGCGCTGCCAGGTTCACCACGCATTCGCGGCCGGGCTCGGGGTTCCAGCGCTCGCCTGTTTGACCTCGAACGTCCGAGTGCAGGCTCAAGAACACCTCGGCTCCCCACGCCTCGGCATCCTCCACGCGGGCCCGGTACTCCACGGGCCCCGGCCCCTCCCGGGAGAGGCGCACCTCGAACGCCCCCATCGCCCGCAGCGCCGCGGCGAGCGCGCGGCCCGCGGCCATCGTGAAGTCCTGCTCTTCCCGGCAGAAACACGACGAGTTCCCCGGGTTTCCCGCCGCGCCGTGCCCCGGATCCACGAAGACCCGCCGCACCCCGAAGCCAGCTGGAAACCACGGCGTCAGCGCGGCGAGCGGCCCGAACGGATCGGGCAGCCGCGTGACGCGCCCGCCGCGGCGCAGGGCGACGGCCGTCGTGGCGGCCGCGGCGCCCGCGCCGGCGAGGCCGAAAAGCAGGGATCGACGCGAGATCACGCCCCTCGTTCGTAGCCGAGCCAGCCCCTCCGCGCCAACGTGACCGCCCCTCCCGGCGCGCGCTTTCCCTTGCTTTCCGCGGATCCCTCGGGCTATCGCTTCGAGGGAGCCCTACGAACGAGCCTCGTCATGCCCTTCGCGCCTCCGCCCCCCCTGCCCGGCTTCCTCGCCGCCGACATGCCCCTGCGCCGCCGCGCCTACCGGCTCGAACACACGGACGACGCCGGCAAGCTCGTGCATTTCGTCGACCACGGGCCGGAGCGGGCGCGCCCGGCGCTCTTCGTCCACGGCAACCCCACCTGGTCGTTCCTCTGGCGCAAGGTCATCGCCGGCCTGCCCGAGCTGCGCTGTATTGCGCCCGACTTGCTCGGGTTCGGACTCTCCGACAGACTCGCCCGCCTCGAAGACCACTCCGTCGAGCGCCACGCCGCCGTCGTGGCCGAGCTCGTCACGGCGCTCGACCTGCGGGACCTCGTCCTCGTCGGGCAGGACTGGGGCGGGCCGATCGGCGTCCTCGCGGCCTCGCTCGTGCCCGACCGGATCGCCGCCGTCGTCCTCGCGAACACCTCCATCCTCGCCCCGGCGCGCCCGCGGGGCACCTTGTTCCACCGCTTCGCCCGCGTGCCCGTCGTGAGCGACGTCGTCTTCCGGGGCCTTGGCTTCCCGCAGAACCTGCTCGCCATCGCCCAGGGCGATCGCCACTCGATCCGCGGCACCACCGCCCGCGCCTACACCTACCCGCTGCGCAGCCTCGCCGACCGGATCGGCCCCCTCGCCCTCGCGCGGATGGTCCCGGACAGCCCCGAGCACCCGAGCCTCCCGGCGCTCCAGCGCGTCGAGGCCTGGATCCGCGGCTTCTCCGGGCCCGTCGCGCTCGTATGGGGCGAGCGGGATCCGATCCTCGGCAAGGCTCTCGCGCGGCACCAGCGCGTCTTGCCGCGCGCAAGCGTCACGACCACCCAGGCGGGCCACTTCCTCCAGGAAGAGGTGCCCGACGAGATCGCCGCGGCCGTGGAGGACGTCATCGAGCGGCTCAAGCGGCGCTAGCAGGAAAGCGCCTCGTGGAGTAGGTTCCCGCGTCCGCGGAGCGGCCACGAGCGTCGCTTTGCCCTGGAGAGCCCACCGTGACGACGACAAGGCGCCCGGAAGAGCGCGAAGAGAGCGCGGCCCAGAACTTCATCCGGGCCATCATCAGCGAGGATCTCGAGAAGGGGCGCCACACGAAGGTGGTGACCCGCTTCCCGCCCGAGCCGAACGGCTACCTCCACATCGGCCATGCGAAGGCCATCTGCACGAACTTCGGCCTCGCCCGCGAGTTCGGCGGCGTCTGCCACCTCCGCATGGACGACACGAACCCCACGACGGAGGACGTCGAGTACGTCGAGAACATCCAGCGCGACGTGCGCTGGCTCGGCTTCGACTGGGGCGACAAGCTCTTTTACGCCTCCGACTACTTCGAGCGCCTCTACGCGTTCGCGGTCGAGCTCATCAAGAAGGGCAAGGCGTACGTCGACAGCCTGAACGAGGCCGAGATCCGCGCGTATCGCGGCACGGTGAACGAGCCCGGGAAGCCGAGCCCCTACCGCGACCGCTCGATCGAGGAGAACCTCGACCTCTTCGAGCGCATGCGCAAGGGCGAGTTCCCCGAAGGCGCGCACGTGGTGCGGATGAAGGGCGACCTCGCCTCGCCCAACATGAAGATGCGCGACTGGCCGATGTACCGCATCAAGCGGGCGCACCACTACCGCACGGGCGACACCTGGTGCATCTACCCGCTCTACGACTTCGCGCACAGCCTCTCGGACGCGATCGAGGGCATCACGCACTCGATCTGCACGCTCGAGTTCGACAACAACCGCGCGCTCTACGACTGGTTCGTGGAGAACGTCGACGTGCCCGCGCGGCCGCGGCAATACGAGTTTGCCCGGCTCAACCTCACCTACACCGTGATGAGCAAGCGCAAGCTGCTCGAGCTCGTGAAGGGCGGCCTCGTGCGCGGCTGGGACGATCCGCGCATGCCGACGCTCGCGGGCATGCGCCGCCGCGGCATCACGCCCGACTCCTTGCGCGCCTTCTGCGAGGAGATCGGCGTCGCCAAGACGAACAGCACCGTCGAGGTCGAGAAGTTCGAGTCCTGCATCCGCGCCGACCTCGATCGTCGCGCCGGCCGCGTGATGGCCGTGCTCCGGCCGATCAAGCTGGTCCTCGAGAACTACCCGGAGGGCAAGGTCGAGGAGTTCGAGGCGCCGCTCTTCCCGGACGATCCTGGCAAAGGCGGCAGCCGGAAGATCCCGTTCTCGCGGGAGGTCTTCATCGAGCGCGACGACTTCGCCCTCGATCCGCCGGACAAGTGGTTCCGCCTGGCGCCGGGCCGCGAGGTGCGCCTGCGGTATGCGTACATCGTGACGTGCAAGGACGTCGTGCGGGATCCCGCGACGGGCGAGGTGACGGAGATCCGCTGCACGTACGACCCGGAGACGCGCGAAGGCGCGGCGCAGGCCGGCAAGAAGGTGAAGGGCACGCTGCACTGGGTGAGCGCAGCGCACGCGCTTCGGGCCGAGGTGCGCCTCTACGACCGGCTCTTCCGCGACGAACGGCCGGACCTCGTGGAGGAAGGCCAGGACTGGAAGGCAGGGCTGAACCCCGATTCGCTCGTGGTGCTCCCGGGCGCCGTCGTCGAGCCGAGCCTCGCCGCGGCCGAGGGCGGGCAGCATTTCCAGTTCGAGCGCCAAGGCTTCTTCTTCGTCGACCCGATCGACGCGAAGCCCGGCGCGCCCGTCTTCAATCGCACGGTCTCGCTCAAGGACTCCTGGGCGAAGATCGCCGAGCCGAAGCAGGAGGCGGGGCGAGCAAAGAAGGCCGACGAGGCGAAGCCTGCTGTAAAGACGAGCCCGGAGGAGCGACTCGGAAAACTCACGCCGGAGGCGCGGGGGATCGCCGAGTCGCTCGAGTCCCGAGGCCTCGGCCGCGAGGACGCGATCGTGCTCGCCGAGGACGCAGATCTCCGCGCCTTCTACGAGCAAGCGGTCGCGGCGCACCCAGGCCCGAAGACGGTGGCGAGCCTCGTCGTGAACGAGCTCGCCCGCAAGCTCGACGGCAAAAAGCCGAGCACGCTCCCGTTCGGCGGCGCAGCACTCGGCGAGCTCGCCTCGCTCATCGACGACCGCACCATCACGCCCACGATCGCGAAGGAGGTCCTCGCCGAGATGCTCACGAGCGGCGAGAGCCCGCGCGCGATCGTCGAGAAGAAGGGCATGCGCCAGGTCTCGGACGCCTCCGCACTCGAGCCAATCGTGGACAAGGTCCTCGCCGAGAGCCCGAACGAGGTGAAGCGCTACAGGGAGGGCAACACCAAGCTCCTTGGCTTCTTCGTCGGCAAGGTGATGAAAGCCTCCGGCGGCAAGGCCAACGCCGAGCGCGTGAACGAGCTGCTCCTCGCGAAGCTCGGCTGAGCGTAGCGCCGCGCCGGGGTTTCACCCCGGACCCCGTCTGGTCAACGATGGGGCTACGCTCGGCAAGCCGAGCTACGCCCCAAACCCCGGGGTTGTCCACCCCTGGACCCGGACCAGGCACGGCCTGGACCGGGGGCGTAGAAACCGCGCGATGCGCGGTTTCTACGACGGGCCCGTGGCAAGACCCGCGACGATCCTGCCAGGCAAACCAGCCGCGTGGACGTGTCCGCTGGCGACCCCATCTCGGTCGACAGCGCGCTTGCGCGCTGTCGCCTTCGGTCCAGGCCGTGCCTGGTCCGGGGTGAAGGGGGCGGACAGCCCCCTTCTCGGGTCCGGGGTGAAACCCCGGGCTGGCGTGGACGCCGCAGGGCGGTTTACCCTGGGGCGCGTGATCGCCTGGGATTCGGGGTTCTTCCGGAAAAGCTCCCTCTACTGGCCCATCCGGGATGTGGCGGCGCGCTTCGAAGGGGCCCTCGAGTGGCCGGCGGTCGAGGCTGTGGACGAGACGCTCTCCGAGGCTGCGGGTGTCCACTTTCGCCTCCAGCCGCCGCGCCCTCGGCGCCGTCGCGGCCGCAGGCCGGTCGACCCGTCCTCGCTCTATGACGCCCGCATCCATGTCGAGGGGTGGGTGCCGACGCGGCCTTCGAACTGGCATGATTTCCTGAATGCGCTCGTGTGGGCCACGTTTCCGGCGGGCAAGCGCGCGCTGCATGCTCGGCAGCACCGGACTGTCGCGGCGCGGCTCGGGGATGCGCCCAAGGCGCTGCCGGATCGGCGTACGCGTGAGCAGGACGGGCTTGCGATGCTCGACGAGGGCAGCCTGCTCCTGCTCGCCGACGAGGGACGCGTCCCTGCCATCATGGCGGCGCTCGAGGCGCGGGACACGTTGGCTGTGCAGAACGAAATGGCCGAAGGGAGCGCGCTTGCCCTCGTCTTTGGCCATGCGCTGTATGAGAGCCTCTTGCCGGAGGACCGCCGGTCGATCTGGGCGATGGTGGCTCTGCTCCCCTGCCCTGGGCCTTTGCCGACCGAGCGCCGTGCATGCACTCGGCTTGCGGATGCGCGCCTTGCGGAGCTCCTCACGACGCCGGGGACCTTCTCGCGGCCTGAGACGTTCCGGAGCTTGCCGCTCGACGAGCGGGTGCTTTGCGGGGAATCAGTTCTTCGACGCGAGCCAGGCGGCGAGCTCTTCGGGTGACAGATCGAGCACGAGGTCCCCGACCTGCTCGGCGCCGATCTCGCGTACCCGCTCGGCGAGGCGAGCGCGCTCCTCCGCGCGTAGGCTCTGCGCGAGCCTGCGTTCGAGCTGGCGCACGAGCAGCCGGAGCTCGCCTTCGAGGAGGCCCTCTGCGTGGCCTTCGGCGTGGCCTTCGGCAAAAAACTTACGACCGAGGTCACTTTGGGGTCGGTAGTTCTTCCACATGAGCGCCTCGATGGCCCTGCGTGCAGCCTCGCCCAGGGAGTATAGCACGACATCCATGTAAATCGCCTTGCGGTCCGGGTCTTCGATGCCTGCGATGGCGGCGATGGCGACGTCGAGGCCGACGTCGGTTCGTCCGTGGGCCATGGCGGAGAGCACGGCGAGCTCCGGCCGCTCGTGCGCGGCGGCCTCCTCCGTGACGACGGGGATGCCCTGGGGCCCGAGGACGAACGGGGTGAGGCGCGCCTCCCCTGGGCCGAGCACGATCGGCCGTGCCAGGCGCGCGGCGAGCGCGGCGTCGTGCGTGACGACGAGCAAGCACGCGGGGCACCGATACCGCGCCCGCGCGCCGACGACGTAGGCCGGCCAAGCGAAGGATTTGTCGGGGTCCGCGGAGAGCTGAGCCTCGACGAGGATGACGAGGACGGCCTGGCCGTCGAGCAAGAGGACGAGCAAATCGGCGCGTAACTCGCGGGGGATGACGTCGGCGATGTCGGCGGACTCGATGCGGGCCTCGGTGAAGGCCGGGAGCGCGACGGAGAAGACCTCCGCGAGCAGTTCCGCGGCGAGCACGGGGCGGTTGCGGAAGAGCTCGATGATCGCCTCGTGCGGCAGGGAAGGCACGCGCCCCGGATACGTTTGTCCAAGGAGGCGGTCAAGAAAAACGCGTGCGCTGCGCCTCGCGTCCACGTTGACAGCCGGGCGCGGCTGGGCATCATGGGCACGTCCCCCGAACCCGTCCGCGCCTCCCTCCGAGGCCGGGAACGAGGAATCCCATGTCGAACCGCCGCTCCCGTATCTTCATCGGGGCCTCCCTCGAAGGGCTGCCCGTGGCCCGCGAGCTCAAGCGTGGTCTCGCCGAGGATGCCGATTGCACCCTCTGGACGCAGGGCGCGTTCACCCTCGAGAAGCTCTGCCAGGCCTCGCCCGCCATCGAGTACGCAATCCTCGTGCTCGGGCCCGCCGATCTTTCGAGCGAGGCCGCCGCGGGGCGGAATCGGCCGCGCGACAGCGTCCTCTTCCAGATCGGCCTGTTCGCAGGGCTCCTCGGCCGCAGCCGCATGCTCCTCGTCCATTCGCGGGACATCCCCCTCGACCTCCCCCCGGACCTCGCAGGCCTCCGGACGGCGACGTTCTCCGACGCCGGCAACCTCGAATCGGCGCTCGCGCCGGTCCTGTCGCTCCTCCGCGGCGGGCTCGAAGGGCGCACCGCGCGCCTCGCGCGCCTCAGCCGCCCGAAGGACACGGCGAGCGCGTCTCCGAAGACGACCGAGGCCTCGCCCAAGGACGCGCCCCTCGATGCGCGGGCGCTGATCGAGCGGGCCCTCGACGTCGAGGACAAGCCGGGCGAGTCGATCGATCCCGACCTCGTCGAGGGGCTCTGGCGGGACGAGACGGACGATACCTCCCTCGTCGTGCGGATGATCGGCAGCGAGATGCGCGCGCCGTATGCGTTCCGCGGCGCGACCCGGCTCACCGGCGAGTTTTTCGGATGGAAGCTCCACGAGGGCGTGCTCTCCGGCCATTTTCGCTGGGTGCAGCAGGGCATCGAGGGCCGGATCGTCCTGCGGATGATCGGGCTCGATCGGCTGGAGGGCGTGTGGTTCTTCGGGTGGACCGACCGCGAGATCCAGCCCGAGGTCCTTTCGCGCGTCGCGCAGCCCATTCGCCTCGTGCGCCAGCGCGCCCCGCGCGCGTTGCCTCCCTGGTCGGAGGAGTTTTTCCGCGCCGCCGAGCTCGTGGCCAACGTGAAGCATTGAGCCGGCCCCTTCGGCGCGTCGCGTCGTCCTCCTGGTGGGATGCGCGCGTGCGGGGGCCGATGTTCGTCGAGGAACGGTTTCCTCGCCACCATCCCTCGGAGGGAGACGCCCGACAATGGGGCGTGTATGTTTGCAGAGCCCTTGACCCGGCGCGCGGGCGCGCTCTACCGTAGCCGGTTCGAGGAGGTTCACAATGAAGCAGAACAGCCGATCGAGTTCACGGGCTTCTTGGGGTCGCACGGGCGCCGCGGTATGCGCGGGGGCCATCGCGGCGAGCGCCTTCGGCGCTGCGAAGCCGGCCGAAGGTGGACATCACGGCGGTGGACTTCCCCAGGGCGGGGTGCCCGCCGCGCTGCAGCGCCTCGTCGACGAGGCGGAGATCGAGAAGCTGACCTATTGTTATGCCGAGGCGACCGACACCATCGGGCGCGGCGATCTCGAGGGTGGTCGGAGCCGTTACCAGCAATGCTTCACGTCGAATGCCATCGTCGCGGCATATTACCCCGGTGACGACCCGAACGGCCCCCCCAGCCTGATCTCCGGTCCCTCCGCGTGGGCGGACGTCGCGAAGAACGAGTTCGACACGGCGGGCTACGTCTCGACGCAGCACCTGAACGGCAACGTCGTCATCAACGTGCAAGGCAATACGGGGACGATGAAGACGTACCTCCAGGCGACGCACGTCCTCGAGGCGAACAGCTCCGTCGAAGTCGCACACGGGTGGTACGACGATATCGTCGTTCGCACGCCGCAGGGCTGGAGGATCGCCAAGCGCACGCTGCACCTCCAGACGTTCCTGCGCATCGAATCGCCCTGACGAAGGAAGGCCCCCCGGGGGGGGCGGGTCGTTGCGAGACCGCAGGCCACGACACGCATTGACGAGGGTTCCCTTGCATGTCTCTTTCTCCTGACGAGCACGACCTCCAGTACGAATTCTTCTTTCAGACGTCCCGGGACCTGCTTTGCGTGCTCCGCGCCGATGGGCGCATGATCCGCACGAACGAGGCATTTCGGACCACACTCGGGTATACCGAGTCGTCGCTCGTGGCCGAGGACTTCGCCCGGCTCGTGGTCCCCGAGGACGTCGCGCCGCTGCACACGTTCCTGCGTTCGAGCGCGGGCGAAGCGGAGCTCAAGCTCAATGCGAGGTTCGTGCACCGGGACCTGAGCCACCGGACGATCGTGTTTTCGCTGCGCCGCCTCGGCGGGAAGGTGTACGCGACCGGGATCGAGGTCGAGGCGCAGGGCCCCGTGGACGAATGGAAGCGGCGGCGGGATCTGCTCCAGAAGATGCAAATGACGGGGAGGGTCGGAGCCTGGGACGTCGATCTCGCGACGTCGACCCAGTACTGGACCGAGGAGACGTACCGGATCCACGAGCTGCCCGTCGGGTTCGATCCAAACGTCGACGTGTCGTTCTACACGCCGGAGCATCAGCCGATCATCGGGGCAGCCTTCGAGGCATGCGCCCGCGAGGGCAAGCCTTACGATCTACAATTGCAGATCGACACGGCGAAGGGCCGTCGGATCTGGGTGCGCACCTCAGGCACGGCGATCATGGAGAACGGCAAGGTGACGCGGGTCATCGGCGCCTTTCAGGACATCGACGACTACAAGCGTCGCGAGATCGAGCTCGAGGAGCAGCTCGCGATCATCGAGAAGCAGCGGTCAGAGATTCACGCGCTCTCGGTGCCGATCATCCAGGTGTGGGACGACGTGCTCGCGCTGCCAGTCATGGGCGAGCTCGATCAGGCGCGCGCAGACGACATGACGGAGCGGCTGCTCGAAGCCGTCGTGGCAAACGCAGCGCGGTTCGTGATCCTCGACCTGACCGGCGTGGAAGCCGTGGACGAGGGGACCGCCGAGCGGCTCTCGCGGATCCTCCGAGCCATCCGGCTCCTCGGCGCCGAAGGCTTCGTCACAGGCATCCGGCCAGGCCTGGCGCAGACGTTCATCTCGTGTTTCGGGGGCGGGTTCGAGGGCGTGACGACACTCCGGAACCTGCGCGAGGCCATCCAGGCATGCATGCGGGGCGGCAGGCGGCGGACGGACGGTCGAGCGGCGAGCGCCAAGGGAGCTTGAAGGCGTTTCGCCGGGGTTTCACCCCGGGCCCGACCAGGGGTTGTCCACCCCTGGACCCGGACCAGCGCAAGCGCTGGACGCGGGGTCGATGAACTGCGCTCCGCGCAGTTCATCGAACAGCCAGGGTCAAGACTGGCGACGACCCTGCCCACCAAGGCCGCAGCGCTGCAGATTCAACGGGCAGCGTGCTCGTCGCCAGCTTGGAACCCACCTCCGTGGTCTTGCCACCGGCCCGTTGGAAGAACTGCGCACCGCGCAGTTCTTCCACCTTCGGTCCAGGCCGTGCCTGGTTCGGGTCGAGGGGCGAACAGCCCCCGCGGGGTCCGGGGCAGCGCCCCGGCGCGGCGGCATCACCTCGGCGCCTCCAGGACGCCGCGGCGGTGCGCTGCCCGGAAGGCTGCGGGTGTCATGCCGCGTGCGCGGCGGAAGATGCGGATGAAATGGGTCGGGTCTGCATACCCGACACGCTCGGCGACGATGTCGATTCGCTCGTCCGATGTGACGAGCAGCCGTGCTGCCTCTGCGATGCGACCGGCCATGATCCACGCGCCGGCCGTCTTTCCGGTCGCTTGCCGGAGCGCCGTTGTCACGTGCGCGGGGGAGCGCCGCACGGCTGCGGCGACGTCGGCGAGCGAGATCGGCTCCATGCAATGCTTTTCGATGTAATCGAGCGCATCGGCGACGAGCGGCGAGCCTGCGGCTGAGATGTCCGGCGCGGGGAAGGGCTGCGCGCGCAGCACCTCGGCCAGGATCAGGGCGACGAGGCTCTGGACGACGAGCTTGTCTGTGGGGCTTTGGGGGGCGCTCGTCTCCTTTCCGAGTTCGCGGAAGAGCCCGAGGAGGTGCTCGTGTCGGGCGGAAGGGACGCTCACGACGGCGGACGCGCCGCTCCGTACGCGCTCGAAGGGCGCGAGGAGGGGCCCGAGTTCGCGTGAAGGGAGGCATGGGATGCAGAGGCCGAGGCCCCAGAACTCCGCGCCCTCCGTGGTGTGCATGCGGTGGGGCTCGCCCGCGGGTACGACGAGCACGTCCCCAGCGCTGAGCGTGTGGCGCCCGCGTTGCTCGACGATCGCCGAGCCGCCCACGTAAAACGACAGGACGGCGTACTCGTGCGTGGCGGGGCGCGACGGGGTTTTCTTGTCGCAGGCCACCGCCCGGCGGGCGACGAACGCAGCGCCGTGACCGGCGACCTCCCAACTCGTGCGGTTCATGGGGGGCATCCTACCAGAGCGCGCCATGTGGACGGAACTCGTGGTAGCATCGCGCCCATGCGTTTCTTTCTCCCTATCTCTCTCCTCGGCTCTCTCCTTGTGTTCGTTCCCGCCTGTAGTTCGGATCCGGCGGATCCCTCGGGCGCTGGCGCCTCCGGCGGCAGCGGCGGGGCCGGCGGCGCGGGCGGCGGTGGTGGCGGCGGCGGTGGCGGCGGCGAGCCGGCCGGTTGCAGCGAGCCGAACGAGGTTCCTTGTGAAGATCAGGTCATTCAGGGGATGAACCTCCAGAATGACATTGCCCCCGGCCTCATCACGAACGAGCCGGACGGCAGCGGCTTCCGCACCGGGGTCGACGCGACCGCAGGCGGCGCGTTCGTCTCGGATCCGGACTCGTATGTGTATGGAAAGTTCACCGAGACCGGCCTCCAGAAGGTCGAGATCTCCGACGAGGATTCGATCGCGTCGATGGACTGGGACATCGCGTTCCGGCGCTACGTCGTGCGGATCAACAGCGGAAACTCCGGCCCCTCCTGCGTCACGGCCACGCGCACGAAGGTCGACACGAAGTACGAGGAGGTCTCGGCGGCGCCCGATCTCCCGTTCCGCAAGGACGAATACTTCTCCGAGGCTTGCGAATTGATCCCGGATGGCTCGGGGTTGCCCGGGTCGCCGGCGACTGCGCTCTCGGGCTTCTGGACGTACACCTCGTGCGTGAAGATGACCGGGACCGTCTATGCGATTCGCCTCGCCGACGGTCGAGCGGTGAAGCTCATCGTGGACACGTGGTACGAGCCGTCCGTGCAGGAGCAGTGCAACACGACGGACTCGATTCCGATGATGAACACCGGCTCTGCGAACTACCGCATCCGCTGGGCGTTCCTGCCGTGAGGGCGGCTCGCCTCGTCGGGATGGCCGCGCTCTCTATGCTCGCCGCGTGTGGGCCGGAGGGCGCGGGGCTGGGGGGGCTCGGCGGGGATGCGCCGGCGCTCGTGCCCCTCGACCGGCCGGATACGCCGGGCAATGGGCTCCAGTTCAATTTCGAGCCGGGGGACGTCGTGGAGACGTTCGGCTCGCCCGGGGGGAAGTTCCTCGTCCATTTCACGCTCGCGGGCCCGCACGCGGTGCCGCTTTCGGACGCGGACGGCTCGGGCGCGCCCGATTTTGTGGAGCAGGTGGCGTCGGTCTACGACGAGGTGCTCGGCCATTACGAGGGGATGGGGTTCCGGCCGCCGCGCAGCGACGAGGGGCTGCCGGACAACGGGGGCGATGGCCGGTTCGACGTCTACCTCGTCGATTTCGCAGGGATAGGCGACGGCACCTACCAGACCGACACGTGCGGGCCGGACAAGCCGGATCAATGCACCGGCTACATGGTCCAGGAGAACGATTACAAGGGGTACAGCTACCCGTCGACGCTCGTCGCGAACCGCATCCTTGGCAGCCACGAGTTTTTTCATGCCGTCCAGGCCGCCTATGATCACGGCCAGGGGAGCGTCTTCAACGAGGGGACCGCGGTGTGGGCCACCGAGTCGTTTGATCCCACGCTCCCCGATTTCGAGGCGTTCATCGACGGCTACCTCGACAACGTCGACCGCTCGCTCGACGTGCCCCTGCCCGGGCCCGTGGATCCGTTCAGCTATGGCAGCGCGATCTTCTTCCAGTTCCTGGAGGAGCGTTATGGCGACGGCACGATCCGCACGCTGCTCGAAAAGACCGAGGACGGGGCGGACGGCGTGGCCGATCCGGAATGGCTCGCCGTGCTCGACCCGACGCTCGCCGCGGCGGCCGGCGCGTCCTTCCCCGAGGCGTTCGTCGAGTTCGCCACGTGGAACCTCTTCACGGCCCAGAGCGCCGATCCGACGCGCGGGTATACGAACGGCGCCAAGTATGCGCCCGTCAACATGGAGAGCGTCGGCGCGCCGTACACGGACGTGCTGCGGGTGTTTTACGCATCCTCCCAGTACTACCGGGTCGGGACGGGCGCGCGCGGGCAGATGACGGCCGCGCTCGCCACGCCGGAGGACGCCGCGGAGCAGGTCGACGATCTCGCGCTCCTCGTCACGACCCGCACGGGCACCACGGTCGGCCCCGTCGTCCGCGCGCTCGATGTACGCGCGGGCGTCGATCCGATCGATACGTCGGGCGCCGAGGATCTCGTCGTCGTCGTCGTGAACACCGCCCAGGCGGGCAACTCCCGCAAGCCCACCCTTTGCATCGGGTCCCCCGACGAGGTCGAGGCCTGCAAAACCGCCGTCGAGAGCCCCGGCAGCGGGAGCGGCGGCGGAGGTGGGAGCGGCGGCGCAGGCGGGAGCGGCAGCGGCGGCGGCGACCTTGGCGACCCGGACGACCCCGGCGATTGCGGCTGCGCGTTCTCTCCCGCCCCCACGGGCCCCGGCCTCGCGGCGCTCGGGGCCCTCGTGCTCCTCGGTCACCGCCGCGCGCGCCGTCGCAACGACAGGCCCGCGAGCAAGGCCCCGTAAAACGCCCCCGCCATCCACGTTTCTCCGCCCGTACGGCCCGCCCGGCAGGCGCAGCCCGCGTCCTCTTCGACGGGCGGATCCGGCGTCTTCACCGGCGGCTCCACGTCCCCCCGCGCCGCCGTCAGCGCGGCGACCGGGTCCACGATGCCGTGACCGAACACCACGTCATGCCCCGCCGCGTCCGGCGTCGCGTAGGGCGCGGGCCTCGCGGTCTCGACGAGCAAGTCCACGATCTCGGCCGAGCGCAGCTCCGGCGCGACGCTCGCGACGAGCGCGGCCACGCCGGCGGCCACGGGGCACGCCGAGGAGGTGCCGCCGAAGTTGAGCGTGTAATCGGTCGGATCGAGCCCGCCGGGCCCCACGATGTCGGTCGTGAGCGTGCCGATGGGCGCGACGAGGTCGAGCGAGGCGCCGAAGTTCGTGAAGAAGGTCTTGTCGTCGAACTGGTTGATCGCGCCGATCGTCAGCACGCCGCGCACGGCGTTGAGCTCGTCGTCGCCGAGCTCGCGGTTGTCGTTGCCGGCCGCGAAGACCACGACCGCGCCCTTGCCGCCGCGGCCGTTGTCGAAGACGTTGTTGATCGCGTCGCGCAGCGTCGCCGGGACGGGCATGGCCTCGACGTACCCCCAGCTATTCGAAACGACGGCCGCGCCCGTTTGCAGCGCGAAATCGAAGGCCTTGATGGGCGCGGAGAGCGGCGTGGCCTCGTCGGCGAGCATGCGGACGCACCGCAGGCGGCATTCAGGGCAGGCGCCCGCGATCCCGACGCCGTTGTTCGTGGCCGCGCCGATGATCCCAGCGCACGCCGTGCCATGCTCGGCGCCCGAGAACGCCGGGTCGTAACTCGCGTCGTCGTCGCCGTCGACCACGTCGATGCCCGGATCGAGCTTGCCCTGGAGATCGGGGTGCGTGAGATCGCAGCCGCTGTCGATGACCACGACCGTGGTCCCCGCATCGCCCTGCGTGATGCCCCAGGCCTCGGACATGCGCATGCTGTCGTCGCCGAAATACCATTGTCCGGAGAAACGAGGGTCGTTGGGGGTAAAAGGTTCGCCGCGGCGCTCCATGTGGACGTAGAGGTTCGGCACGGCGTCGCGCACGCCTTCGGTGCGGGCGTCGGTGCGCGCGAGGTGGGCGGCGATGGAGAGGCCGTCCGCGCCGGCCGTGTCCTCCACGAGCCAGAGGCCGATCGAGGGCATGAGCGGCTCGACGAGGCGATAACCTCGGCGCGCGAGGGCTTCTTCGCCGCCCGGATCGAGGCGGACGACGGCGGTGTGATCGATCGAGGCCAAGAACGATCGCGATCCGTACCGAAGGCGGACGGGCTTGAGGCTCCGGCCGCGGGGATCGAGGGCCGCCGCGCCGAGGCGCTCGGCCGTGACGGCTTCGTCTCCGTCGAGGAAGGTGGACGCCTCGGGCGTGGGCGCGGCGTGGGCGCGTGGCGCGGCGAAGAGCGTCGCGAGGAGCGGGAGGATCGTGCAAGCGTGCTGGATTCGGGGAGCCATGCGGCCTCCGGGGCGAGGGGTCCTGCCGCGCAGTGTACGCCGAGCCTTGACGGGACGCGCGGCCTCGTGTTTTTTGAGCCGGCGATGCTCTCGATTCGTGCTTCGATTCCCCTCGCCGCCCTCGCCTCCCTCGTGGCTTGCCAGGACGGAGGCGTGTCCCCGCCGCCCGCGCTTTCGGCCACGCCGCAGGCCCCGGCGCCCACGGCGTCGGCTTCGGCGGCCCCGACGGGCGCGGCCCTCGGCGCGGACCTTCCCCGGCCGAAGCGCCCGAAGACCCGCGAGGCGCCGAGCCCCGAGAAGATGCGCGCGTACCGAAAGCACCTCGCGGAGGGGCGGCTCCTCGGCGGGAAGTCGCAATGGCCGGAGGCGATCAAGGAGTTCGAGAAGGCGCTCGCCGTGGTGCCGGGCGACGCGCCCGCGTTGACGGAGCTCGGCTGGGCGGCGTTCAAGGCCGGCGAGCTCGATCGAGCCAAGCAATCGAACGAGGAGGCCCTCCGCCGCACGACGAGCCCGAAGCTCCAGGCGATGGCGCATTACAACCTCGGCCGTATCGCCGAGGAGCGCAAAGATCCGAAGGCCGCGCTCGACCATTACCGGAAATCGGTCGCGCTCCGGCCGAACGAGACGGTGGAGAAGCGGATCGCGGAGCTCTCGAAGCAAGAGAAGGCGCCCGCGGCGCCGGCGGCCGAGCCCCTGCCCTGCCAGACCGCGGCGGTCAAGATCGCCGACGTCTGCGCCTGCCTCACGAAGCCGGAGCCGGGGGATCCGGAGGTGCCGCGGCCGTGCGAGCCGGTGAAAGAGCCCAAGCTGCCCCGGCCCGAGCTCACGTTGCTGGAGGCGCAGACGGGCGTCTTTCAGACGGACTGGATCCTCGTCGCCAAGGGCGAGAAGGGGTTTGTGCCGGTCGGGAAGATCGGATCGACGCACAACCCGGGCGCGTTCGGCATTTACGAGGAGCTCACGATCCCCACCGTGACCGAAAAGACGGCCGGCAAGACGACGGTGCTCTGGTTCGAGGCGCGGCGCGATCGACACGACTCGGACATGGGGATCGACGAATACGAGGAGGAGACGGTCCGGACCGTGACCCTGTGCGTGCCGCCCCAGGGAAAAACGACGGAATGGAAATGCCCGCTCACGGTGCCCGTGGAGCGGACGTACATCCGCGACCGCATGCAGCTCGAAGGCTTCACGCCCGACGCCGAGACGCGCAAGCTCATGACGAAGGGGTTGCCAATCAAGGAAGGCTGGGCGCTCGACGTGAAGCTCGGCGACGGCAAGGCCGAGGTGAGCGTCACCGGGGGCAAGCCGCCGGCCCAGGTGGCCGCGCTCGTGGGATCCCACCCGCTGTAGTCGGCTCTATTTGCGCCGTCGCCGCAGCGCCACGACGGCGCCTTTGCCGTGGGTCGGCGCGTCGTCCGGCGGCAAGGCCACGACGAGGCGCTCGATGGCCGGGAGCACCCGCGTGACGGCGCGCTCGGCGCCGAGCTCGTCGAACGGGCCCGGGTAAACAAGGACGAGGACGTAGATCGTGGCGAACGAGCGCGCGAGGTAGCCGAGCCCCTCCTCCAGCACGCCCTCGTGCAGGTGCTCGCCCCGGTGCAGCTCGGCCATCGTGGGGTTTTTTCGAACGCGCGTGATGGCCGCGCGGGCGAGCTGGACCCGGCGCCCGATCGCCTCGCGATCCTCGGCCGAGAGCGGCGCGAGCTCGTCCACCGGCGGGACCAGGCGGAAGCGGCGGGCAGAGGGCTCCTCGGGCTCCTTGCGCTCGCCCGGCGGCGGGATCGTGAGGCTGCCCGGCCTGCGCACGAGCGCGACCCAGGAGATGCCCGCCGCGTGGGCGCGGGCGAAGGTCTCGGCGACGCGGGCCTCGGCCTCGGGGTCGTCCGTGCCCGTGGGGGCCTCGGAGGCGCCCCAGACGACGGGCGAGGTGGCGTCGATGACGAGGGCCCCGAGCGCGCCCGTGCGGCCCGCGAGCGCGGAGAGCTCGGCCCGCAGCGCTTCGGCCGGCTCGGGGCGCGGGCGCGGGACCTCGGCGGCGACCTCGCCGAAGAGGTCGGCGAACGACTCGATGAGGGTCGCGAGGCGCGCCTCCTTGTCGGCGCGGTCCACGAGAGGCGCGGCGAACGTGACGACGAGCTGGCGCCCCCGGCCGAGGTCCCAGCGCAACGTGGTCCCGTCCCCGTCCGCGCTGGGATCGGCGTCGCTCGGGACGATCTGGACCGAGACGGCGTCGAGCTCACGCTCGAGGATGGTCGCGAGGCGCTGTCGCGTGGCAGGGGTCATCCGCGACGCACTCTACCCGAGCGCGTCACGTCGTCCAATTTCAGCGGAGTCTGCCGGCGGAGCCGTTTCAGCAAGAACGGCCGAGCCATCCGGACCACGCGTGATAGAGATGGGTCTCGGCGCCGCGCGCCGAGGAGGTCGCATTGCAAAGCCACGTCGTGTTTGCCGCCGTCGTCGCAGCGCTCTTCGTTGTTGGCTGCGCAGGACGCGCGGTCGTCGAGGCCGAGACCGACGCGGGGGCTTCAGGATCGGGCGGGGGAGGCGGCGCGCCGCTCGTCGATGCCGGCGTGGAGGACGCTGCGGGAGGCGCAGGCACGATCGAAGGGGGGCCGTTTCAACTTTGCCCGATGGACGGAGTCGTGACGGCGGCGGTCACGGGCACGACGCCGCTCGGCGCCATCGACCTCCCGTACGGCTGGATGGGTACCTTGAACGCGGAGTGTGGGGGGATCCATGTCGTGCTGAGCGCGGCATCTTCGTTTGATCCCTCGTTCGGGACCAAGCCGTCGTCGCCGTCGCTCGCGTTCGGTCGGACCATGTTTCTTCCGATGACGGGACTCCTCGGCGCAGCGGAGGCCAACGTCGAGGTCGAGGTCGACGGTGCGTTCGCCTCGGCGACGGGATGGCTGGATATCACCCGCGCGGACCCGATGCCCGACGGGCCTGTGGAGGAAGGCATGGACTCCCCTCGGACCGAGGGGACGATCAGCGTCCAAGGCCCCGGCTGGGACGTCTCCGGGAGCTTCACCGCGCTCTACTGCAACTGGATGGATATTTATTGCCCTTGAGACTGCGCCGGGACCTCGTACCGCAGCTCGACCAATCCACGGCCGAAGCGGGTGATGCCCTGGAGCTCGAGCGGGCCCGGAATCGAGGCGGGCAGGAGCGGCGCCCCGCTGCCGAGCACGACCGGAACGACGCCGAGCAGGATCTCGTTCAGATGTCCGCGTTTTGCGAACTGGGCGACGAGGTTGCCGCCGCCGACGAGCCAGATGTGTTTCCCTCCGGCTGCGCGCACCATCTGCTCGTGCACGACGCTGACGTCCTCGGTGGTGAAGTGGATGTCCCCTCCCGCGATGGCCGGTAGGTCGCGATGGGTGAACACCCAGGTCGGCAGGTCGGCGTAGGGCCAGGCCTCGCGGCTCTCGGCGAGGAGGAACTCGTAGGTCGCCGCGCCCATGGCCAGCGCCCCCACGCCCGCGAGGAAGGCCTTGTAGTGCGCGTCCACGCCTTCAACGCCGTTGAATTGAAGGAGCCATCCGAGATGACCCTCGGCGTCCGCGATGTACCCGTCGATGCTGGCCGCTACGTAGTATTGGGTCTTGGTCATGGACGGAGTATGCCGAAGGATCCCTGACATCTCCTGTCAGTGTTTTTCTGGCATGATGCGCGCGTGCGATCCAGCCGGCTCCTCGCGCTCCTCCTCGTCCTCCAGCAACGCCGACACGCCACCGCCGCGGAGCTCGCGGATGAGCTCTCGGTCTCCGTCCGCACGCTCTACCGGGACATCGCGTCGCTGATGGCGGCCGGGGTCCCGCTCTGGACCGAGTCGGGGCCGGGCGGCGGGATCCGCCTCGTCGAGGGATGGCGTACGCGCCTCGATGGCCTGACCGCCGAGGAGGCGAGCGCCCTCTTCCTCTCGGGCGCGCCGCAGGCGGTCGCCGACCTCGGCCTGGCCACGGTCGCGGTGACGGCCCGCGTCAAGGTCGACGCCACCCTGCCGGCCGAGCTGCGAGGCCGCGCCAGCCGGATCCGGGAGCGATTCCTGCTCGACGCGCCCGGGTGGTTCACGCGCCCCGAGCAGCTCGTGGCGCTGCCCGTCGTCGCCGAGGCGGTGTGGGACGGTCGCCGGCTCGACCTCTCTTATGGCGAACGGTCGAACCGCCGTCGCGTCGATCCGCTCGGGCTCGTGCTCAAGGCGGGCACGTGGTACCTGATTGCGCGACATCGGCAGGACATCAAGACCTACCGGATCAGCCGAATCCACCGGGCCGGCATCCGGGCCGAGACGTTCGTCCGGCCCGGCGGCTTTGATCTCGCCGCATGGTGGGCCGATTCGTCGGCGGCGTTCGACAGGTCCTTGCTCACCTATCGCTGCCGGGTTCGCCTCTCCTCGGACGCACAAAGGAGCCTCCCGCGTGTGGTCCCGCATGACGCCGTCCGCCGCATGCTCGAGGACGCCGGGCCGCCCGACGCCGAGGGATTTCGGACGGTGGATCTCCTCTTGGAGAGCGAGGAGGTAGCCGCGGACCAGCTCACGGGCCTGGGCGACGGCGTCGAGGTGATCACGCCGGAAGCCCTGCGCGATCGGCTGTATACGGTGGGCCTGCGAATGGCGCAGCGGAATGCGCCGTCACGCTCCTCTGCTGCCTCGGGCGTTGTGGATTGACGACGCGGCGAAACTGCGCGAACACCTCGGGCACCATGGATGCGGCGCTCGTCGTTCGATCGGTATGGGAAGGCATGGAAGCGAGGGACTGGGACGCCGTGCGGCGCCTGCTCGCCGAGGATCTGGTCGTGACGTGGCCGCAGACGCGGGAGCGGATTCGCGGCGCGGATGCCTTCGTCACGTTGAACCGGACCTACCCCGGGGACTGGCACATCACCGTGGAGGAGGTGCTCGCCGTGGGGGATCGCGCGGCTGCGCGGGTGACCATCGTCAACGGGGCCGACGTGTTTTACGCAAGCGGGTTTTACGCCGTGCGTGGCGGGCAAATCGTCGAGGCCACGGAGACCTTCGCCGACCCGGGGGAGCCTCCGTATGACCGCGGGCACCTGGCCGAGCGGTATTGACGGTATCCCACCAAAACTCGACGGCGAGAGGCCCCGTCCGTTATCCTGCGCTCCGCGTGTACCTCCCCCGAGCCTTCCAAGCATCCGATCCGGCCGAGATCCACGACTTCATCGAGGCCTACTCCTTCGGCGCGCTCATCGTTGCCCAGGCCGACGGCGCCCTGGAGATCGCACACCTGCCCTTCCTCCTCGATCGCCGCGCGGGGCCCCACGGCACCCTGCGCGCCCATGTCGCGCGGCCAAACCCCATCTGGAAGCTCGCCGCCGCGGGTCACCCCGCGACCGTCGTCTTCTCGGGCCCGCATGGATACGTCTCGGCGCGCTGGTACGAGCACCCGCGCGAGCAGGTCCCGACCTGGAACTACATGGTCGTGCACGCCCACGGCCGCCTCGAAGCTCCCATGGATCGAACGAGTTTGTCGGCCCTGCTCGACGATCTCTCCTCTTTCCACGAGCGCGGCGCCTCCGAGCCGTGGCGCATGGAACACCTCGAAGACGCCTTCCGCGAGGATTTGCTCGACGCGATCGTGGGCCTCTCCCTCCCCATCGATCGCCTGGAGGCCAAGTTCAAATTGAGCCAGAACCGCTCGCCGGAGGACAGGGCGCGCGTGATTCGCGCCCTCCGCGAGCGCGGAGGACCGGACGACCTCGCAATGGCCGAGCGGATCCGAGAATGAAGCGACGCGGGGCGCGTTCGTCGGCCCCCAGCTATCGCGTCGAAAACGTCTCGCGGAACGCCGCGATCGTGAGGCCTTTCGGATCGGCCACCTTCGCGGCGGCGATCTGCTGTCCGCTCCGATAACGAATGCCCTCGCCGTCGTGCGCGAATTCGCTGAGCTCGACGAACGAGCGGTCCTGCCCTTTTTCGAATACCCGCGCATGAAAGAGCACGTGCCAGAAGCCGGCCTCGTCGGGGCCGTCGTGGTCGAGCACGTCGAGGCGCATGAACTTGAGCGTGGAGGTCGCGTCCCGGATCTCGCGGATCACCTCGGCCTCGGGCCGCTTGCGGTCCTCGTGGTCGGGGTGGAGCGTGCGCAGGACGTACGCCGACTCCTTCCGCGCATACGCCGCAAAACGCGAGCGCATCAGCGTCACGGCGTCGGGCGCCTCACGCTCGCCGCGGTGATAGGGGGCACAACACTGCGCGTAGGGCAAACCGGAGCAGCAAGGACAATCTCGGGCTGGGGCCATGGTGTGACGTGGCAACGTAGCAGAAGCGAGGCCCCGGGGGGCCAAACGTGCGTCACGGCAACGGATCTGCCGCGCACATCGAGCACGTACCCTGTGGGCTGGCCGCCGATCGGGATCCGCGTGATCCGGACGAGCGGCTCGATCGCGGCCGGGCGGGAACTCGAGGTCGGGCCGCCGTGCACGGAAATGGAGCGCATGACGCTAACGACGACACCGGAGGAGCACGCGCCCCTCGCCCCCTTCCCGCTCCGACCAGGCGACGCAGACGGCCTCGCCCGACGCCGCGATCGCGGGATCCACCGACGCTCCCTCGCTCCGCGAGACCGAATCCCCCGGCGCCGCGCCTGCTCCGCTTGCGCTCCAAGCTCCCCCGACGAACCGTTTGACCAGGACCTCGCCCGACGCGCGATCGGCATACGCGACGTGCAGCCCGCCGGCCTCGTCGAATGTGATTGCCGGGCTCCCGCCGGGCCCCGGCGCGTCCCCTGCCCCGGCCGCGCCCGGCGCGAGAAGGGTGGTCCAGGACGAACCTTTGAAGAGGGCCACGTAAGGCGCCTCGGCCGGGTTCCACCGGAAAGCGAGGCCGAGCTCGCCGGAAGGGCCGGCCGCGAGGTCGAATCGCTCCGGGGGGAAACCGGTGCTCGGCGTGGGCGGGCTGGTCCAGGGCGGCAGATTCACGAATCGATCCCCTTCGAGGCGCCTCGTGTACACGACGAACGCGCCAATCTTCCAGTCGAGCATCCCCACGACGGGCCTCCCCGCGCCGTCCGTGGTCATCGCCGGCGTGATGTAGACGGGCGCGGGGTCCGAGGAAATCAGCCGGAGCGCTTGCCCCTGCTCCAGGAAACGCGAAAGGCCGAGCTTGCTCTTCGCGCGGTCCGCCCAGCCCACGACGGGCGCCCCGGATTCATCCATTTCGACGCCGAACGCGAGTGTTTGCCCGGCGTGGGGCCCGCCCGGCGCTCCCTCCTTTCGCGCCACGTGCAAGATTTCCCATGAACGCCCGTCCCAGCGCGCCACCACCATCGCCCCGCCGGCGGACGTGGAAAACACCAGAAGGACCCGCCCCTCGACATCGATTGTGAGGGCCGGGCGGAGCCCGGACCCCGGACGCCCCGGCTCCAGCGGGAGCTCGGGCGCCGTCTCCCACGTGCAGCCCGTCCAGCGCCGCACGACGATCGTGCGCTTCGCGCCGTCCACGAGCCAAGCCACGGCGACCTTGCCCCCGCGCATCGCGAGCACCGGCGGAACCCCCTCGGCCACACCTCGACCGAGCCCGTCCTCGGGCTCCGCGGCTCCGCCCGGCGCGTGATACGCCCCCGCAGACCAGATTCGCGCCGCGATCTCGCTCCCCCCGCGAACCACGACGGCAGGCGGAGCCGACCCCTCGGGCAATGCCACGGCGAGCGACCCGTGGCTCCGCGCGGGCGGAAAATCCGCGGCGCCTGGGCCTCCCGTGAGCTCGACGGGGATATCGTTTTCCCACGCCACGACCCGGAGCTCGGATCGAGGTCCACTCGTATCGAGCACGGCGATGCGCGGACGTGCCCCGCCTGCGAATGCGAGGATTTGCCCGAAGAGCGGCCGATCCGCTGGTTGCTTCGCTTCCCGGGAGCCTTTTTCGTCGCTCCACCACACGTGCACCCGATACCGGAGCCCGCCCTGGTCGGTGACCTGCTCGTTCCACGCCTTCCAGTGCACGTTTTTGGGGCCGAACGTGATCCAGGGATCCCCCATGAAGATCGCGTCGTGCTTGGGCACGATTTCGGACTCCGTGGTGAAGGCACTGCCGGTCCAGGCAAGGACGCTGATGGCGCGGTCCTTCCGGAACGTGATGTAGGGATGCCCCTTGGGATCCGACGTCAAGGTAATGTTCTTCGTATGGGGCGCGCAAGCATCGACGGGCCCGATTCCGGGGGACGACCACGTCACCCACGCGGCGCCGGTCCACCGGTGCACGACGGCGCGCATGGCCCCGATCCCCGCCTCGGCCCACGCGACCAGGGGTCGGCCCTCGACGTCCACGGCGAGCTGGGCCGGTGCGACGGGTTGAACCACGAGAGGACAGGTGATGATCCGGGGCGGCCCGGGAATGCTGAACACCCGGGCGGGCGGCGGCTTTTTCGGCGAGAGATCCACCACGGCGTTCCCTTCGATGCGATGGACCCGCACGTGTGTGTCTTCGAAGAAAGACACGAGCACGCGCCCCACCGAATCGCGTGAAAGCGTGACGGCGCCAAACCCCCCGACATTCCCCGCCGAAATGGGCGGCAAGTCCTGGAACCGCCCTCCTTCGAGCCTGCGCAAGCGGACGCCGGGCGTTTCTGCCCAGGCGACGACGAGCCGCCCCTCGGCATCGTACACGGCGCTCGGCGTCGCCCCGGGGCCCGCGGCCGGAGAGATGACGCCGGGGCTCGGCGCGGGGGTGGCGGAGGACGGCGGCGCCGAGGTGCCGAGCGCAAACCAGCCTCGATCGGATGTCGTTTCGTCGAGGGCGCCGGGGCAAAGGACGAGCGGGCGCGGCGCGGAGGTCGCGACCGGCAGGCTCGAAGCGCGCGGCGAGGACGTCGCGGGGTGCGAGGGTTTTGCGGGCGCAGGCCCACAGCCAGCCGCGAGGCTCCCGAGGGCCAAGAAGACCAAGCGCCGGCGTGGGGAGGAGGCACGAGCCATGACGGACGAGGAGACCGCCTGCGCGCCGCGCCGTCAAGATTACGTTTCCTCCTTGACCGCGCGGCGGAATTGATGCGATCCGGCTTCTATGTTGCACCCCCAGGCCCGGGCCCTGATCGATTTCATGGAACGGAGCGGCTTGCCGCCGGCGCATACCCTCTCGCCGGCAGATGCGCGGCGCGTGTACCGCGAGCGCCGCGCGTTCACGCAGCCCGACCCGCCCGCGGTCGCGGAGGTGCGGGATCTCCACGCGGAGGCGCCGCACGGCCGGATCCCCCTTCGGCTGTACCGCCCCGCAGGTACGACGATCGATACAGCCTTGCCGGTGCTCGTGTATTTCCACGGCGGCGGCTGGACGATCGGCGACCTCGAAACGCACGACACGCTTTGCCGATCCCTCGCGAACGGCGCCGGCTGCGCGGTCGTGGCGGTCGATTATCGCCTCGGGCCCGAGCACCGGTTTCCCGCGGCCGTCGACGACAGCCTGGCCGCGACGTACTGGGTGCAGCGAAATGCCGCGGCGCTCGGGATCGACGGGACGCGCATCGCGGTCGGCGGCGATAGCGCGGGCGGTAACCTCGCCGCCGTGGTCGCGCTCGCCGCGCGTGACGCGGGAGACCTCGGGATCACGTTCCAGCTCTTGATTTACCCGGCGACGGACATGCGCCGGATCGCCCCGTCGCACACGACGAACGGCCAGGGGTATCTGCTCACGCGGGACTCCATCACGTATTACCACGACCATTACATCGACGACCCCGCGCACGACCTCGACTGGCGCGCCTCGCCGCTGCTCCACCCGAACCACGAACACTTGCCGCCCGCGCTGGTGCTGACGGCCGGCTACGATCCGCTGCGCGACGAGGGGCGAGCGTACGCCGAGCGCCTGACCGCGGCGGGATCAAAGGCGAGCTACGTCTGCTTCGATCGGCAGGTCCACGGCTTCGTGACGATGGGCAAGGTGTTCGACGAGGCGAACACGGCCGTCGCGTTTTGCGCGGCGTCGCTGCGCGCGGCCTTGTTCCGCTGAGGAAGACGCTCACCAGGTATCGACGAACCGCCGCGCCTCCGGGCGCGCGGGCGTCGGGACCGATTTCAATCCGCGCAGGATCCAGGCGCGTGTCTCGGCCGGATCGATGACGGCGTCGAGCTCCAGGAAGGAAGCGGTGTTGAGGGCCTTCCCGCGCTCGTAGACGTGCGCGACCATCGCTTGAAACGTCGCCTCGCGCTCCTCGGGGTTCTCGATGGCATCGAGCTGCTTGCGCATCGCGAGCCGCACCGCCCCCTCGACGCCCATGCCGCCGAACTCCGCCGTCGGCCAGGCGATCGTGAAAAACGGAGCATGAAGGTGCCCGCCGGCCATGGCCTGCGCGCCGAGGCCGTACGCTTTGCGCAGGACCACCGTGAACAGCGGCACACGTAGGCTCGCCGCCGCCACGAACATTCGCGAGGTATGGCGCACGAGCGCGGTCTTTTCGGCCTCGGGGCCGACCATGAAGCCGGGCGTGTCGCAGAGGGAGATGAGCGGCAGGCCAAACGCATCACAGAGCTGCATGAACCGCGCGGCCTTGTCGGATGCGTCGGCGTCGATCGCCCCGGCGAGGCGATACGGATCGTTCGCGAGGAGCCCGAACGGCCGGCCCTCGATACGCACGAGCGCGGTCACGAGGCTCGTCCCGAAGTCGCGCCGGAGCTCGAGCACGGAGCCCGTGTCCGCGAGCGTCTCGATGATCGGCCGGATCTTGTAGGCCCGCCTTCGACGCTCCGGCAAGGCGTCGCGCAAAACGCGCTGATCGCTGCATGTGAAATCGGCGACCGGGCCCTGGAAATAACCGAGATACTTCTTTGCGACGGCGACGGCCGCGGCCTCGTCGGCGGCCCGCACGTCGACCACGCCGTTCTTGCTTTGCACGTCGATCGGCCCGACCTCCTCGGGCGTGTATTTTCCGAGCCCGCCTCCCTCGATCATCGCCGGCCCGCCCATGCCGATCGAGCTATTTTCGGTCGCGATGAGCACGTCGCAGCAGCCGAGCAGCGCGGCGTTCCCGGCAAAGCAGCGACCCGAGACGATGCCCACGCGCGGGACGAGGCCGGAGAGCGCGGCGAACGAGAGAAAGCTCGGCGTATCGAGGCCCGCGACGAGCGGCATGTCCGTGTCATTGGGCCGTCCCCCTCCCCCTTCGGCGAAGAGCACGACCGGCACGCGCCATTGCGCCGCGAGCGCGAGCATGCGGTCGAGCTTCTTGTGCCCCATGCCGCCCTGCGTACCCGCGAAGACCGTGTAATCGTAGGCGAGCACGATCGTGCGCGCGCGCTCGTCGTCGAAGAGCGCGCGGTTCACGCTGCCGACGCCGCAGACGATCCCGTCGGCGGGGCTCGCCCGTACAAGCTCCTCGACCGAGTGCCGCTGCCGCTGCGCGGCCAATGCGAGGGCCCCGTACTCGACGAAGCTGCCCGGATCGACGAGGTCCTCGATGTTCTCACGCGCCGTGCGTTGCCCGGTCTTGCGCCGCCGCGCGACGGCCTCGGGCCGGCCTGCGTCGGTGGTCGCGTGGAGGCGCGCGCGGAGCTCGGCGAGCTCGGGCCGCGCCGGAGGCTCGTCCGGGCGGCCCGCGGGATCTCGGAATTTGCTCATTGGCCCGGACAGGATCGCAGATGCGGGGCGCGCCTGTCCAGGGACTTGCGATCGGAGCTAGTGAATGACGTGGCGGGGCGCGTGGTGCTCTTGCTCGTGCGAGAGGAGCCACTGCTTGGCCGCGACGCCGCCCGCATACCCCGTGAGCGCGCCGTCGCCGGCGATGACGCGATGGCAAGGGACGATGATGCTGATCGGGTTCTTCGCATTCGCCGCGCCGACGGCCCGCGCCGCCTGCGGCCGGCCGAGCGCCCGCGCGAGCTCCGCGTAGGAGCGCGTCTCACCAAAAGGAATCCCGACGAGCGCGCGCCAGACCTCACGCTGAAAAGCGCTTCCTTGCAGATCGAGCGGTAACGTGAAAAACGCGCGTCCTCCTGTGAAATACTCTGCGAGCTGGCGCGCGGCCTCGGCGAGGAGCGGATGGTTTTGCCCGTCGTGGGCCATGATCACAGGCGCGCCCTTGTGCTCGGGCAGGTAGACGCCCACGATCGCTTCGTCCGAAGCGACGACGTGGAGGCCGCCGACGGGGCTCGAAATACGGCGTTCATACAACGAGTTCATTCCTCAAATGCTCCTTCTGAAAGGCCCTGCCACAAATGAATGACCGCATAAGCACGCCACGGCCTGAACGCCGCGGCGCGCTCCTCGGCTTCGCGTGTCGATGGTACGCGCAGTGCTTTGCGAACGCCGAGATCCGAGGCAGGAAACGCGTCGGGAAATCGATAGACGCGCATGCCGAGGTATTGCGCGGTCCACGCGCCGATGCCCGGCAACGCGATGAGCGCGGCCACGGCAGCCTCGGGATCCTCACCGCGCTCGAACCGGACCTCGCCCTGCGTGACGGCACGCGCGAGCGCCTGGATGGAGAGCGCGCGCGCCGCGGGCAAACCCATCTGCGCGATGTCGGCGAGAGGCGCCTCGGCGAGCACGGACGCGGGCGGGAAGAGGTGCGTCACGCCGGCGATCGGCGTATCCATGGCTTTTCCAAACCGCCTCGCGATGCGCCCACCAAGCGTCGTCGCCGCGCGTACGGAGACCTGCTGCCCGAGAATGGCACGCACGGCCGCCTCGAATCCGTCGAACACGCCCGGCACACGCAGCCCCGGATGACGCGCGACGAGCGGCGCGAGCAGAGGATCCCGGCTCAGCGACTCCGCGATGAGGAGCGGATGCGCGTCGAGATCAAAAAGCGCGCGCAGCCTGCCGAGCAGAGGCCCGAGCGCGCCCGCGAGCTCGGGCGCGACCTCCACCCGGAGCGCGTTTTTCTGGGGCGGATGCATCACCCGCAGCCATCCGGTCCGCTCGCCGAGCCGCACCGAGCGGGCATACACGCCGCCCTCGACGGCCTCGACTCCGGCAATCGCGCGCGCGGCGAGAAACGCGAGGAGCGCATCCCAGTCGAGCGGCGGCCGATAATCGATCCGCAGCGTGATGGCGGCGCCGGCCTCGGCCTCCCCGAGCGCGCGCCGGAGCGCGGACGGCGGCCTGCCGAACCGAGCCGAAAACAGCGCATTGAACCGCCGCACACTCCCGAACCCGCTCGCGAACGCAATCTCGGTGAGCGGCAGGGAAGAATCCTGCAAGAGCTGCTTCGCGAGCGCGAGGCGCCGCGACTGGGCGAGCTCGACGGGCGCCACGCCGAGCTCGGCTTCCATCGCGCGCCGGAGGTGCCTGCCGGTCACGCCGAGCGCGCGCCCGAGATCGTCGACGGAGCCCTCGTCGAGAAACCCGCTTTCGATCCGCGCGAGCGCAGCGCGGACGAGGCGCGGCACGGAGTCCTGCGGCGCGCCACCTGGCGAGAGCTCAGGCCGGCAGCGAAAACACGCGCGAAACCCGTCGCGATCGGCCTCCGCCGCGGACCGATAAAACACGCATCGATCCCGCGCCGGTGTTCGGGCCCGGCACACCGGCCGGCAGTAGATGCCGGTCGTCCGTACGGCCACGAAAAACATGCCATCGAAGCGCTCATCACGCGCGCAAAGGGCTCGGTAACAGGTCTCCGCGTCCATCATCGCCCTCCCCTCGTAGCGCGGCCGCGCCCCGATGTCTGGCCGTTTTCGGACGCGACAGCGAACTCGTTCCGCCGGCTCGCCGGCCGTCAGATCCCGCGGCTCGCGGCGAACACGATCCAGGCTGTCACGAGCGCGATGAAATAGACGAGCCCGGCGACGACGATGAGCCGCGAACGCCTGCCCTCCGGCCCGGCCTGAGCGACGGCAAGCACGATCCCGAGCTTCGAGAGCGACCCACCCTGCGCGTAGCGATCCATGACGAGCCGCATCAAATGCGGAAAGACCCAGAAAAACGGCGCGAACAGCACAACCTCGGCGAGCGCGACCACGAGCCCCACGGGGAGGCCGAGCGGCGCCGGCCCGAACGCGGCGACCTGCACGGCGCGGACGTTTGGATCGAGGTTCGTGGCGAGCACGCACCCGAGGAACAAGCCCGCGAGGATGCGCCCTGCGCCCTCGGGCGATATCCGAGGCTTCGTGGCGAGAGGCGTGCCCTGCTGGAGGCGCCGGACGTTGCGGTGACAAAACGCGGCGATGGATCCAAAAAGCACGAAGAGGCCGAGCGGAAAGCCGCGCCGGAAAGGCAGGTTGAGCTCCTCGTCGAACTCGATCTGTGAATACGCCCCGAGACGGCTCAGGGACGGATCCTCGGGTAGGTAGGTGATGTCGAATGTCTCGCCGAGCGCGCCCGGGAGCTTTTTCCGGTCGACGTTCCACGTGTATGTGACGCCGCCGACCTCGTACTGATAATGCGCAACGGAGGCCGAGCCCTGGTGCGTGACGGCCGTGACGGTCGCGGTGCCGGCGCGCCCATGATCGGCGAGCGCACGCAGCCGGAGCTCCTGGCGTCGAAAGAGAAGCCCGAGCACGAGCGGGATGACCAGGGCCATCGTCGCAAAAACGATCCTCGCTCGCGCATCGGTCGCGATGTTCCTGCGGCGCTTCTCTTCGTCCATTGGCTGGTTGGGTGGGACTTTATGCCCCGGGAGGCAGGTTTGGCTAGGGGAAGCTGCCGAGATCGAAGGGCAGCTCCGCACCTTGAAGACCGAACTCGACCGCGCTCCTCGGGGCCAACCGTATCGAAGCAGGTCGTCAGCAAGACGCGGAAGTCCGTCGCGGAGTTCTCAGCGGACACTGTGCGTCGCCCGGTGCCGCTGAACTCAATCGATCCCGGAGGGCTTCTTGTGCGCTTTCAAGGAACGCTATTCATCACCTTCGAGCTTCTTGCAGCTCTCCTCGTCCTTCAGATCGCAGCCCTTCCGGTAGAAGGCAGCGGCATCTTTCGCGGAGTGTTTCTCGATCATGATGCCTGAATATCGACACGACTCGGCGTGATTGGCGGCACAAGCCTTGTTGAAGGACTCTCGCGCGAGCGGGATCATCGTAAGGTCTTCTCCTTCGCTGTCCTCTTCGTAGCGCAATTTCACGTCGTCGGTGGAGCCCGCCACACTATCGACGCGCCAGCCGCCGGCGTAATGGACATCGCGGCCCTTGAGCGCCGCCTTGCCCGTCTTGTAGCAATCGAGCGCCCGCTCCAGGATCTCACACCGGTACTTGCACTGCTCCGCGGTTTGGCACGAGCCGTCTTCCGTCTGCCCGACCTCGCGCGCTTTTTCTTCGCGTCTTCCTCGAGCGCAGCCTGCTCCGGGTCATAAACAAGCTTTGAGAGTCCAGACAGGTTACATGCGGCATTCGTGAGAGAAAGGGCGACAACGAGCCACGTCGTCGACCAGAATCGCTGGGGCGCTTGCATGCGCGCGAAGATACCGGCGCCGCTCAAAAGTGCAAGGCGGTTGCGGTGCCCTTCTCGACCTCGCGCAGCGTCGTATGATCGCTCGTCGCCAACGGCGCGATGGTCCCGAGGCTCGCGGGTGGTGCTGGCCGGCGACGTACACCCGGTGTCGATTTTCTTGCCCTGCGAATCCACCCATACCCCGGCGCCAGCGAACCGCGAGCGCAGGCAAATCACGAACGAGGTCCTGTGCGATACGGGCGCCCCCCGGTGCCGCCGTGCCGCCGCTTCGCAGAGCGGTTTGTCCGTCCCCCGCGGACAAACCGAAGCGAAAGGAGGGCCGTCCCCCTCCCTTCCATGTCCAGCATATAGCGCATGGGGGGGCTTGCGGCAAGACCCAGGTCGTGCCGTAGAGTCGCTGGCCTCGGCCAGACCCTCTGGCCGAGGCGAGAATCTCCAGGAGTGGGAGGAGCGACATGCAGGCGTTGTTGTCGAAGGATGGGTCGCGCGGGGACGTCGAACCGATGGCGGGACGCGCGGTGCAGCTGGGGGCACGCGGCGCGGAGGCGCGGGTGTGCGCGCCGCCGGACTTCGCGGAGCTGCCGGCGGGTGTCGGCGTGCCGCTGGTGCCGATCGGCCAGCCGGTGTGCCCGCCGGTGACCGGGGCGACGCTGCCCCCGCGCGCGGCCGTGTTGATGCCGACCGGAGGGTGGCGATGATCAAGCATACGGTGGTGATTGCCGGAGGGGGGCCGACAGGGCTGATGTTGGCGGGCGAGCTGGCGTTGGCGGGCGTCGACGTTGCCATTGTCGAGCGGCGCCCGAGCCAGGACCTCGCCGGCTCGCGCGCAGGCGGCCTGCACGCACGCACGCTCGAGGTCCTCGATCAGCGTGGAATCGCCGATCGGTTTGTCTCGCAGGGACAGGTGCATCAGGTCGTGCACTTCCACCTCCCTCTGGACATCAGCGACTTTCCCACCCGACACAACTACGTGCTCGGGCTGTGGCAGAACCACATCGAGCGCATCCTGGCCGGCTGGGTCGACGAGCTGGCCGTGCCAATCTATCGCGGACGTGAAGTGACGGGCTTCGCGCAGGACGACACCGGCGTCGACGTCGAGCTGTCCGACGGCAAATCGCTACGGGCGGAGTATCTCGTCGGCTGCGACGGAGGACGCAGTCTGATCCGAAAAGCAGCCGGCATCGAGTTCCCCGGCTGGGATCCGACGACGAGCTGGTTGATTGCCGAGGTCGAGATGTCCGAGGAGCCGGAATGGGGCTTCCGACACGACGCCGTTGGTTCCCACGCGATTGGCAAGTTGGAGGATGGGCGGCGGATGCGGGCCGTGTTGACCGAACAGCAGGTAAGACTCGCCAGCGAACCGACCCTGCGCGATGTCAGTGACGCGCTGATCGCCGTCTACGGGACAGACTACGGGATCCACAGTCCCACGTGGATCTCCAGGTTCACCGATATGACTCGTCAGGCCTCGGCCTACCGCGACAGACGGGTCCTGCTGGCCGGCGACGCCGCACATGTGCATCCCCCGATGGGTGGGCAGGGCCTCAACATCGGTGTGCAGGATGCGGTGAATCTGGGATGGAAGCTGGCCCAGGTGGTCAAGCGGACGTCGCCAGAAAGCCTCCTGGATACCTACCACGCCGAGCGGCACCCGGTCGCGGCTCGCGCGCTGCGCAACACGATGGCGCAAGTCGCGCTTCGGCGCACAGACGACCGCACCAAAGTCTTGGGCGACTACGTCTCCGAGCTTCTCCGCATGGCCGAGCCTCGCAAACGACTGGCCGCGGAGATGTCGGGTCTGGGCGTTCATTACGACCTCGGCGAGGGACACCCGCTGCTGGGACGTCGTATGCCCGATCTCGACCTGGACACCGCCAGCGGCCCGCTGCGGGTCTTCACCCTGCTGCATCACGCGCGGCCGGTGCTGCTCAACCTCGGTGAGCCCGGTGGCTTCGACATCACTCCATGGGCCGATCGCGTTCAATGGATCGACGCCAAATACGCTGGTCCGTGGGAGCTTCCGGCGATCGGGGCGGTCCCGGCTCCCACCGCCGTCCTGGTTCGGCCCGACGGATATGTGGCCTGGGTGGGAGACCTGACCCAGGTGGGGCTCGCTGACGCGTTAACCACTTGGTTCGGACCGCCTACGACGGTGTAGCGCGCGGGAGCGGCCCCCGGCTCGCCGAAGGTCAGCGGCTCATGAGGTTCCTTGGGCCGGGATCACGACGATCATGCTGCGATGGGAAGCTTCGAGCGAAGGTGGCTCGTGCGGTCGGACATCGAGCTCCTTCAGCGCACGCGCAGAGGCCGTCGGGAGATCGACGCGTCCGAAGTGACGAACCCACCAGCTCGCGTCTGCGAGCTCCTCCGCGCATCGCTGCGCCAGCTCGCGGATCTTCGTGTCGTCGGTTCGTGTCGTCGCTGTGGTCAACGACGCCAGGCGAGCACGCACGGGGAGGTCGGTCGCGAGCGCGCCCAGCATCAGGTGACAGAGCGCGCCGTGGAACGCTGCGAGCCTGTTCGCCGGCGCCAGCGCATGGCTCTGATCGAAGTCCCGCGAAGCGCGGAGCCGAGCCTTCGAGACCGACCTCCCGTTCAGGGGTTCAGCTGGCAAGACCGCGGCATCGAGGAGCGCGTCGAGGGCACCGATGCCCGCAACGTCGTCGCCGGCGCTCGAGAAGAGCCGCACGACCGGTGAGCGGGCCATCTGCACGTCGACCTCATGGCCGGGATGGATCGCGGGGGGACCGCGGAGCGTGCTGAGCAAGAGGGCGAGCCCGCGGTGGTACAAGATGCCGGCGCGTCGCTCGGCGGACGTGGTGCACGTCAGCGCGGCGTCGAAGTGAGGGATGGCCCCCTTGGCCTCGCCAGCGGCACACAGCAAGATGCCGTCGAACTGAAAGAGCGCCGCGACTTGCTCTCCGGCTGTCGCCGAGAGCGCACCGAGGTCGATCTCGGCGTCGGATCGCGTCACCCTCCGCAGCGCGCGGCCGGGATCGCGGCCCGCGGCGATCCGCTCGCGAACGCGCTCGAACGCGGCGCGGATGTCGGCTTCGCGGAGCATCTGACTCATCGAGCGCCTTTGTACCTTGCCATGAATGCTCCTTGCCTCGCGCGCGGCGAGAGATCGGGCACGGGGCGGTCGGTGTCAAGCACACCGTTCGGCTCCTCGACGTTCGCGACGCGGTAGCCCTCGCCCATCGACATTGTATTTCCCGGCCCCCACATTCGGAGGGTCGGAAGCGGGGGAGTGAAGGCGGGCGTGCGCGGTTGGACGGGCTCGGTGTCGAGGCGGGTGCTACCCTCGAACTCACGGTGGGGATCGCGCTCGTGATACTTGCAGCGGTTGTGATGCTGGTCCAGATCGGGATCACCGTCCGGCTGTGGAAGAGCGACTTCTACACGCGCGGGCAGAAGATCGCGCAGAGCGCGATGATCTGGCTGCTCCCGGTCGTGGGCGTGATCGTCATCTACGCAGGGCTCCGGCACGCCGATGACGTGCCTCGTCCAGAGCCCAACCCCGAGGGCGGCGAACATCAATCGCTCTGGTGGACGAACCACGACCTGTAGCGGCGCCACATCAGGTTGTAGGCGGTCGAGGTGGGTTCGGTGGTGGCCGGCCTCGGGCATCACGGCGGCTCGGGGGCTCGACGCCTTCCGTCTTGCCAAGACGCCGCACAACTGCAATCTGCTCTCACGTGATCACGGTCGAGGAAGCCCAACGGATCGCCCATGCGTATGCTGACGAGCGAGGCGCGATCTGGCTCAACCACGCCGTCATTGACCGTCAAACCTACTGGTTCTTTCCAGTAGGGTACGTTGGTTCGTGCGGCGTCATCGTCGACAAGGCCGATGGTCGGCTGAGCGTTATGGGTTCGGCGTTGCCCCTGGATGCCTGTTTCTGGGGACACGAGCACGGTTTTTCGCCAGAGTTCGTGACGCTGCGCGTGACGAAGGTCCATGATCGCCGACGCGCCATCGAGTTCCTTCTCAACATCGTGCGTGAGGGGCCACCACGCCAAAGAAACCCAAACCCGAGGCGAGCGTGGCTCGGAGAGCAGCTTGACGCGCTTCCTTGCGAGTTTGGTCCTCAGCGCCTATGGCTCTGGATCCCGGAGTTCCGTCAAGTCACAGCGGAAGGATGGTTCGAGTACGAGATTTGGGAGCCGTCCGCGGGGTGACCAGCCGCGTCCGACGTTTCGTTTTTGCTTCCTCGGTGATCCTCCCCCGGATCCGTGGACAAACCCAAAGGCGCGGAGATGCGCTGGGAGAGTTCCATGGCGACGCGGAAGCGGAGGTCGTTCAGCGCGGAGTTCAAGGCAGAGGCGGTTCGTCTCTGTCAGGTCGGGGACCGGAGCATCGCGAAGGTCGCGAAGGATCTGGATCTTACTGAAACGGCGCTACGTGCGTGGGTGAGGGCTGCGGAGACAACCGTCGGGGAGAAACCCCCCGAGGCCCTCGGCGTGAGGCGACATTTCAGGGGGCCGGCAGCAGGTCCCCGAACCGCGCGTCTCCCTCGAGCGACCAAGGGAGCGATTTGCGGGTCGCCTCGGCCACGGGGCCATTGTAACGATGTCCCACGTCAGCGGTTTTTACGATACGCGTCGGAATCTTTGCCTCTCTCAGCCGCGCCGCCGCCCAGCGGGCGTCCCTCTCGCAGAAGCTTTGAGAGCAAATGAAGAGCACGCGATTGCCGCCACCCTTGGCGAAAGCCTGCACAACCTCGGGCTTCCACGCGTCATGGCCGCCTTCGATGAGCACGAGCCGCGGAAAATCCGCAGGGCGGCGGCTGGCGATCGCGACGCCTTGAATCGCGCCGAGGGAAAAGCCCATATAAAGTGGAGGACCTGGATCCACGTGATCGGGATAAGCCGCCGCGAGCGCCCGAAGGCCGGCGTCGATCTCCAGCTCGAGCACAGCGTTGCTCTCGTAGGTGAAGCGAATATCGTCCGGGCCGGGAGAATTGTCGCGCGGGATGCCGCGAGGGCACAAGATGAACGCGCGATCCTCGAACAAATCACGAACGGCCTGACATTGCCATTCGGGCCGACCGTAATTGCCGTGCGCGGCGATGACGACGGGCCGGCGCGACGTCGCGCCGTTCGGCAGAGATACGACAGCCGCGGGATGACCGGGCACCGTGAGATGGACGAAGGGCGACGCGGCTCGGAGCGGACTCGGCTCCTTCGGCGCGACGACGGCCGAGGGCAGCGCCGGCGGCGCGCTCGGACTCGGGCTCGCGGTGGGCGCCGCGGCGCTGGGCTCGGCGCGGCGCGCGTCGCAGGAGGACGCGAGAGCCAAGAGGAGCGTGAGGATCGGCAGCGATCGAGACACGGGCTTTCGTGTTTAAACGAGACATCTTCTCTGCGCCAGCGATCCGCTCGTCGGCGGGGAGCTCCTCGCGCTCGATGCTCGCCGCACCCCTCTCGGCCGCCTCGCGAGAATCTCCCCCGGCCGGCTCGCGGCTCGACCGCGCTCGACGTCGTATTTCCGCCACCACCGCAACCGGGGGGTCGGAGTGGCGGAAACGAAGCGAGGTCGAGGGCGACGGGGAGGTCCCCTCTCCTCGGGGAGAACGATCGGACAGAAGTCCCAGGAGGCCGATCATCGGTTCGGGTCGTGGGGGGGAGGATCAGAACCGATACGCGCATCGGTTCGGGTCGTGGGAGGGAGGATCAGAACCGATACGCGCATCGGTTCGGGTCGTGGGAGGGAGGATCAGAACCGATACGCGCATCGGTTCGGGTCGTGGGGGGGAGGATCAGAACCGATACGCGCATCGGTTCGGGTCGTGGGGGGGAGGATCAGAACCGATACGCGCATCGGTTCGGGTCGTAGGGGGAGGATCAGAACCGATACGCGCATCGGTTCGGGTCGTGGGGGGGAGGATCAGAACCGATACGCGCATCGGTTCGGGTCGAGGATCCTCGCCGAGCCCTCGGTACACGGGCACGCTGCCTGGCGCGCGTTCGCGCAGGCCCGGGCGCTCCTGGATGCGAAGCGGTGGCCCGAGGCCACGAGCGCGTTCGGTGAGATCGCGCTCACGTATTCCCACGAGGATCTCGGCATCCTCTCCGCCATGCCCTACGTCGAAGGGCTGAACCTACTCGGGAGCCAGCTCGAGCCTCCCCGGGAGGGCTGCCACGACGAGATTTCCGCCGGACTCCCGGCATTGCAACGGCTTTACTGCGAGAATGGCGAAAATCGTGTATAAGGATATCGTTGGCCGCCGCATGGAAACATGCTACGCGCCGAGGAGGCAGCAATCCTCGGTTTCTTCGTCCTAAGCGCACGAGCCATGAGCAGTCGTTGGAGTCACCAGCTCATCGAATGGAAGCCGTCGCTGATGGGCCACTTCAAGCCCGAAGCGATGCAGGAAGACCTCCACAGGCAGGGCAAGCTGGGCTGGGAACGGGTCCCGATCATCGTCCCCGCGCCGATAGCGCCGGCGATGATGGTGTTCAAGAAGGCGCAATGATGGCCGCCACGACCCCCGTGCCCGCTTCCACCGCCCCGTGGAAGCCCGACCTGAAGATCGCCGCGCTGCTCGGCGTGGTTTCGGCGCTGGCCGTGGCCGCGCTGGTCCCGTACCTGGTGCAGCTGATGCCGGACAAGTTCGCGAAGCTGCCGGTGCCGCTCCCGGTGTTGGTCGTCGCACAGTCGATGCAGGCGATGGTCGTGATCGGCCTGATGTCGCTGGCCGGGCTGCGCATGGGCCGTCGTGTCGGCCTCGGCGCGCCGCTGCTGCAACGCTGGATCAACCGTGAGCCGCTGGTCATCGCGCCGCGGCCGCTGCAGGCGATCCTGCTCGGCGTTGCCGCCGCGCTTGGGGTCGTCGCCCTGTCCGCGGGGATCGATCCGTTCCTGCCGCCGATGCTGCACCCGCCGGCGAAATCCGGTGCCGGAGAATCGGCGCTGAACGGTTTCCTCGCTTCCTTCTATGGCGGCATCGTCGAGGAACTGCAACTGCGCCTGTTCCTGATGACGCTGATGGTGTGGCTGGTCGCGGTGCTGCGCAAGGCCAGGCCGTCGCCGCGCGTCTACGGGATTGCGATATCCATTGCCGCGCTGCTGTTCGGCGTGGGCCACCTGCCCGCCGCGCACCATGTATGGGGGCTCGATGCGGTTGTCGTCGTACGCACCGTGCTGCTCAACTCCATCGCCGGACTGGCGTTCGGCTGGCTGTACTGGAAGCGCGGGCTGGAGATGGCGCTCCTCGCCCACTTCAGCGCCGACATCGTGTTGCACGTACTGGCTCCCCTGATCGCGAAAGGAGCCTGACGTCGCGAAACGGAAGGAGATGTCCAGATCGCGTCGCTGTCCCGCTCCGCCGCGCTCGACGCCGAGCACGGACGGAGCGAAATCGAGGCCCGTGTGACAAGCCTGTTGTCGAGGACGTCCCGTGGACGATAGGCTTGCTAGTTATGTTACCGTCTTTCTCAACATTCTTCGGTCAGAGAGGCAGGCGAACCTCGCTGCGCCTCCTCTCTTCTCTCTCCACCCTCGTACCCCTCACCCTCGGCGCAGCGCTCCTCTCGTCGTGCGCCGACCGGCCCGGGCCGGCGGACGCGCCTGCCGCGGCCGACCGCGGGCCGGGGCTCTCGCGGACCGGCGGCGAGCACAAAAAACCCGCCGACCCCCTCAACCTGACCGTAGGGTCCGAGATCGGCCTCGACGCGCCGGTCCTCGGGGACGTCGCCGGCTTCAAGCGATTCCCGGCGATGGCTTACGGCGGCGGGCAGTACCTCGTCGTATGGGAGGACTTGCGGGAGGGGTACGCATACGAGGACGCTACCAACGTCCCCCTCTACGCCGCGCGCGTGGCGCAGGACGGGACGCCGATCGATTCGCCGGCCTTCCTCATCGCCCGGGGGGGCAAGCCGGCCGTCGCCTCCGACGGCTCGGGCTTCCTCGTCACCTACGCGGGCGCTCCAGGCTCCGGCTGCAACCAGTGCGGCGTCCGCGTGGACGCGAATGGCGCGATCCTCGACGCCACCCCCCTCACGATCGCCGCGACAGGCTCGGTCACCGCCGTGCCGGCCGTCGCCTGGAACGGCGCCGTCTATCAGGCTGTGTGGCCCTGCGCCAGCAACAGCTCCTGCGCCGCGCAGATCACGCCGGCTGGTGTCGTCGGGCCCACGGTCTCGCTGCCCCTCGCGCTCAACCCTTACCCTGCCCGCCCCATGCGCCCCCTGCGCGTGGCCTCCGACGGCGCGGGATTCCTGGTGCTGGCCATGCTCCCGACGGGGAACATCGGCGCCATCCGCCTCGACGCGCAGGGCGCGCCCCTCGAGGCAGCGCCGTTCAGCGTCGGCTCCGCGTCCTACTTTCATTATGACCCCGAGGAGCTTGCCCTCACCTTCGACGGGACGAGCTACGTGGCGGCTTGGTCGAAGGACGGTTACCCCGCGGACAGCGCCGTCTACGCCGCCCGCATCACGAGCGCCGGGACCGTGCTCGACCCTGGCGGGATCGTCGTCGGTGTGACGCCGCCCGGGGAGCCGGGCACCCATCTCGCCGCCACCTCCCACGGCGGCGTCACCACCGTCTTCTGGGCGGTGTGGTCGGAGCCGGCGGACTGGTGGCCGCTACGCGCCGCGCGGATGAGCCCGGGGGGTGTCCTCCTCGACGCCTCTCCGATCGACCTCGGGATCGGGCGGGATCTCGCGGCGGCCGGCAGCGGCGCCGAGGCGCTGCTGATCTTCGGGGACGGCCCGTTCGAGTACGACCTCCTCCACGCGAACCTCCGCGCCAGGCGCTTCGCGGCGGACGGCACACTGCCGGCGCCGCCGAGCCGCGTCGCCACGGGCATGAACGGGCAGCAAGGACCCGCGCTCGCCTTCGACGGGACGAATTACTTCGCCATCTGGACCGACACGCGCGCAGGCGGGGTCGGCGGCGTGTTCGGCGCGCGGATCGCGCCGGACGGCCAGATCCTCGATCCGAATGGCATCGAAATCGTGCCTGGCATTCCGAGCAAGCCCGGCCAGTACCGGTATGCGAACCGCGTCGGCTTCGACGGGACGAATTTCATCGTGTTATGGGATAACACCACGTTCGACCCCCAGGGTTGCGGCGGCGGGTCTGCCGTCACCCGGGTGAGCCCGGCGGGCGTGGTGCTCGGCGACGTCTACCTGCCCTCGTTCGGTTGCCTGTATACGTATATGGCCAACAGCCCGGCCGGCTCGCTCTTCGTGGCTTACGACGACTACATCGCCGGCACCACGATCGCGAGGTTCGTGGATAACCAGGGCGTGATGAGCGGGCCGTTCACCATCGAGCTCCCGGACGTCTACGGCTCTCCCGTGGCGTTCTCGTTCGACGGCACGAATCACCTCGCGGTGTACGGGATGAACAACGGCCTGGGCGGAGCGCGGATGAGCCCCTCGGGCGTGCTTGTGGACACGACGCTCATCCCCATCGCATCGTCCAGCGCGCCCCTTGTCGAGATCCCGGTGGCGACCGTCTTCGACGGGCAGAACCACGTGCTCGTGTGGGTCTCGAAGAACAACGGCGCCGACGTCCTGCGCGCCGCGCGCGTCAGCCCCGCCGGGACCGTGCTCGATCCGGACGGGTTCGTGATCGCGCCGATCGTGAATGGGTGCGGCGGCTCCCAGCCGAAGGCTTTCCCCTCGGCTGCATTCGACGGGCAGCACATCGTGGTGACCTGGCGCGAGCGCGAGGCCACGGCAGGGGGGTGCGCGGCGGCGCTGCGCGGCGTGGAGCTGAGCCCCGGAGGCATGGTCGAGCCGGTGTTCACGGTGGCACCTCCGGGGTTGGACACCCGCGCGACGGCGCTGGCCTCGGACGGCGCGGGCAAGACGTTGGCGCTCTACAGCCGGTTCATGCTGGGCGCGCCGTTCGACAACTACCGAGTTCGTGGCCGCATCCTCGGTGAAATGGGGGGCAGCGGCGGCGCGGGCGGCGCTGGTGGTAGCGGCGGCGCTGGTGGTAGCGGCGGCGCAGGCGGCGCTGGTGGTAGCGGCGGCGCTGGTGGTAGCGGCGGCGCAGGCGGCGCAGGCGGCAGCGGCGGCGCAGGCGGCAGCGGCGGCGAAGGTGGCAGCGGCGGCGCAGGCGGCAGCGGCGGCAGCGGCGGCGCAGGCGGCAGCAGCGCAAGCGGCAGCGGCAGCGGCGGAGCGGGCGGCGGCGGCGGCGCAGGCGGCGGCGGCGCAGGCGGCAGCAGCGCAAGCGGCAGCGGCGGAGCGGGCGGCGGCGGTCACGGCCATGGTTGCAGCTTCCGCGCGGCTGGCGACTCCGCCGGAGACACGTCCCTCCTCGGCCTCGCCTTTGCTGGCCTCCTCGCCCTCCGGCGCCGCTCCGTCTCCAGCCGAGCGCACTCCGAGCGCCGTCTCGACTGATTGCATCTCTCCCGCAGTCCCACATCCGCGCCAATAGCGCGCTCAGCCGCTCGGCTGCAATACGCGCACATGCCCCCCAAATCCCGGCATAAAGGGGGGCGCCTCGACCCCGGGGAAGATTTTCGCCGAGGCCCGGCCGGCCTGCCGAGGGGCCCCGGGCCCCTTACGCGCGCCGAGCTCGCGCCCCTCGACGCTGCCCGGCCTCGCCGTCGCCCTCGACCTCGCCGCGATCACCCGCCTCGACGCCGGCCCCCGCGGCAACGTGCGGCTTGGCCGAACCCCTCGACGAGTCCCTCGCGCCGAGCCCCGCGACGCTCGCCGAGCAGCACGCCGCGACGTGTTTCCGCCGCCTTGGTTTCCGCCACTCCGACCCCCCCGGATGCGGGGGTGGCGGAAATACGACGTCGAGCGCGGTCAAGGGCCTGAAATCTCAGGGAAGATTTTCGCCGAGGGCAAACACGGGGCAGCCATCATGTGCCCGCGCCGTGGTCGATGCGCGGCGAGTTCGGGGAAGAGCTCGGGCTCCTCGACGCCGATGAGCAGGCACCGCGAGCAGCAAGAGGGCGACGCTGTGCATCTCCACGCCGTCGAGCGTGCGATGTGGCCGCAAGCAAGGCGGACGCCCGCGGGCGCTACTCGGCCGTTGCCGCGCCGGTGCGGCTCGCGCGCGTGGATTCGTCCATGTGGTCCATGAAGGCGCGGACGCGGCTCGTGCTGCGAAGGTCAGGCAGGGTGAGCAGCCATACGTCCCGGCCGAAGCGCGGATCGACGGGCCCCACGCGCGTCAGCGTGGGATCCGCGTCGCCCTCGAAGCAGGCGAGGAAGTGCACGCCGAGGCCCGCGGCGACGGCCTCGCGCAGCACCATCGAGCTCACGTCCATGCGCATCGCGATCCGCGCGCCGGGGGCGTTGCGGGCCAGCCACTCATCGAGCCAGCGCATGTTCAGCCGCTCGTCCCAGTGGATCCAGGGGTAGTCGCCGTAGCCGGCGTCCGGACCCAGCCGCTCGACCAGCGCGCGGCTCCCGTAGACCGCGAAGTCCACGCGCCCCACCTTGCGGCCCACGAGGTACTCCGGCGGCGAGTTCGTCATCCGGAGGGCGACGTCGGCCTCGCGCCGCGTGAGCGACACCTCGTCGTTGCTGGACGTGACGGTCAGCTCGACGCTCGGATAGCGGGCCAGGAACGACGCGAACGCGTCGCGGTAGCTGCGAAACAGGATGTCCATGGTCGCCACGCGGAGGCTGCCCTGGAGCCGCACGTCTCGCCCGAGGACCCGTCCCTCGAGCGCGAGCACCTCGGCCTCCATCCGCTCGGCGACCTCGGCGATGTCCTGCCCCGCGCTCGTGGGCACGAACCCGTCCGGGGTCTGATCGAAGAGGCGCGCGCCCAGCGCCTGCTCGATCGCGCGCACCCGGCGTCCGACCGTCGTATGACTCGCGCCCAGGCTCTCGGCGGCGCGGCTCAGGGTCCGGTCGCGCGCGATCGCGAGCACATATCGAAGGTCGTCCCAGTCCACCTCTGCATTTTCGCACAACGCGTGCACGGAATCGATGCTGGCCCGCGCGACCCCGCGCACCCACCCTGGCTCCGCCGGCGCTTGCACGCCGAGCCCACGGAGCACCATGCACACCGCCCTCGAGACCACCGACCACGCGTCCGGCATCCACACACCGGCGCCCTCGATCTACGCCAGGATCGCGGGCCTGGCCTATCTGCTCGCGATCGTGCCCCCGGTCCTCAACCTCGTCTTGATCCAGCCTCACCTCGTCCGGGCGGGGGACGTCGTCGGGACGGCCGCCAGGATCGCGAGCCACCCGACGCTCTTCCGCCTCGGCCTCGCGCTCGACCTCCTGATGTTCGCGGCCGTCCTGCTCTTGTCGGCCGCGCACTACGCGGTCCTCGCGACGGTCGACAGGAACCTCTCGCTCGTCGCGCTCGTGTTCCGCGCCTCGGAGGCCGTCCTGGGGTGCGTCACGGTGCTCGCCGGGGCCCTCGTCCCCGTGCTGGCGGACGGCCGCGCCGCGCTCGACGCCGCGCAGGCCGCCGCGCTGATCGACCTGCTCCTGAGAGTCCGCGCGGTCGGCATGGACTACCTGCTGGTCCTGATGTGCCTGGGCGCGATCCCCTTCTGCTGGCTCTTCTACACGTCGCGCTACATTCCGCGGCGCCTGTCCGGCTGCGGGATCGCGTGCTACGCGCTGATCCTCCTAGGGTCGCTCACGAACATCCTCACGCCGCGGTACGCCGGCTGGACGGCGCTGGCCTTCGCGCCAGGAACGCTCTTCGAGCTCACGATCGGCGGCTGGCTCCTGCTCCGGGGCGTGAGCGTCGAGCACGGGAACCCGCACCGGCGGCAGGGCGCGAGCTAGAGGATCCAGCGGCGCGCGAACCTGGCGCACACGGCCACCGGCCAGACTCCGGGGCATGGCCAAAAGTCGGTGTCGAGCGCGGTCAGGGCGCCTCGACCTCGGGGAAGATTTTCGCCGAGGGCCGGCCGGCTCGCCGAGGGGCCCCGGGCCCCTTGCGCGCGCCGAGCTCGCCGAGCCCGAGGCCCTCGACGCGGCCCCGGCCTCCCCGTCGCCCTCGACCTCGGCGGGATCGCCCGCCTCGACCTCGATCCCCGCGGCAACGTGCGGCTCGGCCTCGCCGCGCGTCGATTCCGCCGCCTTCATTTCCGCCACTCCGGCCCCCCGGATGCGGGGGTGGCGGAAATACGACGTCGAGGTTCCGGACAATCGGGCCCCTTCTTATGATTCAGGCCGTACTTCCTGGCCACTCCCCGAGATGCCGACCATGTGCCCCCCCACCTCGCCCGTGCTTGACGGGCGCGGGCGTTGCGCAAGGTGCAACGTGGGAGCTGGGTTCCACCTCCGGCACCGAAGTCGTACAAGATCAAAGATCTCTTGACGGAGATGAGCCGATTGAATCCTGGTGGCTTTCTTGAAAATCGACCGCCGCCTGTATGCTGAGCGCGCTGCCGCTCCTCAGCCTGGCGAGCCTTCCGACGCCGCCTCCGGGCGCGCCGCAGGAGGTTTCGACCAGCGAGGTCACGACTGCCGAGGACAGTGAGTTCCTGAACGCAGCTATGTGCTGCAGCGGCGGCAGGAGGTGCGACGGAACGCCGGCCCCCGGAGTGTGCGGCAGTACAATTTGTGGAGGGGATTTCCGCCTATGGCAATGCACATTCAATGGCTGGAAGCAACTCCCGCAGGGTTGTAACTGTGACTGAGTGCGCATTCCGCTCAACTTGGGCAGAGCGCCCAGATGTCCGGATTCGGCAACCAAGACCTTCGCCCCCTCCGCCGATACAAGCGCCGCTGGAAGGTAGAGCGCCTCTTCGCCTGGCTCCAAAGCTCTTCCGAGTGGATCCGCACCGAGGTGCCCCATCTCCGGATCGTCGACGATGAGCTCTGGTTCGCCGTCCAGGCCCGGGCACAGGCGCAAGAGCACCGCGAGACCAGGCGTGGCGCCGGGCGGCCCGCGCGCCACCTCCTGTCAGGCCTTGCCCGCTGCGGTCAGTGCGGCGGACCGATGACCGTAACGAACGGCAAACGCAGCTACGAGACCGTGAAGGTCTACGGCTGCGCCTACAGCCGCGATCGAGGCAAGGCCGTCTGTACGAACACCCTGCGCCGGCCTGTGGACGGCATCAACGACGCCGTCGCCCGGTGGATCTCCCACACCGTTCTGTCCGAGGAGCTCCTTCTCGACGTGATCCAGCACGTGCGGATCCTCCTCGCCGAGCGGACGACCAAGACGACGACGGACCTACCGCGGATGGAGAAGGAAGCCACGCGGCTCCGGACCGAGATCGATCGTCTCGTCACGGCCCTGGCGACGATCGACCAGAAGCCCGAGGCCGTGATCCGCGCCATCGCCGACCGTCAAGAGGAGCTCTCCGCGCTCGAGGCCCGGCTCCGCGGGGCCAAGGCAGCGCCCGAGGCGATCCAGCTCGAACTCCGGCGGATGGAGGCGGAGGCCCGGCAACGGCTCGATGAGCTGAAGGGCACCCTGACCCGCAAGCCCGAGCAGGCCCGCGAGGTGATCAGCATGCTCTTCGAGGGCCCGATCAAGCTCACGCCGATCGAGACCCCCGAAGGGAAGCGGTTCTGGGTGGAGGGAGCCGCGAACCTGTGGGCCCTGTTCGCGGCTGGATGTCTTAAATCAGCGTCCCCAGCGGGATTCGAACCCGCGTAACAGCCTTGAAAGGGCTGGGTCCTGGGCCGGGCTAGACGATGGGGACGGGTGCTTCCGGGGAAGCGGGCGCGAACCCTAGCCCCCGCCGAGCCCGAACGCAAGAGCATTCCGCTCCCCCCTTGTTCACTATTTTGTGCCGTGAAGCACAGGTCCCCACGGCAACCGGCAATCCTCCCCTGGGTTGTCGCCGAACCATGCGTCCCAAGCTTCATCCACGCCTGCGTCCATCCCCCGACAGGCACGAGCGATGCGTGAGACAGGCTCCTGCCAGGACCCCGTGCCCCTACGGGTCGATCTCGTCCTCGGCGACTGGCTGCGTCGTTCGCCGGCCGATCGAGGTCGAACGAGCGGCGGCACGGCCTCGTGCCTCCAGAGACACGACCCCGTGGCCCCGCTGCGTTGTCGCCCTGCCCTGCCCCCTCGGAACCGTGCTTCGACCCACCCGCCTCGAACCCCGGAGGGCACGACCCCGAGTCTCCGGAGACTCGGCCTCGTCCCCCTCGACGCGCTCCCTCGTGCCCCCGTGCACGCGTCCTCGCCTTCGCTCCAAACACGCCCCCGCGGCCGACACGCTCGCCGTCGTTGGGGATCGTGACGGGGACCAGGCGTCCGTGAGAGAGGCTCGCCGGTGGTACGGGACGGGCCAGGCTCTCATCTCCATGACGCTCGGAGCGCCACGGGGACGGGCACCCGACTGCGGACCGAGGCAGGCTCCACCCAGGCGATACGCCTCCTGGTCGTACGCGAGGAGCGCACGCTCGCCCGGCACGGGGAGATGCTGAGGTTCGTCACGAAAAGCTGACTCGCGTGGCAGGATTTTGTAGGATCCGTAACGCTGCCATGACCACGAAAAACAACAGCGACATACCTGATCAGACGAGCACGGAGCCGATGCCTCTGGGCGCGCCTTCAGCGCCTCCCCTATCGTTTGGGGTCAAACTCGTCTTCTTCACCCGCGACGGGGTCGAACGCGCGCAGCTCGACCCGGGCAAGCCCCTGGTGGTGGGCCGAGGCCAGGAGGCGAACCTGCGCATCTACGAGGCCCAGCTCTCGCACACGCACGCGAGGTTCACGCTCCACGAGGATGGCGTGCTGGTCGAGGACCTCGGGTCCAGAAATGGCGTCTGGCGTGCGGGGCAGCGGGTCCCGAGCGCGAAGCTCGTGCCAGGCGACGAAATCTACCTGGCCACGGTCATCGTTCGGGTCTTCGCCCTCGGTATGGCCTTCGAGCCGAACCTCGTCGAAGAGCCGACCTTCCGGAGCCAGCTCGAGGAGGAGCTGAGGCGAACTCGATTCTCGGGCCGGTCCCTTGCGGTCCTCGCGGTGAGCCCCGGAGAGAATGCGGCCGAGGGGACGCGGGGGACATGGGTGATGCATCTCGAACCGCAACTTCGGGAGAGGATTCATCGAATCTATCTGTACGTGCCGAACATCGCGCTGATCCTGCTCCCGGAGATCGACGCGGCCGAGGCGCAGAGGGTTGCGCGTAGCATCGCCGCCGGGGCCCTGCCGGCCATCGGTCCCCGCTACGTAGGGATGGCACTTCATCCAGGCGACGCGAGCACGGCGGACAAGCTCATCGAGGTGGCGCGTCAGAACCTGAGGCAGGCGCGCCCGGGGGGGCCCGCGCTGGGTACGCAGGCAGGAGGTGACGGCGGCGAAGACAAAGAGCCCCCGATCTTCGGCGACAAGATGCAGGAGCCGCTGAACCTGCTGCGGCGCGTTGTCGACGCACGCGTCCTGGTGCTCCTCCTCGGCGAAACCGGTACGGGCAAGGAGGTGCTGGCCAAACTCTTTCATGCGAGCGGGCCGCGGTCAAAGAAGCCGTTTGTCCCCATCAATTGCGGCGCGATCCAGGAATCGCTCCTCATGAGTGAGCTGTTTGGCCACGAGAAAGGCGCCTTCACCGGCGCCGACAAGGATCGGCTGGGCGCCTTCAGGGAGGCCGATGGCGGTACGCTGTTCCTCGACGAGATCGGGGAATTGTCGTCGGACGCGCAGAAGACGCTGCTCCGGGTGCTCCAGGACCACGCCGTCACCCCCGTGGGATCCTCGCGCCCGCACAAGGTCGACGTGCGGATCATCGCGGCGACGCACAGGAAGCTGGCAAAAATGGTCGACGAAGGCAGCTTCCGCGAAGATCTCTATTACCGGTTGAGCACCTTCATGGTGGAGATCCCGCCGCTGCGCGAGCGGAAAGACGACATCGAACCGCTCGCCGAGTTCTTCCGGAGAAAGGCCAACCGGGAGAATGGCCGGAACGTGCAGGGCTTCTCGGCCGAGGCCATGGCCCTGCTCCTCGCGCACCGCTGGCCGGGCAACGTGCGCCAGATGGAGAACGTCGTGGTAAGGGCGGTCTTGATCGCCGAGGGGAACCTGATCCAGCCAGAGGACCTGCCGAAGGCCGTACGCTTGGCGCAGCCCGAGCCGGCGACGCCGTCCGTTGGCGGATTGAAGGCGGAGACGGAGCAACTGACGCAGCAGTTCGAGAAGCAGCGGATCCAGGCTGTGTTGCAGGATACGAACTGGAACCGGCGCAAGGCGGCAGAGAAGCTTGGGATCCCCTACCCGACGCTGCTGCGCCGTATGAGGGAGTACAGCATCAAGCCCCCCAAGCCGGAGGACAGTTGATCAGGTTTGACAGACCCCTTGATCAAACCTGATCAACTCGACCAACCCCCCCTTTAGGGCATCCCCTGCGTTTTTCCGGGAAATCCGCAGCGGGGGGAGGCGGCACGCGCGCTGCATATCGCCCTGGGCATGAGCGCGAGCGACGTATCGACGACCCTGCTGCTGGAGCTTGGGGACACGACAGGGCCTGACTCCACGCGCACCTGGCCTCTTACCATGAGCGAACAGCCTTTGAAAGCGCCCCCTCCCCCTCCCTTTTTTGGCCCCTATCAGACGACCGGTACGACGCTCGGCAAGGGCGGTATGGGCGTGGTGTACGAGGCCACGCACGTCCATACCGGCGAGGTCGTGGCCATCAAGACGTTGCACGGGGGAGCCGCGTCCTCCCAAGACCTCGATGCCATCCGCCACGAGATCCGCGCGCTGCGGCGGCTGCGCCACCCGGGGATCGTGCCCGTCGTCGACCACGGGGACCAGGACGGGGTGCCGTGGATGGCCATGCAATGCCTCCGCGGACGCACCCTGCACGACCACCTGCGCGCCCTCTGGACAAACACCGGGGCCTCGCCCGTGCTGGTCCACCTGCTCACGCTGATCCGCCGCCTCTGCGCGCCGCTCGCTTACCTGCACGGCGAGGGCCTGGTGCATCGCGATCTGAAGCCTCGAAACGTTTTCCTTCAAGACGACGACCGCCCGGTGCTCGTCGACCTCGGGATTGCCACGCGCTTCGGCGGCGCCGCCGGCCGGGAGGAGCTCGATATCGGGACGTGGGCGGGCACCTTGGCGTACATGGCGCCCGAGCAGCTCCAGGGCGAACTCGTCGACGCGCGCGCGGACCTTTATGCGCTCGGCTGCATCCTGCACGAATGCGTGACGGGCAAACCTCCCTTCGTGGCTCCGATGAGCGTCGTCCGCGCCCAGCACCTCGACCACCCACCCAGCCCTCCCTCGCTCCACAATCCGGCCATTCCCCGGGAGCTCGACACGCTCATCCTTCGGCTCCTCGCAAAGGTCCCCGAAGATCGGCTGGGCTACGCCGTCGATGTCGGCGCGGCGCTGGTCGCCCTGGGCGCCAAGGCAGAGCCCGAGGCGCCGTTGCAGCCCTACCTGTATCGGCCGCCGTTCGAAGGCCGCAAAGAGGCCAAGGCCGCGCTGGAGAAGGCGGTGTACAGCGTGGCGCACGAGCGGCGTGGCGGACTTTGGCTCGTTCGCGGCGAGAGCGGCATGGGGAAGACCCGGCTGGTCATGGAGCTCGGCCCCACGATTAACCGGCTGCGCAATGACCCCTCCCTCACGATGAACGTGCTCACGGCCACGTGCCCCTCCCCCGGCGCGGGCGCGGCCCCGCTCTCGCCTCTCCGCCCCTGGCTGCGCACCGCGGCCGATCTCGTGAGGCACTCCCGGGAGGAAGCGGATCACGTCTTTGGACCCCGCGGCCGTATCCTTTCGCGTTATGAGCCCACGCTGCTCCAGTTGCCGGGCCAGGACGAACAGCCGGAGCCCCCTCCCCTGGCGCCGGAGAAGGCACGCGCGCGGGTGGTCCGCTCAATGCTCGAGGTGCTCCGGGCGCTCGCGGCGCAAGGGCCGGTTCTCTTCGTGCTCGACGATGTGCAATGGGCCGACGACCTGACGCTCGACGTGCTCGAAGCCTTCGCAAACGCCGATCTCGCCCAGTACGGGACCCTTCTCGTGGCCACCTACCGCAGCGAGGAAGAGAGCCCCGCGATCTGCGAACTGGCAAAACACAGGCACGTCTCGACCCTCGCGTTGGAGCGGCTGGATGCCGGGAGCGTGGTCAAGATCGTGGCCGGGATGCTCGCGCAGCGCGAGCCGCCCCGCGCCGTGCTCGACGCGCTCGTGCACCAGGCGAACGGCAATCCGTTTTTCATTTCGCAGTATCTCCACGCCGCCCTGGAGAGGGGCATTTTGCGGCGGGATCCCGACGGTCGATTTTGCTTCGACGCCCATCGCGCCGGCGCGGCCATCGCGTCGCTGCCGCTGCCGGAGACGGTGGAAGAGCTGATCAGGGCCCGGCTCGATAGGCTCGACGCCGAGGGGCAGGCGCTCGCACAATGGGCGGCGGTGCTGGGGGAGGATCTCGACGAGGCGCTCCTTCTTGAAGGCGCCAAGGACAAGGCCGCTGCCACCGCGGCGTTCGATACGCTGCTGGCGCGGAGGATCCTGGAGGTGACCCAGGCCGGCCGGCTGCGCTTCTTCCACGACAAGCTCCGCGAGATCGCTTATGCGCGGATCGATTTGCAGGCGCGGGCCGCGTGGCACGGGCGCGCGGGGGAGGCGCTCGCGGCGCGCTTCGGGAGAGCAAAGGAGAAGGCGGCGACGCTCGGGCATCACTTCGATCGCGCGGGGATATACGAGAAGGCCACCCAATACTTTGCCAGGGCCGCGGTGTGCGCCCCGGATGTCAACAGCGCCATCCCCCTCTACGAGGCGGCCCTCGCCACGCTGCGGAAGACGGCGAGCACCGAGGCCAGGCGGGCCGAAATGGCCCGTCTCCACGAGCGGCGTGGTGATGCGCTGACGCTTCTTGCGAAGTACGAGGACGCACGGGCGGCGTACACCGCCGCGCTGGAGGCGAACCCCGAGGCGCGGCCTGTCGACCGAGCCCGGAGGCTGCGCAAGCGCGGTACGGCCTGGCAACTGAACGTAGCATTCCCCGAGGGGCTCGCCCAGTACGACGAGGCGGAGGCCGCGCTCGGGGAGGGGCCGCGGTTGAAGGCGTGGTGGAACGAATGGCTGAGGATCCAACTGGAGCGAATTTCGATCCATTACCAACTGGCCAACGTGCAGGAGACTTCCCGGCTCCGCGCCGCGATCGATCCGGTGATGGAAGCATGGGGGACGGCCAAGGTGCGCGTGCATTACTTCGCGGCGCTGACGCAGCACAATCTTCGGCTGGAGCGATACGCGTGCTCTGCCGAGACGTCGCGTTACGCCCGAAAAGGCGTGGCGGCCGCGCGAAGGGCTGGCGACACACACGAGCTGCTCGGCGCGCGGTTCAACCTCGCCCTCATCCACTGGATGGGCGGCAGGCATGAGAAGGCCGAGCGCGAGCTGGTCGATACACTCTTCGAGGCCAAAAACAATCACGTTCGTGACCTCCAGACGCGTTGCTCGATCTACCTCGCGACGGTGATGAGGGCCCAGGGCCGGGTCGAGCAGACGGAGAAGCGTGCGCAGGAGAGCCTCCTCTTGTCCCAAGAAGAGAACGCGCAGGCGTACGTCGGGGTCGCGCAGGGAAACCTGGCATGGGTCGCACTCCAGCGCGGAAATGGCGCGGAGGCTGAACGGCTGGCGCAGGAGGCGATCACACGATGGATGCCGCGCAACACGTTCCCCTTCCAGTGGGTGGCTAGAATGCCGCTGTGCGCCGCGCTGTTCGAGCGGGGCGATCTGGCAGGGGCCATCGAGCAGGTCAACGCCGTGCTCGCGCCGAATATGCAACAACGACTGCCGCAGCGCCTCGCGCTCGCGCTCGCGCAGGCGGTCGATTCTTTCGCCACGGGCCAGACAGCCCAGGCACGGCGCGAGCTGCGCAAAGCGCTCCGCCTCGCCGAGCAGCGCGGCTACGTGTGAACTGAGCTGACAGCAAGTCAGGCCTGACGACAAGGACTTTGGCGGGCGCCGCGAACGGCCGCACGGCACCCGTCTGCCCGGAGGTTGCGGCCACGGACGCCGAACGTGCGTCCATTGCATGCAGAAAGGAAGAAGGAGAACCATCATGATTCAGCAAGTCACGTGCAACGACGATCGCAGGGGATTGCTCTTCACCATCAACCAGGAGTCGAGCCCGGTCTACCAGCTCGAATCCCAGGCCTGGGCCCGGCCGGAGAACCGATGGAGCGCGGCGGATATCCCGCAATCGATCCGCGACAAGGTGGCCCAGCTCGAGCAAACCGGCAAGCCGGGCGCCTTCGTGCGGTTCATGCAGGGCGAGACCGGGGTGTACGTGCTCTGCGAGAAGAACATCCGCACCCTTCCCGAGCGCGCCGACGACGAGATCCAGGCCGATCTGCCCAACGAGGGCGGTGAGGGGCCCACGCTCTCGCCTTACGACATCGTGATCCACGCCAAAGGGGGCACGATTCAATCGGAGAACGGCGATAGGATCGAGACCACGGAGGGCTCGTATTACGTCATCCCCTGCCAGAGCTGGGGCCGCTTCATCCTCGAACAGCACCTCCGGCCCGGCCACGTCGAGACGACCAAGGAGTTTCTGCTGCTGCTCGATAGCTTGCATGGGCAAAACTTCCTCGCGATGAGCCCGGACAAGCCCATCGAGATCCATATGCCCGAGATGGAGGATCCGATCCCCGCCATCATTCCGATCACCTGCTACGTCCTCAACCTCGCCCACTTCAAGCGCTGATCGCGAGCCCCACCATGTCGTCCCACCACGATTCCCCCGGCGCGGATCGGCCTTCGAGCCCCGCGCCGGCGGTTCCCAAGCAATTCATGGCCGGCACCCATCGCACCATCTCCCCCGAGGAGACCGTCGCGCGGGTGCGGCCCTTCCTGCCCATCCTGGGCATCACCCGCATCGCCGACGTCACCGGCCTCGATACCCTCGGCGTGCCGGTGGTGATGGTCATACGCCCGAATTCGCGCTCGATCTCCGTCTCGCCCGGCAAGGGCCTCACCCTCGACGCCGCGCGCGCCTCGGGCGTGATGGAGTCGATCGAGCACTGGCACGCCGAGCGTATCCTGCACCCGCTCAAGCTGGGCAGCGTCAACGAGATGCGCTTCGGCCACTGCCTGCTCGACGTAGGGGGCTTGCCGCGCCTCTCCCTCCAGAGGTTCCACGACAACCTGTGCTTGCACTGGGTGCTCGGAGAGAACCTGGTCGGCAACGCGCCCACCTGGGTCCCATTCGAGATCGTGCACACGAATTATTCGTTGCCCCTGGTCGCGGCCAGCGGCGCATTCGTGATGAGCTCGAACGGCCTCGCCTCCGGCAATCACCCGCTGGAGGCGCTGAGCCACGCCATTTGCGAGCTCGTCGAGCGCGACGCCGCCACGCTCTGGCACCTCTCGGGAAAGGAGATGAAGCGGCGCACCCGGCTCGACCTCTCCACGGTGGACGACCCGGGCTGCATGGAGGTCCTGGGCCGCATCGAGCGCGCCGGCGTCCTCGCTGTTGTCTGGGATTTGACCTCGGACATCGGAATCCCGACTTATTGCTGCACCCTCGTCGACCGCGAGCCAAACCCCGCGCGCCCCCTCGCGCCCATGATTGGCTTTGGCTGCCACCCCGCCCGCGGGATCGCGCTGCTGCGCGCGATAACCGAGGCGGCTCAATGCCGGCTCACCGTGATCACCGGCGCGCGCGACGACGTCCGCGCCCGTGGCAACGGACCTGAGGAGGATCTCTGCGCGGCCCTGCGCTTCGTCGGCGAGCACGGCGCGGAGCCTGCCGAGCGCGCATTCTCGGATGCCCCGGATCACGCGGGCGAAACCCTCGACGACGACGTGGCCTGGGAAGTGGACCGCCTGCGCGCGGCGGGCCTGCATGAGATCGTCGCCGTCGATCTCACGCGGCCCGAGCTGCGGATCCCCGTGGTCCGCGTGGTGATCCCCGGACTCGAGCCGCTCTACGACATCCCCGGATACATCCCCGGCGCCCGCGCGCAGCGGCGCCTCGCGGAGCGAACGTCATGAAGCTCTATATCTTCACCGGGCCGACCCTCTCCGCGGCGGAGGGGAAACCATGGCTCGACGCGATCTTCCTGCCGCCCGCGGCCCAGGGCGACGTGTACCTGGCCGCGCGTGAAAAGCCGCTCGCGATTGGCATCATTGACGGCTATTTCGAGCGCGTCCCGTCGGTATCGCACAAGGAGATCCTGTGGGCCATGGCGCAGGGGGTGCACGTCCTCGGCGCGGCCAGCATGGGTGCGCTGCGCGCGGCCGAGCTGTCGTTCTTCGGCATGGCGGGCGTGGGCGCGATTTACGAGGCCTACGCGCGCGGCGAGCTCGACGCCGATGACGAGGTGGCTGTGGCCCACGCGCTGGCCGAGGACGGGTATCGCCCCCTGAACGAGGCGCTGGTGAACATGCGCGCGACGCTGCACGCGGCCGAGAGGGCAGGCGTGATCCCGGCCGATACACGCGCCCGATTGGAGGCCATCGCGCAGGCGACGTTCTATCCGGACCGTTGTTATCCGCTCCTGCTCCGGCAAGCGGCGAACGACGGATTGCCGGCCGAGCACCTGGAGGCATTGAAGGCGTTCTTGCCAGGAGGGCGCGTCGATCGGAAGCGCCTCGACGCGATCGCTCTCTTGCAGGTGATGGCGGAGCGTTTCGCCGGCGACGCCGCACCGAAGCAGGTCCGTTACCACTTCAATCCTACCGACGCCTGGGAGTGCATCCGCACGCGCGCGGAGAGCAATGCCCTCATGGCGGCGACGATGCCGACAACAACGACGACCAAGGAGGTTTGACCATGAAGATCACGGAAACGAATTTCTTGTCCCCGCTCGGCGTCCTTATCCTCGGCTGGCTGCTCGGGCACACCGAAGGGGGGACGGCGAGCAAGATCGAAACCGACATCGGCCCGCTCCTTCAGCTGTGGCGGAGCACCAAAGCCGAGCGGCTCCAAGGTATCACCGCGGAGATTTCGCTGCTTGTGAAGGCAGGGTTGCTCAAGTCGGTACGGAGAGCCTCTTACCAGCTTACGCCAAATGGCAGGGTCGAGATCCTCAAAGCGCTCCAGCTCTCGTCGCTCCCCAAAAGCGCGGACTGGAGGACCCTCAAGATCCGGATCTTCCTCGTCTTCATCGTCCTGTTGATGACCACCCTGTTGAACGGGGTGCAGGCTGCGCCGCCGCCCCCAGAAAAAAAGCTGCTGCCCCTGCCCAAGGACGACGGCACCTTCGCGCAGCGCGTGCTTTCGGCCGCGCGGTCGTCGAAGACCGGGCGGTTCGGCGAGAACAAAGTCTTCGTCTCGCACGTCATCCGGCAGCTCGAAGGCGAGGGTTTTGCCATTGGCGATGTGAAGGTATTCAAGGAGCGCCTCGTCACGGCCCATCGCGGCAAGCTCCTGGCGCTGAGCCGCGCCGATCTGGTCCAGGCCATGGAACCGGCGGACGTCGAGGCCTCGGAGATCGGCCACCTGAACGGGACGTTCCATTTCGTACGCATCTGAGGCGGACGCTGGGCAGGGCCCCGGGCGACGCACATCGACGCCACGAGAAAGAAAGGATGGATAATACGATGACGGAGCACGATGCCTTGCTCAGGGTGTTTTTGTCGGGAGCCAAGAAAGACCTGTTCCACTCCGTGGAGCACCGGAGCCAGATCTGGCGGGAGGATCCGTTCGATGTCGAGTCCGTGCACGCCGATGCACGGGCGCAGTTCCAGCGGCTGCTCGCGCATGCGACGACCCCGCCGGGGCTCGACTCGGGCCGGATCCTCATGCTCCTCGGGGAGTCCGGCAGCGGAAAGACGCATCTGCTCCGCGCCTTCCGCAATCACGTTCACGTCCATGGGCTCGGGTTCGTCGGCTATATGCAGATGTCGACGTCGATCACGAGCTACCCCCGCTACCTCATGAGCAACCTGATCGACTCGCTCGATCAGGCCTATTACGAGTCCGCGGGCACGGGGTCGGGGCTGCTCCGGCTCTCCAACGCGATCGCGTCACGATGTGGCGATCCAGATGCAATCCGGGCCCTCAACGAAAAGGCGAGCCTCAGCGCGGGCGATATCATCGATCTGGTGGAGCGCGCCGCGGACCGGCTCATCGCGCATCCCCGCTACGCCGACCTCGATCTGGACCTCGTCCGCGCCCTGCTTTTCTTGCAGCGCCATGAGCCCGCCCTGAAAAAGCGGGTCGTGAAGTACCTGCGCTGCGAGGCGCTCGTGGAGGGGGACCGGCGCTTCCTCGGCAGCATCTCGCCCAAGGCCGGCGACGACGACGCCCAGCGGCTCGTCGAGGAGCTGGGGCGGCTGATCGCTGCCTTCGACAACCGCTCGCTCATCCTTTGCGTGGATCAATTCGAGGATACCTGGCACTCCGGCGACGCCGCGCCGGAGTTCCGGCGCGTGACGTCTTCGCTTTGCGGCGTGGCCGATCAGGTGCCCTCGTCGATCATCGTGATCGCCTGCCTCGAGGACTACTATGCGATGCTGCGGTCCCGGCTCTCCCTCTCGACGCTGGATCGACTCGAACATGATCCCGCGCCCGTCCGACTCGTGGCCGAGCGCAGCGCGGACGAGATTGAAAACATCATCGCCCAGCGCCTCGGATATCTCTACGAGACCGCGGGCGTGAAGCCGGCGCATGGCGTCGTGGATCCGCTCTACCCCTTCCCCCGTGATTTCGTGCTGGGACGCGACGGGATGCGCTTCCGAGACGTGCTCAACGCCTGCCAGCGGTTTCGTGAGGCATGCATCGAGGCCGGCCGTATTGTGGATCCGAAGGGGTTCTTCCTGACGCAACCCACCCCGAGCATCAGCACCGATGCCCTGGATGCAAAGGCCGTCAAGGAGAAGATCGAGCGGGATTGGAACGATTTTCTCGCTCAGTATGGCGAGGATCAAACCGAGTCGGAGGTCGAGATCGTCAAGCTTTTCGGCTGGGCGGTCGAGAATTGCGCAGAGGGGCTGAACGGTGGCTACCGCTTCGACGTCACCGTCAAGGGAGAGTCGCTCAATATCCGCCTCATGGTTCCCTGTGGGAATGGTGATCATGGCCTCGGCGAGGAGATCTTCGTGGCGCTCTGCAACCGCGCGCCCCAGGGCAGCGGGCTTCACAGACAGGTCCAGGCAGCACGCAAGGAGGCAAAGCAGCGAGTCCTCGCGATCCTGCGCAGCACCGAGTTCCCGACGAGCCGGAAGACGGTCATCTGGAAAGCGATCGACGACATCACCAAGAACGGAGGTCGCAAGGCCGTCCTTGAGCAGAGCCACCAGCGCATGCTCGCCGCGTTCCGTAAATTCCGCAGCGAGCAGGGGCAGCGCCCCCATTTTCAAGAATGGCTGCGGGAGGGGAAGCACCTCTCCAAGATCCTGCCCATCAGCCACATCCTCGACCTCGAAAACCTCGAACGTTTCGAGAAGGCGCGCGGCTCCCGCCCGGCCTCTCGCGCCTGACCTCCACGCGGCCACCGAGGCGAGGAAGAAATGGGCAGCGAGATCATCGATTACGAGGACGAGCAGTTCCGAGACGCCCCGTTCTTCGGGCGCACGGACGTGCTCGAAAAGCTCCGCCTCCTGCTGACCGGGGACCGGACCCCGGGCCGTGGATGGGTGCTCCTGAAAGGGAGCCCCGGGATCGGCAAGACCGCCATCGTCCACCAGTTCCTCGACATGCTGCCGGAGGGGACGCCGTACCACTTCATCCGGAGCGGCTACAGGGGTTCGGATCGCCCCGCCGTGATCGTGCAAAACCTCTGCGCCGGCATCGAGAACCTCTTCCCGCAGCGGGCCAACCCCGAGCTGCCCGTGGAGGCGCGCCTCGGCGATCTGCTTCGGCGTGTCGCGAAGCACCAGCTCGTACCCGGCGATCAAAGACTGATCCTGGTAATCGACGGGCTCGACGAGGTCGTCGGCGCCGAGGCGAGTCAAAACCCGCTGCCGAGCTTCCTGCCCAGCGACTTGCCGCGTGGGGTCGTGATCCTCTGCGCCTCCAGACCCATGCACCCGCACCTCGAATGGCTCATGCAGCTCGGCGCGCGCTGCATCGACCTCGATCAAAGCGAATGGCAAGACTCCAACGAGGCCGCCGTCCGCGCCTTCTGGGAGCACCACGCGGGCTTGTTCATGCCGCCCCTCGAGGAGGCGTTCATCGAGGAGGCCGTTCGCCGCGCAGGGGGAAACCAGCTCCACGCCATCCTGCTGCGCGAATGGATCGAGGAACAGCCAGTCGAGCGACGCGCCGCCACGAACATTCCCCGGGGGCTCGACGGTTTCCTGATGCAAATTTGGGCCAGGCTTCACGCGCCCAACGAGACGGATCACGAACTCGTCGTGCGAGGCCTCGGTATCGCCTGTGCTGCCCGCGAGGCGCTCGCAGGCCACCATTTCGGCGAGCTGCTCGGGGGCTCGACGAGCGTCAGCGAAGCCTTCTTACAGGCGACCCGCCCGTTTCTACGGGAGGAGCACGCGCCATGGCTCCAGGGTCGGCCCGCGTATCGGCCGTATCACGAGTATTTCCGCGCGTTCATCGTGGGGAGAATTGGGCCCCGGTTGTTGCGTGGGTTCAACCGCCTGCTCGCCGACACGCTCGCGGCGTGGCCGGTCGAGGACGGCGATCCTTTCCGGCGAGCGTATGCCCTCCGTCACGCAGTGGCACATAGGCTCGAAGCCGGGGACATCGACGAGGCGTATCGTCTTTGCGTGGACGTCGGCTATCTCGACGCGAAGTGCCGCGAGCTCAGCGTGGCTGCGATCGAGCGAGACTTCGAGGCTGTCATCCGCGCCCGCGGCGGGGACGCGTCCCTCGACCTCTCTGCCATTCTCGCTGCCGTCAGCGCAGAGTCGAGCCAGCTCTGCGCGTATCCCGGGTCGCTCCCTGCGCTGCTCTACAACCGTCTGCGCTGCGCTGGGTGGTCCCATGTGCGGATCGCGCGGCTCCTGCACTTCGACGCCGAGCCCCCGCCGCTGCGGCTCTTCCATGGCGTTCGCCTCGGACCGACGCGGCTGCGCGCGTTTCTGGGCCACGACAAGCTCGTCTCCGCTTGCGTCGTGACCCCGGACGGCGGCCATGTCCTCTCGGCATCCGCCGACCGCAGTCTTCGCCTCTGGTCGCTGCGCTCCGGGGATTGCGTGAAGATCCTGAAGGGGCACGATGACGACCTCACGTCATGCGCCCTGACCCCCGACGGCAAGATCGCGGTCAGCACCTCCAACGATACAACGACGAGGATCTGGGATCTCGCCGCGGAGCGCTGCCTGGATACGCTGGACAACGGCAATCGCTGGGCGACCACCTGCGCGCTCGCGCCGGAGGGTCGACACTTGGTGATCGGCTCCGACGATGGAACCCTCACGGTATGGGATCTTCCCTCGCGCCAGCGCATTGCCACCTGGTCGGGACATGACCATTACGTAACGGCGTGCCTCGTCACCCCTTCTGGAAAGCTGGTCTCCGCTTCGCGTGATCAATCGGTGCGCGTGTGGGACCTCGAAACGGGCGAATGTATCCACACGCTGCGTGTCATCGAGGCGGCGCCTTCACGTGCTGCGCGGCGGACGGAGGATCAAGGGTGGATCAACGCGCTCGCGCTGCTGCCGGATGGGTGGCACGTCCTCGCGGCGGCAGGGGACGGGTCCCTCTATCGGTGGGATCTCGTGTCCGGCGAGTGTGTCCAGCACCTCGGCGCGGGACAGGGGCGCGTCGATGCATGCGTGATCCTCCACGACGGCCGCCACGTGCTTTGTGGTCTGGCCGATGGGACAGCCGCGGTATGGGATCTCGCGAGGGAGCAGCGGGTCCTCGGCTTTCGTGCACACGAAGGCGCCGTGGCTGCCTTCGCAGCGACGGCGGACGGTCAGCGCATTCTGTCGGGCTCCCATGATCGCACGCTCCGGCTCTGGGAACTCGGCGGGCCGGAAAGCCTGGGATTGCAGGACGGGCACGATGCAGCGGTGACCGCGTGCGCCATGACGCCCGACGGGCGCATCGCCGTCTCCGCATCCGAGGACGGAACGCTGAAGATATGGGACGTGGAGACGGGCGCGTGCCACAGGACGTTATCCATCTACGCCGACGTCGTGACGGCATGTGCCATTTCTGCGGACGGGCGGAGGGTGCTGCTGGGCGGGCAAAACGGGAGCGTGCGGGTGTGGGACGTCGACAGCGACCACCTCCAAGACGCCGCGGGGCACCGGGACCCGGTGAGCGGCTGCGTGGTGCTGCCCGACGGCAGGATGATCACGAGCTCGCGCGCCGCCGATGGGGTGCTCTTGCTGAGGGATTCGAGCGATATCACGTGCACCACGGAGCTTGCCGTGCACGGCGCCAGCGTGGATAGCCTCGCCACGACGACGGACGGCACCCGTGCCCTGTCGGTCTCGCGGAGCGGGATGGCCTATGTATGGGATGTCGCGTCTCGCTGCTCGATTCGGGCCTTGTTCAGCCCGGCGAGTCCTCGTTGTGGTGCCCTCACGCCCGACGGGCAGCACGTGGTGCTGGCGCGTCAGGACGGCAAGCTCGAATTTATCGAGATCCAGAGCCGCAGGGTCGTGCGCGTGATCCAGGGGCATACCAAGTGCGTCTTCGGATGCGCGGTGTCCGCGGACAGCGTGCGGGTGATCGCAGCCTCCGAGGACGGCACGGTGCGAGTCTTCAGCCTGGAAACTGGGCGCTGCCTCGCGACGCTCCCCTTGGCGTGCGGGTTTCGCTGCATTGCAGTCGCCACGGGTCGAATCTGTGTCGGCGACGAGCAGGGGAACCTGTGGATGATCACCGACGACACGGGGAAGCCCGCGCGGGGGGGCCTGCTGACGAGGGAGGAGGTGACGAGGCTGCGCGACGCATTGGCGAGGCTCTACGTGACGTCCGAGGCTGCACAGCGCTTCGCCCATGACGTCGGCCTCGATGCGACGCGGCTCCATTGGATGGGGAGAGGCTGGGAGATCTGGAACTCGATCTGCGCGGAGGCTGAAAAGCAGCGCCGCGTCGAAGAACTGTTGCTGCGTGCGTTGAAAGAATATCCGAGAGACCCGGAGCTCATCGAGCTGGAGAGGCAGCTTTCCCTACGAAGGCGCCGGTGAATCGAAGAGCGAGGAGAGGACGAGACCATGAACTTCGACAAACGAACCCTGCGAGAGGCATTGGCAAGGAAGTATCCGACCGTGGACGAGGCGCGCCAGTTCGTGACCGACGTCGGCCTGGACATCATCCGGATCGAATTCAAAGGTCGCGCCGATCTCACCTGGTTCAGCATCCTGGACGAGGCCAACAAGCAGGGCGAGGCACAGGTACGCGCGGTGCTCTTGCACGCGATTGAGCAGCACCCCGGCGACGAGGGATTGCGGCGCCTGCTGAACGGGAGTGACGTGCGTTATGCCGAGGGGCCGGACATCTCCGCGCTCACCTGGCGTGGCCGCGGCGGCCAGACCCCCGAGAAGATCTTCGGCAAGCAGAGCGCGCTCGTCCCCGTGAGCTTCCTGGAGGTGGGCATCCGCCGGGCGCATGCCGTGGTGCGTATCCAGTGCGCCGACGGCTCGCTCGGCACGGGGTTTTTGATACCGGACAACCGCCTCGTCACCAACCACCACGTTCTTCCCGACCGAGACATCGCAGCCGGGGCCAAGGTGCATTTCAACTACCAGAAAACCGCCGATAGCCGGGACGCCGCGGTGGAGGAACTGCCCCTCGATCCCGATGCCTTCTTCGCCACGTCCCGCGAGGACGATTGCACGATCGTCAAGGTGAAGGGCGATCCCTCGACGCGCTGGGGAGCGATCGAGCTGCAACCGACCCGCATCCGGATCGACGATCGCGTCAACATCATTCAGCACCCTGGCGGCGATCAGAAGCAGCTCTCGTTCTTCCACAACCTGGTGGCTTACGTGGGCGAGGGCCGCGTGCAGTACCTGACGGACACCCTCCCCGGCTCCTCGGGCTCGCCCGTCTTCGACAAGGAGTGGCGGCTGGTCGCGGTGCACCACAGCGGCGGCTGGATCCCCGAGCCGGGCTCGAAGGACCGTTTCTTCCGCAACGAAGGGATCCTCGTCGACCGGGTCGTCGAGCTACTCCGGCGGGCCTGCTGAGGCAACGCCGCGGCACGGACTCCGGTCGCTCACACACCACACCTCGGTGCACCGCGTGATCGGCCCGACGACGAGGCGAGCTCCGTTTCCGATCAAGACGATGTCCACGCAGCCATCCCGTACGCCTGCACAATCGAAAATGCCCGAGGAGCCGGCGCAGGAGTCCTTCCTGCTGGTGGAATGGGCTCTGCGCTCACTCGTCGATCCGGACGCGGATCACGATGCCGCCGAGGATGTCGCCGACCCGGAAATCCTTCCGCGGGCTGTCCGGGTGATCGTTGTGACACTTGACGCAAGCCTCGACGACGCCCTTGTCGGGATAATACGCAGAAAAATATGTCCTGCCGCCGATCGTCTCCTCGGTGTAATGGCTTTTCCCCGTCTCGGCGACCCTCCGGAGGCCGACCTTTTCGCTCTCCGTGCGCGGGCCGTTCTGCTTGTTGAGCGGCCAGGGTGAGAGGAGCGCATAGCTGAAGAGCGCGTCCTTGTTCTGGTTGATCGTTTCGGCGCTCATGCGGAGCATCTGCGCGGGCAAGGGCAGCGCCTTCTCCTCGCGGAAATGTTCCTTGGCCTCCATGATCTGCTCTTGATACTGAAGCCGGTCGACGACCGCGCTCGCGTATGCCTCGCGATTGGCGGAGATCACCGCGAAGAGCGTGTCGGTCATCTCCTGCGGCGGGAGCTTGCCGTCGCCACGCCCGCCGCCGCACCCCGAAGAGGCGAATACGGACAGACCCAGCCAAAGGCAGATGCCCTTTTCGATCCGCTTCACGACGCGCCTACCCTCCGATCCCTCCGCAGAGACGAGGCGCGGCGCTCCTCCCGCCGCCTGCGATCGAAGGAGAGCGCGTGCCGGCAGAGCAGCGCATTGACGAGCGCGAGGATGAACGAAGCGACGAACGCGGCCTGGGGCGTCACGAGGTCGTTGCTGTAAAGGGCCTCGAGCGAGGCCGCGACGAGCCATAACTGGATGGCGGAGAGGATGCCGATCATCGCGTTGATGCCCGAGAAAAGCGTCGAGCCCTGGCCGGAGAGCACTAGCTGTCCCTCCCGACGGCGAAGACATCGTCGCCGCGCTGCTCGATCCATACCCGAGGCAGGCGCCGCAAAGGCGGGCCTGCGACGGGACGGCCGTCGTTCACGTCGAAGCGCCCTCGGTGGCAAGGGCAAAGAAGCTCGTCCTGTTGCGGCTGGTGCACGACGGCGCAGGAGAGGTGCGTGCAGACCTGCGAATACGCGCGCAAGGAGCCACTCCGCGTGCGCACGAGGATACAAGGGTCCTCGTCCGTCGGATATCGGAAGAGCATGGAGCCGCCCGTCGGGAGCTCGGAGGCCTTGCCGATCCGCGACTCCTCGCCCATCTGCGCCGGCTTTCGCACCCAGCGGGCGACGGCGGCGATGGCACCGTTGACGAGGACGAGCAGCGCCGAGCCGATGGTCAGCGATTTCGCGAACTCGCGCCGCGCGACATATCGATCGTCCTCCGTGCCGATGGGAAAATCCTCACGCCAGCGCTCTCGCCTGCCTCCGCTCGTGTCGTCGTGTTCCGCCATCAGTCGTCCTCCGAGAGCAACGCCGCCACGTCGTCAGGCTCGGCCACCTTCGGCCGGCCGCCGAGCTCGATGAGATCCACGTGCACGCGGTCTCGCCCGCGCGGCACGACGACGGAGACCTTGGTCCGGACCTCCTCGCCCTCGCCGAAGACCCATTGGTTCAATGCGACGCCACGCCGCGTCCGCTCGAATTCGTCGTTCGTCATGTACGACAGCGCCTGCGAGGGACAAACCGTCGCGCACATCGGCTTCTTGCCGATGCTGGTGCGGTCGTAGCAGAGATCGCATTTCATCATCTGATCGATCTCGGCGAAATACTTCGGCACGCCGAAGGGACAGGCGAGTACGCAATTCGAGCAGCCGATGCAACGAGGCGCGAGTGCGCTTTGCACGACGCCGTCCGGGGTCTGCTTGATGGCGTCGGCGGGGCAGACGCGCGCGCAGATCGGGTCCTCGCAGTGCATGCACACCTGCGGCGCCGTCTGAACGCTGTCGCGGCGGCGGATGGTCTCGAGGTGGATCATCGCCTGCCCCTTGTGTGTATCGCACTCCTCGCAGGCCTGCACGCAAGCCTGGCAGCCGATGCAACGTGCGTAATCGATGAAGAGCACTCGCTCGCTCAACGCGCCCCCTCTCGGGATTTCGGGCGCAGGCCGCCGTCGGGCGCCCCGGAGCCCCGAGCGTCCGCCTGGTCCGAAGCGCGGCGCACGCGGACCGCGCAGATCTTGTATTCCGGGATCTTCGAGACGGGATCGAGCGCGGGGATCGTGCACCTGTTCGCCGCGCGCTCGTCCGGCCAGTGATAAGGAACGAACACCGTATCGGGTCGGATGGTGTTCACGATCATGGCGCGCACGACCAGCGAGCCGCGCCGGCTCTCGACCTCGACAGGCTCGCCGTCCGAGACGCCGAGCTTCTGCGCGAGCCGCGGGTGCATCTCGCAATACGGGTCGGGGGTCTGCCGGACGAGGCCGCCAATCCGCCGCGTCTGGTTGCCGGAAAGGTAATGGGCGACGACCCGGCCCGTCGTGAGCACGATCGGGTACTCCTCGTCCGGCTCCTCGGCCGCGGGCCTCCACTCGACGGGCTGGAAATGGGCCTTCTTGTCTGCGTGCCCGAAGATGCCGCCCTCGTAGAGCCTCGGTGTGCCGGGGTGGTCCTCTGACGGGCACGGCCAGAACACGCCGTGGTTCTTCTCGATTTTTTCGTACGTGATACCCGCGTAATCGGCGATGCCGCCCCTCGAAGCGACGCGGAGCTCCTCGAAGATCTCCTGCGGCGAACCATATCGGAACTTCTCGCCTTGCCCGAGGCGCTCGGCCAGGCCGCAGAGGATCCGCCAGTCCTGCCGCGCCTCGCCCGGCGGATCGACGACCTTCTTGTGCAGGATGACGCGCCCCTCCACGTTCGTCGTCGTGCCCGTGTCCTCCTCCATGAGCGAGCCTGGCAAGAGGATGTCGGCGTGGCGCGTGGTCTCGGACATGAAGAAATCGACCGCGCCGAAGAACTCGAGCTTTTCCAACGCTTCGCGGATGAACCCCTGGTTCGGCAGGGAGACCATGGGGTTGAAGCAGAGCGAGAAGAGGCCCTTGATCTTGCCGGCGTGGATGGCCTCGAAGATCTCCATCGCGGAGATGCCCTTGCCTGGCAAGGCCTTTTCGTCGATGCCCCATACGGATGCGATGTGCTTGCGGTGCGCGGGGTTCTCGATGTCGCGCGCGCCCGGGAGCTGATCGCATTTCTGCCCTTGCTCCCGCCCGCCCTGGCCATTGCCTTGGCCGGTGATCATCGCGTACCCCGAGCCCTCCTTGCCGATCCTGCCCGTGGCCACGCAGAGGTGGATCGCCGCGATGCAATTGTCGACGCCCTTGGAGTGGTGCTCGATGCCGCGCGCGTGGAGCAAAAAACTCGACTTCGCCGGTCCCCAGAGCTCCGCCGCGCGGACGATGAGCTTGGGAGGGATCCCCGCGATCTTCCCGGCGTACTCGGGCGTGTACTTCGCGATGATCCGTTCGAGCTCGGAAAACCCGGTCGTGTGCTCGGCGATGAACGCTCGGTCGATCCACCCGCGCTCGAGCATCACGTGGAGCATCCCGTTGAAGACGCCAATGTCGCCGCCCGACCGGACGGGGATGTAAAGATCGGCCGTGCGCGCGATGGGCGTCATCCGCGGGTCGAGCACGATGATCTTCGCGCCGTTCTCCCGCGCCCGCCAGAGGTAATCCGTCGTGATGGGCGCGCACTCGGCGACGTTCGCCCCGGCGATGAGGATGACCTCGGCCTTGGGGATGTCGCTCCAGGGGTTCGCCGCGCGATCGATGCCGAGGACCTTTTCGACGCCGCCGCCGCGGAGACCATGCAGAGTCGGCCGTTGTAATCGACATTCGCCGTGCCCAGCACCACACGCGCGAACTTGCCGACGAGGTACGCCTTCTCGTTCGTCAGCGACGCGCCCCCGAGCACGGCAACCGAATCCGCGCCATGCGCCTCTTGCACGCGTCGGATGGCCTGCGCGACGCGGTCGAACGCCTCGCTCCACCCGATCGGCGCGAACCCCCGACCCTCGGCGCGCACGAGCGGTGTCTTCAGCCGATCCGGGTGCTCGTCCTGCATGTATCGCTTGACGCCCTTGGGGCAGAGTTTTCCTTGATTGAACGGAAATTCCTCCCAGGGCTCGAAGCCGACGATCTTCTCGTCCTTGACCTTGAGCTTGATCCCGCATTGCTGCCCGCAGAAGCAGCAGTGTGTCTCGACGACACGATCCGGCTCGCCCACCGCGGAGAAACCGCCGGGCGGCAGGCTGTACGGGTGCGGGCCGAACTCGTCGATGAGCCGCTCCCTTGCGATCGGCAGCTTCGCCATCAAGCCTCCTCGCGGGCGTTCGGGCGCCGCGCGTCTCGCCAGAGCCCGTCCTGGAGCAAGGCGAGGTTTTTCCTGCGACACGGCGGACAGACGTCCTGGTAATGCTTGCCCGCGCGGAGCGCGTACCGAATACCCACCTCCGCCTGCACACGCTTCAGATCCGCGATCTGCATCGCGGATGCGAACGGCTCCCCGCAACGCACGCACGTGGCCTGCTCCCCCGCCGCCGCGACCTCGCGATACACGTGAATGCCGAGCTGCGTCGGCCGCTGCACGAGATGAAACAGCTTGCCGAAGGGCACGTACAGGAGCAGAAGCACGACGGTCACGGCGTGCACCTGCGAGAGGGAATCGTACTTGTAGCCGTTCATGAACTGCGTCGACACGGTGAGGAGCAGCCCCGTCGCGGAGACCGCGAAGAGCAGGACGAGCGGCACGAGATCCGCCGCGCCGTCCTGGAGGGCGAGCACACCACGGTCGCGCCCGCGCCGATAGAGCGCGAGCATGACTCCGACGATCACGAGCCCTGCCGAGCCGACGAGCGCGTTGAACAACAGCGACGCGAGAGGGCTGTCGAGGCTCGTCCGGAAGACGCGCACGCCGAAGACGAACGCCTCGTACACATCCTGTGAGTTCCGTGCCGTCTCGAACCGAATCCAGCCAAAAGAGAGCGGGAACGTGATCGCGAACGAGAGGAGGCACCCCCACATGAGGCAAAGGTGCGAGGCCCAGCGTAGCGGGGAACGGCGGTAGACGAAGCGCTGCGAGCCGGCCGTCCGGAAAGCGCCACGAAGGAGGGCGGTCCACCGAGAGAGGATCTTCCCCGGCGTGAAGAGGAGCGAGAGGGTCTGTCGGAAGTAACGGTACGTCGGAGGACGCCCGAGCCACATGGCGTATCGGTAACCGAGCGCGCAAGCGGCAAACGCGGCCGCGGCCGCGTAGGGCACGAGCGCGGTGTCGAAGTCCTTGAACCTGCGACTGCCGACGTAGATGCCCAGCACGACGAGCGTTGCGGCAGAGAACCCAACGAACGCCGCTCGGCGCCCCTCGCGCGATGCAGGCAGATCTGAGCTCACGGTCGCATCCTAGTCGAAGGGGGCAGACCAAGGGAAGAAGGAAGATGATGCGGGAACTGCGGAACAGGCCTCGGGGGGTCGGCCAGAATGCGGATGCGCGCTGCTCGTGCGGGCCCGAGACGGCGTGCGGGGACGCACGGGAACGTGAAGCCGAGGCGCCGTTCGCGGAGGCGAGCGGGGAGGTTCGTCGGGTAGACCGGCGGAGGCAACCCGTTCCTCGGCCTACCCGACGCGTGCACGGATCCCACGCTCGTTCCCTGCCCCGCGTGAAGAGGTATCACCCGCCCTCGGGCGCGACCGCCGGCTGCACCCTGGCGACGAACGCGGCCACGGCGAACCAGTTCCGGTTGTCGACCACCTTCGAACTGCATTCGTACCGGACCGTCCGCCACGCTCCCGACGTGATATCCTCCCGGAGCTCTGCACCCGCGAGGCCATTCCGTCGTCCCATCCACGGATGCGTGAGCGTCCCTGCCTGGTATTGCCGCACGATCTCCTCGCCTGTCAACCTGGCTTCCGCATTCGCGCCGAACACCATCTCGCGTTTTGCCAGGAGGGTTGGATACCGCGCCAGCGCCACCCGCAGCATCTCGACGAAGTACGGTGCGCCCACGTCAGCGTAGACCTCGAGCAATTTCTCCCACGTGATCGTTCGGACCGACAATCCCCCCACCCGCCGCGCGAGCCCCTCGGGGAGCAACGCCACATGGGCGACGTTCTCGTGCGCGACGCCGAGCTTGTCCCGGAGATACGCCACAATCCCCGCCTGCGCTCGGAGCTGCTCTTCGAGGTCCGCCGTCGAAGGTTGATCGTACATCTTCGCCTCGATGGCGAGCAGCACGCGACGCGGGCCGTCCACGTAGACGAGGACGTCGGGGGTGTCGCGGGTCGTTGGTGCATTGGGGAATCGACGTTCGGCATCTTCACCGAGCAGCGACTCCACGAAGCCATACTCCGTAAAAAATTGGATGTTCGCTCCGCCGGGGCTCCCGTCGACCTCCAAGCGCCCGAGCCCCGCGAGCTCGGTGAGCCGTCCGAAGTGCGCGAAGTCGTGCGCGCAGACGAGCATGGGGAGGACGGTACCCGTGAAATACCGCTCTTTGCGATTGAACGGCAGCCCCGTGTCCGCGAGCGTTTCGATGCTCATGTCTCGCTTCTCCCCTGCCCCTCGGCACGGTGCTCGCTGATGACCTCGATCGTCCCGACGATGGCGTCGTTGAAGGCTTCGAGTTCCTCCGCGGGGATCCAGTATTCAGCGTGGATCTTCGAGCCCACCACGTGAACGTCGTACTTCGCGAGGAAGTCCGACCGGACCTCGAACCTCGTCACGTATCCGACTGCGCCCTGCGCCGTGTTCCATCGGCTCGCGATCTGGACGGCGTACGCCTCGTTGCAGACGGGATAGAAGATCGGCTGATCCGGCAGGCGCGGTGGAAAGCGGCGGGAGTCGCTCGCCGCGATGAGGTCGAGCTCGGCCTGGCCAACGGGGCGGTAGAGGGTCGTGGTGGAGGCGTGCACGGAGGCCACGATACACCTTCGGAGAGGCGTGGCCAAACGGGTCGAGCGCGTCTGCCTGCGGTCCCGGCAACCAGGCGCTTCTCGATTCTCGGAGGGGGCTTTTGTCAATGCAACGAAGCTCCGCAGAGCATCTGGGCGCTTGACGACTTCGATCGCAAGTTTCGTATTCGCTCGGAGACCGTCGAGCACTTTCCCGTCGTACGCACCGTCGACCCAGACCCGCTCCAGCTTGGTGTACTCGCGGATTGCGTGGTGGGAGCAGAAGCCGCGCGAGCAACGGGATGAGCCGCGGTGCGGGGGGCGCTTCGTGGGGAATCCGATCCGGCGCGCATAGCCAACATGAGGATTGCATTTGGAGACGCGGCGTGCGATCTTGTCTCGGCTTGCGCCGCAGGTCCGCGGCACTGAAATCTTACACGTTCCCGGTGCCCGATGAGCAATACCTTCGCGATCGCCAACGTCACCGCTGCGCTTCGGAACAGGCTCTTCAACGCGCTCCAGAAGCACACCGACCTCGCCGGGACCGCCGTCTCGACGCTCCCGCCGGACAGGGCCAACGTCGACGACGAGGCAAGCCGGCTCAATCTATTCCTCTACCACGTGGTTCCTGCCGCGTCGTGGCGTAACCAGACCTCGCCGCAGCAGGTCAAGCCCGGGGAGACCGGATACCCACCCCTGGGGCTGACCCTGCATTACGTCGTCAGCGCCTTCGGCCCCGAGGGCGACGACGTCCTCGCCCACCGTATGCTCGCCGTGGGCATGGCCGCGCTCCATGAACAGCCGCTTCTCAGCCCGGCCGAGCTCAAGACGGCGGAGCCCAAGAGCGACCTCGATCTCCAGGTGGAGCGGGTTCGTATCACTGCGCAGCCCCTCACGACGGAGGAGATGTACAAACTCTGGAGCGCGTTTCAGACGAGCTACCGCGTCTCCGCCGCGTACGAGGTATCCGTCGTGCTGCTCGACAGCGAAAAGCCCATCAAGGCTCCCCTCCCGGTACTCTCGATCGGATCGGGCGGTGGCGTGCAGCCCGATCTCCTGCCCCCTTACCCCACCCTCGCCAAGATCGCACCGGCGACGCCGCGCGGGTATGCCCTTCTCGGCGACACCCTCACGCTCACGGGCCATCATCTCGCCGACGACCCGGCCAGCACGGTTTTGGTGCGGTTTTCGCATCGACTCTGGACGACACCGATCGATCTGTCCGTCGATGCCGTCAGCGCGACCGAAGCCACGGTCACGCTTCCCGATGCCCCCGCTGCGTGGCCTGCGGGCCTGTACACGGTATCCGTCGTCGTCACCCATCCGAGCAACCCGACGCGGATCACGAATGGGCTTCCTCTCGCGTTGGCCCCCAGGATTTTGTCGGTCCCGTCGAGCCCCGTCAGCCGCGATTCCGAGGAGATCGCATTGCTGCCGCTGACCGTGAGCCCCGACATCCGGCCCGGGCAGTCCGTCCTTTTGCTCCTCGGGACCCAAGGGATCGCTCCGCCTGCAATCACCGCGCAAACGGACTCCATCACGTTCGCCGCCACGTCGCCGGGCACGTTTTACCTCCGGCTCCGCATCGACGGCGTCGACAGCCCCATCGTGCTCGGCGGCCCCCCGCCCTCCTTCGATCCGTCCCTCGAGGTGACGATCCTATGACGGGTGCGGCGGATGCCAATTGGCTCGAAGCCAACCGGCGTCATCTCATGGCATCGGTGGCGGTCGTCCGCGAGAGGCTCAGGCTCTTCGCCGAGCGCGCGGGCGCGCCGAGCACGCCTGCGGCGGACGGCGGATCGCTCGATTTGCTCGAACGCGCGCGTGAACAGGCCCGGAACGAGCTCTCGACGCCGGCGGCGATCGAGCGAATCGCGGCAGCGTTCGAGCTCTCCTCGTTCGAGCGCGACATCCTCTTGCTTTGCGTCGGCGTCGAGCTCGATCCCGGGCTCGCGGGGTATTGTGCGCTGCTCCAGGGCGATCGCAGCCGCGCCCGCCCCACCTTCGAGGTCGCGTTGTCCGCGCTCCCCGATGCGCACTGGAGCGCGCTCACCCCGGAGCGACCCCTCCGCAGGTATCGGCTCATCGAGATCATGGCCGGCCCGACCCTGACGACGAGTCCTCTTGGCGTCAGCGAGCGAATCCTGCATTCGCTCGTGGGCATCGATCAGCTCGACGAGCGCCTCGGGCTGCTGCTCGCGCCGGAGCTCGGTCCCCGAGCGCTTGCGCCGACCCATCGCGCGCTCGCAGCCGATATCGTGCAGCTCTGGTCGAGAGACGCGCCTTCGTCATGGCCTGTGGTGGCGCTTTCCGGGGAGGAGAGGTCTGGAAAGCTCGGCGTCGCGACCAGCGCAGCCGCCGCGCAGGGGCTCACCCTCCATGTCCTCCACGCGGCGGATTTGCCGTCGTCGCATGCCGAGCGGGACGAGCTCCTGCGTCTATGGGAGCGCGAGGCCCGCCTCTCGCCCAGCGCGCTTTTCCTCGATTGTGAGGAGATGGAGGCGCCGGGCGCCCTTCGGATCGCGCTCTCCTTCGCGGATCGATGCTGGGGGGCTGTTTTTCTCGCGAGCCGATTCCCTGCTCGGCTGGAGCGTCGCGCGGTCACCTCGTTCGAGGTGAGCAAGCTCGGCGCGACGGAGCAGCGGCTCGTCTGGCGCGAAGCGCTTGGCCCTGCTGCGGAAGTGCTCGAGGGCCATCTCGACACCTTGGTCGCGAGCTTCAACCTCGGCGCGGGCAGCATCCAGACGCTCGGGCACCAGGTATCCGCGCATTTCGAAAGCGAGGGCGCCGAAGGCTTGGCGGTGCGGCTATGGGAATCGTGTCGGGCGCGCGCACGCCCGCGCCTCGACGATCTCGCGCAACGCATCCCGTCCACCGCAGGATGGGACGACCTCGTGCTCGCGCACGACGAGCTCGATACGCTCCGCACCCTCGCGGCGCAGGCCCGTCAGCGTTATCGGGTCTACGAGAGCTGGGGGTTCGGTGAAAAGAGCGCCCGCGGCCTCGGCATCGGCGTGCTGTTCGCTGGCGTGAGCGGTACCGGGAAAACCATGGCCGCAGAGATCCTCTCGCGCGAGCTCGGGCTCGACCTCGTCCGGGTCGATCTGAGCCAGGTGGTGAGCAAATACATCGGCGAGACGGAGAAGAACTTGAGCCGCATCTTCGACGCGGCAGGCGAGGGCGGCGCGCTCCTCCTCTTCGATGAGGCCGACGCGCTCTTCGGCAAGCGGAGCGAGGTCAAGGACAGCCACGATCGGTATGCCAACATCGAGGTGAGCTACTTGCTCCAACGCATGGAAGCGTATCAGGGGCTCGCCATCCTCACCACGAACATGAAGAACGCGCTGGACACCGCGTTTCTGCGGCGGCTCCGGTTCGTCGTGACGTTTCCATTTCCCGACGCGCAGCAACGCGCGGAGATATGGCGACGGGTCTTCCCGCGGAAGACGCCCACCGAGGGGCTGGACTGGCAGAAGCTTGCGCGCCTCAGCGTGACCGGGGGAAACATCCGGAACATCGCGGTGAACGCGGCCTTCCTGGCGGCGGATGCTGGCGACCCCGTGCGGATGGAGCACCTGCGCCGCGCGGCGAGCGCCGAATGCCTCAAGCTGGAGAAGCCGGCGCTCGTCGCGGAGATCGCAGGGTGGGCGTGAGGTTGCCTGGCCAAAGAGGGCAGGTCAAGGCGCGGCGGGTCTGTTCACCTTCTTGACGATCAGCGGGACCGGGCCTCCGAACTTGAGAAGCTCGGTCCAGAACGCCTCGCTCTGGACCTTGATACATCCGCTCGTGGTGTTGCCGGTCGTGCCACCATGGATGAAGAAGCCTGCCCGGGGCGCTTTGCCCTTGAAATACTTGACGCCCTCGATGGCAATCCGCTTGCTTCCCCACACCCCCTGCACTTTGGGTTCCTCGATGCGCTGGAAGCCCTTGTCGATGCCCAACGCACCCTGCACGCCGCCATTTTGGTAGGCGCGGATCGTCGGCATCACGATGGTGGGGCTCAGCGTATAGGCTCCATCGGGAATCGGACCTGCATTCTTGACTGTTTCATCACTGATATTTGCATGGCCGGAGTAGGCCGCCGTCGAGACCAGGGTCTTTCCTTCGCGACGCAGGAAGAGACGCAATCCATCGAATATCACGCCGTTTGGATAGAGGTCGAGCTCGGGCTCCTTGATCGCCTCGGCGGTGCTCGGGACGGGCCATGTGAGCCATGGATAGTCGCGCTTCAACTGCTCGATCTCCTCCACCTCTTTCTTCTCCTTCGCCTGCTCCTTGTACCAAGCTGGCCATTCTTCGATGGGCATACCGGGAGGAGGGGCTTCCTGCCGCGCGAGCGTCGGACCCGTCCGCACGTTCGGACGCTCGATGGGCCTGCCGGACAGGAGGCTCCTCGAGACTTGTTCTGCTTCGCGCTCGTGCGCCCCTGAGGCCGGCTCGTCCCTCTTGGGGCCGCGCTGCTGGATGACGTGCGTGAGCTCGTGGGCGAGAACGGACCAGCGTCCCGGGCCGTGCGGCCCGCAGGCGCCCGTATCGAGCACGACGTGCTCGCCGTGGGTATATGCGACGGCGCCGATACGACGGGCAGACTGGGCTGCCCGCGCATCGGCATGGATACGCACACCTTCAAAATTGCTCTTGAACCTTGGCTCGAAAAAGGAGCGTGTCGCTGCGTCGAGAGGCTGGCCGCCGTCGGAACGAAGCATGTCGTCGACGACAGGAGGCATTTCCCCTGTCTCCTGCCCCGCTCGCGTCTCGGGGGCCCGTGATGGCCCCGCGTCACGGGCGGAGACCGCTGGGCCTCCTCGGCTTCGTTCTGCAGGCTCGTGCGAGGAGAAAACAGAGAAGGACGGGCGCGTCTGGAGCAAAACAGCGCTCGTCGAAGTCTGCTCGGGGGAACTTGCCTGCTTCGTGGCTCCGACCCCCGCCTCTCTCGTGTGCGCCGTCCTTGCGTGGCCGAAGCCGGAGCGGAATGCCGGAGCAGGGGTCGGTTGCCTCGAGGTTCTGCGCGCGTGCGTGAAGCTCATAAGATATGTCCCTCCTCGACCGTTGTGCGTGTCAGCGCGATGTTCAGAGGCCGCGTTCCGTTTTCTCCGGGCGCACGGTCGGCGCCGGCTGGCCTCGTCAAGGGAATGTGATCACATGGGCAGCAAAAGGCTCGGCCCCCTCGACGGCGCTCGCAGTCCCCGTGTCACGTGCGAGCGCGATTGCATAACACCGCGCCATGTCGCATCCGGCGAAAGCAACACCATCGGCTCGAGCGTCGATGCGCGCAGGAGCGACTGTGCTGCTGGCTGGATCGAGAACTGCATGCCCAAATCTTCCTCCCTCGATCGCAAAAGCAAGAATGAACCGCGGCCCACTCCATCCACCCCAGAAGTGCCCAGGCTTCGTACCCGGCGGCAAGCGCGCGAGCTCCGGGGCCGTCACGCGCGTGCGTCCGGTCGCTCGCTCCACCACCATGGCTTCCACGATCGTGTCCTTCCAATCCGCATTCGGCGAAAGATCGGACCGGCGCGGAAGCTTCGATGGCAGCCGGCGCGTGCCCGCGATTCCCACGAAGTCACCCGTCGCCCGCAAGACTTCCAGATCGATCGCGGTCGATTCGCCTGCGAGCGCGCCTGGGCCTTCGCCTTCGGCCCCGTGGATTCGAAGCATTCGCGCCTGCGCCGGCGGCTGCCACGTGCGCAGCGCGAGCTCACCATGACAACAGCTCCGGGCCTCGACCAGCGTGTCGTCCTCAGCCGAAAGCTGAAAATGGCATGGGCACGGCGGAGGATCGTAGCGGGGCAACTGCACGGGCGCGGCCGCGTGCTCCGACGCACCTCCGACGGAGGCGCGGTTCTCGGCAATGAGGAAGACGCGGTGGGGGCCGCAAAACATTCCCGCGCTGTCTGCACCTCCAGCGAGCAGCGCGCTCGGTACCTGGAGGGGCCGCGCATCGGGCAAGAATGGTGCGACGAGCGCTCTCCAGGGGCGCGGATGGAGGAGATCCTCCTCCTGGGCGGCGGGCCCTGGCATCGGAGCGGTATAAGCGACTCCGTCGAGCGTCGCGCAAACGCTCGCGCGCTCGCCGATGCTCACCGGATCGATGGCAGAGAGGGGCTCGGTTCCGTTCCCGTGGAAGCGGTAGAGTACCTGCTTTCCCGTCCCGCCTGCGGAGGTCGTGGCCACCACGGCCACGCCCCCGCTTCCGGCGAACAACTGGAGCTCGCTCGCCCGTTCGACCTCGCCGAGCGTGCGTAGGACCGCGGTCCGTTCGAGCAACCCTGCCGCTGCTGGCGCGCGGGCGAGGACGAGGCGCTCGCCGTCGTGCTCCTTGCCGGCAAGAAAGAGCTCGCCGTTGTGGTAGGTGGCTGCCAGGGGGGGACGCAGGCGCAGGGGAGCGCTGGGCGGCGCTGCCCCTGCCGTCGGGGGGGCGGGGGCCGTGCCAGGTGGCGGAGACGCGGACGGAAGCGGAAGGGAGCTGCTCGAGGCGGCGGCGGATGGTGTCTCCGAGCTGCGCGAGCACGCCATGAGGAGCAGACATGGCGCGAGCGCCGCCGCCCAGGTCTGCTCCTGTCGTGGATTGCGACGGATCGACCGTCGAGCGGATCCTTCACCGTCCAGGTACATGCGGCGACATTTTACATCGGGTTCGAGGTGACGTCCAATCCGTTTGGCTCGGCCGCGAAACACGCGACGGCGTTCATACCCGGAAGCCTCGACCTTGGATCCCATGCGTCCGATGGGAGCCGCTCATACCGGCAGCGCGACTTCTTCATGGTTGAAGAATTGCCAAGGGAAGTACGTTCCCGCGAACGTCTCGCGTGTGGGCAACACCGACGCCCCTCGGAACACATTGCCCGTGATGGCGGCGCGCCTCTGTGCCTCCGATTCCGGCAACATCACGAGGCTGAGGCCCGAGCCGGCCGTGGTATCGTTGCGCATGATGTTCCCCTGGACCGTGGCGCGCCCCACCTGGTAGAGCATCGCGACTGCCCCCGATCGGCTGTCGCACGTCATGCGATTCATGCCGATGATCACCTCGCCGGCGGGCTCGGGAGGCTCGGGAGGCTCCCGAGGCTCGGGGGGCGGGGCCCATACGAGCAATGCCGCGCCCGAATTCGAGTTCGACTCGATTTCGTTCCCGCTGACATGGAGGATGAGCCTTCCCTGCGTCACCTCCTCCAAAGTGACTTCCTCGACGTAAACCAGCAGTTCCCGCAGCGATGTGAACGGCAGCGGCCCCGTGACCTCCATGTCGTCGGGCGCGTTGGCGCCGCTCGGGAGGGGGTAGGCTCGCGCGATCGCTCCGCCCTCGCCGAGGGCTGGGTCCAGGCGTAGGGTCTGCAGCCTTTCGATGGCCGTTGCGGCCGACGCTCCATCGATGTGGGAACCGATGTTCTCTATCCTCGCGCTGAGAGCGGAGTCCGAGACGAGCCATGCGTCCGTCGACAGCAGGAGCACACCCGAGCCGCACGCGTCGACACGATTCGCCTCCACGCGGATCCTGCGGTTGTCGCCGTGGAACACGGCTGCGGCCGCCGTGAGGCCTTTGAAAGCGTTTCCACGAACCACCGCATCGTCGAGGCGAGCCGGGAGCGACCATGCGGCGGCTCTCACCGGACCCGTAGAGTAGGGAGTATAATCCACGATCGTGGTCGCCGGAGCGTGCAGGCAACCATAGTAGTATTTCCTGAATGCGCCGGCGGGAGGAGCCTCCACGACGAACTGGTTGTCTTGCACCTCGAGCCCTCGCACGTTGCCCGCGATGAAGAGGCCCGCGGCGAAGGCGAAGTCTTCCGACGCCACGTAGATTTCATTGTACTGGAACACGCAGTCGCGGATGGTGATGTCCTTGCTTTCGACGCCGTTCGAGCTGACCAGCCGTACGCCGACGGCCACCAGGAGCGTGCGCAGGTCGATCTCCTCCTCCGACATCGTGTAGAGGGACGACGGAGTGAAGTAGCCGAAAGACGCACCCGCCCCCTCGAAATGCACGCGCTGCAGAATGAAGCTCAGGCCGCGCAAGGTCACGGACGAAGTGTCGACGAGCACGACGAGCCCGTCGACGAAGTCATGTTGGAACGACGTGTTCGCCCGGAGGACCGCGCTGTTCTTGATGCAGCCCTCGATCGTCAGCCCTGCATGGTCCGACCCGAGCCGCAATGGGGCATTGAGAATGTACACGCCGGGTAGCAGACAGATGCGCACTGCGACGCCACTATCCAACGTCGGGATGAAGCCATCAATGAGCTCCTGGAGCCCTGCGCCGCCATCCACGTCCTCGGGCTTCACCGTCACCGTGCAGCAGCCCCCTCGCCGGCGCGTCAGCTCGACCAGATTATCGAAATGCTGGCGGCAATCCTCGACGATGACGAGACCGCCGTCGGTCAGGCGTACCACGCCGAGAGGACATATCCACTGCCGCGGTCCATCCGGCGGCTGCGGACCCTCGGTGTAGCGCTCCGGGAAGAGCTTGGTCGGCGCGGCGGGCCGCAGCGCGATCATCCAGTAGTCGCCCTTCACGAAGAAGTCCTCCGGTGCGCTCAGCGTCACCTGGAGACCCGTATCCCCGATCGGCGTGGCCTCGTCCGGCGTGAAGTCGAGCTGCTCCTCCCATACCCTCACGAAGAGCGCGCTCGTCGTAATGGCCTCCGGATATCCGTCAGGGAGCGCCACGCCGATCTTGATCGTCTTGTCGACGGGGTTGTATTGCGCCTTGACCTGCGCGGTGACGCCATCCAGGGCGGCAATGTAGTTGTCGTCGCCGAGGTCCGCGCTCGCGACCAGCACTTCCACCCATTGATCGATGCGCGGCTGGTGCTGTGCATCCACGGGGCTCGACGCGAGCGTGAGCACACTGGTGTCCGTCGCCGTGTCGATCGTCACCTTGGTGACACGGTAGAGGGAGGATGCATTGTCGTAGCCCCAGAGGATCTGGTTTGGGCTGCACACCTTCACGCGGATGAGCTGGTTTTCCGCGCCCAGATAGCCGGCCTGGGCGGTGGGCGAGCACTCGTCGGGCAGCGGGGACGGTGGTACGAACGTCGCGGCGAGCGTGGCCTTCGACCCGATGCGCATGGTTTTCGGGTCGAAATGGACACCTCCCAGCTCCTCGAACTGCTCCAGCATGTGGTCGAACGCGCTCTCGCAGGTCGGTGCGAACGGGATATTGAACCGGAAGAAGCGCTGCTGGAGGCGCGTGCGTTGCGCGGTGTCCGGGCCGCCGAGCGCCACCTCGCGCAGGCGTCGATCCTCGACGGCGCTGACCTCCCGCTCGATGAGGAGGAGGCTGACCTGCGAGTAGGCACTGCTAGGCGGAGGCGCATTGTCGAGCCAATCGAGCTGCTTCGAATAAAAGGCACCCGGCGACGGCAGGAACACGCGCATTCCGCCGACATACATCGTCCCGGGTCCGATATGAACGTCCTGCGGCGCGCCTTCCTCGGGCGCCTGGATGCTCAGCTTGTAGCCGTCATCGGGGGTCCCGGCCGGGCCCACGAAATCGAGCGCCTCCTTCCGGAGCTCCTCGGTCGTGATTTCCTGCGCCTCGTTGAGGTCTGCCTCGATGACGGCGCGGCCCTGCTGCGCGATCACCCTTCGGTACTGCCTGCCCTCGTCATACGTTCGTCGTGCGATGTCGCTGCCCATGGTTGCCTTCCCTGCTGCCGCGTCGCAACCTGGCGATCGGACGATCGTCAGGCGGTCTCGTTCACGTCACGTAAATGAACACTGGGGCGAGCCCTACCGGTACATATTCTTGATACCGGATGCGGAGGCTCCGCTCCTTGATTGCATTTTTCTCGCGCCAGAATGCCCCGGGCTCCGATCCCTCGGTTCCGCCCTCCGTGATGGCGGCGGGAGCCGAGAGCGCGAGCTGCGCGTATCCGGGCTGTCCGAACCGCGTCGAGGTGAAGATCGGCGCGGCCGGTGTGATCGATTGCGTTTGATACCGCCGGGGCAGCATGCTGCCCTCCGCCCACGCGCTGAAGCGCACGCAGCCGTGCTGCGTGTCCGCAACCGTCATGATGTCGTGAAAAATCGCGTCACTCGCGTGGAGCCGGTGCACCTCGCCCGGGCCGAGAATCGTGGCGCGCTCGATCTCGACCTCGCCCGTGCCCACGACCGAGAGCGCTTTCTCCGCGCCGAGGGATTGCACGATGCTATCCCGGATGAGGAGGTGCTCCACCGCGCCACCGGCAGTGACCACAATCGGGCCTGTGAGGGATCGCTCGATCGTCAACGACCGCACCTGCCCCTCGATTCGAAGCCGGCAAGGAGCGAGGAGCCGCCCATCGACGCTGCTCTCGTAGGTGTTCGTGTCGGGATCCAGGTTGCCCGGATCGAGCGTCGAGGTCACGATGACCACCGATTCGAACGTGCCTTTCAGAGCTATTTCGCCCCCGCTCACGAAGATACCGTCGAGCACGAGCGAGCTGCCGGACGCACCGGTGAAGGACCACAACGTGCCCTCTGGCGTGAGCCTGACGAGGGGCCGCTCCCGATTCTCGGATTTTAGCACGAGATCGGTCACGGTCACGTCGACGACGGTGCCATAGGTGAGCGAATCTTGGAGGAGCACCGTCCCTTCGCCGCTCGACGACGTGAGCGCCGTTGCGAGCGCGGAGCCGCCGCCTTTCACGTCGATCGGCACGCTCGTCGGCGGTGGGTTCACCTGCCCGCGCACCCGCCTGTCATAAGCGCCCGCCCCGATCGTGGATGGGAATCCATGATGGTACGCGACGCGGAGGGGCCCGCTCCCGGGAATGGGTGGATCCGGATTCGCCGGCATGAAGAAGACGCCCTGCTCCGGATCGATGTAAATCTTCTTGTCGTCATTTCCAGGATCCGCACCCGGATCGGCGATGAGGTGCTCCACGGGGATCAGATCCAGGAAGTCGCCGTTCTGGCGGAAGATGCCGAGCGAGCGCTGCTCGACCGCCGTCGGCTCCGCCGGATCGACGGCCGCATAAAGCTCCTCGAGCGACACGAGCATCAAGAGACGGCTGATGGGTCCCGGGAGCTGGTGTTCGTCCGGGGAGATCCATTCATCGCCATAGGTCCGAGTAGACGCTGCGAAGAGAGGGATCCTCCGCCCCGTCGGATCGAACGTGTATTCATTCGGGCACCCTGCCACCTGGACCGGCGTCACTGCCTCGAGGGACAGGCTGTGCAGCCGCCAGAGAAATACGCCCAGACGCGGGATGTTGTACCATCCGGTGTGCCCTCGGCCCACGCGCACATCCGCGGTATACGAGAACTCGTCGAATGCGGTCCCGGTCAAGCGCGCGCCGTGCGGGCTGCGGAGGTCTGCAAAGCCCCCCGCAGTGGTATGGGTCAGCCGCCCGACGAGCCTCTGCACCGCCTGGAGCTTGCGCGCCTTTTCGGGATCGGGGCTGTCCGCGGGCCAGCCTATCTCGGGATCGAGCCCGTGCCGCGCTCGCGCCATCCGGCGGAAAAACTCGACCACCCGCGCGTCCCACCCGGTGAGATCCGATGCGATTTGCTCGAGGACCGCGAGCGTGCCCTTGCGGCGCCGATAATAAATCGTCCGGGCCACGTCGAGCCGCTGCCCACGCGCGTCGAGGCTCGCGACGAGGTTCGTCGCGAGGAGATCGCCGACGTAAGCGATGACCCAATCGTCGCACGTCTCGATCGATTGGTCTTCCCACATCCGGTCGATGCTCCGGCGCAGGACGGCCGCCTGGACGCCGATGCGCTGGACCATCTCGCGCAGCGGGCCCTTCTTGCTCGTATCCGTGGAGTCCTCCGCCCGGTACACCTCGGGCAAGAGGCCCCACAGCTTGTCGGTGTAATAAGCCTCGTAGCCGTCTGAAATCGTCGTCACGGCTGTGCTCCCGTCGTCTCGATGGCGATGTCGAGGTCCTCGCCTGCGAGGGTGAAGAAACCGCCCTCGCCCGGGTCGTGCCGCTTTTGCGTGTCGGATGGATCGGACGGCGAGGAGGCAAAGACCAGGGACGACACGGCGATGGCCCCGGGCACGCGCAGGCACGCCTCGATGATCCAGCTATCGTAGATCGCGCCGCCGATCTGGCCGACGCCCGCGCGGAACGGACCCGCGTCGGGGTCGAGCAGCGCGCTCTCCACCGCCGTGCGGAGCGCCTCCGCCTCGTATCGCGGATCGGCGACCACGACCAGCGCGAGGGTGCATTTCCTCGGTATTGCCGGCAGCACGAGCAGGGGTCGGTTCGGGTCGATCGCCGGCTCGAGCGCCGCCATGGCGACACCCACGGCGCCTGGATCACCGCCCACGTAAAGCTTGATCACCGCTCGTTGCATCTCCGCGTCCCACGCGAAAATAGATTTGACCCTCGGCACACCGGCCGCGAGCGCAATTGCTTCGTAATCGTCTCCCGAGATCGCCCGACCGAACGTGAGCACGGAGCGCGGCCCCGCGCGCCGCGTCGCGGCCGGCGACTCCATGTCCGCGCCTCCGCCCACCGGCACGGGATTGCGGACGGCGGAGAGCCCCGTGAGCGGCTTCAAGAGCACAGTGAGCGCCCCCGCCTTGGGCGCGGCCGCGCCGGCGCCATATCGGTACGAAGCCACCACGTTGCCCTTCCCCGTCGGGAGCCGCGCGCCGTTCACGCCATCGCCGAAGACCACGAACGTCTTCCCTTCTTCGTCCTGCCGGGTCGTGAAGACGTTCGCCTCGGGCGGCTGCCCGTAGAAGCTCTCCACTTCAGTCCAGGCGATATCGTTCACCCAGACCCGCAGCGTATTGCGGTAGGGCAACGTCCCGCCGGGCACGGCCCCTGCGAAGTGCGTGAGCGGCGATTGCTGGAGCGCGAAGGTTTGTCCGACCTTCATTGCGTCGCCATCCCCCATGACTTCCCGGGGCACGGTCTGGCCGCGGGAGACGGTGAGCAGATTGTAGAAAAGGCGCAGCGGCGGCTTCAACGTGAGCAGCGTGTCGGACCGCTCGACCACGATCTTGCCGCCTGTGATCGTATCCACCTTGCCGAGCGAGCCGGCCCCCGTCGCGTCCTCGACGAGCACCTCGCTGCCGGGCTTGAGCGAGGCCGGCACCGCCGCGCGGGGGATCAACGTGAGCGTTTCGACGCTGATCTCCGCAGGTGGGTTGTCGATCAGCGAGCCCACGTCACGGAAGCCGTAGAGGACGCGGTAACCCGACAGGGGATCGGAGGCATACTCCGGGACCCCGACCCCGGGGGCGAAGTAAATGTCCGCATGGAGGTTCGGAAGCGGGATGACCGGCTCCTCCGGCGTTCCCGGCGGCGTCGACGGATACCCATTGGGCGCATTCTCGTACCAGACGACCTCCTTGTACTCGGTGACCTGCGCGAGGTGCTTGCGCTGGCTCGATGAAAACAACACGAGGTCCCCGACGGCTAGATCGCGAGCGACGGACGTGAGGTGCGCGACCCCTTCGATGAACACGACCACACCAGGGGCATTCGTCCTGACGTAGAGCTTCGTCTCCAGGGTGCTCCGGAGCAAGCGACATTCCTTCGCCTTCACATCGCCGAATCCGCTCAGGGGTGCGGTGAAGGTGACCCGCGTATTGACATTTCCGCGCGGGTCCTTCTCGTGGGCGACGGATTGGACCGTGACCCACGCATAACCGGTGGTCGACATGTTCCAGCTCTTCGCCACGAGGAGAAGCTGGTCGAATGGCCTCACGCTGGTGATGACGCCGCTCAGGAGCACGCTCGACCCGTCGATTGACGTGTCGACGGCGGGGTCCACCTCCAGCACGCCCGGCGCGCTCGCCGTGGCGACCGCGTCCACCTCGAAGATCTGCGGCTCCTCGCCCGGATTTGGCTTGCTTTGCAGCGGGAGACCCTGCGGCACCGTGACCTTCGTATGGCCAGCCGACAGCAGCGTCGAGAGCTTGCCCGTCGCACCGAGCGCCGGCCTCGGGCGATACCCGAGGAGGTTGACCAGGCGCGAGGCGCTCGCGGGCTGATAGGCCGTCCGCAAATAAGAATCGTTGGCGATGCGCTCGTTGTAGAACGTGAGGATGTCGGCGAGGTATGCCCACCACTCGAGGAGCTGCAACGCCAGATCGCCCTCGGCGCTCGGCTGCCATCTCTCGAGCGCCTGCTCACCTGGCACCACCTGCAAGAGGGCCTGGCGAAAGCTCGTATAATCGCCGGTTCGGTATTCGATCGTGTCGAGCCCCGGCGGATTGTGGATCGTCCGGGGATGCACGATCGTGTCGCACGGGCAGACTTTCTCGTCGTCACTCATTTGCCGCCCTCCACGAGCACGTCGACGCTCCCTCGCTCGGGTCGGCTCGGGTTCGAGTCCACGCGCAGGATCTCCGCCTTTCCTACCTTGACGAGCGCCGGCATATCGATGAAGCCGATTGGCGATCCGCGCCGTCGGAACTGGACCACGCGCACGCCGTCGACGCCGTGGACGCGCTGCACCGCGGCCTCGAGCGCGCTCCTCCACAGGCCCTGGCCAAAGGTGAAGCGATCGAGATGGAAGAATCCAGTCGATCCGTCGGGCCTGCGAGCGGCGCTCAGCGCTTCGAGCACCGCCTCTCGAACATCCGCCTTGAAGGCGTCTCGCCTCGCGCAGACCTCGACGACGATATCGAGCGCCACGAAATGCGGCGGCAGGACGTGCGATTCGTAGCCCGCGAGCCGCACGCGCTCGAGCTCCTCGATGAGCTCGATGCGCCTGTCGAGGGAGAGCTCGCCCGTGCCGCGCGGGTCGGGCGCGGTGAACACGGAGAGCCAGCTCCCCGTGTAGCGGAAGGCCGTGCCTGCGCGTTGCACCCAGGGCAGCTCGCCAGCGATCCGTTCATAGTCTTCCTTGCGGACCGCGCGGCGCGTCTTTGCGCGAAATGCGTGCGGCGCGAGCTTTCGTACAGCCTCGTCCGTCTCCGGATCGGCGCCGCCCGTCGCCGGGAAGGGGTTCGTCACCTTCGCGGCCACCATTTCGAGCATCCCACCCGGGACGATACGCGTGATGCTGTCGGCGGCCACGTTGCCCGTGGCTCCGCCGCCCACGCGATAGGTCACCTGAAAGACGGACTCTGCCTCGGGAATGACGCCGAAAGAGCCGTCCCCGAATCGGATCGTATCCCCCTCGGCGCCGTCGTACTCCATGGGCGCAGCTCCGGTGGGGCCGGGCATTCCGACGCGAGCGTACCGTACAGGGTCGACGGTGAATGCCTCGTCGAAGCTCTCCGCGTCGAGCAGGCTGCGCCGAAACACCCACGGGCGGGCGGGGCTCGTATTCACCTGCGTAACCCTGATTTCGGGCCAAGGCCGCGCGTCCGGGTCGTCTTCGCGGTACAGCCAGGCGAGCGGCACGCCGTCGAGGGGGAAGAGGTATTGCGGCGTGCCTCCCGGACCTGTCCGCGTGAGGGCCACCCTCTGACCGAGCATCGCCGCGCTCTCGGTGGCGAAGGTCTCCGTGAAACGGCGCCCCTGCGTCGCGGGGACGAGGTTCGCCGAGAGCGTCGTTCGTGTGAGATCGTGATCACGCCGCAATGCGTCCTCGGGGCGCCACACGAGGCGCGTGACCTTGCCGCCTCCCCCGGCGAGCGGGTCGATCCGCTCCTCGCCATCCGCCGCGAGCGTGACGAGCTCCCGCACGGGTGGATCTCCGGGAATGGCTGGCAGGGTATCGATCAAGACCCTTTGCCCTGCCGTGAGGCCGAGCCCGTGTTTCTCGACCCACATCTCCGTCGCGCCCGTAGGGAGGCATCGCTCGTCGTCGTTCCACCAATGCGGCTCGATCTTGTTCCAGAGCGGGTTTACCGTGTACTTCGTCTTGTCGCCGAGCCCGGTGCCCGTCTCGAAAAAGAGGGTCGTCCCGTCGGGCCCCTGGGTGCTCACGGGGAGCCCCGCCCCGATCGGGCCGCCCGTGACCTCGAACTGGAGCAGCACGCGCGCGGCCGTCGCCGGCCGCGGCTCGTAATCGACGAGGCGCGCGTGTCGGACGACGCTGCGCCGCTCCGTGGCCGTCTCCAGCCACGCCTCGGCGGCGATGCGGTCCTGCTGGTAGCTGAGGTCGTCGGCGACGCTGGAGAGGGCCTCCAGGAACATGACGCCGAAGTCTGCCGGGGATCGCTCCTCCCACGCGGGATAACGGCGCGCCGAGAACTCGAGGAGCGCCCGACGGAAGCTATCGAAGTCCTTGGCGAGGTAATCGATGGGCGGCGGATCCGCGGGGGGCGGCGCGCACGCCGCGGCCTGCGCCTCGCAGTCGACGAGCGCAGGACAGCCGACCTTGAACGAGAACGGGACGTGATCGAAATAAGGATCGAGCGATTGCGTGCCCGCACCGGAGGCGCTCTGCAATGCGAGCGTGTACGTCGAGAAATCCCCGGGCGCTGCGACGCGCAGCGTGAGCACCTTCGCCGGGACGTCCCAGTCGTTGGCGTCGTCGATCGGCAGGACGGGCACCTTCGGGATCGCGTCCCCTCCGGTGATCGTGGCGCCCGTCACGACGCCCACGAGGTCGCCGACGGGGTTCACGAAATGGATACGGATCTCCGTCTGCGCGATGTTCGCGATCTCGACGAAATCGATCCCGTTGAGCTCCGGGTGCAGGCGGAGCAGCTTCGCGCGGTCGGCAATACCGCTCATGGGATCAGGACCTCCGTGTGCTGCGGGGCGCGCGTCTGGCGGATCACGTAATCAATGCGAATCAAGAGCTGACCCTCGTCGTCCACCTCGCCGGCCCCATAGACCTTCACCTCTTTCACGTCGATGTGCTCGGCGAGCGCGTCGGTCAACGCCTGAAGGACGAGCATCTGCGCGGTCGCGGTGAGCGGCTCGGCGTTCGGGGCGAACAAGAGGCGGCGGAGCCCGGCGCCGAAGAGGGGCCTGTTGATGCGCTCCCCGGGCGTCGTGAGGAGCACCTGGCGGATCATCTGCTCGACATGCGCCTCATAGCTGGGCGCGCGTGCCCCCTGACCGGAGACGCCGTCGATGCGGAACGGAAAGGCGTAATCGCATCGCTTCATGACCACCTCATTGCCCCCTTGCCCTCTGTTGCATGCTCACGATCACCGTGCCCTGGGGCGTGCCATCGGCCGCAAAACAGCGGCCCGTGCTGCTCTCCGTGAGCACGGGTTGTCCTCCCACGAGGCACCTCGTCGTCGGCTCCGACCAGACGACGGTGACGCACGGATGGGGCCCGTTCGACGTCTGAAGCACGCAGCCCTCCACGAGCGCGGCGCCGGTGGCGTGAAGAAGGGAGCCCTGCACCGCTTGCGCACGCACGGCGGGGGCAGTCGCTTTGACCCTTCCGAAATGCGGGCACAAGAGCAAGCTCGATTCGGTGAGGAACGCGCCCATCACGTCACCACCATGCCGTCGTCGTTGACCTTGACGGCCGCTTCGAGGACCTCGATTTTCCCAGCGCTCCGGCTGATCGTCACCCCTATCGCGTCCAGTATGACACGATTGCCGTTGGGATCCGTGATGGTGAGCGATGGGAGCAGCGAGCTCCCATCGAAGAGGAACTGGTGACCCGCCGCCGTGCGGATCACCTTCTTTGCCGGCGCGGCATCGGCGGGCATCTCGCCGTCGTGCCAGTAGCACCCGCTCCAGATGGGGTAGGAAACGTCTCCGCCCTCGAATTCGATCCACACCCCCGATCCTTCCTCGGGCAGGAAGGCGATGCCTGCGTCGGGCCCTGCATAGGGCACGCAAGGCGAACACCAGCCCGTGATCGTCTCGCCGAGCACAGCAGGGACCTTCGCCTTGATGCGGCCTCGCCCGCCCTGCTCGACCTCGACGACGAAGCCGCGGTATTTTCCGTAAAACCTGTTTCGGATCCGGTCGAGGATGTCCAGGATCGCCTGCTCGTTCAGCATCACGCTCCTCCGGGCGGCGGCGAACCGACCGCATTGCGTACCAGGACGAAGCTCATCTTGTGGCTCCTCGGCTGGATCGTGTGGCGTACGCTCCAGACGAAGTATTTGCCCGAGTGGATGCTGCCGGCCCCGTCGATCTGTACGACCATCCCCGCGCGCAAGACGGCCTTGAGCTGCGAGACGTCGGCTTCGCCTTTGCAACGAACGAAGAAGCCGGCCTCTCGGAGCAGCGAACGCGCGCGCAGGGCGAGCTCGCCTGCGTCGTCGACGGTCGTCGTCAACAGGGCCTTGGGTTTGCGGCCGCCCATCGCCTGGATGCTGCCGAGCCCTGGGGAAATGAAGTCCGAGAGCCCCCGCGCTTCCAGCAAGGGCAACCCGCTGTCCTTGGTCTCCACGCGCGCGGCGCTCGGGTCGGGGTCGCTGAACAAAGCCTGCTGCGCGGCAACTTCACTTGGCCTGGCCACGTCCCACTCGAAATCGAGCGCGTGCACCGTGGCCGTGGCCGAGGGATTCAGCGTGAGGGTCACGGCGGGCGCGGCCGCGAGGTTGGGTTTTCCGAAATAGCCGATGCGCGCGCCGGGACGATCCGCGCAAGCCACGCGGCAAAGCTTGCCGTTGCGGCGAGCGAGCTGCTTCAGGAACTGGATGTCCGTGGCTCGCTGCATCAGCGTGTGGCCGGACTCCGTGTGCGCCGGCGAGTCATCCTCGGTATTCTCGGACGCAGGCGTGATGCCGTATTCCTTGAAGACCTCGTTCGCCACACCGCCGTCGGTCATGCCGATCCATTCACGTGCCCTCTCGTCCAGGTTCATGAGCCAGGAGGCGTCCTGACCCCATACCTTCAGGGTGGAGCTCGTCGTGCCCGTCTCCAGGTGGATCTTGTGTGAAAGAACGTATCCGTCGAAGATGCACTCCGGCGGCTTTTCCTCGGCCGTCGCCACGAGGGAGAGATTGGCGTAGGGCTGGATCGATGGGTCCGTCAAGCGCGTCAGCTCGCCGGCGGGCGTGCCGTCGAGCGGGAGCGAGATCTCGATGGCCCCGGGCAGGTCGACGCTCTCCTCGATCTCGATGGATCCAAAGGACTTGCAGAGCGAATCGTCACCCGCCTCCACGCCGTCCGTGAGAATTTGCAGCGCGTTTGCCATGTCTCAGGTACCCGTGACCGGGACGCCTACGAGCTCGCGCGCGGCGAGCGCGTCCGGCGCGATGGTGCCGCTCACGTCGCAGAGACGATAAAAAGCCGTCGGGTCCGAGAGGTGGCGCGTGGCGATGTAGTCGAGGCGCTCGCCTTCGAGCCTCCGATGAAAGCCGAGGAGCTGGGGCTGCCGCGGCAGCGGGATCGTCGTCGCGGTCACGACGCCGCGCTTGGTCTGCACGGTATACGTGGTTTCCTTGGCGTAACGGCTTCCGGGCGAGAACATGATGCATATCCTCCAATCAGAACGGCAGCATGCCGACGTCGCCTTTGGCATTGGCCAGGTTCGCGATTGCGAGGACCTGGCGAAGGCCATGCGAGTACGAGTAGGCGACCATGCCGACCTTGGCGAGCGGGTCGTGGGCCTGCGCTGCGACCGCGAGCTCCTCGGGCGTGAGCACGCGGAGCCCGATCTTCGCCTCCACCTGGGTGGGGTTGAGGATCTTGTCGAAGAGCTTTTCGGTCACGCTGAGGCTCGTCACGCGTACGGGCAGGATGCGCCCCGGGCCCCATACGAAGAGGACGGTGGGGAGGACGAATTGCGGCACCTCGCACGCATTCTTCGCTCCGGTCGCGCCGACGAGCTCTTCCTTGACCTCGACCGGAAAGAGCAGCATTTCAAGGGCAGCGAGCCTCGTGTAGACGCCCGAAATGGCCGCGATGCGGCTCCCCTCGGCGATCTGATCGTTCGCGTCCATCTGAAGCGTGAACGAGAACGACTCGCCCGGCTTTCCCGAGGCCGCCTGCGGATTGGAATAGGAGCCAGGCTTGGAGCCGCCGCCCCCCCCATCGGGCTGATCCCACGTGTGCTCGATGGTCTCCGGGTTGTACTGGAACATGATCAAATTCGGCACGGGGATCGGCCCCTTCTTGGCGAGCTGGACCAACGCGCCTTTCATGAAATAGCCCGGCATGTTCTCAACTCCTTTCCTTCACGGCCGTCATGCCGAGCGCGACAGCTCCCGTACGATACCGCTGACGATGTGGTGCGCGAGCGAGTCGACGTCGCTCTGCTCCCGCGGCGAGGCTCGCAGGTCGAGCCGCAGGGCGCCGGGGTTCTCGACGGCAGCATTTGAAATGTCGGCCGCTGCGAGCCCCTCGGATACCTTCATCGCGAGGCGCCGCCCCTCGTCCTCGGTCAGGCCCGAGAGCTTCAAGATGAGCCGGTCGATGTGGACCTCCTGCATCGTGACATCTCCTCGGCGGCCTTTCGGGGCCGCTTCCATGCATCATCCTTGCCGCAGGCCGATCGTCGTCGTGAAGCCGCGTGAGAGCAGTGTCGGCGCCCCGTTCGTGGTCTCCGACGCCGCGCGCCGCTCCTCCCGGCGATTCGGGGACGGGGCCGCGGGCGGCGGCGGGGGGGGCGCGACATGCACCTCGATGGTGCCGATATGAATCGAGCGCCCGCTCGTGGCCTTCGGCAACGCAGGCCGGGGGAGCGGCTCGCCCGGTGGGCGCGTGACGACCTGCGCACGGGCGCGGGGCGGCGCGTCGGGCACGCGCGAGGCCCCAGGAGGCTCGGCCCGGGGCTCGGGCGGCGCAATGGGCGGGGAGGATTGCGCCGCGGTCGAAGAAGGGGACGGGCGCGGGCCGTGTGCCTCCGGCGCGGGCTGCGAAACCCATTGCATTGCAGCATGCAATGCTGCGCCGACAGCAGCCATGGGATCGGCGGCGACGGGGGGGCGGGGCTGCGGCCGCGTGGCAGGCCCCGACACCTCCGGCGGCGCGGGCATGGCCGCGGGCGGCGGTGTGCTCGTGTCGCGGGGCTCCCCATCGGGCGGGGCGCCGCGGAGCTTCGGCACCGGCGATCGCAATGCAGGTGCAGCCCGTGGCGGCGCCGCGACGGATTTGCCGACCGTGATGCCAGGCTCGGGGGCTGCAGGCCGCGGCCTCGGAATGGATGCATCGAGAACCCCGGGCCATGGGGACTCCATGGGCACCGTGTCATGCGGGGACTGCGAGAAACCCTGCGCATCCGAGGCCGCCGGTGCGATTGCGCGGGGCGGCTGAGGTCGCCGGACCTCCGGCTCCGCCGAGGCCACAGGAATACGCTCGGCGCCTCGCGCGGGCGGGAAGCGCCGAGGCGGCATGAGCGAAGGGGCGTCCGCGCGCGCGCGACTGGCAACGGCGCCGAGATAGGAACCCTTGGCCATCTATCCTGCGCTCCTTTCCGCGTGGATGAGCTCGGCATAACGGGTTCGTCGGAGCCTGGGCAAAGCGAGGATGTCCTGCTCGGACCACTTGTAATGGCCCGCGAGCAGGTGGACCTCCTCGTACAGGGAGGCCGCCTGCGCGCGGAGCTCGAGGAGCACGTAACGCTGCGGGTCGAAAGGAATGCGCACCGTCGCGGCGCACGCGGGGCAGGTGCCATCGAGCTCGCCGTAGAGGCTGGGAGCGAGCGCCTCCATGGCAGCCTCGACGCGCCGTCGTACACGCGCCGGAGCATCCGCGGGCCGGATGCAGCGCTCGGCGAGCAAGCGGACCCCCTCGGGCTCGTCTGCAATGGCGAGCTGATCGGCGCCCGAGGGGGGGCGGAAGGATACGTCAGGATTCGTCATCCGAAACCACCCCGGCTCGCGGTCGCGCTCGATCCCCCGCGGCTTGCGAGGCTGGTGGTGGGTGAGGTAATCGGTGACGCGGAATGCGATGTCGATGCGCTCGCCGCACCCCTCCGCCGGGCATTGGATATCCGTGTGGACATGATCTCCAATCACCATTTGCCGGATGCGGAGCAGGGTCGCGTCGAGATCCGTGAGGGGCAACGCCTCCCAGGCGATCGCCTCGCCCTGCGCGGATCGTGCGAGGGCGGAGGCGAGCGCGAGCGCGAGCTCCACGTCGCAGCCGGAGGCCTCGGCGAGGAGCATGTCCTCGGCACCTCCGAGCTGGCGCAACGTGACGCGGAGCTCGCTGACGGGAAGGCGGAAGCCGATCAACTCAGATCTCCGTTGGCTCGGCCAGGCTCAGGTCATGCTCCCAGCCGTGGTGCTCGAGCTTGAGGGTCTCGATGGCCACCGCATTGCCACCCGCGTCGAGCTCGGGCATGGCTTGGTATTCCGATACCCAGCAGTCGTGGAGGACGTAGCGGTGCACCGGCTGGCCGGCCTCGTTGAGGAGCTCGATGCGCACCTCCTTGCGAAGCTTGGCGAGCGACTGCGAGGGGGCGCCCTTGTCGAGGACCTGCGCGGCGTTGGCCCATTCCTCGAAATCCTTGTCGTGCGTGATGCCGCGCTCCAGCGTGACGGGCTCGTACTTGGTGCGTCCGAGGCCCTTCAGGATGAGGGCGCTCCCGCCCTCCTTGTATTCGATGACGTCGGAGGAGCGCTTGAGACCGCCCACCTTGCTGACGCCGGCGACGGGCGCGGTCGACTCGCCCAGGTAGACGAGAAATCGGTACGCTTTGTAGGGATCGTACCGGCGGGTGTTGATCGCAAAAGGCTTGCCCATGGGTTCTCCTACGCCTGCGCCTGGCCGGCGAGCTGCGAGATCTTGACGATGACGAACTCCGCCGGCTTGAGGGGCCGGAAGCCGACGATGAGGTTGACCCGCCCGAGGTCGATATCCGCCTGCGTGGTGGTGGAGGAATCGCACTGAACGAGGAACGCCTCGCTCGGCTTGGTCCCCTGGAAGGCGCCCTGCCGGAAGAGCGAGAGCATGAAGGCCTCGACGCTGGTGCGCAGGGCGGTCCAGAGCGGGACGTCATTGGGCTCGAAGATCGCCCATCCAAGGTTCCGGTAGAGGGTCTGCTCGATGAAGAGCGCCATGCGCCGGACCGATACGTACTTCCACTGCTGGAATGACAGGTTGTTCGCCACGAGCGTGCGCGCGCCGAAGACGACCGATCCGATTCCAGGGAAGGTGCGGATGGCATTGACCGAGTTATCGTTCAAGACACCGGCCTGCTTGTCGGTCATGCGACCGTCGACGACGACGCCGCTGACGTTGCGAAGGGTGGTCTCGAGCCCGGCGGGAGCCTTCCAGACGCCGCGGTTCGTGTCGGTGCGCGCGAAGACGCCGGCGACGGTGCCGCTCGGGGGAAGGAAAATGGTGCTTCCGGTGAGGGGATCGAGCGAGTTGAGGTAGGGGAAATACAGCGCGCCGTTCGTGCTCTTGGGAATGACGTCGAGCACGGTCGGATCCTGCACGATGTCCTCGACCTTGTAGTTCGGGGGCGCATCCACGATCAGGAATGCCTGCTTGCGCTCGCAGAACGTGAGCGCATGGCTCAGGACGGTTTGATGGGCCACGCCGGGGATCACCATCAGGTTGAAGATGTCGACCTTGTCGAGGAGCTGTCCATCGCCGAAGACCGGCAGGAAATCATCGTCCGAGAACGTCGTCGCGCTCGGATCGGGCACGACCGCGTATTGGAACAGCACCGGCGTCGACGTCGACGCATACGTCCCGTAATCCGCTGCCTCGACGAGCTCCACCAACGAGGAGTCGGCGAGCCGCACTTCGATGCTGTTCACGGCATCGATACCTTCCTTGACGAGCTTGACCCCACGGAACACTTCCACGCGGCTTCCGTACGAGATCGTGATGTCAGCGACGTTCCCCACGAGATTGCTGACCGACGCGGTCATCGGCGACGACGCATCCGTGGGCTCGAGGGCCCGGAGGACGGCATTCGTACCGATGCTCGCCTCCGTCTTCGGGAAGGCGGTTGCGGACGCGGGCGCCGGCGGATGGAGCTGGGGCTTCAGACCGATGACATATGCATCGGAGCCGCCGTTCAGGAAAAATTGCTGAACCGCGTAGGGGACGCTGTTGTCCAGGTACACGTTCCGGTAAAGACCTCCGAACTCGCGCTCGTAATCGGCGAAGCTGAAGATTCGGACTGGCTTGTCGAATTGCTTCGTCTTGAACGGGTGCGTGTAGCCAATGAAGACCGTGATCGAGGTGGGAGCAGCCGCGATGGTGCGCGAGGTGCTCGGCAACTCTTCGATGTAGATACCAGGGTAACTCGTGGTGACCGGCATGACGGGACCCTCGACTTCTCGATGCGGTAGGGTTTCAGGCCTATTGCGTGATGGGGCTCGCCGAAGCCTTGGTCGCGTCGGTGCCGCCCGTCAGGTTGAACGTGCTGGTCTGCGGAATGCCAAGCGAGCCGCCGATGGGCGCCGCGACCGAGATCACGTAGCCGAATGCGTTGTTGATCGTGGTCAGGATACCCGGGGTGGTCGGATCGAGCGCGGTCAACTTGACGTTCCAGACGGCCTCGAGCGAGAAGGTGCCGTCGGCGCTCACGACATTCTCGATATCGATGTCGATGTCGTTCCCACGCGAGCCGGGCTTCCGCGCCACCAGCTGGAAGGCGAGGACATCCTCGTCGTGCTTGCGGATCTGTGTGCCGCTCGTGGCGGCGGCCGGGACAGGGGTGGCATTCGTCCCGCCGGCCAGGGAAGCCCCCGCCAGCGCTGCAGGGAGAACGAGCGGCAAATCGGCGTCACGAAAGCGGACGAGCCCCGGCTTGACGCCCGGCCGCGTCTCGGTCCCTAGCTGCTCGAGCAGCGTCTCGAGCGAGACGTTGGTATAGGTCGTCGTCGCCGTGACCTCGAGATCGAACGTCTCCTCCGCGGCGGTCACCTTGATCTGGATCTGATTGCCCCACGCCCCGGGATCCGCTGCGCGAATCACCATCGCCAGGCTGGGAGCGGGCGCCTTCCCCGGCCTGATATAGCCGGTTTCGTACAGATGATTGAGCCAGTCCAACGCTGCCGAGTAAGGCGAATCGGGCGCGACGAATTGGATCTGGCCATTCGTATCGAATCCGAACGCAGTCACGGGAATGAGCAATTGCTGCCCTCCCGCCGTAAGAAAGCTAATAGGACCATACGCAACGGCGGTCGTTAGCGACATGAGACCCTCCTTGAATGGAAGGGAAGGCCACCTGGGGGGGCGACCACCGGGCCGTAGCACTCCCTTCTTCCGTCTCGGACGGGGTGCAGACTACAACATATCAACCCATCAATGCAACCCCATTTTTGATGAATTTAACGCGCGTGCCAAAAAATACTTTTCACAGTCCGTGGGGTGATGTGCGCTTCACTCGCGCGTTTGCTGGGCTCATCAATGAGGAGAGCGGTCTCCGCGGCAGCGTACGGAGGGCGGCTCATGCATTCTAGAACCTCGTCACGCGGCGCATTCTTCCTCGCCGTTGCAATTTTGTTGCCCGGTTCGCTCATCGGGAGTTGCGGAGCGGATCTTGCGTCGCAGGGCGTCATGGGACGACCGGCGAGGGCGTCCTCGAAGGGAGCGCGAACGTGTATTCGCGGGCCGGCGGCACCTCCTTCTGGGCGACCGTGGAGGGAGGCTATCTATTATATAAGGAGTGACTGCTGCTTGGAGGCTGGCACGGCCTTTGGCGACCGCGTGGCGGCGATGGGGGCGTAGAGAAGGAGGAAGCCTCCCGCAGCAGGGGGACGCGGCCTCCGTGGTCGACGAAGCACGAATTCCACGCCTGCACGTGACGGCGCCGGAGGCGTATGCGGTGCGCGGCAGGGCGGTCGCCGTGTGGCTCGAGTTGTTGCTATCACGTGTGACGATAGGTTTCCTCTCCCATCGTCTCACGTGCGCGACGCGGTTCATGCGAATGGGAGCTGCCCATTTCGCCCGTCGTGCGGTATCCTTGGCGCAAGCGCCACTGGAGGCCACAGCATGTCCACCTTCGAGCGGAAATCGCGCGCAGCCATCCCTTCCCCGGTGCAAAAAACGGATGTCTCGCGGCGACAGGCGCCTGCTTCGGGGCGGGGCACGCCCGAGCTGTCGAGCGAAATGCCCACCATGGCCCAGCCCTGGACGCCTGTGGCATGGAGGCGCGCTCCCTCTTGGCAAGTCTATCCCAGCCGCATGGCATCCCCAGCGAACGCTTCGAGCAGCTCTGCACATGCGCGCGGAGCCGATGGAATGAGCTCCGTGGCGGAAGAATCCGAGCCGGCTACGGATTCGACGCTGAATGCGGTCATGCCGCGCGAGATCGAGACACTCGCGTCGGCGTTCGGGATCGAGCCGGGGGGCGTGAAGGTGCGGGCCGATGGCGAGGCCCAGCGGCAACTCGAGTCGCGCGGAGCCCGCGGACTCGTGGACAGCGGCGTCGTGTATCTGCATCCCACGAAGGTCGACCCGCGAACGGATACGGGGCGATACGTCCTCGCGCACGAGCTCGCCCATCTGGCACAGGCGCGAAACCCTGCCCCCGCGGGCGGAGCGGGCCCACGGGCGCGGCTGGCTGCCGAAGCCGAGGCTGCGCATCTCGGCCAGGCACACGCGCGAGGCGCGGCTGTGGGCCGCCCCTTGGCCCCGCTCGGGCCGGGGCCCGCGGCGGACAACGACGCCGTGACGGGAGACGTGGAGGATCTTCTCACCGAGCCGATGCTCACCTCGATGAAGGTGCGGATCGAGGGACTTTACTTCACTCCGGAGCCGGGATCGCGATGGCTCGCCGGTCCCAACAAGCAGCTCCAGATGACGGCTGCCGCGTTATGGCATCTCGTCGGCAAGGAGCGCTACAGCCCCCGCCTCGCCGTCGAGGCGTACCAGGCTCTTTCGAAGGATAGCTTCTCGGTCGTGGGCATGCAGGCAGAGACGCCGGTGGCGCAGCTTGCTCCCCCTTTCGCTCTCTACAAGTCGATCCCGCAAACATTGGTCAAATGGCTCATCGCCCGAGGCATCGAGCTCGCCCTCGAGGAGGAGCGGGTCGCCTACATCCTGGCCGTCGACGACGCGCGGGGAGCCTGGGAGAAGCTCCGGGGCGTGCTCGACTTCCCGGGTTGGTACACGGAGTCGATCTTCCTCCGCGTGATTCTGAGCCATCGGGGGCTCTTGTGGGATTTCATCGACGCCCAGAAGCCCGGACTGGTGAACCGGAAGAGAAAGGCGGGCCGGATGAGCCGAGCGCAGGATGCGATTCGTGACACCCTGCTGGTGCCCGCGTACGCCGTCGACGGCATTCGCCAGGACCCGGGCCTGGTGGACGAGCCCGCGTACCGCGCGTTGTGGCGAATGCCCCCTGTCCGCCCCCTGGCTTCCGGGGTGTACGAGCCCGCGCCCGCGAACAGCGTGCCGGACGAGTACCTCGCGGCCGAGCTCCTCCTGGACATCGAGAGGGCGCCGAAGCTCGCCGTGGAGGCGCTCGACGTGGACAACCACGAGGTCCGCAAGAAGCTGCTTCTGGATTTCGCTCTGCGGATGAAGGTGCGGCTCGTCGACGCGGAGGGCGAGGATCACCTGCTCAGCGGGCCCGTGAAGGCGACGACGCCGCCGTTGCCCTCCAGCCTGATGAGTTATCCCGCGCTCGATCAGCAGTTCTTTGACCTGCCGGAGGGCTCGGACGCCACCTTCTTCATGCAGCTTCACATCAGCAGCCTGATGGAATCGGCGACCACGTTCTTCAACTACGAGTGGCAGCTCCTCGAGGTCCCCGAGAACGACATCAAGAAGCTCGCGCAAACGGCGCTCGACCTCGAGGCCAACGGGGAGGCGCCAGGCATGGGCGCGGTGCTCTGGCAGCGGCTGGGGCGCGACATGGACGACAACGCGGTCGATATCCAGCGCGCGCTCCAGGCGCTCATCTTCGATATCGGTGTCCCGGGCATCGGCGCCACCACCCTGGTCTCCCTCAACGCGATCCTGCGGCCGATCGGGACGTTCGTGCGAGCGGGCATCGAGAACCTGGCCCAGCCGTCGTATGCGCACGCCCTGCCCTTCAAGAAGAGCGGCCTCTACATCGTGCGCTGCATCGCGTCGCCGATTGCCGTGGAGGGTCGTGTCATCGAGCGTGCCCCGAGCGTCGCGTGGATGCCGGTATGGGTGCGACCGTCCGCGGAGATGTCCAAGCTGCGGGTCGATGCCGATGTGCGGGCGATGTTCGAGGAGGAAGGCCGCTACCAGGACCTCCACAAGGAGCTCTTCAGCAACGACAAATCGATGGCCCCCGAAACCCGGATGGCGCTGCTCAGCGAGTACGAGGACATTCGCCAGACGCTCCATGGCGACGCGTTGCCCGTGCTGTTCCGCGAGCGCGCGATGCTGGATCGCCGCCTCACCGAGCTCCAGAGCCGCAAGATCGGTGAGACGAGCGCGGCCGATCCGAAGCGGGACGAGCCCGCGCCGGATTCGAAGGAAATCGAGGCGCTGACCCAGCGCATCGCCGACATCGACGAGATCCTCATGTTGCGCCAGGCGCGGCTCCTCGGCCTCGAGAGCGAGAGCGAAGGCGCGTCCCTGGAGCCGCCCGTGCGCATCACGGCGGCGCTCGTGGGGCGCGACGGCGTCACGCACCGCCTCCTCCTCGAAGCCGTGGAGCGCCCTGCGGACGGGGACCAACTCGTCTATGCCGTGCTCGATTCCACCACCAAGGACAGCAGCTTCGAGGTGGGCGACCCCAGGGAGAACCGCGAGGACGCCATCGTCGACGCGGCGACGAAGCTGCTCGAGAGCAGCCACGGGTATGGCCGTGGATCCTGTACGCTCTACATCCCTCCGTACATGGCAGGGGAGTTCGGCGGGGCCGGAACGACGCGGACGATTCGCATCGAGAAGGACCTGTCCGCGCTGGCGTTGGAGAGCGTCGAGAACATCACGCTGGCGATCTCCGTGGCCACGGTGGCCGCCGCGCCCTTCCTCGCGCCCGGCATGATGCTCTCCATCATGATACCGGTCGGCGTCGTCGGCGCCATTCCCTCGGCGTATCGGCTGGCCGGCCGCGCGGCCCTGGGTACGCTGCGCGCGAACGATCTCAGCATGTGGATGGACGTGATCAACGTCCTCAGCGCCCCGGTCGGCGCCGTGCGGGCGGCGGCCACCCTCAAGCTGATCCCGGTTTCCGCAGGGGGCCAGCTCGGCTTGATGATCTTCGGCTTTGGCCTCGACGGGATGAGCGTCGCCGTGGCCGGTGCCGATCTCTATGCGCAGATCAAGACGATCTCCGAAGACAAATCGCTGCCCGACAGCATTCGTCAGGCGCGGATCATGGAGCTCCTCGGCTCGCACTTGCTGAATCTCGGGATCGCCGTCGGGCACCACCTCGTGATGGAGGGAAAAAACAGACAGACGCGCGCCGGCGAACAAGCGCCGCACGCCCCGGGGCGTCGCGCCGATCCGACGGTGCATTCCCTGCTGAAGATGGCCACGGGAAGGGAGATCCCTGTCTATCGGTCGGAATCGGTGGGGCCGCTGGACGCCATGGCCGTTCCCGAGTTCGACAACTACGGGTTGATCAGGGACATTCACGTGGTTGCCGGCGTCCGTGCCGACACGAAGATGATCGTCGGCCACGCCATCGCGGCGAAGATGTTGTTCCGTTACATGGGCCTGTCGGGCCGGGTCCGTCATGCGATCCATCGAGCCGGCGCGTTGCTCTCGGGCAAGGCCGACCCCAAGGATCCGGGCAGCCAGCCCTGGCGCTCGCAGGCCTTTTATTCGGCGATGGAGCTCGCAAAGCTCGCGTATCTCATCCAGTCGTACAGCCATGAGATACGCGGGAACGAGGCGGCCGGAAAGAAGTTCGACGCCGCCCAGGAAGAGAAGCACAACAAGCTCCTCGAGGACCTACGCGCGCAGGTGCGTGAGCACGAGGAGAAGCTCACGAACTTCGAGGCAGGCCCGGACTTCGTCGCGGCGAAGTTCGGTGGGTCCGAGAACAAGGAGACGCCCTACACGGCTTACGCTCGAGCACCCGAGGGCCACTTCTATGCTCGGGATCCGAACAACAAGGGAGCGTACCAGCTCTACATCACGCCGGGCAGCACGCCGGAGCATCCGATGATGGTCGACCCATCGGGCAAGATTGAACCGAAATCAGGGAAGATAGCTCTCGTCCCCCGGGAAACCTCGCCGACATCCAGGCGAAAACACTTTCAGCATTGGAATTCCGATCAACTGAATCGCCAGGCGGTGAAAGACGGTTATCCTCCGCCTTTGCCGGGCGAACAGTACGTCATAGAGAATGGCCAGTGGAAGCTGAAGATGCCTCCCAACGTTCCGTTTCTGACGCCGGGCGATAGCCCCGTCATGGGCAGCGAGGCCAATCGTATTTTGGCCACCCTCATGCCATCGCAATGGGAGACGGCGTACGACGGGTTTCGCAGACAGATTCGCGCGAGAAGCCCACTAGGAGAGAAATGGAACGCGCACAAGAATGTAGCGGTCCCCGTTGTCTCGAAGGGGCAAAAAATCGGAACGGCAACGGTATATACTGGCGAAGCTGGACCGGCACTCGTGCTCTACGACGAGCGAATGTTCACCGGCTCCCGTTTGCAGAGTAACGACACCACGGTGTTCGAGTGGTACGATGACACGGATCCGGAGATCGGCCTGAAGGTTCGCATCGTCACGGAGGTCAAGTACGAGGGCCTCCTCGCACGCAAGGCCGAAAGAACGACGGTCCACGGGAAGACACGGGTAGAGTAGTCGTATCCACGCGACGGCGATCGCGGTGCGGGGGGCTCCGTGATTGGAATCATCGAAACGCCTTACAAATATGTTTCCCTACCGTCACGCAAAGCTTCGAGCACATCACTGGCCATGTAGTCATTTTGCGTCGCGACGAGCTCTTCCAGGACTGCGCGTCCCTGCGCATCTCCGACCCGCGCAAGGGCACAGGCGGCCACCAGGCGATAGGAGGGGTTGTGAAGGTCTTGCCGTCGCCTCTCGCCCCAGGCCGCAAGCGCAGGCTGGCCAGCTCCACCGATGCGCGTGAGCGCCAGCGCGGCAACGTCGCTCACGTACAAACCCCAATACATGTCCGCGATGAGCTCATCGTCGTCCAGGGCCTCGATCAGCGCGTCGACGGACGCAGGGGACGCCGTGCGGCACAAGGCCACCGCGGCCATGTAGCGCGTGATAGGCTTTCCCGACAGCAGCAGCGAGCAAGCATTTTCGACGTCGGCCGGCTCCAGGTGCGGGCTCAGGACGCGCGCGGCGCACGCACGGAGCCGTGCCTTGTAGCTGCTGTCTCGCACGACCGCGCGCACCAGCGCGAGACCTGATTCTCCCCGCGACAGGAGACCGCGGCAAAAATCCATCATGGCCAGGGTGCTCTCGGTCAAGATCGGATCCGTGCGGAGGGCCTGCACGCAAGCCGCGAGATCAGCGGTGAGAGGATCTATCATGCGCAACGTTTATCACGTTGGCGCTGTGGCCTCCACCAGCAGCTTCATGGCGCGCTCTGCAACGCCGCCGTGCAGCGACCGTGGGCATGCTAGGAAGAGCAACCCAAATGACCGACCTTCACGGCAAGACCCTCGCCGGCACCTTCTTCCACGCGCCCGTGCTCGGCGGCATCGAGGTCCTGGAGGACGCCCTCGTCGAAATCGACACAGCGGGCCGGATCACCACCGTGACCCGATCGAGCGACCCCCACCACGACGACGCCCGGAACGCCGCGTCGAGGGCCGGCACGCTCGTAACGCTTCCCGCGGGCTCGTACGTGATCCCCGGCTTCGTCGACCTCCACATCCACGCCCCGCAATACCCGCAGCTCGGCAAGGCGCTCCACGTGCCGCTGGAAATCTGGCTGCGCCACACCTTCCCGCTGGAAGCCCGTTACGCCGATGCGGCCTTCGCGCAAAAGGTCTACAAAACCCTCGTCGCCGACCTCCTCGCGAGCGGCACCACGACGGCCCTCTACTTTGCCACGATCCATCAGGAAGCCACCCGCCTCCTCGTCGACACCTGCCTGGAACAGGGCCAGCGCGCCCTCGTGGGCAAGGTCGCGATGGACAACCCGCAGGAATGCCCTGACTTCTACCGCGACGCCTCGACCGAGGCCGGCCTCCAAGGCACCCGAGCGCTCCTCGACTATGTCCGCGCCCATCCGGCCAATGAGGGCGGCCTCGTCCACCCCGTCGTGACGCCGCGGTTCGTCCCCTCCTGCACCGACGCGATGCTCGAGGGCCTCGGCGTCATCGCCAAGGAAACCGGCTGCCACGTCCAGACCCACTGCTCCGAGAGCGACTGGGAGCACGGTTATGTCCTCGCCCGCCACGGGGTGACGGACGCCGAATGCCTCGATCGTTTCGGCCTCCTCACGCGACGATCGATCCTCGCCCATGCAAACCTGATCACGGCCTCCGACATGGCCCGCATCGCCGCCCGCGGCGCGGGCATCGCGCATTGTCCTCTGTCGAACGCCTATTTCTCGAACGCGGTCTTCCCGCTCCGTGCGGCGCTCGCAAAGGGCGTCCGCGTCGGCCTGGGCACGGACATTTCCGGCGGCCCGAGCGCCTCCATGCTCGACGCCTGCCGTTGGGCCGTCGCGGCCTCGCGCATGCTGGAGAGCGGCGTCGACCCGGCGCTGCCGCCGGAGACACGCGGCCGGCCCTCGTCCCGCATCGACATCCGCGACGCCTTCCATCTCGCGACCGCCGCGGGCGCCGACGCGCTCGATCTCCCGGTCGGCCGCTTCGCACCCGGCTACCACTTCGACGCCGTCCGCGTCGACACCGTGGCTCCGAACGGCACGATCCGGCTCTTCGACGAGCTCGACGCGCCCGAGGATGTCCTCGCGAAAATCGTCTACACGGCCTCCCGCGCGAATCTCGCCGAGGTATGGGTCGCCGGGAGGCGGGTCGCCGGGGCCGGCTGACGCGGCGATTCTGGACAGGTCCGGGTCCCCCTGTCCATCCATCCGGACACCGTCCCCGTCATGCTCATCCTTCAAGCTGCTGCCCGCGCAGCGCGCGGATCACTTGGCGAACGTCGCAGCACTCCGTGGCGCGAACCTGGTGGAAGAATCGGCGCGCTCCGCCGCCTAGCACCACCGTCCGGCCCAGCCAGGTTGCCACACGATCGTTGCGGGTGAGCAGACTCGCTCGCTCCTGGGGAGCCGCCATCGCGAGTGCACGTGCCTCACGGAAGGCGATTCTCCGCCCCGCGAAGAGCGTCCCACGGCTCATCACGCCCCATAGCCCTGTATCCCAGCCGGCCAGCGCCGGAGACACCCGGCGCAGGTCGTCGTGGAACGCGTTCATCTCGGACCGCACTACATCGTTGATCCTGTAGAAATCGCCCTCGAGCCCATCGATTGCCTCTCCCGGGCAGGTTTGCGCAGCCCCTAGAGGGAGATCGACCAGCACGTGGGCGATCATCCCGAGGTAGATGTGTTGCAGCACGGTCAGGTTTTCCTGCGCGCACGCATCGAACGCGACGCCCCAGGACAGGCTCGCGCTCTCCTCTCTGCGCAGATAGCGGGTCGCTGCGTCCAGGTAGAGGTCGGCGAAGGCGACGTCGAGGCGCTCCATCCGGTCCTCGTCCTCGAAAAAACCGGCCCGCAGCCCCCGCGCGACGGCCGCCGTTACGCGCGCGTAGAGGGCCGAAAAATAACCGATCCGGCTGCCCTCGCGTTCTGCCCGGTCCGTGATCGCATGCAGCGCATTGATGGTCCGCTCGATGGATGGGTTCGTCATGGCGGGGCCCCTTTGCACTCGCCGTGCCAGACGTCGATCGAGACTGGCATACCTCGTGAATAGATAGCCCCGGAGGCGCGATGCGCCCGTGAGGTGAAACGATATGGCAAGACGAACCAAGGTGGCGATCCTCGGCGGAGGAATCGGCGGGCTCTCGGCTGCCCACGAGCTTGCAGAGCTCGGGGACGATGCGTTCGAGATAGATGTGTACGAGGCCTCGGAGGCCGTGGGGGGCAAGGCGAAGAGCCAATTCCTTGCGGATACCGGCCGCGAGGGGCGGCTCGATCTGCCGGGCGAGCATGGCTTTCGCTTCTTTCCGGCGTGGTACTCGCATCTTCCGGACGTGATGCAGCGGATCCCCCGTCCGGGCGGCGGGACGGTGGCGGACAACCTGGTCGGCTGCACCGAGATGGGCATGGCCGAGGTGGGAGCGCGGCAAGTCTACAAGCTGAAGCGGCACCGGCCGTCTGCAGTCGGGGAGTTCGTCGACATGCTCGCCGCGGTCGGCGATCTTTTCGAGGGCACGGGCATCTCGACGATGGAGATGGGCAGGTTCGTCCTGTCGATGCTGGGTTTCGCGTGCGCGAGCGACGAGCGACGGCGGGACGTCTACGAGAACAGGAGCTTCTTCGAATTCATCCGCGGAGCGACGTACTCCGAGCGCTTCCGCCGCTACATCAACTCGTCGCGGTTCATGGTCGCCATGGACGCCCAGCGCGGGAGCGCGTGCACCATCGGCAACAAGGTTCTGCAGCTCATCCTCGACTTCTTCCGGCCCAAGGGGGCGAACGACCGCGTCCTCAACGGCCCGACCGCGACGCGGTGGCTCGATCCGTGGGAGGCCTACCTCCGGAGCCGCGGCGTTCGCTTTCACTTCGGCAGGCCCGTGAGCGCCCTCGAAGTCGACGTATCGAGGCGTCGGATCGCCGGTGCGCGTATCGGGAGCACGGGAGAGCGGATCGAGGCCGATCACTTCATCGCGTCGCTGCCCCTCGAACCCATGGCGCTCCTCGTGGGGGACGACCTCGCAGGCCTCGACGCGTCGCTCATGGAGTTCAAACGAGCGCGAGTCCACGAGCTCACGGCTTGGATGGTGGGCGCCCAGTATTTCCTGCGTCGTGACGTGACGATCTGCGATGGGCACATCGCGTTTCCGGACGCACCCTGGGCCCTCTCGGCGATCTCGCAAGCCCAGTTCTGGACCCGGGGGCAGGAGGAGGCTTTTTCGGCCCTTTACGGCGACGGATCGGTCGCGGGCGTTCTCTCGGTCGACGTCTCCGACTGGTCGACCACGGCGCCCGGCCTGAGCAAGACCGCAGCGCAATGCGCGAGCAAGGAGGAGGTCCTCGACGAGGTGTGGCGGCAGATCAAGCAAGGGCTCAACGGGACCAAAGAGGAGCTCCTGCGTGACGAGGATCTCGTCCGCGCGCACCTCGACACGGGCATCCAATTCACGGCGGAGGGCGTGCGGAACGCTTCTCCGCTGCTCGTCCATCCTCCCGGATCGTGGTATCAGCGGCCCCTCGCGGCACCCGAGGGGGTCCAAAACCTCTTCTTCGCCGCGGATTTCGTGCAGACGGGGACAGATCTCGCCACGATGGAGGGCGCGAACGAGGCGGCGCGGCTCGCGGTGAACGGGCTCCTCGCGCGTGAAGGTCGCAGCGCGCGGGCAACGTTGTTCCCCACGACCGAGGACGCAGGCCCGCTCATGCGCAAGATCAAGGCGTGGGATCGAAAGTCGTGGCTCGAGCAGCGGAGGGCCCTGCCGAACCTCCCGAAGCCGCCGGGGCCGTTCCGCGATGGCGAGGGGCCGAGCCTCGACGAGGTGAAGCGATATCAGGCCGAGCTCGAGGCCGCAGCCCGCGCGCTGCCGGATCTGCCCTGATCGCGATCACCCGCGTCTGCGCTGCAGCTGATCGCGATCGGCTGCAGCGCGTCGTCCCGGAGTCCATCGCGATGGACTCCGGGTCCGGCAATTTGGACGGGTACGCGATACGGCCCTGAAAAACGGTGCGCCCAGCGCCGGCACGGCTCTTGCGATGATGTCGTCCGCCCGTCACGGGCGCATCGACTCAGGAGACCGAGACATGGCTACTCTCGCGCAGGCGTTCCAGACATTCCTCCAGAACCTCGAGCTCACCGAAGCAGAACGCGCGAACGCGTCCAACCAGCAAAGGTATCTTCGCCAGAAGATCGACCTGCACCTCGGCGGCGTCGAGCGCGATTTTCTTTCCGGCTCGTATGCCCGCCGCACGGCGATCCGTCCCCTCAACGATATCGACATCTTCCTGGTGCTCGACCGGCGCCACCACGGCGACGTGGACATGAGGACGGCGCCCGAGAGCTGCCTGCAAAAACTGTCGCGGGCGCTGGTCGCTGCATACACGAACAAGGACAAGCCCACGATCCAGGGGCGCTCGGTGCACATCGAGTTCACCGGGACGGGGATCGGGTACGACGTCGTCCCTGCCTTTGTGGTGTCCGGCGACATGTACATGATCCCCGATCGAAACCGGCGTTCGTGGATCAATACGAACCCTGAGGTCCACAAGCAGTCGCTCGTGAACGCCAACGCGCGCGCCGGCGGAAAGCTGAACCCGCTGGTCAAAGCCGCCAAACGCTGGAACCGGCAACAAGGCGAGCCGATGCGCTCCTTCCACCTGGAGGTGCTCGCGTGCAGCGCCTTCTCGACGCCGCCGGCGAGTTACCTCGAAGGGCTGCGAGCGTTGTTCGAATATCTGGCCGGCGCCGTGCAGGGAAGGTGCCCGGAGCCTGCGGGCGTCGGGCCCAATGTGGACGAGGGGATGACGTCGGAGGAGCGCGGGCGGAGCACAACCATGCTTCGACATGCGGCTGAAGTCGTTCTCTATGCGCTCTCCATGGACGCGCGGGGTTTCACCGAGGAGGCACATTTCGTGCTGCGCGAGCTCCTCGGCCCGGAATACCCCGAGCGCGGGCGGAGGCCCGCGGGGCGCTGAACGAAAGCAGCCGAGAGAAAGGCGGACGCACGGTGAATAAGGTGGCTACATCCCTGCCCTCTGCACCCATCAAGGTGCTCTTCCTCGCTGCGAATCCGGACGACGCCGTCCCGATACGCCCGGATCGCGAGCTCGAGCGCATCAAGGATGCGCTACGCCTCACGGATTTGGCAGGGGCGATCCATATCGTGGCTCGCGGCGCCGTCGGACCTCGACGGCTGCAAGATGCCATTCTGGAAGAGGATCCAGACATCGTCCACTTCAGCGGACATGGGACGACGGGTGGAGATCTCCTACTCGAGGCCGAGGACGGAGGTGCGCGACGGGTCGACAAGATCGCCCTCGCCAACCTCTTCGCGTTGCATAGCAAGAGGGACAAACGTGTCGTCGTGCTCAACGCCTGCTACTCGGGCGCCATCGCAGAGGCCGTCTCACAGCACGTCACGTGCGCCCTCGGGACGACACGCCCCATCACGGATGAGGCCGCGACGGAATTCGCGATGGCGTTCTACAAGGCCATCTGTTGCGGCCAATCCGTGCGGGAGGCGTTCGAGCGCGGCAAGAACGCGCTCGAACTCGCGGGCCTCGATCCCTCGCAGGCGGCGAGGATTTACACGCGGGATGGCGTCGATGCGGCGAGTGTGACCTTCGGGGCGACACCGAGCCCTGTGGACGACAGCGCTAGCGTGCTCCTGCTCCTTGATCTCGCCTCCAACGTGACCCTGGCCCAGCAGGAGATCCTTTCGCACATCCAGCCTGTCGAGCCCCACGTGCTTTGCGCAACCCAGTTCGGCGCGCGTCCGGGTCACGCCGGCAGAGTCGACGATTATCCCGGCTGCGCCTCGGCCATCACACGCATGCTGGCCGAGGCGCGGGCCCTCGCGAGCGAGGGCCAACCTCTTCGATATTACGTCGCCGGCCTCGGCGCGCTGCCGCTGTTCACGCACCTGGGTATGGAGACGTCGTCGCGGGAGACGGATTTCACGCTCCTCAACCGGCGCAAAGACGGCCCCTGGGACGTCCTCTCCCTCCGAGGGAAGACGGAGGCCCCGGCAGCATCGCCCTTTTTCGAGATTGTGCGTGGCCTCGATCGACGCTCCCGATCCACCGAGCGTATCCCCGTCTACATCTCCACGAATTACGAGATGAGCGAGGCTGCTGTCGACGAATTCATGCGTGAACGAGGCGCACATCCAGGCGACATCGTCGAAGTGTGGACGGGGCGCTCGAAGAACCTCGATGCCTCGAACGTGGCGCAAGTCATGGCCGAGCTCCGCGTCGTCTTCGAGAAGCTCCATGACTGCTACCCGAATCGAAATGGCCTCGCCCTCTTCTTCGCTGGTCCGGCGCCGCTCGCGTTCATGATCGGACGTGCCATCAACGAGAAGATCGTCGGCGACATATGGGTACCCAATTACTTCAACCAGCGATACGAGCATGCCCTCGTGCTCCCGTATCGACCTCGCGTCGCGCGTGTACTCCAGCATACCGCGGACGACGAGCTGGCGCGCAGGAAAATCCTCCAAGAGCTTCGGCGCGCTGTGGGCTTCCTGCAGAGCAAGCTCGAGCAAAAGCACCTGCCGTCCGCGTTGCGCGACTCCGAGGGGGCACGTTTTCTCGAACGACTGCGCGCGATCGAGCTCGCCGACGAGCCCACGGGGGACACGAATTCGATCGACGTGTCCGAGCGGACGATGACGCTCGGGCATGGCTTCCTCGAAGCGCTGCGCAAGGTCGACGAGCCAGTCGCGCGCGCACGTATAGGACAAACACTCCTCTTGCGGAAGCTGTATCAGTTCGTGCAGCACCTCCCCTCGACCACGGACGAGGGGCGTGCCGGGTTCGCGCTGGAGGAGGTCGACTTCTGGGCCGACGCCATCGCGGTGCAAGCGCTCGCATGTATGGAAATTCTGCGCCGTGGCGAGGAGGGCCAGGAGCACGCGAGGGACATCGTCACCGCAAACATCGAAGCCCTGCTCGCCGGCATCGAGACGTTCGATCGTGCAGAGCACGATGAGCGAAGAATCCTGGAGCTACCGGAGCGCAAGCTCAGGCGTTATCTCATCTGGCATCTTCAATGCGCGCGAGCTGCCACGCTCCAGCGCGTCGAGGATCTCGAGCGGATCTTCGATTCGCGCCTCGTCGTCGAGCTGGCCCCGCTCAAGGGGCATCTCGATGCCCGATGGGACAAGGTCGTCGACGGACCGATTCACGATACCGAGCTGTTCGTCGTGCTCGGCGGCCGGCTCCTCAGGATTCCTTCCCAGGGAGGCTTCAACCCCGCCAGCGTCATCGAGGCCATCCGCACTTTCGATCGAGATCCGGTTCGAAAGGCGATGAAGTTCGTCCGAGAGCAGCACCGCACCGTTCTGACGCCCTGGGTTCGCTGATCCATTTCCAGGAACACGTTGAAAGGACCTCCCATGGAACTCCCTACGTATTTCACCGACTTCCTCCAGGCCATCCGACCGACCGATGCCCAGCGTCGCGCCCTTCGGGACGGCCACATCAAGCTGCGCGAGCGCCTCATGGCCTTCGAGCCGCTCAAGCTTGCATTTGTGACGACCTTCCTCCAGGGCAGCTACCGGCGCTCCACGGCGGTGCGCCCTTCGCCCGGCCGGCGCTCGGACGTGGATATCATCGTCGTCACCCGGCTTCACGAGAACGACTATACCCCCGCCGAGGCCCTGGCCCTCTTCGAGCCGTTCGTGGAGAAACATTACAAGGATCAATACCGCATCCAGGGGCGATCCATCGGGATTCATCAGGAGCAGGTAGATCTCGATCTCGTCATCACCTCCTCGCCGCCCGAGAGCATCATGGGGATCCTGCCCGAGGACGACGAGGAGCTCGACGAGGAGACGGAGGCCGAGCGCAACCGCAAAATTGCACGCGGGAATACCTGGAAAAAGCATTCCTTGCGCATTCCCGACCGCGATGCGAAGCGCTGGGAGGACACGCACCCGCTCGCACAGCTCGCCTGGACGCGCGAGAAGAACGGTCGCACGAGCGGCCATTTCGTCAATGTGGTCAAGGCGATCAAGTGGTGGCGCTACAATCACCAACCCGCGCTCAATCACCCGAAGAGCTATCCCCTCGAACGCATCATCGCCGACTGTTGCCCCGACGGCATCCGCTCGGTCGCGGAGGGCGTGACGAAGACGTTGGAGGCTGTCGTCACGCGGTATGGCTTTGGCAAGCCGCTGCTGCCCGATCATGGATGCCACCCCGATGTACTCCACCGGGTCACGGAAGCACAATTCCGTGAGTTCTATGGTGCGGCCACCACGGCGGCTCGGCTCGCTCGGCTCGCGCTGGAGGCCGAGAGCATCGAGCAGAGCGCCACGCTGTGGCGTGCATTGTTCGGCGACAAGTTCCCGGAGCCCCCGAAGGACGAGGATGAAGGATCGCGGGGGGGCTTCAGCGAGCGAAGTGGCCCTTCGCGCGTGGGGAGCGGGCGGTTCGCGTGAGCACGCCGAGCGAGGAGCTCAAGGCGGGGCGGAGGGCGCTCGACGGCGTGCGCGGCATCGAGCTCCTCCGCGACGTCACGTGGGATCCTGGGAGCAAGCGCTTTTTCCTTCGGATCCGCATCGAGATTGAGCCAGTCCGAGCAAACGCCCAGGTGCCCGCCAGGACCGATTGGTACGTGTGGGTCGACCCCGCGTATCCGTTCGGCTCGATCAAGGTGTACCCCGCCAAGCGTGGCGGGATCGACCGTACGTTCCCTCATCAATCGCGGAACGACGCCCGTCGGGGCGCCCCTTTCCGCTCCGGTGACCTATGCCTCGCCTCGCCGCTTCGGAGCTCGGTGGGCGCACGACTCTCGCCGGTGGAGCCGCTCGAGCCCCACCGGCGCCTCACGTGGCACGTTCGCCGCGCAAGAACCTGGCTGGAGGCCGCCACGCGCGGCGCGCTCCTTCCTACCGGAGACCATTACGAATTGCCTGCGTTTCCGGGGGCGAGCTCGAGCGCGGAGCGTCCAACGTTGGTCTTCGCGGAGGGGGCCGACGACATCGCGTCGTTCCGCGACGTCGGTGTCGCGTATGGGCTCGCTGCGCTGGCGGAGCTCGAATCGTCTGCCGAGCGCCGCGTCGTCGTCATGGAATGGGCGGATCGCGAGGGGTTGATCTTCGCCCGCCCTCGTTGGGGTCGCGTGATCCTGGAGGCGCCGAAGAAGCTCCTTGCTGCCTGGATCTTGCTGCCCGCCGCACCCGTACTCCCCCCCTGGCAGGCGCCGGCCACGTGGGGGGAGCTGCGCCGGGCCGTCGCCTCGCATGGCGCTTCGCTCGACCGGCTCCTGCAGCCCGTCGTGACCCGCCTTCGCAAAGAAGGTCCTTTTCTCCTGCTCGTGGGCTTCCCGATTCCAGCACGCGTGGGCGAACCCGCGCGCGAACTGCACTGGCAACCCATCGAGGTGCCGTCGCTCATGCCCACGCAGACCCGGTCGAGGCGGGGGAAAGCGCGAAGTTTTCATCATGGGTTTCGCGACAACGCGCTCGGACGGTGGCAATACGCCCGTCAGGGGCCGCTCGCAGACAAACGGCGCCTCGCATGGCGCTCCTCTGAGAACTGGCACTCCGATCGTATCGGGGCCCGAGGAAGGTTGGCCTTGGAAGTTCGTTCCGCTCGCATTGTGATCATCGGCGTCGGGGCCCTCGGCTCGCACGTGGCCGATCTCCTCGTGCGGATGGGGGTCCGGGATCTGTTGCTCATTGACGGCGACACGCTCGCGGTTGGGAACCTTTCGCGGCACCGGCTCGGCATCGATGCGCTCGGAGAACCGAAGGCATCGGCGCTCGCGGAGGCCCTGAACCTCGCGTCGCCTCACGCGTGTGTTCGGGCTGATGACAGAGGCTTGCCTTGGGATGAACGCGAAGCTCGCAAGCTGCTGGAAGGGCGCGACATCGTGCTTGATCTGACGGGAGAGGACGCCGTCCTCGCGGCACTCGGCGCGCGGCTCATGGACGCAACCAGGCTCTTCGTGTCCATTTCGATCGGCCTCTCGGGGCGCAGGCTCTACTTCTATTCTGCGCGCGCCGTGGCATTCCCTTTCGATGATTTTCGCGCCCGGCTCCGCCCGTGGCTCGACGACAGCATGGGCAGGAGCACCGACCAAGATTTCGTATGGGAAGGTGCTGGCTGCTGGCATCCGCTCTCTCCCACACGTTGTGACGATGTCTCCTTGCTCGGCGCCGTCGCCACCAAGCTCCTCGAAGGTGCAGCGACTTCGAGGAAATGCTTTCCACGGCTTCAGGTCTTCGAGCGCGGGGACGACGAGATGGGCGGCTTCGGAGGCCTCACCCGCGTGGATGCGCCGGAGCCGCGCTCATGAGCCGCTCCCGAACCGGCGTCGCGCTCCGCTCCGCCGACCATCGATTCGGCCTCGTTCTGCCCCCCGCGCAGATCTCCGCCCTCCTCTCGTTTGCCGTAAAAGCCGGGCACAAGGAGACCGGCGGCGTCCTCGTGGGCCGCTACAACGAGGCGTACGATTGCGCCCACGTGACCCGGGTTTCGGGTCCTCCGCGTGGCTCCAGGGCGAGCGAGAGCAGCTTCGTACGCGGCGCCGGTGGCGTCACGCGATGGCTCGAACGGCTATGGAACGCCGGGCGTGGCGCGTATTACCTGGGCGAGTGGCACTTCCACCCCTTCGCTCCTCCCACGGCGAGCTGGGACGACCGCATGCAGATGGCAGATATCGCGCGCAGTGGCGAGTATCGCTGCCCCGAGCCGCTGCTGGTCATTCTGGGCGGGGATCCGCGAAGAAGCTGGGACGTCCACGCTTACGTCTTTCCGGGCGGCAGCGCCTGCGTTGCTTTGCAAAGGAGCGGCGTGGAGATCCCACGGGTGGGCGGCTAAACGGCGGGATCATCCTACGACTCACGCCCCTTGCTCTCCGACAGGCACCAGCACCCAGGCAAGTTTCTCGGGGCGCACCACCCCCTGGCTCGCCATCCAGCCCGCGCTCTCTCGTTGAAGCGCGGCCTTGGTGTCGCCTCCCTCGAGCGCCCCACGTGCGTGCCGAGCTGCCGCTGCGTGAAGCGCCATGTCCACCCGTTCGAATCCGCTCGCGGCCCGCGTGAGCCCTTCCGTTGCGTCCTTGTGCTGCCCCCGCGCGGCGGCGGCCGCCGCCCGGAGCGATGCGGCGAGTGGCCTCGCCCATCCCGCGTCCTCACGCGCGATCCGCGTCGCGTCCGCCTCTGCGGATCGAAGCAGTCGTTCACGATCCATGCCTCGCAGGAGGCTTAGGAGCCCGCGCCTCCGCGGGCGAGACGCCGCAGCCGCGAGCGCTGCCCGCGCGCGCAGATGTAGCAGTGTCACCCGGAAGTTCTGCACCAGCATGTAAAACGACGACCGCAGCGCGGACCACGCGCCCATCACACGCGCGAAGGCTGCATCCCCGTCGCCGAGGTACAAGTCGAGGTGTACGCGTGCGATCAGATCGAGGTAATGCTGGAGCTGGAAATCCCGCTGGCCCCAGAGCGCCATGGCGTCATCGATGCGGCGCCGAGCCTCCTCCGGGTTGTCCGCGCATAACCACGCGAGGTTGGGCAGCCCCGCAGCCAGGCTCGCCGCAGCCAGGCGATCCCCGCGTGATCGCGCCTCCTCGATGAGCTGCGGGAGCGCCTCGCAGACCTCGGCGACCTCACCGAGATAGATGCGTGAAGCCAGCCCGAGCAGGTTGGCCGTTGTCATCTCCCACGCGACCCCCCGGCATCGCTCGCGGGCGATCTGCCGTGCATCCTCGCATCGCTGGACCCCCCTTCGGAAACGCCCCGCATAGAAGGCGATCGAGCCGTCCATCAACGTCGCGAACGCGATCGACCGCGGATCCCCGCTTTGCTCCGCGAGCTCCAGGGCGTGGCAGATGATTCCCTCGCTCTTCCGCATCCGCGCCTCGCCGCCGCGGGCGGCGAGTTCGGAGGCCTCCGCGGCGAGCGCGCGCGACACGCGCCGGCCCTCGCCTGCGTCGAGCGCCAGGAGGGCAAACTGCGCCTGAAACGCCCAGGTGCGGACCCGATCGATCCACGCCAGGCCGAGCCCCGCAGACCAACAAGCGTCGATGCGGGCGAGGTCGTCCGGCCTGACCTCCTCCGCACTGCGAGGCGTGAACGAAAGCCCACGCAGGTCGAGACGCGCATGCCCAAGGACGCGCGTGGCAAGGGCGCGAGCCGGCGATGGCGGATACCGCAGGCCCACGTCGTCGAGCACCCGCTCGAGCGCGGCGACCCCCGCATCCACGTGTCCGGCGCGCAGGTACTCCTCGGCGGCTCGCCGACGCAGGTCGAACATCGCTGATCGCGAGGCGGATCCGCCGCACGCCGCGAGCATCCGCACCGCGGCCTCGAAGCTCTCGGCCGAATCTCGCCCCCGCCCGGCCATCGAGAGCGCTTCCCCGAGCTTCTCAAGGAGCACCGCGCGCGAGGTCGCGTCTTCGTCGGCGTGCTCGAGCGACAGGCTGTAGAGCGCCGCCGCGCGGTCGAACGCCAGCGCTGCCGCCGCGCGCTCGGCTGCCAACGCCGCGACCTCCCCTGCCCTTCGCCTCTCGCCGGCGCCCAGCCAGTGCTCGACGAGCGCCTCCGGATCCAACGCGCCGCGCGCGAGCAGAGCCTCGGCGAGCCGCCGGTGATATTCGGCGACACGTTCGGCGGGCAAATCGTCCAGGATCACCTCGCGAATTCTATCGTGGTACATCTGCAGCGCCGGCCGATCGGCGACACGCGCGTCGCGCAAGAGCTGCTGCTGCACGAGCATGAGTAGCTCGGCCCGGCCAACGTTGAGGCCGGCTGCGCGCAGCACCAGCGCACGCTCGAGCGGCCGGCCTGCAACCGCAGTGATCTCCAGGATGCGACGTGCTCGCTCGTCGAGGCGGTCCAGGCGCCGACGCATGAGCTCTTGCAAGGGTCGGCGTCGTGCGGGCCCCTCGCTGGTGACCACGCCGCCCGCCTGGCTCTCACCCGCCAGGAGCCCTACGAGGAGCGGCGAGCCATCGGACTCCGCGGCAATCTCGGTGACCCTCCCTTCATCGGGCCCGCCACCGAGGGCGCTTGCGAGCGCGCGGACGGCCTTGGTCTCGAGCGGCATGACGGGCACATCATGCACCCACGAGCGGGGAACCCCATCCCATAACCCTGCAAGCAGCCGGCCTCGGGCAGCTTCGTCGCGCCGATAGGATAGGAGCAGGAGCAGTGGTGGGGCGGAAGGCGGCCGTACAAGTTCACGAAGCAGCGCGGCGCTATCCTCGTCGCCCCATTGCAGGTCGTCGATCCACAGCACAACGGGCCGCCGTGCTGCGATTCGCGCGAGTGTCTCCCGGAGCGCGCGAAATCCACCAGCGCGGAGTTCTTGGGGGTCGACCTCCACCTCCGTCTCGCCAGCACCGTGCAGCGAAGGAACCCTCCCCAGCACCGGAAACACACGCATCAGTGCAGCCGCGCGCGGCGGGCGTAACGCCGCAGCCTCGTCCTCCGGAAGCGAGATCAAATAGCGGCTCAACGCATCGACGATGCGATCGAGCCCCTTGTAGGGAACGGACTCTTGCGGGTGGCATTGACCACGCAAGATGAGCGGCTGACCGTCGTCGATCGAGCGCAGAAATCGTTTTACGAGCTCGGTTTTTCCCAGACCGGAAGCACCCGTGACGTGCACGATGGCCGGCGCTCCCTCGTGCGTCGTATGGTAGGCGCGGCGGAGGGCGGCCTTCTCGTCGTCACGGCCGACGAACGGCGCGGCGGGTGCGGCAGCGGGAAACCCGGTCGTTCTCCTGTGCGTCTTGGCGCCACGCAGTGCCTCCAGGATTTCGGTTTCCCCGGCGCGGCGCCGAGGATCCGGGTGGAGCAGCGCACGCACGAGCTCGTCCAACACCGGCGACGTATCCAAAGCAACGGTCCGTAGCAAGGGAGGCGCACCGCGCTCTTTGCTGCGGAGCATGTCTGCGAACGGCCCGTCGAAGGGGAACTGTCCGCACATGGCCTCGAAAATCAGGATCCCCACGGCATACCAGTCCGCGGCAGGCGAGAGCTGTTCTCCGTACATCTGCTCGGGCGGCATGTAATGAGGCGTGCCGTAGAGCCTCGCCGAGCTTGTGTAGGTCGTATCCTCGGGCCGGAAACACGTGGCAAGATCGAAATCGAGCAACACGACGCGACCCGCACCCGAAACAAGCACGTTGGAGGGTTTGATGTCACGGTGCAGCTTCCCCTCCGCGTGCAAAGCCGCGACACCACGCACGAGCTGCTCGAGTGCAAGGGTGAGCCGTCCGAGCACGCCTTCCGCACGCGGGCCGCGTACGTGCTCCGTGAAGGGCACGCCGTCGACGAGCTCCATGGTGAAGAAGCAGCGGGACGCGTCGACGAACAACTCATGTAGCTCGACCAGGTTCGGGTGCGTGATCCCGGCGAGGGTCCGGAACTCCTCCTTGATGTGGTAGATGTGCTCCGGGTCGAGGCGTGGCAGCGTCTTCAGCGCGACGTCCTCATCCATTTCCTCGTCGCGCGCCTGGTAGACGAGGCCTAGACTACCCTTGCCAAGCAGGTTTCGGAGGCGGAATCTGTCATCTTCCGCGAAGGACTCCGGTGCGGCCGTGCGAGTCGGCAGTTGCCCTTCCATCATCCCGTCCGTGGTCGCGGGATGCCGTGGACCTTCATCATATTGTAGATGGTGGAGCGCGCGATATCGAGGCGGCTCGCTGTCTCGATGACATTCCAGCCGGTCGCCTCCAGAGTCTTTCGCAGCATATCCCCCTGGAAGCGGTGCACGGCTTCCTGGAGCGTGGATGCGCGCTCCTCTGGCGCCGAACTGGTGCTCGTATCGGCCTCGGGGAAGATGTGCCTGCGCTCGATCTGGGGCACGCCCTCGCCTGCCGCGCGCGCTGCTGCTGCCTCGATCTTGTTGCAGAGCTGCCGGACGTTGCCCGGCCACTCGGCCGCCTCGATCGCCATTCGTGCGCCCGGGGACAACACGAGGTGCGGGAAGCCATTCTCTGCGCACACACGCTTGCAAAAATGCGCGGCGAGATCGGCCAGGTCCTCGCGTCGCTCGGCGAGCGCGGGCACGCGGATGGTGAGCACGTCGAGCCGATAGTAGAGATCCTCTCGGAACGCCTTGCGCTCTACGGCGGCTTTGAGATCCACGTTCGTCGCAGCGATCACACGGACGTCCGCCGTGAGGGGTTTGGCGCTGCCGAGCGGGAAATACTCCTTCGATTGGAGGACCTGCAGGAGCTTCGCCTGGTTGTTCAGATGAAGCTCCCCGATCTCGTCGAGGAACAACGTTCCCCCGCGGGCCGCGGTCACTTTTCCTTCGACCGGTCCGCTGGAGTGTCCCCCCTTCACCGCGCCGAACATCTCGTTCTCGAAGAGCGTTTCGGGCAGCGCCGCGCAGCTCACCTCGACGAAGGGTCCCCGGGCACGTGGGCTGTTCTCGTGGATGACACGTGCGATCTGGGTCTTCCCCGTGCCGGAAGGGCCCGTGAGGAGCACGTTCACGTGGGATGGCGCCGCTGCCACGACTTCGCGCAGCACGGCGGCGAGCGCCGGGCTCCGTCCCACGATCCGGTCGGCACGCAGGCGCTCGCGGAGCGGGCGCGTCGCGTCCTCCTCGTCGCGCACACGGCGGCGAATCAGCAGACGATCGGCCAGGACAGCAAGATGGCGCGCGAACCTCTCGGCCAGGAGCCGCACCTCTTCAGGGAACCTCCCGGGTCGATCGCGATCCTGGAGGTAAAGAACCCCGAGCGTCGGCGTAGTCCCGATGGGCGCACACAGCACAGCTTCGATGCTGTTCTTGCGTACGCTGCCCCGGTCACGGAAGCGCGGATCTTCGAGCGCCGAGGCCGTCACGATCGTCGCGCCCGTGGCGACCGCCTCGGCGATCACTCCGCTCGAGGAGGAGGCCCGGATGGACTGGATGTCGCTCTGCGAGAACCCGTGTGCCACCCAGAACCTGGGCGCCGCGCCGCTGCGTGACGGTTCGTCGAGTTCGATGTACCCGCGCCGCGCCCCCGCGCACTCGACCATGAGCGAGAGGGCCCCCTGGAGGAGCTGCTCTACCTCGTCCGCTGCGCCGAGATCGAGCAGCTTCCCGTAGAGATCGCGTTCGCGCGTGATTTCCTGGAGGTCGGTGTTGCTCCCACCCATCGCCGGTGCTTTCACTCCTGAAGGGTTGAGCGCGCGGGGCGAGTCGTCAGGAGGAACCCACGCGTCCGCCGCGTCTGCGGCCTCGGTCCAAAATCTAGCCGGCAGCGAATCTGAGTCGGCACACGGCCGCTAGGGAACGCTAGAACCTTCGACCCGTCAAGGGCCTGTGAGTAAGCCCTCCGTCTGCCGGTTCGCCAAACGCGCTGCTGTCCCTTCTGCCGTGCGATCGCTGCCGCGGCGCGACTTGCGTAGGACTCAGGATCCCGCGGGGGCTCGGCGAACACTTTGGCTCGCCGACGCGATCGCTCCGGAGCTTGGAATCGTATTGCGAGGGCTTCCCGCCGATTGGTTGCCCTGTTTGCCGGAGCGCCATGGCCTTCATGACATGCGCCTCTTGTTCGCGAATGCCGCGAGCATCCGGGATCGCACCTTGTCAAGTCCTACCGAGAAGTGCTTCCCCGTGCTCGTGTACGCGAGCGGCGCCGCGCTCGAGCGGGCTCCCATGTTGCCGGCGAACTTTGATCGGCCTCCTCACGCGACGATCGATCCTCGCCCATGCGAACCTGATCACGGCCTCCGACATGGCCCGCATCGCCGCCCGCGGCGCGGGCATCGCGCATTGTCCCCTGTCGAACGCCTATTTCTCGAACGCGGTCTTCCCGCTCCGTGCGGCGCTCGCAAAGGGCGTCCGCGTCGGCCTGGGCACGGACATTTCCGGCGGCCCGAGCGCCTCCATGCTCGACGCCTGCCGTTGGGCCGTCGCCGCCTCGCGCATGCTGGAGAGCGGCGTCGATCCGGCGCTGCCGCCGGAGACACGCGGCCGGCCCTCGTCCCGCATCGACATCCGCGACGCCTTCCATCTCGCGACCGCCGCGGGCGCCGACGCGCTCGATCTCCCGACGGGCCGCTTCGTGCCCGGCTGCCACTTCGACGCCGTCCGCGTCGACACCGTGGCTCCGAACGGCACGATCCGGCTCTTCGACGAGCTCGACGCGCCCGAGGATGTCCTCGCGAAAATCGTCTACACGGCCTCCCGCGCCAATCTCGCCGAGGTATGGGTCGCCGGAAGACGGGTCGCCGGGGCCTGAGCATGGGTGTCTTCTTGGGCCGCCGCGCCGGGGCGCTGCCCCGGACCCCGCGGGGGCTGTCCGCCCCTCGACCCGGACCAGGCACGGCCTGGACCGAAGGTGGAAGAACTGCGCGATGCGCAGTTCTTCCAACGGGCCGGTGGCAAGACCATGGAGGTGGGTTTCAAGCCGGCGACGCGCACGCTGCCGGTTGAACCTGCAACTTCGTGGGGACCGAGCGACCGGAGATCAACGCGATTCGGGTTGCTCATCGCGTGCTTCCGGGGGACATGAAGTGCTGGTGAAGTTGGCGCCTATTGCTTCGTGATGTTGAAAAAGTTGAGAATTCCGAATTGACTGAGTTGCTGAAGCAACAGCGATACATCCACCGGTGGTTGCTCTTGCGTTGGCACCCGCTGCTGCAGCTCGTGCAGCAATTCACCCTGAGAAAAACCGATCCGCAACTCGGTCACAATTTCGTCGAGTAGCTGCGCCGCGTTCAGTCGATCATTTTTCGACTTGACGCCATCGTCGTCCTTCAAGCCAAAGTAGAGCAGTATCCTCGCACACACGGCTATTACCTTGGTCCGCTGTGCTGAGAGCAACTTGGCTCGAAGCATCTGGCGAGCACGCTCACGGTCATTCTTTGGGCCCCTCGGATCCTGAAGGTAGCGACCGATGCAGTTTGCGACCAATCGAGAGAAGCCCGCGACCTCTTTGTATTTTTCTACGCTGACCTCCCCTGGGTCGATGGTCTTGATCATGAAGGTGAAGGCGGTCTCATTGATGAGCTGGAGTTTGAGCTGAAGCGGAGTTTCGTGAATCTCCACTTCATAGGAGCGCTCGTTGTGTCGATTGCACACTACCTTGCCGTCGATCACGAGAGAGACGACGTATGCCGTCGATTTGTCCAGCGTGAACTGGTCAATTACATAGGAGTACCAAGAGTCGCGAACGGCTCCGAGCCGATACCCCCTGGTCAAGCGTGTGCAGATGAGCACCGTGGCCCGATCGAGCTCCTTCTTCCCTTCGTCCAGGTGCTTCCCTTTGGGCAGAATGTCGATGTCGATATCGTCGGGAACCCTCGTCGTCGAATAGCCCAGGGCGGCGACGCTCCCGCCGAGCCGCGCCTCGATCTGAGCACTCCGCAGCAACTTCACGATTTGTTGAGCGACGAGAATCTGAACCAACGGCAGCTCATTGCCGCGATGAGGCCATTCGTTGCTCGAGGTCGCGTTCGTTAGGTGCCGCCACGGATCCTTCGGCGGCAATTGTACCGTCTGGTCGTTCGGCGGCGGCCCTGGGTCGTCCGGTGCTTGCCAATCCATTCGCTGAAGCACCTGGCCCGCGTGTGGCGTTCGCCGCTGCACGACCGTGGCTGGATGCGGCGCCTTGAGCACAGGCTGCTTTGCCGCGTGCGGCGCCTTCGCCTGAGCTACGGTCGCCGGATGGGGTGCCTTGCGCGGCGGTCGCGTCGCGGTGTGTGGTAATTTCGGCGGCATGCGCTGACTGGCTGAGGAGAGCGAGTGAGACTCCGCGCGATTGTCACTCGTTCTACTGGTGCGGACAACTTCTTGGAAAAGGCGACACCGCGGGCCAAGGGCAGGGACGGGCTCCCGGCCGTCCTTTACGGATCCGCCAACAACAACACCATGCTCCGCGGGTTCCATCGAGGCGGCGCGCGGCGAGCGGCGAGCGGCGAGCGTAGAAATCTTCCCCGAGGTCTCGCGGCCGTGACCGCGCTCGACGTCGAATTTTGGCCACCCCCGCATGCGGGGGGGGCGAGCGGCCATAATTCGGCCAAAAAGCTTGTCGCGACACACGCTTGCACGCGTGCTCTTGCGCGGCTGCATCGACCGCTGGCGGGTGCGTCGGGACGTACCCCCGAGGACGCCGGCCCCAGCTCGCCGGCCTCGTGCATCGAAGCGGCGCGGCGCTCGACGTCAGCCTCGGGCTCGTCGCCCTGGACGCCGCAACGAAGTAGCGGCTGATCGGCTCGCAGAGAACACCGCATCGCGCTACTTCTCCTACTTCCGCACGATGCTCACCGCGGCATCGGACGAGGATGGAGACCCCGATCTCTATGTTCGGCCGGACAACCCCGCGCTAGGCGTGAAGGGCCCCCCCACGCCGAAGAAGCAGACGCGCGCTTGCTTCTACCCCGAGGAATTTCTCCGATTCGTGGCATGCGAGGCGATCTCCATCCGAACGCGTCGTCTCGTCACGCTCGCAGTGTACCTCATGTGCAGGCTGAGCGAGTTCGCCCGTCTCCGATGCGAGGACATCGATCTTGCACACGAGCGGATCACGATCTGTCGCTCGTACGATCGCAAGCGGAAGCGAGAGAAGGCGCCCAAGAACGGGCGCGGTAGATCGTTCACGCTCGAACCAAACGTGATCCCGCTCTTGCGGGTGATGATCGACGACGCGGGCGGGAGCGGGGTCATCTGTCCGATCAACGTCTACAAGGTGTCGGACGCGTTCAGTATGTACCTCGATCGCGCGGGGCTGACGCGCCCGGACCTACGCCAGCGAACCAGGATGCACATCCCCTTGACCATGCACGGGCTGCGGGCGACGGGCGCGACATGGGCGGCGCGTTCCGGGCGGTACGGCCCGATCGAGCTTCGCCGGATCCTCGGACATCAGAAGCAAGAGACCACCGACGTCTACTTCGATGAGGCCCAGCTCATGGGGCGCAACGTCGGAGAAGTCTTCCCCCCGCTGCCTGCTTCGCTTCTGAATCGTTCCGGGAAACGTGCGCGCGGGGGGTAACGTCGCGGATTTGTTGGGGAGCGGTTCCTGGGGCGGACAGCCCCCTCCTGGGGCCTGGGGCAAAGCCCCAGCGCGGCGCCTTCGAGATGAAACCAATGCTCAGAACCAGCCAGCCGTTGCGCGGATGTGTGTTGGGGCAGCAAGTAACGCTTGACACCCAACATGGATTCGGTTTTTCTGGTGACCGGGGAGGTGTACAATGAGCAGCTCGGACTCCGTCTTCCGCGGCCTGGACGCCGTGGCGGACAAGGTGCGGCGCGTCGCGCGTACGTGGTCGATCAACACCGTCAATACGGCCGTCTACATCCTTTCGGGCGGCGAGCGGGTGCTCCACGAGGGGCGCTTTTCACCGGGGACCGGCCTCTGGTCGAGCTGGAACCGGGCCTTCAACGTTCAGCCGCAGCGCTTCGAAACACCGGAGAGCGAAGAGGAGATCTGCCGCATCGTCAAGGAGTCCGTCCGGCTGCGGGCGGTCGGCGGTGGCCATTCCTTCAATGCATCCCCGCTGACGGGGGGGACGGTGCTCTCCCTGGACAAGTACGCGAAGATCTTGTCGGTGGACGTCAGGAAACGGCTGGTCCGCGTGCAGGCGGGGATTCGGCTCCGTGACCTCACCGCGGAGCTCCTGAAGCACGGCCTCGCGCTGCCGGTGCAGGGCTCGACCGACGCGCAGAGCATCGCCGGGCTGATCGCCACCGATGTCCACGGGACCGGGCGCGACGCCGGCTTTTTATCCACCAATATCCGTTCGATCCGCCTCGTCGACGGCGAGGGCCGCGCCCGGACGCTCGAGGCCGGGGAGGAGGCGTTCCACGCGGTCCTCGGAGGGATGGGCGCTTGCGGCGTCGTCATCGAGGCGGAGATCGCGTGCGTCGATGCATTCAACCTGCGGAAATCGGTCACGGTCGTCCGATGCGACTGGGTCGCGCGGCACATCGACGAGATCCTCGCCGAGCATCACCACGTCAGCTTTTATTACATCGCCGGCGTCCAGACCGAACACGTCCGCATGAACACGTGGGATCACACGGTGGAGCCTCCGTCGTCGATCGTTCGGCTGCACAAGATGCGGCTGGAGCTCGTCGACATGCTGGTCTCGGGTTACCTGCTCGGCCTCGCCAAGGTCCTCGATATCTCGGACGTCACCGCGAGCCTGGGCCTGCTCTTCTTCAAGCTCACCATGAACGGGCATCACACCGTTTATCCAGCGCGCGAAGGTTTCCCGCGCAAGCTCTTTTACAACCACGATGAGCTCGAGTACGGCATCCCATACGACAAGCACCGCGCGTGCCTCGCCGAGGTGATGGATCACCTCGCGGAGAGGCGGTTCTTGACGATTGTCGAGGTCCGCTTCACGCCCGACCAATCGAAGAGCCTGCTCGGCCCGGGCGCCGGCCGGAGGACCTGCTTCATCGAGCTCGCGCCCAGCCTCTCGGTCGACGCGTCCGACGTGTTCGCCGATGTCGAGAAGATCCTCTGGAAGTACGGCGGGCAGCTCCACCTCGGCAAAGCGACGCGGGCGAATGCAACGCAGATGGAGGCGATGTACCAGGAGCGCTTCACCCGGTTTCGCAAGCTGCAGCGCGCGCTCGATCCGACGGGCAAGTTCATCAACGATTTCGTCGCGCAGCTCCTCGAAGGCGCCTCGCCGCGCCCTTCCACCCAGGCGCCCGCCGACAGGGGGGGCCCCCTCCTCCCGAGCGCGGACGGGCCGCTCGTGGACGGGCCGCTCGTGGGCATCGCCCGTGTGACGGCGGCTGCCGGCGGCTAGCCCATCGTGTCTTCCGACGAGGCGCGAGCCGCTTGCGCTCGTTCGTCGATCCCCCGGAACGAGAGTTGCAATTTCATTGCTGCGAACGCGCTGCGAACGCTGGCGACATGTTCGCGCCAAGCCCGACCAGCGGCGTCGGCATTCAAAGAGAAACCAAGGAAGGAGGCCTCGCCATGCATGATCCCGTCACCGACCTCGTCGTCCTCGTTCCCGGCTTTTTGGGGTTCAGCCGCGTCGGCGAATTCTACTACTTCGCCGAGCGGGTGATCGCCACGCTGCGCGGCGCGCTGGAGGCGCGCCTCGACCGCTGCGTACCCGTCGTGCCATGCCGGACGCAGCCCACACGAGGGCTCGCCGAGCGCCAGCAGTTCTTGCTGGGGCGCATCCTCGCGCTCGACGAGGCGCTCGGCGGGGTGCGCCGTGTGCACCTCGTCGGGCATAGCACGGGCGGCCTCGACGCCGAGCTCCTCACCTGGGACAAGCCGCTGGCCGGCGATTCCTGGGGCCCGTACGCGCGGGTGCGCGACAAGATCACGTCGGTGACGACGCTCGCGGCCCCGCTGCTCGGATCGAGCCTGGCCGCGAGCAACGTGGCGAGGTTTTTCGAGGAGCCCATCCTGAACCTGCGCAGCGTGCCGGATGTCCTGTGTTTGCTGCAGAGGCTCGCCGTGCTGGTGCCGCGCGTGCAAGCAAGCGCCGACGCCGCGGCCGGCATTCTGTCGTCGCAGCCGGAGACGCTGAAGTTCTTCCTCAATGTCCTGAGCCGCCGCGATCTGATCGGCAATCTCGCGCCCCAGGTCGTCGCGCAGCTCCGCTCGGGGGGCCGTTCCGATGGGCACGTCCAGATCACGAGCTTCGTCACCGTGACGCCGGAGGTCGCGGACGCTGAACCCGAGATGGGTTCCTTTTTCCTCGCGCTGCGCAGCATCATCGCGGCATACGCGCTGCCGGCCGTGAGCGACGTGATCCGGGAGAACGTCACGCTGCTCCGGGCGCATGCCGCGCAGGCGATCCGGGCGCCGGGCGTCGCGCCGCCGGAGATCGACGCGTCGACGAACGACGGTATCGTCGACAGCGCCCGGCAAATCATGAACGCGGCCCTCCCCGACCAGCTCGGGGGCATCCTCATCGCCGATCACGCGGACGTCCTCGGCCACTACGATCGCAAGGACGCACGGATCGAGAGCAGGCCGCTCAACGGCAGCCTGCTCCACAGCGGGTCCCGGTTCGGGGACGACGAGTTCTTCGCGCTCTACCAGCACGTCGCGGCTGCGATCGTGCGTGTCATCCGCGCCGGTGGCGAGCGCGAACATGCACCGGGCCTGCCTGCCGCGGCGTAGTGCCATCCATCCACGCCCGCGTCTTCAGGCCGCGGCGGCGGTCGCCGTCGTGTAGCGCAATTGCCCGTCCTCGCCGAGGAACGATTCGCGGATCGTCGCCCCCTCGAGCTGCACGACCGCGAAGCCATTGAGCGCCCGCCGCTTCTCCTCGGGATCGCCGGCCAGGCGGTCCTCCGCCCACGTCAGCGCGGGGGTGAGGTGCAGCGGCTCGTAGGGGACGCCGCCGTGGCCGATGCAGCGTCCGTGGATGGTCACCCCCTGGACGACCTTCGGTTCGAGCACCGCGGCGCCATGAATATGGCCCCAGTACCAGTAGATCTCCCTCACCCCGACGGCGCTCGTGATCTGATCACAGAGCGGCGTGACGAGGGAGCCGTCGAACTCGATGGGCTGGTGGTGTGTGAGCACCACGACCCGCTTGTGCGCCGCGCGCGCGCGCTCGCCGTGGACCGCAAGGAAGGCGATCTGCACGGGATTGAGCTCCCCTTTCTGGTAGAGGCACGCATCCGACCCGTAGGCGCTGTCCAGCCCGAAGACGATCCAGCTCGCATTCTCGAGGGCGAAGTAGCTCAAGCCCCGCTGCAGCGAGAATTTGGGGTCCTCGAGCGCCACGTGGAAGTAGCCCACGCCGCCGGAGTACATCTCGTGGTTCGAATTGAGCGCAAAGGCGCCGTCGGCGCCCGACGGCCACAAGGCGACGAAGCGCTCTTGCTCCTCGTCGAGCGTCCCGGAGTAGTACACGTCGCCGAGGTGGATGGTGTAGTTCGGCCGCGGCGCGAGCGACGCGATATGTCGCGCGATCGCGCGGGACGACGTATTGCCGGTGCCCCAGTCGCCCGCAAGGGCGAGCGTGATGTCGTTCGCGACGTGGATGACCCCGCTCCCGGGCTGGCCCGCGGGCACGCCCGCGTCGTGCGTCGGGAAAGGGAGCCGCTTGGATCGGAGGTAGTGGAAGAAGGATTGGAGCCAGCCCGGATCGAGATCCGCATATTGTCGGGGACTGACGAGTTGTTCGGAGGCGGCGTCGGGCGTGGGGGGGGCGGAGCCGCTCATGGCGCTCATCGCCAAGGACAGCGCCAGCTCGTCGCTGCTCAGCACGGCGCTCGTAATCCCGAGCGGCGTCCCGAGCGCGCGTTCGGCTTGCTTCCGCGCGGCGCGCAGCATCGACAAAGTCTCGGCGCGATCCGGTTGATCGGTCCTGGCCTCCAGGGTGCGGATGGCCTCGTCGAGCTTGGAAATGTCGTTCACGGACACCTTCATGGAGACCTCTCTTCCGAGCGCCGGCGTTCGGCGTCGCGTTCTATCTCGATGGTTGCGTGCGGGGAGTTTTCCGCTCGGCGGACCAAAAACCGCCGAGCAGGTGATCAGGCGGCGCGGCGGGGTCGCGCGACAGGCGGGCCATACACGCGCTGCGCCCCTTCCTTGTCGAGCGGCGTGATCGCCATCTCACGGCTCCCCACGCGACCGCAGTAGTAATGCATGACCGATTGAGGGTCGTACTTCGTGAGGTCGATGGTGTTGGCGAGGCTCTCCTGCGGGCAGACCGGCGGCGCGCCGCTCCGGATGTGCTCGTGGCGGAAGCCGAGGACGTGGCCGAGCTCGTGCCTGAGGATGCCGACGCGGTCAAACCCGAGATTGGCGGAGAAGTAAGACGGGTCGACGAGGAGCGTTCGCCGCTCGGCGGGCGTGTTGGGGAAAAACGCGGCGGCGATGAAGCGGCCGCCCGAATCGAACGCGCGCACCGTGAACACGACATCCACGTCGCGCCGGTCCGTGGTGTCGAGCGCGGCGGCGTGCTGGAACTCCACGCCGCAGGTCTTCTCCCAGTCGCGCGCCGCCGCCGCCATGTTGTCGCGTACCAACGCGTACGCCTCGTCGCCGTTGAACGTCGACGCGAGCACGCGGTAGGAGAGCAGGAGGCCCGACGGCCAGCGCACACTCCGGCCATTCACCGCGACCCCGAGGAGCCCCTGGCCGCCGGCAGGCTGGTTCGGCGACTGCACGTTGGCCGCGTTCGGCAGATACTCCGGGAGGCGCGCCTCCTCGAACAGGAGATCGCCCTCGGCGACATAAAACGTCTGGCCGTCGATGTCGACGGTGGGGAGACGTTGCTTCAATTCCTCGACCTTGCGCTCCAGAACTGGATCGATGATTCCCATGTTTCAACCTCCTGGGCCCGAACCGCCGGACCCTTTGTCGAATCCGTCTTCGGGATCCTGCCGCGTCATGCGGCGGATCACGTCCTTCAACGCCGGTGGCAGATCGAGGAAGAGCGCGCGGCTCGGCAGGTCGCCGCTCTCGGGCGACGCGCCACGACAGAGGGCATCGACGAAGAGCTCCTCGCGGCTGCCGAGCGTATCGCCGCGCACGATGTAATGCGTGCGCCCGTCCAATTCGATGCGATCGCGCGCCTCGATCGTTCGGAAATGCTCGGACCGGTCCATGAGCGCGCGGAGCTCCGGGTGGGCCTCGAGCAAGGCTGGCGGAGGTTCGCGCGACTCAGAGGCCGGCATTGGTCATTCCGCCTTCTCCGCCCAGCAGCGGCACCACCACCGCGTTGCTCCAGCCCCGCAGGGGCGCTCTCGGATCGCTCTCCAGGTTGTCGACGACCAGGCTGTACACGGCGGACGCGGCCGTGGGGATGCCGAGGACGACCTCGAACAGGGGCCCAGGCGCGATCTTCGCCCCGCGCGGGCACCGGAGGAGGAACCGCAACGTGCCCGGCTGGTCCGTCGCGAAGTACGCGCGGAACCCGGCGGCCTTGAGCGTCGGAGAGGGCTCGACCGTTCGCACCGTGAGCGTGCTCGGGAAGGTCAACTGGCCTTCCAGGCTTCGCACCTCCAGCGCGCCCTCGTGATGGATGTGGGCGCGCGCGGTCCCGTCGGGTTGCATGTCGATCCGCGCGGGCCAGAGGACGGCGGCGCCCCGCTCCTTCCAGCGGTCGATGAACGCAGACTCGACACGGGCGAGCAGGGCGTTCGGGAACTCCCGGCTCCTCGGCGGCGCGCAGTCCGGGATGCGGACCAACGCCTTCCAGCCCTCCTGCCGCAGCTTCTGCTCGTAATCATCGAGAGGGTCACACAGCCCGGAGACGCGGGTGCTCCGCCAGTCGAAGAGCGGCTCCTCGTTCGACGTCCGGTAGATGACGGGGGCCGACCAGCTCGGCGGGTAAGCCTTCTGCGCGAACAGATCCTCTCGCCCGGCCCGCACCGCCCGCTCCACGTCGCCCGGCGCCTCCGCGAGCAGGCTCTGGAAGAAGGCCTTGAGGAAACAGATCGCGTCCGCCGTCTCCAGCCTCGTCCGCATTCCGATGGCGCATTGCACGCCGGAGTCGCCATAGGCCAGCGCCGCGGCGACGCTCTGGTTGCCGCGCATCCATTGCGGGAGTCGACGCAGGACCGCGTCGCTCGCCGCGGTGAGGCAGCCCGCGAGCACCACGACAGGCACCGGGTGGTTCTGCAGCTCGCTGCGGAGCTGATCGGCGCGGATCGGGTTGGCAAAGGTGCTGCCCTCGACCTCGAACTGGAGCACGCCTATCGGGGGGAGGCCTTTGAGCCCCACCTCTTGCAGATCGCCGTGCCCGAGGTAGACGAGGATGCTGTAACACTTCCTGCGCAGCTCGCGGCGGAAGGCGTCGTAGGTGACGGCTCCGCCTGCCCCGGCCTCGCTGCTGAGGACGGTGACCTCCACATTGTCGAGCCCCCGCCCTGCCGCAGCAATCTCGCGGATGCGATCCCGGAGGGGCAAAATGGGCGGCACCTGTCCTCCGAGATCGACGGGGTTCGCGCGGATCAGCAGGATCGTGGGCGCACAACTCGCGCGCATTGGCTGCGCGGCGCGGGACCTCTTCATGATGTGCACGATGGCGCGCACCTGGCGCTGGAGCACCAGCGGGTCCGTGTCGAACTTGAGCAGCTCGAAGGGGACATCGGCGAGCCCGCTGAGCAATTTGGCGTGCAACCGGAAGACGATGCGGAACGGCTCGAGGGCGGCGTTGAACGCCGTGGCGAGGTGGCCTCGCAGGTCATTCTGGAGCAGCCAGCTACTGACCAGCCCGGCGAGATCCTCGGCGACCCCTTCCGAGGCGCTGCCGCTCCGCAGCTCGTCGAGCTCGGCCGGGGGGAAACTGGGAGGGGGCCGCTCGAGCTCGTCCTCGATGGGCGCGAGGCCGGTGGCGCTCACGCAGAGCCGCAGGCCCGTACCCGGGCCGGGCTCGATGTCCACCACGAACTCGGGGACCTGTTTCATGGGCTCTTCTCCCGCGCGAGCAGAGCCTCGAGGTACGATGTGAGCGTGTTCTGGCGCTCGCGCTCGTGGGTGAGCAGGAGTTTGCTGTTCAATGCGCGTTTGAGGGCGGGATACCTCTGCTCGAGAGCCACCACGGCGTTGAGCAGCTTGCCGGTGACCGCGAGGGCGGCGCTCCCCTCGGCCGCACCGTTCAGTTGTGCCGCGGCGTCCGGCGAGGAGACGAGATCGATTTCGGGCATACGGTCGAGGCGGACGAACTGGCGGCCGAAGCGGTGTCGGAGGTACAGGACGACCGGCACCCGCTGCGGGCACGGGGTCGCGTGCATGAACGCGTCCTCCACGTCGAGCGACTCCGCGAATCGCCGATAAAGGGTGCTCCAGAATCGGCTGAGCTCCGACGGCGGAATGGGCGCGAGCTGGGCGACGGTCGTGGGGCCGTCGTCGAGCTCGCGGGCGACGCGCGCGAAGCTGCGGAACACGGTCGGCGGGCCCCCGAAGCAGCGCAGGGGCTCCTCCGGCTCGCTCAGCGACAGGAGCGTGATACGCGATCCGCGCAGCAGGGAGATGAGCTCGGTCGGGGAGAGCGTGGCCCCGCCCGGGAACTCCAGGAGCCCCTCCACGCCGTAGGGCACCGAGCCGTCGGCGACGATGTGGAGCCCCTCGCAGCCCGCGCGCACCGCCCGGGAGAGCGCCACGCGTGGCTCTTTCTCTTCGAGCCAGATGGGTTTCACCCCCGGCCCGAGCCCGTCCAGCGCCTCGTGGAGCGCTCTGGGCGCGAGCCTGGTCGGATCGAAGATGGCGAGCCGCAGCGGCTGCTCTGGCAAGAGCGGAAGCGGCGGTAGGGTCCCTCGTGGACGACCGCGCACGCCCGACAGCCGCCTCGCCCGGCTCTGTCCGAACACGAAGGGCTCCCAGGCGATGTCATCGAGCTCGAGCGCCTCGTTGGACCACCAGATACGCAGCGGGCGCTCTCCCTTCACCGGGGACAGCAGCAATTGCTTGATGCCGTCGGAGAGCGAGTCGAAGAGCAACTGGTCGAAGTGGACCTTCGTGTCCTCGCGGAAGGACTGCAGGTACTCCGCGTAGTCCGGGTACTCCTTCCATCGGACCGTGAGTTCTTCGCGGCCCACGAGCGACAGTCCGCCGATGTGCTGCGGCGGCTTGCGGCTGGGATCGGGTGTCCCCACCGCGCCCAGCTGCACCGGGAGTGGGATGTTCGCGTAGATCCAGAACGTATAGACGCTGATCCGGTCGTCCTCGTCCGGGCCCGTGCACGTGCACTGCTGCCGCGGTCCGCCGGGGGGGACTTCCGCGGGCACGTGCAGGACGATCTCGTCGTACGCGGAGACGGGTCGGTGTATTCTTGCAATCATTCAGTCCTCCCGCCGAAATGAATCTCCCGCGCGAGTCGGGCGTAGAACGCTGCGCGCCCCGCCGTGAGCCGTGCCTTGCCGTCGAGCATCGGCGGTCGTGGGATGGCGGAGACGAACGCCATGGCCCGCTGCTGAATGGCGGCGAGCCGCCCCGGTTCCAGCGACCTCGCCGATACGGCGAGCTGCGCCGCGACCGGGACGAGGCGGTAGGGGAAGTGGGACGGCTTGTCCGGCGAGGGGCGGAGCTCCCCGCTCTCGAGGTAATCGGCGAGCTTTTGCGCCTGCTTCAGGTCGGCCGCGAGATGCGGACAGAGCTCGGCCATTCCGTGCCCGCCGAGGGCCGCGAGCTTGGTCCCGAGAAGGACGCCGGCCACCACGGAGACGTCGTCGAGGAAGGGGGTGAGCTCGTCCAGCGCGGGCAGCGCCTGGGCGTCGCGCTCGATCCGGGTCGCAATGGCGTCCAGCGCGGGAATGCCGAACCAGCGCAACATCGCGCCGATCAGCGGGACGCGGACCCGCGGGTGTGGATGTGTCGAGGTCGGGGCAGGCGCCTGGTATCGCTTGCCGGGCCCGAGGGCGAGGAGCAGCGCGGCGATCGTCTGCGCGAAGCCTGCGTTGCCAAGCAGGACACCAAATGCATCGGCGACGATTTCCCCGGTCCACTGCCGCCAGACCGCCTGCCTCGCGGGCGCGATTCCATCCCAGGCGAGGGATTGCCGGAGCTCGACCGAGAGGCCGAGATCATTGTCCACGTTGTGCCCGACCTCATGGCACAACGTGGGCAGGAGCCAGGTACACTCGATGTGATCGGCGGGCAGGAGCACGAGCGGGATGGGCAGTTTCAGGTCGTGAAACCGGTAGCCCACGTCGCAGAGGACGCCGAGGAGCTCCTCGCGGCTGATCGCCATGGGCTCGGGGCACGTCTCCAGGCACACCAGCGGCGGCTCGCGCAGGCTGTCGGCGTCGAGCAGGCCCCAGTTGCGCGCCTTGCCCATGCAGAGCCGATAACACTCGGCCGCGACGAGGTCGGCTGCGTCGAGCTGGGGCGCGATCTCTGGGTTCCGCCGCGCTGCGAATGCGCGGGAAAAGATACTCCAGACTTTGTGCGCGCCTGCCATCTCCTCGAAGAGAAGGATGTCAATCCCATCGGCGAAGTCGGCATCCGGGACGTCTTGCCGCAGCCTGTCGAGGAACGCGCGCTGACGCTGTACCAGCTCCTTCATGAGAATCTCGAGCACGCGCACCTGGGTCGCGTGGATTCCGAATCCTTCCTCGTTGGCCGTAGCCGCTGCGAGCAGACCATCGATATTGCGAGGGAACAGGGCCATTCGATGCTCGAGCTCGGCGAGGGCACGCGCGCGAACGTCGAACATCGTCGATCCTCCGCTTGGAACCTGCGCTGTGGGTTGGGGTGCGTAAAGGGGGCCGCGTCGCGGGCGTGAGAGGCGACGGCGCTCGACCATGAGCGAGCGGGACACGCGCCGAGCGATGATGCTGGGCGATGGGGAGGCCCTCCCCCGATACGCCGCAAGGGTCGTGGATGGGCGTGCATGGGTCGAGGGGGAGGCGCGTGGACCTGAGCCAGGGGCGCGTGGACCTGACCGGGAGGCGTGTGGACCTGACCGGGAGGCGCGTGGACCTGCGCCAGGGGCGCGTGGGGTTGGCGCGGGCACGTGATGGTGTCACGCGGCGGCGCGTGGGGTTCACGAGGGAGCGCGTGGAGCTGGGTCGGGAGGCGTGTGGACCTGCGCCAGGGGCGCGTGGGGTTGGCGCGGGCACGTGATGGTGGTCACGCGGCGGCGCGTGGGGTTCACGAGGGAGCGCGTGGAGCTGGGTCGGGGCTACATGCGCTTCGAACAACCAGCGCGACGATCACGCCGAGGAGCGGTTGGACTTCAACGACGGCGAGCGCGGGGGAAGCCGCGGGCGTCTGGGGCTCGCCGAGGCGCGCGTGGACTTGTGCCGGAGGAGGGCCATCCGAGGCCGTTCCCGTGGTAACATCACGAGACATTTCTTCGCCTTGGCTCGGGTGACCGCGCCGGAAAGGATCCCATGCTCGGTTCGAGCTCTCCCATGTTCCCTGTCGTCTCCTCCTTGATTGGGACTGCGGTCCTCTGCGCGAGCGGGGCGGCGTTCGCGCTCGTCACGCAGCCGAATGGCACCGTCGTCCCCGTGAATGGAGGCGCTGCCCTCAGCGGTTACATCAACGGATCGGCCAACAACGACAACATCAACGAAGGGATCGACGTCGTGCAGGCCGCCGCCGTGGAGCCCCAGGTGTTCTCGCCGCTCTGCGACTTCAGCGGCAAGTACATCGCCAAGGGGGGCGGCGCCAATTTCGCCGTCGGCTGGTACAACGTCGACGACACCATCCCGAGCAACAATCCGCCGAAGTACGTGCCCGTGGACCTCGGCGCGAACCTCAACGTGGCGGCGCCAAACAGCGACATCCAGATCCTGTTCCCCTTCTCGGGCGCCCTGCCCCCTCCCGATCAGCTCAACCTGAGCGCCGTCTCGATCCGCGAGAACCCGGCCTACAAGGGGGGCTACATCGGCTTCGTGTTGATCCCCAACCCGAACGGCACCGGGAGCGGGAACGCGACGCAGTATCACTACACCGAGCACCGGTTCAACGTGACGTGCACGCTCTGCTCGAACCCGGGGCCCTGGTACTCGGATCTCATCTACAAGTCGAACATGCTCGCCAACACGTTCTACCTCGGCTTCGAGGATCTCGACTTCATGGACGCGGCGGGCGCGGCGGGCGTCAACGGCAACGATCTCGACTACGAGGACTTCCTGTTTCGCTTCACCGGCGTCGCCTGTCCCGGCGCCGGTCAGCCCTGCGACGTGCCCGGCGCGCAAGGGGCGTGCGCGAAGGGCATCTCCGACTGCGACGCGCAGGGGACGCTCGTCTGCAAGTCCGTCCTCCAGCCCGGCAGCCAGGGCGAGGCGTGCGACGCCATCGACAACGACTGCGACGGCCTGATCGACGATGACGCGACGTGCCCGCCGGAGACGGTGTGCAATGGCGGCACCTGCGTCGCGTCCTGCGAGTCGGGCGAGTTTCCGTGCCTGCCGTCGTTCGTGTGCAAGGGGAGCCTGTGCATCGAGGAGACCTGCGCGAACGTGGTGTGTCCGGCGGGCGAGGTGTGTCACAGCGGCGAGTGCCGCGCGCCGTGCGCCGGTGTCGTGTGCCCCGCGGGCCAGGTCTGCAGCGGGGATCACTGCGTGGACCCGTGCACGGGCGTGACCTGCGGGGAGGGCCAGGTGTGCGTGAGCGGCGTCTGCATCCCCGGGTGCGCCTGCCGGACGTGCGCCACGGGCGAGAGTTGCCACGTGGACAGCGGTCAGTGCGTGGAGAGCGCGTGCCTCGGCGTGACGTGCGAGGCCGGGACCCATTGCAAGGCCGGGAACTGCGTCGACCTCTGCGATGGCGTGACGTGCCCGCCGGGCGAGGCGTGCCAGGCCGGTCAATGCGCCGTGGATGTGCCCTCGGCGACGAGCTCGTCGTCCACCGGTAACTTCGTCGGGTCCGGCGGCGCGGGTGGCGACGGCGGCGCGGGTGGCGCAGGCGGCGTCATGGCGGGTGGTGGCGCGTCGTCCGCAGGCGGCGCGGCGCCCGGGAGCGGCGAGTCCGGGAGCTGCGGCTGCCGTGTCGAGTCGGCGGCCCCCACCGCCAGCGGTACGGGCCTCAGCGCGTTGCTCGCGGCGCTGCTGTTCGCTCGTCGTCGATCGGGCGGGCGCTCGAAGGGCCGCGAACGCGGCCCGCGCGTGAGCTGCTGAGCGACGCCCCCCGCTTTCCCGCCGACTTCCTCAACGCGGACTGTGGTTCGTAGCCCCCATTCTCGTTTGGGGCACCCCATGCTCGGCGAGAGGGACAACCCGAACGGGCGTTCCCAGGGGGAGCGGGCGAGATGGGCGGAAGGACAACGGCGGTCAGCGCGGCGCTCGCCGGGCGCTACGAGCTCCTCGAGACGCTGAAGGAGGGCGCGTTCGCCACCGTGTACAAGGCACGGCAACGGACCACCCTCCAGGCGGTCGCCGTGAAAGTGCTCCGGATCCCGGAGGACCTGAGGGGGCCCCTCCACGACAAGAGAATCGCCCGCTTCCTGCGCGAGGTGCACATCTGCGCGCAGATGCACCACCCGAACATCGTGCATCTGCTCGATTCGGGGCGAGCCGACGGTGGGCTCGTGTACTCGGTGTTCGAGTTCGTGCCCGGGAAGGTCCTCGCGAAGGTGCTCGCCGAAGAGGGCAGCCTGAACCCGATCGAGGCGCAGCACTTCATGCTGCAGGTCCTCGACGCCCTCGCCTGCGCGCATGCGAGCGGCGTGGTGCATCGGGATCTCAAGCCCGAAAACCTCCTCGTGACCACCACCGGCGCGCGGCGAAACGTGCTCGTGCTCGATTTCGGCGTCGGAGCGCTCCTGGAGGAGGCCCGCGGCGACGGGAGCCGGATCCCGATGAGCCTCGAGTCGCTCGGGACGCCCGCCTATGCGGCGCCCGAGCAGCTCCGCGGGTTGCCCCTGACCCGACGATCGGATCTTTATGCGTGGGGGCTCGTGTTCCTGGAATGCCTCACCGGCAGGCGGGCGGTCGAGGGCGCGACGGTGGCCGAGGTGATGGCCGCGCAGCTCGCGCCGGAGCCCATTCGTATCCCCGCGGGGATCGCGGACCACCCGCTCGGGCGTTTGCTCCGGCGCGTGACCCAGAAGGACCCGGCCGCGCGTGACGTGACGGCGGAGAAGCTGTTGCGCGAGCTCGAGGGCCTCGATCTCAGCGATCTCGCGCCGAGCGTCTGGACGGCGGGGCCGGCGACCCCGGTCCGGGGCCCGCCCCTCGACAGCGACAGTCCGGAGGGCAGCGTCGAGGGGCGCGCGCGGCTGATCGAAGGGGAGCGGCGGCAGATCACGGCTGTGTGCCTCACGCTCACGGTCGTGAGCGTGAAGCCCGGCGCCGTGGAGCTTGAAGAGCTCGACCAGATCCTCGGCGCCCAGCAGGAGGCGTGCGTCCGGATCGCGCGGGCGCGCGGCGGGCACGTCGCGGGGGCGCTCGGGGGGGCGGTGCTTTTTTATTTCGGTTACCCCACCGCGCGGGACGACGACGCCCGGCGAGCGGCGCAGGCGGCCTTCGACGCGATGGAGGAGATCCGCCGGCAAAGCGTGGCGCTCGAGGCTGGGCGCGGGGTGCGCGCCGAGCTCCGGGTCGGCATGCACACGGGCATGGTCGTCGCGCGCGAGCTGCGCGAGCCGGCGAGCACGGGCCCCGGGCGTATCATCGGGGCGACGCCGAAGCTCGCGTACCGCCTCAGCTTGCTGGCGCAGTCCGGGGCCATCGTGGTCAGCGGGGAGACCTACCGGCTGCTCCGCGGCCACTTCGCCTTCGATGAGGGCGGCGAGCAGCGGCTCGACAACGCCACGGCCCCCGTGGAGCTGTACCTGCTCCAGCAGGGGCCGCCGGAGGGCGAACGGGCGGCTCCGCTCGTCGGGCGCACGCGGGAGATCGAGACGTTGCTGGAGCGCTTTCGCCGGGTGCTCGACGGCGCGGGGCAGGCCGTCGTCCTGAGCGGCGAGGCAGGCATCGGAAAGTCCCGCCTGGTGCGCGAGTTGCGGGAGTGTATCCGCGGCGAGACGCATACGTGGATCGAGTGCCGGTGCACGCCGCACACGATGAACAGCCCCTTTTACCCGATCATCGACACCTTGATGCGGCTCCTCTCGTCGGGGCGAGAGGCGGCCGCCGAGGACCGCGCGGAGGGGCTGGAGGCGCTGCTCACGAAATATGGATTCGATCTCGTCGAGGCCATGCCCGTTTTCGCGTCGCTTCTTTCGATCCCGCTCCCCGATCGGTGGCCGCCGCTCCACGTCTCGCCGCGGTGGTTGCGGGAGCTGACGCGCAACGCCGTCCTTTTGTTGCTCTTCGAGATGGCCGAGCGGGAGCCGCTCGTGTTCGTGGTGGAGGACGTGCACTGGGCGGACCCGAGCACGCTCGAACTGCTGACCCAGCTCACGGGCGAGCTCGCGTCGGCCCGCGTGTTTGCCCTTTTTTGCGCGCGCCCCGAGCTCATGGCGCGCTGGTCGCCCGCCGCGGTGCACCACGTGAAGCTCGAGCGCCTCGATCGTTCCGAGGTGGAGCAACTGGCCGCGACGGTGACCGCGGGGCGTTCGTTGCCGCCGGAGGTGCTCGACTGCATCGCCGACCGCACCGACGGGGTGCCGCTCTTCGTGGAGGAGCTCGTGCGGATGATGATCGAGTCCGGCGCGCTCGTGGAGCAGGCGGGTTGTTATCACCTCGCCGGACGGCTCTCGGATCTCAGCATTCCGAGCACGCTGCGGGATCTGCTCATGGCGCGGCTCGACCGGCTCGGCAAGGCCAAGGAGACGGCCCAGGTGGCCGCGGCGATCGGCCGGGAATTTTCGCTTGATCTCCTCAGCGCGGTCGACCCGATCGAGCCCGACGAGCTGCGCGAGCACCTCGACCAGCTCGTGGCCTCGGATCTCGTCCACTGCAAGCGGCGGCTGAAAAACCCGGTGTACTTGTTCAAGCACGTGCTGGTGCGGGACGCGGCGTACGAGTCGATGCTGAAGCGATCACGAAGGGAGGTGCACGCGCGGATTGCCGCGGCGCTGGAGGAGAAGTTTCCCGACGTCCCCGAGGTGCAGCCCGAGCTTTTCGCCTATCACCTCGCGGCTTCGGATCAGAAACGGCGGGCCCTCGGATATGCGCAGAAGGCGGTGATGGGTGCGATGCAGCGGTCGGCCAACCGGGAGGCGATCGAGCTCGCCACGGAGGCGATCGACTGGCTCCCCGCCATCGAGGACGCACGGGAGCGCTCGACCGTCGAGCTCGAGCTGAATGGGCTCCTGATGCCTGCGCTGATGGCCACGCGCGGCAACGCGGCCCCGGAGCCAGCATCGGTCGCGCGGCGCTCCCAGGAGATCCTGGACCTGATGGGGGACCATCCGCTCGCGTTTATCACGTCATGGGCGCAGTTTCTTTATCATCATAATCTAGGAAACGACAATCAGCCCATGCCGATGGCGCAGCAGTTGCTCGTCGCCGCGGAGCGCAACCAAGAGCCAGCGCAGCAGGCAGCCGCATGGATCGCGCTGGGAAAGTGCCTCTTTTTTGCTGGCCGATTGGAGGAGGCTCGGGTCAGCCTGGAGCGCGCCCTGATGCTGTACGACCCCGCGGAGCACCACCAGTATGCCGTGACGCTCGGTACCGATCCCAAGGTCCATGCCCAATCGGTCCTCTCCCTGCTGTTCTGGCTGCTGGGTTATCCGGAGCGAGCACTCGCGCAGGGCATGGCCGCCCTCGCGCGGGCGCGTGAGATCGAGCATGCCAATAGCCTCGGCCTCGCGTTGGTGTACCTTGCCGGCCTTCGGCAGTATCGGCGCGAGCCGGAGCATGTCCGAGAGCTGGCAACCGAGATCATCGAGGTCGGCGAACGAATGGGCCTCGCGCCTTGGAGGATCCTCGGCACCGCCCTGGTCGCGTGGGTCGAACACGACGTGGAAGCGGGATCGCGCTGCCTCTCGATGCTCCAAGCCTCCAGTGGGCAGACGGCCATGCCCTATTGGAGCTCACTGGTCGCAGAGTCCGAGGCCGCTGTGGGCAGGTTCGGCGACGCGCTCGCGCGCCTCCGACAGGGCCTGGCGCTCGCAGCGGAGTTGCGCGAATTTTATTACGTGGCCGAGCTGCACCGGTTATCGGGCACGTACCTGCTCGCGCAGGGCACCGGGGCGATGGGTGAAGCGGAGCATCACTTTCGCAAGGCAATGGACGTCGCCTGTGGGCAGAGCGCGCGGATGCCGGCGCTGCGCGCCACGATGGCGCTCTCTCGCATCCTGCGGACCCAGGGCCAGATCGACGAGGCGCGGAGGATGTTGGAGGGGGTCTATGGTTGGTTCACGGAGGGCTTTGAGACCGCGGATCTGAAGGCGGCTCGCGTGCTCCTCGCGGAGCTTCGTCGTTTGTCGCAGAGCCGCTGAATCCGAAGGAAGCGGCGTTCCAGACGAAACCGCCGGTCGCTTGACCGGCGGAGGGGTCGTCCCATGTTCGGCCCAGGCGAACGAGCGGACGACGTGGGACGCCGCCGTTTGGAGACCGTGGAAAGGAGAACGAGTCATGAAAACGAGAGGTGACCTTTGGGCGCTCGTGGCGGTGGCACTCGCGCTTTCGTCGACGTCCACGTCGGAGACGCAGGGGAAGGAAGTCCCTGAGGGGGACTCGGTCACGAATGCCGAGCCCATCGATCATTTCTCCGAGCTGTGGGTCTATGTGATCACCAAGGCGTGGAACGACGAGACGTTCAAGCAGGAGCTGCTCGCAAACCCTGCGCAGGCGCTCGAGACGCACTTCAACTACAAGGTTCCGCCTGAAGTGCATCTCGAGATTGTGGAGAGCCAACCCGGGCATCCTGCACCCTACAAGCTGACGGTGACGCTCCCGGCGAAACCCGCTCTCGTCCGGGAGCCACGACCGGCGGAGGGTTGCTAACCTCCCTCCAGCCCGTAGAGACGGGCCGGATTGTCCCACAGAATCTTCTGAAGCACGCCCGCGGGTAGCCTTTGCCCCAAGGGAACGAGCTTCTCGGTGATGTCGCTGTCGTGATCGAGGTGGGGAAAGTCCGTCCCGAAGATCAGGTTGTCCTCTCCAAGAAATTGTATCAGCTCCGGAAGGTACGGTTCGTCGGGCTCGATGGCCACGAAACATTGCCGCCGAAAATACTCGGAAGGTTTCCTGCGGACGTTCTCCGCGACCTCGCCCGAAAGGTTGCGGTATTCAATCTCGTCGAGCCTCCACAACCAGTACGGCAGCCACCCGCAGCCGGCTTCGAGGAACGCGACGCGCAGACCGGGGTGTCGCTCCAGCACGCCCCCCTCGACCAGCGTGAGAAACGCCATCATTTGCTCCATGGGATGCGAGCAGGCGTGCAGGGCGAAGCGCGACTCGAATCGATCCGCCCCCGCGGTCGGGACCCGCGCGTGCGCGCCTTCATGGAGAGCGACCGCCACGTCGAGCCGTTCACACGCAGCCCAGAAAGGCTCATAGGCGGGATCACTCAAGAGCCGCCCCTTCGCCGGGTTCGGCCGGAGCACCACCGCCGTCCACCCCCACGCCGCGATGCACGCGAGATCGTCGACCATGGCGGCCGGGTCGTGGACGTTCACCACCCCGACGCCTCGGAGCCGCGCCGGATCGTGCGCGCAGAAATCGTGCAGCCAGCGGTTGTATGCGCGGGTGAAGGCCCCGGCCAAGGCGGGATCGATCGTGTCGATTCCCAGCAGGAAAAGCGTGGTCGTCGGGAAAAAGAGGGCCATGTCGACGTGGGCTCGATCCATCGACCGGATCTGCGCGGCGGGGTCCCTCCCCGCCCATAACTCGTCAGCTCGCCGGGATCCGACGACGGAGAGTTCGCGCACGGCGCGTTCGGAGAACTTGTGATGGACGGGCTCCCCCTGCAGCATCAGCCTGGGCGTCCGCCCGCTGCGGCCGACGTCCTCGTAATACGGTGCGTGCGCGCGGAAGGGCTCCTCCAGGTACCTCTTCCACATGTCCATCGGCTCGATGACGTGACGATCTGCGTCGATCAGCATGCTCCCTCCTCAAGTCAAGAAAGGCACGGGATTGAGCTCCGCCTCGTCGAGCGCGCGATTCCGCCATCCCATGCGTACCGGCACGTCATAGAGGCGACCGGGCGCAAAACGAGGCCAGAAATGTCGAAGCCCGGGTACCGTCACCTTGGCGACGCAAAGGCCGATGTCGGGCCGGGTTTGGTCGAGCACGAGCATGTCGAGGTTGGCGCGGGTCGCGAGATTCACGCATGCGCGGACGTCCTCGGCGAGGTCGTTCCCCTCGCGGAGGCGCGGGGCCCGGGAACAGGTCCGGGGGAGCGTGTGCTCGGCGGGGGTCAAAAAGCTCCGGTCTTCGAGCGTTCGTACGTCGAGGAGCGGGGGGAAATGGCCCGCGGGGTCGTACGCCTGGTTCAGCTCGGTGAGGGCGCGCTGCGCGGCCACGTGGACGTCGAGGTGACAGCCGAAGCCGGCATGAAGCTGCCCTTCTTCCCTCCCCGGCGCCAGCGCGACGAGGACCGGAATCCCGAGGTCGCTCGTGATGTCGAGGAGCCGGAGCGACAGGCCCAGCGAACGATACGTGGTTTCGAGTTCGTCGAAATAGGGGTCGTCGAAGCTCGCCAGATCGACCCCGGGTCGGCGCAGCCGGTTGTACCACCAAAGGGCCACGGCATCGCGCTCGATGAGCTCGAAGAAGCCGTGCAGGATGGCTTCCTCGAGGCAATTGCCGGAGGCGTGGCCATTGGCGCTGTACACGCAGAATCGCTCCTCGGGAGCGACCGGGACTTGTGCATAACAATACGCCGTCGGCAGGTATCGCCGCTGCTGCGTCGCGAGGGACCAGACGGGTGTCCAGTCGATCACGCGCCGCTCGTCGAAGGGCAGCGGCACATGCCATTTGTGGCTTCGCGCGGAGGTGTTCCAGGCGTCGCGCGTCCGGTACTGGGATTCGCTGAAGCATTGGAGAGCGTGCGGGTGGACGCCCTCGTCACCCAGCTCGGCCAGGCGGGCACGGAGCGTGGGCTCGTCCCCCTGGTAAAGGGCGCTCACCCGCTCGATTCCCTCGCAAAGCGCGCTCGTCCGTGCCTGCGCGGCGCTGCGGCCCTTGCCGCCGGCCATGGCATGAAAGTCCGTCCGATTCCGCGCGTCGGCCGCCGGCACCATGGGATAACGCGCACCTTGGACGAACCACGGCGGGCCATCACGCCCGGCGACGGGCTCAACGCTCGAAAGGACACCGGTCACGGGGCTGATCAAGTGCCGATACTGCGCGAAGGTCTCCTCCGGGGAGATCACGCGGCTGCCCCCCTCCTGGGCGGCCAGGCGCGCGCGGCGCTCGAGTATCGGCGGCTGCGCGGCGCGCCGCTTCACGAGCCCCGGGTCTCCGCAGGTCGGGCATTGCGGGCGCCGCTGCACGGTGTGTTTTTCGAGCGCGAGGCGCTCGAAATCGAGGACGAGGACGTGATGTTCGATTTCAGCCCACGCGCCGCCTGCGATCCACCTCGCGATCACGAGCGCTGCGAGGCCGTGGGCCACGGCCAGCCCGGCGGAGCTTGCGGGTCGCGGAAGGGACGATTGCTCCCGTGTGGCGTTCCGCTGCAGGAAGGTCTGGACCGGGCGATGCGCGCGGATCCGGAAGGCAAGACAATCCCAGCAGGGACCACCTGGGTGGAACATGGGCCCCATCCAGGGTGCTGCCCCGGACGGCTTCACGGGCATCCAGCAAAAGCCTTCCGCGAGGGCCTGCCGATGCATCTCCCCGAGCTCGGGCGCGAGGTAATCCCCGACGAGGACGATCCGCAGCCCTGCCCCGGGCTCGACCCTCACCCCGGCCGCCCGGAGCGATTCACAGAAGAATGCCGAATCCAATCCCGCGAGCGCCTCGACCGTCACGGGCATTCCCGCGTGGCGCCCCGCCGCGGCGTCCCCCGTGACCCCGAGCGAACGCCAGAAGGCCTCCTCGGCGGGAGGAGCGAGCGAGGCCGGGGCGAGGTGACCGCTCCGCTCCAGCAGCGTGATCGTGTAATACACCTCGGGCGCGGTGGCCTTTCCCCGGAGGGCCGCGATGATCTCCGCATTCGTGCGTATGCCGTCCACGAGGGGCGCGACCAGCGCGTAAAGGCGTCCCTGGAGGATCGTTTCGTCATGCTCCCCGAGGAGCGCGAGGCAATCCGGGCCCAGGAGCGCTGGGCGTACGTGCGGTGCGAATCGCAACACTCTGTTCATGTCGCACATCCATCGCAGATGGCTGACCAAAGAAAGCGGCCTGGGACGCGCGGAGGCGCCCCGCGAGCGAAATCGGAACTGCGGGAGCTTAACAGAAATCGTGGCCCCCGCGAGGCCGGGGCGCACCCCTCACGCCGAGAATGGGGGGCCCTGTTCCGGACGGCCGGCCGCCGTTTTCGACGATGGAAGCCGAGGCGGCTCCGCGGAACCGTCTGGTTTTTCGCAGGTTGTCGCGATGGTAGATAGGTCTAACAGCCTGTCTGCTCGCCTCGCAAGAGGAAGACCTCGACGGGGCGGTCGAGCCCCTCGACGGGCAACGCTCCGCCGCGTACGAGCGCGAAATGGGCTTCCAGGAGCCGAGAGGTCGTGCTGCTGAGGACGATGGTGTCGGCGGCCGCGAGCGCGCTCAGGCGCGCGGCGATCCCGGGCGTGGTCCCGAGCGCGTACGCCGGGCCGCGCATGTCGCGGTTCCCCACGAGGCCGGTATGCAGGCCGATCCGAATCTCGAGGCGGATCCCTCGCTCGGCCTCGAGCCGGTGGCTCTGGCTGCGCACCCTCGCCAGAAGCTCCAGCGCGGCGCGACCCGCGGCGAGGGCGCCCTCTTCCGGGCCCGCATTGCAGCCGAAGTAGCTCAACACCTCCTCGCCGAGCGCACCGGCGAAGCGCCCATGGTGGTGGCGCACGAGGTCGGCGCATCGTACCTGCTCCCGGCTGATGAGCTCTTCGACCTCCTCGATATCGATGGACGCGGGGCCTGGGCCGAGCGCCGTCAGGCCATAACAGAGGGCCGTGAGCTGCCGCCGCTCGGCTTTGGGGGAGTGCCTCGACGGGACAAGCGCAAGGCCGTGACCCTGGGACCGGGGCCGCAGGGGTAAGGTCGTCGCCGGCTGCTGCGCGTGCCCGGCGGCGGACGCGAGGAAGGACTCCCGCCGCAGCGCGTGGACGTCGCAGGCCTGGAGCTTCCAGAAGAGCCCCTCGGCGTCGACATTGCGCTTGCGGACGTCCTTCACGGTCGCCTGTTGGAGGAGCTCGCCGAGGGGGTGGCCCCAAAGCGGCCTGGGAATGGGGGGAGGTGTGCTGCTCATCTGCTTGAAGAGGACCTCTTGCAAGGAGCCGCCGGTGATGACCGGCTTGCCCGTGAGACTCTCCAGGAAGACAAGCCCCCAGGCGTAGAGGTCGGAGCGAGGTGTCGGCCGCGTCGCCTCGATTTGCTCTGGAGCCGCATATTCGGGCGTGCACAGGACTTCCTGGGGGGTGGCCGTCCTGCTCGGGCAAGGCCCCGCCATTGCGTCGACGAGCGCGCCGATGCCGAAGTCGAGCACCATGGCATTTCGTCGCGCCCCGGTCGGGACCACCATGATGTTCGCTGGCTTGATGTCCCGATGAACGACCCCTTGTGCATGGGCGCAACTGAGCGCATCCAGGACCTGGAGCATGAGGTGCCTGGCCTCGCGTGGATCGAGAGGGCCCTCCCTGGCGAGGAGGTCCGCGAGGTTCTCACCCGGCACGAATTCGAAGACGGTGTAGAGCAGCCCCTTCGCCGTACGGCCGGAGTCGATGAGCCGGACGATGTTGGGATGGTGCAGCCGGGCGCAAAGCCGTATCTCGCGCTGGAAGCGTGCGACACGCCGGTCGTGGTCGTCTGCCATGCCGGCGTGCATGACCTTGACCGCGACGAGCTGGCTGGTCGCGACCTGGCGCGCCTTGTAGACGGTGCCGAACCCTCCCTTGCCCAGCTTGGATACGATCTCGTAACGACCCTGGAACAGCGAACCAGCCCCGATCGTCGGGCCAGGGACGCGTTCGAGCAACGTGAGCGGCGGATACGGGGGCTCGACCTCGAGCTGGCTCGCGCTCACCCGCTTTGGAGTCACCTCCAAAGTATAGGCAGCACCGTGCGGGACGAAATAGGCTCGATGGAAGCTGTCCGAGCTGCCGAACCCGTGGTTGCGGACATGCTCAATGCTCCTTCAGCGCTCCCCGGTCCTGTGGGTGCCTGCCACGCGTGAAAGCCACCCCCGGACCCGCACAAGCTCCTTCGCCTCAGCCTCATTCATGCTCGCGAGCGCCTGCTCGGCCTGGGTCGCGAGCTGCTTGGCGCGGTCGCGCGCCTTTTCGCCGTCCCAGAGCGCCTGGGCGAGCTCGAAGCGCGCGAGGGCGAGAAACACAGGATTGCCGTCGAATTTCTCGAGGTTCTCCACCGCCTGTTCGAGCAGGGATACCGCCTGCACAGCGCGTCCCATCCGCCGCTCCACCGTGCCCCGCCCCGTGAGCGCGATGCCGATCTGGAAATCCTCGGGGCCGTTGACCTTCTCCCACATCTTCTGCGCGCGGGTGAAACGCGCGCCGGCCTCCTCCGACCTCCCGAGCTCCAAGAGGACATCGCCCATGTTGTTGAGGGCCGCGGCCACCTGGTCGTGCTCGGGCCCGAAGACCTGCTCGAAGGCCAAAAGCGCCCTCTCGCTCGCGGCGAGCGCCTCCTCCAGGCGGCCCGCGTCCACTTGCGTGCAGGAGATTCCCAGGAGCACCTCCGCGGAAAGGGGGAGCGTGCTTTGGTCTTTCTCGAAGATCAAAAGCGCCTCCTGGTAGGCGGCGAGCGCCTGGGTATTCTCGTGCAGCGCCGAGAGCGCGTGGCCCATGCCGAGCAGCGTGCGCGCGACGTGGACGTGCTCGGGGCCGAGCGCCGCTCGCTGGATCGCGAGCGACTTTTTGTAGACCGCGAGCGCCTCGACGTGATGCCCCTCGTTGAAATGCGCCGTCGCAAGCCCGGACAAGACGAACGCGACCTTCGGGTGATGCGGGCCGAGGATGGCCTCGAGTTGCTCGCTCGCGCGGCGGGTCTGCTCCATGGCCTCGGCCATGTCGCCCCGCCATATCGCCACCTGACCCAGGTTGTACTGCTCCGTGGCCACCCGCAGGTGCTGCGGCCCGACCACGCGTTGCCACAGTTCGAGCGAGCGCGTGTATTGCTCCCCGGCGCGGGCGTGATCGGCCTGCGTCAGATGGACATCCCCCCGGTTTTCGTGGAGCTGGGCCAGGAGGCCCTCGTCCTCTTTGCCCCTGCGGAGCACCGCCTCGGCGAGCCAGGCCCAGTGAAGGCCTTCGTCGAAGCGGCGGAGCTGCGCGCCCACGACGTCCACGAGCTGGATGGCCGCCTGCGCCGCCGCACGGTCGTCGTGTCCCGCCTGGGCCGCGGAGAACGCGCGCCGGAGCGACGCCTCGGCCGCCTTGGGCTCACCGGCGGCGCTCTGCAGATCGGCCAGCGTCGTGAGCGCCTCGGCCTCGGTCGGCGCGTGCGCGAGGGTCTGCGCGCGTGTGACCGTCGCCTCGGCGATGGAGAGGCCCTCCTGGTATCTGCCGACGGCGGACAGGGCCGAGGCCCGAGCGACCTGCGCGCGAATCTCTCGGGCCTCGTCCGCCGCCGCCTGGCGCTCGGGCAGGCGCACCGGAGACCGGAGCCCCTCGACGTCGGCGCACACCGAGACGTCGCCGAGCGATTTGGCGGCCTCGGGGGCCTTCGCCACCTGGTCCTTGCCGCTCGTCTCGAGCACGCCCGCAAGCGCGCGCACCTCTTCGAGTCGCCGATCGAGGCAAAGCATGCGCAGCGAGAGCACCTCGTCGGACTGATCGCCGCGCAGACGCGTCGCCTCGCACGCCTCGGTGTGCATCGTCGACCACCCTCGCCCGTAGGCATCGAGCGCCTGCTCGATGCCGAGCCACGCGTCCTTCGCGTACGGGAGCTCCGTCGCGAGGAATCGCTCGCGGATCGCTTGTTTTTGCGGCTCTCCCCATACGCCGGCGAACTTCTCCGGCGCCCCGCTGCAGAGCGGCGCGTTCGGCTGGGCGGCGCGCAGCGCGCCGAAGACCCCCACGCCTCCGATCGCCGCCACGGCGAGCGCGCCGAGCACGCGGTTCCGGAAGGTGCGCTGCTCGTCTTGCATGAGCGCAGAGAGAAGCGCGGCCATGGACGGGAAGCGCTCGTCCGGCGAGGGCCGGAGGCCCCGTTCGAGCGCGCGCAGCACACGCGCGGGTACGCCGGGCACGGCTTTCGGCCGTTGTAACCTTCCGGAAGGCGCCTCGCTCAGGACCGTCTCGCGCGTGTTCACGGAGAAGGGCCGTTCGCCGTAGAGCGCCTCGAAGAGTGCGAGGCAGAAGCTGAATTGGTCGGCCTGCGCGTCGACGGAGACGCCCTCGAATTGCTCCGGCGCCATGTAGGCAGGTGTCCCCAGGACGGCGCCCGAACGGGTCAACGACGCGAGGCCCTCGCCGTCCTCTCGTGCCTCTGGCACGTCCTCCGGGGGCGACGGGGGCGCGGCGAGGGCGCGCGCCAGGCCGAAATCGGCGACGCGAACGCGCCCGTCCCGGGCGACGAGGACGTTCTCCGGCTTGAAATCGCGGTGCACCAGCCCCGCGGCGTGCGCCGCCGCGAGCCCCCTGCCCGCCTGTTCGAAGAGGTCGAGGATCTCGCGCCACGAGCGCTCCTTCTGCGACAGCCATCCGGCGAGCGTGGAGCCGTCGACGTACTCCATGGCGAAGAACAGCCCCTCCCCGAGCGTGCCCACGTCGTGGATGGCCAGCACGTTCGGGTGGGAGATCCGCGCCATGGCCTGCGCCTCGCGCATGAGCCGGAGCTCGGCGCCCGGGGCTCGCTGCAGGATCTCCTGCCGCAGGATCTTGAGCGCGACCTTCCGGTCGAGCTCGGGGTCGTAGGCGGCGAACACCACGCCCATTCCCCCGGCCCCCAGCGTCTCCAGGATCATGTACCGCCCGAGGATCGCGCCCCGCGCGAGCTCCCCGGTCGGCGCCGCCCCGGCAGCCAGGGCCCTGGTTCGTGGGGTCGCCCTGCCCTCCTGTCCGGCGCGCAACTCGTCCGTGGCGCTCGCCGCGTGACCGGGCAATCCGAGCACGGAGATCTGCTTGGCCAGCTCGGACAAGAGCTTCCGGCAGGTCACGCAAGAAGCGACGTGCCGCTCGACCCGCTCGGCCGCGCTGGTCTCGAGCAGACCCTCCGCGAACTCGGCGACCGTGTTGTCACTCAGGCAGCTCATCCGATGCCGTTGCCGTGCACGACGCCGTGCTTCGTGGAAGCGCGCGCCATGGAAGCACGCGTGACTGTACAGGGGTCGTGTGAATCCGGTAAAGTCCGCGCGTGACTGCCCCATCTTGCCGTCTCGCGGAGGTCTTCCTGGAGCAGGAAAGCGGGCAAGGGGCGGCGCGGCACGAGGCCGAGGACGCGCTGGAGGGGTTCCTGGAGCGATCCGTCGCGTCCGCGCGGGCCCCGTGGCCGGAGATCGATGTGCCCGCGGAGGCCTTCGTGCGCTGGCTCTCGGCGCGGCTCCCTGCGGGGGACGTGGAGACGCTCGAACGGACGCTCGGCACGTTGCGCCTCGGCGACCTCTACCTCGCTTGTGCTTGCGAGCGGGGCGACCGCGCGGCGCTCGCGGCGTTCGAGCGGTCCTACGTCCCGGATCTCACGGCCGCGATCCAGCAGGTCGATCGATCCGGCAGCCACGCGGACGACATCCTGCAGGTGCTCCGGCAAAAGCTCTTCGTCGGGGAGCCTGGCACCGGGCCGAAGATCCGCGAGTACGGTGGCCGTGGGGAGCTGCGCCGGTGGCTCCGGGCCGTGGCCGTGCGTGCCAGCATCGACGCTCTGCGCGCCGCGCGCGAGATCCCCGTCGAGGACGAGCTGCTCGACGCCATCGAGGTCCCCGCCGACCATCCGGAGCTGTCGCACCTGAAGCGCACCTCGCTCGCCGAGCTCAAGCTCGCCCTGCGCGACGCCCTGGGCGCGCTCGCCGCGCGGGAGCGGACGCTGCTGCAGCAGTACTACCTCGACGGCGCGAACCTGGAAGCGCTCGCCGCGCTTTATCGGGTCTCGCCCTCCGCCGTGAGCCGGAGCCTCGCGAAGACACGCGCGACCCTCATGGGACGGGTGCGCAACGCCCTGATGGCGCGGTTGCGCCTCAGCGGGCGTGAAGTCGACAACATCCTGCTCCTCGTCCAGAGCCAGCTCGAACTCTCCCGGAGCATGCTCGACGGACGCTCGTAGGGCGAGCCCCCGGAATCGCGAGCACCGGACAAACAAAAAACGCAAACGCGCGCGGGTTCTCCGTCCTCTAGGGCAAGCGCCTGCTGCTGGGGGACGACCTCGGGCAGCGGGAGACGTGTGCGCGGCTGCGCCCGCCCCTTCCCCCAGAAGACCATCGACCATGACACGAACGCTCCTAGCATCGCTGCTCGCCACCTTCGTTGCCGGATGCGGCATCATCAAGGTGGGGGGCCTGCCCTCCGTTTCGTCCGGCGAGCCGTCGGCGACCTCCAGCTCCGGCGAGTCGTCGGCGACCTCCAGCTCCGGCAAGGCCGCCGGCCCGAAGTCCACCGACGAGGAGCTCCTCAAGCTCTACCAGTCCATCGACTACACCTGCTGCACGCAGACGCGCGCGAGCGGCAGGGCGTTTTTCCAGAAGGCCGGCGTCGATACCACCGGGCTGTTCAAGCGCGGGAACGTCGATCCGGAGTGGATCCCCGGCTGGTCGAACGACCTCTCGACCATCGAGCTCACGAACGCCCTGGCGCAGGGCGCCGTCAACCGCACCTGGCAAAAGCAATGCTTTGCCGATTACGAGGACTATCGCAAGGGCTGGGCCGACATCGAGGGAAAGCATCGCCCGCGGCTGGAGACGCTGCGCAAGCAGGGCAACTACTACGAGCAGGCCTCGGGCCTGAACGCGCTCCTGTCCGACGTCGCGAAGGAGGCCGAGCAAAAGGGCCTGAAGCTCCCCGGCGGGCATCCGATGACCTGGGTGGGCCTGCCCTACGAAATCGGCGTCGCCCTCTTCCAGGTGCACCGCGAGACTGGCCACGAATACGCGCTCGCCGATTTCGTGAAGCCCGTGGGGGATCAAGTTGAAAAATTCTCGCGCTTCGGCCGGCCCTGGGCCGAGGACAAGACGTTCGATCGTGACGTCTTTTGCGCCTACGCCGAGGTGAGCGGCACGCAGCGCACGCCGAAGCTGCCCGACATCGGCGGCTGGGAGCCTGGCCGCGACGCGCCGGCGCGCTGGCCGGTCGCGGCCGAGCGTCACGCCGAGGTCGACAAGAAGCTAAAAAGCCTGCAATCGACGTCGGCGGCGGCGTTCGCGATGCAAGAATGGAAGGTCCCCAGGCTCGAGACGGGGACGCTCGACCGCGAGCCCAAGGCGCCCAAGCTCTTTTACACCGGGCCCTACACGATCACCTCGCTCCAGCGTGATGGCGGCAAGGTCGTGGTCGTCGGCGAGCAGCGCAAGACCGAGCCGTTCAACTACGATTGCCGCTCGACGGGCGTCATCGAGTCGTACGACCTCAACAACAACCCCGTCTACAAGCGCGACTGCAAGGTGGGCTCGAAGACGAGCATCCGCATCGCGGAGGTCACCTTCGCCGACCTCCCTGCCTCGATGCAGCTCGTCAAGGGCGATGAGATCACGTTCTACGGCGATCTCTCGCGCGAAGAGAAGGACAAGTCGGTGAAGCAGACCCCGTCGGAGGTCGTGACCAGCCGCGCCTACGCCTTCGAAGGCAAGCACCTCGTGCAGGTGAAGCGCGAGGGCAAGGTGGTGCAATCCTTCTAGTCAGGGGGCTTCCACCGAGCACCCCTCACGAGCGCACGCCCGTTTCTCCCTTGCCGCCGCGTCCGAGGCTGCTACCTTCGTTTGACCCGTTGACCAGAAGTTCGAAACTGGTCAACGGGTCAGCGAGAAGAACGCGCCGTGTTCCAACGCCCGCCACAGGCCAGCAGCCGCGCCGATCGGATCCTCGACGCCGCGGCCATGCTGCTGCTGCGCATGGGCTACCGGAAGGTGACCATCGAGGACATCGCCAAGCAGGCGGACATCGGCAAAGGCACGGTGTACCTGCACTGGCGCTCCAAGGAGCAGCTCTTCCAGGCGCTGCTCCGGCGTGAATCCATCGTCCTCGTCGAGGGGATGCGGGACCGGCTGCGGAGCGACCTGGCCGAGATCAAGCCCCACCGCTTCCTGCGGAGCTCGTTCCTGGCCGTGCATCAGCGGCCGCTCACGATGGCCCTGGTCGTCGGAAACGCCGAATTGCTCGGCAAGCTGCGGGAGGGCACGGTCGGGAGCCAGGAAGTGCTCACAACCGACCGGTTCTTCGAGATCCTGACCCGCCACGGCCTGCTCCGCGCGGACATCCCGAACCTCGTGTATGCGCTGCGGGCCACGTCGGCCGGGTTCTACCTGCTCGGCACCGTCGACCCCATGAGCGTTGGTGTCGACGTGGAAGCCAGGGCCAACGCCCTCGCGCACGTCGTCCGGCATGCCTTCGAACCTGCCGACGAGCCACGGAAGGAGGTGATGGCGGCGGCCGCCGCCGAGCTCTGCGCGATCTTCGATGAACTCATCACTTGCTACCGCACATGGATCTACGCCGCCGAGCCCGGCTGATCCCGGGCCCGCAAGCGCACTGAAAGGGGAACGCCATGACGACGCTGGCCGATACGTGGGGCATTCACAAAGCGCAGTTCTGGCTACGGGGGCAAATTCCGGACGAACCCGTCCAGTTCGCTCCCGATCTCGGGATGTGGAACGTGTATGGATACCCGGAGACGCTGCGGATCCTCGGTGATCCCGGCCTGTTCTCGTCCGATACCATGCGCCTGGTCCCGGAGATTCGGCAATCCAACGAGGGCAACCTGGTGCAGATGGACCCGCCGGAGCACAAGAAGCTCCGGAGTCTCGTCAGCCACGCTTTCACGCCGAAGGTCGTCGCGGACCTCGAGCCGCGGATCGCGCGTCTGACCCACGAGCTGCTCGACGCGGTGGACGGGCGGGACCGGCTGGAGCTCGTGGCCGATCTCGCGTATCCGCTCCCGGTCATCGTCATCGCCGAGCTCTTGGGGGTGCCCAGCAGCGACCGCGACATGTTCAAGCAATGGGTCGACAAGATGCTGGAGAACACCTTGCAGTTCTCCCTCGTCAAGCGCTCCGAAGAGCAGGACCGCATGGTCAAGGTCGCGCTCGAGCAGACCAAGAACCTGACCGATTACCTCGGCGCGCACGCCGCGGAGCGCAGGCGAAAGCCTCGCGAGGACCTGCTCACCAAGCTCGTCGAGGCCGAAGTGGACGGGGACCGGCTCACGGAGACCGAGGTCGCCAACTTCGCGAACATCCTGCTGATCGCGGGTCACATCACCACGACCATGCTGCTCGGCAACACGGTGCTCTGCCTGGACACGAACCCGAAAGAAGGGGCGCGGGTGCGCGCGGACCGGTCGCTCGTGCCGGCTGCGATCGAGGAATCGCTGCGTTTCTTCAGCCCGTTCGCGGTCCTCGGCCGGGTCACGATGAGCGCGGTCGAGCTCGGCGGCAAGACGATCCCTGCCGATCAGCTGCTCATGGTGTGGATCGCAGCGGCGAACCGAGATCCCAGGCAGTTCACGAATCCGAACGTGTTCGACCTGTCCCGGGACCCGAACCCGCACCTCGCCTTCGGACGAGGCATCCATTTTTGCATCGGCGCTCCCCTCGCCCGTCTGGAAGGCCGGGTCGCGTTGAACATCCTGATGGAGCGTTTCCCGGGCCTGCGCCTGGATCCAGACGCGCCGCCGGATTTCATCCCCAGCCCGAACATGACCGGCGTGCGCAAGCTGCCGCTGCTGCGCCGCTGAAATCGCGCTCCCCTCCGGCAGCGCAGGCGCCCTATCCTCGATGACGGGCGGCCTGCATGGCCACGGCAATGCCGTCCTGCAGCGTGGCCTTCGTGACGATACCTTGCAGCGATGCGTCGCTATGAACGAGCGTTCGGGCCACCTCCGAACGGATCCCGGTGATCACCGTGCGCGTCCCCAGGAGCCGCAGGCCGCTGGCAGCCGCGAGGAGCATGCTGGCGACGCTCTCGTCCACGCGCTTCAAGCCCGTGATGTCGAGGATGATGAAGTCGGCGGAGCGGCTGCTGGCGCCCTGGAGCATCGTCTCGATGGCCTGCTGGACCCGGTCGGTATCCATCGTACCGATGAGCGGCATGACGAGGATACGATCCGTGATCGGAATGAGCGGCGTGGAGAGCTCGAGGAGCCGGGTGCGCTGGCCGGCGATGATCTGCTCGTGGAGCGCGGTCCTCTCCGCATTGGCGCGCCCTTTCTCGACGAGCTCGCGCTCGAGCCGCTCCTTGGCCTCGTGCAGCTCGTCGGTACGGGTCATGAGCTCGACGAGGAGCGCCTCGCGCGCGGCCTCGACGGCGACGCGCTGCCGAATCTCCGCCTCCAGGCTCGTATTCTTTTCCTGCAGCGCCCGCGTCATGCGCCGGACGGCGATGTGCGGGCGTATGCGCGCGAGCAGCTCCTCGGTATCGAAGGGCTTGCTGATATAATCCACGGCGCCGGCATGCAGCCCCTGCAGCCGGTGCTCCCGATTGCTCAAGGAGGTCATGAAGACGACTTGCGTATCGGCGGTCTGCGGATTGGCCTTCAGGCGCCTGCACACCTCGAACCCGTCGATATCCGGCAACATGACGTCGAGGAGAACGAGATCAGGCTGCTCGCGCTCGATCAGGCTCATCGCCATGCTGCCGTCCGTGGCGACGGCGAGGTCGAGACGCTCGCCTGACAAGGCCTCGAGAAGCGTGTCGAGGTTGATGGGGTTGTCGTCGACCGCGACCACGAGACCATTGAATTGCGTCAGATCGTCCATCCCGTGTGCCTGGAGAGATGAGCGTGGACCCTATCAAGAACTACCACGGCAGTAAAGGGCCAAGCATGCGACGTCAAGCCCTGAAACGCGGGGTTCCCGGTTCTGCAAAAACGTGCATGCACGGCCTACGCGTCATTCCCATGACACACCGTCCATGAACCGTGGTTTTCCATCGGGTACACAGACGGTCTGGTGACAGTGGTTTTCCATCGTGTGCACACACGGTTTGGCGTAACACGACATCGTGAAATTTCTTTCAAAATTGCATTGACGTTTGCGGCCCTGCCGAGGTTAGTATGGTGCACGATCGGATATCGTGCCGCTCTACGAGACGCACGGGAGGGGTTCGAGGATGGAACTTGCGGGGTACGAACTGGGGGACGTCGTCTACGAGGGAAACGAGACACGCGTCCATCGCGCGGTGAATCGTTCCTCGGGCGCGCAGGTGGTGATCAAGGTCCCGGTGGCCGAGGTGCCGACCCCGCGCGTGATGGGGCGCCTGGTCCACGAGCATCAGGTGCTCCGGCAGCTCGCGGCGGTGCCCGGCGTCGCGCGCGTGCAGGCGTTCGAGCAGCGGAACGGCACGGTGGCGCTGGTGCTCGAGAACCCCGGATTCCGTTCGGTCGACCAGGTGCTCGCCAAGCAGGGCCGTTTGCCGGTGGCGGCCGCGCTACGGTTCGGGCGACGCCTGGCCCGGGTGCTCGAGGGCGTGCATGCCTCCGGGGTGATGCACAAGGACGTCAAACCGCAGAACGTGCTCGTGGATGAAACGTACGAGCAGGTCACCCTGCTCGACTTCGGCATCGCCTCGCTCTTGTCGCAGGAAGCGACGGAGGCAAGCATTCCCGAAGCGCTGGACGGGACCTTGGCGTACATCTCGCCGGAGCAAACGGGGCGCACGGCGCGCGCGCTCGATACACGCACGGATCTCTATTCGCTGGGCGTGACGCTTTTCGAGGTCCTCTCGGGGCGACGGCCCTTCACGGACCGCGATCCGCTTTCGCTGGTGCACGCGCACCTGGCCAAGACGCCGCCTCCGCTCGATACGATCGCGCCGGAGGTGCCGAGCGCCGTGTCGGCGATCGTATCGAAGCTCCTCGCGAAGGATCCCGAGCGGCGCTACCAGACCGCCAGGGGCGTGGCGGAGGATCTGGAGGAGGCGCTCCGCATGTTGCACGAGCGGGGCACGGTGGAGCCCCTCGCGCTTGGAAAGAAGGACTTCTCACGGAAGCTGCGATTGCCGCAGGTGCTCGTGGGGCGAGAGAAGGACGTCGAGCGGGTCGGCGAGTCGTTTGCCCGGGTTGCGCGGGGCACGGCGGAGCTCTTGCTCGTCGGCGGGCCGTCGGGCATTGGCAAAACGGCGCTGGTGCGCACGGTCTACCACGACATCGCGAAGGCCGGGCGTGGCCTCCTGATTGCAGGCAAACACGACCAGCTCGCGCGGTCAACGCCGTACGCGGCGATCGCGCAAGCCTTCGGGGGGCTGATGCGTCAATGGCTCTCCAGCCCGAAGTCGGTCCTCGAGACCTGGCAGGCGCGGATCCGGAACGAGGTCGGGGACAACGCGCGGCTGATTGCGGATGTGGTGCCGGAGCTCGACCTCGTCATGGGCAAGTTGCCGCCGGTGCCGCCCGTGGAGGGCGAGCAGGTCCTCAATCGGCAGAAGCTGACGTGGCTGAACTTCGTTCGTGCCGTCACGACGCCGAACCCACCGCTCGTCATGTTTCTGGACGACATGCAGTGGGCCGACAGCGCCACGCTGATCATCCTGCAGACGCTGCTGACGGACGTGGAGCGCAAGTCGCTGCTGGTAATCGCAGCCTACCGGGACAACGAGACGCCTCCCGAGCATCCGTTGTGGAAGCTCGTGGAGGCCACGGAGACGAGCGAGGCCAAGGTATCGAGGCTGACGGTGGGCCCCCTGTCGGAAGAGCAGGTGCAAAAGTGGCTTTCGCGCACGCTCGAGAGCGAGCCGAGCCGCGTGGCCCCGCTCGCGCGCGTGCAATGGCAAAAGACGCGCGGAAACCCGTTCTTCCTGGAGCAACTGCTCCTCTCCCTGCACCGGCAGAAGCACGTGGTGCGGGATGTCGAGACCGGGGAATGGCGCTGGAATCAAATGGACCTGGAGAGAGCGCAGGTCACCGACAACGTGGTCGCGCTCTTGACGGAGAAGGTGCGAGACATGCCGGAGGCGACGCAGCAGCTTTTGGGGCTCGCGGCGTGCGCAGGGCATACGTTCCATCTCCAGGATCTGGAGCGATTGAGCGGGTGGGAGCGCGCCCGGGTGACGGCGGCGTTATGGCCGGCGCTGCAGGAGGAGCTGGTCGTGCCGGTCGATGGGGCGTATCGCCCCGCGCAGGCGCTCGGAGAGGTGGGCGCAGGAACGCTGGATGCGTCGTACCGGTTCTTGCACGACCGCGTGCAGCAGGCGAGCTACGAGCGGATCTCGCCGGAGCAGCGCGTCCTCGCGCACCTCGAGATTGGCCGGCGGCTCTGGGCGCGCTATCGCGCCGAAGGGGGCACGGCGCAGCAGCTCCTCGAGCTCGCGCGGCACATGAACCAGGGTTCGGCGCGGATCACGGCCGCGGAGGAGCGCAAGGACGTTTCGCGGATGAACCTGGAGGCCGCGCGCGTCGCGAAAGCGGCGAGCTCCTACCGATTGATGGCCAGCCTGCTGGAGACCGCGCAGACGCTCCTCGGCGAGCGAGCCGCCGAGGAAGAGCGAGCGCTGTCGGTGGAGATTGCCCTGGAGCGGCTGGAGGCGGCCTATCTCTTGCGCGATTTCGACGACGTCGAAGCGCGTGCCCTCGACTTGCTCGCGCGGCCTCTTGCGGCGGTGCCTTGGCTGTCGGCGCAGGAGATCCGCGTCCGCTGCTGCCTGGCGACGGGCCAGTATACGCGGGGACTCGGGCTTGGTATCGCGGCGCTCGCGGAGCGGGGGTTGACCTTCCCCGACACGGACGCTGCGTGTCAGCCGGCGCTCGTCGCGGAGTCGGCCGCGCTCGATCGATGGCTGGAGCAGGACCTCGGCGCGTTTGATCAAATGCCGCCCGAGTGGTCCCTGGAGCACCGGCTCATCGATGCGCTGATGACGCAGGCGCAGCTCTGCTCGATCTACGCCGGCCGGCCGATGCTTTACACGCTCATCATCGTCCGCCTGGTCTCCGAGGCGGTGCGACGGGCGTCCCTCACGCCGGCGGCCACCCTCATGATCTGCAGCTTCGCCAATGTGTGGTCGGTGGCCACGGGCATGTCTCGCCGCGTCTTGCGCTGGGTCGAGCCTGGGGTGCGTGCCGCAGAGCGCGTGGGGTCCCCGATGCTCCCCGAATGCCTGGTGCTCCATGGCATTTACATGGTCTATTCCCGGCCGGTCGACGAGACGGCTGCCCTTTACGAACGAGCCATCGCGGCTGGCTTGAAAATCGGTTCGTTCCAGGGCACGAGCTGGGGCCTCCTGGCCGAGCTGTTTTATCACCGCGTCTGGCGTGGCCAGCCGCTGGGCCAGGTCGACGCGCAGGTCAAGGCTCGTTGGGATCTCGTGCAGCGCTCGGGAGACGCTGTCGGCAGGCACCACTACGAGACGGTCGCGTCCTTTTGCGAGGTGCTGATGACCTCGGACGGCGCCCCAAAACTCCTGCAGGACGAGCCCTTGTTGCGCGGTTCGCGTTCCCTCCTGGCCGACGGGGATGGGTTCACGGGAGGGCTCGCTCGTACCCTGGAAGCCTATCTGTTCTGCGCCACCGGCAGGTGGGAGCGAGCGCTTTTGCGGGCGCGGGAGGCCGACCAATATCGAGCCGACATCCTCGGCATGCCGCCGGTGACGGATGTCCCGCTCTTCCTCGCGCTTTCGGCGGCGAAATGCTGGCATGACGCCGCCGGCGCCGAGGAGCAGGCGCGGCTGCGGGAGCACATCGAGCACGGCCTCGAGCGGCTGCGTTATTTCGCGGAGGGCTGCGCGTCGAACTTCCTCCACAAGCTGCGCCTCGTCGAGGCCGAATACGCCCGTATCCTCGGCAAGACCGAAGAGGCGATCGTCAAGTACGACGAGGCCATCGAGCTTTCGCGCGAGCATCGCTTCCTGCACATCGAGGCTCTCTCGACACAGCTTGCCGCCGAGTTCCGGCTGCAAACGGGCAAGGGCCATATCGGTGCTTTCTACCTGCGCGAGGCGCGCGACGCCTATGCACGCTGGGGCGCCGTCAACGTGGTCGCCCATCTGAGCGCGAAATATCCTACCTTGCTCAAGGCGCCCATGCTCGCGTCGGCTGCCGAGCGCACGGCCATGGCGACGGCGACCACCACGACCTCCACCGCGGGCGCGAATTTCGACGTGAACACGGCGGTGCGCGCGGCGCAGGCGCTTTCGAGCGAGCTCGACCCGGAGCGCGTGGTGGGCCGGCTGATGGGGCTGTTGCTGGAGAATGCGGGCGCGCAGCGCGGCGCCCTCGTGCTCAGCGAAGGGGAAGCGCTCTCCGTCGTGGCGCGGCTGTCGGTGGAGGGGGCTCGTATCGAGACGGGGTTATCGGAGCCGCTCGGGAACTGCCACGACGTACCGGCGACCGTGGTGCAGTATGCGGCCCGCACGGGCGAGCCGGTGGTGACAGGTGATGCGAGGAACGAGGCGCGCTTCGCCAGCGATCCCTACCTCGCGTCGCGCGCGGTGCTCGCGCTTTTGGCCCTGCCCTTGACACACAGGGGCCATCTCGTGGGCGTCTTGTACCTCGAGCACCGCGACGTGCCATCGGCATTCCCGCCTGCGCGCGTGGAGTTCTTGTCGGTGCTGGCCTCGCAGGCGGCCATCGCCGTCGAGAATGCCATGTTGTACCGGGACCTGGAGGCCAAGATCAAGGAGCGCACGGCCGAGCTTCGGATCGCCAAGGAGGCGGCCGACCGGGCGAACCGCGCAAAGAGCGATTTCCTTTCGAGCATGAGCCACGAGCTGCGCACGCCGCTCAACGGCATCCTCGGGTATGCGCAGGTCCTCGCGCGCGCGCCAGAGCTCTCCGCGAAGAGCCGGGATGGCGTGCAAACCATCAAGAAATCGGGCGAGCACCTCCTTTCCTTGCTGGAAGACTTGCTGGACCTCGCGAAAATCGAGGCGGGCAAAATGGAGCTCGTTCCGAAGAAGTTCGACCTCAGCGCCTGGGTGGACACGGTGGTGGATTTGTGTCGCGTGCGCGCCGACCAGAAAGACATTGCCTTCACCCGAGAGATTCGCGGCGACGCGACGTCGGTGATCTACGGCGACGAGAAACGTCTGACGCAGGTGCTCTTGAACCTCTTGAGCAATGCCATCAAGTTCACGGAGCGAGGAAACGTCCGCCTCGTCGTCGACGAGCTGAAGCGTGGCCCCGAGGAAGGGAGCAAGCTCTGGTTCCGGGTCGAGGATACGGGCCCTGGCATTGCCTCGGAGCACCTCTCGCGTATCTTTGATCCTTTCGAGCAGGTCGGCGATCACAAGGCGAAAGGCGCCGGCACCGGGCTCGGCCTCGCCATCACGAAGAGGATCGTCGACCAGATGGGCGGCACGATCGAGGTCGAGAGTGAGCTCGGCCGAGGCAGCGCCTTCACGGTGACGCTCCCGCTCGCGGAGGGGCCCGCGGCCGCGAGCGCCGACAAGGTCCTCGGGTGGGATACCATCACGGGCTATCGAGGCGAGCGCCGCACAATCCTCGTCGTGGACGACAATCCGCACAACCGTGCCCTGGTGAGTGATCTGCTGGTCCCGATCGGCTTCGAGGTGGTCGAGGCCGAAAACGGCGAGGCGGCGCTGCGGCTGGCGATGGAGCGGAGGCCAGGCCTCATTTTGATGGACCTGGCCATGCCGGGCATGGACGGCCGTGAAGCCACGCGCCGGCTGCGGCAGATGCCCGAGCTCGGCGAGGTCGTGATTTTGATCTCGTCGGCGAACGTCTCCGGCGTTGAAAAGCAGGATGGCGTCCGCGCCGGTTGGAACGATGCCTTGCACAAACCCGTGCAAGCGAGCGCGCTTTTCGAGAAGATCCAGCGGTTCCTCGGCGTCGAATGGATTCATGCCGAGGAGAAGGACCCGGTCCCGGCGGCGCGGGAGAAGGGACCGCTGGTGCCGCCTTCCGCCAAGGAGCTCGCCCTTCTCTCGCGGCTGGTGACCTCGGGGCGGGTCCGGAACGTGGTGGCGGAAGCGGCGCGGATGGAGCAGGACGATCCGCGGCTCGGCCCGTGGCTCGAACAGCTCCGGGGGCTCGTGCGGACGTACCAGATGCGGAAGCTACAAGAGTTCGTCGATGGGTATGCCGCGGGCACGGCCATGCCCAGCGAGAGCGCGTAGTCGGACAGGAAGCACCTCCGGCGTCGCCTGCGCGCACACGCGAGCCTCGCCCGCTACATCAGGGGTCGAGCTCGCCGCGAAGCCCGTACCGCTTCATCGCCATCTGTACGAATTTCCGCCCGACGCCGGCGAGCTCCGCTGCGCGAGATACATTGCCGTCCGTCTTCTGGAGCATCAGCCTCAGGTAGTGCTTTTCGTAGGCCTGGGCCACGCGGTCGCGGCCGTGAAGCAGCGGGTCGTCCAGGCGAATGCCGAGCGACTGCACATCCGGCTCCCACGTTTCGTGGTTTTTTTGCCCTTCCCCGGCCCCGAACGCGAGGGCGCGCGCCACGGCGTTGCGAAGCTCGCGCACGTTCCCGTTCCACGTCAAACCGGAAAACCTGTCGACGACCTCCTGCGAGAGCGGATGCGTGGACCGCATGCGCTTCGAGAGCTCCTTCTCGAAATGGCGAACGAGCATGGGGATGTCCTCGGAGCGCTCCGAGAGCGGCGGAAGACGCACCGGAACCACGGCGAGCCGATAATACAGGTCCTCGCGGAACACACCGAGGTCGACGGCGCGGGCCAGCGGCCGGTTCGTGGCGGCGACGACGCGCACGTCGAATTGCTTCGGCCGATTCGCTCCCACGCGACGCACCTCCATGCGCTCGAGCGCCCGCAAGAGCTTCGGTTGCAGGCCATGCGGGAGCTCCCCGATCTCGTCCAGGAAGACCGTGCCTCCGTCGGCCTCCTCGAAGATTCCAGGCCTATCCATCGTCGCGCCGGTGAACGAGCCCTTGACGTGCCCGAAGAGCTCGCTCTCCGCGAGCTCCGGAGAGATGGCCGAGCAGTCGAGCACGACGAAGGGTCCCTTGGACCGCGGGCTGGCCTCATGAATCGCCCGCGCGGCCACCTCCTTCCCCGTCCCCGTTTCTCCCTCGATCAGCACTGTGGCGTCGGTGTCCGCCGCGCGCTCTAGCACGGAAAATACGGCCCGCATCGCGGTGCTCCTGCCGAGCATCTGCCCGAAGCATTCACCCTGGAAGAGAGGCAGCTCGATGATCATGTTCAGCATCAAAAGTCGGAATACAGTCTTCCCAATCGTGATACGTGAATCCGGGCGTGCATAACCATCCCGCACATGAACGCCGTCGACGTTGGTCCCATTGAGGCTCCCGGCGTCCAGGATTCGGATCTTGTTTCGCTCGATCCGCAAGGTCAGGTGGTGCCGGCTCACGGTCGGGTCCTTGACCTTGAAATCACAATCGGCGCCGCTGCCTATCCTGATTTCGGGGCCCGGGAGTTCGTGGGTCTCCCCGGCCTGGGGCCCCTGGACCACTTCGATGCGGATCTTGTTGGATCGTAACGTCAAGCCGTTCGGCGACGGCACCATCGTATTCGTCGAGTCGTCGTCGTTTCGATTCATCGATCCTCCTCGTCAGGGGCAGGTTGCTCATCGTTCAGGAGCTTCGTGAGCTCCGGGCGGGAATGCACGCCGAGCGAGCGGTAGATGTTCTGAACGTGTGCACGGACCGTACCTGGGCTGATGCCCAGACGGTCGGCGATCTCCTTGTAAGAAAGGCTGGAGCCCGCCAGAAGGAGGGCAATCTCACGCTTGCGCGGGGGGAGTGCATCGAGAATGGGTGAGCTTGCGGCGCGGGGAGCGCGCAAGACGCTCGGCAGGATCCACTCGTGCATCGACAGGAGGTGTACATCCTCGTGAAGCTCGTGCGTTTGTTTGGCGAGCGCGTGCACGTGCACCTCGAGCACGGAAACACCGGTGCGATGAACGATTTGCCAGGAGGAGCGCCTGGCCGTGACGTTTCGCGCGGAGTCCGCGAAATCGAGCAAAGCGCTGCGGCTCCTGGGGACCCCGCCGGCGTGGTATTTGGCGATCAGGTCGAACGCACGCTGGTTCACCTCCAGAACCGCGCCATTCCTTCGGTTGATGCAGATGTACCCAATCGCCTGTTCTTCTGTGATCTGCGACAGGATCGAGCGCGACGCCACCAGAGGCAAACTGGCTCGATGGACGGCGTCCCGCACGTCGGTGGCCAATGCCTCCATCATCGCGGCTGCGGTCCTCGGGAATTGCGTGCCTCTCTCCGTGAGCAGCGCCAGCATGACGTGCTCCGTCCCGCGGCCGGGAACCACCCGCTGATGCACCTTGTAGCCGGCTCCCTCCCCGAGCCCGAAGTCGTCGAGGGCGTGGAGCACTTCCAGGCCGTCACGCAGAGGCCCCGCGATGGTATCCGCGTCGCGCCAGAAGCCGCCGGGGCTCGCATCGAGGACGAGGCGGAGCGCGGGTTCGAGGTGCTCAGAGCGCGTGCGCATCCACCCTTCGAGGAGCTCCGTGGGCAAACGGATCGCGTGGCTGATGAGGATCTGCGGTGCGTCGTTGCGTACCACCGAGAGCAGGCCTGCCACGGCAGGGACGCACTGCGCGAGGGCGTCGAGGATCACCGCGGGATCGTTTCCCGCGGCGACCTTCGATAACATCTGCGCAGCACGATGCAAAGCTTGACGCTCGTCCATGATGCTCCTCGTCTCGCCAATCTACCCGGTTCCCGTGAGAGGAAGCAAAGTATTCACAGGGGACGCGGACGAGCCCCGCGCAGAGAGCGCATTTGCTGAAGGATCGAGTCGGGGCCGCGCTCGACTCACCTCGCCGATGAGCGCGAGCATCTCCTCCGACGACAGGGTCGTGTAGTGCCCGCGCCGGTACACGCCTCGGCCCACGTGAACGGCTCGCATCATCTTTTCCGCCATGGAGGGCCACTGGGGCGCGAGCCTCGCCATCGCGTGCCCCAGATGCTCCTCGAGCCATGCGAGGTACTTCTCTCCGAGCGCCCGTGCACGTTCCAGGGCCGCTGCGCCCGTCGAGGTCGAAACGCCCTTGGGGATCAGAATCGACAGGCAGCTCTCCTTGCCGGTATCTCGATCGCCCCCATTCATGCTCAGGCTGGCGAGGTCGTTCGCCAACCTGAAGGTATGGTCGGCGAGCTGCCCGACCTCGATCAAGGCTCGCAGGCGCATCTCGTGGACGTGCTCTGCGGGCGTCGCGAGCCCGCAGAAGAGGAACAAGACCTCCACGGCAATGGTGGGCGCCGTGTCCACGATGTGCAGCAGGAATCGAAGCTCGCGCTGCTGCTCGGCGAAGCGCGCTGGATCGCTCGCGTGCTCGTGCACGAGGCGCCGAATTCGTTCGCCGACGGGGCCAGGCGCCCTGGACGCATACCTCGCTTCGATGTCCGCGGTCGCCTCCTGCCGCGGAGGTCCGCCGAGCCCGAGCCGGCGCACGAGGGGATTGTCGACGACATCCGGCGCGCGTTCGAGCGCATTGGCCCGATAATGGCGTACGAGCGCGTCACGGCAGGCCTGCGAGAGCGCGCCGCTCGCGCTCGCGTGGCGCGCGAAGAGTCTCTCCCATTGCTTTCCGATGGCGTCGACGATCCGCATGCCTGGCCCGACGGGGGGAGCGGCAGGTCCCTCTCCGCGGGCGATCTCCTCCAGATGATGCGCCGCAGATTGCAGCCGCGCGCGCCATGCGTCCGGCATCTCGCCTGGCAGGACCCGGTCGAAGACACCATTGTCGCCTGCGGAAATCGCGAGCATGCAACGAATGGCCAGCTCCGCCGAACGCTCCCACCCCTCCCCCGTCGGGTTCGCCTCGTCCGGCACGCGGAGCATCATGTAGGCGCCTGTATACGCATAATTGCGATCTCCCTGGCGCAAGGCTCGATCCGGGAGCAGGAGCCCCTCCGACAAGACCTCGCCGAGCACCCGCGCCGACATGGCCTCGACGAGCAGGTCGCGCTCGGCGTCCGCGTCGGCGGCGCTCGGCAAACGCGCGCGCACGATTTGCTCGATCGAGCGCTCGGGCTTCGCTGCCGTCACCTCGATGAGGTCGAGGAGCTCGGCGGGCCAGGGCGGCTCGACCGAGGTCAAGGGCCCTCGACTCCTGTCCGCGCCCTGCAAAAGGATGTGCGCGACGGGGAAACGAACCGCGCGCCGGAGCGCATGAAGAATGCCCTCTGCCGTGGGAGCGCACGGATGGACCGGCGCCGCTGCCGTGGCAGGTGCGGCGAGGAGGACGTTCTGTGCAGCTTGGCCCGGGGCGATGACCGCGTCGTCGTCCTCGGCAATGCCATCGGACCCGCGGGCCGCTGGGACGATTCGAATGGCGTACCAGGCATCGTCGACGAGCGCGCGCTCGTGACCACGCAATCCGCGCGAACCCAGGCAGCTCACCTGCACGGCGGGCGCACGTGTCGGATCGGCGTGGAGGGCTTCGAGCCTTGCGTCGACCTCGTCTGCCGAGGCGCAGACGGGAATGGTGATTCGCATCGGCGCAGGGATGCGAGAGCGCGGCAGCGCATGAATGAGCTCGAACACCAGGTCGAGATCGTATCCGGGAGCGAAATGGGACGATACGTCCCGCAGGCCTCGATCGATGAGACGTCCGATCTCCTCGGGATGGACGTCGGGCCACAACGTCGTCGTCGCGACGCACGGCACGAAAGGAGGAAGGCAGAAGCCGGGACGCACGACGTCCGGCTCTTCGGCGCCGGTGCGGAGGACGAGATCAACGTCCCGCTCCCAGGCAAGCTCGTCCGGATAGTCGATCCAGAACTCGAGGTCCATCCGCGGCTCCGGCAGAGACCTCGTCGCCTCGCAGGCTGCCTCGATGCTGGCGAGGAGCCTGGCCCGGGCGCCGCCCGATGCGCGCATTCGTGCGAGGTTCCCGCGCACGCTGCAACGGATCCCGCGCGGAACGAGCGCCCGGCCTTCTCGGATCTCCGTGCGTAACCACTCGAATTGCGCGGCGACGACGTCGAAGAATGCTTCCGGCCTCTTGTCGACGTTTTGACGTGAAGCGATGCAGACGAGCAGCGTTTCCACGTCGCCGCGCAGCGCGATGTGCTCGGCGCAGCCGACGACCTTGGCTGCTCCGGCGGCGTAATCGCGACCGGATTCGCCTTTGCGATGGTTTCCGTCCGGCAGCAGGATGATACGACGCGCCTGCTTCCTCGCGGCCCGCCAGGGCGACTGAACTTTGACCTCGAACCAACGCGGAGATTGCATGGAAAGCTCCTTGCTCGCAGGGAATCGCGCCGCCGATTCAATGAAGATCGCGCGGCAGGGTTGCCCTGCGGCATTGCACGCGCCATGCCCGCGGTCCGGGCCCGTTTTTCCGGGCATCTCCGACGGTATGTGCATCCGGCAGAGCGCAGTTGGAGGCTTTTCGGGCGGTCAGGTGCATCCAGGCGGCGGCGGTCCCTCGATGTCATCGTGGTGTCCCGTGTCGCGTGTGATCGGGATCGCTGGCGCCCGCATGCACGATATCGCCCCGAAGTCCATACGCAGAAATACGTATCCAGGTCGTTCGTCAGAAACACGTCGAGAAGGAATCGAAAGTTTGGCCAGCCCATCTCATTGCTGCAATCTGGTGGCGCGAGCATGAACACGGCCACTGGCGATGACATCAGCGTGCCCACCCTGAAGCTCCCGTCGGACGAAGTCGGTGGCATCCAGCCGGTCGACCTTCGTTCCGGCAGGACCTTCGCCGGTCGGTTCGAACTGATCTCCAAGCTGGGCGAGGGGGCCTTCGGGCAGGTTTGGAAGGCGATCAACACGAAGCTTCATCTGAAGGTCGCGCTCAAGATCCCGAGGACGAACGCAGCGGACGACCTCGAGCGATTCCGCCGGGAAGCGCAGGCGCTTTGCCTGATCGACAGCGAGTACGTCCTCCGGTGCTTCGAGTATGGCGACGAGCCGGCGCCCTTCCTGGTGATGGAGCTCTTGACGGGGGAGAGCCTCGCGAAGCGGCTCGAGCGCGAGGGGCCCATGTCGATGCCGACGGTGAAGTCGATCTGCAAACAGCTATGCAAAGGGCTGCAGGCGACCCATGCGGCGGGCGTGATTCACCGCGATCTGAAGCCAGGGAACATCTACTGCGTCGAGGGCAAGGTCAAGATCGTCGATTTCGGCTTGATGAAGCTCGTCGAGCCGATGGTGGATCCCGGGACCGAGATCATCGTGAGCGAGCACGACGAGCTCACCCAAGAGAACATGGCGATGGGCACGGTCAGCTACATGAGCCCGGAGCAATGGCACCATTCCAACCGCGTCGATTTCAGGAGTGATCTCTGGTCCCTCGCGGCTGTGCTCTACCGCCTCCTCACGGGGAGGTTGCCGTTCGCGGGAGCGACGCACGTCGACGTCGCACGGCTCGTTCTGCTCTCCACCGATGGTCCGCCGCTCATCTCTCATCTTCCGGGCGAGGTGAACGCATTCTTCCGTATCGCGTTTCAGAGAGACCCGCAGATGCGGTTTCAGTCGGCTGCCGAGTTTTGCGCAGCGTTCGACCTTCTCCCGGACGGTTCGAAGGTTTCACCGCCCGCACCGGCACGGCCCGTCCCCAAGCGGCGGCGTATTTGGGTCGGCGGAGCGATGGCGTCCCTCGTCCTCGCGGGAATGTTCGTCACCGCCAGCGCACACCCGGACGTCCTTTCGTCGACGTGCGACCCGCACAAGGGCAACTGCGACGGGTCCTTGCTCAACGGGTGCGAGGCGGATCTCACGCGCGTCGAGAGCTGCGGCGCTTGTGGCGTACGATGCATCAACGAGCACGGCTCGACGAGCTGCGCGGGGGGTTTTTGTGCGCCCGTATGCGCGACAGACTTCGCCGATTGCGACGGGGACCCGGCGAACGGTTGCGAGGCCGATCTCGGAGCTCCCGCGAACTGTGGAACGTGCGGCAATACTTGCACGAATCAGCACGGTGGCACCACGTGCGTTGCGGGCCAGTGCGCATCCACGTGCCAATCAGGTTTCATGGATTGTGATGGAAACCCCGCCAATGGTTGCGAGGCGGACGTCGTTTCCAGCGCCGATCATTGCGGCATCTGCGGACGCGCCTGCAAAAAAATCGTCGGCGACGGCGCGACGTGCCAGGAGGGGATCTGCAAGGCGACCTGCGAACCCGGGCTTCACGATTGCAACGGCGATCCCGCCGATGGGTGCGAGGTCGACGCGCAGGCAACGCCGGAGGCCTTGGAAGGCGGGCGGTGCAAGCCGATCGTCCTCGCGACGTACGAGCCTGGCGCGCTCAGTGTCGCGGTGGACGACGACGTGGATGGTATCGTGGCATGGACTGTTCCCAGGCAGGGCAAGGCCTGGCGCATGCGCAAAGGCGGAGGCCCCCCGGCGCCGATGTCCGTGGGGGGCGCGCCGACACGCATCGCGTTCGATACCGGTCGCTGGTACTGGACGGATACGTCCTCGAAGAGCCTGCTCACGATCGACTCCGTCACGGGCGCGCGAAAATCCCTGGTGCAATGGCTCCAGCCCGAGCAGCAGATTGCGGGGCTCGCGTCCTCGGAAGGCGGTGCCTTTTTCCTCTTCCAGAACGCGAATACTGGGAAGGGAACACTCTTCGGCGCCCGGAGAGAGCTCGGGAAGAAGCCCCTGCTCGAGTACGGCGGCGCCGATCCGAACCCTTTTGGCTTCGCCACCGGGCGCCGAAGCGTCTATTTCGTGCGAACGGAACAAGGCGGCAGCATATGGGGGTGGTCCTTCAAAGAGCGAGGCGAACCCTGGCTCGTCGCCGAGAACCAGGAGAAGCCGTTTGCCGTGGCCGTCGACCCTCGCGAGGAGGTCGTGGCCTGGTCGCGTGAAGGCAATGGATCCGGGACCCTATCGATTGCGCGACGTGGCGGCCCGATCGAGGTCCTTGCGGCGAACGAGCCCGGGCCACGCTGCGTCGCCGTCGACGATACGTGGGTGTACTGGACGAATGACGGCGGAATGGTCAAGAAGGCACGCCTCGACGGGACGCGGGAGCCCGTGCTGCTCGCATCCGCGCAGCAGCGCCCGATGGGCATCGCGGTCGACGCGACCCGCGTGTACTGGGTGAACGAAGCATCGGGCGAAGTCGTATCGGTCGCCAAATGAGCGATATGGGAGGACGCGGAGACCAATGATTCGAATGAGGATGTTTCGACGCGCCTTGATGGTCGCCATGCTCGTCGCCGGTACATGCACCGCGGCGAGCGCGGGCCAGACGAACGAGCTCGTCTACGAGATCACCGAATCTGACACCCTCTACCTGGTGGCAACGCGATATTACGGGGACCCGGCGGCTTTCAAGCTGATCTTCAAGAAGAATGAGGCCGTCCTGCGAGAAGCGCACGATAAATATATGCTTGACGCCAGCAAGCGTGGTGTGCCGCCCAAGCCGTTCAGCACCGGGACGATCTGGCCGAAGACCCGGATCGTGCTGCCCAAGGAGCTCGCGACGTCGGCGGGGGTCCAGTACGAGAGGCGGAACGCGCCCCTGAAGCGCGAGATCGCGGAGATGATCGCGCGCAAGAAGCGGGTGGACCTGGACGACCTGGGGCAGATCGCAACGGACGTGCGTCCTCTCGGGATCAGGCCTCCCGAGCCAACCGCTGCGCTCCCGGGCTATGCCCCGATATCCGCGGCGAGCAGCGCGGTGTCGAGAGAGACCCCGCCCAAATGGTACCAGCACCCGGAGAACGACTTGCATCGCTGTGCCGTCGCGGTGTGCGGCAAGTTCCAGTCGCTTTGTTATTATGAATGCCTCGGGGTCGCGAAGAGGTTCCTCGACGGAGGCGCGTCGTGCAGCCATATCCCTGCGACCTTGCCGTACGACCAGCCGGAGGCCTCTGCGCGTGATTGCAGCGCCATGCTGGAGTAGAGTCATGAAAAACGAGACGAGGGGTTCGACACTTCGACGATGCTTTGGGATCGCCGTGGTCCTCGGGATGCTGGCGGCTGTCCCCGCGCCCGCGGCCGAAGCGGACACGTCGCCTGTGGCCTCGGCGGGCTCCAAGGCATCCCAGCCGGCAGCGGCAGAATCCAGGCCGAACCAGGGAATGGCCGGGGACATCGTACCGGATTGCAACGGCGGGACGAAGCGGACCCCCTACTGGCTGACCAGGATTCTTTTTCATGGCGCATTCTGCGTGCACGCGCCAAGAAACGCGCCTCTTCGGATCGATTACGGCACGACCCTCGTAGGGTATGAGGATCAGCAGAATGGCAAGCTCAGCGAGCATCAGGCCTACTACGCGCTCTCCAGGATCGTCGTTCCGCCGGGGCAACGCGGCGTGGTATGGGCGGTATGCGGAGGGGCCGGAAAGTCGCTGCCAAACGGCACCCGCGTCGTTCCGACCGTCCGGATGGATGCTGCAAGAGTGGCCCAGATAGGCTCGTTGATTCGCGGCCTGGAGGACGAAGAAGCCGAATACAACAAATCGTTCACCGTTCTCCAGGGAACGAAGGAGCCGGCCATCAGGGATTTCATCACGCCGCGTCTGCTCAACATCGAGGAGAGCATCGATACGCAGACGGGGCCGCTCCGCGCTGCGCTTCTCCAGGAGAACCACAAGATCCTCCGGGGGAAAGGTTTTCATGTTGGGCCGACCTGGAACGAGGATTAGCCGCCGCCGAACATCCGCGCCCGCTCCTCCGCCGACAGATAGGGGGCCTGGAGTCGAATTGGATCCCCGACGTCCTTGTACAACAAGTCGCCATACCCCGTCAGTCGTTCTGCCCCCGGCGCTTGCAGGATCATGCGCGACTCGATCGCGCTTTGGGTCATGAGCCCCACGCGGCATGGCATGTTCGAATCGAGCGCGCCCTGGATGACCTGGCGGCTCGGCTGCTGCGTCGCGATCACCAGGTGAATGCCTGCTGCGCGCGCCTTGGCGCCGAGGAGCGAGATGGCCCCCTCGATCTGCTTGCGCTGCTGCCGGTCCTGCGAGATCAGCGCGAAATATTCGTCGCAGAAGAGGACGATCCGCGGCAGCGGCCTGCCCTTCTTTTCGACGAAGCGCGTGAGATCGTCGACGCCCAGCGCGCCGAACGCCTTGTACCGACGATCCATTTCGTCGACGAGATCCTCCAGCACCTCCACCACGTCCTTGTCGCCCGGCACCCATAGGCCGTGCTTGGGCCAGAGGTAGCGCGAGCGCCGCAGCTCCAGGAAGGCCGAGAGCTTGGGGTCCACGAGCACGAGCCGCAGCGTCTCGGGAGTGTTCGCGTGCATGAGCCCCGCGATGGCCATCCGCAGCCACTCCGTCTTGCCGCTGCCCGTCGTCCCGGCGACGAGCACGTGGGCGTTGATCGGGCTCGCGAGATCCGCGAAGCGAAGCTTCCCGTCGAGGTCCACGCCGAGCGGCAGCCGGGACGAGCCGTGCCGCGTGTCGCGCGGGCCGAGCGCGGCGACCACCACCGAGAAGGGCACCGTTTGCGGATCCGGGCGCTGGAGATCCATGCACAGGCGCCCGCCGTCCCTGGAGACGATGGGCTCCTTGCCGACCCCCACCTTGAGCCCCACCTCCGTCGTCAGCCGTGCGATCTGGTCGAACGTCACGCCCCGCCCGAGCCGCGCCTCGAAGCGGAGGAAACGCGGGCCCACGGCAGGCTCGCCCGTGATCTCGATCGAACGTCCATACTCGCGAAATGCCCGCGCGAGCTTCAAACCCAGCTCGGCGTAGCTCGTTTGGGGCTTCTGCTTCGGCGCGTCGGTGGGTGTCATCGACGGGCGCTTTGGTGCCCTGACCGGCGCAGGCGAGCGGAGGGCGACGCCGGTCAGGGTGCCGATGAGGGCGAGCAGCCTCGCCTCGGCCTCGACCACCTGCGCCGCGCTGATGAGCGTCTCCTCGATCTCCGGGGAGAAGCGCACGAGCGCGAGGGCGCTTGCGCCGGCGCCCCTCGACATGCGGGCGGCGATCAGGCGGTAGAGAGCGGCCTGCCCGAGATCCACGGCGGGATTCGCGCGCCCAAGCTTGAGCTCCAGCGCGCAGAAATGGGGCTTTCCTGGCACATGGAGGAGCGCATCCGCGATTCCGACGAGGCGCACGGTGTCGGTCCAGCCAGGCTCGCGCAGCTCGCACGCGAGCGACACCTCCGCGTGGAGCGCCTGGGTGACCTCTTCCCAGGACATCGGCCGGTCCGCGTCGACCAGAGCCCAGGTGATCCCCGCGAGCCAGCGAGCAAGGTTCTGCGTGGCTTGCCAGAAGACGAGCACCTGCGGGGTCGTCTCGCGCAGGTGCGCGTGATGGCGCGCAAGGCGCGGACCCACGAGCACCCGGTAGAGGTGCGCGATCAGGCGCTCGGATGCGATCTCGCGATCCGGCCCGGCTTCCATCAGAACCCGCACGCCGCTCCGCCCGGGGTCCCGGCCGATCGCCTCCGCAAAAACCTCGTGAAACAGCCGCCCCAGGAGGAGCGTCGCGCGCTCGCCTCCGCCCACCTCGGCGGCGCCCGCGGCGCGCGAGAGCTCTTCCCGCACTTCCTTGACCGACAGCTCGACCGGCATGCGTCTCCCTCACTCGGCAGCGTGGCCCAGCGACTCCGCCGGGACGTACGCGAACAGCACGACAGGTGGTCCTTCGAGCACGCCGATCCGCTCGCGATGGCGTCGCGCTGCGGCGAGCGCGTCGTCGCCGGAGCAGCCCAGCTCGGTCGCCAGCGCCTCCAGACCGACCACGAAGCGACGCAGGAGCACATCGTCGAGATCACGCTCGAGCCGGCTCTCGCGCGACGCTTCTGCGCGCGTTTCGCCCTCGTCGAGGGCCTCGATGAGATCGGTGAGCGCGTCGTCGAGGTTTTGCGCGAGCCAAGCGCTCACAGCGCCTTCGCTCACCACCTCGCCGCGCTCCGCCAGATCGCCCGCGCGCGCGTCCGACAGGAGGGAGCGCAGCGCTTCGAGCGCGGCCAGCGCCTCGACGCTCGGCTTGACGACCCGCGCGCCTCGCTTCTCCAGCTCCGCGAGGTACTCCTGCGTCTTCTTGGCCGTGCGCGTGATGGGCAGGCGCGGGTCTCGCAGGATCACGTGGCGGCCGTGCGAGGACTTGCTCCCCCCGGCCGCTTGCATGACCTGGCGCAGGTGCGCGGCGAGGCTCGTCATGTTCGACTCGTTGCAGACGGTCACGCGGATCGGCCCGCGGCCCGAAGGCAGGAGCAGATCGACGCCTGGGGGCCGCAGCGGCTGCGTCTTCTGTCCTCGCAGCGCCCAGAGCATGGGCAGGCCGTGCAGGAGCGTGTCGCGGCTCTCCTCGGGCTTGACGGTCTGGATCGCACTCGACCGTCGCGCCGCGAACGTGTCGCGCAGGAAGACCTCGACCCGCGCGGGCTCCGGCGGCGCCTCGTCGCGAAGCTCCGGCTCGCCGCGCTGGAGCCGCTCGAAGGCCGTGGCCGCGGCGGCCAGCACCCGCCGCGGCACGCAGGGCGACGTTTGCGAGAGCTCTGCGAGGAAGGCGTCGCTGAACGGATGGACGCGCGAGCCGCCGTGCTTCTTGCGTCGATCGCGCAGGGCCTCGACGCGATCGAGGCGATGCACGAGCAGCGCCTCGACCTGCTCGCGCGTGAGTGGTTCGAGGACCGAACGTCGCTTGAAGATCCGGTCGCGATCCGCCTCGCGCACGCCGGTGTTCAAGAGCTCGACGAACGCGCTCTGCACGCACGAGATCAAGAGCACGTTGCGATCGGCCTCGGAGAGATCGGCGGCCATGCGGCCGAAGCGGAAGAGCGAGTCATGATCGTCGCGGCTCTGCTGCAAGGCCTCGATTTGATCGAAGCAGAAGACGATGGGCAGCGTCTCTCCCGCGAGCTTGCAGAGCGCGATGACGACCTGCCGCGCCGCCTCCTCGCGATCCTCCTGCTCCTCGGTGGCCAGGCCGAGGCGACCGAGCGCCGACTCCGGCAGGCTGTCGCCGCAGAGCCACGCCGTCGCATCCATGGGAAAGCGGTTGTGGACCAGGTGATCGAGGACGACACAAAGGTTGCGGCTGAGCTCCAGCCGCTGCGCGACCTCCTCCAGGTAGTCGGTCACGGACTCGCCGTCGGTCCCGGTGAAGACACGCAGCGCGCGCACCCATCGCTTCGGCGGCTCTCCGCGCTGGGAAGCGACCTGATGGGCCATGAGGCGCTGGAGCTGGGTCAGCCCTTGTTGCTTGCGCAGGAGGTCGATCGTCAGGCGGCGGCGTACGTGTTGCCAGAGGAGCTGCGCGTTCGTCTGGAGCTTCACCGACACGAACACGCAGCGCAGCGTGCCGTCGGGCGCCGCGTTGGCGGTCTCCACGAGGTGCCGCTGGAGACGGGCGAGCAGGTGCGTCTTGCCCGAGCCCGCGGGTCCGAAGATCAAGATCGAATCCGGGGTGCCCCGCGACGCGCTGTCGAGCGATTGCAGGCACTGCTGGAAGGGACCCTGGTGGATGGCGGCGACGTCGACGGTCGCGCTCCAGGCATCCAGCACGACGTTGCCCTGAAACGGGTTTGGCAGGGTTGAGAGCTCGGTCATGCGCTCCTCCCCGGTGCGATGCCCACGTAGTGCGTGCCGCGCTCGTCTTGGACCAGCTCGGCCCGCTCGGTCTCGGGCAAGCTCGCCGGGAAGTCGTGGTGGTGCAGCACCACCTTGCCGGCGCGGGACAGACGCAGCACGGCGCTGTCGAAGCGCGGCTTGGAGAGCGGCCCGAGCCCGCGAAGCGCGCGCACGCTGAGCAATGCGCCCGGAGGTTCGCGCGAAGCAAGCTCGCGCAGCGCTGCGAGCACGGCGTCGTCGTCGGTGGCCCCCTCCCCGCCCGCCTTCGTCACCCCGAGCGCGTGGCCGAGGGCCGCGTACAGCGCGGCCTTGGTCACCCCGCACGGCGCGAGCTTTTTGTGGACGGCCTGCATCTCCTGGAGGGCTTTGGCGAGGAACGGCGTGGCATCGGGCGGCTCGCGTCCGTAACGAGCCGGGTGCTTGCCGACCTTCGGGTGTTCACGCACGGCGCCGCGCGCGAGCAAGTCGTCGAGCGCCGCAGGCAGCGCCTTCTCGAAGCCGGGCGCCGTGCGCTTCACGCCGGCCTGGAGGCTCGCCTTCGGCAGCGGTCCGTGGCTCAGCGTGGTGAGGACGGCTCGCGCGGCGGTCTCCCGAGCATCCTGCAGGGAGTACCTGGAGGTCTTTCCGTCCTGGAACACGAAGACGCCCGGCTCACGTGCGAGCTCGACGAGGTGGCGCGTGATCTCCGCGAGGGGCTGCTGGTACGGCTTGGGCAGCGCCTTGCGCAGCTCTGCGGCGGACGTGGGTTTGGCGAGACGCGCGAGGGCGTCCCGCAACACGAGGCGCAGATCGGCCTCCGATACGCTGGCTGCCGGTGGAGGGTTTTTCTTCGACACGTTTGTCCTCCTGGAACCGCCTACCTTAATCAGACGGCGCGGGTCTTCAAGTCCGGCGACAAACGTGGACGGAGCCACCGGCGATTCACGGAGGATCGACGCGGGGGGGCTCCGTAAGGAGTCTTGCGGTTTCGACGAACGCAGGGCGCCCGTCGAGCGCGGTCAAAGGCGCCTCGACCTCGGCGGCGGGCTCGTCCGCCTCGCCGAACCCCTCGGGGGGCCCTCGACCTGGTTTGTGGTACGCGGACGATACAGTGGTACGCGCGCATGACACCGAAGTGTCATGACGGCGTGACTGCGTCCGGCGACAGACCCCTCGGTTCTGCGGCTGCGCGTGCGTCTCTCGGATGCTGGCATGGCTTTTGTCAGGGGAGCAACCGAGGTCATGCGCATGCATCCTGGATCCACAGAATCGATGAGGAAGGTGGTTGGGGGGCTCGTCATCGGCATCGGCGCCGCGCTCGGAGGTTGCGCGCCGCCGGCGCCGCCGCAGGCGCCCGCGATGTACGAGTACCAGGTCTCGCATCTGTCGAATGGGAAGCCCCTCCGCTTCGAGGTCAAGGACTCCGTGCGCACGGTCGACAAGAAGGTCCGTGTCGGCGAGCGTCAGGTCTACAGCGCGAGCGGCAGGTACGTGGGCAAGGAGGTCGTCTACACGACGGAGCCGACCGAGGTCCCGTTCCACGAATGGCACGTCTACCAAGGCGACACGGAGATCGACGCGCTCAGCGCCCTGCGCATCGCCCGGGATGCTGCGTTCGAGGCGGCGTACGACCAGGAGCGCGAGCGCGTCCGCCAGAGCCACGCCCGCGCCCTCGAGCTTTACGAAACGGACGTGCTCCGCGCGCAAAGCAAGAAAAACATCGGGCTCGGCCTGGGGATCGTCGGGATCGTCGGGATGCTCGGCGCGGGCGTGTTGTTCGCGGCCACGAAGAATGACCCATCGCCCCCTGTCCCGTCGGCCGTGACGGGGGCCGTGTCCCTGGGCTTCATGGCTGTGGGGGTTGGTGGATTTTACGTACGAGGGCAAGCTGTGCGCGAGCAGGACGCTGCCCTGAGGCAGGCCGCGAAGCTCGCCGAGGTGCGCATGGAAAACAAGTTCCAGCGCCTCGCGACCGAGGAGCACGTGCGAAATGCCGTGGAGGGCCAGCGTCCGCGCGCCTCGGCGCCCGCGGAGGGAACGGCGGTCCCCGAGATCCGCATGGCGAAGACGCTGGATCCTGCCCTCACGACGGGGATCCCGAACAACGAGAAGCTCGGCCCCGCGCTGATCGCGATATGGACGCCCGAGGCCTACGGGATGGATCATGCCAAGGCGCACGAGGTCTTCGAACGGGAGCTTTTGCGCTCGGTCCTCTATTTCAACAACGCGAGTGGGAAGATGCCCCGCCACGAGGGCAACCTCGCCGTGTACACGGACGAGGCATCCCTCCGCGCCGTCGAGGGCGAAGGCAGCAAGCCCGAGGGAATGCCGGCGGTCAAGCTGCTCGCCCTCGCGATCGCCCTACAAACGGGGATCTACGTGCATCACGAAGGCCAATCGTCCGTATTCACGGTGCTCGACGGGGACACGATCAAGAAGCTGCTCCTGCGGGCGACGGAGCACGAATGACCGTTCAGTCGACCTCGACGAGCGTTTGCGCGACGATCTCGCCGACGCGCGCCTCGACACGGCAGGTGCCGCGCGCGACGGCGCGAAGCTCCCACGCCGAACGTTGATAGTCACGCGCGTGCGGCAGGTGGAATTCGAGAACCTCGCGCGCGCGCTCCGGCGCCTTTGCGGGCGCGACGGTGCAGACCTCCGGCGTCGCCGAGCGCGGCGCCTCCACGATCCCTGCAATCGCGCGGCCGTCGCTCGCGCGCAGCCGCACGAAAAGAAACGGCCGCTCGCCTGTGTGCAGGTGGCTCACCGGCTGGTCGAAGCGTGGCGCCGGGGGGATGCAGCCATAACCGATGCTGGTATCGTCCGCCTGAAGGTCCAGGTCGATCGCCGCGACCGCGCTCGGCTCGACCGACTCCGTCCGGATCGACGTGCCAAGCAGCGCAATTCGACCCTCGCCCGCGCGCTCGGCGCGAAGGTGAAGATCCGCCTCTGTGCCCGGGAACAACGTCACGGCCCCCTCGGCGCGCGTGGCCTCGATGGCGCGATCGCCGACCACGTCCCGCCCCTGCGCGTCGCGGGCGCGAACCGGCAGCCGTACGTCGGCGCCGACCAGAAGCAAGACGGGCGCCGCCGTGGTCGCGCCGGCGAGCGGCGATAGGATCTCCGCGCGGACCGCGGGCGCAACGACCACGGAAAAACGCGCGCGCTCGCCGTGGCCCTCGAGGACCAGCGTCGCGGCGCCGGCCGCATGCCCGCGCACGACGAGCCGACCAGGGCGCTGCTCGACGACCTCGAGCGTCGCGGGCGCTTCGCTCGTCACGCGCAGCGGGAAGTACGCGCTGGCGCTCAGCGAACCGTCGCAGCCAAGGCGACGCAGCCCCAGCAAATGCAGCTCGGTGGTCGCCCCGGGCGCGATCGCTGGGCTCGGAACACCCGCCGCCGTGTGCTGCACTTCGAGCAGCGTGCTGTGACACTCCTGCGGACCACACCCCGAGAGCGCCGCGACGAGCGTGGCCACGAGGAGCGCGCACGGCTTTCCGCTCTGCCCCCGCCCCTTCGCCTTGCGCGCCATGGCGGCAAGCCTACCACACCACGTCGAACATGGGTGCGGTGGGCCTCGAAGCGCTCGGCCAGGAAGTTATTTTCGTCCGTCGGTCACATTCCCTCGTCGCGGTCCGTCATCGAAGTGCTGGACGATTCCCAGTCGATCTGACCCAGGAGAGGAACGATGCAGGCACGGATGAAAAACCCGGCGGTGATCCTTCCCGAGGCGATGCCCGCCCTTCTCAATGTGATCAAGGCCGCGAAGAAAGGCGGCGTGCCGGAAAGGACGCTCGAGCTTGTCCATCTGCGCGCGAGCCAGATCAATGGATGCAGTTATTGCGTCGACTCGGGCGCGCGCAACGCCAAGAAGGCCGGCGAGACAGACGAACGGCTGTTTGCCGTGGCGGCCTGGCGGGAAGCGCCCTACTTCACCGAGGCCGAACGCGCCGCGCTGGCGCTCGCCGAGGCCGCCACGCGGCTCAGCGATCGGTCGGATCCGGTCCCGGACGAGATCTGGAACGAGGCCACCAAGCATTACGACGAGCAAGGGCTGGCGGCCTTGACCCTGATGATTGGCCTGACCAACCTGTTCAACCGCCTCATGGCCACCACCAAGCAGGTCGCTGGCGCGGTCTGGTAGTCGCGGGATGCCGGGGCGCGCGTCGTGCGCGCCTTCAGCACTTGTCGTGGAAGCGCAGCGTCAGCCGGAGCTCAGCGATTCGTTCGTCGTCTCGGCTTCGTGGATCCACGCCTCCGGGTAGGGCGGAGGCCCGGCGGGCGTGACGTCCGCGGGGGCGGGCTGCGGCGCGCTCGAAGCCTGCGCCGCAGCCGAGGGGACGGGTGGAGCGGCAGCAGCAGGGGCCGTCGCAGCCGGAGCCGCGGGCGGGGGGGATGCCGGTGCGGGGGGCACGACGGTGCAAGCGGCGCAGGCGACGACGAGGCGATGGTGGAGCCTCGGGCGCCGACCGATTCTGTTCTTTCCAAGTCGGCGGCTCCCCGCCTCAGGGAGTCCCCCCCGGCGGAACCTCCATCGTATGGCAACCGGCGCACGAGAACCCGTCCGCGTGGGTCTCGGGGTTGTACGTGGGGACCTGGATCAAGTCGGCCATGCGCGTCATGACCTCGTCGAACATGAACTGGCTCCACCGCGCAGCCTCCGGATCCTTGACGTATTCGAGGAACGCCTCCTCCGTGCCGGGGAGCGGGGCGATTTGCGCGCTCGGCATCGTATAGGTGCCATCGGTCGCGCCCTGGCCGTGGCAGGTCGCGCAGTCCATGGCCTCGAACTTGGGGTCGAACGCGACGAAGACCTCCTTCATCTCCGGCAGGACGACGTCGTTCATGAAGACGACACGCTCCGCGAAGCTCATGTCCTTGTAGGCTATCGGCTCCGCGGCGGGCTCCGGGTCCTCTCCCCCACACGCGGCGACGAACAGACACACGGCCATCGAGATGCGCTTCCTGTTCATGTCTCTTCTCCCTCGACCGGGCGTTTCGCCCTGGCGCTGTCTTCACGTCGAACGAGGGGGCGCGAGATCGACAAGGCGGTCGACTTTTTTCGAGGGCTCTCCAAGGTGGCGAAAGGATTGGCTTCTCTGCTCCACGCCGCGGCCGTGGTCTCAGGGGGTCGCCGTTTCCTCGGGGTCCAGCGTCCCATCGACGCGGACAAGGAAGGCACGCGCGTCGCGGCGCTCCCCGGCGATCTCCACGGGGGCGACCTCACCGGACGGGACGCCGAGCCACAACCGAACATGGCCGGCCTCGGTCACTTCCAGCTCGAACACGCGTTCGGGCACCGTCACCGTGACGCGCGCCGGTACGCGCTCCCCCACGACCTCGAGGGCAAGCTCGCCCTCGTTCGCCCCTTCCCTCGCGAGGAGCGCACGTCCACGCGGCAGAGGACGCGCCGCGAGAAGACGATCCCGCTCGATCGGAGCGCACGAGGCGGGCTTCCCCGGGCTGCACAACCAGGCCCCGTCGTTCACGAAGAGCACCGTCGTTCCGTCGCCGGCGACCTCCGCGCCCTTGAGCTCCAGGTGGGCCGGCACCTTCGACGCGAGGGACTCGATGTGCCCCGTCTCCGTGACGTGAAGCATCGCCGGCGCGCTCCCGCGCTCGCCCTCGCAATAAACGAAGACCGACCGCTCGTTGCCCGACACCCACCCGGAGCCGCACGAGGCCGGGAGCCGGGTGAGCCGGTCCTCGCCGTCGTGGCGTACGAACACCGTTCCCCCGCGGAGGAGCGGATGGCTCGTGTCGCAGACCCGTCGGTGGCGGGCGTACGTCGCGCCGCCCCCCCGGTAACGGTGCTCGCGTCTCTCGTGCTTCAGCTCGCTGTGCGCCTTTGCGCATTGTCCGTCCGAAAAAGCGAGCACGGTGGCTGCGCTCGGGACGGGCTTTCGGCTTCGGAGGCACAGGGCTTTCGAGCACTCGTCCGGGAGCCGGAGCCCCGACCAGCCGTGGGTGAGCAACCAGCCCGTTTCCGGCTCGTTTCCTGGGACCGGCGGTGTCGGCAAGCCGGGCCGATCCCGCTCGACCCCCGGGCCGAAGGTGACGGCCGGCCAGGCGAAGTCGAGCCACGGGCTCGGCGGATCGATCGGAATCCATCGGCCCTTCGCGTCGAGCCCGTGGAGCTTCGCGCGTGAGGGTGCGTCGGCGACGCGGGCCAGGATCGTGTCGCCGCGCTGCCAAACGAGGTTCCTGTCGACGTCAGGACCCGCGCGAAAACCGCTGCCCGGGAGCCGGGTGAAGGTCCGCGCCTCCATGGTCACGCGCCCCATGCCCGGCGGAAGCGGATCCTCGACGGCAAGCACGAGGGCCCCATCGGTGCGCAGAGCCATGGCCGCGATATCCACCTTGCCAGGTCGTTTCATGCGCTGGAAGGTTCTCCCCCCGTCGTGGGACGTGTAGACCGCTCCTCCCGCGCGTGGCACGGCGCCGACGACGTGGCTCCCCGCAGACACGAGGCTCGTGACGTCGGCATCGAGCTCGGCGAGGGCCTCGAACGTGCCAGCGACCGCATCCGCAGGCGTCGCCGCGCGATGGATGCGCCGCGCCCCAAGGACAAGGACCGCATCGTTCTCGACAAAACCAGCCCAGCGAATCGAAGTCTCCCCCGGCGGAGCCTTCAAAAACCCGAGGACCCCCGTCGCATCCGAGAGGAGCACGATGCCCTCGGCGACCCGCTCGAGCGCATGATGTTTGCCCTCGGAGCGGAGTTCGACGACGCGTTCGTGGGACGTCGACCGCATGCGAGGCGACGCCTCGGCCTCCGTGATTGAAAAGAGCGGGTTTCGGCTCGGTCGAGCAGGTTCTGGTCGCGCCGCGTTTCCCTTTCCAGCGGGGGGCCGCGGAGGAGCGGACGCGCAGCCCGCAAGCGTGGACGCACAAAGGACCAGGGCCAACCTCGCAGGAACCATCGTCGCGGAACGACACACGCCATGGCGATGCATTGGGTCCAAGTCCCCTTGCCCCTACGCCGCGCGGCGAAGCGTCTTCAGGAGGGGTCGTGATAGACGTCCCGGAACACGAGCATCGCGCCGAGCTTGCGCTCGTTGGTGCCAGGGAACCCGCACTGCGGGGCGAACTCGTCCGCGTCTCGGTACGTGCCAAACAGCCGATCCCAGAGCGGCAGATCGGAGAAGTTGTAGCGGTGGACGTCGAGCTCGTGGTGCACGGAATGCAGCTCGGGGGTCTGGATGAACCACTTCAGCCAGCGCGGGCTCTTGAAATTGCCATGATAAAAATACTCCCCCGTCGCGGCGAAGAAGTTGAACCAGAACGCGCCTTCGAGCGAGATGCCGAGCAGGAGGTACGCAATCGTCGCGCTGAGCAGCGCATCCGAGGCCATCTCGACGGGGTGCTTGTAGAACGACGTGAGAATCTCGATGCGCGCAGGCGAGTGGTGGATCTGGTGGAAGACACGCCAGAAGCCATCGGCGTGCCGCAGGCGGTGCCACCAGTAATAAAAGAAGGTGCCCACGAACCACGCCACGAACCCCTCGAGCCATGGGCGTTCGAGGGCGGAGAGCTTGAAGAGCGAGGCGCCCTGGAACAGGTGCACCCAGACGCGGTTCAGCGCGAGCGTGATGCCGAGCTGCGCGAGGTTCAGGAGGAGCGCGCGCGCATGCCAGCCGGGGACGTGCGGGAGCACGCGCCCAGGCCGCACGCGTTCGAGGACGAGGAAGAGGAGCGTCGAGGCCATGGTGAAGATCGTGGGGAGCGTGAGATGGGGCATGAAAAGCTCGCGTCGCAGGCGTGGGCGTGGTCGTCGGCGACGGTAGCAGCCCAAGGACCGGCGCTCAATCCACCGACGGCCTCCTGCCGCGCTCCAACCCGGCCCCCGTCCGCGCGCCCGCCGACCTCGAGCGTCGTGAACCGCCGCTCTCCGGGCGCGTCCTCCGCCCTGCGGCGCCGCAGGAGGCCATCCGCGCTCACCCGCGCCGCTCGACGGCGCTGCAGCTCGAAACCTCCCCTCCGGAGACGCCGCCCTGCGGAGCCGCAGGGGGCCCTCCGCGCTCACCCGCACCGATCGACGGCGCTGCAGGTCGAAACCTCCCCTCCGGAGACGCCGCCCTGCGGAGCCGCAAGTCTCCCTCCGCGAGGCCGTCTCCCGTTCGACGGCGCCGCAGGCCCCGGAGCGCGCTCTGCCCCTCCTGCCGAAACCCGAGATGGGCAGCGTCCGCGGGACGAGCGGCGTCGCGCCCGGACGTCGGGTCTCGTGCGCGAGCGACCGAACACGCCCGGCCGCGGGACGCGGAAGCTACGGCGCTAGCGGAAACGGAGGCGGAGGCTTATGGTTTCACCCGCGGTGGCCCGCGCCCTGGTCCTCCCGACCGGGTGCGTCCGTGGAGGCAGCAGAGAGGTACGAAGAGAGGGGCACCGAGGACCGGGAGCCGGTGCTTTTCATGTACACGCTGACCGAGACGCTCTCCGACCATGACGGCGTCGCCGTTTATCGGGGACGTCGGGACGCCGATCAACGCCCGGTGATCGTCAAGATGCTCGATCCGCGGCGATGCCGGCCCAGGGATCTCGAGCGCCTGAAGAACGAGGTGGAGATTGGCAGGACGCTCGACGTCCCTGCGGTCGTGAAGCCGCTCGCGCTCGAATCGATCGAAGGATCGCCGGCCCTGATCACGGAGGACGCGGGCGGCGTCCCGCTTCGCGACCTCCTCGGGGCGCCGATGGCCGTGGAGAGGTTTCTCCCGCTCGCGGTGGCCATCGCGCAGGCCGTCGCGGAGATCCACGCGGCGAACGTCATCCACAAGGATCTCAAGCCGGCGAACATCCTCGTCCATCCCGCGACGGGCGCCGTCCAGATTGCCGAATTCGGAATCGCCTCGCGCCTCCCCCGCGAGCAGCAGGCCGCGCAGCCGCTGCGCCTGATTGAAGGCTCCTTGCCTTACCTGTCGCCGGAGCAGACAGGACGCATGAACCGGGCGATCGACCCTCGCTCCGACCTCTATTCCCTCGGCGTCACGTTCTACGAGATGTTGACGGGCCGGCTGCCTTTTCAGGCGACGGATGCCCTGGAGTGGGTGCACTGCCATATCGCTCGGTCGCCCGTTTCCCCCGCGGAGCTCGTGCCGACCGTGCCGGAGGCGCTCGCGCGTGTCGTCTTGAAGCTGCTCGCCAAGGTAGCGGAGGAGCGCTACCAGAGCGCCACGGGGCTCCGGTACGACCTCGCGCGCTCCCTCGACGCGTGGCAAAAGGCGGGCCGGATCGAGCCGTTCCCTCTGGGCGAGCACGATGTCGCGGATCAGTTTCAGGTCCCCCAAAAGCTCTATGGTCGCGCCGAGGAGCTCGCCGTGCTCCTCGGGGCGTTCGGGCGGGTCGTCGCCACGGGCACCCCCGAATTCGTGCTGGTCTCCGGCTACTCCGGCGTCGGCAAGTCGTCCCTGGTGCACGAGCTCTACAAGCCGGTCTTTCGCGCGCAGGGCCTCCTCGTCTCGGGGAAGTTCGACCAGTACAAGCGCGACATTCCCTACGCCACGATCGCCCAGGCTTTCCGGGACCTCGTGGGCGAGCTGCTCGCCCAGACCGACGAGCGCATCGAAGCCTTTCGGCAGCGGCTGCGCGCCGCGCTCGGGGTGAACGGTCAGCTCATCGTCGACGTGATTCCTCAGATCGAGCTCGTCATCGGCCGGCAGCCGCCCGTCCCGGTTTTGCCCCTCGTCGAGGCGCAGAACCGCTTCCACATGGTGTTCCGGCAGCTCGTCTCCGTGTTTGCCTGCAAGGAGCACCCCGTGGCCGTGTTCCTCGACGATCTGCAATGGGTGGACGCCGCGAGCCTCGAGCTGCTCGAGCACCTCCTCACGCACCCCGATACGAGGTATCTTTTCCTGATCGGCGCCTACCGCGACAACGAGGTCAGCCCCGTGGATCCGTTCGTGCACATGCTCGACGAGGTGAAACGGAGCGGCGTCGCCGTGCGAGACATCGTCCTCGCGCCGCTCTCCCCCGCGCACGTCGCCGAGCTCGTCGCGGACACGGTCCACCGCCGCGCCGAGGAGGTCACGCCGCTCGCGGCGCTCGTGCACCAGAAGACCGCCGGCAATCCCTTTTTCGCGATCCAGTTCCTCACGACGCTGCACCAGGAGCACTTGATCACGTTTGATCCGCGCTCGGGGTCCTGGACGTGGGACGTCGTCAAGATCCAGGCGAAGAACTACGCTGACAACGTGGTCGACCTGATGGTGTCGAAATTGCGCCGCCTCGCGGCGACCACGCAGGACGTCATGAAAGTCGCCGCCTGCGTCGGGAACATCGCGGAGACGCGTGTCCTTTCGATGATCGACGGCCGATCGGAAGGCGAGACCCACGCCGCGTTATGGGAGGCCGTCCGGGAGGGGCTCGTCCTGCGCCTCGACGACACCTACAAGTTCGTCCACGATCGCGTGCAGGAGGCGGCGCATTCGCTCATCCCGGAGGACGAGCGGGCCCTCTTGCACCTCCGGATCGGCAGGCTGCTCGTCGCCCGCGCGTCCCGGGAGGAGCTCGAAGAGAGGATCTTCGACATCGCCAACCAGCACAACCTCGGCGCGTCCGTGCTCCCGTCCCGCAGCGACAAGGACCGCGTCGCGGAGCTCAATCTGATCGCTGGAAGCAAGGCGAAGGCCTCCACGGCCTACCTCTCGGCCATCAAGTACTTCTCGGCGGGCATGGCGCTGCTCGCCCCCGATAGCTGGGAAAACCAGTACGACCTCACCTTCCGCCTCCACCTGGAACGCGCCGAGAGCGAATTCGTGAGCGGCGGGTTCGCCGCGGCGGAGGGCTTGCTTTGGGTGATCCTCGACCACGCGAGGACGAACGTGGACCGCGCTCGAGCGACGTCCGTGAAGGTGTACCTGCACGCGATCCAGGATCAGTACGACCAGGCCGTGGCGGCGGCGATCACGGGGCTCTCCCCGTTCGGGATCGTCCTTTCGCCGCATCCCAGCCGAGACCAGGTCGACCGGGCGTATGGAAGGATCTGGCAATTGCTCGGTGAACGGCGGATCGAGGACTTGATCGACCTGCCGCCCATGACCGACCCCGACGCCAGGGCGGCCCTCGACATCCTCGTGGCCATCAATTCGCCGGCGCTCTACACCGACAACAACCTCGTCTGCTTGACGACCTGCCATAGCGTGAACTTGAGCCTCCAGCATGGCAATGCCGCCGGGTCGAGCTTCGCGTATGTATTCTTCGGCATGCTGCTCGGACCCGAGTTCAGCCAGTATCGCCTGGGGTTTCGTTTCGGGAAGCTGGGCTATGATCTGGTCGAGAAGCGCGGCTTGACCGGCTACAAGGCGAAGGTGCTCCTCGAATTCTTCCTCCTCTCGTACTGGGCGCGACCGGCCTCCACACGCCGGGCCCTGGTCGACAGCGCCTTCGCCGCGGCGCTGGAGGTCGGCGACGTGACGTTCGCCTGTTATGCGGGCAATAACCTCATCACGTTCCTCATCGTGAAGGGGGAGCGATTGGAGGAGGTCCATCACGAGTCCGAGCGGGCGCTCTCGTTCGCGCGCAAGGCGAAGTTCGGCACGTTCGAGGGCGTCATCGTCGTCCAGCAGCGCCTCATCCAGAACCTCCGCGGCCTCACCGCCCATTTCGGGTCATTCAACGGCGCGGGGTTCGACGAGGCGGAGCACGAGGCCCTCCTCGCCAAGCGCGAGGCGAGCATGGCGATCGCCGTCTGCTGGTACTACGTCTGGAAGGCGCAGGCGCGCTTCCTGTCGGGCGATTACGAGGAGGCGATCGAGGCAGCGACGAAGGCCCGCTCGCTCCTCTGGTCATGCCCTTCGTTCGACGAGGTCTCGGAATGTCATTATTATGGCGCGCTCGCGCTCGCGGCCCGGTATCACAAGACGCCACCCGAGGTGCAGGCGGACGCCATGGCGACCTTGCGCGCCGATCAGCAAGCTTTCCGTGTATGGGCGGACAACTGCCCCGAGAGCTTTTTCAACAAGTATGCCCTCCTCTCGGCCGAGATCGCCCGCCTCCAGGGCAGCGATCAAGAGGCGATGCGGCTCTACGAGCAGGCCATCCGCTCGGCGCAGGAGAACGACTTCGTGCAGAACGAAGGGATCTCCTGGGAGCTCGCCGCCCGGTTTTATCGGGATCGGGGGTTCGAGTTCATCGCCGACACCTACTTTCGCGAGGCCCGCGCCTGTTATGATCGCTGGGGGGCCGACGGGAAGGTGCGGAGCCTCGATCGAATGCATCCGCACCTGCTCGAGCGGAGGCCCGGCGCGCCGATGGCCACCTTGGCCGTGCGGGTCGAGCAGCTCGACCTCCTCGCGGTGGTCAAGGCGTCGCAGACCATCTCGGGCGAGATCGTGCAGGAGAAGCTCATCCACACGCTGCTCCGGGTCGTGCTGGAGCAAGGCGGGGCGCAGAAGGCCTACCTGCTCCTCGTCCGCGGCGGCGCCTTGGGGATCGAAGCGGAGGCCACGCTCGACGCCGAGGGGGCGCGCGCGAGGATGCTCCCGTTCCTGCCGGCCGAATCCTCGGCGCTCGTCCCCGCTTCCATCGTGCAATACGTGCGTCGTACGAAGGAGCGCCAGATCCTCGACGACGCCAGCGCCGAAGCGGGCAGGTTTTTCTCGGACGAATACATCGTGCGGGTCAAGCCTCGGTCGGTCCTGTGTTTGCCGATCCTCCGGAAGGCCGAGGTGTTCGGCTTGCTCTATCTCGAGAACAACCTCGTCCCAGGGGCCTTCACGGCCGAGCGGCTCAGCGCCCTCGAGCTCGTGGCTTTGCAGGCCGCGATCTCGATGGAAAACGCCCGGCTCCTCGCCAGCGAGCAAGCCGCGCGGCAGGCGGCCGAGCAGGACGAGCGCCGCGCGGCGTTTTTTGCGGAAGCCAGCGAGATCCTCGGCGCGTCGCTCGAGCACGAGCAGATCCTCCGTTGCCTCGCCGAGCTCTGTGTCCGCGGCCTCGCCGATTGGTGCGTGATCGACATCGTGGACAGCGGACGTATCCGTCGGGTCTCGGGTGTCCACAAGGATCCGGCGAAAAGCCCGCTGCTCGAGGAGCTCCAGCGGCGCTACCCGCCCTCTCCAGGATCGCCCCACCCCGCGGCGCAGGTGATACGGAGCGGGGAGCCGCTCCTCATGTCGGAAATCAACGAGGCGACGTTGTGCGCAAACTGCGTGGATGCGGAGCATGGCGGGATCCTCCGTGAACTCGGGACCCATATGGCCATGTACGTGCCGCTGCTCGCGCGGGGGCAGGTCCTCGGCGCGGTGAGCCTCGTCTCCGCCGATCGGGACCGCCCGTACGGGGCCGTGGAACTCGGCATGGCCGAGGAGCTCGCGCACCGCGCGGCGATCGCGATGGAGAACGCGCGGCTCTACCGCGCGACGCAGGAGGCCGTCCGGATGCGCGACGAATTCCTCGCCGTCGCCTCCCACGAGCTGCGCACCCCCATGACGTCGCTCGGGCTCTCGCTTCAATCCCTTTTGCGGGCGACCCGCGGGGAAATGCCCACGACGCGCAAGGCGACCGAGGACCTGATCCTGCGGGCTTGTCGCCAGAGCGATCGGATGAACCGGCTCATCGAGGAGCTCCTGGACGTCTCGCGGTTCGACGCCGGGCAGATCACGCTCGAGACCACGGCGTTCGATCTCACCGCCCTCGTCCGGGAGGTCGTCGCGCACTTCGACCTCGATCTGAAACGGTCCCGATGTCCGGTCCGGATCCAGGGCGACGCCCCCGTCGTCGGCGTATGGGATCGAGCCCGCCTCGAACAGGTCCTCACGAACCTGCTCGCCAATGCCATCAAGTTCGGCGTCGGCAAACCCATTGTGATCGGCGTCAGCAAAGAGGCCGGCAACGCGAGGCTCGTGGTCGCGGACCAGGGGATCGGGATCGCGCCGGACCAGCAAGCCCGTATCTTCGAGCGCTTCGGCCGTGCCGTCTCGGTGCGCCATTATGGAGGGCTCGGGCTCGGCCTGTACATCTGCCGCAAGATCGCCGAGGCCCACGGCGGCTCGATCCGCGTCGAGAGCGGGGAGGGCATCGGATCCACGTTCGTCCTCGAGCTTCCCTGCGGCATGTAGGCGCGAACCGCGCAGCCAGCTCCGGCCGCGCTCTCGTGGTACGGTGCCCTCGATGACCGCCGACGTCGCCCTCGGGATCCTCGCGCTCTTGGCCGGCGCTCTTTGGCGCCTGGAGGTCGAGTGGCGCGGCTGGGAGGGGCTCCGCTGGGCAGGATATTTTCACCTTGCCGTACCAGCCGGGATCGCGTCGTTCCTCGTGTGGACCTGGGTGTTTCTCGACGTACCCTCGCGCCGGAGGAGAGCTGCGATCGCCTCTGTGCTCGCGCTTCTCGCGGCGATCGCGGTGCCTCTCACCGAGGCTTCGCTCCGGACCGTGTTCAGCCGTTTCTTCTTCGCGCATCCCCTCCCCTGGCCCGTGCTTTTCTGGTGGCTGCTCTCCCCTTCCCTGGTCGTGGCTGTCCTCCGGGCGTTTCGCGTGCCCGTGGAGTCTCGACGCTGGGTCCTCGGCCAGGCCCTCTTCGTGGCCGCCTGGCCGCTCGGCACGCTCGTCACGCAGGTCGTCCCCCAGCACGGGCATTCCGACGCGATTCACGCGTTCAAGAGCGGGCTCGTCGTGCCCTTTTTCGTGATCGCGCTGGGCATCTCGGTGCCCACACGAAACCTCGGCAAGCCCTGAACATCAGGGGTGTTCGGTCGTCGGCGCGAGCGTTCGGCAGATGACGTCGACAGCGAACGCGACGTAGGCGCGGTTCTCGGACCGGTCGAAGCCCTGGTTCGAGAGGTGCTGGTGGAAGGGCCGAAACTGGAGCGAGCCGAGGAAGAGGTCGGCCGCGTGCTCCGGCGGGACCGGGCGCAAGAGGCCTCGCGCGATCGCACGGGAAAACCACCCGACGATCTCGCGGCGCGCGCGGACGGGCGGCAGATCCTCCCGCCGTTCGGCCGCGGACTCGGCGTGCATGCCTGCCGAGCGCAGCACCGCGAGGCACGGCACGATGCGCTCGAGGAACTCGAAGATCTCCTCGGCGAGCTCGTGGAGCTGGGTCCGCGCGTCGCGATCGTCGGGGCCCGCGCGCGCCCGGTCCATCCACGGCTGCTCCGGCGAAGGTAAGAGCGCGGCGCGCAGGAGCTGCTCCTTCGTGCCGAAGCGCTGGAACAGCACCCCGTGCGAGATGCCGAGCCGCTCCGCGATGAGCGTCGTCGGGACCGCGGCGCCGTGTTCCAGAAAACACGCACGCGCCTCTTCGAGGATCTGTGTGTCAGTTGTGTTGCGCGGGCGTGCCATTTCTGAGTAGCTTGTCACTTATTAACCCCGTGGGGCAAGTCCGCAGCGCCCCACCGCCCCGCCCGCGTCCTGCTGGCGAGAGCAGGAGGAGCCGCATCCATGATGATCCATCGCTTGAACGAGCTGTCCCGAGCGCATCTCTCCACGGCCGGCGGCAAAGGCGCGAACCTCGGCGAGCTGATGCGCCTCGGCCTCTCCGTGCCGGGCGGGTTCGTCGTGAGCGCCGAAGCATATGCCGAGCACGCGCGCGCATGGGGGCTCGCCGAGCGCCTCGCGCCGCACCTCGCCACGCAGAGCTGGGACGCCGCGGCTGCCGAGGCGGCCGAGCTCTTCGAGAAGGGCGCGCTCCAGCCCGAGCTCGAGGACGCGGTGCGCGAGGCGTACCGTGCGCTCGGCGCGCCGCGGGTCGCGGTTCGATCCTCGGCGACGGCGGAAGACCTCGCCGACGCGTCGTTCGCGGGCCAGCACGAGACCTACCTCGACATCGCGGGCGAAGACGACCTCCTCCGCGCGTTGCGGCGGTGCTGGGCGTCTCTCTGGAGCCCGCGCGCCCTCGGCTACCGGGCGGCGCGTGGCGTGGAGCACCTGGGCGTCCACATCGCGGTCGTGGTGCAGCGCATGGTGGCGGCCGATTTCGCCGGCGTCCTGTTCACGGTCGACCCGGTGGCCCAGCGCGCCGACCGCATGCTCCTGGAGGTCGCGCCGGGGCTCGGTGAAGCCGTGGTCTCGGGACACACGACCGGGGATGTCTACCGCCTGCGCCGGGAGCCCCTCGGGATCGACGAGCGCGAGCGCCGCGTGGCCGGACGCCCCGCGCCGAGCGACACGCTGGTGCTCCAGCTCGCCCGTCTCGGGCTCGACCTGGAGGCCCATTTCGGCTGCCCGCAGGATGTGGAGTTCGCCTTCGAAGGGGGCTCCGTCTACCTGCTCCAGTCGCGCCCCATCACCACCCTCGGCGCGGCCGAGATCGAGCCGCTCCCGCCGCCCCCGGAGCTCACCCGCATGCAGCGGAGGATGCTCGAAGCGAACGACAACGACCGGTTCCCCGTCGCCCCCAAGCCGATCGATCAATGGGGCTTGCGCATGGTGATCCCCGCGCTCGTCCATGCGGTGCGCACCCTGGGGCTCGACATCGACGAGGCCGACGAGCGCGCGGTGATGGACCAGGTGTGGCGTGAGTTCTTCGTCCTGCCCTCGCCGCGACCCACCCTCCGGATCTTGGGTTTGCCCCAGCGGGTCGCGGCGGGTCTGCGCCAGGACTGGCTCGGGTGGTGGGAGGCCGAGGCGTTCGGGCGAATCCTGGAGGTCTGCGCGCCGGTGGATCTCCGCGCGCTTTCCGACGTCGAGCTCCTTCGCCGCGCCGATCGCATCGAGGAGACCACGCGCGAGATCCTGTTCAAGCGGTTCGAGGGGATCCTCACCCAGCTCGCCTCGGTCGCCCTGCGACTCCCGGTCACCGTCGCCGTGGGAAGGAAGCGGGCCGACGCCATCCTGGGCGACCTCCTCTCGGGCCTGCACACCCGGACCTCCGAGGTCAACCTCGCGCTCTTCCACCTCGCGCGCAAAGCCGCGAGCGCGGGGCCGGAGGTTTTTCTCGCGATTCGCGAGGGGCACCCCGAGGATCTCCGCGCATCGGAGGCGGGCCGTGCCTTCCTCGCCGAGGTCGAGGCCTTCCTGGATGAACATGGGCACCGGGAGAGCACGGGCTTGTACCTCTCGGCGCCCACCTGGCGGCAGGATCCCGCGCCCATGTGGGGGCTCCTGCGCGGCCTGCTCGACGCCACCGAGCCGCCGTCCGAGGAGGCCGGGTACAAGCGGTACCAAGCGGCGGTCGAGGAGGTCACGCACGCGCTTCGTTTCGTGCCGGGGCTCGAAGGCTCGTTCCGCGGCACGCTGGAGCGGCTGCGGAAGGCGATCATCTTCCGGGAGCGCTCGCATTACGACCTGGCGCGCGTCTTCTCGGCGATGCAGGCGATCGTGGCCGAAATCGCGCGCCGCCTCCACGAGCGCGGCCATCTGCCGAGCCCCGACGATATTTTCTATCTGACGGAGGCCGAGATCCGAGCGTGGCTCCGCGACGGAGCGCCGCCGCTCTCCGAGGCGAAGCGGCTCGTGCAGCGCAGGCGCGCGACGTACGGCGTGGTCAACGGGAAATGGCAAAAGCGGGCGTTCGGGGCGGGCGCGGAGGGCGCCTCCGACAGCGAGCTGCGCGGCACCGGCGCCTCATCCGGCGTGGTCCGCGGCAGGGCGCGCATCATCCGCGACGAGCGTGCGTTCGGGCGCCTGAAGCCGGGGGAGATCCTCGTCTGCCGGTACACGAACCCCGCGTGGACGCCGCTCTTCACGCTTGCTGCGGGCGTCGTGACGGACACCGGCGGCGCGGCCTCGCACGCGGCCATCGTCGCGCGCGAGTACGGCATCCCCGCGGTGCTCGGGGCCGCGGGGGCCACGACGCGCATCACGGATGGCCAGGAGATCCTCGTGGACGGGACGGAAGGCCGCGTGCTGCTGCTCCGCCTGGGCGTCACGGGCGAGGTTGCTTATGCCTGAGCCCTCGTCGCGCCTGCCGGTGCGGCTCCTCGTGGCCCTCGCGCTGTCGGCGGCGCTCGGCCCGCTCAACTCCACGATGGTCGCCGTGGCGCTGCCCGAGATGTCGCGCACCCTCCCGGCCGACTCCGGCGCGCTCCGGCAGGCGCTCGTGACGAGTTATCTCCTCACGAACATCGTCCTGCAAAGCCCCGGCGGAAAACTCGGCGATCGCCTCGGCCACCGGCGCGCGCTCGGCCTCGGGCAGCTTCTTTTGGCGGCCGGCGCCGCGCTCGCCTACATCTGGCCGGTGCTCCCTGCCCTCTCGGTGGCGCGCATCGTGATGGCGGCGGGCGGCGCGATCCTGGCCCCGAGCGCGACGGCCCTGCTCCGCACCGAATTGCCGCCCGAGCTGCGCGGGCGTGCCTTCGGCGCGTTTGGCGCGGTCATGGGCATCGCGGCGGGCACCGGGCCGACGATCGGCGCGCAGCTCGTCGGGCACTTTGGCTGGACCTCGATTTTCCTCGTGAACGTGCCGGTGTTGCTCCTCGCCGCCACGCTCGCGCACCTCGGGGCGCCGGCCGGCCCCCAGGCGCCCGCCGCGCCGCGCTCGCGCTTCGATCTCCTCGGATCGATCCTGCTCGGCGCCGCGCTCGCGGCGCTCGTCCTCGGCCTCGAGCGGACGCACCTCCGCTGGGCGGCGGTGGTCGGCGCGCTCGGCTTCGTGCCCTTCGTTTTATGGGAACGGCGCGTCGCGGATCCCGTCGTCGACTTCTCTCTGTTCAAGCAGCGCGCCTTCGTGGGCGGCAGCCTGATCATCGCGCTCCAGAATTTCGCGATGTACTCGACGATCTTCGAGCTGCCTCAGGTGGCCGGGAGGCTCTTCCACGTCGGTCCCCGTGACGTCGGCGCGGTGCTCCTCTCGATGATGGGCACGATGGTGTTGACCTCGCCGTTCGCGGGGCGCGGGACCGATCGATTCGGGGCGCGCGCGGTGGCGCTCGTCGGCTGCTCGCTGGCCCTCGCCGGCACGGCCTTCCTCGCGTTGCGGCCCTTGCATGCGCTCTCCGACGCGATTCCGGCGCTCGTGATGCTCGGTGCGGGCCTCGGCCTCTCGTCCGCGCCGTCGCAGTCCGCGGCGATGAGCGACATCCCGCGGGAGAAAAGCGGAATGGCCGCGGGCCTCACCTCGACGATGCGTTATATCGGGGGCGTCGCCGGCCTCACCGTGCTCGGCCTCGTCCTCACGGATCGCCCGGCTTCGGACGTGGTCATGCACGAGCACACCACGGCCATGTCCATCTATGGCGCGGTGCTGCTCCTGACGCTCGGCTGCGCCCTCCTCCTCCCCGGCCGCGCGGTAGCGCCCGTGCCTCTCGCAAGCGCCCGCTGACCCCGCCATTCGCCTGTGTCGTCGCCGGGGTTTACGTCGCGGCGGCGCGTGCTACACCCGTCCCGCTCTACCAAGGAGACAATCATGAACCTCTACGATCCCTTCGTGCCGCAGCTCATCCAGATCGTGGGCCAGGCGTGTAAATGGCTCGACAAGGCGCAGGCCCTCGCCGAGCAAAAGAAGTTCGACGTCAACGTGCTCCTCGGCGCGCGCCTCGCGCCGGATCAGTACCCCCTCGTGCGGCAGTTCCAGGCCATCAGCGACGGCGCCAAGTTCACGGCCGCGCGCCTCGCCGGGGTGACGCCGCCCGTCTTCGAGGACAACGAGAAGACCGTCGAGGAAGTGCGCGCCCGCCTCGACAAGACGATCGCCTGGCTGAAGACCCTCGAGCCCGCGCAGTTCGAGGGCGCCGAGGCCCGCACCGTCGTCCTGCCGTTCGCGCCGGGCAAGGGGCTCAAGGGCATGGACTTCCTGGTCAAGATGGCCCTGCCGAACTTCTATTTCCACGCCACCACGGCCTACGCGATCCTCCGCCACAACGGCGTGGACGTGGGCAAGCTCGACTTCATCGGCGATCTGCCGTTCTTCGAGGTCTGACGCTGCGCGGCGAATATCGGCACCACGCGCGCGCGTGACCGATACGATGGGCCATGTCTCGCGCCTCCCGCCTGCTCGACCTCCTCCAGCTCCTGCGCCGACGCCGCGCGCCGACACCCGGCCCGGCGCTGGCCGAGGAGCTCGGCATTTCCCTCCGCACGCTCTATCGCGACATCACGACGCTGAAGGCGCAGGGCGCCGACATCCAGGGCGAACCGGGCCTCGGGTATGTGCTGCGGCCCGGCTTCACCCTGCCGCCGCTGATGTTCTCGATCGACGAAATCGAGGCCCTCGTGCTCGGTTCGCGCTGGGTCGTGGTGCGCGGCGATGCGCGGCTCGCCTCCGCGGCGGAGGACGCCGTGGCGAAGATCCGCGCCGTGCTGCCCGACGACCTCCGCCAGAGCGTCGACGCGGCCACGCTCACCGTGCCGATGGCCCACGGCGAGCCGGTCGTGATCGATGCCTCGGTGATCCGCGCCGCGATCCGCAAAGAGCAGAGGCTCGTCATCACCTACCGCGACCAGGACGGCGAAGGCACGACCCGCACGGTCTGGCCTCTCCTGATCGGCTTCTTCGACAAGGTGCAGGTGCTCGCCGCCTGGTGCGAGCTCCGGCAGGATTACCGTGCTTTCCGCGTCGATCGTATCCAGTCGGTCGAGCCGAAGGACGAGCGCTACCCGCGCCGCCGCGCCGTGCTCATCAAGGAATGGCGCGCCAAGCAGAACCTTCCCGCTGCTGCCGGAAACTGACAGTCGCCGGGCGCATACCCTCCCCGTCCACCCGATGGACGATGGAGATGCCCATGCGTACCCTCAACTATCTGCTGCTGGCCGTCCGTGATCCGCTGAAGAGCGCCGAGCTGTATTCGAAGCTCCTCGAAAGCGAGCCGGTCGAACAAGGAAAAACCTTCGTGCTTTACGTGCTGCCGACCGGCCTGAAAATCGGGCTCTGGTGCGCCGACGAGGTCGAGCCGGCGCCGAAGCCGGCGGGCGGCGTCGAGATCTCGTTCAGCGAACCGAGCAAGGACGCCGTCCGCGCGACCTATGCCGCGTGGACCCAGCTCGGCCTGAAGGTGGTGCAGGAGCCGACCGACATGGACTTTGGCTTTACCTTCGTGGTCGAGGACCCGGATGGGCACCGCCTCCGCCCGTTCGTCCTCGCCCGGAATCCGCGCTAGACGCCCCGCCGGCCCGAGGCGTGGGCGGGGCTCGACGCGGCGTCCTCGGGGCTCCAGGGGCAGCGTCATGGCTGCCGAGAAACCCAACCGACCGACTGTCTTCAGTCACGAGCATTATCACGAGCTCTCGGCCGACGAGACCGAAGCACGCGAGCGCGGATTCGACGCGCGCGGCTTCCCGGTCGAGGGGCCCTCGCTGCGCGAGGCGGAGCAGGAAGCCGAGCCTTCGCCTCCGCATCCCCACCCCCCGGGCGCCGAGCATGCCGAGCCCACGCACGGCGTGCACATCACCCCCACGGAGCCGCCCCGGCGCCGCGCCTGACCGGACCTGGGACCTCGTCCGCCGCGCAGGCGGAGCGCGCTACGGCGTGATGTTTTTGTTCAACCGGAAGAAATTCGTCGGGTCGTAGGCGCGCTTCAGCGCGGCGAGGCGCTTCATCTTGGCCTCGCCGTAGGCCTCTTGCACCCGCCCGGCGGGTTCGCCGCCGTCGAGGAAGTTCACGTACACGCCGCCGGAGGCGAACGGCTGCGTCGCCTCCCACGCGTCCTGCGTCCAGCGGATGTGGCGCTCGGCGTCCGCCGGGTCCTTCCAGCTCGATTGGAACATCGCAAAGAAAGGGGCGTTCCGTCGCGGGAACGCGGTCGCGTCCTCGTCCACCCGCGCGATCGCGCCCCCGAGGTGCAGGACCTCGAAGAGGCACAAGGCAGACGGCGCCGCGCGAAGCTGCGCCGCGATGGCCTCGATGCCCTCGTCCCCGAGCGTGGCGACATACCGCGCGCGGATGCATTGGCCATAACCGTAGGCGCCCGCCGGCGCTGTATCGAACATGCTCTGGAGGGCGGTGTAGGGCATCGGGCTGACGAGCTCCGCGACCGGCGGGCCAAACGCGCGCAGCGGCGCGAAGGCTGCCTCCGCCGCCTCGCTCGGCCCATTGTAACAGGCCGCGATGATCACCCCGGGCGCGCCGTGCATGTGCGCGGGGATCTGCGGCATGGGCGGGAGCTCGATATGGATCAGCGTGCTGCTCATCGGATCCGGCTCGGTCGCGACGAACGACTGGTAAAACCGCAGCGCGTCCGCGAATCGCTCCGACGGGTGGAACACCATCGCGACGTTCACCTGTTCGACGGGATGCAGCCGCAGCTCCAACTCGGTGACGATCCCGAAGTTGCCGCCGCCGCCGCGCAACCCCCAGAAAAGCTCCGCATTCTCGTCGGCGCTCGCGGTGACGAGCCGGCCGTCGGCGGTCACGAGATCCACCGAAAGCAGGTTGTCGATGCTGAGGCCGTGCTGGCGCATGAGCCAGCCGATCCCCCCGCCCAGCGTGACCCCGGCGACCCCGGTGGCGGAGCACTGGCCCCCGGTCGTCGCCAGCCCAAAAGCCTGCGTCTCGTGATCGAGCTCCCGCCAGGTGAGCCCCGCCTGCGCGCGCACCGTGCGCCGCGCGGGATCCACGCGGACGCCCTTCATGGGCGACAGGTCGATCACGATCCCGCCGTCACACACGCCATGGCCGGCGACGTCGTGCCCGCCGCCCCGCACCGCGACGAGCGCATCTTGCTCCCGCGCGAACCGCACGACGGAAAGGACATCGGCGACCCCGGTGCAGCGCGCGATGAGCGCCGGCCGCCGGTCGATCCGGGCATTCCAGACGACGCGGGCCGCATCGTAACGGCTGTGATCGGGATCGATGAGCTCGCCGCGGAAGTGCGTTCGAAGCGCGTCGAGTGCAGCCTGGCTGAAGCGAACGCGGTCTTGATGCATCGTGAAGTGCCTCCGGATGCCGTGGGGAATGGCCCGTGTCAGTTTGCGCCGCTCAACAAACGCGCGCGCGCTTGCCCGATGCGCGCGGCCTCCGCCGCATCTTCCTTTTTCGTCACGACGGACCCGTCGCCGGTGAACACGACGTACGTGACGCCGCTGTCGACCCCGCCCGAGATCGGGCTCGAAGGGATGCCGAGCTTCTCGGCCATCGCGTAGGACGCCTCGCCGAGGATGCCTGCGGGGCCGACGTCGCCGAGAATGCCGTATTCGATGTTTCCTTTGTAGAGGACCGCGACGACGCTGCCCATCTTGAGCCCCTGGGCCTTGTAATCGAACCCGTGGCTCGGCTTCGGCACGACGACGAAGGGCAACGTCGACGCGTCGAGTGGCTTGCCGTGCGTGTCCACCGCGGCCGTCTCCGACTGATAATACGGATCGGCCTTGCATGCAGCGCCCTGCCCGCCGTCGCAATCGATGTCCATGTCGGCGGTCCACCACAACGCGCCTTCGGTCTTGCAGATCGGAACGGTCGCCGCGCCGCCCTTGTCGGTCGCGAACGCGGTCGTGCCCTCGAGCTTCTCGCAACGCGAGAGCAATGCCGCGAGGCGGGCTGCCACGTTTTCCGGCGCCGCGGGCGGCGCGGACGCGGGGGCGACGCTCATGCTCTCTTTCGGACAACCGGCGAGCGCGATGAACGAGGCGACGACGAGGGCGGAGACGGTGGTGTATCGCATCGAAGGAGGCGGGCATCATGACACGAAAGGCCGCCGCCTCGACAATTCCCGGATCGTGCGGGATGCGAGGCGCGCGTCGCGCGAGGATTCAGCGCCGGAACGCCGCGCCCGTGCGCCGGAGGGCGTGCTCGATGCCGCTCTCGAGCGACGAGCGTGTCGTGATGCCGCTGAAATCGGCGTCGAGCCCGACGAGCACCTGGGCGACCTCGCCGCGGATCCCCGTCAGGACCGTCTCTGTGCCGAGCAACGCGAGCGCGCGCGCCGTCTCCACGAACGTGCTCACCACCGCCGTATCGACGCTGCGCAGCCCCGTCAGATCGAGCAGCACCAGGCGCGCGGACGCCGCGTGTGCGCCGGCGAGCGCGGCGTCCAGGATCTGCCGGGCGCGCGCCTTGTCCACGCTCCCGATGATCGGCATGACGAGCACCCCTTTTGTCAGCGGGATGAGCGGCGTCGACAGCTCCGCGAGCCGGTCTTCCTGCGCGCGCAGGACCTCCCGGTGCAGCGCCTCGCGCTCCCGCTCGGCCTGGCAGCGCTCCGCGAGCTCTCGTTCGAGCCGCTCGCTTTGCGCCCGCAAGACCTCCGCCTGCTCCTGCGTGTGCGCGCTCGCCGCGCGGAGCTCCGCCGTGCGCTCCTCGACCTCGCGTGCGAGCAGCTTTCCGTGCGCCGCGAGCTCGCGTGTCTTGTCCTCCAGCGACGCATACAGCAGCGCGTTCTCGATGGCGCCGGCCGCCTGCACGCTCAGAATCTGGACGAGCTCCGCGCGCTCCACCGGGAACGCGTCGCGCGCCTCGAAATGCTCGAGCAAAAGCACGCCGAACCGGCGGCCGCGTTGCTTGAGCACGAGGCAAAGGAGCGAACGAGGCGCGCGGCGCCGGAGATAGGGATCGTCGCAGAACCGTGGATCGATCGCCGGATCCGTGAGCAACAAGGGCTCGCCGAGGCGCGACGTGTAACGGATGACCGATTGCGGCAGGTCGTCCCGCGTTTCGAGCGGGGCCTCCAGCTTGACGCGCACCTCGTCCGGTTCGAGCGACGCCAGCGCTTCGAGGCGGAGCGCGCCTTCCTGTTCGAGCACCAGCGCGCCGCGTTGCGCGCCCGCGCAGGCGAGGATCGTGCGCATCACCCGATCGAGGGCGTGTTCGAGGTGGAGCTCGCTCGAAATGGCGCTCGACGCGCGCAAGAGCGCCTCGACGTCGAGCCCGCCCGCGTCGCTCTGGACACGCAGACGCCCAGCGGGCTGCGAGATTCGTTGCCACCGCGCCACCTCCCCGAACCGCCCCCGCAGCTCCTCGACCTTCGCGTGTGCCCCCCATCGCTCGTAGGCGTCGATGGCCTCGGCCACGTACACGGACGCCGCGCGGCCCGAGCCGAGCTGCCGCAGGCAACCCGCCGCAAGCTCGTGCCCGAGCGCCTCGTATTGCAAGAACGCGCCGCGCTGCGCCTCATCGATGGCCTCGTCGAAGAGGGCGACCGCGTCGCGGAGGCGTCCCTCGACGCGCGCGCGCTCGGCGCGCACGAGCAGCCATTTGTGCCGGAAGTTGTCGCGGCCGTGCGTGGCCCACGACGCGAGCCGCTCCTCCTCCTTGCGCGCGGCTTCGAGGTGCTCCTCCCCGCCCAGCGCGAGGTGCGCGAGCGCCACGTAGAGCGCGAGCGTCGCCTCGATGGGCATCGCCATCACCGCGCCGAGCACGGGCCGGATGTGCTCGCGCTCGGCGAGCGCCTCGGCCGGCTTTCCGAACGTGTAGGCCTGCAGGAGCCGCAGAATGTGGTGGAAGGCGATGCCGCAGCCGAAGCTCGCCGCGTGGATCTGCGCGAGGGCGTCCGCCTCGTCGAACACAGGGCCCGCGAGCGACGTCTCGCCCACGGCGGCCCCGGTGAGCGCGCGGAAGTATTCCCGTTCGACCTTGATCGTCAGCTCGACGGGCCGGTTGTGGGCCCGCCGCGCGAACGTGATGAACCCCTCGCAAATGCGGAGCAGATCCGGCAGCGGCGTGCCGATCTCGTAATGTTGCCAGGGCGTCTCGAACGCGAGGTACCCCGCGTACACCGCGTCGCCGACCTCCTGACACGCCGTGAATGCGCTCTCCAGCACCGGCAGATCGTCGCGCATGTGCCGCTGCCAGAACTGGATGTGATCCCCGTGCAGATGCAGCAGCGTGCCGCGGAGCCGCTTGTCGCCCAATTGCTCGTTCAGGCGCAGCGACATCTCCGAGAAGCGGACGCCGGACGCGACGTCGCCGAACATCATGATGCGCATGAAGCCGTAGATGCTGTAGGCGTAGCAGGACGCCTCCGCGTTGCCGCGCCGGAGCGAGAAGTTCAGCATGCGCAGCGCGATCAGCGGGAAGAGCGCCGGGCGGCCGATGTACGCGCAAGGCGCGGAATCGACCAGCAACGTCATCACCGCCCGATCCCGCGGGTCCGTCATGCGCGGCGCCGTGAGGAGATCCTCGATGCTGCGGCCCGCCATTCCCGCGGGGATCATCTCGATCTCCGCCGCGATCTGCGCGTTCGCATCCTCTGCCGTCTCGGGCAGCTCGACGCCGAGCCTGCGCAGCGCCGCCGTCGCGAGCACCATGCCCTCCGCGTAGCGCCCCGCGACCTGATACAGCCGGAGGCGGACGCTCTCCAGGGTCGCGCGCTCGACCTCGTCTTGTGCATGGCGCAGGCCTTCGTCGAAGAGCGCCTCGGCTTCGTCGAAATGCCCCGCGAGGTACTCGCTCTCGGCGCACGCCGCGTGCAAATCGCGGGTGAGCGTGTACTCCGTCGTCCACGCGTCCTCCGGCAAGAGGCCGAGCCCCACGCGCAGGAGCTCGACCGCGTAGGCGTAGGCCGTCGACGTTTTGGCATTCCGCCCGGCCGCGAGGTCGAGCCGCGCGAGGTCGAGCTTTTCCTCGGCGGATTCGAGCAGCTTCACCGCGCGGTTGAGGTGGCCGACCACCGAAAAGAGCGCCCCTTTTGCGTCGAGCCCCCCGCGCGCTCGGAGCGCGCGGCCGATGTCGAGGTGCACGCGCGGCCCCTCCGGCTCGGGGATCATCAGGTACGCGCCCTGCTGGATGCGGTCGTGCAGGAAGCGATACCGCGACGCCTCGTGGGCGCTTCCCTCCCTGGCATCGAGCGTCTGGACGAATCCCGCGTGCACCGCGCTCCGGAGGGCGACGGCGAGCTCGGCCGGCGGCAGCGCGGCGACGAGCGAGAGCGCGCCGAGGTCGAACTGGTGCCCGATGCAGGCCGCGAGCCGCAGCACGCGCAACGTCTCGGCCGGCAAGCGCCCGAGCTCGGCCGCCACGAGCTCGGCCACATCATCGCTGACGCCCCGCGCGGCGATGGTCTCGAGATCCCATTGCCACGCCCCCGCGGCCTCGCTCCAGGCGAGGTCGCCGTCGTGGATCATGGCGAGCACGAGCTGGTTCACGAAAAACGGGTTTCCGAGCGTCTTTTGCGCGACGTGCTCCGCGAGCTTCGCGACGGCGTCGGGCGAAAGCTCGAGCCCGTCGGCGAGCAGCGACGTCACGTCGCCCGAGGAGAGCGGATCGAGGTGGATCTCCGTCACGCGCGCGCCGTCGCGCCGGAGCGCGTCGAGGGTTTGCCGGAGCGGGTGCGCCGCGTCGACCTCTTGCTCCCGATAGGCGCCGAGGAGGAGCAGATGGCTCCGCCCCGGATCCGTGAGCCAGAGCCGGAGCAGCCGGATGGAGGCCGCGTCGGCCCATTGCAGATCGTCGAGGAAAAGGGAGAGCGGGTGCTCGGGCCGGCAGAAGACGGAGAGCAACGCCTGGAGCACCTGATCGAAGCGGTTCTGCGACTCGGACGGCCCGAGCGCGAGGACCTCCGGCTGGGGCCCGAGGATGCCCTCGATTTCGGGCAAGAGCGGGACGACGAGGGCCGCGTTCGCGCCGAGCACGGCCGCGAGCGAATGCCGGAGCACCTCGACCTCCGCGGGCCGCTCGGTCATCACCTGGCGCAGCAGATCCCGCAGCGCCTGCGAGACCGCGCTGAACGGTTGATTGCGGTTGTACTGGTCGCACTTTCCCGCGACGAAATACCCGTGCGCGAGGGCGACGTCCGGGTAGAGCTCCTGCACGAGCGCTGATTTGCCGATGCCCGCATACCCCGCCACGAGCACGAGCTCGGCGCCTTTGCGGCTCGCCCGCCCGAACGCCTCGCGCAAGGCCTCGACTTCCCGCGCGCGCCCGTAGAGCCGCGACGCTCCGGTGAAGGTGCGCCGCCGGTCGTGCTGACCAAGCGGGAAGGATTGGATCTCGCCTCGCTCATCGAGCTGGAGCAGGCACTCGACGAGGTCGGCCGCGAGCCCGGATGCGCTCTGGTACCGGGCGTCCGCCTCCTTCGCGAGCAGCTTCGAAACGAGGGCCGAGACCACCTCGGGGATGTCGGCGTCGACCTCGTGCGGCGGCGTCGGGGTCCGCGCGATGTGGCTATGCACGAGGTGCAGGGGATCGGCGTTCGTGAAGGGCAACGTGCCTGTCAGGAGCTCGTAGAGCGTGACCCCGAGCGAATACAGATCACTCGTGCGGCCGATGGGACGCCCCGTGCGCCCCGTTTGCTCGGGCGAGACATAGGCGAGCGTCCCTTCGAGGGACTGCGCCGCGACCGCGCCGGCGAGCTTCGCCCCGATTCGACCTGCGAGCCCGAAATGGGAGAGATGGACTGCGCCCGTCGCCGGATCGTAGAAGATGTGATCCGGATTGATGTCCTTGTGGACGATGCCCTTTTCGTGGACGGCCGCGAGGACCTCGCACACCGACACGACCACCCGGAGCGCCGTTTTCAGCGGCAATCGGCCTCGCTCTAGCGTGTCGCGCAGCGGACGACCCGCGACGCCGGGGAACACGAGCGCCCAGCGCCGCCCGACCCGCACGAGGCCCGTGCTGTGCAGGACGCCGGGAAGGGCCGCGAGCTCTTCGAGGATCTCGTGCTCGTGACGGAGAAGCGCAATTTCGCGGGAGCTCGGGAGCTCGAGGCCCGTCAATTCGAGGATCCACGACGTCCCGTCGTCCTTGCGCCGGGCGCGGACCCAGACGTGCTCCTTGCCCGGCGTGATCTCTTCGATTGCCTCGAAGGTCGAATCGAGCCCGAGTGTACTCGACGTGCTTCCCATAACTTCTCTGCCCGCAGCGATGGGCGCCATGAGAAGCGTGCCGCAGCGTCGTCGTCAAGAAAAGACTCTGCTCCTGCGCCGTGTTCAGCCCTCCGGCACCGGGGGAGCAGTGGTTCACATCACTCCGTACCTCTTTGTCGCATTTCTTTGGGATCGGTCGTCATGGTTGTAACTCCTTTCAATCTACCATTTCTGGCCGCCTCGTGAAGGTCGAGCCCTGAGAGGCGATCAGAAGCTCCCGCGAAGCGCGCCGAACGTGCTGCCGGGGCCCACGACGGGCACGAATTGCAGGGGGACTCCCGCCGTGGTGGATGCATTCGTCGGGGTCGACGTCGCGCGCCAGAGCGCGAATGCGCCGGCCATGGCCACGCCGCCGAGGACGAGGCTGCCACCCATGGGAACGAACAGGCCCGCGCGCTGCGGCTCGTTCTCGAGGCCCACGAGGCCGACGCCGGTGCCCGCCGCGAGGCCGAGCACCCCCAGCGTCGCGAGCGGCAGCACCCAGGGGCTCGTCTTGGCTTGCGGGACGGGCGCGGGCGGCGGCATTTCGTCCACGAGCGGGGGCACCTGGATCGTGATGGGCTTGTCGTAGGCGGTCACGAGGAACGATTGCCGCCAGGGCACCTTGTGGGGGGCGGTCGCGAGCACGATGTGCTCCCCGAGGTCGAGCACCTTCGTCACCGGCGCAGAACCGTGTTCCGACGTATTCAGGCGAGCGCCGTCGAGGTGGAGCTCGAGCCCCTCCGGCCGCATGCTCGGCGGAGGGAGCGATACGGTCAGCTTGCCGATGGTCGGCGTGATGCCGGCTGCGATGTCCCGCGCGAGCTTCACGTCGGCCGGGTCTTTCGCCGTCTTCTGGATGTCTTCGAGCAGCTCGAAGGCGCGCGCGTGCCGATCCATCCGGTAATAACACTTCGCGAGCACGAATTTCGACGCGACGGCGGGGTCGAGCCGGTGGCTCTCCTCGAGCAGGGGACATGCCGAGCGAAACTGGTTTTTCGACATGTGCTGCCTCCCTCGCAGGAGGAGGGTTTGCGAAAGGGGCAATCCCCCCTGCGAGCCTGCACGCTCCGGATGTCGGACGACCGGCTTTGCGAGGGGCGGTGTCGCCGTGGCTCGTGCTGTCATCCCCAAGGAAAGAGGCAGGACGAGCGCCAGGGCATGCGCGCGGTGCATGCGAATTCTCCTAGAAGGGGACGCCGCCAAACGGGTCGTTGATCGTGCGTTTGCGGTTCTTGGGAGGCTCGGCGGCCGTGCCCGTGCCGGAGGGCGTGGGCGCGCGCCGGACCGCGGGCGCCGCCGTTTTGATGGGCGACAGCGGGCGGGGCGTGGGTGAAGCCGAGGGAGCTGCGCCGGGGGGCGATGTCGACGTGGACGTCGCCGGCGCCGATACAATCACGGACGCCGACGCGGCCGGGGCGGGCGTGGCTTCGGAGGTGGGGTCCTTCGGCGGGACCGGGGAAACGAGCGTCGCCGCAGGCTCCGTGGAGCCGCGTGGCGGCCCGCCTCTGCCCAGCCATACCCATAACGCGCCCACGAGCGCCATCGCCCCGACCAGCATGACGGCGCCGGACGCCGCCATCACGCCGGCCACGCGGAGCCGCGAGCGTTCGTGGTTCGCGGGCTCCACGGGCTTCGTCGAGAGAGGGAACAGGGGCATCGAGCCCGGCCTGCCCCGCTCCGACGTTATCGCCGGGGCGCCGCTCTCCAGAAATGGGGACGGCGGGCCATACGAATCGGGCTCGGCCGGCGACGGCGGCGGGAGGGACGAAGGGAACTTTTCCCATGCCGTCGGCGGCGGCATGGAGGACGGGACGCGGACGATCTCGCTCCCGGGAGGCGAATCCATCTTGGCGCGCGGAGCCGCGGCCTTTGGCCAGGGCCACGACGGCGCAATGGGCAGCGGCGTCGTGATCGCGGGAGCTTTCGGCGCCGCGAGGGGTTTCGGCAGATAAGGAAACTCGTCGCTATCGTGCGAGGCCGGCGGGAGCGCGGGCGGCGGCGCGTGGTGAACGGCCCCGGGACCCACGATCGGAATCGTGTGCTTCAGGTTGCGGAGATCCGTCGGGCGCCCCCGTGGGTGCAACGGGACCTCCCGGCGGAGCTCGGCGAGGGTCGCCGGGTGAACGGCCGATCGTGCCGTGGGGCTCTCGCGTTTCGGCAGGAAAGCCATGCGCAACGTGGTCGCGTCGTCGTCCGGGGCCTCGGCGGCCTTCGCGGGGCCGGGCAAATGGGGCGCGAGCGCGCTCATGAGGTCGGTCATGCTCGGCATGCGCGCGGCCATGTCGTGCGCGAGGCAGCGGAGGATCACCTCTTCGAGCCCGGGTTCGAGGTCGAGCCTGTATTTCCCCGGCGGCTCGCAGGGCGTCCCGTCGAGGACCGTGGCGAAGATCTCCACGTGATTCGAGGCCTCGAACGGGACCTGGTTCGTGACGAGCTTGTAGAGGACGGCGCCGAGGGCCCACACGTCGGTGCGTCCGTCGACGTTTTTCGCCGAGCGCATTTGCTCGGGGGACATGTAGAGCAGCGAGCCCATGATGTCGTTGTCGCGCGTGACGTCGGCGGCCTCGACGCCGGGGATGGGGAGCTGCTTCGAGATGCCGAAGTCGACCACCTTGATGCAGGGCGAACCATCGGGGCGGGTCGTCAAGAACAGGTTCGACGGTTTGATGTCGCGGTGCACGATCCCCGCGCCGTGGGCCTCGGCGAGGGCCTTGCAGGCCTGGAAGACGTAAAGCGCGGCGAGGTCGGTCGGCAGCGGCCCCGTTTTGCGCAGGAGCTGCGCGAGGTCGAGGCCACGGAGCAGCTCCATGACGATGTACGGCGCGCCGGATTCGAGGCGCCCGACGTCATAGACCTGCGTGATGTGCTCGCTCCGCAGCCGCACCGTGGCCCTCGCCTCGCGGAGGAAGCGCTCCACCGCGACGGCGTTTCCGAGCTGATTGGGGAGCATCAGCTTGATCGCGCGTTTCTCGTGCAGATCGAGGTGCAGCGCGGCGACGACGACGCCCATGCCGCCTCTGCCGAGGACCCGCTCGACGCGATACTTGTCGGCGAGGATGTCGCCGGGTTGTACGTCACGAGGTGATAGATCCATGGCGTTATTCGGCCGGTCTGCAGCAGAAGGTCACGGGGCCTTGGGGTTCCAGGGTGCCGCGCAGCTCCCCACCCTTGGCTTGGGTGCTCAGTTGGGGCTGTCGCGGCTTGATACCGTAGGACGGCCACGAATACGAGACGCTCAAGCAGGCCCCGGTTGCGTCGACGTCCTTCAGTTTGCCAGCTGGTTCCGCTTGGTAGCAGTAATCGGAGAACGTGTAACCTCCCCCGTCACACCGAGCTTCACAGCTACAGGCCGAGCAGGTTCGAGAATCCGCGCCGGTCGTATAGGCTTCGAGGCTGTGATCCCAGCCTGATGGGCACGCACGACCATGTCCTGGCGCCTGGATGCAAATGAGATCCGTCGCCGTTGACGATGCGGCATCACAAAGGTCGAGCCTCCCTCCCCACGTCGGCAAGTCGATGGCCTTGACCTCGATTGCGTTGATCTCGGGTGGGGCTGCCTCGCTGATGCGGCAACGGGCGTTCCCGCTCAGCTCATCGAACGGTACGCCATTGCTGTCCTCGTTCCAGTACGATAACTCGCAGCGCTCCACGGAGACATTCGTCTTGAGCTTGATCCCCGCGTCGCAACGCGAACCGTCCCAGCATTCGAGCTTCGGCAGCGGACAGCCCTTTTGGACGTCCAGCGGATCGCAAGCGCACGCGCGGCACTTTTGCGGGCCTTGCGGAGGCGGATGCATGAAATACGACGTCGGCTCCGCTCCGTCGCCACATCTCTCGGCCGCCGCTCTCGCGTCGTCGACCTCGTGCAGGAAGTGATACCCCGTCCAGCCTTCCGGGACCTCCGCGCACGTCCCGTCGTCTTCGCAGGTGTAGAGAACGCTGCACCCGAGCGGATGAAACACCAGCATCGCGACCGGCAGGACCATCGAAGCGCTCAGCTTGCTCCACTTCATGGCTTTCCTCTCGCCCCTCAAAACGCTCCTCGAATCTCGAAATAAGGCCCCGGCGACACACGCAACCCCACCCGCGGCGCCGCCCCCTTCCCCGAAGGCCGCACGAGCAGGTACGTCGTCACCCCCGCCCCCACGCCGGCCAGCGCGAGCGCGCCGACCCCGCCCCAGAAGTACGGGACCTGCCGCACCGCAATCCCATGCAGCTCTTTGCACATGTCGAGCGACGGCCTCTCCGCGCAGTACGACCTGTCCTCGATGCCATGCTCGCGCCGATACGCCGCCGCCTCCGCATCCGCCGAGCCCGCCATCGCCAAAAGCCCGATCCCCACCCCGAGGCTCACCGCCGTCCCCGCCCCAGTCGCCATCGCCGCCCAAGGCAACCCCTTCGACTCCCCCGGCGGAACCGGCGCCCTCGCCGGCCCGAGCGTGAGCCGCACAGCATGGGTGCTCCCGGCGCGCACCTCCACCGTTTGCATCGTCTTGCCCGAGCTCCGCTGCGCCTCGATGAGCCGCGTCCCGGGATCCACGAACACCGGATCCACGAGCGGCGAGGGCCCGACGTGCTTGCCATCCACGAACACGTCCGCCCCCGGCTCGTCCACCCGGATCGTCAACGTGCCAAGATGCCCCTTCGCCTCGTCGAGCATCTTCCGCGCCTGCTCGATCTTCGCCGCCGGCTGGTCCTTCGGATAGTCACGAACGTAATACGTGAGGTGCTCGGCCGCGTCCCTGTACTTGCCGAGGCGCATCTCGCAATCACCCAGCACCCCAGCGATCTGGTAATGCTTCTTCAGGCTCCACGCCGCGACGAGCGCCGCATGCGCCTCCGAGAATCGCTCCGCGCCATAAAGATCGAGCCCCTCGTCATAGAGCTGTCCAGCGCGCGTCGTGGCCACGTCAGGCGGCGGGAGCGCCGGTTCGGCGAGGCTCGTGCCCGAAAGGGCCGTGGCGAAACCAAGCCAACAGAACACGAGATATCGTCGCATCTTCAAAACTTCCTGTCCGTCTCGAGCGCCGTCGCACGCGGCTTGGCCTCACTCCTCGTACGCGTCGATTTCCACGACGGCCACGGCAAAGGCGAAGCCGCCGGCCGCGGGCCCTTCCCCTCCAGCTCGATCCGCGTTTCCACCTTTTCGCGTATCTCCCCCGTCTCCCCCGTCTCCCCCGTCTCCACCGCATTCCCCTTCCCCTCCGGCGCCCCTGCCGCCGCAAGGATCACAGGCCGCGGGACATGCCGCAGCACGAGCGGCGTCGCCCCCCGTCCCAGCAGCATCCACGTCAATGCCACGCCCACCGCCGCCCCCGCGACCGCCACGAGCGGCGCCCGCCGCCGCGGCTTCATCTCCACCCCGACGACACGCTCGACCGGCGCATCGCTCCTCGTCAAAGGCGCGTGGATCCCCTGCAGCGGAGCCTCTTCCTCCACGCCGTCGAAGACCCATTCGGCCCCCTCCAGCGAGCGCCGCCCGACGATCGTCAGCTCCGCGCGCGGATCAACGCCACTCCCCACGATGACCTTCGGCGCCGCAACCTCCTCCGTCCCACGGCTCGCAGGAGGCACAATCCCCGCCACGTGCACAGAAGGCCCCTTCAGCTCCGCAGCCGCAGCAAGCTCAGCCGAAAGCTCCCCGCGCATTTCCTCGATCAGCGCGTCAAGCTTCACCTCCAGCGATTCACGGTCCACAGGCTCGCGCGATGGGCGCGACGTCCCCTCATTTCCGGAATCTCCGGAAGAATCGAGACCCTTCATGCTCCTCGTTCGCTCTCGCGTCGTCCCAGAAGATCGGCCCCCGACGCATGGACGACGCAGGCATGAATAATTGACTCAAATCTCTTCGAGCAACTGAAAAAAACATTTCACGACGCAGGGCGACGCAAGCCCGTGGTTATGCCCACGGGCCGCCGCGCTATCGCAGGCACTCCGGTCTCACCACAATCTCTCGGCGCTGTGACGCCGCGCCGGGGCGCTGCCCCGGACCCCGCGGGGGCTGTCCGCCCCTCGACCCGGACCAGGCACGGCCTGGACCGAAGGTGGAAGAACTGCGCTCCGCGCAGTTCTTCCAACGGGCCGGTGGCAAGACCATGAAGGTGCATCTCGAGCCGGCGACGCGCGCGCTGCAGGTTGAACCTGCAGCGCCGCGGTCTCTGTTGGCGGGGTCGTTTGCGGTCTTGCCAGCGGCTGTTCGATGAACTGCGCGGAGCGCAGTTCATCGACCCCGCGTCCAGCGCTTGCGCTGGTCCGGGTCCAGGGGCGGACAGCCCCGGTGGGGCCTGGGGCAAAGCCCCAGCTCCGCGCCCCCAACCTGAGACCCATCCTCAGCTCCAGACCCCTCATGGGGTCAGCACCAGGCGCGGAAGGCCTTGCATCCCCGCAAGATCGTGATCGCTCCCTGCGGATTGCCGCCTGCCGTGCCGCAACCTGGCCCCCGTCTGAGCGCTTGCCGACCTCGGGCGTCGTGAACTGCTGCTCCCTGGGCGCGTCTTCCGCCCTGCGGCGCTGCAGGCGGCAATCCGCGCTCACCTGCACCTGATCGACGGCGCCGCAGCTCGAAGACACCCCTCTGGAGACGCCGACTTGCGGCGCGGCACGTCTCCCTCCGCGAGGTCGTCTCCCGTTCGACGGCCCCGCAGGTCCCCGCGCGCGCTCTGCGCCCCCCATCCTGCGGCACTGCGGGCAGGCCTCGGGTCCCGGGGCGGAGAGCCCTGCGGGCGCAGCCTGCTCCGTTCTTGATCACCGCCTGTTCTGACGGAGCCACGCATCGACCTCTGCGACGGCGGATTCTGCCCTTGGCCCGGCGGCCACGTACCCTGCGCGTGCTTCGTCGGCGAGCGTGATGGCGCGCCGACGGTCCTCTCCGACGGCCACGAGCGCTTGCGCGAGGGAATAACGCGCCTCCGCCAGGATGGCGGGGTCGCCCGGGTGGCGCACGTACAGGGCAATGGCGCGTTCGAGCAGCGGGATGGCTCGTTTGGGCGCGTGACGTTCGAGGTGGATGTCTGCGAGCGGGACGAGCGCGTCGGCGAGCGAGGGGTGTTCTTTGCCGAGCCGCGCCTCGTTGATGACGAGGGAGCGCTCGAGCAGCGGCTCGGCGGCGTCCAGGCGGCCGAGCGTGGTGTAGAATCGGCCCAGCGTATCGAGCGTTTTCGCGACGAGGGGATGCTCCGGCCCGAGCGCTTTTTCGCGGATGTCGAGCGCGCGGCGCACGAGCGAGATGGCTTCCTCGTGGGCGCCTTCGTCGTCTCGCACGACCGCGAGGAGCACCAGCGTGCCGGCGACGGAGACGTGATCGGCGCCGAGCGTCTTTTCTCGGATGGCCAGCGAGCGCTGGTAATGGTCGATGGCTTCCTTTTTGCGCCCCAGGCTGTGCTGGGCGCGCCCCATGGCTTCGAGGCAGGTGGCTGCTTGTTCGGAGTCCTCGCCGCGCGCGCGGCGCTGCGCCTCGTAGGCCTGCTGAAAGAGGGGCAGCGCCCCGGCGTGGTCGCCCCGGGTCGTGAGGACCCGGGCCAGGTCGAAGAGCGCCGACCGTCGCATGGGGTGGTCGGCCGGCAGGTTCCGTTCGCTGCTCTCGAGGATGGATCGGCTCTCGGCCTCCGCCTCGGCCAGCGCGCCGCTCTCCTGGTGGACGAGGGCGAGCGCCCGGCGCGCGCGCAGCGCCGACGGATGGTCTTTGCCCAGCGTCTTCGACAGCGTGGTGATCGCGCGATCGACGGCCGCTCGGGCATCGGCGAGCTTGCCCTGGTTGCGCAGCGCGCTCCCGAGCGCTTGCAGCGAGGCCGCGAGCAGCTCCGGGTCGTGGGGCGCGAATCGCTCGACCTCGTCGATGGCGCGCCGGCAGTCGGCCTCGATTTGCGGCGCATCGGCGAGCGCATTGCCGCGCGTGCAGATCCGTACGGACAGCCGCGCCGTGAGCTCCGGGTTGGCGCCGCGCCTGCGAATCGTCGCGCGCGCATAGTCGAGCGAGCGCGCGGCTTCCTCCGCCCGGCGCGTGTCGAACGAGAGAATGCCGAAGAGATCCACCCAGGCGCTCGCCACGATCTCGTCGTGGTGGCTCGAAATCGCTGCGTGGGCGGCGGCGTGATAATCCACCTCGGCTTCTCGATCCCGGCCGAGGAGGTCTCGAAGGCGCGCGCGCAGGTAAAGCGCCTCCGCTGAAAGCGGCCCATGACGTGTGCCGGCGGCGCGCTCGATCAGCGGATCCATCCGCGCGAGCCCGTCCTCGTAACGACCGACGGCGAGCTCTGCGCGCGCGCGGGAGAGATCGCCCGAGATGCGGTTGATCTCCTCCTGCGCGGCCGGATCCTCCGGACGTGGATCCATCGAGGAGAGCGACGCCAGGTTTTCGCAATCGCTCACGGGCGCGAGCTCGGAGACCGCGCGCGCGCTCCCGTCGACCACGGCGACGTCGGCTTGCGCGAGCGCCTGCGTGAGCGCGCCGAGATCGGTGAGCCGCCGCTCCAGGCAGACCATGCGCCGGCCGAGCTGCTCTTCCGTCTGCTCGCCTCGCACCCGCGTCGCCTCGCAGGCCTGCGTGTGCGCGCTCGCCCATTCCGTCGCGCGCCGGTCGAGGTCCGCCGCGACCTGGTCGAAGGCCCCCGCCGCATAGGGCAGCCCGGTCGCCAGGAAGGACGCGCGGACGGCTTCGCGCCCGGACGTGTCCCACACGCCTTCGAGCCGCCTCGACGCCCCCTGGCAAAGAGGCTCCGCGGCCGGCCCCATCGAGGCGCGAACGGCCACGCCCGCGACGGCCGCCGCGAGCAGCGGAACGACGACCATCCCGATCCGCCGGCGAAGCGCGCGCCGATCCCGTTCGAGGATCGCGAGCAGCTCCACGAGCGAGGGGTGTCGGGCCTCGGGCTTCGCGGAGAGCCCGCGCCGAAGGGCCTCGTTCAACCAGGCCGGGAGCTCCCCCGCGCGCGGGGAGACGACGTCGCCGCGCTGGATGGAATCGAGGATCTCCCGCGCCGTGTCGCCGCGGAAGGGGCGTACGCCGTGGAGGGCCTCGTGGAGGGCGACGCAAAAGCTGAATTGATCCGCGCGCGCGTCGGCGCGTCGGCCGAGGTGTTGCTCGGGCGCCATGTACGCGGGCGTGCCCGCGACGACGCTCAGCGACGTCTCCCCGGCCGCGCCCGCGCCGAGGGATGCGGCGCCCCGGGGCGGAAGCTGCGGTTGCCCTTCCCGCGCGAGGCCAAAGTCGAGCACGCGCACCCGGTCGTCGCGCCCGACCACGACGTTCGCGGGCTTGAAGTCCCGGTGCACGATCCCCACGGCGTGCGCGGCGGCGAGCCCCCGGCCCGCCTGGAGGAAGATGGGGAGGACCTCGGGAACCGGGCGACGGCGCTCGGCGAGCCACGCAGCCAGCGTCGGCCCCTCGACGAACTCCATCACGAGGAAGACGTTTCCATGGGTCACGCCCACGTCGTGGATCGCGACCACGTTCGGATGGGCGAGGCGCGCCAGCGTCTGCGCCTCGGAGAGCAGGCGCGCGCGGGCCTGCTCGCTCCCCTCCCCCTGGTCCTCGGCGCGGAGCACCTTCAATGCCACCCGCCGGTTCAGCTCCGGGTCGTAGGCGGCATACACCACGCCCATTCCGCCGGCGCCCACCTTGGAAAGCACGACGTAGCGGCGGACGGCGCTGCCCGGCTGCAGCGGGGCGTCGGCGCTCGGCGTTCGCGCCTCCCGGGCCGTCGGGGCCGTGTCCTCGTGGCGCGTGCCGAGCTCCGGCGTCGCGTCGTACCCGCCTGACGTGCCGAGGGGTTGTCCCACGACGGCGAGCAGCTCCTGGCACGCGGGGCATTCGCCCACGTGGTGCTCGGTGCGCGTGGCCATCTCGGGCGCGAGCTGGCCGCCGAGGAGCGCGTTCAGCGTGTTTTCACCCGGGCAAGCCATGCGGACGTCGGGGCAACGTTATCGTGCGTGTCTTCTGCGGGCAAGCGCGCTGACCGCGCCGCGCTTGGCAGGATCGGCTCCCGTGATGCTACCATGCGCGCACATGGGAGACGGTTCGGCTCTGGCGCGCTGCTTCTTGTCTGCGTGGAGAGCTGCGCGGCCGGACGCCCCGCCGGATGCGATGGAGGGCGACCTGGCCTCGCTCGAAGCGGCGCTCGCCTCCCTGCTCGCCGAGGCCCGCGCGGCCTGGGCCCCGGTGAAAATCGAGCCGAATGTATTCATTCCCTACCTCGCCGCGAGGATCGGCACGGATGCGCCATTGACGCGCGCGCTCTCGCCCCGCGCGTGCACGGATCTGTACCTCGCCTGCGCGTGCGCCCACGGCGATGCGGCGGCCCTCACGACGTTCGACAAGACCTTGCTCCGCGACGTCACGGCGGCGCTTTCGCGTATCGACCTCGGGAGCACCACGCTGGAGGACCTGCGCGACCGTATCCGGCACCGAATCCTCATCGGCGAGGGCGGCGCGCTCCCTCGGATCTCCGAATTCACGGGCCGGGGGGATCTACGCGGGTGGCTGCGGGTCGTCGCCGTGCGCGAGGCGCTCGGCCTCTTGCGCAAGCAGAAGCGCGAGGAGCGCGCGCACGTCGAGCTTGCCCACCTCGACCCCGCGTCGGGGGATCCCGAGCTCGCCCGGATCGAGCAGCTCTACCGCGAGGAGTTCCAGAGCGCCTTCCGCGAAGCGCTGGCCACGCTCTCGCCGCGGGAGCGCAACCTCCTCCGGCAGCACTACCAGCAGGGCCTCGGCATCGATCAACTGAGTGCGCTCTACGACATCCACCGCGCGACGGCCGCCCGGTGGCTCGCCCGCGCCCGCGAGAACCTCGCCTCGGGCACGCGGCAGCGCATGCGCGAGCGCCTGCAGGTCGAGCGCGGCGAGCTGGACGACATTCTCCGCCTCATCCAGAGCCGGCTGGAGATCACGTTGCGGTCGCAGGGGTAGAGCGCCGAACGGTTCGGCGCTCTGCGAGATCACGAAGCGAGCTCGCCTCGCGTCCCCCTCGGGACGGCGGCGGGACGGGATCGAGACTTTTCGATGAAAAAATGCGACCTAGGGACCGGACGAGCATCCCCCGGATGCGAGGCCTGCGCCTGACGGATCCGGAGTCGTGAACATGAACACCAAAGTCTTCCCCCTTCTGCTTGCTGTTTCCCTCTCGTCGCTGGCTGCGTGCAGCACGGTGCGAGAGACGACGCCCCTCGTCTACGCCGGTGACGACGGGCGCTCCACGGTGTCGTCCATCGAGGCCTCCATTCAAAAGCGAGGCTACAAGCCGATCTGCTCCAAGCGGGAGTACTGCAAGTTCCAGTACAACCCCGAGGTCTGGGTCCATTACAAGACAAGCTCGGACAGGGTCGTGATGGCCGTCGACGTGGTCAACGGCAAGAAGATGGCCGCGGACAAGCGAAAGGCGCTGACGGACGAGGCGTCGGCCGTCGGGGAGGCGATCTGGCGCGAGGCGAGCGAAGACGCGCTGCAACGCGAGAAGGTCGAGGCGGAGAAGGAGAAGGCCGAGGCCGTGGCGCGCGCAGAGGCGGAGCGGAGGGAAAAGGAAGAAGAGGACCGCAAGGCCGCCGAGGCGAAGGCGTCCGGCGGATCGAGCGGCGGCGGGCTCGGCGGCTTCCTCGGCGCGGCCGCGGACGTCCTCGGGAGCGTGAAGGTCACCACGGGGCCCGGGCAGGGCAATGGTGGCGGGGGCTCGGGGTCCGGGCAGGGCGGCAATGCCTCGGCCCATTGCTGTGTGAACGGCTCCTATTACCAGTGCCCGTCGGTGTCGGCGGTGAACAAATGCGCGGGCGAATCCGCCGCGTGCCTCTCGCGCTGCATGTCGAGCAGCGATATGAGCTGCGGTGAGCGTTGCATGAAGGAGCACCCGCCGGATCCCTCCGGTTGCGAGCGTCGCTCGGACAAAGACAGCGAGTGCAGGTGAGCCCGAAGACGGCCGGCCGCGTCTGACGACGAGGTCGTCGACGCGTGACGCGGCCGGCGTCCCCGATCGCCCGCGTCGCCTCGAGCATGGCGGTCACGCCGCCTTTCTCGCATCCTTTCACGCCATGAAATCGAAGGCGCGTACGAACGTGTACGAGAGCCCGTCGTCGTTCGTGGGGCGCGCCTTGGACATGGCGATCCTGCGCGACCGGTTCGACGAGGGCGCGCGGCTCGTGACGATCGTCGCGCCCGGAGGCATGGGCAAGACGCGCGTGGCGACGCGATTCGCAGCATTGCATGGCGCGGCGTACGCGGCCCACGGCGGCGGGGTGTGGTTTTGCGACCTGACGGACGCCGGCGACGTGGCGGCGATGTGCCGCGTCGTGGCGTCGGTGCTGGGCGTGGCGCTCGAACGGACGACGGAGGAGAGCGCCGTGGTGGCGGCGCTCGGGCAGGCCCTCGCCCGGAAGAACCGCGTGCTCCTGCTCCTCGACAACGTGGAGCACATCGCGGCCGCGGCCGCCGGCGTGGTGGCCGCATGGATGAAGGTCGCGCCGCACGCGCGCATCCTGGTGACGTCGCGGGTCGTGCTCGGCATCGCGGGCGAGCACCTCGTGCCGCTGGAGCCGCTCCGGGTGCCGGAGCCCGGCGCGAGCCGCGAGGCGCTGTTCGCGACCGAAGGCGTGGCGCTCTTCCTGAGCCGCGCGCGCGAGGTGCGGCCGGGCTTCGATGTGGGCCCGGCCGAGCTCGCGGCGCTCGGGGACGTCGTGCGCGCGACGGACGGCATCCCGCTCGCGATCGAGCTCTGCGCAGCACGTGTGCGGCTGCTCGGCCTGGGGCAGATCCGGAGCCGCCTGGCCGAGCCGCTCGATTTCCTGGTCCGGCGCGAGGACCACGGGCGGCATTCGTCGATGCGGCGCACGATCCTGGACTCGCTCGTGCAGCTCGACGAGGCCGAGCGCGCGTGTTTCGCGGCGTCGTCGGTGTTTCGCGGGGGTTTTACCCTGGAGGCGGCGGAGAGCGTGCTCGCTCGGCCGGGCGCCGACGTGCTCGGGGTGCTGGAGGGGCTCGTCGCGCGCTCGCTCGTACGAATGCGCGCGGAGGGCGACGAGGCGCGTTTCTCGCTCTTCGAGGCGATCCGCGAGCTCGCCGCGGAGGAGCTGCAAAAGCGGCCGGGAGAGCTCGAACGCACGGCCGACCAGCACACGCGCTGGTTCGCGCAATTCGGCCGCGCGCTCGCCGAGGAGGCGGCCTTCGGCGGCGCCGCGCGGGAGAAGCTCGGTCGCGAGATGGACAACATGGTGGCGGCGCACGCGCGCGCGCTCGAAGATGCGGAGCACGCGCCCGAGGGAGACGGCGTCGCGCTCGCGCTCGGGCTCGCGCTCGCGCTCGAGCCAGTCGTCGTGCCACGAGGGTTGTTCGAGCTGCGGCTCGTCCTGCTCGACCGAGCGATCACGGCGGCGCAGGCGACCACGGCCGGGGCGCAGTCCCCGGATTTCGCGGCCGCCCTCGTCGCGCGAGGCGTCGCGCGGCGCGAGCTCGGCGATCCGAAGACCTCCGTCGACGATCTGGAAGCCGGCCTCGCGCTCGCCCGCGCGCGGGGAGATGCAGCGCTCGAGGCGCTCGCCTGCACGCACCTCGGGGAGAGCGTCGAGACGCTCGGCCGCACAGTCGAGGCGCGCGCGCATTTCGTGCGAGGTCTCGCATGCCTCGGGGGCGCAGCGGGGGGCCGGTCGCGGCGCGTGCGGGAGGCCGAGATCCGGGCATGTCTCGGGCACGCGCACCGCCGCGAGGGGGATCTCGCCGCAGCCGAGCGCGAGGCAAAACGAGCGCTCGCGCTCTACCGTGATGCCGATTGCGAGGATCGGCTGCCGAGGGTGCTGTACGAGACGGCGGTCATCGCCCTCTTTCGCGAGAGCTACGCGGAGGCGGGCGCGCATCTCGACGAGGGGCTCGTGATCGTGCGGCAGAGCGGCGACAAACACGCCGAAGGCGCGCTCCTGAGCGCGCAGGGCATCCTGTTTCAGGAGCGCGGGAAGCTCGACGCGGCGCTCGCATGCCACGCGCACGCCGTGCGTTTGTTCCACGAGATCGGGAGCCGTCACCGCGAGGGGAGCGCGCTCTATTATCTCGGGACGACGTTTCTCGAACGAGGCTCGCCAGGCGAAGCGACGAAGATGCTGATGCGTTCGTTCGACCTGATGGGCGCAGCGGGGTTTCACCGGTACGAGGCGCTGATCGCCGGGTGTCTCGCGTCGGTGTGGTCCGAAGAAGGGGATCCCGAGGCCTCCGCGCAGTGGCTCGCGAAAGCACAACGCGCAGCCGCCGCATGCAAGAGCGAACCAGCCTTGCAAGCGACCGTCGCAATTCACGAAGCCCACGTCGCGCTGGCAAAGGCGAGCGAGCCCGATCGAGCGCGGCTGCTGGAGGAGGCGCGCGCACTCGCGCGCGGGCGTTCGAACGACGACGTGCGGTTCGCACTCCGGATCCTGCTCGCAGCCGGCCAGCACGGGCTCGCGGCGCCCACGGAGGCGCTGGTCGTCTCCGACGAGGGGGCACGGCTGCGGCTGCCAGGGGCACGCGCATCCGTAGACCTGTCGAGCCGCGCGCCGCTGCGCCGCATCCTGCTCGCCCTCGCAAAGCTACGAGCCTCCGCGCCTGGACAAACGCTACCGCTCGACGAGATCATCCGCGCCGGCTGGCCCGGGGAGCGCATCGGCGCAGATGCCGCAGCAAACCGCGTGCGCGTGGCACTCGCGACGCTCCGCAAGCTCGGGCTCCGCGATGTCCTGATGACAGGCCAGGGCGGATATCTCCTCGATCCGGCGACGGCCGTTTACATTGCGCCGCAGGGGCTTTGAGGGGGGCAGCCGACGAAGGGCTGCGATTCGCATGCGGGATCAGCCGGGCGCCACGGGCGCGTCGTGCTCGGCGACGTGCCGTTCGCGCAGGCGCCCCAGGTAGCCAAGAATGAGGTCGGTGATGTCCGTGGTGAGGCGGAGATCACGCAGCTCGTCCGGCCGCTGGGTCAGCCACGGCTGCGCCAACGCAAATGGAGCGCAGACGCCTGCGCGCTCGTCCTTGCACCGACGCGAAGGCGCCCGTGACACGTGCACAGTGTGGGATGCACGGGAGCCACCGCGGCTGTGACGGCAGGTCGTTTGGGGCGCCTTGCACGCGTGCAACACCCACCGAGCGACGGCGATCGGGCGATTTGCGCGCGTGCAAGGCACGTCGCGCCCTCGGCGGATGCGTTGCCGCCTCCGCCTCCGCTTCGGATTCCGGCACCCCTGACCCGGCGTAACCCGCTGGATCCGCGTCCTGCTGATGACGGATCGACCCCGTTGGCGCGCGTTGGTGCCACTCCGCTTTCGGATACCGACGAAAGCACGACCGCTGCGCGGGCTGCGCACCATGCCGTCGGCAAGTTGCTTCGCGCCATGAAGCGGCGGTGATCCTGGCGGGCCCTCCGAAGCGGGGGGCCCCGTGCGAGGAGGCTCCGGAAATTCCGTTCAAGGCGCGGCCGGCATCCCTTACGCCCGATACCATCGGCAGCGCCGACCGTGTCACCGCCCCAGAGCGGTCTCGCAAGGTCAGGATCGCGTGGGGATCGTCCTCATCGGGCACCACGTCGAGGTCGACCTGCATCCGCGCCCCATTGTCCACGGGCCCACCAGAGCGGGCTCGCTTTCGCCGTCGCGGGTCATCTCCACGACCCAGCCGACAACAGATATACGTCTCAGGCCCTCTCACGGCTTCCTGGCTGGCCACTTCCTTGCCGCTCTATTCTCGGCGAGAACCAGCAGATGCCTGCTCATCGCTATGTGTACGTGGTTGACGTGGTGGGCGTCGAACCCGCCCGACTTCTTCTGATTCTTGACAAAGAATCCCTTGTCGGTAGAGAACGGCGTCGAATGCAGCATCTCGACGGTGAGGTCCCCGAAGTTATCGAACCACCACTTCGCGAAGTCCCGCATCTTCGTGCTCGCTGCGGGGCCGGGGAAGGACCCCGTCCGCTGGGCGAAGTCCACGGCCGCTGTCGGGCTGTTCTTGTACACCTGACCGTTGTGGTGTGACCACGTCCCGCCCTTGTCTTCCCGGTCCCGCTGGGCCGAGGTGATTCTCAGCTCCGCAGCCTTCGGGTAGTATCGCTCGACGAACCGTTGCAGAATCGCTGCCACGGCCTGGGTCTTCTGTGCCCGAGTGGTGGGCTTCGGCCACGCCTTCGCGTTGCCCCCGGGGATCGGGACCGGCTTGAACTTCGCCTTCGCCGCCGCACGCTTGGCCGGGGGGACGCGCTTCGCCGCAAGCCTCGCGTCGCTCTCGGGAATCGGGGCCGGCGCGAGCTTCGCCTCCGCCGTCGCACGCTTGGGCGGGGCGACGCGTTTCCCCGGAGGCTTCCCGCGAGCCTGGAGCGCCTTCTCCTTCGCACGCCAGCTCGCCACGCTCTCGCCTCGGAGGATGCTCATGACCGCACGGAACGCCTTGGGGTCGTTGAGGTACTTCCGGAGGAAGGAGAGGTGTATGTGCCAGAGATGAGTGGTGTCAGAGGTTGACGCGGTGACGGACTGGAAGTCCCAGCCCACGACGCTTCGGCCGTTGATGGTGCCGTAGAACTCCCGGAGGTAGTTGCCTCGCTCGTCTTTCATGTCCTTGCCGGACTTCAGCAGCCGGCTGGAGTAGACCTTCATCTTCGCAGGTGGAAGGGAGAGGTCGATGGCAGCGGCATGGTTCGGGCCGGTCTTGTCGGCAGCCAACCGGACGGAGTAGTCACTTTTGGGGAGGTTGGAGCGCTTGTTGTGGTACCCGGGCTTGTTGGCGTAGATCCCGCCCATCCTTACGGAGGGCTCCAGGGCCTTGAACGCAAGCCAGAAGTTCCACATTGGATTGGTGATCGCGGAAGGGTTCGGGCTAGGCATCGGGGTTCTCCTTCATTCGCTTCCAAGCTGGCATCGCAGCTCTCCTTCGCCTTCTCCGTGCCAATGGACGAGTGAGCTGGTGGCGGCGCGTCGAACAGCCCGCCACCGGTTCCCGCTCGGGTCGACGTCCGCCTCGACCTCGGCTCCTCTGTCAATATGGCGTCTGGGTTTCACGTGGCAACGGATCGGTGCACGAACACGATCGCCACGCGTTAGGTTCTTGCGGCGTCGGGCAGGCTCTCCAATGAAATGAGAAGAGCATTTCGCGGCGGCGATACGAACGCCCGATGTGCATCACGTGGAGGTATGACCATGGGCCGTAAAACACGCGAGGACGTGGGCGGGACCGAGGCGCGCCCCGCCCTTTCCGCCGAGGCGCCGTTCATGCTCACGTTGCTCGACGTAGGGGAACAACCCTACGGCGATGCAGTGCTCTGCCGCTTCGGCGACATCTCCATCATGATCGACGGGGCCCACCCCGCCAATCACCGGCGGAAAGACGGACACCTCTCGATTCAGGAGCAGATCAAGCCGCTCCTGCCGCAGCGAGGTCGCGCATCCGTGGTGACCCTCCTCATCGTCTCTCATGCGCATCAGGATCACATCGGGTGCCTGCCGCGGCTCGTGCGCGACGGGCACCTCGTCGCCGAGTGGGCGCTCGTGGCGCATCCGGAGCTCGGCTGGGGCAAAGTGGGCAGGGAACGCGCGGCGCCGGAGGTATCGCCCTCCGCGCTCCGGATCGCGGCGGCCCTGCGCGAGGAGCCGCAAGAGTTCGACGACGCCGGCGAGGAGAGCGCGTTCCTCGAAGCGGCACAGCGCATGGATGACGAGTACCGCGAGATGCTGAATACGCTGGCCCGCAAAGGAACGCGGGTCATTCCGTTTTTGGGGAGCGACGACCCTGCGGTCCGGCCGCTCGTGGAGGCGCTCGCGCGCCGCGGGGTTTCCCTGAAGCTCCTCGGCCCGACCCGAAAACACGTCGCCGCCTGCGCGGAGGGCATCTCCGGGGGTCTGGAGACGATGAGCGTCGAAATCGAGAAAGTGCTCGCGGCCGAGAGCACCGAGAGCCCCGACGAGGAGGCTGACGAGGCCAAAGAGGCGCGTGAGCTCGAGGTTTACCGTAGGTTCGCCTCGCGTTTCGCCTCCGCGGACGAGGAGGCCGGGGGGGGCGAGGAGGCGGGAATTCCCCGCGTATCGAAGTTCGTGAACCTCCAGAGCTCGGTGCTGGTCTTCGCATATCAAGGCAAGAAGTTCCTGTTCACCGGGGATATGCAGCTCGCGGATCCGCAAACCACGGACCCCACGGTGCTCGCTGGGATGAAGAAGATCCTCGGGGCCATCCGGAAGGACGCGCCCTACGACTTCGTGAAGCTGTCGCATCACGGGAGCGACAACGGAATCAGCGCAGAGCTCCTCGAGCTCATGGGGAATCCCCGATTGCTCGGCATATGCGCCGGCGAAAAGAGCAGCCGGCACCCGAACGCGAGGACGATCGATCTCATGAAGAGGACACGCGCCAAGCGCGACCTGCGCTGGGCGCGGACCGACAAGAACGGGCTCACGACGATCCGCTTCGACAAGGGCGAGCCGGCCGTGAACGTGTCCTGCGGTCACATCAACGACGCGAGCCCGCCGAGAGGCTCGAGGCGATCGGAAACGGCGGACATGGACGAGGCGGACATGGACGAGGCGGACATGGACGAGGCGGATATGGACGAGGTGGATATGGACGAGGTGGACATGGAGGAGACAGAATCGCGCGCACGTGGAAAGCCGGTCGCTTCCGGGCCGTGCGTCGGGTCTGCCCCGGAGCACGGGGACGAGACCAACGTCGGGTTTGCCGGGGAGCGGGGGGAGGAGACCAACGTCGCTCCCTTGGAGGGAGTCCTGGAGTTCGTACCTGGGTATCGGCGCGCCGGCGGGGTCGCCGCCGAGCTCGAGCACGGGCTCGAAACGGGCGCTGCGCCCTCCGACCCTGTCCTGCGCCCCGCCCGCCCCGCCAAGCCCACGGGGGAGGAAGCCACGCTCGCGATCGAGGCCGCGGCCGAGCCGGAGACCCTGTTCGACCCAGCCTACCTGGCCCCCATCACGGCGACCGAGAGCATCGTCGGCGGCGTCGACGATCGGCGGCTCATCACCCCGACGACGGCGCTGCCCTGGCGCGCGATATGCTCGTTGCGCATGACCAGCGCCGATGGAAAGCGGTTCATTGGCACGGGCTGCCTCATCAATCCGCGCACCGTCCTCACGGCGGGGCATTGCGTCTATTCCCACGCCTTCGGAGGCTTCATGAAATCCGTGGAGGTCACCCCGGCGCTTGATTCCGACGCGAGGCCGTTCGGCTCGGTGGTGGGGAAGAAGTTCCACGCCGCGGAGGAGTGGATCAAGGACAAGTCGTCGGAGTACGATTACGGCGTCATCCTGCTCGACGAGCCCATCAGGCTCGAAAGTGGCTTCTTCGTGCCCATGCCGGCCTCGAACGCGGAGCTCGAGGGCGTCCTCGCGAACATCGCGGGGTACCCTTCGGATCGAGAGCTCGGCCGGCGCCTCTTCTTCCACGCGCGAAAGCTCCAGAACATCGGGACGCGGCGGGTCCAGTACGACATCGATACGTTCGGCGGTCAGAGCGGCAGCCCGGTGTGGGTCACGCTCCCGAATGGGAAGCGCATCGTGACGGCGATCCACACGAACGGCACCACGCCCAGCGTGAAGTTCAACTCGGGGACGCGGATCACCGCCGAGGTGCTCCGCAACCTGACGAAATGGGCGGCGGAGGCGGAGGCGCCGAATCCGCGGAGGCGACGCGCGCCGCGCAGAGAAGAGGCGCCCGCGACGGAGAGCGCAGGGGAACGGCCGCGGGAGCGTACGGCGACGATGCTCAGGGGCCGGGTCATCGACCGTGTACGACGCCCCATCGCCGGCGCCACCGTCGCGATCAGCGCAGGCGACGCGCCTTATCCCGAGGTCGCAGCGATCTCGGCGGAGGACGGCTCCTTCACGCTGCCGATCACGAGGTCGGGGCGTTACGGGGTGGAGGCATTTTCGGCGGGAGGCAGAGGCGCCACCACGACCACCGTCGCGGGGGACGAGACGAGCGACGCGACCATCATGCTCGATTCGGAGAGAGAGGACATGACGAACGAAACGGTGGCGGCGCCGTCGAAACCTCCGCTGCGTGGGATGCCACTCCCGGGGACAGGCATGAAACGCTGCGTCAAGAGTGAGGCCGTGACGCAGCTCCAGAATGCGCTGGTGAGGCTCGGTCACATGACGAAGGCCCAGGTGAACGCGGACCGGGGCACGTTCGGCGAGCAAACCGAGGCGGCGCTGAAGAAGTTCCAGGCCAAACACGGCGTGCCGGTCACGGGCACCTACGGCCCGAAGACGCGCGCGGCCTTCGCGAAGCTCGGCGCGAAGGTGGCCAAAGCGCCGAAGCCCCGCCGCACGACGCGCGGCGGCGTATAACTCGCGCAGCTCCAGGCCATCATGCCCCACCTTTGTCCATGCGTAGCGCCCTGAACGCGCCACCGCGCGACGTATCCGGGCCGGCTGTGCCGAGCGCAGCCGGCCCGGATACGTCCATTGCTGCCTGAACCGAGGAATTCACCGATGGACCTGGTCTGCCCTCCCTGGCGCGGAGAATGCGTTAGGTGCGACGGCGGTCGGTCAGCATTTCACGATCGCCTCGCGCACACGAAGGCGCGCCCTCCGCGGGTACGGGGGGCGCGCCTTCGTGTGCACGGAACGGCGCATTCTCGTCGATGCGCCAGCTACAGGCTCAGCGGATCTGCCTGGCGAAGGCCCAGCCGAGCGCCACAACCAAGGAGGTCCACCCCACGAACGGGAGGGCCTTCGAGGCGACCTTGGCCACCATCTTGGCGGCAGCCTTGGCGCCGACCCGCTTCGCGAGCGCGTTCCGGAACTTGCTCGAGCGCATCGCGTTCAGCACCTTCTTCAAGGGCTTCTTCGCTTTCGAGAAGCGCCTCCCCTTGAGGTGATCGATCAGCGCCTGCCAGCTCTTCTTGTCCGCCACCTGCACCGCAAAGATGATTGCGGTGACCATGCCCGGTTCAATGCCGATCGCGGAGACGAGCTTCGCGGCCACGGTTGTCACCAGGCTCTTGGGCGGGGCCCCAGCCTCGGACGTTGCGCCCTCCTGGGCAGCCTCGGTGGCGGCGGCCTCGTTCGCGAGGAAAGCCTCGAAGGTGGGGAAAGAAAAGTCAGGGGCCACCTCATCTTCGTCCTCGCCGGCCTCCGCGGCAGCCAAGTGGCTCCCGGCGCGGGCGGCGGCCTCCTTGGCCAGCTGGTTGATCTCCGCGCAATGCGCGAAGATCGCCTTGACCAACGTCTCGCTCGGCACCGCTTTGCCAGGCATGAGCTTCTCGAGGTCGGAGACCTGCGTTTTCAGCACGAGTTCGAGGCCCTCCACCTCGCTCCGCTCGAGCACCTCGGTCACGAACTCCTGCGCCGGTTCCGCCATGGATTCGTATTTTTTCGAATGCTTTGTTGCCATGACCTGCCCTCCTGCGTGGTTCGCGCGCAGTCGTGTCCCTTCCCGCGGACCCATCAGGGTTCGCAGTCTTCGGAGCCGACAGACTCGCGTCATGCATTTCATTGGGTTTCCGGTTTCCGCCGTCAATCAGTGCGTGGCCCCCCCGCAGGCAACGTCTCACGCCTGCACCTCCGCGACCGGAGATGTCTTCTCTCAGAGTTTGTCTCCCATCCCCGGCTGGATGATTGCCATGTGAACCATGGGCACAACATTGAACCCAGAGGAGGTGTCGTATGGCCCGGACCAAGCAAAATGGAAAATCTGCGGCTGGGGTCATTAAAAAAGCGGCTGGCGAGAACGTCGACGAAATCCTGGAGGTCGGCGAGGGGGTCGAGCCCGTCGCGCTCCAGGTGGTCGACGATTCCGAGGGGGTTTTGCCGCTCAAGGACTGGCACGAGCATGTCGAGGGCGACCGGGAGGACGTCCTCGAAGACGTGGAGGTCGGCGGACATGAAACCGAAGCCGTGGCGCGGGAGAAGAAGGAGACGCCGTCGATCAATGGCTTCACCGTGGGAACCCGGAAAGGCATCGGGATCAAGACGTATCGTGTCCCGGGCACGACCGTAGCCCTGCCGGTCCGCGCGATCATCGCGCCGCTGCTCATCGGCTTCGCAAGGGAGTTCCACCAGAAGGTGGAGCGGCTGCGCAAGGGGTGGTGCTGGGGGTACGCGGCCCGCAGCGTCCGCGGCTCCAAGCGGCCCTCGTTCCACTGGGCCGGCATCGCCATCGATCTGAACGCGCCGAAGCACCCGCTCGGGCGCGCCGGGACGTTCAACGCGGCCCAGCGCAAGACCATCAACGAGCTCATCAAGAAGTACGGCCTGCGCTGGGGAGGGAATTATCGCCGCCGCAAGGACGACATGCACTTCGAGGTGATCCTGCCCCGCGCGGAGGCGGTGGCGCTCGCGAAACGCATCCAGAAAGGCGGAGCCAAATAAACCGAGCGCGTCGGCGCCTCCGTGGTGACCCTCCTCATTTTTCACGCGGACCAGGATCACACGAGGCGGGGGGATGCCCGGGTATCGAATTCCAGGAAGGGGGATTCTCATGAACAGGAATCGTCGTCGAGTCGTGGCCACCGAGGGAAGCCACGTGACCGGCGGTGACGAGGTTTACCGGAGCGAGGACGGGCCCAGGCCGTGTGGCCCTGCGACCGAGGCGGGCACCATGAAGCCCACGAGCCTGATCGAGTACGTGCCAGGGTACCAGCGGCCAAGGCCGGAGGCCGCCGCGCCCATGTCAGGCCCGCCCGGGAGGCGCGTGGAGGAGACGCCTGACAGGTTCCTCGTGCCCAAGCGGTTCGCACGGGAGGGGGCCATGCTTTTGCAGAAGCCGACGGTCGCGCCGGCGCGGACGTTCACGATGGAGCCGGAGAATGGGGGCGCCGAGGCCGCCATCCGCGTAATGCCGGTCGCCCTATTCGGCGACGATGATCGGGTCCTGGTCTCCCCGACCGACGTGGAACCGTTTCGAGCCATCTGCGCGCTGCGGCTCATCGGCACCAATGGCGCCCCAAACGCCGGTACGGGGTGGCTCATCGATTCGCGCACCGTCATCACGGCGGGGCATTGCGTGTACGACTGCCAGAAGATGGGCGGATGGGCGGTCTCCGTGGAGGTGATCCCGGCGCTCGATGCGACGCGGCGGCCCTTCGGCTCCGTCAGAGCGACCCGGTTCCGAACGGTGTCGGCGTGGCTCATGCGCCGCTCCCGGGAGTACGATTACGGCGCGATCCTCCTCGACGAGCCCGTCCAGCTCGAAGAAGGTTTCTTCGTGCCCGAGGCGCTCTCGGATGCGGCGCTCGCGGGCATCCTCGCCAATATCGCGGGATATCCGGGGGATCGCGAGAATGCCAGCCGCCTTTTCTTCCACGCGCGGGAGCTGCGGGACACCGCCGCCCGTCTCGTCCAGTACGACATCGACACGTTTAAAGGGCAGAGCGGCGCCCCGATATGGGTTACGCGGCCGGACGGGAGGCGCATCGTGGTCGGGATCCACACGAGCGGACCCAAAGAGCCCATCCGCTGGAACTCCGGGCTGCGCATCACGGCCGACGTGCTCGAGAACCTGCGGCGGTGGTCGGAGGAGGCGGCGACGCACCGGCGGGGCAGGTTACCGGCCCCCACCCGGGGAGCCTCGGCTCCCGCGAGCTCGGCGGAGAGCGCGACGCTCGAGGCCGGGACGACGGCCAGGGAGATCACGGGCAAGGTGGTCGACGCGGCAATGCGCCCGCTCGCCGACGTCACGGTCACGATCTCCAGCCAGGGCGCTCCCACGATTGCCACGACCTCGACGGAAGACGGCTCGTTTTCGTTGCCGATGGCAAAGCCCGGGCGTCATGCGCTGAAAGCGTTCTCCAGCCGGGGGGCGACCACCAAGACGACCGTGACGAGCGAGCAGCAGGGCCCTGTCACGCTGGTGATCGAATCGCAGCCCGAGGCCCCGACGGGCGGCACCGAGGCGGGCGTGGTGAAGCCCGCCGCCGCGCCCACGAAAAAGCCCGCGAAAAAGCCCGCGAAGAAGCCTGCGAAGAAGCCTGCGGCGCGGGCCGGGGTCACGCTGGCCGAGCTCAGGGCCATCATGCCTCGACTCCCGGTCGGGCGGGCCCGCGCGTGCTTGCCACACCTCAACAAGGCCATGAAGGAGGCGGCCATCACCACGAAGAAGCGGATCGCCGCGTTCCTCGCGCAACTGGCGCACGAGAGTGGGGAGCTCCGCCATTTCGAGGAGCTCGGCACCGGCAAGTCTTACGAGGGGCGCAAGGATCTCGGAAACGTCCGCCCCGGCGACGGCCCCCGCTTCAAGGGCCGTGGCCCGATCCAGATCACGGGCCGCAGCAATTACCGCACCGCGGGCAAGGCGCTCGGCATCGACCTGGAGAAAAACCCGAAACGCGCAGCCCGCCTCGACGTGGGATTCCGCATTGCAGGGTGGTTCTGGAAGAGCCGCAAGCTGAACGCGCTCGCGGACCGGGGCGACTTCAAGAAGATCACGTACCGGATCAACGGCGGATACAGGGGGCTCGCGCGCCGAAGGGCATACTACCAGCGCGCCCTGCGCGTCCTCCGCTGATCGGGGTCGGACCGCAAGCGGGGGCAGACTGCCACACGCTGAATCGCCGGAGCGCGGCCTGTACTGCGGCGGGCTCGCGCGGCTTCGGACGCGTGGGCCTCATCGGACAGCGCCTTTGGCCATCGAGATCAAGATGCGGACCGCTGCCTCGATCACCGCGTGGACGAGCGCCTGCGAGCGTCGCTGTTGCGGGACCTTCCTCGGCGAAATGGTCGATCGACTCGGCATCGGACGGCGAAACGCTACCGCGCGCGGTGCAATGCGTGAAGTTCATGCATTGGGGCCTCACGGCGACTGCCCGATGGGCACCACCACCACGCCGTTCGGCGCCGGCAGCTCGAAGTTCACGGTCACCTCATACGAGGGGGCTCCCGTCTGCGCCGCGTCGTCGGAGGTATACACCGGCACCCGGATTTGATATCGCCCCGCCCGCGCCACGTGGGATTCGTGGCAGTTGCACCCCTCGGCGGTCATTCCGAACGTATATCGCATCCCCGCCCAGGTATCCGTGGTCTGCGCGCCGACATCGACCGGCACGCCGCCCACCGGCGGACAGGCTCCGCAGGTGAGGCAGCCGTCCACGGTGCTGTCGCACGCCTGGCTGCACGAGGCGCGGATGGCGAGCGACGCAGAATAGCCGTCCTCGCACGACGAGATCGTGTATTCGACGGCGCAATCCTCCCGCAGGAAGGCCGGGAATGCCCCGTTGTTCTCGAACTGGAACGTCACCCCGTACGGCCCGGTCTCCGAGGTCTCGACCACGCATTCCGGCGGGAGCACGCCCCCCTCGCCTCCGGTCCCGCCTGCGCCGCCGGTCCCACCGGCGCCGCCGGATCCATCCTGGTTCACCGTGCTCCCGCAGGCCGTCGCCAGCACGAGCGTCGCCGCCATTGCACCACGCATCCACCACGATATCACGCTACGCCTCCTTGGATGCACGGGCCGAGCACGGGCTCGCCCTCTCCGGCAGCCTGCATGGCAATGCCGGCGCCAGCGCGAAACTCCGAGGATCCCCACGCTCCGGCGCCGGCCTCCAGGTCAAAAGGAGCCGGGAATGTGCCAGCTTGCGCCTCGTCAACCAGGACGCGCCTGCTCTTCTTGCGGGCGACCTTCGAGCGGGAGCGCGACCGCGAACGTCGAGCCCCGCCCGACCTCGCTCTCCGTCCAGATGCGCCCGCCGTGCCGCTCGACGATGTCGCGGCAGATGTAGAGGCCGAGCCCGAGCCCGCCGTACGATGTAATGGGCGCGTTCCGCGCGCGGAAATAACGCTCGAAGAGCATCCCCTGTTGCTCTTTCGGGATCCCGATGCCGGGATCGGTGACGGACAGGACGGCTTCGCCGTCGTGTTTCGACAGCGCGACGTGAATCGTGCCGCCGGAGGGCGAGTATTTGACCGCGTTGTCGAGGAGGTTGGCGAGGACCTGCGCGAGACGGCTGCGATCGGCCACCACGACGAGGTCCTCGAAGGGCTCGACGATCTCGATCGTGTGCTTCTGCAAGCCCATGGCCGCATTCGCCACCGCCTCGCGGGCGAGGTCGGCGAGCGCGACTTGCTCCGCGCGGATCGTGAGCCGGCCGGCCGCGATGCGCGAGACGTCGAGCAGGTCGTTCGTCAGCGCCGTCAACCGGCCGACCTGCGCGAGCGCGCGGACGAGCGGCTCCTTGTCCACGGGCTGTCCATCGCGGAGGCGGCGGGATATCTGCTCGAGGCGCAACGTCAGCGTGGCGAGCGGCGTCTTGAGCTCGTGGGACGCGATGGAGAGGAAATCGTCCCGCACGCGGATCGCCTCCTGCGCCTCCTGGTAGAGCTTCGCGCGCACCTCCTCGGCGCACTTCTGATCGGTCAGATCCACGACGACGACGCCCACGCCGAGCAGATCGCCCCGCCCGGTCCGGACCGGATAATAACTCGCGAGCCAGTGCCGGTCGTGGTCGGGATCTGCCGGGATCCGGGCCGATATCTCCACGCCGACGAGCGGCTTTCCCGTCTCGAGGACGTGGCGAATGTAAGACTCGACGCGCGCGGCGAGCTCCGGAATCGCCTGGCGGGGCGTCATTCCGATTTCCTCGTCCGGCGAACGTCGATGAATGCCCACCGCGAGGGCCCGGTTGCTCCGGACATACCGCATGTCCCTGTCGAGGAAGGCGAGCCCCACGGGGGCGCTCGTGAACAACGTGTCGAGCAGCGCCAGCGACTCTTCCTTGCGGCGCAGGGCTTCCTGCACTTCGCCATAAAGTCGCATGTTCTCGAGCGCCGTGGAGCACCGCCGGCCGAGCTCCTCGACGAGGGCTTGATCCTCCGGCGAGAAGTTGGTGCCGAGGGTCTTCGCGCCCATCGCGAGCACGCCCATCGCGCGCCCCTGGATCATCAGAGGCACGAGCATTCGCGGCGTGGCGCCGAGGGCGCGCAAGAGCGCGAGGTGCGCCTCGTCACGCGCGACGGTCCGAAGCGCCTCGTCGGAGACGGTCGACACGAGGAGGGGCTCGCCCGAGCAAAGCACCTGCGTGAAGCCCATCGGATCGTCGGCGCCCGGCAGATAACGCCGGAGCAGCGGACACAGGCGATCGTCGATCGTCGGACTCTCGTGCGTCGCCGCCGTCGTGGGGCGGCCGCGCGCGCCGATGCCTTCGGGCAGGACAATCGCGCACCACCGGGCCAGCGCCGGGACCACGTGCTCGACGACCGCCGCGAGCGTCCGCTCCATGTCGAGCGGCGCGGCGGCGAGCTTGCGGCTCGCCTCGGCGAGGAAGGCCATTCGACCGTGCGCGCGCTCCGCGTCGGCCCGCAAGCGGCGCTCCTCGACCAGCAGCCGGTCGCGCTCCGCCTCGGCGCGAAAACGCCGCGAGACGTCGCGGAAGCTCCAAACCCTGCCGATGACGTCCCGCCCGAGCCGCTGCGGGCGCGAATAACGCTCGAAGAGGCGACCGTCCTTGAACGCTACGATATCGTAGCTCTCCTCCTCCGGGGACTGGTAGAGCCACCGCACCTTGGCGTGGAACGAGGCCGGATCGGCGATTTGATCGAGGACGGAGGCCAAGGCCTGCTCGTCGCTCCCTTGCTCGAGGATGGACAGCGGCAGCCGCCACATCTCCACGAACTGCTGGTTGTAGGCATTGATGGTCGATCCGTCCGACGCCGTGACGAGGATCCCATCCGCGGTCGAATCGAGGGTCGTGCGCAGGAGCGAGACCGTTTTTTCGAGCTCCCCCTGCACGCCCTTCCACTCGGTGATGTCGACCATCACCCCGCGCAGCCTGGCAGGCCGGCCCTGGTCGAGCACCACGCGGACATAGTCCCGCAGCCATACCACCCGGCCGTCCGCGGCGATCATCCTGTATTCGAATCGATGGGGCTCCCCTCGGGCCGTCGCCTCTTTGCAGAGCGCCACGCACCAATGGCGGTCGTCCGGGTGGATGTGGTCCACCCAGAACGTCGGCTCCTCGATCCACTGCGCGACGGGGTATCCGAGGATCTGTTCGGCGTGTGCACTCACGTAGGTGAAACAGAACGTGTCCGCCTCGACCTCCCACACGATGCCGTCGATGTTGTCGATGATGTCCTCGATGCGACTCAACCGAGCCGTGCGCCGGACGCTGAGAGGCCCGCCGGCCGTATGCACGGACCGCTTGCCGTCCTCGGCGTGGCTCCCGTGCTCGTGGGCCTCGTCCGCCACGCCGTACGGCCTTGGCGCCGGCGCTTGTCCGGGAGCGACGAGCCCCACGAAGGCGAGCGCCAGGAGCGCGTCGCCGCTCTCCGCTTGCACGGCGTGCACGTGGCCCGACAGGGGGACGAGCTGCCCGCCGTCGGCAACGATGCGGTAATCGACCGAGCGACTCGTGCCGGTCGTGGCGACCGCGTGGCAGACGTCGCGGAGGCGCGCCCGATCGTCGCGATGAACCCGGCAGAGGACGCACGAAGGGGACGGCACATCGCTCCCCGTGAGGCCGAGCAGCGCGCTGGCCTGGCGATTCAGGAAGGACAACGACAGCTCCGTCGCGTCGGCGAGCCAGACGATCGCCCCGAGGCTGTCCAGGAGCGAAAGGCCGCTCCCATTTTGCCCGAGCATCTCGCGCAACGTGCTCCCCGCCACCTGCGCGTTCAAGTCGCTCGTTCCATCGTGCACGTCGCCAACCTTTCCCGCAGAGCGGTCCCACGGATCTTCTACATACCTGACGGGTGAAGCTCTTGCAGCCCTGCGAAGGGCTCTCCCGCGCCGGTCCGTCTGCTGGGGTCGGGTCTTGGTTTGGCGCCTCTCCTTCGTCGCAACCGGATCCCCTTGCACATCGCGGGAGAGGCCGGTCGTCCGCAGGAATCAGGTTTCGAGGGCGTAGCTCGGGGTCCTCGATCTTTGCGGCGCGCGAGAGCAAGGAAGAACCCAGGCCCGCTTTGGGGGGCGAGCAGGGAGCGTCGCTTTTTTCAGTTCGCAGGGACCGACCGCACGCGCCCCTCGTACCGGAACCGCCCGCCCTCGATGCGGGCGATGAACACGTCCTTCTCGGGGTTACGGTCCTCTCGCATCGTGATCGTCCCCGTGACGCCGACGAAACCGCGGGTATGGGCGAGCGCGTCGCGCACCGCCTCGCGGGTATCGGCGGAGGCGCGCTTCATGGCGTCGAGGAGCAGCGCCGCCGCGTCGTAGCCCAGCGCCGAGATGCTCGAGGGGTCCCGGTGGTATCGAGCGCGGTAGGCGTCCACGAAGGCACGATTTTCCGCCGAGGGGATGTCGAGCATCCAGTGCGTCGTGAACGCGGCGCCCGTGGCGCCTGCGCCCTTCCGCAGTGTGTCGCTGTCCCAGCCGTCTCCGCCGAAGAAGTCACGCCCGGAGAACCCGAGGGCGCCCGCCTCCCGGAAGACGTCCTGCATGACATTGTAATACAGGGGCGCGTACACGACGTCGGGGCGTTGCGTTTGGAGGTCGCCGAGCGGGGCTGTGAAATTCGTCGCGGTCGTGAGGATCCTACGCTCGAAGACCGTGGCGCCGAGCCGCTCTGCCTGCTCGCGGAACGTGCGTGCGAGCAAGGCGCTATAAAGATCATCGGAAGCCAACAAAACGCCGATTTTCTTGTGACGGCGCTCTTGAATCAGGTACCGCGCGGCCGCCCTGCCCTGCGCCTCGTCGTCGAAACATGCACGAAACACGAACGGACCGACCCGGGTGACGTCGGGGTTCGTGGATGCAGGGGTCAGCATGGGGACGTGGTTCTTGTCCGCGACGATCCCGCCGACTTTGCTGCGCGACGAGGCGACCTCGCCGAGAACGGCGACGAGGGTGGGATCCTTGGAAAAGTCGAGAACGGCCTTGGAGGCATCCCGTGGCAGGCTGTGGTCGTCCGCGTACACGAGCTCGATCGAGCGGCCGCGAATGCCGCCGGAATCGATCACGCGTTCCACGGCGAGATCGATGCCTTCTCTCGTCTCCGTTCCGAAGGTCGCCTCCGCGCCGCTGAGAGGGAGATAGACGCCAATGCGCAAAGGCGCCAGGTCCGTCGGTGCGCTCGGCTCTTCCCCGCGAGGCGGCGCCATCGTGACGACGGGAGGAGGCGGGGCGGGCGTAGACGCGCAGGCCAGGACGAGGGCGCCCATGGCCCCGAGGGTGGCTCCTGCAAAGGTGCGGTGTTGCGCGACGAACGGCATCGCGGCACGATATCATGCTTCGGGCTACATCCCGAGCTTCTTCATCTTGCTTTGCAGCGTGCTCGGCTTGAGCCCGAGCAACCTGGCCGCGCCGCCGGGCCCATACAGCTTGCCGCCGCACGCCGCGAGCGCCGCCGCGATGCAGCGCCGGGAGGCCTCCTCGTACGTCTCCACGCGGCCCGGCTCGGGCGAGACCTCGGGGCCCCTTTTTCCAGCGCCGAGCGTCGCGGGGAGCGCCAGCGTGTCCCCAGGTGATAACAAAAGGGCTCGTTCCAGTACGTTTTCCAGCTCGCGCACATTGCCCGGCCAGGCATGGGCGCGGAGACGCGCGAGCGCCTCCGACGTGACCCGCGGCGGGATACGGCCGACGCGCAGCGCGAGGCGGCTCAGGATGACCGGCACCAAGGCCTCGATGTCCTCGGGACGCTCGCGGAGCGGCGGAACGACGAGGGGAAACACGTCGAGGCGATAATAAAGATCCGCCCGAAAGCGCCCGTCGGCGACCATGGCTTCCAGGTTGCGGTGCGTCGCCGCGAGGACGCGCACGTCGACGCGCAGGGGCGTTTGGCCGCCGACGCGCTCGATTTCACCTTCCTGCAGGACGCGCAGGAGTTTTACCTGGGCGGCGAGCGGGAGATCGCCGACCTCGTCGAGAAGCAGCGTGCCGCCGTGGGCTCGTTCGAAATACCCCTCGTGCCGCTGCGTCGCGCCGGTGAAGGCGCCGCGCTCGTGGCCGAAGAGCGTGCTCTCGACGAGCTGTTCTGGCAATGCGCCGCAATTGACCTTCAAAAAGGGGCGATGGGCGCGCAGGGAGAGGGCGTGGATCCTCCCCGCGACGACCTCCTTGCCAGTGCCGGATTCGCCGCGAATCAGGACGGTCGTGTCCTGGCGGGCGAGGAGCGGCACCACGTCGCGAAAAAGGGTCTGCATGGCGGGGCTCCGGGCGATGACGTCCGGCGGGAGCACAGCGCGCTGGAGCTCGTCCCGAAGCTTGCGGCTGTCGGCGTGGGCGCGGCGGGAGAGCGTGGCCACGCGGTGGAGGACGGACGCGTGGTGCAGCGCGACCGAGAGCAAGCGCCCGAGGGCGCCGAGCAGGGGCGGCGTGAGTGCGGGGAATGCTGGGGTCAATGGGCCGAGGGCGAGGAGGGCGTACGCCGGGCCGTCTGCGGCGTGGAGGGGCAAGGCCACGAGCGTGACGGCCCCGTGCGCGCGGGCGCGGGAGAGGTCGTCGGGGAGGCGCTCCGCCGCGGGAACGGGGACGAGGCGCGGCGCGCCGTCGGCGAGGGCGCTCTGCGCGAGCGATCCGGGCAAGGTGCGGTGCACGCGCGCGGGCGCTGCGGCGTCGGGCCCTTGGAACAGGGCGTCGGCGGTGGACAGGGTGGGATCGCAGTGACCGAACTCGAAAAAGCGGAGCGGGAGGTGGCTCGCGAGCACGCCCGCCGCGGCGGTCACGATCGTCGGAAGCGTGTGGGCATGGACCGAGACCTCCGCGAGCGCGGCGAGCAGCTCGAGGGTCGGATCTCCAGGGGTCGCAGCGGACATCGGGACCATCCTAGCTCACATGTACCGAAATATCGGTGGTTCGGTACTGGGATTTCGGTGGTGGCGCCGGGATGGGGCCTCGGCGGGCCGGTGAACCGAGGCCTTTTGCGCGGGGCGGCAGCGGGCACGGCTCCTGCGATGGGCCTGGGGAGCGCCGGTGCCCCGGCGGACCGATGGAGGAGGTTCCATGGCGTATGTGATTGCCGAGCCGTGCGTCGCGACGTGTGATACGGCGTGCGTGAAGGTTTGTCCGGTCGATTGCATTCACGGGCCGATGAAGCCCGAGGAGATCGAGTTCATCCCGCCCGAGGAGCGCCCGGCGAAGCTGCGCGGGCTGCAGCTCTACATCGACCCCGAGGCGTGCATCTGCTGCGCGGCTTGTGAACGAGAATGCCCCGTGGAGGCGATCTTCGACGAGGACGATCTCCCGCCGGCGTGGGAGCATTACAAGGAGATCAACGCGCGGTTTTTCCAGCGGTGAGGCGGCTCCGGATCTCGTCGAGCACGGCGTCGATCGCCGCGCGCCGATCGGGCCGCAGGTGGCCGCGGGCGCCGAGCAGCGGCGGCACGGCCGCTTCCCCGAGCGCGAGCAGCCCTGCGCGGGCCGCGCGCGAGACGCCGGCGTGCAGATGAAACAAGCGAGCCGCGATTTCGGCGGCGGAGTCTGCATGACCGCCGAATGCGAGGACGCGGATCGCAAGCCGGACGGTCGTGGGATCAGAGTCGTCGAGCAACGCGCGGGTGGCGCGGAGATAACGTTCGCGCGGAGCCAGCGTGCGAAGCAGGCGGTGGGCGTGGAGGCTCACGCGGCGCTCGGAGGAGCGTACGTGCCGTTCCAGCAAGGTGAGGACACGCTCGCGCTCGGAGGGACGATCGGCGCGGCCAGCAAAATAGGTGAGCAAGCGGCGCGCGGTCTCCGGACCGGCCGTGTCGAGCGCCGTGTCGAGCGCGCGCTCCACGGCGGCGCGTAATGCGGGGGCGAGGAGGTCGAGCAGGCCGGGCGATCGCGCCTCGGCCTCGGCGAGGAGCTGCAGGGCCAATGTGTCGGTGGGACGAACGATGCCCGAGAGCACGCGCGAGACGAGCTCGGGAGGTTGCTCGCGGAGCGCTTCGAGAAGGGCGCCGAGCACGGCGTCGCGATGCGCGCCGGAGAGCGCAGGATCGAGGGCGCGGCAAAGCGCCCGGGCGTGGCGTTCGTCGTACCAATCGGCGAGGCGCGCGAGGAGCGAGAGCGCCGCGGGAGACGGGGACGCCGAGGCCCACGCCGCGATCGCGGATCCGAGGCCGGCCGCATAAAGAACGCCGCCGCCCGCTGCGCGCAGGCAAAAGCGAATCCACGCCGCGGGGTCGTCCGACGTGCGCGCGAGGTCCGCGAGGAGCCTGGGGACGGCGCCCGCTGCGCCGATGATGTCGAGCAGGGAAAGATCCCCGGCGCGGAGACGCGCTTCGACATGCGGGAGGACGTGTGCTGCCGGGAGCGAACGCAACGAATCGCGGGCCGCCCCGGAGACGCGCGGATGCGGGGACGAATGGAGCGCGAACAGCAGCGGAATGCGGGACGCCGGGGGCAATGCGGCCACGGGGCCCAAGACGCGGAGCTGCTCGGCCTCGGTCGTCGCGTCGGCGACGGCCTTTGCAACGGCGGGCGTGTCCTGCTCGCCCAGCGTCATGGAGAACGATCCACGGATTGCGCCCCCGAGCCATGTGCCGAGCACGTAGGCGCGATCGTCGTGATCTCCCGCGTGGATCAGCGCTTCCGCCGCGGCTTCGCGGACACCGGGGTGCGCATCGGCGAGCAAGGGCCGGAGGAATGCGCGATCTGCACGGCGTGCGCGAGACAGCTCCGTGATTGCGCGTTGTCGGACCTCGCCGCGCGTTTCGCCCTGCGCGATCTCGCGAAGCGCGGAGCCTGCGATCTCGCCGAGGAACGCGAGATCGACGAGGGCCGGCGCTCGCTCCGCGGGACGTGCTGCCGCCCATCGTTGCGCGAGCGCCCACGCCGCGGCGGCGCCGGAGCGATCGGCGACGAGTTTTGCGACATGCACGAGCGGCGGCGCGTCCCGGCCCTCCAGCGCCGCGAGGAGGTCGTTTTCGCGCCCCGCGTCAATCCAGGCTTGAAGCAATGAGGCACGCTCGCTCGGGGGCGTGAATGCGAGTGTTCCCTCCCCTGCGAGCCGGAGCACGAGCGCCGCCTGGGCGCGCACGGCGGGGCGCGGATCCGCGCTTCGGGAACGCGCGGCCTCGGCGCCGCTTCGGCGGAGCACGGCGGGAAGCAGTGGCGCGTGGCGCGGGTCGATTTCCTCTTCGATATCGACGAAGGGGATCACGCGGCTGGAAACGAAGGGATCCGTCGTCGTGGCGAGCAGGGCGAGGGCGTCCTTGCGCGTCGCAGGGTCGAGCTGCGAGAGCAGCGCAGAAAGGACGCGCTGCTCGGGGACGGCGAGCCGCGCGCCCATCGAGCCCGCCCGCTCGGCCGCCGCTCGAAGGCTCGTGACGAGATCGGGGGAAGGTTTGTCGAGGAAGGGCGCCTCGTGGATTCTCCTTCGCAGCTCCGTGATGCATCGCTCCGCATCGGCACCCGCGAGGCCGGCCCGCAGCGGGCTCTCCGGCGCGACATCGGTTTCGCGCGGAATGCGAAGGCGAGCACCCTGGCGCAGAAGCGCGGCATCCAGATCGGCGGAGCTGCCCGCATTCGCGGCATAGGCGTGCAGAAGGAGGACCTTTGGGAGATCCGGCCGGCGCGCGACGAGCGCGGCGAGCTCCTCCGGGGAGAAATCACGCGCGATCGTGGACGCGAGCAAATCTTCGCGGCGTGGCTCCTTGGTCGCGGCGATCCTCTCGACGATCAGCGAGCGGAAAAAGGGACCCGCGATGGCCCGGAGCGCCTGCTCCGCGAGCTCCCGGAGCCCCGGCTGATCGTGAAACGCGAGCACGTCGACGAGCGCCGGGATCACATCGGAATCGCGGCTCCGGGCGAGCGCCTCGGCGGCCGCTTTTTTCAAATTCATGTTGGGATGGGAGAGCCACGCGGCGATCGTCCCGCCGAGACCGGGCACGGCCGCATTCCCGAGGGCGAGCAAGGCCTGACGCGCGACCGGGAGGGGTACGTCCCTGCTCAGAGAAGGGAGAAGCCAGGCCGCGCAAGCAGGCCCCGCGGCCGAAAGGCAGGCGATCGCGCGTTTGCGTATTTCGGGGTTTTCCCGGCGCAGAAGCGGACGTACCACACGAACGAGGTGCGGATGATCGCACCCGAGGACCGCGTCGAGCAGGAGCGTCGTTTCGGCGACGGATTCGGACCGCAGACGCAACCTCCGTAGAGCGGCCTCCGCCACGAGCGCGGCGCCCGGATCCGTCGCCCCTTCGAGGCACGCGAGCGGCGGATCCGGAATGGCGAGGCGCTGTCCCAGCGTGCGCAGCGCGGCCTTGCAGAGCTCGCGGATCTCTTCGTCGCCGTCCGTCAACAGCGCGGCGAGCGGGTCGATCGCGAGTGGCCCGCCCGTGCGACCGAGCGCGCTGATCGCCGAGGCGCGAAAGGGATGCCCGGGGGCTTTTGCAAGGGCGGCGAGCGCGTCGATTTGCTCGGCGCTCCCGTGGGCCTGCAATGCATCGAGTGTCTCGGCGGAGATCGCGCCGTGCTCGGCCGCCGCGGCGAGGACGGTGGGGGACGGATCCAGCCGAAAAAGCACACGCAGCCCAGCCGAGAGCCAGGGAGGTGGCGTGCCCTCGAGGAGGCTTCGCAATCGCTGCGCCGTGGTAGCGCCGCCAAGCCGCCCGAGGGCAAACAGGCACGCTTCGGGTTCTGCGTCGAGCTTCGCCAGGATCACGGGCTCGGCCGAGCGTTCCTCCAGCCGGCCGAGTTCGCGGATCGCGCACCGTGACAGAATTGGATCCGCGGATTGTTCCGCCATTTCGAGGAGGCGCGCGAGGGTCCGCCGCGTCCCGAAGGCGGCCAGCAAACGCGCGGCTCTCGCCTTGGACGCGCCGCGGGAGATGCATTCGTCGATTGTTGCGACGAGCGCGTCGGCCCGGCTGCTCGTGCTTTCCACGAGCGCCTCGATCGGCAAAGCATCGTAGTGGAGCGCGAGCTCGATCGCGCGGCGCGCCTGGTCTTCATCCGGCGAGATTCCGCGCCGCTTGAGGCAACACATCGCCTCGATCGCCTCGGGCCCCGCGCCGGCCGGATCTTCCTCGGCCAGCACGAGGAGCAGCTCGACATCCTCGACCTCGCCGAGCGCGCCGAGCGCCACGAGCGCCGCGCGCCGAACGCTGCGGGCCACGTCCTCGCACGTCGCGAATCGCCGCACCCACGCCGTATCCCTTCGCGAAGCCGCGAGGCGCAGCGCCGCGAGCGCGACCTCCTCTCCGTGCAACCATGCAGCGAGCGGCGGACAGGACAATCCTTGCGCCCAGGGCTCGGCGAGGAGCCCCAGCGCGCGTGAGGCCACGGCATCCGACGAGCGGCGCGCGATATCGAGGAGGACCTCCGCCGCTTCGACCGGCGAGAGGATCGCACATACAAGCCCGGCGCGCGCGAAGGTGATGGCGCGATCGTGCATCGCAGGCCGTGCATGGGCAGCCGCGCGGAGCCAGAGGCCCGACGTCAAGGCCCGTTCGACGGGCGCATCCGCGACGGCGCGTAGATCCAGCGGCGAGGCCTCGTCGAGCGGCAGGCGCTCGGGGGAAGCGAGCAGCGTCGCGCATCGAAAACGGCACGCGAGCTCGGGCGGAAGGTTTGCGGGGAGCTTGGGGATCACAATGGGCAAGCCCGTGACCGCGAGCTCGGCGACGACAGCCTGCGCATCGTGTGTCAACGCGAGGAGGTCTGCCGGCACGCACGCCGCGAGTGCTTTTGGATCGTCCTCCCCTTCCCTCGCGTGCTTCGCGAGCGCTTTTGCGGCCGCGAGCGCCTCGGCTGGATCCGTCGAGGCCAGGCGCTCCGCGAGAACGGCGAGCGGGGGCCGATACGTTTCGAGCATCCAGACGGAGGCTTCGGCGCGCATCACATCGCTGATCACGAGGCCTCGTACCCCAGCTCGATGCCGAGCACCAGCGCCTTCGCGGGCTTGTCGCGACGTCCCTTTCGCGCCATGCGCTGGCGCATGGCCGGCATGCGCACACGGACCTCGCGCGGCGGACCGAGGGGTCCAATGATACGCAGGACCTCCACGAACCAAGGAGTCGTCCCCATGAAGGCCGTCGGCACCCACCAACCTCTCCCCATTACCGCAGACCATGCCCTCGTCGACGTCGAGCTCCCCGAGCCGAAAGCCACCGGGCGCGACCTCCTCGTCCGTGTCCACGCGGTCTCCGTGAACCCCGTCGACGTGAAAATTCGCGCGAGCTTCAAGTCCGAGGACGGAAACCCCCGTGTGCTCGGCTGGGACGCGTCGGGCGTCGTCGAAGCGGTCGGGCCGGACGTGACGTTGTTCCGCCCGGGAGACGAGGTCTTTTATGCAGGCGCAATCGGCCGGCCCGGCACGAATGCCGAAAAACATCTCGTCGACGAACGGATCGTGGGTCGCAAACCGAAGTCCCTCGATTTCGCCGAAGCCGCGGCGCTGCCGCTGACCGCGATCACCGCGTGGGAGCTGCTTTTTGATCGGCTCGGCGTTCCGTATGGTCGCAAGGCGCAGGCGGGATCACTCCTCGTCATCAACGGCGCGGGCGGCGTGGGTTCGATCCTCATTCAGATCGCGCGGCGCCTGACGGGGCTCACGGTCATCGCGACGGCCTCACGGCCGGAGACGAAAAAGTGGGTCCTCGACATGGGCGCCCATCACGCGATCGATCACACGCAGCCGCTCGATGCAGGATTGGCCGCGCTTGGAATTCCAAACGTGGAGTACGTGGCAGGGCTGACCGCGAGCGACCGGCATCAGGAGGCGATCGCCAAGGCCGTCGCGCCGCAGGGACGCGTGGTGCTTATCGACGATCCGAAATCCTTCGACATCGTACCCTTCAAGCGGAAGAGCGTGACGGTCGGCTGGGAGCTCATGTTCACGCGGTCGATCTTCCAGACGAACGACATGCTCGAGCAGCATCGTCTGCTCGAAGAAGTCTCGGCGCTCGTCGACGCAGGCGTGCTCCGCACGACGCTGACCGAGCGGGCCGGCCGTATCGATGCGGCGACGCTGAAGAAGGTTCACGCCACGATCGAGAGTGGCAAGGCGATCGGCAAGAGCGTGCTCGTCGGCTTCTGACGTCAGAGCGTCTTCGGCACGGAGGCGTGCACGTGGTCGGCGAGCGCGCGAAGGCGCGGGAGGCCCTTGAGGTCGCGATGGTAGCCGAGCCAGATGGTACGGCCGGGCGGCTCTTCTCCGACGTCGAGGCGCACGAGCGGGAGCGCATCTCCGATCACCCTCGGCAAGACGGCGAGGCCGGCGCCGTGTACGCACGCGGCGGCCTGCACGTCGCGGCTGTTGCTCCGCACGGTGGCGTGCGCGCCAGGGAACCGCGCGCGGAGCCATGCGACGTCGGCGAGCGCGTCGAATGCGCGATCCATCGTGACGATCGCGTGGCCCTCGCCGCCGTGCGCGTCGGGAGCGCCGCGCGCATCGAGATACGTCTGCGCGGCGTAGAGGCCATACCGGATTTGCGTGAGCCGACGCTGCACGATGTCGGCGCGGTCGAACGCGATGAAACGAAAGACCAGGTCGGCCTCTTGCCGATCGAGGTCGAGGAGGCGTGATTCGGCCACGACTTCGACGGTCACGCGCGGATGCTCGCGGGTGAACGCGGCGAGCACCGGGCCGAGGACGTGCCGCGCGAACCACTCGCTCGTCGAGATGCGGAGCACGCCGCCCGTTTCGCGCGTCTCGCCGAAGAGACGTCGCTCGAGGGCCACGGCTTCGTGCTCCATGCGCTCGGCGTGACGGAACATCGCCTCCCCTGCTTCCGTGAGGCGAAATCCGCGCGGCGTGCGCTGGAAGAGCGTGACGCCGACGGACTGCTCCAGCGCGCGGAGCCGCCGGCCCGCCGTGGGCTGCGTGAGGCCGAGCCGCGGCCCGGCGGCGCTCAGCGTGCCGGCGCGCGCCACGGCGAGGAACAAGTGAACGTCGTCCCAGGCGACCCGCGGGTCTTTCACGGGGCGCCTTCGATACGGGAGAGGATCATGCGCATGAAAACGAGTGCGATGGGTGCGATTTTAACCGGGATCATGATGACGGCGTGCGGCAGCGCCACGATCGCGCCTGCCACGCCCGCGAGCAAGACCGAAGATGCGATCGAGGTGGTGGCGAGCTCCGACGGGATGATCTGGAACGCCGTCGCCGTTCACGCGGGTCGCGTTTTCGTGGCCGGACCCCGCTGGACCGGCTCACGTGGGCCGGCCGTGGGCGCGCTCGACGCGAAGGGGCGCGTCGCTCCGTTTCCGGATGCGGCGTGGAATGGCTTTCATCCCGGCGAGGATCCCTCGCGCGCGTTCGTGAGCGTGAACGCCCTGCACCTCGACGGCGCGGGCGCGCTATGGGTCGTGGACACGGGCGCACCCACGTTTGGCGGCGATCCGATTCCCGGCGGCGCGAAGCTCATCCGGATCGGGCTGCCGGGGGGGGCCGTGGAGCAGATCGTGCCGCTCGACGGCGTGACGAAGCGCGGGAGCTACATCGACGACGTGCGTTTCGGCAAGCGAAGCGTGTACCTCACGGATGCGGGCGCGCCGGCGCTCGTGGTCGTGGACCTCGCGAGCGGCAAGGGTCGCCGCGTCCTCGATGGGCATGCCTCCGTCACGGCCCGCGCGGATCGCGATATCGTGGTCGGCGGCGCGGTCGTGAAAAACCCCTCGGGCGAGCCGCTCCGCGTGCATGCCGATCCGCTCGAGGTGAGCTCCGATGGAGAATGGCTCTTCTATGGGCCGCTCGGCGGTCCGTGGTCGCGCGTGCCCACGAGCGCGCTCGACGACGCATCGCTCTCGCCGGAAGCGCTCGCGAGCAAGGTCGAGCCGTGGGCGGATTTGCCTCCCGTGGGCGGCACGGCCCTCGGGCCGGGGGGCGAGCTTTACTTCACGGAGCTCGCGACGAACTCCGTGAAAAAGCGCATGCCGGATGGCTCGTTGACGACGCTCGTGACGGATCCGCGCCTGCACTGGGCCGACGCGCCGTTTCTCGACGGCGACGGCGCGCTCTGGCTGCCGGTGCCGCAGATGGATCGCGTGGCGCTCTTCCATAACGGTGCGTCGAAGGTCGCATGGCCGATTCAACTGCTCCGATGGCAGACGCGGCCACGCGCGGCGCGGGTCGTCGATATCGGGAAGATGCCGCGATAATTCAGCGAAACGGCTTCCAGATGAGACCCATGCTCAGGTCCCGGGCCGGCGACCGGTGTTCCCGCGGGCGGCGAAGAAGTAGAGACGTGCGTCTCGAATGAAGGGTTACAGCGTCTTCATCTGCCCGGCCGGGTCGATCGTGCCGATCGTGGTGCCGAGCACGTACATCTGACGAATCCCCTTCGCCGTGAGCTCGGCGAGCACGTTCGCGGGCAAACCCTCTTCGAGGGCCGGCTCGAAGAGGAAATCCTCGCTGAAGTTGTGGTGCTGCGGCCGGTACGTCTGCGAGAAATACCCCTTGAGCACGATGGGCGCCGTCGTGAGGCCCTCGATCCGCGTCTCCTCCCAGCGCAGGAGCGGCGCGGTGTAGCCGGCGACGACGCCGGTGGGCGGCGCTGGCCAGTAATACTTCGTCACGATTTTCACGCCGCCCGCCTCGATCGTCCTTGTCTGCATCGACGCGCCCGACGGGAGGGGTCCCTCGTCCATGCACGTGGTGAGGCGAATGGCATCGTCCCGCGTGCGTTTCGCCGGCGTGCCATCCCAGTCGAGATACGGGACCGGCGTCGTATACTCCGCCGCGAGCTGAATCTCCATGTCGCGAAGGGCGAGGATCGGGCCGTCGGACGGCGGGAGCAGCGTGGGCACGGAGCTCGTCGAGAGCTCGAGGGTCCGCGCGTCCGCGCCGCTGCCCGACGTGAAGAGATCGAGCGTCTGATCGCTCATGAAGCTGTGCGCGGCGGAGGGCCACGTCCCCGGATTGCCCGTGAGGGTCGAAACGCCATTCGCGGAGACGTAGGTGAACGACACGTCGCCATACAACGTCTCGGCCGCGAGGCTCGCCGCGTCGACGAACCCCGTACGCGCCCGGAGCGACGCGCGCATTTTCAGCCGATGGAGGGCAAAGACGTCGCTTTGCTCGCCCTGGAGCGTGCAGAGCACGCGTGGCCCGGGGACGAGGAAGGGCGTGAGCGTGGCTTTGTCGTCCGGCAGCGGCAGCTCGCGCACCTGCTTGATGAGCAGCGCCCCGTCGGGTTTCATCTTCTTGTACTCGTAATCGAGCGCGAACGTCGGTTTGCCGGGATGGGCCTCGGCGAACCGATCCGCCACCTTGCCGAGCAGCCCGCCGAGCTTCACGTAATCGCTGTCCCACTCCATGACGTGGCCGCCGAGCGGCACGAGGCTCGATCCGGCGATGGTAGCGAACGAGTTGCCCCACTGGGAATGGAAGCCGTGGACGACCTCGGGGAGCGCGCCGCCCTCGGGGTTCGTCACGCTGAGCGCGCCGACCTGCGAGACGATTTTCATGTCGTCGATCGGGTCGGTGCGGCGCACGTTCGTCGCCACTCCATTCGCGAGCTCGTCCTCGTCCGGGTAGGAGTAATGGACGAGCACGCCCATGCCGACGTCGCTCTCGTTCACGCCGTAGAGCAGGCGCGCGATGAAGGCGTTGTCGTTGTAGAAGCTCGCGTACACCTTCTGGAGCGCGCGGAACACGCCGCGCTCGCTGCTTTGTGACGCGTCGCAATGGCTCGGGCCCGTGGTGTCCGCGTCGGTGTCGTCGGCGAGGCAGCCGCTCGCGCTGTCGTAGAGCCCTGCGCCCGTGAATGCGTCGCTGTCCTCGACGTTGGTCGAGCTGCGGAAGCGGATCTTGCGCGCCGGATCGAACGAGGCGAGCGCGGCGAGGACCGCTTGCCGCTGGGCGTCCGAGAAGGTCGCGTCGCCCTCGATTCGTGCGCGAATGGCGGCGAGATCGACCTTGAGGGCGGCGAGGTTCGGCGGGTACTGGTAGCTCGCGAGCCGCTCGCCGATTTCCTGCCGCAGCGTTTTGCCGCCCGGCATGGTTTGATCGAGGAAGCCGTCCCATAGGTCGAACGAGAGGGCGAGGGCTTCCTGGGAATCGTCGGGGATCGCGTCGCGGAGCAGGCCGTAATTGGCCGCCTTGCCGCCGAAATGAACGATGTCGGCCGGGCCGAGATCGTCGGTGTTCCGGACGATGGCGCCGAGCGTCTGCTTGGGCGAAAAGGAGAGAGGTGCCGGCTTTTTCTGCGCGAGCAGCGCGTCGCGATCGGCGGCCGTGAGCGCGCCGTTCATGTCGAAGAGTGCGGCGTCGCAACGGCCGTACTGGTTTTTCGCGCGCAGGATGATCTCCTTGCCGTCGAGGGCCTTGGCTTGCTCGCGTTCCGCCTCGCTCGCGAGGTACACGAACGGGATGCCGAACGAGGTCGCGAGGATGGCGGTGTGCGCATTCGGCGTCGACGGTGAGAGGGAGACGATCCCCGCGAGATAAGGCAATTCCGCGGGGATCGCATCGGTGAGGAGGATGTCCTCTGATTTCAACGTCCCATTCGTGTACGCGTCCTCGATCTGATCGGTAGGCACGTAGCGGAGCTTGCCGAGCGCCCAGCCCATCGCATAACATTGGTTGCCCCCGATCCACCGATCGACGCTGCTCACGGGGAAGCCTGCATTGGCGTAGAAGCTCTGGTTCTCCTGCGCCGATGCGTTTTGCTCGTACGTGGGGAAATAAAACGGCGTCACCGGCGTCTCCGCCACGACGTTCTTTTTCACGAGATCGAGGACGACGCGCGCCATCTCGGGGTCGTATGCGTCCTGCCGGACGAGCTGGATGCCGTACTCCGGGAAGCTCAGCGGATCGGGCGGGATGAGCACGGCGCCGAGGATGGCCTTCTGGCCTTCCGCGTGCAGCGAGACGTCGTTGTATTCGGCGATCGACATGCCGAAGAACGGATCGAGGCGCTCGACGGCGAAGGGCGCGTGGAAGGGGTACGGGTAGCTGTCCTGGAAATACACCTTCGTCGGGTCGTGCATCAGGACGGTGAATTTGATCCACCGGACGCCGCCATCCAGGCTGTTGCCATTGGGCTCCGAGACGAAGGGGTCGTAGGGGTACGAGATCTGGTTTTTCCAGGTGTCGGACGGCGTGATCGAGATGGGATAGGTATCGACGGGCCAGTCGAACCCGCCCGTCCCGCCCTGTCCGCCGCCGCCTTGGTCTCCACCGCCGGGGCCACCGCCGCCCTGTCCACCGCCGCCCTGGTCTCCGCCGCCGGAGCCGGGGTTTGGATTGCCGCCACCATCGCCACAAGCCCAGAGTGCCGAGGCGCTCGAGAGCGCGAGGAGCAAGAAAGCGGCGCGCCGCAGAATGCTACGTTTCATGCCGGGCGGACGAGCAACGGTCGTGCCCCGGGGAATCTCCGACGAGCAGGGGCGGCGCGCCTCGGGGGGCGCGGCACGGGTGCCAGGCGTGGCACAGGTTGGAACAGCGTGGAAATCTTGCTCGGACGCCGCAGCCCGCCGGCCTTGACCGTGCCTCGCCGCAGCCGTATCTCGATATCGATCGAATTCGCGACACACGAAAGCAGGAGGTGTCGGTCATGGAGCGTGGAAATCGCCTGCGCCGGACGTTTCTTCGATCCGCCGGAGCTGCGGGCGCGGGCCTGCTCGTCGGGGGCTGCGCCGGTACGTCCGCCTCGATCGCGTCTCCGCGCGCCCAGGGGCGGAAGGAGGCCCAAGAAGAGCCGGACGTGTCCCCGGCGGAGGACCTGATGCGCGAGCACGGCGTCCTGAACCGCGTCCTGCTCGTGTACGACGAATCCGCGCGCCGCCTCGCATCGAAGGAGGAGATGCCCATGGACGTCCTCGCGAGCGCGACCGGGCTCCTGCGGCGCTTCATCGAGGAGTATCACGAGAAGCTCGAAGAGGAGCACCTCTTTCCCCGGTTCGTGCAGGCGGGAAAGCTCGTTGATCTGGTGAGCGTGCTCCGGAGCCAGCACGAGGCGGGGCGCCGCCTGACGGACGAGGTCCGGCGGCTCGCCGCGTCGAAAGAGGCCAATCGCGGGAGGCTCGTGACGGTGCTCCGGCAATTCGTCAGGATGTACCGCCCGCACGAGGCGCGCGAGGACACCGTGCTGTTTCCCGCATTCCGGTCGATCGTCTCGAAGGACGCGTACGAGGCGCTCGGCGAGGCATTCGAGGACCGCGAGCACGAGCTCTTCGGCGAACATGGCTTCGAGGACGCCGTCGCAGACGTGGCCAGGATGGAGCAAGCCCTCGGCATCGACGATTTGGCCATCTTCACGCCGCGTTGAGCTCTCGCCGTGGAGCCTGTCAGCCGCTGAAGCTGCGCCCCGTATGCGGCACGTGCATGAGCCTGCCCTCGCGCCCAGCCACGTGGCTTTCATGGGCCGGCGCCGTGGGCCGGACTTCCTGCGCCGGGAACGCGTCGGGGGCCGCGAGGTCGTTCAGGAACGCGTCGATGCGCTCGCGCGTGACGTGCTCCATCACGTAAATGTGGTGGTATTGCCGTTTTTCTCCATCCACGTAGAGCGTCTCGCACGCCAGTGTGTACTTGAACGCGAGCGCGGGGCTCACGGCCCGGAAGCGAATGGTGAGCGAAAGCGGGGCGCGCTCGACCCAAAGAGCTTGCCCGAGCCGCTGGCCGAGCTCGCGTAGTCTCCGCTCCGCGTAGGCCGAGAGATCCTCCGTGTAGAGCGCTTTCCGGATCTGATCCTCGTACGAGCGCCTGGCGAGGTGATCCCAGAGGACGAGGGCGGACAGGCCATTGCGGGATCCGGCGAACGTGGTGTCGGGCGAGCCGATGTACTCGGGCCGGCTGGGCGGCCGGAGCATGAGCTTCGTCCGGGTCATGTACACGCCGCAAGGAAACGGCGCGCCGATCCATTTGTGCCCGCTCATCACGAGGGAGCACACGTACGGGAGACGGAAATCGAAGTTCGGCCCGCGCGTCGTGATCCGCCCCGCCGCGTGGGCCATCTCCAGGAAGGGCATGTACGCGGCGCCGAGCGCGCCGTCGACGTGGAACCAGTACCCCGTGCGGACGTCGTACTTCCGGCAATCCCTGGGATCATAATGAACCTCGCGCTCGTCGAGGCCGTACCGGCGCAGGATGGGCAGGAGCGCGGCCCCGGCCGCCTCCACGTCGTCGTAGGCGCCTTTGAAGGTCGTTCCGTAGTTGAAATTGACGAGGATCGGGTGGCCCCGCGAGGCGAAAAACGCGACGAGCGTGGTCAGCGCGTCGATGTCGATGACCCCGACGCCGTTCGTCCCGCCGACCGACGGCACCTCGTGCGGCCACGGCTTGCCGGGCGCGAGCGGGTTGTCGCGGGGGTAGCGCTCGGTGCCGACCTCGTAGAACGTGCGGATGTCGAGCACCCGCATCGCCTTGATGATGGAGTAATGCGTATCTTGCGAATAAAATGCGATCGGGACGCGCGCGTTCGGCTGGCTTTCGGGCGCGGGCGCCTGCTGATAGACGAGGCGCGGAGGCACGACGCGCGCGCCTCCGTTCGAGGCCGCCGCCCGCGCCTCGTCCGCCGACTCGGGGTCGATGAGCAGGAACTTCCCGGCGAGGTAATCCCGGGCGTTCCAGAGCCCGTAGAGGTTGCCCTCGGTCGAGCCCATCGTGAGCAGGTAGCCCCAGTACGACGCGCCGTCGTCGGGATCGTGCGGGGTCTTCGCGCGCCAGAGCGCGGCAAAATAATCGAGCACGGCGCGCTCGAGCCATTTCGTGTTGAAGCTGGCCGACCCGCTCTGGAACGGGTCGCCGACGTTGTTGAGGTGCCGATCGAGATATCGCGAGAGGGTCTCCGCGCAATCGATCCGCTCGTTGCACTGGTATCCGAGCAAGAGATCCGTCTGTCGGGATTCGTAACGAAAGAGCGCGTCGAGGGCCGCCGCGCGCTCGGCGGGCGAGAGCCCCTCGGCCCGCAGGCGAAAGAGCTCGTCGTCGAGGCCGGAGGCACGGTCGAACACCAAGCAAGGGTCCTCTGCCCCCTCGGGCGCTCGGCTCATCGGTCGTTCGTTCGCGTCCACGCCTCGTCCCTCCCCCGGCCGTGTTCGTAAAGACCCTTGGGCCCCCGGCATGCCGGTCAAGCCGCTTCCTTTCACGCCGGCCCGCGTTACGTGCCCCTTCGAACCGTTCGGAGGGCATGCCGGTGGAAATCCCCGATACATCCGTTTTCCGCGACGATCTCGTCGCCCTCCGGCGCGGCTTGCATCGCATCCCCGAGCTCGCCTTCGTGGAGGAGGAGACGGCCCATTTCATCCTAGAGGAGCTCTCCCGCCTGGGGATCCCCGCGACGTACGGCGGGCGCGGCACGGGCGTGGTCGGCCGGATCCAAGGACGGGATCCGGCGGCCCCCGCCATTGCGCTGCGCGCCGAGATGGATGCATTGCCCGGCGACGAGTCCACGGGGCTGCCGTTCGCGTCGAAGCGCCCGGGGCGCGTGCACGCCTGCGGCCACGACGCGCACATGGCCATGGTGCTCGGGGCCGCGCGGCTGCTCTCGCGAGGCGATCCGCCCGCGGGAGACGTGGTGCTCATCTTTCAGCCCGCCGAGGAGCACGGCGGTGGGGCGCGCGTCATGATGCGGTCCGGCGCGCTCGCCGGGGTCTCCGCCATTTTCGGCGGACACGTGACCCACCATTACCACACGGGGCAAATCATGGTCACCGAGGGCGTGGTCACGGCGCAGTCGGACCGGTTCGTCCTGCGGGTCCATGGCAAGGGCGGGCACGGCGCGCGCCCGCACGAGGCCGTCGACGCGGTGATCGTCGCGGCTTTCTTGATTTCGGTGCTGCAAACCCTGGTCTCGCGCGAGTCGGATCCGCTCCACCCCACGGTGATCACCGTGGGCCGCGTGCAGGCCGGGACGGCCGCGAACGTCATCGCCGAGGAAGCGGTGCTCGAAGGGAGCATTCGCACGACCGTCGAGGCCGCCCGTCTCCGCGTGATGCGCGGCATCCGCCGCATGGCCGACGCCGTCGGCTCCTTGCACGGCGCTGTGGTCGGCGTCGAGCTCGTCGAGGGATACCCGCCCGTCGTCAACACGGCGCGTGAGGCCTCGATCTGCCGCCGCGCCGCGGCGCGTATCTTCAGCGCGAACGACGTGCTTCCACAGGAGCACCCCAGCATGGGCTCGGAGGATTTTGCGTATTATCTGCACGAGACGCCCGGCTGTTTCGTCCGCTTCGGCGCGCGCAGGGATGGCTGGGATTACGTCCCCCTGCATAGCCCCGCCTTCACGGTGGACGAGGACGTCTTGCCGCTCGGCGCGGCCTTCTTCGCCGAGGTCGCGCGCGAGGCGCAGCGCTGTTTGGCGAGACGACCATGATGCCCCGTGATTTCCACCCGAGCCCGCCCACGGTCGGCCTCGAGCTCGAATGGCAGCTCGTCCACCACGAGACGCTCGATCTCCACGAGGGAATCGCGCCGCTGCTCGCGCTCCTCCCGCCGGATCCGTGCATCAAACCCGAAGTGATCGAGCCCTGCGTGGAGGTCGTCACGGCTCCGATGGCGTCGACGGCGCTGCTCCGCGGGGCGCTCCTCGAACGGGTCTCGCGCGTATCGGAGGCGGCGGCGCGGCTCGGCATGGTCCTCGTCGGCGCCGGGACGCACCCCTTCTGCGAGCGGATCGTCCCCGTCACGCCGCTGCCGCGGTACCTCGAAATGCAGCGGAGGAGCGGGTATCTCGCGAACACGCAGATCGTGTATGCGCTGCACGTGCACGTGGGCATGCCTTCCGGGGAGGTCGCGATCCGTGTCATGGCCCAGATCCGCGCCGTCTTGCCCGTCCTGCTCGCGCTCTCGGCGTCGTCGCCCGCGTATTGCGGCAGGGAGACTTCGTTCGCCTCGTTCCGGCGCTGCCTGCTCGCCCCCACGCGCAGCGCGGGAATCGCCCCGGCGTTCGACGACTGGGCAGCTTTTTTGCATTTCGTGGACGTGGTCGAGCGGGCCGCGATGTTCGCGTCGTACCGGGACATGCACTGGGATCTGCGTCCGCGCCCCGACCTCGGCACGCTCGAGGTGCGGATCATGGATGCACAGCCCACCAACGCGGACGCTCTCGCGCTCGGCGCGCTCGTGCATTCACTGCTCGCGGTCGTGATGGACGACGCCACGACGGATCCGCGGCTCCCTCGGGCGATCCCGTGGTGGATCGAAAAGGAAAACGGTCACCGCGCTGCCCGGGATGGGCTCGACGCCGAGCTCGTCGTCGACGCCGAGGGGCATTCGCGAGCCCTTCGGAGAATGGCCGAGGACCTGTTCGACATCACCCGGCCGAAGGCGCGCGCCCTCGGCGAGGAGGCGGATCTCGCGCGCGCCGAGGGCCTGCTCTCGCGGGGCAACTCGAGCATGCGGCAGATGGATGTGCTGAGGCGAACCGGTTCGATGAAGGCCGTCGCGCGCGCGCTTGCGGACGAGCTCCGCGCCGAGATCGATCTCTGCGGGAGGTACGGCGCCCCGGCGGCGACGGCGTAACGCCTCCACGAAGGTCGACACGAGCCTCGAACGAGGTTCACTCGAACATGCTGCACGCTGAGCCGTGGTTCAACCTGACGTCTGCTCGACCTCGGCCGGCGCAGCTTTCGGGCGCAGCTTCTCCTTGATGTCATCGGCGACCCGGTAGAACGCCGGCACCACGAGCAGGCTGAGCAGCGTCGACACCGTGAGCCCGCCGAGCACCACGACGGCCATGGGGCTGCGCGTCTCCGTGCCCGGGCCGATGCCGAGCACGGCCGGCACGGCCGCCATCATCGTCGCGATCGTGGTCATCAGGATCGGCCGCAGCCGCAGCGGCCCCGCCTTGCGCATGGCCTCGTGCGCGGACAACCCCTCGTGCTCGCGCACTTGATTCGCGTACTCCACGAGCAGAATGGAGTTTTTCTTGACGATGCCCATGAGCAAGAGCACGCCGATCATGCTGAAGATGTTCAGCGTCTTGCCCGTGACGAACAAGCCGATCGCCGCCCCCGAGAGCGCCAGGGGCAAAATCGTCAGCACGGTGACGGGGTGCAGGAACGAATTGAACTGGCTTGCGAGCACCATGTACGCGACGAGGATCCCGATCACGAGCGCGAAGACGAGGCCCCCCGTGGTTTCGTCGAACTGCGAGGCCTGGCCGCCGGCCACGGCCCGGTAGCCGAGCGGCAGCGCCTTCGAAAGATCCTTCACCGTGTTCATCGCCTCGATCTGCGAATGCCCCGGCGCCACGTTCCCCGAGATCCGGATCGCCCGCTCCCGATCGACGCGGTTGATCGATTGCAGCACCGCCGTCTCGTTCTGCGAGACGACGAGCGAGAGCGGAATCGTGGTCCCATTTTGCGCCCGCACGCGGATCTCGCCGAGGTCCTCGGGGCGAGAGCGTTGCGTGGCGAGGAGGCGCACGCGGATGTCGACGCGGCGGCCCCCGGTGGAGAACTTGCCGACGATGTTGCCGCCGACGAGCGCGCTCACCGTGTTCGCGAGATCGCTCACCGGGACGCCGAGATCCGTGGCGCGGCGGCGATCCGGGACGATCTGCACCTCGGGCGCGCCGATCTGGTAGTCGGTCGTCACGTCCGTCACGGTGCCGCTCTTTTCGAGGTCGGTCTTGAGCTGCATCGCCGCCGTGACGAGCGTGTCCCAGTCCGCGCCGCGCACCGTGAAGTCGACGGGATACCCGCGCTGCGCGCCGAAGCTCTGCTGCGAGGGATCCTGCACCGACGCGCGGATGCCAGCGATCGACTGCAATTCGCGGCGGATCTGGGCGGCGAGCTCCTGCGCCGAGAGCTTGCGTTCGTTCGGCGGGACCAGGGTCAAGCTCATCACGCCGCGCGAGGCCGAGAGCGTGGTGAGGACCCGCGTGACCTCGGGCCGCGCCGCGAGCTTCTGCTCGGCCCGCTGCAAGAGCGGCGCGGCGGCCTGCACGCTGGTCCCGGTCTCCGTCTGGATGCGGACGTCGAGGCGGCTCTGGTCTTGCGCGGGGACGAACTCGGTGCCGAGCCGCGGGACGATGAACGCGGTGGCGCCGAGGAGGAGCGTCGCGCCGAGGAGGACCTTCCAGGGGTGCGCGAGCGCCTTGCCGAGCACGCGTCCATAACCGCGTTCGAGCGCGGAGAAGCCGCGATCCATGGCCTTGCCGACGGCGCTCCGCCCCTCGCGCGAGGTGTCGAGGATCTGCGCGCAGCGGGCGGGCGCGAGCGTGATCGCCTCGAAGTACGAGAGCATCACGGCCACCGAGAGCGTCACGCCGAACTGGAAGAAGAAGCGGCCGATGACGCCGCCCATGAACACGACGGGGAGGAAGATCGCGATGACGGCGACCGTGGCCGCGAGCGCGGCGAACGTGATCTCCTTGGTGCCGTCGGCCGCGGCCTTGGCGCGCGCCTTCCCCATCTCGGCGTGCCGGTAGATGTTCTCCATGACCATCACGGCGTCGTCGACGACGAGCCCGACGGCGAGCGAGAGGCCGAGCAGGGTAAATGTGTTCAGCGTGAAGCCGAGGAAGTAGACGACCGCCACGGTGCCGAGCAGCGACATCGGGATCGCCAGGATCACGTTGACCGTGCTGGAGAGCGAGCCGAGGAAGAGCCAGCAGACGAGCGCCGTGAGGATGAGCGCGAGACCGAGCTCGATCTCGATTTCGTGGACGGACTCTTCGATGAAGGTCGTGGTGTCGAAGAGGACCTCGACCTTCATCCCCTCGGGCAGGCTGCGCTGGATCTCCGTGACCTTCTCGCGCACCGCGCTCGCCACGGCGACGGCGTTCGTCCCGCGTTGCTTGAGCACGCCGAGCGCCTGCAAGGGGATGCCGTCGAGCCGCGCGACGGAGTTCACGTCCTCGAAGCCGTCCTCCACGACGGCGACGTCTTCGAGGTAGACGGGCGTGTTGTTCACGTGCCGCACCACGAGCTTGCGCAGCGCCTCGACGTCGAGCGCCTCGCCGAGGAGGCGGACGTTGAGCTGCCTACCGCCCGCTTCGAGCTGGCCGCCCGGGACCTCGACGTGCTCGCGGCGGATCCCGTCGATGACGTCGCTCGCGACGACGCCTTTTTCCGCGAGGCGGCTCGTGTCGAGCCAGATGCGGATGTTGCGATCGAGGTAGCCGTTCAGCGTGATTTGACCGACGCCCGGCACGGTCTGGAGCTTTTCCTGGACCTGGTAGCGGGCGACGTCGGCGAGGAGCTGGCGCGAAAACGGGCCGGAGACGCCGACGGTGACGATGGGCGTGTCGTCGGGGTTCGACTTGGAGACGGTGGCTGCTGGCACGTCGCGCGGGAGCTGCCGCTGGGCCTGCGCGACCTTGGCCTGGACGTCCTGGAGGGCGAGGTCGACGTTGCGCGAGATGTCGAAGCTCGCCGTGATCCGCGCCGATCCCTGCCGCGCCTGCGACGAGATCTCCTTGACGCCCTCGACCTGCGCGAGGGCCTGTTCGAGCGGCTCGACGATCTCGCGCTCGACGGCCGAGGGCGACGCGCCGGGCCAGGAGAGGTTGACGCTGATGTTGGGGTAGTCGACGTCCGGGTACTGGCTGATGCCGATGCGCGTGGCCGCGACGATGCCGAAGAGGATCGTGCACGCCATGAGCATCCAGGCGAAGACCGGGTTCTTGATGGAGATGTCGGTGAGGTTCACGGCCGCACCCCCGCGCTGGCCGATGCGCTCGGCGTCGGGGGGGCGCCGGGCGCAGGCTCGCCCGAGGCAGGATCGGCCGGAGGCGGCGCGCTCGAAGCCTGTGGGCGGGCGCTCGGGGCGGTGGCCGTGAGGAGCGCTTCGGGCGTGATGGTCGTCGGGCGGACCTTGGCGCCGTCGGTCAGCGCCTCGGCGCCACGCACGACGAGCACGTCGCCCGCGGCGAGGCCGGAGCGGACCTCGACCCAGCCGTCCTGCGTGCTCATCCCGAGCGCGAGCACGCGCTCCTTGGCGACGCCGTTCTCCACGACGTAGGCGACGTAGCCGTGGTCGGTGGCGCGCGCCGCGAGCCGCGGGATCGTCACCGCCTCGCGCTGGGCGCCGATGTCGACGCTGACGTCGCAGAACGAGCCGGGGCGCAGCCAGTACTTGTGGCCTTCGTCGTTCACCTCGCCCGTGACCGCGACCATGTGCGTCGTCGGGTCGGCGGCCGCCGCGATGAGCGTGATCTTCGCGGTGAACTTCCGCAGCGTCTCGCGCATCGTGAACGTGGCCGTCATCCCGACCTTGAGGCGCGGCGCTTCGAGCGGCTCGACCTGGAAGCGCAGGAGGAGCGGATCGCTCTGGAGGAGCGTGGCCATCACGTACCCCGCTTGCACGTATTGCCCCGTCTCGACGGTGCGCGTCTGGATCGCGCCGACCATGGGCGCGCGCACGGACGAGTCGCGCAGGTTGAGCTGCGCGCTGCGGAGCGACTGGAAGGCGATGTCGCGATCGGCCTTGGCGGTGAGGACCTTGCTCTTGTAGCTCTCGAGCTCCTCGCCCGGGATGAGGCCGGGGTTCATGCCGCTCGCGCCCTCGCGCCGCGCGACCATCGCCTCCATGTCCCGGACCGCGGCCTCCGTCTTGGCGAGCGCCGCCTTGGCGCCGTTCACCGCGAGCAGGTACCGCTCCGAGTCGATGACCACGAGGACGTCGCCCTTCTTGACCTCCTGGCCCTCCGTGAAGGCCACGCGGTCGACGACGCCGGCCACGCGGGCCGTGACCTGGACCCGCTCGAAGGCCTCGATCGTGCCCGGCGCGTTCACCGTGTAGGTGACCTTCTTGGCCTCCACGGGCATGACGTCGGCGGCGAACGAGAGGCCGCCTCCGTCGCGGCCGGGCTTGCCTCCGCCGGAGGCGCCGCCTTCGGTCGGCTTGCCTTTGCAGGCGACGGCGAGGGGCAAGCAAAGCAAAAGGAGCACACGCGCGAGCTTCATTGCGCACCTCCATCCGCCTGGGCGGGGCGTTCGGTGTCGTCGTCGGTGGGGCCTTGGCCGAGCGCGAAGCGCAGCTCCAGGTAGGCCTGCTCCATCGCGAGCTTGGCGGTGGCGAGGGCGACCTCGGCCTCGTAGCGGCGCGCGTTCGCGTCGACGAGCTCGATCGCCCGCGCGAGCCCTTGCTGGTAGAGGATCTCCGTCTCGGCCGTGTTCTTCTTCGCCGCCGCAACCGCCTCCTCGGCGATGCGGTAGCTCTCGCGCGCGGCCTTCAGCGTGACCCGCGCGATGCCGATGTCGGTCGCCACGGACCGCCGGATCTGCCGCTCGTCGAGGGCCTGGCTCTCGGCTTGCGCGACACGCGTCTTGCGATCGCCGTAGCGCGCGCCGGCGTCGAAGAGCGGCCAGGTGAGGTTCAGTTGCAACGTCTCGTCGTGGGTCGTGTCGGGCGGGGCGGGCGCGGGGTTGAAGCGCACCTGCGCCGAGAGCGTGAGCGTGGGCGCGAGTCGGTACAGGGGCTCCTGGGCCGATGCGCGGAGGGCCGCGGTGCGCTCCTCGGCGGCGCGGAGATCCGGCCTGCGCGCCTCGGCTTGCCGGACCTCGTCTTCGGCCCGGACGCCCCCGCTCTCCGCGGCGCGCGTCGTGCGATCCGGCGCCGAGAGTGGCCCCGTGACCGGGCTCCCCACGAGGAACCCGAGCTCCAGGTAGGCCGTGCTGACGTTGCCCTCGGCCTGCGCCACTTCCCGCGCGGCCGCCGTGGTCTCGAGCAGCGCGCGCGTCACGTCGTTCGTGCTCGCGAGGCCCGCCTGTGCACGTGCGTCGGCGTTCTGCTGGTTGGCGCGGGCCCGTTCGAGCCTGCGTGTCGCCGCTTCGTGCACGCGCTCGCGCGTGAGCACCACGAGGAACGCGCGCGCCGTGTCGAAGGCGAGGCTGCGCCGATCCTCGACCGCGCCCCAGCGCTCGGCCGCGAGCTGGCGCCTGGCCTGCGTGTACTGCGGGATCGCCGACGGGTTCAAGAGGGGCTGCGTGAGCGTGATCGTGCCCGTGCCGAAGAGCTGGCGGCCGATCCGATCCTCGGTGCCGCGGAGCGTGGCGTTCGCGCCCGCGACCAGGCTCGGCAGGAACGACGAGCGCGCGCGGTCGAGCTGACCTTCGGCGGCCTTCACGCGGAGCGGCGCCTTGCCGGCGCGCTCGTGGTTCCCGAGCGCTTGCCGCACGGCTTGCTCGAGCGTGAGCGAGCCGGCGTGCGCGCCGCGGGGAAAGATCAAAAGAAGCGAGACGAGTAGCGTGGGGAAAAACGACCTTCGGACCGTCATCGAGCGTTTCCTCGCCCTTCCCCTCTACCGCCTCCCTGCGGGCCGAGGCTCGGCCCGATCGAGGCCGTCCCCTGCTTCGTCACGGGCCATGACACCTGTCAGGATTCGGGACATCATTCGTCCGCCCTGATGAGGCTCCCGCGTGTGTCGTTGAGGTGGCTGCTCGGAGCCGTGACGATCCTGGCCTCGCTCGTGTTCGGGGTCTCGGTCGTGTCGGTGAACCGCGTCATCCGCATGTCGAGCGAGCAACGCCTGGAGCGCGGCCGCGACCTCGTGCAACGCGAGCTCGCCCGCTGGGCCGAGCAGCCCGACGCGGACGGCGGCGCCGCGCGGTTCACCGTGCTCGGGCTGCGTGGCGGCACCGCCCAGGATCCGGCCGTCCCCGGAGGGCCGATCCCGATCCGCTCGGGCATCTCCAGCGAGGCCGATCGCGCGCTCTCCACGCTCGCGGCCGTAGCAAAGCGGGATCGCGCCGAGGTCGGGGCGCTCGACGTCGGCGAAGGCACGCTCTTCCTCGGCGCGCGGCGGAGCGCCGACGGCCGCTTGCTCTGGGTCGCCTACACCGTGTCGATGTCCAAGCTCGTCGGCACCTGGCGCCTCATCGCAGGCCTGCTCACGTCGGCGACCGTGCTCCTCGGCGTGATCGCGCTCGGCACCGTGATCGCCGCCACGCGCGGGGCGCGCGGGCTCAAGCGGTCGCTCGCGGCGCTGGAGGAGGATCTCACGTCCGAAGTCCCGCGCCCCGCGCTCGCCGAGCTTTCGAGCGTGGCCGAGGGCGTCGCGAGCCTGGCGGCGAGCCTCGCGGCGGCCGAGCATGAGCGGGAGCGGCTCGCCGAGGAGCTCGGCCGCAAAGAGCGCCTGGCCGCGCTCGGCCGGGTCGTCGCCGGCGTCGCGCACGAGGTCCGCAACCCGCTCGCGTCGATCAAGCTGCGCGTCGACATGGCGCGCACCTCCGAGGGCGTCCCGGCCGAGGTCGCGCAGGAGCTCGACGCGGTGGACGAGGAGATCACGCGGCTCGATCGCCTCCTCACGGATTTCCTGGTCGTCAGCGGCCGCCGGATCGGCCGACGCGTGGACACGGAGCTCCGCGACGTGGTCGATCGGCGGCTCGGCTTGCTCTCGACCTGGGCGAAGGAGCGAGGCGTCTCCCTGGCCGTGAGCGGCCGCGCGCGCGCCGTCGTCGACCCCGACGCTTGCGCCCGCGCCGTGGACAACCTCGTCAAGAACGGCGTCGAGGCGTCGCCGTCGGGGGCCGAGGTGCGCGTGCAGATCGAGCGGCACGGGGGCTTGTCGGTGCTGACGGTCGAGGACGACGGCGACGGCGTCCCCGAGGATCGCGTCTCCGAGCTCTTCGAGCCATTTTTCACGACGAAACCCGAGGGCACGGGGCTCGGCCTCGCGGTGTCGCGGGCCATCGCGGTGGCGAGCGGCGGGCGGCTCACCTACCAGCGCGAGGGCGGCGTCACGCGGTTCGAGCTCTCCGTTCCGGCCGAAGGAGGCGCGGCATGAGCACGGTGCTCATCGTGGACGACGAAAAAGGCATCCGGCTCGGGCTCGCGACAGCCCTGGCGCGCGTGGGGCACACGACCGTGGCCGCCGCGAGCCTGGCCGAGGCGCGGACGCGGCTCGCCGAGCCGAACACGTTCGACTGCGCCCTGGTCGACATCCGTCTCAAGGACGGCAGCGGCCTCGAGCTCTTGCGCGAGCTCCGGACGGGCCAACACCGCGATCTGCCCGTGATCGTGGCCACCGCGTACGACGACGGCGAGCGCACCATCGAGGCGATGCGCGACGGGGCCTTCGATTATCTGACAAAACCCTTCGATTTGCAGCGCCTCGTCGCCACCGTCGCGCGCGCGGTCAAGCAGCGGCGCGCGCCTCCGGCGGCCGTGGAGGCACTCGCGGAGAGCACGCCGCTCGTAGGGCGGAGCGCGGCCATGCACGCAGTCTGGAAGCTCATCGGCCGCGCCGCCGGATCGCAGGCCCCCGTGCTCGTCAAGGGCGAGGCCGGCGCCGGCAAGGAGCTCGTGGCCCGCGCGATCCACGAGTATTCGAGCCGCGCCAGCGAGCCGCTCGTCGTCGTGCGCGTCGATCCGTCGACGGACGCCGCCGAGCTTCGGGGGATGCTCGCAGGCGCGCGCGCGGGCGGAACCCTCCTCGTCGACGGCGCGGGGGATCTGACGCCGGCGGCGCAAGGCGCGTTCGCCGCTTGGCTCTCCGAATCACCGCCGGTCCGCGTCGTCACGCTGGCGCGGCTCGCGCCCGGCTCACTGGAGGTCCCTCTGATCGCGGAGCTTTATTATCAGCTCGCGGTCCTCGAAATCGCCGTTCCACCGCTGCGCGAGCGCCGGAGCGACGTGGCGCTGCTCGTCTCGCGGGCGATCGTGGGAACACGCGCGCGCGCGATCTCCGAGGAGGCGATGGCCGCGCTCGTGCGCCACGACTGGCCGGGCAACGTCCGCGAGCTGTTCCTCGTGGTCCGCCGCGCGGCCGAAATGTGCCACGGCGAGGTCATCGACGCCGACGCGCTCCCGCCCGAGCTCGCGACCCCCGCGTCCCCGACCGAGCCCACGAACCGCTACCTCGGCCTTCCACTGCGCGAGGCCGTGGCCCGGCTGGAGCGGGATCTGCTCGCGTCCGCGCTCCAGCGCGCCGACGGCAACCGCACCCTGGCGGCCAAGCTCCTCGGCATTCCGCGCCCGCAGCTCTACGCGAAGCTCGAAGAACACGGCTTTTCCGAGAAACGATCGGGGACGCCGTCGAGCAAATAGGCTGCTCTACGGGCTGAGCATGGGTCTCCTCTGGGAAGCGCCGCGCCGGGGCGCCGCCCCGGTCCCCGCGGGGGGCTGTCCGCCCCCTCGACCCCGGACCAGCCAGGGGCTGGACCCAGGGTTGAAAAACTGCGCTCCGCGCAGTTTTTCAAACGGGCCGACGAAGGAGCCGGGGGGCCAGCAGAAGCCGCAGCGCGGCTGTGTTGGTGGGGAACGCCTCCGCCGGTCAAGACCAGGGATGAGCCTGCCTACCAAAGGCCGCAGCGCTGACAGGTCGGCGGCCAACGTCTCGTCGCATGACGTCATGGCGTGACGCGGTGGCCTCACGTTCCAAACGGCACGGCTCCGTCCCTCCACGCAATGGGGCCGTAGGTCTTCGGCGATGAGCCCATGGTCTCCCTACATCGTGCCCATCTCTCGACGCCACGGGCCCGCCGCGCCTACCATCGCCCCCGTTCCTCCAAGGCACGGCCTCGTCCCTCCAAGGCACGGCCTCGTACCTCCAAGGCACGGCCTCGTACCTCCGGAGGCTCGACCGCACGCCCCAGAGACACGTTCCCGTCCCTCCAAGGCACGACCCCGTCCCTCCAAGGCACGGCCTCGTACCTCCGGAGGCTCGACCGCACGCCCCAGAGACACGTTCCCGTCCCTCCAAGGCACGGCCTCGTACCTCCGGAGGCTCGACGTCGTCTCTTCAGACCATGCCCCCCCATCTCTCGCACACACGTCCCCGTCGCCTTTTGGCTCGGCCCCCAAGCTTGACGACACGGCCTCATCGAGGAACTGCGCATCGCGCAGCTCCTCGAACCGACGCCAGCGACCCCCCATGGTCTTACCACCGACCCGCTGGAAGGCCGCGTGCCTGTCTCGGTTGGCAACGCCGCTACCGGTCTTGACCCGGGCCTGTTCGATGAACTGCGCATCGCGCAGTTCATCGACCCTGGGTCCAGCCCCTGGCTGGTCCGGGGTGGAGGGGGCGGACAGCCCCCTCCTGGGGCCTGGGGCAACGCCCCAGCTCTGCGGCTTCACGATGAGACCAGTGGATCGGGGCGCTTCGTCCCGAGCGTCGCGACCAGCGCGCCCGCGACGATCAGCCCGCAGGAGACGGCGAGCGTGAAGCTCGGCTCCGCATGGCCGGCGAGGACGAGGATCGAGGTCGATAACACCGGCGCGGCATACGACGCCACGCCGAGCAGCCGGATGTCCCCGCGCTTCACGCCGATGTCCCACACATAAAACGCGATCCCGACCGGGCCGACGCCGAGCGCGAGGAGCGCGAGCCATTGGGTCGTGTTTTCAGGCCAAACGGTCGTTTCGAATACGAGATGCCCGAGGAAGCTCAGGGCGGAGGTCGCCAGGCAGAAGCCGGCCACGGCATCGGTCGGGACCTCGCCGAAGCGCCGCGAGAGAACGGAATACCCCGCCCATACGAAGGCTGCCGCGAACGCGCAGGCATACCCCGGCAGGTGCTCGGCGCGGGCGTCCAGGGCGCCGCGGCCGAGGAAAAGCACGAGGATCCCCCCGAAGCCGAGGAGCGCCCCGCCGACATGGGCCGCGCGCAATCGCTCGCCGGGCAAAAACGACGAGAAGAGCACGATGAGCAGGGGCCAGAGGTAATTGACGAGGCCGGACTCGGCGGGCGGCGCCCAGCGCAAAGCCGCGAAATAGAGGGCGTGATACCCGAAGAGACCGCCCGTGCCGAGGGCCCAGACGATGGGCCGTTGCCTCAGCGATCGAATGGCGTGTGGCCGCGGGATCCAGGTGGCGACGCCCGCGAGGCCGCCCACGAGAAACGTCATGGCGGCGAGCTGGAACGGCGGGACTTTGCCCGACGCCGTGGTGAAGAGAGCGAGCAGGGACCAGAGGAGGATGGCCGAGAAGCCGGTCGCGGTGGAGGTGCGGGGGGACATCGTCACAGGTCGCGGCCCGCGGCGCAGATGGTTGGTGCTGCAAAGGATCGGCGTCGCGGGGCGGGAGGCATCAGCGCCGGCACGGTACCACGCGCGCGGCGGGTCGGCAGGCCGCCCGCTGGCCTCTTCCACGCGGCTCGGGTAGGCTCCTCGCGGCGATGCGCTACGAAGGCAAGCTCTACCGTCCGCCCAGCGAGGCGCACTCGTACATCCTGCAGGCCACGATCGGCTGCTCCTGGAACAAGTGCACGTACTGCGACATGTACCGGGACAAAACCTTTCGCATCCGCGACCTCGCCGAGACCCTGCAAGACATCACGTCCGCGGGCGCGGCCTTCGGCGACCACGTGGAAAAGGTCTTCGTCGCCGACGGGGATGCCCTCGTTTTGCCCCTCGATCATTGGCTCGCCCTCCTCGACGCCTGCCGCCGCGCCTTCCCGAACCTCCGGCAGGTGAGCTGTTACGCGATGGCGACCAATTTGCTGGAGAAAACCAGCGACGAGCTCCGCACCTTGCGCGAGCGTGGCCTCGCGCTTCTTTACATCGGCCCCGAATCCGGCGACGACCTCGTGCTCAAGCGGATTGCCAAGGGCTCCTCGTTCGACGATCACGTCGAGGCCGCGCGCCGCGCCCGGGACGCGGGCCTGAAGACCTCGGCGATTTTCCTCCTCGGCGCGGGCGGCACCGAGCGCACGGACGAACATGCGCGCGCCTCGGCTCGCCTCGCGACTGCGATGGATCCCGATTACCTCGCGGCGCTCACGTTGACCGTCGTCCCCGACACCCCCCTCGCCACGCTGGAGCGACGCGGCCGCTTCGTTTTGCCCGACGTCCACGGCCTGCTCCGCGAGCTGCGTGTCTTCGTCGCCGAGGCCACGCCCACGGAGGCGCTTTTTCGGACGAACCACGCGTCGAATTACCTGCCCATCGGGGGACGTCTCCCGCACGATCGCGCGCGGATCCTCGACGTCATCGACGCCGCGCTCTCCGGCCGGATCCGGCTCCGGCCCGAGCACACGCGAGGGCTTTGACGTTTCATCGGCGACGCTCGAGCCGCCGCAGCACGACGGCTTGCCACGCCACGATCGCGAGCAGCGCGACCGTCACCACGGGCCAGAGCACGAAGAACAGGAACGCATTCGCATCGCGGTACGTCGCCCCCGCGAGCGCGGCCACGCGAACCATGAAGTCCACGCACGCGGCGTAAAGGGTGAACCCGAACTGCGTCACGACGCACCTCGCCGGAGCGCGCGGATCTTGCGCCTTTGCGAGAGGGCCACGAGGTAGAGCGCGTACATGATCCCCGGCCACGCCACACAGAATACCGCGAGGTTCACCACGCCGTAGCCCACGTGGGGCTTATCGGGCACGACGGCCCTCCCCGCGGCCTTCAGGCCTGCGATCGTCGCGCCGTACAGACCCTCGTCGCCCGCGAGCGCGCGCGGGAGATGCGGCGTGTGGGAACAGCCGTGGTTGTGGCAATGCCACGTGCAGTGACCTCGCGCGCGGGCCTCGATTGGAATCGTGGTGCGGAGAACGGGCGATCCCGTGGCGAGGACCGCGGTGAACGCCGCGGGGACCGCGACGAGGGGAGCCATTGCCAGGAGAAACCATGCGAGGCGCTTCATCGTGGTCACACCCGAGGGCCGGAGGGTGGCACAGGTCGAGCGGCAGGTCGAACACGTGAGGGCCGAGCCACAACCCCTTCCCGGGGGCGCGTTTCCTGGGGCGGGCGCTCGGCTGACCGAGGCCTTGTCCGGAATCGTGTCCTGGTCGCTGCGGCCGAAGGTCTCTACGGTTGCCCTCGATGACGACGACCTTTTCGGCCACGACCTACAACGTGCTCGCCCAGTGCTACGTGCGGCCCGATCGCTACCGGGGCTCGCCGGCGGATGCCCTCGATCCCGCGACCCGCCGCGCCCGCCTGCTCGCGCGCATCGATGCCCTCGGATCCGACCTTCTGTGCCTGCAGGAGGTCGAGCCCGACCTGTACGAGGCGCTCTGCGCCCGCCTCGACGCGACCCACGCGAGCGCCTACGCGCAGCGGACGGGCCGCCGCGAGGGCTCGGCCCTGTTTGCGCGTCGCGCGCTCTTCACGTGGCACGGCCACGACGTGCTGCATTTCGCGGCACACCGGCCCGGCGACGACGACCTCGCGCTGATCGCGCGCCTCACCGTCGATACCCGACCCCTCCACGTCGCGACGACCCACCTGACGTGGCAGCCCGACAGCACGCCGACCGACGAGCACCTCGGACACCGCCAGATGCTCGAGCTCCTCGCCTCCCGCGACGCCGCTCCCGCCGACGTCACCTGGCTCGTCGCGGGCGATTTCAACGCGACCTCGCAGAGCGTGGTGCTCGCCGCGGCCTACGAGCGCGGCCTCGCCGAGAGCTGCCGCGCGCAGCGACCGTGGGACACGACCGCGATCAACGGCCGCCCGCGCAAAATCGATTACCTGCTCTCTTCCGAGGGCCGGCTCGACCCACGTCCCGGCGTCCTCCCGCGTCTCAGCCGCGACACCGTGATGCCGTCCGCGAGCGAGCCGTCGGACCATTTGCCATTGACGGTCACGTTCGCGCTCGTTTCTTAGCCCTCCCTACCGCGCAGCCTCGCGAGGGGCGGCGGCCGGCGCGGGGTACCGGAGCGCCTCGATCAACGCCCGCAGGGCCGGCGTGAGCTGACGGCGGCTCGGATAATAAAGGAAGCTCCCTGGGAATGGTGGACACCAATCCTCGAGCGCCCGGACCAGCGCGCCCGAACGCAGGTGCGGGAGCACGACCGACTCCATCACATAGGCGAGGCCCATCCCTGCGAGCGCCGCCGCGAGCAGCGAATCGCTGTCGTTCGTGATGAAGACCGGCGGCGCCGCGACGCGCACGGATCGCCCCCGTTTTTCGAGCTCCCACCGATAGAGGGGCCCCCCGGGCGAAAGCCGCGCGCAGAGGCAACGATGCTTGGCGATGTCCTGGGGCTTCTTCGGCGGAGGAAACCGCTCGAAATAAGCCGGCGAAGCGACCACGAGGCCGCGCTCGTCCGGGCCGATGCGCACGGAGATCATGTCCTTGTCGACGAGCTCTCCGTAACGAACGCCGGCGTCGAAGCGGTTCGCGACGATATCGGTCCTCTCGTTGTCGACCGTGATGTCCACGACGACGTCGGGAAAGGCGCGGGCAAACGCGGGCAAGCGCGGCGTGATCGACCGCATGGCCAGCGAATGCACCGTCAGGCGCACGTGCCCCGCTGGCTTATCACGCAGCGTCCCGAGCGACTCCACCGCCGACGCGACGTCGTCCATGGCCGGCTTCAACGTCGCGAGCAGCCGCTCGCCCGCGTCCGTCGGGGCGACGCTGCGGGTGGTGCGGGTCAAGAGGAGCACGCCGAGGCGCTCTTCGAGGGCGCGCATGGCGTGGCTCAACGCCGACGTGGAGACGCCGAGGCGCGCCGCGGCCCGCGTAAAACTCTGCTCTTCGGCGATGGCCGCGAAGGCCACGAGATCGGGCCAGTCTTCTCGTCTCATCGTTGAACCTGGCTCAAGAGCCCTTTTCGATCGTGGAGTCTACTCGAAAGGTAGGCCGAGGGCTATACCCTGCCTCGGAGGTCGCGATTCATGCGCTACAACAAGCTTGGGAGCACCGGTCTTTACGTTTCGGAGCTTTGCTTCGGCACCATGACGTTCGGCGGACAGGGGCCCTTTGGTTTCCTCGGCCAGGTCCAGCAAGCGGAGGCGGATGCGCTCGTGGCAAAGGCGATCGAGGCCGGCGTCAACTTCCTCGACACGGCAGACACCTATTCGGAAGGTCATTCCGAACGCATCACGGGCCAGGCGCTCAAGAACCTCGGCATCCGGCGCAGCGAGATCGTCGTCGCCACGAAGGTCTTCGGCCCGGCGGGTCGGGGCCCGAACAGCCACGGCTCCTCGCGGGGTCATATCATGGACGCCGTCCGCGCGAGCCTCGAACGGCTTCAGCTCGATCACATCGATCTGTATCAGCTCCACGGCTTCGATCCGGCCACGCCCATCGAGGAGTCGCTCGAGGCCCTCTCGGATCTCGTGCGGCAAGGGCTCGTCCGTTACATCGGCGTATCGAACTGGGCGGCCTGGCAAATGGCCAAGGCGCTCGGCCTCTCGGCGCTGCATGGCGTCGCGAAGATCGCCTCGGTGCAGGCGTATTACACGATCGCGGGTCGTGAGCTGGAGCGCGAGATCGTGCCGATGCTGCAAAGCGAAGGCCTCGGCTTGCTCGTCTGGAGCCCGCTCGCCGGTGGTTTCCTGAGCGGCAAATACACCCGCGCGCAGCGGGAGATCGAGGGCAGCCGCCGCACGGCGTTTGCGTTTCCGCCCGTGGATCCCGAGCGCGGCTACGACATCGTCGACGTGCTCGCCGCCATGGCGGCGCGCAAAGGCGTCACCGTGGCGCAGCTCGCCATTGCGTGGCTCTTGCACCAGAAGTCCGTCACGAGCGTCATCCTCGGCGCCAAACGTACAGACCAGCTCAGCGATACACTCGCCTCCGTCGACGTGACCCTGGACGCCGAGGAGCTTTTGCAGCTCGACGAGGTGAGCAAGCTGCGCGCCGAATACCCGGGCTGGATGATGGACATCTGGAGCAGGGACCGCGCGACGCAATTCGCCGCGCAACGCCACCCGCGCTGACGGCTATCGTTTGCTCGGGCCGGGCAGCCACACGATATCGGTGTCGTGCGAGCGACCGAAGACCGCTTCTCCCTTCGGGACCTTGCTCGGAACAAAGCCCAAGGGGAACACGCGCCCGGTGCTCGCGTCGCCGAAGCGGGCATTGGGCAGGGATTTCGTCCCCGAGGCCGTGCGAAGCTTGATGGTCGTGCCGACGTCTTCGCGGAAGATCCCGACCAGCGTGCCCGACTGCGTGGGCAGGGTGCGCGGGGCGAGCGGGTCGAAAGGAAGCTCGTAGATCTGGCCTTCGCCGGCGCGAATCCCTGTGAGCTCGCGGTCGACGCGAAGGTTCGTCGGGTCGAACGTGCGCTCCACGAGGTGAAGGGCCGGCCCTTTGAGGGGATGGGTCACTTCTTCCCAGTGGGCCGTGGCCAGGTGGCACTCCTTGCCCACGCGAACGAGCGCCGTTTTCGCGGTGAACATGCCGCTGTCATAGCGCAGCATTTCCCGGCCGTCGCGAACGACGATGAGCGGGCGATACTCCTGGCCGAGCCCATTCGAGACCGTTTGCAGCACCGAGAGCATCACCTCGGGCGCGCCGTCGCCGTCGAGATCGGCGGACGCCACGTCCACGAAGCTCGATCCCCACGGATTGAAGGCGGAGACCTCCACGGGCAGGCGCAGGGTCTTGCCGTTCGTGGTGAGGACCATCGACGTATCGGCCTGATCGTCGCGGCACAGGCACGCTCGCGCGCCGCCGGGGCCGGTCCCGCAATAGGCGTCCATGCAGCCCTTCTCCTCGGCGGTCGCGACGAACTTCCACGGCGTGACCGGGCACGCCGCGCGTTGTCGTGCCGGCGTCCAAGGTACATAACGCGGGAGCTTTCGGGTCGAGGGTACGTCGGGCAAGACGAGCCCATACCGATTGAAGTTGTGCTTGTTCTTGATGCCGTTCAGCCGCGCGATCTCGTCGACCGAAAGACCGAATTTCGCGGCCACGTGGGAGAGCGTGCGCGGATTCGCGTAATACGCGAGCCCCGCGCGAGGCTCTTTCGGCGCGGCGTGGGCCGAGGCCAGAGGAGCGAGCGCGAGGGCGAGCATCGAGCCGAGAAACCGTCGCATGAGATGTCGTCCGTACCACGATGGGAGAGAGGTGCACAAAGATGTGAACGACTGACCAATTTCGGATAACGTCCGCGGTACGATGCGTCTTCCAGCGACCCGCCTCCCCGTTGGTCTCGCCGCCGCGGCCCTGCTCGCCACCCTCGGCCTCGGCTGCGAGAAGCCCAAGCCCGGTACGCCCGTCACGTTCGAAAACGTCTGCAGCGCCGAGTTCGACCCCACCATGGAGAAGGGCCTGAACGTCACGAAGCGCGTGGCGATCGAGGGCTACGTCGGACCGCTGCGAAGCTCGGTGAAAGTCTGCAGTGACACGTGCGACTTCAACCTCTTCGCCGAGCCTGACGGCAAGGGCAAACGCGTCAACGCCGACGTGCCGGTCGGCGACGGCAAGAATCAGATGGAGCGCCTGCCGAAGAGCTTCTCGGACAAGGACCTCAAGCTCCACACGAGCGACGGCAAGGTCGTGGGCGTGGGCGCGAAGGTCCGCATCACCGGCGGACGCTCGCCGGCCGGGGGCAAACGCGAGACCTGCTCGCTCTGGCAAGTGAGCCTCATCGAGGCGCTCTGACGTATTTCAGGTCGAGGCCACCCGCGCCGCGGCGACCACCTCGCTCCACGCCGTCCCATCGACCACGTGCTGCCGGTGCTGCCGGGTCTGCTTCACCATGTTCCACCCGAGCACCCCGGTGACCTTTCCGCGGCTCCCGTACAGCGCGACGAACTGCCGGAGCGCGGGATCCCCTTCCACGATCGCCACCTCGGCGTCGGCAGACACGAAGCCGTGCACCTGGATCTTGGCGTCGAATTGATCGGTCCAGAAATACGGCACCGGCGTGTACGGCCGGTCCTTGCCGAGGATGTTGGCCGCCACCACCATCGCCTGCTCGACGGCATTCGTCCGGTTCTCCAGCCGCATCCCCACGCCGAACCCCTCGTGATGCCAGAACGCCACGTCGCCGACGGCGTAAATGCCGGCCGCCGCCTGGCACCGTGAATCACACACGATTCCATCCGCCAGCGCGAGCCCGCTCCCCGCGAGCCATCCCGTCGCCGGGCGCGAGCCAATCGCCACCACCACCACGTCCGCGGGCAGCACCTCGCCGTTCGCCAGGCGCACCCCGGAGACCCGTCCCTCCGCGCCGCAGAGCTCCGTCACGCCGACCCCGAGCCGCAGCTCGACCCCCTGATCCACGTGCAGCTTCGCCAGATACCCGCCGACCTGCGATCCGAACTGACTCGCGAGCGGCGCCGATTGCGGGCCGACCATCGTCACCGCGAGCCCCATGCCGCGCGCGGTCGCGGCGATCTCCGTGCCGAGCACGCCGTCGCCCGCGACGACCACCCGTGGCCCCGCGAGCAGATCGGCCCGCAAGGCGAGCGTCTCGTCCACCGTGCGCAGCACGTGCACGCCGGCCCAGGCCTCCTGCCCCGGCAGCCGGCGCGGCTCGAGACCCGTGGCCAGCACGATCACGTCCGCCCGCAGGCAACGCCCCGACGCGGTCGTCACCTCACGCGCGCCCACGTCGAGGCGAACGGCGGGGTCGCCGAGGACGAATTCTACTTCGAGCTTCGCGAGCGCGCTCTCGGGCCGGAGCTGCGTCTGCTCGGGTTTCCAGGCGCCGCCCAGCACCTTTTTCGAGAGCGGCGGCCGGTCGTAGGGCAGGTGCCGCTCCGCGCCGAGGAGCGTCAGGCTGCCCGTGAACCCCTCGCGCCGCAGCGCCTCCGCGACGGACAAGCCGCCTGCGGAGGCGCCCACGACGAGCACGCTCGTCGGCGTCGTCATTCGTGCTCTTCCAGCCTTATCGCGGCCGCGGGGCATACGGTCACCGCTTCGCGCACGACCGTGTGCAGCTCCTTCGCGGGCGATTCGTCGAGCAGGATCACGATGCCGTCGTCCCGCTGGTCGAACACCTTCGGCGCGAGCAGCACACACTGCCCTGCCCCGCAGCACTTTTCCTCGTCCACGATCACGCGCATGGTCGATTCTTCCTTCCTTCTTTTGTCGTGCCAGGTCGTACGATCATTTCGTCGGGGTGAACGGGGCCTGCCACAGCCCGACCAGGGCGTCCACGAGCCCCACCGCGGCGGCTTCCCACGTCGGGCGCGGCGTGGCCGTGCCCGCTTGCAGGGCGCGCTCGCGCTCGGCGCACATGTGCACGATCAGCTGCCGCCCCATGTCGGCGCGCTCCTCACGCACCTCCGCGGGCAGGACCGGCATGATCCGGTTCAGCCCCTGGATGATCTCCTGCATCGACGCCGAGGCGATCGCCTCGTCGATCACGAGCTGCCGCAGGGTGGGATCGGTCGTCACCTGGGCGATGAAACGGGCATACCAGGTGGGGCTGCCGAGCGCGGCGAGGTGCTCGGTGGTGGGCCGCACGAGGCAGGAGACCCAGTCGCGCAGCTCCGATGAACCCTTGATCGCCGCGATCATCCCCACGCGCCGCTGCTCGATCGAGGGCGCATGCCGGCGCACGATGGCCAGCACGAGGTCGGTCTTGGTGCCGAAGTGGTACCCGACGGCGAAGTTGTTCGCCTGCCCTGCCGCTTCGCTCACCTGCCGGTTCGAGACCGCCGCCACCCCGTGCTCGGCGAAGAGCCGCTCGGCGGCGGCGAGGATGACCTCGCGGGTCTCGTTTCCGTGCGTCTGCTTCCTCGGGCTGGCCATGATCCGATCCCCAACGTACCAGAACTTCCGCGAGGAGATTCAAGGCAACTGACTTATAAAGTCAAGCGACCTGAACCGTGGGGCCCGCGATGGCGATCAGCGGGACTCGACCCGCTCGGGATCCCGCACCTCGACCCCGCGCTCGTAAAAGCTCCGCATGTAGGGCTTGCCGCCGACGTAATCGGTCCACGTCCCCTGGTGCAGGCCGTCCTGGAACACGCCCTCCACGGAGAGCCTGCCCTCCTCGTCCCAGCGCCGGTAGGGGCCGACTTGCAGCCCGTGCGCATACGTGCCCTCCTCGTTCTTCTGGCCGTTCGCATGAAACCGCACGAAGGGGCCGTGCTCCCGGCCTTTTTCGAAGTGCCGGTCGAACGTCAAGCGCCCGCTCGGGTCGTATTCGCGCCAGATGCCGTCGAGGGTGTCGCGGGAGAAGCCGACCTCGTGGTCCTTGGAGCCGTCTTCCCGGAAAAACACGGTCGTCCCCTCGCGGAGCCCCTCCACGAGCGGCTGCTCGTACCGCGGTTTGCCGTTCTCGTAGAATTCCCGCAGCGTCCCCGTGCCTCGCTGGAATTGGCCCTCCGCAGCGCGCTTGCCCGAGGGATACAGCGCGGTCCAAGCGCCGTCGCGCAGGCCCTTCTGGTACGTGCCTTTTTCGTGGGGCTTGCCGTCCGGGTGCCAGGATTCGTAGGGGCCGTCGAGCTCGCCGCCGCGGAACGAGAAGACGGCCGCGCGCGCGCCGTTCGGGTGGAACCGCGTGAACGTGCCGTCCGGTTTGTCCCCTCGATACTGGCCGACCATGGCGCGCGCGCCGTTCGGGTGGAACGTCTCGACGGCGCCTTCGCGGAGGCCGGCTTTGTAGTGCGCCACGCGCGTCTTCGTCCCCGTCTCCTCGTCATGGTCGACGACGGTCCCTTGCCGGAGGCCCCGGGCCCAGGTCTCTTCCCGCGCGATCTTCGCCCCCTCGGGCGTGTACGTCGTGGAGCGCCCGGAGCGCTCGCCCCGTTCGTGCGCGACGACGGACGCGCGCCGGCCCAGCGTGTCGAAATGCGTCCACGTACCGGCCGGCGCGCCGCCGGCGAACGCACCCTCGGCGAGGCGCTCGCCGCTGTCGTAAAACACCGAAAATGCCCCGTCGAGGACGCCGTCCCGGTATTCGAGGCGTATCCACGGCGGACCCTGATCGTGGTGGTACGTCCACGTCCCGTGCCGTTTCCCCTTCCGCAGCGCGCCCTCGGCGAAGATGTGGCCGCTCGGGTAGCGGCTCTGCACCTGGGCCCCGGCCTTGGGGATCGGCGGCAGGTCACGCACGCACAGGGCCCGGAAGCGCGCGTGCTCCTCGCCCTCGCTCGCGAGCACGGGTGGCCCGACCGTCGGCTCGGACCAGTACTGCGGCGAGCAGAGGTTTCGCACCTGGAACGCGTGGCTCTTGTCCGCGGGGTTGAGCGTCGATGTCCAGAGGCCATCCTCCCCCTCTGGTTCGTCCTTCCAGAGCACCTCGCAATCGTTCGCTTCGGACAAGCTGACGAGCTCGCGCACCGTGGGCAGCCGGAAATCGTCGTGGCCGGCCTCGACCTTCGCAGCGCAGAACGTGTTCGCCTCCGCCCAGCGCATGGGCGCCGCGATCGCCGCCGAAAAGCCGAGCCGCTGGAGCGCGTCCTCGACGAGCCCCCCCGCGCGCCGGTACCGCGCGAAGGGGAGCGCGGCGCGCAGCGAGGGGCCTTCCTCGGAGCGCACGCAGCGGACGTTGTATTTTCCGTACGGGCTCGGCTCGTCGTAATGGGTCGACTGAAGATTGCCATCCGCGACGTCGAGGACCCAGGGAGCGCCCGCGTCCTCGGTGCCGGCCCAGAGCAAGCCTTCGGGCGGGCCCCGGAACACCGAGGGATCGAGCGCTGGGCTGCCGCGGCCGTGGTCGACGATGGAGACGAGCTCGAAGTAACGAGGCAAGCGCCAATCGTCGTGGCCCCCGAGCACGAGGTTCTCGCAATGGCGCGTCGCGGCGACGATCTTGAGCTCGGTTTTCGCGACGTCCCGCTGCCACGCGAGGCCCGTCGCGGCGTCGGTCGCGACGTCGCCCTGGACCCGAAAGGACGGTTTTCCCGCGAGGGGCGCGAGCTGCGCGTCGGTGACGAGGGGACCGCGCTGGCGCACGATCGCGGGGATCTCGTCCACGTCCGCGACGCCGAGGAGGTCGTCGCCGTAGAGGGAAGGATCATGGAGGCCTTGCGCATCCCAGCGCGACGCGGGGGGCGCAGGAGCACGCTCCACCACGCGGCGAAAGCCCACGAAAAAGACGAGGCGTTGCCCGACGACGAAGCGCGACAGCGCGGGGGCGCCGCGATACCCGAGCGGGTTGCGCTCGCACCCCTTCTCGTCCGCGGCGCGGGGGAACGAAACGAGGAGCGGACGTTGCTCGTTTCCCTGGAACCTGTCGCCGAGGAGCCGCATTTCCGGGCGCACGTCGAGGACGAGGTCGACCGCGCAGGGGCGCGTGAACGCGTGGATGTCGGAGATCGTGCCGACGACGATGCTGTGGCTCGCCCGGAGGACGTTCGCGAGCGAAGCGGACGGGCCCGCGGCGGGCGGGAGGTCGAACGTCGGCCGCGGCAGGAGCGAAGGCGCCGGCAGATCCCCGGGCGTGGCCTGCGGGAAGGCGGATGCGGATCCGCCGGAAGGAGCCGAAAGCGAGGCCGGCGCGCCGCCGCACGCCGCGACGAGCGCGAAAAACCAGAACGGAGCACGTTTCATCGGACGAACCTATCCAATCCTACCATACGGCTCGCCATTCTCGTCCACACCCGTCCCGAGCCCCGCGTCCGGGTCGCTCGACCCGCCGAACGGGCTCGCGCTCGGGAGGTTCGACGAGGACCACGGCGTGACGAACGGGCGTACGGCGCGTTTTTGGGTGACCGCCGCCGTGAGCCCGTCCTCGGGCGCGGGGAGCGTGTTGTTTTCGAGAAAGATCCCCGTGGCGAGCAGGAGCACCACGCCCGCGGCGACGGCGATCGCATCGTACGCCCAGTCCACGAGCGGCAGTTGCAGCAGGATCTGCGTGAGCGCGCCGAGCGCCGCGACAACCCAGCATCCGATGCCCAGATCGCGCCGGCGCCGTCGTTCGGCGGCGCCGGGGATCGGCTGCCGGAAAGGCTGCCGCATAATCAGCATGGGTTTTCCTTCTGGCGGACCGAGGACCCACATCGGCGGCGGCTCGACGGCGACCTCCTCCTCCCGCTCCCGCTCCCGCGGGGCCGCCGCGCGATACCCGCCGCCGCGCTGCCTCTCCGGCTCCGGCTCCGGCTCCGGCTCCGGCTCCGGCGGTCGGGGCCGCGGCTCGGGCCGCGACAAAGTGCCCTCGATGTACACCTTGTCCCCCGCACGCAGCCGCGCCTCGAAGGTGCAGAGATGCTCGGTGTGCTCGACGCAGACATCCATCTTGCCGCGAAACTTCACGTCCGGCGGCGGCTCGACCCGGACACGCTCGCCATCGGCACGCCGCACGAAAAAGGGACGCGCCACGACCTCCTCGCCCGCCGTCTCCCAGTTCATGTAGTGCACGCGCCGGACATCCCGCACGTCCTCCCGCGGCGAGTAGAAGATCGTCTTGGGCGCCCCCGTCTGCGTGATCTTCACGTCGAGCGGGATCGGCTCGTCGGGCGCGAGCTCGACCTCGCCGCCGATGCTGGCGGCTCCTCGCCGAAGGGGGCCGCGGCCCGCGAGGATCTCCTCGATGCGCCGCACGGGCCTCCGCGCGAGGATCCATGCGACGAGGAGCACGAGGCAAAGCACGAGCGCGAGCGCCCCGACGCCGAGCGTCGACAAGGGCAGAGCGAGAAGGCCATCCACGATGCCAGGCTACACGAGCGGCAAGCCCGTGGGGCGTGGATCGAGGTCACTTTCGCAAGGCGATCCACGACCCGCGCAGCCCGCCGATCGACACCTCGAACGTGCCCGGCTCCACGACCCGCTCTCTCTGTCGATCGAGCACCGCGAGCGACGCGAACGGGATCCGAAACTGCACGACCCGGCGCTCCCCCGGGGCGAGGTGCACCCGCTGAAAGCCGCGCAGCGCGCGCACCGGCCGGGTCACGCTGGCGACGACGTCGCGCACGAACAGCAGCACCACCTCGTCGGCCGCGCGCGCGCCCGCGTTGCGCACGACGACGGAGATCAGGACGTCCTCCCCTCGCCTCGTTCGCTCGGGCACCCGGAGGTCCGCATACACGAACCGGGTGAAGCTCAGCCCGTGGCCGAATCCGTACAGCGGCTCGAAGCTCTCGTCCACGTAAGGGCTCTCGGCCGAGCGCGGGTGATCGTAATGGACGGGCAGCTGCCCCACGCTCCGCGGAATCGAGATCGGCAGCCGTCCGCTCGGGCTCACGTCGCCGAAGAGCACCTCCGCGACGGCCTGGCCTCCGACGAGGCCCGGCTCGAAGGCTTCGAGCACGGCGGGGACGTTCGCGGCAATCCAGGGGATCGCCAGGGGTCGCCCGTTGACGAGCACCACGACCGTCGGCGTGCCCGTCTCGACGATCGCGCGGACGAGATCCATCTGCCGCCCCACGAGCGTGAGATCCGCGCGATCGGCGCCCTCGCCGCCGGTGCGCTCGCGCCGCCGCCGATCCAAGGCGCCGCGGTCGTCGTACCGTGTCTCGTTCTCCCCCAGCACCACGATGGCCACGTCGGCGTCGCGGGCCTCTTCCGCCGTGCGCTGGATCGTTTCGTTCGTCTCCTCGAACACCCGGCCCGGATCCACGAAGTGCACCACCGTCGCCGGGGAGACCGCCGCGCGAATGCCTTCCAGCACGGTGATCACGTTCTCCGCGGGCTGAGGCGCGGTCCAGTCGCCGAGCAAGGCCGTGTTGTCGGCATTGGGCCCCGTCACGAGGATCTTCTTCAGGTTCTTGCGCAAGGGCAGGAGATCCTGCTCGTTCCGCAGGAGCACGATCGATTTCCGCGCCGCTTCCAGGGCCACCTTTCGATGCCCCGGCGACGCGAGGACGGAGGCGGCGCGCGCCGCGTCGACGTACCGATGCTCGAACAAGCCGAGCGCGCGCTTGACGCGCAGAATCCGCCCCGCGGCCTCGTCGATCCTCCAGGCGCCGACCGCGCCCTCGCGCACGAGCTCGACGAGCGGCTTCGAAAATCCCTCGCCGTGCATGTGCATGTCCACGCCTGCGAGCACCGCCTGCCGGATCGCGTCCTTCTGCGACTCCGCCACGTGGTGCGTGGTGTGGAGCATCTCGATGCCCTCCCAGTCGCTCACGACGAACCCCCGAAACCCCCATTCGCGCCGGAGGACGTTCGTGAGCAGCTCCTCGGAGACATGGCTCGGCACCCCATTGACGTCGTTGTACGCGGCCATCACGGAGAGCGCCCCCGCGTCCACGCCGGCCTGGAAGGGCGGGAGAAACGTCGTGCGCAAGGCGCGCTCCGAGACGTCGATGGGCCCCATGTTCCGGCCGCCGAGGGGCAAGCCGGGCCCGAGGAAATGCTTGAGGCAAGCGAGGACCCGGAGATGCGCCTGATCCGGGCCTTGCAAGCCGCGGACGAGGGCGCTGCCCAGCGACGCGACGACGAACGGATCCTCGCCGAACGTCTCCGCCGTCCGGCCCCACCGCGGATCCCGCGCCAGGTCGAGGACCGGGGAAAACGCCCAATGCATGCCCGTCACCCGCATCTCGTGCGCCGTGACCTCGCCGCTACGCTCCACGAGGTCGACGTCGAACGTCGCGGCCATGCCGATCGGCGTCGGGAAAATCGTCGCGCCGCGCACGGGGGCAAGTCCATGCACCGCGTCGATGCCGAAAATCAGCGGAATCCCGAGCCGCGCGCGTGCCGCCTTCTCCTGGAGCGCGTTCGCCTCGCCGGCATCCGTGACGAACAGGAACGAGCCCACGAGCCCCTGCGCGAGCAGCGTGTCGACCTTTCCGGCGAGATCGGGGGAATCGAGGCTCTGCGCGTAGATCGGCGCGATGTACTGGTTCATCTGGCCGATCTTTTCTTCGAGCGTCATGCGATCGAGCAGCGCGCGTGTTTTCCGCTCCTCGACGGAGCCCGACGGGAACACCCCGTTCTGCGCGCCGTCGCCGCACCCGAGCAGGGAGGCGAGGAGCACGAGCCCGATTCCCCCGAACTTCCGCCGCTGCATGTCGCCCCCCTTGCCCGTTCTCCGGCGCCGGGCCTCGATACTCCACCACGCATGGTCATGGCTCGCGCCCGGTCGGACGTAAATGCCTCGCGCCGGAGGGGCCTCACGAGCGCATTGACGAAACTTCGTGGATCGTCGACCTTCCTTCTTTGCCCATGGCCAATCCCTTTGGTCCGACGCCCCCGGCGCGCGCCCTCGCCCCTTCCCTCCTGGTCTCGCTCTTCGCGTGCAGCGGCCCGCCCCTCCCTGCCCCGGTGGAGCGTGCCGCGCCCAAGCCCGAACCCAAAGCCGAAGCGCCAAACGCCGCGCCCAAAGGCGCGAGCCTCCTCGACGACGACGAGCTCCCTGCCCTCCCCCGCGACCTGTCCGCGGGCGTGATCTCCGCGTTCGCGGGCCGATTCGAGCCCGTGGCGCTGCCGCCCAAAACCCCCACGATCGTCGACGCGGCCGGGCGTGACGAGCGCGACGTGTGGATGCTCGCGGGCGACGGCCGCGTCTTTCGATGGGACGGCGCGCGCCTCGCCGATCGGGGCGCGCCCCGATGTTTCACCGATAGCTGCTGCGGCACGCTCGTCGACTGCGCGAAGCAACCCGCGATGTGCACCAAGCAGGCGGTCGAGCGCTGCCAGCCCTTCGGCCCGAGCTGCGCGCTCCCGGTCACGTGGTCCTCGATCCGGGTCACGCCTGCCGACGTGATCGTCCGCGCCCTCATCGAGACCGGCGGCATGCGCGCGAGCATGGTGGAGTCGCGGCTCGGCAAGAACGGGCGCTGGTCGTGCGAGCAAGGGTCCGAGGACCTCGTGTACCCCGGCTCGGCCGGGCGAGGCGACGGCCCGGGCGCCCGCGAGCTCACCGTCGACGGCGCCTCGCTTCGCCTCGAAGGCCCCGCCGTGCTCGTCAATCGGTACGGCGGGACCCTGCTCCTCGTCGACGGCCGCCGCTTGCCCCTGCCCGAGGACGTGCACCAAGGGTATTCGGCCGGCGCGGAGATCGCGGCGCGTTCGCCCGGGGATCTCTGGCTCTGGACGTACGACGGCATCGTGTGGCGGGGCAATGGCCTTGCCTGGGCGCCGTGGCCCTCGGGGCTCACGTCCATGAACGAGCTCTGGCTCGACCCGAACGACGCGGTGTGGGCCCTCGGCGCGGTCGAAGAGAACCACGAGGAGCTCCTCCGCTGGGACCTCGGCAAGGGCGGCGGGCAGCGCTTCGAGACGCCCGGCGCCACGTCCGTGCGGGGCGACGGACGCGATTTTTGGTTATGGGGCCCGAAGGCGCTCTACCACTGGGATGGCGCCGCGCTCCGCCGCGCCGCGCCGCCGCTCGCCATCCAGAACGTGTGGCGTGGCCCCTCGGGCGAGCTCTGGGCCGTGGGCTCCGACCAATCGGTCGTGCTGAAAAAAGCCAAGGACAGCGACGAAGAGGACGTGTACGCGGGCGCCGTGTTCCGCGTGTCGGGAGGGAAAAACCTGTGAGACGCGTGCTCGTCCCCCTTCTCCTCGCGAGCGCGTGCAGCGCCGCGCCGCCGCCTCCCCCGCCTGCGCCCGCGCCGGTGCCCGCGCCCGTGGCCGCCCCCGTGGCCGCCCCACGCTTGCCGTGGATCGAGCTCACGGGCACCGATCGAAAAACGGTGCTCCTCGGGTACGGCCCCGACGGCGGCAAGCTGTACGAGGTGCCGCTCGACGAGGTCACCGCGGTGCTGGGCGCGCCGGACGGCGGTGCCTTCGCCGTCGTGAGGGTGCCCGGGCCGAATTTCTCCGCCAAGGCCGTCGCCGTCCGCATCGACGCGCAAGGCCACGAGGCCTGGAGGACGCCGCTCGAAAGCAGCAGCTTCACCTGGCGCCTCTTCCTCCACGACCCCGCGGGGACGAAACCCACGGCGTCCGGGAAGGGCGCCCCTCGCCTGTTCGTGTTCGACCTCTCGCAGGCCAAGGGAAAACAGCGCCTGCGCGAGCTCGATCCGGCCGATGGAACCCCCCTGAACGAGCGCCCGCTGCCCGACCTCTCCGGGGCCGACGCGCGCGGCGGCGTCGTGGCTGTCGTGGGCGAGGACCACGTGGCCCGGATCGGAGCGGAAGGCGAGCCCGCGTGGAGCGTGCGCGTTCGCCGCTTCCCTTCGCTTTCGCCGTCGTCGGACGCGTACCGCAAGGTCGCGGTCGCGATCGACGGCACGGTGCTCACCGGCGCCTCCGACGGCTCACTCGTCGCGCTCTCCGCCGAGGGCAAACCCCTCTACCAGCTCGGCGTGCGCGGCGCCGTCGACCGCATCGACGCGCAAGCGGGCGGTGGTTTCCTCGTGCGCACGAGCGAAGGGGCCGTGGCCGTGGACCGCGGCGTCGTGCGGGAGGGCGTGAAAGCGGAGCCTCCCCCGGGCGTGCGGGTCCTCGAAAAACGGAAAGGCAAAGGGGCCGGTGACGCAGACCCGAGCGCGCCGCTGCCCTGGAAGCCAACGTTGGCCCATCGAGCGGCGCGCGAGGGCCTCGACGCCACCGAACCTTTTCACCACGTACAATCCCTCGTCGTGAGAGGGCCCCGGGACGTATGGCTGCTCGGCCGTGCCGAGAAGGGCCCGGCCAGCGAGGACGGCCGGCTCTTTCACTATGACGGCAAGGCCTGGTCCGACCTCGGCGTGCCGTCGATGTCGTTCCCCAAGGAAGTCTTCGCCGAAGGCGCGCCGGCGCGCCCGAGCAAGTTCATCGCCCTCGGCCTCTCGCGCAGCCCGGCGGGCGCGCTGCTCGTGCTCGGCGTGCGCGTGGGCGGCGCGGTGCGCCCGTGCGTGCTCGAGCGTGATGGCGCGGGCTACCGCGAGCGACGCGAGCTCCGCGCGACGTTCGCGGGGATCGAGATCGAATACGGGACGAAGTTGTTTCATGGGGCCGGCGCGGGCGGTCGCGAGGTCCTCTGCACCAGCGAACCCGAGGTCTGCGTCGAGTTCGGCCGCGGCGTCACGCCCAGGGTCGTCCCGGAGGACGCGCTCCTCGAGGCCTCCGCGCTCGCGCACGGTGAAGGCGCCGACGTCGAGCCGCCCGAGAGCCCCCTCCCGGCCTTGTCCACGTGGGCCAGCGGCCGCGACGACGTCTGGACGACGGGTTTCCTCGGCGGCGTCGCGCACTTCGACGGCGCGCGCTGGTGGCGTATCCTCGGGATCGACCCGACGGAGAAGCTCACCGTCACCGGGAGCGGCCGCGGCGACGTGTGGGTGTTCGGCGAGGCCGGCCTCTGGCACGTCACGCCCGAGCCGGGGGCCGCGGCCGATCTCGAAGGCACGGCCGCGCCCCCTCCGCCGGCCGCCGCGCCGAGCGTCGTGCTCCCCGTCGCGGGCGTCGATCCATCGTACCGCCTGGAGCGCGTGGTGCTGGACCTCGACGGCCAGCGGCCGCTCCGCACGGCCATCGGCGTCGTCGAGGGCCCGGGCGGGGTCGTCTGGCTGCACGAAGGCGCGCGGATCGTCGAATACGACGGCGCCCGCGCGCGCCTGCTCTACCAGGCGCCCAAACCCGAGCCCTTCTACTGCTGGTACGCGCCCGAGCCGGACTGCAACCTCTGCGCGCAATGCACCGAGCGCACGCCGAAGACGTTCGGCTGCCAGCACTGCCTCGCGCCGGTCGCCGCGGGCGAGGGCGCGGCGCTCGCGGCGGAGGGCTTTCTGCGGCTCCAGGGCGGCCGCGCGGCTCCCGAGCCCATGCCCCTGCCGGACCTGCTCGCCGTCGCCGCCGCGCCGTCCGGCGCGATCTGGACCGTCTCCGCGGCCGACGGCGACCTCCCGCACGCGATGACCTGGGGCCCGCGCGGCGTCCGCCTCGTGACGGGCCTCCCGCCGGCGGCCTACGCCGACGTGGCGGCCCGCGCCGCCGACGACGTATGGTTCGCCGGCGGCCTCACGACCGTCATGGTCGCGGGCCGCGTGTCGCCCGAGGGTGAGGGCACGCTCGTCCGGTTCGACGGCCGCGCCTTCACGCGCCACCGCGGGCCCGACGGGGCGCTGCTCTCCGTGGCGGCCGTCGGGCCTGGCGAGGCGTGGGCGGTGGGCCTCGGCGGCTCGGTGCTGCATGCAAAAGCGAGCACGGTGGAGGCGTTCCACCTCGGGCATGAGGGCGGCGCGCGGCACCCGGTGCTCCTGCGCGGCGTGGCGGCGACCGGGCCGAACGACGTTTGGATCGTGGGCGACGGCTCGACGCTCCTGCACTGGGACGGCAAGGCGCTGCGCCGCGTGGACACGGGCGCTGTCGGGTCAGAGGCGGCGCTCGCGGCGGTAATCGCGCCGGGGGCGAAGCCTGGATGGGTGGTGGGTCCCGGTGGGATCTTTCGGATCGTGGCGGCGCGGTAATCGCGCCGCCCTACCCTCGCCGCTCAGCCGTCCTGCGCCGGCGCCTCGACCTTCTTCTTCGCCCGCCGCTTGTAAAGCCCCGACAGCTCGAACGCGGTCGCAATCGCCGGCTCCCCGAGCTCCCGCGCCGCCACGTCTGCGGCTTCCCGCGCCGTGCGTGCGAGGCTCACGATCAGCCCATCCAGCAAGCCGAAGGCCAGGAGCTTCGAGCCGTGGGCCTGTTGTGACCAGACAGGAGGCGCGTGGTGGAGAACACGACCTTCGGGAGCGCCCTCCAGATCGTGGCGAATTCGAGCGTCGAGTCGTCGAGCGACGGGCTCTGGTCGACGGTCTCCCAGTACCGCATGGCTTCGTACAGCCGTCGTCCAAGCAGATGGACTCCGACCTTGCGTACCTCGTCGGTGGCCAGGTGAAAGACCTCCTCGTCCGGTGCCATCCAGTTGAAGGACCCGTCCGGCCCGACGACGTAGCCGTCCAGCGACACGGCCATCGAGTAGGTCACGCTGCGCATCTGGAGTTCTCCTCCGTACAGATTCGGCTCATCGTGCGTCGATCCTCTCACAACCGGTCGCGTCACGACACCGGCGGCACCGGCGAGTCCGTGATCGGAATCCCCCCTCTTTGACATCGGGGTCGGCGAGTCCGTGATCGGAGTCCCCCCTCTTTGACATCGGGGTCGGCGAGTCCGTGATCGGAGTCCCCCCTCTTTGACATCGGGGTCGGCGAGTCTGTGATCGGAGTCCCCCCTCTTTGATATCGGGGTCGGCGAGTCTGTGATCGGAGTCCCCCCTCTTCGACATCGGGGTCGGCGAGTCTGTGATCGGAGTGCTCCCTCTTCGACATCGGGGTCGGCGAGTCTGTGATCGGAGTCCCCCCTCTTCGACATCGGGGTCGGCGAGTCTGTGATCGGAGTCCCCCCTCTTCGACATCGGGGTCGGCGAGCCCGTGATCGGAGTCCAGAGGAACGGCGACAAGTGAGGGCACGCCATGGAGCAGAAAGCTTTGCACCCAAGCCCAAGACGACCGCGCCCGAGGTGGTCAAGGCCCCGAGCCCGTCGCTTCCGAAGGGAGGCGGCGCGGTTCGAGGGCGGACGGACACGCACTACGCCATCATGTTCGACGTCGACCTGAGGGCGGATGGTCGGGTCGACAAGGCCAGGGTCCGGGAGTCGATGATCGGCGAGCGGGAGATCGTTTCGTGCATGGAGGATGCGCTCCGCGGCATGTCGTTGCCTGGGGTCGTCACGCCGCTGCGAACCTCGGGGACGGTTTACGGCAGCAGCGTCGCCCCACCTCAACGTACCCCTCCTCGACGTGCTCGACGCCGACAGCGGCGAGCTCGAGGCGCTCCACGACATCTTCTTCGAGAACGACTGGCCCAAGGACGAATACCTGGAGGGCGGCGGCAACGACGCCCTCTACATCAGCGAGCTCGTCATCGACCCCGCGTACGAGGGCCGCAACATCGACCTCGCCCTCGTGGGCCGGCTCTGCGACACGCTGGCGCAAGGCTGCACCGTCGCCATCCTCCCGTATGCCTCCCAGCGCGACATCGACCACTGGACGCCGCTCGGGTTCGAGGTCAGCCCGCCCGGCGGAGCCGAGGGCTACCTGCATCTCCTGCTGGAGACCCGTACGGCGCGCGTGGACGATCCGGATCAGCCGGGGGTGTTCAAGGTGCTGCCGAACTTGCTGGAAGCCGGCCTTCGCGGGACAGGTGGCGGCAGGGCGTAGCCGGCTTATAGGGATAAGTGGTCGCTATCCCCCTTGGGATGGCCCCTTCCCGCAACCGACCACCGTCAGGCCGAGGCCTTCCGCGTCACTTACTTCTTACCAACGTTCGATTCTCGGGCAAGCTCAGCCGATACGGCCTTGAGTATGAGGTCCACAGTCTGCGCACCGGACGAGGTAAGTGTCCAAGTGAGCCCCGGCACAGCTTCGTCGGCGTACGGAATCGGCATGGCTAGCTTCCACGTGATAGTGTCGCTTCCTGGCACTGACTGCTCGACACCGGGCAGCTTGGTCTTGAAGTCTGCCGAGAGCTGAGTCAGCTTCGCGCCATCAAGCCGCTCACGCTTTCCAAAGCCGCCGAAAAGCTCCACGAGCCCCAGAGCCTCCAATTGAGCCAGCGCTTTGAGAAAACGCTCTGATGGGAAGTGGACCTCCGCCCATTTTGATGAGTCTGGCGACAGCGTGAATGATACCAGACTTCGCTCAGCCCGGGGCGCTCGCAGGAGGAATTCTATTGCATCACCAGACAACTGGGGGAGCTTGTCGGCCAGCGGGCCAACTCCCTGCGTTATCGCGACACTTTTGATTGTAGACTTCAGCGAGACGCCAGCAAGATGAATTTCGTCGGCGGTTCGGACCTTTTCGGGAATGGACGTCAATGCGGCTTGCAGAGGAGTATAAAACAGCAGAAGAAATAGGAAACCGAGAGCTGGCCACCCGCCGAAGACCACCTTGAGATATTCCAATAGTAGCGAAGCGCCAGACTTAGTGTCTGGAGCGACCTTTTTGGTGAGCGCATCTTCAATGGCGGCAACTCGTCTTGTGACATCCCGAAGGACCGCAGTCAGGTGCAGACTTTCTATGGATCCCATCGAGACCTCGTGTGATGTCTGTTTGGGGCCCGAGGGCGGCACCGGCGACGGAGCCTCTGGGATGACTTCGCGCTTTTCAGAAGTCGAAGGGACTGTGGGTGCACTCGGTGTAACCTCCACGTGTCGCTGGCCGTTGGCATCACCGGTCGGCACGGGTGAATCGGTTAAAGGAGCAGGACTGTTTTCTGCGACGGGAGGGGGGGTCGGCATGGCTCCACCATACCGGAACGCACACAAGAAGGGTAGACCCTACCCGAGCTGCCGCGCAGGAGGTTTCTCTCAAGGGAACGCTGAAGCGCTGCTAGCCGGCCCTTCCCCTCGCCATCCTCCTCCCCGCCTCCTCCAAGTCCTCCTTCAGATGATGCACATACCGCTGCGTCGTCGCCAAATTCTTATGCCCCGCCATCCTCTGCACCACATGCATCGGCACCCCAGCCCTCAGCCACGACGTAATCGCATAATGCCGGAGGCAATACACCGACCACCCCTCCAGCCCCACCCGGCCCCTCACCCTCTCGAACGCCTGCACCAGCCCCGACTGCCCCCACGGCTTCCCACGCGCCGTCATCGCCACGAGCTCCTCCCGCGCCCCCGCCTCCACCGGCGCGAGCAACCTCCCGAGCTCCGGCGTCACCGGCACCTCCCGCTGCCCCGTCTTTGGCGTATGCGTCTCCCCGAACGACCGCCCCTCCCGCACGCTCACGAACCCGCCGCCGACCGCCCCTCCCTCCCACCGGAGCCGCACATCCCGCCGCCGTAGCCCCCGCACCTCATTCGGCCGCAGCCCGGCATACGCCATCAACCCGAACGCCAACCCCTGCGACGCGCTCGCCGCCGCGAGGATCCGGTCGACCTCCTCGTCGGTCGGAATCTCCAGAATGCACTGCCCGATCGGCTTGAGCCGCGGCAACCCCTCCGGCACCCGCGCGATGTACCCGCGCTGCCCTTGCCGTAGCCCTGAAGGTTTGTCCCTTCCCCCGCGGGGTTTGCCCGCGCATCGTCAACGACACGGAATCCGCGCCGTAGACCTTGCCGCGCCACGCTCGGATGGCGTACCCTTGCGCCATGGTTCGTCTCGCACGTGCAGCGTTCGTGCTCGCAGTCAGCGCTGGCCTTGCCGCGCTCGCCGTCCCGGCCTGCGTCGTCTCCAGTATAACGGTCGGTGCCGACTGCCCCATCGACGACGACGGAAACCTCCTCATCCCGCGGGAGTGTTGCATTTGCCCGTCCCCCGAAGCGTGCCCGGCCGGGTTTCCGAAGGATGTGACCGTCCCCGACTACTGCCGACCTGATTGTCCCGAAGGCATCCCCTATGAGTGCTGCCCGTGCCCGAGCCCCGTATGGTGTTCCCGCGGCGTGCCCCCGGATCAGTGGGACTTCCCGGACTACTGCGACCAGTTCGATGGCGGAACGGACGCGGGCAGCGACGGCTCGATGTCCTCCCTCTGCACGGGCGGAACGTGCGTGACCCCGGGACCCGCGAGCTGGAAAGGGCCGATGAGCTTCTGGCAGGGATGGGACATCGAGGCCCCCTCGTGCCCGGAGGACACGCCGATCCTCGCGTTCGAGGGGTGGACCGCACCGCCACCGCCCTCGTGTGGCACGTGCAAGTGCGATGCGCCCGAGGGGACGTGCAAGCTCCCAGAGACGTGGACCGTGGACTCGCAAGCATGCCCGGGTGGTGGTGTCAAGACAAACTTCGACCCGCCGACAAACTGGGATGGGACCTGCAACGGCGACAAGTCGATCCTCGGTGACAAACTCTGCGGCGGTGTTCCGTGCGTCCGCTCGATCACGATCTCGCCCCCGGTGATCGAGGAACTGCCGTGCCAAGCGCACCACATCGGAGATCCGGAGCCCAAGGTTCCAAAGGCCCGGAATGGCGGACCGGAGATCACGCTCGGACGAGTCTGCACGAGCGAAAGCGCCCTGCCAAACTGCATCGAGGCCGAGGGGAAGGTCTGTGTCCCGAAGCCACCCAGCTTCTCCGCTTGTTTGTACCGCGAGGGGGACCACGCGTGTCCGGAGGGTTGGGGCGAGAAGACGCTCCTCTACGGGTACGTGGATGACAAACGTACCTGCGCCGAATGCGAGTGCGGCGAGCCGGGCGGCGGCACTTGCAGCGTGAAATTTCGTCTGTTCAGCGACGCCGCGTGCACGGTCGTCGAGGAGGACTCCAACATCTCCACCGGCATGACCGCTCCCTGCAAGGACCTCATGCCGGGCACGCAGCTCTCCAGCAAATCGGCCGCAATCCTGGAGTACACGAAGGGCACGTGCACGCCGAGCGGCGGAAACGCGGAAGGAGAGCTCGTGCTGCTCGAGCCCGTCACGGTTTGCTGCTCCGCTCCCGTGACTTAGAACGCGTACACGAGCGATCCACCGCCAGTCGTGAAGGAGCGCAGCGTCTCCCATAGGGAAGGAGCGATCGTGTCGAGACCCGTAGCGAACAGCGGGATCGCGACCTCGACGTCCAGGCGCACCGCGAACCGTTGCGTGAACGGGAGCTCGACCCCGCTGCGCGCCCCGATGCCGAACATGCCTCGCACGCCGTGACCGACATACCTCCTGTTCAAGGCCGTGGCCCCAACGGTCCCGCCCATGACGAACAAGCAACCGACGAACGGCGCGCGCTTCAGGCATCCCGCACCCGTCATTGTGAACGTGTGCGCCTCGACCTTGGTTGAGCTCGCAGGACGCGTATTCCAGAGCGGCATCCACCGCGCGTCGAGCTCGAGCGAGAGCTGCGGGAGCTGCACGCCCCCTGCAACCCGGAGCCCGGGTGCCCAATCCGGCATGAGACCAGAAGACACGACCCCTCCGACCGCCACGAAACCTCGCTTCTTCGGAGCCGGGGCTGCCGTGGGCGGCTTCGAGGACGGTGGACACGCCGGGCACTTCGGGCTCGGGCACGGGGCCGCCTTGGGAGATGGCGGAGGCTCCACCGGAGGCGTTGGAGCCTGCTCCTCCTTCTTCGGCGCCGCAGCGCGGATCCGCGTCGCCGCATCAAATGCCGTCCAATAAAGCACCTTGAAACAGTCGGTCCGGGGTGAGTAGTCGCGGTGATCGGTGGATACGGCGACGCCGTTCTCGTCCGTGATCGTCGTATCGACCGACTTGCCTCCATCGGGGAGTCGCCGGATCCGCACGATAAGCGCGCGCGCCCCCGTCGGATCGATCGTGCTCACGGGCACCCAGTTCGTCAGGATCGCCGTGAACTCGAACGCATCCGAGCAACCGGGGAGCGTCCGATCTGTCGTGAGCTCGACGCGATGGTGCGGCAGCTCGTCCGCCGCGAGGGCCGACGACGACCAGGCCACGCCCAAGGCCGCCGCGCCAACCGCACTCCAGAAGCGCCAGAAATCTGCGCGCGACCTCACTCCGTGGCCCCCTCGACGAAAAATGTGGAGGGGTCGGTCGATTTTTCCCGTGATGGAGGGCGACCTCTGCCCTTTGTATCCATGGGACTCGTGAACGCGAGCAGAGGGTCTGGGGCATGACACGCGTCCTCGACGACTGCTCGAACGAACTCGGTATCTCCAGAGAGGCCACGCTCCGGTATCTGGATGTTATGGCCGCGGTGGTTCGTTCGGTCGGAGTCGATTCGGCGCATGGGATGGATATCGACCATCATGCATTCCTGCTCGCCTGTCGCAAGCCCAAAGCAGAGCGACCCGATCCATACGACGAAGAAGCGTTCGGCGCATGGCTGAACGCGGTCGCGAAATACGCGGCCCTGACGAACCGCGCGTGGGCGACGATGCGGGAGCGAATGGATAACGTCACCCATCGGGCGCGCATTGTGGTGAACGAGCCTGCGGCGCGGGCGAAACGTCGCCGTCGGCGCCGGATCGGTGCCATTCCGCTGGCCCTGTTTGGCCTGGTCGCCCGCGAGGCGCGCGCGCAGGTGGGCTCGTTCTGGACACGGTTGGTCGTGTCTCTCCACCGCACCCCTGCTCGTTTCATCGGAAGCCTTGGCGATCACGGGCAGAAGGCTCCCATTGTTGCTGGAGCCCGTGGGCGAGGAAGGCGCGTATCGGTCTGAGGGTCATCTCGTGGCCGTCACGGCGCATGTCGCGGAGGAGGTGGTCGAGGCGGTCGAGGCGGCCGGTCGGCGGCGCGCGGTGCAGCTTGGCCCGAGGAGAGGTGTCCCCGCCCGAACTGAGCCCCATTCAGGAGTGAATCGCCATGCAGGCTCCCAGTGAAAAACCTCAACCTTGCTGGTCCTGCCGGAAGCGGGAGGCGACGGGTACGTACACACATGCGGGACGCACCGTCATGGTGTGCGCGACCTGCCTCGACCGGCTGGAGGTACAAGAGGCATTCGAATACAAGGGCCTCGCCATCGACAAGCTGGTGAGTCGCGACCAATACGACGAAGCGCTTGCGCGCTGGGATGCGTTCGAAGACGCCAATCGCCATCGCGATCATGATGGATGGCTGGCTCGAAGCGTCGCCCGTCAGCGCGAGTTCATCCTCTACGAAGCGGGCAGGTACGAGGAAGCGCTGCAAGCCTGCGAAGCCGTGGCGCAACTCGGCTTCGAGAACGTCACGGATCGATGGTCCAACGGCAGCTCAAAGGCGCTCAACTTGCAAGCGCTCGGAAGGCACCGGGAAGCCCTGGCGGTGTACGAGGAGGCGTTCAGCCATCAGGATCCGAGATACGCATCGGCCATTCCGTATTACTTGCCCACGCTGGTCGAGCTTTCGGACAACGTAGGACAGCCGGTCGACGAGAAGTGGCGGCGCGTCGCGGAGGCGGGGGCGGAGGACTTTGCCGTCGAGCTGCCCGTCCGGGACTCCCTCGGAGAGAGCATGCGCGCGCTCGCGGAGATGACCCAAGGGATGCCGTCGAAGAGGGAGAGGGAGTGGAAAGCAAAACAGGGCGGCGGAGCCGACAGGGACGAACCGTGAATCGAGCGCCGGGAGGCTTCGGCGCTCTCTCCGCCGACGGGCGCTCACCCGAAGACGGGCGGCGCGGGGGCGGGTGTTGACGGGACGTGATGGCAACTGCTACGGAGCCCGTGAGGTGTGATCGTGGCGGAAGCGGAAGGCGAGCAGCAGCCCTTCGAGTTGCCGGATTTCTACGTCCCCTGGCCCGCGCGCTTGAACCCCAACCTCGAGGGCGCCCGAGCCCACTCGAAGGAATGGGCGCGGAAGGTGGGGATCTTGGACCCGCCGCCCGGCGAGGCCGATCCCAACATCTGGAGCGAGGCGAAGCTCGACGCGATGGACTACGCGTTGCTCTGCGCCTACACCCACCCCGAGGCACCCGGCCCCGAGCTCGACCTCGTCACCGACTGGTACGTCTGGGTCTTCTATTTCGACGACCACTTCCTCGAGACCTACAAGCGCCCCCAGGATCAGGTGGGCGCCAAGAAATACCTCGACCGGCTCCCCTTGTTCATGCCGGTCGACCTCGCCACCACCCCGCCCGAGCCGACCAACCCCGTCGAGCGTGGCCTCGCCGACCTCTGGTATCGCACGGTCCCTTCCAAATCCGTCGCCTGGCGCCGGCGCTTCTTCGAGAGCACCAAGAACCTCCTCGACGAGTCCACGTGGGAGCTGTCCAACATCAGCGGGCAGCGCGTCGCCAACCCCATCGAATACATCGAGATGCGACGAAAGGTCGGCGGTGCCCCCTGGTCCGCCGACCTTGTCGAGCACGCCGTCTTCGTCGAGGTCCCTGACCGCATCGCCGCCTCTCGCCCGATGCGCGTGCTCAAGGACACCTTCTCCGACAGCGTCCACCTGCGTAATGACATCTTCTCTTACCAGCGGGAGATCCAGGAGGAGGGCGAGCTCTCCAACGCGATCCTCGTGATGGAGCGCTTCCTCGACGTCGATACCCAGCGCGCCGCCGATCTCGTCAACGATCTGCTCACCTCCCGCCTCCAGCAGTTCGAGAACACCGCCTGCACCGAGCTGCCCTCCCTCTTCGAAGAGCACGCCCTCGACCCGATCGAGCGCGCCCACGTCCTCACCTACATCCGAGGGCTCCAGGACTGGCAGTCCGGCGGTCACGAGTGGCACATGCGCTCCAGCCGCTACATGAACAAGGGCTCCTCGAGCAGCTTGCTCCTCCCCAAGGGCCCGACGGGCCTCGGGACCTCGGCCGCGCGCTTCGCCTTCGGGCTCAAGAGGTGGAAGAATTTCTCCCACGTCCCCTACCAGCGCGTCGGCCCGACGACGCTGCCCGATTTCTACATGCCCTTCTCCACGGGGACGAACCCCCACCTCGATGGTGCCAGGCAGCGCCTCAAGGAATGGGCGCGCCGCATGGGCTTCACCGGGCCCGTGCCCCACGTCGTCGGCCACAGCGGCTGGACCGAGCGTGAGCTCGAGGCCTTCGATATCGCCTCCTTCTCGGCGAGGTGCTCCCCGGACGCCTCGGCCGATGCTCTCGACCTGAGCGCGGGCTGGATCACCTGGGGGACGTACGGCGACGATTACTTCCCGGTGGTCTACGGAAGCACCCGCGACATGGCGGGTGCCAAGGTGTTCGTCAAACGGCTGTCTTCGTTCATGCCGATCGAGCTCGGCGCCACCCCACCCCCGACCACGTCGTTCGAGCTCGGCCTCGCGGACCTCTGGGAGCGCACGGCCGCGCCGCTCTCCGTGGACGATCGGCAAAAGCTCCGCAGGGTGATCGAGGGCACCGTGGAGAGCTGGTTATGGCAGCTCCAGAACCGGATCCAGCACCGGATCCCGGATCCGATCGATTACGTCGAGATGCGCAGGTGGACGTGCGGCGCCGAGCTCACGACGGTCTTCTGCCGGCTCGGGCAGCAGGGCGCTGCGATCCCCCCCGAGGTCCTCCGCGCCCGACCGATGCGCTCGCTGGAGAACGCGTACTCGGATTACGTCGGCCTGCTCAACGACCTCTACTCCTACCAGAGAGAGATGGAAATCGAGGGCGAGATCCACAACTTCGTGCTGGTCGTGGAGCGGTTCCTCGACTGTGGGAAGGACAAGGCCGTCCAGGTGGTGAATGACCTGATGACCGCCCGGGCGCAGCAGTTCGAGCACGTCGTCGTCACCGAGTTGCCGGCGCTCTCGGACGACCTCGGGCTCTCGGTACACGCGCGCGAGGGGCTCGAGCGGTACGTCGAACAGCTCCAGAAGATGATGAGCGGCACCCTTCACTGGTGTCGGGAGACGGGTCGCTTCAAGGAGCCCGAGCGCCGGGAGATCTCGCCGCCGGTGCACTTCGCGGGCCCTCGAGGGCTCGGCACCTCGGCGGCACGGATTATGTCATTGCTTACGAATGATCGGACCAGGTGATTCCATCAGCTCCCCTCCACGAGCCCGTCGCCGATCACCGTCGTCTCCGCGGGTAGGAAACCTGAGAGCGGATTGACTGGTTGCGGTAGGGACGGCCCTTCATCGATGTCACCACCGACTCGGGCCGCCCCCCGCGCAGATCCGAGCTGCGCTCGTGTCGCGAGAGGCTAACGCGACGAGGATCCAGCGGGCAGCAGCACGCGGAACAGGGCGCCGCCCTCGGGCGCGTCGCCAATCTCGACGCGACCGCCGAGGTCCCGAACGACGTCGGCCACGATGGGGAGCCCGAGCCCCGTGCCTCCGCTCTCGACCTTCGTCGAGTAGAAGAGCTCGAAGACCTGCGACCGCTTTTCCTCGGGGATCCCGGGCCCCGCGTCGGCGACCTCGAGCCGGAGGAGCGGCTCGCGCTCGGGCCCCGCGTCCTCGAGCGCGAGCGAGATCCGGAGCGTCCCACCGCGCGGCTGCGCCTGAATCGCGTTGATGCAGAGGTTCATCACGACCTGGAGCAGGCGATCGCGCACGGCGGCGATTGGCGGCAACCGATCGGCGACGAGGAGACGCAGCTCGATACGACGCACGCGCAGGTCCGGCGCGAGGAACGCGCTCACGTCACGCACGACGTCGGCGAGCTGCACGGGGACGACGTGATCCGTGGGGGGACGGCTCACATCGAGCATGCGCTGCACGATCCGCGTGATGCGCTCGCACTGGCCGGCGATGGTCTCGGACTGCCGGCGCACGGGCTCGGGCAGGTCGTCGTCGGCGGCCGAGAGGCGGGACCAGCCGAGGATGGTGTTGAGCGGCGAGCCGATCTCGTGCGCGAACGAGCCGGCCACCTGCCCCACGACCGCGAGGGCCTGCGCGTGTCGCATGCGCGTCGCGAGCTCGGTCCGCTCCGCCTCGGCCGCGAGCAGTTTTTCGCGCGCCTCGGCGAGCGAGCGGGTCATGTCGTTCACGGCGCGCGCGACACGATCGAGCTCGAGATGCGGGGAGGCCTCGACGCGCACGTCGAGGTCCCCCGCGGCCACGCGATCGACGGCGTGCACGAGGTTGCCCCACGCGCGCCCGAGCACACGCGAGATCCAGATCGCGACGAGCGAAACGCAGAGCGCCGCCGCGCCGCCCGTGAGCGCGAGCCGGACCAGGGTCAGGTCGATCATGCGATCGATCGGCCCGAGTTCGCGGGTCATGACGACCGCGCCCAGGCCGGGCGAGTCGCGCACGGGCTCGACCCGGACGAGCACCTCCTCGTCGCCGATCTGCAACGTTCCCTGGCTCGCGTCGCCGGTCGCAACGGCGCGCGCCGCCATGACGTCGAGGGCAAAGGGCGCGCTTTGGAGCGCGGACGAGCGCACGAAGGGCGCGCCCCGTTCGTCGTAGAAGGCGACGCCGTGCACGGTCTCCTCGGCGGCGACGCGCTCGACGAGCGCCACGGCCTCCTCCGTTCGCCCCGTCGCTGCGATGGGCAGCGAGGCCGTTCGCAGCGTCGCGATGTTGTCCGCGAGCGCACGCTCGCTGCTCTCGACGAGCGAGGCGCGGGTCGTCCGGATGGACACGACCCCCGTCACCACGAACCCGAGGATGACGGGCGTGGCGAAGACGGCGAGGAGCTTGCGGGTGAGCCGCTTGCGCGCGAGGTTCATGGCAGAGTTCGTTATGGCACGCCTCGAGCGCCGAACCGGATCGGCGCTCTGAGATCGCGAAGCGAGATTGCCTCGGGGACAGTTCGGATCTCCTGACCCGGGATCGCCAACCCCGTGGATCTTGGCTGAATTCTATAGGCAGAGGGGTCCCGCGCCGCGAGCGTGGTGCCCTTTCCGCTGCCCTTTCCTTGTGGGGGGCCCGCTCGGTGCTCGTCACGTCGATCGGACGTGGGCTCATCCGGGGGGCCAGCTCGGGGATCATCTCATGGAGCGGACGGCACTCCTCAAGCCCGAGGCTCGGGCAGAAATACAACACACAGCTAAAGCAAGCACTTGAGAAACATGGGGCTTGAGTAGCATTCGGCCCGGTTGGTCCCCCCCGATCGCGCGCCCTCGCACCTCAAGCCCGGAGGCGATGCCGCGGGCGAACCAGCGCCGGGCGAATGGTGCCCTCATAGGGAAGATGGGGCAGCTTCTCGCGTAGCCGGGCCGTTGCGATTCGACCGTCCCTGTCAGGACGCAGGCGAGAGAGAGCCAAATGCACAACGAAACGTGTGTAGGCATTCTCCCCCTCACGCCCGAGCTGTGGGTCGGCGAGGCGCGGACGAGCGGGGGGCTGAGGCTGAGGGAGGCGTGGGGGATGGCGAGGGGGTCAAGGAGGATTTGGGGGCGGGCAAGGCACACGGTGAGGAACTCTGCGCGACCGGAGCCCGGGGAAGGTATCCTGGGAGCATGCCCATCAAGGCTTCCTCTCGGCCGCTTTTCACCTGGCTACACCTCTCGGATCTGCACATCGGTCACGGGGGGCCGACGCACCGCTCGAACCAGCGGCTTGTGCTCGAGGAGCTTCGCGCGGATGCCTCGAAGCTCGGCGACCTCAGTGTACCGCGGCCGGATGCGATCCTCTTGACAGGCGACGTGGCCTTCTCAGGTGCCGCCACGCAGTACGCAGACGCGCGAGCATGGCTTCAGGAAGTCGCGGCCGCTGTGGGGCTCGGGCTGGATCGGGTGTTCGCGGTGCCGGGCAATCACGACGTTGATCGTGCGGCGGACAAGGACAGCGCCACCGGGCAGCTCGTGGAGGCCTTGCGAGATGGCACCAAGGAGCTAGACACTGCGCTGGCGACTCCGGAGGCTCAAGCGCGGCTCGAATGGCGGACGCGAGCGTACCTCGACTTCGCGTCGGGGCTCGGGAAGGTGGAGGTCGGGCCTTCCGCGTCTTTCTGGACAGCGCGGCTCGAAGGGCGCGAGGGGCTCCGAGTTCGATTGGTGGGTTTCCACACCGCGCTGCTCTCGGCGGACGACCGCGACCAAGGGAATCTGCGGCTGGGTCAAGGAGCTATCGTCGGGGCTCTGCCGCGCGCGCCGGAGGCGGGCGAGCTGGTCCTCGTCTTGACGCATCACCCGTTGGATCAGGGCTGGTTGAAGGACGAAGCGGAGGTACTGGGCTGGGTGCGGCGGAGGGCGCACGTACATCTCTGCGGGCATGTCCATGAGGCGGAGTCGAGAGCGGTCTGGGCGGGCTCGGGGGTGGGATTGCTGCACGTGGTGGCGGGGCCCGCGCACGGGGAGCGAATGCCCCAGGGAGTGCCCGCGGGGCACGGGTACAATGTGGCGTCCGTGGTGGTGGGCGCGGATGGAGCGACGCGGCTTCGAATTTGGCCGAGGCGGTGGTCGGACGCGAACAAGGATTTCCGGATGCACGTGGACCACGTGGACGAGGCGCGGGGGTATGCGGAGCACGGGATCGCGGTGGGCATCTCTGGCGCGAAGGCAGCGAGGGTAGGAGAGACGCCGCAAATGGGTTTGCCGAGGGCGCCGCGGCTCCGCCCAGGGCTCACGATGCCGTTGCGGCGGGCGCTGGAGGAGGCGTTGTTGAGTGGATTCCGGCGCGAGGACGAACTTGCGATGATGGTACGGCACGGGCTCGGCAAGAACCTAGCGGAGATGGTAGGGATGGGGCGACCGCTGCGTTTGATCGTGTTCGATCTGGTGGAGGCGGCGGAGGCGGGAGGGTTCACGCGAGAGTTAGTGCAAGCTGCATGGGAGGCGAACCAGGATAATGAAGAGCTTGGGGCGGTGGCAACGCGCATCTTATGTTAGTATCGGCGCGTGACCGTGTAGCGGCCCCGCCCCTGCTCCAGCCTCCCCCGTCGCATTGGAGCTAGGCGTCGAGCCACAAATTCGAGTTAAGTATCTGCGCCAGAGTTACTTTACGCCGAGCTTTTTCGCAACCTCGGCGAGGCGCTCGTTACCCGGTTTCTCTGCTCGGGCAGCGTGTATGAGTTCTCCCATGCGGCCCTGTGCTTCCGCGTAGTCAAGCAACTTGTGAACAACGACGTCAAGCGCCTTTTCGCTGCTTGCTACCTCCTCGAGGTTCTTGTCAAGCTCATGCCGGACCATAATCGCTAGCTGATCATACCCACGAAAAGCATCGAGCAGCGCCGCATGCAACTCCTTGCGCCGGCTCCCCGACAGTCGAAGATGGCGCAGCTCGATCGGTTTTCCCTTGTTCACAGACCTTTTCCGCCGTGCGAGTGCCGCGAGCACTACGAGCAAGAGTACAGCCCCGCCGATCGCGGAGACATGCGTCCACGGCACAGGCTCCGCGCGAGGCAGAGAAAGGAAGGATAGCTTGCGCGTGGGAAAACGCACCTGCAAGACAGGCGAAGGCGCCACCTCATTCGTCACCCGCGCGACGAGCCACGGCCCGCGGACCTTTACCCATTCAAGCAGCAGGCTCCGCGCAGGCCCCGAGGAAAACACCCAGTCGCCCTCCAGCGGGATTTCCTCATCTCCACAGCGCAGCGACCCGCTCACCGTGGAGAGCACGAGCCGCTCGACCCCCACCTGCAAAGGCGCTTCTCCGGCCTGCGCCGTGCATGGTTCTGCCTCGCGGCCGATCGGAATCGGCCCCGCAAGCTGCACAGCCTGATTGCTTCGTCGACTGATCTCGAGCGACATCTCACCCTTCCGCTCGACGCGGCACCGGGCGCTGCAATCACGCGCACGGAAGTATAAGGTTTTCCCTATAAACCAGCCCGGCTCCCCCCCCTGTGCAACGGTTACGATCGCGCCCGCACCTGCCGTAGCTTTGTACGTGACATCGAACTGCTTGCACTTTGGGTTGGGCTGGATCGGGTCCAACCCCGCGATGGAACGAGAGTCCCCGATCCAGGCATCGTCCAGCGCGCCGGTGAGATTGACCCTGTCCGTGTGCCCATCCCGAAAGACCGCCGGATCGAGAACCACCGCGCGTCCCACGCCGAAGACGTGGATCTTCCCCACCTCCCCCTCGAACGTGCAGTTCGCGCCGCTCTCCACCATCTTTGCCGCCGCGCTAGGCCATGCTGCGGGGCGGGCGGATGTCTGTCAAGAGCCCTCACCCCGCACTCCATCCTCCACGAACTCACCGATCCCCACCTCCCGCGCCATCCTCGCCGCCCGCTTGTACCTCGCGATCATCACACTCGACTTGTGCCCCGTCCGATCCTGCACCCACGCCCTGGCTCTTCCCCGTCGCCAGCGCCACCGTCACGAACGCCGCCCTCGTATCGTGCAACCTGATCTGCTGCCTCTCCTTGCGCCTCTCGAACAGCACCGCCCGCGTGATCCCTGCCGCCCGCAGGTGCTCCCGATACCGCTCTGCTACCCGCCCCCCGATCGCCTTCCCGGCCACGAACACCCGCGCATCCTCCCCGACGTCCGCCCCCTCTCGCGCCCGCAGCTCCCGCCCCGCCCGCAGCGCTTCCGCCACCCCGGGCGACAGCGCCCCATGCCCGCGGCTCGTCCGTCTTGTTCTCGTCGAGCACCACGACCCCCCGCTCAAGATCGAAATCTGACGTGAGCGCCGCCGCCTCGCTACGCCAAGATGCGCAGCCAAGAGGTACGACCGTGATGATGGCGCGGCAGCCGCGGCATCGGTATTGGCGCGGCCATTGTCCGGCGCGAACCAAGGCAGGATGCGCGAACCGCTTTGAATGTGCTTTTAGATCGCAGTTTACCAGGAGCCCCTCGGATGCGGAGACGATCTTCTGTTCCCCTCCCGCGCATCCGGCCTTGTTCTGGTCATGGGAAGATCTTCGAAGCCGACGGACTGCCCGCCCGAGTGGTCGCCGAGATCCTTGACCTCCGTCCTGAGGTCACGCTCCTGGGATTCCTTGGCATCGTCGCAGCGCTCCTCCTTGCCTCCCCACCCCGCGGGCAACGAAGGCCACGAGGCCGACGGTGTTCGCGAGGAGCCAACGTCAGGATGGAGTCGAACACGGAACCCGTCCGCTCTCACGCTCGCTCGCGGAGCTGTCGAGGCGACTCGCCTGCGTAGCGACGGAATACGCGGCGAAACGCCGCCGCGTCGGCGTACCCCACACGCTCCGCGATGTCGTCGACCGAGTCGCGGGTCGTCTCCAAGAGGTGCACCGCGCTGCGTATGCGCACCCGCTGCACGAAGGCCTGCGGGCTCGAGCCCACACTCGCCCGGACGCGCCGCGCGAGCGTCCGCGAGGAGACGCCCGCCGCCCTGGCCAGCTCCTCGAGCGAGATCTGACGACTCAGGTTCCGCACGACGAACGCCTCGAGCGCAAGAACCGCAGGATCGTTCGCGCGCAGATGGTCGAGGAGCATGTAGCGAGCTTGGGTGGGCCGCTCGTCCAGGACCAGGTAGCGGCTGACCAGATGCGGCAACGACGGCCCGACCGTCCGCGCGACGATCGCGAGGGTGAGATCGGCGTGCGCGAGCGCGGCGCCGGCCGTGATCACATCCCCTTCGTCGACCACCATGCGGTCGGCCGAAACCGAGACCTCGGGGAAGCGCCGCGCGAGCTCGGAGGCGAGCCACCATGACGTGGTCGCGGACCTCCCGTCGAGCAGTCCCGACGCCGCAAGCACGAACACGGCCGAGCACGAAGCTGCCACCACCACCCCCTTTGCGCTGGCCTTTGCCAGCAGCACGGCGGCGCGCCGGAGCTCCTCGCGACCGAGCAGATCGTCCAGGGTACGTCCGCTCGCCGAGAACATGCCCGGGACCAGGACCACGTCCTGCGGGCGTAGCGCGCGAAGATGGAGGGCGCCATCCACGGGAGCCGTGCGCCCCACCGAAGAACGAACCGGCGCGCCGTCGATCGACACCACCCGCTGCACGAGATCCCGCTTGCCGAGCCGCACCGACACACGACCTGACCGACTGAAATGTGCAGCGGTACCGAGGATGTCGAGCGCGACGCCGAGCGATCCATCGGAGAAGCCGTCGAGGAGGAGGTGGACGAACATGTGGCTATTCTGGACCGAACGTTGTCAATCGCGCCACTGGCGCAGAGCGCCCGCGATTGCGATGGTGGTGCTGCGCCGCGCGGACCGCTGAGCGCGCACCCTCCGTTGGACCGGATCGGAAATTAAGCAGTGAGGACCCCATGACACGAGAACGAGAGCCCGAAGTGAAGGTAGAAGTAGAAGCCCACGGCGCCACCTTGGTGGCCCGCATCGACGCGGGGCCGCTCCAGGTGTTCGGTGCCAATCTGGCGCGGCAGCTGGAGGCCCTGGTGGAGCGCGCGGACACCGATCCCGACGTGCGCGCCGTGGTCCTCACCAGCACGCACCCCACGCGTTTCATCAGCCACGCGGACGTGAAGTGGCTTCAGGAAGGGGGTGCGCAGTACGTGGCAAGGTTGCGATCGAACGCCGACGCCGATGCTCCGCCGCCACCGCCAGAATACGTCGGACTCGACCGATTGCATGGCCTGTTTCTTCGCATGAACGGTGCCGCGGCGGTGTTCGTGGCCGCGCTGGAAGGCGCCGCGCTCGGCCTGGGCGCCGAGCTCGCCTGGGCGTGCGATCTGCGTGTCATGTCCGACCGTGATGCGTTCATCGGTCAACCCGAAGTCTTGCTCGGGATCATGCCGGGTGGCGGCGGCAGCCAGCGACTGACCCGTCTGGTGGGCGTGCACCGTTCGCTGGTTGCCATCCTCGACGGCAAACCCTTCACGCCGGCGCAGGCGCTCGAGATCGGCGCGGTCGACGCGGTGGTGCCCAAGGACAGCGTGGTCGCCAAGGCAACCGCGCTCGCCGACGAGCTCGGCAAGCGCCACAAGCCGAGCATCGGCGCGATCAAGCGTTCGGTGTACTTCGGCGGCTCCCTCCCCCTCCCCGACGGCATCAAGCTCGAAGCCAAGGAGTTCCTCGGCCTCGATGTCGCGGAGGAAGGCCAGCGACGCATGCTCGCCTATCAGGCAGAGACGCTCGAAAAGGGCGAGCTGCCGCTCTACGTGCAAGGCGGCTACGAAGAGGCGCTGCGGGCGGGGCGAACCAAGGGCTGAGCAGGTTTTTGGAGGAACCAGCCAGCTGGCCCAACCGATTTTCGCGGCCGCGCGCAGCTCCAAGCCGAAGCGCCCCAGCGCGGACGGCGCGCGCGCTTCGCCGGGCATAGCGCTGCTCGAAGAGTCGCCGCCCCCGCACTGGCATTTGCAGATCGATTGAGGCAGGTGGGTCGTAAGGGTGCGGGCGGGACGGGCCCGCAGCGCCCCGGGCCTATTCGTCGACGACGCGGATCGGGAGCCAGTCGAAGCCGGTGACGCCTGCGTCCCGGAAGATGCGGCGGACCTTGGGTGTGACGAGGAACCTGGGATATGCGAACAGGGCATCGCCCACGTCGCCTTCGTAGTGAGTATCGCCGAACCATTCCCAGGTCACGTTGATATCGCGGATCTCTGCGAAATCCGCGGCGCGGTAGACGAGGCGGGTGGGGATCTCCGTGGGCGTGTCGAAGCCGCTCCTGCTGCAACAGCAGAGGTCGTCGGGTACGATCCCGGTTGAACGTGGAGACATCGGCGGCATCGTGTGCGTGGCGCAGAGCTGACGCCACGGAAGCTGAATGTGCCCCCGCTTCTCGAACGCCGTGAACACGCCCCGGAACGAGAGCCCCGTCGCGCCGCTCTCCGCGAGCACGGCAGCCAGGTTCTCGTCGACGAGTACGTCGTCGTAGGGGGTCGTGGCCGCGCGCCGGCCTTCGAGTTTGTGGAGGTCTTCGACGTCGATGATCATCGCGGACGTCTGCCGGGCCCCGGCACCGCAGCGCTTGCATGCGTCGGACATGTCGTACGTCGTGCCCATCCGCGGCCCGCCGAAGACTCGGGCATTGACGTCGTACGACATGATGAGCAGCGGCGCCGCTTCGAGCTCCTCATCGGTGAAGCAGTCATAGCGCCGTTCCAACCAGGAAACGCCACGTTCGTTCAAAATGAGCAGGAGGCGCCGCAACCGTTCGTCCCCTTCGTTCAGGGTGACGATGGTGAAGATCGCGTCATCGTTGATCTCTACCACGTCGGGACCGCATCCCAGGGAGCCGAGCAGCGCATGCGGCCCCTCCGGGATGCGGTCGCTTCTGACCAGGATTCGAACCTCTGTTCTCATCTTACGCCTCAATCGCTTGGCTACTTGAAGAAGTATGGCTTGATCGCATCGAGCCAGCGGGGGTAAGGGGCGTACACCTCCTCATACATCTTCCACAGCGTACGCGGACGCAACGCGATTCCCTCCGCGATCATGCGCTTCCTGGCCTCGTCGAGCGCATCCGTGATCTTCTTGTGATGCTCCTTCGTCAAGATCACGGACGGGATGTTGTCAAGCTCTTTCGTGATACGCAAGTCCCGCCCTATCGCCTTTTCCAGGATGTGATGCGCCTGGAAGTCCCCCTCCAGGCCCCGCGTGAACTCGCGCATCGTCTTGTAGGGACCGATTGCGCCGTTTTGCTCCAGGGCCTCCGCGATTGCCCTCCCGTACTGCTTCGCCAGGATCTCGGCCGTCTCCTTCGATAACTCCTCGGCCCCCTGGAGGAGGATCGGCGCCTTCTTCGCGCAGGCCTCCTCCAGCTTCTTCGCGAACTTTTCCGCCTGCCCGACCAGCACCGCCGACGCGACCTGCGTGATCGCCGCCGCGGCCTGGACGATGGCGTTATCGACGCCGTCCTCGTCGTCGCCCCCGATGACACCGAACCGCTTGCCGTCCTTGCGGGCGAGGTCGTGGTTGAACTCGCCGTTCAGCATCGCCGACGCTATCGCCAGCTCGCGGACCATCCGTTCGAGCGGCGTCAGGGCCTTGCCTTTGCCCGTCCCGTCACCCTTCCCGGCGCACCCCTGCTTCGTGTCCTGACAGCGCCCTGCGCTCATCACCGGCGCCCCCGACCGAAATGCGTGCTCCGGCAGCGCCCCACCCCGATCCACCAGCGTACAGGATTCGTCGACGCACTTCGGCGGATGCACCTCGTCGCGTGAGGGCAGGACCCTCTCCTTGCTCAGGGCCCCCGACTCCTTCGGCAAAACCATGTCCTTCGAGCGCGGGTCCTGGGGCGCCGATTCCTTGTCCGGCGGGCCCTCGCGGCGGATGCGATGCTTCTCGACGCGCTTCTCGATGCTGTCGGAATCGCCGCCGCCGCCGCTCCCGTCTCCCTTTGCACTGCCGCCTTTGCCGCCGCCGCCCTCGTCGCCGCGCGCCTTCTCCTTCGGTGGTGGATCCTCCTTCTTTGCGGGCGCGGGCGGAGGCACGGGCTTCGGCTTGGGCGGAGGCGACGGCTCGCAAGCCCCCGCCTTGTCGTGGAACTGGAGGGGAATCAATCCACGATTCTTCAGATCGGCGCGCGGATCGAAGACGAAGAGCGGCAAGACGTCGTGGCAGGCGACGAGCTGTCGGGCCGCGGGGCCGAACACAGGGTTGCCCGAGAAATCGTAGGTCCACTCGTTGTGCGCCGGCCCGTGCGGGTGCATGCACATGCCGATGTAATGGATCGGCGTCTTGCGCTTGCATTCTTGCGCGAGCACGGGCGGCGCCGACAAGACGAGCCCGAAGGCGAGGAGCAGGACCAGGCAGACCCGGGACGGACGCCACGACGACGACCACGCGCCACGCAGAAAGAATGCCCTGCGCAACAACGAAAGGAGGATATTGTAGAGTAGCCCCGGGGGATCACTCCCCCGGGGCCCTCGCCGGAACCGGACAAGGAGATTTCCACCATCCGGCTCTTCCGTTGATGTGGCTTGCGGCTACGTCCCCCAGATTCGGACTATCACGCGGGGACGGGGCAGAGGCAGGCTCTTCAGCATCTCGCCGAACCCCTCCCAATTCAGGCGCACCCGATTGCTCCGACGGCAGAGCCACTTGTACCAGGCCCTCTTGGCTTCTTCGACGAGCAACAGCAGACTGCGAACATTGCCGTTGACGCCGAAGTAGTTGAAGTGCCCTTGGATGCGCCTCTTGAGCGCGGCATGCTGCACCTTGACCGGCAGGTGCCGATAGCGGCGGCACCAGTCGGCGACGGACTGGACTGCCCGTCGAAGGCGAGCAGACCGAGTCTTGCACGCCATTTGCCATTGACCTCTCAAGGTCCGCCGCCAGTACAGCGTGAACCCGAGGAAGTCGAACGTCGCCAGACCTTTGCCGCCCGTCTGCGCGGCCGGTGGCCGCTGGAAGGGTAACAGGCGAGTCTTGTCCGGGTGAAGGGTCAGTCCGAATCGCCCCATCCGCTTGTGGAGCACCTCCATCACGCGCTCCGCGTCGTCCTGGCGCTCGAACACCATCACAAAATCATCCGCATAGCGGATGAGGTGCGCCTCACCCCGCGTACGCGGCTTGACCTCGCGATCGAACCACAGGTCGAGCACGTAATGCAGATAGATGTTCCCCAGGAGCGGGGAGAGCACCGACCCCTGGGCCGTGCCGATCTCCGGCTCGGAGTACTCCGCGCCGTCGAGCACACCCACGTGCAAGCATTTGCCGATGAGCCGCAGGAGCGACCCATCGGCCACCCGAGTCTGGAGCATCTCCAGCAGCTTGGTGCGATCCACGCTGTCGAAGAAGGACACGATGTCAGCCTCCAGAATCCACCCCACCTTGCCCTTGTACACGAGCCGGTCGAGGGCACGGATGGCGTCATGGGCACTGCGTCCGGGCCTGAAGCCGTACGAGCAGTCCAGAAAGTCCTGCTCGTAGATCGCTTCGAGCACCTCGCGCACGGCGTCCTGGACCAGTTTGTCCTCGAACGCCGATATCCCAATCGGCCTCGTCTTGCCCTTGTCCTTGGGGATGTGGACACGCCGGATCGGCTGGTGCCGATATCGCTTCGACCTCAGCCGTTCGTGCAGGCCCTGGAGGTTGCGCTCCAGGTCCAGCCCATACTGCTCCTTCGTGACTCCATCCACCCCCACCGCTGCATCCTTCCGCATGCGGCGATACGCGCGTGCCAGGGCTGGCCCGTCGATGAGATGGGCCAGCGCGTGGAACCGTCCTTCGGGCTCCCTTCTCGCTCTTTCCGCTACCTTCAACAGTCCCGGTGACATGTTCTCCGACATCAATGCGTCGGGCATGGTTCCCTCCTGAAGTTCACACCAACACGGGCTGCCTTTGCTCGGCCGGGTCCGGGCGCTACCCCGTTCCCCGACGTCATCGCTCGTATTCAGCCCTCCGACTCCCGCGTTCCCGTCGGCATCGGCTCCGGTTGTCCCTTGCCTGCTGCCTACCTCGGTGCGAATACTTCTTCTGTGCAGAGCCACGAGCATGGCTTCGGCCGGCCGCGCGCGTATCCGCAAGCGCGCGGCGCGTCGGAGATTGATCACCGGGTCTCCGTGGCACCGGTTGTTCCCGAAGAGGAACGCGGGTCTCCCAGGTCTCTGGACCGTCCCCTTCCTACGTGCCGTGGTCGTACACCCCGCCGGGAGTGCCCTTCCCTTGCCCACTTCTGGGAAGTTCACCGTCGCCTTCGGGTGCAATGACGCCCTCGGCCCCCGGAATGATTATAATTTTCGTGGCTGCATTCCCCACGGCCCGCACGCTCGCGCACCTACGCATCGCCGGCCGCGTTACCGTGACCGTCGCAAGGCTCGCTACCGGCCTGGGCGGGCCACCCTTGGCCGGGCGGGGATCGCACCCGCCGGACGGCAAACCGAATTTCATGAGTTTATCGCATCTCATTCCTTTCGGACCAGACTTGCCTGGTCGCACCATTGCCCTGATCCCTACGTACAGGCGCCCCGAAGCGTCGGAGAGCCTGTATTCGCGGCAGGTTGTCCGACCGACATACAGGCCGTCAAGACAAGAAGCACGCAGCAAGGCGCGCATCGGACCTTGTTTCCGGTTACCGATCTCGGGCTGCGGGCAAGAAGCGCGTGTGGGGAAGAAGTTGAACCAACCCGATCCTCTCACCGACCAGCGCCCCGGCCGCTCCCGTCGTCGCCTCTCCACGGCCGCACGTCACGCCAGCACCACACTGCCGCCACGTGCAGCCGACGGCGCCACGAGGATTCACCGCGACGAACGCCGATCCCTTCATCCTACCCTGTAGAACGGGCTTGGATCTCCGCCCGCGGTCGTGAGGTTCGTCCCGTACACTCCTCTCGCCTTCGACCGGGCGCCGCGGTATCGTGCGCCGCACATGCGATCTTTAGGTGTCGCGCTCGTCGTCCTTCTCGGCCTCACGACTCCCGCGCTCGCCGACGAACCTCGCGAGGCGTCACCCGTCCCGCCGGATGCGCTTGAAGACGCGGCGAAAAAGGCGCGCTTCACCTCGTACGTGATCGACGGCGATCGTGCGCGCGCCGCGGGACGAGCGACGGCCGCCGCGAGGGCGTACGCTGCCGCGCTCGACGTCCGCCACGATCCGCTGATCGCCGGCCGCCTCGGCGTGATTCTCGTGCAGCTCGGGAGGCCCGTGGATGCCGCGGATCTGCTGCTCGACGCGATCCAACGGCGTCGAGAGTCATCAGATCACCGCCATGACCGCGGGCGGGATCGCGAGTGTGTGCGGGCACTACAGGTGGTTCTACGGCTGCGCGCTCGGGCACCTCGGCGAGCTGGCAGTCGGTCTCCTCGGCTCGATCACGCCGCGCCGTGAGCAGCGCTTGACAAGCCACCACGCGGTACTATCTAGTGAACTAGATGATAGGTAGCTAGATGCTTGCGAGCTACACACTGGGGAGCTAGAAGAAGATGGCATCGGAACGGCAACGCGTCGGCACACAGCTTTCCTTTGCGCTTTATGCGGCGGCAAACCGGATGGTGCGTTTGCACAAGCCGTTTCTCGAGCCGTTGGGCCTGACCTTCCCCCAGTATCTCGTGATCCTGGAGTTGCTGGATGGCGCGCCGCTTTCCGTCGGCACACTCGGTGCCCGCCTCGACATGGACACGGGCACGATCACTCCGCTGCTCAAGCGGCTTGACGTCGCCGGCATGGTGACGCGGACACGCGACCCCGCCGACGAACGCCGCGTCTTGGTCGACCTGACACCCCGTGGCCGCGCCCTCGAAGCCGAGGTCCGGGGCATCACCGACAAGATCAAGACCGCATGCCAGCTTTCCGACCGGGACTTGGACGACCTTCGGCGCACGCTCGAAGCGCTCGCGCACCCGGCGGCCGAATGAAACCCGCGAGAACTACAAGGAGATTCTAATCATGAAGATCGGCATTTTGGGTACTGGCCACATCGGAAAGACCCTGGTCCGAAAGCTGAGTGCAGCCGGACATGACGTGAAGGCGGCCAACTCCCGCGGCCCGGACACGATCGAGGCCGATGTGCTGGCCTTCGGCGGACGCGCGGTCTCGGCGGCGGAAGCCGTGGCGGACGTTGACGTCGTGATCATCTCGATTCCCCTGAACCGTCTTCCGGGGATTGCGCCGCTGCTCGCCAACGTACCAGCCGAAGCGGTCGTCATCGACACGTCGAACTACTATCCGCAGCGCGACGGCAGGATCGACGCCATCGAAGCCGGTCAGGTGGAAAGCCTCTGGGTAGCCGAACTGCTGGGCCGCCCTATCGTCAAGGCGTGGAACGCGATCGGTTCCGACTCTTTCGCGAAGAAGGGAAAGCCTGCGGGGAGCCCGGACCGCATCGCCATCCCCGTTGCGGCCGATCGCGAAGCGGATCGCAAGATTGGAATGGCGCTCGTCGAGGACACCGGGTTCGACGCATTCGACGCAGGGACGCTTGCGGAATCGTGGCGGCAGCAGCCTGGCGCTCCGTGCTACTGCACGGACCTCACCCGCGAGGAGATGCCCGCCGCGATTGCTGCGGCAGATCGGGCACGATTGCCGAAGCGGCGCGACCTGTCGATCGCGGTGATAAGGGAGCGGGTCGGAGACGCCACAACGAACCCGGACGCGGAATACGCCGTCCGCCTGACTCGTGCGTTGTACATGTGAGTCCTTGCCGGTCCGCGCCCGAAGCCGGGCGGTAGCCAACCCTCACTCTCATCAAATTCACCAGGTCTGGCCTCCGGTGGCAGGCCCGCACACGTAGGCCACGCCATCGCCGGCAAGGCGATCACGGACCTCGCCCAAGCACGGTGCATCCCGAGCCGGTGCGGGACACGTTCGTGGATCCGCCCTCTGCGTGGAGCCGCGCTTACGTCGCAGGCGCGTGCGTCGCGCGCGCTTCGAGTTCCTTCCGGAGCTTCCGGCGCTCGCCCTTCGGCACCTTGCGAGCGAGATCCGCGATACGATTCACCTCGTCGTCCGTCGGGAAGGTCATGACGCAAAAGGGGGGTACGTCGAGCGCGCGTGCGATGCGCTCGATCGTCTCGATGGTGATCGCCGCGAGGCCCTGCTCGATGCTCGACAGGTGGCCTTTCGAGATCGCGCTCGCATCGGCGACATCCTGCAAGGACATGCCGCGCTCTTTTCGTAGCTCGCGGATACGAGCGCCAACCTTCAGGCAGAATGGTTTTGCTTCGCTTCGTCGAGGCACAGTTTCCTCCCTACGGGCGCATGAGGGGTGTTCCGACATCCCTACCACAGACCCAGCGTCAAGACAAACCTCGGACAAACGTTCCCGCGAGCCCCCTCGGAAGCGAGGGAGCCCGCGGGTTGGATGACGCACTGTCGCTTCATGGCCCGGAGAAACTCGGCGACGGCGGTGTGAGCCGCCCGCGCGGCGGCCATGTCGTCGCTTCCGGTGCTCCCTGGCGACGCCCGGTCATGGAGTACGCGCCGCGCGAACGCGCTTCGCTCTCTACCTACACGTCGGATCCGGGCGATTCCACTCGCCCCACATGTTGATCCCCATGACGTTCTTGCAGCGGGTCGGAGGACCCCAGTCGAGGTGAGGGGTCACAGCGCAGGTCGCTTCCCAGTTCGAGCCATGGGGAATCCCCCACAGGATCGCCGAGAACTGCCGATAGCCCGGGCCTTTGCAGCCGTCGTCCTTCAACGCACCCCAGTGCGCAGCGTGGGCAAGCGACGACAACATGAAGATCAGACCGAATACAGGCACGAGGATCCATCGAGACATATTTCCTCCTCAGGGCGCATTCATCGCGCAGCTCCGCTCGAACATTCGACACGACGAACCGGTTGGCAATCCCCAGCAATTTCAATGTTTTCGTGCGCATTCACGAAACTCTGGCAAACCCGAGCACACAATGGCATGCCAACGACCCGGTTGCCCCGCCGCCACTTGTCAATCCGTACCTGCGGTCACAGGCTGTTTTCGGAGAACCCTATGCGCAAGCCGCTCGAGGCATGGCGCGATAGGTTCCAAGAGGAGACATACCGATGAACAGCGTGCATGCGCATTGCGCAGAAGCTGGGAGCGCTCGAAACGCGCGCCGCGCGTCTCATGAGAAGGACCACGCCTCCGCCGACCGACGCCGCGCGGCGAGCGGGACGAGGCGGCGGATACAGAGGGTTCTGTTGGCACTGCCTCTGATCTCCCTCCTCTTCTTGGCGCCGCTTACCGCGGGAGCCGCACGCCAGGACTGGAGAATAGACGGTTCGAGATGGACGCCGACGGAATCCTGGACATACTACGCTCATCCTGGATTCCCTGACATGCACTTCTCGGCGGACGAGAACACGCGTGATAGGAGCCATATGACGTACCGACGCGACAACGTGACATATCGGTACTATGGATGGACCAATACGTTCAATGGAAACCCGGACGACAACATGAAGAATCGCCTCGTGAGCGCGTGGAACAATTTTCACTCCTGAAGCGACCGCGTACGGCGGGTCCAAAATATAGGAAACAGCCACGCGGGCCCTCCCCGACAGGCGACGCGCCTGCGGAGCTCGTCGCGGCCGTCGCGCCCCCTCCGTCTGCGTCAGAGAACCGGTCACGTGCGATGTTGGGGCAAGAATGACTTGGGCCGTGCCAGACTCCGACGGCACGAGGACCGGATGGAACCACCGAAGCGCACCCCGATGAACCTGCTCGTGGTGGAGGACGATGCGCCCCTCGCGGAGCTCCTCGTCGGCATCGCCGAGAAGCGCGGCCTGCGCGCGTCGCGGGCGGCCACGATCGCCGAGGGCCGCGCGCGGATCGAGGCGGGCGACGTGGAAATCCTCCTGACGGACATGCGCCTGCCGGACGGCAGCGGCATCGACCTCATCGAGTGGACCCGCAAGGCCGATCCGCGCATCGTGATCCTCGCGATCACGGCCTTCGGGAGCATCGAGATCGCGGTCCGCGCGGTGCGCCAAGGGGCTTACGATTTCCTCACGAAGCCCGTCGAGCCGGCGGTGCTCGCCGTCGCGCTCGATCGGGCCATGGAGGCCCGGCGGCTCCGGGGTGAGGTCGAGGCGCTGCGCGGGGCGCTCGAGGCAGTGCACCGCGCAGCGTTCAACATCACGGTGGAGGTGTTCGCGCGGAAGCGCGCGGCGTAGTCCGGTGCGCAGCATCACGGGGCACGGGCGTCGGTGAATCTGCGCCCCCTGCCACCAGCAGCGGGCCCTCTGTCAATACCACCGAAGTAGTATCCGCGGCCGCGCGCCTCCCCCGCGGTCAGCGCTCGCGGTCCCTTTGGCGAGGAGCGTCCACAAGGCAGCGGCATATCAAGGCGACGCACGAGGACGCGAAGCGCGTTGGGTTGGCGAGCGAGCGCATCAACAGATGAAAGAGGAGTTCGGGATCGACCACGCCGAATGCCGCTCCTGCCACGCGCTGTACCATCACGCGCTCCTGATGATGCTGACCTTCGCCTTCCTTCAGCCAGCAGGGACCGCCGAGTTTCCGTCGCGCGGGTTTGTGCTGGACGCATATTCACGCCGACGCGCACAGGCTCACGATTCAACATATTTTCTTAGTTCTACTGCGGAACCTTCAACCTGAACGAGCGCGCGCGGGCCCAGGTGGGCATGTGTCGTTTGTTTCTCACTTTGTCCTCCGAATCGTCCGCACGGTTTGACCAGGTACTTGAAGGTTGTCTGCGGAGTGCATGATGTGCTCCGCATGTCGTACGGCGCTGACTTCTCGACGAACCATCGTGCCCAGGAGTTTTTCCAGGGCATCGTCGGCAAACATCTGCGGCGGCCCGAGCAACGCGAGTCGTTCGCGACCTATGCGTTCGGGATCCTCGGCGATGGCGAGCGGAAGAGCGTCGAGCCCATTGCTGCTCGTGCGTTCAGCGACCCCGAAGACGTGCAGCGTTGCCACGACCGGCTCCTCTACTTCATCCGGGATTCGCCCTGGAGCGATCGCGATGTCAGGCGCGCCGCTGCGCGCTATGTCGTCGACGCCATGCAGGAACATGAACCTGTAACCGTCTGGATCATCGACGACACGGGGTTCCTCAAGCAGGGCAAAAACTCCGTCGGTGTCAAGCGACAGTATACGGGCTCCGCCGGCAAGATCACGAATTGCCAGATAGGGGTGAGCCTTTGCGTGTCGAACAGGAAGGAGCAGGTGCCCATCGATTTCGAGCTCTACCTGCCGGACGACTGGACCGACGACCCGCAACGGAGGAAAGCGGCGCGCATTCCTGAAGAACGCGCGTTCAAGACGAAGCCCGAGCTCGCTCTCGACATGATCGGACGAGCGAAGGCCGACGGCATCCCGGGGGATATCGTGCTCGCAGACGCGGGATATGGCGACTCCTCTTCCTTCCGAGCGGCGCTGCGCGGGCATGGGCTCGATTACGCGGTTGCGATCAAGTCGCCGACGCGTTTCTGGCTGCTCGGCATGAACGACGAGGTCGAACGTGTCGTCTCCGCAGAGGAGTTCGGCCTCGACCATTTCGAGGGCCGCTCGTTCCCGGGGTGGAATCATCACGTCTCCGTCGTCCTGTGCTGCTACGCCTTCGTCGTCGTCGAGCGTATGCGGCATTTTTTCCCCTCGGCCCGAAGGCAAGCGTAAAGCGACGCGAACCCCCTCGCGCCCGGCACGCCACTTCGCCGATTCCTTCGCCACCATCCGTCTCGCCATCGCTCGCACGCTCATCGCGTGGCTGCCCCGGTGCCCATTCTGTCATCGCACCGGGCATATCGTACCCCCGTCGTCCAGCGGGGAGCCGCCATCCCACACCCACACGCGCCTGCCCCTCGCGCCTGAACCTGAGATCCCGCAGTAGAATTAGGAACGAATAAACCAGGAGCTCGGGGGCGATTTCACCATTGCGCGCGCGAATGGCTCCTGCTCGGCGGCGCTGTTGCGCCCGACGTGCCGGTGCTCGACCCGCAGCTCGATACAGTGGTTCGTTGATTCCCCCGATTTGGGACCCGCTTGCAGCGCAGGGTAATAGCCTACGCTGCAAGCATGACTTCCATTCCACGTCACGGCGAGCGGGCTGGCACGAGCTCGAAGAGCTGGCTATCACCGCCATGGCAGGGGAACTGGTTGATCGGTGTGCGGGCCCCCGGATGGTACCCAGAAATGTTGAGGCAAAGCCCGGATTGCTTCGACACGATCGAGTACAAGTTCGCGCCCTGGCTCTCCAGGGTGAAGACCTGCTCGTCCCCCGATCGACAACGCTGCTGAACGATGTTCACGCGAGGCTCGACGCTGGCACCCTCGGGCTGGAGGCACTGCGCGGCGAAATGGGCGATGAGGTTGTACCCGCCGGAAGGTGCACGCGCGACCCTGAAGAGCTGATACTCGGTGCCGTCGCACGCGTCCTGAATGACCTGGGCGCCCTGGCGATCGGTCCGCGGAGAGATATCGAGGCAAAGGTCGCTCTGCCGTTGGATGATGTTGTATGTCCCGAGCCGCACTTGCGCGCTCGCGCTCGCTGGAATCATGGCCACGGACGCGAAGGCCATCGCTGTCCATCCAATCTGCCATTTTCGCTGCATGGGTCCCTACACCTTTCGTCGATGCCGATGCTGGACGAGTCGTCCACTTCGGACATAGAGCCCGTCCGTCCGCCGTCAACGACCCGCCGCAGGTGCAGCGCGCCATGATTTTCAAGTCTTCGATTTTCATTTTTCTGCGATACGTCAACCACTGACGGGGATGAGGCGCTTGGGGAGCTGCGCGAGGAAGCAGCTGTCGAGGGTTCGCTCGATGAGCGTGAGAAACCGAAGGCTTCGACCGTTGCCTTGATAGGTGGGATTCGGTCCGCGTTGGTCGCTCAGTGCGACGGAGATACGTGCGCGGAACTGGCGGCGACATACAAGAAACTCCGCGCCCTCCGCCGCCCTCCCAATGTGGCTGAACCGACTTGATCGGTTTATGAGATGAGTTCTACAGCCCTGAGCACGATGTGTATCAGCTCCGATACCCCACTTTGTAGGATCAGTTTGGCGCCGTGCCGATCGCCGCGGCAGGCCGTGGAAGGATGCGCGCGCGGCACTCAACGGGATCCTCTTCTGTTACCCTCTCGCGCATCCGGCCTTGTTCAGGTCATGGGAAGATCTTCGAAGCCGACCGACGACCCGCCCGAACTGGTCGCCGAGATCCTTGACCTCCGCCCATAGGTCACGCGCCTCGCAGGCGATAGTCAGGCGTACACACGGGACCCCGTAGACGACAGGGGGCAGCGCGTGTTCGTGAACGCGCTGCGCAACCTCGGGAGGTACACGCCGCATCCAGACGGCGCCAAGCCGTGGCTCACTGTCATCACACGCAACGTCGTCCGCGAAGCGCACCGCGCCACGCGGCGCTACGAAGCGGTGTTCGAGCCGGACGAAGGCCACGCCGAGACGGCGGTGGCCCCGGGGCCTTCACCGGAACGCACGGCGGAGTTGCGAGAGGCCATCGAGCTGGTGACGGAAGTCTTGCAAAACATGCCGCGCTCGCAAATCGCGGTGCTCTACCTCGTATGCGTCGAGGAGCGGTCCCACGAGGAGGCCGGGGCGGTGCTCGGCATCTCGGAGGACGCCGCGAAGATGGCGCTGTCCCGCGCGCGGAAGTATCTGCGCTTGCGGCTGGGCAACGACCCCTTCGTCATCGTCCCGCCCGTGCCGCTCCCGGCGCTCGAACGCCGGGCGCTCCTCCAAAGGCCGTTCGATTACGTATATCCATTCGGGCACGCGTGGGCCGCGCTCATGGCCGTGGTGTTCGACTCGTTCATGTCGCGCGAACCGGCGCCCACGCCGGCCGAGCTGCACGCCGTGGCCATAGGCCCGGCGCGCGTTATCGCTGCATCGGCCGCGGATATCGTTCGCGCCGCGCCCCGAACTCGTCGCCTGGGGACAGCGTCCCGGCCGCTCACGTCGAGCCTCCGCTGCCGCACGTCACGCCAGCACCACACAGCCGCCATGTGCAGCCGACGGCGCCGCGAGGATCCACCGCGACGAACCCCGATCCCTTCGTCCTCCCCCGTAGAAAGGGCTTGGATCTCCGCCCGCGGTCGTGAGGTTCGTCCCGTACACCCCTCTCGCCTTCCACCGGCCGCCGCTGTATCGTGCGCCGCATGCGATCCCTAGGTGTCGCGCTCGTCGTCCTTCTCGGCCTCACGACTCCCGCGCTCGCCGACGAACCTCGCGAGGCATCACCCGTCCCGCCGGATGCGCTTGACGACGCGGCGAAGAAGGCGCGCTTCACCTCGTACGTAATCGACGGCGATCGTGCGCGCGCCGCGGGACGAGCGACGGCCGCCGCGAGGGCGTACGCCGCCGCGCTCGACGTGCGCCACGATCCGCTGATCGCCGGCCGCCTCGGCGTCATCCTCGTGCAGCTCGGGAGGCCCGTGGATGCCGCGGATCTGCTGCTCGACGCGATCCAACGTGCGACGAACGCGACGCCAGAGGAACGTCAGGGCTTCCTGAAGGCGTACGACGCGGCCCGCGCGGAGATGACCTGGGTCGACGTCACGATCTCGCACGCGGGAACCAAGCTCACGCTCGACGGGGAACCGAGGAACCGCGACGGGTTCTCGGCCTTGTCCATGTTCGTGGCGCCCGGCGAGCACGAGCTGCGGGCGCGTCTCGATGGTTACGAGGACGCGGTGGAGACGTTCACGGCGCGGAAGGGGCAGGAGATGCGCGTCACGTTGACGCTCCGCGCGTTGCCGGAACCGCTCCCCCCTCCGTTGAAGCTGCGGCGTGAGAGCCCGCGGAGGCCCGACTTGTCGTCGCTCGACGAGCCGCCGGAGGATGAGCCGCCGCCGCGGGAGCCGATCGTCGGGGGCGTCATGGGCGAGCAGAAAAAGGCAGGCTTGCGCGGCTCTGTGAGCGGCGGGCCGATCGTCGTGTTCGGTGTCGCGTCGTGGATGCCTGCGGTGGGCGCGATGCTCGGCGGCAGTTTGCGGTTGAACGACTCCGTGTCGATCGGGCTCGAAGGCCGCGCTGCATGGCTCACGTCGGGCATCGAGGGCGGCCACATCAACGCGATGACGGCGGGCGGGATCGCAAGCGTGTGCGCCCACTACAAGTGGTTATTCGGCTGTGCGCTCGGGCATCTCGGGGTGATCAACGTCGAGTTCACATCGCAGGGCTACAAGCCCGCAAGTTATACGTTTGTCAAGCCCGGCTTCGGTGGACGGGCCGGTGTGAAGGTTCGAGTTACGGAGTCCTTCGCGCTCCAGGCCGCGGCCGATGTCCTCGGCCTGTCGAGCGGCGTGAAGGTAGCTGTCGGTCCAAGGGTTCTCTCCGACCAACCGCCAGTGATGCTCGGCGTGCAGGTTGGCGGAGGATGGGAGTTTTGAATATGCGCGCGGCTCTTGTTTTTTCGCTCGTTTTCAGCTTCGGGTTCGCTGTTGCCTCATGCACGGCGGCCCCGTCTTTTGCGCCGGGTGAATGCGATCCCGACTCGTACTTCCCCGATCCATGGTGCGTTGACGCCGGCACGGACGCGGGAGACGCCGGGACGGATGCAGAGGCGGGACCCGACGACGCGGGGCCATCTGCATGCACGGGGCGTTGCGTTCCCGTGCCGAGCGGCAACGCGGGCTACTGGACGGAGATGGCGATCTCGTTGTTCGTCGCGGCGCCCGGCGCGCTTCCGGCCGAGTGCCCCGCGGGCACTTCGAGCGAGAAGTTCCGCCTCTTCGCCGACCTCGACGCACCAGCCGCGGCGTGCGATCCGTGCGAATGCGGGGCGTCGGGCGCGTGTACCGGGTTGCCCGAGAAGATGGAGATCCGCGCCGGGGCGTGCGGAGAAAGCGGAGTCGTCTCCCTCCCTTTTGATGAACCGGCCGGTTGGGATGGCTCGTGTACGAGCAACAACGCCCTTCCGGCCGGTGCGCAGTGCGGGGGCGAGCTGTGCGCCCAATCCGTGTGGGTGTCCCCGCTCCCGGGGCCGACAAGCGAGTCATGCACCCCCAAGAGCGAGACGCCCGCGTTCACGAAGAAAACGGAGTGGAAGCTCGCCGGCCTCGCATGCATGTCCAACACGAATGACGATGCGTGCGATTCGGACGGGGGGACGGAGTATTGTGTGAGCGATCCCGGACCAGGGGCGCTCCAGTGCGTCGTTCGTGAAGGCGTGGATATTCCCTGTCCAGACAATTACAATTACGCGCGTTACGAGATGTTTCCCGAGGACGGGGTCATCGATGATCGTGGCTGCGCGAAGTGCGAATGCGGCGAGCCCTCGGGAGGCGGATGCACGGCCTCCCTGCGTCTCTACGACGGGCCGGCATGCTCCTCGCAATCCGAGCAGGTCGGCCTCCAGTCTCCCCACGACCAGTGCGTGACCATCTTCCCCATAGGCCACGCCCTCGCCGGCAAGGCGATCACGGACCTCGCCTACATGCCCGGGAGCTGCGCGGCGACTGGCGGGACGCCTACGGGCAGCGCCGTGCGTGACGTGACGAGGGCGGTCACGTTCTGTTGCCTGCATCCCTTCTACGAGATCAAGTAGAGGACGAACCGGGCTCGACCCCTCCGCCGGAAAATCGACACCGCGCGCGTTACCCCGCTTCGAGCGCCAGCCTTGTTTGTGTCCGAGGGGCGAACCGTTCGTCCTTCCCGTGGGTGGTTGTTCGCCGCTCGGGGACACGTTCGTGGATCCGCCCTCTGCGTGGCGCCGCGCTTACGTCGCAGGCTCGTGCGTCGCGCGCGCTTCGAGTTCCTTCCGAAGCTTCCGGCGCTCGCCCTTCGGCACCTTGCGAGCGAGATCCGCGATACGATTCACCTCGTCGTCCGCCGGGAAGGTCATGATGCAAAAGGGGGGGACGTCGAGCGCGCGTGCCATGCGCTCGACCGTCTCGATGGTGATCGCCGCGAGGCCCTGCTCGATGCTCGACAGGTGGCCTTTGGATGTCGCGGAAGCGACGGCGAGGTCCTGCAAGGACATGCCGCGCTCTTTTCGTAGCTCGTGGATACGAGCGCCAACCTTCCGGCAGAATGGCTTCGCTTCGGTTCGTCGGGGCACAGCTTCCTCCCTTACTCGCGCATGAGGGATGTTCCAACGTCCCTACCACAGGCCCAGTGTCAAGACAAACCCCCGGACAAACGTTCCCGCGAGCCCCCTCGGATGCGAGGGGGCCCCCAAGGGCGGCCACGCGGTCTGAAGTGGCACCAACCCGCGCCAACGGCGCCGCGCCGTCGCCAGCCGGACGCGGATCCAGCGGGTTGCGCCGGGTCAGGTGTGCCAGAACCGTTCTCGGGGGGTGAATCGGCGGTGTCGTGCCACACTCGAACGCCACGAGGACCGGATGGAACCAGCGAAGCGCACCCCGATGAACCTGCTCGTGGTGGAGGACGACGCACCCCTCGCCGAGCTCTTCGTCGGCATCGCCGAGAAACGCGGCCTGCGCGCGTCGCGGGCGGCCACGATCGCCGAGGGCCGCGCGCGGATCGAGGCGGGCGACGTGGAAATCCTCCTGACGGACATGCGCCTGCCGGACGGCAGCGGCATCGACCTCATCGAGTGGACCCGCAAGGCCGATCCGCGCATCGTGATCCTCGCGATCACGGCCTTCGGGAGCATCGAGATCGCGGTCCGCGCGGTGCGCCAAGGGGCTTACGATTTCCTCACGAAGCCCGTCGAGCCGGCGGTCCTCGCCGTCGCGCTCGATCGGGCCATGGAGGCCCGGCGGCTCCGGGGCGAGGTCGAGGCGCTGCGCGGGGCGCTCGCGACCGAGAGCGCGCTGCGCGGCATCATCGGCAAGAGCCGCGCGCTCGCAGACATCACGAGCGTCGTGCGGCGCGTCGCCGACGCCCCTGCGACGGTGCTCGTGACGGGGCCGAGCGGCAGCGGCAAGGAGCTCGTCGCGCGCGCGCTCCACGAGGCGAGCCGGCGCAAGGAGGCCCCCTTCATCGCGGTGAACGCGGCGGCGATCCCCGAGACGCTGCTGGAGAGCGAGCTCTTCGGGTACAAGAAGGGCGCCTTCACGGACGCGCGGCAGGACAAGAAGGGCATCTTCGTCGAGGCGGACGGGGGCACGCTCTTCCTCGACGAGATCGGGGATCTTCCGCTCGTGCTCCAGGCGAAGATCCTGCGGGTGCTCGAGGAGCGCGAGGTGCGGCCGCTCGGCGCGACGCGCAGCGTGCCCGTCGACGCGCGCGTGGTGGCCGCGACGAACCACGACCTGCGCAAGGCCGTGAAGGAGGGCCGGTTCCGCGAGGACCTCTTCTATCGCCTCGCCGTCATCGAGATCGCGATCCCGCCCTTGCGCGACCGGCCCGAGGACATCCTGCCGCTCGCCGAGCACTTCCTCGGGCGCGCGAAGGCGCGCGCGGGGCGCTCGCTCCAGGGTTTTTCGGGCGCGGCGGCGCGCGTGCTCATGGCCTACGACTGGCCGGGCAACGTGCGCGAGCTGGAGAACGCGGTCGAGCGCGCGGTCGCCCTCGCCCAGGACGAGTGGATCAGCCCCGACGATCTGCCGCCCACGGTCCAGAAGCCGAGCACGCCCGACCTCTTCGCGAGCGCCGCCGAACGCATGATGACCCTCGAAGAGGTGGACCGCGCCTATGTGAAGCACGTGCTCGAGCGCTTCGGCGGCAACAAGGTCCGCGCCGCGGCCGCGCTCGGGATCAACCGCCGCACGATCCAGCGTTGGCTCGGCGAGGAGGAGTGACCTTCCCCGTGCGACACAAGGTCGCACCTGGGATCGGGCGTCGCACGGTGTTTGGGGCGAAGCGCCGCAGAACGGCCGGCGGGAGGCTCGTCCGCGGCTGGCACGGGAGGTGAAAAGGGCGGGGCACCCGTGACCTACCCGGACATCGTCCCGCCCCCTCCCCGTCCCTCGCAGCCCCCGCCGTCGGAGACACTGGAAGCGACCCCGCCTCTGTCCTCGGACGAGCGCTCGGCCGCGGTGAAGGCCGCCTGCGACGCCGACCTCACGGAGCCCCTGCTCCAAGCGCTCGAGTTCCTGGGCACGAACACCAGCGTCGAGGTCGACCGCTCCACGGCGCGCCGAGCGCTCGACGAGGCCCGGCAGGAGAAGGCGTTCGTGGGACCGGACGCCTGGTTCGACGAGCTCGCGCGCGCGGGCGTCATGGTCGGCCTGCGCATCCGCACCCTCCGCCGATCGAGCGTGGACGCCGTGGCCGGCGCGCGCGCGCTCGTGCCGGCGGTGTCGCTGGCGGCCGGCGCGAACGGACCCGTGTACGCCGTGGGCATCGTCGCGCAGCGCCCCGGCGCGGTGTTCGTGGTGCCCGCGGGCGGCGCGGACAAGCCCACGTGGGCCGGGCCCGAGAGGCTCGCGGCGATCGTGGGCGCGGCGAGCCAGGCCGAGGCCGTGACGTGGGCCATCGCCGATCCCCTCGAACCCTTGAGGACGCTCGGCGGCGGCGGGGGTCACGGCCCCGGCGCGCCCTCGCCATGGAAAAGGCTCGTCTCCTTGCTGCGCCTCGAGCGCGACGACATCGGCGTCGCCCTCGTCTACGCGATCGGCGTGGGCATCGTGTCGCTCGCCGCGCCCATTGGCGTGCAGGCGCTGGTAAACACGGTCGCGTTCGGCGGGATGCTCCAACCCCTCGTCGTCCTGACCTTGCTGGTCTTCGTCGCGCTCGCGTTTGCCGGCATTCTGCGCGCGCTCTGGGCGTGGGTCGTCGAGCGTATCCAGCAGCGCATCTTCGTGCGTGTCGCGGTGGACCTCGCCCACCGGCTGCCGCGCGTCCGATCGGACGCGCTCGGGGGGACGTACGGGCCGGAGCTCGTGAATCGCTTCTTCGACGTGCTCACGGTGCAGAAGGGCGCCGCGACGCTCCTCGTCGACGGCGTCTCCATCGTCTTGCAGACGGCCGTGGGCATGCTCGTGCTCGCGTTTTACCACCCGCTCCTGCTCGCGTTCGACGTCGCGCTCGTGCTCGCCGTGTCGTTCGTCGTGTTCGGGCTCGGGCGCGGCGCGGTGCACACCGCCGTGAAGGAGTCGAAGGCGAAGTACGCGGTCGCGGCGTGGCTGGAGGAGATGGCACGCCACCCGGCCGCGTTCCGCTCAGGGGGCGCCGCGGGCTTCGCGCGCGCCCGCGCCGAGGACCTGCTCCACACGTGGCTCGGCGCGCGCCAGAAGCACTGGAAGGTGCTGTTTCGGCAGATCGCGGGATCCCTCGTGGTGCAGGCGACCGCCAGCGCTGCGCTGCTCGGGGTCGGCGGCTGGCTCGTCATGGGTGGCAAACTGACGCTCGGCCAGCTCGTCGCGGCGGAGCTGATCGTGACCACGGTCGTGGCCGGCATCGCGAAGTTCGGCAAAACGCTGGAGAGTTTTTACGACCTGCTCGCAGGCGTGGACAAACTCGGTCAGCTCGTCGATTTGCCCCTGGAGGTGCCCGGCGGCGCGCAGGTCCCGCCGAGCGAGAAGGGCGCGCGCGTGCAGCTCGTCGACGTCGGGTTCGCGTACCCTGGCAAGGAGCCGCTCCTCGAGAACGTCTCGCTCAGCCTGGAGCCCGGCGCGCGGGTGGCCGTCGTGGGCCCGAGCGGCGCCGGGAAAAGCACGCTCGTCCAGATTTTGTACGGGCTGCGCGCGCCCACGCGCGGGCGCATCGACGTCGACGGCATGGATATGCGCGACATCGATCTCGGTTTGCTGCGGGAGTTCATCGCGCCCATCCGCGACGTCGAGATTTTCGACGGCACGATCGCGGAGAACGTGCGCGTGGGCCGGCCCGGGGTGCAGACACGGGACGTACGCGCGGCGCTCGAAGCGGTGGGGCTCTGGGCGTACGTCGCGGCGCTGCCCGAGGGGCTGGAGACGCACCTGCCGACGGGCGGGCCCCTCCTCTCGCGCGGGCAGGCCATGCGCCTCTGCGTGGCCCGCGTCATCGCCGGCCGGCCCCGCTTCGTCGTGCTCGACACGGCGCTCGCGGAGCTCGATCCCGCGTCGCGCAAGGTGATCCAGGCCGCGCTGCTCGACCGCAAGGCGCCCTGGACAGCGCTCGTCGTCACGCACGACCGCGACGTCCTCCGGAGCTGCGACGAGATCTTCATGCTCGACGCGGGCAGGGTGCGCCCCCTGCGCGCGGGAGACCTCCCTTGAACGGGCGCATGCAAGAGAACGAGATCCCCATGCCCGAACGCTCGAAGCCCTACCCGACGATGGCCCTCGAAGGCGAGAGCGACGTGCTGCGCCTCGTCCGGGCGCCGCGGCTGACGCGCACGATCGCGCGGATGCTGATCGCGCTCCTCGCGCTCGTCGCCGTCGCCCTCGTGGGGGTGCCCTGGCAGCAGAACTCGCCCGCGCACGGGCGGGTGATCGCCTTCGCCCCGCTCGACCGCCAGCAGACGATCGAGGCGCCCGTCGAGGGCCGCGTCGTCCGCTGGTACGTGAACGAAGGCGACCACGTCGAGGAGGGCGCGCCGATCGCCGACATCTCCGACAACGATCCCGAGATCGTCCCGCGCCTCGAACGCGAGAAGGCCGCGGTCGACGCGCGCATCGAGGCGGCCCGCGCGCGCACCGGCGCCGTCGAGAGCCGCATCGAGTCGCTCGCGTCCTCCCGCGACAGCGCGCTCGCCGCGGCCTCGTCCCGCGTGAAGATGGCCAAGGACCGCACGCGCGCCGCCGAGCAGGCGATCGTCGCGGCGAAGGCCACGCACAAGACGGCCGAGCTCAACTTGAACCGGCAGCGCTCGCTCTTCGAGGAGGGGCTCTCGTCGAAGCGGCAGGTCGAGCTCGCCGAGCTCGAGGAGGCGCGCGCGCGCACCGACAAGGATCGCGCCGACGCCGCGCTCTCGGCGGCCCGCGCGGAGGAGGCTGCGCTCGCCGCGGACCTCTCCAAGATCAAGAACGACGCGAGCGCGTCCATCAACGACGCCGCGGCGTCGCGCGCCACCGCCGAGGCCGAGATCGCGGTGGCGACCGCGGAGCTCGCGCGCATGGAGGTGCGGCTCGCCCGGCAGCTCACCCAGAGCGTGAAGGCGCCGCGCGCGGGCACGGTCCTGCGGGTCGTCGCCAAACAAGGCGGGGAGATGATCAAGTCGGGCGAGGTCCTGGCGGTGCTCGTCCCCGACACCGACGACGCGGCCGTCGAGCTCTGGGTCGACGGCAACGACGTCAACCTCGTCACGCCGGGGCGCAAGGTGCGCCTGCAGTTCGAGGGGTGGCCCGCGATTCAGTTCTCCGGCTGGCCCTCGGCCGCCGTCGGGACCTACGGCGGCGAGGTCGCGTTCGTCGACGCCACGGACGACGGCGCCGGCAAGTTCCGCGTGGTCGTCGTGTCCAGCGGCGACGAGCCCTGGCCCGGCAAGCAATACCTGCGGCAGGGCACGCGCGCGAACGGCTGGATCCTGCTCGACCGCGTCTCGCTCGGCTACGAGCTCTGGCGCCAGTTCAACGGGTTCCCCCCCCAGTGGCCCGCGCCGCCCGCGGACGGGTCCAAGGACGACACGAAGAAGGGAGGCGGCAAGTGACGAACCCCGTACGAACCCTCGCCCACGGCCTCGCGCTCGCGCTCGCGCTCACGTGGCCGGGCGTCGCGAGGGGGCAGACGCCCTCGGCGGCCACGGACGCGACCACGTCCGCGCGGGCGCCCGAGGGCCCCGCGACGACGGCCTCGACGAGCGCCGGAGAGCTCCGCCTGGAGGAGCTCATCCGTTCGGTCGAGCAGCGCTTCCCGCTCATCCTGGCGGCAGCGCAGGAGCGCGCCGCGGCCGAGGCCGAGCGGATGGCGGCATCGGGCGGGTTTGATCCTTCCTGGCGAACGACCGCGGCCGTGATCCCGATCGGGGGGTATCCCTCCCAGCGGCTCGACACGTTCGTCGAGCAGCCGCTCCCGTGGTGGGGGTCCAGCGTCTTCGCCGGCTACCGCATCGGCCGCGGCGACTACCCGGTCTACGACGGCAAGCTCGCGACGAACGAGTACGGCGAGGTGCGCGCCGGGGCGCGCGTCAACATCTGGCGCGACGGCCCGATCGATCGGCGCCGCGCGAACATCCAGCGCGCCGAGCTCGGCGTCGACGCGGCGACCCAGGGCGCCGATCAGCAGCGCATCGAGGCCACGCGTGTCGCCTCGTTCCGTTACTGGGACTGGGTCGCCGCGGGCCAGCGGCTCGCCGTCGCGCGCACGTGGCTCGACCTCGCGCTCGTCCGCGACGAGGCGCTCGCGCGCCGCGTGGAGGCGGGCGACGTCCCCGCGTTCGAGCGGCAGGAAAACCAGCGCGTGATCCTCCAGCGCAGGGCGCAGATCGTCTCCACGCAGCGCGCGCTCGAACAGGCGGCCATCGAGCTCTCGCTCTTTTTGCGTGCCCAGGATGGTTCGGCCCTCCTGCCCGAGCCCTCGCGGCTCCCGAGGAGCCTGCCCGAGCCCACGCCGCTCGACCTCGCGCGCGTCCGCGCGGACGAGCGGGAGGCGATCGAGCGCAGGCCGGAGCTCAAGCGCCTCGACGCGCAGAAAGAGCAAGCCGAGGTCGAGCGTCGCTGGGCCGAGAACCAGAAGCGCCCCGCGATCGACCTCGTGATCGTGGGCTCGCAGGACCTCGGCCCGGGGGATCCCAAGCAAGCGAAGCCCGTGCTCGAAGCCGCCGTCGTGGTCGACATCCCGCTGCTCAACCGCGTCGCCAGCGGACGCGAGCAAGCGGCGGCGGCGCAGGTCTCGCGTATCGAGGCCCAGGCGCGGCTGCAGCGGGATCGCATCGTGGCCGACGTGCGCGACGCCGCCTCGGCGCTCGCAGCGGCCGAGCAGCGCGCGACGGTGGCGCGCACCGAGCTCGACGTCGCGCGCAAGCTCGCCGAGCAGGAGCTCCGGCGCTTCGAGCTCGGCGAAGGCACGCTCCTGCTCGTGAACCTGCGCGAGCAAGCCGCGCTCGAAGCCGCGCTCCGGCAGGTGGACGCCGTCGCCGACTGGCAGAAGGGCGTCGCGGCCTACCGCGCCGCGACGGCGGGCACGGCGAGTGCTGTGCGGTGACGAGACGTCATCTCGTGAACCGTCCAGGAGCCTCCTGAGGAACAGGACGAAGTCCCCCCTATTTTTTCGCTCGGGGGTGAGACCGTACACTGCCCAACATGGGCTTGGTAGCAACGAGGCTTACGGCGTCCTTGGGGCTCACGCTCGGGTTGGGCTTTGTCTTCCTGCCGCTCGGCTGCGGCAGCGGCCCCCTGGGGAACCCGCGGCCCCGCGCGCATGGTTCGGGCGACGGCCCGTCGGTCCCTGCGGCGACGGTCGCTGCGCTCAGCGCGTGCGCGGAACATGGCGCGGCTCGGCTGACGGACACGCACTACGCCATCATGTTCGACGTCGACGTGAGGGCGGATGGTCGGGTCGACAAGGCCAAGGTCCGGGAGTCGATGATCGACGATCGGGAGATCGTGTCGTGCATGGAGGATGCGCTCCGTGGCATGTCGTTGCCTGGGGTCGTCACGCCGCTGCGGGCCGCGGGGCCGGTCTACGGCGGCAGCGTCTCTCCGGAGGGACGGACTCCCCTGGGGCACCCCGCGGCCGCGGTGGCTGGTGCCGCCGTGAACCTGATCCCGATCGTGCTCGTCGCAGCAGGGGTAACGATCGTCGTGGCTGTCACGGCGCATGTGGTGGAGGAGGCGGTCGAAGCGATCGAAAAGTGGCCGAAGGAGGTGGAAGATAAGTGTTATCCGCGGTTGTACGAATGTCTCAACAATACATCGCAACCGTGGTGGAACAGGCGGAGGTTCGGCGACCGCAAGGAATGTAATGCATGTTTTCGCGAGTGTCTAAAGGATAGCGGGGAGTGGCCCATGTATAAGTGTCCACCGCCTGGCTATTTCCCGAACTGATCCCTATCCAGGAGTAAATGCTCATGCAGCCGCCCTCCGAGATCACTCCACTGTGCACGCTCTGCCACAAACATCGGGCCATTCAGAGATACACGCGTGGCGGCTTCGACGAGATGCTCTGTGCCAGCTGCCTCGACCGCATGGCCGTGCAAGACGCGAGCGAGGATCAACTCCTGCACAGGCTCGATTTGGCGAGACGTGGACAGTATGATGAGGCCTTGGCTTGTCTGGATGCTATATGGGAAGCAAATCGCCATCGCGATCACACGGGATGGCTGGCTCGAAGCGTCGCCTCGGAGCGCGCCCACATCCTTTATGAAGCCGGCAGGTACGAGGAAGCACTGCAAGCCTGCGAAGCGTGGGCCCTGCTTGGCTTCGAGAACGTCACGGATCGATGGTTCGTCGGCAGCACGAAAGCGAGCATCTTGCAAGCGATCGGGAGGCATCGGGAAGCCCTGGAGGCTTTCGAAGAGGCGTTCAGCCATCAGGATTCGAGATACGCATCCGGCATTCCCTATTACTTGCCTCGGCTGGTCGAGCTTTCGGAGAAGGTGGGACAGCCGGTCGACGAGAAGTGGCGGCGCGTCGCGGAGGCGGGGGCGGAGGACTTTGCCGTCGAGCTGCCCGTCCGGGACTCGCTGGGAGAGAGCATGCGCGCGCTCGCGGCGATGACCCAAGGGATGCCGTCGAAGAGGGAGAGGGAGTGGAAAGCAAGACAGAGCGGCGGAGACGGCGGAGACGCACCGTGAGTCGACCGCCGGGAGGCTCCCTGCTGGGAGCGGGCGTACGCGTGCTCAGGTGAGAGGCGCATGGACCCGAGCCAAGGGCGCGTGGAGGTGACCCGGGACCGCGTGTGGTGGATGCGGAACGTTGTGGGGTTCACCGCCGCCCGCGTGGACCTGACCGGGGAACGCGTGGACCTGACCGGGGAGCGCGTGGACCTGACCGGGGAGCGCGTGGACCTGGCCCGGGATCGTGCGAGGGGTGTGCACGTAGCGCCTGGACCCGAGGGGCGAGCGGTTGGGGGTCGGCGAAGCCATGCGTGGGGTTGCGCCGGGAGCGCGTGCGGCTCTCCGCCGAACGCGTGGACTTCCCAAGGCGGCCGCACGGAGCCGAGGACGGCGCGCGTGAAGTCGACGGAGCCGCGCGTGGACCCGGGACGGGGCGCGCCTGGACCTTTTGCGGAATCACCTGGACCGCTCGGCGGAGCGCCTGAGGTATCCTTCCCCCCATGAGCCGCCCCACAGACCACGCATCCCGCATGGAACGCGCCCTCCTCGCCCTCGACGGCCTCTCCACGGGGGACGCCTTTGGAGAGCGTTTTTTCGTGCACCCCGACCACGTCGAGCGCCTGAACGGCGAGCGCGCCGTTCCCGCCGCTCCGTGGGCGTACACCGACGACACCGTGATGGCCCTGGGCATCGTCGAGGTGCTCGAGCGCCACGGGACGATCGATCAAGACGTGCTGGCCCGCGTGTTCGCGCGACGGTACGGCGCCGAGCCGCATCGTGGGTACGGCGGCGCGGCCCACGAGATCCTGCGGAACATCCTCACCGAAATCCCGTGGCAGTTCACGGCGAAGGCCGTCTTCGGCGGAACGGGATCGATGGGCAATGGCGGGGCCATGCGCGTCGCGCCCCTCGGGGCGTATTTCGCCGACGATCTCGACGAGGTCGTGCGGCAGGCCAAAGCCTCGGCCGAGGTCACGCATGCGCACCCGGATGGCCAGGCCGGCGCGGTCGCGGTGGCCGTCGCGGCCGCGGTCGCGTGGCACATGGGCACGGGAAAAGAGGCCCGATCGGGCGAGGCCCTGCTGCGCGCGGCCTTCCGCCATACGCCCGACGGCGAGACGAAGGACGGTCTGGCGAATGCATTGACGATCCCGCTCGACATCAATCCCCAGGCCGCGGCGAGCGCGCTCGGATCGGGGTACCGTGTGCTCTCCTGGGACACGGTTCCGTTCGCGCTCTGGTGCGCGGCGCGGCACCTCGACAGCTACGAGGAGGCGCTCTGGACGACGGTCAGCGGCCTCGGGGATCGGGACACGACGTGCGCGATGGCGGGCGGCGTGGTGGCGCTGTCGGCCGGGCGCGCGTCGATTCCCTCCGAATGGATCGCAGCCCGCGAGCCGCTCGCGCTCGGCGAGAACGGATAGTCGTCGTCACGCAGAGAGCCCCTTCAAAGCGGATTTGAGCGCCCCCGCGAGGTTTCCCCGTTTCACCACCTCGACGCGCTCCATGCCGAGCCACGCGGCCATATGGGAAAGCTCCGCCGCCAGGACGTCGGGCGTGTCCGGGCCCGCGCCGGGCTCGGTGTGGGAGGCCTGCACCCGCAGCACCTTCTCTTTGCGGTCGGCTTTCAGGTCCACCCGCGCCGTGATGGTGTCGCCTTCGAGGAAGGGCAAAACGTAATACCCGTGGGTGCGCTTCTCGGCCGGGGTATAGATCTCCAGCCGGATCTTCACCCCGAAGAGCCGCTCCGTGCGGTCGCGAAACCAGATGAGGTTGTCGAACGGCGAGAGCAATGCGCGGGCGGCGATCCGGCGCGGCGTCTGCGCCTCGGGATGCAGGTAGGCCGGCTTGGAAAAACCCTCGACCTTGACGGGCAGGAGCTCGCCGGCCTCGACGAGCTCTTGCACGCGGGTGCGAGCACCCTGCAAAGGAAGGCGAAAATAATCGCGCAGGTCGGCCTCGGTCGCGACGCCCATGGCCCGCGCCGCGATGCGGACGAGCGCACGCTGGGCGTCGGCCTCGGGCGGCGTGGGCATGCCGTGGATCTCGGCAGGCAGGACCCGCTCGGTCAGATCGTAGACCCGCTCGAAGCCACGCCGCGTGGCGGTCGTGACGTAGCCGGCCCAAAACAACCATTCGAGCGCGCGCTTGCCGTCGGACCACGACCACCAGCCCGCCGCGCCGCGCGGGCCGGTGGCGAAGTCGCCGCCCGTCACCGGACCCCGTTTCTCGATTTCGGCGAGCACGCTCTTGATGTACGCGCGCCGCTCCTTGCCGAAACGCGCGAGGTTGCCCCATTGCTCGCCCGCCTCCGCGCGTGCCATGCGCCATCGGAGCAAGGGCTGGAGCGCGAGCGGCAGGAGCGAGGCCTCGTGCCCCCAGTATTCGAAGAGCGAGCGCTTCTTCCCCCAGGCCTCCTTCTCCAGGAGCGCCTGCGGATACACGCCGAGCCGCGAGAAGGCGGGCAGGTAGTGGGTCCGAACGACGACATTGACGCTGTCGAGCTGGATCACGCCCAGCCGCTCCGCCGTCTTCGCGAAGTGACGCCGGTTCACGCTCGCCGGCCGCGCTTCGGCAAACCCTTGTGCTGCCAGAGCAATACGCCGCGCTTGGTGGGCCGAGAGATCGAAGGTCGCCTTCATGGGGGACGCGCATGGTAGCCGTGGCGCGCCCGAGGGCCAACCAGGGCGCGAGCGTCGCAGCACGCAGGCGACCGCGGCAGCGCTTGACAACACGCCCTTCCCGCCTGCAAACTCCCGCCGCCGCCATGCTCTTCTTCTTCGTGTAAGCGCGGGTCGTCCCTCCTCATCGTCGCCCCTGGTGTCTCTCGTACCCAGGGCGGACGGGGACGTTTGCGCGCTGCACGTGAGCTGCTGGCCATTCGACGCCGCGTCACGCGTGCGCGCCATGCGTCCGCCTCCGCCCCGAAGGAGGAGCGCATGGACTCCGTCTATGGCGCGTCGAACCCGTTTGCGACGGGCTCGATGGCGCGTGGGATCGTTTTTGTCCGTCGAATGGTATCCGTGTCCGCAGAGCTCCGTCGGCCCGCCGTGCGCGCCGTCGTTTTGATTCACCTCGCCGCCGCTGCGCGCGCGCTGGAGCGGCGATATCTGGGCGCCCCGACCCGCGAAGGCGAGCTCTCCGGGGGGATCCTCGCGGCGCTCCGCACGCTCCTCGGCGCGCGCGAGGGTTGTGAGGCGGGCCCGGCGGGAGCGCTGCTCGTGACGTATCTGGAGGAGCGGCTCGCCGCCGAGGAAAACCTCACGCCGCGGGGGCTCGCGCGCATCGCCGCGCGCGCGGAAGGGCTTTTTGGTAGCGTCGAAGCCGCGCGGCTCCATCGGTTCAGCGTCGAGCTTGCGAGCGGCCGGCGGCAAGAGGCGCTCGAACGCGCGAAGGCCTTGCCCGAGGGCACGGTGCGCGCGCGTGCCCTCGCGCGGATCGAGGATGGACTCGAGCATCATACGGGGCGCGAGCGCGCGTGTTCGTTCGTGGGAAACCTCGATTCGCTGGAGGAGGCGCGGCTGTATCGACCGTCGTTGCCGCTCGTGCGGGAGCTGCTCGTCATGGGCGGGGACGCGCTCCCCCTCGTCGAGGCCCTGGTCCCGCGGATCGAGGGAAGCGCAGGGCAAGAGGCGCGCGCTTTATGGGCGATGGCAAGGTATCCGGAGCGCGGGCCCGCGGGGGTCCTCGCGCTCCTGCGCGCCGTGCGCCATCGCAACGCGTGGAGCCATGGATGGCTCGGCGCGATCGGCGCGGCGCTTCATGCAAAACGCGTGGACCACGCCGAGGCGCTGCTCGTGCACGCGCCGGGGCGATACTTGCGAGGCCGCGCCGAGCTCGCGATTGCGGCCTTCCACGCCGATCAGGGCGAGCGGCTTTCGGCGCGGCGCAGGCTCCAGCGTGTGGACGATCCCGCGCTCGGGCCTGCGATCCAGCTCTTGCTCGCGCGCCTCGACCTCGATGCGGGCTTCGCGCGCCGCGCCGAAAAACGCGTCTGTGCCCTGCCGACGACGTTGCTCGTCCCGCCGCGGCGCGCGGCGGCGCACGCACCTTTCCTCGCAGGCGAGCCCGAGCCGATGGAGACCACGCTGGCCCGCGAAGCATGGCTCCTGCGGATCGCGCTCTATTGCGGGCGCACGGACGACGATCGCGACGAGCTGCTCCCGCGCGAGCTCGTGGATCGCGCCTTCGAGGATGCTTCGCTGCGGCGCGCGTTGCTTCCTACCGAACACTGGAACGACCTGCTTTTTCCCGACAAAGGAGAGCCGCACGTGGTGCGCTGGTGGAAGGAGCAAAAGATCAACGCCACGTGGATCACGGAGCAATGCCTTGCTCTCCTCCGGAACGCTCCCACGCAGAGGGACACGCTCGCCGATCTCGACGGCGACGGGCCCGTCACGCCCGAGGCGGCCTTCGCGCTCGGCGTGCTCGGCCCTGCGTCGAGCTGGGATCGTTGTCGTCGTGATCCCCGTTTCCGCGACGCCCTCGGCGCCGCGCGCGCCCATTACGACGAGGGGATCTCGCTCACGAGCAGCCGCAAACGGCGCCGCGTGGCGCTGATCGACGCGGCCCGCGCCCACCTGCGCCGCGTGCTCGACATGGATCCCGTGCGCGGCGAGGAGGCGCATGTCGCCACGATGTCGCGCATTCGGTGCCTCCAGAACCTCGGCGGAGAGCAGGCCACCACCATCCAGCACCGCGCGCTCGTGCGATCCATGGAACGTGGCGGGCATTCGCAGCTTCGAAAAGCCCTGTTCCACGCGCTCGCCGCGCTCGCTCCGCAGCGCGCGACGGAGGTCTTCGTCGAGCGGTACGAGGTCTTCGCGCGGGATCGGCAGGCGCCCTGGGCCGCGGAGCAGATCGAGGAGCAGGGCCTCTTCCCGCCCGGCACCGGGAGCGCGCACGACCGCGCCTTCACGCACCTCACCGAGCGCCTCGGCGATCAGGCTTCCGCGTGGCTCGCCGACTTCGTGCGGACGTTCACGCGCGACGTCGGCACGCCCCCCGGCCCTGAGGTGCTGGCGCTCGTGGACACGCCCGATCTGCCGGCAACCGGCGAAGCACGGGTGCGACAGATCCTCGAACATCGGGAGACGTTGCTCCGAGGGGATGTCGAGGACTTCGTGCGTGGTCTCGTCGAGGCGCCGGAGCGGATGCGGCTGCTCTCCGCTGTTTGCCCCGTATCGCCGGGACGCCACGCGGAGGTCTGGAGTCCCAGCGATTGGGCGGACCTCGTGGATCAACTCCAAAAGGACGTCGGCGTCGTCGCCGGCGGCCCGATCCTGCGCCTTCGTCGGCATTTGCCCGGCGCCGAGCACGCCGTGCAGGCGCTCGTCCAGGGCGCGCCGCCCGTGCCCGCGCTCGCGCGCCCGCTGCCCCTTGGATCGAGCGGCATCCTCACGCTGCGGTACCTGGACAAACGGCGCGATTTCCTGGCGTTCTTGCGTTTCGCCGACTGCGTGCCCTGCTGCTTCAACAGCACGAGCTGGATGTACAGGTGCGGAGACGAAAAGAGCACCAAGCACATGGTGCTCTCGCTCTGGAAGGACCCGCTCTCCTTCTGCTTTCAGCTCGTGCGCGCGCCTCACGCGGGCGTGGCCGAGGCGCAAGGGTTCGTGTTTGGGGGCTTCGGGCTCTGCGAGGATCGCCCCGCGCTGCTCTTGAACGGCCTCTATTTGCGCCGCCAGCTCCCATGGCTGCGTTTTGCAATCGTCGAGGCCATCGAGCAAGCGCTCTGCCGGCCGCTCGGCATCCGCCTCGTCGCGATCGCCGCGCGGTACGGCGGCGCGGGCCCGCTGCCGCCGGAGTACACGACGCAGCGAGGGCGCACCGTGCATCGGCTGCGGGCGCTCTGCGCGCCGAGCGGCGTCCTCGTGACGCGCGTGTACGACGACCTTTCGTCGCGGATCAATGGCGACGTCTCCTCGTCGTACGACATGTACTGGAAGGAGATTGCGTGATCTGCGGAGATCCCAATCTCTCAGGCAGGCAGCGTATACACGCCGACGTCGCCGTGCTCGGTGCCGACGACGAGCGTATTGCCGCGGAAGGCGCAGAAGGCGCGCTCGGCGTGGACGCTCCGGCGGCCGAAGATCGGGCCGGTCCACCCGACGATCGTGCCCTCGTGATCGCAGAGGACGACGCCGAGCGCGTGGCTCTTCGTCTTCGCGGTCACGGCGAGCCAGCGGCCGTCGTGGCTCACGGCCACGCTGCGCAGCGGGCCGTCGGAGAACTTCGGATCCGTCTTCGCGCCCCCGACGCCGTTTTCGAGTGCATTGAGGCGCTCGCAGTTGCCGGCCGCATCCCAGCGGAAGATGCGGCACCTCGCGAGCGCGTAGACTTCGCTCCCGTGGACGACGAGCTCCGAGGGCCACGTGTAGCCCTTGAGCTTCTTCGGGACCGTGAGCGTGCGCAGGACCGCGCCGCTGGCGTCGCGCTCGACGAGCGTGGTGTCGGTGCCGACGAAAAACCGGCCCGCGCCGTCGCTGCCGAGGCAGGCGGATCCAGGGAGATCGCCGAGGGCCGTGATAACGCCGGTCGTCACGTCGAGCACGCGCAGACCGGTGGATCCGTGGACGGCGAGCCGATCCTCGTCGATCCACGCGACGAACGCGGCGGGCTCGATCCGCCGCACCTCGCGAGCCTCGGCGAGATCGAGGATCACCACCGGGAAGCCGGCATTGCCGCAGCGCACCGCTGCATAGCGGCCGCGGGGCGAGATCCGGAGCCCATCGAGGGCGGGTTCGACGGCCGGCGTGACCGGGATGGGCGCGCCGCCGTCGACGCGGACGCCGTCTTCATGAAGCGTGACGACACGCTCGCCGGCGAGCGCGAGGCCGAGCAACGCGACCGGCCCATCGCCGATCGGCCGCCCCGTGCGCAGGTCGACGAGAAAGAGGCCAAAGCGCGACGCGATCGCCAGGTGCTCGTCGAGGAGCGCCCAGATCCCGGGGCCGATGAGGGTGTGCTGGGGCGGCACCACGGGCAGCGCTTCCGGCGTGAGGTGCTCCGCGTCGAAGATCGTGTTCTTGCCGGTAGAACGGCCGAGGATCCAGCGGCCGTCGACGCTCGCGAGCATCGGGTTCCGCGCGCGCCAGACGTCCGCGCGTCGCCAGGCCTGGAATGCCTCGGGCACCGGGAGCTCCCCGCCGTCGCGGCCGCGGCGTTGCGTGGCGTCAGGTTGCTCGACGTCCCGGCCGAGGTAGAGCGTGCCACCGCCGACGCGGAGCACATCGCCGGGGCCGTCGCCCCCACGGCTCGGGACGAAGGCGCCGCCGTCACGCGCGTACCAGCCGTCGTAGAGCAGGACATCGCCGGTCGCCGGATCGACCTGGGGCGGGAGGTTTCCGCTGTTGCCGATGCGGAGCGTGTCGACGAGGGTCTTCGTGTTCGTGTCGTGTGTCTCGATGACCTCACCACCGTCGCGGCGCACGACGAGGCGCAGCCGCTCGGGCGCGAGGGGATCAAAGAAGGGCCACGCGCCGGGCGCCTCGATCTGCGACGCGCCTCCGCCGGGGCGGACGACATGGATCCGGTCGCCCACGGCGAAGGCCACGACGCCGGCATCCGAGACCGCCGCCTTTCCGAGCCGCGCGTCGCCGAAGCGATACCCGGTGCGCGCCGGCGTGTGCACGAGGACCTCGGTGAAGCTGCGCTTATCGTGGGAGAAGACGCGGACCCGGAGCGCGTCCTTGTCGTCGCGTTCGTTCTCGTCGGCGGGAGGGAGGGCGTCGAAGACCGCGACGTACAGGCCGCGGGGCGCGACCACGAGGGTCGCGTCGACCGCCGCCGGCCTACCGGAGAGCGGCTGGGCCAGATCCGAACCACGAGACAACCGGGGCCAACGCGTCGACTTTGCCATGACTTCTCCCGTAGGGCGCGGTCTCATACAGCACCACTGTCATTTTGCCCCAGCCGCGAGCATGATTTCGACGCGCGCTCGTGGTCTCGGCCACGCATTGGAGCGAGACGGGAGAAGGCTGCTACAAAGCAGACATGAGCGCCGCCCCGCTCCACTTCCTCGTCGCCGAGCTTTGCGCGGCGAAATCGGTCGAGGAGCTCGAACGCGTGTACGACGCCATCCGGGCGCGAGGAACCGCCGCCCTTCGTACGACGGCCACCGAGTTCTCCCTCCGTGTCGCCGGGTTTCCCGTGCGCTTGCAGCGCGCGGCCGTTCGTCTCGGCGTGGAAGCGGGGGGCGAGGAGGGAAAACACCTGCTCCTCGTGATGATCGACGAGGGAAACGTCGAGGTCGAGCTGCGGAACGCTGCCGTGCGTGCGCTCGACGTCGACACGTCGAGCGGAACGTTGTCCACGCTCCTTTCGGTGCTCTCGAATGAAGGCCCGTCCGACACCGAGCTTTCGCAGGCCATCCTGGCGTATCTCGCGCGACTCCCGGGCGATTGTGATTGGCGCAGCGCCGTCCGCGCATTGCATGGCTCCTGCCTGAATCCACTCGCGGGGGTCGTGCACGGCGAGGATCGTTCGAGGTTCGCGGCGCTCTTCGAGGCCGTGGACTCCGAGCGGCGCACGCGCCGCGGTCCATCGATCGTCTACCAGCGTCATTCGGTGCACCACGTTCCGCCCGCGCCGAGCCGCGATGGAACCCTTCACAACCCCTACCTCGACGAATTCCAACGGTGGGAGGACCGCCCTGGGATCGACGACGACGACCGATTCTGGGAGCTACGGGACGAGATGTTCGACCTCAAAGCCGCGTACGCCTACGCGATCCCGACGCGGGCTGCATTAGAGCTTCTGGCCGCGCACGCGCCGATCGTCGAGATCGGCGCGGGGGCGGGCTACTGGGCTTATCTGCTGCGGCAAATGGGCGTGGACGTCGTGGCGTACGATCACGAGCCGCCCGACGGTACGTATCGAAACATGTATTTCGAGGGCGGTCGCGCGTGGACCGACGTGCTGGAAGGCGGCCCCGAGATGGTACAAAAGCACGGCGATCGTGCCTTGTTCCTCTGCTGGCCGCCCTTCGGGGATCCGATGGCCGAGGCGTGCCTCGAAGCGTTTGTCGGGGACGTCGTGGTATGGGCGGGAGAGTGGCGCCGCGCGTGTGCAACCCAGGCATTTTTTGATGCCCTGGACCAGAGCTTCGAGGAGATCGCCGCGGAGCCCCTCCCCGCGTGGCTCACCGAGGACGCCTTACGCGTGTTCCGTCGTCGGACGCGGTGACGTGAACATCCCGAGGATGCCGGCCCCGTCCCCCGACACGGTGACGCACGTGGCCTCGTCCCCGAGCAAGCCCCGCTCCCGCGCGAGCGCTTTCACGGCCCTGTCGGCATTCTGGAGCTGGAGCCCCACCGCGCCGCCGCCGATCCGCACGGGCATCCCTCGTTTCAGCTCGATCACGTACGCCCGCCGTCGCGCCCGCCGCGGGTTCGACATGTCGACGGCCAGAAAATCGCCGCAGAAGGCGCGCTGGTTCGCGCGGAAGAGCCAGAGCTCGGTGCGGCGGCAAAGGAGCTCGCAGGCGAATGCGTGTTCGTCGGCCTTGAACGCGAATGCATGAAAGACGAAGGCCGCCTCGGCCTGGGAAGGTTTGGTGATTCTCTGGACGAGCTCGCAGAAAAGGTCGCGCCGCGCGACGGCGCGGCGGGTGAGCTTGATCGTAAGCGGAAGACGGGGCGCCATGAGGTCCTCGGGGCGAAGGTCGAACGCAAGGCTCGCTCGCTCGCGCCATGGGAGCGCGGGACGAACGGCGATGGAGCGCGCCGGGGAAAGCAACGCGGGCGGCGGAGGGACCCGCCCGGCGAGAGGACCGCGTTGCTACCGAAAGACCTTCATGGCGCCACCCGAACGCGCCGAGCCTACACCCGGCGCGGGATCCGGTCAACGGCGCGTCGCCAGGACCAGGCGACCGTCGACCGTGATCGGCTCGCCTTCCGGATCCGGCACGACCGCCGTGGCGCTGCCAGGGCGCACGACGAGCGGCGCGGCGTCGCGCTGCAGGCAGCGGAGCGAGACGTCGCCGTCGTGCCACGGACAACGAATCGTGCCCGCGTTCGTGTCGAGCCGCCCGAGGTGCAGCGGCCCGCCGCGGTGCGGGCACGCCGCCCGCAGCAGGTGAAAGACGCGCCCGTCCGTCGTGCTCAGAAAAAAGCGCAGGCTCCCCGCGATCACGAAGCACTCGTGACCCGGATCGAACGTCACGACAGCCATCGTTGAACCTCGCCGATCGAGTGGATGTCGTACGTGCATTCGTCGGACTCGATGATCGCGCCGTGCAGCCGATGGCGCCGGATCACCGTGCCCTCCCCCGCGTGCAGCAATACGGACCGCTCGTGCCCGGTCACGAACCGCATGGTGCCGGACTGGATGAAGCAGAGCTCGTCGCCGTCGTGCACGTGCGTCACCGAGAGCTCGCCGCGTGGCTCGACGAACCGCTGCACCTTCGGTTTGTCGTGGCTCTGCTCGATGTTCCGGTGAATCGCCGGGGCCAGGGATTTCCAGTGGGCGCTGCCGTCGGACCAGGCGACCTGATCGATGAAGTCCTGCGTCGCGATCTCGGTGATGAGCTTGCCCTCCTCGAAGCCTCGTACGATGTCCGGGATGATCCCCTCGCCGAACATCTCCACGGCCGGCAGGATCATCTTGTCGTAGACCATCCGGCTGTGGTGCCCATCGATATGGGCGTGCTCCTGGAAGTAGCGGACGTCGACGCGCGAGCCGAAGACCTGGCGGAGCGTGTCCGCCATGCGCCGGCAGAGCGCGATGAAGGCGGTCTCGGCCTGGAAGAGCGCGCCGACGTACCGGAAAAACCGGCCGTGGTTGCGGCAGACGTAATTGTAGTAGTTGTTCAGGAGGAGCGACGAGCCGAGGTAAAACTGCCAGTACGTGTGCGGTGTCGAGGCGAGGCCGACGCTCTCCAGGGCGCCCTCGTAGAGCGAGCTGTGCCGGGTCTGATGAACGCCGTAGCCGAGCTCGTCGATGAGGATCTTGAACATCTCCGACTGGAGCGGCCCATAATGGCCGCCCACGTTCCGACCCATCGCCGACGATTCGAGGAGGAAATCCCCGGCGAGCTGGAGGAGGCACGTCCGGGCCGCGTGCTCTGGGTCCGCGGAGGCGAGGATGGTGGTCGCCATCGAACACGCGGTGCGCTGCCGCTCCTCGGCGAGGAAGCTCTCGAAATACTCTTTCATCGAGGCGAGCGTCCAGCGCCCCGATACCGAGATCGTGTCGTCCAGGAAGCCGAACAGGTACGACTCGAGCCACGGCCGCACGACGGCGCCGAGGACCTGCGCGCGCCGCCCGTAAAACTCGTCGAGATCGGCGCGCTTCGAGGCGAGATCGCGGCGCGGGAGCAGGACGAAATCGCTCTCGTACAGGGTGAGCAGCGTGCGGCTGGCCGTGAGGCTCGTGTAGGTGAGCAGCTCGTCACGGGTGAGCGGCTTCCGGAAGTCGAGGTATTTGAACACGTGCGGCCGCAGCGGGCGGCGGTAGGGGTTGTCCTCGACGAGCCAGGTCTCGATGTCGGCGTAGAGGTCGCTCTCGCCGTACGCCTGCAGGCATCGAGCGAAAATGTCGTAATCGTCGACGACCGGGGATTTCGTGCGCTCGTCCAGGGGGATGTGTTTCTTGTGCTGCATCGTCACTCCGTGGGAATCGGCCTTGGGTATCAAGAGAGCGAGAAGCGAAGGCTCGTGTCGTCGTGCCTGCACGTGACGGTCACGACCTCGGCGCGCTCGACGTCGATCGGCACCTCGAAACACTGGACGGCCTGCATCCAGTGGCTCTGGGGGTTCGTCGGGGCGTTCGTCAGGACGACCCCGCCGCCGAGATCGAGCTCGAACCAGAAGGCGATGCCGTGGACGCGGCCGCGCCGGGTCGTCGTGAGCGGGACCTCGCGGGTGCGCGGATCCAGGGGACCCCGCGCGAAGTCGAATTCGAAGGCCTCGGCGGCGGGGCTCAGGAAGACGTGCGGGTGCGCGCGCAGGCGCACCGGAAAGTACGTCTTCGTCGAGACCTGGTTGAACAGACTCACGTCGAAGCCGCTTGCCTCGAAGGCGAAGTTGTTGCGGTGGACGGCGTCGCTCTCGAGGAGCTGGAAGCGGACCTTCGCCCGCCCCGGGATGATCGTCGCCTCGGGCCGCAAGAGTTTTTCCCGCGCGTGGCGGACGATCGGGAGAATCCCTTCGCCGAGCAGCCCACAATCGACGGTCTCGGTCACCAGCAAATCGGCGCGCCTCGGCATGTCCCGGCCGACGACGAGGTCGGTCGATACCTTGGGGATGACCGAGATGTGATGGTCGAGTTTGTTCTCCGTGATGATCCGCCGCGCGAGCCGCGCGATCGCCGCGACCGACTCGCAGGTGAACACGGCCCCTGCCCCCGCGCGGGCCGCCATCATGGAAAGGAGCCCCGTCCCGGAGCCCACGTCGAGCACCGTGCAATGCGAGTCTCCGATGGCGGTCCCGAGCGCTCGCTCGAAGGCCCGGTTGCGCTCGTGATCGTTCAGCATCGCGAAATGCCAGCGCGGAATGAGCTTGCGCTGAAGCCCGTTCATCGTCAGGAGGATGGCCTCGTTGCCTTCGTCGAGCGTCGAGGCCTCCTCGAATCGTTCGAGGGCCCGCTCCAGTTGAGAGCCCGCGGCGAGGCGGCGGCCCTCTTCGACGAGGGCGCTCGCGCGCGCTCGATCGGCCACGACGCGTAGCTTCGCGCGGGGCGTTCGCCGTTGCTCCCCGCTCGACTGCGGGCCGACATTGGACGCGGTCGGTTTTTTCTGCGCGCCCATTCCATTGTACAACTTCACGTGGTGTCCTCCTTGGGGCGGTGTGCCGCGAGCCTCCCCACAGCATTCCGCGTGCCAGACACAATTCGCGGCGTTCCGGGCCGTGCGCCGCGCCGCCGCCCGCGCCGCCACGACGCGCGCCTGCCGAACCCGAGCATGCCGCGGCATTGCGTTCCCCTGCAGGGTTTTGCGTGACCGTGCAAAGAAGCCCCGTTCGTCCGGCCGACGAACCCGCGACAAATGCGCTGGATCCCGCGCCGCGAGGGGAGCGGGGCTCGATGGCACGACGCTTGAGGGAGCCGGCGCCGAGGGGCTCGACCCCCACGACGAGAAACCAGGAGACCACGATGCCCACGACCCACCCGAACGCAGACCCGAACGGCCGCCCCACCATCCTGCTCGTGAGCAGCGGGTATCACCTTTACCGCGAATATCTCTTGCGCATGATCTCCGCGTCCGCGCGGGTCTTTCTCTTCCTCGACCGGGAGCCCACGTGGGAACGGTCGTACATCGCGGATCACCAGATCGTCGACACGCTCGACGCGGAGGCCATGATCGCCGCCGCCCGCGAGGTCGCGGCGCGCGTCGCGATCAACGGCGTGATCTGCTGGGACGAGATTCGCATGGTCCACGCGGCCCGCGTCGCGGAGGCCCTCGGCCTGCCGGGCACCGCGCCGGTCGCGGTCGGCCGGTGCCGCGACAAACACCAGACGCGCTTTGCCCTGGCCGCGGCCGGCGTGCCGCAGGCGATCTCCAAGCTGGTGTCTTCCGTCGAGGAAGCGGCGGAGACGGCGTGGAAGATCGGTTATCCGGTCGTCGTCAAGCCACGAGCGCTCGGCGCGAGCATCGGCGTGAGCCGCGTCGAGAGCCCCGACGATCTCGCCGCCGCCTATCACCACGCCAGGACGTCCACGGAGGACGGCGTCCCCCATTACGACGCGAGCGTCCTCGTCGAGGAATACCTCGAAGGGCCGGAGATCAGCGTCGACGCCGCGTGGGTGAACGGCCGCCCGATCCCGCTCTTCGTCGCGCGCAAGATCCTCGGCTTCCCCCCGCATTTCGAGGAAATCGGGCACGTCGTGGACGCGCGGGATCCGCTGCTGCTCGACCCGGCGCTGCTCCGCGTGCTCGACGCGGCGCACCGCGCGGTCGGCTTCCGGACCGGGATCACGCATACCGAGCTGCGCCTCACCGAGGCCGGTCCCAAGGTGATCGAAATCAACGCCCGCCTGGGCGGCGACCTCATCCCCTACGTCGGCTGGGTCGCCTCCGGCATCGATCCGGGGCAGGTCGCCGTGGACGTCGCGTGTGGACGCCCGCTGCGCGTCACGCCGAGCCGGCTGCGGGTCGCCTCAGTGCATTTCCTCTATCCGGTCGAGGACACGACGGTCTCTGCCGTCGAGGTGGACAAGACTGCGCTTCCGGTTTCCGTGGACGTCGCGGCTGCCCTCGCAGCGCCCGGGCAATACCTCGAACTGCCGCCGGCCGGCCATGTCACGAGCCGGTATGCGTACGTGGTCGTGTCCGGAAAAACCGCGGTGGAGTGCGCCGTCGGCGCCCAGGTGGCCGCGCACGCGATCAAGCTGCACGCCAAGATGACACCCAAGGCCGCGGGAGGCGGACAATAACATGACGACACAGACGAGCGACGCCGCCGCTTCGGCCCGGCGTGATTTCCGTGTGTTGTGGGCCGGCCAGTCGCTGAACCTGCTCGGTGATCACTTCATGGTGCTCACGCTGCCTCTCTTGGCCGTCACGGTGATCGGCGCCTCGGCCTCGGAGGCGGCGCTGCTCCCCTTTGCCCTCTTCGTCCCCTTTTTGCTGTTCGGCCTGCCGGCGGGGGCCGTCGTCGACCGATTGCCGCGGCGCCTCACGATGATCCTCTGCGACGCCTCGCAAGCCGCGATCTTCTTGACGATCGCGGCGCTCGCCTTCACCTCCGTGCTCTCGCTGCCCTGGCTCCTCGTGCTCGTCGCCCTCGCCGGCACGGCGACGCTCTTTTTCCAGGTCGCTTACACGTCCTATCTGCCCGAGCTCTTCCCGGACGCGCGCGATTTGCAGCGGGGCAACGCGCGCCTGTTTTTCTCCGAATCCGTGTCGCGGACGCTCGGGCCCGTGCTGGCGGGGCCCGTCATCGCCGTCCTCGGGCCCGTCGTCGCGGTGGCCGCCAATGCGGGCTCGTTCGTGCTCTCCGTGCTCTCGGTCGCCGCGATCCGGCACCGCGAGCCAGCGCGCGCGCCGAGGGCCCGCAAGCCCGGCTGGATGCTCGACGACATTCGCGAAGGCCTCCGTTTCGTGTTTGGCCATTCCGAGCTCGAGCCCGTGATTCTGTGCGGCGCCGTCTACGTGCTCTTCCTCAGCATGATCGAGGCGAGCCTCGTGCTGTATTGCCGCCACGTGCTGGGCCTCGGCCCGACCGGCTGCGGCGTGGTCGTCGGCGCGGCGGCGCTCGGCTTCCCGATTGGAAACCTGCTCTCGTCCCGCCTCGTCGACCGGCTCGGCGTCGCCACCACGCTCGTCGCCAGCGCTTGCGTGTCGGTCACGGGCCTCGTGCTCATTCCGGTCGCCGGGAGCGCGGGCTCGGCCGTCGCCCTCGTCGCGGCCAGCGTGCTGCACGGCGCCGGCGAAGGGGCGTTCGGCCCGACCTCGCTCACCTTGCGCCAGACGGCCACGCCCCCGCACCTGCTCGGCCGGATCAACGCGGTCCAGCGGTTCTTGTTATGGGGAACGATCCCGCTCGGCAGCCTGATCGCGTCCCTCACCATCGAGCTCATGGGCCTCCGCGGCGCCGTGTGGATCGGCGGCCTCGGGACCTGCCTCTGCCTGCCGGTGCTGCTCCGCCGCGGCATCCGCGACGGCCTGGCCCAGCGCTGGGCTGTCGCGCGTGGCCGCGCCCTTTCGCCCTGCCCTTCGACCCCGACCGGCGCCCCGAGCGCCCCCGAGGAGGATTGAATGCGCCTCGCCGACGGCCTCCAGACATTCATCGACCGATGCAACCGGGCCATGCCGCCCGATTTCTACACGCGCCCCCTCGCGGAGCAGCGCGCCCTCTATCTCGGGCTCACCCGGGAGTTCCCGTATGAAATTCCGCCGGACGTGACCCTCACCGACGACGTGGTCGCCCACGGGCGGCGGCGCTTGCGGGTGCGCGTCTATCGCCCGCGCGCCCCGGTGGGCCGCGGCCTGCTCGTCTACATTCGCGGCGGCGGATTCGTGGTCGGCTCGCTGGAGACGCATAACACCGTCGTCGCCGAGCTTGCCAGCCGCTCGGGGCTCGTCACCGTCGCGCCCGACTTCCGGATGGCGCCCGAGCACCCGTTTCCGGCGGCCCTGGAGGATTGCTACGGCGCGCTCTCGGGCATCGTCGTCGAGGCCGCGCGGCTCGGCGTCGACCCGGACCGCATCGTCCTCGCCGGCGACAGCTCCGGCGCGAACATGGCCGTCGCCGTCGCCATGATGGCCCGGGACCGCGGCGGCCCCTCGCTCCGCGGCCAGGCCCTCATCAGCCCGGTCCTCGACTTCACCCGCTGGCGCCGCGGCGGCGCCGACGCGCCGCTGCTCACAGGTGGCGAAATGGAATACTACACAGCCTGTTACACCCCCGATCCCACGCAGGTCGAGCATCCGTACGTCTCTCCGCTCGTCCGCGGGGCCTTTGATGGCCTGCCGCCTGCGTACCTGATGGGCGCGGAGCTCGATTCACTCCGCGTCGACGCGGAAAGCTACGCCAGCCGCCTCCGCGCGCATGGCATCCCCGTCGACCTCGTGATCGAGCCCGGGCTCGTGCACTCGGCCGTCCGCGCGCGAGGGCTCAGCCCTGCGGTCGAGGACGCGTGGGCGAGGTTCTGCAGCCGGGCCGCCCGGCTCGCCTGCGCGGAGGGCGACCATGCCTCGCAGTGACCCGAACGGGCCGGTCGTGATCGTCGACCCCTACTCCTCGGGCGCCCTCTTCGCGCCCGCGTTCAAGGCGGCCGGCGTCCCGGTGGTGGCGGTCGCCTCCAGCCCTGCGCCGCCGGCCGTCTACGCCGCCTCCTACCGGCCGGAGCACTTCCAGACGATCCTCACCGCGACCGAGGACCTCGAACCCCTCGTGGAGCGCCTGCGGGCCCTCGGCCCTCGGTGCGTGCTGCCCGGCTGCGAGTCCGGCGTGGAGCTCGCGGACGCGCTTGCGCCCCTCGTCGTCCCGGACGTCGCCAACGACCCCGAGAAGGCGAGCGCGCGCCGGCACAAGGGCGACATGGCGGCGGCCGTGGCCCGGGCCGGCCTCCCCATCCTCCGGCAGCTCTGCACGAGCGACGCCGACGAGGTCGACGCGTGGCTCCGCCGTTCGAGCCTCGCCGGCCGGGACCTCGTGATCAAGCCGCCGAAGAGCGCCAGCACCGACGGCGTCACCCGCGTGCCCCGCGGCGAAGGGTGGCGGGAGGTCTTCGATTCGATGCTGGGTCGCCCGAACCGCCTCGGCATCGTCAACGATCGGCTCCTCGTGCAGGAATACGTGACCGGCACCGAATACGTGGTGGATACGTTCAGCTACGAGGGAAAACACACCGTCACCGACGTGTGCCGCTACCACAAGGTGGACAACGGCCCGTACATGGCGGTCTACGAGCGCATGGAATGGTTGTCCCCGAAAACACCGGGGATCGAACGCTTGATCGGCTACACGCGTGGCGTGCTCGACGCGGTCGGGCTCCGGTTCGGCGCGGCGCACGTGGAGCTGATGCTCACCCGGGAGGGCCCGCGGCTCATCGAAATCGGCGCGCGCCCGCACGGCGGTGGACAGCCGAGGTTCTGCCGCATCGCGACCGGCGACAGCCAGGTGGACCGGACCGTGCGTTATTTCGCCCGGCTCGGGCACGTCCGGGAAGGGTTTGGCCTGCAAACCCACGTCCTCGTGGTCTTCCTGATCGTCCGAAGGCCGGGCATCGTGCGGAACGTCGAGATCTTCGGCGAGGTCGAGGCGCTCGTGAGCCACCATTTCTCGGCCATCCGCTTCCGGAACGGAGATTGTCTCGAGCCCACGAGGGATCTCTTCGGCAGCCTGGACCTCGGCTTCGTGGTCCTCGCGCACGCGGACCGCTCCCAGGTGCACGCCGATTACCACAAGATCCGTGACATCGAGCGGCGGCTCTGGCTCGACGATTCCAAGGGAGCGCAAGCATGAGCACGGACAAACCTGCCGCGCCCGTGGAGCCTCGATCGTTCGTTCACCCGGACGGGCGGCTCCACGACGTCGGCGGGCATCGCCTCTGGGTGGAGCAGGCCGGCGCGGGCGAGACCGTGGTCTTGCTCTCCGGCCTCGGCCCCGCCGGCTCGCACGTGATCTTTCACCCGCATTTCGACGCGCTCGCCGCCGACCATCGGGTCGTGTACGTCGACCTCCATGGGCGTGGCCGTTCGGACGTCCCCGCCGATTTGCGGTCGATCACGTTCGAGAGCGACGTCGCCGACGTGGCCGCGCTGCTCCGGTCCCTCGGCGTCGGTCCCGTACATTTGTACGGATTCTCGTACGGCGGGCTCCTCGCGCAGGCGTTAGCCCTCGACCACCCTGCCCTCGTGCGCACGCTGGTCCTCGCCAACAGCGTGCACAGCCCGGAGATGTGGCAGCAAAACCATGCCAACATCAACCGGGAGCTCGCGAACCAGTGTCCGGAGGTATGGGCGCGGATCGAGGCGATGCGCGCCGAGGGCATTCCCTCGACCGATCCGCGCATGCAGCGGGAGTTTTCCGTGGCCGCGCCGCTCGTGCGGTTTTTCAACCCCGACAACGCCCGCCGGCTCGCCACGGAGCCGGGCGCTCGCAACGTCGAGCTGTATCCGCTGTTTTGCGGGGCCGACGTCGATTTCATCATCGGCGGCGAGGTCGCCCGCATTCCGGACTTCCGGCCGCGGCTCAAAGACGTGGCCGTCCCGATGCTCGTGCTCGCCGGCCGCTTCGACCGGGCGCTCTACCCTGCCCTGCAGCGCCAGTTCCTGACCTTCGCGCCCTCGGCCGAATTTCATGTCCTCGAGCGCAGCGGCTCGTTCGCGCACGTCGAGGAGCCCGACGAGGTGCTCCGGATCCTGCGCGCCTTCTGGGCGCGCGCCGAAGCTCCGCGCCTTGCCTGATCACGCAAGGCCCTGCCACCGCTGCCCGCCTCCCCTGCCCGCCTCCCTCCCGCGAACACCGGCCGAACCGAACGCCACGAGATCGACGCGGCAGGCGTTTTTCTCGTGACGTTCGAGCAAGCCGCGGCCGCCGGGGCGCTCGGCGGCGCGCGTGGCCTCACGGTTGCACCTGCGGCGTGAGGCGTGGGGAAAGCGGTATGAACGATCGAACAAGCAGCGATTGCAATGAGATCTACCGACGCGTACCGGACGACGACGACGCGCGGTGCGACCTCGTCATGAAGGGCGGCGTCACGAGCGGCGTCGTGTATCCGTCGGCCGTCCTCCGGCTCGCCAAGCAGCGCCGCTTCCGTTGCATTGGCGGCGCCTCGGCCGGGGCCATCGCGGCCGCGGCCGCTGCGGCGGCCGAGTATGGCCGCGCCGACGGAGGTGGCTTCGCCCGGTTCGAGCGCATGCAAGAGGACCTCGACCGGGAGGGTTTTTTGATGGGGCTCTTCCAGCCGACCGCGCAGGCTCGCCCGATCTTCGAAGTGCTCCTCCTCGCGAAGCGCCTGCGTGACCGGCAGCGGCCAGACGGAGCGCAAAAACGCATGCGCCCTCCCGCTCGGCGCCTCCTTGCTGAAATGCGAAAGGCAGATATCGATTCCATCTGCGCGGCTTGCCCCGGTGAAGGCTACACGCGGGGGCGGCGGTGGGGCGCGTGCGTCGGCGCGCTCGTCTCCCTCGTCGTCGTGGTCCCGGCCGCGGCGCTCTTCCTGTCCATCCTGCACCATCTCCCGACGCCACGCGCGGGCGAGCTCTCGTGGCTCCCCCTGCTCCTTGGTTTGTCCCTTTGCGGGGTTTTCCTCGTGTCCGGCGCCTATCTCGGTGGAATCGCGGGCTCGCTCCTCGCGAGCGTCCGGCACGTCCACGACGACGAGGGCAAGAGCCTATTCGGCCTGTGCACGGGATCCACCGAGGGGGACGTGATCTCCGGCCACGTCCCGCTCACCGCATGGATGCACGCGGGCCTCCAGGAGATGGCCGGCCTGCCCACCGATCGGCCCCTCACCGTGGGAATGCTTCATGCGAGAGGCATTCACTTCAAGGTGGTCACGTCCGACCTCAACGTCCGGCAGCCTCGCGCTGTCCCCGAGGAGGAGCTCGACGGGACGATCAAAAAAGACAGGTCGTTCGTCTTCGAGGAACACGAAATGAGGCGCCTCTTCCCCGAGAGCGTCGTGCGCTTCATGGTGGACACCGCGCCCGCGCCCGAGGGCGCCGCGCTCCCGCCCGGCTACCACGTCTTTCCGATGGACGAGCATTTGCCCGTGGTCGTGGCGATGCGCATGAGCCTCAGCTTCCCCGTGCTCCTCTGCGCGGTGCCGCTCTACACCGTCGAGGCGTCGGGAGAGCTCCGGCGCCATTGGTTCAGCGACGGCGGCATCGGCATCAACTTCCCGATCCACTTCTTCGATAGCTGGTTCCCCCGCTTTCCGACCTTCGGGATCAACCTGCGGGAGAAGGCGCCGCATTCGAAGGAGAGCCGCCCTGCGGAGGGCGACGACGTGTCCTTGCCCGAGCCGCGGGACGGCCACACGTCGAGCCCATCGTTTCGCGAGATCACCGACATGAAGGATTTTTTATGGGCGGTCTTCGAGCTGGCGCAGAGCTTCCGGGACGACAGCCAGGCGGCGCTGCCCGGCTACCGCGAGCGTGTCGCCCACGTCTACCTCGAAAAAAACGAGGGCGGGCTCAACCTGGACATGAACCTCGCGACCATCGCGCGGCTCGTCGAGAAGGGCGACACCGCGGGGCGCCTTTTTCTCGAACGATTCGATTTCCCGCAGCATCGATGGGTGCGCACGCTGCTCCTGATGTCGCGCATGGAGGTCGAGCTCGGGCACCTCTGCCAGCGTTTTACCCCGCGTGGCCTCCGGCAGGAGCTCCACGAGCTCCTCGAAAAGGAGCAAGAAGCGTATCGCAGCGACAAGCCGTGGTACGGCGCCGTGAGCCCATCCGAGGAGGAATGGTTCCGCCAGGCCCGGGCGCGGATGGATGCGCTCGTCGATCTGATGACCCGGTGGTCCGAGCTCCAGGAGACCTGGCGACAGCGCCACCCGACCGAGGCGTTTTTCTTCGCCGAGCGAAGGCTCAGCCCGGCGGGGAAGCTGCGCTTCACGCCCGAAGTATGAGTTTTGCGGGGGGCATTGTCGCCCGGACGAATGAACAAGGAGACGTCATGCGTGAAAAGGAACCCATCGTCGCCCCGCCCTCGCGCGTGCGATCGCTCGTGCTCGTCACGCCGATCTTGCAGGGCTTCGTCCCCTCGCTCCCCGCGCTCCGGTACGTCGAGCGCCTCCAGGGGGTCCTGCATGGGCCCTCGGATGGCAAAGCGACGGGGCCGACCGTGCTCGACATCATCGATACCGTGCATTTCGCCCAGTGGTCCATCCTCGACAGCGGCCGGCGGCTCCTGTTCGTCTCGATGTTCGTGGGTGAGCTCGAGCCGTACCTGAAGGATTTTTCGGTTCGTATGGCCTGGGGCCTCGATCTCATCTGGATGCATTGCGAGGGGTACCCGGGGGCCGCGCAGTTCGAGCGGTTCGTCGCCTGGGTGAAGCGGCACATGGTGCAGGCCGACCGATTCCACGCGGCGAACCCGGAGGTGACGGTCGTCGACGTCCGGTGGTGGAAGGCGCAGCATGCGCAATTCGAAGCCTTCCGGCGCAAGGTCCGCTGCGGCGGCGACATCGAACCGCTGTTCGCGGAGCTCGAGCGGGGGCTTGCGCGGGTCTCCGCCGCCGACGAGGAGGCCGAGCGCCGCTTCCTCCTGTCGATCAGAGACAACGTTCGCGCGAGCATCCGGGATCTCCGGGAGAAGCGCCTCTTCTCGCCGGCCGAGATCGAGCCCATCGAGCGCAATTTCGAGCAGGTGATGGCGACCCTGTCAGGGGAACAATCATGAGAACGAAAGACGATTCCAGGATCGAGCTCGACGACGTGCAGGGCCACCTCCTGCTCTCCTACGGCAAGACGTTCGGCATGCGCCACGCGCGCTTCGTGTTCCTGCATTTCGAGGATGTCGCCGCCGGGCGGCGGTGGATCGCCGCGAAGATCCCCGACATCACGACGGCCCGCGCCGCGCCGCCGGGGCCTGCCTCCACGCTGAACCTCGCGTTCACGTTCGAGGGGCTCGAAGCGCTGGGGCTCGCCGCCGAGGAGCTCGACAGCTTCCCGGAGGAGTTTCGCCAGGGAATGGCGAAGCGCGCGGTGCTCCTCGGCGACATCGGCGAAGACGCGCCCGAGCGCTGGGACCTCTTGCCCCATGGCGCGCCGCCCCTGCACGCGATGGCCATCGTTTACGCGCGCAGCCAGGCCGAGGCGGACGCACGGGCAAACGAGCTCTGCGCCGAGGTCGAGGCCACGCGGACGCGTATTCTCCACGTGCAGACGGCGGCGGGGCTCGAGGGCGGGCGGGAGCATTTCGGGTTTGCCGACGGCGGCAGCAACCCGAGCGTGGCCGGCGACGGGAGCGGCGCGCCCCCGGGGCGTGTGCTCGAACCCGGCGCGTTCCTGCTCGATCACCCCGACGATTTCGGCGCTGTCGCCTCCCGACCGAGCCCGAAGGAGCTGCGCCGCAATGGCACGTACCTCGCCTTGCGCAAGTTGCGCCAGGACGTCCCCGGGTTCCGCCGGTTCGTCGCGGAAAACGCGGCGATGCTGGGCATGGACGCGGAGCTCGTCGCCGCGAAGCTCATGGGGCGCTGGCGGAGCGGCGTGCCGCTGGTGCTCGCCCCCGAAAAGGACGAACCGAACACGCCACCCGAGCGGCGTGACGATTTCGCCTACCGGACCGAGGATCCGCAGGGCCTCCGCTGCCCGTTCGGCGCGCACATCCGGCGCGCCAACCCGCGCGACGCCAGGCCCATTGCGAGGCGCACCGCGGTCGGCACGCACCGGCTCCTCCGACGCGGGATGGCGTATGGCCCGCCGCTGCCGGAGGGCCAGGACGAGGACCACGTGGATCGAGGGCTCATCTTCATCGCCTATTGCGCATCGCTCTCGCTCCAGTTCGAGATCGTGCAGCAATGGCTGAACAACGGCAACGTCAGCGGCGAGCCGAGCACGGTCCACGACCCCGTCGTCGGCTCCTCGTTCTCCCAAGGGACCTTTACCGTGCCCGTGGCCGGCCCGAACGGCGAGCTTGCCTCCGTTCATACGCTCTGCGGGCTGCCGAGCTTCGTGCGGGCGCGGGGCGGCGCGTATTTCTTCGTGCCCGGCATCAACGCGCTCCGCTACCTCGTGAACGTGGTCCAACCTGAGACCCAGCCCATCGAAAAATTCCTCCCCAAATATGCGCTCGCGCAAAACGACGAGGACAAAAAGGATTGCGTCGAGGCCTGCCTCCTGGACCCGGTGACCGCGCGGCGGCCGTTCTGCGACACCGCGAACAACTGGCGCGCGCTGCGCAAGCAAGCGCCGATCTTCGAGACGCCGCATGGCGTGCTCGTGTCGCGGTGGCGGGACGTGCAGGAGGTCCTCGCCAAACCCGAGATCTTCTCGGTCCAGGAATACGACGCCCGCATGGCGGCCACCGTCGGGCCGTTTTTCCTGGGCTTCGACGGCGAACGCCACAAGCGCGAGGCGTCGATCGCGCGCCTCGTCATCCGGCCGCGGGATCTGCCCCGCGTGCTCGAGCGCGCCCGCTTCGTCACGCACGTGCTGCTCGACCTCGCAAAAAAACGCGCGCATGGCGAGCCGGACTTCGTTCCCCAGATCGTCATCGCCTCGGTGGTGCGGACGGCGGGCGAATACTTCGGCGTCCCCGGTCCGTCCGACGAGGACCTGTTCCTATGGCTCAGCGTGGCGTCGGCCTACATCTTTTTCCCGCTCCCGAGCGACGAGCGCGCGGCCGCCGGCGCCGCGGCCGGCATTGCGTTCCAGCAGTACCTCGACGAGCTCCTGCGCGCGCGGGAGATGGCGATCGCTACCGGAACCTCCGCGGGCGACGACGTGCTCGGCCGGCTCCTCGCGCTGCCCGCGGCGCATGGGCTCGACCGCGCTGGCATTCGTCGAACCCTGGGCGGGCTCGTCTCCGGGACGATCGTGCCGACGGCGATGACCCTCCTTCATGCCCTGGCGTACCTCCAAGGGGCGCGAGAGGCCGCCGAGCAAGCGCGCGAGGCCGCGGCGAAGCGGGACATGGAGCGGCTGAAAGACATCCTGCTCGAAGCCGCGCGGTTCGACCCCTATCCGTCGTTGCTCTACAGGACCGCCATGACCGATTGCGAGCTCGCCGCGGGGACGCCCCGCGCGACCCGGATCGGAAAAGGCAGCCGGGTCATCGTCTCGCTCGCCTCGGCCATGGCCGACGAGGAGGCCCTCGAACACCCCGAGGCCTTCCAGCCGGGCCGCCCGGACGAGCATTCCCTCCTCTTCGGCCACGGATCCCACGCTTGTATTGGGCGATTCCTGGCCGGCCCGCTGATGGCAGAAATCGCGGCCCCGCTGCTCGCCCTGGGGGCCTGAACCTCATGCCGCGCGCGTGCTCCCCGAAAGGGCGACCGAGCCGAGGAGCGCGCGCGCCTCTTCGGCGAACCCGGCCATTCCCATGGCCTCGAACGCGGCGAGCGCCGCGGCCGCTTCCTCGTGCGCCGTGGCGGGCGTCCCCGCGTCGTGAAACACCCTCGCCGCGCAGAGGTGGGCGAGCGCCTCCTCGCGTGGTGATTTCTTCTGGCGCGCCGTTTTGAGGGCCGCATCGAGGTGCTCGCGCGCCGCGTCCCCGCGCGTCGCGAGCGCGAGCGCCCGGTGCGCCGTCGAGAGCCCGATGCGATCCCCCGCCTCGGCCCGCGCGAGCGCCGCGCGCGCATACGTCGTCGCCTCCTCGGCCCGCCCCGAAAGCGCGAGCGCCTCGGCCAGCGCGCCATAACTCCACGAGACATTGAGCCGGGTCCCCGTGGCCTCGATCCATTGCACCGCTTCCTGCAGGAGCGCGAGCCCGTCTTCCCGCTTGCCCAGCGAAAAGAGAGAAAGGCCCTCGGCGGTCTTGCTCATGGCCGCGACGTACGGAGCGCCCAGGCTCTCGGCGAGCGTCCGCGCGCGCGTCGCCGTCGCCGCGCACGCCTCGAAGGCGCCTTGCCACCCCTCGACCATCGCGCGCTGCACGAGCACCGAATCCTCGAGCGAGCGGCGCCCGAGCTCGGCGGTGATGACGAGCGCCGTGTCGAGGTAGGCGTGCGCCTCCGCGAATTCGCCTCGATCGCCGTGAATCATGCCCAGGTATCCGTAGCCGTACGCGCACCCCGCGGTCCGCCCGCCCCAGGGCGATTGCTCCTTCATCGAAATGCCTTGGCGGATCGAAGCGAGGGCCTCGTCGTACGCGCCGGCCGCGGCATAGTTTTGCCCCAGGTTGAGCACGAGCTGGTAGAGGTGCTTGTGATCGCCGAGCGCGCGGGCCTCGTCGATCGCTCGCTCCGAGATCCGGATGGCCCCCGCGTGATCGCCGATCGCATACGCGATCCAGCTCGCCCAGTAATCGCAACGCACCACCCCGCCGGCGTCCCCGATCCGAGCCGCGATCTCCCGCGCGTCCGCGAGCACCTCGATCTGTCGGAGCGACGGCTCGTACAAGCACGCCTCGGCCCAGCGTACCGTGGCGTTCACGCGCCGCCGCGACACGTCCTCCGTCTGCGGGAGTTGTTCGAGGAGCGCGAGCGCGTCGCCGTACCGCCGTCGTGCGTCGTCGAGCGCATACGCGCGCGCCGCCTTCGCCGCGGCCTCCTCGGCATAATACGCCGCTCGCTCGATCTGCCCGCTCTGGCCATAATGGTACGCGAGCGCCTCGACGTGATCCACCCGCTGATCGTCCGGAAACACCTCCTCCAGGGCCTGCCCCACGCGCGCGTGTGCGTCCCTCCGCTCGTCCTCGGGGATCTCGGCGTAGGCGCGCTCGCGGAGTTTTTCATGAAGGAACCGGAGCCGCCCGCCGCCGCCGTCTTCGAGCACATAGGCGTGGCGCAGACTGCCGAGCGCGTCCATCAGCGTGGCCTCGGGCAGGCCCGCGGCGCGACGGAGCACCTCCTCGTCCACCTCGCGCCCGATCGTCGCGGAGAGCCGGGCGAGCCTGCGGCTCGGCGCGTCGAGCCCGGCGAGGTGCCGCTCGATGAGGCCCGCGAGCGACCGCGGCAAACGGAGCGCGGCGCGCACGGCGCTCGGATCCTGGCCCCGCGCGGCGATACGGAACACGCCGCCAGCGTCCCGGTACACGAGCCCCTCGGACAGGGCGGTGCGCAAATATTCAGCCAGGAAAAACGGATTTCCGTCGGACGCGTCGGCCAAGAAATCGAGGAAGGCCTGAGGCATCTCGGGGAGCGCGAGCATGTCGCGGGCGACCTGCCGCGTGCTCGCCGGATCGAGCGCGCCGAGCTCGACACGGCTCACGCCGGGCGCCGCGAGCAGGCCCGCGAGCGCCTCGCCCACCTCGTCCGTGCGGTACGTCCCCACCACGAGCATGCGCCGGCCCACGAGCGGCGTGAACACGAGGTCCCGCAAGAATCGCAGAGAGAGCTCGTCCGCCCATTGCAGGTCATCGATCGCCAGAAGCAGCGGTTCGGTCTCGGCATAGGCGAGCAGCGTCTCGGTCAGGCCGGCGACGACCCGCTGGCGGGCCGCCCGCGAGGGCAAGATCGACAGCGGCTCGGCCGCGGTCTTCGCGGGCGCGAGCGCGGCGAGCGTGGGCTCGTAGGCGGCGAGCATGGTCGCGCGCTCGCCCAGGATACGCGCCGTCTCGGCGGTGCCCGCGTGCCGGCAATGGTCGGCGATGGCGAGCAAGAGCGGGCGAAATGGATGGAGCGGCGCCGCGCCGGCCCCGTGCGCGCCGAACGCGACGCATTCGCCGCTCACGACGGAAAAGCCCGCCCGCAGGGCGAGGCTCGCGATCTGGGCGACGAGGCGTGTCTTGCCGATGCCGCTCTCGCCGCCGATGAACACGCTCCGCCCCTCCCCGCCCCGCGCGGCGCCGAGGTGCGCTTGCAGCTTCCAGACGACGTCGTGCCGGCCGATGAAGCTCGGCCGGTAGAGATAAGGCTCGGCCCAGCACCGGCGCGTGGCCTCGGCGGGCGCGAAGGCCGCGAGCGCGGCCGCCACGTCCTCGGCATACCCCATTCGATCCTGCGGTCGTTTGGCGAGGAGCGCGAGGACCAGGCGATCGAGCGCCGCGGGAATGCCGGGCACGCTCGCCGAGGGCGGAGCCGGAACCTCGCCGAGGTGCTTTCCGATCACGTCGCGGGGCGTGGGCCCCTCGAACGGCGGATGGCCGGTCAGGCATTCGTGCAGGATGCAGCCGAGCGCATACAGATCACTCCGCGCGTCCACCAGGTCGCCGCGGATCTGCTCGGGCGACATATAAGGCGGGCTGCCCGTCACGACGCCCGTTTCGAGCGCGTCGCGCCCGCTCGCTCCGGAGAACCTGGCGGCGATCCCGAAATCGACGAGCACCGGGGCGCCGTCGTCGCGAAGAAAAATGTTCTCCGGCTTGAGGTCGCGGTGGACGAACTCGGCGCCGTGCAGGCACGACAGCGCCTCGCAGAGGCGGCGCATGACGCCGCAGATCGTCGCGAGCTCCTCGTGCGACAGGGGCTCGTCGGGGCGCCGCGCCTCGATGAGCGCGCGCAAGGTGCGTCCGCGGAGCAGCTCCATGGCATACCACGGCCGCCCGTCGTCCACGCCCTGGGCGAGGATCTGCACGATGCCAGGGTGGCGGACGCGGCCGAGGGCGTGAATTTCGCGGCGAATGCTGGCGATCACCTGCCCAAAGGCCGCCTCGACGGTCTTGATGGCGACCTCTTGCCCCGTGTCCCGGTGCTCGCCCCAGTAGACGATCCCCATTCCCCCGCGCCCGAGGGTGCCTCGGACACGGTAGGGTCCGAACGTCGCGGGCTCGTCCTGCCCTTTGGACATATCCGCAGTATAATCCGCGCCTCGGGGGGGTATAACCCGCGCCGGTCCGGAGACCCGCACGGCATCCGGCCGCTCGAAGACGGAGCAGCCGATCGGCCGGCCTCAACGCCTCAACGGAATCCCCACGAGGATGCCGGCGCTGAACGTGCCGGCATCCACGCGCCCGGTCGCTGGCGTGTAGAACTGCGGCCCGCTGACGTAGGGCAAGACGAAAAAACGCCTGGCCCTGTACCGCAATGCAATGCCGAGCGGCACGGCCGCCGCCGATTCTCCGAGCTGGTTCACTTCGAGCCCGCTGTCGAGCCGCACCTCGACGCGGCGGGACAGCGGCACGTGGGCGCGGATCGGGAGGGACAGTCCGAGGCGCGGCGCGGGGCCCGTGGAAATGGGCAGGTGGATGCCCGCGTCGAACCAGAGGCGTTCCTCGGCGCCGGCCGCGGCCACGAGGCCGGGCTGGACCGTGGAAACCACGGGGATTCGGGGGCTCGTGTCGAGCGACATCGAGAGGCTGCCGCCGAGCTCGAACCGCCTCGTGTGCAGGAACCCGCGCGTGAGGACGAGGCGATGCGGACCCTGGCCCTGCGCCGGGCCGAGATGAATCGGCCCGAGGTGCGCCTCGATTTGAAGGTCGTCCGCGGCGCCCCACACGACGCCGAGCCCGAGGTCGATCTGGCGCTCGCCCGAGGGGGCGCCGTCGATCGAGGTGGAGGCATAAGGAACGACCACCCCGGGGGGAAAAAGCAGAAAACTCCCCGCAGGGGGCTTCTTGGAGGGCGCCGCGCGCTCGGTCTTGGAAGCCCTGCCCCGGTCCGCTTCGGCGGACGCTGCATGCGCGTGTGTGGCGAGGGCGAGCACGGCGCTGAGCCGTGCCCCGGTCCGGCATGAAAAACGCACGAAGGCTCCCTTCGCGTGACGGCCCGCTCGGGCGCGAATCACGCGTTCTGGTCGGGAGGCGCCCGAGCAAGGCGCGATCCACGCCCCGCGCGCTCGAAGATCGACGCGCTTCGCTGGGAATTCGAGGCCCCCTGCGGCACGCGCCGAGGCGAACGGGCGGCGGTGCCCCCCGGTTCTTGCCTGACCACGCAAGGGCCCAAGCGGCCGAGCAGGCACGTTTGAATGCGCGTCACGCGTGGATCCGGCCAAAGGAAAGGGCGCGGGCCATGGCACGGTCGATGCTCATGGGAAAACCGTCGAGGAGTCCAACCATGTGTGCTCGGCATCCCTCCCCAGCCCTCGCTGCCCGATCGGCCTCCCCCATCGAGGCACGACAACCACCGCCCTGCATGCGGGCGCCGTGTGACGAGTTCATCTCGCTCGCCTCCCATGAGCTCTTGACCCCGGTCACCGCGCTCCGGCTTCAGGCGCAGCACATTCGCCGCCTCCTCTCGCAACACCCGGAAGAGGTGCCCGCGCGCATTCCGAGCATGGTGGAGACCTTCGACCGCCAGCTCGGGCGGCTGGCCCTCCTTTGCGACGAGCTCCTGCACGCCACGCAAATCGTGGCGAGCGACCTCCCGCTCGCGTGCGAGGACGTCGACCTCGCCGCGCTCGTCGGCGAGACCGTCGACCGCGTGGAGCCGCGCCCGGACGTCCGCGCGCTCATCACGATCCAGGTCTCCGGCGCGCCGCGGGGGCAATGGGACCGCATGCTCGTCGAGCAGCTCGTCCTGCACCTCGTCCGCAATGCGCTCGTGTACGGCGAGGGCAGGCCCGTGGCCATCGACGTCGCGCAGGTGGAAGGCGGAGCCCGGCTCCTCGTGAAGGATCACGGCATTGGAATCGCCGAGGAGGACCAGGCCCGCATCTTCGAGCGATTCGAACGAGCGGTCCCCCCGTCGCGGTTCGGCGGCCTCGGCCTCGGCCTCTACATCGCACGCGCGGCGGCGGAGGCGCACGCCGGCTCGATTCGCGTCGAGAGCGCGCCGGGCGAGGGCGCCACGTTCGTCGTCGAGCTCCCGAGCGATCCTGGCGTGGCGCGGCGGGCGCGGGATCACGCCCCCCACGCCGCGCGCTCGCTCGGATTCACACGGGAAGGTCGTCGTCGCTCCCGCCCTCGTCGGACGGGTGCGGTGGCGAGGGCGGCTCAGGCGTCCCGAACCCGAGCTTTTTGATGCCGAGCACCTTCATGCGGTGGACCAGCGTCCGGAGCGGCATTTCGAGACGGCGTGCCGCCTCCGTCTGGTTCCACTGCGACGTTCGGAGCGCCTCCACGATGACCTGCGCCTCGTAATTCTGCATGCGCGTGCGGAGCCCGCCTGCGTCGTTCGCCGGGGTGGGCTCCGCGGACGCGACGAGGACCTCGTTTGCATGGTGCGCGTTGATCCGCCCCGCCGCGCGGACGCGCTCGGGCAGGTCGTGCACCGAGATCGAATCCCCCTCCGCGATGACCACGGCCCGCTCGATCGCATTGCGCAGCTCCCTCACGTTGCCCGACCACGGATAACTCCGCAGGAGGGCGAGCGCGTCGGGCTGGATGCGCTGGATCCGGCGCTCGTTCGCCTGGTTGGCGATCTGTAGGAAGCACATCGCGAGCGGCTCGATTTCCTCCACGCGCTCCCGGAGCGGCGGGATGTCCAGCGTCATCGTGTTCAGGCGGAACAGGAGATCCAATCGAAAGCTGCCGGACGCCGCCATGGCTTCGAGGTCCCGGTGGGTCGCCGCGATGAGCCGCACGTCGACGTCGATTTCCTTCGTCGAGCCCACCCGCGCCACGCGCCGCGTCTCGAGCACGCGCAGGAGCGCCGCCTGCGCCGCGAGCGGCAGCTCTCCGACCTCGTCGAGGAACACCGTCCCGCCCTCCGCGGCCTCGAAGATGCCTTTTTGCTGCTGCAGGGCCCCGGTGAACGCGCCGCGCTCGTACCCGAACAGCGTGCTCTCGACGAGCTGCTGCGGGATCGCGCCGCAGTTCACGCATATCATCGGCCGGGCGTGCCGCGGGCTCTGCTCGTGCAGCGCCCGCGCGATCACCTCCTTGCCCGTCCCCGTCTCGCCCTGCAAAAGGACCGGGATCGAGGAGCGAGCGAGCCGCGCGACCGTCATGAAGACCTGGCGCATGGCCGCGCTCTCCACCACGGGCTGCTCGCCTGCATTGGCTTGTCCCGACGGACCTCCCCCCGTCCACGGGCCGCCCGGCATCGCATGCACGGGCCGCCCGGGCGCTGCGCGTTGCAGGGCCGCGCGGCAGCCTTCGAGGAGCTTTTCGGCCGACGTCGCGGTCTCGGGCGAGGCGGCCACGCCGACGAGCAACGTGGGGCCTCCCTCCTTCGGCTCGCTGATCCTCTGCGCGATGTCGCAGGCGGCGCTGAGCGTCGCTTCCGGCAGGAGGACGGTCACGGCGTCGAGGCTGTACAGGCCCACCTTGTCGATGGGGCGCAGCTCCGCTTCCACGCGCGCGAGCCATCGACTCACGTGCGCGCTCTCGCGGCCGCCCGCCCGTACCATCAGGATCGCGGCGCTGCGCCCGAAGAACCGCGCCCGGACGACCTCTTCTTCGAGCGTGCTCCGCAGCCGCTCGTAGCTCGAAAGACCGGGCAAGAGGCTCGCCTCCGGCGCGCGCTCCTCGATCGTGATGATCACGCGTCCGAGCATCACCTCGTCGCCGATCCGCGCCACGCCGTCCGTGACCCGCTCGCCCTGCACCCACGTGCCGTTCAGCGAGCCGAGATCCTCGACGCGCACCCCCCCGTTTTCGAGGAGCGTGAAACAAGCGTGCTGACGCGACAAACTATCGTCGTCGATTTGCACATCGGACGGGGACGTCCGCCCGATGACCTGCCGGGCGCCGGGCCGGAGCTCGACGAGCTCCGTTCCATCACGATGATAGACGAGCAAGGTCGGCCAAGTGCGCGCCTGCCTCATGGACGCGCCCACCTCGCGTCCGCCCGGCGGGAGAGGGATGGTTTCCGTAATTTGCGCTGCGCGTGAGCCCATGTTGTTATCCAACAATCTTGTCGATCGCCGCGCGAGGGTCGATGGGCGAAGTTCGGGCGCCGGGCCGGCCGACGTGGCCGCGTGAATTCGCGGGTCCTGCCGGATGCGGAACGACCTCCCCGGCTCCATGAGGCCGCGGCGTTCCATCGCAGACATCATGGCCGTTCCACGCAAAGAGAACGAATCGAGCGAACGATTCTCGATCCTGCGCCGCCTCGGCGCCGGCGGGTTCGGCGTCGTGTACGAGGCGATCGACCTCCGGTACGGCGCGCGCATCGCGCTCAAGGTCCTTTACCAGGACGACGCGGCGGCGCTGCTCCGCTTCAAGCAGGAGTTCCGCGTGCTCGCGGACATCACGCACCCGAACCTCGTGATGCTCCACGAGCTCATCTACGACGAGGGCCGCTGGCTGCTCTCGATGGAGTTCGTCGAAGGCGAACATTTGCTGAGCAGCTTCGTCCCGGGCCGCACGGGCGACCTCTCCGCGTCGTTCGTGCGGCGCAAGCCGGCCCGCGACGTCGAGGAGCGGGCCGCCCTGCGCGCGGCGATGCGCCCGCTCGACGTGGGGCGGCTCCGGTTCGTGTTCTCCCGCCTCGTGCGAGGCGTGCGCGCGCTCCACGCCGCCGACGTATTGCACCTGGATCTGAAGCCGTCGAATGTGCTCCTCACGAAGGCGGGCCGGGTCGTGATCCTCGATTTCGGGCTCGCGCGGGACCTCTCGCCTTTGCCGTCCGGTGCTCTCTCGACCCTGCACGAGAGCATCGTCGGCACGCCCGCGTACATGGCGCCCGAGCAGATCCTGGGAGAGCCGGGGAGCCGCGCCAGCGATTGGTACAGCGTCGGCGTGATGCTTTACGAGGCGCTCTCCGGGCAGCTCCCGTTCGAGGGCAGCGTGGAGGACGTCCTCTATGGGAAGCTCACGACCCGCCCGTTGCCCCCCTCGCTCGTCGCCGAGCACGTGCCCGAGGACCTCGAAGCGCTCTGCCTCGCGCTCTTGCGCAGCGATCCCCGGATGCGGCCGTCGGACGAGGAGATCTCCGCGCGGCTCCAGGTGGCGGAGGTGCCTGCCGAGGTCGCGTTTCCTCGGCTCGTCGAGAGCCGGCAAAGGCACGCGCTCGTCGGGCGTGAGCGCGAAATGGCGGCGCTCTTCGAGGCATTCCGGGAGAGCACGGCAGGCCGCGCCGTGCTCGTCCGCCTCTCGGGCGCGTCTGGCGTGGGCAAAAGCGCGCTCGTGTCGTCGTTCCTCGCGGCCCTCCGTCGCTGGGAGGGCGTCCTCGTCCTCCGGGGTCGCTGTCACGACCGCGAATCGGTGCCGTACAAGGCGCTCGATAGCCTCGTGGACGCGCTCGCGCGTCACATAAAAAGTCTTCCGCCGGAGGAAGCGGGGGCGCTCGTCCCCCCGAATCTGCACGACCTCGAGCGAATCTTCCCCGTGCTCGGGCTCATCGACCCCGCCCCGCTGGAGGATCGAGCAGAGGCCCTCGATCCGCCGAGGGCGCGTCTTCGAGCTTTTCAGGCGCTCAAGGACCTCCTCCGGCGCCTCGCCGCGCGTGGCCCGCTCGTGCTCTGCATCGACGACCTGCAATGGGGCGACGTCGACAGCGCCGAGCTCCTCTTCGAGCTCCTCGCGCCCCCCGACGCGCCGCCGATGCTCTTGCTCGCCTGCCAACGCAGTGACGACGAGGCCTTTCGGAGCGTCTTCGTGGCGCGCTTCGGGCAACTCGTCGCCGCGGCGGGAGGCAGGATCCGCCTCCACGACGTCGACCTCGGCCCCTTGACGCAGGAGCTCTCGCTCGCGCTCGCGCGGGATCACCTCGGGCCCTCGGCGGACGAGGCGACGGCGGGCGCGATCGTGCGTGAATCCGAGGGCAATCCCTTCTCGATCGAGGAGCTCGCGCGGCACGTCCGCGCGGCGGGCCCACGCGCCGCGCCGCGGGTGGATTTGCGCGAGGCGATGCGCGAGCGGCTCAACGCGGCCCCGGCGCCGTCGAGGCGGCTTCTCGAAATCGTGGCGGTCGCCGGTCGCCCGCTCGAACAAGACATCGCATTCGCGGCGGCCGAGCTCGCCGACGAAGCGCTTGCTTCTCTGACGCCGTTACGGTCGGCGGGATTGCTCAGGGTATGCAGCGTGCATGAGCGCCCTGGCTGCGAGGTCTCCCATGAACGTCTTCGCGATGCGATCCTCGCCGCGCTCGACGTCGAGGCGCTCGCCGCGCGGCATGAGCGCCTGGCTTCCGTGCTGGAGATGTCGCCCGAGGTCGAACCGGAGGAGCTCGCGATGCATTTCCAGAGTGCCGGAGAGAGATACAAGGCGGCGCATTACGCGATCGCTGCGGCCGACCGGGCGAGCGACGCGCTGGCCTTCGCCCACGCGGCCGAGCTCTACGCGCTCGCGATCGACTGGGGGCGCGGCGGGCCCGCAGATACCCCGGAGACGACCCACGAGCTCAAGGTCCGTCGGGCCCACGCCCTGGCGAATGCGGGCCGGTGCCGGGAAGCGGCGGAGCTCTACCTGGAATGCGCCGACGGCGCCTCGCCCGCGGAGGCTCTCGACCTACGACGTCGCGCGATCGAGCAGCTCTTCGTCGGCGGGCACCTGGACGAGGGCAACCGTGTCCTCGCGACGTTCCTCTCCGGGCTCGGCCTGCGTCCGCCCAGGACGACGGCCAGCGTTGCCATGATGGCCCTCAAAGGCATCCTTCGAATCAGGCGCCGCGGAACGCATTTCCAGCCTCGCGCCGCCGCCGACATCGCTCCGGCCGCGCTCGCTCGGATCGACGTTTGCATGGCGGTGAGCATGGCCCTGACGGACGTCGATCCGCTGCGATCGTGCGCGTTTTTGATACGCGGACTCGGTCTCGCGCTCGACGCCGGCGAACCTTCACGGATCGCCCAGGCGCTCGGCACGTATGCGCAATTGTCGCTCTTGCAGGGAGGGCCGACCGCGGTGGCCGAGGGGGCGCGCCTCCTCGCTCGGGCGGCGGAAATCGCGAATGACGCAGGTGATCCGGACGTCATGGAGACCGTCTCCATGTACGGCGCCGCGACCACCATGATCGAGGGGCGCTGGCGAGAGGCCTTGGAGCGTTACGACGCCATCGGCCGCCATCTCCGCAGCCGAAGGCTCGACCTCGCGAAATACCAGAACATGGCGCACGTCGTCGCCGTCATCGCCCTCGACGCCATGGGACGCCTGCAGGAGCTCGCGGATCGCACCGCGGCCTGGCACCACGAGGCCACGTCGCTCGGCAATCTTTTCGCCGCCATCAGCGCTTCCAGCGCGTCCGCGGTGACGAGAATCGCCGCCGACGACGTCGAGGAGGCGCGCCGCCGTGTGCGCGAGGGCGTCGCGTCCTGGACCCGCGGCGGCATGCACGTGCAGCACATGTACGCGCTCCGCATCGAGGCCTACGCGGATCTCTACGAAGGCCACGCCGCAATGGCGCGGACGCGCGTCCTCCACGCGTGGGGCGCGATTGTCCGATCGCAACAGCTCCGCGTGCAACCTTCCCGGATCGACATGCTGTTCCTCCGCGCGCGCACCGCGATCGCCACCGCGGCGGAGGCTCCCCCGCGCCTTCGCGCGCGGCTCGCGCGTGAAGCCGAGCGCATCGCGTCGCGGCTCGAACGTGAGATTCGCGCCGACGCCCCTCCCTCCGCGGCCTTGCTCCGGGCCGCCGTGGCGCGGCTCCGCGGGCAGGAAGTCGAGGCCCTCGCCTACCTCGACGCCGCCATTCGTGGCTTCGACGGGGCCGAGATGGTGCTCCACGCGGCCTGCGCGCGTCGCCGCAAGGGCGAGCTCTCCGGCGGCGAATCCGGGGGCGCGCTCGTGGCCGTCGCCGACACGGTCATGGAGCAACGAGGTGTACGGCGGCCCGAACGCTGGGCCGCGATCTTCGCGCCCGGCCTTGGGTTCGAACCACCGCAATGAGGGAGCGAAAGCGATGGGATGGGGCACCGCGACCAGGATCGGGGTAGGATTGGTGTGCTTCTCGCTCGTCGGAGCGCTCTTCGTGACGGCTCCTTCCGGGCCACCGCCTGGCGGCGACGTCACGCAGAGACCTCCGCGGGCCGCGCCTCCTTATCCAGCGGAGCCGGGGTATCGCTCCGCCGACACGAACATGCACTCCCTCGGGGCCGCCCTCGCGGACATCGACGGCGACGGGTTCAAGGATCTCGTCGTCGCCAATGGAAACGACCTGGCGCGGCGCCCCGTGACCGTGTATCGGAACGACGGCCGGGGCGGCTTCCCGAGCGAGCCGAGCTGGTCCTCTGACGACGAGGATTTTCATGCGGGCGTCGCCGTGGGCGACATCGATCTCGACGGATTCGTCGACGTCGCGGTCACGGTGGGCCCCTGGATCGACGCGGATACGCGGGGGTACGCGAAGGTCTACTTCAATCGCGGCGGCACCCTCGAACGGACGCCCAGCTTTCGCACGGAGGATACGTTTTCGAGCTTCGGCGCCGCGCTCGGCGATTACGACGGCGACGGCGACCTCGATCTCGCCGTCGGCGTGGCCTTCGAGCCCAGCACCGAGCCCGACCTCGAGCCCAAACCCGAGCCTGGGCGCGTGCGGATCTATGCAAACGACGGAGGCAAGCTGTCGCGTAGGCCCGCATGGACATCCCGCGCGCGCATGCACGCGCTCACCCCGAAATTCGCGGACATCGACGGCGACGGATTCCTCGATCTCCTCGTCGCCGCGCGGGGGCTCCCGGTGTATCGGGGGGCGCGGGGCGAGGACGGCAAGGTCAACCTCGGCACGGTCGCCTCCTGGACCGCTCGCGTCGAGCGCGGCCTTCCGCTCTTCGTCGACGTGGGGACGATCGGCGGTCGCCAGGGGATCGTCACGTTCTACAACGACCATTACAAGGACATCGTTCCGCCCGACGACCTCGCGCCGGCGCGCCCGCCGGAGACGCCCCGTGCCTACGTGGGCAACCTCTACCCGAGTCTGCCCCCGCCCGAGAGCTGCGCGAGCGGCATGGGCAGCGATTCGCGCCTGATGGCCTACTGGCCTTTTTCCAGCGCCGATCCCATCTGGACCTCGGACACCTCGGGCTGGGGCGCGGGCGTCCGCCTCGCGGACGTGAACGGCGACGGCGCGCTCGATCTCCTCGCGAGCCGGTGGGGTCCGCAGTTTTACGGGTATGGCGCGCCGCTCTTGCTGTTCCTGGGGACGTCGCGTGCCTTCGAAACGAGCCCCGCGTGGTCGTCCAGCACATGCGGCGTCGGCGAGGCGATTGCCGTGGCGGATCTCGATCGGAGCGGGTTCACCGAGGCTGTCGAGTCCTTCGCCATCGAAAAGCCGCAGGCGGGCTTGACGCTCTCGGCGCAGCACGTCGAGGAGATCCTCGACGTACGCCGCGACGGCGCTCTCCTCGGTCGCGGCGCGTATGTCGTGGTCCCCGGCGACAACTGGATCTCCTTCGCGCGGCGCCTCTCGCCCGGGGAGCGGATCCGCGTCCGCTACACGCATTCGCCGGCGCCGGACATCGCCCTCGCGAGCACCATGGATTCCAATTACGTCTTTTACCATCACGCGCGCTGACGGTTCGCTTCTTCGAAGCGGAGGGGGAGGCACACATGCTGCTCGCGTTCATCATGAGCCTGGCGCAGGATCCGGACATCCAGGAGGCTTACCGGCGGGATCCGGTCGCGGTCGTATCCCAGCGGCAGGATCTCTCGTCGGAGGAGAAGGCGCTTTTGCTGTCGAAGGATCCGCGTCGTATCCTCGAAGCATTATCGGACGAGACGGGGCGAGGGAGACCCCGCACGATGATGCTCGCGCCGACGCCATTGCCCTGGGTCTACGGCCGACAAACGGTGACCGGCTTCTTCTGGGAGCCCGGGGACGGCGAGCTTCTCCTCACCATTTTCGGAACCAAGCTCGAGGGCGCGTTCACGCAATGCGAGCTGCGGCACGGAGCGACCCACATTCGAGGGGAGATCGGGCAAGTGGAGATCACGCCCGGCGGGGAAAAGGTCACCCTGCGTTTCGCCCTCCCTCCAAACGCGCCCCAGGGCGTCTACTGGGCCTTCTCCAATCCCCGGCGGGACCTCGTCGCGCCGCGGGACCTGGAGAACCTCCAGCTCGGCTTCGAGCTCCGGGGTGTGTCGAAGGGAGGCAAGCCGTGATCGTCGCGCCCGACGCGACACTCGACCTCGTCGCGCCCCTCGTCCCCGAGGCGCTCTTCGTCTCCTCCGCCCGGAGCGCGGTCCAGGCCGTCACGCGAGGGCTGCCGAAGGCCGCCTCCGGCATCGCCCTCGAATGCCGTCTCGACGAAACCACGCGCGTCGATTTCCTCATGTATCTGCTCGCGCGCGCGGATGGGCATCGGGCCCTCTTGCGCGACGCGCCCGCCCGGGGCACGCCGGCCTGGCGCGGCGTGCTCGATTTCTGCCAGGAATGGGCCGAGCCCGCATCCCTGCTCCACGCCGAGGTCCCTGCCCTGTGGCTCGAATTCGACGTGAAAGGCGAGCCCGGCGCCGCGCCGCGGCCCCTCCCATTCCCCTGCATCGAGCGGCACATCAGCGAGGAGCAGCCGCCGGAGGAGCAGGACGAACGAGGGCGCGCCGTCTGTCTCGACCTCCTCGACCGCGCAACCTCCCTCCTCCTCGAGCATCCGCTCCCATGCGCCACATACGACACGGCAGTTCGTGTCGTCAAACGATTGCCCCGTCGAGGCCGCGTGCTCCACGTCGCGCCCCTCGATTCCCGTGGCCTCGACGCGCTCCGTCTCGTCGCGACGATCCCCCGGGACGAGCTCCCAGCCTATCTCGACCAGATCGAATGGCCCAGCGAGCACACGCAGCTCGATTCGCTCCTCGCCACCCTGGTCCCCGAGGACACGCGGCTCGGCTTTCACCTGGACGTCAACGCCAGCGTCCTGCCGACCCTCGGCCTCGAGCTGCATCATGTCCCCGGCGACCCCCGCTGGCGTCCCCTCCTCGACGACCTCGTCGCCCGAGGCGCATGTACACCGGGCAAACGCGACGCACTCCTCGAATTCCCACCCTTCGCGCGTCTCGCCCTCCCCAGCCACCGCGTGGCAAGCCCCGTGTCGACCACGCTCGGGATCAAGCTCATCCTCGCGCCAGGCGAACCCGTGGCAGCCAAGGCCTATCTCGGGTTCGTTCCGCTTCATCCCCTCTTCGGCTGAGCTGAGGAGGGGTCTCGAGTTGGGGGCGCGGAGCTGGGGCTTTGCCCCAGGCCCCAGCAGGGGCTATCCGCCCCTGCACCCGGACCAGGCACGGCCTGGACCGGGGATCGATGAACTGCGCAATGCGCAGTTCATCGAACAGCCAGGGTCAAGACCGGCGGCGACCCTGCCAGTCAAGAGCGCGGTGCTGCGGGGTCAACGGGCAACGTGCGCCTGCCAGCGCTGCAGGATGGAGGGCGCAGCGCGCGCTCGGGGACCTGCGGCGCCATCGAAGAGGAGACGGCTGAACGGAGGGAGGTTTGCCGCGCCGCAGGTCAGTGACGCCAGGGCAGGGTTTTCGAGCCGCGGCGCCGCCTTTCGGGTGCGGGTGAGCGCGGATCGCCTCCTGCGGCACCGCAGGGCGGAGGGCGCGCCCGGGGAGCGGCGGGTCACGGCGCCCAAGGTCGACGGGCACGCGGACGGGGACCGGGTTGCGGCGCGGCAGGAGGCCCTCCGCGGGGAGGGATAGCGATCTTGCGTGGATGCAGGGCCTTCGGCGGGGACCCGGACGCGCCGCGCTGGGGCGTTGCCCCAGGCCCCACCCGGGGCTGTCCGCCCCGGGACCCGGACCAGCGAGGCGCTGGACCCAAGACGATGAACTGCGCTCCGCGCAGTTCATCGAACGGCCGCTGGCAAGACCGCCGACGACCCTGCCAACAGAAACCGCGGCGCTGCAGGTCCAACCGGCGGCGCACCCGTCGCCAGGTTGAGACCCCCCTCCAGGGTCTTGCCACCGGCCCGTTGGAAGAACTGCGCGGAGCGCAGTTCTTCCATCCCCGGTCCAGGCCGTGCCCTGAGCATTGGTCTCACCGCAAGCCGCCGTGGAGAAGGGAGCTTGCGACGGACACAATCACGGCGATTGCTGGGCCGAGCGAGGACCATGTATGGGCCATGGGGGCGAAGGGGCTGGTGCTGATCGACCGTGATGAGAGCGGGCGAACGGGGGCTCGCTACGGCGCCGACTCGTTCACAAGCTCACGATTGTGGCGCCTGGGCCATTGCCTACGTGCCCTGTCGAGTATGCACGCGATGACCGCGGACCTGTACCACGGGCGTGGTCTTCGCCTTGCCTTTGGCCGGGTCCTTGACGGGCGTCTCTGCGCGAACGACCACTCCAACGCGTGAGCCGGGGGCGATGGCGGAAATCACGAGCTCTCCGGGCTCGAGTTTCGCCGCCTCGGACCTGGGGACGAGCACCGAAGGGATCTTCTCGACGTTGGTTTTGGTCCCGACGATCGCGCAATGGGTCTCGAATTCGAGGCGCGCGTGATTGCGCGCGTCCCAGCGAATCCCGGTCACCCGATTGGTCTCGTAGCAGCTCGTGATGTCCACCTTCGTCACGTTGTCCTTGAACGAGAGCTCGACGAGCGGCTCGTCCGCGCCGCGCGGTTTGTTGGCGACATCCTTCTTCGCGCGCAGGATGCCACTCTCGATCTCGAAGGTGCCCTCGCCGGGAGCGACGGACGACAGGCGCGGCGGCACCTCCGGCGCCATGTAGTCGGTGTCCGGGTCGACCGGGATTGGCGGCGGGTCTCCGAAGCGCGCCTTCAGCGTGGCCGCGTCCATGCCTGCGCGCTTGCTCCGCTGGTATTCCTCGGCGGCCTTGCGCTCCTCCTGCATGGCCTGGTAGACGGCAAAACCGACCTCCACGCCGAACCTCCTCCGTCCGGCCGCGGGGCTGCGGATGATGTCTTCCTCGGCATAGGCCCGGATGTCGTCCTTCATGACGACGTGGAGGAGCACGAGGGCGCGGGTCACCTCGTATACGAACGGGTCGAATCGGCACGCCTCGCCGCTCTCGCAGCGTTCGAAGTATTTCTCGCGGAGCGTGACCAGGCCACGCTCGATTTCGGCCGCCTCCGCGCTCGATGCCGGCACCTTGCGGGCGCGCGCAGCGTACTCGTCGAGCCCGCGGTACAGATCGGCGTGTCGCTCGAAAGATGCGCGTCGCGCGGCGATGACCTCGCCGGGGACCTCCACGTACATGTGCCGGCGGCGCGAATCGAGGCCTTGCACACGCTCGTCGACGTCGGCCTTCGACGCCATCGCGAGCGTGACGAATGCGTCGCGCCCCTGCTCCGTCACATCGATTGACGAAAGCTCGGCGTGCAACTTGGTTTCGTCGAGGATACCGGCATAATAACTCGCCATCCCCAGCGCGAGGGGGCTCCTCTCGCACGCGCGGCTGCAATCGATCGTCTGCAACGCCGCGACGAGCATGCTGGGCACACGGTCGTCGAACGTCTGATGGCGCTTGCCGATGTTCAAGATGGTCTTCGTAGCGTTGGATCGCCAGCCCGGATCGCAGATCCTGCTCACCACCTGGCTTCGGTCGGAGTCGTCCCGCGAGCGCTCCGCGCACTCCGGGCCGTCGTACGAGAAGTCTCGTGAACGGCTCTTCTCGGCCTCGCCGGGTGACGAGATTTTGATGATGCCGCAGCCCGCCACGCTCGTGGCGAGTGCGGCCCACGCGACAGCGGCCCCGACGAACGTCATCACCCGAGACGACGTGTCATTCACCCCTGCCTGATTCGATGTACGCACGAGCAACTCCCTCTGGCGTCGGCCGACGCCAACGTCGAGGGAACCCATCCAACGAGTACGCCGGCTAGGCAATTCGCAGGTTCGCGAGCGCGTCTCGCAAACTTGCGTCGGCCCTGGCGGGCTGTGGCTTCGGGGCGCGGGCGTCCAGGACCAGACGGTGAAGCCCCTCGTCGATGGTGCGGGGCGACCTCCGGCTTCGGATGGAGGAGAAAGCCGTGGCGTCGATGCCCGCGAGCCCGGCGCCCGCGGGTGGGGGAGCGCCGCTCGTCCGGATCGAGGCCCAGTTCGCCGGCGGCGACTACGAGATCGTCATCCTCTTGAGATGAGACCAGTGCTCAGGGCCGTGCCTGGTCCGGGCCTTTGGGCGGACAGCCCCCGCGGGGTCCGGGGCAGAGCCCCGGCGCGACGCCTACGCGGAGACAATCCCTCAATCGAGGCCGCGCGCGAGCCGCCGCGCTCGTTCGGCGAGCCCCTGCACGACGGAGTGAAAACTCCGCAGCTTGCGGAGCTTTCCGCTCCCGAACCGCTCTTCGAGTGCGCGTGCGAGCCGTGGGACGCGCGCTGTCCCGCCGGTGCAACAGACCACGTCGATGGCTTCGAAGCCGAGCCCTGCTGATTCGAGGGTTCGATCGAGTGACCGCAGGATGGCGTCTACCGATCGCTCGGCGCCTGCTTCGAATTCGTCGCGGGTGATCCATTCGTGGATGTTCATCGTCGGGTAGTCGAAGGCGAACTGGGTCTTCGTTGCCTCCGAGAGTGCGCATTTGCTGTGCTCGATGGCCTCGAATACCTGGAATGCGAGCGAATCTTCGACCAGACAGAGGAGCTGGTCCATTCGCTTCTGGTCGTCGTCTCCGAGCGACCAGGCTTGCACGTCTCGCAGGAATGCGAGCATGTCCCGGTGCTGCAGCACGGCCATGTCTGCCGGCGAGCAGAGCTTCTCCATGATCCCGCGGGGCATTGTGAGCAGGTTCTTGCCGAGGGGCACCTGGTAGGTCACCTCTGCGCCGAAATGGCGCGCGATCTTGTGGCGCATCAGGCTCCCGTCGAGCGCGTCGCCGGCCACGGACACGCCTCCGAGGGAGAGGACGTCGGAGGCGGCGAATCCCTCCGGCCGCATCCGCACGACCGTGTAGTCCGAGGTTCCGCCGCCGAAATCGGCGACGAGCACGGTCATGGGACGATCGAGCCCGAGCTCGAAATCGTGGGCGGCGGCGACAGGCTCGGGGCAAAAGGTGACCTCGGAGAACCCTGCGCTCTGCGCTGCGCGTTCGAGCCGGTCCTGGGCGAGCCGGTCTTCCACGGGATCGAGCGAGAACATGGCTGGCCTCCCCAGCACCACGCGATCGACCTCGGCGTTGAAATGGCGGTTCGCGTGATCTCGCATGATTCGCAGGAAGCGGCCGATCAGGTCCTCGATGGTGACGACGCGGTGGCCGATCTGCGTGCCTGAGAAGCCGCGGTCGGGGAGAAACTTCTTGATCGAGCGGATGAGCCGCCCTTGCATTCCGCTCGCGACGAAGTCGCGGATGGCCACTGCGCCGCAGGAGAACTGGTTCTGCCCGAAAAAGAGCAGGCTGCGCAGGATGGTCGGGTCGGATGCGGCGTCGTCGAGGGGGATTGGGGGGCATGTCGACGTCGCGTTCGCCGCGGCGAGCAGTGAATTGGTGGTGCCGAAATCGATGGCATAAACCTCGGGCCTGAATTGTGACGACATGAACTGACCTTCCGGGTGGATGCCTGACGGCCCCGGGATATGGCCCCTCGCGCGCCTCTTTACAAGCTAGAAAATCCATGAGAAAATCCGTGGAGGCTCTCCGGATGCGCGGAAATTCTCGTGAGCTCGACGGCGACGTGGCCCTCTGCACGCCGGAGGGGCGGCTGAACCCCGATGCGAAGGGCTGGTCGCGGAGGCCCCTGCATCGATGCGACCTGCGCGGCCCCTGGGGGCGCCGGAAGCGCTGGGAGTACTGGTGCGTCACCTGGAACGGCGGCGTCCTCGCGCTGACGTATGCCGACTTCGACTACCTCGGCATGGCGAGCGCGCTGCTGCTCGATCGGGAGACCGGCCGCGAGCTCGAAAAGGTCGTCCCGGTTCCGCTCGCGCTCGGGTTTTCCCTGCCCGATACGGTCGGCGGTGGCGATATCGTGTTCGAAAGGCTCGGGCTCCGGCTCGCGTTTCGCGAGGAGCGCGGCGGCACGCGCCTCGTCACGTGGTTCCAGAGCCGCGGGCGCGTGGTCGAGGCCGACGTGCTCGTGGCCCGGCCGTCCGGACACGAGACGCTCAACGTCGTGGTGCCGTGGAGCGAGGTGTTGTTCCAGTTCACCTCGAAGCAAAACACGCTCCCCGCGACCGGGACCGTCCGCGTGGACGGCGTCGAGCAGGGGCTCGGCCCGGAGGAGCAGGCCTTTGGCTGCCTCGATTTTGGTCGCGGCGTCTGGCCCTCGCACACGGTCTGGAACTGGGCTTCGGCGTCGGGGGTCGTCGAGGGGCGGGTCGTCGGCCTGCAATTCGGCGGGAAGTGGACCGACGGGACGGGGGCGACCGAAAACGGCGTCTGCCTCGACGGCCGGCTCCACAAGATCCACGAGGATGTCCGGTTCGAGTACGACCGCCGCGATTATCGCGAGCCCTGGCGGCTCACCTCGAGAGGCTCTGATCGGGTGCGGCTCGACTTCCAGCCGACGCACGAGAAACAGACGAAGGTGCCGCTCGTCGTGGCCGGCGCGGAGATCCACCAGTGCTTCGGTCGTTTCTCTGGCGAAGTGCGTGACGACGGGGGCGAGCGCGTGATCATCGACGGCCTCTTCGGCTGGGCCGAGGAACTGCGCGCTCGCTGGTAGTTCACCCGCCCATCGCCGTCTGGTACGACACGACCGGGAGTTCGCGCGTCTCGCCGACCTTCGGCACCTCGAACGGCACGAACCGGGTCTTTTCCCAGACGACCCACACCATCGACGGATCGTCCAGCGATCGATCGAAATGAAAATCGATCCGCGAAGGCAATTGGCCGTCCGGGGTCAGCGTCACGACCTCCGCCACCATGCTCCCGACATCGACCCGATCCCCGACGCGCAGCGGCGCCCTCTCCGGATCACGAAACACGGTCGCCGTCGGCTCCATGAAATGGCCGTCCGAGAGCGTCACCGACACCGTGCGCGCGTCCACGCGGCCGACCTTCAGCGTCCCGCGTTGCACCGTCGAGAGCACCCGCAGCGGCGAAGGCATCGCCTCATTCGCGTTGAGCCGCGCCGCGATGGCGGTGTTCGCGATGATGCTGTCGGGCGCGCTCACCACCACGAGCGTCTGCGGCGCGGCCGCATCGAACTTCGGCATGCTCGTGATCGCCCGCTCCGTGTACCCGTGCAACATCTCGCCCGTCGACCACGCCCGCAGCGGCAGCAAGAGGGGCGCGATCACGAGGTGGAAGAGCACGAGGACCGCGGCCACCGCGCCCACGTACACGCGCGCCGCCCGCCCGAGGTGCTCGCGCGAGGCCACGAGCATCGACGCGACGAGCCCCGAGCCCCCGATCCCCGCGAAGAGCAAGAGCCTGTCGCCCGGCCAAACCGCGCAGGTCGGGAGCAGGGAGAGCGTCATGCCGACGGCGAAGAATGCGGCATTCCGATCCCGGCGCAGCACGGCGAAGATCCCGCCCCCCAGGACGAGGAGCACGAGGAGGCAAATCGAGACGAGGCTCCGGGTCTCGCTTTGCGGCCAGAGCATCCACACGTCGGCGGGCGGCGCGGCCATCTGCCCGGCGAGGAGCACGGGCAGCCGCGTCGCCACGGCGCGGAGGAATTCGCCTGCTTGCGTCAGCGGGTCGATGTAAAACGCGCCGCCCCCCGCGCCATACTTGCCGAGCTTGTACGCGGCGAACCAGAGGAGCGCGACGCCGGCGTGCGGGACGAGCGCGGCCGCGCGGGATCGCAGCGGCGCGCGATCGAGGAAGAGGGCGTAGGCGAAGAGATACGCGAGCGCGCCGAGCCCGCTCTCGCCGGAGAACATGGCCCCGAACAGCGCCAGCGGCGCGAGGAAGATGCCCGGCTTCCAGCCGTCCCGGCGGGCGCGATCGTGCGCGAGGAGCGTGAGCACGGCGAAGAGGGTCGAGAGGATCGCGTGCCTGTTGGCGATCCACGCGACGACCATTGCATGCGTGTCGTCGACCGCGAAGATCAGCGCGGCGAGGCCCGCGGCGACCGTGGCGCCGAAGAGCCTTCGATAGAGGTGCGCCGCGAAAAAGGCCGTCGCCGCGAAGACGAGGACGCTCTCGGCGTGCATGAGCCAGTACGCGTTCGGCCAAACGCGGTAATCGAGCGCGTGCCAGAGCGACGGGAGGGGGCGGAGGAACGCGAGCTTCGAGCCGTCGACGGTCCACCAGGGAAATATCCCGCTCTCCCGGACGGCGTGGAGCGCGGCGGGATCGTCGTCGAGGAAGCGGAAGAGATCCCAGTCCCCGCGGGGCCCCCCGGGCCGCGTGAACGTCGGATGATACGCCATCCGGTGCGCGTGATCGTCCATGATCGCCCCGGCCCCGAGCGTGGGCAGGAGCAGGACGATCGCGAGGAGCGCGACGAGCAGCGGGGCACGCCTATCAGCGAGCCATCCCTTGACACGGGCCAGCATGGCGACCCTCTATAGGGGATCACGTGCGCGCGGACCAGAGGCGCCATGGCGCCGGACGATTTCGCGCGTGCGGCTGTCCAGGGAATCTTGGCGCCTCCCGTTTCCGCCCTGAAGGTCCCGGCTAACGCCGCCCCGGTTTCTTGCGGGGCGGCGGCGGGGGCTCGAAGTACCACTCCGCGAGCACGTCGCGCAATCGACCGTCCTCGGGCAGATCCGTCGCGCCACCGCTGTCGAGGGCGCGGAGCAAGACCTCCACGAGCGGCCGGCGAAGGATCGTCACCTCTTCGAACGGCTGGCTCGATCGTCGTTGCCGCGGAAGCGTCTCGATGGATTCGGGGTCATACGCGTCTTTTTTCGCCTTGGCCGGAGGCGGCGGCTCGACAGCGTCGAGCCGGCCACGGACCAGGACCGAATTTCGACCGCCCGTCATCGCGAGGAACGTGCCGTCGGGCAGGTCGAGGAAACGATGAACGTCCGTCGTGCGCTCGTACGGCAAGGAAAAGACGACACGTTGGTGTTCTTCGGGCCGGAGGAGCCGCCAGGGATTCGTCTCGGCGAACAAGGTCGCCTCCTCGAACGCATGGTACATGGCCATGAAATCGGCGGGACCGGCGAGGCTGAACCAGGCGCGGTCGTCGCGCCCCCCAGCGGGGACGAATGGATGCCCCGCGCGGATGCGCTCGAGGACCTCGCCGATGGCGGGGCTGCTGCGACGCAAGGCCCAGCCGGAGATGGGGGCGAGGCGGCCCTCCGCATCCTGCGAGACCGCGGTGACGCCGCCGTCGAGGGCGACGACGTGGCGCTCGTTCTGGACGAAGTCGACCACGTGAATCCGCACGGTCGACGGGCTGCCGAGCACCTCGTGGGTCCGGATGCCTGGGCCCTGGTACCATTCGTCGTCGCTGCCGCCCCGTGGTTCGTCGAGGGGGAGATCCAGGAGGGGATTGCGCTGCGCCGCGCTGCCCTGTTGCACGATGTACGGGTAAAGCCGCGCGATCCAGCCGGTGATCACGTCCCCTCCGTACGCATCTTCGGGTTTGTAAATGCGGCGCCAGAAGTCGAAATCCGGCTGCCCCGAGGCCGCGCGCACGAGCTCGTCGCAGATGGGCGCGAGGGAGCGGGTCCAGAAATCGAGATCGAGTTCCGCGATCACGTCGATACGCTCGCGAATTCGCTTCCAGTCGGCGGGCGTGCCGAGCAGCGTGATCTCCGGAATGCCGCAGATGCAGGCGAGGTAATAATCGAAATAGGGCGCGTAGGCGTCGAGGAGGACGACCTGGCTCGCGATGCGATCGACCTCGGTGCTCGTGGAAAAGTCGCATTCGAAGAGCCGCGCGCGCCCAGCGCCGACCTGGTCCGCGACGCGGTCCCGGAAGGAGCCGACGATCGAGGCCCAGGACGCCGCGTCGGTCGGCATCGGGCCCTCCAGCGGGACCTCGATCCGCGCCGTGCCCGCGTGCCGGACGAGCCGCGACCGGAGCTGTTCAGCGTGGAGGCGGACGTGCTGCGCGACGCCCTGCGCAATCGTCAACCACACGGCGTCGGGCGAGAGCACGAGCGGCCGGTGCTCCGCGAACGCGAGGTGGACGGCGCCGAGCAGCGCGTGCGTCGAGCCATGGTCGACCACGGGCAGGTCCGCGTCCCCGCCGAACGTCAGCGCGTCGCCGTGGGTCTCGGCGAGCCGTCGCGTGGGGAGAGGCTCGGTCGCGCGGGGGACGTCGTCGACGAGGAAGGTCACGCTCATGGCAGGCATTCTGCCACGAAATGGCCCATGCGTTACGAGATGCCGCAGCCCCGGCCCGAAAGAAAGGTCTCCCCGCCGAACCCCACCGCGGCTACCTTCGCCGCATGGCCCTCGGTCCCCTCTCGGCGCGTGTCGGCCCTCCCGCAGCCGCGCTGCTCGCGTGTTTCCTGGCCGCCTGCACCCCCCCGCCGCCCCCGCCGTCCATGACCACCGCCCCGCCCGTCCCCACGGCGCCCCCGACCCCCGCGGCACCGTCAGCCTCCACGAGCGCCGTAGCGACGGCCGCGCCTTCCCCGTCGTCGCCTCCGTCCCCCGAGGCGTCCATGCCCTCCGCGTGGACCGCGCAGCTCCCGGCAGGGTTCACCGATATCGACATGGACGGCGAGACCCTCTGCGGCGCCTTTCGGGTCGCGAACCTACACGTCGCGGGCCTGGGGAGCCTCGGGTTCGTCCGGATCCACGGTCCGAACGGCAAGGTCGTCTACGAGGCCCACGGGCGCACCGACAAGGTGGGTCCCGACACCTTCCAGCAGACCCTCGGCGCCGACTATTGCGGCGATCTCACGGGCGACGGCATCCCCGAGGTCGTGATGACCGAGAGCTCGATGGGCGCGCATTGCTGCTACACCCATTACGTCATCAGCCTCGTCTCCCCGCCGCGGCGCATCCTCATGTGGGAAAAAGGCGACGCCGCCACCACCTTCGTCCCGGTGAAATACCGCCCCGGTCCGGACTGGCAACTCCAGGGCTATTCCGTCTTCTGGCCACCCTTCGACCCCGACGCGGGAGATCCGGCCCTCTCGTACCCGGCCGCGCCCGTCATCCCCGCCGTACTCTCGCTGGTCAACGGCGCCTATGCCCTCACCTCACTCTCCTTCCCGGAGGCCTATCGCAGAGACCGCGACGAAATGCATGCACGGTGCAGCAACCCGAGCGAAGAGATGCCGCAGGATCTATGTGACATCTTCACCTGGGTGGACGCCGTGGCCCTCGGAGACTGGGACGCCGAGCGCGGCAAGGTGAAGGACCCCGAGCTGCGAAAAGCACTCGATCGGCGCGCAGCGGCGACACACAAGAAGCTGCTGAAGGAGCTAGGGTCCCTCGAAAGTCCACGGTAAGGCGCGTCGGGGCCGTTGCGCCGGGGCGCTGCCCCGGACCCCGCGGGGGCTATCCGCCCCTCGACCCGGACCAGGCACAGCCTGGACCGAGGGTTGAAAAACTGCGCTCCGCGCAGTTTTTCAAACAGGCCGACGAAGAAGCCGGGTTGCCAGCAGAACCAGCCGCGCGGCTGTCTTCGTTGGCAGGGTCGTTGCCGGTCTTGACCGGGCCTGTTCGATGAGCTGCGCGGAGCGCAGTTCATCGAGCTTGGGTCCAGCCCCTGGCTGGTCCGGGTCCAGGGGCGGATAGCCCCGGTGGGGTCTGGGGCAAAGCCCCAGCTCGGCGGTGCTCGGGGGCTTGAAGCGCGGCGCGGGCACCCCCATCATCGCGACCGTGCGCCGCATGCAACTCGTCGAGCTCGAAGACCTCCCCTGGGTGCCAGCTGCCATTCGCGATGGCGGCACGGATCTCCTCGACTTTGGGTTTGATCGCCTCGGGTTTTACCGTGGGGTCGTGCCGAAGCTCGGGGCGCTCCTCGATCGGACTGGCTGCACGCAGGTGATCGACGTGTGCTCGGGTGGCGGCGGCGGTGCTCTCTACGCGATTCGGGCGCTGCGGGACGAGGGACGCGGGGATGTGCGGTTCGTCTTGACGGATCGGTACCCGAACGAGGCGGGCCGGGCGCGTGTCGCGGAGCGGAACGATCCTGGGCTCGTGTACCGCGAAGAACCTGTGGATGCCCTTGCGGTCCCGCCTGAGCTCGACGGCGTGCGTACGATGTGGAGCGCGCTGCACCACTTCCCGCCCGAGGCTGTCGCGGCGCTTGTGGCGTCGACGGTCCGCGATGGCAAACCGCTTGCGTTTTTTGACGTCGCGGCTTCGCCTGCGCTGCGGCGGCTGCCGGGCGTGGTCGCGCCGCTGGCGCTGGGCGTGAACATGACGATGCTCTTCGTTGGCTCGCTCGTCCTGGTCCCTTTCGTGCGCCCGCTGCGGGCGTCGCGCTGGGCGCTGACGTACCTCGTCCCGCTGATTCCGACGCTCGTGGCGTGGGATGGCATGGTCTCCGCGCTCCGCGCCTACACGCCTGACGAGCTGCTCGCCATCGCGCGCGCCGTGCCTGGCGGCGACGCCTACGCGTGGGACGCGGGCGTCGCGGGGTCGGCGCTTTATCTCACGGGATGCCCGCGCGCGTCGTGACGCGGCGGCGCCCCGGGGCGCGCTTCACTTCTTGGCCTTGATCTCGATGACCCGGGGGACCCTCGGGGCGTAACAGATGAGCTCGGGGTGCTCGTCTTTCATGTTCGCCTTCACGTGGGCGATGACGGCCTCGCCTTGCTCCTTGCTCTTCACCGTGATGCCGAGGCGCCGCCCGTCGTCGTAATACTCGACGAGCCCGAGGTCGCCGACCTCCGGGAACGTGGAGAGCGCCTTTGTGGTCGTGGGGAAGGTGTATTTCGCGTCGTTCCTCCACGACACCTCGTAGAGGTAGACGAACGGCGTCTTGCAGCCTTCCTCCTCCACGGCGGCGTCTGTCGTTTCGCGCAGCCGGGAGACGCCGCTGTGCGAGACCCAGATCGTCTCCTTTTCATCCATGACGATCGTGCTGAAGTGCATCGGGCGGGGGAACTGCGCGATGACGGACCACGTGCCCTCGTCGTAGCGGACGATCGACCGGCCCGAGATGCCGTGGAGCTTGCCGCTCGGCGAGACGAAGAGGTTTCGGATCGGTTTGTCGAGGGTCGGCAAGAGCTCGAACTTCCCGCCGTTGTAATGCAGCACCGGCGAGGTCTCGACCCAGAGGTCGTCGCCCTTGCCCCGGAACATCTTGGGGAAGTAGCCGAACTCCTTCACCAGGGCGCCGAGCTCGACGATGCGTGATTTGCCGGGCTGGTCCCATACCTCCGCGGCTGGGCTCTTCGCCCGTTCGCAGAGGTTTCCGATCGTCACGAGCGTGCCGGATTCGGTCGCGGCCATGGCGCTGGGCGGGAGCGCGATTCCCGCCGTGCTGCCCCAGGCCTTCTGCACCTCGTCCGCCTTGCAGCCGCCCTTCTCGGCCTCGATGGGCTTCAGCACGAGCGTCGGCCCCCGGACGGTGTCGAACCGGTGGCCATCTTGCCCGTCGTACCCCACCACGAGCGTCGTCTTGCCGAGCCGGGTCGTGCCATTGATCCAGCCGAGGATGCCCCCCGGGCCGAAGGTGCGCGTCACGCCCTTGCCCGTGAGCGGGAACAACGTGGGCATCGGCGCGCGGCCCAGGTTCATGGCAACGACGTCGACGCCGTCCGGCCAGAAGCCGTGGACGGAGGAGATCCGGGTGGGGCCGAGGCCCGGGTTGTTCTCGGGGATGCTGCCGATCCACTCGACGCGCTCCTCGACGATCCGGCCGACACGCAGGCCCTCGGCCACCAGGAGCGCGCCCTCGATGCCGAAGAGCTCCACGGAGAGCCCCTTCGTGCCCTCGAACGGCTCGGGCACGAGCGTGGGGATCGTCTTCTTCGGCGGCTCGCGCTCGGCCGACGCGGCGCTCGCGCTCGGGGCGAGGGGCGCGGCGCTCGGCGCGACGGTCGCCTCTTTTTCGGGCGTCGGGGTCGACCTGGAGCAGGAGAGGGCGAGGGCGCAAAGGGCGGCGAACGAAAGATGCTTCATAGGAGCTTCAGGGGTCCTGGCAGAACGTGTTGATCGCGTCGACGAGCGGGTCCTCTTGCTTGACCGCCTTGTCGAGGTCGACTTGCGCGGCGTGGATCGCGTCGACGTCCTTCGCGTCCGCGGCCTTCGCCATGGCGCGCGCGGCCTTCGCGACGGCGACGGCCATCCCGCGATACTCAGCGCTGAACTGGACGAGCTCGGGCACCGTCAGGCGGACGCCCGCCGCCTGATGCTCCACGCGGTCCATCACGTCGGCCATCCCGCGGAGGGCGCGCGCGCCCGTCGGATCGGCGCTGGGGTCCGGGCCCGACGCCTTGTTGAGGTCCTCCACGCCCGTGTTGATGACCTCGATGAGCGCATTGCACTCGTCGGTCTTCAAGCGGTGTTTCGCGCGCAGCGCGACGCGGTCGGCGGGCTTCGCCGCGAGGAGCGTGCAGCCGAGCTTGTTCTCGCCGTCGCATGCCTTTCGGAGGAGCTCGGTCGACGCGGCCTCGTCGCGTGGCCCGCCGCGCCCCTCGGCGCGGAACATGCCGAGCTCGAGGCACGCGTCTTCCTGCCGCCCCTCGCACGCGCGGCGGAAGAGCTCGGCGGCGCGCACATCGTCCTGCGCCGTGCCCTTCCCCTCGGCGTAGGCGATCGCCGCCTGCCCGCAGCCAATCACCGCGCCCGCGTCACAGCTCTCCAGGAAAAGCGCGAGCGCGCGCGCCGGATCCGGTGCGGCCGTCGTTCCCTTGCTGAGGAGCCTGCCGAGCACCGCGCAGGCGGCAGGCAGGCGCGCGTCACACGCCGTGGAGACGAGCGCGAAGCCGCCCCGCTTGTCCTGGGCCACGCTGTCGCCCCGCACCATGAGGAGCCCGAGCGCCGTGCAGGACGTCACGTCGCCCGCGCCGCACGCGCGCCGGAAGAGCGAGGCTGCTTTCTGCTTGTCCTTGGGCACGCCCGCGCCCTTGTCGTACGCCGCGCCGAGGTGGACGCAGGCCGCGGGCTCGGCCTCGCAGCCGCGTCGCGCGGCCGAGGCCCCTTCGACGGGATCCTTCGCGCCGCCCACGCCCTCGGCGAGGAGCGAGCCGAGGGTGGCGCAGCCGTGGGGGCTGCCTTCCTCGCAGCTCTGCTCGGCGAGGGCGCGCGCGCGCGGCCCGTCGCGCGTGACGCCGAGGCCGTAGGCGTAGGCCCCGCTCAGCCATTCGCACCCGTCGGCGAGGCCCGCCATGCAGGCGCGCTGGAAGATCGCCGCGGCGCGCACCTGGTCCCGTCGCACGCCACGCCCGAGGGCGAGCGCCTTGCCAAGCGCGAGACAGGCGCGCGGATCCTCGGCGGCGCAGCCCTTCTCGCTCACCTTCGCGGCCTTGACGAAGAGCGCCTGCGCGCGCTCGGGATCCGGCGTGACCGCGAGGCCGAAGAGGAGCGCGACGCCGAGCACGTCACAGCTCGTGCCGTCGCCCGCGTCGCAGGCGTTCGCGAGCAGCGGCGCGCCGCGCTGATCGTCGAGGTCGGCGCCGACGCCGTGGAGGAACATCCGCCCGAGATCGCCGCATCCGGCGGGATCCCCGCCGTCGCAGGCGCGGCGCGCGAGGGTGACGGCCTGCGTCGGGTCGGCGGCGAGCGCCCCGGGAAACCCGTGCAGCATGAGCCGCGAGAGCTTCTGGCAGCCGCGCGCGTGGCCGCCGCTGCACGCCTTGCCGAGCGCCTCCGCCGCTGCGAGCGCCCGCGAGGGTCCGCGGTCGCGATCCCGCAACACGAGGTCGCCCAGGCGCTCGCAGCAGGCCACGTTCCCGCCGTCACACGCCGTCCGGCAAGTGACCTCGGTGGTGCCCTCGCATGCGCCTACGGCGGTGGTGCTCGTGGCCACCTTGGGCGCCGGCTCGTGCGGGGCCGCCCCTCCGCACGCGGCATGCGCGAAGAGCGCGAGGCCCAGGAGCAGGCGCGGAGCGGTCGAGCGATCCATGCGCTTCATCGGACCGTCGAGCGCGCCAGGCTGTCAAGTCTCTCGAAGGCGCAGAGCTGGGGCTTTGCCCCAGGCCCCACCGGGGCTGTCCGCCCCTGGACCCGGACCAGCGCAAGCGCTGGACTCGGGGTCGATGAACTGCGCGATGCGCAGTCCATCGAACAGCCGCAGGGAAGACCGAGAGCGACCCTGCCGACCAAGGCCGCGGCGCTGCAGGTTCAACGGGCAACGTGCGCCCTCCAGCACTGCAGGATGGAGGGCGCAGAGCGCGCTCGGGGACCTGCGGCGCCGTCGAAGGGAAGACGGCCTCGCAGAGGGAGGTTTGCCACGCCGCAGGTCGGCGACTCCGGGGCAGGGTTTTCGAGCTGCAGCGCCGCCTTTCGGGTACGCATGAGCGCCAATTGCCTCCTGCGGCGCCGCAGCGCAGAGGACACGCCCAGGAGCAGCGGCTCACGACGCCGAACGTCGGCGGGCGCGCGGACGGGGGCCGCGTTGCGGCGCCGCAGGCGGTCATCCACGGGAAGTCATCGCGATCTTGCGTGGATGCAGGGGATTCTGCGGGGACCCGGACGCGCCGCGCTGGGGCGTTGCCCCAGGCCCCACCCGGGGCTGTCCGCCCCGGGACCCGGACCAGGGCCAGCCCTGGACCTTGGGTCGATGAACTGCGCTCCGCGCAGTTCATCGAACAGCCGCGGTCAAGACCGGCGACGACCCTGCCAACCAAGACGGCAGCGCTGCAGGTTCAGCCGGCAGCGTGCCCGTCGCCAGCTTGAAACCCACCTCCATGGTCTTGCCACCGGCCCGTTGGAAGAACTGCGCACCGCGCAGTTCTTCCACCCCCGGTCCAGGCCGTGCCTGGTTCGGGTCGAGGGGCGAACAGCCCCCGCGGGGTCCGGGGCAGCGCCCCGGCGCGACGGCATGCACGACGAGGTCACGTGTCGGGGCGCTCCTCGTCTCCCGCGCCCGGCTTTGAAGGCGTCGCCTCCTCGATCCGCTGACGAACGAACGCGGTGTACGCCATTCCCAGCGGCAACTCGAACTCTACGTGGAGCCTGCGCCGCGTTGTTACGACGGCGCTTCCATCCCGCCCATCCCTGCCGACGTGCTCGACATCGCGGTAATGGAAGCCCACGCCGCGTTTTTGCCAGGCCGGCAGGTCGTTGAACTGGATCCCGTGCTGGAAGAGCAGCTCGTTCCGATCCGCCACCGACTGCCCTTCGAGCTGCCGCGTGGCCGCGCGATCCGTGAGCCCCTGGGATCGAAGGAGCCAGTAACAATGCCCGCCCAGCGCATTGCGGTGGGCATCCTCGTGCCGCCAGCGGAAATAATCGATCACGTCCTTCTCGGTGGGGAGCTGCGAGATCCGGGCGTCGAAGGCCGCGTGATCGTCGAGGAGACGCGCAAACTTGGCGCTCGCCTCCCCGGCCAGGATCGACTCGTACTTGCGCAGCTTGCGGCCGAACACGTCCGTGTCGCGGCGAAACAGGAGCGAGATCTCGTCGCTCTGCGTGTAGCCGTAGACCACGGGGAATCCGCAGTCCATGAGGTGCTTCGTCGTCTCCACCATCATGTCGCGGATGCGGACGTCGAAGGGCGCCTCGAACGGCTTGCGCTCGCGCACGAGCTTGGTGAAGCTGCGCCCGTCGAGCCGCGCGACCATGTAGATCCCCGGCAGGACGTGGTGATCATGCGCCGTCTCGAAGACCCGCATCTTCGTTTCGAGATCATCGAACTTCATGGCGCGGCCAAGATAGCAGCCCCGGAGGGACCTCGCGACGATCCTGCATGCGACCCCGTCGACACCGTGATAGGCGACAGGTCGGCCATGTGGGATCCGAAGCAATACAACCTCTTCCGCGAAGCACGCCGTCGCCCCTTTTTTGATTTGCTCGCCCAGGTCAAGACCGCGGCTCCGGCGCGGGTCGTCGACCTTGGCTGCGGCACGGGCGACCTGACCCTGGCCCTTGGCGAGCGCTGGCCCGCGGCTGAGATCCTCGGCGTCGACAGCTCCGCGGCCATGCTTGCCGAGGCCCGGGCGAACCACGCGTCTGCGCGCGTTGGCTTCCTCCAGGCCGACCTCGCCCGCGTCGAGCTGCCTGGCCCCGCCGACGTGCTCTTCTCGAATGCGGCCCTGCACTGGCTCGACGACCACGCTGGCCTGCTCACGCACCTCGCTGGCCTCGTCGCCTCCGGCGGGACCCTGGCCTTCCAGATTCCTGCGAATTTCGATGCGCCTTCGCATCGGCGCGTGGAAGAGGTCCGCGCCCTGCCCCGCTTTGCAGCGGCGCTCCGTGACGTGCGCCGCGGACATGCCGAGCCCCTGGCCTTTTATTTGGACCACCTCGTCGGGCTCGGGTTCGTGGTCGAGGCGTGGGAGACGACGTACCTGCACGTGTTGCCCGGCGACGACGCGGTGTTGCAATGGCTGCTCGGCACCACGCTGCGGCCCCTTGTGACCACGCTCGGACCCGAGGAAGCTACGGCCTTTCTGGATACGCTCCGGCCGCTCCTGCAATCGGACTACCCTGCCCGGCCTTACGGCACGCCGTTTCCGTTCACGCGCCGGTTCGTCGTGGCGACGCGTGTACCGCCTTCTTGACGGGGCGGCGTGGCTCGCCTCTACTCGCCGGGATGAGACGCAAGAAAGCTCCGCGGCTCGCGGCTGCGTTTGTGGTCACGATCTCCGCGGGGTGCGGCGGTGCGGCGCAGGAGCCGCCCAAGCCGGAGAACCCGGACTGGGTGCCGAATCTCGGGAGCGTGCAGGAAGGCTTCCGGCGGAACGAAGACGGGACGTGCTCCATCACGCATGCTGCGAATCCGCCGTGGGTCGAGCCCGTGGATTGCGAGACGCGAGAGCCGCTGAAGAAACCCGAGGAGACGTCGCCCTAGACCATCATGCGCCTGCGCATCGACCGCATCGCGGTCGATGCATAGAGGTCCAGGGCTGGCCCTGGTCCGGGTCGAGGGGTGGAGAACCCCTCGTCGGGTCCGGGGTGAAACCCCGGCGCTACGCTGGTCGAGTAGCCCCCGGGGGCCCTCACCAGATCCGGACAAGGAGATTTCCACCATCCGGCTCTTCCGCCAGCGGCGGCTCACGGAGCGCTCCAGATCTGTACGCGGATGCGAGGGGCCGGCAGCGGAAACCTCCGCAGCAGCTCCAGAAACCGCGCCCAGTTCAGGTGACCTCGTTGGCTCCTTCGGCTCAACCAGGCGTGCCAGTTCCACTGCACGTTGTCGAGCAGCAGAGCCAGACTGCGCAGGTTTCCGTTGACGCCGAAGTAGTTGTAATGCCCGACGAGCTTCCTCTTGAGCGTAGCGTATTGCTCTTTGACCGACTCATGCCGATGGCGTCGACACCAGTCGTCGGCAGCCTGGATGGCGTGCCTGAGCCTCGCCTTGCGCGTCTTGAACGCCGGCATCCACCGACCTGCTCGTGTCCGACGCCAGTGCAGCGTGAACCCGAGAAAGTCGAACGTCGCCGGACCCTTGCCGCCATCGTTCCCTGACCTTGGGCGATGGAACGGCAGGAGGCGGGTCTTCTCAGGATGCAGCTTCAGGCCGAACCGCTCGAAACGCCGGCCCAGCACCTCCATCACCCTCTTCGCATCGTCTTCTCGCTCGAAGCCGATCACGAAGTCGTCCGCGTAGCGCGCGAGCGTGGTCTTGCCGCGCATCCGCGGTTTGACCTCCCGCTCGAACCATACGTCGAGCACGTGATGGAGATACACGTTGCCGAGCAGCGGCGACAGCACCGAACCCTGCACCGTCCCCGTATCTGGCTCGGATATCTCCGCGCCTTCGAGGACACCCACGTGCAAGCATTTGCCGACGAGTCGCAAGAGCTTCCCATCGGCTACCCGCGCCTGGAGCATCTCCATCAGCATCGTGCGGTCGATGCTTTGGTGGGTAGGGACGGGCCCTTGGTTTCCCTTGGGCTCGTCCCCCCTCGCAGAACCCGCCGTGCGGTTTTCCCGCAACGGGCTCCCCAGAGCACGATCGCGGCGAAGCTCCATCAGACCGCCGGGTGAAGCAGCTTGGGATGTTCTGCCTCCCTGCTCTCCTTCAGCCGCAAGCTCTGGTCGTCCCTTGCCTTCGGCCTACCGCGAGACGGACGCGGCTTTTCGCTGCGGGGCCCAAGGGCCCGGCTTGCCTCGCGGGTGCGTCCGTGTACCCGCGTTGCGCGTGGGGATGGGTCACCGGCTCCCCGTTTGGCCGGATAAAACTCGTGGACGGAGACAGGGTCTCCCAGGTGCCTGGGTCGTCCTCTTCACGCGCGCCGCGGCCAACACTACCCCGCCGGGTGCATGTCACTCTCGCCCATCTCATCGAGTGCATGCCGGGGCCTTCAGGAATTCCAAACCCCTGGGCACCCGGAATCTGAGGATTTCGTGGCTGGCACGCCGCGGCTCACGACGTCGCGCGCCTAACGCATCGTCGAGCATGTTGCCACGCCCTACGCAAGGCTCGCTTCCGATCTGGCCGGGCTCGGCCCTGATCAGGCAGGATTCGCACCCGCTGGACGACGAACTCGATTTCCGAAGGACCGCATCCTCCTTCCCTCAAGACCAGCCTTGCCTGGTCGCACTGGAACACCCTCTCAGGGGATCTCGATGCCGAGCTTCTCCTCGAGGAAGGCGGAGAGTGCGGCCTGATCGGGCTCCGAGAGCGACGAGAACGTCGCGGTGTGGTTGCCGCTCGTGACGTTGAAGCGGACGTTGCCGCTCTCCATCGCCGGGGTGACGGCGCCGGCGGCCCACGGGTCCTGGTCCGAGTAGACGAAGGCGACGCCGTCCCCGAGACGGGCGAACTCCTCGAGCGCGCTGTTCTCGGCGGCGTTGAACGCCGGCGGGGTCACGCCTTCGGGCACGAGCCCGCGCTCCATGTCGACGAGGCCCTCGGGGATGAGGCCCTCCGCGACGAGCTCGGCGCGCGGCAGGGCGGGCCAGCCGCTGCTCTGCTGCACCTCGTAGAAGTAGGCGTCGAAAAACGACAGGTACCCGTCGGACATCGGGTAGGTGCCGAAGATGCTGGTGACGGTGAAGAACGCCGTCGTCAGATCCTCCGCCGTTGCCGTCGCCGGATCGGGCAGCCCGGTGCAGTCGTCGGGGGTGCCGAAGTATTGCCAGAACAGCCACGGGTAGGAGAGCGCGGCGGCCTCGAAGGCGCGCGCGGGCTCGACGCGGACGAAGGTGTCGCCGAGATCGGCAGCGGCGGACGCCAGCACGGCGGGCTCGACGGCCGCGCGCTGGGGGCCGAGGACCGCGCGCTGGATGGCTTCGAGGCGGTCCTGGCACGTGGCGTCGACGGTATCGAAGAACGCGAGGAAACGCGTGTCCTCCGGCCCCATGAAAGGGGAGCCGAAGGCGACGACGGCGTCCACGTCGCCCGGGTAATGCTGGCGGAAGCTCACCATGTCGACGCCGCCATTGCTGAAGCCCGAGCCGATCCACGCACTCTTGTACAGGTCGTGCAGGCGCACCACGACGTCGTGGGCGTCGTCGGCGACCTGCTTGCGCGTGAAGTGGGAGAAATCGTCGCCGTTGCCGTTGTGGAAGCGCTTGTCCAGAACGAGCTGATTTCCCTTGAGGAGCGTCGTCAGCTCATCCTCGTCGAACCCGAGATAATTGCTGTATCCCGTGGAGATCAAGTTCACGGGCAGGTCGAAGCCGCGGTGGATGAGCGTGAGGTACTGCTCGTGCGTGCCCGACGTCGCGTCCTCATGATCGTTTACCTGCAGGAGCGTGAGGTCGTAGAGCTCGGCGCCGTCGTCGCTCTTGCCGGCGGGGCTGACGAGGAAGCCGGCCGCCTCGAGGGTCGCGGTCACGCTGATGCACGATTGCGCTTTGCCGTCGACGCCGAAGCAGGCGTCGCAGGCGGCGTTGTCGACGCCGGTGCCCGGCTCGGCCGAGCCGGCGCCCTTGCAGTCCGGATCGGGCGCGCCGCAGCCGCAGTCACAGCCGTCGGAGCCGTTCCAGCGCAGGGCGTTGCAGGTCCACTCCGGCGGCGGCGGCACGGGGGTCTCGCCGAGGTAGCAGGCGAAGCCGCCGAGCGAGAGCTGGGCGACGTCGGCCTCGATCTCGGCCGCGCACACCGGCGGATGGGCCACCTGCGTGGCGGTGTTGAACGTCTCGCAGTCCTCGACCTTCGCCAGGCAACCGTACATGGCGATGTCGGCTTCGATGAGGGCATCACAGACCTCATGCTCGACGCCGAGCGCGGCTTTGATGCCGGCCATGCCTTCGGCCTCGCAGGCCTGCTGCTCCATGCCCTGGCAGATCACGAGGCGCTCGCACAGGGCGACAAGCTCCGCGGGGACTTCGCTCTTGCCTTCGCCCTCTCCTTGGGCGCCGCCGTCAGGACAGCCGGTGGTGAGGGGGAGAAGAAGCAGCGGTACCAGCCGTAGAATCGATTTCATGTGCATGTGTCCTTCGAAAGACAAGCGTTCCACCCCGCGCACGGTTCACTCCATGGCGAACGTTGGTGGCTGAATACGGCGAACCGTACCCGCGCGCGCATCATGCGCGAGTAGCGTTCCCGCTATTGGGGCTCGCAAATCTGCGAAAGCTCCGACGCGCCGGGATGTACCTGTCGCCGGGGCCCTCGCCTGCGCTAGGATCTCCCCACGCCATGTCCCCTCTTCCGCTTCGGGCCCGCCTCGTCGGTGGGCTCCTCTGCGCTGCGGCGCTTGCGCTCACCGTGGTTTGGGTCGTGACCGGGACGGGACCTTATGCGTGGTTCCTCGCGGCGGAGCTTGGCGAGGATCCTGCCACGCATCCGCTCGCCGCTGCCGGCCTCACGTTCATCGTGCTCGAGGTCCCGGCGCTCGCCGTGACGATCGCCCTCGGCGTGTTCCTTTTGCGCCGCGAGGGGCGTGATCCGCGCGAGATCACCGATGCCGCGCGCGCGCAGATCCGCGGCGCCATCGACGGCGAAGGCACGGACCCCGAAAGCATGCGCGCGGCCAGGAATTTTGGCATTGCCGCCGGCGGTGGCGTGGCCGGCGCTGCGATTCGCGCAGGCTGGTTCGAGATGTGGTTTGGCGATCCCGGCGCGCTCGCCCCGGCTGTCGTCGTGGCGGCTTTGTTCGGGCTCGCCGCCGGGCTCTTGCAGGGCCGAACGGCGCTCGCGCGCCTCGGCTTTTGCGTGGCGCTCGTGACCGTCGCGCTTGGCTCGCTCCCGGCGGTCGCGTGGTACCTCGAACGCAGGCCCGAGCCCTTCACGTTCGAGTTTTTGCTTCCGGTCTGCGTGGGAGGTCTGCCGGGCACGCTCCTGTTCTGGGGCATGACGGTCTGGCTGCGGCGTGCGCGCGGGTGAATCGACGCCGCCGAGGGCCGCGCGGCGCGTTCGTCATGTTCCAGGTGCTGGCACGATGGGCACGTCGAATGCACCGGCATCGACGTCGAGGACGCTGGATCCGTCTTCGGCAATGGTCCTGCCCTTGAAGGTGCCCTGGATACGGTTCCACGAAAGGCTGTTCACCGTCACCTCGAAGGTTTCGTCGCCGCAGTGTCTGTCCTCCGGCGCGACGCTGGCGTTGAAGCAGGCGTCATACACATAGTGCGGGACGGTGTTCCGCGTGATCGTCAAGGGAGGATCGATAGCCGCCTCGAGGTGGAGAAGCAAGGTTACACTCCAACCCACGTCGTCGGCGTCGATCCACAGCAGCTCCTCGCCCTGCTCCGCGGAGAGCTGGTTGTCGTACGGGATCCCGTACTTCCCCGAGACCATCGTCTTCGTGCCGGAGCTCGTGCTCGTGCGCACGCCGTGGAACGAGAGCATTCCTGGGGAGGAATCACAAGGGGCGCCGCCTCCGCCGCCGCTGCTCGAACTCGAGGCACTCGAAGCGGAGCCACCCCCGTCGCCGTTGCCGCCCCACTGGTTGCCGCCGCGGGAGAAGATATCGTCGCGCTCGCTGGAGCAGGCAGGGAGCGCAAGGAAACAGAGAAGAGCCATGCGGAGAATGTTTATGGCGCGCCTCGACACCGAGGATCAGGCATGGTTCCAGAAAATGCGGCGGAGACCTACGTTCGAGACTGACGGCAAGATTTCACGAGCCCGCCGCCATCGACCGCTGTCAGCGATACGCCTCCACGATCCACGTCCCCTCCACCCCGCGCACGAAAGAGAGCTCGTCGAACCCCTCCTCGCGGGAGGGGAGCTCCATCCTCGATCGCATCCCGAGCACCGCTGCGTCCGGCACGCGCTCGTGCGGCGGGCGCTTCGCGTTGCGATCGAGACAGAGGTCCTTGCGGCTCTCGAAGAAATACCCGTGCACCAAAAAGCCCGCTTCGTGTGCGGCGTCGATGTACCTCGCTCGCTCCGCGCGCGACACGTTCGTCTTGTCGACGACGAAGCTCGTCCCGCCTTGCAGGCATGCTTCGACGAGCAGCCGCTCCCGAGCCGCCGTCCGTAGCATGTCGCCGTTGATGCGGATGTGCGTGTCGACGAACCGCGCGCGAAAATAGGTCGACTTTCCGGCCGCGGGCAGCCCGATGAAGACCACGCATACAGGCACGCGGTCGCCCCATCGCTTGCGTCGTTCGGTCCGCTCGGCCTCGTTCCGCATGCGTGAGTCTGACCTCGTCAGGGCGCGATGACGACCTTCGTCTCGGCCGTCGCGGCGTCGCCGGTCGGGTCCGTCAGGGTGAAGGTCACGTCGAGCGGGAGACCGCGGACGGCGTCGACCGCGATGCCTCGGTCCACCTGAAAACGAATCCCGTAAAGCTCGCAATGGCCGTCAGCTTTGCGGAGCGTGACCTGCGAGGAGAACGGAGACAGCTTGTAATCGAGGTCCGGGTAGAACCCGTTCACCTTGAGCGTCGAGCCCATCTGCCGCAGGCCCGTCACCCGCAGCGCGAGCCATACGTGGTGGCCGCCCTGCGGGCCCGGCTCGATGGGCACCACCTCGCCCTCCGTGAGCGAGGCGAATGCCATTTGCCCTTTCCCGACCACGAGGGCCGGAGCCCCCGACGACGCCGTCTTGCATGCATCCTCGACCGATTCGATCCACGTCGGATCGTAGGCCGGGAGGGACGACGGGTCGATGAAGGGATCGACACACGCGCCTTTCATGCACGTCGCATTCGCCGCGCACGCCACCCCGACGCACGCCTCCTCCAGGGAGACGGGCAGGAGCAGCGATCGCCCCTCCAGCACACGTGTCGTCGCCGTTCGTGTCACCATGGGCACGTGCTCGCCAATGCGGAGCGCCGCGAGGGACAGCTCGATCGTGGCGCCATCCTCGGCGGCCTGCGCCGGAAGCTCCGCCGGCAGGCGCAGGTTGCCCGCGCCATACGAGACGAGCTCGCTCTGCGTGACGACGCCGTCGACCTTCAGCGTCCGCTCGAGCTCATAAAAGTCGAATCCAACGGCCATGTCGGTCGTGAGGCCGACCACCACATCCGTGCTCGTATCTTCATTGTCATTGCTGCAACCAGCGAGGACGAGCCCGAGCCACACGAGACACGAAAGGGAGGTCGGCCGTACGATCATGGGATCACCGCTCCGCGCGCGAATCGCGCTTGCGCCGGCGTGCGAGCCAGCCGGCCGTGGCTGCGGCGAACAGGGCGAAGGGCCCGACGACGGCAACCCTGTCGCCCGGGCTGTAGGAGCAGATGCCCGCGGCGAGGTTGCCGTTGATGCCGTCGGGCCCGATGGTCACGCTCCCCTCGGCCTTCACCTCGATGCCCTGCGCGGCGAGCGCCTTCAGGCAGGTCGGGACCTGCGAGCCGGAGATGATGTACTTGCCGTCGCAGAAGAGCGCGCCGTCGCCGGTGCACGAGGCCTCACAGGTCGCGCGGAACTCCTGCTCGCACTCCTCGAATTCGACGTCCTGGCACGAGTACTGGCAGTCCATGTTGGCGTCGGCCGAGCACGAGCCGCCGCAGCACTCCACGCAGTGCTGATAACAGCCGCCGTCCACGGTCACGCATTTGGCGTCGCATTCGTTGTCGCAGTTCGCGTCCCAGGTCGCCGCGCACTGCGCCGGGTCGGCCTTGGCTGCGCACTCCGTGTCGCGCCTCGCCGTGCATTCCTCGAAGCAGTTGTGGGAGCAGATGACGTTGACGCCGTTGTCGCAGTCCGACTTGCACTGCACCGTGCAGTTGTCCGTGCACGTCGGCATCGCCGAGAGCGTGCATTGGTCGCCGCAGACCTGCGTGAGCTTCGTCGCGCACGCCGTCTTGTAGATGCCGAGCTCGCTGCAGCCGGCCGTGCACTGGGCCGTGACGCGGACCTCGCAGTTCGAGAGCCCCTGGAACCGGATGTTGCCGCACTCGTCGACACCCGCGCTCGCCGGGAGCGCCATCGTGAGCCCAATGGCAAGGCCCAAGAGCCCGAGAATACCGCTTTTACGCATGAGGAGTCTCCTTTGCCTAGGAAGGCAAGCCGAGCAGCCTAAGCAAAGCGCCTGCCACGGGGAAGTTTTCTCTGCATGCGCGGCGCTCCGGGGCCACGCCTCCGCTCCCGGCCCGCGTCGCTCGTTCGCTGTGTGAACGACGTCCGGTGTGGTTCGCGTGAACGCGCGGCGACAGCCCGCCCCACGTGGGCAATGGGCTTACCAGCCAAGCCATGGCGGGGCGCGTCAATATGTCGTTTCGTCGCAGCGCACGTCCTCGTCGAGGCCCTCGTAGGGGACGTCCAAATATTCAACGGAATCGACGCCACGCCCTTCGAGCACGTAGGCGTGTTCGGTCGGCATGAAGGTGGGCTCGGGGTGGGGCATCCGATTGCACGTGCCCGGGATACGCACGACGCGCCGCTCGACGACCTCGCGCCGCGGTCGGAGCACGAGGAGTTTTCCGGCGGCGGTGGTGGCGAGCGCGAAGAGCTCGTCCCTCCCCGCGCGGATCACGAGCACGCGTTTTCCGTCCTCCGTCGTGGCCTCGGCGGCGCCGACGGCGAACCCGTCGGCGAAGGCCTGGCAGGGCGCGACGAGCTTGCGGCCGCGGACGCGCTGGATCTCGAACGTCTCCGGCGGCGTGGGCGTGAGGCCACCATACGCGGAGAGACATCGCTCGAGGTCGTGCACCACGAGGGTCTCGGGCTCGGCGGGCAGGACGGTCGCGCCGCGCGCCTGGAGCGTCGCCGTGAGGGCGCGGCCGCGGTTCTCCTGGTTCGTCTTCGTGATCTCGTCGAAGATCTCCGCGCGCCGCGCCTCGGACGTGTAGCCGGCGCAGGCCGGGAGGAGGACGGCGAGCGAAATCAGGAGGGGGGTGGCGGCAAGAGCGCGCATGGCGCTGCGCAAGATGGCCCAACGGCCCGCCGGAACCAAGTTCCGATGCGCTTGTCGCAGCCCGGGAGTTGTCGTACGACGCCGCCGATGGCTGCCTCCAAGAAATCCGACCGTCCTCAGCGCGCCACCGCGGCGGCGCGGCGCGTCTCGGCCTGGCTCCAGAAGCACGCATCCGAGGAAGTCACGCAGCTCCGCCCGCCGGCCCGGGAGGCCTCTTTGCAGGCGCTCGCGAAGGCCCTCGGCAAGCCGCTCCCGCCCGAGCTCGTGGCGATGTGGAAGGTCCATGATGGCCTGCCGATCTTCGAGTATGCGGGCCTCGGCGCGGCCGCATCGAGGAAGAGCCGCGCCGGGCTCGAATCCCTGCGCAAGAAGGGGACGTTCGACGACCACGAGGTCTTCGAGCAAAGCACCCCGCGCGTAAAACCCGTGAAGTGGCACGAGGCCTGGATTCCCATTGCCCAGGATGGCTGCGGCAATCTCTATTGCATCGACCTCGCGCCGGGCCGCGCGGGCCGCGTCGGGCAGGTCATCAAGTGGGAGGTCGCGGGCGGGCCCTTCACGACCGGCAGCGCCGACCTCGCCACGGTGCTCGAGCGGTACGCGGACGCGCTCGAGAGCGGCCGCTTCACGTATCTCGCCGATTCGGGCATCTACGACGGTCCTTACCTCGATCTCCTCGGCGATCGATGAGCCGCGCGGCGCAGGCCGAAGCCCCTCCGCGCCCTTCTCCCCTCCGCGCCGGCCCCGCGCTCGATCCCGCGGCCTTTCACGAGATCCGTCGCACGATGGAGCTCTCTTGCTTCAAATGGGACGTGCAGGTCGGCGATACCACGGCCCTCGCCCCCTTCCCGCTGCTCCTCGACGCGGCCACGTGGACCCACCTCGCCGACCTCGCCGAGCGCCTGACACAGGAGACGCTCGCGACCGAGCGGGAGCTCCTTCACCGCCCCGCGCTCCAGCGTCGGATCTCGCTTCCCCGCGCGCTCCAGCGCCTCTTTCGCCGTGGCGCGCCCCCCACGCCGGCTGCGGCGCGGGTGATGCGGTTCGATTTTCATTTCACCACGGAGGGCTGGCGCGTCTCCGAGGTCAACAGCGACGTGCCGGGCGGCTACACCGAGGCGACCCATTTGCCTGCCCTCATGGCCGGCTTTTTCCCGGGCACACGCGCGGCCGGTGATCCCACGAAACAGCTCGTCGATGCGCTCCTCCGCGCGGCTCCGGACCTGGGAACGCTCGCGCTCCTCTCGGCGCCCGGGTTCATGGAGGACCACCAGGTGATCGCCCACCTCGCGCGGAAGCTCCGCGATCGCGGGGCCGCGGCGGTTTGTGCCTCGCCGGATCACGTTCGTTTCCACGACGGGCGGGCGCACCTCGTATCGGCGCGGCAGGGCGGGCCCCTCGGGGCGGTCGTGCGGTTTTACCAGGCGGAGTGGCTCCCTCGCCTGCCGAGCGCCGTGGAATGGGCGCCGCTCTTCGTCGGCGGCCGGACGCCGGTGTGCAATCCGGGAATCGCGGCGCTCAGCGAGAGCAAGCGGCTCCCGCTCGTCTGGGACGAGCTCGGCGCGCGCCAGAACACCTGGCGCCGCTTGCTGCCCGAGACCCGGGATCCCCGGGACGCGCCCTGGGCGCGCGACGACGGATGGATCCTCAAATCGGCCTACTGCAACACCGGCGACACGGTATCCATGCGCCCGCACATGACGCCGCTGCAATGGGCAAGGCTCGCCTTCCGTGTCTCCCTCGCGCCGTCCGGCTGGGTGGCGCAACGCCGGTTCGTGACGGTCCCGCTCGAAACGCCGCTCGGCCCGCGGCTCCCGTGCATTGGCGTCTACACCGTCGACGGCCGCGCCGCGGGCGTGTATGGCCGGGTGACGGAAAAACCATTCATCGACGCTGCGGCGACCGACGTCGCCGTGCTCATCGCGGAGACCGACGCATGAAACGCGAGGACGTGCATCGATTGTGGGCGCCCGACGACGCGACCTTCGGCCCTTGGGTCAAGCCGGTCCTCTTCGCGCACCTCGACGAGGACAGGACGCCAGAGGCCCTGCCCTCGCCGCCCCCATGGATCGAGGAGCGTATCGTCGCGCCGCTCCACGCGCGCGCCGAGGCCGCGCCGGGCGGGGAGCATCCCTACCGCAGCGCGCCGCGATGGCAGGACACGGCCTTGATCCTGGATCTGCCCGGCGCCGCGGGGGTGCGGGTCGGCGCGGCGCTGGCCCGGCACGGCTTCCGGCCCATTCCTTTGTACAATGCCATTCCCGCGCCCGAGGGCGTCATCGCGTACGCCGAGGTCATGGGGGCCCTCGTGGACGCCGCGTCGAGCCTCGCGAAGCTCGCGAAAGACGCGCCGCCGGCGTTCCTGCTCGACCAGCGGCGCATGGGAAAAGGCGTACCGCTCGAACCGGGCAAGTACGACAATCGCTCGATCGTCTTCGCGAATGATTTCCCCTCGGTGAAGACCCTCGCCCGCGCGGGCATCCGGAGGGCCGCGCTCGTCCAGCGCGAGGCGGATCGCCCGGCCGACGATCTCGCGCCGATCCTCTTTTCCTGGCAGGAGCAGGGGATCGAGATCCTGCACGTGCGCACCGACGTGCCCGACCCGGCCGAGGTGCTCCGTGTCGCGCGCCCCGGGCTCTTCGAATCGGTCGGCCATTGGTTCGATCGAATGGGGCTCAGGCGCCAGCGCGACGGCACGTTCGGCGGCGTGATTCCCAGCCCGAGCGGAGGCTAGTCGGGTAGGCCCACGACGTCGACAGGAGCGGAGATCTTCTGCGAGATCGAGTTGTTGCCGACCTGGCCATTGCCGTTGGCTCCCCAGCACTTCACGTGGCCGGTGTTCAGCAAGGCGCACGTGTGAAAGCCACCCGCGGTGATGGCCGAAACCCCCGACGTGAGCCCCTCGACGGGGACCGGATAATTGATCTTCAGGTAAGCGTTCCCGAGCTGGCCGAACGAGTTGTCTCCCCAGCACTGTACCATGCCTCCGCTGGTGAGCGCGCACGTGTGGTGCGTGCCCGCCGCGATCTCCACGATATTGGAGGCGACGACAATGGAAGTAACGTCATTGTTCTGGTACGTGCCATCTCCGAGCTGCCCCAATGCATTGTATCCCAGGCACTTGACTTGCCCGTTGCTCAGCAGCGCGCAGAGGTGATGGTCGCTCGCGTTGCCTCCAACGGCGAGCGCCGCGACACCCGAAGCCAGAGAAGACTTGTCGACAGGGACGAGGTTGTTGTTCTGGTTCACCGGCCCCATGGAGTGCCCCCAGCATTTGACGCCCCCGGCATTGGTGAGCGCGCAGCTGAAGCCGGAGCTCGCGCCGATGGCCTTCACGCCCGAAGCGAGGCCTTGTACGTCGACGGGAACGGTGCTCTGGAGGGTCGAGTTGTTGCCGAGTTGTCCATAGGCATTGGTTCCCCAGCAGCGCACCCCGCCGGTGCTCGTGAGCAGGCACGCATGGTCCCCGCCGGGCGCGACCGCCGCGACCCCCGAGCCCTGGCTGTAGGCCTGCCCGAAGCTGTCCGCACCCCAGCACGCGAGGCTGCCGGCGCTCGAGACGGCACACGTGTTCCCTCCCCCCGCGGCGATCTCGGCTGCCGAAAAGCCGGCACCAAGAATCTGAACGTCGACAGGAACGGGGCTGTGCTGCGGGATCGCGTCGTTGCCGAGCTGTCCGGCATTGTTGGAGCCCCAGCATTTCATGCCGCCGCTGCTCAGCAGCGCACACGTGTGCTCGAACCCGGCGGTGATGGCAATCACGGACGGACAATCGCTGTCGCTCGCGCCGGTGCACCCAGCCGGGCAACAGCCGTCCCCCCCGACACAGGCGCTGATGGGCGCGAAGCTGCACGAGGCGCTGCAGCTCGCGGCGCTGCCCACGAGCGTGTCCGAGGTGCAGCTATTCCCATCCGAGCAAGCGGTAGGACAGGCGTCAGCCCCCATGGTGATCTCGCGGTCGCAGCTCTCTCCAGAATCGACTTTGCCATTTCCGCAGAGCGCGCCTCCGCCGACGCCCCCCGAGCCGCCACCGCCGACGCCACCGCCCCCCGAACCGCCACCGCCACCACCACCGCCCCCCGAACCGCCACCGCCACCACCACCGCCGCCGGCCGATGCGCTGCTCGACGCGGAATTGCCTCCGGGCTCGTTCGGTCGAGGCCCACACGAAGCGGATAGAAGTGCGAGCTGCAACCCCACGAACAGCGCGAGCCGGGCTCGCGGGGACGGCCATTGTGCATTCAATTTCATGAAGACCTCCAGCAAAGGAACGGAACGCTCATTGATTTCTGTCCAATGGTTACCCCTCCTGTCTGCGGATCGGTGTTGCGCGCCTTGCAGGCTGCCACTAGCTTCCCGTGACGGCGCCCGGCGCGGAGGACGAATGGATCGAACAGCAGACGTAGGGGGAGTGACATGGGACAGAAGTCCGGGGCTTTCCCTGTCTGTGGGGGGCAAGTCCCGGATGTCGCGCTCGGCCGATCTCTTTTTTGAAACATGCGCCCGATGAAGGACGCGCTCGATCGGGCCGCGGCCAGGTGGCCGGACCTTCCCCTACCCGATGCGGCGTTCGAAGCAGCGCTGTCCGCGCGCATTCTCGAGGGAGAAGGGCTCGATTCCCTTCACGTCGAGGACCTCTTTCTCGCCCACCACGCCGGCAGAGGAAACGCGGCGGCCGTCGCCGTCGTCATGAAGCTCGTCGATCCGCTCCGCGTCGAGCTACGGCGTACAGGCGCGGACGAGCAGCTCGTCCGCGACGTCCTTGCCGAGCTCCCCGCCGAGCTGATCGCGCCGCGCGCCGACGCGCCGCCTCGGATCCTCGGCTACACGGGCAAGGGCCCGCTCGGGGGGTGGCTCCGCGTGGTGGCCGTCCGCGCCGTGGTGGAGCGCCGGCGGCGTGCATCCGAGCGCCCCACCGAGGCGCTGGTCGTCGAGCAGGTCGCGGCCGAGCACGATCCCGAGCTCGACCTCCTGCGCCATCGCTACACGCGGGAGCTTCAGGCCGGCTTCGCCGAAGCCTTCGCCGCGCTCACCCCGGACCAGCGCCTGCTCCTTCGGCAGCACCATGTCGATGGTCTGTCGATCGATCGGCTCGCTGCGCTTCACGGTGTGCATCGCGCCACGGCGGCCCGGCGCGTCGCCGCCGCGCGCGAGGCCCTGTTCGAAGGGGTGCGGGCGGCGCTCGTCAAGGAGCTTGGCATCGGCAACGAGACCTTCGACAGCATCGTCCGGCTCGTCCGCAGCGAGGTCTCGATTCACCTGTCCCGGTATGTGTGAGGCTGTCCTGCGGAGGGGCGATGGTTGAGCCCAGCGCTTGTCTCGATCCAGATGAGCTCTCGGCCTGGGTCGAAGCGCGGCTGCGTGATACCGAGCGTGCACGCGTCCTTGCGCACGTGGCGAGCTGCGAGAGCTGCCGTGAAGCAGGCTCGACGCTCGCGCGGATGATGGAGACGCCGCCGGAGACGCTCTCGGAGTCGCCCGCGCGCTCCGGTGATCGAGCCGCGCCGGCGAAACGTGCGCCGCCGATCCTCGAGGCCGGAGAAAAGATCGGGCGGTTTCGCATCTTGAAGGTGCTCGGCAAAGGCGGGATGGGGATCGTGCTCCGGGCCCTCGACGAGCGGCTGGATCGTGAGGTCGCGCTCAAGCTGCTCCACCCCGAAGGGCAAAGCGGCGCTCCGTCGCCCAAGCTCCGAGAGCGGCTCGCCCGTGAGGCCCGCACGCTCGCGGCGCTGGAGCACGAGCATCTCGTCAAGGTGTTCGAGGCGGGTGAGGTCGACGGCTTTCCGTACCTCGTCATGGAGCTCGTCGACGGCCCAAACCTGCGAGGCTTCGTCGCCAGGGCTCGGCCGTCATGGCGTGAGGGCCTGGCCGCCTGCATGGGCGCCGGACGCGGGCTCGCAGCGCTCCACGCCGCCGGCTTCGTCCATCGCGACGTCAAACCGGACAACGTGCTCGTCGCTCCGGGCGGTCGCGTCGTCCTTTCCGACCTCGGGCTCGCCAAGCGCCTCGATGCGGGCCACGAGGCGGCGCCCGATCTTCTGACGCAGAGCGGCGCGATCGTGGGGACGCCGCGCTACCTGGCCCCGGAGCGTGTGGCCGGTCTGCCGGGCGGTGTACCCGCGGACATCTACGCATTCTCGGCGATGACGCTCGAGATCGTTCGCGCCTGCGAAGGCACGGTACCTCTGAAGGTCGAGGCGGTCCTCAAGCGCGGGCTGGATCCGGACGAGCAGCGGCGCTTCGCATCGATGGAGGTGATGTTCGCCGAGATCGAGGATGTGCTGCGCCCGTCGCGCGCTCCGTACGCGATCGGCGGTGTGGTGGTGGCGCTCGTCGCGGTGGGCGCGGCGATAGGGCTTGGCGGCTCGACGAGCCGCGACCCGCCCCGCGCCGCAGGGCCCGAAATGGGCGCCGTGCCGAGCAGCGCAGCAGGCGCGACCGCGCCGGAGCCGACCGTGTCGAAAGCTCCGGTTCAACCTTCGACGGTCGCCGAGGCGGCGACCGCGAGCGCCTCGGCGAAGGCTGGCTCCGCCGCGCCGGTCGATCCGCTCGCGCCGTGCCGATCGCTCGTCGCTCTGTATTGCAACCCCGAGCTGGCCGACGACATCCATTGCGCGGAGGCCGAGGTCAAGCTCCGCGCTGCGCAGAGCCGCGCCGTCGGCGAGCGCGCGCTGGACGGCAAGATTTGCCAGCGCAAGCTCGCCCGTGTCACCAAGGGGTCAAGGAACGACTCGATCGGCTGAACGGTCGACCGACGACGCACCTCGGAAAAGTCTCCGATGCATTCCTCGATGCCCATTTCCCTGGCTGCGCGTCCCTCCGCCGTACGAGCTGCTCGTATCCCGATGAGCACGCGCCGATGTGCCAGAACATCATCCACCAGATCGACCGAGCCGTGAACGACACTCCCGCCGAGCAGGACAAGCTCCGAATGTACTGCTCGCCCAACGCCTCGTGGGAGGGCGACGCCAAGCGCGACCTCGCCAAGCGTCGCGACGGGGGCGCGCCCTCTGCGATCGGGTCGCAACCGGGCGCGCCTTGATGTCGCGCGTGAGGCGACCCGGACAATCCCTCGCCGAAAGCGTCATCCTTCCAGCGTTCCGCGAATTCTGCTATGCGGGATCGATGCGTATCTCGGCTTCGATGGCAGTCGCCTCACGGTTTGGAATTCCCCTGCTCCTCGCGGCCCTCGCGGCCGGATGCAGCGAGCCGCCGGGCGGCACGGGCGCGGGCGGCAGCGGCGGCGCGGGCGGTGGAATGGGCGGCGCCGGGGGTGCGGGTGGAATGGGCGGCGCCGGCGGAATGGGCGGCGCCGGCGGAATGGGCGGCGCGGGGGGCGCCGGAGGCAGCGAACCGGCGGCCGTGTGTGGGAATGGCAATGTCGAAGCACCCGAGGCCTGCGACGATGGGAATACGGCTGCCGGTGATTATTGCGCGGCCGATTGCCTCACCGTGACGGGGGCGTGTGGGGATGGCGTGCTGCAATCAAACGAGGGGTGTGACGACGCCACCGTGGCGCTCGGGTGCGACGTCCTGGTGAACGGCGGGGATGGCGTGTGTGTCCCTGCGGGGACCTGCTCGAAAAACTTCGTGTATGTGCCCGGCAAGGGCTGCCAGCCGGAGCTCCTCACCGCCCACGTGCACGTCATGGTCGACAACACCTGCAAGATGACCGTCGACCCGTTGGCGTTTTCCGTGGCGGCCGGGCAGAAGCTCAAGATCAGCTACCACAACCACAGCGCGTTTTACCCCATCGACATCTGGATGATGTACGGCGGCGGCTACACCGAGCTCGCGCCGGGCGCGACGTGGAACGAGACGTACGAGCATTGCTTCGGCCCCATCGCCTCCGAGGGGTACGCCGACATCTCGACGGCCTGCTCGCAATTCAAGCTCCCCATTCACTGTCTCTGAGCCCGCCCCCGGGCTCCCCACGTGTCAGGCGCGCTCGCCGACCTCCCCTCCCGGGTGCCCCATGCGTCCGCCGCGTCCGCCGCGCTCCCGAGCCACCTTCCCCACGTGTCACCTCGCCGAGCCAACCTCGTCCCGGGACGGCCACGTGCGTCCGTGCCCGCACCCGACCTCCGCAGGCGACTGCACAGCGTGGCAGGACACGCGCGAGGACACGTTCGTCAAGTGACACGCGGATGGACCCGTTCCCCCGCTCGGCGCAGGAAGCTGCCACACGTGGTAGGTCCGGAATCCACGCGGAATCGTGAGCTGACACGTGTGGCCGGTGGGAAAAGTGCACGGATTGCGTTCTCGGACACGCGGGGGTGAGTTGATTCACGGCGACGGTTGGGGCAACTTGGCACGATGACCGACGTCCAAGCAGCGGCTTACGCGGCCGCAGTCGCGAAATTGCTCTATGCCCATGGTCCTTCGCCGCGCGAGCGGCTGCTCGCTGGATGCTTGGCGTTCGGACTTTCGGAGGAGCAAGCAAACGCGATCGTGGATCGTGGGCTCGAGCTCTCGTTGTACGTCGTCGATCCCGCGACCGGCAACTTGCGCGCGCCCCAGCTCTTGCGCCGCGAGCCCAACGCCTTCCTCGGCGACGGAACCATCGATGCCCGAAAGGATCCGGACGTGGCGCGGCGCCTGGCCCTCCTGCGCGTGCTCCTGTCGACGCTGCCGGTGGCAATGTGGGCCGTCGATCAGGCAGGCTACATCATTTATTACGAAGGCAAAGCTCTCGAGGGCTTGGGTCTCCAGGATGGGCACTTCGTCGGGCAGAACTTCCACGAGGTCTTCGGCGAGCACGCCTGCGCGCCTTTCGTCGCGCGCGCGTTCAACGGCGAGATCGTGCTGGGCTCCTGGGAGTACGGAGGCATCATCTGGCAGAACTGGTGTTTTCCGCTGAAAAACGCAGCCGGCGAGGTCGAGCTCGTCTCGCTCGTGTCGATGGACGTCACCGAGACCCGGCGCGCCGAGCAGGAGCTGCGCGATAGGTTCACGACGATCGAGCGTCAGCAACGCGTGATCAGCGAGCTGTCGACGCCGATCATCGAGGTCTGGGACAAGGTGCTGGCATTGCCGCTGCTCGGCGTCGTCGATTCGACACGCGCATCCATGGTGATGACGAACCTGCTCGGCGAGGTGGTGAACAAGGCGTCCCAGTTCGTGCTCCTGGATCTGACGGGCGTCGAAGCCGTGGACACAGCCACGGCAGGCTACATGCTCGACCTGCTCCGCGCGGTGCAGCTCCTCGGCGCAGAGGGCATCATCACGGGCATCCGCCCAAGCGTCGCGCAAACAATGGTGACACTCGGCGTGGACCTCGGCGGCATCGTGACGCACGCAACCCTGCGTCAAGGCCTCCAGCATTGCCTGCGCGGGCTCCGGCAGGGCAAAGCGTAGCGTAGCGCCGGGGCGCCGCCCCGGACCCCGCGAGGGGCTGAGCATTGGTTCCATCTTCCATCGGTACATTCGCCCCCTCTGACGACATTTAGAGGGGGAGATGTTGGATGCAGAGACAGCCTCGTCGGCGGAAGCGTGGGCGGCGGAGGAGTTTGGGCATGCGGACCTTGGAGACCCGCGCCGGACCCGGCGGCTTACGCGCATGGCCGCGCAGGCGGTGCTGTATCCGTCGGGAAAGGTGAGTGAAGTCTTCCAAGTCGATGCCCACAGGCAGGGAGCGTACGACTTCCTGGAGAGCCGACACATCGACGTAGGGGCCATCCTCGAGGCCACCGGTCTTGCCACCGCGCGCCGTTGCGCCAAGGAGATGTTCGTCTTCGTCGCCATCGATGCCACCAGCCTGACGCTCACGGATCACAACCGCAGCAAGGACTTCGGCGCGGTCGGCACGCATGGTCGAGGCACCCGCGGGCTGAAGGTCGTTTGCGGTCTCGCCGTCGACGCGCAGGGGGTGCCCTGCGGGTTGACGTCGATGCAGTGGTGGGCGCGAGAGCAGAAGCAGAAAGAAGACAGCGCCAAGCGCAAGCTGCACGAAAAGGAGCTCGGCCACTGGGCCAACGTGATCACCGAGACGTCCGAGCGGCTCGCCATGGCGGCGTCGGGTTGTTGTGCCTGGTACCAGCTCGACCGGGAGGCTGATGCCTGGCAGCTTTTGCTTCACCTCTCGACGAGCGGGCACTGGTTCACCGTGCGGGGCAAGGCAAACCGCCGGCTCATGTCGGAGACGGGCGCGAGCCGATACGTGTTCGACGAGTTGGCGCGCCCGAGCGCCCGAAAGGGCTCCTTTCCCCTTTGGATCTCGGCCGCACCGGGTCGCACGGAGCGAATGGCGCGGATGAGCGCGCATGTCGCGGCTGTCACGCTGTCGCTTCGAGACGGGTGGAACAAGCGTTGGCGCGCGTTGCCGCTGTATGCCGTGCGCGTCCTCGAGACCAGCAGCGTGCCCGCGGGCGAGCCTCGCATCGATTGGCTGCTGTACACCAACCACCCCGTGCAAACGCTCGAGGATGCGTTGCTGGTCGCCCATGGTTACAGCCAGCGCTGGCGCATCGAGGACTTTTTCCGGACGTGGAAGACGGGCCAGTGCAACGTCGAGTCCACGCAACTTCAAGGGACCCAACAAGTCAAAATCTGGGGCAGCATGCTCGCAGCCATCGCCACACGCACCGAACGTCTCAAGCACCTCGCGCGCACCCAACCGGACCTGCCAGCGACCGAAGAGCTCGCGACACACGAGGTCGAGGCCTTGGTGCTGCTCAAGCGGAAACGGAAGAAGAAGAACGAGCAGATCCCCGATGGGATCCCGCCCATCGCGCTCGCCGTGCAGTGGATCGCCGAGCTCGGCGGCTACACAGGCAAGTCTTCCGGAGGTCCCCCCGGCTCCGTCACCATCAGCCGCGGCCTGGAGCGCCTGGCCCCCGCAGCAGAGATGCTGCGGGTCCTCAGGGAGAATGGGCTCGTGAGATGAGACCAGTGCTCAGGCCAGGGGCTGGACCCAGGGTTGAAAAACTGCGCGGTGCGCAGTTTTTCAAACAGGCCGACGAAGAAGCCGGGGGGCCAGCAGAAGCCGCAGCGCGGCTGTCTTGGTGGGGAACGCCGCTGCCGGTCAAGACCAGGGATGACCCTGTCTACCAAAGGCCGCAGCGCTGACAGGTCGGCGGGTAACGTCTCGTCGCATGACGTCGTGTCGCGATGCGGTGGCCTCATGTTCCAAACAGCACGGCTCCGTCCCACCACGCGATGGGGCCGTAGGTTTTCGGCGATGAGCCCATGGTCTCCCGCATCGTGCCCATCTCTCGACGCCACGGGCCCGCCGCGCCTTCCATCGCCCCCGTCCCTCCAAAGCACGGCCTCGTACCTCCGGAGGCTCGACCGCACGCCCCAGAGACACGGCCTCGTACCTCCAAGGCACGGCCTCGTACCTCCAAGGCACGGCCTCGTCCCTCCAAGGCACGGCCTCGTACCTCCAAGGCACGGCCTCGTACCTCCAAGGCACGGCCTCGTACCTCCGGAGGCTCGACGTCGTCTCTTCAGACCATGCCCCCCATCTCTCGCACACACGTCCCCGTCGCCTTTTGGCTCGGCCCCCAAGCTTGAAGACACGGCCGCATCGATGAACTGCGCATCGCGCAGTTCATCGAACCGACGCCAGCGACCCCCCCATGGTCTTGCCACCGGCCCGCGGGAAGGCCGCGCGCCTGTCTCGGTTGGCAACGTCGCTGCCGGTCTTGACCGGGCCTGTTCGATGAGCTGCGCGAAGCGCAGTTCATCGACACTGGGTCCAGCCCCTGGCTGGTCCGGGGTGCAGGGGGCGGACAGCCCCCTGCTGGGGTGCGGGGCGACGCCCCGCTCTCGCGCATCGCTCAGCCGGCCTTCGCCTTTGCCTTCGCCTTCGTTGCTGCCGTCGGCTTCGCTGGTGCGTCGAATGCTTTGAGCAAGGCTTTCGGCGCCTTGAGGCGCCACGCCCGCTCGAGCCGCAGCCGGCACTCGGCCACCGTGAGCTTCGGGAGCCGCGCCAGCACGGCGGGCCAGCCGCGGTAATGGTCGGTGATGTAATAGATGTCGGGGCGGTTTTCGATCAAGAAGGCCTGCTCGTCGACGCTCTCCGTGAGGAATACGATCACGTCGCCTTCCTCGCGCAGCCGGCAAAAGCCTTTGCCGCGGACCTTCATCGCCGGCGTCCGGAACCAGATGTCCTCCTCGACCTCGGGCAGCTCGCGCGCGAGCTTGCTGACTTGCTCCCACTTCATGCGGCCATGGTACATCGGACGCGCTCCCGGTAAAACTGTCGGGGTTGTCGGGCAGGATTCTCCAAGCGGCCCGGCGCGCGGGTCTGCGGCGCCAGGCACCCCGTTTGCCCTTGTGCTGCCCCGACGTGCAGCGAGAAGGGAGGAGCCACATGGCAAACCAGGGAGCTCAGGGCGGCGCGCGGATCGATCCGGTGTCGCGGCGCATCGTCGAGCACATCGAGCAGGTTGGCGGGTTGCCGCAGAAGGTCCGCACGCCCGAGGCCGCCGCGGCCGTGCTCTGTGTCCTTTCGCGCAGGCTGAGCAAGGGCCAGGCGCAAGACTTTGCGCGCTCCCTGCCCGAGGCCCTGCAAACCCTCGTGCAGCCGTGCGCGGCGCACCGCGGGCTCTCGAGTGACGTCTTCGATCGCGGGGAGTTCTTGAACCTGCTCGCCGAGCACCTGCAGATCGACCCGGCCGAGGCCGAGCGGGTCGCGCGCGCGGTGTTGCAAGGCGTGCACGCCGTGCTGCCCCAGGGGGAGATCGAGCACATCCGCAGCCAGCTCCCGTCGGAGCTGTGGGAGCTGTGGGGGCCCCGCCGCGTGGCCGCTTGAAGCGGCCCCTCGGTTACTTGTGACGGCGCAGGAAGATCCGCGTCCCCTGCGAATACGGTGAGAGCGATTCATCGAGGTGGACGAGCGGCCCCTCGACGCCGACGATCACCCGCGCGCCGTCCTCGCTCCGCGCCATCGCGAGGGCGAGATCGTCCGCGGCGGCGCCGAACGTCGTGACGGTGTCCGCCGCGTCGTCCCATTCCAGGTGCACGTCGAAGCCGTCGAGCCCGCCGTTGGATCCGGCCATGGTCTTTCCGTGCAAGAGGAGCGTGTTCTCGAACCAACCAACGGCCCGGATGCCGCCGTTGTCGTCGGGGGCGACAGCGGCGACCATGGCGGCCGCGTCGCCGGTGACCGAGGCGCCGAGCACGGGCTCGCCATTCGAATCAATCCGGCCCACGAAGGCCGGGCTGTACGTGCCAATGCCGTTGAAGACGAGCTCCCCCTCCCCGCCAAAGACCACGCCGCCGTCGTCCGTCGTCGCCACGCTGCCCCCGAAACCGGCCAGAATGGACTCCGCGAAGAGCTTGCTCCAGACGATGTCGCCGTTCGGAGAGAACTTCTTCACATACAAGCCCTGCGGCTCCCCGGCGGCCTCCGGGATGCTGAGTTGCGTGTAGACGAGGACGGTGTCGCCGCCCGGCGTCACGTCGAGGCCCGCCGGGGATTCCAGGCTGTCGCCGCCATAGCTCTTGGCCCACGAGAGGTCCCCCTTCGTGTCGTAGCGGGCGACGAACACGTCGGGCTTGTAGTTTATGAAGGCGGGATCCCACGCCTGGGGCACGCTCGTCAACGTGACGCCGCCGAGATCGAGGTCGCCGACGAACCGGCCCGTGATCACGAAGTTGCCTTCGGCGTCGTACGCGACGCCCTCCACGACACGCGCGAAGCCGCCGCTGTAATCGACGTCGTCCGGCAGGTTTCCAGGGAGGCGGCGGCTCTCGACATGATTGCCGTCCGCGTCGAGCCAGAGCAAAAACGGGTGGTTCGCGCGGACGTATTCGCCGCCGAGCGGGCCCCCTCCCAGGTCGACGTCCGCGCGCAAGCTCCCGGCGAGGAGAATCGAGCCCTTGCCGTCCACCGCGAGGACGTCCTTCCCCTCGAACGTCGCCCCCAGCGGGAGCGCGCGGCTCCAGAGGTGTTTGCCCCGGGCGTCGAGCTTCGCCACGAACGCAAACGGCGCGTCCGTCGTGCCGACGAGGCCGCCGCCGAAATCGATCGGGCCTTGCGTCGTGCCGGCGAGGAGGATGTTGCAAGCGTCGTCGACGGCGACCGAGAGGCCCGTGATGTTCGTCCGTGATTCCGCCGTGCCGAACGTGAGGTCGAGCGGCTCGGCGCACGCGGAGGTCGGCCTGGGATCAGGCGGCGGCGGGGGTTCAGCGGCCGTTCCCCCACAGCCGAGGACGAAGAGCGGAGCGGCAAGGAAGATTCGAAGGTGCTTCATGCGCGCATCGTAGCGCACCTCTCGCCCGCAGATGTAGGAGCGTCGTTCCCATGAATGCTAGCTGCGAATGCGCGTACGCCGCACGGCGACGTCGGTGGCTTCGCCCGTGCCGCCGCGGCGCACGGAGAGCTTGACCAGGCTGCCTTCGGGGCCGCGGATGCGCTGGACGGCGCCGTCGAAGCCGAGTTCGACGATGGGGGCGCCGTCGATGGCGAGGATGGCGTCGCCCGGACCGAGCCCCGCATTGGCGGCGCCGCCGCCGGGGAGGACCTGGCCGATCACGAGGGCGTCGCCTTTGGGGGCAAGGACGGCGCCGATGCCGGTCAGCTCCATGCGGGGCTCTTCGCCTTCCTTCAGCTTGGCGAGGGAAATGGTGACGGGGCCGATTTCGCCGCCTTCGGCGACCACGAGGCCGGAGAGGATGCGGCCGTGGTGGGTGGGCGCGGTGGCCGCGATGGAGCGCGCGCCTTCGGCGAGGCCGACGAGGGAGAAGCGGCCGGAGGCGTCGGTGGTGACGTCGGCGACGACGGGGACGGGGCCGGCGCCCGCGCCGAGGAGGCCTTCGATGGTGATGCGCGCGCCTTCGATGGGCTCGTTCGTGCCGTCTTCGACGACGATGCCGTGGACGCGGCCGCCGGCGCGGAGGACGAGATCGGCGGTGGCTTCGCCGCCTGCGGGGACGGTGACGGTGACGGTCGTCGAGGGGGCGTGGCCGAGGGCGGCGGCGGTGACGGCGTAGGTGCCGGGGAGGAGGTCTCCGATCTCGTAGGCGCCGGTGGCGTCGAAGAACGAGGTCGAAGAGGCGTATTCGCGCTCGAGGGGGCCGCGGTGGCGCGCGGCGACGACCGAGAACGAGGCAACGGGGGCGGCGGGGCTGCCGCTGCGAACCGTGCCGCGGATGCGGCCGGCGGCGGCGAGGCGGAGGCCGATGCCCTCGGCGCCGGCCGCGACGCCCTCGGCGCGGGCGATGCGTGCGCCTTCGCGGGCCGTGAGCTCGTAGGTGCCCGGGTCGAGCCCCTCCAGCGTGAAGGCGCCGCGCTCGTCGGTGGTGGCCTCGGCTCCGGGGTGGAGGTCGTCGTCGCGTGCTGCGATCTCGCGGTGAAAGCGGGCGCTGACGCTGGCGAAGGGGACGGGCGCGCTGGCGGCGTCGACCACCACGCCGGTGATGGACGCGGATACGACGGCCTCGCCTTTGGGCCGGAGCCGGAGCGTCACGCGGCCGCTCGCTTGCGCGCCGAGGTCGAGGCGGGCGCGGGCGGGCGCGTGGTCCGGATGCGTCGCTTCGAGCAGGGCGTCGTCGGGGGCGCTGAAGGAGAACACGCCCTTGTCGTCGGCGACGAACCGCCCGCCGGCGCTCGCCTCGCCGCCCGGGGCTTCGAGGATCCGCACCTCGGCCTGGGGCGCGGGCTCGCCGGTCGGGGTGAGGACCACGCCTTGGTAACGTCGCTCGGGCTCCAGGGTGATGGTCAGGCCGCGGACGACCTCGCCGGCGCGGGCGAGGAGCGTGATGGGGCTCTCGCCCCAGGCTGGGGCGAATGGGTGAAACCCCTTGGCGGCCACCAGGGCGAGCGTGTAGACGCCCGGCGCGGGGGGCTCGAAGAGGAAGGCGCCGTCGGCGCCCGAGGTGACGGCGCGGGCGACGCCGTCGTGGTCGAAGGTGAGCGTGGCGCCTTCGATCGGCGCGCCGGTGCGGGCGGCGATCACGCGGCCGGCGAAGGCCCCGGCGCGGCGCGACGCGTCGACGGCGACCTCGCCGCCCGGCAGGCGCAGGGGGCCGGAGCGCTCGGCGACGACGGCGCGAGGCGCGCGGGCGCGCGGCGTGGGTGTGGCGCTCGTGCTCGAAGCTGGGGACGGCGCAGGCGGCTCGGCACCGCTGCCGCCGAGGCGCGAGAGCACGAGCGCCAGGAGCGCGATGACGACGAGGATCAGGGTCGGGCGCACGAGCCGGCTCGGCTGCGACATGCGCCTATCCTACGCGTTTGGCAGGTGGTGTCAGGTCAGGAGTCGGACGGGCGCGCCGCTGTGCCAGGCGAGGATGTCGTCCAGGGCGTCCTGGTAAAACACGGTGAAGTTTTCCCGCGTCACGTACCCGAGGTGCGGCGTCAGCACGACGTGGGGCAAGGCGCAGAGCGGGTGGTCCGCCGGCAAGGGTTCTTCCGGGAACACGTCGAGCCCGGCGCCGGCGAGGCGGCGCGCTTGCAGCGCGGCGAGCAGCGCGTCCATGTCCACGAGGCCCGCGCGCGAGGTGTTGACGAAAAACGCCGAGGGTTTCATGGCGGAGAGCGCGTCCACGCCGACGATCCCGCGCGTCCGCTCGCCGAGCACGAGGTGCAGGCTCACGACGTCCGAGGTCGCGAAGAGCTCGGTTTTGTCCACGCGCTTCGCCCCTGCGGCCGCGGCGCGCGTGTCGTCGAGGTTCTGGCTCCACGCCACGACCTCCATCCCGAACGCAAGTCCCACGCGCGCGACCTGGGTGCCTAGTTTTCCGAGTCCCACGAGGCCGAGGCGTTTGCCGGCGAGGCCCTCGGTCAGCCCCGTCTGCCAGGTGCCCGCGCGGAGGGCCCGGTCCTCCGCTGGGATGCGCTTCACGAGCGCCAGGATCAGGCCCCAGGTGAGCTCGGCCGTCGGCGTGCCGACCCCGCCCGTGCCCGAGACGGGGATGCTCCGCGCGCGGCAGGCCGCGAGGTCGATCGCCGCGTTGCGACCGCCCGTCGTGACCAAAAGCCGCAGGTTCGGGAGCGCTTCGATCACGGCGGCCGGGAACGGCGTCCGCTCCCGCATGAGGACGACGACGTCGAAGGGGCGCAGCGCGGCGAGCAGCGCGTCCCGATCGGGGAAGGGCCGATCGAACACGACGAGCTCGCTCCCGGGCGGCAGGCGACTCCAGTCGGCGAGGCCCTGCGAGACGCGCAGGTAGTCGTCGAGGATGGCGATCTTCAGCGGATCCCTCGCGGTCATGACGCGCAGGATAGGCCCCCTTTGCCTCCGCGCACAAAAATGCCCCGTCTCCGGATTCTTTGCGCGCGGGCTGACCTGTCGCGGATTTCGTCTACCATGGCGCCCGCCTTGGGCTCCGCCACGTCCCCCTCGCGCCGCTGCTCGCCTTCCCTGCCCCTGGCGTTCGCGCTCTTTGCAACGCTCGCGGCCGTCTCCCGGGCCTCCGCGGCTTCTTTGCCCCGCCTCGTGGTCGACCGTACGCCCGAAGCGGCCGATTGCCCCGATGCAGCCACCCTCGCCGCGGCCGTGGAGCGCCAGATGCAGCGCCCCGCGCTCGACCCGGCGGGCGAAGACCCGTCGGCCCCGGTCTACGAGGTGCGGGTTCTCCGCTCGGAGGACGGCTACGCCGCGACGCTCCAGGCCGGCGACCTCACGAGGCAGCTCTCCGACCCGGGCTCCACCTGCGCCGAGCTGGCCGACGCGCTCGCCCTGACCCTGGCCATCCTGCTCGACAGCGAGCCGGCGGCGGCGCCACCACCATCACCATCACCACCACCGCCGCCGCCGCCCCCACCGCCGCCGCCGCCGCCGCCGCCGCCACCGCCGCCGCCTCTGCCCCCGCTTCCGCCGCGTCCTGCCCCCTGGGACGTCTCTTTTGAGCTCGGCGTCGCCACAACGGCTGGATTCCTCACACCTGGTTCCCCGGCCGTCAGCGGCGAGGCCGCTCTTCGCCTCCGCGTCGCCTCCTTTGGCATCGGCGTCCTCGGCCTCCCCGGGACCACCCTCGACGTCGCGCCCGGTCAGGTCCACCTCTGGCTCGTCGTGGCCACCGCGCGGGGCTGCGGCGCCGTCCTGGGCCCGCGGGGCGGCGTGCGCCTCTCCTTGTGCGCCCAGTCTTTTCTCGGCGCCGTGCATGGCGAAGGTCGCGGCTTCGAGGTCAACCGCGAGGGCACCCGCCCCTGGATCGCCCTCGGCGGCACCGGGCTCGTCGAAGGACCCATCGTCGGCCGCCTCGGCTGGTCCGTCCGCCTCGGCGTGGCCGTCCCGGTCCTCTCGCAGTCGTTTACCGTCGATGTGCCCACCAGCGCGGGCTCCGCCGCCCCGACCACCCCCGTCACTGTCTTCCAGCCAGCGCTCGTGGGCGGGTTTTTCGGCGCCGGCCTCCGGTTCACGATTCCGTGATGGCAAACGGCCCCTGCCTCCACCCAGCCAGGGCCATGACCGCGGACGCGCTCCCTTCATGAACTTCCGGCAGCTCTACGACGAGCATTTTCCGTTCGTCTGGCGCTCCCTGCGCCGCCTCGGGATCCGCGAGAGCGACCTGCCCGACGCCGTGCAGGACGTGTTTCTCGTGGTGCATCGGCGGCTGCCGGAGTTCGAGGGACGATCGAAGGTGAGCACCTGGATCTTCGGCATCTGCTTCCGCATCGCCGGCGATCGGCGCAAGGCGGCCCGCGTCGCCGCCCGGCGCGACGGCGGCGACGCGCCCTTGCTCGACACGCCCGACGAGCGCGCCGACGTCGCCGCGGAGGCCGAGCGGCGGCAAGGGCTGGCGCAGCTCGAAGCGCTGCTCGACGAGCTGCCGCTCGATCAACGCGCGGTGTTCACGCTCTTCGAGCTCGAAGGGATGACGGGCGAGGACATCGCGCAGACCCTCGATCTGCCGCTGGGCACCGTATACTCGCGGCTCCGGCTCGCCCGCGAGGCGTTCCGGCGCGGAGCCGCGCGCACCCAGGCGCGGGACCGGTTTTACGTGACCCCCGCCCCGACGATCCCGGGCAGCGTTCTCACGACGCAGGCAGGAGGGAAGCGATGAGCGACCCCAAGCGATGGATGGAGGAAGGCGCCGACGCCGCGCCCCACGAGCGCGCGCTCCTTCGCGCCGGGCTCGACATGAAACCGCCGGCCGGCGCCGAGGACGCGATCTGGGCCGCGCTGAGCGCCCAGATCGGTCCGGGTGGAGGGGGCGGAGACGGCGGCGGAGGCGACGGCGGTTCTGCAGGGGGCACGGGCGCGCCCGTGGGCGCACCTGCCCCGGCGGCGACGGCGGGCGCGTCGACGGCGAGCGCGACGGGGGTGGTCGGCGCCACGAAAGCGATCGTCGTCGGGCTCCTGGGCACGACGATCGTCGCGGGCGCCATCGCCGTGATCGTCCCGGCGAAGGAGGCCCCGCCGGCTACGCCGAGGGCGAATCCGACGGCGGAAGCCGCGATCGAGGCGCCCCGCGCGCCGGAGCCAGACGTTCCGCCGGCCGAAGCCGCGCCGACGCCGGCGCCCGTCGCCGTGGACGAGGCGCCGAAGAGCGCCGCGCCGCGCCGCGCCGCGAGCGCCCTCCCCGCGGCGAGTGTGTCCCCGAAAGCGTCTCCGGCCCCTTCGGCGAGCGTCGAGCCGGAGGCCACGCGCGCCGAGCGGGCCAGCCGTCTCCGCGAGGAGCGCACGGCGCTCGGCGATGCGCGCGCGGCGCTCCGGGCCGGCGACACGGCCGGCGCCTTCCAGAAGCTCGAAGCCGTGGGCGACCGTTTCCCGAGCGGCACCCTCGCGCAGGAGCGCGAGGCGCTGGCGATCGAGGCCCTCGCCCGGGCCGGTCAGAGCGCCGCCGCTTCGGAGCGCGCCGCCGCGTTCCTGCGCGCCCACCCGACGAGCCCCCACGCCACGAAGATTCGTGGCTTCCTCCGATAAAAACCACAAGGCGCGTCTTTTTTGAAATGGCGCCCGGCGCCGCGCGCCACCCACCTCGCAACGAACCTGGTGCCGGCCGGTGTCCGGCGGCGCCGCGTGCAAAGGAGAATGCAATGAGCCAGCGATCTGCGATGGCGTGGGTTTCGTGTGTCCTCGGCCTCGGCGCGACGGTCGTCGCGTGCCAAGGCGTCGTCAACGTGGGCGGCAGCGGCGGCGACGGCGGCAGCGGCGGCGACGGGAACAACGGGCCGCTCCTCAAAGCGGACAAACTCGACATTCTGCTTGTCGTGGACAACTCGCGGTCCATGGCCGACAAGCAGGAGATCCTCTCGCGCGCGACGCAGGACCTCGTGCAATCGCTGGCGAACCCGCCCTGCGTCGACGCGAACGGCGTCCTCGGAACGACGCCGTCGAGCCCGCTCGATCCCTGCCCTGCGGGCCTCGTGCGCCGGCACGTGCCCGTCACCGACATCCACATCGGCGTGATCAGCTCGAGCCTCGGCGGCCACGGCTCCGACGCTTGCCCGGACGTCGTCAACAGCGAGGCGACCTGCGCCCCGAACCCCAACGTGACGAACAACGACAAGGGCCACCTGCTCACGCGCATCGATCAATGCGGCGGCATGGATGCGCCGACCTATGAGGACAGGGGCTTCCTCGCCTGGGATCCCACGGGCGCGCTCTCGCCGCCGGGGACGAGTGATCCGAACGAGCTCGCGCAAAACCTCTCGGATCTGATCCTCGGCGCCGGGCAGATCGGCTGCGGATACGAGTCGCAGCTCGAGAGCTGGTATCGGTTCCTCGTCGACCCCGAGCCTTACCAGACGATCAGCGTCATCGACGGGGAGGCCACGCCCCAGGGCGTCGACGTGGCGTTGCTCGCGCAGCGCCGCGATTTCCTCCGACCCGATTCGATGCTCGTGATCCTGACGCTCACCGACGAGAACGACTGCTCCATCCAGGAGGGGGGCTCGTACTACCTCGCCGCGCAGCAACGCATGGCGGGCGGGATCGCGCTGCGTATGCCGCGGCCGCGCAGCGAATGCGCGACCGACCCGAACGACGTGTGCTGCAAGTCGTGCGGCCAGGATCCCGGCGATTGCCCCGTGGATCCGACCTGCTTCGATCCCTCGGGGCAGGTCGCCCTGCTGAACCAGGTGGACGACCAGCCCAACCTGCGTTGCTTCGACCAGAAGCGCCGCTTCGGGATCGATTTCCTTTACCCGGTGGATCGATACATCAACGCCCTGACCCAGCCCACGGTCACGACGCGCGCGGGCGACGTCGTCCCGAATCCCATCTTCTCCGACCTCGATCCGAGCGACGAAATCACGACCGTCCGCGATCCGGGGCTCGTCTTCGTGGCCGGCATCGTCGGCGTGCCCTGGCAGGACCTCGCGCGGGATCCGTCGAACCCCGCGGCCGGCTACAAGAACGCGGCGGAGCTCGCGCAGAGCGGGACCTGGGACGCCCTCCTCGGCAATCCCGCGACGAACACGGCGCCGACGAACCCGTACATGATCGAGTCCTTCGAGAAGCGCGCGGGCGTCCCGGCCGGCAACGCCATCAACGGGGGCGACCGCACCATCGGGGACCAGGACGACCTGCAATTCGCCTGCACCTTCCCCCTGCCCACGCCGCGCGATTGCAGCGATCAATCGCTGTTCGCGTGTGATTGCAGCGACCCGGCCAACGACAGCCCCCTCTGCGCGCCGAACCCGAGCAACGGCGGCGCGCGGACGATGCAGGTCGCGGCCAAGGCCTATCCGAGCCCCCGCACGATGCGCGTCATCGAGGGCGTGGGCGACCAGGGCGTGCTCACCTCGATCTGCCCGACCCAGATCGTGGACCCGACCGCGCCGGATTACGCGTATCGGCCCGTCGTCCAGGCGCTCGTCGAGCGAATGGCCACCCGGCTCTGAACCTCCGCGGCCGCGCCCGTCAGTCTGCCTCCGCGCCCTCGGGCCGCATCACGACGGGCAAGGAAAACGAGAACGTCGTGATCTCGCCGGGCACGCTCTCGGCGACGACCCGCCCTCCGTGCGCCTCCACGAGGCCCCGCACGATGTAAAGCCCGAGCCCGAGCCCCTTGATCGCGCCGCCGCGCGCGCGCCCCCGCTGGAACCGCTCGAACAAGGCCCGCAAGTCCTCGGCGGTGATCCCCGGCCCCTGATTGCGCACCATCACCACGACCTCCCCGCCGCGCGCTTGCGCGACGATCTCGATCGGCGTCTCGGGCGCGCCGTATTTGAACGCATTCGAGAGGAGGTTTTCCACGACCTGCTCGATCCGCTGCGCATCGATGGAGACCACGGGCAGCTCGCCGCGGATCACGAGCGTGACGCGCTCGCGGGCCTCGTTCGCCTCGATGACGTGCGCGAGCAGCGCCGAGACATCCGTCGGCGCGCGCACGAGCGAAAGCCGGCGGGCCTCGATCCGTGAGAGATCGAGCAGATCGCCGATCATCCGCCCGAGCCGCTCCGCGCTGTCGACAATCCGTGTGGCGCGGTAGCGCGCCGTGGGGTCGGCCGAGGAGCGCGTGACCATCCCCGCGAGGGTCTTGATGGTCGTGACGGGGTGGCACAGGTCGTGGGCCACCATGCTCGTCCATTCCTGCTGCAATCGTTCGAGCTCCTTCAGAGACGTGATGTCCTCGTAGGTCACGACGGCCCCGAGCGTTTGGCCCCCCTCGCCGCGAATGGGAGACGCGCTCGTCAAAATCGGCACGTCGGGTTTGCCCGGGACCCGGAGGAGCAGCTCCCGTCCGGTCACCATCTGGCCACGCAGGCCCCGCTCGATCGAGAGATCCTCGTGAGGCACCTTCGAGCCGTCCGGCAGGTGGACCCGCTGCCGCATCAGGCCGAGCACGTCCTCGATCGGCTCGGTCACGCCGAGCAGCTCCTCGGCCCTCCGGTTCATCACGAACCGCGCCCCCTTTTCCAGCTCGCAGAGCACGATCCCGATGGGCGAGCTGTCGATCACGGTCTGGAGCCAGCGTCGCTCGGTCGAGAGGGCATCCACGAGCTGTTCGCGCTCCGCCTCGAGCCGCCGCTGCTCGGTCACGTCGTCGTTGATGACGAACGCCCCGAGGATACGTCCCTCCGGATCACGCACCGGCGCCGCCGAGTTCAGGACGAGCCTGTGGCGGCCGTCGAAGGCCTCGATTTCGACGAGATCGTTCAGCGCGGCCTCGCCGCTCCGGAGCGCGCGGCTGAGCGCCCATTCGTCGGGCTTGACCTCCTCGCCCGTCGCGACCCACCACGCCTTGTATTCGTCGAACTGCTCCGGCCCGACGAGCCGTGCCCCGCCCCAGATGCGTCGTCCGGCGGGGTTGACCAGGACGAGCTGGCCGCGTTCGTCGGAGACCCAGACCCCGACCGGCAAGGTCTCGATCACCTGCCGGAAGAGGAGCTCGCTTTTCTGGAGCGCCATCTCCGCGCGGCGCTGCTCGGTCACGTCCCGCACGGTCGCGCAGAGCCGGCTCGGGTGCCCCGCTTCGTCGCGGATGACGTCGCCCTCCGCGTGCACGATTTGCTCCCGCCCGTCGTGCGCGAGGGTGCGGTGATAGATCGAAAACGAGAGCGACCCGCCGAGGGCGCGTCGGACGGCCTCGTCCACCTCCGCGTGATCGTCCGGGTGCACGAACGAGAAGAACTGCTCGTAGGTCATCTTGCCCGCGCCGGGGGGCAGGCCAAAGAGACGGTCGCATTCGTCCGACCAGGCGACCTCGTTCGTGTCGATGTCCCATTCCCAGCTCCCGATGTGGGCGATCCGCTGGGCACGGGCGAGGCGCTCCTCGCTCCGGCGAAGCGCCTCCTCGGATTGCTTGCGCGCCGTGACGTCCCGGAGGATCCCCATGTGCCTGCCCGGAAGGAAATGGGCCTGCGCGGTGACCTCCCCGACGAACGTCGTGCCGTCGGCGCGCCGGAACGGTCCCTCGGCGTTGCAGCGCCCTGTCGTGAGGAATTGGGACCAGTTCGCCCGGACCTGGGACGCGAGCTCGGGGGGCTTGAGATCCAACCAGGTCCGCCGCAAGAGCTCGTCCCGCGACGCGCGGAGCAGCTCGCACGTGCGCGGATTGACGTCGACCAGGCGCCCTTCGTCGTCCGTGACGATGATGCCGTCGAGCGCGTGCTCGAAGAGCTTCCGGTACCTCCGATCGTGCTCCAGGGTCGCCTGGGTCGCGGCCGAAAGCGAGGCCGCGATCAAGCCGGTGAGCGCCGAGAGCATGGGCAAGGCTCGATCCCGGCCGCTTTCGGCCCGCGGCGTGAAGCAAACCAGCACGCCGAGCAGACGCTCTGCGGAGACGAGCGGCGCGGCCAGGGCTCGCTGGCCGCAGCCGAGCTCGGCGGCCACGCGGAGGTCCACGAGGACGTCCTTGGCTGCGATATCGACGTCCGCGGCCTTCCGCGCGCGCGCCACCCGGGCTGCCAGGCTCGCCGATTCGAGCGGGAGCGAGCCGATGCGAGCGAGCAGCGCTTCGGAGGCGCCGCGATGCGCCGAGACGGCGAGCATGCGCTCATCCCCGCTGAGGCCATAGACGAGCGTCACGTCTGCGCCGAGCGCCGATGCCACGAGCTCGACCGTGAGCCGGTGCGCGTCCCGTGGCTCGATCTCGCTGCTCAGAAGGCCCGCCGCGAGTTTCGAAAATGCACCTGCGTGATCGGAAAAGACGACCTCGTTGGCCCCCACCATATTTTCCCCAATGCGCCCTGCCGCGCGCGGATGAGCGCCTGAATCCCACGCAGTAAGACATGCCCACGGCAGTCTGTCACGTTGACAATGCCATTCGAATGGGATGGCTCGCCCCACGTCGCGACCTCCCGGCTCGCTTGGCTGCCGCTCGATCCCGGAGACGAGGACGCGCGATTCAGTCCGCCTGCGCGCCCTCGGGTCTCTCGGTGATGGGCAGGGAAAACGAAAAGGTCGTGGTTTCTCCGGGCACGCTCTCGGCCTCGACCCGCCCCCCGTGTGCCTCCACGAGGCCCCGCACGATGTAAAGCCCGAGCCCGAGCCCTTTGATCGTGCTGCCGCGCGCGTGCCCCCGCTGGAACCGCTCGAACAAGGCCCGCATGTCCTCGGTGGTGATCCCGGGCCCCTGATTGCGCACCGTCACCACGATCTCGTTGCCACGCACTTCCGCGACGACCTCGATCGGCGTCCCGGGCGCGCCATATTTGAGCGCGTTCGACAGGAGGTTTTCCGCCACCTGCTCGATCCGCTGCGCATCCACGGATACGGCGGGCAGCTCGCCGCAGATCGAGAGCGTCACGCGCTCGCAGGCCTCGCTCGCCTCGATGACGTGCGTGAGCAGCGCCGGGACATCGGTCGGCGCGCGCACGAGCGTGAGCCGGTGGGCCTCGATCCGCGAGAGATCGAGCAGATCGCCGATCATCCGTTCGAGCCGCTCCGTGCTCGCGACGATCCGCTCGGCGCGGCGGCGCGCCGTGGGATCGGGCAGGCGCGCGAGCATCGACGCGAGGGTCATGATGGTCGTGACCGGCTGGCGCAGGTCATGCGCCACCACGCTCGTCCATTCCTGCCGCAATCGCTCGAGCTCCTTCAGCGGGCCGATGTCCTCGTAGGTCACGACGGCGCCGAGCATCTGGCCCTCCTCGCTACGAATGGGCGATGCATTCGTCAAGATCGGCACGTCGGGTTTGTCGGGGATCCGGACCAAAAGCTCCCGACCGGTCACCACGTCGCCGCGCATACACCGCTCGACGGACAGATCCCCGTGCGGCACGCGCGAGCCGTCCGGGTGGTAGAGCCGCTCCCGCAACAGGCCGAGCACGTCCTCGATGGGCCCGGTCACGCCGAAGAGCTCCTCGGCCCTCCGGTTCAGGATGAACCGCGGCTCCTCGGTCAGCTCGCAGAGCACGATGCCGATCGGCGAACCGTCGATCACCGTCCGGAGCCAGCGCCGCTCGGTTGCGAAAGCGCGGACGAGCGCCTCGCGCTCCGCTTCGAGCCGCCGCTGCTCGGTCACGTCGTCGTTGATGGCGAAGGCCCCGAGGATGCGCCCCTCTGCATCACGCACCGGCGCCGCCGAATTCAGGACGAGCCTGCGGCGGCCGTCGAAGGTCTCGATCTCGACGAGCTCGTTCTGCGAGGTCTCCCCCGCCCGCACCGCGCGGAGGAGCGCCCATTCATCGGGCTTCACCTTCTTGCCCGTTGCGACCCACCACGCCTTGTATTCGCCGAGCCGTTCGGGCCCGACGAGCCCGCCCCAGATACGCCTCGCCGCGGGGTTCGCCAGGACGGACTGGCCGTGCTCGTCGGAGACCCACACCCCGACCGGCAAGGTCTCGAGCACCTGCCGGAAGAGAAGCTCGCTCTTCTGCAGCGCCATGTCCGCCCTCCGCTGCGCAGTCACGTCCTGCATCGTCCCGGTCATGCTGCGCATGCGCCCCGCCTCGTCGCGGACCACGTCCCCTTCCGCGTGCACGATCCGCTCGACCCCGTCGGCGGCGGAGATGCGGTAATCGATCGAATAGGTCGCGAGCCCGCGGAGGGCTCGTTGCACCGCTTCGTCCACGCGCGCGCGGTCGAGCGGGTGCACGAATGCGAGGAACTCCCCGTAGGCTTTTTTTTCATCCGAGGGGGGGAGGCCGAAGAGACGGAACACCTCGTCCGACCACGTCGTCTCGTCCGTCGCGGCCACCCACTCCCAGCTCCCGATCTTTGCGATCCGCTGGGCGCGGGCGAGGCGCTGTTCGCTCAGGCGCAGCGCCTCCTCGGATTGCTTTCGTGCGCTGACGTCGCGGAGGGTCGACAGGTGTCTGCCCGGTATGAAATGGGTCTGCGCCGCGAACTCACCGATGAACGTGGTCCCGTCGGCGCGTTGGAACGGCCCCTCGGCCTTGAAGCGTCCGGCTTCGAGGAACGCCGGCCACGCCTCCCGGAGCTCGGCCGCGAGCTCGGGGGGCCGGAGATCGAACACGGTCCATCGCAAGAGCTCGTCGCGAGGGGCGCGCAAAAGCTCACAGGCGCGCGGGTTCACGTCGAGGAGGCGCCCCTCGTCGTCCGCGACGAGGATCCCGTCGAACGCGTGCTCGAAGATGCTTCGGTAGAGCCGCTCGAACTCCGTGGCCATCCCTCCCGTCATGCCCCCGCTGCTCACCCCAAGGCTTCTCGCTCGGCTCCTCGCCGCCCCAGCCGTCTTCTAGCCCACCACCGGTCGGCCGGCAAAACAAGCGCTGTCATCGGCGCTCGCTCGCGCACGCCTCACCGCTTCGCGTCGAGCTCCGGGTAATGACGGAAAATGTCCTCTTCGCTCCAGGGCAGCCGCCGCCGGGACGCGAGATACGCGGCGATCCGGGGACGCGTGGCCACAGCGCCCGCGAGCTCCGTGAGCCTCGGCGTGTGCCGCTCGGCACGCGCCATCGCATTCGGGAATGCGTACCGCAGGCCCTCGATCACCTGGAAGATCGAGAGGTCGACGTACGAGATCGATGCGCCAACGAAGTGCGCGCCGCCGCTCCTGGCAAGCGCCTGCTCGAAATAACCCAGGAACTTGGGCAGCCGCTCCTTGCGGAAGAGGGCCGCTCGTTTCTTCGCGGCGGATCGTTGGTCCTCGTAATAGAGGCTCGACGCGATCGGGTGGTGCGTGTCGTGGATCTCGGCGACGAAATCAGTGACCGAGAGCTGGAGTTGATGCGCGGAAAGGCGGCTCGCCTCGTCGTCGGGGACGAGCCCGAGCCGCGGGCCGAGGTAGAGCAGGATGTTCGCCGTGTGCCCGAGCAAGACGTCTCCGACCTTGAGGAACGGCGGCGCGAACGGCGCGAGCGTGGGCCCCGCGCCTTCGAGAAGTTTCATCATCGCGCGGACGCCTCCGCCCTGCTTCACGGGCAGGCGGGCGACGTCGACGTACGAAACGCCCGCCTCCTCGAACGCGAGCCGGACGAACTCCCCGCGCCCCTGGATCGACGGCCAGTAATACAGCTCGTAACGCGCCTTCATTCGGCGCAAGGTATCACGGCCTCACGACCCGTTCGAATGGCCTCGCAAATGGGCATCCACCGCCCGCGCCGCGTCGCGCCCCTCGCGGATCGCCCACACGACCAGCGATTGACCACGACGCATGTCCCCCGCGGCAAACACCTTCGGGTTCGAGGTCCGGTAACTCCGCGGATCGGCCTTCACGTTGCCGCGCCCGTCGAGGGCCACGCCGAGCTCCTCCAGCATCCCCTTGCGTACCGGGTGCACGTATCCGAGCGCGAGCAGCACCAGATCCGCCGGGACGTCGAACGCCGAGCCCGGGATCTCCTCAGCCCGGAGGGCGCCGCTCGTGTCCTTGTTCCAGCCGAGCCGCACGGCGTGGAGCACCCCGACCTTGCCGTTCGTGCCGGAAAACCCCTTCGTCGCGATGGCGAAATCGCGCGTGCAGCCCTCCGCGTGCGAGCTCGACGTGCGCAGCTTCATCGGCCAGTACGGCCACGTGAGCGGCTTGTCCTCGTGGGCCGGCGGCTCGGGCATGAGCTCGAAGTTCGTGACGGATCGCGCGCCCTGCCGCACCGCGGTGCCAATACAATCCGACCCGGTGTCGCCACCGCCCAGCACGACCACGTGTTTGTCCGTCGCCACGATCTGCGCGTGCACCTCGTCCCCGGCGATGCGCTTGTTCTGCTGCGTCAGGTACTCCATCGCGTAATGGATCCCGTCGAAGTCGCGCCCCGGCACCTCGAGCGGCCGCGGCGCTTCCGAGCCGCCCGCGAGCACGACCGCGTCGAATCCGTCGAGGAGCTCCTTCGCCGGCAGGCTCACGCCCACGTGCGCGCCCGTCCGGAACACCACGCCTTCGGCCCGCATCTGATCGAGCCTGCGATCGACGTGCCGCTTCTCCAGCTTGAAATCGGGGATCCCGTACCGGAGCAATCCCCCGATCCGATCGTTCTTCTCGAACACCGTGACCTCGTGCCCCGCGCGCGCGAGCTCCTGCGCGCACGCGAGCCCCGCCGGCCCCGAGCCCACCACCGCGACACGCTTGCCCGACTTGCGTGCGGCGGGCTGCGGCACGATCCAGCCCTCTTCCCAGCCCCGATCGACGATCGATTGCTCGATCGTCTTGATGGTGACGGGCTGATCGTTGATGTTCAGCGTGCAGGCCGCCTCGCACGGCGCGGGACACACGCGCCCCGTGAACTCGGGGAAATTGTTCGTCGAATGCAACACGTCGAGCGCGTGCCGCCACTTTCCGCGGTAGACGAGGTCGTTCCAGTCGGGGATGACGTTGTTCACGGGACACCCGTTGTGGCAAAACGGGATGCCGCAATCCATGCAACGCGCGCCCTGCCGGCTCACCTCGACGGGCGCCATCGGCAGGACGAGCTCCTCATACCGCTGGATACGCGCGGGCACCGGCACGAGCTCCGGGTCCTTGCGCTGGATTTCCAGGAAGCCTTTCACCTTACCCATGGGCCACGACCTCCGTCACCACCGCGGGAGCGGCCTTCGCGGCCTCCTCGGCCGCGTGCTCGGCGAGCGCGCGGCGGTATTCGTGCGGCATCACCTTCACGAAATGGGACCGGTATGCGGGAAAATCGTCCAGGATCGCCCGTGCCCGCGCGCTGCCCGTGTAGAAAAAGTGTTTTTCGAGCAGGCCCTGGACGATCTCCGCGTCCGCGCGCCCGAGGTGCCGGACGCCGCCCGGCGGCATGTGCTCGGCGCCTTGCACCGGCTCCAGGGCCACCATCGAGAGGTTGCACCGCAATCGGAAATCCCCGGTCATGTCGAGCACGTACGCCACGCCGCCGCTCATGCCGGCCCCGAAGTTGCGCCCGGTCTTGCCGAGCACGACCACGGTGCCGCCGGTCATGTATTCACACCCGTGATCGCCGATCCCCTCGACGACCGCCGTCGCGCCGGAGTTCCGCACGGCGAACCGCTCGCCCGCGACGCCGCGGAAATACACCTCGCCGCAGATCGCGCCGTAAAGCACGGTATTGCCGACGATGATGTTCTCCTCCGGCACGATGGGGCAATCGCGCGGCGGATAGGCGATGATCCGGCCGCCCGACAGGCCTTTTCCGACGTAATCGTTCGCCTGCCCTTCGAGCTCCAGCGTGATCCCCTTCGCGAGGAACGCGCCGAAGCTGCCGCCGGCCGTCCCGCGGGCGCGGATCCGGATCGTGTCGTCCGCGAGCCCCGCGTGCCCGTACCGCCGCGCGACCTCGCCGGAGAGCATCGCCCCGGCCGCGCGGTGGATGTTGCGGATCGGCACGTCGAACGCGACGGGCACCTGGTTGACGAGCGCCGGCTGCGCCTCGTCGATGAGCCGATGATCCAGCACGTGCTCGAGGCTGTGATCCTGCCGCTCCGTCCAGCGGATCGAGACGCCCGCCGGCGCCTCGGGCCGATAGAACACGCGCGAAAAATCGAGCCCCTTCGCTTTCCAGTGCGCGATCCCGCGCCGCGTGTCGAGCTTGTCCGCGCGGCCGACCATCTCCGCGAAGGTGCGGAAGCCCATCCGGGCCATGTACCCGCGCACCTCCTCGGCCACGAAAAAGAAATAATTGACCACGTGCTCGGGCTGCCCCGCGAATCGCTTTACAAGCTCCGGATCCTGCGTCGCGATGCCGACGGGGCACGTGTTGAGGTGGCATTTGCGCATCATGATGCAGCCCTCCACCACGAGCGGCGCCGTCGCGAAGCCCATCTCGTCCGCGCCGAGCAGGGCCGCAATCACCACGTCTCGGCCCGTCTTCATCTGCCCGTCGGCCTGCACGGCGATGCGGCCGCGCAACCGGTTCAGGACGAGCGTCTGCTGCGTCTCGGCGAGCCCGAGCTCCCACGGCCCGCCCGCGTGCTTGACCGACGAGAGCGGCGAGGCGCCCGTGCCGCCGTCGTGCCCCGAGATCGTCACGTGATCCGCGTGCGCCTTGGCCACGCCCGCGGCCACCGTGCCGACGCCGATCTCCGACACGAGCTTCACGCTGATGCGCGCCCGCGGATTCACATTCTTGAGGTCGTGAATGAGCTGGGCGAGATCCTCAATCGAGTAGATGTCGTGGTGCGGAGGCGGCGAGATCAGGCCGACGCCGGGCACCGAGTGCCGGATCTGCGCGATGTACTTCGAGACCTTGTGCCCCGGGAGCTGCCCGCCTTCGCCGGGTTTGGCGCCCTGGGCCATCTTGATCTGGATGTCGTCGGCGTTGACGAGGTACTCGGTCGTCACGCCAAAGCGACCCGCCGCCACTTGCTTGATCGCCGAGCGCATCGAGTCGCCGTTCGGCAAGGGCACGTACCGCGCGGGATCCTCGCCGCCCTCGCCGGTGTTCGACTTGCCGCCGATGCGGTTCATCGCGATCGCCAGCGTCGTGTGCGCCGCCTGCGAGATCGACCCGAGCGACATCGCGCCCGTGGAAAAACGCTTCACGATCTCGGCCGCAGGCTCCACCTCGTCGAGCGGGATCGGCGGATCCGCTTCTTTGATCTCGAAGAGTCCGCGGAGCGTCATCAGCCGCTCGCTCTGGTCGTTCACGAGCCGCGCGTATTCCTCGTATGTCGCCGGGTTTTTCGTGCGCGTCGCGTGCTGGAGCTTGGCGACCGCGTCCGGCGTCCACATGTGGGCCTCGCCGCGGATGCGGTAGGCGTAGTCGCCGCCAGCGTCGAGCGTGTTCCCGTAGGGCGGCGTATCGCCGAACGCGAGCCGGTGCAGCCGCACGGTCTCCTCGGCGATCTCCTGCAAACCGACGCCCTCGATGACCGTCGCCGTCCCCGTGAAATAGCGGTCCACGAAGGCCGAGGCGAGCCCGACCGCCTCGAAGATCTGCGCGCCGCAATAGGACTGGTAGGTCGAGATGCCCATCTTGGACATGACCTTCAGCAGCCCCTTCGCGATCGCCTTGATGTACTTCGCGCAGGCATCCTGGTGGGACATCCCATGCGGCAAGAGATCGCCGAGCGTCGCCAGCGTGGCGAACGCGAGGTTCGGGTGGATCGCCTCGGCGCCGTAGCCCGCGAGCAGCGCGAAATGGTGCACTTCGCGCGCCGATCCGGTCTCGACCACGAGCCCCGTCCGCGTCCGCAGGCCCGCGCGCACGAGGTGCTGGTGCACGTCGCTCACCGCGAGCAGCGCCGGGATCGCGATGTGATCCGGCCCGATGTCCCGATCCGACAGGATCAGGATGTTCACGCCGCCGCCCCGCACCACGTCCTCGGCGTCCGCGCAGAGCTTCCCGAGGGCCGCCTCCATCCCGTCGGCGCCCCACGCGGCCGGGTAACAGATCGACAGCACCACCGACCGGAAATGCCCCTTCGTGAGCTCCTCGGCGCGGTGCAGCTTCTCCATGTCCTCGAACGTGAGAATGGGCAGGTGCACTTCGAGCCGCATGTTCGGCCCGCTCTCGTCGAGGGCGAGGATGTTCGGCCGCGGCCCGATGAACGAGACGAGCGACATCACGGTCTCTTCGCGGATCGGATCGATCGGCGGGTTCGTCACCTGCGCGAAGAGCTGCCGGAAATAACCGAAGAGCGGCTTCGGCCGATCGGAGAGCACGGCGAGCGGCGTGTCGTCGCCCATCGAGCCGATGGCCTCCTCGCCGGTCGCCGCCATCGGCGCCATCACGAGCCGGAGATCCTCCTGCGTGTAGCCGAACGCCTGCTGCCGATCGAGCAGCTTGTCGCTGTCGGGCACGGGCACGTAGTCCGGCATCGGGATGTTCTCCAGCCGGAGCTGCGTGCGATCGAGCCACTTCTGGTAGGGCCGGTGCTTCGCGAGCTTCGTCTTCAGCTCTTGATCGTCGATGATGCGCCCCTCGGCGAGGTCGATGAGCAGCATCTTCCCCGGCTGCAGCCGCCATTTCTTGACGATCTTGCGCTCCGGGATGTCGAGCACGCCCGCCTCGGAGGCGAGGATCACGTAGTCGTCGTCCGTGAGCAGGTACCGCGCGGGCCGCAGGCCGTTCCGATCGAGCGTGGCTCCGATCTGCCGCCCGTCCGTGAACGCGATCGCCGCGGGCCCGTCCCACGGCTCCATGAGCGCCGCGTGGTACTCGTAGAACGCGCGCCGACGCTCGTCCATCAGCGGGTTCGTGGCCCACGCCTCGGGGATCATCAGCATCATCGCGTGCGCCAGCGAATACCCGCCGAAGTAGAGCAGCTCGAGCGCGTTGTCGAACGAGGCCGAGTCCGACTGGCCGTCGTAGATGAGCGGCCAGATCTTCTGCAAGCCGTCGCCGAGCAGCTTCGAGGCGATGTTCTGCTGGCGCGCGCGGATCCAGTTCACGTTGCCGCGCAGCGTGTTGATCTCGCCGTTGTGCGCGATGAGCCGGAACGGATGCGCGAGATCCCACGAGGGGAACGTGTTCGTCGAGAAGCGCTGGTGCACCATCGCGAGCGCGGACTCGACCGCCTTGTCCTTCAGGTCCACGTAGAACTCGCCGACCTGGTGCGCGAGCAGCATGCCCTTGTACACGATCGTCCGCGCTGAAAACGAAGGCACGTAGAACTGCCCCGCGCGCGAGATCCGGAGCGCGCGGATCGCGTGACCGGCGCGCTTGCGGATGATGTAGAGCTTGCGCTCGAAGGCCTCGACGTCCGGCGTGGAAAGACCACGCGCGACGAAGACCTGCCGGATGACGGGCTCGCTCGCTTTGACGCCTTCGCCGAGGCCGTGGTTGTTCACCGGCACGTCGCGCCATCCGAGGACCTCCTGCCCTTCGGCGACGATGGCGCGCACCACCTCGTGCTCGCAGGCCGCGCGCGCGCCGGGATCCTGCGGCAGGAACATCATGCCCACGCCGTACTCGCCGGGCTCGGGCAACGTGATGCCGGCGAGCGCGCACTCGCGCACGAAGAAGGCGTGCGGGATCTGCAGCAGGATGCCCGCGCCGTCGCCTTGCAAAGGGTCTGCGCCGGTGGCGCCGCGGTGGGTCAGGTTCTTCAGGATCTCGAGGCCTTGCGCGACGATCGCGTGGCTCTTCTTGTCCTTGATGTGGGCGATGAACCCGAGCCCGCACGCGTCGTGCTCGTTGCGCGGGTCGTAGAGGCCCTGGCGGGGAGGCGGCGCCTGATGCTTCACAGCCTACGATCGTACGGCGATCGACGTCCGAAGCACAGTCCATCGTGCTGCGATGCAGCAATTTCTTTCTTGTCCTGGTGCGACGCGCTACGGCGTCGACCCGGTGCGGCATTTCGTCCGCACCCGACTCAAGAGGCGGGCCGGTAGAGGACGTCGGAGCGCAGGACGTATTTCGTGCCGTCCGTGACGGGTTTGCCCGCGTGGAGGAGCATGTGCTGGAAGAGCAGCGCGTCGCCGGTCTTCGGGACGATGGTGCGCTCCTGCTCGGGGAATTCGGTCGCGCCGCCGGCAAACCCCTCGTTCAGATACACCATCAGCGTGAGCAGGCTCCGCGTCCCGCCCTCGCCCGTGTACGATTGATCCTGGTGCAGGCCGAAATGCTGGCCCACCTCGTACCGGTAGATCCGGAGCGGCAGAAAGATCCCCGCGAGGTGCATGGCGACGCGGCCGCGCGCGCCCATCTCGGTGGTCATGCACTCGGGCACGTGGGGTTTCACCCGGCGAAAGAGTTCGTCCGCGAGCGCGGGATCACGCAGGACCGCCGTGGTGCTCGAACGAATGCGGGTATCGACGACCCGCCCCTCCTCGGCGTTGACCGTCGCTGGCAGCCAGGCCCCGCCCTGCGCGCCGTCGAGGATCGACGCGCATTCCTCCGGGGCAAACAGCGCGGGGACCGTCCACAACAGTTGCGCGGTGAAATCGAAATGGCCGACGTAAAGGCCCATACGAAGAGCGTACCACGCCGAAGACTTCCGAGGCAGGACGAAGCGTGCCAGAGTGCGCGCCGAGGAAAGAGGAGGGAGTCTTGAGCTCTACGAAACGCGTCATCGCCGTCGTCGGCGCCACGGGCGCGCAGGGCGGAGGTCTGGTCCGCGCCATCACCGCCCACCCGAGTGGCGCCTTTCGCGCCCGCGCCCTCACGCGGAACGTCGATTCGCCCGCGGCCAAGGAGCTTCGCGCCCTCGGCGCCGAGGTCGTGGCCGCGGACCTCGACGACGAGGCGAGCCTGCGCCGCGCGTTCGAGGGCGCGCACGGCGCGTACTGCGTCACGTTCTTTTGGGACCACGCTTCCCCGGAAAAAGAGACCGAACAAGCGCGCGCGATGGCCCGGGCGGCGCGGCACGCGCGGGTCGAGCACGTGATCTGGTCGACGATCGAGGACACGCGCAGGTGGGTGCCGCTCGCGGACGGCCGCATCCCGACGCTGCGCGGAAAATACAAGGTCCCGCACATGGACGCGAAGGGCGAGGCCGACACGACCTTCCTCGATCTCGGCGTCCCCACGACGTTCTTCCACACCGCGTTTTACTGGGAAAACTTCATTTACCTCGGCATGGGCCCGCAGCGCGGCGAGGACGGCCGCCTCTCCCTCACCCTGCCCCTCGGCACGGCCAGGCTGCCGGGCATCGCGACGGAGGACATCGGGCGCGTGGCGTACCGCATCTTCGAGCGCGGCGCCGACTTCATCGGGCAACGCCTCGGCGTCGCGAGCGACCACCTCACCGGGAGTGAGCTCGCCGCCGCGTTCTCGGCCATCGCCGGCGAGGAGGTGCGCTACCACGCGATCGATCTGGACGTCTACCGCCGCCTCGATATCCCCGGCGTTGACGACCTCGCGAACATGTTCCAGTTCAAGCGCGATTTCGAGGCCGATTATTGCGGCCTCCGGGACGTCGCGCGCACGCGCGTGCTGAACCCGAACCTCCGCTCCTTCGCCGCGTGGCTCGCGGACAACCAGCGCCGCATCACCCTCCCGCCGCCCGCCTGAGCCGCGCGTCTACGCCCGTTTGTCCGGGGCGAGGGCGCCGACGAGCAAGAGCTCGACGAGCCCTGCGAGAAACCCCTCGTCGATCGGCCGGCGTTCGAGCCCGAGCCGGTGGTGAATGGTCGCCGCGAGCGAGCGAAAAATCAGGGTCGCGTCGATGCCGGGGGCGAGCTCGCCTCGCGCCTCGGCCGCTTCGATCACCGGGCGCGGCAGGGCCTCCATCGATTCGTGGATCGACTGGGCGATGGCCACGAGGTCGGCATCCCGGTCCTCCGCGAAGAGCAACCGCCGCAGCCCCAAGAGCTCGGGCGAGCTCGCCTGCGTGGCGATGTGCCGCGCGATCACGATCAGATCGCCGCGCAGCGAGCCCGTGTCCGGCGTGACGGCACGATCGACCGTGATCGATCGGAACGCCGCGCGAACCAGGTCCTGCTTCGTCGGCCATCGCCGATAGACCGTCGTCTTGTTCACTCCGGCGCGCGTGGCCACGTCCTCGATCCGCAGCGCCTCGTAGCCGACCTCGGCCAGCTCCTCCAGCGTCGCCGCGAGCACCCCTCGCACGACCGGCTCTCCCCGCACCAGCGCCCGCCGCTCGGACGCGCTCGGCTTCTCCTTCATGACCTGTCCACGCGGCGCCGATCCCATCACACGCGCCCAGTGAAGCCAACTTCCCGGGCTTGTCGACCCCAATCGCAACTCCCAGTTGCCATGGTGATGTGGGCTGCTACATCATCGCAACTGCAAGTTGCGGTTACGCCGCGGGGAGGAGCAGGGCGATGTTCGACGATGCACCGAGGACCGGGACGTTTTTGCTGACCAGCTCGACCGCGTCGGGCCATTTGCTGCGTGTCCTCGACCTGGCCGAGCAGCTCACCTCGCGTGGCCATCGGGTGCTCTTCAAGACGAAGGCCGACCGGGCGGCCGAGGTGAAGGCGGCCGGCGCCGAGCTCGTCCCGTACGAGCAAATCGTCGATTTGCAGGATTTCACCGCGCACACGCCGCACCTCGGCTTGCCTGCGTGGATGCCGCGGCTCTTGCAGTTCCCGTTCATGCGAGGTTTTTTCCAGGCGAGGAACGTCCTGCTCGCGCAGGAGCTCGAGCCCGTGCTGCGCCGCGAGCGCGTCGATTGCGTCGTGTACGACTTCTTCGATTACGGCGCGGCCTTCGCCGCCGAGCGCGCGGGCATTCCCTGGGCGAGCGCCGGCAACATGGGCACGGTCCTCACGCGGGACGAATTGCCCTTGGTGTTCCAGGCGTCGTCGAAGTTGCGCCCCCTCGGCAAGCTCCCCGCCGTGCCGCATGCCCTCTTGAACCGCCTCGTCTCCCTCCGTGCCGACCGCGAAAAGCTCGGCCTTCCCCCGTATGCCCGCGGCGCTTCGGACCTCGTCTCCGCCATGGCCTCGCCGCACCTGCACATCATCATGGCGCACCGCGGCCTCGCCGGCGACGTCGCGCTCCGCGACCACCAGAGCTTCGTCGGCCCCACGACGTTCAACGTAGCCTCGGGATCTCGCAAGGAAGCGCCGCGCGTCGAGCCCGGCACGGTCGTCGTCAGCACCACGACCACGGGCCAGGACAACGGCCTCTTCCGGCGCGTGCTCGAAGCCGTCGCGCCGCTCCACGTCCCCGTCCTCGGCACGGCGGCGAGCGCGGCCGACGTCCCCGAGGGTCTCGGCAACCACATTCGCATCGAGCGCTACGTCCCGCACGACGTGGTGTTCCCGGAGGCGCGCGCGCTCGTCACGCACGGCGGCTGGGGCACGGTGGGGCGTGCTTTGCTGCATGGATTGCCCATGCTGGTCATCCCGCTCTTCGGCGATCAGATCCTCAATGCGTCGCTCGTCGAGCGCGCGGGGCTCGGCCGTCATTTGCCCCTCGACAAGGCCACGCCCGAGACGATCCGCAAAGAGCTCGTGGCGCTGCTCGCGGACGAATCGCGTTGCGCCCGCGCCCGCCGTGTCTCGGCCGAGATCCAGAAGCTCAAACAAGACAAGGTCGCGGCCCGCGCGCTCGAAGCGCTCGCGTTCCAAGGCGACCTCGGCGGCGTGACCTCGGTCATCCGCGCTGCGTGACGCCATGGCCCTTTCTGCTACCACCACGCCCCCCATGCCTGTTGGCGAGCGCATCGATTACGCGAGCACCCTCGCGCCCCGCACGAAGGCCCTCGTGCTCGCGGGCGTGATGATGGCGCTCTTCCTCGCGGCGCTCGATCAAACCATCGTCGCGACGGCCTTGCCGCGTATCGTCGGCGAGCTCCAGGGCATGGAGTATTATGCCTGGACCTCGACGGCCTACCTGCTCGCCAGCACCACGATGGTGCCCATTTACGGCAAGCTCTCGGACAGCCTGGGCCGCAAGACGGTCCTTCTCACCGGGATTGCCATCTTCCTCGTGGGCTCGGTCCTTTGTGGCCTCTCGCCCTCCATGCTCGCGCTCGTCGTCTCCCGGGGCGTTCAGGGCCTCGGGGCCGCGGCGATCACCTCCACGGCGTTCGCGGTCCCGGCCGACATCTTCGCCCCCGCGGACAGGCCGCGATATCAGGGCATCTTCGGCGCCGTCTTCGCGCTCGCCAGCATCATCGGCCCCGTCCTCGGCGGCGCGCTCACCGACGGCGTCGGCTGGCGCTGGGTCTTTTTCATCAACCTGCCGCTCGGCGCCCTGGCCGTCACGTTCATCCTCGCCAAGATGCCGCGCCTGCACAGCGGCCTCGAAAGCAAGGTCGACTGGCTCGGCGCGCTTTTCCTGGTCGTCGCCACGGTCCCGCTCCTGCTCACGCTGCGCGGGGATCGGCCGCTCGCGGCCTGGCTCGCGCCCGAGGTGCTCGGGATGCTCGGCCTCTCGCTCGTGGGCCTCGTCCTGTTCATCCTCGTCGAGCGGAAAGACCCCCACGCGATCATCCCGTTCGCGCTCTTCCGCAATCGCATTTTCGTCCTCGTGACGCTCACCTCGATGTGCATCGGCGCCGCGTTCTTCGCGGCCCTCTTGTTCATCTCCGTGCTCGCCGTCAATTCGCTCGGCGCGACGGCGCGGGCCGCGGGCATGGCCATGCTGCCGCTCACGGCCGCCGTCGTCTCGACCTCCGTCTTGACCGCGCGTTTCGTCCACCGCACCGGCCGCTACAAGATCGTGATCGTGTGCGGCCTCGTGCTCACGTGCGTCGGCCTCTTCCTCCTGCGCACGCTCAGCGCGGACAGCACGCTCCGGACCATTGGCCTCTGCGTCTTCGTCTTCGGCTGCGGCATGGGCCCGGTGATGCCGATGCTCACGTTGTCGATCCAGAACGCCGTCCCCTTCAATCACGTCGGCACGGCCACCGCGGGGCGGCAGTTTTTCCAGCAGCTCGGGCAGGTCGTGGGCAGCGCGATTTTTGGCATCGTCCTCGCGACCACACTCGCGCACGGGCTCGCCGACACGCTCGGCCCGGTGCGCGCGGACGTGCCGGCCGCGGTGCGTCCCCAGTTCGACGCCGTCTTCGACGCGGATCGCCTGCGCAAAGGCGGCGTGGTCGAGGAGGGCGCCGGCGAGGTCCCCCGGTCCGCGCAGGATCGCTTCGCGGACGAGGTCCATACGAAGTACGACGCCCTCCGGCGCGATCCCTCCGCCGACGCCGCGGCCCTCGCGCGCGAGGAGGCGCGGGCCCTCGATCTCGGCCGCGCGGGAGATCGCGCCGTGCGCGTCTCGTTCGCGCGGGCCGTCACGCGTGTCTTCGACGGAGCGTTCCCGCTCGGGCTCATCGCGCTCGTCCTCGCGATCTTCACCCGCGAGATCCCGCTCCGCAAGGCGGGCCCGAAGCCGCCGGCCGTCGCGAGCGAATAACCCCAAAACGTTTCACGCGGATACCCCCTGCCCGGGACGCAATTCGCATTTTGCGGTCTTGCGGTCCTGCGGCCGGGGGCGGCGCGCGTGTCTTCGTGATACGCTCGTTCATGCTTGTTGATGGGGTGGCCGCCATTTCGCCCCTCCCGGGCGCCGAGGCGGGTGTCGTTGCATTTCGTACGGGCGGCGTCTTGCACGCCACCGTGATTACCAAGGCGACCTTCGCCTTCGCGCCCGACGCGCCCATGCCGCGCGTCCCGCCTCAGCCCCTCCTGCGGGACGAAGTCCACCACGGCGAAAACCCCGCGCGCAGCGTGCGTTTCACGAGTGATCTCGTCCCCTACCTGGCGCGCGCCGACGTCCTCTTCACGGGGCACGGCCATGCAACGGCCGCGCGGCTCCAGGTCCACGCGGGCGAGCGCGTGCTGCTCGACAAGACGCTCCTCCTGAAGGATTCACGGGGCGTCCAGCGGATCCCCATCGTCTACGAGCGCGCGTATGGCGGTTCGGATGTCTCGGACAACCCCCTCGGGACGGGCGCGAGATTCGACGAGGGCGAACCGACGATCTTGACCCCGGGCGATCCGCGGCGCCCCGCGGGCTTCGGGCCCATCGCGCGCGCCTGGCCCGCGCGCAAGCGTTTGCTCGGGGCGACGCCACGGAGCGCGCTCGAAGGCCGGATCGCCGAGATCCCGCCGGGCTTCGACGGCGCCTATTTCCAGGCCGCGCCCCTCGACCAGCAGATCGAACTTCTCCGGGGCGACGAGCACATCGTCCTCGAAGGCCTCCACCCTACCCTGCCCCGGCTCGTGACGCGATTGCCCGGCCTGCGCGGACTCGCGCGGTTGCATGGCCTCGCGGCCTTTGGGATCCCGGACGGCCAGCCCATGGACCTCTGCCTGGATACGCTGCGCATCGACGGCGACGAGCAGCAGTGCACGGTGGTTTGCCGGCGCTGGATCAAACTCCCGCACGAACGTGCCCTCGAAGCATTGCGCGTCGTGGCCGGCGTGGAAGTGGCGGGCGAGCCGCTCGCCTGGTTCGACCCGCCGTGGCGCGCGGCAGGCCCGCCGCCCTCCTCGGGCAAACGCGGGCCGCTCCCCACCTCGACGCTGGCCCTCCCGCCCGACGTGCAGGAAGCGCCTCCGCCGCGGCCCGCGCTCCCCTTCCGCACGGGATTCCTGTCCGCGCAGCAGCCCGAAGTCGCGGCCCCGCCGCCCTCGCCCGTTGCGCCGCCGCCTTCGCCCGTTGCGCCGCCGCCCGTCCCTCCTCGGTTGCCCCTCACCCCGCCGAGCGCGCTCTTCGCCTCGAATGCCGCAGCCGATCTCGAACCGGTGCCCGAGATGCAGATGGCGACCCCCGCGCAAACCCAGCGGCCCGTGCCCGCACGGGTCTTCGATTTGTTGTGGTTTGATCCGCGGAGCTTGCCGCGCATCCGCAAGCAACCCGCGTGGCGGGCGATCCTGGAGGCGCTCGCGGACGAACCCCTCGATCCCGACATCGACGATCCGGAGCTCGGCTTCGAGCCCGCCGACGTGGAAGAGCGGCGCGAGGTATTCGAGGTCCTCGCGCACGGAGCAGCGCTGGGCGAGGAGGCAATCCGAGCGGCAGTGCGGGGCGCCATTCGCAAGGACGGCCGGTTCGTCGCGCCACTCGTCCTCGTCGAGGGAGATGTTTCCCTTCTGTTCGACGAGATCGAATCGCTGCAGGCGCTCGTGGCGGTGGTAGCGCCGCTCGCGGGCGGGGACGATCGCTCGAAGGAGGCGGTCGCGGCCGCGCGTGACTACCTGAGCGCCGCGGATTCGCTTCGGGATCCGGTGGCGGCGCGGGAGCTCGGGGCGGCCATCGAGACCGCGTACGCGCAGGCGAAGAAGCGCGTCGTGTCGCCGGCGGAGGTCTCCGTGCGGATGGAGCGGGTCCTCCTCGAGCACCGTCGTTATCAGCGGCAGGCCGTCTTCGGAGGGACGCATTTGCGCGGCGTCGTGCAGCTCCCGGGGGGAGAACGCGAAATGCCCGTGTACTTCCCGGAGGCGCTCGTGGAGGTCTTGCCAATGTCCGCGAAGTTCTCCGCGCGATTGGTGGCAGAGGCGCACCTCGCAGCGGATGCGCAGGCGGCGTGTCCGGTGGCGCTGCGAGGCGTGGGGATCACGCGAATCGCGACCACGGACGGATGGTGACGGCCCATGTCGATCCTTTACGACATCCCGACGGTCGCAGCGCAGAAGGGGCCCACGTGCTGGTATTACGCAGCCAAGATGATGCTCCGCTTCCACGAGCTCATCGGAGCCGCCGAGCGTCTCGAACACGAGTGGCGCGCGCTGCACCTCGCAAGGCAGGTCATCACCCAGCTCGCCGCAGAGCGAAAACGCTACGACAACCCCGCCGTCGTCGACCGACTGACGCAAATGATGCAACGCGAGCCAGACGGGCACCAGCGGGCACTCCTGCGCGAAGCCCGCGCCAAGATCCAGAGCAGCCCGTCAAGCCATCGCTTCGACATCCTCGACACGTTCTTCCGTGACGTCGTGCGCCCGCTGCCACTCGGCAACCACGCCTACGACCTCTCGTTCGTCGCCACAATGCTGGCCGACCACGGGCCCTTGTACGCGTCGATCTACCGGCTGGGGGATACGCTGGAGAACGATTACGTGCAGGATCCCCTGACGAACAACCGGTACGTCTACAAGATCGAGGCCAAATGCCGCGTCGGCGGCGTGCACGCCATCGTCATCACAGGCGTGGACGATGCCACGAACCAAGTCTATTACCGCGACCCAAACGCCCCCCACCGCGACACGATGGTCGCGTGGTCGACCCTCGAATCAAAGCTGAACTCACCAGGAGGCTCCGCAGGCGACAGCCTGTTCGGCGCAATCCAGTGCCAAGGCTGCACCCACCGGGCAAGTCGGCGCATGGTCTGACGCGAGCGCGGGGGCGCGGAGCTGGGGCGCGCCCTCCGGCGCTGCAGGGTGGAGCTCGCAGAGCGCGCTCGGGGACCGGCGGCGCCGTCGAAGAGGAGACGGCCTCGCGGAGGGAGGTTTGCCGCGCCGCAAGTCGGCGACGCCAGGGCGGGGTTTTCGAGCTGCAGCGCCGCCTTTCGGGTGCGGGTGAGCGCGGATGGCCTCCTGCAGCACCGCAGGACGAAGGACGCGCCCGAGGAGCGGCGGCTCACGACGCCGAACGTCGGCGGGCGCGCGGACGGGGACCGGGTTGTGGCACGGCAAGAGGCCATCCGCGGGGAGGGATCGCGATCTTGCGCGGATGCAGGGCATTCGGCGAGGACCCGGACGCGCCGCGCTGGGGCGTTGCCCCAGGCCCCACCAGGGGTTGTCCACCCCTGGACCCGGACCAGCGAGGCGCTGGACCCAGGACGATGAACTGCGCGCCGCGCAGTTCATCGAACAGCCAGGTTCAAGACCAGCGACGACCCTGCCAACCAAGGCCGCAGCGCCGCAGGTTCAACCGGCAGCGCTCCCGTCGCCAGCTTGGAACCCACCTCCATGGTCTTGCCACCGGCCCGTTGGAAGAACTGCGCACCGCGCAGTTCTTCCACCTTCGGTCCAGGCCGTGCCTGGTCCGGGTCGAGGGGCGGACAGCCCCCGCGGGGTCCGGGGCAGCGCCCCGGCGCCACGCCCCATCATGGCACCACGGGGGCGTGGGAGGCGCGGAGGACTTCCCCTTGCTCTCCCTCCATCACGAAGGCTTCGAGGATCTCGCCGAACATTTCTGCTCGCTGGCGCAGGTTGCTCATGACCAGGAATCGCCGGAGCACCCGTGGGTCCTGAAACCGGAAATAGAGCCGCTTTGCCTCGCCTTCTGCGTCCACCATCGAGAGCCGCCGTAGATGGCGCCGCACGTCCGGGAGTGGACGCTCGCTCGTCAGATAGACGCCCCAGCTTCGCCCCCATCCTTCGTCGACGAGCTTTTCGAAGAGATCGCTCTCCGGGGACAGGCGTACGAGATAGGGCGCCACCTCGCCGAGCGCGTCGCCTTGCACGCCCTCGTAGAGCGATCGGTGCTCGTCGATGGATTCTCGCAGGAGCTCTCGGATTCGCGGATCTCGCGCCCCGTCGAGGAGTGCGAACAGCGGCGTCGTTTCTGCGAGCAGCGCGTCGCGTGCTTTCTCCTTGATGGAGGCCACCTCCGGCGCGTCCGCTGGGCGCGGGTGCGAGGTCGCCCTCTCGAAGAAGACCATGAAGACCGTATCTCCTGCGCGGATCCACGACGTGTTCCGCGCCTCCCCCTCGCGCACTGCCTGCCCGTCGAGCCAGGTCCCTGTGTCGCTCCCGAGGTCCCGCACGAGACAACGCGCCCCGTCCCACGACACCTCGAAATGCACCCCTGACATCTGCCGATCGTGGGTGATCATGAGATCGGAAAACTCTGTCCGCCCGACGCGCAGCGATTCGCCGGGCTTGAGTACGGCCCGTTGCGACGCGAGCTTCCCCCATTGTACTTCGAGGATCACGCGCATGGCTCGCATAACGGCGTCCCCTCCTGCGCCGCGCGTTCGAGCGTCCGCGCCTGCGCGGTCGATCCGATCAGCACGTTCGGACAGCCTATCGTGATCACCCCTCCGAGCGCGGTCGGATCCCCGAGCCGCGCCGCCGGCCGATACCCGATCAGCACCGTCTTTTCTCCTCCGACGATCACATCCGACCCTGCGCACATCGCCGCGTCGCCCATACGCGCCGCGGGCATGTACCCGATGAGCACCCGCGGCTCACAGGGCGGGAGGATGGGCCCCCCGGTGGGCATGACAGGACATACGTGCAGATCGGTCAAACGCGCTGCCGGCGGCATCGTCCCCCTCCTCGATTCATGGCGCGCCCGCGCCGGGCAGCTCCGCTACGGCCTCGATGGCGTCTTCGGGGGCGTCCGGGCGTGCCCCGCTCCCTGCGCCGGGCGCGCCCCCGCTGTTGATTCGCACCAGGTTGCCCACGATGGACACTCCGCTCGGATCGATTCGAATGAACCCCCCGGGCCCCTTCAGCGTGAGATCCAGCGCGCCCTCGATCACGACCGACGTCCCGGCCGCGAGGTGAATCTCTTGTCCGGCCTCCAGGGCGTGGCTCCGCTGCACCTTTTCGTGACGGCTCCCGCCCACCGTGATCGACGCTTTGCCGTCCACCTGCCGCCGCTCGTCCCCGCCCACGTGCAGATCACTCCGCCCGACGACGAGCTCCTTTTTCTCCGCCTTGATCACGATGTCCTGCCGCTTGCCGACCAGCATCCGATGATCGCCCTGGATCTGCTCCTGCTCGTCCCCGAGCACCCTCGCGTGCAGGTCGCGCTGCGCTTGCACGTACACGAGCTCCTTTCCCCGCGCGTCCTCGAACAGAAGCTCGTTCGAGCCGCCCCCGCCGGGCGACGATGCGCTCTTCAGCGTGCTCCGCGTCTTGTGCTCGGGGAGCTTGTGCGGCACGAGGTTTTTCCCATTGAAGACCCGCCCGACCACGACCGGCTGGTCCGGATCGCCGCCGAGGAATCCCACCAGGACCTCCTGCCCCACGCGTGGAATCGTGATCGATCCCATGCCCGTCCCCGCCCAGCCCTGGCTCACGCGGATCCAGCACGAGCTGTCGTCGTCGTGTTTCCCCTCCCGATCCCAGGGAAACTGCACGCGGATTCGACCGAATTCGTCGGTATGAATCTCCTGGCCCCGCGGCCCCACCACCACCGCGCTCTCCATCCCGAGCGCCCGCGGCTTGGGTGTCACCAACGGCGGCCGGTACGGATCGGCCGCGAACGCGGCCCGTCCGCTCATCTCCCACTCCGCCACGACGCTGCCCGAGAGGCAAAGCTCCGTCACGAGCAGCCGCTGCTGGGCGAGGCCCTGGTGCGGGTGGTCCTGAATCGCGAAAATCACCCCGGGCGCGAGGATCATCGAGTTCGTCGTATACGTGACGACCCGCTTTTCATGGCGCTCCGCCTGCAGGCTCTGCGTCGCGCGCGTGACGCCAAACGCCTCGTCGCGCCGCGCCATCCCCTTGTCGTCGGCCACGGGCGTGGCGCCGGCGCCTTTGGTGGTCTCGACGAGCAACGCGCCCGGACGGTAATGGTACTGCTCGTACCGATGCTCCGGATCGAGCGCCTTCGGGGCCTCGCCCTGGCTCGGAAAATCGGGCCGGCGGAAGTCGTGGTCGCGCACCACGTACGCGCCGGGCCGCACGCGATGGCTCATGTGCACGGCCGTCACGTATTCCTTCGGCGCGGTGCGGTTCGGCGCGTCGTCGAACGTGAGCGGCGAGTGCGGGTGCGGCTTGCCCGCGGCGAGCGCGTCGGAGAACTGGAGCATGGTGCCAGCGCCGTCCTCGTCGGGGAACGTATAAGCAATGCCCGCCTCCTCCAGCAGGCGCGACAGGAACGCGAGCTCGCTCTCCCCGTGCTGGACCCGGTATTCGAGCCGCGGATACGCGCCCCGATCGATGGCCCACTTGTGCTGGATTTTCCATTCCCCGAGCAGCTTGTCCACGATGTCCGGGATGGAGAGGTGCTGAAACACCCGGTAGCCGAGCCGTTGCCCGAGCAACCACACCTTGGGCAGGATGGTCAGTGTGTAGGTGGATTCGCCGGTCTCCGAATCCTCGACGCGGATCTGCTCGATGTGCGTGCAGATGCCCTCCCAGCGACGCCGGGCCTGACCGATGGAAAAATGCTCGCCGCGGTCCATGAGGAAGGCGGCCGGTTTGCCCACGATGGCTTCGAGATCGATGCTGGCGTCGTGGGAGCGCGCCAGGATCGAGACCTCGAACGGCTCGGAGATCGCCTCGCGCACCGAAAACGTGCGCACGGACAGCTCCTCCCGCGGGGATTTCGGCTGGAACGATTCGAAGATCAAGCGTAAGCCGCGCATATCACTCCTCCGAGGCGGTCGGGGCCCACGGACACACGAGCGAGAGCTCCGCGCAGCCGAGGCCCAGCGCATCGACGAGCAATCCCGAGCGCCCCTGGATCGCCCGCGCGACCTGGTTCTCGGGACAATAAATGGGGTCGAAGGTGTCGCCCTTGTCGTCCGCGCCACCCAGGGAGGGCGTGCTCGTCGTCTCTCCGAGCGAGAGCGACGGCGCTCCGGACAGGCTCTCCACGACAAGGGGCGCGCAGACGAGCGAGACGCGCCAGAAAATCGGCCGGGGATTGTTGGAATCGTACAGGAAGGTGCTCCCGCCGAACCCGACGACCATTTCGTTCGGGGGGCAAAGCCGCGATTCCGCTTCCTCCGAGGACATCACCCCCCGCACGGTCGGCATGGCCTCGCCGGGCGTGACGGTGATCTCGACCGGGGACGTCTCCGAGAGCCGCACCGCCCCGCAAATGCCGCTGATCCCGGAGAGGACCAGACCATTGACGCCGCCCCGCAGGCCCACGAGCACCTCGCCCTCCGGGCATGCGTCGTGGAACGCGCTCCCCCCGTCGCTGCCGTGCTCTTCCGTCACGGTCAGGTCCGAAAAGCCCGTCGCGCACGGATCGAATGACAACGCGTCGACCCCTGTGATCGTATTGCACCCGAGCGCTCCCTGGAGCCCGATCACCCCGAGGAGAGCGCCGAGGCCCCGGCGCGCCTCTGCCGTTGAAAACACGTGCATGGACGTTCCTCAATAACGAAACTCGAAATCCGCCCGGCCGATCCCCACGGACACGCGGGGATCCTTCACGGCGCCCATGGTGGCGCGCGCCTTGCCCGCCGGACGGAGGACGATCAAAAGCACGCCGGCCGCCGCCGCGACGCCGCCCACGACGAAGGCCGCGGTGGAGACCGTGCCGAGGGTCCGGGCCTGATCGGCCGTGGTGCGATCGGCCGGGGCGCAATGGTCGCCCTGGCATCGGCTGCGAAGGTCGGACACCTTCACCATGGACATCGCTCCGGTCACGACCCCGACCCCGAGGCCCATCGCGGACGCTCCCAGCGCAATGGCGCCGGGGAGGATGGATCCCTGGAATGGCACGGGCGCGGGGCGCACGGCGGTTGTCTCGTCCGTGGCGAGCTTGGCCTGCATCTCGGCGAGCTCGCTCTCGGCATTGTGGTGCGCCTCCACGAACGGGGGCGGCGCGTTGTCGGGCAAGCGCTGCGCGAGCACCTCTCCATAAAGCGCCTTCGCCTCGACGACGTTGCCGAGCCTGCGCTGGCAACGCGCCATGTGCACGAGCAAGGTGGGCGCGGGGAAAAGCGCCTGGGCCTCGCGGAAATGCTCGTAGGCCTCCTCGAAACGACCAGCGCGGTACGCGTCGAGCCCCTGGTGCGCATGTTCGAGGGCGAGGGCGCGTTTGTCCGGAGCGCTCGAAGGCCGTGGGTCCGCGGCGCGGGCCGGGGGCACGAGCGTGAGGAAAAGGGCGGGGACGAAGGGAACGAGCCAACGAAGGCGCATGCAATCTCCCGATTCAAAAGCCGAAGGTCGGGTCGCGCGTGGGCACGGGCGGCGCGGGCGAAGGGCGCTTCGACGTCGCGCGGGGCGCGGGGGCCCTGCGCGACGTCCGGGGCGCGTCCGGCGACGGCACGGCGGAGGGCGCCGCATGCGGAAGCGTGATCGTCTCCGGAGGCGCGACCGTCACGGACGCGCTCGGCGTGGGCGCGGGGATTTCGGGCGGAGGTGTCGCGAGAGGCTCCGCCGGCGCCGCCACCACCGGTTCGAGCGGCGCCTCGGGCGACGACAAACGATACGCGGCGAGCGCGCCGAGGCCGAGGACGACCGGGACGACGATTCCGAGCGCGAGCTTGGCGGCCCGCGGGCGGCTCCTGCCTATCGTGGTGGCGACGCCGGGCGCCGTGGGCGTGTACGCGGGCGGCGGCGTCTGGGACAGGGACACCTCGGGCGCCGCGGGATCTCGCTCCATTCCGCTGGACGGCCCGAGCGTGAGGTTCGGCATCCCGGAGCGGAGCAAAGTGAGGGCCTCGGCGAAGGCCTCCGCGTTCTGGAATCTCTCGTCCGGGTTTCGCGCGAGCGCCCGCGCGAAAAAAGGATCCACGACGGCCGGGAGATCGGGCATGAGCGTCGTGGGCGGCGGGATCGGCTCGGTGCAAAGCTCGAGGAGCAGCTCGCCGAGCGCCTGAGAACCAAACGGCGTCCGACCGGTCAGGCATTCGTAGAGGACGACGGCGAGCGACCAGAGATCGCTGCGCGCATCCACGCGCCGTCCGCGGGCCTGTTCGGGGCTCATGTAGCTCGGGGATCCGAGCAAGACCCCCGTGTGCGTGGTCTGGCCGGACAGATCGTGCGTGATCCTCGCGACGCCAAAATCGAGGATCTTCACGACCACGTCCTCGCCTTGGCGCGCGAGGAACACGTTGCTCGGCTTGATGTCCCGGTGAATGATCCCGAGCTCGTGGGCGCGCCGGAGCCCTTTGCAGACGGGCAAGGTCACGGCAATGGCGGCGGGGAGCGAGAGGCGCCCCTCCCGCGTGAGGCAACTTTGCAGGTCCTCGCCCTGGAGCAGCTCCATCACGAGGAACGGCACATCGTCCGCGACGCCATAATCGTGAACGGCCACGACGTGCGGGTGTTGGATCTGCGCGCAGGCCCTCGCTTCGCGTTGAAATCTGTCACGCGCGAAGAAGGTATCGGCGTGCTCGGGCGCCATGACCTTGAGGGCGACGCGCACATCGAGCTCGACGTGCCGCGCCACCCACACCGCCCCCATCCCGCCTTTCGCCAGCGGGCGCTCGAGGACGTATCTCGAGGCGATGATGTCCCCGCTGTTCAAGGCAATGCCCCCTCCCGCCCGGCAATCCGCGACAGGGTACGATCCGAGAGGGAGCCGGCAAGCTCATTCCACCTTATGTTCCTGCTGCGAAATGGGGCGCTGAGGGCGTGACAGCCCGCCCTCCCGAGCAGGCGTCCGACCTGACACGTGCGGGACGTCGGTTCCGAGCTCAGGCGCCGTTCATGGCAAGGCCGAGAGCCGCGCCGCCAGCGTGTCGAGGTCGCCCGTCGCCCCGGCCGCCCGCGCCCGAAGCGCGAGCGCGAGCGCCCGCCGCAGATCGAGCGCCTCGCCCCGGCGTCGCGCCTCGAAGTAGCCCGTCTCCCAGCCCTCGGGCACGCGCAGCGACCAGTTGTCGTCGCGGATCGTGCCAGGCACGTTGTACCGCTCCTGCAACCCGAACAGGTCCGCGAAGAAGATCATCGCGCTCCGGGCACGGCTGGCCAGAGCGTCGGCGAGTTTCGCCGCGACCAGCAGGCCCGGCGCGCGCAGGACGTCGGCCTCCAGCGCCGGCGCGCCGAGCCGCCGCGCGAGGTACACGGCCTGCGCCGCGAGTTTTCCCTCGGCCCGCCACGACGCCGCGAGCTCCCACATCGACGGCGTGTCGTGCGTGCCCATCATGATCCAGTCGGCAGGCTCGGCATTTTCGCTGCGGTAGACGTCGCCCGGGTCGTCGAGGTTCGCCTTTTGCGTGACGCGGAACCGCCCGAGCCCATGCCGCGCGAGCACCGCCGCGACCGGCGCGGGCAGCGTGCTCAAGACCTCGCAAAACAACGTGTCGGTGGCGTGTCCCCTCGCCTGCGCGGCTTCGACCAACGCGTCGAAGAGGTTTCCGTACGCATCCCCCTGGGCCGCGTCGAGCGCCCGCGCCCAGCCGTCGGCGTATCGAGGGAGGTCACGATCGATCTGCGAGGGTCGCGGAATGGCAAACGCAGCGAGGCGTGGGTGATCGGAAAGGTCCGGCGAGGAGCGGAGGCGCGCGCCGCGCTGGACGGCCGCGAGCGGGTCTTCCGCAGCGGCGTCGTACACCCAGGGGTCGACGAGGCCGTGCGGATGATCGATGCGCACGCCGTCGTAGGCCTCGAACATGGCCGTCATGCGAGCGCGGAGGAAATCGCGCGCGTCGCCGGACCACGCGGCGGGGTCGAGGACGGGATAGCCCCACGGCTGTCCCTCGGGGTTCGTGCGGCTCGGCGGCGCGCCCATGCGGTAGCCCGAGAGGAGGATCGCGAGGTTCGACCATTCATCCTGCGGGGCGAGGCCAATGGCGAGGTCGCCGTAGAGGACGAGGTCGAGCGAATGGAGCTCCATGCGCAAGGCCGCGTGTTGCTCTCGCGCGAGGAGCTGGCGGAACGCGTGGGCCTCGATGGTTTCCGTGGAGCGTGACCGAAGGGCTGCGAGGCGCGCAGCCGCCACGGCCTCGTCGCCGGGCGCGGGTGCGAAGAGGCGCGCGTCCAGGGCGGGCCAGTCCTTGAAATGGCCGCTGCCGTGTTCCCTCGCGAGGCGCTCGTACAGCGCGTCCCGCTCGATCCAGCCGATGTTCCGCGCGCGCCACGGTTCGAGTCGCTCGGCGAACGAGGCGAGCGCGGGCGGTAAGGTGCCGCGCCGACGGTTTTCCTGGAACACCACAAACGCCTCGTCGAGCGCGCGGCGCACGGCCGCGGAGGCGTAGCGGTGGTGCGCGCGGCCAGCCGGGCCGAGGGGGCGATCGGCGACGAGGGACGCGAGCGTTTCCGGGCGGAGGAGGCCCCCCCAGGCGGGATCCTGGGCGAGCGGCGCGAGCGCGATGGAGACGGTGGCCCGCGAAAAGCAAGCGCCATCGTACGGCGAGGCGTTGTCGGCGGAGAGATCACCTTGCGGGCCGAGGAGAATCGCGCTGAAGCCGAGGTCCCGGGCGAAACGGAAGAATCGAGCCGCGCCGCGGCCGTACGGCGATCCACGGCCGATGTCCTCATCGGGATCGGCGGGGAAGCTCGGGTCGTGGAGGGCGAGCGCAAGGCGATCGACGTCGAGGAGGCGCAGGGCCTCGCGGGTGAGCTCACGTTCCTCGGCGCGTGTGGTCATGTGGGCGCGGAGCGTACCGCACGGCAGGCCGGCGTCACGCGGGCAGAATGGATGGGGCCGGCCGGCGCGCGCGGGCCTTCAATCCCCCTGTCCTTGCCGGCGAACCCAGTACATCTGCTTGTGTCCGCGGGCGTCGAACGCGGCGCACGCGCGCACAGCCCGCGAATACGAGAGGAACGTGGACATTTCGTAACGCTGCCCATTGTCGTCCTGGCGCCAGAGCGACCAGCGCGGCAACTGCGCGTGGTCGATTTGCGGTTCCATCCATTCGACCTCCGGCGTGTCCAGCGCCAGGGATTCCACGAGATCCTGCGCCGCCTCGGTGGGATCCGTCCCGCGGGCCACGCGAATCTCCGTGCAGCCCGCGCGTTCGAAAGGCGCCACCGCCCAGAACCCGCGCCCCGTGGCCGCCGAGACGAAGCGCGCATGGTCGAGCCAGCCGAGCCCTTCGAGGAAGAACCGAACCGTGGTCCCACGCATCTCCGTCGCGAGCGTGTCGATCGAACGAAAGACGCAGGCGAGCGGACGCGGGGCGATGACGTCGCGCTCGCCCCGCGTGGTCAGCCACTCGACGTAGACAGCCACGTCCTCGCGACGCACCAGAAAATCGTCGCCGTAGCGTTGCTCGATATCTTCGAGGGACGAGAACACTTCGTGCGCGCCGGGGTGATCGTGGAACACCCGCCCCCTCGTCCCCTCGTCTCGCCACCCCGTGCCCATCCAGCGCGCGATCTCCGCGCGATCCTTCCGCCCTTCGAGGAACGCGCAGAGGACATCCACGAGCTCGCGGACGTGCGCAGCCTGGGTGAATTGTTCTTCGGGGGAGAGGCGGCGGCGCATCGGTGGGTGTGTAGGCGCGGAGAGGCGGGGGGACAAGACCTCGCGTCCTGACGTCGGGCCGCCCGAGAGCGCCCCTCAGGTGGACATTCAATGTCCCAACGGCCCCCCGATTTCCCTCCATTTCGAGGCCCCTTGCGATAAAGTGTGCGCCGGTCGACGGACGATGACCGTGCCGCTCTTTTCGAGCGGCGGTGACCATCGGACGGACATCGAGGGGGGCTCGAAGATCGGCGCAGAGAGCGCCGCGGGCCGCCCGTTTCGGGTCCGTCCCTTTCGCGGAGGTGTTCGTGACGCTCGAGATGAATCATGTCGATGGCGTTCGAATTCGTATGCCGATGGCGACGGCGATCGTCGCTGCAATCGTACTCGTCGGTGTCGTCCTGCTCGCGCTCGCCTCGTGGATCGTCGAGACGAACGGAGCTTCTGCGCCGGAAGGCGCGCGGACGTCGCGCGTGATGGCGCCCTCGGATGCGCCAGATTCGGCGCGGCTGCTCGAAGATCGCGGGCGGCCCGGGCGTAGGTTCTAATCGGACAGACCTCGCCCTTCAACGCTTCCTTGACGCTTCCTTACCCCCCTCTCCGAAGGCGCAGAGCTGGGGCTTTGCCCCAGGCCCCACCGGGGCTATCCGCCCCTGGACCCGGACCAGCGCAAGCGCTGGACGCGGGGTCGATGAACTGCGCGGTGCGCAGTTCATCGAACAGGCCAGGTCAAGACTGGCGACGATCCTGCCAACCAAGGCCGCAGCGTTGCAGGTTCAACGGGCAACGTGCCCGTCGCCCGCTTGACACCCGCCTCCATGGTCTTGCCACCGGCCCGTTGGAAGAACTGCGCACCGCGCAGTTCTTCCAGCCTCGGTCCAGGCCGTGCCTGGTCCGGGTCGAGGGGCGGATAGCCCCCGCGGGGTCCGGGGCAGCGCCCCGGCGCGACGCCACGAAAATGGCGGTGTGACGATCCTGTGCTGCCGCTCGGCACGGAACGGTTGACGCGCTAGAGAGCGCGGATGCTCTTCCCAACGATCCGTTCTGCTTGGCTTCCCCTGGTTGCGCTTTTGCTTTCGTGTAGCGGGGACGACCCCGCGACGCCGGCCCCTCCTCCTTCGCCGCCTGCGCTCGACGCCCGTGTCGCTGACTGCTTGCGCATCAATGCTTGTGAGGCCGAGGGCGGCGAGCCGCTCGGCATGCAGGCCTGCCTCGGCCACGTCCTCGACGAGCCCTGGAACTGGGCGGCCACGGGCCAGCTCCGCTTCGAGATCGCGAGCATGGAATGCAAGCTCGCCGCGAAGGATTGCGCGGCTGTCCGCGCGTGCACGCCGCCCAAGGACACCTTCTCGGCTGCGTGCGCGGCGAACCCCGCCGATGGCATCTGCGAGGGCCAGACGTGGGTGCTCTGCGATCCCGAGGGCAAGCCGACCGCCGCGATGGACTGCGCGGCTGCGGGGCTCTCCTGCAACAAGGGCCACTGGGCTGGCTGCGGCGCTGAGCCCTGCACATTCGGCACGACGAAGACGACCTGCGCCGCTGATGATCCGGACGTGCTCGTCCAATGCGGCGCGGATGGGTTCCTCCAGCGGATCGATTGCCGCACGCAGTACAACATGGTGCACATCAACGGGCAGGAGAAGGAGGAGAGGATCACGATCGCCGGGGAGACCTGCGGCTTCGATCCTCAACGCAACGACCTCGGCTGCATTGGAAAGGGCGAGGATTGCACCTTCTTCTCGCAGGCGTGTAACGGCGACGTGCTCGAGACGTGCGCGGGCGGCAAGATCGGCCGTCGTGACTGCGCCGCGCTGGACCCCGAGGGCCAGAGCTGCGGCTTCGTGCAAAGCGGCGCGTTCGCCGGGGGCGCGGCGTGCGGGTTCGTCGAGCCGAGCTGCGATCTCGGGGCGGCCGAGGCGTGCGAGGGCGGCATGGTCGCGTTCTGCAACCTGGGGACGCCCGCGAAGGTCGACTGCAAGGCGCAGGGCTTCAGCGGGTGCGAGACGGCGATGCTCGGCGGCAGGACCGTCGCGTACTGCGCGCCCTAGGGCATCGGGTCTGCCTCGTCGGTCGTCGCGGACGCGTCGGCCTCGGCCTCCAGCTCGATCACAGACTCCTCGGGCGCGGGCATGCCGCCCGCCGCGGGGCGCATGTCCGCGCCGCGCACCGCGCCTTCCGCGACGTTCTTTTCGCCCCCCGTGGTGAAGGCCATGATGAGCGCGACGACGATGAACACGGCCGTCGTCGCGCTCGCCAAAAACGCCACCGGTTTCGCGCCACGAGGCGCGGACGTGGCCGGCGCGTAGTCCCAGGGCGCCATGCTGTTTCCGATGGGCTCACCGGCGCTCGGCACGCGGAAGCTCGGGAGCGACGTGCGCACCGAGGGAGGCGGGGGCGCAGGGAAGCTCGGCAGCCGCGGCGGGGCGAGCGCGGTCGCCTCGTCGATCGTCTCGTCGAGGTTCATCGCGCCGAGCACCCCGGCCGGGTCGGGCGGGGGCGCGGGCATGGTGGGTTGCGAGCCCTGGGGCGGCCGACCGCAGTCCATCTCGCGGGCCTTGCGAAGATCGGTGCTCCCCATCGGGACGGTGCCGCCGCCTGCGCAGGAGAACTCGGGATCGCGGGGCATGTCGACGGGCGGCTCGGCCGGCGCGGCGGCGAGCGCCTTCGGCTCGGCGGCCTCGTCCCGCTTCTTGAGGAACGGATCCGAGACGTTCCTTCGCCCCTTCGCCCGCGCGGCGCGGCGGCCCGCGTCCTTGCCGATGCAGCCGAGCAGAATGGCGTCGATGTTCTTGGGGATCGGGCGCGAGCTGTTCGAGCCCCGCGTCGACGAGCGCGGATCGTCGACGAGCGAGGTCCGCTCGTCCTCGGCCCAGCCTTCGCGGCGCTCGCTGTAGGGCGAGAGCGCGGCCTTGAGGTCGAGGGCGCGCGGGAAGCGCGAATCGACGTCCTTGCTGAGGCACCGCATGATGACGGCTTCGAGCCCGGACGGGATCCCGCCGTGGAGCGACGACGGCAGCGGCGCCATCTCGCTGCCGAGGACGGCCATGCAGATCTCGGGCGTCGTGGCCCGCTGGAACGGCGCGCGCCCCGTGACGAGCTTGTACAGGATGGCGCCGAGGGCCCAGATGTCGGCCCGCGCGTCGACTTCGCGGGCCGCGCGCATCTGCTCGGGCGCCATGTACAGCGGCGAGCCCATGATGTCGCCGTTGCTCGTCATCTCCAGCTCGGCCGCCTCGCCCTCCTCGGGCACGTGCTTGGAGACGCCGAAGTCGAGGACTTTGATGCAGGGCGAGCCGTCCTCGCGGTGCGTGAGGAACAGGTTCGCCGGCTTGAGATCACGGTGGACGATCCCGCGCCCGTGGGCCTCGGCGAGCGCGTCGCAGGCCTGCATGACGTAGAGGACGGCTTCGTGAACCGGCAGTGTGCCCCGTTTCTTGAGCAGCGCCGAGAGGTCGTCGCCGTGGAGCAGCTCCATGACCATGAACGGGGCGCCCGTCGGGAGCCGGCCGATGTCGTAGACCTGGGCGACGTGCTCGCTCCGGAGCTTCACGACGACGCGCGCCTCGCGCAGGAAACGCTCGATGATCTGCGGGTGCGTGAGCTCCGAGCGGACCAGCTTGATGGCCCGCTCGTCCCGGAGCTCGAGGTGCGTGACGGCGACGACGACGCCCATGCCGCCCATGCCGAGGGTACGCTCGACGCGATACTTCCCGGCGAGGATCTCGCCCACCGCGACCTGGCTCTGGACAGCTTCGTTTCCCATATCGCGCCCTTCGCATGCTACGAAGGCCGCCCACGCGGGCCAACAAACTGAGCGGTCGGGGCAGGAATCCCGCTCCGGGCGTGCGCCGTACGGGGCTCATCCTTTCACCGTCGCAATCGGCGCGAGACGCACGACACGCCGCGCCACGGAGGCCTCCTCGACGGATCGCACGACCGGCGTGATGGCCTTGTACGCATACGGCGCCTCCTCCTTCATCCGGCGGTGGTACTTCTCCAGGATGTCACGCCGCCCGCGCAAGGACGGCGCATCCGGATCGATCGGGGTCACCACCTCGAGCTTGCCCGTCGAGGCCCGGTACACCGCGTCGCTCACGTGGCTCGCCTGCCCGCGCGTCAGGCTGCGGCCCGCGCCGTGGCAGGCGCTCGCGAGCAGCGCCTCGTTCCCGAGCCCCGCGAGCACCCAGCTCGCGTCGCCCATCGAGCCCGGGATGATCACCGGATGCCCGGTGTACTGGAAGGGGCTGTCGAACGGATCGGGCCCCGGCGCGGGCGTCGCGCCTTTGCGATGGAGGAAGCGCCCTGCCTTGCCCTCCGGCTCCCAGATGAGGTTGTGCGGCGCATCGTAGACGAGCCGCGTCTCCACCGTTCGCCCGAGGACCTCGCTCATCGCGCGTGCCGCCATCAGCACGAGGAAGAGGCGGTTTCCAAAGGCGAAGTTCGCCGCGTTGCGCATGGCGGACAGGTACGCGGCCGCCTCCGCGGCGAGCGGCCCCCACGTCGGCATCACGTAAAAGCCGTGCGCCGGGTGGGGCAGGCCTTTCGGGTAGAGCTCGTGGGCGCGGGCCATGAAATGGCCGCCCACCACGTGCCCGAGCCCGACGGAGCCCGAATGCGCCATGATCGTCACGGCCCCGCGTGCGAGGCCGAACGCGTGCGCCGCGTGGCCGTCGACGACCTCGTCGACGCGCTGCAGTTCGACGAAATGGTTGCCGCCGCCGACGGAGCCGATCTGGATGTCCCGGCCGTCGGTCTTGCCCGAGGCGCGGATGAAGCTCGCGAACGCGAACGTGTCGTCGGTGGGCAGGGCGCCGTTGAAATGGACCCGCTCGAGATCACGCATCTCCCGGGCGGGGTCGTAATACCGCCAGATCCCCGTGCCCTGGTTGTCGGCCACGGTCTCGGTGAGCCCCCATAACCCGTCCCGGAGGAGCGCCTCGCGCTGGCGGGGAGACATGGGGATGTTGCGCTGGCCCTGAAAAAAGATCGCCCGCAGGCGCTTCTTCAAGGCGGCCATGTGCGGCAAGAGCTCGTCCTGGGTCACGTCGGTGACCACGAGCCGCATGCCGCAGCAGACGTCATTGCCCACGGCGCGCGGGACGACGAACCCCCGCGCGTCGGCCACGGTGCCCACGGGGATGCCGGATCCTTTGTGGAAATCGGGCGTGAGCACGACAGCCGCGAGGCTGCCTGGCCCATCCCCCCAGAAGGGCGTGATGCGGCCTTTGCGCTCTTCTTCCCAGAGGGAGAGGAGCGTGTCCTGGATCGAAACGAATTCGAGGAGCTCCGCGATGCCCTCTGCCTCGACGGAGACATCGGGCCGCGCGATGAGCGTGATCGGAACACCAAAACGACTTTCGATGCGGGCGAGCGCGCTGTCTTGCCGGCGCACGACCGCATCCAACCTGAGATTGCCCATGGCTGCTTTCCCAGACGCGCGCACGTTCTGCCGTGCGGGCGCCTTGCGAACGAACGAACCCTATCGCGCAGGTCGTACGTCGCCGCGGCGCCGAGCGCGGGAGCGCATCCTCATTCAGAGGACACACGTCTCCGCACGCTCGCACGCCAGCGTTCCGTCGCCGACCCGCGATCCTTCCCCGGTTCGTCTGAACTCCGAAGCGCGCCCGAGGAAAGCGCACTTCGCAGCAGCCGCGGCCACGATATGCGAGCGCTCTCCATTTGTCAAGGTAGAGCTCGCGTGCATTCCGGTGCCGGCATATCGAATGCACGTTGCCCCCCCGGGCGCGCAGCGATGCGCAGGCCGGGTGCACCCTGTGTGCACGGTGGAGGACGAGATGGTGCGCGACGACGAAACGAACAATCCTCTCACGCAGGGGAAAGGCCGCACGGACGAGGTCGATCAATCGAAGGGAATTTACCCATTCGGCACCCCGCACCCGCCCGACGCGGAGATGCGCTCGCCTGGTTCGCTCGGCGGCGGCTCCTATGAAGAGTCGGGCCGCGGGGGCGTGGGCTTCTCGACGGAGCCAGCAACCTCGGGCGCTGGATCCGCCAGCGCGGCGAGCGCGAAGCAGAACGTGGAGCAGGGGCTCGGGTCGGCGGACGAGGCCTCGGAGCGCGCCCCCGAGCCGGCGCCGAAGGGCGTGCTGCCGCGACATGAAGAGAGCAAGCCACGTGGATCCGGATCGTCGGGCGGTTGACGCTTCGACGGAGGCGGTTAGGTTGCCCCCTCGTCGAGAGAAGAAGAGAGGGCGCCACGAGGTGCCGTCCTCGGGGAGGGTCCCCGGGCCCACAGGATGTGAAATATTCTCGGCCCTCGGACGATCGATTGTTGACACGGCGAACGACGCGGCTTAAAGAGCCGCCCCTCGCCGAGAGAAACAGGCGCCGCAAGGCGTCGTCTTCGGAGAGGTCCGCAGACCCGAGAATGTGAAAATATTCTCGGCCCTCGGATGAAGGTTGTTGACACGGCGAACGACGCGGCTTAAAGAGCCGCCCCTCGCCGAGAGACAAAGGCGCCGCAAGGCGTCGTCCTCGGAGAGGTCGCCGGTCCCGAGAATGTGAAAATATTCTCGGCCCTCGGATGAAGGTTGTTGACACGGCGAACGACGCGGCTTAAAG